>NZ_CP064367.1:0-2181327 GCF_022869645.1 Neisseria meningitidis | reverse complement strand
CCCGTGAAAAAATGCCGTCTGAAACCCGATTCCTGTTTTCAGACGGCATATGTTTTTTCCTGTTCAAGGCGACAGCCGCTCGCGTATCCAGCCGCCATCCAGCAAACGGTATTGGATGCGGTCGTGCAGCCTGCTCGGCCTGCCCTGCCAAAACTCAATCAAATCGGGAATCACAATATAGCCGCCCCAATGCGGCGGACGCGGCACGTGCAAAGGATGTTTGAGTCCGACCGCCGCCGCCTTTGCCACCAATACCGCCTTGTTCGGAATCACTTCGCTCTGCGCGCTTGCCCACGCACCCAAACGGCTCTGATACGGGCGGCTCTCAAAATATTCGTCCGACAATTTCTCCGCCAGCCTTTCAACACGCCCTTCCACGCGCACCTGACGCTCCAGCTCCGGCCAAAAAAACGTCATCGCCGCAAATGGATGAGCATCCAGCGAACGCCCCTTGCGGCTGTGATAATTCGTAAAGAAAACAAAACCTTCAGAATTAACTTCCTTCAGCAGCACCATACGGCTGTTGGGTCTGCCGCGTCCGTCGACCGCCGCCACATTAACCGCCGTCGGCTCGTTAACCTGTGCGCGTACCGCCTCGTCCAACCACCGCTCGAACTGCTCGATCGGATTGTCGGCGCAATCGCCTTCCGACAATTCCCGTTTGCTGTAATCTTCCCGAATATTGTGCAAATCCATTTACCGCTCCTCTTGTTATTTGAAAGATTCTACCCCCGCACGCAAACCGATTTCAACCGTTGCACAAACTTTGTCCCCAAAGCCGCAGCGACGATTTCATCCGCAAAACCGCCGCATCAGGTACAATATCGAACCGTCCGACTGAGGACGGCATTTTATCAACCCGTCCTGCCGCATACGCCGCAGAAGAACCGCTTTATCAAGCGAGTTAGGAAAAATGATGTCCAAACAGCCCACCAGCAAACGCCAATGGCGCGACGGCGCAGCCCCGTCTGCCAAGAAAACCGCCAAACCGTTCAAAAGCAAAGCCCGTCCCAAAGACGAAACGGACAAAACCGCATCCCAACCTTACGGACAAAAAGCTTCAGACGGCATCAAACCTCAAAACCTCCCCAAACAGCGCGCCGCCAAAGCCAAAAAACTCGTCGTCCGCAATCCCAACCAAAAAATTATGGAACACGCGCGCGATTTAAAAGAACGCCGCAGCGACCTATCGCGCATGGAACCCGAACGCCTGCAAAAAGTGCTTGCCGCGTCCGGCGTCGGCTCGCGCCGCGAAATGGAAGAATGGATCAACAACGGCTGGGTAACGGTCAACGGCAAAACCGCTCAACTGGGCGACAAAGTCACCCCCGACGACCACGTTACCGTCAAAGGCAGCATCATCAAACTCAAATGGGCCGACCGCCTGCCGCGCATCATCCTATATTACAAACAAGAAGGCGAAATCGTTTCCCGCGACGACCCGCAAGGCCGCGTCAGCATATTCGACCGCCTGCCGCAGGCCGCCAGCAGCCGCTGGGTCGCCATCGGACGCTTGGACATCAACACCAGCGGACTTCTGATTCTCACCACCTCCGGCGAACTCGTCCAACGTTTCGCCCACCCCAGCTTCGAAGTCGAACGCGAATACGCCGTGCGCGTACTGGGCGGGCTGACCGGCGAACAAATGCGCGTCCTCACCGAAGAAGGCGTGATGCTCGAAGACGGCTTGGCAAAAGTCGAACGCATCCGCGAACAAGGCGGCGAAGGCGCGAACAAATGGTACAACGTCGTGATTAAAGAAGGCCGCAACCGCGAAGTGCGCCGCATTTTTGAAAGCCAAGGACTCACCGTCAGCCGCCTCGTGCGCGTCGGCTTCGGCCCCATCGGACTGCCCAACCGCCTCAAACGCGGGCAGTTCTACGAACTCAACCCCGCCGAAGTCGCCAACATCCTCAAATGGGCGGAAATGCTGCTGCCGGGCGAATACCGCCGCAAAAAAGCCTAAACCCGCCAAAACACAAAAATGCCGTCTGAAACATCTGCTGTTTCAGACGGCATTTTGTTCGGGCGTTTTCAGGAGAAAAGGTCGAGTGCTTTGACAAAGATCATCACCACGCCGTAGGCGAGCGGTATGACGGCCAATGCCCAACGCCACCAGACCGATATGCCGCCGCCGGAAACTTTTTCGCCCACAAGGTAAGCGTCGGATATGGCGGTTTCGTCATCGGGGTTGCCGCTGTGTGCGGCGGTTTTGATGTCTTTTTCGTGGTGTTTTTCGTGTACGGATTTGACGGCGAGGTTGCACAACAAACCGATAATCAGCAGACCCGCCATGATGTACATGGTTACGCTGTATGCCTGTGCCGCCGGTATGCCGCTGTCGATTTGGCTTTGGCGTATGTAATTGACCAGTACCGGGCCGATGACGGCGGCGGTTGACCAGGCCAGCAGGATGCGTCCGTGAATCGCGCCGACCTGATAGGTGCCGAACAGGTCTTTCAGGTAGGCGGGAATGGCGGCAAATCCGCCGCCGTACATGGAAATAATCACGCAAAAGCCGATGATGAACAGGGCTTTGCTGCCGCCCTCGCCGATGGAGGGAACGGCGAAATACAGCAGCGAACCGAGTACGAAGAAGATGGTGTAGGTGTTTTTGCGTCCGATTTTGTCGGAAACGCTCGACCACAAAAAGCGTCCGCCCATGTTAAACAGGCTCAGGAGGCTGACGAAGCCTGCCGCCGCACCTGCGCCGACTGCCGCCTGCCTGCCTATGGAGGTTTCGGAAAAGAGTTCCTGAATCATCACGGATGCCTGACCCAATACGCCGATGCCGGCAGTTACGTTCAGGCACAATACCCAGAACAACAGCCAAAACTGCGGCGTTTTCATGGCTTGGGACACGTTGACATGATTGCTGCTGACCAGCTTGTTTTGCGTTTTCGGCGCGGTATAGCCTTCAGGTTTCCAGCCGTCGGCAGGTACGCGGATGGTAAACGCGCCGAACATCATCAGTGCGAGGTAAAGCAGACCCAATACGGCGAAGGTTTCGGCAACCCCAACCGAAGTAGCGTTTGAAAAGGTGTTCATCAGTGATACGGAAAGCGGCGAGGCCAGCATTGCGCCGCCACCGAAACCCATAATCGCCAAACCGGTCGCCATACCCGGCTTGTCGGGAAACCATTTCATCAGTGTGGAAACCGGCCCGATGTAGCCCAAACCCAAGCCTACGCCGCCGATGACGCCGTTGCCCAAATAGAGCAGGAAGAGGTTGTGCGTACGCACGCCGAATGCGGATACGAAGAAGCCCAGGCTGAAACAGCAGGCGGCGGCAAATATGGCTTTGCGCGGCCCTACCCGTTCCATCCACGTACCGAACAGGGCGGCCGACGCGCCCAGCATCGCGAGTGCGATACTGAAAATCCAACCTACGGTCGTCAGCTTCCAATCTCCGGCCGCCGATTCGGTTATGCCGATAAGTTTGGTCAGCGGCGCGTTGAATACGGAATAGGCGTAAATCTGCCCGATGGCAAGGTGTACCGCCAATGCTGCGGGCGGTACGAGCCAACGGTTGAAACCCGGCTTGGCAATGCTTGCCTCACGGTCTAAAAACTTCATAACATCCTCTTTCTGTCAGTTGAAAAATAAAATTTCATTTGCTCAATGGAAACTTATTGAAAATTATAAAAAAATATCGGGTCGGGTTTTTATCCGCCCCAAGATGCGCCGTCTGAAACATTTCGGGTGTACGGAAAGGTTTCTGTTTTTTCCGACAAATTCCTGCGGCTTTTCGCTTCCGGATTCCCGCTTTTGCGGGAATGACGAATTAAAGATTATCTTAAGGTCAAGGGACTGGATTCCCGCTTTTGCGGGAATGACGGCGGCGGGTTGCTGTTTTTTGTTTATAAATTTCTGTAACTTTGGATTTCAGCCATCTTCAATAAATTATCGAAACGTATCAATCGTCATTCCCGCGCAGGCGGGAATCCATCCAGTTCGTTCGATTTCGGTTTTTTAAGTTTCGAGTCACTTCTGACTCGTCATTCCCGCGTAGGCGGGAATCCGGTTTTTTGAGTTTCAGTCATTTCTAATACATTCCCACCACTTTTCGCTTCCGGATTCCCGCTTTTTCAGGAATGACGAATTAAAGATTATCTTAAGGTCAAGGGACTGGATTCCCGCTTTCGCGGGAATGACGGCGGCGGGTTGCTGTTTTTTGTTTATAAATTTCTGTAACTTTGGATTTCAGCCATCTTCAATAAATTATCGAAACGTATCAATCGTCATTCCCGCGCAGGCGGGAATCCATCCAATTCGTTCGATTTCGGTTTTTTAAGTTTCGAGTAACTTCTGACTCGTCATTCCCGCGTAGGCGGGAATCCGGTTTTTTGAGTTTCAGTCATTTCTAATACATTCCCACCACTTTTCGCTTCCGGATTCCCGCTTTCGCGGGAATGACGGTGGCATGTTGCTGTTTTTTGTTTATAAATTTCTGTAACTTTCAATTTCAGCCATCTTCAATAAATTATAGTGGATTAACAAAAACCAGTACGTCGTTGCCTCGCCTTAGCTCAAAGAGAACGATTCTCTAAGGTGCTGAAGCACCAAGTGAATCGATTCCGTACTATTTGTACTGTCTGCGGCTTCGTCGCCTTGTCCTGATTTTTGTTAATCCACTATATCGAAACGTATCAATCGTCATTCCCGCGCAGGCGGGAATACGGTTTTTTGAATTTCAGTCATTTCTGATAAACCCCGGCGGCTTTCCGCTTCCGGACTCCCGCTTTTGCGGGAATGACGGCGGAGGGGGAGCGGTTTTTCCGATTGGGTTTAAATGCAATCGAACAAATCCTGCTGCCCTTGTTCTTTGCTTACGCGCACGTCGGTTTCGCCGTCGGCGAAGGTAATGTGCAGCTTCTGCCCCTGCTTCAAAACATCGGCGTTGCGGATGACTTGTCCGCGTGTGTTTTTGACGACGGAAAAGCCGCGCTCCAGAATGTGCTGCGGCGAAACGGCTTCGAGCAATGCGGCTTGGGCGGTCAGGCTTTGGCGGCGGTGGGTAAGCAGTTGGCTGAAGGCGGCGGGCAATGCCGTCTGAAGGCGGACGATGTTGTTTTTGCAAACGGAAACATCAGGACGGTAATGTTGCAGGGCTTGGGTTTGGCGTTCAAAACGGGCGGTGTGGGCACGGAGGTTTTGCTTCATCGAGTAAGACAGCGTTTGCGCCAGCTTGCCGATTGAAGCGCGCTGCTCATCAAGTTTTTGGCGCGGATGACGGATTTGCCGCGCAAGCCAGTCGAGTTTTTGGCTGGCATCGAAATAGCGTTGTTCCAAAACGGTTTTCAGACGGCCTTGCGCCTGAGCGAGACGATGTAGCGATTCTTGGCGGTTGGGGCTGACCAGCTCCGCCGCACCGGTCGGCGTGGGCGCGCGCACGTCGGCGACAAAATCGGCAAGCGTAAAATCGGTTTCGTGTCCCACGCCACTGACGACGGGAACCGTGCAGGCTTCGATTGCGCGCACGACCGGTTCTTCGTTAAACGCCCACAAGTCTTCAATGCTGCCGCCGCCGCGACAGACAATCAACACGTCGCATTCGGCGCGTTGCGAGGCGGTTTTAATCGCTTGGGCAATTTGTAACTCGCTGCCTGCGCCTTGAACAGGTGTCGGATAAACGATAACGGGAATTTCGGGCGCGCGGCGTTTCAAGGTGGTAACGACATCGCGCAATGCCGCTGCTGCCAGGCTGGTGACGATGCCGATACATTGCGGACGGGTAGGCAACGGCTTTTTGCGTTCCGCCGCAAACGCGCCTTCCGCCTGCAACTGTGCCTTCAACCGCTCGTAGGCTTCGTAAAGCTGCCCCAAACCTTTGAGCCGCACCTCATTCACGGTAATTTGAAATTCGCCCCGCGCCTCGTAAATACTGATTTTTCCTGATACTTCGATATGGTCGCCTTCTTTCAAAGGCTTCGCCAAACGCGCCGCCGCACCTTTGAACATCGCGCAACGCACCTGCGCGCGGCTGTCTTTGAGCGAGAAATAATAATGTCCGCTGGCGGCACGGGTCAGGTTGGACACTTCGCCCGCAATCCACAGGCCGGCAAGGTGGTTTTCCAAAAGACTTTTGGCAAATGCGTTCAACTCGGAAACGGACAACACGTCAGAATGAAAAAAATCAGACATAGAATCAATCAAATAATAAAAAATATGAATATGTTTTGAAGCCTAAGGCGGTATTAGTCCGCCTAAATTGTCAACAATATTATAACACGCGCCATCTTGCCGCCCGCCTTTTCCCGTATGACTTTTTTAAGCGGGGAATGGGAAAAATATTCATCAACCCGCCCTCAATCTATTCAAATTACACCGCCGACAAGCTATGATGCGGATATTTTCGACAGGAGGAAAAATGGATACGCAGGCAGTTATCACACATATTGTCCGATGGTTGGACGAATACGCCGCCCGGGCAAATGCAAAAGGGTTTGTCGTGGGCGTTTCCGGCGGCATCGATTCCGCCGTCGTCTCCGCACTCGCCGCCCGCACCGGCCGCACCACGCTGCTTCTGGATATGCCGATACGCCAACACCCCGACCAGCTTGAGCGGGCAAGGCTGCACATCCGCAATCTGCAACGGCAATATGCCAATGTAAGCGCACAAACGGTCGATCTGACCGACACCTTCCAGACCTTTGAACAAACCGTCGGCGTTCATCAGACGGCATTTGACAATCAGCCGCTTTCCCTCGCCAACGCCAGAAGCCGCCTGCGTATGCTGACCCTGTACTACTACGGGCAGATACACGGACTACTGGTTACGGGGACAGGTAACAAAATTGAAGATTTCGGTGTAGGATTTTTTACCAAATACGGCGACGGCGGCGTGGACATCAGCCCGATTGCCGACCTGACCAAAACCCAGGTTTACCGGCTTGCCGAAGCATTGGGCGTGGACGAGGCGATTCAAAAAGCCCCGCCGACCGACGGCCTGTGGGATACGGAACGCACCGACGAAGAACAGATGGGCGCAAGCTATCCCGAACTGGAGTGGGCAATGGGCGTGTACGGCACGCGCAAACCCGAAGATTTTGAAGGGCGGCAGCGCGAAGTTCTGGAAATCTATACGCGGCTGCACCGCGCGATGCAGCACAAAATCAACCCGATTCCCGTGTGCCGCATTCCGCCCGAATTGTTGGGCTGAAACGTGGAAATGCCGTCTGAAGCGGAAAACCGTGTTTCAGACGGCATTGACATATCCGGCTCCTATCCCTTAAGAATCGAGTACGCGGGCAAACAAAATATCGTTTTCCAAATGAATGTGGTCGTTCAAATCCTCCACCATTTCTTTGGCCAAAGCGTAAAGCCGCGTCCAGCTTCCGCAGGCTCCTTCGGGCGCTTGGAAATTATCGGTCAGCTCTTTGAGCCTTGCGATGGCGCGGTCGTGTTCTTCATGTTCGTGCATCATCACGCTGATGGGCATCGCCGCACCCCGACCGACACCCTGATTAATCATCGGAAACAGCATCCTTTCCTCTTTCATCATATGCATCAGCAGTTCGTTCTGCATATAGGCAAGCAGCTCGGCAATTTCCGCCGGAAAGGTATCGGCATGAACTTGGGCCACTTTTTGCGCCAGCGGCACCAATTCTTCAAATTGTGCACGGTGTACATTGTGGTAGCGTTGCAGGATATGATCGACGGTTGCACCAAAGGGAGCAGTTTCCCAAACGGAAAAATCAGTCATGGCAGGGTTCCTTTTATTTATAGGGTTTCGGGTTTGGTTTTGAACATTCATACTTTAAGAATCTATTTAAACGGAGCATACACCGCCCGTGCGTTTCTGTACAGCTTCAAAAACATTCCTTACATTTTGATAATAAAAGTAATTTTCAAAAATAAAATACTGTCCGAACCGTTTTTTTAGAATTTGCAAAGGCGATTGGGGCGGTACAGAAAAACTATTATCCCGCCCGCCCACTTGAAATTTTTATGCCCAAGCCCTATCCTGCACGCTATCGTGCCAATCCCAACCGAAAAGGAAAAATAATGAGCAGCGAATTGATCGTACACACCGGCGATGCCGCCTTCGAGCAAGATGTTTTGAAATCCGACCTCCCCGTCCTGCTGGACTTTTGGGCTCCGTGGTGCGGCCCGTGCAAAATGATTGCCCCGATTTTGGACGACATTGCCGCCGAATTTGAAGGCCGTCTGAAAGTAGTCAAAATCAACATCGACGACAACGAAGCCACCCCGTCCCGTTTCGGCGTGCGCGGCATTCCGACCCTGATGGTGTTCAAAAACGGCGACGTCGTCGCCACCAAAGTCGGCGCATTGGCAAAAGGTCAGCTGACCGCCTTTGTCGAAGCCTCTATCGCCTGATAAAGCGCAATCGAAAAAGCCGCCGGAAGATTCCGGCGGCTTTTTCGCACCCTTAAGATTTGTGGCGGATTTCCCAGCACCGATGGATTTTTTTGTTGCGGAAATCTTCGGGAACGGATTGTTTGGAAATGTCTTTGACGGCGTATTGTTCCGATACCAAGTCGTCTAAGACGAAGCTGCGCAGGTTGTTGGAAAAGTACAAAATGCCGTCTGAAGCGAGCAGCTTCACCGCGCCGTCAATCAGCTTTTTGTGATCGCGCTGAATGTCGAGGATGTCGGACATTTTCTTGCTGTTGGAAAAACTGGGCGGATCCATCACAATGAGGTCGAACTGCCTGCCTTCCCCATATGCCGTCTGAAGATATTGGAACACGTCGGCGCGGACGATTTTGTGCCGTTCCGTATCGATGCCGTTCAATTCAAAATTGCGTCTCGCCCAATCGAGATAAGTGTTGGACAAATCGACAGTTTCGCTGGATGCCGCGCCGCCGGTGGCGGCATAGACAGTGAAGCTGCCGGTGTAGGAAAACAGGTTTAAAAAACGTTTGCCCGCCGCCGTTTCGCCGACTTTTTTGCGCGTGTTTCGATGATCCAAAAAAAGCCCCGTATCCAAATACTTATCAAGGTTGACCCAAAACTTGCGGCCGTTTTCGGTGATGACGAAATCGTCGCCCGCCTTGCCGGTTTTTTCGTATTGCTGCAAACCTTTTTGGCGTTCGCGGCGTTTGAGGCGGATTTGTTCGGGCGCAAAACCGGTAACGAAGGCGACGGCTTCCAAGACTTCGGCAAGCCACGCTTCGTATTCTTCGGACCGCATCAGCCAGCCGGTATCGTATTCCTGAAGGTGGATTTGGTCGCCGTAAACATCGACAGCAAAGGGGAATTGGGGGATGTCGCGGTCGTAAATGCGCCAGGCTTCGATGCCGTTGCGTTTCGCCCATTTCATAAGGTGTTTGATGTTTTTGCCCAAGCGGTTGGCAAACGGTGTGATGTCGGTCATTGGTTTCAGGCGGAATAAAGTGGAAAACGGCAATTTTACTGTAATTAACGCCCGATTGCTTGACCGTTTCGGGCAAACCCTATACCATCCGTCGCTTATCTTGTCATACGAAGCCATCGCCTTCCAACCTAAACCGCCCTTACGGGCGCGTTTCTTCTGTTGCTTTGATTTTGCAAAGCGTATCTGTGCAGGTTGCCGTCGATGTAAACCACAAGCAAGCCGCTTGCGACAACCCTGTAACTTCACATTCCCCGTATCGTTACCCTCCCCTGCTTCAGGCCGTCTGAACCTTTCGGACGCGAGCGTTGTTGTCTTCCAAGGATAGCCATGTCTATTAAATTTGCCGATTTGAACCTTGATAAAAACATTTTGTCCGCCGTCAGCAGCGAGGGTTACGAAAGCCCGACGCCGATTCAGGCGCAAGCCATTCCGTTTGCTTTGGAAGGCCGCGACATCATGGCTTCGGCGCAAACCGGCTCCGGCAAAACCGCCGCCTTTCTGTTACCGACTTTGCAGCGACTGACCAAACGCAGCGAAAAACCGGGCAAAGGCCCGCGCGCGTTGGTGTTGACGCCGACCCGCGAATTGGCGGCTCAAGTCGAGAAAAACGCGCTGGCGTATGCCAAAAATATGCGTTGGTTCCGTACCGTCAGCATCGTCGGTGGTGCATCGTTCGGCTACCAAACCCGCGCCCTGAGCAAACCGGTCGATCTGATTGTCGCCACGCCGGGCCGTCTGATGGACTTGATGCAAAGCGGCAAAGTCGATTTCGCCCGCTTGGAAGTGCTGATTTTGGACGAAGCCGACCGTATGTTGGATATGGGCTTTATCGACGACATCGAAACCATCGTCGAAGCCACGCCGGAAGACCGTCAGACTTTGTTGTTCTCCGCCACTTGGGACGGCGCGGTCGGCAAACTGGCGCGCAAACTGACCAAAGACCCTGAAATCATCGAAGTCGAACGCGTGGACGACCAAGGCAAAATCGAAGAACAACTGCTGTACTGCGACGATATGCGCCACAAAAACCGCCTGCTCGATCATATCTTGCGCGATGCCGACATCGATCAATGCGTGATTTTCACGTCCACCAAAGCCATGACCGAAGTCATCGCGGATGAATTGTACGAAAAAGGTTTCGCCGCCAACTGCCTGCACGGCGATATGCCGCAAGGCTGGCGCAACCGCACGCTGATGGATTTGCGCAAAGGCCGCTGCAAAATTTTGGTTGCCACCGACGTTGCCGCACGCGGTATCGACGTACCGACCATTACCCACGTTATCAACTACGACCTGCCGAAACAGGCGGAAGACTACGTCCACCGCATCGGGCGCACCGGCCGCGCAGGCCGCACGGGTATTGCGATTACGTTTGCCGAAGTGAACGAATACGTCAAAGTCCACAAAATCGAAAAATACATTAACCGAAAACTGCCCGAACTGACCATCGAAGGCATGGAACCGACCCGCAAACGCAAATCCGCAGGCGGCAAGCCGAAAGGCAAAGGCGGCTGGGGCGATCGTAAATCCGGCGGTTGGCGCGGCGATCATAAACCGAGCAAAGAAGGCTTCGGCGGCAAAACGCGCGGCGAAGGTTTCAAGAAAGAAGGCTTTAAGAGAGACGGTTTCAAAAAAACCGGCGAAGGCTTCAAAGGCAAACGCAAAGCCGGCGATTCTTTTGCAGGCAAAGGCGAACGCCGTTACAAAGACCGCTAAGCCCCAACCTGCCGCATAAACCAATGCCGTCTGAAACCGATTTCGAGTTTCAGACGGCATTTTTGCAATGTTTCAGCACCGCCCGGCTTTGATACCCAAAGGATTAATCTGCAATATAGTGGATTAACAAAAACCAGTACGGCGTTGCCTCGCCTTAGCTCAAAGAGAACGATTCTCTAAGGTGCTGAAGCACCAAGTGAATCGGTTCCGTACTATTTGTACTGTCTGCGGCTTCGTCGCCTTGTCCTGATTTTTGTTAATCCACTATAAAAACCCTTTTCCGCTTTGGCAACGATTGAAAATTTCTGTAAATTCAAATATCTAAATTCCTTCCTGCGTGGGAATGACGCAGAAGGGTTTCAGATGCAGGGTGGGCATTCCTGTTCACCAAAAAATCCCGCCCTTGCAACGGTGGGCAAGAATGCTCACCCCACGACCTGACGGTTCGATATGATGCCGTCTGAAAACCCAACGGCGGCATGACAATGCCGCCCTGCCAACGCACGTAAATCAGAATTGCCATCCCGACATCAAACTCTTGGAAACAAAATGCCGTCTAAAAATCAAACGGCAACATAACAATGTCCCTAACAAATACAAAAATGCCGTCTGAAAGCCCTTCAGACGGCATTGGCACGCCGGATTTACCGCCTTCTGCCGAAACCGCGCATGGCGGGGCGGCGGTAATTGGCGGGCGGGCGCGTTGTCGGGCGGTAACGCTGCGCCTGCGCCGCCTGTTGTTTTGCACGGAGGCTGCGCGTGTTCAAATCCCTGCTGGTGCGCGCATTGGGATGTGCGGACTGATGGTAGGCGGCACGCGCGCGCCGGGCGACGGGACTGTCTTGGTTGCCTGCCCGTGTGAATTTGTTTGCCAGCGCGTTGCCGATAAACGCGCCTGCCGCCGCGCCGACCAGGCTTTGCAGCAGCCAGCTTCCTGTCGATTGGTCGTAAATATACTGCTGCCCGTCTTTACCGGTAACGGGTTGCCCGTTGTTGCCGTTTGCCTGTGCTTCGGCAGGAATGGTGTCTTTGACTGCTTCGGGAGTCAGTTGGTAAACCGTATCGTCTGCCTGCTGTGCGAGCTGCTGTTGCAGGGCTTCAATCTGTTTCTGCTGCTGTTCGAGCCGCGCCTGCGCGTCGTCTTGGCAGGCGGCGAGTGCGAATGTTGCGATAAGCGCGGAGGCGATGATTTTTTTCATGTGTGTCCTGTTTGGGTGGAAAATCGGTTTTATTGTATCGCCGTCGGGAATTTTGGCAAGCATTCTGCCGGCAAATCGTGATGTTTACAGGGGCAGGGTGTGCAGTTTGCGGACAAATGCGAGGCTGTTGGCGACTGGGTTGCCTTTGTTTTCGACTTCGTGTTCGGTTTCTACGGTCAGCAGGCGGCGGTTTTTGTGTTTGTTCAGGCTCAATTCGGCTTGCGCGGGTGTGAAAAACAGGCGGTGTTTTTCGGCAAAACGGCGGGCGCGGCTGTTGGCGGTTTTCAAAATCTGAAGCAGCGATACGTCCAGATGGAAGCGGCGCACGCCCAAAACCAAAATCCGTGCGGCAAAAAAATCGGCGGCATCGGTAAACTCGGCGGGGCTGCTGCGGCTGAAATCGTGCCGTTCGGCGGCTATCAGGGCGGCAACGGTGCGGATTTGCGGAATCATCGATTCGCTGATGAGTGTGTCGTCCCGCCCTGCATCGAGAAGCATGGGGGAAAAATCCCGTGCATCATCGACAATAATGCTACAAGTGTGCAGGGTTTCGTTTTGTGCGGCGGTTTGGGGCATTGCATTCATGGTCATTTTCCTGATTCTGTCGTGTGTTGCCGAATCGGGCGACCTGTGTGAAGGTAACAAAAAAGCCGCCCCGTTTTCGAGCGGCCTGTTTTGCGTATGGGATGGATTTCAAGCAAGCGCAAAAAAGTACCGCACGTCTGTGTGGTACCAATAGCAATAAGCGGTTGTAAATTTTTTGCCTTGCATGATGAAATGCCGTCTGAAGATAAAAATATTGGGGAGATTCTAAATCAAAACGCTGCCGCGCCTCAAGCATTTTATCGAATTTTTTTTGATTTTCCATCTATCCGATTGAAAATATTTCGGTTTATTTTTACCGCTGCCCGATATTGTCGGCAATTTCCCTTTATCTGCTTTGAAAAACGGTGCATAATCCCGAGCAAAACCGCAATCAGGAGCAATTATGCAAAACTATCTGACCCCCAATTTCGCCTTTGCACCGATGATTCCCGAACGCGCTTCAGGCAGCCGCGTTTGGGATACGGAAGGGCGTGAATATATTGATTTTTCAGGCGGCATCGCCGTCAATGCGCTGGGACACTGCCACCCTGCCCTTGTCGATGCTTTAAACGCGCAGATGCACAAGCTGTGGCACATTTCCAATATCTATACGACGCGGCCGGCGCAGGAATTGGCGCAAAAATTGGTTGCAAACAGTTTTGCCGACAAGGTTTTTTTCTGCAACTCGGGCTCGGAAGCGAATGAGGCGGCGTTGAAGCTGGCGAGGAAATACGCCCGCGACCGTTTCGGCGGAGGAAAAAGCGAAATCGTCGCCTGTATCAACAGTTTTCACGGACGCACGCTGTTTACCGTGTCCGTCGGCGGTCAGCCGAAATACAGCAAGGATTATGCACCCCTGCCGCAAGGCATTACGCACGTTCCGTTCAACGATATTGCCGCGCTGGAAGCTGCCGTCGGCGAACAGACCTGCGCGGTCATCATCGAGCCGATACAGGGCGAAAGCGGCATCCTGCCCGCCACTGCGGAATATTTGCAAACCGCGCGCCGTCTGTGCGACCGGCACAATGCGTTGTTGATTTTGGACGAAGTTCAAACCGGGATGGGGCATACGGGCAGGCTGTTTGCCTATGAACATTACGGCGTTGTTCCCGATATTTTGAGTTCGGCAAAAGCCTTGGGCTGCGGCTTTCCGATCGGCGCGATGCTGGCGACAGAAACGATTGCCGCCGCCTTCCAACCGGGCACGCATGGCTCGACTTTCGGCGGCAACCCGATGGCGTGCGCGGTCGGCAGCCGCGCCTTCGACATCATCAACGCGCCGGAAACCTTGCACAACGTCCGCAGCCAGGGGCAGAAACTTCAGACGGCATTGCTGGATTTGGGCAGGAAAACAGGCTTGTTCTCACAGGTTCGCGGGATGGGACTGCTGCTCGGCTGCGTGTTGGACGCGCCTTATCGCGGACGCGCATCCGAAATAACCGCCGCCGCCTTGAAACACGGCGTGATGATTTTGGTTGCGGGTGCGGACGTATTGCGTTTCGCGCCTTCGCTGCTGTTGAACGATGAGGATACGGCGGAAGGTTTGCGGCGTTTGGAACACGTGCTGACGGAATTTGCCGCCGCAAACCGCCCCTAGGCATCAAAAACAAAAAACCGCTTCGGAAACGTGGTTCAACGTTCCGAAGCGGTTTTGTTTGCCATCAGGACTCGAACACCAATTCCGGTTCCCTGCCCTCTTCGATGACTGCCTTACCGACCACCACTTTTTTCAAGCCTTGCAAATCAGGCAGGCGGTACATCGTATCGAGCAGGCAGCGTTCGACGATGGACCTCAGGCCGCGCGCGCCGGTTTTGCGCTCCATTGCCTGACGCGCGATGGAACGCAATGCGCCTTCTTCAAATTCCAACTCGACATTTTCCATACCGAACAAGGCTTGATACTGCTTGACCAAAGCATTTTTCGGCTCGGTCAAAATATTAATCAGCGCGTCCTCATCCAGTTCTTCTAGTGTTGCAATCACGGGCAAACGTCCGATTAATTCCGGAATCAGACCGAATTTAATCAAGTCTTCCGGTTCGACGATGCCGAACAGCTTGGTAATGTCGGCATTTTCGTCCTTGCTGTGAACGGACGCACCGAAACCGATACCGCCTTTTTCAGTACGCTGGCGGATGACTTTTTCCAAGCCTGCAAACGCGCCGCCGCAGATAAACAGGATGTTGGTGGTATCGACGTTGATAAATTCCTGATTCGGATGCTTGCGGCCGCCTTGGGGCGGAACGCTGGCCACTGTACCTTCAATCAGTTTCAACAAGGCTTGTTGCACACCTTCGCCAGATACGTCGCGGGTAATCGACGGGTTGTCGCTTTTGCGTGAAATTTTATCGATTTCGTCGATATAGACAATGCCGCGCTGGGCTTTTTCGACATCGAAATCACATTTGCCCAAGAGTTTGGTGATGATTTGCTCGACATCTTCGCCGACATAACCTGCTTCGGTCAGCGTGGTTGCATCTGCCATCACGAACGGCACATCCAGTTTGCGCGCCAAAGATTGCGCCAGCAGGGTTTTACCCGATCCGGTCGGGCCGATAAGCAGGATGTTGGATTTCGACAATTCGACATTAGCTCCGGCTTTCGGGTGGCGCAGGCGTTTGTAATGGTTGTACACCGACACCGCCAAGGCTTTCTTGGCTTGTTCCTGACCGATAACGTGGTCGTTGAGGTTGGCGACGATTTCGGCGGGCGTGGGCAGCTTGCCGGGCTCTTCCGATGTCTGTCCGGCACTTTCCGAAGGCGTGCCGTCATTTCCGTCTTCATGCAATATTTCAATACAGTTTGAGACGCATTCGTCACAGATAAAGGCGTTTTCGCCCTCAATTAAATGTTTGACGTGTGATTTGGATTTTCCGCAAAAGGAACAGGTACGGTTTTCGTTGGACATGGCTTTCTTTACAATGTATGCGTTACAGAAAACGGCACGTGCCGTTCGGGTTGCCAAGTATAATAACTATATCCGTTCTTATCAATGTATTACCTTAAAATCCCGCCGATTAGGCTATAATACGCCCTTTCGCAACCGCCCCGGCGGCAAAAATGCCGTCTGAAACCAAATCTGAAATCTGAGGATATTCATGAGAAAACCCCAACGCGGCTACGCCCGCCAAGACCGTGTCAAAGAACAAATCATGCGCGAGCTTGCCGAACTCGTCCGTACCGGACTGAAAGACCCCCGCGCCGGCTTCATCACCGTCAACGAGGTCGAAGTTACCCGCGATTACAGCCACGCCACCGTGTTCTACACCGTTTTAAACCAAGATGCGCGCGAAATTACGGAAGAAGTGCTGGAACACGCACGCGGACACCTCCGCAGCGAATTGGCCAAACGCATCAAGCTGTTCAAAATCCCCGAGCTGCATTTCAAATACGACGAATCGTTGGAACGCGGTTTGAACCTGTCCGCCCTTATCGATCAAGTGGCGGCGGAAAAACCGGTTGAAGACTGATACTGCTAAAATGAACAATCTGATTCCCGAACATTTAGCCGCCTATGCACATAGTGACAGCCTGCAAATTGAAGGCGTGCATCGTTGCTTTTCATTATCCTGCCAAGGTAGAGATACTTTCCACATCCGTTACTATGGAGAGCCTTTTGATGGATTGATGACCGATACTGATAAGGCTCCGGTAAAAATTGTGGCAGTAGAAGCTGTAAGCGGCGATGAAATCGTATTGTTTGATGGCGCGGAACATGGCTATAACGCTATGTTTTGCGACAAATATAGTCCAAATCAAAAGCAAAACAGAACGTTAACTGATTTGGATGAGTATACTTACCGAGTTCTGATCCATCTTTATTACAATATAGACTATGAAGATGAATATGAAGATTTCGTCAATTCTGAAGGACAAGTCCCCTTAATTGATGGTCGAATCATTAGTTTTGACTCATTAAAACGAAATGGCTTTGATGCAATCAGCGTTGATCTAATTGATGAAAAACACTCTGTTCGTGAATTATTGAATGAAGAATTAAGCTGACACGCAGGCCGTCCGAACCCTTTCAGACGGTCTGAACATTAATATTCCCTAATTAATATGACCAATAAACCCGCCAAACGCCCGGTCAACGGCGTTCTTCTTCTCGACAAACCCGAAGGCCTTTCCAGCAACACCGCCCTGCAAAAAACGAGGCACTTGTTCCGCGCCGAAAAAGCCGGACATACCGGCGTGCTCGATCCTTTGGCAACCGGGCTTTTGCCCGTCTGCTTCGGCGAAGCGACCAAGTTCGCCCAATATCTGATTAATGCCGACAAAGCCTACACCGCCACACTGAAACTCGGCGAAGCCAGCAGCACGGGCGATGCCGAAGGCGAAATCGTTGCCACCGCCCGCGCCGATATTTCCTTAGCCGAATTTCAGACGGCCTGCCAAGCACTGACAGGCAACATCCGCCAAGTGCCGCCGATGTTTTCCGCGCTCAAGCACGAAGGTAAACCGCTGTACGAATACGCCCGCAAAGGCATCGTCATCGAACGCAAGGCGCGCGACATTACCGTTTACGCCATCGATATTGCCGAATTTGACGCGCCCAAAGCCGTCATCGACGTACGTTGCAGCAAAGGCACCTATATCCGCACCCTCAGCGAAGACATCGCCAAACACATCGGCACGTTCGCCCACCTGACCGCCCTGCGCCGCACCGAAACCGCCGGCTTTACCATCGCCCAAAGCCACACGCTCGAAGCCTTGGCAAACTTGGACGAAACAGAACGCGACAGCCTGCTGCTGCCCTGCGACGTATTGGTTGCCCATTTTCCCCAAACCGTTTTAAACGATTATGCCGTCCATATGCTCCGCTGCGGGCAGCGGCCGCGTTTCGAGGAAGACCTACCTTCCGATACGCCGGTACGCGTTTACACGGAAAACGGCCGCTTTGTCGGTCTAGCGGAATATCAAAAGGAAATATGCCGTCTGAAAGCCTTGCGCCTGATGAACACGGCGGCATCCGCCGCCTGAACGACGGTTAAAAATACGGGCTGTGTTTGAATAATGTGTTGATATAGTGGATTAACAAAAACCAGTACAGCGTTGCCTCGCCTTGCCGTACTATTTGTACTGTCTGCGGCTTCGTCGCCTTGTCCTGATTTTTGTTAATCCACTATATTTCCGCAAAATCACGACACACTCGGACACCCGCCCCGCTTATCGCAACTTTGCGAACGCCCCCGGAAACAGCAAAGACATCAAATAATTGATTTTATTAGAATCTATTTGCAAAGCCATTTGCCGTTACACAAGAATGGCACATTAAAATAACTGATGAGGATTTATAACGATGAAGACAGACATTCAAACCGAATTAACCCAAGCCCTACTACCACACGAAAAAGTATGGGCGAACGAAGAAAAAACCATTTTAGCCAAAAACATCCTGTTGGATTTGGTGGAAAAAACCGACCCGACCATTATCGGTTTGTTATTGAGTAATGATGAGTTAAAACGCCATTTCTTTGTGGAAGTGAATGGTGTGCTGGTGTTTAAATTGCAGGATTTCCGTTTTTTCTTGGACAAACACAGCGTCAATAATTCCTACACAAAATACGCCAACCGCATTGGTTTGACGGACAGCAACCGCTTTTTGAAAGACAGCAGTGATATTGTGTTGGATTTTCCGTTTAAAGATTGTGTGTTAAATGGCGGACAAAGCACCGAGGAAGGCGAAGAAATTTATTTTAAACGCAATAACAGCCAGCCAGCCAATTATACACCAAATTAACCCGAAAAAGACAAGAAATCTTTTTTAATCAAACGCTTGCTTTTGATGAAATTGACCGACTTTTTGACGCAAAAGCATTCTCAAAATTCTCTCGCTATACCGCAGACGGCAAACAAGCGGTTGGCGAAATCAAACGCCATTCAGACGGCACACCGGCCGAAAATCTTATTATCAAAGGCAATAATCTGATTGCCCTGCATTCGCTTGCCAAGCAGTTTAAAGGCAAAGTGAAGCTGATTTATATTGATCCGCCTTATTATTTTGTTAAAAAGAAACAACAAGATAGTTTTGGTTATAACACTAACTTTAAATTATCTACTTGGCTTACATTTATGAAAAATCGTTTATCAATTGCCAAAGAATTATTAACTGATGATGGGATTATTGTTATTTCCATTGATGATGACGGAAATGCTTATTTAAAGATTTTGTTAGATGAAATTTTTGGATTTGAAAATTTTATCGGAAATTTACCCACTATTATGAATTTAAAAGGTAATAATGATGAATATGCTTTTGCAGGCACTCACGAATACACACTAGTCTTTGCTAAAAATAAAGATAAATCTACTTTTTATGAATTTCCAATAGATGAAGATAATTTTTTAGAGAAATGGGAAGAAGATGAAATTGGGTTTTATAAAAAAGGAGCTCCAATGCGAGCAACAGGAACCGAAGATAAAAGAGAAGATAGACCTGAAATGTTCTATCCTTTTTTGGTAAAAAATAACACAGTTAGTACAATTACAGATGAAGAATTTTCTCAAATCTATAATAAAGATTTAGAAGTATTCAATGATGATTTTATTCAAAAACTAAAAGAGAAATACGAAAATCTTGGATACAATTTTATTTTACCTATTGCTAATAAACAATGGGGGCGTTGGCGTTGGGGGTATTCAATAAAGAATAAGGCAAGGCTGCAGACGGATATTATTGTTAGCCAATCTAAAAATGGAATTTCCTTGTATAAAAAACAAAGACCTGAATTAGATGATTTACCTACAAAAAAACCTAAAACTATTTTTTATAAACCTGAATACAGTAGTGGTAATGGAACTGAACAGATGAAAAATCTTTTTGGTGAAAAGGCATTTAAAAATCCTAAACCAGAAGAACTTATCCAAGATTTTATTACCATCACAACCAACGAAAACGACATCGTCCTAGACTACCATTTAGGCAGTGGCACAACCGCCGCCGTTGCCCACAAAATGAACCGCCAATATATCGGTATTGAACAAATGGATTATATTGAAACGCTTGCCGTTGAACGCTTGAAAAAAGTGATTGATGGCGAGCAAGGCGGTATTTCCAAAGCCGTGAATTGGCAAGGTGGTGGCGAGTTTGTTTATGCCGAACTTGCCCCATTTAACGAAACCGCAAAACAACAAATTTTGGCTTGCGAAGATTCAGACGGCATCAAAACGCTGTTTGAAGGTTTATGCGAACGCTATTTCTTGAAATACAACGTCAGCGTAAATGAATTTAGTCAAATCATTCAAGAGCCTGAATTTCAATCCTTGGCATTAGACGAACAAAAACAAATGGTGCTTGAAATGTTGGATTTAAATCAAATGTATGTTTCATTATCCGAAATGGATGATGAGCAATTTGCAGGTTGCTTAAATGATGACGATAAAGCGTTAAGCCGTGAATTCTATCAATCAGCAAAAAATCAAGCGGAGAAAAAAGATGGCGAATAATAAAACGTTATTTGATTGGGTGGAAGACCGCAAATCAACGCTGGAAGAAATAGAACAGACAGATTTTTTCGCGCTGCCTGAATTTGTAGAACGCAATTTAAAATATCCGTTTTTTGAATGGCAAAAATCGGCTTTAGAAAACTTTGTGATTTTTGACCGCGCTTCAAAATTAAAGGATTTCCCTGACATCAAAAACCGCCCTACCCATTTGCTGTTCAATATGGCAACAGGTGCTGGCAAAACGATGATGATGGCGGCGTTGATTTTGTATTATTTTGAAAAAGGTTATCGGCATTTTTTGTTTTTCGTCAATCAA
Organism: Neisseria meningitidis; assembly: GCF_022869645.1. Classification (NCBI taxonomy): domain Bacteria; kingdom Pseudomonadati; phylum Pseudomonadota; class Betaproteobacteria; order Neisseriales; family Neisseriaceae; genus Neisseria; species Neisseria meningitidis. Next base: position 2,160,724 of record NZ_CP064367.1, on the reverse strand, counting down.
AATAATATCGTGGATAAAACGGAAAATAATTTTATTGACCCGGCGCACGCAAAATTTTTATTTACCGAGAAGATTTTGCAAGGTGATACGGTAATTCCTATTCGCAAAGTGGAAATGTTCAGCCCACATTCAGACGGCATTGAAATTAAATTTACCAGCATTCAAAAACTGTATAACGATATCCACACCGAGCGAGAAAACCAAACCACATTGGCAGATTTGCACAAATTGAACCTTGTGATGCTGGGCGATGAAGCACACCATTTAAACGCACAAACCAAAGGCAAAAAACAAGACGAGTTGGATTTGGAAGTGGAATTAAAAGCCAATGCAGGCAATGCCGAAATTGAACGCAAAGGCTGGGAGCATATGGTTTTGGAATTGTTGCTCAATAAAAATGGCAATCCCGGCCAAAATGTGCTGTTGGAATTTACCGCCACGCTGCCTGAAAATGCTGACGTGCAACAAAAATATGCGGACAAAATCATCACAAAATTTGGCTTAAAAGAGTTTTTGCAAAAAGGTTATACCAAAGAAATCAATTTGGTATCCAGTACGCTGAATAAGAAAGAGCGGGTGTTGCACGCTTTATTATTTGCTTGGTATCGCCATCAAATCGCGTTGAAATACGGCATTGCCAATTTCAAGCCTGTGATGTTGTTTAGAAGTAAGACGATTGATGAATCAAAAGCGGATTATTCGGCATTTTTAAATTGGGCAGAAAATGTACAAGCGGATGATTTTGAGTTTTTAGATACGTTTTCAGGCAGCCTGAATAATAGCGACAACGCCAACGAACAAGGCAAAACCCGAACCGAACAAGCCCTAAAATTTATGCAGGACAATAAATTTGGGTTTGCACATTTGGCAAATTGGGTGAAACAAAATTATCAAAAACATAATGTGATTATTACCAACTCCGAAACCAACAAAAACAAAACTGAAAAAACCGACAGCGAAACCGAAAAATTGCTAAACAATTTGGAAGCGGCTGATAATCCAATCCGTGCCATTTTTACGGTAGATAGATTAACCGAAGGTTGGGACGTTCTGAATTTGTTTGATATTGTGCGTTTGTATGAAGGGCAAAATGGCGGTGGTTCAAATAAAAAATCAGGCAAAACGGCTGCCGCTACCGTATCGGAAAAGCAGTTGATTGGTCGTGGCGTGCGTTATTTTCCATTTGCGTTTGAAGGTAAACAGCCGAATAAACGCAAATTTGACAACGACATGCAACACGAATTGCGTATCTTGGAAGAATTGTTTTATTACACGCACGATGAGCAATCCCGCTATATTTCAGAACTGAAAAATGAGTTGCGAAAAGACGGTTATTTGCCTGAAAAAGACGATGATAAGGTGTTGGCAACATTTAAACTCAAATCTGAATTTGCCGATAATAAGGATTTTAGAGAGTTGTTAATTTGGGCGAATAAAAAAATCCCCAACCCAAACGCCAAAAGCAATAATGCAGACAGCCTGCAAGCCAATCCGCAAACGCTTTCATTCCAAGTTCACGGTAATCAACTGTTGCAGGAAACGCAATTTACAGCCGATGAAAATGATGAAACAGCCCGACAAATCGGCACACAAAATAATTTTACTCAAACCATAAAAATGAGTGAAATGGAGCGGCACATTTTCAATAAAGCATTACATATCAAAGGGAAAAATAGTCAATCTTTATTCCATTTCAACCGTTTGCAAAGCAAGCTCGACATTCAAAATCGCAATGAATTGCAAAATAACTTGTTGAAAGACTGGCAAATTGAATTTTTAGGATTAGGGCAAGACAAACAGGTTCGCTTGGACGATAAACTTGCAGGCTGCCTGAAAATCTTGGAAATGGTTGAAAAACATCTGAATGAAAGTGATATGCCGTTTATCGGTACAAAAGAATTTACACCTAAAAAATTATGGGAAATTTTCGGCACGCCAAAACAAAAATGGGTCAAAAAAGATGATGTAAAAACGACTATTGCCACGCAAAATGATTGGTATGTGATGAATAATTTTGCCGGAACGGGTTTGGAAGAAGCGTTAATTCAATTTATTTCAGCGCGTTTGGGCGATTTGAAATCTAAATATGACGTTCATTTAATCCGTAATGAAGAAGTGTTTAAATTGAATAACTTTGCCGATGGTGAAGGATTTATGCCGGACTTTATTTTATTGCTGAAAGATAAACAAAAATCTTCTTCCAATGGCGTGAAGGACTTTTTGCATTACCAAATTTTCATTGAGCCCAAAGGTGAGCATTTAGTGGAAACTGATGGATGGAAAGAAGAATTTTTAGAAGCCATCACTGTGGAATATGGGATGGATAAGATCCTGCAAAAAGATACACCGCATTATCGTTTGATCGGTTTACCGTTTTTTACTGATCATCAGAAAAATGGACAATTTACGGAGTCATTCCCTTTAGGTGCGGCATCGCTTGAAAAAATGAAGTAGTGCATTGCAGGCAACCCCGTTTGACAAAACTTCCTTTACAAAAGGGCGTTTTGTCAGATATTTAATCAACACATTATTAAAATACAGCCAAATTTTAATGCCGTCCGAACCCTGTGTTCAGACGGCATCGTATTTTTCAGTATCTAAACCGTTTCCCTGCCCCAATCTTTGCCTCTCAAAATCGAAGCATCGACATCTTGAATATCGCGGTGTCCCGTAAACGCCATAGATATATCCATTTCTTTATACAGGATTTCCAGCGCACGGGTTACGCCTTCTTCACCATACGCACCCAAACCATACAGAAACGCCCGACCTATCATTGTACCTTTCGCACCCAAAGCCCACGCCTTCAAAATATCCTGACCGCTGCGGATGCCGCTGTCCATCCAAACTTCGATGTCGCTGCCGACTGCACTAACGATGTCGGGCAAGGCTTTGATGGCGGACACGGTATCGTCGAGCTGGCGGCCGCCGTGGTTGGAAACGACCAATGCGTCCGCACCGCTTTTCGCTGCTTTTTCCGCATCTTCAGGTTCCATAATGCCTTTGATAATCAGCTTGCCACCCCACAAATCTTTAATGCGTGCAACGTCGTCCCAGCTCAGGCGCGGGTCGAATTGTTCGGAAGTCCATGAAGACAGCGAGGACAAATCGCCGACGTTTTTGGCGTGTCCAACGATATTGCGGAACGTGCGGCGTTCCGTGTTCAGCATTTTCATACACCATTCGGGCTTGGTCGCCAGATTGATTAAATTGGCGATGGTCGGTTTCGGCGGCGCGGACAGGCCGTTTTTGATGTCTTTGTGGCGTTGCCCCAAAACCTGCAAATCAGCGGTCAATACCAATGCCGAACATTTGGCATCCTTCGCGCGCTTAATCAGGTTTTCCATAAACTCGCGGTCGCGCATCACATAAAGCTGAAACCAAAATGGTGCGGAAGTGTTCTCGGCAACGTCTTCAATCGAGCAGATAGACATCGTGGACAGCGTAAACGGAATGCCGAACTTCTCCGCCGCCCGCGCCGCCAAAATTTCACCGTCGGCGTGTGCCATACCCGTGAAACCCGTCGGCGCAATCGCCACCGGCATTTTCACATCCTGCCCGATCATTTTGGTCTCCAGGCTTCGGCCTTCCATATTGACCAATACCTTTTGTCGGAAGCGGATGTCTTTGAAATCCGAAGTGTTTTCACGGTAGGTAGTTTCTGTCCACGAACCCGAATCGATGTAATCGTAAAACATACGCGGCATTTTGCGCTTGGCAACGCGGCGCAAGTCTTCGATGCAGGTCATTTTGCTCAAATCACGTTTCATTTGTCGCCCCCTGAATACCTGAATAACTTTATATGAAATAGATAATGTATATCAATATTGATTATAAGGCAAATCATTTCAACATTTACTGCACCCGCCGCCGCTCCCACTTCAAGCGGCATAAGGTTTAGAATTCAAAAATAATATATTAAAATCAAAATATTAAAAATCAATCAATCTGCCGATTTAAACAGCCAATCGCGCAATCCGCCCCCATACTTGACTGAAACACTCAGATATTGGACAATTCCGCCCACTATAAAAAAAGCCGACACGGGCAACCACCACCATGAGACTGACCACCAAAGGGCGTTTTGCCGTTACCGCTATGCTGGATTTGGCGATGAACGCGCAAACCGGCGCCGTCAAACTCAGTGCCATCAGCGAACGCCAAAACATATCCCTCTCCTATCTCGAGCAATTGTTCGGCAAACTCCGCCGCGCCGGACTTGTTGAAAGCCTGCGCGGGCCCGGCGGCGGCTACATCCTCGCCGCACCGGCGGCACGCATCAACATCGCCCAAATCATCGCCGCCGCCGAAGACCGGCTGGACGCAACCCAATGCGGCAGCAAAGCCAACTGCCACCACGGCGCGCCCTGCCTGACGCACGACCTTTGGGAGAATTTAAACAAAACCATCAACGACTACCTCGGCAGCGTTACCCTGCAAAGCATCATCGAACAGAAAAACAACGGCGACGGCAGCCGCGTCGTCCAATTTACACACATCCATTAAATAACACCCGAAAAAGAAAGAGCAAACCATGACCGTCAAAACCCCCGTTTACCTCGACTACGCCGCCACCACCACCGTTGACAAACGCGTTGCCGAAAAAATGATTCCCTATCTGACCGAAACCTTCGGCAACCCCGCCTCCAACAGCCACGCATTCGGCTGGGAAGCAGAAGAGGCCGTCGAAAAAGCCCGCGCCGACATCGCTGCCCTGATTAATGCCGACCCCAAAGAAATCGTCTTCACCAGCGGCGCGACCGAGTCCGACAACCTCGCCATCAAAGGCGCGGCAAACTTCTACAAAACCAAAGGCAAACACCTCATTACCGTCAAAACCGAACATAAAGCCGTTTTAGATACAATGCGCGAACTCGAACGCCAAGGTTTTGAAGTAACCTACCTCGGCGTTCAAGAAAACGGTTTGATTGATTTGGAAGAACTCAAAGCCGCCATCCGCGACGACACCATCCTCGTTTCCGTAATGTGGGCAAACAACGAAATCGGCGTGGTGCAAGACATTCCCGCCATCGGCGAAATCTGCCGCGAACGCAAAATCGTCTTCCACGTCGATGCCGCACAAGCCTGCGGCAAAGTGCCTGTCGATGTCGAAGCCGCCAAAATCGACCTGCTCTCGATGTCCGCGCACAAAGTGTACGGCCCCAAAGGCATCGGCGCGCTGTACGTCCGCCGCAAACCCCGCGTCCGCCTCGAAGCCCAAATGCACGGCGGCGGCCACGAACGCGGCTTCCGCAGCGGCACATTGCCGACCCACCAAATCGTCGGTATGGGCGAAGCCTTCCGCATCGCCAAAGAAGAACTCGAACAAGATATGGCGCACTACCGCAAACTGCGCGATATTTTCCTCAAAGGTATCGAAGGCATCGAAGAAGTCTATATCAACGGCGACCTCGAACATCGCGTCCCGAACAACCTAAACGTCAGCTTCAACTTCGTCGAAGGCGAAAGCCTGATTATGGCAGTGAAAGAACTCGCCGTATCCAGCGGCTCCGCCTGCACCTCCGCCTCGCTCGAACCCAGCTACGTCCTGCGCGCATTGGGCAGAAATGACGAATTGGCGCACTCGTCCCTGCGCATCACCTTCGGTCGCATGACCACTGAAGAAGAAGTGCAATTTGCCGCCGAACTGATTAAATCCAAAATCGGCAAACTGCGCGAACTGTCGCCGTTGTGGGAAATGTTCAAAGACGGGATTGATTTGAACTCGATTGAATGGGCGGCGCATTAAAGCGTACCAACATGCCATCCGAACCTTCAGACGGCATTCCAAAAACAAAGCAATCAAGAGAAAAATATGAACGAACAAGATTTAGATTTGGACAACCTCGACAACCTGCTTGACGATTTCGACGGCGTTACCGTGGAAGGCGGCGTCGATTCGGAAAACGACGACGGCTGTGAAGGCGGAGCGTGCAAAATCTAACTCAGGCCGTCTGAAAACCGGCAAACAAACCACTTAAATCATCAAAACATTAAGGAAACCACATCATGGCATACAGCGATAAAGTAATCGACCACTACGAAAATCCCCGCAACGTCGGTACTTTCGACAAAAACGACGAATCTGTCGGCACCGGCATGGTCGGCGCACCGGCCTGCGGCGACGTGATGCGCCTGCAAATCAAAGTGAACGATGAAGGCATCATCGAAGATGCGAAATTCAAAACTTACGGCTGCGGTTCCGCCATCGCTTCGTCCAGCCTGATTACCGAGTGGGTTAAAGGCAAAAGCCTGGATGACGCGCTGGCAATCAAAAACAGCGAAATCGCCGAGGAGTTGGAATTGCCGCCGGTAAAAATCCACTGCTCCATCTTGGCTGAAGATGCGGTAAAAGCGGCCGTTGCCGACTACCGCAAACGTCAGGAAAACAGATAAAGCCCTTCAGACGGCATCGTCCCGCAATGCCGTCCGAACCACCCGCCGCTTCAGGTCTGTCCGGGGCGATACAACAAGGAAGAAATATGATTACCCTTACCGAGAATGCCGCAAAACACATCAATGACTATCTCGCCAAACGCGGCAAAGGCTTGGGCGTACGCTTGGGTGTGAAAACCAGCGGCTGCTCGGGGATGGCGTACAACCTTGAATTTGTCGATGAAGCCGATGGCGACGACCTGATTTTTGAAGGACACGGCGCACGCATTTATATCGACCCGAAAAGCCTGGTTTATCTGGACGGCACACAAGTCGATTACACCAAAGAAGGTTTGCAGGAAGGTTTCAAATTTGAAAACCCCAATGTCAAAGACTCCTGCGGCTGCGGCGAAAGCTTCCATGTTTAAGACATAAAAATGGCGGGACAGTATCAAAACCGTCCCGCCATTTTTTCGCTTCCTGCCTGTTGTAGCTGCCTTTGCCTTTCCTTTTCCGTTCCACCTTGTGCCGGAACAAATCGGATTTCACTAAGGCTTTTAAAGCATTGTCGCGTATTTTGCCTTTATTGTGCTGCACTTTGCCGCCCATATTCAGTCCTTTCGTTTAAGAAGCTGCAGATTATAAGGCAAAAACAGTTTTCTGCCAAAATCTTACATTTATCATCCTACTATGTCCCAATATTTCACCCTCTTCCGGATTGAACCCGCTTTCGATATCGACACCGAAAACTTGGAACAAACCTACCGCGCCTTGGCCGCCCGTTTCCATCCCGATAAATTCGCTTCAGCTTCCGCCTTTGAGCAAAAGCAGGCAGTGATGATGTCTTCCACCATCAACGATGCCTACCGCACCTTGAAAAACCCTATCGACCGCGCCGCCTACCTGCTGAAAACATCGGGCATCGATGCCGACGCGCCGGAGCATACCTCTTTCGCCTCCGAATTCCTTATGCAGCAAATGGAATGGCGCGAAACGCTGATGGAGGCACGGGCGGGCAAAGACCTTGAATCCTTGAAAAATCTCGACAACGAAATCCGCGACGAACAAGAAAAACTGTTCTGCGGTCTGAAACAGTCGTTTGCCCGACAAGATTACGACACCGCCGCACAACAAGTCCGCCAAGGCAGGTTTCTCGACAAACTCCGCAACGAAATTTCCTCGGCATTATAATCCGCACCGTGTTTCAGACGGCGTAACCGCCGCACCGTTCCGCGTCAAAATATGCTAAAATAAGCAACAATTTTTTGCCATACGAAACATTGAAACCATGACCGACGCAACCATCCGCCACGACCACAAATTCGCCCTCGAAACCCTGCCGGTAAGCCTTGAAGACGAAATGCGCAAAAGCTATCTCGACTACGCCATGAGCGTCATTGTCGGGCGCGCGCTGCCGGACGTTCGCGACGGTCTCAAGCCGGTACACCGCCGCGTACTGTACGCGATGCACGAATTGAAAAACAACTGGAATGCCGCCTACAAAAAATCGGCGCGCATCGTCGGCGACGTCATCGGTAAATACCACCCCCACGGCGATACCGCCGTATACGACACCATCGTCCGTATGGCGCAAAATTTCGCTATGCGTTATGTGCTGATAGACGGACAGGGCAACTTCGGATCGGTGGACGGGCTTGCCGCCGCAGCCATGCGCTACACCGAAATCCGCATGGCGAAAATTTCCCACGAAATGCTGGCAGACATTGAGGAAGAAACCGTCAATTTCGGCCCGAACTACGACGGTAGCGAACACGAGCCGCTTGTACTGCCGACCCGTTTCCCCACACTGCTCGTCAACGGCTCGTCCGGCATCGCCGTCGGCATGGCGACCAATATCCCGCCGCACAACCTTTCCGATACCGTCAATGCCTGCCTGCGCCTGCTCGATGCACCCGACACCGAAATCGACGAACTGATCGACATTATCCAAGCCCCCGACTTCCCGACCGGGGCAACCATCTACGGCTTGAGCGGCGTGCGCGAAGGCTATAAAACAGGCCGCGGCCGCGTCATTATGCGCGGTAAGACCCATATCGAACCCATAGGCAAAAACGGCGAACGCGAAGCCATCGTTATCGACGAAATCCCCTATCAGGTCAACAAAGCCAAGCTGGTCGAGAAAATCGGCGATTTGGTTCGGGAAAAAACACTGGAAGGCATTTCCGAGCTCCGCGACGAATCCGACAAATCCGGTATGCGCGTCGTTATCGAGCTGAAACGCAACGAAAATGCCGAAGTCGTCTTAAACCAACTCTACAAACTGACTCCGCTGCAAGACAGTTTCGGCATCAATATGGTGGTTTTGGTCGACGGACAACCGCGCCTGTTGAACCTGAAACAGATTCTCTCCGAATTCCTGCGCCACCGCCGCGAAGTCGTTACCCGACGTACGCTTTTCCGGCTGAAGAAGGCACGCCATGAAGGGCATATTGCCGAAGGCAAAGCCGTCGCACTGTCCAATATCGATGAAATCATCAAGCTCATCAAAGAATCGCCCAACGCAGCCGAGGCCAAAGACAAACTGCTTGCGCACCCTTGGCGCAGCAGCCTCGTTGAAGAAATGCTGACGCGTTCCGGTCTGGATTTGGAAATGATGCGTCCGGAAGGATTGGCTGCAAACATCGGCTTGAAAGAACAAGGTTATTACCTGAGCGAGATTCAGGCAGATGCTATTTTACGCATGAGCCTGCGAAACCTGACCGGCCTCGATCAAGAAGAAATTGTCGAAAGCTACAAAAACCTGATGGGTAAAATCATCGACTTTGTGGATATCCTCTCCAAACCCGAACGCATTACCCAAATCATCCGCGACGAACTGGAAGAAATCAAAACCAACTATGGCGACGAACGCCGCAGCGAAATCAACCCGTTCGGTGGCGACATTGCCGATGAAGACCTGATTCCGCAACGCGAAATGGTCGTTACCCTGACACATGGCGGCTATATCAAAACCCAGCCGACCACCGACTATCAGGCGCAGCGTCGCGGCGGGCGCGGCAAACAGGCGGCTGCCACCAAAGACGAAGACTTTATCGAAACCCTGTTTGTTGCCAACACGCATGATTATTTGATGTGCTTTACCAATTTGGGCAAGTGTCATTGGATTAAGGTTTACAAACTGCCCGAAGGCGGACGCAACAGCCGCGGCCGTCCGATTAACAACGTCATCCAGTTGGAAGAAGGCGAAAAAGTCAGCGCGATTCTGGCAGTACGCGAGTTCCCCGAAGACCAATACGTCTTCTTCGCCACCGCGCAGGGACTGGTGAAAAAAGTCCAACTTTCCGCCTTTAAAAACGTCCGCGCCCAAGGCATTAAAGCCATCGCGCTCAAAGAAGGCGACTACCTCGTCGGCGCTGCGCAAACAGGCGGTGCGGACGACATCATGCTGTTCTCCAACTTAGGTAAAGCCATCCGCTTCAACGAATACTGGGAAAAATCCGGCAACGACGAAGCGGAAGATGCCGACATCGAAACCGAAATTTCAGACGGCATCGAAGATGAAACCGCCGACAGCGAAAACGCACTGCCGAGCGGCAAACACGGTGTTCGCCCGTCCGGTCGCGGCAGCGGCGGTTTGCGCGGTATGCGCCTGCCTGCCGACGGCAAAATCGTCAGCCTGATTACCTTCGCCCCTGAAACCGAAGAAAGCGGTTTGCAAGTTTTAACCGCCACCGCCAACGGATACGGAAAACGCACCCCGATTGCCGATTACAGCCGCAAAAACAAAGGCGGGCAAGGCAATATTGCCATTAACACCGGCGAGCGAAACGGCGATTTGGTCGCCGCAACCTTGGTCGGCGAAACCGACGATTTGATGCTGATTACCAGCGGCGGCGTACTTATCCGCACCAAAGTCGAACAAATCCGCGAAACCGGCCGCGCCGCAGCAGGCGTGAAACTGATTAACTTGGACGAAGGCGAAACCTTGGTATCGCTGGAACGTGTTGCCGAAGACGAATCCGAACTCTCCGACGCTTCTGTAATTTCCAATGTAACCGAACCGGAAGTCGAGAACTGAAAATCATCTCCCGATGCCGTCTGAAGATTCAGACGGCATTTATTTTATCCCTCATCCGTCATCCAGCTTCTCACAATATAGCGGATTATAGTCAATTAAAAACAAGGGGCTGTCCTAGATAACTAGGGAAATTCAAATTAAGTTAGAGTTGCCCCTATGAGAAAAAGTCGTCTAAGCCGGTATAAACAAAATAAACTCATTGAACTGTTTGTCGCAGGTGTAACTGCAAGAACGGCAGCAGAGTTAGTAGGCGTTAATAAAAATACCGCAGCCTATTATTTTCATCGTTTACGATTACTTATTTATCAAAACAGTCCGCATTTGGAAATGTTTGACGGCAAAGTAGAAGCAGATGAAAGTTATTTTGCTGAACGACAAAACCATATCAATGGAATTGGGAACTTTTGGAACCGGGCAAAACGTCATTTACGCAAGTTTGACGGCATTCCCAAAGCGCATTTTGAGCTGTATTTAAAGGGGTACGAACGGCGTTTTAACAACAGTGAGATAAAAGTTCAAATTTCCATTTTAAAACAATTAGTAAAATCGAGTTTATCCTAGTTATCTAGGACAGCCCCAAAAACAAAATAGTACAATACTCAACTTTGAAGGTCTAACCATGGCATACTCTGCGGACTTAAGAAACAAAGCTTTAAACTATAGTGGATTAAATTTAAATCAGGACAAGGCGACGAAGCCGCAGATAGTACAAATAGTACGGCAAGGTGAGGCAACACCGTACTGGTTTAAATTTAATCCACTATATTACGAACAATGCAAAAACATCAGCCAAACCGCAGCAACGTTTAACTTGTCAAGAAACACGCTTTACCTGTGAATTCGCCTTAAAAAACAAACAGGCAGCCTAAAACATCAAGTTACCGGTCTAAATGCCGTCAAATCGGATAGGCAAAAACCGGCTCAATATGTTGGGCAACACCAGGATGCCTATCTGCATGAAATCGCCAAACATTTTGATTGTACGGCAGCCACCATTTGCTATGCACTCAAACAGATGGGGATAACGCGCAAAAAAAGACCACCACTTACAAAGAACAAGACCCGGCCAAAGTAACGCATTATTTGACACAGCTGGCCGAATTTTCCGACTACCAACGTGTTTATTTGGATGAAACAGGATTTGACCGCTACCTGTTCCGTCCCTATGCCCGCAGCCTGAAAGGGCAAATAGTGAAAGCGCAGATAAGTGGAAAAAGATATAGTGGATTAACAAAAATCAGGACAAGGCGACGAAGCCGCAGACAGTACAAATAGTACGGAACCGATTCACTTGGTGCTTCAGCACCTTAGAGAATCGTTCTCTTTGAGCTAAGGCGAGCCAACGCTGTATCGGTTTAAATTTAATTCACTATAAAAACGACAAAAACGCAAAAGCCGCCGACATTCCCGCATCCAAGTTTCAGTCAATCAGATAACCTTGGATTTCTTTGGTTTTCGCATTGATTTCTCTGGTACGGCAGTCAGATTGTGCCACGCCGTATTCGTCGCCGTCGGCGCATTTGGCATTCAAACCGTTTTGTCAGTTGCGGTACTCGGGCATAACGGTTTCGGCAATATCGGCGGGCACTGCCTGAACCGCGCTGTTCAGAGCCGCTTTGGCAGTTCTTTCTTGTCCGCTTCCCTGGCCATTTCGTCGAGAAGGGCTTTTTTACGGTTGTGCAGCTCTTCCAAGCGTGCTTCGGTTTCCGCCGTTTTGCATGCCAGTTCGCTGAATTTTATGCCGTTTGGCGTTTCACCTTCAGCTTTCGCATTGTTGGCACAGATTTTATCCATCCCGCTTTTCCATGTTTTCTGTGAGGCTTGCAGCTTATTCTGTACGGTTTGAGGCAATCCTTTCCAGAACTGCTCGAACTCGCTGCGCGACAGCTTGTAGCGTTCTTCCCATTCGGATACGCGGTCGACTTCCTGCTCCCGACCCAATGCCTCCTGCGCCGCCGCTTCTTCTGCCGCTTCAAGTTCTTCGTTCCTTTGTTTCGCTTTGTCCAACGGCTCTTTAATCAGTGCCATAGCTGCGGAACATATATGTTTAAATTTATGCAAACCATCATATCGGGATTGCACACGCTCTGCAAGTTTACCGACGGTTTTCCTGTTCGATAAAAATGCCGTCTGAAACGGTCGGCGTTCAGACGGCATTTTTCCGCAGGTTTTATTTGCGGTTGGTCTGCAGGTAGAGGTTGATCAGGCGTTCGGTCGAGCTGTCGTGCTTTTGCGACCCGGTTTCGCCGGTCAGTTCGCCCAAAATGGTTTTAGCCAGTTGTTTGCCGAGTTCCACGCCCCACTGGTCGAAGCTGTTGATGCCCCAAATGATGCCTTGTACGAAGGTTTTGTGTTCGTACATGGCAATCAGGCTGCCCATATTGCGCGGGTTGACCTTGTCCATGAGAATGAGGTTGGTCGGGCGGTTGCCGGAGAAGGTTTTGTGCGGGACCAGCTCTTCGATGCGCGCCTCATCCATACCCTGCGCTTTGAGTTCGGCGCGGACTTCGTCGGGGGTTTTGCCGCGCATAAAGGCTTCTGCTTGGGCGAAGACGTTGGCAAGCAGGATTTCGTGGTGTCCGGGCAGGTTGCTGCGTTTTTCAAGCGAGGCAATCAGGTCGATGGGGGTAATGTGCGTGCCTTGGTGCAGCAGTTGGAAAAAGGCGTGCTGGCCGTTAATGCCCGTTTCGCCCCAGATAATCGGCGAGGTTTCGTGTCCGACTGCTTTGCCGTCCAACGTAACCTGTTTGCCGTTACTTTCCATATCGAGCTGCTGGATGAATTTGGGCAGGCGGTGCAAATGTTGGTCGTAAGGCGCGATGACGTGGCTGCCGCCGCCGTAGTAGTTGATATACCAGATGCCGATGAGGGCGAGAATGACGGGCAGGTTGCGCTCGAGCGGTGTGTTGATGAAGTGTTGGTCCATCAGGTGCGCGCCGTTGAGCATTTCAATGAAGTTTTCTTCGCCGAGATACAGCATAATCGGCAATCCGATGGCGGACCACAGGCTGTACCGACCGCCGACCCAATCCCAAAATTCAAACATATTGGCGGTGTCGATGCCGAATTCGGCGACGGCTTTTTGATTGGTGGAAACGGCGGCGAAGTGTTTGGCAACGGCTTCTTCGTCGCCCGCATGATTCAAAAACCATTCGCGCGCGGTCAGCGCGTTGGTCAGCGTTTCCTGCGTGGTAAATGTTTTGGAGGCGATGATGAACAGCGTGGTTTCGGGGTGGACTTTGGACAATACGTCGCGCAGTTGCGAGCCGTCCACGTTGGAGACGAAGTGCATATTGAGGCGCGGATGACCGAAAGGTTTGAGCGCGGTACACATCATCAGCGGGCCCAAATCCGATCCGCCGATGCCGATGTTGACAACGTCGGTAATGACTTGGTTGGTATAGCCCAGCCAGCTTCCGCTGCGGACTTCGTGTGCAAATTCGCCCATACGTTGCAAAACGCGGTTGACTTTGGGCATCACATCTTCACCGTCAACCACAATCGGCGAATTGGTGCGGTTGCGAAGGGCGACGTGGAGGACGGCGCGGTTTTCCGTCGTATTGATTTTTTTGCCGTGGAACATCTGCCGCATCCGCTCCGGCACGCCGGCTTCATGCGCCAACTCGAACAAAAGCGACATGGTTTCGTCGTTGATGCGGTTTTTGGAGTAGTCCAGCGTCAGTCCGCCGACCTGCAGCCAGTAGCGTTCCGCACGCTGCGGATCTTGCTCAAACATTTCGCGCATATGCAATGTTTTGCTGTCGTCAAAGTGGTTCCACAATTTCGACCATGCGGGTAAGTCGTGAAGGTGTTTCATCTATATGCTCCTGAATGAGGTTTTTTGTTGTGGGATGAAAAGGCTGCCGGAAACTGCCGCAAGCCGCCGACGACCGTTGTTCGGCATTTCAGACGGCATTTGTGGGATACCGTCTGAAGGTCAATCTTTGTCGTAATCGATGTGCTTGTTGTGTATGCTTTTTTTGCTTTTCTGCAATTGCAGGCTGGCAGCATCGCCCAAGCGCAGGGCAAGTCCGATGGCGAGAATGTCGATGACGGCAAGCTGCAAGAGGCGGGAAACCATGGGCGTGTAGAGTTCGGCATTTTCCTGTGTGGCAACGCTCAACACGCAGTCGGCAAGTTGCGCCAGAGGCGAATCGTTGCGGGTCAGTGCGATGACAGACGCGCCGTTTTCTTTGGCGATGCTGACCGCATCCAAAAGTTCGATAGACGAACCCGTGTTGGAAATGGCAACCAAAACATCCTGATCGCTCAAAACAGATGCCGCCATCAGCTGCGTGTGCGTATCGACATAGGCGACGGTGGACATGCCGAAACGGAAAAATTTATGCTGCGCGTCCTGTGCCACAATGCCGGAATTGCCGACACCGTAAAACTCGACGCGACGGGCGTGCATCAGCGTGGCAATGGCGTTTTCCAGCTCCGACTCTTTCAGGAAGCGGCGTTCGCCCAACAGCGAGGCGGCGGCATTGCCCAACACTTTCTCGACCACGCTTGCCATATCGTCGTCGGCGTTGAGTTCTTCGTGGACATAGGGCATACCCTCATGACCGATGCTGGCGGACAAGGCGAGCTTGAACTCGGGCAGCCCTTTATAACCCAAGCTGCGGCAGAATCGGATGACGGTCGGCTGGCTGACGGACGCACGTTCGGCAATTTCGGCAACGGCGGCATGGACGAACCATTTGGGTTCCGCCAATGCACATTCGGCGACTTTGCGTTCCGCACCGGAAAGGTTTGCCAGTGATTCGCTGATTTTGCTTAACATAATGATATGCCCTTCGATAATGCAGCCCCGCTGCAAGGAGCCGCTGTGGTTAAACGTTTCTCAAATGGTTGTCGAGAACCGCAGCCGCACCGGAAATTCCGGGAAACTCGCTCAAGACGACATACACGGGAATCGCGGCAAGATATGCTTCAAACCTGCCCTTGTTCTCGAAACGGCTGCGGAACGGGGAAGTTTTGAAATATTCCAACACGCGGGGAATAATGCCGCCGCACAGGTACACGCCGCCGCGCGCGCCCAGCGTCAGGGCGAGGTTGGAAGCAACCGTGCCGAGCATGGCGCAGAAGATGTCCAAAGTCTGACGGCACAAAGGCGACGCGCCGCTCAAAGCCTTTTCCGTGATTTCAGACGGCATCAGTTTGGCGGGTTTGGCTTTCTGTTTTGCAGCCAAAGCCTCGTAAACCAAGCTCAAGCCCGCGCCGCTCAAAAAGCGTTCGGCGGAAACATGGCCGTATTTGTTTTTGGCGTACTGCCAAATCAGCACTTCCATATCGTCAAACGGCGGGAAACTGGTATGCCCGCCCTCGCCCGCCAAAGCCACCCAGCCTGCGTGGCTGTGCACCAATCCGCTCACGCCCAGGCCGGTACCGGGGCCGATAACGGCTTTGGGGGCAAATTCGACAGGCTTTTGCCCGCCTACCTGCATCAGGTCTTTGCTTGAAGTCTGCGTTACCGCCAATGCCTGCGCGGTAAAGTCGTTCAAAAGGATGAGGGTGTCCAGCCCCAAAGTCTGACGGGTGGTTTCGATGGAAAACGCCCAATGGTGGTTGGTCATCTGCACCCAGTCGCCCAAAATCGGGTTGGCGATGGCAAATGCCGCGTGCCGTACGGCTGTTGCACCGCTTTGATTCAGATAGGCACGCACCGCATCGGTAACCGTATCGTAGTCTTTACACGGAAGCACGGCGGCTTTTTCAATGACGCGCGGCGCGGTTTCCAGCGCAAAGCGTGCATTCGTCCCGCCGATATCGGCGACCAGTCGGGGATATCCGGCTTGTTTATTCGGCGTAGAAGACATGGCAGTTCACTCCTTGATGGTTCAAAACGAGGTTGATCGGATATTCGCGGTTTTCGCCTTGTGCGGCTTGGTCGAACACGGCTTTTTTCTCTTCGCCCCGTATCGCCAAAAACACATGCCCCGTATGGGCAATCGCATCCAAGGTCATACTGACGCGCTCGTGCGGCGCGGTAACGGGCGTGGTATGCACCAGCGCGACACCTGCCGAACCGTCGATTGCCGTCTGAAACTGCGGAGCTTTCGGGAAAATCGAAGCCGTATGCCCGTCGTTTCCCATACCCAAAACCAAAACATCGGGCTGTTTGTAATGTTTCAGTGCATAATCGACAACAGCATCGGGATGTAATTCGGTTTCAGTTTTTCCGTCTTCCACCATAGGAATCCACATTGCCGCTTCCGCTTTGTTCTTCAACAGGTATTCGCGCACCAAACCGGTATTGCTGTCGGCGTGGACGGTCGGCACGATGCGTTCATCTGCCAAGGTGATGCCGACGTTTTTCCAATCCAAATCTTTTTGCGACAGGGCGTTGAAAAATGCAATCGGCGAACGTCCGCCGGAAACTGCCAACACCGCACCGCCCTTCTCGTCCAGTGCGCCCTGCAAAGCATCCGCCACTGCGTCAGCCAAAGACTGCGCCGCTTCTGCCGCATTTTCGTATTCGTGCCAAACAAACATATTTGTGTCCTTTTTTTATTTCAGACGGCATATTCCGTTATGGAAACGGGTTGAGCAATATGTCGGCCGAACAGTTGTTTATGCTTTTGATACCAAATATCGGGACTGCTTTTTATAGTGGATTAAATTTAAACCAGTACAGCGTTGCCTCGCCTTGCCGTACTATTTGTACTGTCTGCGGCTTCGTCGCCTTGTCCTGATTTTTGTTAATCCACTATACTGCTTTACTTACGTTCAGACGGCATTTCAAACCCCATGCCGTCTGAACGCATTATTGTATTACTGCTCTTCGTGCCACTTGTGTCCGTCGCGCGCCAATAGTTCGCGCGCGGCTTCAGGCCCCCACGAGTGTGCGCCGTAGCCGTGCGGCGGCGTGGTGTTATTTGTCCAGTTTTCCAAAATCGGCATCACATATTCCCACGCGGCTTCAAGTTCGTCGCGGCGGTTAAACAAAGCGAGTTTGCCGTTAATCACATCCAGCAGCAGGCGCTCGTAAGCTTCCGCGCGGCGGCTTTCCAATGCTTTGCCCAAATCGGTTGCCAGCGGCACGGTTTCGACCTTATTTCCTGCCCCCGGGGTTTTCATCTGCGTATAGAGGCGCACGGATTCATATGGTTGCAACTCGATAACGAGCCGGTTGGGCGCGGTGCGGCTGCCTTCAAAAATATGGCTGTTCAAATCTTTGAAGTTCAAAACGATTTCCGCCACTTTGCCCGCCATGCGCTTGCCGGTACGCAGGTAGAAGGGAACGCCCTTCCAGCGTTCGTTTTCGATTTCGGCTTTAATGGCGACGTAGGTTTCGGTAAAGCTGTCTTGCAGAACGTTGATTTCTTCAAGATAGCCGTTCATGCCTTTGGCGGCGGTATATTGTCCGCGCACGACGTTTTCATTGACAGATTCGACGGTCAGCGGCTTCAATGACTTGATGACTTTGACTTTTTCATCGCGCACCGCGTCGGCATCCAAGCTGGCGGGGGCTTCCATCGCAGTCATGCACAACATCTGCATCAAATGGTTTTGCACCATATCGCGCAACGCGCCGGTAATGTCGTAAAACTCACCGCGCTCTTCCACACCGAGCTGTTCGGCGATGGTCAACTGCACGCTTTCGATATATTTATTGTTCCACAGCGGCTCGAACATTACATTGGCAAAACGCAGCGCAAGCAGGTTTTGCAGGCTTTCTTTGCCAAGGTAGTGGTCGATGCGGTAAATTTGCCCTTCTTTGAAATAACGCGCAACATCAGTATTGATTTGTTGGGAAGAAGCCAAGTCCGTACCCAACGGTTTTTCCAAAACCACGCGCACGTTGTCGGCATTCAAACCGATCGCAGCAAGGTTCTCGCAGGCTTGCGCAAAGAATTTCGGCGCAGTTGAGAGGTAGATCACGACATTTTCAGTATTCTTGCGCGCTTTGACCAAATCGCCCAAAGCAGCAAAATCGTCCGGCTGCGTAACATCGACTTTGAGATATGCGAGACGTTCGACAAACGATGCCCAAGCCTCATCGGAAAAATTTTCTTTCACATGGATTTTGGAACTGGTTTCCACCTTCGCCAGAAAACCTTCGGTATCCAATTCGCTGCGGCTCACACCCAAAATACGACCTTCGGGATGAAGCAAACCGGCCACGTGCGCCTGATACAGGCAGGGCAAAAGTTTGCGCATTGCCAAATCGCCGGTCGCACCGAACAACACCAAATCAAAATTTGTTTGTGTACTCATCGCATTATCTCGTCAGGAAAGAATTTTTCGATGCCGTCTGAAACCTGTTTTCCCCATCACGCTGCATCGCAATATCGGAAACAAAGGCAGGCGGCATAATGAGTAGTAATACTACACACCGCTACACTTTTTGTCTATTCCCATTTTTACAATTTATTTGACCTAGTCCAAAAATCGGGCAGGTTTCCCCTATTCCGTTACAACAATCGAAAGATTCTGCGATTTAAATCAAATTTCTTTTCGATGTCTGATTTTTTTTGTAACAAAATTACAAATTTTGTACTATAATAACACCCGCTTCCCACTTTCAGACGGTATACCTTTTAAAATATAGTGGATTAACAAAAATCAGGACAAGGCGACGAAGCCGCAGACAGTACAGATAGTACGGAACCGATTCACTTGGTGCTTCAGCACCTTAGAGAATCGTTCTCTTTGAGCTAAGGCGAGGCAACGCCGTACTGGTTTAAAGTTAATCCACTATAGTGAGGTTTTCAGACGACCCCTTGTAAGGTTTGAAAGGTCGTCTGAAACGCCAAATGCCCCACACCCAATACAAAAAATCAGAAACGCACAAACAAATCCCCAATACCCCCCGTTCCGACAGGAGACCGACCGTGAACACTACTCCTATCCACTCCAAACTCGCCGAAATCACCGGGCGCATTATTGAACGCAGCCGTCCGACGCGTGAAAAATATCTGGCGAAAATCCACAGTGCCAAACAAATGGGACGCTTAGAGCGCAACCAGCTCGGCTGCTCCAACTTGGCGCACGGCTATGCCTCTATGCCCAAAAGCATCAAAATCGAAATGCTCCAGGAAACCGTCCCCAACTTAGGCATCATCACCGCCTACAACGACATGGTTTCCGCACACCAGCCGTTTAAAGACTTCCCCGACCAAATTAAAGACGAAGCGCAGAAAAACGGCGCGACCGCCCAAGTCGCCGGCGGCACACCCGCCATGTGCGACGGCATCACGCAAGGCTACGCCGGTATGGAATTGTCGCTGTTTTCCCGCGACGTGATCGCCATGAGTACCGCTATCGGTCTGTCGCATCAAATGTTTGACGGCAGCCTGTTTATGGGCGTATGCGACAAAATCGTGCCGGGTTTGATGATAGGCGCGCTTTCGTTCGGTCATATTCCGGGTATCTTCGTCCCCGCAGGCCCGATGTCCAGCGGCATCGGCAACAAAGAAAAAGCCCGCACCCGCCAGCTTTTCGCCGAAGGCAAAGTCGGACGAGACGAACTTTTGAAAAGCGAAATGGGTTCTTACCACAGCCCGGGCACCTGCACTTTCTACGGCACGGCAAACTCCAACCAAATGATGATGGAAATGATGGGCGTACACCTGCCTGCCGCCGCCTTCGTCCACCCTTACACCGACCTGCGTGAAGCCCTGACCCGCTATGCCGCCGGACACCTCGCGCGCGGCATCAAAAACGGCACGATTAAACCATTGGGTGAAATGTTGACCGAAAAATCTTTCATCAACGCCCTAATCGGCCTGATGGCAACCGGCGGCTCAACCAACCACACCATGCACCTCGTTGCCATGGCACGCGCCGCCGGCGTGATTTTGAACTGGGACGACTTTGACGAAATTTCTTCCATCATCCCATTGCTGATCCGTGTGTACCCCAACGGCAAAGCCGACGTAAACCACTTTACCGCTGCCGGCGGCCTACCTTTCGTTATCCGCGAATTGCTGAATGCAGGCCTGTTGCACGACGATGTCGATACCATCGTCGGACACGGTATGCGCCACTACACCAAAGAGCCTTTCCTCATCGACGGCAAACTCGAATGGCGCGAAGCCCCCGAAACCAGCGGCAACGACGACATCCTGCGCAAAGCTGACAACCCGTTCTCCCCCGACGGCGGTCTGCGCCTGATGAAAGGCAACATCGGACGCGGCGTGATTAAAGTGTCCGCCGTGCGCGAAGGCTGCCGCATTATTGAAGCGCCTGCCATCGTGTTCAACGACCAACGCGAAGTATTGGCTGCGTTTGAACGCGGCGAGTTGGAACGCGATTTCGTCTGCGTCGTCCGCTACCAAGGCCCGCGCGCCAACGGTATGCCCGAATTGCACAAACTGACCCCGCCTTTGGGCATCCTGCAAGACCGCGGCTTCAAAGTGGCACTGCTGACCGACGGTCGTATGTCCGGCGCATCCGGCAAAGTTCCGGCCTCCATCCACATGACGCCCGAAGCCCTGATGGGCGGCAACATCGCCAAAATCCGTACCGGCGACCTGATCCGCTTCGACTCCGTTAGCGGCGAACTCAACGTCCTGATTAACGAAACCGAATGGAATGCCCGCGAAGTCGAAAGCATCGACTTGGGCGCGAACCAACAAGGCTGCGGCCGCGAACTCTTCGCCAACTTCCGCAGCATGACCAGCAGCGCGGAAACCGGTGCCATGAGTTTCGGCGGCGAATTTGCCTGATGCGCGTTTCAGACGGCCTTTTCAGACCGAAGGCCGTCTGAAAAATTATTCAAGCGTTTTAAGATAGACGTAGGTTGGATTCTCGAATCCGACACAGCCGTCCAAGATGTCGGTTTCTTGAATCCGACCTACAACCTGTCCCATCTTAATAAAATACCCCATTCCACCCGGAGAACCGAAATGTCCAAACTGACCCCCCGCGAAATTTTGACCGCCGGCGCAGTTGTGCCGGTAATGGCGATTGACGACTTAAGCACCGCCATCGATTTGTCCCACGCCCTTGTCGAAGGCGGCATCCCTACCCTCGAAATCACCCTGCGCACCCCTGTCGGCCTCGATGCCATCCGCCTGATTGCCAAAGAAGTGCCCAACGCCATCGTCGGCGCAGGTACGGTAACCAATCCCGAACAGCTCAAAGCCGTCGAAGACGCAGGCGCGGTTTTCGCCATCAGCCCGGGGCTGCATGAATCCCTCGCCAAAGCCGGCCACAACAGCGGCATCCCCCTGATTCCCGGTGTTGCCACCCCGGGCGAAATCCAACTGGCTTTGGAACACGGCATCGACACCCTCAAACTCTTCCCCGCCGAAGTCGTCGGCGGCAAAGCCATGCTCAAAGCCCTGTACGGCCCTTACGCCGATGTTCGCTTCTGCCCGACAGGCGGCATCAGCCTCGCCACCGCGCCCGAGTACTTGGCACTGCCCAACGTCCTGTGCGTCGGCGGCTCTTGGCTGACACCGAAAGAAGCCGTGAAAAACAAAGACTGGGACACCATCACCCGCCTCGCCAAAGAAGCGGCGGCGTTGAAACCCAAAGCCTGATTCGCATCGTAAAAATGCCGTCTGAAAAACCTTTCCCGTTTCAGACGGCATTTTGCCGATTGAGGGCACAGTCGGCATACACGGCAGCACTGATCAGACATACCGCCCCTAAAATGCCCATCCGCCTTCCGCATAATAAAAATAACGTTCAGTTCATTCGACAGCAGCCGGACAGCCCATACTACGCGGCTGAAAAAATGCCGTCTGAAACGCATTCAGACGGCATCCGCTTAAAAAACAACTGATTCAACGCCGATTAATCCGCTTCCAAAACCACTTTCATCGCTTGATTTTCGGCGGCGTGTTTGAACACGTCGTAGGCTTTTTCCAATTCGCTGAATTTGAAACGGTGGGTCAACATTTTGGTGTAATCGACGGAGCTGCTGGAAATTGCCTTCATCAGCATTTCGGTGGTATTGGCGTTTACCAGGCCGGTAGTGATGGCAAGCTTTTTAATCCACAGTTTTTCCAGTTTGAAATCAACGGATTGACCGTGTACGCCGACAACGGCGATATGGCCGCCGGGTTTCACAATGTCTTGGCACATATTCCAAGTTGCAGGGATACCGACGGCTTCGATCGCGCAGTCCACGCCGTCTTCGCCGACGATAGCGGCAACTTGCTTGCTTACATCGCCGGAAGCAGGGTTAATGGTATGGGTTGCGCCCAACTCTTTCGCCAGTTTCAAACGGTTTTCGTCCATATCGCAAACAATGATGGCGGCGGGGCTGTACAGTTGGGCGGTCGGCAAGGCGGACATACCGACAGGAGCGGC
Organism: Neisseria meningitidis; assembly: GCF_022869645.1. Taxonomy (NCBI): domain Bacteria; kingdom Pseudomonadati; phylum Pseudomonadota; class Betaproteobacteria; order Neisseriales; family Neisseriaceae; genus Neisseria; species Neisseria meningitidis. The sequence goes on along the minus strand of NZ_CP064367.1, from coordinate 2,138,040 downwards.
ACCTGCGATGAATACGGTGTCGCCGGGTTTGACATCGCCGTATTGCACGCCGATTTCGTGTGCGGTCGGCAAAGCGTCGCTCAACAACAGGGCGACTTCTTCGTTGACGTTGTCGGGCAGCGGCACGAGGCTGTTGTCGGCATAAGGCGTGCGGACGTATTCTGCCTGCGTGCGGACGTATTCTGCCTGCGTGCGGACGTATTCTGCCTGCGTGCCGTCAATCATGTAGCCCAAAATCCAGCCGCCGTTGCGGCAATGCGAATAAAGTTGGATTTTGCAGTTGTCGCAAGTACAGCATTTGCTGACGCATGAAATAATGACTTTATCGCCGACTTTGATGTTTTTTACAGCCTCGCCGACTTCTTCTACAATACCGATGCCTTCATGACCGAGAATACGGCCGTCGGCGACTTCGGGTTTTTTTGCCTTTCCAAATACCCAAATCGGTACCGCAAATCGTGGTTTTGACGATTTTCACCACCGCATCGGTCGGATCGATAATCTGCGGACGGGGTTTTTCTTCAAAACGGATGTCGTTTGCGCCGTGATAAACCATTGCTTTCATGCTGATACTCCTTGCTTGTTGATAAATAATTTCAATACCGCAATAAAGTTTCCTTATATGAGTTATATGCCCCTACAAAAAATAAGTCAATAAGAATTATTTTCACAATGTTATACAATAACATACTGTTTTAAATATAAATAAAACCACCGATTGATATTAATGAACACACCCATCCCCTTCTCCGAACGGCTCATCCGCTGGCAAAAACAACACGGTCGCCACCACCTCCCTTGGCAGGTCAAAAACCCTTATTGCGTCTGGCTTTCCGAAATCATGCTCCAGCAAACGCAGGTCGCCACCGTGTTGGACTACTATCCGCGTTTCTTAGAAAAATTCCCGACCGTTCAGACGCTTGCCGCCGCGCCGCAAGACGAAGTGTTGTCGTTGTGGGCGGGCTTGGGCTATTACAGCCGCGCGCGCAACCTGCACAAAGCCGCGCAACAAGTCGTCGAACAATTCGGCGGCACGTTTCCGTCGGAGCGCAAAGACTTGGAAACCCTCTGCGGCGTAGGCAGAAGCACCGCCGCCGCCATTTGCGCCTTCTCCTTCAACCGCCGCGAAACCATTTTGGACGGCAACGTCAAACGCGTACTCTGCCGCGTGTTCGCCCGCGACGGCAATCCGCAGGACAAAAAATTTGAAAACTCGCTCTGGACACTTGCCGAAAGCCTGCTGCCGTCTGAAAACGCCGATATGCCTGCCTATACACAAGGTTTGATGGATTTGGGCGCGACCGTGTGCAAACGGACGAAACCCTTGTGCCACCAATGCCCGATGGCGGACATCTGCGAAGCGAAAAAGCAAAACCGCACCGCCGAGCTGCCGCGCAAAAAAACCGCCGCCGAAGTACCGACCCTGCCGCTTTACTGGCTGATTGTCCGCAACCGGGACGGCGCGATTTTGCTGGAAAAACGCCCCGCCAAAGGCATTTGGGGCGGGCTGTATTGCGTGCCGTGTTTTGAAAGTTTGAACGGGCTTTCCGACTTTGCCGCCAAATTCTCCCTGACCATGGCAGATATGGACGAACAAACCGCCCTGACCCACCGCCTGACGCACCGGCTGCTATTGATTACGCCCTTTGAAGCACAAATGCCGTCTGAAAGCCCTTCAGACGGCATTTGGATAAAGCCGGCGCATTTGAAAGATTACGGTTTGCCCAAGCCTTTGGAAATTTATTTAAACGGTAATAGGTTAGAATAAACAAAATAAACCCATTGAACTGTTGTTTGCAGGTATCGCAGCAAGAACAACCGATGAATTTGGGTCGTATTTTAGGCGGCGGGATAATGTTCAAATGGGACATTTGGAACGGAAGAAGTCGGCAATTTAAAAAGGATTTAAAAAGCAAAGAAGGTCAAAAACATGAACACAAACTTAAATGACAAAGACAAAGCCATGGATACCGCAATCAGGTTTCAGAAAAGGATGAGGATTCCGAAATTTTTCTTTTTAATTCTCGGAATCACAATGGTTTTGGCATTTATCCAAGACGTGATAACGGGTTCTAATTTTCTGCAAATAACAATTAATGTAAAATTTTCGTAAAAATTTATCGGCTTTTAAAACAAAATTGACTAAAATAGTCGCGAGTTTTTACTGCAATAAAGGAGATTGCAATGAATATGAAAACCTTATTAGCACTAGCGGTTAGTGCAGTATGTTCAGTTAGTGTTGCGCAAGCACACGAGCATAATACGATACCTAAAGGTGCTTCTATTGAAGTGAAAGTGCAACAACTTGATCCAGTAAACGGTAACAAAGATGTGGGTACAGTGACTATTACTGAATCTAACTATGGTCTTGTGTTTACCCCTGATTTACAAGGATTAAGCGAAGGCTTACATGGTTTCCACATCCATGAAAACCCAAGCTGTGAGCCAAAAGAAAAAGAAGGTAAATTGACAGCTGGTTTAGGCGCAGGCGGTCACTGGGATCCTAAAGGTGCAAAACAACATGGTTACCCATGGCAAGATGATGCACACTTAGGTGATTTACCTGCATTAACTGTATTGCATGATGGCACAGCAACAAATCCTGTTTTAGCACCACGTCTTAAACATTTAGATGATGTTCGCGGTCACTCTATTATGATCCACACGGGTGGTGATAATCACTCCGATCATCCAGCTCCACTTGGCGGTGGCGGCCCACGTATGGCATGTGGCGTGATTAAATAATTCGATTGTTCGAAACGAAAAGTGCGGTAAATTTTGACCGCACTTTTTTGCTAGATATTTAGCATTTAATTCACGACTTCAGCAGTATAGTGAATTAAATTTAAACCAGTACAGCGTTGCCTCGCCTTAGCTCAAAGAGAACGATTCTCTAAGGTGCTGAAGCACCAAGTGAATCGATTCCGTACTATTTGAGACCTTTGCAAAATTCCCTTCCCTCCCGACAGCCGAAACCCAAACACAGGTTTTCAGCTGTTTTCAGCTGTTTTCGGCTGTTTTCGCCCCAAATACCGCCTAATTCTACCCAAATCCCCCCTTAATCCTCTCCGGATACCCGATAATCAGGCATCCGGGCCGCCTTTTAGGCGGCAGCGGGCGCACTTAGCCTGTTGGCCGCTTTCAACAGGTTCAAACACATCGCTTTCAGGTGGCTTTGCGCACTCACTTTAATCAGTCCGAAATAGGCTGCCCGAGCGTAGCGGAATTTACGGTGCAGCGTACCGAAGCTCTGTTCAACCACATAACGGGTCTTCGACAAATATCGGTTGCGTTTGGTTTGCACTTCCGACAGCGGGCGGTTGCGGCAGGCTTTGCGCATAATGCCGTCCAACAACTGATGTTCTTCCAGATGTTGCCGGTTTTCCGCACTGTCGTAGCCTTTGTCGGCATAGACGGTCGTACCTTCGGGTAACCCTTCCAACAACGGCGACAGGTGTTTGCACTCATGGGCATTGGCGGGAGTAATGTGCAGTTTCTCGATATAGCCTTCTGCATCGGTACGGGTATGTTGTTTGTAACCGAGTTTGTAGAGGCCGTTTTTCTTTATCCAACGGGCATCTTTGTCTTTGCTCGGTGTGGTTTGGCTGCTGACTTGTCCTTCTTCGTCAACTTCTATGGCCTGGCGCTGTTTGCTGCCGGCGGTCTGAATAATGGTGGCGTCAACGACGGCGGCGGATGCTTTCTCTACTTTTAGGCCTTTTTCGGTCAGTTGGCAGTTAATCAGTTTGAGCAATTCGGACAGGGTGTCGTCTTGCGCCGCCGGTTGCGGTAGCGGCATAAGGTGCTGTAATCGGGGATGCTCAGTTCGTCAAAACGGCAAAACAGGTTGAAATCGATGCGGGTGATGAGGCTGTGTTCGAGTTCGGGATCGGAGAGGCTGTGCCATTGTCCGAGCAGGACGGCTTTGAACATGGACAACAGCGGGTAGGCGGGACGGCCGCGGTGGTCTCGGAGGTAACGGGTTCTTTGACGATTCAGGTACTGCTCGATCGGCTGCCAATCAATCACCTGGTCCAACTTCAATAGTGGGAACCGGTCGATGTGTTTGGCAATCATGGCTTGGGCGGTTTGCCGGAAGAAGGTGCTCATGGAAAATCCCCTAAATGTCTTGGTGGGAATTTAGGGGATTTTGGGGAATTTTGCAAAGGTCTCTAGATGAGTGAAAAAGAAGTGCAGGCTGCCTAAAAAGACAGAAAAAGTCTTTCCGGCAGCCTGCACTTTGGTTTCATTTCAGTCAGTAAACCCAGTAAACGACGGTCTGAAAACGCAGAACGTTACGAAAAAAGCAGCCTACACGCCCATCCCCCGCCTTCTACCCGTTCTGTAAATCATACAGATAGCGGTAATATCCGTTCGGCTTCGCCAGCAATTCCTGCTGTGTTCCCGCTTCCACAATCCTGCCTTTATCCATGGCAATGATCCGGTGTGCCGTTTTAACAGTGGACAGACGGTGGGCGATAATCAGCACCGTCCGGTTGGCGCAAATGGCCTGCATGTTCTGCATAATCGCTCGTTCACTTTCATAATCCAGCGCGCTGGTGGCTTCATCAAAAATCAGAATGCGCGGATTGGTGATTAACGCGCGGGCAATCGCAATACGCTGCCGCTGTCCGCCCGACAAGCCGGCCCCTTGTTCGCCCACCACGGTGCCGTAGCCTTCCGGCAGCTCCATAATAAACTCGTGTGCGCCCGCCAGTTTGGCTGCTTCGATAATGCGTTCCAGCGGCATACCCGTATCCGTCAGCGCGATATTGTCGCGTATGCTGCGGTTGAGCAGCACATTCTCCTGCAAGACCACGCCGACCTGCCGCCGCAGCCAAGCAGGAGCGGCCAAAGCCAAATCGTTGCCGTCCACCAACACCCGTCCCTGCGCCGGTACATACAGACGCTGCACCAATTTGGTGAGTGTGGATTTGCCCGACCCCGAACGTCCCACAATCCCCAGCACTTCCCCCGCCCGAATCCGCAGGTTCAAATCCTGCAAAATCAGCCTGCCGTCCGCCTTATAGCGGAAATCGACATGTTCGAACGTAATCTCCCCCCCGGATATCGGGCAAAGCCAAATGCGAAGACGCATTCTCGGTCGGCGCATTCAGAATATCCCCCAAACGCGCCACCGAAATCCCCACCTGCTGGAAATCCTGCCACAACTGCGCCAAACGGATAACAGGCGCCGCCACCTGTCCCGAGAGCATATTAAACGCAATCAGCTGCCCCACCGTCAGCTTGCTCTCAATTACCAGCCGTGCGCCAATCCACAACGTCGCCACCGTCACCAGCTTCTGAATCAGCTGCACCCCCTGCTGGCCGACCACCGCCAACTTCGTTACCCGAAATCCCGAAGCCACATAAGCCGCCAACTGATTGTCCCAACGCTGCGTCATCTGCGGCTCCACCGCCATCGCCTTTACCGTACCCACCGCAGTGATGCTTTCTACTAAAAACGACTGGTTGTCTGCATTGCGCGCGAACTTATCGTTCAGACGCGTCCGCAGTATCGGACTGATAAATGCCGACCAAAACGCATAGGCAGGCAACGAAGCCAATACCACCCAAGTCAGAGTGGAGCTGTAATACCACATCACCGCCAGAAAGATAAACGAAAACGCCAAATCCAACACCGAAGTCAGCGCCTGACCGGTCAAGAAATTGCGAATCTGCTCCAATTCCCGCACCCGAGCCACCGTATCACCCACTCGTCTGTGCTCGAAATAGGATAAAGGCAGGGAAAGCAGATGCCGGAACAAACGCGCGCCCAATTCCACATCAATACGTGAAGTCGTATGTGCAAACAGATACGTCCGCAAACCGCCCAACACAATCTCAAACAGCGACACCACCAACAAAGCCACCGACACCACATCCAAAGTAGAGAATCCCCGATGTACCAGCACCTTGTCCATCACCACTTGGAAAAACAGAGGCGTAATCAGCGCAAACAGCTGCAACACCACCGACACCACCAATACTTCAAAAAACAACCGGCGGTATTTGATTACCGCCGGAATAAACCAGGTAAAGTCAAACTTTGCCAAACTGCCCAATACCGAAGCGCGGGAAGCAACCAATATCAGTTTGCCCGAATATCTGTTAGAAAATTCGGCAAAAGACAATACCGCAGACTTATTCGTAGTTAAATCCTGTATTAGATATTGGGCATGCTCACCCCCACCGTCTGTTTTAGCCAAAATAAAATGGTTGCCGTCATCACACCATACCAATGCGGGTAAAGTCGCCATAGCCAAACGTTTAATAGGCTGGCGGACTACCTTTGCCTTCAATCCCAAAGATTTGGCGGCTAACAGCCATTGCGTTTCATTTAAATCGCTCTGTGCGGAAGTACAAAATTCATGCTGTATATCGGCAGGATTGGCGGCAATGCCGTGGTAATGGGCGAGGATGATGAGGGCGGAAAGGGCGGGGAGCGGTGCGGATACGATAGACATAAATAAAATATAGTTAGATTGGATGTGGATAACGGCTGGCTGGAAAAGGAATATATTAAGTAGAAAGAAATATATAAATAAAACAGCAGAACGCATTGTAAGGATATATATGGGAATTGTAAAGAGAAAGTATGGAAAAGTTCTCGTTTCAGGAAGGTAAAACGGCTTAGGAATCGAGTTAGATGAGGATGCCTCGCACCTCTCGTGCCTCCTGCATACCGTTAAGGAACAGGGTTAAGGTGCAGGCTGCTCCGAACTCTGTTGCGGTCGGATAATGTTATTTTTTGTGTTTCAGGCAGCCTGAAATATCTGTATATTTTTGTTTTAAATAGATTTTAAAGATTGATAACTGTTCTTGACGATTTTTCAAGAAAGGAGTAAAGTGACTTATTATCAATGACAAGCAACGCGCGAAGTGACAAGGAAAACTATCTACTTAAATTCTAAGGAGGCTTCGAATATCATAAACCAATCAGAAACATAGAGATAAAAATTATGTACAAATATAATCCTCTTATACAATTTATTGCACAGTTGATTATGTCTTATGGAGCAAGCGTAGGGTGGGCACTTGCTGCCCACGCGTTTCATATTTCAAGGCAGCCTGAAACTGTGTGGGCATAATGCCTACCCTACATCCCAAAAAAACAAGCGCAGCCTGCGTGTGTAGGGTGCGAACTTTCGGCAGGCAGACACGCGGTTTTATAGTTTCAAGCTGAGTTGGGATGCTTAAGATAAAGTACAAAACCTTAAAAAATAAGGGGGCTGTACTAGATTAGCCCTAAATTCCACACCAATCCCGCAAAATTTTTAGCTGTCGGGACGGTGTGCCGAAGTTAAATCGAAATTCGCATTCTTTCAAGAACAGCGGGAAAGATTTGCGATCAATTCCGTTCTATTTGCGCAAGACGCGTTTTGCCTGATTCCAAAAGTTCTCAATGCCGTTTATGTGGTTCTGACGGTCAGCAAATTCCTTGGAATGGTTGATGCGGTAATGGATAAAACCGCTTACGTCCAACTTGTCGTAACTGCTCAGGCTGTCGGTATAAACAATGCTGTCCGGCATGATTTTCTGTTTGATAACAGGCATTAAAGTATCGGACTTGGCATTATCTACGACAACGGTATAGACCCGTCCGTTACGTTTCAGAATGCCGAAGACAACCACTTTTCCTGCCGCACCGCGACCACGTTTGCCTTTACGCCGTCCGCCGAAATAGCTTTCGTCCAACTCGACAGAGCCCTCGAAAACCTCATTGGCAGCCAAGGCCAGATAATGGCTGATGACCATACGGATTTTGCGGTAGAACAGGACTGCCGAATTGGGATGGATACCCAAAATATCGGCAGCAGAACGGGCGGTAACTTCGAGTACAAAAAAACGGAGCAGCTCTTTCTGTACTTTTTTCTTTAATTTGCAGTGTGTTATCTTCATATTTCGGGGGTAACATATCTGCTAATCTAGTACAGCCTCAAACAAAAAAGAGAAATTTTAATTTCGCTAAATCGCATAAAGATTAATCAAGAGTATCATTAAATGATATGAGTGAGCATCTATAATGCCAAGAAGAGTTGTTAAGACATAACGATTATTGAAATAGATTGTAAAATAGATACTTAGATAGTCTGAAAAACGGATTTGTGAAACTTTTTATTACGCGCCATCATTTGAAAATGAAACTTAAAAAACACTTATCATAATAAATATTTTCTTTACGTTGTTTGCTAATAAACTCAGTGCAATATCAGCGCAATATTTTATGGAAATTTTATGGATAACAAAAAAGAATTTATTAATAATTTAACAAATAGGTATATGTGGATCTATTCATTGGTCTTAAATATTCTATTTCTACCTTTTTACCAGTCCTACCAATCTTTTTTTATTGCGCTTGGTTGTTTGTTTGCACTGGTTAGAAAAATGCAAAGCTTAGATTTTAAATTACAAAATCATATTGTATTGTTAAATATAAAAAGTGCTTGGGCAGATAAAAAAGTATTTTTGATTAGGATAGTAGTGTCATGGTTGGCAGTAATGGAAATATGGATGTGTTTTATTTCGGAATCATCAACGTGGGTATGCGGTGCTTTTTGTTTAAATAGTGAAATATTGGAAAAAATTTTTCGTGGCTTTGGTTATTCTGGTAGTTTATATTTTTTATTTATATTGATGATTGATCTCAATAAGTTAAGAGAGAGTATTTGAATTTCATTTTTTGTTTGACTTAAACTCAAGGAGAGTAACAATGATTGGTAGTGGTGATACTAAACAATGCAAAAAATTTTCTGCGTGTGATGGAAAATACCACGTCTACGATCCCCTCGCCCTAGACTTGGACGGCGACGGCATAGAAACAGTCACCGCCAAAGGCTTTTCAGGCAGCCTGAAGACTGAGAGAGTGAATACGATGAGTATACACTCTATGCCACTAAATTGATATTCACTAAATCATACCAGCTATATTTTATTTAATGAGACATATGAAAAATAAAAATTATTTACTAGTATTTATAGTTTTACATATAGCCTTGATAGTAATTAATATAGTGTTTGGTTATTTTGTTTTTCTATTTGATTTTTTTGCGTTTTTGTTTTTTGCAAACGTCTTTCTTGCTGTAAATTTATTATTTTTAGAAAAAAACATAAAAAACAAATTATTGTTTTTATTGCCGATTTCTATTATTATATGGATGGTAATTCATATTAGTATGATAAATATAAAATTTTATAAATTTGAGCATCAAATAAAGGAACAAAATATATCCTCGATTACTGGGGTGATAAAACCACATGATAGTTATAATTATGTTTATGACTCAAATGGATATGCTAAATTAAAAGATAATCATAGATATGGTAGGGTAATTAGAGAAACACCTTATATTGATGTAGTTGCATCTGATGTTAAAAATAAATCCATAAGATTAAGCTTGGTTTGTGGTATTCATTCATATGCTCCATGTGCCAATTTTATAAAATTTGCAAAAAAACCTGTTAAAATTTATTTTTATAATCAACCTCAAGGAGATTTTATAGATAATGTAATATTTGAAATTAATGATGGAAACAAAAGTTTGTACTTGTTAGATAAGTATAAAACATTTTTTCTTATTGAAAACAGTGTTTGTATCGTATTAATTATTTTATATTTAAAATTTAATTTGCTTTTATATAGGACTTACTTCAATGAGTTGGAATAGTTTTGGTAATTTTATGAGCGCACGCTCATCCGCGTTAGCAGAATTTGGAAATATGGTTGCTAATTTAGTTTCTGCAAAAAATGAGAAAGATATCTCGAAACGTAATGAATATTACAAACAAGCTGGTTATAGTGCATTATTAGCATTTGGTAATTTGGCTAGTAATATTGCACCAGGTAGTACGTCATCGCATATTGTAAACGGAACAAATGCCTCTGTGATTGCAAGCCGTCTCTCTGGAAATATATCTTCAGCTATTCAGGAGCATAAAGATGGTAAAGTTAATATCAACCGTTTTCAAAATATTTTAGCGGATTTATATTCATTGGGAGGGTTAGGAAGTACATTAATAGAGAAGAATGGAAATATGCAGAGTTGGGGGATTCCATTAGCAATTGCTGGAGATATAATTGCAGCAACGGCTATTGCCACAGGAGATACTGGTACGATATCTACAGAGGAATTTTATAATTTTGACAACTGGAAAGGTTTTGGGTATGAGCTATTTGAAGACTGGTCTCGTTGGGTATACGACTGGCTGCCCGACGGCTGGAATCTGTGGAAAGAATTGGACAGAAACCGTTGTTGGATTCTTACCGAAAGAGATGGAAGGCGACAATTTAAATGGTTAGGTAAGCCAGATCCTACGCGCGGCTGGTTTGATAACGGACACGAATGCTTGAAACCTTGGGGTAACATATTCGATTCTTATCGCCGTGGCAAATATCATGTCTACGACCCCCTTGCCCTGGATTTGGACGGTGACGGTATAGAAACCGTTGCCACCAAAGGCTTTTCAGGTGCATTGTTCGACCACCGCAACCAAGGCATCCGCACCGCCACCGGTTGGGTTTCTGCCGATGACGGTTTACTCGTCCGCGATTTGAACGGCAACGGCATCATCGACAACGGTGCGGAACTCTTCGGCGACAATACCAAACTGGCAGACGGTTCTTTTGCCAAACACGGCTACGCGGCTTTGGCCGAATTGGATTCAAACGGCGACAACATCATCAACGCGGCAGACGCCGCATTCTAAACCCTGCGTGTATGGCAGGATCTCAACCAGGACGGCATTTCCCAAGCTAATGAATTGCGTACCCTTGAAGAATTGGGTATCCAATCTTTGGATCTCACCTATAAAGATGTAAATAAAAATCTCGGTAACGGTAACACTTTGGCTCAGCAAGGCAGCTATACCAAAACAAACGGTACAACCGCAAAAATGGGGGATTTACTTTTAGCAGCCGACAATCTGCACAGCCGCTTCAAAGACAAAGTGGAACTCACTGCCGAACAGGCAAAAGCCGCCAATCTTGCGGGCATTGGTCGTCTGCGCGATTTGCGCGAAGCTGCCGCATTGTCCGGTGATTTGGCCAATATGCTGAAAGCTTATTCTGCCGCCGAAACTAAAGAAGCACAGTTGGCATTGTTAGATAATTTGATTCACAAATGGGCGGAAACCGATTCGAACTGGGGCAAAAAATCGCCAATGCGACTTTCAACCGATTGGACGCAAACGGCTAATGAAGGTATTGCACTGACACCATCCCAAGTAGCACAACTAAAAAAGAACGCTTTAGTTTCCCTTTCTGATAAAGCTAAAGCAGCTATTGACGCCGCCCGCGACCGCATTGCCGTGCTTGATGCCTACACGGGGCAGGATTCCAGCACGCTTTATTACATGAGCGAAGAAGACGCGCTTAATATCGTCAAAGTAACCAACGATACATACGACCATCTCGCCAAAAACATCTACCAAAACCTGTTGTTCCAAACCCGTTTGCAGCCATATTTGAATCAAATCAGTTTCAAAATGGAAAATGATACGTTCACTTTGGATTTTAGTGGTCTTGTTCAAGCATTTAACCATGTCAAAGAAACTAATCCGCAAAAAGCTTTTGTGGATTTGGCCGAGATGCTTGCATATGGCGAACTTCGTTCTTGGTATGAAGGTCGAAGACTAATGGCCGATTATGTGGAGGAGGCAAAAAAAGCAGGTAAATTTGAAGATTACCAGAAAGTGTTGGGTCAGGAGACCGTTGCATTATTAGCTAAAACATCGGGTACGCAAGCAGATGATATCCTGCAAAATGTAGGCTTTGGTCATAATAAAAATGTTTCTTTATATGGTAATGACGGTAACGACACTCTAATCGGCGGTGCCGGTAATGATTACTTGGAGGGCGGCAGCGGTTCGGATACTTATGTCTTCGGCAAAGGCTTCGGTCAGGATACGGTCTATAATTACGACTACGCTACCGGACGCAAAGACATCATCCGCTTTACCGACGGTATTACAGCCGATATGCTGACTTTTACCCGAGAGGGCAACCATCTTCTTATCAAGGCAAAAGACGACAGTGGACAAGTGACTGTTCAGTCCTATTTCCAGAACGATGGCTCAGGTGCTTACCGTATCGATGAGATTCATTTCGATAACGGCAAAGTACTGGATGTTGCCACTGTCAAAGAACTGGTACAGCAATCCACCGACGGTTCGGACAGATTGTATGCCTACCAATCCGGAAATACCTTAAATGGCGGATTGGGCGATGACTATCTGTACGGTGCCGACGGGGATGACCTGCTGAATGGTGATGCAGGCAACGACAGTATCTACAGTGGCAATGGCAATGATACGCTCAATGGAGGAGAAGGCAACGACGCCCTGTACGGCTATAATGGTAACGATGCACTGAATGGTGGCGAAGGCAATGATCATTTGAACGGCGAAGACGGTAACGACACTCTGATCGGCGGTGCCGGTAATGATTACTTGGAGGGCGGCAGCGGTTCGGATACTTATGTCTTCGGCAAAGGCTTCGGTCAGGATACGGTCTATAATTACCATGTGGATAAAAACTCTGACACTATGCACTTTAAAGGATTTAAAGCAGCAGATGTTCATTTTATCCGTTCCGGAAGTGATTTGGTGCTTAGCGCTTCTGAACAAGACAACGTACGTATTTCCGGATTTTTCTATGGTGAAAACCATCGTGTAGATACATTTGTCTTTGATGATGCAGCTATCAGTAATCCAGATTTTGCCAAGTATATTAATGCTGGCAATAATTTGGTACAGTCTATGTCTGTGTTCGGTTCTAATACTGCTGCGACAGGAGGAAATGTGGATGCCAATATACAATCCGTACAGCAGCCGTTATTGGTAACGCCATCTGCATAAGGAGCCTAATTACATTCATGGCTTAAACTGAAAAACAGCAATCAAGTTTATTTTGATTGCTGTTTTTCTTAATATTGGGATAAGGGTCGTATTTTAATTAACCTTAATCGGTGCACTTCTAGCAATATAGTGGATTCACAAAAACCAGTACAGCGTTGCCTCGCCTTACCGTACTATCTGTACTGTCTGCGGCTTTGTCGCCTTGTCCTGATTTTTGTTAATCCACTATAATTAATATGACTTTGCGGCCGTTTTGCCATTGCGTAATAAAACGATGGGGAAGTGATGATAAAACGTGTGTGTAACTATATCAGACGGCATTGTTTTTCTGTTTGACGGCCTCAATCCAAAATTTTGCCGACGATTTCGCCCACGTCTTTCGACAATCCTTCCTGCGCCCGAATGCGCTGCAATGCTTGTTTCACCAAGTTTTTGCGGTGCGGCTCGAGCTTGTTGCAGAGGTTGAACGCCTGCACCAGGCGGGCGGCGACCTGCGGGTTAAAGCGGTCGATTTCGATGACTTTGTCGGCGATGAAGCGGTAGCCGCTGCCGTCTTCTGCGTGGAAATGCGGGACGTTGCGGCTGAAGCTGCCGATGAGCGAGCGGGCTTTGTTGGGATTTTCGAGGCTGAACTTCGGATGCTGCAAGGCGGTTTGAACCTGTTGCAGGGTGTCGCTGCGGCGGCTTGAGCCGACGAGGGCGAAATATTTGTCCATCACCAGCGCGTCGTCTGAAAACTTGTCGGCAAACTGCGCCAGCAGGCGGTTGCGCGTATCGCTTTCGTTGCCGTTGACGGCGGACAGGATGCCCCATTCGTGGGTCATGTTTTGCGCCATTTCGGCGTATTTCTCGGCAACGGTTTCGATGTGCGCGGGATCGGCGCGCAGGACGAAGGCGCGGCAGACATTGCGCAGCGTGCGCCAACCGGCGGCTTCGGGGCTGTACTCGTAGCTTTGGTTTTCCTGCTTCGCCGCCTGACGGTTCAATTCGTGCCATTTCGGCAGAAAGCGGACGGCAAGTATATCCAACAAGGCTTCGCGCGCCTGATGGTAGCGCAGCGGGTCGATGTTTTCCGCGCCGTCCCACAGCTCGGCTTCAGACGGCACACCCAAAAGCAGGGCTTTGAAAGCGTTGTCTAAGAGGTCGTCTGAAATGACTTTTTCGACGGCGGCAAGCAGTTTTTCGTGTTTCGGCAACTCGACGCCGTCTGAAAGCGCGGCAAGGTTGGCGGCGACGGCACGGCGGTAGAGCGTTTGTGCGGCTTCCCAGCGCGTGAAGGCGTCGCTGTCATGGGCGAGCAGAAGCAGCAGGTCGTCGTCGCTGTACGGATAGTTCAGATGCACCGGCGCGCTGAACCCGCGCAGCAGCGAGGGAACGACGGCTTCGGTTACGCTTTCGAACTGGAAGGTCTGTTCGGCTTCGGTCAGCAGCAACACGGCTTCGGTCGCGCGTTTGCCCTGATAATCAAATGCCACCGCTTCGCCGTTGCAGTTCAGCAGCCCGATTTTGACGGGAATCATCATCGGCTGTTTGTCCGCCATATCGGGCGTGGGCGGCACGGTTTGTTTGATGGTTAACTCGAACACATTGTTTTTCAGACGCCCTTGAGCATCTAAAACCGGCGTACCTGCTTGGCTGTACCACAAGGCGAATTGGTCGAGGTTGATGCCGTTCGCGTCCACCATCGCCGCGCGGAAATCGTCGCAGGTAACAGCCTGTCCGTCGTGGCGTTGGAAATAGAGCTTCATACCTTTTTGGAAGCCCTCTTCGCCGAGCAAGGTGTGATACATCCGCACCACTTCCGCGCCTTTTTCATAAACGGTCATGGTGTAGAAATTGTTCATCTCCTCATATCGGGCGGGGCGCACCGGATGTGCGGTCGGACCTGCGTCTTCGGGGAACTGGTGCTGGCGCAGCAGGCGGATGTTTTCGATACGGCGCACGGCGCGGCTGGCGCGGTCGCCGGAAAATTCTTGGTCGCGGAACACGGTCAACCCTTCCTTCAGCGAAAGCTGGAACCAGTCGCGGCAGGTCACGCGGTTGCCCGTCCAGTTGTGGAAATATTCGTGTCCGACCACGGATTCGATGCCTTCAAAATCGGTATCGGTGGCGGTACGGCTGTCGGCAAGGACGAACTTGGTGTTAAAGATGTTCAAACCCTTGTTTTCCATCGCACCCATATTGAAATCGCCCACGGCGACGACCATGAAAATATCCAAGTCGTATTCCAAACCGAAGCGCGTTTCGTCCCACTTCATTGCGTTTTTCAGCGATTCCACGGCAAAGCCGACCTTGGGCTTGTCCGCTTCGGTGGTGTAAAACTCGATTTTGACGTTTCTGCCGCTCATGGTGGTGAAATAGTCTTCCGTGACCGCCAAATCGCCCGCGACCAAAGCAAACAGATAACTCGGTTTGGCAAACGGGTCTTCCCATTTCACCCAATGGCGGCCGTCTGAATACTCGCCGCCGTCGATTTTGTTGCCGTTGGAGAGCAAAACGGGATAGCGTTTTTTGTCCGCGACGATGGTGGTCGTGAACTTGGACATGACATCCGGACGGTCGATATAGAACGTGATTTTGCGGAAGCCCTCCGGCTCGCACTGGGTAAACAGGTTACCGGCGGACGCATACAGCCCCATCAGCGATTTGTTTTCCGCCGGCAGGATTTCGGTTTCCACTTCGACGGTGAAGCGTTCGGACGGCACGTCCGCAATCGTCAGCGTCTCGCCTTCCAACACATAATCCGCCGCCACGCCGTTGATTTTGACGGACAAGAGTTTCGCCGAACCGTCCAACACCAGCGGCTCTCCCACCCTCTTCGGCTCGACCGTCAAACGCGACTTCACAATGGTTTGCGGTTCGTTAATATCAAAATGTAAATCGGTTTTGAGAATATGGTAGGCGGGCGTTTGATAGTCTTTGAGATAATGCACGGTTTTGCTCATTTTTTTCTTTCAATGTTATTTTGTTTGACTGGAAAAGGCTTCAGACGGCATGGGCAAACCCTGCACCGATATGCCGTATGAAACCGAAACATCAGTGCGGACGCACCGTCAAACAACCGGTTTTAATTTCAATCTTTATTTCCACGCTTGGACAAATTCTGCCCAATGCGGTTTGTCTTCTGTTTGGGCGGAGAGATAGTTTCTGATCCGCTTGATTTCCATTTCGTATTCGTCTGCGTCGAATCTGCCGCTGACCAGACAGAAACGCAGATACATCAGATAGGTATTTACCGCATCAGTTTCGCAATAATTGCGGATTTCCTTCAGCCTGCCCGCGTGGAACGCCTCCCACACCTTGCTGCCGTCCATACCCAGCTTGCCCGGAAAACCGCACAGTTTCGCCATATCGTCCAACGGCACATTCGCCCTCGGCTGGTAAAGCGCGAGCAAATCCATCAAATCGCAATGACGTTGGTGGTAGCGGCTGATGTAGTTGTTCCACTTGAAATCGCGGCTGTCGCCGAAATCGCCGTCGCCCATATCCCAATAGCGCGCGGCGTTGATGCCGTGTAGCAGCGAACGGTAATGCAGAACCGGCAGGTCGAAACCGCCGCCGTTCCAACTGACCAGTTGCGGCGTATGTTTTTCAATCAACTCGAAAAATTTGGCGATAACCACTTCCTCGCCGTCATCCATCTCGCCGATTGTACCGACATGGACTTTATCCTGCCCCCAACGCATGCAGCACGAAATCGCCACAATCTGATGAAGATGATGCTGCATAAAATCCCCACCCGTCTGAGCACGGCGTTTTTGCTGGGCAAACAGCACCACTTCATCGTCGGGCAGCGAGGACGGCAAGTCATACAGCGTACGGATACACTGCACATCGGGTACGGTTTCAATATCGAAAGCCAAAATCGTGGTCATGACAGCACCTTGTATTTAAAACAGACTTGCGCCTATTGTGTCATTAAAAGGCGGATAAAAAAAGAGGCAACCCCCCACAGGATTGCCCCAATACCTCAAATCAGAGATTTACGCTTCACAAACAATACAGGCTTTCGCCTGCGGCTTTGCCCGCATAGCTCAACTCTACGCCGGCAAACTTTTGTTTCACCGTTTCCGATGAAACCCCGACCAATCGCAAGATTGACCGGAAAATCCTTTCAGACGGCATTTCCTGCCTGTCGTGTAATTCCATGTAGCGAAATGTACGCCATTTTCTACGCTTTGCCAAGCATTTTTTACAATATAAATGTCAAAACATTAATTTTATAAAATTGCTGAAAATATTAAATATATGAATTTTTATTTTAAATATTTTAATAAATATAAATTTAATTTTGATTTATATTTAAATTTAAGCATAAAATGTCAAATATTAAAGGAAATATGAAAAGCATATATTAAATATTTATTTATAACGCTATGTTTTTAAAGAAAATTAATTTTAATATATTAACTAGATTGTCTGCAGATATTCATGGGTTTGCGGTATTTCTTCCAAAACCTGCTTCGAATTTTCCGACCAAGTCTTAAAAATATTGTTTTTGAGATACTTAAATAGCAGCGATTATCAAATGAAATCTGTTCATATAATCTACCATTTCGCATTTAAAAAAACAATCAGGAGTTTCGACTCGAAACGCCTGATATGTTTTGTAATTTTACGTAGTCAGTAAAAATCGGGGCTGCCTTCCGGACGGGTTTTGAAACGCTTGTGCAGCCAAAAATACTGCTCGGGATGTTCGCGCACGCGTTCCTCGATAAAACGGTTCATGCGCTGCGCGTCGGCCTGCGCATCTTCACTCGGAAAGGATTCCCAAGCAGGGTAGAAATGCAATGTAACCGTATTGTCCGCCTCGCGGACAGGGATGGCGGGTATCACTTTTGCATTTGCAAGCGCGGCAATGCGGCTCAAGCCGGTAATCGTTGCCGTCCGAATACCGAAGAAATCGACAAAAACCGAATCGTTGCGTCCGAAATCCTGATCGGGCAGATACAGAAACGGCGCGCTGCTTTTGCGGAACTGTTTGACGAGGGCGCGCAGCCCTTCGGTGCGCCCGATAAGGAAAACGTTGTGATAGCGGTTGCGGCCTTTCAAAATCTGTTCGTCCAATATCTTGTTTTTTTGGTGGGAATACATACTGATCAGCGGAACATCCTGATTGAGCGCGTACACCGCCATCTCGAACGCGGTGAAGTGCGGATACAGGATGATGACTTTTTCCCCTGCCGCCAGAGCGTCGTCCAAATAATGTTTGTTGCGGTAGCGCACCAGTGATTTCAAACGCCCGGCGGGCGCGTACCAATATAAACCGTATTCCAACATCAGTTTCGCCATATGTTTGAAATGCTGTTTCAACACGGTTTTACGCTTTTTTCCGTCCCACTCGGGAAAGCATTTTGCCAAATTGATTTCGCCGATACGGCGGCGGGGTTTGACCAAAAGGTAGGCGAGCAAGCCTGTCAGATCAGCAAGTTTGTGCAGCAGCGCAAACGGCAGAAACTGCAAAACATACAGTACAAAAAATATAAATTTCATCTCGATACACATTTTCTTTTCAGGTGGCAAAATACAAATGCCGTCTGAAACTATTGAAACCTGCCGCGCTTGACCTGCATCCCCGAAGGATTGAGTTTGGCGGCAAGCCCGTGGTTACGTAAGGCGTGGGTCAGCGCCACCGCCAAACCGTCGGCGGCATCCGGCTGGGGCGTTCCCGAAAGTCCCAACATCTGCACCACCATATGCTGCACCTGTTCTTTTGCCGCCTTACCCTTGCCGACTACCGCCTGTTTGACCTGCAAGGCCGTGTATTCCGAAACGGGCAGCTTATGGCTGACCAATGCCGCCAATGCCGCGCCCCTAGCCTGACCGAGCATCAGCGTCGATGCAGGGTTGACGTTGACGAACACCTGTTCCACTGCCGCCTGTTGAGGCTTGTAAACAGTAACGACTTCGCCGATATGCCGCACAATCACGGCAATCCTGTCTGCCAGAGGCGCATCGGCAGGCGTTTTGATGCAACCGGAGGCGACGTAAAAATGATCGCGCCCCCTGACATCGATGACACCGAAACCCGTTACGCGGCTGCCCGGGTCGATGCCTAAGATACGGACGGTTGCCGACATATTCACAACAAACCGTGTTGAATCAGCTTCTTACGCAGGGTATTGCGGTTCAGCCCCAACATGACGGAGGCTTTGGACTGATTACCGCCGCATTGCTCCATCACGCACACCAGCAGCGGCTTTTCCACCTGATGCAATACCATATCGTACACGCCGCAAGGTTCGGTACCGTTCAGGTCTTTGAAATATTGTTCTAAATTTTGTCTGATGCATTGAGAAATATCGGGAAGGGTATGGGGCATGATTGCACTTTCAAAGGATAATCAAGTGTTCAGAAGGCATTTGGGCGGTAGGCGCACGCCCAACTGTCGGTTTTTTCGGCAAGTCTTTCAAGATAACCTGCAAACATGTCGTATTGCGCCGCCGCACTGTCCAAGCGGTTGATTTCACGACGTGTCTGTTCGCCGTCGGGCATTTCGTCGATGTACCAGCCTATGTGTTTGCGTGCGATGCGCACACCGGCGGTGTCGCCGTAAAACGCGTGCATGGCTCGGATGTGGTTCAAAATAGTGGCGGTACATTCTGCCAAACTCAAGGCAGGCGGTAAAACACCGTGTTCGGCGTAATGTTTCAAATCGCGGAAGAACCACGGTCTGCCTTGCGCGCCGCGCCCTATCATAATGCCGTCTGCGGCGGTTTGTTTGAGGACGGCTTGGGCTTTTTGCGGCGAGGTAATGTCGCCGTTGACCCAGACCGGGATGTTCAGACGGCATTTGGTTTCGGCAATCAGGTCGTAAGCCGCTTCGCCTTTGTACATTTGCGTGCGCGTGCGTCCGTGGACGGCAAGGGCGGCAATGCCGCAATCTTCGGCGATTTTGGCGATGACGGGCAGGTTTTGATGGTCGTCGTGCCAACCCAAACGGGTTTTGAGGGTAACGGGTACGCCCGCCGCTTTGACCACCGCCTCCAAAATGGCGGCAACCAGCGGCTCGTTCTGCATCAGCGCGCTACCGGCTTGGACATTGCAGACTTTTTTAGCGGGACAGCCCATGTTGATGTCGATAAGCTGCGCCCCAAGGCTGACGTTGTAACGCGCGGCATCCGCCATCTGCTGCGGATCGCTTCCGGCAATCTGCACGGCAACAATGCCGCCTTCATCGGCAAAATCGCTGCGGTGCAAGGTTTTTCTAGTATTTCTGAGCGTCGGGTCGCTGGTCAGCATTTCGCACACCGCCCAACCTGCGCCAAAATCTCGGCAAAGTCGGCGGAACGGTTTGTCGGTAATGCCCGCCATCGGCGCAAGTGCGATGGGGTTGTCGATAAAATAGCCGCCGATGTGCATAATGGATCCGCGTTTCAAAAAAGTACGCCATTGTACATTTTTTAAGCAGGATTTCCAATCTCCGGACGCGCCCGCGATTGGGTCGGACACCGTTTTATGGCATAATCCGCACACAGATTCCCTGCCCCGCCACTCACAGGCGGGCAGTTTATAGTGGATTAACAAAAACCAGTACGGCGTTGCCTCGCCTTAGCTCAAAGAGAACGATTCTCTAAGGTGCTGAAGCACCAAGTGAATCGGTTTCGTGCTATTTGTACTGTCTGCGGCTCGCCGCCTTGTCCTGATTTTTGTTAATCCACTATATTTCCCCGTCCTATCGGTTTCCCGTTTCAGACGACATAAGGTCTGAAAGAAAGACTACAATTATGAGTAATCCATTTTCCTCTTTAGGTTTGGGTACGGAACTCGTTTCCGCACTGACCGCGCAAGGTTACGAAAACCCGACACCCATCCAAGCCGCCGCCATTCCCAAAGCACTCGCCGGTCATGATTTGCTAGCCGCCGCGCAAACCGGCACAGGCAAAACCGCCGCCTTTATGCTGCCCAGTCTGGAACGCCTCAAACGTTACGCCACCGCCAGCACCTCGCCCGCGATGCACCCCGTGCGTATGCTCGTCCTCACCCCCACGCGCGAACTTGCCGACCAAATCGACCAAAACGTGCAGGGCTACATCAAAAACCTGCCGCTGCGCCACACCGTCTTGTTCGGCGGTATGAATATGGACAAACAGACCGCCGACCTGCGTGCCGGCTGCGAAATCGTCGTCGCCACCGTCGGACGGCTGCTCGACCACGTGAAACAGAAAAACATCCATTTGAACAAAGTCGAAATCGTCGTTTTGGACGAAGCCGACCGTATGCTGGATATGGGTTTTATCGACGACATCCGCAAAATCATGCAGATGCTGCCCCGCCAACGCCAAACCCTGCTCTTTTCCGCCACCTTCTCCGCCCCGATACGCAAACTGGCGCAAGACTTCATGAACGCGCCCGAAACCGTCGAAGTCGCCGCGCAAAACACCACCAACGCCAACGTCGAGCAGCACATCATCGCCGTCGATACCATTCAGAAGCGCAACCTGCTCGAACGGCTGATTGTCGATTTGCATATGAACCAGGTCATCGTGTTCTGCAAAACCAAACAAAGCGTCGACCGCGTAACGCGCGAACTGGTGCGCCGCAACCTGTCCGCACAGGCGATACACGGCGACCGTTCCCAACAAAGCCGGCTCGAAACACTCAACGCCTTCAAAGACGGCAACCTGCGCGTCCTCGTCGCCACCGATATCGCCGCGCGGGGGCTGGATATTGCCGAACTGCCCTTCGTCATCAATTACGAAATGCCCGCCCAGCCCGAAGACTACGTCCACCGCATCGGGCGCACGGGGCGCGCGGGCGCGGACGGCGTGGCGATTTCCCTGATGGACGAATCCGAACAGAAAATGTTTGAATCCATTAAAGAGCTGACCGGCAACAAGCTGCTCATCGAGCGCATCGAGGGCTTCGAGCCGCAATGGTGGGAACAGGGCGGCGCAAAACCGGAAAAACCCGAAATGCGCGAACCAAGACAACGCAACCGCTACGAATCCGCCAAAGCGCAACGCGAAAAAAACACCCGGCCGGAAAATGCGGCAAACGATGCGGGCGCGGCTTGCGGAAAAATTGCCGGACGCAGCCGCCGAAGCCGCCGGGAACACCGGACGTGCGCCCTGCTCCAACCGCGTTACGGCGTAAAATAGCCCTGAAAATCAAATGCCGTCTGAACATTTCCCGTTTCAGACGGCATTTTTCAAACTGGACTGACGCATTGGGCGCAACCGCCCGCACCGGATAAATTTCTTCCGCAAACAGTTTCAGACGGCATTTGCCGCCTGTACAATATAGTGGATTAACAAAAATTAGGACAAGGCGGCGAGCCGCAGACAGTACAAATAGTACGGAACCGATTCACTTGGTGCTTCAGCACCTTAGAGAATCGTTCTCTTTGAGCTAAGGCGAGGCAACGCCGTACTGGTTTAAATTTAATCCACTAATAGTGTATATTAAGTACGTCTGATATACACGATACCCTACGAGGGTGTAAGCTTTAGTTCACATTTAAAATGACCTCTTTAAACCTGTCTTTCGGCAGGTTTCTTTTTAGGTTGTTTGGAAATCGTGTGCAGACAAGGTGTAAAATAGGTAACAGCATAAAATAATGCGGTTTTACCGCCCATATATTTACAAAAGCCAAATTTTTAAACATATATCCTTGATATATACACGGCGTAAACATATACTGGAAACATCTTTAAATTTTTTGAAATTTTAAATATGAGCAACTGGAAACCCGATATTCCCTATAACGATTTACCACCCCTGCCGCCAAAACAGGATATTGAAAGCAAAACCATCCTGAAACGTTGTATAGCCGCCCGTGCATCCCTTGCCCGTTTAAAGCAGGCGGCAGAACTGATACCGAATCAAGCCATGCTGATTAACACCCTTCCTGTTATGGAAGCCCGTGCAAGTTCGGAAATTGAAAACATCGTAACCACAACGGATAAGCTGTTTCAATCCCTGCAAATGGATACGGAACGGCAAGACCCTGCCACGAAAGAAGCCCTGCAATACCGCACCGCCCTGTTTGCAGGCTATGAATCACTGACGAGCCGCCCTTTATGCACACAAACCGCCATCATGGTCTGCAACGCCATCAAGCACCCCTACGAAATGGCCATCCGCAAAACAGGCGGCACAGCCCTAAAAGGAGGCAACAGCGGAAATGTTGTCTATACCCCGCCCGAAGGAGAAGAAACCATACGCGGCAAGCTGGCAAATTGGGAGCGGTTTATTCACGAAAGCGGCGATTTAGACCCGCTTATCATCATGGCGGCGGCACATTACCAATTTGAAGCCATCCATCCGTTTACGGACGGCAACGGGCGGACGGGGCGCATATTGAACAGCCTGCTATTGATTGAAAAAGGGCTTTTGGATTTGCCTATTTTGTATTTGAGCCGCTACATCATCGAAAACAGGGCGGACTATTACCGCCTGCTTTTAGGCGTAACCGAACGGCAGGATTGGGAAAGCTGGATAATCTACATCTTAGACGGCGTAGCCGACACCGCCGATTGGACGGTATCGAAAATAGATGCGATACGCCGCCTGTTCGAGCAGACACGTCAACACATACGGACACACGCACAAGGAATCTACACGCACGAACTGGTAAATCTTCTGTTTGAGCAGCCATATACACGCATTGCCAACCTAGAAGCGGCAGGGATAGCCAAACGGCAGACGGCCTCTAAGTACCTGAAAGAGCTTTCAGACATAGGTGTGCTGCAAGAAATCGCCATTGGCAGGGACAAACTATTCATTCATCCGCGCCTAATGGAACTATTGCGGGGAGAGGGCAACAGCTTTACCTCATTCCAATCCCTCGTTAAAGCATAGCCAAAATAATCAATAATCCGGAGGTCAATATGGCAAGAAGGTCAAAAACATTTGAAGAAGCTGCTGCTGAGGTTGAGGAACGTTTCGGTCATCGTGGCATTAAGTTGGTCGAGTTTGAGGGTACAGCCAAGCCGTGTGTAATCAACTGCCCTAAACATGGAAACCAAACCTGTTCGAGGTACTCCAATATGTTCATAGGAAGTAGCTGGGGTTGCCCCTCTTGTGGTAATGAGCAAGCTGCAAAAGCCGGTATAGCGACCCTTAGGAAGAATCACATAGCGTTAGAAATGCTGAAACAGGCTGTAACAGGTATGACCAAGCAAGAGCGCATCACGACGCAAGCCTACAATGAGATGACCAAATCCGTGGCAGGTTCAAACAGCATAATCCTTAACGATGTCCAAGGCGATACGACCATCAACAACCATCATACGCATACGCACAACCACAGCGATGCCGACGGCAAAGCACTGTCGATGAGGCTCACACCCCGTCCTTTGTTGTCAGACCGTCAGGCGGCGGCTTTCGCCCGTACAGGCAAACTCACGGGCAGTTTCGACCTGTTTGCTTCGGTGGTCGCCCCTTCACAATATACGTTTGCCGTTGCCATGCCCGACACGTCCATGTCGCCGGTTATCGAAAAGGGGGATTTGCTGGTGGTCGAGCCGCGTATGCGCCCTGCGGACGAAGACATCGTACTGATTGAACTGTCCGACAAGCGGCTGGTCGTCGCGCACCTTGTTATCGATATTGCGGGCAGGATGCTGATTTATCAGACGGGCAGGCCGTCTGAAGCCCTCGACCTGCCCGAAGGCAGCGTGATTTTAGGTGTGGTGCTGGAGGTCAAAAAACGGTTTATGTCCGCCGCACAGGCAAGAAGGCGTGTTGATTCGGATTACCGCCCCTGATGTGTGGACGGTTGGTACGATTTCCGCTTCCAAAACGTCGTGTACGCGCCCGACCGCAGCCCGGAAATCAGCCGTATGCTTTCTTCGATTTTGGCAGGCTACGCGTGGGATACCGAAAACCCGTTCGTGGCGAAATCCGAACAACGCCTGTCGGCCTTGTCAGAATGGGTCGGTCAGTTGGAAACCGAATATAGTGAATTAAATTTAAACCGGTACAGCGTTGGCTCGCCTTAGCTCAAAGAGAACGATTCTCTAAGGTGCTGAAGCACCAAGTGAATTGGTTCCGTACTATTTGTACCGTCTGCGGCTCGCCGCCTTGTCCTGATTTTTGTTAATTCACTATCAATCCTGCCATACAAAATGCCGTCTGAATCCAATCGGGTTCAGACGGCATTGCCATTTCAACTGTTTTTATGATTACTCGGGGCGCATCTGCGGGAACAGAATCACGTCACGGATGGTTTGCGAATCGGTCAGCAACATTACCAAGCGGTCGATGCCGATACCGCAACCGCCGGTCGGCGGCAGACCGAACTCCATCGCGCGGATGTAGTCGGCATCGTAGTGCATCGCTTCGTCGTCGCCCGCGTCTTTTTGCGCCACTTGCGCTTTGAAGCGTTCGGCTTGGTCTTCGGGGTCGTTCAACTCGGAATAGCCGTTTGCCAGTTCGCGCCCGACAACGAACAATTCGAAACGTTCGGTCAGACCTTGTTTGGTATCCGAAGCGCGCGCCAACGGGGAAACTTCGACCGGGTAATCGACGATGAAGGTCGGATTCCACAGCTTGCCCTCGGCGCAACCTTCAAACAGCGCGAGTTGCAGGCTGCCGATGCCCGGGGACGGCGGCAGGCTTTCGCCGTGTTTGACGATTTCTTTTTTCAGCCATTCCGCATCGTTCAACTGCTCGTCGGTGTAGTGCGGATTGTATTTTTTGATGGCTTCGAGAATGGTCAGGCGTTCAAACGGGCTTTCCAAATCGACTTCTTTGCCGTTGTAAGTGATGTTTGCCGTGCCGTTTACCGTGTGCGATGCGTTGCGGATGATGTCTTCCGCCATCTGCATCATGCGTTCGTAGTCGGAGAAGGCTTCGTAGAATTCGATCATGGTGAATTCGGGGTTGTGGCGCACGGACATGCCTTCGTTGCGGAAGCTGCGGTTGATTTCAAACACGCGTTCCAAACCACCGACAACCAGGCGTTTCAGATACAGCTCGGGGGCGATTCGCAAATAAAGCGGAATATCTAAGGCATTGTGATGGGTAACGAAGGGTTTTGCCGTCGCGCCGCCGGGAATCGGGTGCATCATCGGGGTTTCGACTTCGAGATAATGCTCGCCCACCATAAAATTACGCACGGATTGGATGATTTGGCTGCGTTTGATGAAGGTATTGCGCGATTCTTCGTTGGCAATCAAATCGACGTAGCGTTGACGGTATTTGGTTTCCTGATCGCTCAAGCCTTTATGTTTGTCCGGCAGAGGGCGCAGGGATTTGGACAGCAGGCGGATGCCGGACACGCGTACGGTCAGTTCGCCGTGGTTGGTTTTGAACAAAGTGCCTTCCGCGCCGACGATGTCGCCCAAATCCCAATGGTTGAAGTCGTCCAAAACTTCTTGGCTCACGCCTTTGTTGTTCAGATAAAGCTGGATTTGCCCGGACACGTCTTGAATGGTGGCAAAGCTCGCCTTGCCCATTTGACGCTTCAGCATCATGCGGCCGGCCACTTTGACGGGAATGCCTTGCGGATCGAGTTCTTCTTTGCCGATTTCGCCGTATTGGGCGTGCAAATCGGCGGCGAAGCTGTCGCGTTTGAAGTCGTTGGGATAGGCGTTGCGCTGTTGGCGGATGTTGTGCAGTTTTTCGCGGCGCAGGGCGATGATTTGGTTTTCGTCCAACTGCGGCTCGGTTTGCGGATGGTTTTGTTCGCTCATAGGGTTTTCCGAAAAAATAAATCAGGCGCAATCTGTTTCAGACGACCTGACCGAATCACAAAATTTGCGCGTATTTTACGCGATGTCGGCATTTTTTTCCATAAACGCGGCAATGCCGTCTGAAAGCGGTTTGCGGTTTCAGACGGCATCGTTATCATTTGAACATTCCCGCCAAATTCAATAAGAACAAAACGGTAAAACCGGTCAGATAAATCAAGCCTGCCAATGCAAGGGCATTCATACCTGATGTGAGTTTGTGTTTTTCATCACCTTTGACCAAACGGTAATTCAGCCAGGCAAACACAGGGGCGGACACAAAAGCGGCAATCATCGCAAATTTGAGCAGATTCGCCATTACGCCGTCAAACCAGAAAATCACCGCCAAACCGCTGCCCGCCACCCAAATATTCCAGGCAAAGAATTCGGCGTTGCCCGTTTTGTCTTTTCCGCGCAGCAGGCGCACGGGTTCGGCAATGGCACGGGCATAGCCGTCCACAACGGTAATCGTCGTGCCGTACATACAGGCAAACGCGATAAACGCCACCAGCGGGCGCGACCAGCCGCCGATGGTAACGGCGTACATATTGATCAATTGCCCGATATATTTGCCGCCCGCCATCTGCACTGCTTCGCCGTTGCCGTATTGCACAAACGCGCCCAGTGCAAGGAAAACCAAAGCCAAAACCGCACTGGCGATATAACCGACGTTGAAATCAAAAATCCCGTCGCGGTATTCGGAAGGATTGATGCGTTGTTTTTCGGTTACCCACAAAGAATTGATGGCGGAAATTTCAATCGGCGCGGGCATCCAGCCCATCAGCGCGATCAGGAAGCCCAAACCGGCAAGCGTCCACGGTGTCGGCTCGATAAAATCGGACTGCATCTGCATACCGCGCGACATAGCGATGCCGGCGGCGGCAAGCGTGGCGATACTCAAAGTAACGATGATGATTTTGGAAACGCGATCCAAAGCGCGGTAACGTCCGCTCACCAAAATAATCAGGCAGGATGCCATAATCAAGGCGGCAACCGTGCCGGCATCAAACATCAGCGAGGGAATCGCCATTTTGACGATGGCGGCGGTTACAATGGCGACCGCGCCCGCGTTAATCGTGGCGGAGAGGATGCACAAAATCAGGAATACCCACAAATAAACGCGGCTTTTCTCGGCATAACCTTCAATCAGGCTCTTGCCCGTGTCCAGCGTGTAATGCGCGCTGAAGCGGAAAAACGGGTATTTGAAGAGGTTGGTCAGGATGATGATGAGCGCGATCTGCCAGCCGTAAAGCGCGCCCGCCTGCGTCGAGGCAATCAGGTGCGAACCGCCGACCGCCGCCGAAGCCATCATAATCCCCGGTCCCAATGCGTTGATTTTACTTTTCCAAGTCGAAATA
Organism: Neisseria meningitidis; assembly: GCF_022869645.1. NCBI lineage: Bacteria > Pseudomonadati > Pseudomonadota > Betaproteobacteria > Neisseriales > Neisseriaceae > Neisseria > Neisseria meningitidis. Next base: position 2,110,151 of record NZ_CP064367.1, on the reverse strand, counting down.
TGTTGTTCGGACATAAAGTCTTCCGTATTTTTAACCGTGTTTCAACACACAGAGCCGCATATTCGGACACAGCCCTATCTATTGCTCCAATTTGGGCGGGATTCCCCCAAACAAACCCAAATCCTACCGTCTTCAAAAACAGGATACCGCTCGGTAGGGAAATTTTGATGAAAGCGCGTATTGTAACGTAATCCAAATACCTGCCAACACACACTATTAGAACTTCATGCTCAAACTTGACTATATTTTCCATATTACTTCCAAAAAAAGGCATAAAACGATATCTTATGCCTAAAATTTTACAACAAACAACCTTACATCGCTTTTTTCGCGCAAACACGCACCATCCGATCAGCCCGTCCGTTTTGCAGCAGGCTGGCGATTTGATAAGATGGTTATGTTTTTCAGACGGCATTTCAGATTTCCGTCCATGCCGTCTGAAGCCGCAAAACCCGATTGGAGGAACTGTTATGAATACCGTATCGAATTACCTGTCCGCATTGCGCGAAGCCATGAAGGCGCAAGGCTTGGATGCACTCGTCATCCCTTCCGCCGACCCCCACCTGTCCGAATACCTGCCCGAACATTGGCAGGCGCGGCGCGAATTGTCGGGCTTTACCGGCTCGGTCGGCACATTCGTCGTTACCGCCGACGAAGCGGGCGTATGGGTGGACAGCCGCTATTGGGAACAAGCCGCCAAGCAGCTTGCGGGCAGCGGCATCGAACTGCAAAAAAGCGGGCAAGTGCCGCCGTATAACGAATGGCTCGCGGCAAACCTGCCCGAAAACGCCGCCGTCGGCATCCTTTCCGATATGGTCTCGCTCACCGGCAAACGCACTTTAGCGCAATCGCTCGCCGCCAAAAACATCCGCATCGAACACCCCGACGGCCTGCTTGACCAAGTGTGGACAAGCCGCCCGGCCATTCCTGCCGAAACCGTGTTCGTCCACGACCCCGCCTACGTCTCCGAAACCGCCGCCGAAAAACTCGCCCGCGTGCGCGCCGTGATGGCGGAAAAAGGCGCGGATTACCACTTGGTTTCCTCGCTCGACGACATCGCCTGGCTGACCAACCTGCGCGGCAGCGACGTGCCTTTCAATCCCGTTTTCGTGTCCTATCTATTGATTGGCAAAGACAACGCCGTCCTGTTTACCGACCGATGCCGTCTGAATGCCGAAGCCGCCGCCGCGCTGCAAACCGCAGGCATCACGGTCGAGCCTTACGCCCAAGTTGCCGACAAACTCGCGCAAATCGGCGGCGCGTTGCTTATCGAACCGAACAAAACCGCCGTCAGCACGCTTGTGCGCCTGCCCGAAAGCGTGCGCCTTATCGAGGGAATCAACCCGTCCACGCTGTTCAAATCCTGCAAATCCGAAGCCGACATCGCCCGCATCCGCGAAGCGATGGAACACGACGGCGCGGCGTTGTGCGGTTTCTTCGCCGAGTTTGAAGACATCATCGGCAACGGCGGCAGCCTGACCGAAATCGACGTGGACACCATGCTTTATCGCCACCGCAGCGTGCGCCCAGGCTTCATTTCATTGAGTTTCGACACCATCGCAGGCTTCAACGCCAACGGCGCACTGCCGCATTACAGCGCAACGCCCGAAAGCCACAGCACCATCAGCGGCAACGGGCTTTTGCTCATCGACTCCGGCGCGCAATACAAAGGCGGCACGACCGACATCACCCGCGTCGTCCCTGTCGGCACACCCACCGCCGAACAAAAACGCGACAACACCCTCGTTCTCAAAGCCCATATCGCGCTTGCCGAAGCCGTGTTCCCCGAAAACATCCCCTCGCCGCTGATTGATGCGATTTGCCGCAAACCCCTGTGGCAGGCGCAATGCGACTACGGCCACGGCACCGGACACGGCGTAGGCTATTTCCTCAACGTCCACGAAGGCCCGCAGCGCATCGCCTTCGCCGCCCCCGCCACGCCCGAAACCGCCATGAAAAAAGGCATGGTTACCTCCATCGAACCCGGACTCTACCGCCCGGGAAAATGGGGCATCCGCATTGAAAACCTTGCCGCCAACCAAGCCGTCGCCGCCCCTCAAGAAACCGAATTCGGCAGCTTCCTCTGTTTTGAAACCCTGACCCTCTGCCCCATCGACACCCGCCTGATGGACACCGCCCTCATGACCGACGGCGAAATCGACTGGGTCAACCGCTACCACGCCGAAGTCCGCCGCCGCCTCGAGCCGCTGACCGAAGGCGCGGCAAAAGCGTGGCTGATCAAACGCACCGAACCGCTGGCGCGTTAAACAGCACGGCGCAAAAAATGCCGTCTGAAAGCCCTTCAGACGGCATTGGTTTCCCAAAACATCCCGCACCGTTTTCATCTTGCCGCAAGCAAATATAGTGGATTAACAAAAATCAGGACAAGGCGACGAAGCCGCAGACAGTACGAATAGTACGGAACCGATTCACTCGGTGCTTCAGCACCTGAGAGAATCGTTCTCTTTGAGCTAAGGCGCGACAACGCCGTACTGGTTTTTGTTAATCCGCTATATTCCGTCATCTCTAAGATTTACAGCGATACACGGGTGATTTAAGGAATGCCCGAACCGTCATTCCCGCAACTTTTCGTCATTCCCACGAAAGTGGGAATCTAGAAATAAAAAGCAGCAGGAATTTATCGGAAATAACTGAAACCGAACAGACTAGATTCCCGCCTGCGTGGGAATGACAATTCGAGACCTTTGCAATAACATAGGTTACTAAAATTTTATGCTCAATCTCATTTTCAAAATGCAAAACTTTTCTGATTTTTCCTACTTTTTGCTCAATATTAGGAAGGTTTTAGGCAATTGAAAATTTTTTGGCGCATTTTTATGCGTCAAATTTCGTTAACAGACTATTTTTGCAAAGGTCTCAATTCATAAGTTTCCCGAAATTCCAACATAACCAAAACCTGACAATAACCGTAGCAACTGAACCGTCATTCCCGCGAACGCGGGAATCTAGACCTTAGAACAACAGCAATATTCAAAGATTATCTGAAAGTCCGAGATTCTAGATTCCCGCGTTCGCGGGAATGACGAAAAGTGGCGGGAATGACGAAAAGAGACCTTTGCAACATTCCTTTCCCTCCCGACAGCCGAAACCCAAACACAGGTTTTCAGCTGTTTTCGCTACCAATCACTCCCTAATTCTACCCAAATACCCCCTTAATCCCCGGATACCCGATAATCAGGCATCCGGGCCGCCTTTTAGGCGGCAACAGGCGCACTTAGCCTGTTGGCCGCTTTCAACAGGTTCAAACACATCGCCTTCAGATGGCTTTGCGCACTCACTTTAATCAGCCCGAAATAGGCTGCCCGAGCGTAGCGGAATTTACGGTGCAGCGTACCGAAGCTCTGTTCGACCACATATAGTGGATTAAATTTAAACCAGTACGGCGTTGCCTCGCCTTGCCGTACTATTTGTACTGTCTGCGGCTTCGTCGCCTTGTCCTGATTTAAATTTAATCCACTATAACGGGTCTTCGATAAATACTGGTTGCGTTTGGTTTGCGTTTCCGACAGCGGACGGTTGCGGCAGGCTTTGCGCATAATGCCGTCCTGCAACTGATGTTCTTCCAGATGTTGCCGGTTTTCCGCACTGTCGTAGCCTTTGTCGGCATAGACGGTCGTACCTTCAGCTATCCCTTCCAACAACGGCGACAGGTGTTTGCACTCATGGGCATTGGCGGGGTGATGTGCAGTTTCTCGATATAGCCTTCCGCATCGGTACGGGTATGTTGTTTGTAACCGAGTTTGTAGAGGCCGTTTTTCTTGATCCAACGGGCATCGCTGTCCTTACTCGGTGTGGTTTGGCCGCTGACTTGTCCTTTGTTATCGACTTCTATAGCCTGACGCTGTTTGCTGCCGGCGGTCTGGATAATGGTGGCATCAACGACGGCGGCGGATGCTTTCTCTATTTTTAAACCTTTTTCGGTCAGTTGGCGGTTGATCAGTTCCAACAGTTCGGACAGGGTGTCGTCTTTCGCCAGCCAGTTGCGGTAGCGGCATAAAGTATAGTGGATTAACAAAAATCAGGACAAGGCGACGAAGCCGAAGACAGTACAAATAGTACGGAACCGATTCACTCGGTGCTTCAGCACCTTAGAGAATCGTTCTCTTTGAGCTAAGGCGAGGCAACGCCGTACTGGTTTTTGTTAATCCACTATACTGTAATCGGGGATGCTCAGTTCGTCAAAGCGGCAACACAGGTTGAGTGGTATGGCCGGAGTATTGATTAAATCCATTTTAAAAACCTCTTAAAACAGTTTTAAAAATTCCCTAATCTCGTCAGCTTTAAACAGAAAACCGCGCATTCCGGCGCGGTTTCGTGAAAAAGCTGGCGTAACTTTTCCGGATGCAAAAAAACGCCGAAATCCACGTCTTTCCGAGATTTCAGCGTTTTTTTTACTCTATTTGTTCCTTGTGCAAAAACTAACAGTCCCCCACTATATGTGCAAACCAAACCGAAAATGCGAAATACCGTCTGAAAATCTTTCAGACGGTATTTGCTGTCTTTAATTGCCGTTTTTCTTCCGTATCCGGATTTTTGTTTGGGGCTGAAGCAGATTGGCAGTCAGATTGCAATCGAAGAATGAATGCAAGCCGTCAAAAACAAAGCTATCCGCTTCACCGCCCCGATATTTAGAATTTGTGGCGCAAACCGACGGAGGCGGCATTAATTTGAGTGTAGTTGCCGATGCCGGTATTGCGTTTCAGCCAAGCGCCAGACACGATGGCGGAAGTGCGTTTGGAAAAATCATAATCAACGCCGGCGATGATTTGATCGTAGCTGGTATTTTCGCCTTTTTTACCGCGTTCGATCAAGTCGAAACCATGGGCATAGCTGATGCGTGGAACTGCATTACCGAAGCGGTAGGAAGCAGTCGCGGCAATTTCGGTCGTACTGTTTTTGGTTTTGGCTTTGTCGCCATTTTCAGACAAATCCAACTGGGCCGCCAAGGCGAGATTCAAGCCGCCTTCCTCATAGCCGCCCGTCAGGCGGTGTACCTGATGGTTTTTCAAGGGATCGGTACCTTTGGCTTCATCACTCGTCGCGCTGCCGATCAAGAACAACTCAAAAGCATCACGGCCCACATTGGCGTGTTTCGCGTATTTAAAGGCATAGTTCCCGGCAAAACCGCCATTTTTGTAATTCAGACCGGCATAATACACATCCGACCCCGGCTTGCCGACAACAGCCGGAACGAGAGTAGGCCGCTGATTTTGCTTATTCTGAACAAAATGAGCCGGCGTATAGGCGGACTTGCTGTTTTGGGCCGGAACGAATTGGACGCTGCCGCTAAAACCGGAAAATTCGGGGGAATCGTAGCGTACGGAAACCGACATATCGTCGTGGCGTTTGAAAATACCCAATTGCGAAGCCACATCATTATTGCTGTCCCAAGGATCAATGGCTTGGCTGGCATCGTCAAACTGATTTGCAACGCGACCGGCGCGCAGCGTGCCGAATTCGCCTGCCAAGCCGATAAAGGATTCCCTGTTGCCCCACTGGGACGCGCCGCCGCCGGCAACGGATACGTCTTGCTCAAGCTGCCAAACAGCCTTCAGCCCTTCGCCCAAATCCTCACTCCCCTTAAAGCCGATAAACGAGCCGAAATCGCTGATTTTCGTCCTGATGCGGCTTTTGCGCTTAGTAACCTGAGGTTGAATATTTGGGAGCGGTTCGGTCAACTGCAGCTGGATGTTCCTGCCTTCCACGCCGGCTTTGATTTCGCCGTACAGGCTGACATCGGCAACGGCCGCAAGCGGCAGTGCGGACAATACGAGGGCGGTAAGTTTTTTTCGCATATCGGCTTCCTTTTGTAAATTTGATAAAAACCTAAAAACATCGGGCAAACACCCGATATGTCATCAATTATACCCCCCCCGCAAAAAACCATTTTTCAGAACAAATATCTGATAAATGCCGCAACCTTTATTTTAAAAATGATTATATTTTGATATAAAACAATAGCTTATTTTTCAAAAAACGTTGTGTTTCTACAACACAATTCAAGCGCAGACCTCGTGCGGGCCGATGCGCTGCTGCCCGGATGCAGTCTCGGCTTTTTAAAACGCCATAAAAAAACACACGCGGCACTTTATAGTGGATTAACAAAAACAAGTACGGCGTTGCCTCGCCTTAGCTCAAAGAGAACGATTCTCTAAGGTGCTGAAGCACCAAGTGAATCGGTTCCGTACTATTTGTACTGTCTGCGGCTTCGTCGTCTTGTCCTGATTTTTGTTAATCCGCTATAAAGACCGTCGGGCATCTGCAGCCGTCATTCCCGCGTAGGCGGGAATCTGGAATTTCAATGCCTCAAGAATTTATCGGAAAAAACCAAAACCCTTCCGCCGTCATTCCCACGAAAGTGGGAATCTAGAAATGAAAAGCAACAGGAATTTATCGGAAATGACCGAAACTGAACGGACTGGATTCCCTCTTTCGCGGGAATGACGGGATTTTAGGTTTCTGATTTTGGTTTTCTGTTTTTGAGGAATGACGGGATGCAGGTTTTCTTAACCCTGCGTCCTAGATTCCCGCTTTCGTGGTAATGACGGGATGTGGGTTCGTGGGAATGACGCGGTGCAGGTTTCCGTGCGGATGGATTCGTCATTCCCGCGCAGGCGGGAATCTAGACCTTAGAACAACAGCAATATTCAAAGATTATCTGAAAGTCCGAGATTCTGGATTCCCGCTTTCGCGGGAATGACGAAAAGTGGTGGGAATGACGGTTCAGTTGCTACGGTTACTGTCAGGTTTCGGTTATGTTGGAATTTCGGGAAACTTATGAATCGTCATTCCCGCGCAGGCGGGAATCTAGAATTTCAATGCCTCAAGAATTTATCGGAAAAAACCAAAACCTTTCCGCCGTCATTCCCACGAAAGTGGGAATCTAGAAATGAAAAGCAGCAGGAATTTATCGGAAATGACCGAAACTGAACGGACTGGATTCCCGCTTTTGCGGGAATGACGGGATGTGGGTTCGTGGGAATGACGTGGTGCAGGTTTCCGTGCGGATGGATTCGTCATTCCCGCGCAGGCGGGAATTTGGAATTTCAATGCCTCAAGAATTTATCGGAAAAAACCAAAACCCTTCCGCCGTCATTCCCACGAAAGTGGGAATCTAGAAATGAAAAGCAACAGGAATTTATCGGAAATGACCGAAACTGAACGGACTGGATTCCCGCTTTTGCGGGAATGACGGGATTTTAGGTTTCTGATTTTGGTTTTCTGTTTTTGAGGAATGACGGGATGTAGGTTTTCTTAACCCTGCGTCCTAGATTCCCGCTTTCGTGGTAATGACGGGATGTGGGTTCGTGGGAATGACGCGGTGCAGGTTTCCGTGCGGATGGATTCGTCATTCCCGCGCAGGCGGGAATCTAGACCTTAGAACAACAGCAATATTCAAAGATTATCTGAAAGTCCGAGATTCTAGATTCCCGCTTTCGCGGGAATGACGAAAAGTGGTGGGAATGACGGTTCAGTTGCTACGGTTACTGTCAGGTTTCGGTTATGTTGGAATTTCGGGAAACTTATGAATCGTCATTCCCGCGCAGGCGGGAATCTAGAATTTCAATGCCTCAAGAATTTATCGGAAAAAACCAAAACCCTTCCGCCGTCATTCCCACGAAAGTGGGAATCTAGAAATGAAAAGCAGCAGGAATTTATCGGAAACGACCGAAACTGAACGGACTGGATTCCCGCCTGCGCGGGAATGACGGGATTTTAGGTTTCTGATTTTGGTTTTCTGTTTTTGAGGAATGACGGGATGTAGGTTTTCTTAACCCTGCGTCCTAGATTCCCGCCTGCGTGGTAATGACGGGATGTGGGTTCGTGGGAATGACGCGGTGCAGGTTTCCGTACGGATGGATTCGTCATTCCCGCGCAGGCGGGAATCTAGACCTTAGAACAACAGCAATATTCAAAGATTATCTGAAAGTCCGAGATTCTAGATTCCCGCTTTCGCGGGAATGACGAAAAGTGGCGGGAATGACGGTTCAGTTGCTACGGTTACTGTCAGGTTTCGGTTATGTTGGAATTTCGGGAAACTTATGAATCGTCATTCCCGCGCAGGCGGGAATCTAGAATTTCAATGCCTCAAGAATTTATCGGAAAAAACCAAAACCCTTCCGCCGTCATTCCCACGAAAGTGGGAATCTAGAAATGAAAAGCAGCAGGAATTTATCGGAAATGACCGAAACTGAACGGACTGGATTCCCGCTTTTGCGGGAATGACGAAAAGTGGTGGGAATGACGGTTCAGTTGCTACGGTTACTGTCAGGTTTCGGTTATGTTGGAATTTCGGGAAACTTATGAATCGTCATTCCCGCGCAGGCGGGAATCTAGAATTTCAATGCCTCAAGAATTTATCGGAAAAAACAGAAACCGTTCTGCCGTCATTCCCGCGCAGGCGGGAATCTAGAACGTGGAATCTAAGAAACCGTTTTATCCGATAAGTTTCCGTGCGGACAAGTTTGGATTCCCGCTTTTGCGGGAATGACGGGATTTTAGGTTTCTGATTTTGGTTTTCTGTTTTTGAGGAATGACGGGATGCAGGTTTTCTTAACCCTGCGTCCTAGATTCCCGCTTTTGCGGGAATGACGGCGACAGGGTTGCTGTTATAGTGGATGAACAAAAACCGGTACGGCGTTGCCTCGCCTTAGCTCAAAGAGAACGATTCTCTAAGGTGCTCAAGCACCAAGTGAATCGATTCCGTACTATCTGTACTGTCTTCGGCTTCGTCGCCTTGTCCTGATTTTTATTAATCCACTATAATTTCCTGCGTGTGTCGGGTGTATCGAAATCAAGCCGAATCAAATATATCGGACTTCGATAATGTCGTATTCGCGCACGCCGCCCGGGGCTTGGACTTCCGCCGTATCGCCCTCTTCCTTGCCGATTAAGGCGCGGGCAATCGGTGAGCCGACATAGATTTTGCCCTGTTTGATATCCGCTTCGTCTTCGCCGACAATTTGGTAGGTAACGTGTTCTTCCGTTTCCAAATCTTCCAGCGTAACCGTCGTACCGAACACGATTTTGCCTTCGGCGTGGATTTCGGTCGGATTGATGATGTGGGCAACGGAAAGTTTGTGTTCCAGCTCGGAAATGCGGCCTTCGATAAAGCCTTGGCGTTCTTTGGCGGCTTCATATTCGGCGTTTTCGGACAAATCGCCGTGCGATCTGGCTTCAGCAATCGCTTCGATCACTTCGGGGCGCGCCACGCTTTTAAGCTGCTGCAATTCCTGTTTCAGCAATTCCGCACCGCGTACGGTCAGGGGGATTTTTTGCATCGGTCTTTTTTCTCCATATTCCGGCACACCGGTTTGCGGCAGCAAACATACCGCATACCGTCTTGTTTTGTGCGTCCGGATATTAAAATAAAAACACAAGCCGCCCGGAAAATCGGCGGCTTGTCTGTCGTTGAACAGCGGCTATTCTACCAAATTCTATGAAATTGGCAATCGTGCCGTGCCGTCCGCAAACACGCTATGTCCGCAACAAAAGCCGAAAATATGCCGGCAAAAAAATTTTAGAAACAAAAAATTTAAAAATAATCAATTTTCGGCACAAAAAACCATATTCACGGACTTTAAAACCGAAAATGCCAAACCTGAGATTTTTCAGACGGCATTTGCACCAGTATAATGCAGGCTGTTTTTATCTTTATATTTACGTTTTGCCATGACCGAATCCCTCCGCCTCCCTGCCGCCTCGCTCAAACCTTCCACTGTCGCCCTGCCCGGCTCCAAAAGCATCAGCAACCGCACCCTGCTGCTTGCCGCCTTGTCCGACAATGCTTGCGAAATCCATTCCCTGCTCAAATCCGACGATACCGACCGTATGCTCGAAGCACTCGATAAACTCGGCGTTGAAATCGAATATCTTGCCGAAGACCGTCTGAAAGTGCACGGCACAGGCGGACGCTTCCCCAACCGCACTGCCGATTTGTTTTTGGGCAACGCGGGCACGGCGTTCCGCCCGCTGACCGCCGCGCTTGCCGTTTTGGGCGGCGATTATCGCCTGCACGGCGTTGCGCGTATGCACGAACGCCCCATCGGCGATTTGGCCGATGCACTGCGGATTGCCGGCGCCGATGTCGAATATCTCGGCAAGGAACACTATCCGCCGCTTCATATCGGCGAACGCCAAGACAACGGCGAGCGCGTGATTCCGATTAAAGGCAATGTATCCAGCCAGTTTCTGACCGCCCTTTTAATGGCGTTGCCGCTGACCGGGCAGGCGTTTGAAATCCGTATGGTCGGCGAGTTAATTTCCAAGCCCTATATCGACATTACTTTAAAACTGATGGCGCAATTCGGCGTACAGGTTATCAATGAAGGCTACCGCGTCTTCAAAATTCCCGCCGATGCGCACTACCACGCGCCCGAACACTTGCACGTCGAAGGCGATGCCTCCAGCGCGTCCTACTTCCTCGCAGCCGGTTTGATTGCCGCCACGCCCGTCCGCGTTACCGGTATCGGCGCAAACAGCATACAGGGCGATGTCGCCTTTGCCTGCGAGCTGGAAAAAATCGGTGCGGACGTGGTTTGGGGCGAAAACTTCGTCGAAGTCTCGCGCCCGAAAGAACGTGCCGTCCAAGCCTTTGATTTGGATGCAAACCATATCCCCGATGCCGCCATGACCCTCGCCGTCGTCGCGCTTGCTACAGGGCAAACCTGCACGCTTCGCAACATCGGTTCGTGGCGCGTCAAAGAGACCGACCGCATTGCCGCAATGGCGAACGAGTTGCGCAAACTCGGTGCAAAAGTCGCCGAAGAAGCCGAAGCAATTCACATCACCCCGCCCGAAACGCCGACACCCGACGCCGTCATCGACACTTACGACGACCACCGCATGGCAATGTGTTTCTCGCTGGTTTCGCTGTTGGACGTACCCGTCGTCATCAACGATCCGAAATGCACCCACAAAACCTTCCCGACTTATTTCGACGTGTTCTCATCGCTGACCGAAACAGCGGAATAAGGCGGCATTTTGCCGCGATTCCGGCGCGGCGCGGCGGGCGGCTCATTCTGTAAAGAAAGTATGTGCGCCGAGGTAGTTTTTGGCGTAAAACGGTGTGGAGAGTTTTTCGGTTTTGATGGTTTTGCCGCTGCTGGGGGCATGGATGAATTCGCCGTTGCCGATATAGAGTCCGACGTGTGAGTAGCGGTGTGCGCCGCCGGTGTTGAAGAATACGAGGTCGCCGGCCTTAAGGCGGCTGTCGGGGATTTTGCGGCTTGCCGCCGCCATGTCGCGGGCGGTGCGCGGCAGCTTGACGTTGAGGGCGTTTTTGTAAACGAATTGAATCATGCCGCTGCAATCGAAGCCGGTTGCGGTGCTGCTGCCGCCCCATTTGTAGGGCGTGCCGATGAGTCCGAGGCTGTGGAGCATGAGTTCCTGCGAGCCTTGTGTGCGGTCGATGTGGCTGATGCGGACGGCTTGGATTTGCCGGACTGTCTGTTTGGGTTTCGGTTGGCGGTGTTTGCCGGAGGTCGTGCCGCATGAGGCGAGGAGCAGTGCGCTGAGACAGAGGAAAAGGGTTTTGTCGGGGGGAAACATGGTTTTTCCTTTGCGGGTTCGGATATGCCGTCTGAAGGTGTTTCAGACGGTATAGTGGATTAATAAAAATCAGGACAAGGCGACGAAGCCGCAGACAGTACAAATAGTACGGAACCGATTCACTTGGTGCTTCAGCACCTTAGAGAATCGTTCTCTTTGAGCTAAGGCGAGGCAACGCCGTACTGGTTTTTATTAATCCACTATATTTCTATAATAAACTTTCTATGGGCAGCAGGGATAGGATTTTTGCGGCGATGCGTTTCCAAAGTTTGGCTTCGGGTTCGTTCGGGTAGGTTTTTCGGGTGGCGGGATCGTGCCATTGCAGGCGGTTGTGCCTGTCGAGAGTAACGCGGTAGGCGTATTCGGGTGTGGTATCGGCAAGGGTGCGCTCCATCTGTTCTGCGATTTTGGGGCTTTCGATAACAACGCCCATTTCAGTATTGAGCCGTGCGGAACGGGGGTCGAGGTTGAATGAGCCGATGAAGATGCGTTTGCCGTCCACAATGAAGGTTTTGGCATGCAGGCTGGTTACGGAGCTGCCGGTCAGGCCTTTGTCTTTTGTGGCAGGGACGGCATGGTTGGGTTGCAGCTCGTAGAGTTTGATGCCGGCTTTGAGCAGCGGTTTTCGGTATTTGACATAGCCGGAATGGACGGCGGCAACGTCGGTCGCCTGTAGCGAGTTGGTCAGAACGGTAACGTCTATGCCGTCCTGCACCAGTTTTGCCAGTGCGTCTGTGCCGGATTTTGTGGGGACGAAATAGGGTGAAACCAGATAGACGCTTTTTTCGGGCTGTTTGAGCGCGTCTTGCAGCCGCCCGGCAATCGGCGGTTTACGGCGGTTGCGGTCGAGTCCTTTTGCAGGGTCGTCGCTGATGAGGCGGGTTTGGACGCTCTGCCAGTCGATGCGTCCTGCCTGTATTTTTTGGTAGAGGGGCGACTGTTCGACGGTTTCGCGGTAGCGCAGGAGCGCGTGTCTGGACGTTTCGTCGTTGTATCCGAGTGCTTGAAGACCCTTGCCGATGTTGCCGCTGCGGATGATGCGCGTGGCGTTGTGGGCGGAATGGCTTGCCCAGTAGCGGTCGAAGTCGTGCGATACTTCGCCGACGACGCTGCCGGTAGCGAGGATATCCAGGTCGGCGAAAACGGTGTCCTCACCGACTTTGAAGTATTCGTCGCCGATATTGCGTCCGCCGAGTATGGTGGCGCGGTTGTCGGCGGTAAAGGATTTGTTGTGCATGCGGCGGTTGAGGCGGGGGAAGTCAGTCAGGTAGCCGAGTGCGCGCCATTTGCGGAAGACGAAAGGGTTGAACAGGCGCACTTCGATATTGGGATGGCTGTCGAGGGCGAGCAGGAGGTCGTCCAATCCGCGCGTGTTGTTGTCGTCCAACAGCAGGCGTACGCGCACACCGCGTTCTGCGGCAAGGTACATCAGGTTGAACAGCAGTCGGCCGGAAATGTCGTTGCGCCAGATGTAGTATTGCAAATCGAGGCTGTGTTCGGCAGATTCGATAAGGGCGGCGCGGGCGGCAAAGGCTTCGTGGGGGTCGTTCAGCAGATAGATATCGGATAGCCCGTTGGTATGAGGGGTGTGCCGGATTTGCAGGATGTTGTCCAGGCGGACGGGTTTGGAAGTATTGAAATGACGGCTTTCCGTCCGTTCTTCCAGTGGGGGCAACCATGAAGAACATGAACAGAGAAGGAGGCATAAAAGGGAAATTAGGCTGCGTGTTTTCATCAGGGATATGGTTTCAGACGGCATTGCCTGTGTTTTGGGGTTGGCGCGCATGGAAGTGCGGCATCATAATCCAAACGTTGAAACGGGTAAAAGTTTTGCGTGCGGACCGCTTTAGGACGGTGTGTTCCGTGTCAGGTTTGCACCGTCTGAAACGTGCAGACGCTTGAAAACCAACGACGAGGCAAGGGTAATGCCGCCGATACTGAGCAGGGTCATACGGAAGGCGGAATGCAGACCTGAAGAAGCCGGTATCAGAAATGTCCAGTTTTTAAGGATTAATGCGCCGACAACAATGCCCATGCTGATGGCAAGCTGTTGGTTGACCGCCATCAGGCTGTTGCCGCTGCCGGTCTGTTGCGGGCGCAAATCGGCGAGGGTCAGTGTGTTCATGGCAGAAAACTGTAGGGAGTTGCACGCGCCGATCGCCAGCGAGAGGAAAATCCAAATCCACAGCGGCGAGTTTCCATCAGGCAGGGCGAGCAGCATGATGAAGGCGGCAAGCAGCTTGGTGTTCCAAAGCAGTACCGTGCGGTAGCCGAAACGTTTCATGAGCGGTGCAATCAGCGGTTTGACCAGCAGCGAAGACAGGGCGACGGGGGCGACCAGCCAACCCGACAGGCTTGCGCCGAAGCCGAAAGCGACTTGAAACATCAGGGGCATCAGAAAAGGAATCGAGCTGATGCCGAGACGGCTGAACAGATTGCCCGCCAGTCCCAGACGGAAAGTGCGTATCAGAAACAGGTCGGCGGAATAAATCGGTTTGGACGCGGTTTTCATATGTCGGAAATAACGGCGTGCAAACAGCAGTCCGCCGCACAGCGGCAACAGTGCAAAATACGGAGGCAGCGCGTGCGACAGGCTTTCTGCCGAAAGTAACAAGAGGCACGCGGCGGCAGAAAAAATCAGATAACCTTTGAAGTCTAAAGAGATATTACTGCCTTTAATATCGGGCATGATGTTGCGTCCCAATATGAAACCCAGCAGACCGATGGGCAGGTTGAGCAGGAAAATCCAGTGCCACGAAGCGTATTCGACCAAATAACCGCCCGCCAAAGGCCCTAAAACCGGCCCGATTAATGCGGGCATAACCGCATAATTGATGGCATTGAGCAGCTTGGACTTGTCGTACACACGCAAGATGGTCAGACGCGGTATCGGAACCAGCATCGAACCGCCGATGCCCTGAACGACACGGGAAAGCGTCAATTCAAACAGCGAACCCGATGCGGCGCACAATGCCGATCCGAGCATAAAAACGGCAATCGAACCGAAAAAGACTTTTTTCGTTCCGAACCTGTCCGCCAAATAACCGCTCAAAGGAATCAGCAGGGCAACCGTCAGCGTATAGGCAACGACTGCCAGTTGCATATCTAGAGGCGATTCGTCCAGGTCGGTGGCAATTTCAGGCAGTGCGGTATTTAAAATGGTCGCATCCAACATCTGCATAAAAATGGCAATTGCCAGCAGAAGCGGCAGCCAAGGGGATGGTGCGCGGGCGGATAGGGTGTTTTTTTCCATAGGGCGATTGTACCCCATCCTTGTGCCGTTATTGTTTTCAGACGCTGTCTGAATGCCGTCAGAGTCGGCATCTTGAATGTTCACAAGCAAACGAACCGGTATTGCATTGTAATGATAATTATTATCGAAAAACATCAGATTAAGGTACAGTAAGCGTTATGGGGTAGTTTGTAAGAAAAACCGGATTATTTTTTAAAATTAGACTTGACCCGCAACAGTCAATTACTTAAAGTAAACGCTTACCTTTCTACAGAAAAAAACGGGTTTCCCGTTATCAAAAAACATGAGCGCAACCATTCCCCCAAAAATCATCCGATACGACAGCAATCCGACCGATGTCTATTTTTTCGGCACTTGCGTCCTTGATCTTTTTATGCCCGAAGCAGGCATGGATGCCATTGCCCTAATCGAGCAGCAGGGCATACGCGTCCATTTCCCGATGGCGCAAAGCTGCTGCGGCCAGCCTGCCTATTCATCCGGCCATCCGACCGAAGCCTTCGATGTCGCCAAAGCGCAACTTGACCTTTTCCCCGAAAACTGGCCGATTGTCGTACCGTCCGGTTCGTGCGGCGGTATGATGAAACACCATTGGCCGACGCTGTTTAAAGGCAGCGAGTACGAGGAAAGGGCTGTGGATTGCGCCGGCCGCATCATCGAGTTTACCCATTTCCTGCTTGCCATCGGTTTCAAACCCGAAGACAAGGGCGAACCGCTCAAAGTCGCCGTTCACACTTCCTGCGCCGCCCGCCGCGAAATGAATGTCCATCTTTCAGGCTGGCAACTGATTGACGGTATGGAAAACGTCGAACGCATCGTCCACGACCACGAAAGCGAATGTTGCGGCTTCGGCGGCACATTCTCCGTCAAACAAGCCGATATTTCCGGCGCAATGGTAACAGACAAAGTCGCCGCGCTGAAAGAAACCGGCGCAACCGAAATCATCAGCGCGGACTGCGGCTGTATGATGAACATCGGCGGCAAAATCGCCAAGGACGAGCCGGATATGCCGCGTCCGAAACATATCGCATCCTTCTTGTTGGAACGCACCGGAGGCAAAGCATGAGCGCGCGCGAAAATATTTTGGCAAAACTGAAAAAAGCCGATGCCTTGCCGATGGAAGAGCCTGCGGTTTTCGATTATTACCGCGAAAAGGGCGTTTCTTGGGACAGCGAAGCCGAGCGTCTGAAACATTGGGCTGCCGCAATGCGCGCGGTCAAAACCGAAATTTATTGGGTGACGAAAAGCAATTGGATGCAGGTTTTCCGCGAAGCGGCAGAAGGCAAGGGTTTGAAAAACATCCTGCTGCCCTTGGCGACCGAACACGGACAAATTGCCCGTGCCGCATTGGCGGGCAGCAATATCGAACCGATTGTCTTCGAGCGCGAAATCGATACTTGGAAAACCGAGTTTTTCACGAACATCAATGCGGGCTTCAGCGGCGCGCAATGCGGCATCGCCCGCACCGGCACGCTGATGCTGTTTTCCAGCCCCGAAGAACCGCGTACTTTGAGTCTCGTTCCGCCCGTGCATTTCTGCCTGTTCGATACGTCCAAGATGTACAACGAGTTTCATAATGCCGTCGAAGGCGAAAAACTGGTGGAAAACGGTATGCCGACCAATGTATTCCTGATTTCCGGTCCGTCCAAAACCGCAGACATCCAACTGACGCTTGCTTACGGCGCGCACGGTCCGCGTGATTTGGTTATCCTCGCCATCCTGCCCGACCACATTTCCCCTACCGATTTGGAGGAAAACGCATGACTACGCAAACCATCAAATTTCACATGAAGCCGGAAACTTTCAAGCAAAACGCCGCAATTTCCCTTCAAGACAAGCCTTTGCGTAAAAGCCTGCGTACCGCGATGGATATGCTGATGACCAAACGCAAAGCTGTTTTGACCGACGAAGAAGAGCTGCAAAGCTTGCGCGATTTGTGCGAACACGTCCGTCAGCGCTCATTGTCTAAATTGCCTGCCCTGCTGGAGCAGCTGGAAGAAAACCTGACCAAGTTGGGCGTAAAAGTACACTGGGCGGAAACACCGGCCGAAGCCTGCGAAATCATCCACGACATCATCACAGCCAAAAACGGCAAGCTGATGGTCAAAGGCAAATCGATGGTCAGCGAGGAAATCGAGCTGAACCATTATCTTGAAGCAAAAGGCATTAAAGCGGTGGA
Organism: Neisseria meningitidis; assembly: GCF_022869645.1. Classification (NCBI taxonomy): domain Bacteria; kingdom Pseudomonadati; phylum Pseudomonadota; class Betaproteobacteria; order Neisseriales; family Neisseriaceae; genus Neisseria; species Neisseria meningitidis. Next base: position 2,093,151 of record NZ_CP064367.1, on the reverse strand, counting down.
AAGCGACTTGGGCGAGTTCATCGTCCAAATGGCAGGTGAAAAACCGACCCATATCGTGATGCCCGCAATCCATAAAACCAAAGAACAGGTTAGCGAACTGTTCCACCAAAACCTCGGCACACCGTTAACGGACGACGTAGACCAACTGACCGGCTTCGCCCGTAAAGCACTGCGCGATATTTACAGCACTGCCGATGTCGGTTTGAGTGGCGTGAACTTCGCCGTTGCTGAAACAGGTACGCTGTGTCTGGTGGAAAACGAAGGCAACGGTCGCTTGAGTACCACCGTTCCGCCCGTGCATATCGCCATTACCGGCATTGAAAAAGTAGTTGCCAAGCTGTCGGATATTCCACCCTTGTACAGTCTGCTGCCGCGTTCTGCCATCGGTCAGAACATTACCACTTATTTCAACATGATTACCGGTCCGCGCCGCAGTGAGGAATTAGACGGTCCGCAAGAAATGCACTTGGTTCTGCTCGACAACGGCCGCAGCCAGGCTTATGCCGAAGACCAAATGCGCCGCACCCTGCAATGTATCCGTTGCGGCGCGTGTATGAACCATTGCCCGGTTTATACCCGCATCGGCGGCGCGGCATACGGCACAACCTATCCCGGCCCGATTGGCGAGATTATTTCCCCTCACCTGTTGGGTCTTGATGCCACCCGCGATCTGCCGACCGCCTGTACCATGTGCGGTGCGTGTGTGGAAGTCTGTCCGGTACGCATCCCGATTACCGAACAAATGCAGCGTTTGCGCGTTGAAGCGCAACGTTCGCCGACCGAAACCGTGCCGCACCCCATCCGAGGGCAAGGCGCATCGCATACCTTCGGCGAACAAATGGCGTGGCGCACATTCAACGGTATTTTCAGCGGCAGCAAAACCTACCGCGCCTTCGGTTGGGCAGCCACCAAGTTCCGCAACCTGACCCCGCGCAAACAGTTGGGTTGGACGCAAAACCGCGTGCCGATGAAACCGGCGAAGAAAACCCTGCACGAACTAATGGCAGAAAAAATGCGCCAAAAAGAACAGGCATAAAAAGTTGTTCGCAAAAATGCCGTCTGAAACCCGAAACAGGGCTTCAGACGGCATTTGTATAGTGGATTAACAAAAATCAGGACAAGGCGACGAAGCCGCAGACAGTACAAATAGTACGGCAAGGCGAGGGAACGCCGTACTGGTTTAAATTTAAGCCACTATATATTCGCGGACGGCGGGTTTTAAATCTGTTCCAATTCCATACTCAAAACAGCCTGTTCCTGTTTGGCTCGGAAGTCTGCCAGTTTTTGCGCCAGTTCGGGGGTTTCGTTGGCGAGCATGGAAACGGCGAACAATGCGGCATTTGCCGCGCCTGCCTCGCCGATGGCGAATGTGGCGACGGGTACGCCTTTGGGCATTTGTACAATCGATAAAAGCGAATCTTCGCCGCGCAGGTATTTGCTGGGGACGGGTACGCCCAAAACGGGGACGGTGGTCTTGGCGGCAACCATACCGGGTAAATGCGCCGCGCCGCCCGCACCCGCGATGATGGCTTTGATGCCGCGCGCCCGTGCGGTTTCGGCGTATTGGAACATCAAATCCGGGGTGCGGTGTGCGGAAACAACGCGCGCCTCATATTCTACGCCGAACTCTTCAAGAAACTGCGCTGCCTGCCGCATAACGGGCCAATCGCTGTTGCTGCCCATGATGATGCCGATTTGTATCATAAATCCTCCTTGGTGCGGATGGGGTAAAAAGCGGAAAAATGGAAAAACTATCGTTTGCGCACGGCTGCGGCGGCGCGTTTTGCCGCCGGGCTGCCGGGATAGGTCTGTATCAGGCTGCGCCAAGTCGCCCTTGCAATGTCTTTTTGCTGAAGCCTGTATTGGCATTCGCCGATTTTGAACATGGCTTCAGGCGCGGTTGGGCTGTCTTTGAAACGGTTGGCGTAACGCCCTCCGATTTCGATGACGGATTCGCAGTTGCCCATACGCGCCCTGCTTTGCAGCAACAGGTACATACTGCGTTGCGCGATGCTGCCGCCGTCGCCTCCGTCCGCGCCTTTCAACAGGGAGGCAGCGGCAGAAAACCTGCCGCTTTTATAGTGTTTGAGTGCCTGATTGTAGAGGTTTTGTGCGGTTTCGACGGTATGTGCGGATGCGCTGCCGCCTTCGGTATTGAGGTAATGCTCTTTCAACTTGCGGTCGTCGAGTTTTTGGACGTATGCCCTGCTGGAAGGGTGTGTTTTCGCATGCTCCAGTGCTTTGACTTTGCCGTTTAAGGTTTCCACTTCGTTCGACAGGCGGACGAGTGTGCCTTCCAGATAATCCAAACGGTCTTGCAGAGTGGGAACGGGATAGGGAATAGCGTCCGAACTACCTGCCTCTGCCTGCGGTTCGAGCCGCATATCCTGAATATTGCGGGAAACAGGGGAAGAACAGGCGGCGGATACGGACAGCCAAATGATAAAAAGCGGTAATTTGGTCTTCATTATTTTTTCAGAAGCAGGGTCAAACCGTCGCCGACGGGCAGGGTGATGGGGACAATCCGCGTATCGTTCGGCAGGTTTTGATTGAAATCTTTGAGGATGCCGACGCTGGGCGGCGCATCGGAAGCCGCTTCGCGCATCACCCTTCCGTTCAACAAAATATTGTCGATGGCGATGATGCCGCCTTGCCGGACAAGTTTGAGGCAACGCTCGAAATATTGCGGCGTGGGCGGTTTGTCTGCGTCTATCAGTGCCAAATCGTAGCTTCCGGCTTCACCCTGTGCAATCAAATCATCCAATGTCAGCAATGCAGGTTGCAGGTGCAGGCTGATTTTATGTGCCACGCCTGCCTCGTTCCAAACCTGACGCGCCGTATCGGTAAAGGTTACATTGATGTCACAGGCGGTAATCCGCCCGTGTTCGGGCAGCGCCAATGCAAGCGCGGTGCTGCTGTATCCGGTAAACACGCCGATTTCCAGATATTTTTCCGCGCGAATCAGCTTTGCCAGCCAAACCAAAACCGCCGCCTGTTCGCGCGCAATCGCCATTTTGCCCATACGGTGATGCCCGGTCTTCTCACGCAGCCGCGTCAAAACGGGATGTTCGGGTTCGCCGATGGCGTTCAAATAGTTTTGCAGGTCGGGGGCGACATTGGACAGATGGGTCGTCATTTCGGCGGGTTCAGTCTTGGTAATAGGTATAAGGTTTTTTCGCTACTTTTGCCGCCTCGAAGTTTTCCTGTTCTTCGGGATTGAGTTCGACATCCCACAAAAGCCCCCGGTTTTCCAAACGCTGCTGTTCCAACTCAGGTTTTTCTTCAATCAGACGGTTGAGGAATTGTGTGGCTTCGGATTGGTAGTGATACATCTTTGCGCTCCAATTTTACGGGATACGGCGTGATTATACTGGTATTTTCCAAACGGGATAAACGGCTTTTATCAAGAATACAGGCAGAAAAGTAAGGGGTTTTATTATAGAATAAAGCGTTTTTGCAACGGAAGCCTACCTTATGCCACGCATTGCCGCCCTGCCCGACCATCTCGTCAACCAAATCGCCGCCGGCGAAGTAGTCGAACGCCCTGCCAACGCCTTGAAAGAAATCGTTGAAAACAGTATCGATGCAGGCGCAACGGCGATTGATGTCGAGCTGGACGGCGGCGGCATCCGCCTGATTCACGTCAGCGACAACGGCGGCGGTATCCATCCGGACGACATCGAACTTGCGCTCCACCGCCACGCCACCAGCAAAATCAAAACCTTAAACGATTTGGAACACGTTGCCAGCATGGGCTTTCGCGGCGAAGGCTTGGCAAGCATCGCCTCCGTCAGCCGCCTGACCCTGACCAGCCGCCAAGAAGACAGTTCGCACGCAACCCAAGTCAAAGCCGAAGACGGCAAACTCAGCAGCCCCACCGCCGCCACCCACCCCGTCGGCACCACCATCGAAGCCGCCGAACTCTTCTTCAACACTCCCGCGCGGCGCAAGTTCCTCAAATCCGAAAACACCGAATACGCCCACTGCGCCACCATGCTCGAACGCCTCGCGCTGGCGCATCCGCACATTGCCTTCTCGCTCAAACGCGACGGCAAACAAGTGTTCAAACTCCCTGCACAAAGCCTGCATGAACGTATCGCCGCCATTGTCGGCGATGATTTTCAGACGGCATCATTGGAAATCGACAGCGGCAGCGGCGCGCTGCGGCTCTATGGTGCGATTGCCAAACCGACTTTCGCCAAAGGTAAAACCGACAAACAATACTGCTTCGTCAACCATCGCTTCGTGCGCGACAAAGTGATGCTCCACGCCGTCAAACAGGCATACCGCGACGTATTGCACAACGCCCTCACCCCTGCTTTCGTCCTCTTCCTCGACCTGCCGCCCGAAGCCGTGGATGTCAACGTCCACCCGACCAAAACCGAAATCCGCTTCCGCGACAGTCAGCAGGTGCACCAACTTGTGTTCCACACGCTCAACAAAGCCCTTGCCGACACACGCGCCAACCTGACCGAAAGCGTCGGCAACGCAGGCGAAGTGTTGCATGACATTACCGGCGTTGTCTCCACCCCAATGCCGTCTGAAAACGACAGCGAAAATCTGTTTGATAGCGTATCCAACTACCCGACAGGCAACAAATCAGATACACACAATGCCTTTGGTTCATCAGGCAAAACCGCGCCCATGCCCTATCAGTCCGCATATGCGCCGCAACAACGCAGCCTGTCCCTGCGCGAAAGCCGCGCGGCAATGAATACTTACGCCGAACTTTACAAAAAAACCGACGACATCGACCTTGAGTTAAGCCGATTCGAGCAGGCACGTTTCGGCAATATGCCGTCTGAAACGCCTGCTCCCCAAACAGATACGCCGCTTTCAGACGGCATCCCGTCCCAATCCGAACTGCCGCCGCTCGGTTTTGCCATTGCCCAACTATTAGGCATCTACATTCTTGCCCAAGCCGAAGACAGCCTGCTGCTCATCGATATGCACGCCGCCGCCGAACGCGTCAACTACGAAAAAATGAAACGCCAACGTCAGGAAAACGGCAGGCTGCAAAGCCAACGCCTGCTTATTCCCGTAACCTTTGCCGCGTCCCACGAAGAATGCGCCGCCCTTGCCGACCATGCTGATGCACTGGCAGGCTTCGGCTTGGAACTGTCCGACATGGGCGGCAATACCCTTGCCGTCCGCACAGTTCCCGCCATGCTCGGCAAAGCCGACGTCGTCTCACTCGCCAAAGACGTATTGGGCGAACTCGCCCAAGTCGGCAGCAGCCAAACCATCGAAGAACACGAAAACCGCATCCTCGCCACTATGTCCTGCCACGGCTCCGTCCGCGCCGGCCGCCGGCTTACCCTGCCGGAAATGAACGCGCTGCTGCGCGATATGGAAAACACGCCGCGCAGCAACCAATGCAACCACGGCAGGCCGACTTGGGTCAAACTGACTTTGAAAGAATTGGACGCACTGTTCTTGCGCGGACAATAAACCGAAAGTGCTAGAATACGCCGCCCGAGACCGCCGTTCAGACGGCATTCCGACGCACCGACAGAAACATCACGACCGAAACCAAGAGAAAAATATGGCCTATCAAGTTCTCGCCCGAAAATGGCGGCCCAAAACCTTTGCCGACTTAGTCGGTCAGGAACACGTCGTCAAAGCCCTGCAAAATGCCTTGGACGAAGGCAGGCTGCACCACGCCTACCTGCTGACCGGTACGCGCGGCGTGGGCAAAACCACCATCGCCCGCATCCTTGCCAAAAGCCTCAACTGCGAAAACGCGCAACACGGCGAACCTTGCGGCGTGTGCCAAAGCTGCACCCAAATCGATGCCGGACGCTATGTAGATTTATTGGAAATCGATGCCGCTTCCAACACAGGCATCGACAACATCCGCGAAGTATTGGAAAACGCCCAATACGCGCCGACCGCCGGCAAATACAAAGTCTATATCATCGACGAAGTGCATATGCTTTCCAAAAGCGCGTTCAACGCTATGCTCAAAACGCTGGAAGAGCCACCCGAACACGTCAAATTCATCCTTGCCACGACCGATCCGCACAAAGTCCCCGTTACCGTCTTGAGCCGCTGCCTGCAATTTGTCTTACGCAATATGACCGCGCAGCAGGTTGCCGACCACCTCGCCCACGTCCTCGACAGCGAAAAAATCACCTACGCCCCCCCCGCCCTGCAACTTTTGGGACGCGCCGCCGCCGGATCGATGCGCGATGCCTTGAGCCTGCTCGACCAAGCCATCGCCCTAGGTTCGGGCAAAGTTGCCGAAAACGATGTCCGCCAAATGATCGGCGCGGTTGACAAACAATACCTTTACGAACTGCTGACAGGCATCATCAACCAAGACGGCGCAGCCCTGCTCGCCAAAGCGCAGGAAATGGCGGCGTGTGCCGTCGGCTTTGACAACGCCTTGGGCGAACTCGCCATACTGCTGCAACACCTCGCCCTGATACAGGCAGTGCCGAATGCCTTGGCGCACGACGACCCCGATTCCGATATTTTGCACCGCCTCGCCCAAACCATAAGCGGCGAACAAATCCAGCTTTACTACCAAATCGCCGTCCACGGCAAACGCGACCTGGGCCTCGCCCCCGACGAATACGCCGGCTTTATGATGACCCTGCTGCGTATGCTGGCGTTTGCGCCCTTGGCAGCAGCATCGTGTGATGCAAACGCCGTGATTGAAAATACCGAACTTCAATCCCCATCGGCACAAACCGCCGAAAAGGAAACCGCCGCAAAAAAGCCCCAACCGCACCCTGAAGCGGAAACCACCCAAACGCCCGTTCAGACGGCATCCGAAGCCGAAACATCGCCTGACAATCAAGTTTCCAAGAACAAGGCAGCCGACAACGAAACCGAGACTTCCTTGTCCGAAGTGCCGTCTGAAAACCCCATTCAGGCAACACCGAATGATGAAGCCGTTGAAACGGAAGCATTTGCGCACGAAGCCCCTGCAGAACCTTTCTACGGTTACGGCTTTCCGGATAATGACTGCCCCCCGGAAGACGGCGCAGAAATCCCGCCGCCGGATTGGGAACACGCCGCCCCTGCCGATGCGGAAGAAGAAAACAACGCCGACGAAGGCAGCAACGACGAAAACAACACGCCGTCCGCCCCGCCGCCCGAGTTTTCCACCGAAAACTGGGCAGCCATCGTCCGGCATTTCGCCCGCAAACTCGGCGCGGCGCAAATGCCGGCGCAACACTCCGCGTGGACGGAATACCATCCCGACACCGGCCTGATGGTTTTGGCAATGACCGCCGAAGCACGCGCCACCGCCGACAAAAAACGCCTCGACAAAATCCGCGACACCCTTGCCCAAGCCTACGGGCTGCAACTCACCCTGCAAACCCAAGACTGGCACGACGAATCCGGCAGAGAAACCCCCGCAATGCAGGACAAGCGCGTCCAAGCCGAAGACAGGCAAAAAGCACAAGCATTGCTCGAAGCCGACCCCGCCGCACAAAAAATCCTCCAAGCATTCGGCGCGCAATGGCAGCCCGAATCACTGGAATTGGCGGCAAACCGGCCATAAACAGATATAATGCCGCCCGAACCCTTCGGACGGCATTGCCGTTTCCCTTATTCAATCAAAACAGACAGGAGTATTCAGTATGTTCGGAAAAGCCGGATTAGGCGGCCTGATGAAACAGGCGCAGCAAATGCAGGAAAATATGAAAAAAGCGCAAGCCAAACTTGCCGAAACCGAAATCGAAGGCGAAGCAGGCAACGGCTTGGTCAAAATCACAATGACCTGCGCGCACGAAGTACGCAAAATCGACATCAGCCCCGATTTGATTCAAGAAGCCGCCGACGACAAAGAAATGCTCGAAGACCTCATCCTCGCCGCCCTCAAATCCGCCCGTGACAAAGCCGAAGAAACCGCAAACAAAACAATGGGCGCATTCACGCAAGGTCTACCCCCCGGAGTGGGCGACTTCTTCCGCTGATACCCGACCGTCATTCCCACGCAGGCGGGAATCTAGAACGTAGAATCTAAGAAACCGTTTTACTCGATAAATTTCCGTGCCGACGGGTCTAGATTCCCGCCTTCGCGGGAATGACGGCATCAGTTTGCAGGATTCGGCGTGAACGGTAAAAACAGTGAGAATGATAAGAACGCAAAAACGGCAAGAATAGCGGGAATCGGCAGGCTGAAGCCCACCCTACCATTATTTACACATCCGTACCGCTTAAATGCCGTCTGAAATTTCGTCATTCCCATGAAAACGGGAATCCAGCCCCGTGGGAGCAGAAACTTACACCCCGTCATTCCCGCGAACGCGGGAATCCAGTAACCGAAAAACCACAGGAATCTATCGGAAAAAACAGAACCCCCCGCCGCCGTCATTCCCGCGAACGCGGGAATCTAGTAACCGAAAAACCACGGGAATCTATCGGAAAAAACGGAAACCCCCGACCGTCATTCCCGCGAACGCGGGAATCTAGAACGTAGAATCTGAGAAACCGTTTTACTCGATAAATTTCCGTGCCGAGGGGTCTGGATTCCCGCCTTCGCGGGAATGACGGCATCAGTTTGCAGGATTCGGCGGAAACGGTAAAAACGGCAGAATCGATGGGAATCGGCAGGCTGAAGCCCACCCTACCATTATTTACACATCCGTACCGCTTAAATGCCGTCTGAAACTTCGTCATTCCCGTGAAAACGGGAATCCAGCCTCGTGGGAGCAGAAACTTACACCCCGTCATTCCCGCGAACGCGGGAATCCAGTAACCGAAAAACCACAGGAATCTATCGGAAAAACAGAAACCCTCGACCGTCATTCCCGCGAACGCGGGAATCCAGTAACCGAAAAACCACGGGAATCTATCGGAAAAAACAGAAACCCCCGACCGTCATTCCCGCGAACGCGGGAATCTAGAACGTAGAATCTGAGAAACCGTTTTACTCGATAAATTTCCGTGCCGAGGGGTCTGGATTCCCGCGTTCGCGGGAATGACGGCATATTTTTTGCATTTGATATAAAGGGTCGTTTGAATTTTGTTCAGCAAGTGCAAAGTGTTGCACATAAAAGGGCGCAGGATAGAGGCAAAGCGGGCGTAGGTCGGGCTGTAGCAACTGTATTTTTCACCCCGTCGGGCAAAAATATAGTGGATTAACAAAAACCAGTACGGCGTTGCCTCGCCTTAGCTCAAAGAGAACGATTCTCTAAGGTACTGAAGCACCAAGTGAATCGGTTCCGTACTATCTGTACTGTCTGCGGCTTCGTCGCCTTGTCCTGATTTTTGTTAATCCACTATACCAAAACTCAAATCAAGCCGTTCGGAGGCGGCTCAAAAAAACGGTACTTCGCAGCAGAAGTACCGTTTATCGGGATTTCAGGTTTTATTCTTCGGGGCGTTCGCCGTCGGTTTCGTCCTGCGTCCCTTCGGTGATGTGCATTTCTACGCCGTTGAGGGCGCGGATTTTTGCGTCGATTTCATTGGCGACTTCGGGATTTTCCTTCAGCCAGACGCGGACGTTGTCTTTGCCCTGACCGATTTTCGCGCCGTTGTAGCTGTACCACGCGCCGGATTTGTTGATGATGTCGTTTTTCACGCCGATGTCGATCAATTCGCCTTCCCAACTGATGCCTTCTCCGTAGAGGATGTCAAACTCTGCCTGACGGAACGGGGGGGCGACTTTGTTTTTGATGACTTTGACGCGGGTTTCGTTGCCCAATACCTCTTCGCCTTTTTTGATGGATCCGGTGCGGCGGATGTCGAGGCGGACGGAAGAATAGAATTTCAGCGCGTTGCCGCCGGTGGTGGTTTCGGGGCTGCCGAACATTACGCCGATCTTCATCCGGATTTGGTTGATGAACACAACCAGCGTGTTGGTTTTTTTGATGTGTCCGGTCAGTTTGCGCAAAGCCTGACTCATCAGGCGCGCCTGCAGTCCGACATGGCTGTCCCCCATATCGCCTTCGATTTCGGCTTTGGGGACGAGTGCGGCTACGGAATCGACGACTACCATATCTATGCCGCCCGAACGGACGAGTGTGTCGCAGATTTCCAAAGCCTGTTCGCCGGTATCGGGCTGGGACAGGTAAAGCTCTTCGACTTTTACGCCGAGTTTGCGGGCGTAAACGGGATCGAAGGCGTGTTCGGCATCGACAAAGGCGCACACGCCGCCGTTTTTCTGGCATTGGGCGACGGCTTCGAGGCAGAGGGTGGTTTTGCCGGAGGATTCGGGGCCGAAGATTTCGACGATGCGCCCGCGCGGCAGACCGCCGACTCCGAGGGCGAGGTCTAATCCGAGCGATCCGGTGGAAATGACTTCGAGGTTTTCTTCCTGCTGGCTGCCGTCCATTTTCATGATGGCGCCTTTGCCGAAACTTTTTTCGATTTGCGCCAGTGCGGCGGCAAGGGCTTTGCTTTTGTCGTCTGACATTGGGGTTACTCCGGAACAAATGCGGTATGTGGGATGCGGCGCAACACGGGCTGCGGCGCGGGATGTGTATCGTTTTCCCGATGTGCGGGCTATCGGTAATGCTGCTTCACGGGGTTGCCATTATCGCATATTTCCTTGCTTGCCGATATGCGGCAGGACGCGGCGGCTTGTGCCGGAATGGAATCTGGATGCCGTCTAAAAGGCGGCCGGCTTTGTTATAATGGCGGCTGTTTTTTCTGTATGTGCCTGTTTTATGTGTTCCTGCCTTGTTGTCAAAAATACCGTTATCGGAAGCGGACGCACCAAAATCGCCGTGCCGCTTGTCGCCCGCGATGCCGCCGTACTTTCCGCCGTACTTGACCAAATCAAAAACCTGCCCTTCGATATCGTCGAGTTCCGCGCCGATTTTTTGGAATGCGCGGGCAGCATCGGCGAAGTATTGCGCCACACGCAGACCGTCCGCGACGCGCTGCCCGACAAGCCGCTGCTGTTTACGTTCAGACGGCATGGCGAAGGCGGCTCGTTCCCGTGTTCGGACGGTTATTATTTTGAACTGCTCGACGCGCTGATCGAAAGCCGCCTGCCCGACATCATCGACATCGAGCTGTTTGCCGGCGAAACCGCCGTCCGGCGCGCCGTGGCAAATGCTCAAAAAAACGGCATCGCCGCCCTGCTCTGCAATCATGAGTTTCACCGCACGCCGCCGCAAGAAGAAATCGTATGCCGTCTGAAACAGATGGAGGACTGCGGCGCGGACATCTGCAAAATTGCGGTGATGCCGCAAAGCGCGGAAGATGTGCTGACTTTGCTTTCCGCCACGCTCGAAGCGAAACGGCTTGCCGCCAAACCGGTTGTTACGATGTCGATGGGGCAGACGGGTGCGGTCAGCCGCCTTGCCGGACAGGTGTTCGGCTCAAGCATCACGTTCGGTTCGGGAACGCAAAACTCCGCGCCGGGGCAAATCGGCGTATCCGCCCTCCGTGCGGCACTCGACTGTCTCGAAAGCGGCGCAGACTGATTTCAGACGGCATCAAAACATGATGAAACTCAATCCCCAACAGCTCGAAGCCGTCCGCTACCTCGGCGGCCCACTGCTCGTCCTTGCCGGTGCAGGCAGCGGCAAAACCGGCGTGATTACTCAAAAAATTAAGCATTTGATTGTCAATGTCGGCTACCTGCCGCATACCGTTGCCGCAATTACCTTTACCAACAAAGCCGCTGCGGAAATGCAGGAGCGCGTTGCCAAAATGCTGCCCAAACCGCAAACGCGCGGGCTGACGATTTGCACGTTCCACTCTTTGGGCATGAAGATTCTGCGCGAAGAGGCGAACCATATCGGTTACAAAAAAAACTTCTCCATTCTCGATTCTACCGACAGCGCGAAAATCATCGGCGAACTCTTAGGCGGTACGGGCAAAGAAGCCGTATTCAAGGCGCAGCACCAGATTTCCTTGTGGAAAAACGATTTAAAAACGCCTGAAGATGTCGTTCAGACGGCATCGAACATTTGGGAACAACAAACCGCACGCGTGTATGCGAGCTATCAGGAAACCTTACAAAGCTATCAGGCAGTGGACTTCGACGACTTGATCCGCCTGCCTGCCGTGCTGTTGCAGCAAAACAGCGAAGTGCGCAACAAATGGCAGCGGCGGCTGCGTTATCTGCTGGTTGACGAATGCCAAGATACGAATACCTGCCAATTTACGTTGATGAAACTTCTGACCGGCGCGGAAGGTATGTTTACCGCCGTCGGCGACGACGACCAGTCCATCTACGCATGGCGCGGCGCGAACATGGAAAACCTGCGCAAAATGCAGGAAAACTATCCGCAGATGAAGGTCATCAAACTGGAGCAAAACTACCGCTCCACCGCGCGGATTCTCAAAATCGCCAACAAAGTCATCGAGAACAACCCCAAGCTGTTCACCAAAAAACTTTGGTCGAAATTGGGCGAAGGCGAGCCCGTCAAAGTCGTTGCCTGCCAAAACGAGCAGCACGAAGCCGACTGGGTCGTCAGCCAAATCGTCAAACAAAAACTCATCGGCGGCGACAAAACCCAATATGCCGATTTCGCCGTGTTATACCGCGGAAAGCATCAGGCGAGGATTTTCGAGGAAGCATTGCGCGGCGCGCGCATCCCCTACCGTCTCTCCGGCGGACAAAGCTTTTTCGACAAAGCCGAAATCAAAGACGTGTTGTCTTATGTGCGGCTGCTTGCCAACCCCAACGACGATCCCGCCTTTCTGCGTGCCGTTACCACGCCCAAACGCGGCATCGGCGATGTAACGCTGGGCAAGCTCAACACTTACGCGCACGAACACGAATGCAGCCTGTATGAAGCCGCGCAAAACGAAGAAGCCCTCGCCACGCTGAACAATACCAACCGCCAACACCTGCAAGCCTTTATGGATATGTTCGGCAGTTACCGTGCCAAAGCCGAAACCGGCGAAGCGGGCGAGTTCATCAACAGCCTGCTCGAAGAAATCGACTATGAAAACCACCTGCTTGCCAGTGAAGAAGGCAAAGCTGGCGAAATCAAATGGCGCAACGTCGGCGATTTGGTATCATGGTTTGCGCGAAAAGGCGGGGAAGACGGCAAAAACATCATCGAACTCGCCCAAACCGTCGCCTTGATGACGCTTTTGGAAGGAAAAGACGAAGAAGAAACCGATGCCGTCTCGCTATCCACGCTACACGCCGCCAAAGGTTTGGAGTATCCGTATGTTTTCCTTGTCGGTTGCGAAGAAGGCGTTTTGCCGCACAACGACAGCATCGAAGAAGGCAACGTCGAAGAAGAACGCCGCCTGATGTACGTCGGCATCACCCGCGCCAAACGCCAACTCACACTGACCCACTGCGTCAAACGCAAAAAACAAGGCACATGGCAGTTCCCCGAACCCAGCCGATTCATAGACGAAATGCCGCAGGAAGATTTGAAAATCCTGGGTCGCAAAGGCGGCGAGCCGATTGTCAGCAAAGAAGAAGGCAGACGCAACCTTGCCGATATAATCGGAAGGCTCGACAACCTAAAAAAAAGCGGCGCGGCGGATTAAACCGGAGCCGCAATGCCGTCTGAAGGCTTCAGACGGCATATTTTTTGGACGGCGCGCGTAAAGCGGTTTACGCCCACAAATCCTGCTGCTGGTTTTTCGGCACAAGATGCCCCACGCCGATACCGATGAGGCGGAACGCGTCTTCCGTCTGCGGCGGGACGCGCGCCATCAACATTTGCGCAGCCTGCAGCAGAGCTGTGCAGTCGGGCAATACGGAGGAATAAGTCAGCGTGCGCGTGATGATGCGGAAATCGTAGGTCTTCAGCTTGAGCGTTACACTTTGGGCTTCGACGTTTTTACGCGTGATTTGCCGCCACAAGTCTTCGGCAAGATGGGGCAAGTGTCCGGCAGCCTGCTCGAGCGGCAGGTCTTCGGGCAGGGTGATTTCTGTGGAGATTTGGAGACGTTCGCGTTCGGCTTTGACGGGGCGTTCGTCCGTACCGCGCGCCAAATCATAGAGGCGGTAGCCGTAGCGTCCGAAATGGTTTAAGAGCTCGCCGCGCTCGAAACGGCGCAAATCACCCGCCGTCTGCATACCCAGCGACTGCATTTTTTTCAGCGTTACCTTGCCCACTCCGGGGATTTTGCCCAAAGGCAGGGTTTCCAAAAATGCCATGACTTTGTGCGGCGGCAACACAAACTGCCCGTTCGGCTTGCGCCAGTCCGACGCGATTTTCGCCAGAAATTTGTTCGGCGCGATGCCCGCGGATGCGGTCAAACCCGTTTCCGCAAAAATGGCGGCACGGATTTCTTTGGCAACTTCGCTGGCGTAAGGGATGTTTTTGAAATTACGGGTAACGTCAAGATAGGCTTCGTCCAGCGACAGGGGTTCGATTAAATCGGTATAACGCCTGAATACGGCATGAATCTGCGCGGAAACCTGACGATACAAATCGAAATGCGGCGGCACATACACCGCTTGCGGACACAGCCTTTTCGCCGTTGCCACCGACATCGCGGAATGCAGCCCGAACTGCCGTGCCTCATACGATGCGGCGCAAATCACCGAACGCGCGCCCTCCCACGCGACGACCACCGGCCGCCCTTTCAAATGCGGCTGTTCGCGCAGCTCTACCGATGCGTAGAATGCGTCCATGTCGATGTGGATGATTTTGCGTGAAGACATCGGCTCTGCTGAGGATAAAAAGGATATTCTACTGCCGGCATCGGGCAAATTCCAAATATAGTGGATTAAATTTAAACCAGTACGGCGTTGCCTCGCCTTGCCGTACTATTTGTACTGTCTGCGGCTTCGTCGCCTTGTCCTGATTTTTGTTAATCCACTATATACGCCCCGATAGACCTGCCTCCATAAAAATGCCGTCTGAAACATACCCTGTTTCAGACGGCATCCGCAAAACTACGGTTTCCAATTAAAACTGCCAATCCAGTTTCATGCTGACAGTGCGCGGCTCTCCATAGAAGTTGTTTGCGCCGCGCGTACGGTTGTAGTTGTTCTCAAAATAAGTGCGTCCGTTTAAGTTCGTACCGATGAGGCTCAATTTAGCGTGTTTGCCCAATTCGTAACGGACGAAACCGTCTATCAGCCCGTAGCCGCCCTGCCTGATGTTATACAGACTGCTTGTGCCGCTTTGTGCGGACACGCCGCCGCCGACGGTCAGCCCCGTATTCGGTATATGGAAGCTCGTTCCGAAACGGAATATGTGCACGGGTGTGAAATTGCTGAAGTTGTACGGGTCTGCGCCTGTGTTTTTGGCGAGGCGTTCGGCGTTGACTTCGGCGGCGTTTTTGTAGCGGCTCTTGTTGTAGGTGTAACCCGCAAAGACTTTCCAATCTTCGTTCAACTCACCCGACAACTCGAATTCCGCACCCCTGCTGACCACTTTGCCTATCGGTTTGGCAACGGTTTGGAACGACCCCTGCTTGCCGCCTGCTCCGGGAACATAGCCAAAATCGACGACCGTGCGGTTTTTCTGTTCGAGGTAAAACAATGCGAACGAAGCATTCAGCCGTCCTTGCAAGAACGCGCCTTTCCAGCCTACCTCATAGTTTGTGCCGACCAAAGGCGGTAAAACGGTTTTGGCACTGACATCGACATTATCCTGCTGTTTGAAGATTTTGGTATAACTTCCGTAAATACTCTGTTGCGGTGTCAAATCATAGGTAATGCCTGCATAGGGCGTCAATTTATGACCTTGCATCTTGGCCGTATAATGGTCCTGATCCGCCTTAATGCTCGATGCCGTCTGAAAATCGCTTGCCGGCTGCCCATAGCGGACAGGCATATCTTTGGTTTGCGAGGTTTCATAGCGCGTGTAGTGCAGCCCGCCCAAAAGGTGCAGTCGGCCGGTTACGTTGAAACGCGTGCTGGCAGTCAGCGAATGGGTTTTGTTGGTGTTGAGGTATTTGGCGTAGTTATACAGCGCAGGAACATGGTCATCGGCCACTTTAACAGTTTTCCAAACCGGCACCGTACCGGAAAAACCGGTAAAGACAGGCGAGCCGTCGGGATTGGTCTCCTGAATCTTGTTGCCTTTTTCGTCCAGCTCATATACATCGACATATACTGGCGTCCGGCTGCCGCTGTATTCGTCATAGTAATACACCTGCTTGCCTTCGGCATCGAGCTTGGGCTCGGTTTTTATTTTCTTGGCATTCCTGCATTCTTCGGCATAAACGGTACGGTTGCCTTTTTCATCGTACGCCTGCCAATCGGGTTCTTTATGCCCCCTGACCAAAGGAGAAGACAAATCACCGTCCGGCTCCCCTGACAACTTCCCGCATACACGCCGTGCGTTGCCCCTGTATTCGGACGTACTCTGTGGCGGCGTTCGTAGATTTCCAGATATTCGGAACGTATCTTTTCATCGCCGTAGGCATAGCCGACAAAGAAATCATGCTCCCGCCCGAACAGCCCATATGTGCCGGTCAGGTCAAGTTTAATTCCCCATTGGCGGTCGTCTTTGGTATGCCGCAACGGCATATAACTGTATCGTCGGTTGGCGGTAGCCTTCCGATTAAAGGAAGAGTCATACAGGCTGTTTGGAAAACGTTGTGCCGCATTATTAAAGATGCCTTCCTTCGCAAGGGCTTTATCGACAAATTCCGACTTGTCGGCATCAACACCCGGATCCCCCCAAGAACCTTGACAGATAAAGTCCAGCGCAAAAGGGGCACTCATACACTCGTCAAAACCGGCTTTGCGTTCTGCGGCACGGCGGCTGCGGTACTGCTCGAAAGCAGTATTATCGAAACGGTTTTTAACAAAATCGTCTTTGCGCTCACGGTATTCCTTGGCGGTTTCGTCACGATATGCTTTCAGTTTCTCCAATGCCTTATCTTTCGGCTCGAACGGGATGACTTCGTTTTTTTCGGTCAAAAAGCCTACCGCATCCTCATCTGACAAACCCGCCGCATGTTCGTTTTTCAGAAAAAACTGCCCCACCTTCGCATCGGATTCATTCTTGGTATAAGACACTTCGGCATTGAGCTGCCAACCGTTGTCAAACACATGTTTGAAACCTGAGAAAAGGTTGTATTTGTCAGCACTCAACCGCGACCAATCCTCCCCCAAATAAGTGTTGCGCGGCAGTTGCAAAGGCCGGTTGCAGGCAGGCGTTGAACTGAACGGGGCAGTTTTCTGATTTTCACAGGACAAAATAATGCCCGAAAAATCAGGAACCTCCCTACTCTTCTGATACATGCCGCCCAAAGTAAGCACACTGCTGTCGCCCGCATCGGCTTCGGCAATGCCGTAAACCATATGTTTCCTGCCCCAAACGCGGTCTTTAAACGATTTTTTATACTCTTCCGCACCCACCAACCTTCCGCGTAAGGTATTCGCCTTATTCAGGCTGCCTGAAACATCCAACACTGCACGCCGGCTGCCGCGATGGTCGGCGGTCAGCTCTCCGGTATGTTTGAAAGAAGCGGTAGGTCGCTTACGGATCAAATTGACGGTTCCACCCGGCTCTGAATTGGATTGGGTCAACCCCGTTGCACCCCGTACAACTTCAATATGGTCATAAACCGCCAAATCGGTACTCGGAGACACGTCGATTTTCGCCGTATATCCCGAACGGCCTGCAACATTGACGGTAATACCGTCTTCACCAATCTGATCAATATAGAAACCGCGTGACAAAAACCGCGTCTGCAAGCCTGAATCGCGCACAACGTTGACACCCGTCGTGTTTTTCATTGCCTCTTCAAGCGTATGCACCGCCTTATCGTCAAGGCGGCTGCGCGTGATGACGCTGACCGACTGCGGCGTATCCTTGCCCGCAATCCTCATACCTGTGGCGGTGGACATCCGATCTATCGTATAAGAACGGGTCTTCTCGGTCTTGCCCGACAGAGCATGAGAGCCGCGTACATTGACCGTATCCAAACTGACGGTATTGCCGTCTGAAACAGGCACAACACCGTCTGCAAAAGAACCACCGTAAGCCGATAACAGCATAACGGTCAGAATTTTAAGTGAAAAATGATTTTGATTCATAGAGACCTCTGTAATATGCAAGTGTGCAAATCGTCCAAAGGCCCTCACAACTGTTTTGATTTTTTATATTAATTGAAAAAAAGTAATTCTCAATTAAATTTATAGATGGGATTGTATTCCCATTTTGACAAAAAACAAACTGCTCCTTACCGTTTATTTCAAAAAACGATAATATTGTATTGAAAAATATCCGAATTTAAATACAGATCGTCAATGCGGAAAAAAACACCCAAATTGGCTATAATCCCGACAAACACACTCAAGGACAACAACATGGCAGCCTCGCCCGAAGCAAAATTCACTGAAGAAAAGATTTTGTGGGTCAAACACCACACGCCGAAACTCATCACTTTCGCCATCAGCCGTCCCGAATCCTACCGTTTTAAAGCCGGACAGTTCTCCCGACTCGGTTTCTACGAAGGGGAAGGCTTTATTTGGCGTGCCTACTCCATCGTTTCCGCAGAATATGCAGACACGCTCGAATATTTTGCCGTACTCATCCAAGACGGCCCCATGTCGGCCCGTTTCGCCAAAATGCAACAGGGCGACACCATCCTGCTCGATAAAAATGCCACCGGCTTCCTCCTGCCCGAACGCTTCCCCGACGGCAAGGATTTGGTGATGCTCTGCACCGGCTCCGGCATCGCCCCCTTCCTTTCCATTCTCGAACAACCTGAAATCCGACAGCGTTTCGATACCGTCAACCTGATACATTCCGTATCTTTTCCCGAAGAATTGATTTTCAACGACCGGCTCGCCGCATTGTCCGAACATCCCCTGGTAGGCGAATACA
The DNA here is from genome assembly GCF_022869645.1 of Neisseria meningitidis. Lineage (NCBI taxonomy): Bacteria > Pseudomonadati > Pseudomonadota > Betaproteobacteria > Neisseriales > Neisseriaceae > Neisseria > Neisseria meningitidis. Next base: position 2,074,468 of record NZ_CP064367.1, on the reverse strand, counting down.
GACACTCGTTCCATTTCGTCCCTGTTACCACCCGTGCCGCCAACCCCTCGGGCTTAAGCGGAAAACGCATTCCGGAACTCTTAAAAAACAGCAGCATCGAACAGGCGCTGCATACCAAGTTCACCCCGGAATCCACACGGTTTATGATTTGCGGCAACCCGGAAATGGTCAAAGATACTTTCCAAACGCTGCTTGACATGGGTTACGCCATGCACCGCAACCGCATTCCCGGTCAAATCATGATGGAAAACGGCTTCTAAAAACCACCCTGCTTGTCCGATGCCTTCGGATGGACGGTCAAACCGACACGGCACGAAAACCGCGTCGGCAAAAATGCCGTCTGAAAAAATTCAGACGGCATCTTCGGACACATTACCTGCAAACGGCAACACATTCCAACCCAAACCGATTAGGCAATCAATACGAACGGCTGTTTACATACTTACCGGCTTTCATCAACCGGTATCGATTTAACCGATTTCCTTAATATTTTTCCTGTCCGTTTTAAACTTCGCCTTAAACGCATCCGGTAAATCTTTATCGAAATACCAAAGCCCGTCACCCATTTCCAATGCGCCGCCCATTCCATGCAGAACAACTTTTTCCCCCGTTAAAGGATCAGTTTCGGTAATTTCTACCTCATGCATTTTTCCCCAATCCAAAATAGGCAACTTGTGTGCAAACGCCAAAACCTGTTCGTCAGAACGGCCGCACGCCTTATCGCATCGGCCTGAAACATATACGGGACAAGGCTCATCCTCTGCATAACCGTCCGGAAGGATACCGGCTGAGGCAGGACACAATCCGTATGTTTCCGCCCACGACGACAAAGCCCGTCTCGCCGCCTTTTTATTGGCAAATAATCCGGTAGGCGGATTATCCGTCACACCGTTTTTCAAAGCCGCTGTTTTCGCATTCAACATGCCGTCTGAACCTTTTTCAAACCTGACGGTCGTAAATGTTTTAAGCAGATTTTTGGCAGATACATAACAACCCGAATGATAACGTCCGACCAATTCCGCTTTAATCTTATATGCATGCAGGCTGCCCAATGCAGGAAAAAAACGGACTTCCTCCGTATTGCACCAATCAAACGGGGCTTTTCCGGAATCCAATAAAGCCGAAACCTCGCTATATACCCGTTCAAACGTACCGATGTAATTTACTTTCCCTCCGCCGTCGAAACAAGCCAGCACCCCCATACCGTCAGGCAAACCGTACAACTGTTCCCTCAACCGTTCGGGCAGCGCGGCAGGCAGCGGTTTCGGATTCATCAAACGGAAACACTGCCTGATCCATGCCTCAACCCCATGTTCCGACAAACTGTATTCCAAATAATCACACAATGCCGACACATCCGCCATCGCACGATGCCTGTCTTCTACAACAATCCCCAACCTTTCGATGATACTGTCCAGGCTGTGCTTGTAAAATTGCGGATACAGACACCGGGACAGTTGCACACTGCACAAAGCAGGCGATGAAAACCCGATGCCCGCACGATGAAACTCATGCTTTAAAAACGTATAGTCGAAACGGCTGTTATGTGCAACCAGCACACAACCCTTCAATACCGAAAACAACTCGCCGGCAATCTCTGCAAAAACAGGCGCATCGGCAACCATGCCGTCTGAAATCCCCGTCAGCCCCGCCACAAACTGCGGAATCGGTTTTTGAGGATTAACCAACCACTCATGCCTCACCACCCTTCCCTGCTCAAACTTGACCAAAGCCACTTCGGTTACCCTGTCTTCATACAGATTGCCGCCCGTCGATTCCAAATCGACCACGGCAACAGGCATTCCAAACCGTAAAAATACCTTTTCCAGCAAGGGCCAGCGGGAAGCAACAATCATTTTATTCTCTTTAAATTCAAACAACAAACCGATATTTTACACTTTTAAGGCATTTCATCCAACAAAACAATTGACAGAATCCGATGATTACCCTAAAATTCAAATCTTTCTTGCAGTGCACCCGTAGCTCAGTTGGATAGAGTATCTGGCTACGAACCAGAGGGTCGGGCGTTCGAATCGCTCCGGGTGCGCCAGTAAGAAAATACAATATGCGCCCATCGTCTAGCGGTTAGGACATCGCCCTTTCACGGCGGTAACCGGGGTTCGATTCCCCGTGGGCGTGCCAAATTCCCAATCCCTGAGATTATCCCTCGGGGATTTCTTATTACCTCGACAACTCGTTACCATATCTTTACCCCCCTTCATCAGACTCTCAGACGTAATCGAATCATATTCAAACCTTTGCCGTGCAAACCGATATCACGTAACCGGATGCGGTGTCCGTCCAACATTTTACCCGATTGAAACGCCTGATATATTGCACCCCATCAACGTGGCATTACTTTTCTTAACAATCCCCTTTGACAGCAACTGACTAGGGCTTTTTTATGCCATCATCAAATTTATAGTGGATTAACTTTAAACCAGTACGGCGTTGCCTCGCCTTTCCGTACTATTTGTACTGTCTGCGGCTTCGTCGCCTTGTCCTGATTTTTGTTAATTCACTATAATATTTTCTCTCCCGATTGAAACAGGCGTAACAGAATATGCCCGAAGCTCCGGCTGCTTTCTTGTTTACCGCCGCGATATTTAGAGTATAATACCAAATTTGAGCAATAGTTCTAAAACAGTTAGAACCATTTTTCATGAGCCTGACTGATTCGTACACTCGGAGAAACTGATGCAGAATATTTTTGACCCTTTGGTTATTCGTGGAAAATCCCTTACCCCCATCGTGCAAGGCGGTATGGGGGTCGGTGTTTCCGCATCGGGTTTATCCAGCGCGGTGGCACGTGAAAACGGTATCGGAACGATTGCCAGTGTGGATTTGCGCCACCTTCACGAAGACCTACTCGCCGAATCACAAATCAATCCGAGTGAAGAGAAATATACATCTTTGAACTGTACCGCATTAGACAGGGAAATCCAAAAAGCCAAAAGCGCTTCAGAGGGAAAAGGACTGATTGCGGTCAACGTGATGAAGGCGGTCAAAGACCACGCCGCGTATGTCCGCCAGGCTTGCGAATCAGGGGCGGATGCGGTTGTAATGGGTGCCGGTCTGCCTTTAGACCTGCCGGAAATGACCGAGGGCTATCATAAAGATGTCGCGCTGCTGCCGATTCTGTCCGAATCGCGCGGTATTAATATCGTCTTGAAACGTTGGATGAAAAAAGGCATATTGCCCGATGCGATTGTAGTCGAACATCCTGCCCACGCGGCCGGACATTTGGGTGCATCAACCGTTGAAGGCGTAAACGATGCCAAGTTCGACTTCAAACGCGTGATTGAGGAAACGTTTGAAGTTTTCAAAAGTTTAGGGCTGGAAAGCGAAAAAATCCCGCTTATTCTTGCGGGAGGCATGGCAAATTTTGAAAAAGTCAAAACCGCCCTAAAGAACTGGGGAGCATCCGCCGTTCAAATCGGTACGGCTTTTGCCGTTACCGAAGAAGGAGATGCACACCTTAACTTCAAAAAAACGCTCGCCGGTGCGGAAACTGAAAAAGTAGTCGAATTTATGTCTGTTGCCGGTTTGCCGGCGCGCGGTGTCCGCACCAAATTCCTAGACAGCTACATCAAGCGTGAAAGCAAACTTCAGACAAACGCCAAAGCCGACCCGCGCCGCTGTACCCAAGGTTTAAACTGCCTAACCAGTTGCGGTCTGCGCGACGGGCTTTCCAAAGCCGGACAATTCTGCATTGATATCCAGCTTGCCGCCGCATTCCGTGGAGAAGTAGATAAAGGCCTGTTCTTCAGAGGTAAAGACCCGCTGCCCTTCGGCAATGCCATCCGCACCGTCCGCGAGACGATACAATATCTGCTGACGGGGAGCGAACCTGTTGCAACGCTCGGACGCTGACATCAGGTAGGATTTGATTTGCAAACAAAATGCCGTCTGAAGCCTTTCAGACGGCATTTTTCAGGCTGCGTTTCGGAATAGTGTCGAAAAAACGGAGAGAAATAAAAACGTTTTTATGTAAACAAAACGCCTTCCGCATTGTGTCGGGCATACAACACAAATGCCGTCTGAAGCCCTTCAGACGGCATTTTTCAGGCTGCATTTCGGAATGGTGTTAAAAAATAAACGGGATAAGATACATTTATTTTCGTCCGATAAATCAGACCATCACGCCGAATAATCAAACAATGCCTGCCCGACATTGCATCTGGCAAACCAATGCAATGAAAACACGGCTTTTTTATTTGCTTCCGGCATTATTGAAAAGTTTATCCATCGGGGTCAGATCCACCGCATTGCCTTGGCTGGTAATCCATTTGTTCTCGACGCGCCACACGCCTGCCGCGTCCTCCACGCGCACATACCAGTGGTTGGTCGGCGAAAGGGTTTTGAACACCGCCTCATATTCCGCCCTGCCGTTCTGCGCGCTGCCGACGGGCTTGAGGGCGACGGTTTGATCGTCCGCCTTGCGGGTCGGGTGCATCAGCAGCAGGTTCAAAGGCTGTTTGCCGTCAAACTCGCCGCCGACAAACACTTTTGCCGCATTCATATCGGGGGAAATGAGAACCTGCACCCCGATATGCCGTCTGACGGCTTCTTCATCCCGATGAAGCTGGATGTCGATATGTTTGCCGTCTTTATAATAATCGTCCGTAACCAAATCTGTCGCGTGCTGCTGCGCGACAAAAAACATAGCGACGCTGGCGATGACGACAAAAATCGGCCCCGCCATCAAGATCCACGGCCAGACGTGTTTGTACCAAGGTTTGATTGGAGTGTTTTGAGACACGGTTATTCTCCGATAAAGGTTGCATCTTCTTCCAAGACGACCGGCTTGCCGTCGGGCGCGCCGCTTTCGCGGTATTGGAAGGTAAATTCGATAGGGTGGCTGCCTTTGTCCGCGTATTCCGGAATGGTGGACACTTGGACGGGAAGGGTTACCGTTTCGCGCGGGGCAACCTTGATACCGCCTTCGGGCAGCCCGGTCAGGGCGATTTCGTCAAAGCCTTTGACACTTGCGGTAATCAGCTGTTCTTTTTCGCTGTTGTTGATGATACGCAGGCTGTATGCGTTTTCCAGCCAGCCTTTGGCGTTTTCGCGCACCAGTACGCCACGGTCTTTCAAAATATCGACTTCGACCATTTTGCGCGTGGACAAACCGACCAAAAAGGCGGCGATAACCACTGCCAACACCGCGCCGTAACCTGCCACGCGCGGTCTGAGCAGCCGTTTTTTAATGTCTTTTTCGGAATATTCGTGTTCCAACGCGCTTTCGGTCGTATAACGGATTAATCCGCGCGGATAGCCCATTTTGTCCATAATCTCATCGCACGCGTCGATACAGGCGGCGCAGCCGATACATTGGTATTGCAGACCGTTGCGGATGTCGATGCCGACGGGGCAGACTTGGACGCACATCGCACAGTTGATGCAGTCGCCCAAACCCGCCTCTTCCTTATTGACCGTTTTCTTGCGCGCGCCGCGCGGTTCGCCGCGTTCCGCGTCATAAGAAACAATCAGCGTGTCCTTGTCGAACATCGCGCTTTGGAAACGTGCATACGGACACATATGCAGGCATACTTTTTCGCGCATAATGTGGGCGAAGAAGAAGGTCATAAAGCCGTAAAACGCTGTGGCAAACATCGCGCCGCCGCCTGCTGCTCCAGTGAATAAATCGGGAACGAACTGGCGGATAGGGACAAACCAGCCTGCAAACGTGATGCCCGTCCACGCGCAGACAAGGAAAATCAGCAGGTATTTGGTGGCTTTGATGCGGATTTTAGTGAAATTCCACGGCGATTTTTCCAGTTTCAGCCGTTTGTTTCTATCGCCTTCGACCAGGTTGTCGATCCACAGCATAATTTCGGTGTAAACCGTTTGCGGGCAGGAATAGCCGCACCACAGTCGCCCAGCAATCGTCGTCCACCAAAACAGCCCGAAGGCGCAAATCATCAGCAGCAAGGCAAGGTAAATCAAATCGCCCACCCCCAACGACAATCCGAAAATGAAGAAATGCCGTTCGGGGATATTGAAAACGACGGCCTGCCTGCCGCTCCAGTTGAACCACGGAATGACGTAAAACACAAACTGCGTCGCCAATACGGCGGCGATACGGAGTTTGGCGAACCGTCCTTCCGCCTTTTTCGGATGGATGCGTTCGCCTTCGGGATGGATTTGAATCACGCTGGCTCGCGGATCGAATGTTTTTTTTGCTTTCGGCGCGGCTTTTGTTTGTTCGGACGTGCCGATTCCGGATGCCGGACTGCCGGCTTGGTTTTCCGTGGTCATTCTGCATTCCTTAGATTTTTGATTGATGGTTTGCCCGTTACCGCCGCCGTTTGCTTTTCAGACGTCATTTTTCTTGTTTTTTAAGGCGTTGTGTTTCAAGTTTTGAGAAAATCCGTTTTTCCCAAAATATATTTCCGCTATTGTACAACTTTATGCGCCGTCCGGATGTATGGGGCGGATACATTTCCCATCCGCATCAAAACGCCTGGATTTTACCTTACCGCCCGAACAAAATCCGAATACGGTTAAAAAAAAAGACTAAAAAAACCGACACCCCCATATCGGCAGAACCGACGGTGCAAGCTCATAAACAAACGCTATCGACAATCCGGCACACAATCTATAACTTTTTATTTCAAAAGGAATAATGGCAGGCTTCGCCCGCAAATCGAAAATCCTTCCCCACCGGTCTCCTGCCGCCGCCTTCCCCCGCGTCCGCCCTTTTCTTGAAAGCATAAGCGAATCGGGCGATAATCAACGCTTTCCGATTATCCACTTATCCGAAACACCAGCAAGGAAAATACAAAATGTCTCAACTGGCAAACGCAATCCGCTTCCTCTCGGCCGATGCCGTTCAAAAAGCCAATTCCGGCCACCCCGGCGCGCCTATGGGTATGGCGGAAATGGCGGAAACATTGTGGACGAAATTCCTCAATCACAATCCCGCCAACCCCAAATTCTACAACCGCGACCGCTTCGTCCTCTCCAACGGCCACGCGTCTATGCTGTTGTACAGCCTGCTGCACCTGACCGGCTACAATCTGAGCATTGAAGACTTGAAAAACTTCCGCCAACTGCACAGCAAAACCCCCGGCCATCCCGAATACGGCTATACCGACGGCGTGGAAACCACGACCGGCCCGTTGGGGCAAGGGATTGCCAACGCGGTGGGCATGGCATTAGCCGAAAAAATCCTTGCCGCCGAATTTAATAAAGATGGTTTGAACATCGTCGATCATTACACCTACGTCTTCATGGGCGACGGCTGTCTGATGGAAGGCGTATCGCACGAAGCCTGTTCGCTCGCCGGCACCTTGGGCTTGGGCAAACTGATTGTTTTGTATGATGACAACAATATTTCCATTGATGGTAAAGTGGACGGCTGGTTTACCGAAAACATCCCGCAACGCTTTGAAAGCTACGGCTGGCACGTCGTTCCCAATGTAAACGGTCATGACACCGCCGCCATTCAAGCCGCCATCGAAGCCGCACGTGCCGAAACCGGCAAACCGTCCATCATCTGCTGCAAAACCTTAATCGGCAAAGGCAGTGCCAACAAAGAAGGCAGCCACAAAACCCACGGCGCACCTTTGGGCGCGGACGAAATCGAAGCCACGCGCAAACATTTGGGCTGGACTTACCCCGCCTTTGAAATCCCGCAAGAAATTTACGATGCGTGGAATGCCAAAGAACAAGGCGCGAAACTGGAAGCCGACTGGAACGAACTGTTCGCGCAATATCAAGCCAAATATCCTGCCGAAGCCGCAGAATTTGTGCGCCGTATGGATAAAAAGCTGCCGGACAATTTCGATGAATACGTTCAAGCCGCATTGAAAGAAGTGTGCGCCAAAGCCGAAACCATCGCCACCCGCAAAGCCAGCCAAAACAGCATCGAAATCTTGGCAAAAGAGCTGCCCGAACTGGTGGGCGGCTCTGCCGACCTGACCCCGTCCAACCTGACCGACTGGTCAAACAGCGTTTCCGTTACCCGCGACAAAGGCGGCAACTACATCCACTACGGCGTGCGCGAGTTCGGTATGGGCGCGATTATGAACGGTTTGGTATTGCACGGCGGCGTAAAACCCTTCGGCGCGACTTTCCTGATGTTCAGCGAATACGAGCGCAACGCCCTGCGTATGGCTGCGTTGATGAAAATCAACCCTGTATTTGTGTTCACCCACGATTCCATCGGTTTGGGCGAAGACGGCCCGACCCACCAGCCGATTGAGCAAACCGCCACCCTGCGCCTGATTCCGAATATGGACGTATGGCGGCCGTGCGACACCGCCGAATCCTTGGTCGCTTGGGCAGAAGCCGTCAAAGCCGCCGATCACCCGTCCTGCCTGATTTTCAGCCGTCAAAACCTGAAATTCCAAGCGCGCAGCGAGCAACAACTGAACGACATCAAACGCGGCGGCTACGTCATCAGCGAAGCACAAGGCAACGCCCAAGCCGTCATCATTGCCACCGGTTCCGAAGTCGAGCTGGCTTTGGAAGCGCAAAAAGCCCTCGCCGCGCAAAACATCGCCGTGCACGTCGTTTCCATGCCGTCCACCAACGTATTCGACCGCCAAGACACCGCCTATCAAGCCGCCGTCCTGCCCGAAAGCCTGCCGCGCATCGCCGTAGAAGCCGGACACGCCGACGGCTGGTACAAATACGTCGGACTGAACGGCGCAGTCGTCGGCATCAACCGCTTCGGCGAATCCGCCCCTGCCGATTTACTCTTCAAAGCATTCGGCTTTACCGTGGACAATGTGGTCGATACAGTGAAATCAGTGCTGTAACCCCACTCCTAAACAAATGCCGTCTGAACGCTTTTCAGACGGCATTTTTTTGCCCTCCCGCCTTGATGCTTCCTCATTCCACCAATCTCCATTATAATATTTGCGAATCACTCTTATTCACATTTCAAAAGGAGAAACGTATGAACACTCGCACCGAACACGACACCATGGGCAATGTCGAAGTCCCGTCCGAAGCCTATTGGGGCGCGCAGACCCAGCGCAGCCGCAACAATTTCAAAATCGGCGGCGAAACCCTGCCGCAGCCGCTGATTTATGCTTTGGCGTTGGTGAAAAAAGCCGCTGCCGCGACCAATGTTTCCCTCGGCAGGATTAAGCCGGAACAGGCGGATTTGATTACGCAGGCGGCGGATGATGTGTTGAACGGCAAGCTCGACGGACAGTTTCCTTTAGTGGTTTGGCAGACCGGCTCCGGCACGCAGTCCAATATGAACATGAACGAAGTGCTGGCGAACCGCGCCAACGAAATCGCCGGTACGGGTTTGGCGGCGTATCAGCCCGTCCATCCCAACGACCATGTGAACCACGCGCAATCGACCAACGACGCATTCCCGACCGCTATCCACGTTGCCGCCGCGATTGAAATCAACCGCCACCTCATCCCCGCCGTAAAAGCCCTGCGCGACACCTTGGACAAAAAAGCCCAAGCCTTCGCCCCTATCGTCAAAATCGGCCGCACCCACTTGCAGGACGCGACGCCGCTGACTTTAGGCCAAGAATTTTCCGGCTACGTTTCCCAGCTCGACCACGGCTTAGGCCGTCTGAACGACGCGCTTAAAGACTTGTATGAACTTGCTTTGGGCGGTACGGCGGTCGGCACGGGTTTGAACAGCCATCCCGAATACGCCGAAAAAGCCGCCGCCAAACTCGCCGAATTGTCCGGCTTGCCGTTTGTCAGCGCGCCGAACAAATTTGAAGCCTTGGGCGGACGCGATGCCGCCGTTGCCGCTTCGGGCGCATTGAAAACGCTGGCGGCAAGCCTGAATAAAATCGCCAACGACATCCGCTGGCTGGCAAGCGGCCCGCGCTGCGGTTTGGGCGAAATCAAAATCCCCGAAAACGAGCCGGGTTCGTCCATCATGCCGGGCAAAGTCAACCCGACCCAATGCGAAGCGATGACCATGGTGTGCTGCCAAGTGTTCGGCAACGACGTTACCATCGGTATGGCGGGCGCGTCGGGCAATTTCGAGCTGAACGTCTATATGCCCGTCATCGCCTACAACCTCTTGCAATCCATCCGCCTGTTGGGCGACGCGTGCAACAGCTTCAACGAACACTGCGCCGTCGGCATTGAACCCGTACCGGAAAAAATCGACTATTTCCTGCACCATTCCCTGATGCTCGTTACCGCGTTAAACCGCAAAATCGGTTACGAAAACGCCGCCAAAGTCGCCAAAACCGCCTACAAAAACAACAAATCGTTGCGCGAAACCGCCGTTGAGTTGGGCTTGCTGACGGGCGAAGAATTTGACGAACTGGTCGTTCCTGCCGATATGGTTCATCCGCGCTAATCTTTCCCTCAAATAAAATGCCGTCTGAAACCTCGTTCGGACGGCATTTTCCGTTGCCTGCGAACTAGCGGCGTTTGAACAGCCTGTCCCCCACCGCCGCCGTAACCGCACCCCCGACCACGACCAGTGCGCCGGCATAACCCAAACCGTTCATATCCGGCGCGGCAAAAGTATCAGGCATCACATAATGCCCGAGCAAAGAAAATATTACGGTAAACACGGGGAGCAAGGTTGTTACCGCGCTGACTTTGGAAGCCTCCCAATGTTTCAACGCCTCGCCGAACGAGCCGTAACCGATTAACGTATTCAAGCAGCAATACGCAAAACAAACCCACGCCAACGTACCGTCCAAACTTCCGATGTGTGCCAGTTCGGCAAACGGCAGGAACACGGCGGCACTTGCCGCATAAATCAACAGCAGAATCTGTTGCGGCCCGAATTGCGCCGACAGCAGCTTTTGCGCCACGGCATAACACACCCATGCCATACTGCCTGCCGCACACAGCAACACGCCCTTCGCATACGCGCCCAAACCCGACAACTCGCCGAATTTATCGTTAAAAAACATAAGCAAACCGGCAAGCAGCAAAACCAAGCCGATTTTCTGAGCGGCAGTCATCCGGTCTTTAAACACCAACACACCGACAACAATCATCGTAAACGGCGAAATCTGCCACAAAACCTGCGTCGTGGTCGGCGAAATATAATGCAGCCCTTGGGCAATCAGCACAAAGTTTGCCGAAATGCCCGCCACGCCGAGCAGCAGCAGCCTGAATGAGCACCAAGAAAAATCCCGCCACTTCGGCAGCCGCCCGCCCAATGCCAGCAAAACAAACAATACCGCCGCCGCCACGGTAAAACGCACCCACACCAGCGTCGGCGCATCGACAAACTTCAATACCTGCCGCACGGCAATCGGCAGCGTTCCCCACGTCATCGCCGCCAAAAGTGCCAACGCGAAGCCTAGGAGCGGCCTTTGGTTTTCCATCCTGATTTTCCTATTTTTAAACAACCGTATTGCCGGACGATGCCGGTTTGCCGCATCGGGCAATGATGGTTCAAGCGTTTGACGTTTGATTCCAACCCTTTGATTTCAAACAAACCGGCTGAAGCCCGACTATTGCTTCGCGCTATTTGGAAACACCGCCTGAATTTTAAAATGCCGTCTGAAAACAGCGGGGACGTGCGGCAGGCATCACTGCCTCAAAACGCCCGAACGGCGCAATCGCAACGTTCCGCCCAACGCAAGGGGCGGCAACAAGCCGGCTCGGATGCAAAAAAGAGAAACCCTGCCCCGTAAGGTTTAAGGTTTCTCCGTCCTTTATGATTTCCCTCTGCGAGGATGTCCGGCCGTAAAATTCAGAACGGGATGTCGTCGTCAATATCCTCGACCGGGGCGGCGGCAGGCACGGGTTGGCGGCGCGGCGCGGCTGGTGCTTCTTGGGGATGGGACGGCGCGTCGGAGGCGGGCTGCCGGCTTTGCTGTGCGGGGCGTTGGTAAGCCTCCTGACTCTGACCGTAACCTTCCTCGTAAGGCGCACCGCCGCTGTTTTCATTGCGCCCGCCCAACATTTTCATTTCGTTGGCGACAATATCGTAAGCGGTGCGTTCGATGCCGTCTTTGCCTTGGTATTTGCGGCTTTGGATTCTGCCTTCCAGATAAACCAGCCCGCCTTTTTTGAGGTATTGCCCGGCAATTTCCGCCAGTTTGCGGTACATCGTGATGTTGTGCCACTCAGTACGCTCTACACGTTGGCCGTTGCGGTCGTTCCAAGTTTCGCTGGTGGCGACGCTGAAATTACACACCGCCTCGCCGTTGGGCATATAGCGCACTTCGGGATCGCGTCCGAGGCGGCCGATAAGGATAACTTTGTTCAATGACATTTTTTAAACTCCTGTGATGATTTTTTCAGCGGCAGCCTGATCGAAACCCTTCTGCAACACTTTGAGATAGACGGTCTGCCCGTCGAAACTGAAACCGATGTCTTCCACACCCTCAAGCTCCGACAAGGCGCGGTATAACACTTCCTGATTGACCTGCCACACGCCGCCGACAGGGTAACTGAGGTTTTTGACGGGCTTGGGCGCAGGCGATAAAACGGCAATCACCAGCCACAGCAGCATCAATATGCTGCAAAAGGCAAACACGCCGGAAAAGCCGTATTTTTGAAACAGCAAACCGCCTGCCACGCCGCCGGCAAACAGTCCGAGCGACTGCATCGTGTTGTACACGCCCATCGCCGTACCCTTCAGGTCGGACGGCGCGATTTTGGAAACCATAGACGGCAGGCTCGCTTCCAACACATTAAAACCGATAAAGTAAACAACCAAATAAGCGGTAATCAAGCCTACCGAGCGCATACCGGACAGCAAACCGAGCTGTGCCGCCGCGATGCAGGCGATGCCCAAGATAAAAACCTGTTTGAGCTTGTTGCGCGTCTCGCCGACGATAATCAGCGGAACCATCACCACCAAGCCCGTAATGGTCGAGGGCAGATAGACTTTCCAATGCTGGATTTTTTCCAAACCGAGCTGCGTCATCGCAAAAGGCAGCGCGGTAAACAATGCCATTTGCGCGGCGTGCAGGGCGAAAATGCCGAAATCGAGCGTCAGCAGCCTACGGTTTTTCAAAACTTCGCCTATGCGCGAAGGCTGCGCCTGCGTATCTTCGTGCAGCTTGGAAACCTCCGGGTCGGGAGTCATCCACGCCACCACGCCGATACTGGCAACGGTCAAAATACCGGTCAGCAGAAACAAGCCGCGTACGCCCACCGCGTCGGCAATCACAGGGGCAACGACGAGGCTGACCGAAAACGTCAGACCGATACTCAAACCGATCATCGCCATCGCGCGGGTACGTACGCCGTCGCGCGTCAAATCCGCCAGCAGCGCGGTAACCGCCGCACTGACCGCTCCCGCACCCTGTATGGCGCGTGCGGCGACCAGCATGGGCAGCGTATCGGCGGCGGCGGCAAGGAAGCTGCCCGCTGCAAACACAATCAGCCCGACATAAATGGTTTTCTTGCGCCCGAACTTGTCGGAAGCGATGCCCAAAGGCAGTTGCAGCAGAGCCTGCGTCAGCCCGTAAATGCCCATTGCCAGCCCGACCAGCGTTTTGTTGCCTTCCGCGCCGGGCAGCGAGGCGGCATACACCGCCAATACGGGCAGCACGAGGAACATACCCAGCATACGCAGCGCGTACACGCCGGAAAGCGTCGTACTGGCGCGCCATTCGTGCGGAAACATTTGGATGCGGTTATCTCTTGCCATCATATTTTTTCAGACGGCATCAACAGTTGCAATGCCGTCTGAACTTCCAGTGAACAGATTTTCGGATTATACAGGATTCGCCGTATTTCGGTTGCGGCGCGGGTTCAAAATCAACGCCACTGCCAGCGGTTGCGCCACGCGCCCAAAACGGCGTTCGGATATTTATTGCTGCCGAGGCTACCGTTAAAACGGGCGAGTGCGCGGACGATGTTGCCTTTTTCAAGATTCCGGTAATGGCGCAGGATGGTACAGCCGTAACGCAGGTTGGTGCGGATGTCGAACAGGTTGTGCGCCGGTTTGCCGATGTAGTTTTTCCAAAACGGCATAACCTGCATCAGGCCGCGCGCGCCGACACCGCTGATTGCATACTGGCGGAACGCGCTTTCCACCTCAATCAGCCCCAACACAATCTGCGTATCCAAACCGGCCCGGCTGCTTTCGTACTGGATATTGACCAGCAGCCTGCGCCGCTCCTCCTCATCGGGGACGAACCTTGCCAACCGAGCAGACATCGCGGACAGCCAACGCTCGCCCTCTTTCGGATTGTCGAACACCAGCCTCGGCGGATTTATGCTGCCGACAGAGCTCCTCATCACGGAAGCCACATCGTCGGCAAGCGTTTCTTCACGTTGCGCGCCGGCTTGTGCCAGCGGGCTGAGCAACAGCGCGCCGGCAGCACACAATAGGCGGCGGCGTTGCAGATTGACGGGTAGGGTATCGGTCGGTTTTTTCATAGGGAACGGGGGCGCGTCCGGACGTTTCAGACGGCATTAAATATTCAAACAGAGATGATTGCTTCCAACGCGAAAAACCGCGCACAAAATCCAAGCACGGCATATCGCCCTGCCCTTTTCGGGCAAACTCCGATTTTACCGCTCTCAAGAACGCTTGTCCAAACAGGCACAGACAACACCGCCCGGACATTTCCCGTTTTCACCGGCTATCCGTCGTCCGGATTATGCAGCAGCACCATCAGCGCATCACGCTTTTCGGGCGGCAGCAGGCGGAAATATAGTAGATTAAATTTAAACCAGTACAGCGTTGCCTCGTCTTACCGTACTAATTTAAATTTAATCCACTATATCTTGAGGCCTTTGCAAAATTCCTTTCCCTCCCGACAGCCGAAACCCCAACACAGGTTTTCAGCTGTTTTCGCCCCAGATACCTCCTAATTTTACCCAAATACCCCCTTAATCCTCCCCGGATACCCGATAATCAGGCATCCGGGCTGCCTTTTAGGCGGCAGCGGGCGCACTTAGCCTGTTGGCGGCTTTCAACAGGTTCAAACACATCGCCTTCAGATGGCTTTGCGCACTCACTTTAATCAGTCCGAAATAGGCTGCCCGGGCGTAGCGGAATTTGCGGTGCAGCGTACCGAAGCTCTGTTCGACCACATATAGTGGATTAAATTTAAACCAGTACGGCGTTGCCTCGCCTTGCCGTACTATTTGTACTGTCTGCGGCTTCGTCGCCTTGTCCTGATTTAAATTTAATCCACTATAACGGGTTTTCGACAAATATCGGTTACGTTTGGTTTGCACTTCCGCCAGCGGACGGTTGCGGCAGGCTTTGCGCATAATGCCGTCCTGCAGCCGATGCTCTTTCAGTTTTCCGTAGGTCGGATTCTCAAATCCGACATTACTTCAATCGTATCCAATAGAAAAGTCCGCATTGCCGCCACCCCAATTATGCGGATAAATACCCTGTTTGACATAACGGTGAAACGTAGAAAACCCCCAATCGGAAATTTGTCCTACATAGCCATGTTTGACCGGATTGAAATGCAGATAATCAAAATGGCAGGCAAAATCGGCCTCATCGCGGATAGTATGTTCCCAAAAGCGTTTTTGCCAAAGCCTGAGATTGCCGCCGATTAAATATTGGCTGTGCCGCTTGATCTGCCGCCAGCGTTCCGAATAAGCAGAATCATTGTCCGGCAGCCGCCATATGGTATGCAGATGGTCGGGCATCAACACCCATGCCAAAATTTCAAACGGATACCGTTCGCGCACCGCCATTACCGCCTGCCGTAAAGCCAAACGCACCGCATCATCGGTCAAAATCTTCTGCCGTTTATTGGTTACAACCGTAAAAAAGTAAGTGCCGCCATTGCGGTAAAACGACGGTATTTCATAGTATTATGCTCGGAATGATTTTGTAGGTCGGATTCTTGAATTCGACATTTTGGGCATTGCTGCAATGGATTGCAATGATGGGAATGTTAAAGGTTTTGTCGGATACAAGTATCCGACCTACGCTTGCTGAACCGTCATTCCCACGAAAGTGGGAATCTAGAATCTCGGGGTTTCAGTCATTTCCGATAGATTCCCGCCGCGTCAGGGGTCTGGATTCCCGCCTGCGCGGGAATGACGGGTTTCGAGATTGCGGTGTTGTCGGAACGCAACTGAATCGTCATTCCCACGGAAGTGGGAATCTAGAATCTCGGGGTTTCAGTCATTTCCGATAGATTCCCGCCGCGTCGGAGGTCTGGATTCCCGCCTGCGCAGGAATGACGGGTTTCGAGATTGCGTTGTTGTCGGGAATGCAACTGAACCGTCATTCCCACGGAAGTGGGAATCTAGGACGTAAAATCTAAAGAAACCGTTTTATCCGATAAGTTTCTGTGCGGACAGGTCTGGATTCCCGCCTGCGCGGGAATGACGGGTTTCGAGATTACGGTGTATCGGGAATGATGGGAAACGGTGGGAATTGTGTAAAAAATGCCGTCTGAAGGTTCAGACGGCATCGGTGTCGGGGAATCAGAAGTGGTAGCGCATGCCCAATGAGACTTCGTGGGTTTTGAAGCGGGTGTTTTCCAAGCGTCCCCAGTTGTGGTAACGGTATCCGGTGTCCAAGGTCAGCTTGGGCGTGATGTCGAAACCGACACCGGCGATGACACCAAGACCCACGCTGCTGATGCTGTGGCTTTCGTGATAGGCAGGTTTGGGGGTCGGACCTTGTGGGACAGGGCCTCCATTGTTAGTGGTAACAGTCGTGGTTTTGCTTTCCACTGAATGAACCTGATGTTTAACGTGTCCGTAGGCGACGCGCACGCCGATATAGGGTTTGAATTTATCGTTGAGTTTGAAATCGTAAATGGCGGATAAGCCGAGAGAAGAAGTGGCGTGGAAGCTGCCGTTTCCCTGATGTTCTGTTTTGTCTTCTTGTTTGTTGCCGTTTTGGTGTTTAAATTCAGTAACTTTTTTAGAATAATTACTTTCTTTCCATTTTCTGTAACTGGCATAATCTGCCGCTATCCTCCAGTCGCCGAAATCGTAGCCGACCGACACCCGAGGGTGGATGGAATGCGTACGGATGTTTCTGAAATAATCGCTTACTGTGCTTGTGTTGTTTGCACCGGTTGCTTGCGGATAATCGTGGGTAATGCGTTCGGCGGCGTAGGCTAAATCCGCCTGCACATAATACGGGCTGCGGCTGCCGTCTTCACTTGCCGCCTGCGCTGCGGAAGAGAAGAGAAGAGAAGAGAAGAGAAGAGAAGAGAAGAGAAGAGAAGAGAAGAGAAGGTTTTTTGGGGGCTGGATTCATTTTCGACTCCGTATTCGGTTTTAACTGATTAAAAAGAACGATTTTCAATGATGTTGCAGGAGCGGACTATATCAGGTTTGGGGCGATGTTTCAACACAATATAGCGGATGAACAAAAAAGAGAACGATTCTCTAAGGTGCTGAAGCACCGAGTGAATCGGTTCCGTACTATCTGTACTGTCTGCAGCTTCGCCGCCTTGTCCTGATTTTTGTTAATCCGCTATAAAGACCGTCGGGCATCTGCAGCCGTCATTCCCGCGCAGGCGGGAATCTAGTCTGTTCGGTTTCAGTTATTTCCGATAAATGCCTGTTGCTTTTCATTTCTAGATTCCCGCTTTTGCGGGAATGACGGCGACAGGGTTGCTGTTATAGTGGATGAACAAAAACCAGTACGGCGTTGCCTCGCCTTAGCTCAAAGAGAACGATTCTCTAAGGTGCTGAAGCACCAAGTGAATCGGTTCCGTACTATCTGTACTGTCTGCAGCTTCGTCGCCTTGTCCTGATTTTTGTTAATCCGCTATAAACAACGCTTCGTCCGAAAAAACGATTGAATTTGCAGGCAGAAGCTGGACGAAAACCGCCGACAGCCTGCCGCAAAAGGCACACGGTTTGCGCTACGGCTTGGGCGTGTCGCGCGAAATCAATGCGGGCGGGCATCATTTCCTCTACGGAGACATCAGCGGCGGCGGCGTGCACTATTAGGATAACAAAGATTTCAGCGAACAGAGCCTGCGCCTGTCGCTCGGCTATAAAAACCGTTCAGTAACGCGCTCATTCGGCATCGTGCCGTTTATCGAGCAAAACCTCTTAGGCGGCAGCCGATACAATTTCGTCGGCGGCTTCAATGCCGATTTCTCCCGACGCTTGAGCGAACTGGCGGCTGACGCTGAACGTGGGCAATATGTGGAAGCGTTATCAGGAAGACCGCACCGCCGCCCGATACGACAGCCATATGCCGCTGGCGGGCGCGACGCTGATGTATTCCGCGCCGAAAGACTGGCTGCTTTACGGCGGTGCGGACTGGTCGCACAACATAACGAAAGAGGCGGAACAGGCTTCCATCCGCAAGGGTTTGCGTGTCGGCGCGGTCAAAACGTTCGACGGCGGCTTGGGTCTGCGGGCAAACCTGCGCTACACCCGCAGGATGTTTGACGCACCCGGGACCATTGTGTACCGCTTCCCGCGCAAAGACCACGAATATCAGGCAAACCTGTCGTTGTGGCACGACAAAATCTCTTGGAAGGGCTTTACGCCGCAACTCAATTTCCGCTACCTGAAAATCGACAGCAATATGAAAAGTTTTTACACACGCAAAAACATGCAGATTTTCATGAGCGTGGAAAAGGATTTCAAATAAGCGCAAAAAATGCCGTCGGCAACATCCGTGGGCAGAATCAAAAACAGCCGCATCATTTATTGTCAACGCCTGCGCCGTCAGAGTAACATTGCGTTTTTCCCCCACCGGTATCCACCATGACCACCCATCCCGCAAACGTCCTCGCCTCCGTCGATTTGGGTTCCAACAGTTTCCGCCTCCAGATTTGCGAAAACAACAACGGACAGTTGAAAGTTATCGATTCGTTCAAACAGATGGTGCGCTTCGCCGCCGGACTGGACGAACAGAAAAACCTGAGTGCCGCCTCCCAAGAACAGGCTTTGGACTGTCTGGCAAAATTCGGCGAACGCCTGCGCGGCTTCCGCCCCGAACAGGTGCGCGCCGTGGCAACCAACACATTCCGCGTTGCCAAAAACATCGCAGATTTCCTTCCCAAGGCCGAAGCGGCACTGGGTTTCCCCATCGAAATCATCGCCGGGCGCGAAGAGGCGCGGCTGATTTATACCGGCGTGATCCACACCCCCCCCCCGGGCGGCGGCAAAATGCTGGTTATCGACATCGGGGGCGGTTCGACAGAATTTGTCATCGGCTCGACGCTGAATCCCGACATTACCGAAAGCCTGCCCTTGGGCTGCGTTACCTACAGCCTGCGCTTCTTCCAAAACAAAATCACCGCCAAAGACTTCCAAGCCGCCATTTCCGCCGCCCGCAACGAAATCCAGCGCATCAGCAAAAATATGAGGCGCGAAGGTTGGGATTTCGCCGTCGGCACATCGGGTTCGGCAAAATCCATCCGCGACGTGCTTGCCGCCGAAATGCCCCAAGAGGCGGACATTACCTACAAAGGAATGCGCGCCCTCGCCGAACGCATCATCGAAGCCGGTTCGGTCAAAAAAGCCAAATTTGAAAACCTGAAACCGGAACGCATCGAAGTTTTTGCCGGCGGACTTGCCGTGATGATGGCGGCGTTTGAGGAAATGAAACTCGACAGGATGACCGTAACCGAAGCCGCCCTGCGCGACGGCGTGTTTTACGATTTGATCGGGCGCGGTTTAAACGAAGATATGCGCGGACAAACGGTTGCCGAGTTCCAACACCGCTACCACGTCAGCCTCAATCAGGCGAAACGCACCGCCGAGACCGCGCAAACCTTTATGGACAGCCTCTGCCACGCTAAAAACGTTACAGTTCAAGAGCTTGCCTTGTGGCAACAGTATCTCGGACGCGCCGCCGCGCTGCACGAAATCGGTTTGGACATCGCCCACACCGGCTATCACAAGCATTCCGCCTACATCCTCGAAAACGCCGATATGCCGGGTTTCTCACGCAAAGAACAGACCATACTTGCCCAACTGGTCATCGGTCATCGCGGCGATATGAAAAAAATGAGCGGCATCATCGGCACCAACGAAATGTTGTGGTATGCCGTTTTGTCCCTGCGCCTTGCTGCCCTGTTCTGCCGTTCGCGCCAAGACCTGTCTTTCCCGAAAAATATGCAGTTGCGCACGGATACGGAAAGCTGCGGCTTCATCCTGCGTATTGACAGGGAATGGCTGGAACGCCATCCCCTGATTGCCGACGCATTGGAATATGAAAGCGTCCAATGGCAAAAAATCAATATGCCGTTTAAAGTCGAGGCCGTCTGAACCTTGCGGAACAAATGCCGTCCAAACCCTGTCCAGACGGCATTTGCCTGTCCGCAACATCCCGATATGCGCGGCACATCTGCTCGGAACGGTCATGCAGGCGTAAAAAACAAGGGGCATACAACTCAAAAACCGCCTGAAAATCTTCAGGCGGTTTCGTTTGGGTTGCCGGCAGGCGGCATCCCATCATTTTTGCCAAGGCAACAAATTATTTGGCGGCATCTTTCATTTTGTCTGCCGCTTCCTGAGTCGCGTCGGCAGCTTTGTTCAAAGTATCTTTAGCTGCTTCAGTTACAGCTTCTTTGGCTTCAGTTACAGCTTCCTCGGCACTTGCCTTTGCATCAGCCGCAGCATCTTTGACTTGGTCTTTCGCTTCTTCGACGGCAGAAGCGGCAGACTCGGCGGCAGAAGCCGCAGTGTCTTTAACATCGGACTCAACGGCTTGAACCGCTTCCTTAACCTCCTGTTTGGCTTCTTGCGAACAAGCTGCCAAGGCAGCCGCCATCATTGCGGCAATCAATAATTTTTTCATGTCTTATCCTTCTTGAGTTGTTGATTAAGGTTTTGCTTAAAAATCGGATCGTGTTCCATCAATCGGCTGATTTTGCCCATCGGCCGGAGAGAAAACGGTTTCCCGTTTAGTTAAAACCCATTATATTTAAATATAAAGGTTTTTTTTCTCGAACAATAAGGCGGCATCAATGCCATATTGAAACACGTCCGAAAACTATTTTATGAAAACAGTTCGGAAAATTGTAACACATATCCCCCTCCTTTTGAGTTTCCCGACGGTGCGGACTTTTTCCTGCAGGGTTTGAAAAAACCAAATATATTCCGGGATGTCCGAATACCTCAATAATGGCGGCGGCGGAAATAAAACGCCCCCTCGCTGTCGATTTCCAGCACATAGCGTCCGTTCTGCACGGCGGCATAGCCGCTTTTGCCTGCCTGATAGGGTTGCAGGGCGGAATGCGAAATCAGGTAATCCGTCAGTTTGCCGCCGTCTTCGGCGATATTGCCCACCAGTTTGGCAAACAAGGTATGGCACACGCCGTTTGCCGCCCAGCCCGAAGGCGCGCCCTTTCCGTCGGTTTCCATACATTTGCCGACGACGGCTTCCAAGTCGTTGGGATGCTTGCCGGTCAGCCGGACGACGTTTTGTTCCGGCAAGCCTTTAAGAGGTTCGGACGGCATTGGGTTTATTTCAACGGGCGGATACCGACCGCATCACGTACTTTGCCCAATAATTCGCGTGCTTCTTTACGCGCTTTTTGCGCGCCTGCCTGCAAAATCTCTTCGATTTGCGAAGGGTCGGCGGTCAGCTCGTTGTAGCGTTCGCGCGGTTCGGCGAGTTCGGCGTTGATTTTCGCCGCCAAAAGTTTTTTTGCCTCGCCCCAAGCCAAGCCGTCGGCAAGCATTTTCGTAAATTCTGCCGTTTCAGACGGCGTGGAGAAAGCTTTGTAGATTTCAAACAGAGGGCTTTCGTCGGGCTTCTTCGGCTCGCCCGGCTCTTTCATATTGGTGATGATTTTGTTGACCGATTTTTGGGTTTTTTTGTCGTTTTCCCAAAGCGGAATGGTGTTGCCGTAGGATTTGGACATTTTGCGTCCGTCCAAACCAACCAAGAGTTCGACGTTTTCGTCGATTTTCACTTCGGGCAGTGTGAAGAGTTCCCGGAAGCGGTGGTTGAAGCGGCCGGCAATATCGCGTGCCATTTCAACGTGTTGGATTTGGTCGCGACCGACTGGAACTTCATGGGCATTGAACATGAGAATGTCGGCAGTCATGAGGATAGGGTAGCTGTACAGACCCATTTCCACGCCGTGATCCGGATCCTCTTGACCGTTTTCGGTATTTGCCTGTACTGCGGCTTTGTAAGCGTGGGCGCGGTTCATCAGGCCTTTGGCGGTAATGCAGGTCAGAATCCAGTTCAATTCCATCACTTCGGGAATGTCGCTTTGACGGTAGAAGGTGGTGCGCTCGGGGTCGAGTCCGCAGGCAAGCCAAGTGGCGGCAACGGCTTGGGTGGATTGGTGAATCATCTCCGGCTCGTGGCATTTGATGATGCCGTGGTAATCGGCGAGGAAGAGGAAGGATTCGGTATCGGGGTTTTGCGCCGCGCGGACGGCGGGGCGAATGGCACCGACGTAGTTGCCCAGATGCGGGATGCCGGTGGTGGTTACGCCGGTCAGAACTCGTTTTTTGCTCATAAAATGTCCTTGCGGCATCAATGCCGTCTGAAAGGGAAAAAGATGTGCCGATTATACCCGATTTGCCACCTACATCCAGCCGACAACAGACTTTTCCATATTAAGAAGATATAGTTATACACATTATTATACATTTTTATATACTTTAAATTCAATGATATATCGAATTAAATATAGAAAAACAGAAACCAGAACTTGAGTTATCCACAATTATGCACATATAGGCTTCGACAGCGGACATTTTGAAAAGGAAACAAAAATGCGATACGACAAATTAACCGCCAAATTCCAACAAGCCCTTGCAGAAGCTCAGAGTTTGGCGTTGGCTGCGGACGGCAGCTATCTGGAAGCAGGCTTTGTGTTAAAAGCCCTGCTTGACGACCAAAACAGCGGAGCCGCCGCGTTGCTGGCGCATTCGGGCGTGAACGTGCCGCAGGTGAAACAGCGTTTGCAGCAGCATTTGAACAGCCTGCCGAAAGTGTCCGGCCAGGGCGGCGACATTCTGCCCAGCCGCGAATTGCAGGCGGTGTTGAACCTGATGGACAAAGCCGCAACCAAACGCGGCGATGCCTATATCGCCAGCGAACTTTTCCTGCTCGCCTTGGTGCAGCAGAACGATGCGACCGGCAAAATCTTGAAAGAAGCCGGCGCGACCGAACAAAACATCAATGCCGCGATTGACGCGGTACGAGGAGGACAAAACGTGAACGATGCCAATGCCGAAGACCAACGCGATGCGCTGAAAAAATACACGCTCGATCTGACCCAACGCGCCCGAGACGGTAAGCTCGACCCCGTTATCGGTCGTGACGACGAAATCCGCCGTGCAATTCAGGTATTGCAACGCCGCACCAAAAACAACCCCGTGCTGATTGGCGAACCGGGCGTGGGTAAAACCGCCATTGTTGAAGGCTTGGCGCAACGTATCGTCAACGGCGAAGTGCCTGAATCCCTGCGCAACAAACGCCTTTTGGTTCTGGACTTGGCGGCTTTGATTGCCGGCGCGAAATACCGCGGCGAATTTGAAGAACGCTTGAAAGGCGTATTGAACGATTTGGCGAAAGACGATGGCAACACTCTGATTTTCATCGACGAAATCCATACTTTGGTCGGCGCAGGCAAAACCGACGGTGCGATGGATGCGGGCAATATGCTGAAACCGGCTTTGGCACGTGGCGAATTGCACTGTATCGGCGCGACCACCTTGGACGAATACCGCCAATACATCGAAAAAGACGCGGCACTCGAACGCCGCTTCCAAAAAGTATTGGTCGGCGAGCCAAGTGTAGAAGACACCATCGCTATCTTGCGCGGTTTACAGGAGCGTTATGAAATCCACCACGGTATCGATATTACCGACCCTGCTATCGTTGCCGCAGCGGAGTTGAGCGACCGCTACATTACCGACCGCTTCCTGCCTGATAAAGCGATTGATTTGATTGACGAAGCCGCCAGCCGTGTCAAGATGGAAAAAGAAACCAAGCCGGAAGCAATGGACAAAATCGACCGCCGTCTAATTCAGCTTCGGATGGAAAAGGCGCACGTTGAAAAAGAAAAAGACGATGCCAGCAAAAAACGTTTGGAACTGATAGACGAGGAAATCAACGGTCTGCAAAAAGAATACGCCGATTTAGACGAAATCTGGAAAGCCGAAAAAGCAATTTCAGACGGTGCTGCTAATATTAAGAAACAAATTGACGAAGTCAAAATTAAAATCGAACAGGCAAAACGGCAAGGCGATTTGGCACTGGCTTCAAAATTGATGTATGAAGATTTGGAGCATTTGGAAAAACAGCGTGCAGCCGCCGAACGGGCAGATACGGACAGCACAAAACCGGCAAACAAACTCTTGCGTAATAATGTCGGCGCAGAGGAAATCGCAGAGGTGGTTTCCCGTATGACCGGCATTCCCGTATCCAAAATGATGGAAGGCGAACGCGACAAACTGCTGAAAATGGAAGAAGTATTGCACCGCCGCGTGGTCGGACAGGACGAAGCCGTGCGTGCCGTGTCCGACGCTATCCGCCGCAGCCGCTCCGGTCTTGCCGATCCGAACAAGCCTTACGGCAGCTTCCTGTTCTTGGGCCCGACCGGCGTGGGTAAAACCGAGTTGTGTAAAGCCCTGGCAGGCTTTCTGTTCGACAGCGAAGATCATCTGATTCGCATCGATATGTCCGAATATATGGAAAAACACGCCGTTGCCCGCTTAATCGGCGCGCCTCCGGGTTATGTCGGCTACGAAGAAGGCGGCTACCTGACCGAACAAGTGCGCCGCAAACCGTACAGCGTGATTCTGCTGGACGAAGTGGAAAAAGCCCATCCCGATGTGTTCAACATCCTGCTGCAAGTATTGGATGACGGTCGTTTGACCGACGGGCAAGGCAGGACGGTAGATTTTAAAAATACCGTGATTGTGATGACTTCCAACATCGGCAGCCAGCACATCCAACAAATGGGCATTCAGGATTACGAAGCGGTAAAAGAAGTTGTGATGGAGGATGTGAAAGAACATTTCCGTCCTGAAATGATCAACCGCATCGACGAAGTGGTCGTGTTCCACGGTTTGGATCAGGCAAACATCCGCAGCATTGCGAAAATCCAGCTCAAAGGTTTGGAAAAACGTTTGGAAAAACAAAACCTGCGCCTGGCTGTTTCCGATGCCGCACTGGACATCATCGCCAAAGCCGGTTTCGACCCGATTTACGGCGCACGTCCGCTCAAACGCGCCATCCAGTCGGAAATCGAAAACCCGCTGGCAAAAGCCCTGCTTGCCGGAAACTATGCGCCCGAAAGCGAAATCAGGGTGGAAGCCGACGGCGACAGACTGAAATTTGCCTGATTCGTTCCTGCTGTTGAAAATGCCGTCTGAAACGGGAATCTCCGTTTCAGACGGCATTTTTTATCCTCGGCAGACAAACCGTCCCCTTATTGGCGGTAGGTTTGCAGGAATCTTGCCAGCCTGCCCATCGCCTCTTCAATCTGATGGACGTAAGGCAGCGTAACAATGCGGAAATGGTCGGGCTTGATCCAATTAAACCCCGTTCCCTGTACCAGCAAGACTTTTTCGCGCACCAGCAAATCGTAAACGAATTTCATGTCATCGCGGATGCGGTACATTTCGGTATCGATTTTCGGGAACATATACATCGCGCCCATCGGTTTGACGCAGGACACGCCGGGGATTTGGCTGACCAGTTCCCACGCCCTGTTGCGCTGTTCCAAAAGCCGCCCGCCCGGCAGGATAAATTCGTTAATGCTCTGATAGCCGCCCAATGCCGTCTGAATCGCGTGCTGCATCGGCGTATTGGCACACAAGCGCATGGACGAGAGCATATCCAAACCCTCGATGTAACCTTTTGCGTGATGTTTCGGCCCGTTGAGCACCATCCAGCCTTGGCGGAAGCCGGCGACGCGGTAGGATTTGGACAAACCGTTGAACGTTACCGTCAAAAGGTCGGGGGCAAGCGCGGCGATGTGGTGGTGAACCGCTCCGTCATAAAGGATTTTATCGTAAATCTCGTCGGCGAAAATAATCAAACCGTGCTTGCGCGCCAGTTCGGCGATTTCCAACAGGATTTCCCTGCTGTACACCGCGCCTGTCGGATTATTGGGATTGATGACGACGATGGCTTTGGTTTTGGGCGTGATTTTGGCTTCCATATCGGCAAGGTTGGGGAACCAGCCGTTTTCTTCGTCGCACAGATAATGGCGTACCGTACCGCCCGCAAGCGTTGCCGCCGCCGTCCACAAAGGGTAGTCGGGCGCGGGAATCAGGATTTCGTCGCCGTCGTCGAGCAATGCCTGCATAGACATCGTAATCAGCTCGGACACGCCGTTGCCGATATAGACATCATCAACCGTAATATCGCGCAAACCTTTGGTCTGATAGTAGTGAACAATGGCTTTGCGGGCGGAATACAGCCCTTTAGAATCGCAATAGCCTTGCGAAGTCGGCAGGTTGCGGATGACATCGACCAAGATTTCATCAGGGGCTTCAAAGCCGAACGGCGCAGGGTTGCCGATATTGAGTTTAAGGATTTTATTGCCCTCCTCTTCCAACTGAAGGGCTTTTTTGTGAACCGGCCCGCGTATGTCGTAACAGACGTGATCGAGCTTTGCAGACTTGGGAAATTTATCCATGATGTGTTCCGTAAATTTTGGGCAATGGGTGGGAATGTACTCTTTTTCACGCGGAATTTAAAGCATCAAACCGAGATTTTCAGGCTTTTTACCTGCCCTCTTTGCGCCGTTCGCTGACGCTTTTGCCGCCTATTCCCCAGTTATCGGTATCCACTTCGTCAATCACGACAACCGTTGTTTCGGGATTTTTGCCCAGCACGCGTGCCAGCAATTCGGTTACGCCGCCGATCAGTTCCGCTTTTTGCGCGGCAGTCGGTGCTTCCTTGCCGCCGGTTACTTTAATATTGACATAAGGCATGATCTTTCTCCGTTTTGAAATATTGCTATCTTATCAAACAAGTTGCCTCCGCCCAAACGTCCGCTTCATTTTCTGAAAAATTCAAATCGATATAGTGGATTAACAAAAATCAGGACAAGGCGACGAAGCCGCAGACAGTACAAACAGTACGGAACCGATTCACTTGGTGCTTCAGCACCTTAGAGAATCGTTCTCTTTGAGCTAAGGCGAGGCAACGCCGTACCGGTTTTTGTTAATCCACTATACAAAAAGACAGTTTTCAGACAGCAAATCCGTCTTCACACGATACCTATTTTGTTATAACATAACAAAATCTTTAACCCACACGAGACAAAGGCTGCACCATGAAGAAAACATTGACACTGCTCGCCGTTTCCGCCCTATTTGCCGCATCCGCCCACGCCCACCGCGTCTGGGTCGAAACCGCCCACACGCACGGCGGCGAATACCTTAAAGCCGACTTGGGCTACGGCGAATTTCCCGAACTCGAACCCATCGCCAAAGACCGCCTGCACATCTTCAGCAAACCGATGCAGCTGGTTACCGAAAAAGGCAAGGAAAACATGATTCAACGCGGCACATACAACTACCAGTACCGAAGCAACCGTCCCGTTAAGGACGGCAGTTACCTCGTCATCGCCGAATATCAGCCTACTTTCTGGTCAAAAAACAAAGCAGGCTGGAAACAGGCGGGCATCAAACAAATGCCTGACGCAAGCTATTGCGAACAAACCCGAATGTTCGGCAAAAACATCGTCAACGTCGGACACGAAAGCGCGGACACCGCCATCATCACCAAACCGGTCGGACAAAACTTGGAAATCGTCCCGCTGGACAATCCCGCCAACATTCACGTAGGCGAACGCTTCAAAGTCCGCGTTCTGTTCCGTGGCGAACCGCTGCCCAATGCCACCGTTACCGCCACCTTTGACGGCTTCGACACCAGCGACCGCAGCAAAACGCACAAAACCGAAGCACAGGCTTTCTCCGACACCACCGACGGCAAAGGCGAAGTGGACATCATCCCCTTGCGCCAAGGCTTTTGGAAAGCCAGTGTCGAACACAAAGCCGACTTCCCCGATCAAAGCGTGTGCCAAAAACAGGCGAACTACTCAACTTTAACCTTCCAAATCGGCCATTCTCACCATTAATCCCGCCCGCACAAAAATGCCGCCTGAAGGCTTCAGACGGCATTTTTTGTTCAAACATCAATACCAACCGCGCAGTTTCATCGCTTTTTCAACACGGCGGATACTCATCATGTAAGACGCGGTTCGCAAATCGACATCATACTCTTGCGCCAAGTTCCATATATCGCGGAACGCACGGCGCAGGACGACGGTTTCTTTTTCCTGAACTTCGTCAAACTCCCAATAATAGCCTTGCAGATTTTGTACCCATTCAAAATAAGATACCACCACGCCGCCGCAGTTCGCCAAAATATCGGGCACGACCAATACGCCGTTTTGACGCAGGATAACGTCGGCTTCGGGCGTAGTCGGGCCGTTCGCGCCTTCGACCACGATTTTCGCGCGGACTTTACCGGCGTTTTCAGAAGTCAGTTGATTTTCCAGCGCGCAAGGGGCGAGTACGTCCACATCCAAAGCCAAAAGTTCGGCGTTGGTAATTTCCTTGCCGTAACCGGCTTCGTTGGTGATGAAGCCTTTTTCTTGGAACTCTTTAAACAAAGCTTCCATATCCAAGCCGTTTTCGTTGTAAATGGCAACGTCAACAGTAGAAACCGCAACGACTTTCGCGCCGGATTGATGCGCGTAATAACCTGTGTGGTAACCGACATTACCGAAACCTTGAATGGCGTAAGTGGCACCCTTCACGTCTTTGCCCAGTTTTTCCAAGGCTTGGACGGCGGCGAGGTTCACGCCGTAACCCGTGGCTTCGGTACGCGCCAAAGAGCCGCCGAACTCAACCGGTTTACCGGTAAATACGCCCGGTGCAGAATGTTTCACCACGTTTTCATAGGCATCAACCATCCAAGACATGATTTTGCCGTTGGTGTTCACATCGGGGGCGGGAATATCGATTTTCTCGCCGATCAGCGGAGAAATGGCTTCGGAATAAGCGCGGGCGATGCGTTCCAGTTCCGCCTCGGAATAATCGCGCGGATCCAAGGTAATGCCGCCTTTGCCGCCGCCATAAGGAATACCCGCAACGCAGCATTTGATGGTCATCCAAATTGACAAGGCTTTGACTTCGTCCAGATTCACACCGGGATGGAAGCGCACGCCGCCTTTATAGGGGCCGACGGCGTTGTTGTGTTGCGAACGGTAGCCCGTGAAGGTTTTGACCGTGCCGTCGTCGAGTTTGACGGGGAAATTGACTTCCAACACGCGGGTCGGACTCTTCAGGATTTCATAAACGGCCGGATCGGTTTTCAGCCGGTCGCAGGCGGTTTTGACCTGTTTGCGCGCGATTTCAAACGGATTGAGGGTTTCTTTTGCAAGGGCTTCAGACATTTTGCTTCCTTTTCACAAAAAGATTTTCAGGGGCGTGCATTTCGCTCATTACTATAACCAATTTCCCGACAAAATGTAATAGCGTGTAGTCGGCATAAGCCCGATTTGATTAATCTATATATGATTTTATTTTTCAAGCCGCACGGAATCAGCCCGGACTCCGCCTGAAAAAGCAGCGCGCGCATCCGAAAAATAAATGTCCAATTAAATAAAGATATAGGCATCCTTTTATTTTTTAAAAATTTAATTGGAACATCGCTGGGATTTCAAACCCTTGCCCGATTCCGCCCCGAAATCCGAAAACACCGCCTGCAAAACCTGTTGCGATTGTTAACAATCTATACATTAGAAGCCCTGTGCAAACGATGTTAAAATAAACCCTTTCAACCCGACAGGAAATCAGATTATGAATGCAGCCATCGAACACGTCCAAGCCGTCGCCTTCGATTTGGACGGCACACTGTGCGATTCCGTCCCCGACCTTGCCGCCGCCGCAGAAGCGATGTTGGAACAACTCGGTATGAAACCGCTGCCCGCCAAAGTGGTCGAAAGCTATGTGGGCGACGGCATCGGCAAACTGGTTCACCGCGTCCTCACCAACGACCGCGACCGCGAAGCCGATTCCGAACTGTGGGAAAAAGGTTTCGTATCCTATATGAAATACTACCGCGACCATTTGAGCGTCTTCACCCGCCCCTATCCCGAAACCGCAACCGGGCTGGCATTGCTCAAATCTTTGGGCATCCCGCTGGCAGTCATTACCAATAAAAACGAAATCCTTGCCGTCGAACTGTTGAAACAGCTCGGACTTGCCGACTACTTCAGCCTGATACTCGGCGGCGACAGCCTGCCCGAGAAAAAACCCAGCCCCCTGCCGCTGCGGCACGCCGCCGAAGTTTTGGGTATCGATGTTGCAAACATGGTTATGGTCGGCGACTCGCGCAACGACATCATCGCCGCCAAAGCCGCCGGCTGCCTGAGCGTCGGCGTTACCTTCGGTTACGGCGATATGACGCTGCTCTCGCAAGACGATGCGACCCGCCCCGACTGGATTATCGGCTCGCTGCCCGAAATTTACGAAAACCTGCAACCTCAGAAAAACAAAGAAGAGTAGGCATTCGGACGGCTCCGGTTTGCGCCGCTATGCCGTCTGAAACCTGCCCCACGCCGAAACCGCCGCCATGAAACCGCAAAAATCCCTACGCGCCCGCGCGATGGACATCCTCTCGCGCCAAGAACTCAGCCGCATCGGTCTGAAACGCAAACTTGCACCGCACGCCGAAAGCGAAGAGGAGTTGGAAAACGTGTTAAACGAATTTGCCGAACGCAACTGGCAGTCGGATTTGCGCTATGCCGAAGCCTATATCCGCAGCAAAAGCCGCAAACACGGTTCATTGAGGCTGAAACAGGCTTTGGCGCAACAGGGCATAGATGAAGAAACCAGCCGCAACCTGCTTCCCGACCGCTCAAGCGAAAAACTGGCCGCCATAGCCGTGTTGCGTAAAAAATTCAAACACCCCGCCGCCGACCTCAAAGAAAAACAAAAACAGGCGCGTTTCCTCGCCTATCGCGGATTCGATGCCGATACCGTTCAGACGGCATTGAAACACGCTTGGGACGAAAATTGGGAAGACGGCTGCTGACCTTCCTTCTTGAATCTTTTTGCACGGCAACATAACCTTACGCCCGTTTCCAACTTTTCCGATTGAGAACAAAATGTCCGGACAACCCGAAAAACACCACACCTCCCCCATCGAAGACGAACGCAAAAACCCGGTTTACCGTATGGGACGGGCAGTTGCTGGATTCATGCTCGTCGTTTGGGCGGGCGTATTGGCACTCGTGTTTTTCCTGGTCTTCCGTTTTTGGCTTTCCTAAACAAAATGCCGTCTGAAGGCTTCAGACGGCATCGGCGGTCCATTTCGGCAGACTATCCCATCATAGCTTTTTTTAGCTTGAATTCCACTTCCCCATTCCCTAAAATTTCCCCGCACCCATTTCAAAACACCCTTTCTTAAAACAGGTACACTATGACACAACAACGCCAACTGCCTTCCCACGAACTCATTATGTCCGAACTGATGATGCCGGACACCGCCAATTTCAGCGGCAACGTACACGGCGGCGAACTCCTGCTCCTGCTCGACCAAGTCGCCTATTCCTGCGCCAGCCGTTACAGCGGCAATTATTGCGTTACCCTGTCGGTTGACAAAGTCCTGTTTAAAGAACCCATCCACATCGGCGATTTGGTTACCTTTTACGCCGCTGTCAACTACACGGGACGCACCTCGATGGAAATCGGCATCCGTGTCGAAGCACAAAACATCCGCACCGGCGAAATCCGCCATACCAACAGCTGCTACTTCACGATGGTTGCGGTCAAAGACGGCAAACCCGTCCCTGTCCCTCCGCTGGAAATCCTGACCGACCGCCAACGCTGCCGCTACGAAAAAGCCAAAAAACGCAGAGACATCAGCCTGCAAGCCTCTGAAGACATGTCCTGCGGCTGCTGACGGCGGACTATGCCGTCTGAAAGACAGGCACATCGCGCCATCCGTTTCCATTGCAAACGGATGAAATCAAGCAAATATAGTGGATTAAATTCAAACCAGTACGGCGTTGCCTCGCCTTAGCTCAAAGAGAACGATTCTCTAAGGTGCTGAAGCACCAAGTGAATCGGTTCCGTACTATCTGTACTGTCTGCGGCTTCGTCGCCTTGTCCTGATTTTTGTTAATCCACTATACCCAAACACAGTCAAACAAATTTATATGCCCCATCCCTTCCGAATAATTTGAAAACACAGCCGCCAAAAACAAAAATGCCGTCTGAAAACCTTTCAGACGGCATTTCCAATTTGATTTCAGGCAGAAAGTCAGAACGCGATATAGCTGTTCGGGTTAACCGGTTTGCCGTTTTGCCGCACCTCGAAATGAAGCTGCGTTCTGGAAGCGTCGGTATTGCCCATCAAAGCGACCTGCTGCCCGCGTTTGACCTGCTGGCCTTCACCGACCAGCAATTTTTGGTTGTGCCCGTATGCGGTCAGGAAGGAAGAATTATGCTGGATGATGACCAGATTGCCGTATCCCCTCAAACCGGAACCTGCATAAACCACTTTGCCGTCAGCCGCCGCCAAAACGGGCTGTCCCGCATTACCGGCAATATCGACACCCTTGTTGTTGCCGCCGAAATCGGCAACCACTTTACCTTGCGTCGGACGCTGCCAAACAATGCCGCCGACCGAACGCGTGCCGGAAGGCGAAGCGGCAGGAGATTGCGGGGCGGGCGCGGGAACCGCTTTATTTTCCGCAGCGGGCGCGGCAGGTTGCGGCGCGGACTGCACAGGCGGTTGCGCGGCGGGTTTCACAGGGGTTTGCACGGCAGCCGGTACGGCGGGCCTGCTTTCTACGGCTGAGGTTTTCGGTGCGGCATATCCTGCCGGTTTGACTTTAACAATCTGACCGATGCTCAACGTATTGTCGGTCATGCCGTTCCACGCACGGAAATCGTCTTGAGAGATATGGTAGCGTTTGGAAATGTTGTACACCGTGTCGCCGCGCACAATAGTATGCGTCGCCGCGTTGATGTCGACGGGTGCGGACTGTACGGGCGGTTGCGCGGCAGCCGGTACGGCGGGCCTGCTTTTTACGGCTGCGGCTTTCGGTGCGGCATATCCTGCCGGTTTGACTTTAACAATCTGACCGATGCTCAACGTATTGTCGGTCATGCCGTTCCACGCACGGAAATCGTCTTGAGAGATATGGTAGCGTTTGGAAATGTTGTACACCGTGTCGCCGCGCACAATAGTATGCGTCGCCGCGTTGATGTCGACGGGTGCGTAAGAAGGAACGTATGTACCCGAAACGGCAGGTGCAGACGGCGGAACATAAGCAGGAGGCGTATAAACCGGCGCGCTTTGCACCGGCGGCACATAAGGCGCATCGCCGGCAGGAGCCGGGCTGTACGGCGTTGCTCCATAGGGGTTGTTGTAAACTGCCGAAGACGGCGCGTCCTGCATACCTGAATTGCCTGCAATGACGGGGGCAGGCTGCTGGGTAGCACAACCGCCCAACAGTGCGGCAAAGGAGGCGCAAGCCGCCAAAAGTGTCGTTTGTTTCAACATAAGATAACCTTCATGTTCCGATATATAGCCTGAATGCGGTATATCATAATAAAAATGCGCGTTCTTCTCAAGCGCAAAGCCCGACGGTATAGTGGATTAACAAAAATCAGGACAAGGCGACGAAGCCGCAGACAGTACAAATAGTACGGAACCGATTCACTTGGTGCTTCAGCACCTTAGAGAATCGTTCTCTTTGAGCTAAGGCGAGGCAACGCCGTACTGGTTTTTGTTAATCCACTATATTTGATGAAACGGTCAGTCCGCATGCCAGAACGCCGCTGTTTCCGCCATGTCCGGATAGGCGGTCAGGTCGATTTGCAGCGGCGTTACGGTAATGAAACCTGCGCCGCATTCACCGAAATCCGTTCCCTCTTCTTTGTCGGAAACCCTGCCTACCGGGCCTATCCAATAAATCTGTTCGCCGCGCGGATTGCGCGCGGGGATGACGTTCTGACCGTGATGCCTCCTGCCCAAACGGGCGATTTTAATGCCCCGCACATCTTCCGGCTCGACGGCGGGGATATTGATGTTCCACAAAATAGGGGACTGCGGGGGGTTTTTGAAAAAATGCGCCAACAATGTCCACAGTGCCTTTTCTGCGGTTGCCCAATAGCGTCCGGAAGCGTCGTTTAAGGAAAACGCCACAGCGGGTATGCCCATAAGGTAGGCTTCGGTTGCCGCCGCAACCGTCCCCGAATAAAGCGTGTCGTCCCCCATATTCGCGCCCCGGTTGATGCCCGAAAAGACAAAATCGGCCTGAAAATCCGAAAATACAGACTGCCCGATGTGGATACAGTCGGTCGGCGTGCCGTTGACATAGTAGAACCCGTTTTGCGCCTGTTTCAACTGCAAAGGGCGTTCCAGCGTCAGCGAATTGCTGACCCCGCTCCTGTCGCGTTCGGGCGCAACCACCCTGACGTTGGCAAATTCCGCCGTAACGCGCGCCAAAACGGCAATACCTTCGGAGAGGTAGCCGTCGTCGTTGGAAATCAAAACGTTCATTTTCTATCCTGAATGCTTATTCTTCGGGCAATTTGGTGATTTTGACCCGCTCGATGCGCTGCCCTTCTTTTTCGACCACTTCAAACCGCCAGCCGTGGAAATCGGCAAAATCGCCGACATCGGGGATGGTTTGCAATTCTTCCATAATCAGCCCGGCAACCGTATGGAAATCGGCATCTTCCTCCTGCTGCGGCAGGTTGAGTTGCGGTGCGAGTTCCACATATTCCAACGCGCCTTCCACCGTCAGGCTTTCATCGGGATTCCCCTGAACGGCTGGTTCTTCTTCGCGCTCAAATTCTTCGGGGAACTCGCCTGCGATGGTTTCGAGCAGGTCTTTCATGGTTACCATGCCCAATACCGCGCCGAACTCGTCCACCACCAAAGCATAATCCGCGCTGCTTTGGCGGAAGAGTTCGATTGCGCCCAGCGCGGTGGTGCTGTCGGGCAGGACGAGTGGCTGGCGCAATGCCGTCTGAATGTCGAGACCGCCTGTTTCCAGCAGTTGGGACAGCAGGTCTTTTTTGTTGATGTAGCCCAAAGGTTCGTCCACGCCCGCCTTACCGACAACGAGCAGGCGGCTGTAAGGCGTGTTTTGCAGTTGGGCACACTGTTCTTCGCGGCTTTGGGAAATGTCCAGCCGTTCGATGTCGCGGCGTGGGATCATCACCCCCATAATCGGGCGTTCGGCAAGCGTCAGCACGCTGCGTATCATCGATTTTTCGTTTTCTTCAAAATGCGCGTCGTCCCCGGATTCGCCGCCCGCATCGGCAAGCACGCTTTCGCGTATGCCCATCATACCCAAAACGTTTTCGGCGGTGCGCTTGCGCCACGAGCTGCCGATGTAGTCGTTTTTGCGGCTGTTGCGCTGGGAAATCTGGTTAAACAGTTCGATTAAAATCGAGAAGCCGATGGCGGCGTAGAGGTAGCCTTTGGGAATGTGGAAATGGAAGGCTTCGGCAATCAGGCTGAAACCGATCATCAACAAAAAACCAAGGCAGAGCATCACGACGGTAGGGTGTCTGTCTACAAATTCGGTCAAGAGTTTGCTGGCGGAAATCATCACCGCCATCGCGACGACGACCGCACCCATCGCCACGACGATATGATCGACCATCGCCACCGCAGTAATGACCGAATCGATGGAAAACACGGCATCCAGTATCAGGATTTGCGCGACCACGCCCCAAAACGGCGCGTGTTTTTTTTGGTTGTCGGCAACGGTAAAACGGTTGTGCCCTTCGAGGCGTTCATGCAGTTCGGTGGTGGCTTTGTAAAGCAGGAAAATACCGCCCGCGAGCATAATCATGTCCTTGCCGGAAACGGCGAGGCCGCCGATTTGGAACAGCGGCTCGGTCAGCGTGATGATGTGCGCCATAAAAGCAAGCATAATGATGCGGATGACGACTGCCAGCCCCAGCCCGATAATCCGTGCGCGGTCGCGCCGTGCGGGCTGGACCTTGTTTGCCAAAATCGCCACAAAGACAAGATTGTCTATCCCCAATACAACTTCCAACACCAAAAGCGTGGCAAAACCTATCCAGGTATGCGGTTCTGCCAACCAACTGAAATCCATGATTTTCGTATTCCTCAAGTTCAAACGCGAAAAGGCAGCCTGAAGCGCTCAAGCTGCCTGAACAGACGGTACGCACAAAAAACGGCGGGCGGGCTTGCTGCTCTGCTCGGGGTCTTGCATGTGCGTGTACCTTCGGTCGAAATAATTTAAATAGTTTAACAGCTTATCGGGGCAATGGCAAAATGCCATACCGTCTGAAAGGATGTTCGGACGGCATGAGCTTATTTTGAAATGTTTCAACACACGGACGGCACATAAAGCCTTCCCCTATGTGTTGCCCTGATTGAGGGGTTGCGCCCCTCTCAAATACAGTCTGATTCTACCGCCGCGAAGAACGGATGTTCGAGTGCGGACGGAGTCCCAACGCTTAAGGGGTGATGATGAAGCCGTCTATCGGCGCGTAGCCTTTGGTGTTGCCCTCTTTATCGGTAATGACTATCCACTCTTTCTGCCTGCTGCTGGTAAACGGCAGGTAATACAGCTCCTCCCCTTCGGCGAGACCTGCCTGTTTCAGAATGTCCGCAACCGTCGTTTTTCTCGCATCCGCCAAGACTTTCAGCGGTTTCAGATGTTTGCGGATTTCTTCTGCTTCCTTGTCGGAATACGGCAGCCACTGGTCGGGACGCATACTCGGCTCGATACCTTTCAGGGACAAATCCAGCGTCTTGTTCTTCTCATCCGCATCCTCAGGTTCTTTCAATGCAATGCGGCGGATGCCGAACCACGACAGGCTTTGCAGCCCTTCGGGGGCTTTGTGCAAATCTTCGACCACGACTTCCGCCGCCGTAACAATGGTCATACGATCCTGTTCAAACGCTTCCACCACAGGACGCGCCAGCGAAACGCTGTGCAGACCGTACACCAAAGCCGCCAGCTGGATGATGCCGACCATGGAAAAATCGACCATGCGTGCCTTTGTCTTTTTCTTCGGGCTTGCCAAAATTAAAGTCAGCAGCGGACCACATACAATATCGACAGCCACCACCAGCTGATAAAGCGACAGCCCTCCCGTCAGCTCGGCATAAGGATAAGGATACCAAACCTTAAAAACCAGCAATGCCGCCAGCCCTGCAACCGACAGGCTGATTAAGAGGTGCCAGCCCGCACTTTTCAAGGCAAAACGCCATCTCGGGACTGTTTTTCCGTTTTCCATCATATCTTGTTCAAATCAAAAATAACCGTAAAAACAGGGCGCATTGTACAACAGATAGAGACTGCTTAAAATGCGGCGCCGTCTGAAATCCTGCCGTTCAGACGGCATCCGTCACCCGACATCCATACACAGATATTTCAATTCTAGATATTCGTCCGCACCGTATTTGCTGCCTTCACGTCCCAAACCGCTACGTTTCACGCCGCCGAACGGTGCCGCTTCATTGCTGATTAAGCCCGTATTGATGCCGACCATACCGTATTCCAAGGCTTCGCCGACGCGCCATTGGCGGGCGGTGTCGGCGGTGAAAAGGTAAGCTGCCAAACCGTATTCCGTATTGTTCGCAGCCTCGATGACCTCGGCTTCGGTTTCAAAACGGAATACCGGACACAACGGCCCGAAGGTTTCTTCGCGTGCCACCGCCATTTGCGCCGTTACGCCGCTTAAAACAGTCGGCTCAAAAAACGTTCCGCCCAACGCGCTGCGTTTGCCGCCGGTCAGACAGACCGCGCCTTTTGAGAGCGCGTCGGCGATGTGCTGCTCGACTTTTTCTACCGCTTTTTCCTCAATCAGCGGCCCTTGGTTTACGCCATCCTCCAAGCCGTTGCCCAATTTGAGCGCGGCTGCTTTTTCACTCAATTTGCGGCAAAATGCGTCGTAAATGCCCGATTGGGCGTAAACGCGGTTGGTGCAGACGCAGGTCTGACCGCTGTTGCGGAACTTGCTGGCGAGCGCACCTTCGACGGCTTTGTCCAAATCGGCATCGTCAAACACGATAAACGGCGCGTTGCCGCCCAGCTCCAAACTGAGTTTTTTAATGTCCGCCGCGCTGTCGGCAAAAATTTTCGCACCGACTTCGGTAGAGCCGGTGAAGCTGATTTTGCGGATAATCGGGTTCGTGGCAAATTCACGGCCGATTTCCGATGCGCGACCGCTGACGACGGGCAACAAATCCTGTGGTACGCCCGCTTCATAAGCCAGCACGACCAACGCATACGCACTCAAAGGCGTGAGCGATGCGGGTTTGACGATCATCGCGCAGCCCACCGCCAAAGCAGGCGCAGCCTTGCGCGCAATCATTGCAGATGGGAAGTTCCACGGCGTAATCGCGGCGGTAACGCCGACAGGCTGTTTCAACACAATCAGTTTTTGCGACGCTTTTACACTCGTTAACACATCGCCGTCAATCCGCCGCGCTTCTTCGGCAAACCAGCGCACAAACGAAGCCGCATAATCGATTTCGCCGCGCGACTCGGTCAGGCTTTTGCCCTGCTCCATCGTCATCAGGCGCGCCAGTGCTTCTTTGTTTTCTTTAACTAAAAAATACCAACGCCACAATATGTCGGCGCGTTCCAAAGCAGTTTTCGCCGCCCATAATTTTTGCGCTGCCGCCGCCTTTTGAATCAGGTTTTTCAGTTTGTCCGAACCCGTATTGCGGACATACGCCAAAATTTCGCCCGTTGCCGGATTGCCGACCCCGATGCCGTCTGAAATCGGGGAAAGGGAAATATCGGGATGCTTGATTAATTGGGAATATTCGTTCATTTCGTATCCTCCGGTATGCGGAATAACCGCTTTCAAATGCCGTCAATCTCGCGGACATTATCATCTTCATATTCCAAAACTGCAAACCCTTCCGATGCCGTCTGAAGCATCCGATCGGGCAGCGCAACATCCGGGCGGTGTCTGAATATGGCGCGGGCGCAATCCCTGTCGTTTAAGAAAAATATTTTTTATACGATAGTAATCTTTAGAAAGAAAAGTAATGCAGCCCTTTGATGGGGTGCAATATATAAGGAGCAAAGATTGCAGTTGCAACGTGTGGTAGAGTATGGCAAAAATCCGAACATTATAGTGGATTAACAAAAACCAGTACAGCGTTGCCTCGCCTTAGCTCAAAGAGAACGATTCTCTAAGGTGCTGAAGCACCAAGTGAATCGGTTCCGTACTATCTGTACTGTCTGCGGCTTCGTCGCCTTGTCCTGATTTTTGTTAATCCACTATATTTTATCATTGGATAACAGCCCTGAAGAAATCGGAGCAGGTTTAAAGTTGGCATTGAGCCGCTGCCGATAGAATAAACCCGGAACAAAACGAAAAATAATCCGCCACGCCCGAAAACCGCCGGAACCAGCCGACGGCCAAAACAAAACCGGTACAAAAAACCGCCCGAAAAATCCGGACGGCGGTTCAAACAGGCTGCCCCGTTTAGCGGGCGCGGCAGGAGGTTTCGACCGAATTGCCGTAGGCATCGGTAAAGCCGAAAAAGGCTTCGCCGCCTTTCTGATGCCACTCGGTTCCGTTTCCGAACAAACCGTGTTCGGCGGTATAGCGTTCGCCGGATGCGGCAACGTCGGAAGAGAGGACGGCACGCCTGCCGTCCAACCGCAACGCGATTCTGCCGCCGTCCAAACGGCGGACGTGCACAGACAAACCGTTCTCGCAGGAAAATGCCCGAAAATCTGCCGTGCCGGCTTGGTTTTGAACGGGCGGCATATGCCCTCGTCCGCCGTCATCATACGCCTCCGGCACGGCACAGGCCGCCAAAGACAAAACCGGTACGGTCAGCGCGAAAAACCTGATATTCATAAAAGCTCCCCAATAAAAATAAGATATGAAACAACCGCCCTGATTCCAAGCTGCGGCAACGCCATACTATAAACGGACGCGCAAACACACAAGCCCGATAACCGGAATTTACCCGCGATGAATCAATAATCCGGATTGCGCGCCCCTTCTTTACCCGTCTTCCGGCGCCGCCTTTTGCCTGACGATGCCGTCCAAACCCGCCTGTCCGCCCGAAGGAATGTAAATTTTTTCCAAATTCCAAGTAAAAACCGCTATCAGTGTGCTAATTTGCATTAAAATCCTATTCGGCGTTTAACGTTTTGTGCGCCCGCATCCCTGCACTGTTTGATGCGGGCATAAGGCACAAATCCCGACAAGCGCACTGTTTCATACTTCGTCAATCATTCAGACTCCGGTTTGTGCCCGTGCCGGCAGGCGGTCATCCGTTTCCCGCCGTTCAGGCATATTCCGACAGTGTGAGATAAGGATTTATTCGATGAAATCACTCAAAACCTTCCTCATTTGGGGCATAGTGGTACTGGTCGGCTTAGCATCCTTTACCACTCTGGCTCTCAGCCGAGGCGAACAGGTCAGCGCGGTATGGATGGTTACCGCCGCCATATCCGTTTACTGCATCGCCTACCGTTTTTACAGCCTCTACATCGCCAACCGCGTAATGCGGCTCGATCCTAACCGCCTGACTCCGGCAGAACGCCACAACGACGGCTTGGACTACGTTCCGACGCACAAGGGCGTATTGTTCGGACACCACTTTGCCGCGATTGCCGGCGCGGGCCCCTTGGTCGGCCCGGTTTTGGCGGCGCAAATGGGTTACCTGCCCGGTACTTTGTGGATTATCTTCGGCGTGGTGTTTGCCGGCGCGGTACAGGATATGATAGTCTTGTTCGTCTCTATGCGCCGCGACGGTAAGTCTTTGGGCGATATTGTGAAACAGGAACTCGGCACTGTCCCCGGCGTGATTGCCTCCATCGGTATTTTGATGATTATGGTCATCATTATGGCGGTGTTGGCGTTGATTGTCGTAAAAGCACTTGTTCACAGCCCTTGGGGTACGTTTACCATCGCCGCCACTATGCCGATTGCCCTGTTTATGGGTATTTACACGCGCTATATCCGTCCGGGCAAAATCGGCGAGATTTCCATCGTCGGCTTTATTTTGCTGATGCTGGCGGTAATTTACGGCGAAGAT
The DNA here is from genome assembly GCF_022869645.1 of Neisseria meningitidis. Lineage (NCBI taxonomy): Bacteria > Pseudomonadati > Pseudomonadota > Betaproteobacteria > Neisseriales > Neisseriaceae > Neisseria > Neisseria meningitidis. The sequence continues at coordinate 2,033,625 of NZ_CP064367.1, read as the reverse complement.
GTGGCGAAAAGTTCCATCGGACATTGGTTCGACCTTGACGGCATCCAGCTCACTTGGGCGATTATGATTTACGGCTTTGTCGCCTCCGTATTGCCCGTATGGTTGCTGCTCACTCCGCGCGACTATCTCTCCACCTTCCTGAAAATCGGTACGATTGCGGCCTTGGCTTTGGGCATCGTCATCGTCAATCCCACTTTGCAAATGCCTGCCGTAACCCACTTTATCGACGGTTCGGGTCCGGTATTCTCAGGCGCATTGTTCCCGTTCCTCTTCATCACCATCGCCTGCGGTGCGGTTTCGGGCTTCCACGCGCTGATTTCCTCCGGCACCACGCCGAAAATGCTGGAAAACGAAACCCACGTCCGTATGGTTGGTTACGGTGGTATGTTGATGGAAAGTTTCGTAGCCATTATGGCGCTTGCCGCCGCCGCATCGCTTGATCCCGGCGTGTACTTCGCCATGAACAGCCCTGCCGCCCTGATCGGTACGGATGCCAACACCGCCGCCGAAGTGATTACCACCAAGCTGCAATTCCCTGTCGATGCGGCAACCCTGTTGCATACCGCTAAGGAAGTGGGCGAAAACACCATCCTTTCCCGTGCAGGCGGTGCGCCAACCCTCGCAGTCGGTATGGCGCACATTATGAGCCGCCTGATTCCGGGCGAGGCGATGATGGCGTTCTGGTATCACTTCGCCCTATTGTTTGAAGCCTTGTTCATCCTGACCGCCGTCGATGCCGGTACGCGCGTCGCACGTTTTATGATTCAAGACTTGGGCAGCATCTTCTACAAACCTTTCGGCAACACCGACTCCATCCCCGCCAACCTGATTGCGACCTTCTTCGCCGTGGCATTGTGGGGCTACTTTCTCTACACCGGCGTAACCGACCCGCTGGGCGGCATCAACTCGCTCTGGCCTTTGTTCGGCATCGCCAACCAAATGCTGGCGGGCGTGGCCTTGATTATGTGTGCCGTGGTGCTGATTAAGATGAAACGCGACCGTTATGTTTGGGTGGTACTCGTTCCCGCCGTCGGCGTACTGTTCGTAACCTGCTACGCCGGCCTGCAAAAACTGTTCCACAGCGATCCGCGCATCAGCTTCCTTGCCCACACCGGCAAATACAGCGACGCATTGGCTAAAAACGAAGTCCTTGCGCCTGCCAAAGACATCGGCGAAATGGCGCAAATCATCTTCAACGACAAGATTAATGCCGGTCTGACCATCCTCTTCTTGTCGGTTGTCGTGATTGTCGCCGCGTACGGTTTGCGTACCGCCCTCAAAGCACGCAAAGTCGGCTGGCCGACCGCCAAAGAAATCCCGGCGGTGTACCGCGACGGCAAACAGCCGGAGGCACAAAGTGAAGCATAAGCTCGCGTCTTGGTGGAAAACCATCAAGCTGACGGCAAACTTGATGGCGGGCGTGCCCGATTATGAAAACTACGTTGCACAGCAGCGCAAACATAATCCCAACGCCCCCGTGATGACCAAGCTGCAGTTTCAAGACTATTGCCGCAAACGCCGCTGCGGCGCAAACGGCGGACGCTGCTGTTAAGCCTGCTTGAAACAAATTCCGTCTGAACGCCGCTTCAGACGGAATTTTTATAATATAGTGGATTAACAAAAATCAGGACAAGGCGACGAAGCCGCAGACAGTACAAATAGTACGGAACCGATTCACTTGGTGCTTCAGCACCTTAGAGAATCGTTCTCTTTGAGCTAAGGCGAGACAACGCCGTACTGGTTTTTGTTAATCCGCTATATTCCGCCATCTCTAAGATTTACAGCGATACACGGGTGATTTAAGGAATGCCCGAACCGTCATTCCCGCAACTTTTCGTCATTCCCGCAACTTTTCGTCATTCCCGCCACTTTTCGTCATTCCCGCGCAGGCGGGAATCTAGAATCTCGGACTTTCAGATAATCTTTGAATATTGCTGTTGTTCTAAGGTCTAGATTCCCGCGTGCGCGGGAATGACGATTCATAAGTTTCCCGAAATTCCAACATAACCGAAACCTGACAGTAACCGTAGCAACAGAGAATCGTTCTCTTTGAGCTAAGGCGAGACAACGCCGTACTGGTTTTTGTTAATCCGCTATATTCCGCCATCTCTAAGATTTACAGCGATACACGGGTAATTTAAGGAATGCCCGAACCGTCATTCCCGCCACTTTCCGTCATTCCCGCGAACGCGGGAATCTAGAATCTCGGACTTTCAGATAATCTGAGACCTTTGCAAAAATAGTCTGTTAACGAAATTTGACGCATAAAAATGCGCCAAAAAATTTTCAATTGCCTAAAACTTTCCTAATATTGAGCAAAAAGTAGGAAAAATCAGAAAAGTTTTGCATTTTGAAAATGAGATTGAGCATAAAATTTTAGTAACCTATGTTATTGCAAAGGTCTCAATCTTTGAATATTGCTGTTGTTCTAAGGTCTAGATTCCCGCCTGCGCGGGAATGACGAATCCATCCGCACGGAAACCTGCACCACGTCATTCCTACGAACCTACATCCCGTCATTCCCACGAAAGTGGGAATCCAGAACGTAAAATCTGAAGAAACCGTTTTATCCGATAAGTTTCCGTACCGAACAGACTAGATTCCCGCCTGCGCGGGAATGACGATTCATAAGTTTCCCGAAATTCCAACATAACCGAAACTTGACAGTAACCGTAGCAACTGAACCGTCATTCCCACGAAAGTGGGAATCTAGAAATGAAAAGCAACAGGCATTTATCGGAAATAACTGAAACCGAACCGACTAGATTCCCGCCTGCGCGGGAATGACGGCTGCAGATGCCCGACGGTCTTTATAGTAGATTAACAAAAATCAGGACAAGGCGACGAAGCCGCAGACAGTACAAATAGTACGGAACCGATTCACTTGGTGCTTCAGCACCTTAGAGAATCGTTCTCTTTGAGCTAAGGCGAGGCAACGCCGTACCAGTTTTTGTTAATCCACTATAAATATCCAATTGAAATCTTCAGACGGTATATCAAATTTACACTTTTTTAATGTTTATGCCGCCTGAAAAAAATGCTAATATATTTCCTAATTGTCTGACTGTTTATTGTTGAGGAAAATATGAGATCTTCTTTCCGGTTGAAGCCGATTTGTTTTTATCTTATGGGTGTTATGCTATATCATCATAGTTATGCCGAAGATGCAGGGCGCGCGGGCAGCGAGGCGCAGATACAGGTTTTGGAAGATGTGCACGTCAAGGCGAAGCGCGTACCGAAAGACAAAAAAGTGTTTACCGATGCGCGTGCCGTATCGACCCGTCAGGATATATTCAAATCCAGCGAAAACCTCGACAACATCGTACGCAGCATCCCCGGTGCGTTTACACAGCAAGATAAAAGCTCGGGCATTGTGTCTTTGAATATTCGCGGCGACAGCGGGTTCGGGCGGGTCAATACGATGGTGGACGGCATCACGCAGACCTTTTATTCGACTTCTACCGATGCGGGCAGGGCAGGCGGTTCATCTCAATTCGGTGCATCTGTCGACAGCAATTTTATTGCCGGACTGGATGTCGTCAAAGGCAGCTTCAGCGGCTCGGCAGGCATCAACAGCCTTGCCGGTTCGGCGAATCTGCGGACTTTAGGCGTGGATGATGTCGTTCAGGGCAATAATACCTACGGCCTGCTGCTAAAAGGTCTGACCGGCACCAATTCAACCAAAGGTAATGCGATGGCGGCGATAGGTGCGCGCAAATGGCTGGAAAGCGGAGCATCTGTCGGTGTGCTTTACGGGCACAGCAGGCGCAGCGTGGCGCAAAATTACCGCGTGGGCGGCGGCGGGCAGCACATCGGAAATTTTGGCGCGGAATATCTGGAACGACGCAAGCAACGATATTTTGAGCAAGAAGGCGGGTTGAAATTCAATTCCAACAGCGGAAAATGGGAGCGGGATTTCCAAAAGTCGTACTGGAAAACCAAGTGGTATCAAAAATACGATGCCCCCCAAGAACTGCAAAAATACATCGAAGGTCATGATAAAAGCTGGCGGGAAAACCTGGCGCCGCAATACGACATCACCCCCATCGATCCGTCCAGCCTGAAGCAGCAGTCGGCAGGCAACCTGTTTAAATTGGAATACGACGGCGTATTCAATAAATACACGGCGCAATTTCGCGATTTAAACACCAAAATCGGCAGCCGCAAAATCATCAACCGCAATTATCAATTCAATTACGGTTTGTCTTTGAACCCGTATACCAACCTCAATCTGACCGCAGCCTACAATTCGGGCAGGCAGAAATATCCGAAAGGGTCGAAGTTTACAGGCTGGGGGCTTTTAAAAGATTTTGAAACCTACAACAACGCAAAAATCCTCGACCTCAACAACACCTCCACCTTCCGGCTGCCCCGTGAAACCGAGTTGCAAACCACTTTGGGCTTCAATTATTTCCACAACGAATACGGCAAAAACCGCTTTCCTGAAGAATTGGGGCTGTTTTTCGACGGTCCTGATCAGGACAACGGGCTTTATTCCTATTTGGGGCGGTTTAAGGGCGATAAAGGGCTGCTGCCCCAAAAATCAACCATCGTCCAACCGGCCGGCAGCCAATATTTCAACACGTTCTACTTCGATGCCGCGCTCAAAAAAGACATTTACCGCTTAAACTACAGCACCAATACCGTCGGCTACCGTTTCGGCGGCGAATATACGGGCTATTACGGCTCGGATGACGAATTTAAGCGGGCATTCGGAGAAAACTCGCCGACATACAGGGAACATTGCAACAGGAGCTGCGGGATTTATGAACCCGTATTGAAAAAATACGGCAAAAAGCGCGCCAACAACCATTCGGTCAGCATTAGTGCGGACTTCGGCGATTATTTCATGCCGTTCGCCAGCTATTCGCGCACACACCGTATGCCCAACATCCAAGAAATGTATTTTTCCCAAATCGGCGACTCCGGCGTTCACACCGCCTTAAAACCAGAGCGCGCAAACACTTGGCAATTTGGCTTCAATACCTATAAAAAAGGACTGTTAAAACAAGATGATACATTAGGATTAAAACTGGTCGGCTACCGCAGCCGCATCGACAACTACATCCACAACGTTTACGGGAAATGGTGGGATTTGAACGGGAATATTCCGAGCTGGGTCAGCAGCACCGGGCTTGCCTACACCATCCAACATCGCAATTTCAAAGACAAAGTGCACAAACACGGTTTTGAGTTGGAGCTGAATTACGATTATGGGCGTTTTTTCACCAACCTTTCTTACGCCTATCAAAAAAGCACGCAACCGACCAACTTCAGCGATGCGAGCGAATCGCCCAACAATGCGTCCAAAGAAGACCAACTCAAACAAGGTTATGGGTTGAGCAGGGTTTCCGCCCTGCCGCGAGATTACGGACGTTTGGAAGTCGGTACGCGCTGGTTGGGCAACAAACTGACTTTGGGCGGCGCGATGCGCTATTTCGGCAAGAGCATCCGCGCGACGGCTGAAGAACGCTATATCGACGGCACCAACGGGGGAAATACCAGCAATGTCCGGCAACTGGGCAAGCGTTCCATCAAACAAACCGAAACCCTTGCCCGCCAGCCTTTGATTTTTGATTTTTACGCCGCTTACGAGCCGAAGAAAAACCTTATTTTCCGCGCCGAAGTCAAAAATCTGTTCGACAGGCGTTATATCGATCCGCTCGATGCGGGCAATGATGCGGCAACGCAGCGTTATTACAGCTCGTTCGACCCGAAAGACAAGGACGAAGACGTAACGTGTAATGATGATGGCTTGTGCAACGGCAAATATGGTGGCACAAGCAAAAGCGTATTGACCAATTTTGCACGCGGACGCACCTTTTTGATGACGATGAGCTACAAGTTTTAAAGGCAGCCCGCGTTTTGTAGAAAACCGCAATGCCGTCTGAAAGCCCTTCAGACGGCATTTGTTTCCCCAAACGCATCATCCTGCCGCAAGCCTATGCCAATCCGTTTTATCGCATCGGCAACTCAAAGAAAAATCCATTTCATTCCCACGCAGGGAAGCCGGTTTTTGATTTCGGTTATTTTTGGTTGTTTCGGGTAATTTATGAGTCGTCATTCCCGCGCAGGCGGGAATCTAGACATTCAACGCTAAGGCAATTTATCGGAAATGACTGAAACTCAAAAAACTGGATTCCCTCTTTCGTGGGAATGACGCGGTGCAGGTTTCCGTACGGATAGATTCGTCATTCCCGCGCAGGCGGGAATCTAGACATTCAATGCTAAGGCAATTTATCGGGAATGACTGAAACTCAAAAAACTGGATTCCCACTTTCGTGGGAATGACGCGGTGCAGGTTTCCGTATGGATGGATTCGTCATTCCCGCGCAGGCGGGAATCTAGACATTCAACGCTAAGGCAATTTATCGGAAATGACTGAAACTCAAAAAACTGGATTCCCACTTTCGTGGGAATGACGGCAGAGCGGCTTCTGTTGCTCCCGATAAATGCCGCAATCTCAAATCCCGTCATTCCCGCGCAGGCGGGAATCTAGTCCGTTCGGTTTCGGTTTTTTTGGCTAGTGCCGCAACATTAAATTTCTAGATTCCCACTTTCGTGGGAATGACGGCGGAGCGGTTTCTGCTTTTCCCAATAAATGCCCCCAACCTAAAATCCGTCATTCCCGCGCAGGCGGGAATCTAGACATTCAATGCTAAGGCAATTTATCGGGAGTGACTGAAACTCAAAAAACTGGATTCCCGCTTTCGTGGGAATGACGTGGTGCAGGTTTCCGTACGGATGGATTCGTCATTCCCGCGCAGGCGGGAATCTAGTCCGTTCGGTTTCGGTTGTTTTGGCTAGTGCCGCAACATTAAATTTCTAGATTCCCACTTTCGTGGGAATGACGGCGGAGCGGTTTCTGCTTTTCCCAATAAATGCCCCCAACCTAAAATCCGTCATTCCCGCGCAGGCGGGAATCTAGTCCATTCAATGCTAAGGCAATTTATCGGAAATGACTGAAACTCAAAAAACTGGATTCCCACTTTCGTGGGAATGACGTAGTGCAGGTTTCCGTACGGATGGATTCGTCATTCCCGCGCAGGCGGGAATCTAGACATTCAACGCTAAGGCAATTTATCGGAAATGACTGAAACTCAAAAAACTGGATTCCCACTTTCGTGGGAATGACGTGGTGCAGGTTTCCGTATGGATGGATTCGTCATTCCCGCGCAGGCGGGAATCTAGACATTCAATGCTAAGGCAATTTATCGGAAATGACTGAAACTCAAAAAACTGGATTCCCTCTTTCGTGGGAATGACGGCGGAGCGGTTGCTGTTTTTCCCAATAAATGCCCCCCAACCTAAAATTCGTCATTCCCGCGCAGGCGGGAATCTAGTCCATTCAGTTTCGGTTTTTTTGGCTAGTGCCGCAACATTAAATTTCTAGATTCCCACTTTCGTGGGAATGACGGGATGTATAGTGGATTAACAAAAACCAGTACAGCGTTGCCTCGCCTTAGCTCAAAGAGAACGATTCTCTAAGGTGCTGCACCAAGTGAATCGGTTCCGTACTATTTGTACTGTCTGCGGCTTCGTCGCCTTGTCCTGATTTTTGTTAATCCACTATAAATTTAATCCACTATATTTTTTGTTCCAAAGTCAAAATATGCCGTCCGAACATTCGGGCGGCAGACAAAACGGCACTGCCCGATAAAGGCAGTGCCGTTGTCCGTTTCAAACCGTGAAACATCAGCCCAAATTAAAGGCTTTATGCAATACCCTGGTTGCCAGTTCCATGTATTTTTCATCAATCAATACGGAAACTTTGATTTCGGAGGTGGAAATCATTTGGATGTTGATACCCTCTTCGGCGAGCGTGCGGAAGATTTTGGCGGCTACGCCGACGTGCGAACGCATACCCAAACCGACTGCGGAGACTTTGCACACGGTGTCGTCGCCATCAATAGAAGCCGCGCCGATACTGTCTTGGCGTTCCGACAGGATTTCCAAAGTCTGCTTGTAATCGCCGCGCGGTACGGTAAAGGAAAAATCGGTTGTGCCTTCGCTGCCGACATTTTGGATAATCATATCGACTTCGATGTTGGCATCGGCGACCGCGCCCAAAATCTGATAGGCGACACCGGGTTTGTCGGGTACGCCGCGCACGTTGATGCGGGCTTGGTTTTTGTCGAATGCGATACCGGTTACGGCAGCTCTTTCCATGTTGTCGTCCTCTTCAAAGGTAATTAAGGTGCCATTGCCGCCGTCTTGCAGGCTGCTCAGTACGCGCAGGCGCACTTTGTACTTTCCGGCGAATTCTACTGAACGGATTTGCAAGACTTTCGAGCCGAGGCTTGCCAATTCGATCATTTCTTCAAATGTAACCGTATCCATGCGGCGCGCTTCGGGTACGACGCGCGGATCGGTGGTGTACACGCCGTCCACGTCGGTATAGATTTGGCATTCGTCCGCTTTGAGGGCTGCGGCAAGCGCAACGGCGGAAGTGTCGGAACCGCCGCGTCCGAGCGTGGAAATATCGCCTTCACTGCTGATGCCTTGGAAGCCGGCAACGATGACGACTTTGCCGGCGGTAAGGTCGGCACGCATTTTTTCGTCATCAATGCTTTCGATGCGGGCTTTGGTGTGGGCGGTATCGGTTTTGAGGGCGACCTGCCAGCCTGTGTAGCTTTTGGCATCCACGCCGATGTCTTTCAATGCCATCGCCAAAAGGCCGATGGTTACTTGTTCGCCGGTGGACAAAACCACGTCCAATTCGCGCGGATCGGGATGCTCCTGCATTTCGTGCGCCAACGCGACCAGGCGGTTGGTTTCACCGCTCATGGCGGATACGACGACGACGATGTCGTGTCCTTCGGCGCGGGCTTTGGCGACACGTTTGGCCACGTTTTTAATGCGTTCGGGCGAGCCTACGGATGTGCCGCCGTATTTGTGTACGATTAACGCCATGTTTCGTGCTTTCTTGTGTGGGATTGGTCGGGCAGCATGGTTTGCTGGAAAAGCGGCTATTATTACTATTTTTTACATGAAGTTCAAGAACGGACTGCGCTTTCCCGCCTGCCGTTTGACAGCGGTCAGCGAAAAACCTGTTCTTTCAGATTGTTGACAAAATGCCGTCTGAACGGTTTTCAGACGGCATCCGGACGACAATCAGGCGGCGGACAACGCATTTTGCTGGTGTTGCAGCAGTTCGCCTATGCCTTTTTGCGCCAGTGCAACCAGTTTGCCCAATTCGTCCAAACTGAACGGCGCGTCTTCCGCCGTACCTTGGATTTCGATGATTTTTCCCGATGCGGTCATGACGATATTCACATCACTGTCGCAACCGGAGTCTTCGGGATAATCCAAATCCAAAAGCGGCACGCCGTTCACTACGCCTACTGACACAGCGGCAACGGCTTCGCGGATGGGGTTTTCACTCAAAATGCCGTCTGAAACCAGTTTGCCGACGGCGATTTGCAGCGCGACAAACGCACCGGTAATCGAAGCCGTGCGCGTACCGCCGTCTGCCTGAATCACGTCGCAGTCAATCAAGATTTGGCGTTCGCCGAGTTTTTCCATATCCACGACCGCGCGCAGCGAACGCCCGATAAGGCGTTGGATTTCTTGTGTGCGCCCGGACTGTTTGCCCGCCGAAGCTTCGCGGCGCATCCGGGAAGCAGTTGAGGCAGGCAGCATCCCGTATTCCGCCGTTACCCAGCCTTGGTTTTTACCGCGCAGAAACGGCGGGACGTTTTCATCTATGGAAGCGGTACAAATCACTTTGGTATTGCCGCATTCAATAAGGCACGAACCGTCCGTATGCGGCAGGAAATGAGGGGTGATTTTGATATCGCGCAGGCTGTCGGCGGCGCGCGAGATGCGGATGTAATCAGGCATACTGCCCTCCCGTTAAAAACAGATAAATTAAAAAGCCTTAAATATGAAAAATCACATTTAAGGCCTTCAAACTGAAAATTTCTACGCCTCTTCGGCTTTGCTGCGGATAATCAAAAGCGGCAGGTGGCTTTGGCGCATTACCGTTTCGGCAAAACTGCCCATTAAAAGGTGCATCAGCCCGGTACGTCCGTGCGTACCCAACACCAGCAGGTCGGCACCGTTTTCATCGGCATAATCAACCAAATCCTGCGCCATTTCGCGCGCACCCTTATTGGCAACCAGCAGGTGTTTGACGGTATTTTCCACACCCAGTTCCCGGGCGGTGCGCTCGGCGGCATCCAAAACCTCGTTACCTTGTGCAATGGCGGCTGCCTCGTAACTCTCGTGTTGCAAAAATTCGGGGGCGAGCGCCATATATTCGGCAGGATTGGCAACGTGTACCAAAGTCAGACGCGCACCGTTGACCCCGGCAAGCTCGGCGGCATGTTTCAGGGCATTGATGGACGTTTCACTGCCGTCAACGGCAACAACCAGATGTTTGTACATATCGTATTCTCCTTTTGCACCGCCTCGCGGTGCCCTCTTGTCGGATGGGCGCAGGGACAGTTTGCGCCGTTTCATTATAGACCCGCCGTCGGGCTTTATACAACAGCCGAACAGCCCGACCGCTTTCCAGTATAATATGCCGCTTCCGTGCAGTCAGGCATTTTTTGCCGGCTTTCGTTCACTTTTTGATTTGACGCAATCTTGCAGGATTCGACCATGTCCGACAACGCTTTGACCTCTTCGCGACGCTTCGGCGGCATCGCCAGACTCTACGGAGACTCCGCCTTGGCGCACTTTTCACAGGCACACGTCTGCGTAGTCGGCGTGGGCGGTGTCGGCTCGTGGGCGGTCGAGGCTTTGGCGCGGACGGGCATCGGACGTTTGACTTTGATTGATTTGGACAACGTTGCCGAATCCAATGTCAACCGCCAGCTGCACGCCCTGACCGGAGACTTCGGCAAAGCAAAAGTTACCGCCTTGCGCGAACGCATTACACAAATCAATCCGCAATGCGAAGTGTTTGAAATTGAAGATTTCGTTACCGAAGACAATTTGCCGGAATACTTCGGAAAAGGTTTTGATTTCGTCATCGACGCGATCGACCAAGTGCGCGTCAAAGCAGCAATGGCGGCTTATTTTGTGGAACGTAAACAACCGTTTGTCCTCAGCGGCGGCGCGGGCGGACAAAAAAATCCGGCGTTAATCCAAACCGCCGATTTGAGCCGCGTAACCCACGACCCGCTGCTTGCCAACCTGCGCTACACCTTGCGGAAACGCTACGGATTCAGCCGCGATACGAAAGCAAATATGCGCGTGCCGTGCGTGTTCTCAACCGAAAACATCACGCCGCCGCAATCGGGCGTGGCGTGTTCTGCCGATGCCGCACCGCAGGGCTTGTCGTGCGCCGGCTACGGTGCAAGCATGCTCGTTACCGCTTCGTTCGGGCTATATTGTGCACAAGCAGCGGTGGAACACATCGCAGGCAAAAAATAAGCAATGCCGTCTGAAACAGGATTCAGACGGCATTTGAACAAACGCGGCAATCAAGCTGTCGGTTCAGAAAAACCAACATCGGCACGCCTAAAACCGTATTCACAACCTGCTCCTTTTCAAAACATTTGCATTTAAAAGCCGTTATAATGCCGTCTGAACATTTGCCCGACCACATTATACGTGAATGTCGGCAGATTGTTTTCTTTTGTAAACTTATATTAAAATCCACTTACCGATTCACGCCATGCCGCCCATCCCTGCCCCATCCGCACCATCCGAGCACACTGTCGCATGGGTATTCGGCCAACCCGTTACCGATTTGCCGCAGGATTTGTTTATCCCACCCGACGCGCTGAAAGTCGTATTGGGCAGTTTTCAAGGCCCTTTGGATCTACTGCTGTATCTGATCCGCAAGCAGAACATCGATGTTCTCGATATTCCGATGGTGAAGATTACCGAGCAGTATCTGCACTACATCGCCCAAATAGAAACCTATCAGTTTGATTTGGCGGCGGAATATCTTTTGATGGCAGCAATGCTGATTGAAATCAAATCGCGCCTGCTGCTGCCGCGTACCGAAGCCGTCGAAGACGAAGAAGCCGACCCGCGTGCCGAGTTGGTGCGCCGCCTGCTGGCTTACGAGCAGATGAAGCTGGCGGCACAAGGGTTGGATGCGCTTCCTCGTGCGGGCCGGGATTTCGCATGGGCGTACCTACCTCTGGAAATTGCCGTCGAAGCCAAGCTGCCCGAAGTCTATATTACCGACTTGACGCAAGCGTGGCTGGGTATTTTGTCTCGGGCAAAACATACGCGCAGCCACGAAGTTATCAAAGAAACCATCTCCGTGCGCGCGCAAATGACGGCAATCCTGCGCCGTTTGAACGGACACGGGATATGCAGGTTTCACGACCTGTTCAATCCCGAACAGGGCGCGGCTTACGTGGTCGTCAACTTCATCTCACTGTTGGAGCTTGCCAAAGAAGGATTGGTCAGAATCGTGCAGGAAGTCGGTTTCGGAGAAATCCGAATCAGCCTCAATCATGAGGGGGCGCATTCAGACGGCATTTCCGGCACACGAGGCGGGCGCGATGTGTTCTAATACGCCCCAAGCCGCCACCAAAAATCGGGAGACACGCCATATGACCGGCATCATACATTCGCTGCTTGACACCGACCTCTACAAATTCACTATGCTGCAAGTGGTTCTGCACCAGTTTCCGCAGACGCACAGCCTTTACGAATTCCGCTGCCGCAACGCCTCGACCGTCTATCCGCTTGCCGACATCAAGGAAGACTTGGAAGCCGAACTCGACGCGCTCTGCCGGCTGCGCTTCACCCACGACGAACTCGGCTATCTGCGCTCCCTGCGTTTCATCAAAAGCGACTTTGTCGATTATCTCGAACTCTTCCAGCTCCAACGCCGCTTTGTCGAAGTCGGCACAGACGATAAAGGCCGTCTGAACATCCGTATCGAAGGCCCGATGATACAGGCGATGTTCTTTGAAATCTTCATCCTCGCCATTGTCAACGAACTTTACTTCCGCCGGCTGGAAACCCCTGCCGTTATCGAAGAAGGTGAACGCCGGCTTCAAGCCAAAGCCGCGCGCCTCAAAGAAATCGCCGCCGCACAAAACCCCGACGATCCGCCCTTCCTGATTTCCGACTTCGGCACGCGCCGCCGCTACAAGCTCGCGTGGCAGGAACACGTCATCCGCACCCTGCTCGAAGCCGCCCCAAGCATCGTGCGCGGCACCAGCAATGTCTTTCTCGCCAAAAAACTCGGCATTACCCCCATCGGCACCATGGCGCACGAATTCCTCCAAGCCTTCCAGGCCCTCGACGTACGCCTGCGGAATTTCCAAAAGGCCGCGCTCGAAAGCTGGGTGCACGAATACCGGGGCGATTTGGGCGTTGCCCTGACCGACGTTGTCGGTATGGATGCCTTCCTGCGCGATTTCGACCTCTATTTCGCCAAACTTTTCGACGGGCTGCGCCACGACAGCGGCGACCCTTACGTTTGGGGCGACAAAGCCTACGCCCACTATCAAAAGCTCAAAATCGACAGCCGCACCAAAATGCTGACCTTCTCCGACGGGCTGGACATCGAACGCTCTTGGGCATTGCACCAATATTTCAAAGACCGCTTCAAAACCGGCTTCGGCATCGGCACCAACCTCACCAACGATATGGGGCATACGCCCTTGAATATCGTCTTGAAACTGGTCGAATGCAACGGGCAGTCCGTCGCCAAGCTGTCCGACTCTCCGGGCAAAACCATGACCAACAACAGCACCTTCCTCGCCTACCTGCGCCAAGTGTTCGACGTACCCGAACCCGAAACGCCGTAAACCGGCAGAAAAAGCGCACAATTCCTGTTTCTGCCGCATAAAATCTTTTAAAATACCGCCTGATTTGAATTTAACCGAAAGACCGAACTTCATGAACCTACATCAAACCGTCGAACACGAAGCCGCCGCCGCCTTTGCCGCCGCAGGCATCGCCGACAGTCCCGTTGTTTTGCAGCCGACCAAAAATGCCGAACACGGCGATTTCCAAATCAACGGCGTGATGGGTGCGGCGAAAAAAGCCAAACAAAACCCGCGCGAACTGGCGCAAAAGGTCGCCGACGCATTGGCAGGCAACGCCGTCATCGAAAGCGCAGAAGTCGCCGGCCCGGGCTTCATCAACCTGCGCCTGCGCCCCGAATTTCTCGCGCAAAACATTCAGACGGCCTTGAACGACGCGCGTTTCGGCGTGGCAAAAACCGACAAACCGCAAACCGTCGTTATCGACTATTCTTCGCCCAATCTGGCAAAAGAAATGCACGTCGGCCACCTGCGTTCCAGCATTATCGGCGACAGCATTTCGCGCGTGTTGGCATTTATGGGCAACACCGTCATCCGTCAAAACCACGTCGGCGACTGGGGTACCCAGTTTGGCATGTTGGTCGCTTATTTGGTCGAGCAGCAAAAAGACAATGCCGCGTTTGAACTGGCGGATTTGGAGCAGTTTTACCGCGCCGCCAAAGTGCGCTTTGACGAAGATGCCGCCTTTGCCGACACCGCGCGTGAATACGTTGTGAAGCTGCAAGGCGGCGATGAAACCGTGTTAGCGTTGTGGAAACAGTTTGTTGATATTTCGCTCTCGCACGCCCAAGCCGTTTATGACACGCTGGGCTTGAAACTGCGCCCCGAAGATGTGGCGGGCGAATCGAAATACAACGACGATTTGCAGCCTGTGGTCGATGATTTGGTTCAAAAAGGTCTGGCGGTCGAAGACGACAGCGCGAAAGTCGTGTTCTTGGACGAGTTTAAAAACAAAGAAGGCGAACCCGCCGCATTTATCGTGCAAAAACAAGGCGGCGGCTTCCTCTACGCCTCCACCGATTTGGCGTGCCTGCGCTACCGCATAGGCCGTCTGAAAGCCGACCGCCTGCTGTACGTCGTCGACCACCGCCAAGCCCTGCACTTTGAGCAACTCTTTACCACTTCACGCAAAGCCGGCTATCTGCCGGAAAACGTCGGCGCGGCATTTGTCGGCTTCGGCACGATGATGGGCAAAGACGGCAAGCCGTTTAAAACGCGCAGCGGCGACACCGTGAAACTGGTTGATTTGCTGACCGAAGCCGTCGAGCGCGCCACCGCTTTGGTGAAAGAGAAAAATCCCGAATTGGGCGCGGACGAAGCCACCAAAATCGGTAAAACCGTCGGCATCGGCTCAATCAAATACGCCGATTTGAGCAAAAACCGCACCAGCGATTATGTGTTCGACTGGGACGCCATGCTCTCGTTTGAAGGCAACACCGCCCCCTATCTGCAATACGCCTACACCCGCGTGCAAAGCGTGTTCCGCAAAGCAGGCGAATGGGATGCAAATGCGCCAACCGTTTTGACCGAACCGCTGGAAAAACAGCTTGCCGCCGAGCTGCTGAAATTTGAAGACGTACTGCAAAGCGTGGCGGACACGGCGTATCCGCACTACCTCGCCGCCTACCTCTATCAAATTGCGACCCTGTTCAGCCGCTTCTACGAAGCCTGTCCGATACTCAAAGCCGAAGGCGCAAGCCGCAACAGCCGCCTGCAACTGGCAAAACTCACCGGCGACACGCTGAAACAAGGCTTGGATTTGCTGGGCATCGATGTGTTGGACGTAATGTAAAACCGCACCGCCCGATTGCGGACAACAGCCTCGCCATCCTTATCCGAATCTGAAAAAAGCGGCGCGATACACCGTATCCGCCGCCCCTCCCAAAATGCGAAACAGACAAACGCCAAGCAAGCAAGCAAGCAAGCAAGCAAGCAAGCAAGCAAGCAAGCAAAAATTATAACCCCCTTTCTGCCGACGCACGCACTTTCCGCGCGGCGCATTCCCCTTTTTCCGCCCCTCAAACCCGCCTTTTCTCCAGGCAGGGTTTCAGCCCGCCTCCTTTCCCTGTTTTCCTTCCCTCAACACGCGTGCGCACCCCCTGCCGCACCGTGCCGCACTTTCGCGCTCGGACGGCATCGGTCTGTCATCCGGTTCTCTGTTTTAAATACCCCTGTTTCAGAAAGAAATTGCAGATGTTTCAACACACAGGACGACACATAAAGCACCGCCCTATATGTTGCCCTGATTTGGAAGGGGTTACGCCTCCCAAATAAAGCCTGATCCTGCCGCCCCGAAGGACAGATGTCCGAGTGGCGGGGTTTCAACCGAAAAGGAAATACGATGAATATTCACGCCCTGCTCTCCAAACAATGGACGCTGCCGCCATTCCTGCCGAAACGGCTGCTGCTGTCCCTGCTGATACTGCTTGCCCCCAATGCGGTGTTTTGGGTTTTGGCACTGCTGACCGCCACCGCCCGCCCGATTGTCAATTTGGACTACCTTCCCGCCGCGCTGCTGATCGCCCTGCCTTGGCGTTTCGTCAAAATTGCCGGCGTATTGGCGTTTTGGCTGGCGGTTTTGTTTGACGGGCTGATGATGGTGATCCAGCTTTTCCCTTTTATGGACCTCATCGGCGCCATCAACCTCGTCCCCTTCATCCTGACCGCCCCCACCCCTTATCAGATAATGACCGGGCTGTTGCTGCTGTATATGCTGGCGATGCCGTTTGTGTTGCAGAAAGCCGCCGCCAAAACCGACTTCCGGCACATTGCCGTCTGCGCCGCCGTTGTGGCGGCAGCCGGCTATTTCACCGGCCATTTGAGTTACTACGACCGGGGGCGGATGGCCAATATCTTCGGCGCAAACAACTTCTATTACGCCAAAAGTCAGGCGATGCTCTACACCGTTAGCCAGAATGCCGACTTTATTACCGCCGGCCTGGTCGATCCCGTCTTCCTCCCCTTGGGCAATCAGCAGCGTGCCGCCACGCATCTGAACGAGCCGAAATCTCAAAAAATCCTCTTTATCGTCGCCGAATCTTGGGGGCTGCCGGCCAATCCCGAACTTCAAAACGCCACTTTTGCCAAACTGCTGGCGCAAAAAGACCGTTTTTCGGTTTGGGAAAGCGGCAGTTTTCCCTTCATCGGCGCGACGGTCGAAGGCGAAATGCGCGAATTGTGCGCCTACGGCGGTTTGCGCGGGTTCGCACTGCGCCGCGCGCCCGACGAAAAATTTGCCCGCTGCCTCCCCAACCGTTTGAAACAAGAAGGTTATGCCACCTTTGCGATGCACGGCGCGGGCAGTTCGCTTTACGACCGCTTCAGCTGGTATCCGAGGGCGGGCTTTCAAGAAATCAAAACCGCCGAAAACCTGATCGGTAAAAAAACCTGTGCCATTTTCGGCGGCGTGTGCGACAGCGAGCTGTTCGGCGAAGTGTCGGCATTTTTCAAAAAACACGACAAGGGACTGTTTTACTGGATGACGCTGACCAGCCACGCCGACTATCCCGAATCCGACATTTTCAACCACAGGCTCAAATGCACCGAATACGGCCTACCCGCCGAAACCGACCTCTGCCGCAACTTCAGCCTGCACACCCAATTCTTCGACCAACTGGCGGATTTAATCCAACGCCCCGAAATGAAAGGCGTGGAAGTCATCATCGTCGGCGACCATCCGCCGCCCGTCGGCAACCTCAATGAAACCTTCCGCTACCTCAAACAGGGGCACGTCGCCTGGCTGAACTTCAAAATCAAATAACAACAATGCCGTCTGAACGCACCAACAGCCTTCAGACGGCATTTTGCAGACAGACCGACCCTTCAAGCCCACTTTTTTCATCATCTCCGATAAATTGCTTTGTATAGTGGATTAACAAAAACCAGTACGGCGTTGCCTCGCCTTAGCTCAAAGAGAACGATTCTCTAAGGTGCTGAAGCACCAAGTGAATCGGTTCCGTACTATTTGTACTGTCTGCGGCTTCGTCGCCTTGTCCTGATTTTTGTTAATCCACTATAAAGACCGTCGGGCATCTGCAGCCGTCATTCCCGCGCAGGCGGGAATCTAGAACGTGGAATCTAAAGAAACCGTTTTACCCGATAAGTTTCCGCACCGACAGACCTAGATTCCCGCCTGCGCGGGAATGACGGGATTTTAGGTTTCTGATTTTGGTTTTCTGTCCTTGTGGGAATGACGGGATGTAGGTTCGTAGGAATGACGTGGTGCAGGTTTCCGTATGGATGGATTCGTCGTTCCCGCGAAAGCGGGAATCCGGAACCGGAAACCACAAAAATTTATCGGGAAAACCGAAACTCAAAAACAACGGAAACCGAACGGACAGGATTCCCGCCTGCGCGGGAATGACGGCTCATACATCACCCAAAAAATTGAAACCAAACAGATGGGATTCCCTCTTGCGTGAGGCTGACAGATGCCGTCTGAAAGACTTTCAGACGGCATAGCTTTTTCTCTTTGAATTTATAGTGGATTAACAAAAATCAGGACAGGCGACGAAGCCGCAGACAGTACAAATAGTACGGAACCGATTCACTTGGTGCTTCAGCACCTTAGAGAATCGTTCTCTTTGAGCTAAGGCGAGGCAACGCCGTACTGGTTTTTGTTAATCCACGATAAATTTACCACAAAAAAGCTGCCTCAAATGAATACCCGGGCAGCTTTTTGTTGATATGACTCCAATCAGCGGTGTTGCGGATTGTAACGTTTTTCCAAACGCAGGAATATCCAGCCTAAGAAAGTCGTCATCAACAGATAAATCAGGGCGACGGTGTAAAGCGGTTCTTCATAAACCGAATACCGGCCCGTAATCGTATTCTGAACATACGCCAACTCCGCCACAGCAATGACCGACAGCAGCGAGCTGTCTTTCAAGAGCGTGATGAACTCGCTCGCCAAAGGCGGCAGCATACGGCGCAATGCCTGCGGCAGAATCACATAGCGCATCGCCTGCGGATAGGTCAGCCCCAAAGAACGCGCCGCCTCCATCTGTCCTTTGTCTATAGACTGGATGCCCGCGCGGAAAATCTCACAGATATACGCCCCCGAGTTGGCGATCAGTGCCAAAGAACCGGCAATCAGCGGCCCGTATCCGCGACGCAGCGCGATTGCCGCCTCGCCGCTAACCAAAATGCCGTCTGAAGGATGGACGAAAAACGGAAACCACACATACGCCCAAATCACAATCTGCACAAACAGCGGCGTACCCCGGAACAGCGTAACATACAGCAGCGAAACCTTACGCAACGCCCACGCCAGCACGCGCATCGGCGCACCGGCTTTTTCCAAGTGAATCAGGCGCGCCAACGCCAACAACAGACCCAATACCGAACCGCCCGCCGTCGCCACGACCGTCAGCCCCAAGGTCGTCAGTGCGCCGTAAAGAAACATCCAGCGGTATTCGTAAATAATGTCAAAACGAAAATCCATAAACCGTCCGTATCAAAAACCGGCGGAACTGCCGCCGTTGCAAAATAATCCGCCATTTTACCGTAAAAACCGCCGCCTGAACTTTTTTATCGCGGCAGACGGCGGTTGCGCGTCTCCGCAAAAATGCAGGGCGCGCGGTTTTCAGACGGCATTTGCCGTTCAAAGCCGTGCGGTGTCTTTACCAAATGCCCAACCATTCGCCCACGGCATCCATCCAATCCTTATTGCCCCCGCCGCTCCTGCCTGCCCGGCGGTACGCCCACGGCGCTTGCGGATTTTTAGCTTTCCACAATCCTTTGCGTTCCCTTTCCGCCTGAATTTGAGCGTCGGCATAATCGGCAAAATCCGCCTTATCCTGCTGTTCTTTAGCATAACTTTTATAATGCCACGCCGCCCCGTCCTGCACCTGCATCAGGTTCAAATCGGTTTTGCCGACAGAAACCTGCGCCACTTCGCGCTGGTAGCGGTCGGTGTCGAACACGCGGACGCTGACTTTCCTGCCTTCCGCCGCCGCGCGCAGGTTGTCGCGCGAACGCGTGCCGTAAGCCTGTTTCATCTCCGGCGCGTCGATATACGCCATCCGGATTTTGTGTTTCGCGCCGTCGCCGTCGATAACGTGAAGGGTGTCGCCGTCATAGACTTTGGACACCGTGCCTGTGTAGCGGTGGCCGGATTTCGCCGATGCTCGGCGGCGGGCGGGCGCGTCGGAACCCGCGTCCCCTGCCGCGCCGAGTACGTCGAGTACGGCAACCGCCGTCCGCACCGCCTCGCTGCCGTACCCCGTATAACCCAACGCACCCAAAAGCGACAAGGCGACGGGAAGCCATTTCATGATTTTTTTAATCTGCATATTTTTCAAATGCCGATGCCGTCTGAACATATCGGAATCGGATTTCAGACGGCATCTTAACGTCAGGATTACCCTTGGCAGGGATAGATGACTTTCGCACCCTCTTCCGTCCCCAAAATCAACACATCGGCGGCATCGCGGGCGAATATGCCGTTTTCGAGCACGCCGGTGATTTTGTTGATTTCGTCTTCCATCGTCAGCGGCTGATCGATATTCAAGCCGTGGACATCGACGATTTGGTTGCCGTAAAACGTGGTGTAGCCGATACGCAGTTCGGGCTGTCCGCCCATAGCGAGCAGTTTGCGCGAAACAAGAGAGCGCGCGCTTTCGACGACTTCCACAGGCAGAGGGAATTTGCCCAAACGTGAAACATATTTGCTTTCATCCGCAATGCAGACGAATTTTTCGGATGCGCTGGCGACGATTTTTTCGTTGAGGTGTGCGCCGCCGCCGCCTTTAATCATTTGCAGGGCGTGGTTCACTTCATCCGCACCGTCAATATAGACCGCCAACCCCGATACTTCGTTCAGGGAAACGACGGGAATATCATATTGGGCAAGCAGTTCACTGGATTTTTTGGAAGTAGATACCGCGCCTTTGATTTTTTTGCCGCTCTTACCCAAGGCTTCGATGAAAAAGTTGATGGTCGAACCGGTACCGATGCCGATGTATTCGTTTTCGGGTACGAATTCGACTGCTTTTTCGGCGGCGATGCGCTTGAGTTCGTCTTGTGTCGTCATATTTTTGTCCTTTGGGAAACCGTATCAACAAACAGCCGCCATCTTAACATTTTTTTGCACGTCCTGCCCGCCGCGTTCAAATCCTTACCAGCAATACCGCCGCCTGCGACTCTATGCCTTCCATGCGCCCGAGATAACCGAGTTTTTCGTTGGTTTTGCCTTTGATGTTGACGCACGAAATGTCTATGCCCAAATCGGCGGCGATGTTGGCACGCATTTGCGGAATATGCGGCGCGAGTTTGGGTTTCTGTGCAATCACGGTCGTATCGACATTGACCGCCTGCCAACCCTGCGCCTGAACGCTTTGATACGCCGCACGCAAAAGGACGCGGCTGTCCGCATCTTTGAACTCTGCGGCGGTGTCGGGGAAATGGCTGCCGATATCGCCCAAACCTGCCGCACCGAGCAGCGCGTCGGTAACGGCGTGCAGCAGCGCATCGGCATCGGAGTGTCCGAGCAGCCCTTTTTCAAATGGGATTTCAACTCCGCCAAGTATCAGCTTTCTGCCTTCGGTCAGTTGGTGGACATCGTAGCCCTGTCCGATACGGATGTTCGTCATCGTTTGTGTTCCTGATGGTTTGAATTGAAGTTCAGACGGCATCGAGCAGCAGCCTGACGATGTATGCGTCCTGCGGCTGCGTCAGTTTCAAATTGCGCGCGTCGCCCTGCACCAGCAAAGGGCGGATGCCCAATTTTTCCACGGCGGACGCTTCATCGGTAATGCCGTCCAAGTTTTCCGCAGCCAATGCGCGGTGCAGCAGCCCGGCGCGGAAAAGCTGCGGCGTTTGCGCCTGCCAAAGGCTCGTCCGCTCGACGGTTGCACTAATGTTCCCACCGTCCGCGCACTTGAGCGTATCGGCAACGGGAATTGCCAAAATCCCACCTTCGGCAGCGTTGCCCGCCTGTTCTATCAACCGCGTCAAAGCTTCAGACGGCAGGCAGCAACGCGCGGCATCGTGTACCAGAATATTGTCGGTTTCCGCCGCCAAACCGGTTTCCAACAATTTTGCCACACCGTTGCGGACAGTTTCGGCGCGGGTCTGTCCGCCGTTTTTCCACACCCGAACCTGTGGAAATGCCGTCTGAACCTTATCGGCAAACGTGTCTTCGGGCGAGACGACAACGACGGTCAAATCGACGGCCTCATGCCGTTCAAAAATCCCAATCGTATGTTCTAAAACGGTTTTGCTTCCGATTTCGACATATTGCTTGGGTTTGTCCGCACCGAAACGCGCCCCGATGCCGGCGGCGGGAATCAGCGCGATATTTTTGCGCTTCATGCGTCCGTCCCGCCGTTTTCAGACGGCACGACTTCCTTGCGCCAGATACAGGCTTCGCCCAAGCCGTCCAAATATTGCCCGTGCGCCGCCAGTTCGGCTTCATCCGCCTTAATCACTTTCAGTTTGGCACCGAGTTTCATTTCGGCAGATGCAACAGGTTTGGCTGCCGGCTCTTCCTCCTCGGCCTCCCCCATCAGGTCGAACTGCCGCCGCGTCATAGCAAGATAGACTTCGCCCAAAAGTTCGCAGTCGATCAATGCGCCGTGCAGGACGCGCTTGCTGCGGTCGACGGAAAAACGGTTGCACAGGGCATCTAGACTGGCTTTCTGCCCGGGGAACATTTCGCGCGCCATCGCCAGGGTATCGGTAACGGTACAGCCGAGTTCCTCAACGGTCGGCAACCCCATCCGGCGGAACTCCATATTGAGGAAGCCCACGTCGAATTTGGCATTGTGGATAATCAGTTCCGCACCGCGCAGGAAATCGGCAATCTGCCTGCCGACCTCTGCAAACGGCGGCGCGTTTTTCCCTTCCAAAACCTCTATCGTCAGACCGTGCACCCTCGCCGCCTCTTCGGGCATATCGCGCTCGGGGTGGACATAGAGGTGCAGGTTTTTGTCGGTCATTTGGCGGTTGACCATTTCCAGACCGGCAAACTCGACCAAGCGGTCGCCGCCGTCGGCATACAGACCGGTGGTTTCGGTATCGAGGATGATTTGGCGTGTCGTCATATCGGTGTCTTTCTTCTATCTTCGTAAATTGCTTATTTTTTAAGCAATGTATTTTTCTGTTTTCATTTCAATGCACAAACCCACTTATTCACAGTGTGTTCACAACATTGGGCAGGCGGATTGTGTATTTTGGGGACAATTTTTTCAGACGGCATTCAAGGTTTTTTCCTGATTGCCGCCGCGCCTAAAAACCGCCTTTCGCGCTTAATCAAAAATACCGACAACGGAATATTGCCCAAAGCGACAATCAGATACAACAAGGAAATGCTGTCAAACAAAAACAGCAACACCGCGCTCAAAACGGCAGCGGAAACCATAAAAATACCGTTAACGATATTGTTGGCGGCAACGGCGCGGGCGCGGAAAGTCTCGCTACTGGCGGTTTGCAGCTAGGTATAGAGCGGAACGGAGAAAAATCCGCCGAAAAAGCCGATCAGCGTCATCACCGCCATCACGGGATATGCCCATCCTTGCGATAAAAACCAAAAAATGCCGTTCAGCCCTTCAAAACGGTGTCCGTGCGTCAGCCACACCAAAACCAAGCCGCAAACCGTCAAACCCAACGCACCAACCGTTACCCAAGCCAACCTCAGCCGTTCCCTGCTGAACTTGGCACACAGTACCGAACCGGCGGCAATACCGATGGAAAACAGGGCAAGCATCAGGTTGAAAACATTGTCGTTGCCGCCTAGATGGATTTGGGTAAAGGTCGGCAGTTGCGTGGTATAAACCGCGCCGACAAACCAAAACCACGAAATACCGATAATGGCGGTAAAAACGGGCTTGTGCCGCACCGTTTCACGCAGCAGGGATTTTGTACCCCGGACAATATTCCACTCAATTTGTGTATCGGCAGCCTTGGCGGGTACGGACGGCATAAACAGGCTGCCGACCGTGCCTCCTACGGCGACCAGCAAAACCAGTATCCCGACAATATAAGGCGGTACACCTGCCACCGCAGTCCCCAGTATCTGACCGAACAGGATGGCGACAAACGTACCCGATTCAATCAGGCTGTTGCCCATCATCAACTCTTTGTCGTCGAGATAATCGGGCAGGATGGCGTATTTCAGCGGCCCGAACAGCGTCGATTGCGCGCCCATGCAAAACAGACACGCCAAAAGCAGCGGGGCAGACCGGATATAAAACCCGTATGCCGCCACCGCCATAATGATCATTTCCAGCACCTTGGCCCAACGCGCCAAAACGGCCTTGTCGAATTTGTTACCCAACTGCCCCGACAGCGAGGAAAACAGGAAATACGGCAAAATAAACAGCAACGCGCCCAAGTTCAACATCTGTCCGGCAGGCAGGAAGCCGTTTTGCCCCAAACCGTAAAACCCAATCATCACAAACAGCGCGGTTTTGAACACATTGTCGTTGAACGCGCCGAGAAACTGCGTAGCGAAAAGAGGTGCGAAACGGCGGCTTTTAACCAGTCCCAAACCGCCTTTTTTAGCGTACATCGTTTTCCCTCTCTTTTTCAATCAGTTTACTTGTCGAATCATCATCCATCAGGATGCGGTGCGCCGGCCCTTCCAAGTCGTCAAACTGCCCGTTTTTGCCCGACCACCAAAAAAACCAGCCGATGACAAACGCCAAAATAATGCTGATGGGCACCAATATAAACATGCTTTCCATCACATATTCCCTGTCAAATCGTTCAAAACAAAAGTCTGCCCCGACACGGTCAGATATTCGTTACGCAAAGTTCCGACGGGAGCTTCGTCAAAAAACAGCTCGATACGGTCTTTGACCACGCGCCAATATTGGGGGATTTCCGTCTGACCGAACGGCGACAGGACATGATTTTCCATTCCGCCTTCAAGTTTGACGGCAAAACGCCCGCTTTGCGGCCGTGCTTCCGATTCGTCGTCGGCAAGCAGGATGAAAAAGCCTATATGCCGTCCCGATTGGTCATGAATACTGAAATAATGCATAAATTTCCCACCCGCCTTTTTTCAGACGACACCAACTAAAAACAGGGCGAATGTACCAGTTTGGACGGGAAGAATGCAAAGAAATTCTCCCTCCCCCAGCCGAAAACACCGGCAAACCGCATATCCCCCTTTTTTCCGTCAAAATGCCCGACTTCCGCCATTTTCACGCAAACGCCCGATTAAGCCAAGCAATTGCAAAGATTTTTTGCTAGAATAGCCTGCTTCTTTTATCAACCTTTTCAGACGGCCCCACTACTTTCCCGCCCAGGAAGGCAAAACGGATTCGGCACGAATCCGGTTAGTATCCGTGTCCGATTCCAATGCCGTCTGAAACTTTCCGGAGTAAGAAAATGTCCCAAAAATTGATCTTGGTTTTGAACTGCGGCAGCTCGTCCCTCAAAGGCGCGGTCCTGGATAACGGCAGCGGCGAAGTCCTGCTCAGCTGCCTTGCCGAAAAACTCAACCTGCCCGATGCCTACATCACATTCAAAGTAAACGGCGAAAAACACAAAGTCGATCTGTCCGCACATCCCGACCACACCGGCGCGGTCGAAGCCCTGATGGAAGAACTCAAAGCCCACGGCCTCGACAGCCGCATCGGCGCCATCGGCCACCGCGTCGTCAGCGGCGGCGAACTGTACAGCGAATCCATCCTCGTTGACGACGAAGTCATTGCCGGCATCGAAAAATGCATCCCGCTCGCCCCCCTGCACAACCCCGCCCACCTCTTGGGCCTGCGTGCCGCGCAAAGCATTTTCAAAGACCTGCCCAACGTCGTCGTATTCGATACCTCCTTCCACCAAACCATGCCCGAAGTCGCCTACAAATACGCCGTTCCGCAGGAGTTGTATGAAAAATACGGCCTGCGCCGTTACGGCGCGCACGGTACCAGCTACCGCTTCGTCGCCGACGAAACCGCGCGCTTCCTCGGCAAAGACAAAAAAGACCTGCGTATGGTCATTGCCCACTTGGGCAACGGCGCGTCCATTACCGCCGTCGCCAACGGCGAATCGCGCGACACCAGTATGGGCCTGACCCCGCTGGAAGGGCTGGTAATGGGTACGCGCAGCGGCGACATCGATCCTTCCGTATTCGGCTTCCTCGCCGAAAACGCCAATATGACCATCGCCCAAATCACTGAAATGCTGAACAAAAAATCCGGTCTGCTCGGCATTTCCGGCCTGTCCAACGACTGCCGCACCATTGAAGAAGAAGCCGCCAAGGGGCATAAAGGCGCGAAATTGGCCTTGGATATGTTTATCTACCGCCTTGCCAAATACATCGGCAGTATGGCGGTTGCCGCAGGCGGTTTGGACGCACTGGTCTTTACCGGCGGCATCGGCGAAAACTCCGACATCATCCGCGAACGCGTGATCGGCTACTTGGGCTTCCTCGGTCTGAACATCGACCAAGAAGCCAACCTGAAAGCCCGCTTCGGCAACGCCGGCGTGATTACCACTGCCGACAGCAAAGCCGTTGCCGTGGTCATTCCGACCAACGAAGAGCTGATGATTGCCCACGACACTGCCCGTTTGAGCGGTCTGTAAGGTTTTATCCGCACACGAACTGCCTCCGGAAATGGAGGCAGTTTTTTATCCGGCTTTCCATGCTTAAACAGCACTGCCTCTTTTCAGACATTGACGGTTGCAGCCGACTACCTGAACCTTAATGATTGACTATTTTTTAATCATGTTATTATTTTCCATAAAATACATGACATTAAGATGTTTTTCCACAAAAGATACACACACCGGCAAACACCGGCTGTGTTTATCTTTTCTTATGCCTATTTTTTAATCATCGTATTTTTATCTTTTAATTTCAATACGCAAACTAACTTATACACACGGTTTTCACATCTTTAGACTGCTTCCGTGTGTATAGTGGATATTGCCGTTTTCCTTTCTGACAAAAATGCCGTCTGAGAACTTCAGACGGCATTTGAAACATCGGAATCAGCGGTTTTGTTCATACCACTCGATAAACTTGTCTGCTTTGACAAAACCCAGCAGCGGCTCGCTGCGGCTGCCGTCGGAGCGGACGACAAACACGCCCGGCGGCCCGAACAGACCGTATTCTTTCAACAACGCCTGATGTTCGGGCGTGTTGGCGGTTACGTCGATTTGGAAAAAGCGTTCCATATCGACTGCCTGATGCACTTCCGGCTGATTGAGCGTGTAAGCCGCCATTTCTTTGCAGGAAATGCACCAGTCGGCATAAAAATCCAAAACGACGGGTTTGTCGGGATGTTCTTTCAACGCCGTATCCATCGCTGCCTTCAGCGCGGCAGTATCGGCAAACATTTTTCCGTGTTCCGAAGATTTGCCTGCTTCGGCCGGCGGATTGAGGGTCAGGAAATGGTGCAGCGCGGTCGTTTTGCCGTTTGCGCCCTGCCAGCCGAACCACGCGCCGCCTATCAGCAATATGCCGCCCAATGCGAATGCCACAGCTTTCGGACGGCGTTTCTGCCTGCGTCCGTTGACCAGCAGCATACAGGCAGGAACCAGCATCAGCAGCGTGTACAGCGCGACGACGAGATAATAGGGCAAGTGCGGCGTGGCGAGGTAAACGGCGACGGCAAGCAGGATAAAGCCGAAAGCGTATTTGACGGCATTCATCCAATCGCCTGCCCTAGGCAGGATATGCCCGCCGAACGTGCCGATGGCAATCAGCGGAACGCCAGTGCCCAACGCCAAAGTGTAAAGTGCCAAACCGCCTAAAACCGCATCGCCCGTCTGACCGATGTAGCCCAAAGCAAATGCCAGCGGCGGGGCGACACACGGCCCGACAATCAGCGCGGACAATATGCCCATAATAAAGACGGAAACGATTTTACCGCCTGAAAGCCTGCTGCTTTGATTCTGAAAATACGACTGCACGGCGTTGGGAAGCTGGATGTTGAACAGCCCGAACATAGACAGTGCCAAGACGACCATTAAAGCCGATGCCGCCAACACCACCCAAGCCTGCTGCAACCATACGGTCAGCAGCGCGCCCGTCAGTCCGGCAACAATGCCGACCAGCGTATAAGTCAGAGACAAACCCTGAACATAAACGACGGACAGCACAAACGCCCGCGCCTTGCCCGCCTTTTTGTCACCGACCACAATACTGGAAACAATCGGCAACAGGGGATACATACAGGCGGTAAAACTCAGACCCAAACCGGCGAGAAAAAACGCCAAAAGATTGGCGTTGAGCGTATCCCAAGACAGCTTGAAACGGCTGTCGCCGCCCTCATCCCCCTTCGGGGGCGGCAGCGCCCCGCTGCCGTTTTGAGAGGAAGGCTGCAAAAAGCGGTCTTTGGCGGATGCCGGTTCGTCGGTTTGCGGATGGTAAGTGCCGTTGCCGGAAATATCAAACTCGGTATCCACGGGCGGATAGCACACGCCGGCTTCGGCACAGCCCTGATAGGTCAAAACCAATTTATACGGTTCGCCGACAGCCTTTGCATAAGGAAAGGCAACCTGCGCTTCGTGATGGTAAACCGTCTGCCTGCCGAAAAACTCGTCTTCCTTCTCTTCGCCCTTGCTGAAAGAAGGCTGTCCCAACAAATCCGCCGGATCGGTCTTGCCGACGATTTTCGCCTGATACATATAGTATCCGTCGGCAATCCTGAAACGGACGTTCACACCGTCGTCGGCAACGGCAAGCTCCGGCACGAATGCCTTTTCCGGCGGCAGCAGATCGTTCGCATCCAGCGCGAAAGCTCGTCCGCACAACATCAAAAATACGGCGAACAGGCAAATCAGTTTTTTCATAATCGAATCCGTTTCAGACAAATAATTTGTCTGCATTATAAATGGTAAGGTTGACGGTGGGATTTAATTTATGTAAAACCCGCCATTATCCGAACCTATTTCCATAAACATCTTATCGAACCCGCCATGTACGATGTCAATACCCACGATGTCCGCCGCTTTTTCGCCCGCGTGTGGCAGCAGCGGCTCAATCCGCTGCAACTGAGCGCACTGGAACAGAAAGCCCTCCGCATTATCGAAGCCCATCCCGAATACCACCGTTATCTCGAACGCATCGAAGACCATCTGGACACCGACTGGCTACCCGAAAACGGCGAAAGCAACCCCTTCCTGCATATGTCGCTGCATTTGTCCGTCCAAGAACAGGCGGGCATAGACCAGCCGCACGGCATACGCGCAATCCACGACACCCTGTGCGCCAAACGCGGCTGGCTGGAAGCCGAACACGAAATGATGGAGGCACTGGCGGAAACACTGTGGACGGCGCAACGCTACGGCACCGGTTTGGATGTCAATTTCTACATGACCCGACTGCGCAAACTCATCGGCTTGGGTGCAGAAGATCAAGCCAGATTGAACCCGCATGAAATCGCCTGACCATACCAACCGCCTGCAAAATGCCGTCTGAAGCGGAACAACCCCTTTCAGACGGCATGCATTTCCCCCATCATTTCCACAACGCGCGTTTCAGCATAATCAACCAATCCTTCTTATCCAAAACGGGGCGTTGTGCAAACACATCGTATCGGCACGCGTCCAGTTTCTGCAAAATCAACTGCGCCCCCAACACAATCATACGGAGTTCCAAACCGATACGCCCTTTCAATTCGCGCGCCAAAGGCGAACCCGCCTTCAGCATACGAAATGCGCGCCGGCACTCATACGCCATCAGCCGCTGAAACGCCGCATCCGCCCTACCCTCCGCAATCTGTCCTTCGGAAACACCGAATTTCAACAAATCGTCCTGCGGAATATAAACCCTGCCCTTTTGCCAATCCACAGCCACATCCTGCCAAAAATTCACCAGTTGCAAAGCCGTACAGATGCCGTCGCTTTGCGCCACGCACACCGCATCCGTTTTCCCGTACAAAGCCAGCATAATGCGTCCGACAGGGTTGGCGGAACGCCGGCAGTAATCGGCCAGTTCGCCGAAATGCGCGTACCGCGTTTTAACCACGTCCTGCGAAAACGCCGAAAGCAAATCATAAAACGGCTGCAAATCCAAACCGAACGGCACAACCGCCTCGGCATCCAATCGTGCAATCAAAGGATGCGCCGACCGGCCGCCCGATGCCAACACGTCCAACTCGCGCCGCAAAGCATCCAACCCCGCCAACCTGGCTTCAGACGGCATACTGCCCTCGTCCGCCATATCGTCCGCCGTCCGTGCAAACGCATACACCGCATGAACCGGCTTCCTCAACCTGCGCGGCAAAATCAGCGAACCGACGGGAAAATTTTCATAATGCCCAACCGACATACCTTCTCCATCCATCAAACAAAATGCCGTCTGAAATGGAACAAACCCTTTTCAGACGGCATCAGATACCTCCAAGCTGCCGGCAATCAGTGGTGGTGATGACCGTGCGGACCGTGGACATGACCGTGTGCGATTTCCTCATCGGATGCATCGCGCACACTTTCAACCGTAGCCTTAAAGCGGATTTTCATGCCTGCCAAAGGATGGTTGCCGTCCACCACCGCCTTACCGTCGGCAACATCGGTTACACGATAGACGACAACATCGCCGGTTTCAGGATCGTCGGCTTCAAACATCATGCCGACTTCGACTTCAACAGGGAACACGCCCGCATCTTCAATACGGACCAACTCCGGATCCTGCTCGCCGAACGCATCGTCGGGCGAAAGCGCCACATCGACCGTATCGCCGGCATCCTTACCGTGCAACGCCTCTTCCACCAAAGGGAAAATGCCGTCGTAACCGCCGTGCAGATACGCAATCGGTTCTTCGGTTTTGTCCAAAAGCTGATTGTTGGCATCATACATCTCATAATGCAGCGAAACCACGGAATTCTTCACGATAGCCATATTTGTCCTTTCAGGAACAGCAGATTAATTACAGGCGCATTCTAACACAACCGCCGCGCCGGCCGATTACCGTTAACCTGTTCATAAACTGTACAGCACATATTTCAATGTAAATCTTTGTTATTTTATTGCGGTGTAACTTTTTTACAACATTCTTAAAACCATTCCGACCTGTCTGCCGACTTTCCCAATCCGCCTTAATAAATCATACAAGATACTGAAATTATATTAATCTCTATAATATTTATCCCTATCGAATTTTTAACAGCAAAACCGTTTTACAGGATTTATCAATCCGCCCGCCAGAAAACTTTTCATTCAAACCTTTTTCCCATCTGTACGACATTGCAATCCCTTATTCCATAGTGCATAATTACGCAAATTCAGCGATGAATTTCCAACCCGGTTTGTAGTATGGTCGATAAAGACCTATTTGTTTCAATAATTTAAATTGGTTCTAAAGGTTACTAAAATGAAAAAATCCCTGTTTGCCGCTGCTTTGTTGTCTTTGGTTTTGGCAGCCTGCGGCGGTGAAAAAGCCGCTGAAGCTCCCGCTGCTGAAGCACCTGCCGCCGAAGCTCCCGCTACTGAAGCACCTGCCGCCGAAGCTCCCGCTGCTGAAGCACCTGCCGCCGAAGCTCCTGCTACTGAAGCACCTGCCGCCGAAGCTCCCGCTGCTGAAGCTGCCGCTACCGAAGCACCTGCCGCTGAAGCTGCCGCTACCGAAGCACCTGCCGCTGAAGCTCCTGCTGCCGAAGCTGCAAAATAAGCATTTTCCGCTTGCAAAAAAGCAGGATACGTTCAGTATCCTGCTTTTTTGATTTTTCAGACGGCATCAGATTCCCTTCCTCAATCTTCTCCCTACCCTTCCGACAAACATGCCTGACCTTCATACCGAATTTTCCCGACTCCTGCCGGCAGATGAAATTGCCGAACTTTCTCCGACACTTTTAAAAGACCAGCGCAACCGCTTTACGTCTGCACCAGACATCATTTTGCAGCCGCGCAGCGTTGAAAGCGTGCAAACCATTATGCGTTTTTGTTACGAACACCGCATTCCGGTTACGCCGCAAGGCGGCAATACCGGTTTGTGCGGCGCGGCAGTATCGGAAAACGGCGTATTGCTGAACCTTTCCAAACTCAACCGCATCCGCAGCATCAATTTGTCAGACAACTGCATAACCGTCGAAGCAGGTTCCGTACTCCAAACCGTCCAACAGGCAGCCGAAGCCTCAAACAGGCTGTTTCCACTCAGTCTCGCCAGCGAAGGCTCGTGCCAAATCGGCGGCAACATCGCCTGCAATGCCGGAGGTTTGAACGTATTGCGTTACGGCACGATGCGCGACCTGGTTATCGGTTTGGAAGTCGTCCTCCCCAACGGCGAGCTGGTTTCCCATCTCCATCCCCTGCATAAAAACACCACCGGCTACGACCTGCGCCATCTGTTTATCGGCAGCGAAGGCACACTGGGCATCATCACTGCCGCCACGCTCAAGCTTTTTGCCCGTCCCTCGGACAAGGCAACGGCATGGGTCGGCATACCCGACATCGAATCCGCCGTCCGCCTGCTGACCGAAACCCAAGCTCACTTTGCCGAACGCCTATGCAGTTTTGAGCTGATCGGCCGTTTTGCCGCCGAGTTGTCTTCCGAATTCAGCAAATTCCCCCTGCCGACACATTCAGAATGGCATATTTTACTTGAGTTGACCGACTCATTACCCGACAGCAATCTTGATGATCGGCTTGTCGAATTTCTTTATAAAAAAGGATTTACCGACAGCGTATTGGCACAAAGCGAACAAGAACGTATCCATATGTGGGCATTGCGCGAAAACATCTCCGCATCGCAACGCAAACTGGGCACCAGCATCAAACACGATATTGCCATTCCTATCGGACGCGTTGCCGACTTTGTCCGCCGGTGCGCCAAAGATTTGGAACAGAATTTTAAAGGCATACAAATCGTCTGCTTCGGACATCTTGGCGACGGCAGCCTGCACTACAATACTTTCCTGCCCGAAATCCTCAGCAATGAAGTCTATCGTTACGAAAACGACATCAACGACGCAGTTTATCGCAACGTTCTTGCCTGCAACGGCACGATTGCCGCCGAACACGGCATAGGTATCATCAAAAAACAGTGGCTGGACAAAGTACGCACGCCTGCCGAAATCGCCCTGATGAAAAGCATCAAACAACACCTTGATCCATATAACATTATGAATCCGGGCAAACTGCTTCCGTAACCGGCATTTCTGATTTGCATACACAACAAAGAAAGGGACAATAGATCCGATTGTCGGTTTAGCGCGAGCTCGTGAGTGCGGTAAAAAATTGGTGGAAATGACACGAAAAATGACCGCATTTTTAAAATAAAAAAATCGGCAGTAAATTTCCCTGCCGATTTTATTTTGTTACAACTTAACTTAAAACGTCCACTGCAAATTCAACGCACCTTGTTTAGCTTGATGATGTTTGCCTGTTTGGCGGTTGAATGTGGCTTGTAAGGTTAAGTGAGATTTGATTTTCACTGCTACACCTAATTGGCTTTCAATTGCCGTCTTATTGTTTATCATTCGACGCTCTCCGTCCATTTCCACACCGAAAGGTTTGTTGTGGTAAAGCGCGTTCACAGCGGCGAAAGGTTCAATAGCGATATTTTTATAGAGTGAAAATTGCGCTTTAGCTTGAACGCCCACTCGGCTTTGTAATTGGCGGGAGCCAAGTAAATTCACGTGGGCATTTTCGCTATCGCTGAATTTTCCGTTTACCCCCAAATAAGTCAATTGCGCCTGTGGTTGCAGGTAAAAACGAACACGGTTGCCCTTTTTAGTGAAGTGTTCCGCCAATAAAGCATTGTAACCCGCTTCAATTGAGGCGGTAATACCTTTTGAAGTAAAACGTTCTGTAGCATCTTCAGTGTTAATGCGGTGGCGGAAGCGTTGATATTGTACCCAGCTATCCGCATACGCACCTGTCTGTTTGTCCTGAAGCTGATGCCAAGTGGCATAAATGCCCGCCCCAAAGCCTTTCACATTTCCCGTTGTAAGATTGTCTGTATCTGGATTGCGGAAAGTGCTGCGTTGTTCTGCTTGTCCGCTCATTAAGCCAACGGAAAGTTGATTACTTTCGTTTTGCCATGTGAATACTTCGCCGCCGAGTTGCACACCTTTACGATTGCTTTCTACAGGTGCTGTTTTGCCTTGCACCCATTGGTTGGAATGTCCGTCAATCACACGCAACCACAAGCCTTTGCGTGGTAAAGTGCGGTCGAAAATATCGCTGTTTTTGTCGTTCAAACGCAAGGCGAATAAGGTATTGGCAGCTTGAGCCTGTTGTGCATAAATCGAAATATCATCGCGTTCTTGCACTTTGGTAAAAAAGCCTTCTGGGCGTTGTTGTAAAGAAAGCGTATAAATTCCCTTTTGGTGTTTGCCAGAAAGACGGAATGCGTGTTTATCTGCTGTGCCATTTACTTTGATAATTTGATGCCCGTCGAGACTTTTTAAATCGTCTATTGGATTTTCGAAGATGATGTCGGAAGTGCCAGTTATATTTTTTTCAAAAGTTAAAACTGGTGTTTCAGGGACTTTATCTTTTAGACCGTAAGCAAAACGAAAACGAGCTCCGCCAGCATAATCTTCTTTTACGAGTAAACTTTCACTTTTAGTATTAAAACGGATGTCTGCATTCGTTGTTTTTAATTCCCCAACATCAGAATCCCAACGGGGCTCCCAGAGAGAATTTTCTAAGCGGAATTCATCCAAACTAATCGTTTGCCCGATAACGTGCGAGTTGTCTGTAACCTCAATATAGTGGAATGGATCTACATCAGAATAGAGATGCTCTTGCGAACTAGAAAGCTGATTAAGTGTTGGGCGAAGCCATTCGATATAATTACCTACAGATAAAATTTCGCTGTTGATATGGCTATTTTTTATTTTCGTATTTAGGGCGAAAATATCACTTCTTACTGTAGGAATAGATTGTTGAGATTTGCAAGTATCATCACTATATTTCCCAGTGTTTAAACATTCCTTAAAATATTGCCGTATTGGTTTTTCTGTTTCCCCATTTCTTTTTGCAACGCCTAAACCTTGAGCAAAACCAACAAGGTAATCTTCAGTGTATTCTTTGTCATAAAAAGAAATCCTTTTTGAATTATTGATGTTTTCGAATGGATCGAAAGGATGTTTAGGGAATAATGCGGGAATGTTTGGATAAACTCGGTTGTTACTTTTTATGTGATAAGTTTCTTCTTTCCAATATTCACTATTTCTATCGCGGAGTTTTTTTAAGCGGGTAATTTCATCATCAGTGAGCTTGGTTTTGTCGTAAACATAATCAACAGCCAAAAGAGGAGAGGTATAAAGAATAGAAAAAAATAGACTTATAATAAATGATTTTTTAAACTTCTGCTTGCTTGCTTGCTTCGAGTTTCATAATAAATTTTCCTTTGTCAAGTAAAGATAAATGGGGCGTGGATTTTAGCATAGAATTGAACAAAAAATGTCATTTAGCTCACATTTTTCTCTATTTATTTCTTATTTATTAAAAGTAAACGTTTGCTTTTTGCTATTTTGTCAAGCCAGTTTGAAAATGTGTATAATTGCCCTCGTTATTTACAAAAATTTCAGGAAAAATGACCGCACTTTACCCTTGGCTAATGCCAATTTATCATCAAATTGCTCAAACCTTTGACGAAGGTTTGGGGCATCATGCCGTACTGATTAAAGCGGATGCTGGTTTAGGTGTAGAACGTTTACACATCAGGCGGCAGCCTTGCCCATACCGTCTGAAGCACTGTTTCCACAATCAGCGCGTATGCTTAATCAACCGCTGTTTCTCGCGTTTCCAATCCGCCTCTTTCATACTCTGACGTTTGTCGTGCTGTTTCTTACCTTTTGCCAAACCGATTTCCATCTTGATTTTTCCGCGCGAAAAATGCAAATCCAGCGGCACGATGGTGTAGCCGGCACGTTCGGTTTTGCCGATTAATTTGTTGATTTCCGACTGGTTCAACAAGAGCTTGCGCGGACGTACGGCATCTGGTTTAATGTGTGTCGAGGCTGTGGGCAAAGCCGTAATATGGCAGCCGACCAGATAAAACGCGTCTTTTTTCCAATAGATATAACTCTCTTTAAGCTGTACGCGCGCGGCGCGGATTGCTTTGACTTCCCAGCCTTCCAAGACCAAACCGGCTTCAATCCGGTCTTCAATGAAAAAATCGTGAAATGCTTTTTTATTGTTCGCAATAGCCATAAACATCCTATCAATATCCGCCGTCAGACGGCATAAACCCGAAAACAGAACCCATCATACCGCCTCTTCAACCGCCTGCACAATCTTCTCGGGATACAGCCTGTTGAGGCAGTCGGTATGCCCCAGCGGACATTCCCGCTTAAAACAGGGCGAACATTCCAAGTGCAGGCTGACGATTTTCGCCCTGTCGCTCAAAGGCGGCGTATGCGTCGGGCTGGAAGAACCGTAAACCGCCACCACCTTCCTGCCCAATGCCGCCGCCAAGTGCATCAGCCCGCTGTCGTTGCACACGACCGTGTCCGCCAACGACAGCAAATCCATTGCCTGCGACAAATCGGTTTTGCCGCACAAATTGACACACATACCGTCTGAAAGGCAGTTGATTTCCTCGGCAATTTCATCATCTTTTTGCGAACCGAACAGCCAAACCTGCCAACCCGCCGCCGAATAATGTTTGCCCAACTCGGCAAAATACCTTGTCGGCCAACGCTTTGCCGGCCCGAATTCCGCACCCGGACAAAAAGCCAGAACAGGCTTTCCAATATCCAAGCCAAAGGTTTCGACAGAAATTTCCCGCCGCCGTTCATCAATGGAAAACTCGGGGAATCCCGAATGCCCGTCAAAATCCTCCTGGCTCGGATGCGCGAGAGCCGTATATCTGTCCACCATCAAAGGCAGACGTTCCTTATCCAGCCTGCGTATATCGTTCAACAGAAAATAACGGCTTTCACCGACATAACCCGTCCTTTTACCGATACCTGTCGCCAGCGCGATGATTGCCGATTTCAAAGAACCGGGCAACACGATAACCTGATCGTATCCGCGCCGCCCCAAATCCCTACCGACCCGCCAACGGCGTTTCAACTCCAACGCACCGTGTCCGAACGGATTTTCAAGAATCTCATTCACTTCCGGCATACGCTCAAACACCGCCATCGACCACTTCGGTGCGAACACATCAATCGTGCAACCGGGGTGAAGTTCCTTCAAACGGCGGAACAAGGGCTGGGTCATCACGCAGTCGCCTATCCAACTGGGGGAAATAATCAGGATTTTGATGGACATAACAAGAAACCGAAATCAGACAGGCGGAATTTTACCGCGAAACCGTTGGAAAACCTATCTTGTCTCATTCCGAACGCCGTACGTGCAAATATGAAAAAGCCCGAACATTCAAGTTCGGGCTTCAAAATTCTGGCTCCCCGACCTGGGCTCGAACCAGGGACCTGCGGATTAACAGTCCGTCGCTCTACCGACTGAGCTATCGGGGAATGGGGCGTATTATAGCGTCCGGAAAAAATGTGTCAATCCTTAATTTTGGAAAAATGGGCGACAAAACGACAAGCATATGAATCAGAAAGACATTAAGACCGATGCCTTAAAAGGATTGCCGTTGTATGAATTTCCACAGCCGTCATCACACCATATTTAAGCCCGATGAGCCGTTCTGCCCTCCCCCGCTTAAAACAATGCCGTCTGAACTTCGCCGCGTTCCAAAGCCAGTAAAAACTGTTTGCGGTTCAACCCGCCCGCGTAGCCGGTCAGTTTGCCGTCGCTGCCGATGACGCGGTGGCAGGGAATCAAGATAGACACCTTGTTCTGCCCGTTGGCGGCGGCAACGGCGCGGACGGCGTTGGGGTTGCCCAAACGCTGCGCCTGCTCTTTGTAGCTGCGCGTTTCGCCGTAAGGAATCGCCAAGAGCGCGTCCCATGCCTGCTTTTGAAACTCGGTGCCAATCTGCTCCAAAGGCGTGGCAAAGGTTTTCAGACGACCCTTGAAGTATAAGTCCAATTCCTGCCGCAAAAGTTGCGTCCGCTCATCCTCCCGAAACACAAACCGTCCGCGCAAGGCTTTTTGGACGGCGGCAATTTCCTGTTCCAAATGCTTCTGTCCGACAAACTCCAGCAGACACAATCCCTTATTTCCGAACACCGCCAGCATCTCGCCCAAAGGCGTGGCAATGGCGGCACACACCAGCTCATTCAAACTGTCGGGATAACGCGCTTCCAACAGACGGATGGCTCGGCGGATACGGACATATTCTTCAGGCGCGCAGCCGATATTGTCCCAAAAATCCCGATCGAACTGCCCGGCTTCGCATTCCGTCAAATTGGGATGCGACATAACGCCGCACTCACAAACCCGGGTTTCGAGCCAATAGCGGATTTCATCCCATTTTGACGGCAGATTGTTTAAGGAAGGCAGGGTAATCATTCGTTTGCTCCGTATCTCTATCATGGATTTGACGGCAAAATCCCCAATTTTCGCCATTCCCGCACGCCGGTGCAGGAACAGGCTGCGGCGGAAACCTTGAGGGTCGGGTTGCGGCAATGCCTAAATATGCGATATTTCCAAAGCATCAGGGAAAGGAATTAAAGACTTCAGACGACCTGCAAAGGGTCGTCTGAAACCACGATTTTTGCATTTGCGCATTCCGGCACATCATCCAACCGTTTCGGCACATTCCTGCCGCCGTTGACAGCCTATAATGAATCCACTTATTCATCAAGCAAAGGAATCATCTATGCAAACCCGCATCCTCTCCGCCGTACTGCTGGCTTTTTCAACCGCTGCCTTTGCCGGGGGCGCATTCACGCTGCAATTCGACAACCCGTCCGAAGACGGCGGCTTCACGCAAAACCAGATTTTGAGCGCGCCTTACGGCTTTGGCTGTTCGGGCGGCAATGCTTCGCCCGCGCTGTCGTGGAAAAATCCGCCCGCCGGGACAAAAAGTTTCGTCCTGACCGTTTACGATAAAGACGCGCCGACCGGACTGGGCTGGATGCACTGGGTGGTCGCCGACATTCCCGCCGATGTCCGCCGCCGCAATGCGACCTCGCTGCAATTAAGCCGCTGCGCCAGCATCGCCGACGACCAGTCCGCAGCCATATCGGCAGTAATCAGTTTGCAGATTTGCCGCATCAGGTTGACGCCTTCGTACACGGCAAAACCGATGCCGTCATGCTGCAACCACGCCAACACGCCGCAAAGCGCGGCCTCCGCCGCATTGTGCGGCACTTCTTCATCCGTCAGCACCGCCGCCGCATAATCAAACGCCGCGCCCATCCGCCTGGGGTGCGGCAGCTTCACCGCATCGCACACTGCCTGCGCCGTCCCGTATTGTGCGGCGAACCTTTCTACGGTTTCCTGTTCAAAAGCAATCCATTGCGCCTGATAGAGGCCGTCTGAATCGGGAATATTAATAACGTCAAACGTCTGTCCGCCTGCCAACGCAACCGCCTCACCCGCAATTCTCGCCTCGCCCACCGCAGCTTCTTGCTTCCGCGCCGCACGATAAGCACAGCTGGTTCATATACCGCCACGCTGCGGTACAAGGCGGTATGATGTTGCACGATGCCGCCCAAAGCACCCAATCGTTCGCGCGTATGAAAGTAATTTGACGGCACTATTATCTCCAACACGCAGGGCCGCACATAAGGCGCAGCCCTGTTTACCCTGATTTGGAAGGGGTTACTTCCCAAAAATAAACCAAAATCCCACTGCCCCGAATGGCCGGGTTTCAACCATATTCCGTCGGTGTGCCTGCAACTTGACTCCCTCCCCTGTGGGGGAGGGTCGGGGAGAGGGTAAAACGGGGCAGATACAGGCAATATTTCCGTTGCCGCCCCGATGCCCTCTCCCTCACCCTCTCCCACGGGAGAGGGAATGGATTGCTGTTTAAATAAAAAAATCTACATAAAAATCAATGTATTATAGTGGATTAAATTTAAATCAGGACAAGGCGACGAAGCCGCAGACAGTACAAATAGTACGGCAAGGCGAGGCAACGCCGTACTGGTTTAAATTTAATCCACTATATCTCAAACCCACGTTAGGTCTAAGCAAATGGTCGGACATCCGTATCCGGCAAGCAAGCTGCTTTCAGACGGCATTTCCAGCCAACAACCGCGCCAATATCCCCTCATACACCGCAGACAGCTTCGGAATATCGTCCAGCCGCACGTTTTCGTTGATTTGGTGGATGGTGGCATTGGACGGGCCTAATTCGATGAGTTCTTTTGCAATGGCTTTGATGAAGCGTCCGTCCGAAGTGCCGCCGGTGGTGGACAATTCGGCCTCAATGCCGCAGGTTTCGGCAATGGCTGCGCGTGCCACGTCGGTCAGTTTGCCCGCTTGGGTCAGAAAGGGCTGCCCCGAACACGACCACTGTAAATCGTATTGCACGCCGTGTTTGTCCAAAATGGCGTGAACGCGTTGTTTCAGCCCTGCTTCGGTGGACTCGGTGGAGAAGCGGAAATTGAATTTGACATTCAGCTCGCCCGGAATGACGTTGGTCGCGCCTGTACCGCCGTTGATATTGGAAATTTGAAAGCTGGTCGGCGGGAAGTATTTGTTGCCTTCGTCCCAGACTTCCTGCGTCAGCTCTAACAAGGCCGGGGCAAAAGTATGCACGGGATTGATTGCCAAATGCGGATAGGCAATATGGCCTTGCTTGCCTTTGACGGTCAGGTTGCCCGACAGCGAGCCGCGCCGGCCGTTTTTAATCATATCGCCCAATTTGTCCACGGCTGTCGGTTCGCCGACGATGCAGTAGTCAATCAACTCGCCGCGCGCTTTCAATACATCGACGACTTTGGTCGTGCCGTCCAACGCGTCGCCCTCTTCGTCGGAAGTAATCAGAAGCGCAATGCTGCCTTGGTGGTCGGGATGTTCGGCAACGAAGCGTTCACAGGCGGTAACGAAGCAGGCGATGCTGGTTTTCATGTCCGCCGCGCCGCGCCCGTATAATCTTCCGTCGCGTTCGGTCGGCTCGAACGGGGGCGAATCCCATTTTTCAACAGGGCCTGTCGGTACAACGTCGGTATGCCCTGCAAAACAGACGACGGGAACTTTCGTGCCGCGTCGCAACCAGATGTTTTTGGTGTCGCCGAAATGGAGTTCTTCAGCCGCAAAACCGATTTTGTACAGGCGTTCGACAAGCAGTTTTTGGCAATCTCGGTCGTCGGGGGTAACGGATGGGCGGGAAATCAACGCTTTGGCTAGTTCTAGGGATTGGGTTTCGGTCATATTTGTTCACTTTTGAAATTAGACCATCTGAAACGTTCTGAATGTGATTTTCAGACGGCATTTAGGTTAGGTTGGCATACGGGGTGGGTATTTTTACCCGTCAGTCTTCTGAATCATTTGCCGTGACACGCTTCGTAAAGAGGCAGCAAATCTTCCACCGTTTCCGCTATCCATTTCGCGACATCCTGCCTGCCCAAATCGTCGCGTTCGATGTGTTTGCCGATGCAGAAAAAGTCTTCGTCGTTTTGCAACTTTCGGTCGGACTCGTTTTGTTGCGCGACGGTGCGGTAGTCGTCGTATTCGCTTTCCGCACCGTGCCACATATCGAAAGAAGCGTATTTTTCGGTATCAAAATTATCCAACCAGCGGTTGTAATCAGGCAGCGCGATGGGCGACACGTCGGCTTTGTAGCAGTGCCAATCCAAGCTGACGCTCAGTCGGCGGCGGTTGAGCAGTATCGACAAAATCGCGGCGGAATTTTTATATTGTTCGTATTTGAAGTAGGCAAAGAAGTGGGCGCGCACCTGCCAGCCGTTACACCAGCGTTCGATGTGCGGCGGCGCAAACGGCGCACCCAATTCGGCGGCGACCTGCTGAATCAGCTGCTGCCATATCTGCCAGTTTTCTTTATAGTCAGCCTTGATTTGCGGAATGCTTTCGGGCTGGTATTTTTTAAGCTGGGAAAATTGGAAAAACGGGATATTGAACAAATCGCAACTTTTCGGGGTCAGCATAATATATCCTTGAGACGATTGTTTCAGACGGCATTATCTGCGCCGGCGCGCCGCCATGATTTCGCCGATTTCGGTCAGTTTCTCTTTGGGGATGAACATCTTGCCCATGTCGAACAAGGGTTCTTCAATCGCCAAATGCACATCATATCCCGCCACAAAGCGTTTGAACGCTTCCGCATCGGGAATATAGGCATTGTCTGCTTCGAGTTTGGCAAATTCGGCAGCCACGGCATCCCAGTTGCCATGCAGGCTTACATGTTGGCGTAAAAGCTCGTCCACGCTTTCTTGGGCTTGCGGCGCATATTGCAGCAGGAGCGGGAAAAAGTTTTCTTCTTCGTCCTCATGGTGCAGCGGCGCGGCAACGTTGAAATACCGGGTGATTTGGCGGATGGTTTGCAAAACAAGCTGATTGCAGCCGTTTTCGGCGATGTAGTCCGACAGCATCGCGACTTGGCCGCAAAAACGGCGTACTTTGCCGTGGCAGGCATACAGCATTTCAATCGGTTCGGCAAAGGTAACGCTTTGGGTTTCAAACGGATTCATGTTTTCGTTCTCAACGGGCACTTTTCAAGCAGTCATTTTATAATAAAACAGCCTGCACAAAGCAGGCTGTCCGTCTTTTGAGACTTTAAGCGGATTAATCGACCAAAGTCACTTTGCCGTTCATCAAAGCACCGTGACCCGGGAAGGTGCAAGCGAATTTGTATTCGCCGTCAGCCAGTTTGGCAGGATCCAGAGTCAAAGAAGATTCTTCGCCGCCACCGATCAGTTTGGTGTGGGCAACAACGCGCGCATCGTCAGGTTTAACGTAGTCAGTGTCAGCTGCGCCAACGCCATCTTTGAAAATACCGTCCATGTCTTCAGTTTTACCGATGACAATGTTGTGACCCATGCTGGTTTTAGGTTGGGTACCGGTGTGTTTCAGGGTGATGGTGAATTCCTTACAAGCTTTGCTTACTTGGATGTCTTTAGTGTTGAACTGCATATTGTCGTTGGATTCGACAGTTGCCGCACAGTTGCCGGCAGCAGGGGCTTCGGCAGCATCTGCAGGAGCAGCTTCGGCGGCAGGCGCTTCGGAAGCGGGTGCTTCAGCAGCAGGAGTTGCCTCGGCAGCAGGCGCGGCAGGTTCTTGAGAGCAGGCAGCCAAACCGATAACGGCGGCAGAAATCAGAGCCAGATACGCTTTCATAACAAATCTCCAATCGATAAAATAATATTCGGTTTTACAGAAATCAAAGTGCAACCGCCATTAACAAAACCTTGAAAAAGATTCCGCCGCGTTGCACAAACAGATGTTTCGGAGCGGCATTTTGCTACAAATTTCATTTGAAATCAAAGCCTGTCTGCAAGTTTACAATCGTTTACTTTAAAAGGGGCAATTTTACCCCGAACCTATTTCTTTAGTATTAGACCCATTATCCTTTACTTCTTAATATTAACGGATGTTTACACAAATTCCCGTATACATTTTATGCGCCATGCCTTCTAACCAAGTTTGCCAATGCCTCCGCCAATTCGGGATGCCGTTTTTCCAACTTTACCGCCGCCGAACCGAAACTCTCCAGCGCAGCCTTACTCAAATGCAGGGTATTGGTTTTCGGCGGTTTTTCCGGTTTCGGGACCAGCCTGACCGAAACAGAGCGTATCGAAGCGTCAAGCCCTGCCAACTGCGGCAATACCGACGGTGCAATCATTTTCAAGCGCGATGCCGCCATATTGTTTGCCGCCAAAAGGACAAGCCTGCCGTCTTCGATACATGCCGTCTGAAAATGCGGGTGCAGGTTGGCAGGCAGCAGTTTTTT
The DNA here is from genome assembly GCF_022869645.1 of Neisseria meningitidis. Taxonomy (NCBI): domain Bacteria; kingdom Pseudomonadati; phylum Pseudomonadota; class Betaproteobacteria; order Neisseriales; family Neisseriaceae; genus Neisseria; species Neisseria meningitidis. Next base: position 1,990,257 of record NZ_CP064367.1, on the reverse strand, counting down.
CACGGCGGCATCCAACCGCCGCCACTGTCCCGCCTGTTTCAAAAGTCCGGAAAGCAGCGCGTCCCGCCTGCCCAACTGTTCCAAATTCATAAAACATACACCCAAAAAGATTGAAATACCGCAAACGCGCCTTTATTTCAGACGGCATTAGCACTTTGCACAAACGCTTGTGTTAAAATCGCGTTTTCGCCCACTATTATATCAGGCGCAGGAATTATTCATGCTGACAAACATTGCCAAGAAAATCTTCGGCAGCCGCAACGACCGCTTGCTGAAACAATACCGTAAATCCGTTGCCAGAATCAACGCGCTCGAAGAACAGATGCAAGCCCTAAGCGATGCTGATCTGCAAGCCAAAACTGCCGAATTCAAACAACGCCTCGCCGACGGTCAGACTTTGGACGGCATTTTGCCCGAAGCCTTCGCCGTCTGCCGCGAAGCGTCCCGCCGCACCCTCGGTATGCGCCACTTCGACGTGCAGCTTATCGGCGGTATGGTGCTGCACGACGGCAAAATCGCCGAAATGCGTACCGGCGAAGGCAAAACCCTGGTCGCCACCCTCGCCGTCTATCTCAACGCGCTGGCCGGCAAAGGCGTACACGTCGTTACCGTCAACGACTACCTCGCCTCACGCGATGCGGGCATTATGGAGCCGCTCTACAATTTCCTCGGCCTTACCGTGGGCGTGATTATTTCAGATATGCAGCCGTTCGACCGTCAAAACGCCTATGCCGCCGATATCACCTACGGCACCAATAATGAATTCGGCTTCGACTACCTGCGCGACAATATGGTTACCGACCAATACGACAAAGTGCAGCGCGAATTGAATTTTGCCGTTGTCGATGAAGTGGATTCCATCTTGATTGACGAAGCGCGCACTCCGCTGATTATCTCCGGCCAGGCAGACGACAACATCCAGTTGTACCAAATCATGAACACCGTCCCGCCCCACCTCGTCCGCCAAGAGACAGAAGAAGGCGAAGGCGACTACTGGGTAGATGAAAAGGCGCACCAGGTCATCCTGAGCGAAGCCGGCCACGAACACGCCGAGCAGATTCTGACCCAAATGGGATTGCTGGCAGAAAACGACTCGCTCTATTCTGCCGCCAACATCGCCCTGATGCACCACCTTATGGCGGCATTGCGCGCGCATACGTTATTCCACAAAGACCAACATTACGTTATCCAAGACGGCGAAATCGTCATCGTGGACGAATTTACAGGCCGTCTGATGTCCGGCCGCCGCTGGTCCGAAGGCCTGCATCAAGCCGTGGAAGCCAAAGAAGGCGTGGAAATCAAACGCGAAAACCAAACCCTCGCCTCCATCACCTTCCAAAACTATTTCCGCCTGTACACCAAGCTCTCCGGTATGACCGGTACGGCAGATACCGAGGCTTTCGAGTTCCAAAGCATTTATAACCTCGAAACCGTCATTATCCCGACCAACCGCCCCGTACAGCGCAAAGACTTCAACGACCAGATTTTCCGTTCTGCCGAAGAAAAATTCGAAGCCGTCGTCAAAGACATCGAGGAATGCCACAAACGCGGACAACCTGTTTTAGTCGGCACAACCAGCATCGAAAACTCCGAACTGGTCTCCCATCTTTTGCAAAAAGCCGGTCTACCGCACAACGTCCTCAACGCCAAAGAACACGAACGCGAAGCCCTGATTGTCGCCCAAGCTGGCAAAGTCGGCGCGATTACCGTTGCCACCAATATGGCGGGGCGCGGTACGGACATCGTTTTAGGCGGCAACCTGAAGCACCAAACCGATGCCATCCGTGCCGACGAAGCCTTGAGCGACGAAGAGAAACAGGCACAAATCTCCGCACTCGAAGACGGCTGGCAGGCAGAACACGACAAAGTGATGGAAGCAGGCGGTTTGCACATCATCGGTACGGAACGCCACGAAAGCCGCCGTATCGACAACCAATTGCGCGGACGTTCCGGCCGTCAGGGCGACCCCGGATCCAGCCGTTTCTACCTCTCGTTTGAAGACCCGCTGCTGCGCCTATTCGCACTCGACCGCGCCGCCGCCATCCTCAACCGCCTCGCCCCCGAACGCGGCGTTGCCATCGAGCACAACCTGCTGACGCGCCAAATCGAAGGGGCGCAACGCAAAGTCGAAGGCAGAAACTTCGATATGCGCAAACAGGTTCTAGAATACGACGACGTCGCCAACGAGCAACGTAAAGTCATTTACAGCCAACGCAACGAAATTTTAACCAGCAAAGACATCAGCGACCTGATGAAGGAAATCCGTTCTGATGTCGTCAGCGACCTCGTGGATACCTATATGCCGCCCGACAGCATGGAAGAACAATGGGACATCCCGACTTTGGAGAACCGTCTGGCTGCCGAATTCAGACTGCACGAAGACATCCAATCCTGGCTGAAGGCGGACAATGCGATTGACGGTCAAGACATCAAAGAACGCCTGATCGAACGCATCGAAAACGAATATGCCGCCAAAACCGAACTGGTCGGCAAGCAGGCAATGGCCGATTTCGAGCGCAACGTGATGTTGCAGGTCATCGACAACCAATGGCGCGAACACCTCGCCGCTATGGACTACCTGCGACAAGGCATACACCTGCGCAGCTATGCCCAAAAAAATCCGAAGCAGGAATATAAACGTGAAGCCTTTACCATGTTCCAAGACCTGTGGAACGGCATCAAATTCCATATTGCCTCCCTGCTTACCTCGGTTCAAATCGAACAAAACCCTGTCGCGGTGGTTGAAGAGCAACCCATCGGCAACATCCAGTCCATCCATTCCGAATCGCCCGATATGGAAGAACTTTTGGGTCAGTCGCAAACCGATCTGGTTACCGAAGCCTTTAATCCCGATGGGACAGATTTCAGCCCCGAAGCCTTGGAAGCGCGGGGGCAAATCGTCCACCGCAACGACCCCTGCCCCTGCGGCAGCGGTTTGAAATACAAACAATGCCACGGCAAACTGGCTTAAGCGTTTGAACGCAAATGCCGTCTGAACATCCCGCTCCCGTTTCAGACGGCATTTTGCCTGAACCGCCACATCCGACTGCCATTCCGAAAAATCCCGATTTCGTACCGTCCGTACCAAAAACAGACATCCCGTCCGCCCCACATCATGATTCCATCCGACTTCATTGACGAGCTTTTAGCCAAAACCGATATTGTCGATATTATCGACGAGCAGGTTCCGCTGAAAAAAGGCGGGGCGAACTATATGGCGTGTTGCCCGTTCCACAAGGAAAAAACGCCGTCGTTTTCGGTCAGTCCAACCAAGCAGTTTTACCATTGTTTCAGTTGCGGGGCACACGGCTCAGCGATTGGTTTTGTGATGGAACATCAGGGACTGTCGTTTCCGGAGGCGGTTCAGTTCCTTGCCGACCGCGTGGGTATGGTCGTGCCGAAAGTGCACGGGCAAAACGATAATCCCGAAGTCCGTGCCGAACGTAAGAAAAAACAGCAGACACTGGAGGAAACGACGGCTGCGGCAGCTGATTTTTACGCGCAACAGCTAAAATTCAATCCAGCGGCAAAAGCTTATTTGGACAAGCGCGGCTTGAGTGCAGAAGTTATCGCGCATTATGGTTTGGGCTATGCGCCCGACGGCTGGCAGCCTTTGACGCAAGTGTTCCAACCGTATCCTAATACCGCGTTAGTGGATACGGGGATGGTGATTGACAATGAGGGACGGCATTACGACCGCTTCCGCCATCGGATTATGTTCCCCATCCGCAATCCGCGCGGGCAGGTTATCGGTTTCGGCGGCAGGGTGCTGGACGACTCGAAGCCGAAATATTTAAATTCTCCCGATACGCCTTTGTTCGATAAGGGGAAAAACCTTTACGGACTGTATGAAGGGCGTGCCGCTGTCAAGGAAGCGGGGCGGATTTTGGTGGTCGAAGGCTATATGGACGTGGTCGCGCTGGCACAGTTCGGCGTGGGCTACGGCGTGGCGGCTTTGGGTACGGCGACGACGGCGGAACACGTCAAAATCCTGATGCGTCAGGCAGACAGTATTTATTTCTGTTTCGACGGCGACAGCGCGGGGCGAAAAGCGGCTTGGCGCGCGCTGGAAAACGCGCTGCCGCAGTTGAAGGACGACAAATCGCTGCATTTTTTGTTCCTGCCGGAAGAACACGACCCCGACAGCTACATCCGCGCCTACGGCAAAGCGCAATTTGAAGACGCGCTGTTGAATCAAAGCAAGCCCTTGTCGGAATATTTCTGGGAACACCTTTCAGACGGCATTCATCTCAATACGCAGGAAGGCAAGGCGGAATTGGTAAAAACCAGTTCGCCGCTTTTGGCGCAGATTACCGCGCCGGCATTGGCTTATTTGTTAAAACAACGGCTTAGCGAGCTGGTCGGCATCGACCCCGACAACCTCGCGCAACTGCTGGGACAGGAAGCGCCGAAGCGGCACGTCAAACAAAAAAACTACAAACTGCCCCCGATTTCCGTCAAACAGCCCGTTATGCCGACATTGGTGCAACGGCAAATCCGCAGCCTCTTGATAAATCCGGATTGGGCTGCATATATAGACCTGCCCGATTATCTGGCGTTGGACGGCGATTTCGCCTGCCTTGCCAACCTCGCCGAAACCATTAAAAACCATCCTTCCGTGCCGGCAACCGCACAGGTTTTGGAACATATGCGCGGTTCGCCCTACGAAGAAACAATCAACCGCATCTTCCGGTCGGCCCTTCAATCGGAAGAAATGGAAGGCGGCGGCGAAGAAGATTGCGAAAACTTCCAAATCGGCATCAAAAAACTGCTCAATGAGTTAAAATACAGCCAAATCGAAGCATTGAAACAAAAAAGCCTGCAATCCGGCTTAAATGAAAGCGAGAAAAAACTTTTGCTGTCGCTGCTGACCGCAAAACAAAATTGACCGGCGGATTCCGCCATCCGTAAACCGTTATGCCGTCTGAAAAGCATTCACCCCGGCTGCAACAACGACACCTGCAGAACACCCATCCCCAAAAGCCTTCAGACGGCATCAGAGTACCCTACTCTGTCACGCCTTCAGGTGCGTCCAAACGCAAACCGTCGGCATCTTGCCAACAGAAAGCAGACAATGTCCAAAAACCAAAATCACGAAGAATACCAAGACGATGCCCGCCCCCTGACGATTGAGGAACAACGCGCGCGCCTGCGCCAACTCATCATTATGGGCAAAGAACGCGGCTACATCACCTACTCCGAAATCAATGACGCACTGCCCGACGATATGTCCGATGCCGATCAAATCGACAACATCGTCAGTATGATTTCCGGTTTGGGCATCCAAGTTACCGAACACGCCCCCGATGCGGAAGACATATTGTTAAGCGACAATGCCGCCGTTACCGACGATGATGCCGTCGAAGAAGCCGAGGCCGCCCTTTCCAGCGCCGACTCCGAGTTCGGCAGGACGACCGACCCCGTCCGTATGTATATGCGCGAAATGGGACAGGTCGACCTGCTGACCCGCGAAGACGAAATCATCATCGCCAAAAAAATCGAAAACGCCCTGAAAAATATGGTTCAGGCCATCTCCGCCTGCCCGGGATCCATTGCGGAAATCTTAGAACTCATCGAAAAAATCCGCAAAGACGAAATCCGCGTCGACGAAGTCGTAGAAGCCATTATCGACCCGAATGAAGTATTGCTCAACGAATTGGGCTTGGGGCACTTGGAAACCACAGCACCCGAGAAACCTTCCAACGACAATTCGGACGAAAACGAAGACGACGAAGAATCGGAAGAAGATGCGGATGAAATCTCGGCAGCCAATCTCGCCGAATTGAAACAAAAAGTCATCGGCCACTTTGCCCAAATCGAAAAAGACTACAAAAAAATGATCGGCCGTTTGGAAAAACACCACAGCCGGCACAAAGACTATCTCGCCTACCGCGACGCGATTGCCAACAAACTGCTGGAAGTCCGTTTCGCCACCCGGCAAATCGACAGCCTCAGCAGCAGCCTGCGCGGGAAAGTAGAAAACATCCGCAAACTCGAACGCGAAATCCGCGACATCTGCCTCGACCGCGTCCATATGGAACGCGACTACTTCATCCAAAACTTCCTGCCCGAAATCACCAATCTAGAATGGATTGAAGAAGAAATCGCCAAAGGCAGGGTTTGGAGCGACGCGCTCGACCGCTTCCGCCACGCCATCCTCGAAAAACAAACCGAGTTGGCGGATATGGAAAAAGAAACCCGCATTTCCATCGAAGAGTTGAAAGAAATCAACAAAAATATGGTGTCGAGCGAAAAAGAAACCGCAGCCGCCAAACAGGAAATGATTCAGGCAAACTTGCGCCTCGTGATTTCCATCGCCAAAAAATATACCAACCGTGGCTTGCAGTTCCTTGATTTGATTCAGGAAGGCAACATCGGCCTGATGAAAGCGGTCGACAAGTTCGAATACCGCCGAGGCTATAAGTTCTCCACCTACGCAACCTGGTGGATCCGTCAGGCAATCACCCGCTCGATTGCCGATCAGGCGCGTACCATCCGCATTCCGGTACATATGATTGAAACCATCAACAAGATGAACCGCATCTCGCGCCAACACCTTCAAGAAACCGGCGAAGAACCCGATTCCGCCAAACTTGCCGAACTGATGCAGATGCCCGAAGACAAAATCCGCAAAATCATGAAAATCGCCAAAGAGCCGATTTCGATGGAAACCCCCATCGGCGACGACGACGATTCGCACTTGGGCGACTTCATCGAAGATGCCAACAATGTTGCGCCGGCCGATGCGGCAATGTACACCAGCCTGCACGAAGTAACCAAAGAAATCCTCGAAAGCCTGACACCGCGTGAGGCAAAAGTCCTGCGTATGCGTTTCGGCATCGATATGAACACCGACCACACGCTGGAAGAAGTCGGCAGACAGTTTGACGTAACGCGCGAACGCATCCGACAAATCGAGGCAAAAGCACTCCGCAAGCTGCGGCATCCGACAAGAAGCGACCGTTTGAGAAGTTTCTTGGACAGCGAAGACAGCAAGCTGTAAACCAAAAAACCGCAGGTTTCAAATACCTGCGGTTTTTTCTTACACAATAAACAACGCTTCCACATATCCCACACTCCTATCCCGAGACCTTTGCAAAATCCCCCAAAATCCCCTAAATTCCCACCAAGACATTTAGGAGCACCTTCTTCCAACAAACCGCCCAAGCCATGATTGCCAAACACATCGACCGCTTCCCACTATTGAAGCTAGATCAAGTGATTGATTGGCAACCGATCGAACAATACCTGAACCGTCAAAGAATCCGTTACGTCCGAGACCACCGCGGCCGTCCCACCTATTCCCTGTTGTCCATGTTCAAATCCGTCTTGCTCGGACAATGGCACAGCCTCTCCGATCCCGAACTCGAACACAGCCTCATCACCCGCATCGACTTCAACCTGTTTTGCCGTTTTGACGAACTGAGCATCCCCGATTACAGCACCTTATGCCGCTACCGCAACTGGCTGGCGCAAGACGACACCCTGTCCGAACTGTTGGAACTGATTAACTGCCAACTGACCGAAAAAGGCTTAAAAGTAGAGAAAGCATCCGCCGCCGTCATTGACGCCACCATTATTCAGACCGCTGGCAGCAAACAGCGTCAGGCCATAGAAGTTGACGAAGAAGGACAAATCAGCGGCCAAACCACACCGAGTAAAGACAGCGATGCCCGTTGGACAAAGAAAAACGGCCTCTACAGACTCGGTTACAAACAACATACCCGTACCGATGCAGAAGGCTATATCGAGAAACTGCACATTACTCCCGCCAATGCCCATGAGTGCAAACACCTGTCGCCGTTGTTGGAAGGGTTACCCGAAGGTACGACCGTCTATGCCGACAAAGGCTACGACAGTGCGGAAAACCGAACATCTGGAAGAACATCAGTTGTTAGACGGCATTATGCGCGGGCAGCCTATTTCGGACTGATTAAAGTGAGTGCGCAAAGCCACCTGAAGGCGATGTGTTTGAACCTGTTGAAAGCGGCCAACAGGCTAAGTGCGCCCGCTGCCGCCTAAAAGGCAGCCCGGATGCCTGATTATCGGGTATCCGGGGAGGATTAAGGGGGTATTTGGGTAGAATTAGGAGGTATTTGGGGCGAAAACAGCCGAAAACCTGTGTTTGGGTTTCGGCTGTCGGGAGGGAAGGGAATTTTGCAAAGGTCTCATCCTGTTATTTTCACAAAAACAGAAAACCAAAAACAGCAACCTGAAATTCGTCATTCCCGCGCAGGCGGGAATCCAGTGCGTTGAGTTTCAGCTATTTAGAATAAATTTTGAAACTCTAATCGCGTCATTCCCACGAAAGTTGGAATCCAGTTTCTTGAGTTTCAGTCATTCCCGATAAATTGCCTTAGCATTGAATGTCTAGATTCCCGCCTGCGCGGGAATGACGGCGGAGCGGTTTCTGTTTTTTCCGGTAAATACCCACAAGCTAAAATCCCGTTATTTTCACAAAAACAGAAAACCAAAAACAGCAACCTGAAATTCGTCATTCCCGCGCAGGCGGGAATCCAGTGTGTTGAGTTTCAGCTATTTAGAATAAATTTTGAAACTCTAATCGCGTCATTCCCACGAAAGTGGGAATCCAGTTTCTTGAGTTTCAGTCATTTCCGATAAATTGCCTTAGCATTGAATGTCTAGATTCCCGCCTGCGCGGGAATGACGGCGGAGCGGTTTCTGTTTTTTCCGGTAAATACCCACAAGCTAAAATCCTGTTATTTTCACAAAAACAGAAAACCAAAAACAGCAACCTGAAATTCGTCATTCCCGCGCAGGCGGGAATCTGGTTCGTTCGGTTTCGCTTGTTTTAAGTTTCGGGTAACTTCCACTTCGTCATTCCCGCGCAAGTGGGAATCCAGTGCGTTGAGTTTCAGCTATTTAGAATAAATTTTGAAACTCTAATCGCGTCATTCCCACGAAAGTGGGAATCCAGTTTTTTGAGTTTCAGTCATTCCCGATAAATTGCCTTAGCATTGAATGTCTAGATTCTCGCCTGCGCGGGAATGACGAATCCATCCATACGGAAACCTGCATCCCGTCATTCCCACGAACCTGTATCCCGTCATTCCCACGAAAGTGGGAATCCAGCTTTTTGAGTTTCAGTCATTTCCGATAAATTGCCTTAGCATTGAATGTCTAGATTCCCGCCTGCGCGGGAATGACGGGATTTGAAATTGCGGCATTTATCGGGAGCAACAGAAGCCGCTCTGCCGTCATTCCCACGAAAGTGGGAATCCAGCTTTTTGAGTTTCAGTCATTTCCGATAAATTGCCTTAGCATTGAATGTCTAGATTCCCGCCTGCGCGGGAATGACGGGATTTGAGATTGCGGCATTTATCAGGAGCAACAGAAGCCGCTCTGCCGTCATTCCCACGAAAGTGGGAATCCAGTTTTTTGAGTTTCAGTCATTCCCGATAAATTGCCTTAGCATTGAATGTCTAGATTCCCGCCTGCGCGGGAATGACGGATTTTAGGTTGGGGTCATTTATTGGAAAAAGCAGAAACCGCTCTGCCGTCATTCCCACGAAAGTGGGAATCCAGCTTTTTGAGTTTCAGTCATTTCCGATAAATTGCCTTAGCATTGAATGTCTAGATTCCCGCCTGCGCGGGAATGACGGGATTTGAGATTGCGGCATTTATCAGGAGCAACAGAAGCCGCTCTGCCGTCATTCCCACGAAAGTGGGAATCCAGTTTTTTGAGTTTCAGTCATTCCCGATAAATTGCCTTAGCATTGAATGTCTGGATTCCCGCCTGCGCGGGAATGACGGCGGAAATCTTGTTTATATTGAATCAAAAAAACCTGCACCTTAATCAGTTGGCGGTTTAGTCCGACTTTTGGGGTGCAGATCAAGCTTTCAGACGGTATTTCCTTTAAAACTTCATTTCAAGCGCGAGGCTGAAGTTCCTGCCCGGTGCGGCATACCTTCCATAGTTGCTGTCGCCGCCGTGCCGGTTTGCCGTGCTTTCCGCAGTCTGGCGCAAGGATTCCCAAGTAACGTAGCGGTAGTTGCCGATATTGTAGATAGCCGCCCTCAAGGTCAGCCGTTTTTTCAGATTCAGATAGGCGGAAACGTCTGCCGTCGACCAAGAAGACGACGCTCTTTTTGTCGAATATCGTTTTTGATCGCCTGCCAGATAAGCAAGCTCGTCAGGGTTTTTCCCTTTGGAATAGGTCAGCATAATGTTTGCGCCCCATTTCCCCTCTGGCTGGTCGTATCCGAACCCCAAAACATAACGCGACGGCTGTACCGCATCCAAAGCATAGCTGCGGAGGGACAAGTCCGGCCGGTTGGATACCGATTTCGGTTTGATGCGGTTGTATGCCAATGTGGTGTACAAACCTTCGGGCAGTTTGCCGTACACACCGTTCCAGTCGATTTTTCCCAATATATTAACGCCTTGGAGCGACATATTTTGGGCATTGTAATAATCGCGTATATCAATCTCTGTCAATTGTCCTGCCTGATTCGGCAATTTGGTTTTGTGATCGGCAACGGCAATCATATCGGTATAACGGTTGCGGAAGCTGCTGATTTCCAAAAAGCCGAAATCGCCCTTCCACTGCAAACCGATTTCGCGGTTGGCTGCCTTTTCCGATTTCAGGGCGGGACGCTGCCAGCCTTTCGGATAATCGTGATAAATGTCTATCCCGAAAAGTTCTTGGAATGAGGGCGTTCTGAAGCCGCTGGAGGCGCGGTAAGACAAAGAAAAATGCCGGTTCGGTTTGAACACGATGCCGCTGTTCCACGAACGGTCAACATACCGCCCGCTGCGGACGAGTTCTTCCGACGTGGTGAAGTTTTTCCGGTCATACCTGCCGCCCAAGCTGAAATCAAAATATTTGCCGATTGAAAAACGGTCGTTCAAAGAAATATGGATATTGCTGCCATTGATTTTTCTTGGCACGCATTTGCGGGAACGCAGGGTTTCGATGTAGCCGCAGACCGACCCTTCGACGACTTCGGGCTTACCCAAACGGTACTTGTCTTTGTCGTCGGCGGTGTACTCCCCCGTGTGTTCCGAAATCCTTGCCGCATTGTGGGAAAGCTGTTCAGGGCGGGAAATCGCGTTGGAAGCATCGTAACCGAAGCCCAAAGTCAGATGGTGTTTCGTCCATTTGTTTTTCAGCGATTTCTCAAACGAGGCATTCAAAACATTGTGCTGTTCGCGGTAGTGGAAACGGTCGCTGCTGTCGTAGGAATACGGTTTGTCCGCCGACGCGCGGCAGGATTTGTCCACAGCAGGATACACGGCGCAATTCAGCTTCAGCGTGTTGTTGTCGGTTGCCACGCCCTGTTTGTCAAACGACAACACCGCCTTATCCGCCCAGTTGTCAGAATACGCTTCGTTTTCATAACGGTACAGCAAACCCATACGGCGGCGGCGGTGATGTTCATCAATAAATTTGGTGCGGGAATATTTCAAACCTATGCCCCTGACCAACTTTTTATCGCCCTTCCACTCTTCTATATTCGGCACAAAATACAAGCCGTCGCGGAAATCGTCGCCGTCGTACACCCCGCTCTTGTCTCTAAACTTGTCCGCCTCGTCCGTACCGTAATACTGTTTTTCCGTCATATCGCGGATATCGTAACGCTGTTTGGTATCCTCAAACACGCCGCCGACATAATGCCTGCCGCCGAAGCGGTAGCCCAGCTTGGCAAGCCAAGAGCCGCTGCGGTAATCCATCGGATCGGGCAATATCCTGCCGCCGCCCGTGTAAGCTTGGGCGGACAGGTTTTCGTGGCGCGCCTGCGCCTCCCGCACCATCGCTTCTTCTTCAGCACTTAAAGGCTGATTTTTTTCAATACGTTCTTTTACCCAGCGGTTAAGCTGGCGGTTCAAATATATCCCGTAGCCCGCCAATTTTGCCACGGGCTTGAGTGTATTCTCGCCCTCTACTAAGAAAAATTGCCCTGTTTTATCTTGGCTTTGAATATCGTGTGTCTGGCGGAACGCGTCCAAACGGTTTATGCCGTATGCCACCCCATCCGCAATATCGCCGTGCGGGCGCGTTTCCCGCCCTTGGCGTTCGGTTCGGATTAGCAGCCCTTCCCAACCATCTTTGCTGAAACCCGCGCCGAGCGACTTCATAAATTGGCGGTTTTTACTGCCGTAGGCAGTTTTTGCCTGTATCCCCCAACTTTTGCCGTCTGAAATCAGGTCTGCCGCCTCTTTGGTGCGGAAGGCGACCGCGCCGCCGAGTGCGCCGCTGCCGTGATCGGACGAACCGGCACCTTTGTCGATTTCCACCGTGCTGATGTTTTCATATTCGATTTCGTTGATTGCGCCGCTGCCGCCGCGTCCGCCGTATCCGCTCAACGATCCCTGCACGGTAAACGCCTGTATTTGGGCAACGCCGTCAACCGAAACCGCCACACGGTTTTTATCCACGCCGCGTATCGAATAACCGCCGCTCGCGCCGTTACCCTGTTCGACAACCGCCACGCCCGGATCGTAGCGCGTCAGGTCGCGGATACCGAGTACCTGTTCTTTGTTCAACGTTTCCGACGTTTTGACGATTTTGCCCAAACCGGTCGCCTCTTTCGATCGCCGTCCCACTTTGGCGGCACGGACGGTAACCTCTTTCAGGGATTGGGTCTGCGCCGCATCAGGTGTCGCCGTTTCGGGGTTTGCCGCATATGATGGGAAAGCGGCTGCAACAGCCAAGGCAGTCAGAGTAAGCTGAAAACCGTGTTTCTTATTCATTTTTCCACCTCTTTATTATCTTTCTTCGCACCGAATACCGCGCCGAATTTCCGGTCGCTGTCGATAATATTACCGCCCAATTCCGCCGCCTGCGGGCCATAAAAGCCGCCCGTTACAAGAAGATTGTCGGCTTTGAAGTTCTTCGGGTTAGTCGAACCCTGCCCGGAAAGGTCAATACCGTTCTCCCGAGTATGCGCCAAAGCGTGGAAACCGTTGCCATCAATCACACCTTTTTCAATATAAAAAGCGGGGGTTGTATCATTTTTTTCTGTCAACTTACCTGAAAGCGACTTCGCGCCGAAATCAACGTCAAATTCTGCTTTTGCCCCTTGATTCGCATAGTTATCCTTTTGAATGAACGTAGTGCCATCTGCCGGCACGCCGATACGCGCTTCCCAAGTGCCGGTATAATGCGCCGTTCCGGTTTTTGGAATGTCGGCTTCCGCCGTGCGGATACCTTTCAGGAAAAGGTCGATGTGCCTGCCTTTAGGGGCTTCCGGAGTGGGCAGGATGCTGCCTGAATCGCCACCGCTTTCTTCCACCGGCGATTCTTCTTCGGTTTCTTCAACTTCCTCCTCTTCGGCTTCATCATCATCTTCTTCGGCGATTTCTTCTTCGTCTTCACTGTTACCATCTTCGGAAACTTCGTCTTCTTCTCTGTCTTCATCTTCTACGACTTCGTCTTCCGTGTTTTCTTCTTCAGCGACCAAATCCTCTTCATTTTCCTCGCTTTCACCAATTTCATCTTCGGAATTTTCATCTTCCGCCTTTGGTTTACTTGCCGGGCGGTCGGTTTTTATCCGTCCGAGTTTCACATAGGTCAAAAAGTCGCAACAAGCACTGACGGTCATTTTCCTGCCGTCGGCAAGATCGATGGTTTGAGTATCTTTGAGCAAGGAGATTTCACGCCCTTCGACAAGAAGTTTGTCGGGATGACCAAAATCGGGCATAGGGGAAATGGCAAACTTACGGGCATTGCTATCAGTCGCCTCGTCAACGGAAATTTTCAGAGAATCCAAGATTTTGGTGTGTTTTTCAGACGGCATAGCAGGATTTGTATCTGATGCGTTTGATGCGTCTGTTTTTTGTTTGCCTGCGAATACGCCGAATACGCTGTTGTCGTTGCTGATAAACCGTCCGGCAAGCTCTTCTCCGTTATCGCCGAAAAAACCGCCCTCAAGCCGCTGATCGGCATCGGTATGGAAAAACAAATGCTCTTTATCAGCGTGTTTCGTCTTCACCTCGGTGTTAACTTTGGCACTGCCGGTAAAGCGGTTGCCGTCCAATGTTGCAGTAATGTCGTAAATGGTCAGCGGTTTCTTTTCATCGGTTTTCTTTTGCACATACTGATTTTTAATTAATTTACCCGTCAAAGTTTTCTTACCGAAATCTACCGTATATTCGGCAGGATGTTTTCCCTCTCGGTCGTCGGCAGTCGCAGCATAAGAAGTTGCTCCGACATTTTGACCGTAATAAACGATATAACCCAAATCTTCGCTAGGATCTCCTGCTTTTCCTGTTCGATGACGTATGGCATCGGTCATATATTGCCAGTTGCCGGAATATTTCACCGTTCCCGCGCTCGGTAAAGATTGCGAAGGATGTTCTCCGGAATAATATACAAAACCGTCATAACCAAACCGGTAGGTAAACTGCTTGTGATTTGAAGTCCACTCAATTTCATCTTTTCCCTTTGTAGTATATACATAACCTGCATCTACAAATTCATAACCATATTTTTTATTTTCATTTTCTGATGTCCTAATTTCTACATTAGGATTGCGTTGATGAATTTTATCCTTAAGCTGCTGAAGTTTATCTTTTTTGGAACCGTATAAAAACAGAACATCACCTTCTTTAAACGACAGCTTTTCTTCTGCTTGTTTGCTATCGGGAATTGCCGTGCCATCTTCACGATGAAAAGCAATATTCCGCCTCAACAGCCGCATTGCCGCACCGACGGCGGGCCGGTTGACCGGCGTGGTTTCTACCGAAGGCCCGGCAGGGGGCGAAGTGGGAACGTCCTTAGACTTGAAAGTGACGGGGTACGCGGTCGGCGTTGATTCGACAACAGGCTGCACGCCGAAATTGCCGCCGATACAAGATGCCAAAAGTAAGGGCAACAAGACAATGCCGCCATAATTCGGTTTACACATCCCTACTTTTCCTCCTATTTGATTAATAATAATTATCATTATATTAATATGTACAGATAATATCAACCCGTTTTTATAGTGAATTAACAAAAATCAGGACAAGGCGACGAGCCGCAGACAGTACAGATACATTCCGTCATTCCCACGAACCTACATCCCGTCATTCCCACGCACCTGCATCCCGTCATTCCCACGCACCTGCACCACGTCATTCCCACGAACCTACATTCCGTCATTCCCACGAAAGTGGGAATCCAGGACGCAAAATCTCAAGAAACCGTTTTACCTGATAAGTTTCCGCACTGACAGACCTAGATTCCCGCCTGCGCGGGAATGACGGGATTTGAGATTGCGGCATTTATCGGGAGCAACAGAAGCCGCTCTGCCGTCATTCCCACGAAAGTGGGAATCCAGTTTTTTGAGTTTCAGTCATTCCCGATAAATTGCCTTAGCATTGAATGTCTAGATTCCCGCCTGCGCGGGAATGACGGCGGAGCGGTTTCTGTTTTTTCCAGTAAATACCCACAAGCTAAAATCCCGTTATTTTCACAAAAACAGAAAACCAAAAACAGAAACCTGAAATTCGTCATTCCCACGCACCTGCATCCCGTCATTCCCACGAACCTACATTCCGTCATTCCCACGAAAGTGGGAATCCAGTTTTTTGAGTTTCAGTCATTTCCGATAAATTGCCTTAGTATTGAATGTCTAGATTCCCGCCTGCGCGGGAATGACGGATTTTAGGTTGGGGGCATTTATTGGGAAAAGCAGAAACCGCTCCGCCGTCATTCCCACGAAAGTGGGAATCCAGTTCGTTCGGTTTCGCTTGTTTTAAGTTTCGGGTAACTTCCACTTCGTCATTCCCGCGCAGGCGGGAATCCAGTTTTTTGAGTTTCAGTCATTTCCGATAAATTGCCTTAGTATTGAATGTCTAGATTCCCGCCTGCGCGGGAATGACGGCGGAGCGGTTTCTGTTTTTTCCAGTAAATACCCACAAGCTAAAATCCCATTATTTTCACAAAAACAGAAAACCAAAAACAGCAACCTGAAATTCGTCATTCCCACGAAAGTGGGAATCCAGTTTTTTGAGTTTCAGTCATTTTCAATAAATTGCCTTAGCATTGAATGTCTAGATTCCCGCCTGCGCGGGAATGACGGGATTTGAGATTGCGGCATTTATCGGGAGCAACAGAAGCCGCTCTGCCGTCATTCCCACGAAAGTGGGAATCTAGTTCGTTCGGTTTCGCTTGTTTTAAGTTTCGGGTAACTTCCACTTCGTCATTCCCACGAAAGTGGGAATCCAGTTTTTTGAGTTTCAGTCATTTCCGATAAATTGCCTCAGCATTGAATGTCTAGATTCCCGCCTGCGCGGGAATGACGGATTTTAGGTTGGGGGCATTTATTGGGAAAAGCAGAAACCGCTCCGCCGTCATTCCCACGAAAGTGGGAATCCAGTTCGTTCGGTTTCGCTTGTTTTAAGTTTCGGGTAACTTCCACTTCGTCATTCCCACGAACCTACATTCCGTCATTCCCACGAAAGTGGGAATCTAGTTCGTTCGGTTTCGCTTGTTTTAAGTTTCGGGTAACTTCCACTTCGTCATTCCCACGAACCTACATTCCGTCATTCCCACGAAAGTGGGAATCCAGGACGCAAAATCTCAAGAAACCGTTTTACCTGATAAGTTTCCGCACTGACAGACCTAGATTCCCGCCTGCGCGGGAATGACGGGATTTGAGATTGCGGCATTTATCGGGAGCAACAGAAGCCGCTCTGCCGTCATTCCCACGAAAGTGGGAATCTAGTTCGTTCGGTTTCGCTTGTTTTAAGTTTCGGGTAACTTCCACTTCGTCATTCCCACGAAAGTGGGAATCCAGCTTTTTGAGTTTCAGTCATTTCCGATAAATTGCCTTAGCATTGAATGTCTAGATTCCCGCCTGCGCGGGAATGACGGCGGAGCGGTTTCTGTTTTTTCCGGTAAATACCCACAAGCTAAAATCCCGTTATTTTCACAAAAACAGAAAACCAAAAACAGCAACCTGAAATTCGTCATTCCCACGCAAGCGGGAATCCGGCTCGTTCGGTTTCGCTTGTTTTAAATTTCGGGTAACTTCCACTTCGTCATTCCCGCGCAGGCGGGAATCCAGTTTTTTGAGTTTCAGCTATTTAGAATAAATTTTGAAACTCTAATCGTGTCATTCCCACGAAAGTGGGAATCCAGTTTTTTGAGTTTCAGTCATTTCCGATAAATTGCCTTAGCATTGAATGTCTAGATTCCCGCCTGCGCGGGAATGACGGCGGAGCGGTTTCTGTTTTTTCTGGTAAATACCCACAAGCTGAAATCCCGTTATTTTCACAAAAATAGAAAACCAAAAACAGCAACCTGAAATTCGTCATTCCCGCGCAGGCGGGAATCTGGTTCGTTCGGTTTCGCTTGTTTTAAGTTTCGGGTAACTTCCACTTCGTCATTCCCGCGCAGGCGGGAATCCAGTGCGTTGAGTTTCAGCTATTTAGAATAAATTTTGAAACTCTAATCCCGTCATTCCCACGAAAGTGGGAATCCAGCTTTTTGAGTTTCAGTCATTCCCGATAAATTGCCTTAGCATTGAATGTCTGGATTCCCGCCTGCGCGGGAATGACGATTCATATAGTGGATTAACAAAAATCAGGACAAGGCGGCAAAGCCGCAGACAGTACAAATAGTACGGAACCGATTCACTTGGTGCTTCAGCACCTTAGAGAATCGTTCTCTTTGAGCTAAGGCGAGGCAACGCCGTACTGGTTTTTGTTAATCCACTATACTGTAATCAGGGATGCTCAGTTCGTCGAAACGGCAAAACAGGTTGAAATCGATGCGGGTGATGAGGCTGTGTTCGAGTTCGGGATCGGAGAGGCTGTGCCATTGTCCGAGCAGGACGGCTTTGAACATGGACAACAGGGGATAGGCAGGACGGCCGCGGTGGTCTCGGAGGTAACGGGTTTTTTGACGATTCAGGTATTGTTCGATCGGCTGCCAATCAATCACCTGGTCCAACTTCAATAGCGGGAAACGGTCGATGTGTTTGGCAATCATGGCTTGGGCGGTTTGTTGGAAGAAGGTGCTCATGAGAAATCCCCTAAATGTCTTGGTGGGAATTTAGGGGATTTTGGGAATTTTGCAAAGGTCTCAACTTGAGTTTCACGCCCCGCTTAACAATATTCAGTTGGTAAATATTAGATAAAACCATAAAAATTAAATTGATGGCTTTTATAATCCCCGATTTGCGAAAATGCCGTCTGAAAGACTTTGTCAGGCTTTCAGACGGCATTTTGATCATCAAGTAACGCTTTATCAGGCTTTTTTATTGTTCAACGCAGCTTTGACAAACGCGGTGAACAAAGGATGCCCTTTGCGCGGGTTGGAAGTGAATTCGGGATGAAACTGGCAGGCGAAGAACCAAGGATGGTTCGGCAGTTCGATGGTTTCGACCAAGCGTTCGCGTCCGGCAGATACACCGCCGATGACCAAACCTGCTTGTTCCAGCGTAGGAACGTAGTTGTTGTTGACTTCGTAGCGGTGGCGGTGGCGCTCGCGGATGTGTTCGCTGCCGTAGATTTTGGCGGCGAGGCTGCCTGCTTTCAATTCGACTTCTTGCGCACCCAAACGCATGGTGCCGCCCAAATCGGCGGATTCGTCGCGGGTTTCGACGCTGCCGTCGGCAGTTTGCCATTCGTCAATCAGGGCAACGACGGGGGCGGCGCATTTGAGGTCGAACTCAGTGGAATTCGCACCTTTCAAACCTGCCACGTCGCGGGCGTATTCAATCAGCGCAATCTGCATACCGAGGCAGATACCCAAGTATGGCACGTTGTTTTCGCGGGCATAGCGCACAGCGGCGATTTTGCCTTCCACGCCGCGCGAACCAAAACCGCCGGGAACGAGGATGGCGTCCATATCTTTGAGCATAGAAACGTCGCCGTTGTTTTTCTCGATGCTTTCGCTGTCAACAAAGGTAATTTGTACGTCGGTTTCGGTGTGAACACCTGCGTGTTTCAAGGCTTCAATCAGTGATTTGTAGGATTCGGTCAAATCAACGTATTTGCCGACCATGGCGATTTTGACGGTGTGTTTCGGGTTTTGGATGGCGTGGACGATTTTTTTCCACGCGGTCAAATCCGCCTGTTGCACATTAAGCTGCAACTGCTCGGTAATGATGTTGTCGATGCCTTGGTCGTGCAGCATTTCGGGGCATTCGTAGATGCTGTCCACATCGTAGCTGCCGACAATCGCGCGTTCTTCCACGTTGCAGAACAAGGCGATTTTGCGGCGTTCGTCCGCAGGCATTGTCCTGTCCATACGGCAAATCAGGATGTCGGGTTGCAAACCGATGCTCAACATTTCTTTAACGGTGTGCTGGGTCGGCTTGGTTTTGATTTCGCCTGCAGCGGCGATGTAGGGAACGTAGCTCAAGTGGGCGAACAGGGTGTTGTTGCGTCCCAACTGGCTGCGCATCTGGCGGATGGCTTCCAAAAACGGCAGCGATTCAATGTCGCCGACCGTGCCGCCGATTTCGACAATCGCCACATCGTAACCTGCCGCGCCTTCATGGATGCGTCGTTTGATTTCGTCGGTAATGTGCGGAATGACTTGAACCGTGCCGCCCAAATAGTCGCCCCGTCGTTCTTTGGCGATAACGTTTTCGTACACCTGTCCCGTGCTGAAGCTGTTGCGGCGGGTCATCGTGGAATCGATAAAGCGTTCGTAGTGTCCCAAGTCGAGGTCGGTTTCCGCGCCGTCGTCGGTTACGAACACTTCGCCGTGTTGGAACGGGCTCATCGTGCCGGGATCGACGTTGATATAAGGATCGAGCTTGAGCATGGTAACGTTCAAGCCGCGCGATTCGAGGATGGCGGCAATAGAAGCGGCGGCGATACCTTTACCCAGTGAGGAGACAACGCCGCCGGTTACGAAAATGAATTTGGTCATGATGGAATACCCATGTTGGAATGCGTGATTTTAACGTGAAGCGCGCGGTTCTGGCAAACGGACGGATGCCGTCTGAACGGTGGACGGCTGTTTTCAGACGGCATCTTTTCTTTATTTCCCGGTACTTTGCCGCAACTCGCGGCGCAGGATTTTGCCGACGTTGGACTTGGGCAACTCGTCGCGGAATTCGATATTTTTCGGTACTTTATATGCGGTTAATTCGGTGCGGCAAAAGGCGATAAGTTCTTCTTTGGTCAATGACGGGTCTTTTTTGACGACAAATACTTTTAGGGCTTCTCCGGTTTTTTCGTCGGGAACGCCGATACAGGCGACTTCCATCACTTTGCCGTGATGCGCGATGACTTCCTCGATTTCGTTCGGATAAACATTGAATCCGGAAACGACGACGAGGTCTTTCTTACGATCGACCAGCTTCAACCAGCCTTTTTCGTCCATGACGGCAATATCGCCGGTTTCCAAGAAACCGCGCGCGTCTATGGCTTTAGCGGTTTCTTCGGGACGGTTCCAATAGCCTTTCATGACTTGCGGGCCGCGCACCCAAAGTTCGCCCGGCTGTCCGACGGGGACTTCTTTGCCGTTTGCGTCGCGCAGTTCGACTTCGGTGGACGAGACGGGCAAACCGATGCTGCCGCTGTATGATTCGATGTTTAAGGGGTTGCAGCACACGCCGGGGCTGGCTTCGGTCAGACCGTAGGCTTCGACGATGGGCGTGCCGGTGATTTTTTTCCATTTTTCGGCAACGGCTTTTTGGGTCGCCATACCGCCGCCCAAAGTCAGCCGCAATTCTGAAAAATCGACTTCGGCAAAATCAGGACGGTTAACCATCGCGTTAAACAGCGTGTTCACGCCGATAAATACATTAACCCGCTGTTTTTTCAGTTCTCCGATAAAGCCTTTCATATCGCGCGGGTTGGTAATCAGGATGATTTTCGAGCCGGCATTGGCAAAAATCATCAGATTCACGGTTAAGGCAAAAATATGATACAGCGGCAGGGCGGCGATAACGGTTTCTTTGCCCTCGCGCAACTGGTTTTTAATCCATTCTTTTGCCTGAAGCATATTGGCGCAGATGTTGCCGTGACTCAGCACCGCCCCTTTGGCAACACCTGTCGTGCCGCCCGTGTATTGCAACAGCGCGGTATCTTCGCGGTTTAATGCGACAGGTTGGAAAACGTGCTTCGCCCCTTCTTTCAATGCCGTCTGAAAGGAAACGGTTTCCCGAATACGGTATTCGGGCACCATTTTCTTGATTTTCCGGATGACGAAATTGATCAGCGAACCTTTAAGCAGCCCGAACATTTCGCCGACAGAGGCGACGATGACGTGTTTGATCTGCGTGCGCGGCAGCACCAGCTCCAGCGTGTTGGCGAAATTTTCCAAAACGATGATGGCGGTCGCGCCGCTGTCTTTCAACTGATGCTCCAGCTCGCGCGGGGTATAGAGCGGATTGGTGTTCACCGCTACCAAACCTGCCTGCAAAATGCCGAAAAGGGCAACCGGATATTGCAGTACATTGGGCAACATTATTGCCACGCGCTCTCCTCGAGGCAATTTAAGGACGTTTTGCAGATAAGAAGCAAAATCTGTTGCCAGTTTGCCGGTTTCGGCATAAGTCAGCGTCTTACCCATGTTTTGAAAAGCAGGTTGGTCGGCAAATTTTTCCACGCTTTGGCGGAATACGTCGCTGACGGAATTGTATTGCGTGATGTCGATTTCGGCACTGACGCCCTTCTCGTAGCTGTCTAACCAGATTTTTTCCATAGGTATCGGTCTTTAAAGTGGAATTGAGCGGAACAATGCCGTCTGAAAACCGTTTCAGACGGCATTACCTTTATCGTGTGATGATGACGGGTTTGTCGGTCGTTTGGATGATACCGCCGCCCAAACAGATGTCGCCGTCGTACAGCACGGCAGACTGGCCCGGCGTAACCGCCCATTGCGGTTCGTCAAACACCAGCTCGGCGGTTTCATCATCCAAATAGCGCAACTCACAAGGCGCGTCCGCCATACGGTAACGCGTTTTGCAGGTATAGCGTCCTGCCTTCGGGCGTTCGGGCAGCGTGAAACTCAAATCGTTCATCACAAGGCTGCGGGTATAGAGCAGCGGATGGTCGTGTCCTTGCACGACAATCAGTTCGTTTTTCGTCAAATCTTTAGCCGCAACAAACCACGGTTCGCCCGCGCCGCCGATGCCCAAACCTTTGCGCTGCCCCAGCGTGTAGAACATCAGTCCGACGTGTTCCCCGACGGTTTTCCCTTCGGGCGTAACCATTTTACCGTTGTCGGTCGGCAGGTATTTTTGCAGAAACTCGCGAAACGGGCGTTCGCCGATGAAGCAGATGCCCGTGCTGTCTTTTTTGGCGGCAGTCGGCAGTTTGAACTCGGCGGCAAGGCGGCGGACTTCGGGTTTTTCCAAACCGCCCAACGGAAAAATCGCGCGCTCGAGTTGGAAAGGCTTGAGGCGGTAGAGGAAATAGCTTTGGTCTTTGTTTCGATCCAAACCTTTGAGCAGGTAATGCACGCCGTTGCGGACTTCTTTGCGCGCATAGTGTCCGGTGGCGATGGTATCCGCGCCCTGCCCTACGGCGTAATCCAAAAAGCATTTGAATTTGATTTCGGCGTTGCACAACACATCGGGATTCGGCGTGCGCCCCGCACTGTATTCCTGAAGAAAATAAGCAAAGACTTTGTCTTTATATTGCGCGGCGAAATTAACGATGTCGATATCGATGCCGACAATATCGGCAACGGCGATGGCATCAAACGAATCCTGTTTGATGCTGCAATATTCGTCGTTGTCGTCGTCTTCCCAGTTCTGCATGAACACACCGCGCACTTGATAACCCTGCTGCTTGAGCAGGGCGGCGGTTACGGAAGAATCGACACCGCCGGAGAGCCCGACGATGATATTGGAAGGGTTTGCTGTCGTATTCATGCGTAGAATATGGTTGGAAACGGCGGTTTTTAAAGGCAGATTTTAACACATTTTAAAGGCGGTCATAAAAATGCCGTCTGAAAGCCCGGGCTTTTTCAGACGGCATTTCAAATATTTTCAGCAGATTAGTGCTGATGCGCTTCGCCGTGGTGATGACCGTGGTCCATTGCCGACATCGGCGCGATTTTGACTTCCAGTTGGACGGTTTGCGCTTTGGCGTTTTTAAATTTCAGGGTAACGGGAATCTTGTCGCCCTCTTTTAATTGTTTTTTCAAACCCATAAACATCACGTGATAGCTGCCGGGCTTGAGTTCGGTAACGGATTTCGCCTCCAAAGGCACGCCGCCTTTGACTTCGCGCATCCGCATCACGCCGTTGTCGTTGATGTGGGTATGCACTTCGACGCGGTCGGCAACGGGGCTGCTTCCGCCGAGCAAAAAGTCTTGTTTGGCTTCGTCGTTGTGGATTTTCATGAACGCGCCGCCTATTTTCATACCTTCGACGGTGGTGCGCGCCCAGCCGTCCTCAACGTGGACTCCGGCGGCGGAAACCGCGCCTGCCAAACCTGCCATCATCACGGCCGCCAATAATTTTTTCATCTTTCTGCTCCTTATAATATCAGACGGGGAATGTGCTTAATCTTATAGCGGATTAAGTGAATAATAAATACCACATACTAATCCTAAAGGATTACAAATCCTGCTGCAAGCGTTTTACCCGAACAGGGCAGACAGCCAAACCGCCGCCAACATCAGCATCGCGAACAATTGTGCGGCAGAACCTGCGTCTTTGGCGAGTTTGGCCAGCTCGTGTTTTTCGGTCGAAGTATGATCGACGGCAGCTTCGACGGCGGTGTTGAACAGTTCGACAATGACCGACACAAAAGACGCGATAATCAACGGCAGGCGGACGGCGGTTTCGGAAACCCAAAAAAATGCCGCGCACACCAGCAGTACGTTCAGCCACAAAACCTGACGGAATGCCGCTTCGTAACGGTAGGCGGCGGCGATGCCGTCTATCGAATAGCCGAATGCGTTAATGACGCGCCTGATGCCGCCTTTGCCTTTTTTTTCTGCCGCGTAAGAAGAAGGTTCCATCGGTATCCTTTCAAAATGTTCTCAATATAGTGGATTAACAAAAACCAGTACGGCGTTGCCTCGCCTTAGCTCAAAGAGAACGATTCTCTAAGGTGCTGAAGCACCGAGTGAATCGGTTCCGTACTATTTGTACTGTCTGCGGCTTCGTCGCCTTGTCCTGATTTTTGTTAATCCACTATATATACCGTCTGAAAACGGGGCGGCGGGGTGTCCGTACGGCATTAACCGCATCCCTGCCGGCTGAGGGAAAACCCTGCCTGCCCGAACAAACCAAACGGTTGTGAAGCAAAAGCCTTTCAAACGGCATCGGTTTAACGTACCGACCACGCGGCAACGGCATCGGCAAACATTGCCGCCACGTCGAAACCTTTTTGTTTCATAATTTCTTGGAATCCGGTCGGGCTGGTTACGTTGACTTCGGTCAGGTTGCTGCCGATAACGTCCAAACCGGCCAGCAGGATGCCGCGCCGTTTGAGTTCGGGGGCGAGCGTTTCGGCAATTTCGCGGTCGCGTCCGTCCAATTCCTGCGCCACGCCGCGTCCGCCTGCCGCAAGGTTGCCGCGTGTTTCGCCGTTTTGCGGGATACGCGCCAAAGCATAGGGGACGACTTCGCCGCCGATAATCAGGATGCGTTTGTCACCGTGTACGATTTCGGGAATGTAGCGTTGCGCCATAATGGTGCGGGAATCAAGCCGCATCAGGGTTTCGAGGATGCTGCCGATGTTGGGGTCTTTTTCGGTCAGGCGGAAAATACCCATACCGCCCATACCGTCCAGCGGTTTGATGATAATGTCGCCGTGTTCTTTCAAAAATGCGCGGACATCGGCGGAACGGGTCGTTACCAGCGTGGGCGCGGTAAAGCGGCTGAAGTTCAAAATCGCCAGTTTTTCATTGAAGTCACGCATCGACTGTCCGCTGTTAAAGACTTTCGCGCCCTGCTGTTCCGCCAGCGTCAGTAATTGGGTGGCGTAGAGGTATTGCATATCGAACGGCGGATCGGTACGCATAATCACGGCATCAAATGCTTTCAATGCCGTCTGAACTTTGTCGGCGGCGGCAAACCAGTTTTTGTCGTGGTCGTCTTGTGCGCCGAGAAACTCAAAAGCAGACGCATCAGCAACCACCAGACCGTTTTTAACCGACAATTCCCCGCTCAAGGTATGAAACAGCCGCCAACCGCGTTTTGCCATCTCGCGCATCATGGCGTAGGTGGTGTCTTTGTAGGTTTTGAAACTTGCCATCGGGTCGGCGATAAAGAGGACTTTCATCATATTTCCTTTCCGGTGTGCCGAATGTGCCGCATTTCGCGGGCAAAGGGGAAATGCCGTCCGAACAATATTCAGACGGCAAGGATGGGGTTTTACTTAGGCTGCCAAGAATCTTTCAGCGTGACCGTGCGGTTAAACACCGGCGTGTCTTTGCCGTGGTCTTTACGGTCGGTTACGAAGTAGCCGATACGCTCGAACTGCCAACGGCTTTCTGCCGGCAAATCTTTGGCGGCAGGTTCGGCGTAGGCGGTGATTTCCTTGACGGATTCCGGATTGAGGAAATCGGTGAACGGCAGGTATTCGCCGTCTTCGCCGCGCACGGCATCGGGACGCTCGATGGTAAAGAGGCGGTCGTACAGACGGACTTTGATTTCGGCGGCGTGTTCGGCGGAAACCCAATGAATCACGCCTTTAACTTTACGGCCTTCTGGATTTTTGCCCAAGGTGTCGTGGTCGATGCTGCATTTGAGTTCAACCACATTGCCTGCTTCGTCTTTGACGACTTCATCGCACTTGATGACATAGCCGTGGCGCAAGCGTACTTCGCCGCCGGGAATCAGGCGTTTGAAGCCTTTGGGCGGATTTTCGGCAAAGTCGTCGGCTTCAATATAGATGGTTTGTGAAATAGGTACTTCGCGCTCGCCCATTTCCTCGTGGTTCGGATGGAACGCGGCACGGCGGCTTTGGGTTCTGCCGGCTTCAAAGTTGGTCAGGGTCACTTTGAGCGGGTTCAACACCGCCATCAGGCGTGGGGCGGAATTTTCCAACTCTTCGCGAATCGCGCCTTCCAACACGCTCATATCGACGATGTTTTCAGATTTGGAAATACCGGCGCGTTTGGCAAACAGACGCAGGCCTTCGGGCGTGTAGCCGCGTCGGCGCATACCGGAAATAGTCGGCATACGCGGATCGTCCCAGCCGGAAACGTGTTTTTCCACAACCAACTGATTCAATTTCCGTTTGGAGGTAATGGTGTACAAAAGCTCCAAACGGGAAAACTCGTATTGGCGCGGACGGGTGGCATGCGGCGCGTGGATGTTATCCAACACCCAGTCGTACAGCGGACGGTGTGCTTCAAATTCGAGCGTACACAAGGAATGCGTGATGCCTTCGATGGCATCGGAGATGCAATGCGTGTAGTCGTACATCGGGTAGATACACCATTTGTCGCCGGTGTTGTGGTGATGGGCGCGGCGGATGCGGTAGATGACGGGGTCGCGCATATTGATGTTGCCCGATGCCATGTCGATTTTCAGGCGCAGGGTTTTGCTGCCGTCGGGGAACTCGCCGTTTTTCATGCGTGTGAACAGGTCGAGGTTTTCTTCGACGCTGCGGTCGCGGTAAGGGCTGTTTTTACCCGCTTCGGTCAGCGTACCGCGGTATTCGCGCATTTCTTCGGGCGTCAAATCATCGACATACGCTTTGCCGTCTTTAATCAAACCGACGGCGTAGTCATAAAGCTGGTCGAAATAGTTGGAAGCGAAACGCGGCTCGCCCGCCCAATGGAAACCGAGCCACTCGACATCTTCTTTGATGGCGTTGACGTATTCGTCGTTTTCTTTTTCGGGGTTGGTATCGTCAAAACGCAGGTTGCACAAGCCGTCGTAAATATACGCCAAACCGAAGTTCAGGCAGATGGATTTGGCGTGTCCGATGTGCAGGTAACCGTTGGGCTCCGGCGGAAAACGGGTTTGGACGGCTTCGTGTTTGCCGCTTTTGAGGTCGTCTTCGATGATGGTGCGGATAAAATGGTTGTCCGCAAATTGGTCTTTATTGAGCATAGTTTTCTTTGAACAGATGGCTTCAGACGGCATTGGGGCGGTTCCTTATGCCGTCTGAAGCGGTTTGATGATGTGTTTATTGTACCCGACTTGCGCGCTTTGACATAGCGTTCAGACGGCATCGGCAATCAGGCATTCCACCCCCGCCTCTTTCAGCATCTTCTGCATCGCGGTATCGGGCAGCCGGTCGGTAAATACTTTGTCAAACGCCGTAATGTCGCCGAGCCTGACCAGCGCGTTGCTGCGGAATTTACTGTGGTCCACGCCGAGGAAGCGGACGCGCGCGTTGGCAATCATCGCCTGCATCACGCTGACTTCTTTGTAGTCGTCGTCCAAAAGCGAACCGTCGCTTTCCACGCCGTGCGTACTCATCACGGCATAATCGACTTTGAACTGGTTGATAAAATCGACGGTTGCCACGCCGGTAATGCCGCCGTCCAAAGGGCGGACGACTCCGGAAGTGATGATGACCGTGTAATCCGTCCGCGCCGAAACGATGGAGGCGACGTGGATATTGTTGGTAATAATCCGCAGGCTGCCGCGCCGTCTCACCAGCTCCGATGCCACGGCTTCCATCGTCGTGCCGATACTGACAAACAGCGATGACTCGTCGGGAATATGTTCCGCAATCAGCCGGGCAATGGCGTTTTTTTTCGTTTTGACATTGAATTTGGCGGCTGGCAGGCAGCCCCTCCGGCAAGTTTCCGCCCGAGGATGCGCCGCCGTGGTGGCGTTTCAGGCTGCCAGCATCCTCCAATTCGCGGATGTCGCGGCGTATCGTCTGCGGGGTAACGTCCAATGCGGCGGCAAGCTCGTCCACCGACATAAACTGATGCCGGCGGACAAGGCTTAAAATCTCTCCGTGCCTTTGGATTTTCGGTTTCATCGTTTTCTGCCTCCTTGCATCGGGATGCCGATTTTACCGCGTTCAGCCCAAAGCGGAAAACACCACCATCAGAAACGGAGCGGCGATATTGACCACCACGCCGAAGCTGACCGCTACCGGTACGGCTTCCAAGCCGCCCGCACCCCGAATCACGGGCAATGTGAAATCCATACTGGTCGCGCCGCCGACCCCCACTGCCGCATCGGGAAAACGCTTCATCAGCAGCGGAATAAATGCCAGCGCGAACAGCTCTCGTGCCAAATCGTTCAAAAGCGCGATACTGCCCCATACCGCGCCGTAAGCCTCGGTCATCACCAAACCCGAGAGGGAATACCAACCGAAGCCGGAAGCCATCGCCAAACCTTTCACCCACGACACACCGTCTGCCGATGCGGCAAACAGCAGCCCGCCTGAAAGAGATGAAAGCATAAACCAGACCGACAACCGAATACCCCTGCGGTTGACCAAAACCTGCCGCAACGATACGCCGCTGCTTTTGAGCTGTACGCCGATGAGGAGCACCAGCAGCATCAGACAATACATACCCGCGTTTTCAGACGGCATCCAAATATCGCGCATCAGTTTGCCGGATGCAAATCCGAGCAGCACGCATCCGAGCTGCCCCACACTGCCCGACACACCGACCGAAACGCCCTTCCCTTTCCCCTTTATCCGCCACGGGAATAACTTTCCCAACACTGCCAAAGCAAGCAGGTTCGCCCCGACCGTACAAACAAACAGCCACAGAACCGTCAACGCCATATCGTCCAACCGCGAACCCAAATCCTCCACGCGCGACAACGAGACGCCGATCAGCAGCAGCACAGCATACACCAAGACCGATAGCACCTTATCCAAAGCGGGCAGGTAAGGCTTGGGCACACGGATAAAAAATCCGGCAAACATCGGTATCAATACCGAAAGCAACGTCATCAGGCTGTCCATCTCCTGACCTCCTTTATTGCCGCATGATATATGCGGTTTAAAAATTGCCGTCTGAAAATTGCAGATACCCGCATCCATATTTCAGACGGCATCAGGTTCGCCATTAAAAAACCGCCTGAAGGTTCAGGCGGCTTATCCGCTCCGGCATTCAATCTTCCAAAGTCTTTTCCAAACGCTCCATACAGTTGCCCAAATGGCGGCGCAGGATTTTGACCACGCGGTTGCGCCTGCCCGCCAGCAGCAGGTCGAGGATTTCGCGGTGTTCGGAATGCGTATGCGTATTGATGGCGTGTTTTTCCTCGCGATGCACGCCCGCCACGGCGACAATCAGGGAAGACCGCGCGCACAGCGTGTTCATAATGTCGAACAGCACATCGTTGCCCACCAGGCGCGCCAGTTCGACGTGAAAGGCATTGGACAGGCGGTTCCAGCCAACGCGGTCTCCCCTGCCGGAGGCCTCTTCTTCGCGCCGTATCATCGCATAAAGCGGCTTGAGGCGCGTTTCCAAATCCGGCAAATCTGCGAGGATATTCAAAATCATCGTCTCCATTTCGATGCGCGCATTGAACACATCCTGCATTTCTTTCAAATCGGGAACGTGGACGAACGCGCCCCTGTTGGGTTGCAAATCGACAATCTTGTCGTGCGCCAAAAGCGACAGCGCGCCGCGGACGGTGTTGCGCGAACACACCATCTGGCGGCAAAGTTCGGATTCGGTCAGCTTTTTGCCAGGCAGCAGCACCTGATCGGTAATGCCGTCCAAAATCAGGGCGTAAACACGGAACAGCTCCGAATCGTGCCGCTCTTCGAGAATCAGGGAAGACGTGGTCGGCGCATGGATAATGTCGTCGTTTTCAAAGTTCATGATGTTTTCCGTATTTTTACGCTTTCAAATTTCTTAAGATGTTTTAAGGCGGCTGTGTTTCAAATCGTGTCGGGGAAATTAAAGCATTGCACAAATTTATTTTATAGTGGATTAACAAAAATCAGGACAAGGCGACGAAGCCGCAGACAGTACAAATAGTACGGAACCGATTCACTTGGTGCTTCAGCACCTTAGAGAATCGTTCTCTTTGAGCCAAGGCGAGGCAACGCCGTACTGGTTTTTGTTAATCCACTATAATTCAATAAATTAATATATGGCTTAAAATAACGGGATTCTCGCCTCCCGCCCGCCCGCAGAAGCAGGCGGGTATCATTTTAAAACGCGGCATTTAAAATTTGACCGAAAATTGTTGACAATCCGGAATCAAGTCTGCACAATACCCCGACAAGTCCAAGTATTATAAAGGCTGAATAAAGAGGAAACAGCAGGCAGATATATTCGGGAGGTGCAGTCCGAATATATCTGCTTTTTTATGCGCCTCCGGATTGCCTGCCGCACCTTTCCCTTCAGACGGCATCAGCCGTTTCCCCATAATGCCGCCCGATGCCTATTTATCTGCCCCGGCAATTTCAAAACTGTGGGTAATCTTTGCCGCTTTGCCCAACATAATCGAAGCCGAACAGTATTTTTCGGCAGACATCTGAACGGCGCGCTCAATGGCCGATTCTTTCAAATCATGCCCGAATACTTTGAAATGGATGTGGATTTCGGTAAACACGCGCGGCGCATCGTCCGCCCGTTTCGCCGTAACCGTCGCACGGCAGTCAGTCACTTTCTGACGCTGTTTTTCGGCAATCATCACCACATCGATGCTCGAACAGCCCGCCACGCCCAACAGCAGCATTTCCAAAGGGCTGGGCCCGCGCTTGGCCGCACCTTCTGCCGCCGACCCCTCCATAACGACGCTGTGCCCGCCTTCCGTTGTTCCGACAAAGCACATTCCGTCTATCCATTTTGATGTAACCTGCATGGTGTCATTCCTGAAAATAGCGTTAAAACCGCTTTGCATATGGCGTTATTGTAAACAATTTCAAGCGGCTTATGCAGAAATATGGACAAAACGGCAAAAAAACGCCTGAAAATCGATTTACGGTTTGGCTGCCTGGCCGTTGATCTGCACCGATTTGAGTTTCAGCGTATAGGTTTTGCCGTCGTCGGTATAGCCGATTTGTGCCGGAATATTGTTCAGGGACGGTGCGAAGAAATACATTACCGCATCGTCGCCGCGCCGCACCCGATATTTGACGACTTCGGTTTCCACGCCGCCTATGCTGTATTTTCCTGTACCCGCCTTATTCAAACCGCCGACGGAATAAAGTTTTTTGCCGTTGGTGATTTTCAGCCCCGGGGGGAGTTTCGCGTCATTTGCCGCCAACTGCCAGGCAAGCGTGAACAAATCCATAGCCTTGGGGCTTTGCTCGGTTTTGCTCTCGCCCGCTTTGCCGTAGGTTACGCTGCCGTCGGCGAATTTGGCTTCCGCATACAGTTTGCCCCTGCGTATGTCTCTATAGTAGGTAGGGTGCAGGGTATTGCCGACAACCGTACCGCCGGACTCGAAACGGATATTGTATAGCGGCACTTTAATCGTCGAAACGATTTTGTAAGCATTGCCGCTGCGTTCAAATGTCATCGTGGCGGGAATGCCGTAGCTGCCGGAATAGTGCAGCACGGCGGATTGGGGCAGCCCTGCCGCATACGCGCACGGCAGGGCGGCGGACAAAATGGCGGCGGAAAATATATTTTTAAAAGTCTTCATCATTTGCTCCCGCCCGGTTTACGCCGTCAGGAAACGGGCGGCATCGGCGTTTTCCGAATTTCTGACGCGGTTTCCCTCGATAATCAGGCGGCCGGCGGCAAAATCGGCAACGGCTTTCGGATAAAGTTTATGCTCAACAGCCAAAACCCGGGCGGCAACATCGTCTGCCGTATCGCCGTCGAGTATCGGCACAATCCCTTGCGATACAATCGGGCCGCAATCCAGTTCGGCAGTAACGAAATGGATGGTGCAGCCGGCAACGCGGCAGCCCGCCTCCAAAGCGCGTTCGTGCGTATGAAGTCCGGTAAACGAGGGCAGGACGGACGGGTGAATGTTCATCAGCCTGCCTTCGTAATGGGCACAGAACTCAGGGGTCAGAATCCGCATAAAACCTGCCAAAACCACCAAGTCGGGTTGATATGCGTCGATTTTTTCCATCATGGCGGTATCGAAGGCAAGTCGTGATTCAAAGTTTTTATGATTCAGGCTGTCGGTCGGAATACCCTGACCGGCCGCCCATTGCAAACCGGCAGCCGTTTCGCTGTTGCTCAACACGGCGGCAATACGGACGTTGGGAATGGCGGCATTGACGATTGCCTGCATATTGCTGCCGCGTCCGGAAATCAGGATGACGATGTTTTTCATAATGGTGCGCTTTTGAAAGGGATGCCATCTGAACCGCTGTTTGGTGGTTTCAGACGGCATTTGCCGTAAAAATGCCCGAAAACCTGTTTCGGGCATGGATTCGGACTTAATTTACTTTTTTGATGTCGACTTGAGCCGGCTGCTTGGCGGGCGCGTTTTCGGGTGCGCCGATTTTGACCAGTTTCACATCAAATACCAAAGTGGCGTTCGGGCCGATTTTGTCGCCCGCACCCTGTTCGCGGTAGGCAAGGTTGGACGGGATGTAGAACGTGGCTTCGCCGCCTTCTTTCAGAAGCTGTACGCCTTCGGTCCAACCCAGAATCACTTGGCTCAAAGGGAAGGTGACCGGGCCGCCGTTGGCTTTGCTGCTGTCGAATACCGTACCGTCAATCAGGCGGCCTTCGTATTCCACGGTAACGATGTCGTCTTTGGTCGGCTGTTTGCCTTCGCCCTGTTTGGTGATTTTGTATTGCAGGCCGGAAGCAGTGGTCTTCACGCCGTCTTTGGCGGCATTTTCTTTCAGAAAGGCTTCGCCTTTTTCTTTATTGGCCTTCGCGTCCGCCTTGTGTTTTTCTACGGCTTTAGCCTGTTGTTCCTGAAGGAATTTCATCATGACTTCCTGAGCCTGCTCTTCGGTCATTTTGATTTCTTTGCCGTCATACACTGCCTGCATGGCTTCGGTAAAGACTTTCAAATCGATTTCCGCGCCCTGTTCCTTCATTTGCTTCAGGGAGCGTCCGATGTCCACGCCCATCGCATAGCTTGCCTGCTGCATCGTGCTGCCGATCGAAGAGGTGTCGCCCTGCGCGGAAGAAGCGGCGGCAGGTTCGGATGCAGATGCGGGGGCGGCTTCTTTTTTGCCGCAGGCGGAAAGTGCCAAAGCGGCGGAAAGGGTCAGTGCGCTGATTTTGAAAATGGTGTTCATGATGGATCTTCGCTGTCGATAAGGTCGGAAAAACGGGATTATAGCCGAGTTTGAATGTTTCAACACACAGGATGACACATAAAGCGTCAATCGTGTGTTGCCCTGTTTTGGAAAAGATTGAACCTTCCAAAATAAGTTTTGATTCTACCGCCCCGAGGGACAGATGTCCAAGTGGCGGGGTTCAACCGATAAGGAAATTTTAATCAAATAGAATCAAGCCTGTTTAAATTTTGTAAATGCGGCATTTCAGACGGCATTTTATGCCTTGCCCTCCATGCCGTGATGTTCGATGGCAAAACCGCTTCGGCGGTAGGCGGTAAAGCGTTCGCGCGCGTCGGCGAGCTCTTCCAGGCTGTTGCCGACGATTTCTAAAACGCGCGCGGGCAAGACCGGAGCGGTGTTCCAAAAACCGTCGGACAGGTTCAAAACGGCCATGCCTTCGGGAATTCGGGGCAGATTGCCGCCGCAGGCAAGCAGGACGGATGGTTCAGACGGCATGGCTTCTTCCGTTTCCCAAATTTCGTGCGGAATAAAACTCTCGGCCTCGTATTGCCAAAGCATTTTGTCCAATTCCTGAAGCTGCCCGAACGAATCGGACCACACCAGTATCCTGCCGCCGTCCCGAATCGCACGGGCAATCAGGCGGCAGGTGAAAATCGGAACTTGGGCAACGTGCGTGTAAAAGGTGGCTTTCGGCATATTGTTTGAGCATTTGGCAGGACGATGCCGTCTGAAAGGCTTCAGACGGCATTGTGGCAAAATTAAAGATTCCGCAGATAGTTCAGCAGCAAGGGAACGGGACGGCCAGTCGCACCTTTTTCCGCTCCGGATTTCCACGCCGTACCCGCGATGTCAAGGTGCGCCCACGGGTAGCCTTCGGTGAAGTAAGACAGGAATGTTGCGGCGGTAATCGTGCCCGCGCCGGGCGTGCCGATATTGGGGATGTCGGCAAAGTTGGATTTGAGCTGGTCTTTGTAGGTTTCAAAGAGCGGCAGTTGCCACGCTTTGTCGTCCACGTTGTAGGAAGCGGCAAGCAGGCTGTCGACCAAATCTTGATTGTTGCCCATCACGCCGCTGACATCGTGCCCCAAGGCGACAATACACGCGCCGGTCAGGGTGGCGACGTCGATGACGGCTTTGGGTTTGAACTGTTCGGCGTAAGTGAGCGCGTCGCACAAAATCAGACGGCCTTCGGCATCGGTGTTCAACACTTCGATGGTCAGACCTTTCATACTTTTCACGACATCGCCCGGTTTGTTTGCCGCGCCGGAAGGCATATTTTCACAAGTGGCGACGACGGCAATCAGGTTAATCGGCAGTTGCAGTTTGACGGCGGCGCAGAAGGTGCTGATGACGGTTGCCGCGCCGCACATATCAAACTTCATTTCGTCCATGTTCAGGCCGGGTTTGAGGGAAATGCCGCCGGTGTCGAAGGTAATGCCTTTGCCGACCAATACCACAGGCGCGGCTTCTTTGTCCGCCGCACCGAAATAGCTCAGTTCGACCAAATAGGGATCTTCGACACTGCCTTTGGCGACCGACCAAAACGAACCCATGTTTTCTTTGATGTAGTCTTTTTCAATGATTTTGGCGTGTGCGCCCAATTTTTCGGCTTCGGCTTTGGCGGTGCGCGCTAAAAATTCGGGCGTGCATTCGTTGGGCGCGGCGTTGCCCAAGTCGCGGCAGAGGCTTTGTCCGTAAACCTGCGCTTCGGCAACGCGCAGGGCTTCTTTGACGGCGGCTTCGTGTGCGCTGTGGAACACGGCTTCTGCAAATTTGGCGGGCTTGGCTTCTTTTTTATAGCGGTCGAAACGGTAGGCGGCATTGCCGAAAGCAATCGCAAACGCTTCGGCAACGGCTGCGGCTTGCGCTTCTTCAAAGGCATGAACGTCCACATTGACCGTTTCCTGATTTTGCGCCCATTTGGCGGCTTCGGCAGCGGCCTTGTTCAATGCGGCGCGGCCGGTGCTTTTCAGACAGCATACGGCAACAGCCTGCAAACCGTTGCCTGTCGGGATTTTTGTGTCGGCAAAATTTTGACCTTCTTCAAGCGAAGACAAAAGGGCAAGGGCGGTCGGATGGTTTAATTGCGCCTCTTCGGTGCAGACAAATAACTGTGCGCCTGCCTGCTGTTCCTGCAAGATTTCGGTTTTTGTGCTAAATTCCACGTTTATTCTCCTGATTGAGACGGTTGTCGGTAGTTTTCGGACGGCCTTTCGCTCAAAAGACCGTCTGAAGACGGCTGGCACGATTGTACCCCATTTGAAGCACCGTCTGAAACCTTGCGCGGACAATCCGCCTGCGCCGAACCGCTTACCGCCCCCTGACCGCGATTCTATGATTTATCAAAGAAACCTCATCAAAGAACTCTCTTTTACCGCCGTCGGCATTTTCGTCGTCCTCTTGGCGGTATTGGTCTCCACGCAGGCAATCAACCTGCTCGGCCGTGCCGCCGACGGGCGTGTCGCCATCGATGCCGTGTTGGCATTGGTCGGCTTCTGGGTCATCGGTATGACGCCGCTTTTGCTGGTGTTGACCGCATTTATCAGTACGTTGACCGTGTTGACCCGCTACTGGCGCGACAGCGAAATGTCGGTCTGGCTATCCTGCGGATTGGCATTGAAACAATGGATACGCCCGGTGATGCAGTTTGCCGTGCCGTTTGCCGTTTTGGTTGCCGTCATGCAGCTTTGGGTGATACCGTGGGCAGAGCTACGCAGCCGCGAATACGCTGAAATTCTGAAGCAGAAGCAGGAATTGTCTTTGGTGGAGGCAGGCGGGTTCAACAGTTTGGGCAAGCGCAACGGCAGGGTTTATTTTGTCGAAACCTTCGATACCGAATCCGGCATCATGAAAAACCTGTTCCTGCGCGAACAGGACAAAAACGGCGGCGACAACATCATCTTCGCCAAAGAAGGTAACTTCTCGCTGAACGACAACAAACGCACGCTCGAATTGCGCCACGGCTACCGTTACAGCGGCACGCCCGGACGCGCCGACTACAATCAGGTTTCCTTCCAAAAACTCAACCTGATTATCAGCACCACGCCCAAACTCATCGACCCCGTTTCCCACCGCCGTACCATTCCGACCGCCCAACTGATTGGCAGCAGCAACCCGCAACATCAGGCGGAATTGATGTGGCGCATCTCGCTGACCGTCAGCGTCCTCCTACTCTGCCTGCTTGCCGTGCCGCTTTCCTATTTCAACCCGCGCAGCGGACATACCTACAATATCTTGATTGCCATCGGTTTGTTTTTAATTTACCAAAACGGGCTGACCCTGCTTTTTGAAGCCGTGGAAGACGGCAAAATCCATTTTTGGCTCGGACTGCTGCCTATGCACATCATCATGTTCGTCATCGCAATCGTACTTCTGCGCGTCCGCAGCATGCCCAGCCAGCCCTTCTGGCAGGCGGTTGGCAAAAGTCTGACATTGAAAGGCGGAAAATGAACCTGATTTCACGTTACATCATCCGTCAAATGGCGGTTATGGCGGTTTACGCGCTCCTTGCCTTCCTCGCTTTGTACAGCTTTTTTGAAATCCTGTACGAAACCGGCAACCTCGGCAAAGGCAGTTACGGCATATGGGAAATGCTGGGCTACACCGCCCTCAAAATGCCCGCCCGCGCCTACGAACTGATGCCCCTCGCCGTCCTTATCGGCGGACTGGTCTCTCTCAGCCAGCTTGCCGCCGGCAGCGAACTGACCGTCATCAAAGCCAGCGGCATGAGCACCAAAAAGCTGCTGTTGATTCTGTCGCAGTTCGGTTTTATTTTTGCTATTGCCACCGTCGCGCTCGGCGAATGGGTTGCGCCCACACTGAGCCAAAAAGCCGAAAACATCAAAGCCGCGGCCATCAACGGCAAAATCAGTACCGGCAATACCGGCCTTTGGCTGAAAGAAAAAAACAGCATTATCAATGTGCGCGAAATGTTGCCCGACCATACCCTGCTGGGCATTAAAATCTGGGCCCGCAACGATAAAAACGAACTGGCAGAGGCAGTGGAAGCCGATTCCGCCGTTTTGAACAGCGACGGCAGTTGGCAGTTGAAAAACATCCGCCGCAGCACGCTTGGCGAAGACAAAGTCGAGGTCTCTATTGCGGCTGAAGAAAACTGGCCGATTTCCGTCAAACGCAACCTGATGGACGTATTGCTCGTCAAACCCGACCAAATGTCCGTCGGCGAACTGACCACCTACATCCGCCACCTCCAAAACAACAGCCAAAACACCCGAATCTACGCCATCGCATGGTGGCGCAAATTGGTTTACCCCGCCGCAGCCTGGGTGATGGCGCTCGTCGCCTTTGCCTTTACCCCGCAAACCACCCGCCACGGCAATATGGGCTTAAAACTCTTCGGCGGCATCTGTCTCGGATTGCTGTTCCACCTTGCCGGACGGCTCTTCGGGTTTACCAGCCAACTCTACGGCATCCCGCCCTTCCTCGCCGGCGCACTACCTACCATAGCCTTCGCCTTGCTCGCCGTTTGGCTGATACGCAAACAGGAAAAACGCTAAACCAATGCCGTCTGACCCCCTTCGGACGGCATTGGTTTTTATTATCATATTCCTGTAGACAGATAGCCGTTCCCTATTATAGTGGATTAACAAAAACCAGTACGGCGTTGCCTCGCCTTGCCGTACTATTGTACTGTCTGCGGCTTCGTCGCCTTGTCCTGATTTTTGTTAATCCACTATACATTACCTGTCATAACAGTTCCATTTTTGTTAAAACTAGTCTATGATAGCGGTACAAATATTGTTTACAATATTTAACGCAAATCATTTGCAACCCGACAAAAGAAAAACAGAAAAAGGAACAAAGAGATGTTAGAAGCCTATCGTAAAGCCGCCGCCGAGCGCGCCGCCCTCGGCATTCCCGCCCTCCCTTTGAACGCGCAGCAAACCGCCGATTTGGTTGAGCTGCTGAAAAGCCCGCCCGCAGGCGAAGGCGAGTTCTTGGTCGAACTGCTTGCCCACCGTGTTCCGCCCGGTGTGGACGATGCCGCCAAAGTCAAAGCCTCATTCCTGGCTGCCGTTGCCGAAGGCAGCGCGTCCAGCCCGCTGATCTCCCCCGAATATGCGACCGAACTCTTAGGTACGATGCTCGGCGGTTACAATATCCACGCCTTAATCGAACTCTTGGACGACGACAAACTCGCGCCCATTGCCGCCAAAGGCTTGAAACATACGCTTCTGATGTTCGATTCCTTCCACGACGTTCAGGAAAAAGCCGAAAAAGGCAACAAATACGCGCAAGAAGTTTTGCAATCTTGGGCAGATGCCGAATGGTTCGCCTCACGCGCCAAAGTTCCCGAAAAAATCACCGTTACCGTTTTCAAAGTTGACGGCGAAACCAATACAGACGACCTCTCCCCCGCGCCCGACGCGTGGAGTCGTCCCGATATTCCGCTGCACGCGCTGGCCATGCTGAAAAACCCGCGCGACGGCATCACGCCCGACAAACCGGGCGAAGTCGGTCCGATTAAATTGTTGGAAGAACTCAAAGCCAAAGGCCATCCGGTTGCTTACGTCGGCGACGTGGTCGGTACTGGTTCTTCACGCAAATCCGCGACCAACTCCGTCATTTGGCATACCGGCGAAGACATTCCGTTCGTGCCGAACAAACGCTTCGGCGGCGTATGTTTGGGCGGCAAAATCGCGCCGATTTTCTTCAATACCCAAGAAGATTCCGGCGCGCTGCCGATTGAAGTCGATGTATCTGCTCTAAAAATGGGCGATGTCGTCGATATCCTGCCTTATGAAGGCAAAATCGTGAAAAACGGCGAGACTGTTGCCGAGTTTGAATTGAAATCACAAGTATTGCTGGACGAAGTGCAAGCCGGCGGCCGTATCAACCTGATTATCGGCCGAGGTCTGACCGCCAAAGCGCGCGAAGCCCTGAAACTGCCTGCCTCTACTGCATTCCGCCTGCCGCAAGCGCCTGCCGAAAGCAAAGCCGGTTTCACCTTGGCGCAAAAAATGGTCGGCCGCGCCTGCGGTCTGCCCGAAGGACAAGGCGTGCGCCCGGGTACTTACTGCGAACCGCGTATGACGACGGTCGGCTCGCAAGACACGACCGGCCCGATGACCCGCGACGAGTTGAAAGACTTGGCTTGTTTGGGCTTCTCCGCCGATATGGTGATGCAGTCTTTCTGCCACACCGCCGCCTATCCGAAACCTGTCGATGTAAAAACCCATAAAGAACTGCCCGCCTTTATTTCCACCCGTGGCGGCGTGTCACTGCGTCCGGGCGACGGCGTCATCCACTCGTGGCTCAACCGCCTGCTGCTGCCCGATACCGTCGGCACCGGCGGCGACAGCCATACCCGTTTCCCCATCGGTATTTCCTTCCCCGCCGGCTCCGGCTTGGTTGCCTTTGCCGCCGCAACGGGCGTAATGCCGCTCGATATGCCCGAGTCTGTATTGGTACGCTTCAGCGGCAAGCTGCAACCGGGCGTAACCCTGCGCGATTTGGTGAACGCCATCCCGCTGTACGCAATCAAACAAGGTTTGCTGACCGTTGCCAAAGCCGGTAAGAAAAACATCTTCTCCGGCCGCATCCTCGAAATCGAAGGCCTGCCTGATTTGAAAGTGGAACAAGCCTTTGAATTGACCGACGCATCCGCCGAACGCTCCGCCGCCGGCTGTACCGTGAAGCTCAACAAAGAGCCGATTATCGAGTACATGAAATCCAACGTCGTGTTGATGAAAAACATGATTGCCAACGGCTATCAAGACCCGCGCACTTTGGAACGCCGCATCAAAGCTATGGAAAAATGGCTGGCAAATCCCGAGTTGCTCGAAGCGGATAAAGATGCCGAATACGCCGCCGTGATTGAAATCAACATGGACGACATCAAAGAGCCGATTATCGCCTGCCCGAACGACCCGGACGACGTGTGCTTCATGTCCGAACGCTCCGGCACCAAAATCGACGAAGTATTCATCGGTTCGTGTATGACCAACATCGGCCACTTCCGCGCCGCCTCCAAACTTTTGGAAGGCAAGGCAGACACCCCCGTCCGCCTGTGGATTGCGCCGCCGACCAAAATGGACGCGAAACAATTGTCCGACGAAGGACACTACGGCGTACTCGGACGTGCCGGCGCGCGTATGGAAATGCCGGGTTGCTCCTTATGTATGGGTAATCAGGCGCAAGTACGCGAAGGTGCGACCGTTATGTCCACCTCCACCCGCAACTTCCCGAACCGTTTGGGTAAAAACACCTTTGTTTACCTCGGTTCGGCGGAATTGGCAGCGATTTGCTCCAAACTGGGTAAAATCCCGACCGTTGAAGAATATCAAGCCAATATCGGCATCATCAACGAACAGGGCGATAAAATCTACCGCTATATGAACTTCAACGAAATCGACAGCTACAACGAAGTAGCCGAGACCGTGAACGTTTAATCCCCGTCATCCGTATGAAGTAAGGGATTGACCGCAATGCCGTCTGAACAACCTTCAGACGGCATTGCAACATTCCGCTAACCCTTCTTTCCGCAAACGCTGCAAATACGGCGTTCACGCCCCCACATAAAGGAAACGACAGTGAACCTGAAAAACCGCCATTTTCTGAAACTTTTAGACTTCACGCCGGAAGAAATCACCGCCTACCTCGACCTTGCCGCCGAATTGAAAGCCGCCAAAAAAGCAGGGCGCGAGATTCAGCGGATGAAAGGGAAAAACATC
This sequence comes from Neisseria meningitidis, assembly GCF_022869645.1. Taxonomy (NCBI): domain Bacteria; kingdom Pseudomonadati; phylum Pseudomonadota; class Betaproteobacteria; order Neisseriales; family Neisseriaceae; genus Neisseria; species Neisseria meningitidis. The sequence goes on along the minus strand of NZ_CP064367.1, from coordinate 1,949,580 downwards.
GCCCTGATTTTTGAAAAAACCTCTACTCGGACGCGCTGCGCGTTTGAAGTCGCCGCGCGCGATCAAGGCGCGGGAGTGACTTATTTAGAGCCGTCCGCCAGCCAAATCGGGCATAAGGAAAGCATCAAAGACACCGCCCGCGTGTTGGGCAGGATGTACGATGCCATCGAATATCGCGGTTTCGGTCAGGAAACTGTCGAAGAATTGGCGAAATACGCGGGCGTACCCGTGTTCAACGGGCTGACCAACGAGTTCCATCCCACACAAATGCTTGCCGACGCACTGACTATGCGCGAACACAGCGGCAAACCTTTGAACCAAACCGCGTTTGCCTACGTCGGCGACGCGCGTTACAACATGGGCAATTCCCTGCTGATTTTAGGGGCAAAATTGGGGATGGACGTGCGTATCGGCGCACCGCAAAGCCTGTGGCCGTCTGAAGGCATTATTGCCGCCGCACACGCCGCCGCCAAAGAAACCGGCGCAAAAATTACCCTGACCGAAAACGCGCATGAAGCCGTGAAGAATGTTGATTTTATTCATACCGATGTGTGGGTCAGCATGGGCGAGCCGAAAGAAGTCTGGCAGGAACGCATCGATTTGCTGAAAGATTACCGCGTTACGCCCGAACTGATGGCGGCATCGGGCAATCCGCAAGTCAAATTCATGCACTGCCTGCCCGCCTTCCACAACCGCGAAACCAAAGTCGGCGAATGGATTTACGAAACCTTCGGGCTGAACGGTGTGGAAGTTACAGAAGAAGTATTCGAAAGCCCCGCCAGCATCGTGTTCGATCAGGCGGAAAACCGTATGCACACGATTAAAGCGGTAATGGTCGCGGCTCTGGGCGACTGACAGAACTGTGCCTGTTTAAATTCATCCGCAACACAGATACCGTCTGAACACGATGTTCAGACGGTATCCATATATAGTGGATTAAATTTAAACCAGTACGGCGTTGCCTCGCCTTGCCGTACTATTTGTACTGTCTGCAGCTTCGTCGCCTTGTCCTGATTTTTGTTAATCCACTATAAAAAAACTGCCTACACGATGTGTAGGCAGTCCCGTTTGAAAACAATCAGTTTTTGTCTTGGTCAACCAATTTGTTGGCAGTAATCCAAGGCATCATGGCACGCAGTTGTGCGCCGACTTTTTCAACTTGGTGGTCGGCATTCAAACGGCGGCGGGCAGTCATAGACGCGTAGTTGACGTTACCCTCTTGGATAAACATTTTTGCGTATTCGCCGGTTTGGATGCGTTTCAGAGCATTGCGCATGGCTTCTTTGCTGGAAGCATTGACCACTTCAGGGCCGGTAACGTATTCGCCGTACTCCGCATTGTTGGAAATGGAGTAGTTCATATTGGCAATACCGCCTTCGAAAATCAGGTCAACAATCAGTTTCATTTCGTGCAGACATTCGAAGTAAGCCATTTCAGGCGCGTAACCGGCTTCGGTCAGGGTTTCAAAACCTGCTTTGATCAACTCGACCACGCCACCGCACAATACAGCTTGTTCGCCGAACAGATCGGTTTCGGTTTCTTCGCGGAAAGTGGTTTCAATCACACCGCCTTTGGTGCCGCCGTTGGCAGCCGCATAAGACAGGGCGATGTCTTTGGCCTTGCCGGAATTGTCTTGGTAAACGGCAATCAGAGAAGGCACGCCGCCGCCGCGTTTGTATTCACTGCGTACGGTATGACCCGGGCCTTTGGGGGCAACCATAATCACGTCCAAGTCGGCACGCGGAACGATTTGGTTGTAGTGAACGTTGAAGCCGTGTGCAAATGCCAGCGTTGCGCCTTCTTTCAGATTGGCTGCAACTTCGGCGTGATAGACGGCAGGCATGGTTTCGTCAGGCAGCAGCAGCATAACGACATCGGCTTCTTTGGTCGCTTCAGCAACAGTTTTGACGACATGGCCGGCTGCTTCGGCTTTTTTCCAAGAAGAACCTTGGCGCAGACCAATCACCACGTTTACACCCGAATCTTTCAGGTTGGCAGCATGGGCATGGCCTTGCGAACCGTAACCGATGATGGCAACGGTTTTGCCTTTGATCAGGGACAGATCGGCATCTTTATCGTAATAGACTTGCATTTGATTTCCTTTAAGGTAAATGGTTGTCGAAGCCTTAAAATGTTGAGCGGCTTCGGACGGGTTAAACAGAGTGTGCCGCTTAAGCGGCAACTTCATTCATCAATACGATTTCCAACGCTTCGGTTTTGCCGTCGACGGACTGGACGAAGGCTTGGAAATGCGCGCTGGCATTGTGTTCGTCAATAGCTGCTTGGGATTTCCAATTTTCCACGAAAACAAAACGGTTCGGTTTGCCGATTTCCTGATGGAGATCATAGCTGATGTTGCCCTCTTCCGCACGGCTGGCTTTGACCAGTTCTTTAAACTGTGCTGCCAGTGTTTCTGTGTATTCCGGTTTAACGGTAACCAGTGCGACAATTTTAATGTTCGACATAAATCTCTCCTGCCGTTCGTTTTTCAGACGGCATTCAAATACCGTGCCGTCTGAAAGGTTACGGCGTTAAATTTTCAAAATACGCTCACCGCGACCGATGCCGGCCGCGCCTGTACGTACGGTTTCCAAAATTTGGGCGCGTCCGACCGTTTCCAAAAAGGAATCCAGCTTGTCTGTCGAGCCGGTAATTTCAATCGTATAGCTGCGGTCGGTTACGTCGATGATGCTGCCCCGGTAGATTTCGGTCAAGCGTAAAAATTCGTCGCGGTCTTTGCCGGCGGCACGGACTTTTACCAACATCAGTTCGCGTTCGACAAAACGGCTTTCGTTCAAATCGACCACTTTAATCACTTCAATCAATTTATTGAGTTGCTTGGTGATTTGTTCGATAACCTGCTCGTCGCCGTGTGTAACGATGGTCATACGGGACAGGGTTTTGTCTTCGGTCGGCGCAACCGCCAAAGAATCGATATTGTAATCGCGTGCAGAGAACAAACCGACCACGCGGCTCATCGCACCTGATTCGTTTTCGATCAGAACAGATAAGATATGTCGCATTTGCCTCTCCTTACGCCTTTCCGTCCGCACGCATATGCGGCGGAAGTACCATTTCGTCCAAACCTTTGCCGTTGCCGACCATGGGCATCACATTCTGTTTCTGGTCGGTCAGGAAGTCGATAAACACCAGCCTGTCTTTTTGGTTCAATGCTTCCAACAACGCACCTTCCACATCAGACTTCTTGTCCACGCGGATACCGATATGGCCGTATGCCTCGGCAAGTTTGACGAAATCGGGCAAAGAATCGAAATAGGTTTCCGACTCTCGTCCGCCGTAATATATTTCCTGCCACTGGCGTACCATACCGAGATAACCGTTGTTCAGCGTAATGACGTTAACCGGAATCCGATATTGGAAACAGGTGGACAGCTCTTGGATGTTCATCTGGATCGAGCCGTCGCCGGTAATACAGAATACGTCTTGATCCGGGGCGGCAAGTTTTGCACCAATCGCATAAGGCAGACCAACGCCCATCGTACCCAAACCGCCGGAGTTGAGCCATTGGCGCGGACGTTCGAAGGGATAATATTGAGCCGCAAACATTTGATGCTGCCCTACATCCGATGTGATGATTGCCGAATTGCCGGTAATCTCGGCAAGCTTCTGAATCACATATTGTGGCTTGATAATTTCGCTGCCGTTGTCAAACCACAAGCAATCGCGGGAACGCCATTCCTCTATGGTTTTCCACCATTTGCCCAAAGCATCTTCAGACGGCACGGACTCTTGTTTTTGCCACAGCGCAACCATCTCGGACAAAACGTTTTTCACGTCGCCGACAATCGGAATGTCCGCCTTCACGCGTTTGGCGATGCTGGAAGGATCGACATCGATATGGATAACCTTCTTCGCCTTCTCGAAAAATTTGGACGGTACGGAAACCACACGGTCGTCAAAACGCGCACCTACGGCAAGAACGACATCCGCATTCTGCATGGCAAGGTTTGCCTCGTAAGTACCGTGCATACCGAGCATACCGAGGAATTGGCGGTCGCCGGAAGGATAAGCGCCCAAGCCCATCAGCGTACCCGTGCACGGAGCACCCGTCATTCGGACAAATCGGGTCAGCTCTTCAGAAGCATTACCCAACACCACGCCGCCGCCAAAATAGACGACCGGACGTTTGGCAGATGCCAACATCTGCACGGCCTTTTTAATCTGACCGATATGCCCTTGAACAACCGGTTGATACGAACGGATAAAAATGTCTTCCTGAGGATAGCTGAATTTCGCCATCGCCTGCGTAACATCTTTCGGGACATCAACCACCACGGGCCCCGGTCGGCCGCTTGCGGCAATTTGGAACGCCTTTTTAATGGTTTCCGCCAACTCATTGATGTCCGTAACCAGGAAATTGTGTTTGACGCACGGACGGGTAATACCCACCGTATCAACTTCTTGGAACGCATCCGTACCAATCAGGGAATTGCCTACCTGCCCGCTGATGACCACCATCGGAATCGAATCCGTATAGGCAGTAGCAATACCGGTCAGTGCATTGGTAACGCCCGGGCCGGATGTAACCAATGCCACGCCCACCTTACCGCTGACGCGCGCATACGCATCTGCCGCGTGTACTGCCGCCTGCTCGTGACGGGTCAGAATGTGCTTGAATTTATTGAGTTGGAAAAGGGCATCGTAGATTTCGATAACCGCACCGCCGGGATAACCGAAAACGTACTCGACACCTTCAGCTTTGAGACTCTGCACTATGATTTGCGCGCCTGATAGCTGCATAACGACCTCTTTTATACGGTTTCAAACCAATAGGGACAAACCGCTTTGCCACAGCACCTGTAATGCAATTCCACCAAGCAGCGATTTAGGGTACGCGCATTGGGGGAACACGGCAACAGACGGATTATCCAATCAATTGGAAAGGAACACAGAGTTTGTGAAAAAGAGTAGAAACGATAACGCAAACCGACAGTTCAATCAAGAAAAATCTTTCATCTTTTAATTATTTTTTGAAAGCAGAGAAATTATTGATTGATTTTAAAAGAATAAAATCAGGAGTACCTTTTTTGAAAGATGGAAATTGTTGACAGTTTGTGTAGGAGGGGCAGATGTGAAAAACCCTTCTTCGATATCAAGAATTGTAAAATTTACAGGGTTTCATCCCAATAAAGACTCGGGATATTGATTGAACTTGATTTTATTTTTGATATATCAAAAATATTCCCAACCATACTTCCTGAAAATGGCTCATTGCACCGGACTGTATTGGACGGCATTAACAGAACCAAGAGGGCTAACAACGACTTAATATATTGATTGTATAGTGGATTAACAAAAATCAGGACAAGGCGACGAAGCCGCAGACAGTACAAATAGTACGGAACCGATTCACTTGGTGCTTCAGCACCTTAGAGAATCGTTCTCTTTGAGCTAAGGCGAGGCAACGCCGTACTGGTTTAAATTTAATCCACTATATTTAGTCTTATCTATTTCATTAAACAGCAATAGACAAAAAAATAACCGCTCTAAAAGCGGTTGTGGTGCCCAGGGTCGGACTCGAACCGACACACCTTGCGGCGGGGGATTTTGAGTCCCCTGCGTCTACCAATTTCGCCACCTGGGCTGGTGAAGAAGTCGTCATTATAATGGCTTTTGAAATTCTGTAAACCTTTTTTTTGAAATTATTTTATCTGTTTTTATTTTATTTTTGATTTTAAATAGAATTTTTATTATTTTAATCTTACTGTTCTTTCCGCTCCAAAGATTCTGTATGATTCGGCAATTCCTGCCGTGCAGACAACGTAAAAAAATACTACATTAAATCTGCCAAACGCGTTAAGATGGAAATATTCAAATTCCGTACGAATCAGGTTTTGCTATTTATTCTTGGGAGATTGTCATGTTTTCCGTACCGCGTTCCTTTTTGCCGGGCGTTTTCGTACTTGCCGCGCTTGCCGCCTGCAAACCTCAAGACAACAGTGCGGCGCAAGTCGCTTCTTCAAGTGCATCCGCGTCGGCTGCGGAAAATGCGGCAAAGCCGCAAACGCGCGGTACGGATATGCGTAAGGAAGACATCGGCGGCGATTTCACGCTGACCGACGGCGAAGGCAAGCCTTTCAACCTGAGCGATTTGAAAGGCAAGGTCGTGATTCTGTCTTTCGGCTTTACGCACTGTCCCGATGTCTGCCCGACAGAGCTTTTGACGTACAGCGACACGTTGAAGCAGTTGGGCGGGCAGGCTAAGGACGTGAAAGTGGTGTTCGTCAGCATCGATCCGGAACGCGACACGCCTGAAATCATCGGCAAGTATGCCAAACAGTTCAATCCGGACTTTATCGGTCTGACGGCAACGGGCGACCAAAACCTGCCGGTCATCAAGCAGCAATACCGCGTGGTTTCTGCCAAAGTCAATCAAAAAGACGACAGCGAAAACTATTTGGTCGACCACTCTTCCGGTGCGTATCTCATCGACAAAAACGGTGAGGTTGCCATTTTCTCGCCTTACGGAAGCGAGCCGGAAACGATTGCTGCCGATGTAAGGACCCTGCTCTGATAAAACCGTATGCCATCTGCACCGTCGGCGCCTGTTCAGACGGCATTATTGTTTCAACCGACAAAGGACATCCACACCATGCAGGATAATGCTTTGACCATCGCCTTATCCAAGGGGCGCATTTTTGAGGAGACGCTGCCGCTGCTTGCCGCTGCCGGCATTGTTCCGACTGAAGAGCCTGAAAAATCGCGCAAGCTGATTATCGGGACGAACCATGAAAACATCCGCCTTGTCATTGTCCGCGCAACCGATGTGCCGACTTATGTCCGCTACGGCGCGGCGGACTTCGGCATTGCGGGCAAAGACGTGCTGATCGAACACGGCGGCACGGGGCTTTACCGGCCTTTGGATTTGGAGATTGCCAAGTGCCGCATGATGGTTGCTGTGCGTAAAGGGTTTGATTACGAAGCAGCTTCGCAACCCGGATGCCGTCTGAAGATTGCCACAAAGTATCCTGAAATCGCGGCATCTCATTTTGCCGGCAAGGGTGTCCATGTGGACATTATCAAACTGTACGGCTCGATGGAACTTGCGCCGCTGGTCGGCTTGAGCGATGCGATTGTGGACTTGGTTTCGACGGGCAACACCTTGAAGGCAAACGGCTTGGAAGCAGTCGAACACATCGTCGACATTTCCAGCCGCCTGGTGGTCAACAAGGCTGCTTTGAAAACGAAATACGCGCTGCTGGAGCCGATTATTCAGGCGTTCGGCGGCGCAGTGAAGGCGAAGTAAGCATTCATTTGAATAAAGATGCGTTTTCAGACGACCCTATCCGTTCCCGCCGACAGGTCGTCTGAAAATATCACCGGCAGTAAACTGTATAGGAGAAGTTAAAATGGTTGCAAAAATAAAAAAATTCTCAGATTCAACCCTTTCCGTTTTGAATAACGGCGAGCGTCGGTTTTATGTCTATTGTCTGACCGACCTGAAAAAAGACAAAATCCTCTACATCGGCAAAGGCTGCGGTAATCGTATCTTCGAGCATGAATGGGTTGCTAGTCGTTCACAAGATCCAGTCTCCGGCGAGATTATCGATCGGAAACTCAAAGCCATCTCCAAATGCAAGAAACTCGGTCGCTATATCATCAGCTATCATCTGACTGAAGTCGAAGCACTCGCCGCCGAATCTGCCTTAATTCATTTTGTTAAATCTGTCTTGGGTAAAAAACTCAAAAATAAAATTGCCGGGCATGGTCCGGGTGGTATTAGCGTAGAAGAACTAGATCGCCGCTTTGGATTCTCTTCTCTCCCACTTAACGAGATTAACCCCGACGGGCTGATTCTCGCCATCAAAATCCACAATGCTTTCGATTTAGATACTGACGAAGAATTAGACTACCTTTTCGACAACCAAGACGATGCCAACCTCAAATCGCGTACGTTGGGCAACTGGGTTATCGGTAAAGATGTTGCTTCAAAAGTGAAATACGTTATCGGCGTTCACACCGGTCTGCAAAACGCTGTTGTCAGTGCATACGAAGTGGACGGTTTTGAAACAATGGTTGAGGAAACCAAAAACGGTAGAAAACAATCCCGTTACCGTTTCCGCACTACCTCTCGTAGCGAAGAGGTATTAGCCAAACTCGGTCTGCAACAAAAATGCCTGCCCGAATTGAAGTTTGGTAGCGGGGGAGAAAAAGCGTATATCAGACCCAAAACAGAGACAGAAACTGAACAAGAGAATATTCAGACGACCCCCAATCCAAAAATAAAAAAGGAAAAAACCAAATCATGAAAAAACTCAACACCCAATCGCCCGATTTCCAAGCCGGACTCAAAGCCCTGCTGGCTTTTGAAACCGCGCAAAACCCCGAAACCGAACGCATCGTCGCCGACATTTGCGCCGACGTGCAAAAGCGCGGCGATGCGGCTTTGATTGAATACACCAACAAATTCGATCAGACAAACGCTAAAAGCATCGATGATTTAATACTCACGCAAGCCGATTTGAAAGCGGCGTTCGAGCGCATTCCGAACGACGTTCAGACGGCATTGCAGACCGCCGCCCGCCGTGTCGAAAGCTACCACCAACGCCAAAAAATGGAATCGTGGAGCTACACCGATGAAGACGGCACGCTGTTGGGACAACAAATCACACCGCTTGACCGCGTCGGCATTTACGTCCCCGGCGGCAAGGCGGCGTATCCGAGTTCCGTCATCATGAACGCCATGCCCGCCCACGTCGCAGGTGTGAAAGAAATCATCATGGTCGTGCCGACACCAAAAGGCGAACGCAACGACATCGTACTTGCCGCCGCATACGTCGCCAGCGTAACCAAAGTCTTCACCGTCGGCGGCGCGCAGGCGGTTGCCGCCCTCGCCTACGGCACGGAAACCATCCCCCAAGTCGATAAAATCACCGGTCCAGGCAACGCCTTCGTCGCCGCCGCCAAACGCCGCGTGTTCGGCGTGGTCGGCATCGACATGGTGGCGGGGCCGTCTGAAATCCTGGTCATCGCCGACGGCACGACACCTGCCGATTGGGTGGCGATGGATTTGTTCAGCCAGGCCGAACACGACGAAATTGCCCAAGCCATCCTCATCGGCACGTCGCAAGCGTATCTCGACGAAGTAGAAGCCGCTATGGACCGCCTGATCGAAACTATGCCGCGCCGCGACATCATCGAAGCCTCGCTCGGCAACAGGGGCGCGATGATACTCGCCAAAGACTTGGACGAAGCCTGCGAAATCGCCAACTACATTTCCCCCGAACACTTGGAACTGTCAGTCGAAAATCCGCAGGAATGGGCGAAAAAAATCCGCCACGCCGGTGCGATTTTCATGGGACGCTACACCGGCGAAAGCCTCGGCGACTACTGCGCCGGTCCAAACCATGTATTGCCCACCAGCCGAACCGCCCGCTTTTCCTCGCCTTTGGGGACATATGATTTCCAAAAACGCTCCAGCCTGATTCAGGTTTCGGAACAGGGCGCGCAAAAATTAGGCGAAACCGCCAGCGTGCTGGCACACGGCGAAAGCCTGACCGCCCACGCCCGCGCGGCAGAGTTCCGTATGAAATAATGCCGAAACGGCGTACAGGCATATTCCAACCATTAAGGAAACACGATGAAATCCGTCCGCTCCTTCATCCGCGACGACATACAAGCTATGTCGGCATATCAGATTGCCGACGTTCCGCCCGGCTTTGCCAAACTCGATTCGATGGAAAGTCCCGTCCACCCTTTTGCCGGACATGAAACGCTGTTGCAGGAATGGCAGGCACGGCTTGCCGCCGCGCCCATCCATCTTTACCCCAATCCCTCCGGCAGCGGTTTACAGGAAGCATTACGTTCGGCGTTCGACATTCCCGACTGCGCCGACATCGCGCTGGGCAACGGCTCGGACGAGCTGATACAGTTCATCACGATGCTGACCGCCAAACCGGGCGCGGCAATGTTGGCAGCCGAACCCAGTTTCGTCATGTACCGCCACAACGCCGCGCTGTACGGCATGGATTATGTCGGCGTTCCACTGAACGGAGATTTCACCCTCAACCTGCCCGCCGTCCTCGAAGCCGTCAGGAAGCACCGCCCTGCCCTGACCTTTATCGCCTACCCCAACAACCCCACCGGCGTATGTTTCACGCGTGCCGAAATCGAAGCCGTCATCGAAGCTTCAGACGGCATCGTCGTCGTCGACGAAGCCTACGGCGCATTCAACGGCGACAGCTTCCTGCCGCAGGCGGGCAGCATTCCCAACCTCATCGTCATGCGTACCGTCAGCAAAATCGGTTTTGCCGGACTGCGTATCGGCTATGCGGCAGGCTGTCCCGAAGTCATCGGCGAACTGCAAAAAATCCTGCCGCCCTACAATATGAACCAACTGAGCCTGACCACCGCCAAACTCGCCCTGCAACACTACGGCATCATCTCTGCCAACATCGACAGCCTGAAAAACGAACGCGAACGGATGTTCGCCGAATTGGGCAAAATATGCCGTCTGAACACCTTTCCAAGTCAGGCAAACTTCATTACCATACGCGTACCCGATGCCGATTTGTTGTTTGACACGCTCAAACAAAACCGCATCTTGGTTAAAAAACTGCATGGCGCGCACCCGCTTTTGGAACACTGCCTGCGCATTACCGTAGGCAGCCCCGCACAAAACGATGCCGTTCTCAACATCATTCGCCAACTTTACTGCCAACCAACGGATTTCCTATGAATTTGACTAAAACACAACGCCAACTGCACAACTTTCTGACCCTCGCCCAAGAAGCAGGTTCGCTGTCCAAGCTCGCCAAACTCTGCAGCTACCGTACCCCCGTCGCACTCTACAAACTCAAACAACGCCTTGAAAAGCAGGCAGAAGACCCAGATGCACGCGGCATCCGTCCCAGCCTGATGGCAAAACTCGAAAAACACACCGGCAAACCCAAAGGCTGGCTCGACAGAAAACACCGCGAACGCACTGTCCCCGAAACCGCCGCAGAAAGCACCGGAACTGCCGAAACCCAAATTGCCGAAACCGCATCTGCTGCCGGCTGCCGCAGCGTTACCGTCAACCGCAATACCTGCGAAACCCAAATCACCGTCTCCATCAACCTCGACGGCAGCGGCAAAAGCAGGCTGGATACCGGCGTACCCTTCCTCGAACACATGATCGATCAAATCGCCCGCCACGGCATGATTGACATCGACATCAGCTGCAAAGGCGACCTGCACATCGACGACCACCACACCGCCGAAGACATCGGCATCACACTCGGACAAGCAATCCGGCAGGCACTCGGCGACAAAAAAGGCATCCGCCGTTACGGACATTCCTACGTCCCGCTCGACGAAGCCCTCAGCCGCGTCGTCATCGACCTTTCCGGCCGCCCCGGACTCGTGTACAACATCGAATTTACCCGCGCACTAATCGGACGTTTCGATGTCGATTTGTTTGAAGAATTTTTCCACGGCATCGTCAACCACAGTATGATGACCCTGCACATCGACAACCTCAGCGGCAAAAACGCCCACCATCAGGCGGAAACCGTATTCAAAGCCTTCGGGCGCGCCCTGCGTATGGCAGTCGAACACGACCCGCGCATGGCAGGACAGACCCCCTCGACCAAAGGCACGCTGACCGCATAAAAAACCATACCGTCTGAAACACCCGCAGGCTTTTCAGACGGTATCGGAACAGATAAGATTACACTACACTACAAACAGAAAAGGAGTAAACATCATGTCCGCAAACGAATACACACAAATCGGCTGGATAGGCTTAGGGCAAATGGGTCTGCCTATGGTAACGCGGCTCTTGGACGGCGGCATCGAAGTCGGCGTATACAACCGCTCGCCCGACAAAACTGCCCCCATCTCCGCCAAAGGCGCAAAAGTTTACGGCAACACCGCCGAACTCGTCCGCGACTATCCCGTCATTTTCCTGATGGTTTCCGACTATGCCGCCGTGTGCGACATCCTGAACGGAGTCCGCGACGGATTGGCCGGCAAAATCATCGTCAACATGAGCACCATCTCCCCGACCGAAAACCTCGCCGTCAAAGCACTTGTCGAAGCCGCAGGCGGACAGTTTGCCGAAGCACCCGTTTCCGGATCGGTCGGGCCCGCCACCAACGGCACGCTGCTGATTCTGTTCGGCGGCAGCGAAGCCGTTTTAAACCCGCTGCAAAAAATATTTTCCCTCGTCGGCAAAAAAACCTTCCATTTCGGCGATGTCGGCAAAGGTTCGGGCGCGAAACTCGTCTTGAACTCGCTCTTGGGCATTTTCGGCGAAGCGTACAGCGAAGCGATGCTGATGGCGCGGCAGTTCGGCATCGATACCGACACCATCGTCGAAGCCATCGGCGGCTCGGCAATGGACTCGCCCATGTTCCAAACCAAAAAATCCCTGTGGGCAAACCGCGAATTCCCACCCGCCTTCGCCCTCAAACACGCCTCCAAAGACCTCAACCTCGCCGTCAAAGAGCTTGAACAGGCAGGCAACACCCTGCCCGCCGTCGAAACCGTTGCTGCCAGCTACCGCAAAGCAGTCGAAGCCGGCTACGGCGAACAGGACGTTTCCGGCGTTTACCTGAAATTGGCAGAACACTGATTGCCTTTTCCAAACACAATGCCGTCTGAACATATTTCAGACGGCATTTTTATCACCCCACGCTTAAAATCAGTCCCGATTATGACTATATAGTGGATTAACAAAAATCAGGACAAGGCGACGAAGCCGCAGACAGTACAAATAGTACGGAACCGATTCACTTGGTGCTTCAGCACCTTAGAGAATCGTTCTCTTTGAGCTAAGGCGAGGCAACGCCGTACTGGTTTTTGTTAATCCACTATAATCCGCACAAATTTAGTCAATATCAAGACCAATTATGAACCAACTCGACCAACTTGGCACCCGTATCAACCTGATTTGCAATGTCTTCGACAAATGGATCGGGCAGCAGGATCTGAATTACAACCTCTTTGCCGTACTTTATACCCTGGCAACCGAAGGCAGCCGCACGCAAAAGCATATCGGCGAAAAGTGGAGCCTGCCCAAACAGACCGTTTCAGGCGTATGCAAAACCCTTGCCGGACAAGGGTTGATTGAATGGCAGGAAAGCGAACAGGACCGGCGCGAACGGTTGCTGTCGCTGACCGAAAAAGGCAAAGCCCATGCCGCACCTTTAACAGAAAGCGCGCAGGAATTCAGCGACAAAGAGACCTTTGCAAAATTCCCCAAAATCCCCTAAATTCCCACCAAGACATTTAGGAGATTTTCCATGAGCACCTTCTTTCAACAAACCGCGCAAGCCATGATTGCTAAACACATCGACCGTTTCCCTCTATTGAAGTTGGATCAAGTGATTGATTGGCAGCCGATCGAACAATACCTGAATCGTCAAAAAACCCGTTACCTTCGAGACCACCGCGGCCGTCCTGCCTATCCCCTGCTGTCCATGTTCAAAGCCATCCTGCCCGGACAATGGCACAGCCTCTCCGATCCCGAACTCGAACACAGCCTCATTACCCGCATCGATTTCAACCTGTTTTGCCGTTTTGACGAACTAAGCATCCCCGATTACAGCACCTTATGCCGTTACCGCAACTGGCTGGCGCAAGACGACACCCTGTCCGAATTGCTGGAACTGATTAACCGCCAACTGACCGAAAAAGGCCTAAAAATAGAGAAAGCATCCGCCGCTGTCGTTGACGCCACCATTATTCAGACCGCCGGCAGCAAACAGCGTCAGACCATAGAAGTCGATGAAGAAGGACAAGTCAGCGGCCAAACCACACCGAGTAAGGACAGCGATGCCCGTTGGATCAAGAAAAACGGCCTCTACAAACTCGGTTACAAACAACATACCCGTACCGATGCAGAAGGCTATATCGAGAAACTGCACATTACTCCCGCCAATGCCCATGAGTGCAAACACCTGTCGCCGTTGTTGGAAGGGTTACCCGAAGGTACGACCGTCTATGCCGACAAAGGCTACGACAGTGCGGAAAACCGGCAACATCTGGAAGAGCGTCAGTTGTTGGACGGCATTATGCGCAAAACCTGCCGCAACCGTCCGCTGTCGGAGGCGCAAACCAAACGCAACCGGTATTTGTCGAAGACCCGTTATGTGGTTGAACAAAGCTTCGGTACGCTGCACCGTAAATTCCGCTATGCGCGGGCAGCCTATTTCGGACTGATTAAAGTGAGTGCGCAAAGCCATCTGAAGGCGATGTGTTTGAACCTGTTGAAAGCCGCCAACAGGCTAAGTGCGCCCGCTGCCGCCTAAAAGGCAGCCCGGATGCCTGATTATCGGGTATCCGAGGAGGATTAGGGGGGTATTGGGGTAAAATTAGTGGATATTTGAAACGAAAACAGCCGAAAACCTGTGTTTGGGTGTCAGCTGTCGGGAGGGAAAGGAATTTTGCAAAGGTCTCACAAAGTATTTGCCACATTCGGCGACAAGCGCACAACCCGGCTGTTTGCCGATTTGGATGCACTGGCTGAAGTGATGGAAAAAACAATCTCGGAAAATAAAAAATAGGGGGGCAAATATGTGGAAAATGTTGAAACACATAGCCAAAACCACCGCAAGCGATTGATTGGCACATTTTTTCTGGTCGGACTGGAAAACCTTTTGATGCTGGTGTATCCGGTGTTTGGCGGCTGGGCGATTAATGCCGTGATTGCGGGGCAGGCGTGGCAGGCGTTGCTGTACGCTTTGGTTGTGCTTTTGATGTGGCTGGTCGGTGCGGCGCGGCGGATTGCCGATACGCGCACGTTTACGCGGATTTATACCGAAATCGCCGTGCCGGTTGTGTTGGAACAGCGGCAGCGGCAAGTCCCGCATTCGGCGGTAACTGCGCGGGTTGCCCTGTCGCGTGAGTTTGTCAGCTTTTTTGAAGAACACCTGCCGATTGCCGCGACATCCGTCGTATCCATATTCGGCGCGTGCATCATGCTGCTGGTGCTGGAATTTTGGGTCGGCGTGTCGGCGGTGGGCATACTTGCGTTGTTTTTATGGCTTTTGCCACGTTTTGCCGCCATCAGCGAAAACCTGTATTTCCGCCTGAAGAACAGCTTGGAACGCGACAACCACTTTATCCGAAAAGGCGACGAGCGGCAGCTGGACCGCCATTACGGACTGCTTGCGCGCCTGCGTGTGCTGATTTCCAACCGCGAAGCCTTCGGCTATCTCTGCGTCGGCACGGCGATGGGTATTTTGTTCGGCTTTGCTTTTGTGATGATGACGCTCAAAGGCTACAGCAGCGCGGGGCATGTCTATTCGGTCGGCACTTATCTGTGGATGTTTGCCATGAGTTTGGACGACGTGCCGCGATTGGTCGAACAATATTCCAATTTGAAAGACATCGGACAACGGATAGAGTGGTCGAAACGGAACATCAAAGCCGGAACTTGAAAAATGCCGTCTGAACACGCTTCAGACGGCATTTCCATCCGTTCGGCAAACTACATCACATCCGCCCGCCGGTTGACAAGTTTGGCAAACAACTTTTCAACAGAAGCTTCCGCCTGCAAACCAATGCGCTGGATCAGGCTTTGCTTCTCCTGATATTTCACTTCGATAACCTGTTTGTTTTCAAACGCTTTCAACAACAAATCATCACTGGTCGAAATCTCGTCAATCAAGTTCAACGCCAACGCCTGCCGACCGAACCAATGCTCGCCCGTTGCCACTTCCTCAATATCCAATTGAGGGCGGTTCTCGCTGACAAACTGCTTGAACAACTGATGCGTTTCCTCCAGTTCCTGTCGGAATTTCTGTTTGCCCTTTTCCGTATTTTCACCCATAAAAGTAACCGTGCGCTTAAATTCGCCCGCCGTCATCACATCCACATCAATATCATGTTTTTTTCAACAGGCGGTGGATATTCGGTACTTCCGCTACAACACCCACCGAACCGACAATCGCAAACGGAGCGGAAACAATTTTATCCGCCACACACGCCATCATATAACCACCGCTCGCCGCCACCTTATCGACGGCGACGGTCAGCGGAATATTGCGTTCGCGCAAACGCCTAAGCTGCGAAGCCGCCAAACCGTAACCGTGAACCACGCCGCCCGGACTTTCCAATCTAAGCAGAACCTCATCTTCAGGCTTGGCAATCAAAAGCACCGCCGTAATCTCATGACGCAAGGATTCTACGGCGTGTGCATACAAATCGCCGTCAAAATCCAACACAAAAAGGCGGGATTTTTGCGTTTCGGAAGATTTCTCCCCACCCTCCTTCAAACGCTTTTTCTCTGCTTTGGCTTCCGCCTTTTCCTTTTTCTTTTCCTCTTTTTCCTGATGTTTTGCCTCTTCCCCGCTTAAAAAGAATGCTTCAAACGATTGCCGCTGTTTTTTATAATTTTCCGAAAAATCCGTCAGTACGACACTGCCGCTTTCCGACTGTTTCTTACTCTGTACGATAGCCAACACAATCAGCGCAATTGCGCCGAACACGGTAAGCAGTTCGAGCAGGAAAATACCGTAATTCAGTAAAATTTCTTTCCACATTGATTGGATTTCCTCTTGTTCAGGCATGAACATGTCAATATTGTCCATCACCGTCCGACAGATAAAAAAATAACCGCTTGGAGCGGCATTGTCATTTTCAGCTTGGTGCCCGGAGCCGGAATCGAACCGGCACGGGATGTTTAGTCCCGACGGATTTTAAGTCCGTTGTGTCTACCTATTTCACCACCCGGGCATTTGTGAAAGGTGGAGGCGGGGGCGCGGATTTTAACCGGCCTATATGAAGATTGCACTCCTCATAGCATAAACACTCTGCCACCCCGCCGTAGTACGATAATGGAGGCGAGAGTCGGAATCGAACCGGCGTAGACGGATTTGCAATCCGCTGCATAACCACTTTGCTATCTCGCCCTAAAACTGGCTTATCTAAAAAACTTGGAGCGGGAAACGAGTCTCGAACTCGCGACCTCAACCTTGGCAAGGTTGCGCTCTACCAACTGAGCTATTCCCGCGCGTTCAAACATATCGGTTTTTGGAGCGGAAAACGAGTCTCGAACTCGCGACCTCAACCTTGGCAAGGTTGCGCTCTACCAACTGAGCTATTCCCGCGTTGATATGTTTGAAATAAAACTTGGAGCGGGAAACGAGTCTCGAACTCGCGACCTCAACCTTGGCAAGGTTGCGCTCTACCAACTGAGCTATTCCCGCAATGATTGTGGGAAAATGAAATTTTTGGAGCGGGAAACGAGTCTCGAACTCGCGACCTCAACCTTGGCAAGGTTGCGCTCTACCAACTGAGCTATTCCCGCCCGATTTCATTCTCCAACATCGAAGAGACGCAATTATTATGGATTCTGTTTTTGCCGTCAAGCTATTTTTATGTTTTTTTCAGGCGATTTCTTTCCACGCCATTTTCAGATAATACAGCATCGACCAGACTGTCAGCAAAGATGCGATAAACATCAATACATTGCCGATAACAACAAGATTAAATCCGTAAAAATCGGGAATATTCAGCAGCAGCAGGAAAATTGCCAGCATTTGCGCGGCGGTTTTGAACTTACCGACGGTGGCGACGGCAACGCTGTTCCTTTTGCCCATTTGCGCCATCCATTCGCGCAATGCGGAAATGGTAATTTCCCTGCCGATAATGATCATGGCAAACAAAACATAGGTCCGGTCGAGTTTGACCAGTAAAAGTAGCGATACGGCAACCATCAGCTTGTCGGCGACGGGATCGAGGAAGGCGCCGAAATCGGAAGTCTGTTTCCACAGTCTTGCCAAAAATCCGTCAAACCAGTCGGTTAAGGCGGCAACGGCAAAAATGACGGCGGCGGTGAGATTAATCGTTTCCTCCGCGAACCACGGAAAAGGCAGGTAAAAAAGGGCTGTCATGACAGGAATGAGCAAGACCCTCAACCATGTGAGGAAGATAGGGAGATTCCAAGGCATCGGTTTTCTCTGTGCAGACTGTAAAGTTGTGATTATAACGGTTATCCTCATAACCCAAAACGTAAAATTGCTGCATGGGCATTCCCCCGCCCCGCCAATCTGTTTTCACATTCTTTTCAAACGCAGGAAAATGGCGGGCAATAAAAGCAAAATACCCAGTTTCAGGCAGAAAACGGCAGGTTGTGCCAACACTTCGACAAGGCGGTCTTCCGTGCGGGCAAAATCTTTATTGCTTATAGACACTGCCACTGTTGCGGTATTCCAACAGAACGCCGTTTAAAAAACCTTTGCCGACGGTTTCGCTTAAAACGGCTCTAACCTGCTCCGCCCTGATGGTTCTGCCGATATTGCCGCCTGTGCACAAACTGTCGAACCCATAGCAGGAAAGCCGGTAATGCTGCCCGTCTGCATCCAGTTTGATTGCCCGTCCGCTGCGGTTGGGGGCGGTAACGGTCAATTCCGCATATTCGAATGTTTTTTCTTGTTCGTGAAATGCCGTCAGGTAAGGTGCAATAAAAACGGCGGACAACAGCAGACAGCTTATGGCGGCAAACCATACCCAGCGATAATATAGTGGATTAAATTTAAACCAGTACAGCGTTGCCTCGCCTTGCCGTACTATTTGTACTGTCTGCGGCTTCGTCGCCTTGTCCTGATTTAAATTTAATCCACTATATTTCACGCTTACCCCTTGTTTCTCAAATGCCGTCTGAAATAAGCGGCTTAATATATTGTTTACAGTATTGGGAAGCATAACAGACAAAATGCCGTCTGAAATATTTTCAGACGGCATTTCTTATCCGAAACGGATTATTTTTGCGTTTCAACCGCTTCCAATGCACGCAGGGCGTAAGTGTAAGCGGCACCGGCATTCAGGGCGATGGCGGTTGCCAATGCGCCTGCGATTTCGCTGTCGGTCGCACCGGCTTTGGCGGCAGCGGCGGCGTGAACGCTGATGCAGCTCTCGCAACGAGTGGTAATGGCAACGGCGATGGCAATCAGTTCGCGCGTTTTGGCATCAAGTGCTTCGGCGGCGGCGGCCTGTTCCAATGCGCCGTAGGCCTGCAGCATTTTAGGATGCGCCTTACCCAGCTCGCCGAACGATTTTTTAACCAATGCGGTATGTTCTTTCCAATCTTTAAACATTTTCTTTTCCTTTCTCTTGCGTTTAACCCTGATACGCGCTTGCGTATCTGTTTTCGATGTGCGTATTATTGCAATTATTCAGTTGTGTTTCTCGTTTAATCATCTCATTTTATGGTTCAAAAAGATTTATGGACATTCTGGACAAACTGGTCGATTTCGCCCAATTGACGGGCAGTGTGGATGTGCAGTGCCTTTTGGGCGGACAATGGTCGGTACGGCATGAAACCTTGCAACGCGAAGGATTGGTACACATTGTTACATCGGGCAGCGGCTATCTCTGCATCGACGGCGAAACTTCCCCGCGTCCGGTCAGTACAGGGGATATTGTATTTTTCCCGCGCGGCTTGGGTCATGTGTTGAGCCACGACGGAAAATGCGGAGAAAGTTTACAACCGGATATGCGGCAGCACGGTGCGTTTACGGTCAAGCAGTGCGGCAACGGACAGGATATGAGCCTGTTTTGCGCCCGTTTCCGCTACGACACCCACGCCGATTTGATGAACGGGCTGCCTGAAACCGTTTTTCTGAACATTGCCCATCCGAGTTTACAGTATGTGGTTTCAATGCTGCAACTGGAAAGCAAAAAACCTTTGACGGGGACGGTTTCCATGGTCAACGCATTGTCGTCCGTCCTGCTGGTGCTTATCCTGCGCGCCTATCTCGAACAGGATAAGGATGTCGAACTCTCGGGCGTATTGAAAGGTTGGCAGGACAAACGTTTGGGACATTTAATCCAAAAGGTGATAGACAAACCGGAAGACGAATGGAATGTCGACAAAATGGTGGCGGCTGCCAATATGTCGCGCGCGCAACTGATGCGCCGTTTCAAAAGCCGGGTCGGACTCAGCCCGCACGCCTTTGTGAACCATATCCGCCTGCAAAAAGGCGCGTTGCTGCTGAAAAAAAACCCGGATTCGGTTTTGTCGGTCGCACTGTCGGTAGGCTTTCAGTCGGAAACGCACTTCGGCAAGGCGTTCAAACGGCAATATCACGTTTCGCCGGGTCAATACCGGAAAGAAGGCGGGCAAAAATAAATCGGGGCTTCAAACGCAAATGCCGTCTGAAAAGGCTTTCAGACGGCATTTGCGTACCGCGTCATTTCAAGGGCTGCATCTTCATCACTTCCATCAAAAAGTTGGTAAATGCGGGGTTGTTGGGTTTGACATCCATATTTTTCCAACGCTGCTGCCAGCCGCGCAAGGCATTCTGGATATACAGCTTGGACTGTTCCGTATTGATTGCGCCCCGCTGGCTGTCTATCGCCGAACGCAGGTAGATTTCATACATACTGTCATCGACGGCATTGCGTCCGACCAGGCGTTTTCTGAAGTTGTTCAGATATTGCGCCGCCTGAACCTTGGTCATTTTACCGATACCCACCTGATAGCCCAAGCGCGTCGCTTCATCGCTGATTTTGGCAACATCCGTCCAATGCGAAGAGGCAAGGCGGAAACCTTTTGCAGGTGCTTCCGTTTTGACGGTATTGATAGGATTCACGGGGATTTCCGTCAATGTGGGCACATAAATAGACTGGCAGCCGGAAAGAACTGCCACAATGGAAAGAGGGATAAGGTATTTTTTCATGCCCCCATTATAATCAAGTTTGCCTTGAGAAAACAAATTGTTCGGCAAGAAAAATAAAATTTCGGCATCAGAAGCAGGCAAAAACACATTCCACAAGCCTTGCCGCAAGGTTTACAATCCGACCGTCCTTATCGCAACGACCGTTTATGGATACCGCAAAAAAAGACATTTTAGGATCGGGCTGGATGCTGGTGGCGGCGGCCTGCTTTACCATTATGAACGTATTGATTAAAGAGGCATCGGCAAAATTTGCCCTCGGCAGCGGCGAATTGGTCTTTTGGCGCATGCTGTTTTCAACCGTTGCGCTCGGGGCTGCCGCCGTATTGCGTCGGGACACCTTCCGCACGCCCCATTGGAAAAACCACTTAAACCGCAGTATGGTCGGGACGGGGGCGATGCTGCTGCTGTTTTACGCGGTAACGCATCTGCCTTTGGCCACCGGCGTTACCCTGAGTTACACCTCGTCGATTTTTTTGGCGGTATTTTCCTTCCTGATTTTGAAAGAACGGATTTCCGTTTACACGCAGGCGGTGCTGCTCCTTGGTTTTGCCGGCGTGGTATTGCTGCTTAATCCCTCGTTCCGCAGCGGTCAGGAAACGGCGGCACTCGCCGGGCTGGCGGGCGGCGCGATGTCCGGCTGGGCGTATTTGAAAGTGCGCGAACTGTCTTTGGCGGGCGAACCCGGCTGGCGCGTCGTGTTTTACCTTTCCGTGACAGGTGTGGCGATGTCATCGGTTTGGGCGACGCTGACCGGCTGGCACACCCTGTCCTTTCCATCGGCAGTTTATCTGTCGTGCATCGGCGTGTCCGCGCTGATTGCCCAACTGTCGATGACGCGCGCCTACAAAGTCGGCGACAAATTCACGGTTGCCTCGCTTTCCTATATGACCGTCGTTTTTTCCGCTCTGTCTGCCGCATTTTTTCTGGCCGAAGAGCTTTTCTGGCAGGAAATACTCGGTATGTGCATCATCATCCTCAGCGGTATTTTGAGCAGCATCCGCCCCACTGCCTTCAAACAGCGGCTGCAATCCCTGTTCCGCCAAAGATAAAAAATGCCGTCCGAACATCCTTCAGACGGCATATCGGGCTTTATTTCCCCGCCTTCACATCCTGCCACTGGCGCACCATAAACTTCAATGCCGCCGGCTGGATAGGCACCATGATAAAGCTGTTTTTCAAATCCTCCTCGGTTGGGAAAATCGTATTGTCGTTTTTAAATTCGTCTTCCATCAGCTCACGCGCAGGCTTGCTCGAAGGCGCGTAAGTAACGAAATTGCCGTTTTTCGCCGACACTTCCGGGTCGAGGAAGTCGTTGATGTATTTGTGCGCGTTGGCGACGTTTTTCGCATCTTTCGGAATCACGAAAGAATCCACCCAAATCCCCACGCCCTCTTTGGGCATCATCACGCGGATTTTTTCCTTGCCGCCCGCTTCTTCGGCACGGCGTTTGGCGATGTTCAAATCGCCGCCGAAACCGATTGTTACGCAGGTATCGCCGCGCGCCAAATCATCGATAAAGCCGGACGAAGTAAAGCGTTTGATATTGGGGCGGTTTTTCTTGAGTAGGGCGGTTGCCTCCCTGATGTCTTCCGTATTGCTGCTGTTCGGGTTTTTACCCAAATAGTTCAACACCATAGGATAGATTTCCGCCGCGCTGTCCAAATAGCTGATGCCGCATTGCTTGAGTTTGGACGTGTATTCGGGGTCGAACACCAAATCCCACTGGTTGTCCGGCAGCTTGTCCGTACCCAAAGCCTTTTTCACGCGTTCGGTATTGATGGCGAAGGTATTTGTCCCCCAATAAAACGGCACGGCGTATTCGTGGCCGGGATCGACCCCGTCCATCAGCCTCATCATTTCGGGGTTGAGGTGTTTATAATTGGGAATCAGCGACTTATCGATTTTCTGATACGCACCTGCCTTAATCTGCCTGCCCACAAACGCATTGGACGGCGCGACAATGTCGTAACCAGATTTTCCGGTCAGCACCTTGCTTTCCAGCGTTTCATCGCTGTCGTACACATCATAAGTAACCTTGATGCCGTTTTTCTTTTCAAAATCGGCAACGGTTTCCGGATCGACGTATTCCGACCAGTTGTAAATTTTCAATACGTTTCGGTTTTCCGCCGGCGCCGGTTTTTCGGCAGGCGGTTTGTCCGAACCGCCGCACGCTGCAAGCAGCAAAGCAGTCAGGACGGCCAGGGGCAGATGTTTGGTCATTATCATTCCTTGCATATCGGGTTGGAGAAAGCGGCCATTATAGCCGATATTGGCAACAGGGCTTCAGACGGCATTCAAAATCCCGCCACACTCTTCCGAAAACCGCCGCTTCCATAGCTAGAAACAGGGATTTGCGGTAAGATACCGCCGTTCGTTTTCCCTGCTTTTACCATGACAAGACATTTGAGAGACATTGAAAAAATTATGAAAACCTCCGAACTGCGCCAAAAATTCCTAAAATTTTTTGAAACCAAAGGCCACACCGTCGTCCGCTCTTCCAGCCTCGTGCCGCACGACGACCCGACCCTGCTGTTTACCAACGCGGGCATGAACCAGTTTAAAGACGTATTCTTAGGTTTCGACAAACGCCCGTACAGCCGCGCCACCACCGCGCAAAAATGCGTACGCGCAGGCGGCAAGCACAACGACTTGGAAAACGTCGGCTACACCGCCCGCCACCACACCTTCTTTGAAATGATGGGCAACTTCTCCTTCGGCGACTACTTCAAACGCGACGCCATCCACTTCGCTTGGGAATTTCTGACTTCCCCCGAATGGCTCAACATCCCTAAAGACAAACTGTTGGCGACCGTTTACGCGGAAGACGACGAAGCCTACAACATCTGGTTGAACGAAATCGGTATGCCGTCCGAGCGCATCGTCCGCATCGGCGACAACAAAGGCGCGAAATACGTGTCCGACAACTTCTGGCAAATGGGCGACACCGGCCCTTGCGGCCCCTGCTCCGAAATTTTCTACGACCACGGCGAAGAAATCTGGGGCGGCATTCCCGGCAGCCCCGAAGAAGACGGCGACCGCTGGATCGAAATTTGGAACTGCGTATTTATGCAGTTCAACCGCGACGAACAAGGCAATATGAATCCGCTGCCCAAGCCGTCCGTCGATACCGGTATGGGCTTGGAACGTATGGCCGCCGTCATGCAGCATGTTCACAGCAACTACGAAATCGACTTGTTCCAAGACCTGCTCAAAGCCGTTGCCCGCGAAACCGGCGCAGCTTTCAGCATGGATGAACCCAGCCTGAAAGTCATCGCCGACCACATCCGCTCCTGCTCCTTCCTGATTGCAGACGGCGTATTGCCGTCCAACGAAGGCCGCGGCTACGTATTGCGCCGCATTATCCGCCGCGCCGTGCGCCACGGTTACAAACTGGGTCAAAGCAAACCGTTCTTCCACAAACTGGTGGCCGATTTGGTCAAAGAGATGGGCGGTGCCTACCCTGAATTGAAAGAAAAACAAGCACAAATTGAAGAAGCATTGAAAAACGAAGAAAGCCGTTTTGCCCAAACGCTGGAAACCGGTATGGCTTTGTTGGAAAACGCGCTGGCCAAAGGCGGCAAAACACTCGACGGCGAAATCATCTTCAAACTCTACGACACCTACGGCTTCCCATACGACTTGACTGCCGACATCTGCCGCGAACGCAATATCGAACTGGACGAAGCAGGCTTCGAGCGCGAAATGGAAGCCCAACGCGCACGCGCACGCGCCGCCCAAAGCTTCAAAGCCAACGCCCAACTGCCTTATGACGGTCAAGACACCGAGTTTAAAGGTTATAGCGAACGCCAAACCGAATCCAAAGTCCTCGCCCTCTACAAAGACGGCGAGCAAGTCAACGAATTGAACGAAGGCGACAGCGGCGCAGTCGTCATCGACTTTACCCCGTTCTATGCAGAATCCGGCGGCCAAGTCGGCGATGTCGGCTATATCTTCTCAAGCGAAAACCGCTTTGAAGTACGCGATACCCAAAAAATCAAAGCGGCCGTGTTCGGACAATTCGGCGTACAAACTTCAGGCCGTCTGAAAGTCGGCGACAGCGTTACCGCCAAAGTGGACGACGAAATCCGCAATGCCAATATGCGCAACCACAGCGCAACCCACTTGATGCACAAAGCCCTGCGCGACGTATTGGGCGGACACGTCGAACAAAAAGGCTCTTTAGTTACCGCCGAATCCACCCGTTTCGACATTTCCCATCCCCAAGCGGTCACTGCCGAAGAAATCGCCGAAGTCGAACGCCGCGTCAACGAAGCCGTTTTGGCGAACGTTGCCGTCAATGCAGCCATTATGAGCATGGAAGACGCGCAAAAAACCGGCGCGATGATGCTCTTCGGCGAAAAATACGGCGAAGAAGTGCGCGTACTGCAAATGGGCGGTTTCTCTACCGAATTGTGCGGCGGCACACACGTTTCACGCACCGGCGACATCGGCCTCTTCAAAATCATCAGCGAAGGCGGTATTGCCGCAGGCGTGCGCCGTATCGAAGCCATCACCGGCCTGAACGCACTCAAATGGGCGCAAGAGCAAGAGCGTTTGGTGAAAGACATTATTGCCGAAACCAAAGCCCAAACCGAAAAAGACGTACTGGCGAAAATCCAAGCAGGCGCGGCACACGCCAAAGCATTGGAAAAAGAATTGGCACGCGCCAAAGCCGAACTCGCCGTCCACGCAGGCGCAAAACTCTTGGACGACGCAAAAGACTTGGGCGCAGCCAAACTCGTTGCCGCCCAAATCGAAGCCGACGCAGCCGCCCTGCGCGAAATCGTAACCGACCTGACCGGAAAATCCGACAACGCCGTGATTCTTTTAGCGGCAGTAAACGACGGCAAAGTCTCCCTGTGCGCCGGCGTATCCAAACCGTTGACCGGCAAAGTGAAAGCAGGCGATCTGGTTAAATTTGCAGCCGAACAAGTCGGCGGCAAAGGAGGCGGCCGTCCCGACTTGGCGCAGGCCGGCGGCACGGATGCCGGCAAATTGCCCGAAATGCTGGTAAGCGTGGAAAGCTGGCTTTGTCAGAAATTAAGTTAAATTTAAATCTTAATAAGCCATTTGAGTCTTGTTCAAATGGCTTATATTTTGGATTGTTAGAATGAATACTAAAACAGAGTTACAAAAACTTTTAGAAGAGGATATATCAACTTTAACAGAAACACTAATTTGTGCAGATGCTCTTCCTCCAAGATATGTACGTAGCATTGCAACTCCTATTGTCCGTCGATGGTTAATTGACAAACAATTAAATATTCTCGCAAAAGAAATAGGTTTAACTATAGAATTGCCCATCCTTGATACAAGTTTGGTATTTGAAAAATTGTCAACCTTAGAGAATAAAGTTAATTTTTATATGGCTGGTGGAGTTTATTTAGGCGGAGAATTTATTAGCTCTATATATCATTCATCACAAGAATTTTCTGGTGAACCAATAATCTATGCTGAACCAAATATAATTTTATGTCCTGCTGAAAAATTTTTAACTTTAAAACGAGTTTTCCATAATGGAAATATTTTTAATATGAATCAGATAATTACTTTTTTATCCAATAAACAAGGAGGAGTACATTTTGATAAAAATTACGATAAATATAAAACTTGGCAAGTTGCTATAGAAAAAGCAGCAAATTTTTTAAAACTCGGTAATCCATATAATGAAGATAAATTATCTCTTAGTGAAGAACATGATACTATTTTAGTAGTTTTACCATTAGAAAAAGGATATGAATGGAATTGTCTTGAGATAGAAGTACTATCCGCTGCTCAATCTCTAGCAAATATCTATTGCAACAAAGTTCGCCTCATAGATGGTCATGTTTGGAAGGAATAAAAGAAAAAGCATAGTTGGTAATTTTTAGTTACGTAGGGTGGGCTTCAGCCCACCGTTTTTTCATTTTTGATTGTTGATTGGTGGGCTAAAGCCCACCCTACGGTTACTAAAATCCCGTCATTACCTCGCAGGTGGGAATCCGGTTTGTTCGGTTTCGGTTTTTTAGGGACAGTGCCGCAACATTAAATTTCCAGATTCCCACTTTCGCACAAATAACAGCGCAAATAGGGCAAAGATAAGGATATGGGTTTTTTTCTTTGAATTTACTATACAATTCGCCCGTCCCCGTTATAGAAACCCAAGCCGATGAAAACCCTGCTCCAACTCCAAACCGCCGCACAAAACTTCGCCGCCTACTACAAAGACCAAACCGACGAACGCCGCGAGAAAGACACCTTCTAGAACGAATTTTTCGCCATTTTCGGCATCGACCGCAAAAACGTCGCCCACTTCGAATACCCCGTCAAAGACCCTGCCGACAACACCCAATTCGTCGATATATTTTGGGAAGGCATCTTCCTTGCCGAACACAAATCCGCCAACAAAAACCTGACCAAGGCCAAAGAGCAGGCGGAACGTTATTTACAGGAAATCGGGCGCACCAAGCCCTCCGCGCTGCCCGAATATTACGCCGTCAGCGATTTTGCCCATTTCCACCTTTACCGCCGCGTACCTGAAGAAGGCGCAGAAAACCAATGGCAGTTCCCTTTGGAAGAATTGCCTGAATACATCACGCGCGGCGTTTTCGACTTCATGTTCGGCATCGAAGCCAAAGTCCGCCAAATTCAAGAAGAAGCCAACATTCAAGCGGCGGCGACCATCGGCAGGCTGCACGACGCGCTCAAAGAAGAAGGCATTTACGAAGAACACGAGCTGCGCCTCTTCATCACGCGCCTGCTTTTCCTCTTTTTTGCCGACGACAGCGCCGTTTTCCGGCGCAACTACCTTTTCCAAGACTTTTTAGAAAACTGCAAAGAAGCCGACACGCTCGGCGACAAGCTCAATCAACTCTTTGAATTTCTCAACACACCCGACCAAAAGCGCAGCAAGACCCAAAGCGAAAAATTTAAAGGTTTCGAATACGTCAACGGCGGTCTTTTCAAAGAACGCCTGCGCACTTTCGACTTCACTGCCAAGCAGCACCGCGCCTTAATCGACTGCGGCAATTTCGACTGGCGCAACATCAGTCCAGAAATCTTCGGCACGCTCTTCCAATCCGTCATGGACGCGCAAGAGCGGCGCGAAGCGGGCGCGCACTACACCGAAGCCGCCAATATCGACAAAGTCATCAACGGCCTTTTTTTAGAAAACCTGCGTGCCGAATTTGAAGCCGTCAAAGCCCTCAAACGCGACAAAGCCAAAAAACTCGCCGCCTTCTACCAAAAAATCCAAAACCTGCAATTCCTCGACCCTGCCTGCGGCTGCGGCAACTTCCTTATCGTCGCCTACGACCGCATCCGCGCCCTTGAAGACGACATCATCGCCGAAGCCCTCAAAGACAAAGCAGACGGCCTGTTCGACAGCCCGTCCGTCCAATGCCGTCTGAAACAGTTTCACGGCATCGAAATAGACGAATTTGCCGTCCTCATCGCCCGCACCGCCATGTGGCTCAAAAACCACCAATGCAACATCCGCACACAAATCCGCTTCGACGGCGAAGTCGCCTGCCATACGCTGCCGCTCGAAGACGCCGCCGAAATCATCCACGCCAACAGCCTCCGCACACCTTGGCAGGCGGCGGACTACATCTTCGGCAATCCCCCCTTTATCGGCTCGACCTACCAAACCAAAGAGCAGAAAAACGACCTCGAAAGCATCTGCGGCCATATCAAAGGCTACGGCCTGTTGGATTACGTCTGCAACTGGTACGTCAAAGCCGCAGGCATCATGGCGCAGCATCCCCAAGTTCAGACGGCATTTGTTTCCACCAATTCCATCTGCCAAGGCCAGCAGGTCGAAATCCTCTGGGGCAGCCTTTTAAACCAAGGCATCGAAATCCACTTTGCCCACCGCACCTTCCAATGGACGAGCCAAGCCGCAGGCAAAGCCGCCGTCCACTGCATCATCGTCGGCTTCCGCCAAAAGCCGCCAATGCCGTCTGAAAAAACCCTCTACGACTATCCCGACATCAAAGGCGAACCCGAAAAACACGCCGTAGCCAACATCAATCCTTATCTGATCGATGCGCCCGATTTGATTATCGCCAAGCGCAGCCGTCCCATACATTGCGAACCTGATATGGTCAACGGAAGCAAACCGACCGAAGGCGGCAACCTTATCCTTTCAACCGCCGAAAAAGATGCCCTGATTGCCGCCGAACCCTTGGCGGAGCAATACATCCGCCCCTTTATCGGCGCGGATGAGTTTCTCAACGGCAAAACCCGTTGGTGCCTGTGGTTTCACGGCGTATCCGATGTCAAACGCAACCACGACCTGAAACAAATGCCCCAAGTTCAAGCCCGTATTCAGGCGGTCAAAACCATGCGCGAAGCCAGCAGCGACAAACAAACTCAAAAAGATGCAGCAACCCCGTGGCTTTTTCAAAAAATCCGCCAGCCTTCAGACGGCAATTATCTGATTATTCCGAGCGTGTCGTCTGAAAGCCGCCGTTTCATCCCCATCGGTTATCTGTCGTTTGAAACAGTTGTCAGCAATCTGGCATTTATCCTTCCAAACGCCACCCTCTACCACTTCGGCATCCTCAGCTCCACCATGCACAACGCCTTTATGCGTACCGTTGCAGGTCGTCTGAAAAGCGATTATCGCTACTCTAATACCGTCGTGTACAACAACTTCCCCTTCCCCGAAAGCTGCCGGTTGCCGTCTGAAAACGACCGCCCCGACCCGCTCCGCGCCGCCGTCGAAGCCGCCGCCCAAACCGTCCTCGACGCGCGCGGACAATACCGCCGAGAAGCGCAGGAAGCCGGTTTGCCCGAGCCGACCCTCGCCGAACTCTATGCGCCCGACGCAGGCTATACCGCCCTCGACAAAGCCCACGCCACCCTCGACAAGGCAGTCGATAAAGCCTACGGCTACAAAACAGGCAAAAATACCGACGACGAGGCAGAACGCGTCGCCTTCCTGTTCGAGCTGTACCGCAAGGCGGCGGCAATTGCGTAGTAGTTGCGTAGTAGTTGCGTAGGATAGTTGCGTAGGGTGGGCTTCAGCCCACCAACTCCCACCAACTCCCACCATCTTCACCCTAAAACCCCGTCATCTCCGCAAAAGCAATTGCGTAGGGTGGGCTTCAGCCCACCGTTTTTCTTCATTTTCGGTTGTTGATTGGCAGGCTGAAGCCCACCCTGCGGTTACAAAAATCCCGTCATTCCCGCGCAGGCGGGAATCCAGACCTTTCGGGGCGGAAACTTATCGGATAAAACGATTTCCCCTGCATCCTGGATTCCCACTTTCATGGGAATGACGGGATATAGGTTTCCCTACGGACGTGTTCAGATTCCCGCCTTCGCGGGAATGACGGCGGAGAAGTTTCTGTCTTTCCGATAACTTACCGTAACTTAAAATCCCGTCATTACCGCAAAAGCAGTTGCTACGGTTACAAAAATCCCGTCATCCCCACGAAAGCGAAAATCCTGCCTGTCGGATTTCGGTTTTTTCGGGCGTTTCGGGAACTTATAAATCGTCATTCCCGCGCAGGCGGGAATCCAGAACGCGGGACGGCGGCAATATTCAAAGGTTGTCTGAAAATTCAGAGGTTCTAGATTCCCGCCTGCGCGGGAATGACGGCGGAGCGGTTTCTGCTTTTCCGATAAATGACCGCAACCTAAAACCCATCCTTCCCACGAAAACAGAAAAACAAAAACCTAAAATCCCGTCGTTCTCGCGAAAGCAGTTGCTACGTTTACCGTCAAAAATGCCGTCTGAACGCTCAAGCCTTCAGACGGCATTTTTTATTTCACACCCTTACAGGTAGAATTTTTCGATGACTTTCAAATTGTCGTCCAATTTGTACACCAACGGCTGACCGGTCGGGATTTCCAAGCCCATGATGTCTTCGTCGGAAATGCCCTCGATGTGTTTTGCCAGCGCGCGCAGGGAGTTGCCGTGCGCCGCCACCAAGACGCGTTTGCCGCTCAAAATCGCGGGGGCGATTTGGTCTTCCCAAAACGGCAATACGCGCTCCAGCGTTACTTGCAGGTTTTCGCCGTCGGGGATAACATCGGCAGGCAGATGGGCATAGCGGCGGTCTTTGTGTGCGGAAAACTCATCGTCTTTGTCCAAAAGCGGCGGCAGGGTGTCGTAGCTGCGCCGCCAGATGCGGACTTGCTCGTCGCCGTATTGTTCGGCGGTTTGTTTTTTGTCCAGGCCTTGCAGTCGGCCGTAGTGGCGTTCGTTCAGCCGCCATGTTTTGATTTGCGGTACGAACAGTTGGTCGGATTCTTCCAAAACGATGTTGCAGGTCTTAATCGCGCGGGTCAGGACGGATGTGAAGGCGATGTCGAACTCATAGCCGTTTTCTTTCAGTTTTTTACCGGCGGCAGCAGCCTCGGCAAGCCCCTGCTCGCTCAGCTTCACGTCGCGCCAGCCTGTAAACAGGTTTTTCGCGTTCCATTCGCTTTGTCCGTGGCGGATAAATACCAATTCCATATCGTCTCCAATGTGTGAAAGTGGGAAAGCCTTATTTATAACATATTTTCACATTCCCGTATTTGATTCAGATTCAGACACGCGCCCACTATGGTTTGCCGTTTTGATTTACAATAATGCCCTTTGCTTTACATTCCGCATACACAATGTTTCAACACACAGGACGACACATAAAGCACCGCCCTATGTGTTGCCCTGATTTGGAAGGGGTTGCCCCCTCCCAAATAAAGTCTGATTCTACCGCCCCGAAGGACAGATGTCCAAGTGGCGGGGGTTCAACCGAAAAGGAAATACGATAAATATGCAACCGCACGCTCCACATACCGATTCCAATACGCTGATGCTCGGCCGATACGCCGAACGCGCCTATCTCGAATACGCCATGAGCGTGGTCAAAGGCCGCGCGCTGCCTGAAGTTTCAGACGGCCAAAAGCCCGTTCAGCGGCGCATTTTGTTTGCCATGCGCGATATGGGTTTGACGGCGGGGGCGAAGCCGGTGAAATCGGCGCGCGTGGTCGGCGAGATTTTGGGTAAATACCACCCGCACGGCGACAGTTCCGCCTATGAGGCGATGGTGCGGATGGCGCAGGATTTTACCTTGCGCTATCCCTTAATCGACGGCATCGGCAACTTCGGTTCGCGCGACGGCGACGGTGCGGCGGCGATGCGTTACACCGAAGCTCGGCTGACGCCGATTGCGGAATTGCTGTTGTCCGAAATCAATCAGGGAACGGTGGATTTCGTGCCGAACTACGACGGCGCGTTTGACGAGCCGCTGCACCTGCCCGCCCGCCTGCCTATGGTGTTGCTCAACGGCGCGTCAGGCATCGCGGTGGGCATGGCGACCGAGATTCCGTCGCACAATTTGAACGAAGTGACGCAGGCAGCGATTGCGCTGTTGAAGAAGCCGACGCTGGAAACCGCCGACCTGATGCAATATATTCCTGCGCCCGATTTTGCCGGCGGCGGTCAAATCATCACGCCGGCGGACGAATTGCGCCGGATTTACGAAACCGGCAAAGGCAGCGTGCGCGTGCGTGCGCGTTATGAAATCGAGAAGCTGGCGCGCGGACAGTGGCGCGTCATCGTAACCGAGCTGCCGCCGAACGCCAATTCCGCCAAAATCCTTGCCGAAATCGAAGAACAAACCAACCCGAAACCGAAAGCGGGTAAGAAACAGCTCAACCAAGACCAGCTCAACACCAAAAAGCTGATGCTGGATTTAATCGACCGCGTGCGCGACGAGTCCGACGGCGAACATCCCGTGCGACTGGTGTTCGAACCGAAATCCAGCCGCATCGATACCGATACCTTCATCAACACGCTGATGGCGCAAACTTCGCTGGAAGGCAATGTGTCCATGAACTTGGTGATGATGGGGCTGGACAACCGCCCCGCGCAGAAAAACCTGAAAACGATTTTGCAGGAATGGCTGGATTTCCGCACCGTAACCGTAACACGCCGTCTGAAATTCCGTTTGAACCAAGTGGAAAAACGGCTGCACATCCTCGAAGGCCGTCTGAAAGTCTTTCTGCACATCGACGAAGTGATTAAAGTCATCCGCGAATCAGATGACCCGAAAACCGATTTGATGGCGGCGTTCGGGCTGACCGAAATCCAAGCCGAAGACATTTTGGAAATCCGCCTGCGTCAGTTGGCGCGTTTGGAAGGTTTCAAACTCGAAAAAGAATTGAACGAATTGCGCGAAGAACAAGGCCGTCTGAACATCCTTTTGGGCGACGAAAACGAAAAACGCAAGCTGATTGTCAAAGAGATGCAGGCGGACATGAAACAGTTCGGCGACGCGCGCCGCACGCTGGTGGAAGAAGCCGGACGCGCCGTGCTGACACAAACCACCGCCGACGAACCCATCACACTGATTCTGTCGGAAAAAGGCTGGATACGCAGCCGCGCCGGACACAATCTCGATTTGAGCCAAACCGCGTTCAAAGAAGGCGACCGCCTCAAACAAACCCTCGAAGGCAGAACGATTTTACCCGTCGTCATTCTCGATTCATCGGGCAGAACCTACACCCTTGATGCCGCCGAAATCCCCGGCGGGCGCGGCGACGGCGTGCCGGTTTCATCCTTGATCGAGCTGCAAAACGGCGCGAAACCCGTTGCGATGTTGACAGGATTGCCGGAACAACATTATTTATTATCAAGCAGCGGCGGCTACGGCTTCATCGCCAAACTGGGCGATATGGTCGGGCGCGTGAAAGCGGGCAAAGTGGTGATGACCGCAGACAGCGGCGAAACCGTTTTGCCGCCGGTTGCCGTCTATGCCTCCTCGTTCATCAACCCCGACTGCAAAATCATTGCCGCCACCAATCAAAACCGCGCCCTCGCCTTCCCCATCGGCGAATTGAAAATTATGGCGAAAGGCAAAGGGCTGCAAATCATCGGATTAAACGCCGGCGAATCGATGACGCATACCGCCGTTTCTTCCGAGCCGGAAATCCTGATTGAAAGCGAAGGCAGGCGCGGCGCAGCGCACAAAGACCGCATCCCCATCTCCCTGCTTGAGGCAAAACGCGGCAAAAAAGGCAAACTATTACCCATATCGGGCAGCCTGAAACAGCTTTCTTCCCCGAAATAAACCCGACTCTGCACATACTATGGTAATTTCCAATACCCGCGAACTTGAGAAACTCAAAGACCGGATTCCCAATCTGATCAACATCGCCCGCATCGCCATCGTCTTCCCCCTGCTGATTATGCATATCTTCGGGTTGGAGGTCAGCGGACATGAAAACCTGCACGCTTCGTGGACGGCGTGGGCATTTTATGTTTGGCTCGCCATTTCCTGCTGGCTGATTTTCTTTTCCATCATCCATCCGCATTGGCAATGGCAGTCGCTGAAAATGCCGCGTTTCAGCGCGGTGGCGGACATCACGATGATCGGCGTGCTGACCTACCTGTTCGGCGGCATCGATTCCGGCTTCGGCATCCTGATTCTGCCCTTCGTCGTCTGCTCCTGCCTGCTCAGCTACGGGCGTTACCCCCTGCTCTATGCCAGCTACGCCGCCATCCTGCTGATATTCAACGCCATTGCCGACGGCGATATCGGCAAATATCCGCACATATCGGATGCCCGAACCGCCTCGGCAACCTTCATCCTCGTCGCCGCCTCCTATCTTTCCGCCATCTTCACCTCACTGTCGGTCAGATACATCGACAGCGCCGGCCAACTGGCCCGCGACAACCACCTCGCCTACCGGCGCATCAAAGGCTTGAGCCAAACCGTACTCGAACGCGTTCAAGAAGCCGTCGTCGTCATCAATACCGAAGGGCTGGCGGTGCTGTTCAACCGGAAGGCGAAAGACCTTTTCCCCGCACTCGAAATCGGACGGCGCGCCGACCTGTCCGATTCTGCCGCCGAACTGTGGGACCAAGCCTCTCCGCACACTTTCGAATACGTCCTCGGCACACTCGGCCTGACCGCCCGCATCCGCGCCGTGCCGATGAACAAAGAGCCGGACAAGCTGCTTATCCTCTACATCCGCCCGCAAAGCGAAATTCAGGCAGAAGCCCTGTCCGTCAAACTTGCCGCGCTCGGACAACTGACCGCCAACCTTGCCCACGAAATCCGCAACCCGATGTCCGCCATCCGCCACGCCAACGACCTGCTGCGCGAAAATATGGAAGCGGGGGCGGCAGATCCGTTCAACGCCAAATTGTGCAAAATCATCGACGGCAACGTCTGCCGCATCGACAAAATGCTCGAAGACATTTCCTCACTCAACAAGCGCAACAAAACCGAACGCGAAACCATCGGCCTGATACCGTTTTGGGAAGAATTCAAACAAGAGTTCCTGCTCGGCCATCCCGATGCCGCCGGCTGCATCCGCTTGGATATGCAGGGCAATCACCCGACCGCCTATTTCGATCCCGCCCACCTGCGGCAGATTATGTGGAATCTCGCCAACAACGCGTGGCGGCACAGCCGCAAACAGCCCGGCTCGATTTCCGTCACCATCCGCCCCGCGCAAAAAAACACCGTCTGCATCCTCTTTGCCGACCGCCCGAAGTGCAGGAACACCTGTTCGAACCCTTTTACACCACGGCGGAAAACGGCACCGGCCTCGGGCTGTATGTCGCCCGCGAACTGGCGCACGCCAATTTCGGCGATTTGACCTACCTACCGGAAGCCAAATGTTTCGAACTCACATTACCGGAAAAAACCAATGACTGAACTGCAACACCCCGTCCTCGTCGTCGATGACGAAACCGACATTCTCGACCTGATGGAAATGACCCTGATGAAAATGGGCTTGCGCGTCCATACCGCGTCAGGCGTTGCCGAAGCCAAAAACAAGCTCGACAGCCAACGCTATTCGCTCGTCCTGACCGATATGCGTATGCCGGACGGCTCGGGGCTGGAAGTCGTCCAACACATCAACAGCCGCCTGCTCGATACGCCGGTTGCCGTCATCACCGCCTTCGGCAACGCCGATCAGGCACAGGAAGCGTTGCGTTGCGGCGCGTTCGACCCCGATACCATGCAGATACAGGACTATCTCGACCAAATCGAACGCGACATCATCGAACAAACCCTCAAACAAACCGAAGGCAACCGCACGCAGGCCGCCAAACGCTTGGGCATCAGCTTCCGTTCCATGCGCTACCGTATGGAACGCCTCAACATCGGCTGACGACAAAACGGCATCCGCACCATCTCCGCCCACCCGAAAAAATGCCGTCTGAAACGGCACGGGAAAGCGGGTTCGCCCCACGCCCGAACGGACACAAAACACCATGACCGACATCCTTATTGACAACACCGCCACCGAAACCGTCCGCACCCTGATACGGGCATTCCCCCTTGTGCCCGTTTCCCAACCGCCCGAACAAGGCAGTTACCTCCTTGCCGAACACGATACCGTCAGCCTCAGGCTTGTCGGGGAAAAAAGCAGCGTCATCGTCGATTTTGCCTCCGGCGCGGCACAATACCGGCGCACAAAAGGCGGGGGCGAACTCATCGCCAAAGCCGTCAACCACACCGCGCACCCCACCGTTTGGGACGCAACCGCAGGATTGGGGCGCGACAGCTTCGTCCTCGCCTCGCTCGGGCTGGCCGTTACCGCCTTCGAGCAACATCCCGCCGTCGCCTGCCTGCTTTCAGACGGCATCCGCCGCGCCCTCCTCAATCCCGAAACGCAAGACACCGCCGCGCACATCAACCTCCATTTCGGCAACGCCGCCGAACAAATGCCCGCACTTGTCCAAACACAAGGCAAACCCGACATCGTCTATCTCGACCCCATGTATCCCGAACGCCGCAAAAGTGCCGCCGTTAAAAAAGAAATGACCTACTTCCATCGGCTCGTCGGCGAAGCGCAAGATGAAGCGGCACTCCTGCATACCGCACGCCAAACAGCAAAAAAACGCGTCGTCGTCAAACGCCCCCGCCTCGGCGAACACCTTGCCGGACAAGCCCCTGCCTACCAATACACCGGCAAAAGCACCCGCTTCGACGTTTACCTGCCCTACGGGACGGACAAGGGATAACGCCCATAAAACAAGACACCGAAAAATTTGCCGTTCTTATGCAAACGAGAAACCGGTTTTTGCGTTTCGACTGTTTTGGATAAATCATCACACCTTAAAGTTTGTCATTCCCACGGAAGTGGGAATCCGATTCATTCAGTTTTATAGTGGTTTAAATTTAAACCACTATAGCTGTTTTCGAGTTTCAGGCAACTTCCAAACCGTCATTCCCACGGAAGTGGGAATCTAGAAATGAAAGGCAACAGGAATTTATCGTAAATGACCGAAACCGAACGGACTAGATTCCCGCCTGCGCGGGAATGACGGGGCGGGCGGATGCCGTCTGAAATTCCGTCATTCCCGTAAAAACGGGAATCTAGAACTTCTGATTTTTCAGACGACTTTTGAACATTGCCGCTACCCAATGATCTGGATTCCCGCCTGCGCGGGAATGACGAGGTTTCAGGTTGCTGTTTCGGGTTGCTGTTTTTTATGGAAATGACGAGGTTTTAGATTGCGAGAATTTATCCGCTCCGCCGTCATTCCCACGGAAGTGGGAATCAGGAAATGAAAAGCAATAGGAATTTATCGTAAATGACCGAAACCGAACGGACTAGATTCCCGCCTGCGCGGGAATGACGGGGCGGGAGGATGCCGTCTGAAATTCCGTCATTCCCGTGAAAACGGGAATCTAGAACTTCTGATTTTTCAGACGACTTTTGAACATTGCCGCTACCCAATGATTTGGATTCCCGCCTGCGCGGGAATGACGATGTAAAATTATCCGGGATTCAAAAAGACAGGCTTTCACATCCGTGGGAATGACTGCGGAAAGATGATTTTTATAATGGATTAAATTTAAATCAAGACAAGGCGACGAAGCCGCAGACAGTACAAATAGTACGGCAAGGCGAGGCAACGCCGTACTGGTTTTTGTTAATCCACTATATTTTGTCATAAAAATCCGCACCTTAATCAGTTGGCGGTTAAATCAAACTTTTAGGGTGCAGATTACTTTTTATGATTTCAGACGGCATTTTGACAGGCCGCAAACCTATTTCGGCAATACCAAAAACTTAATCAATAACTCTTTGAACACAAAACCGAACACGCCCAAGCCCAAAACCAAAAACAAAATGGCGATGCCGAATTTGCCCGCTTTGGACTCCTTGCCCAAATTCCAAACGATAAAACCCAAAAAAATAATCAAGCCGGTCAGGCAGATTTTCAACGCCCAATCGGCAAAAACCGCTTCATCCATATTTTTTTCCTATTGTTGACGTGTATGTCATATAAGATAAGGGTTTCAGACGGCATTTGCGGTGTTTTTCCGCCGATGCCGTCTGAACACGCAATCAGCGCGCGAGTGCCTGTTTCAAATCGTCAATCAAATCGCCAACATATTCCAAACCGACCGACAGGCGCACCAATCCGGGGCGGATGTTGGCGGCGAGTTTTTCTTCGGGCTGCATCCTGCCGTGCGTGGTTGTCCACGGATGGGTAATGGTCGAGCGCACGTCGCCGAGGTTGGCGGTACGGGAGAAAAGTTCGACGCCGTCCACGACTTTCCACGCGGCTGCTTGGTCGGCGACTTCAAAGCCGATGACGATGCCGCCGCCGTTTTGCTGTTTGCGGATAAGCTCCGCCTGAGGATGGTCGGGTAATCCGGTGTAATACACGGCTTGAACCTGCGGCTGCGCTTGCAGCCATTGCGCGATTTTCAAGGCGTTGTCGAACTGTTTTTCCATACGCAGAGACAGGGTTTCCACGCCGCTCAACAACTGCCATGCGTTAAACGGCGACATTGCCAGCCCGCAAGAGTTGCAGTAAACGGCGACCTGCGCCATCAGTTCTTCCGAACCCGCCAACACGCCGCCCATCACGCGCCCGTGTCCGTCTATGGCTTTGGTCGCGGAGGAAACGGAAATATCCGCGCCGTGTTTCAAAGGCTGAGAGCCGACAGGCGACAGCAGGCTGTTGTCCACCACCAAGAGCGCGCCGATGCCGTGCGCCAATTCCGCCAAGGCTTCCAAGTCGGCCACTTCTCCCAAGGGATTGGACGGCGTTTCCAAAAACAGCAGTTTGGTGTTGGCTTTGACGGCGGCTTTCCATTCGTTTATATCAGTCGGCGACACGTGACTCACTTCGATGCCGAATTTGGTAACGATGTTATTGATAAAGCCGACGGTCGTGCCGAACAGGCTGCGGCTGGAAATCACATGGTCGCCCGCCTGCAAAAAGGTGAAAAACGCCGCCTGAATCGCGGACATGCCGGTCGAGGTGGCGACCGCGCGTTCCGCACCTTCCAAAGCGGCGATGCGTTTTTCAAAGGCGGCTGTGGTCGGGTTGGCGGTACGGGTATAAGTGAAGCCTTTGATTTTTTTTGAAAACAAATCGGCAGCGTGTTGGGCGTTGTCCCACATGAAGCTGCTGGTCAGGAACAATGCCTGATTGTGTTCGCGGTATTCGGTTTGTTCTTTGCCGCCGCGTATGGCGAGCGTTTGCGGATGGAGTTTTTTGCTCATCGGTGATTCCTCGGTTTTATCCGTTCGGCAACGGAGCGTGCGCCCGTTGTTTAATTTATAGTGGATTAACAAAAACCAGTACAGCGTTGCCTCGCCTTAGCTCAAAGAGAACGATTCTCTAAGGTGCTGAAGCACCAAGTGAATCGGTTCCGTACTATTTGTACTGTCTTCGGCTTCGTCGCCTTGTCCTGATTTTTGTTAATCCACTATATTAATATTTTGCGCCTGTTCTATGATGCTTTCAAGTCGGGTGAGAATGCAAATGCCGTCTGAAACGGCTTTCAGACGGCATGGCAATCAGCGTTTGTATTTTAACTCGTACTTGATGTCGTTGAGGATTTTGCGGACATCGTGTTCCAACACGTCTTCGACTACCGCACCCGCCTGCTCGTGCAGCATCTGCTGGAGCTGATAGGTAAAAACCGCCATCTGCTTTTGCACCGCCGTACGGATGATACCGTTGACGGTATCGGTCAGATGCGGGCGCAGGCGTTTGATCAGCCGTTCGGTCAGCTCCTGTTCGGACAGGCAGAACACTTCGCGCCGGTTGACGGCTTTCGGGTTCAGAATATTGATTTGGACGGGCATCAACGCTTCTTCCGCACCGCCTTCGCCGTTTTCCGCAACCCCGTCTGCCGCCGTACCCGATTCTGCCGCATCGGCGTTTTCCCCGCCTTCAATCTGTCCGGTTTCAAATTCGGCACTGTCTTTTTTGGCATCAAACCGGATTCTCCGCCGCGATTCGATGTGTTTTTCCGAAACCGACATTTGCAGGGAAGCCTGCGCGTTGAGCCAGTTTTCCTGAAGGACGATCATCGGGTCGGTTTCGACTTCCTCGCCGCAATCGGCAACGGCGGCATTGTGTTCCTCCTGCCATTTTTTCAGATACGCCTTCAACACACGGGCTCGGCTCTCATCGTCCAGTTTCGGCACAGGCGCGTCCGTTCCGGTTTCAGAGGGGCGGGACAGCGGCGCGTAAGTCGGCACTGCCTTCATACGGCGCGTCTGACGCAGGTTTTCCAAACGTTTTTCCCAATTCGGCTCTTTATTCGCATCCATTTTCGGCTTCCGGTTCTTAATCTTTGCAGGCAGACAAACCCGCGCCCAAAGCGCGGTTTGATATAATGGCGCATTTTAACAGATTCGCGAGGATACATCATGAGCAGCATCGAACAGCGTTTGGAATATCTGGAAGAGGCGAACGACGTGCTGCGTATGCAGAACCACGTCCTGTCCACCGCCTTCAAAGCCCTGATCCGCGCCCTTCCCGCCGACACCGCCGAAGTCGCGGTCGAGTCCATCCAGCTTGCATTTGAAGACGCCTTGGCAGAATTGAGCTATGAGGACAGCCCGCATACGGATTTGTTCCACGACGTTACTTATGCGTTTTTCCGTGAAAAAGAACGTTAATTTTATGTTAAACTGATTTTTTAGGCTTTTTGATTACCGAAAGGAATTTTGATGAATATGAAAAAATGGATTGCCGCCGCCCTTGCCTGTTCCGCGCTCGCGCTGTCTGCCTGCGGCGGTCAGGGTAAAGATGCCGCCGCGCCCGCCGCAAATCCCGACAAAGTGTACCGCGTGGCTTCCAACGCCGAGTTTGCCCCCTTTGAATCTTTAGACTCGAAAGGCAATGTCGAAGGTTTCGATGTGGATTTGATGAACGCGATGGCGAAGGCGGGCAATTTTAAAATCGAATTCAAACACCAGCCGTGGGACAGCCTTTTCCCCGCCTTGAACAACGGCGATGCGGACGTTGTGATGTCGGGCGTAACCATTACCGACGACCGCAAACAGTCTATGGACTTCAGCGACCCGTATTTTGAAATCACCCAAGTCGTCCTCGTTCCGAAAGGCAAAAAAATATCTTCTTCCGAAGATTTGAAAAACATGAACAAAGTCGGCGTGGTAACCGGCTACACGGGCGATTTCTCCGTATCCAAACTCTTGGGCAACGACAACCCGAAAATCGCGCGCTTTGAAAACGTTCCCCTGATTATCAAAGAACTGGAAAACGGCGGCTTGGATTCCGTGGTCAGCGACAGCGCAGTCATCGCCAATTATGTGAAAAACAATCCGACCAAAGGGATGGACTTCGTTACCCTGCCCGACTTCACCACCGAACACTACGGCATCGCGGTACGCAAAGGCGACGAAGCAACCGTCAAAATGCTGAACGATGCGTTGAAAAAAGTACGCGAAAGCGGCGAATACGACAAAATCTACGCCAAATATTTTGCAAAAGAAGACGGACAGGCCGCAAAATAAGCCCGCCCATCCGAACACAATGCCGTCTGAAGCCCTTTCAGACGGCATTGTTCATCAATCGGCCTACAATGAACTGCCTGCTGATTTCTCCCTACCGC
Source organism: Neisseria meningitidis (assembly GCF_022869645.1). NCBI lineage: Bacteria > Pseudomonadati > Pseudomonadota > Betaproteobacteria > Neisseriales > Neisseriaceae > Neisseria > Neisseria meningitidis. The sequence continues at coordinate 1,908,122 of NZ_CP064367.1, read as the reverse complement.
AAAGCAACAGGCAAAGATTACAAATATCAAAATCCGAGTAAAACAGTATTTTATTAAAACAAATTGATAATCAAGAGATTAGAATTATGTATTGTCTTTACCGTACAAACGCTGGCACTATTTCAACCTGATAAAAAACAGCCTTCAAAAAGGTTGTTTAAAACAGCAGCAGACACTTACCGCCACAACCTTGAAAAGGAACACAATCATGACCGTCATCAAACAGGAAGACTTTATCCAAAGCATTTGCGATGCCTTCCAATTCATCAGCTACTACCATCCCAAAGACTACATCGACGCGCTTTATAAGGCGTGGCAGAAGGAAGAAAACCCCGCCGCCAAAGACGCGATGACGCAGATTTTGGTCAACAGCCGCATGTGTGCCGAAAACAACCGCCCCATCTGCCAAGATACCGGTATCGCGACCGTGTTTTTGAAAGTCGGTATGGATGTGCAATGGGATGCAGACATGAGCGTCGAAGAGATGGTTAACGAAGGCGTGCGCCGCGCCTACACTTGGGAAGGCAATACGCTGCGCGCTTCCGTTCTCGCCGACCCCGCCGGCAAACGCCAAAATACCAAAGACAACACGCCCGCCGTCATCCATATGAGCATCGTGCCGGGCGACAAAGTCGAAGTAACCTGCGCGGCAAAAGGCGGCGGTTCTGAAAACAAATCCAAACTCGCCATGCTCAACCCTTCCGACAACATCGTCGATTGGGTATTGAAAACCATTCCGACCATGGGCGCGGGCTGGTGTCCTCCCGGCATCTTGGGCATCGGCATCGGCGGTACGCCCGAAAAAGCCGTGTTGATGGCGAAAGAATCCCTGATGAGCCACATCGACATCCAAGAATTGCAGGAAAAAGCCGCGTCCGGCGCGGAATTGTCCACCACCGAAGCCCTGCGCCTCGAACTCTTTGAAAAAGTCAACGCGCTAGGCATCGGCGCGCAAGGCTTGGGCGGTCTGACCACCGTGTTGGACGTGAAAATCCTCGATTACCCGACCCACGCCGCCTCCAAACCGATTGCCATGATTCCGAACTGCGCCGCCACCCGCCACGTCGAATTTGAATTGGACGGCTCAGGCCCTGTCGAACTCACGCCGCCGCGCGTCGAAGACTGGCCCGATTTGACTTACAGCCCCGACAACGGCAAACGCGTCGATGTCGACAAGCTGACCAAAGAAGAAGTGGCAAGCTGGAAAACCGGCGACGTATTGCTGTTGAACGGCAAAATCCTCACCGGCCGCGATGCCGCACACAAACGCCTCGTCGATATGCTCGACAAAGGCGAAGAATTGCCCGTCGATTTCACCAACCGCCTGATTTACTACGTCGGCCCCGTCGATCCGGTCGGCGACGAAATCGTCGGCCCAGCAGGTCCGACCACCGCCACCCGCATGGACAAATTCACCCGCCAAATGCTCGAACAAACCGACCTCTTGGGCATGATCGGCAAATCCGAGCGCGGCGCGGCCACCTGCGAAGCCATCGCCGACAACAAAGCCGTGTACCTCATGGCAGTCGGCGGCGCGGCGTATCTCGTGGCAAAAGCCATCAAATCTTCCAAAGTCTTGGCGTTCCCCGAATTGGGCATGGAAGCCATTTACGAATTTGAAGTCAAAGACATGCCCGTAACCGTCGCCGTAGACAGCAAAGGCGAATCCATCCACGCCACCGCCCCGCCCAAATGGCAGGCGAAAATCGGCATCATCCCTGTCGAATCTTGAGGCGCCATGCCGTCTGAACACAAAATCTGCCTTCAGACGGCATTTCCGCCCCCGGTTGCGGTACAATCCACCATTTCATCACTCGGCGACCCACACCGTGAAAATCCTCATTTTAGGCAACGGACAGGTAGGTTCTACCGTCGCACAAAACCTTGCCGCCATACCCAACAACGACGTAACCGTTATCGACATCGACGAAAAAGCATTGCAGGAAACAGGCAGCCGCCTCGATGTCCAAACCGTTTTCGGCAACGGCGCATCCCCCTTCACATTAGAACGCGCCGGCGCGGAAGATGCCGACTTGCTGCTCGCGCTCTCCCGCAGCGACGAAACCAACATCGTCGCCTGCAAAGTTGCCGCCGACCTGTTCAACATCCCCGGCCGCATCGCGCGCGTCCGTTCCAGCGAATACCTCGAATACCTCAGCCCCAAGCTCGAAAACAACGAAAACGGCAGCCTTTCCATATTCGGCATAACCGAAACCATCAGCCCCGAACAGCTCGTTACCGAACAGCTTGCCGGCCTGATAGACTGCCCGGGCGCATTGCAGGTTTTACGTTTTGCAGACGACCGCGTGCGGATGGTCATCATACAGGCGCGGCGCGGCGGACTGCTTGTCGGACGCAGCATTGCCGACATCGCCCAAGATTTGCCCGACGGGGCCGACTGCCAAATCTGCGCCGTTTACCGCAACAACCGCCTCATCGTCCCCGCGCCGCAAACCGTCATCATCGAAGGCGACGAAATCCTGTTTGCCGCCGCCGCCGAAAACATCGGCGCGGTCATACCCGAATTGCGCCCCAAAGAAACCAGCACCCGCCGCATCATGATTGCCGGCGGCGGCAACATCGGCTACCGTCTCGCCAAGCAGCTCGAACACGCATACAACGTCAAAATCATCGAATGCCGGCCGCGCCGTGCCGAATGGATAGCCGAAAACCTCGACAACACCCTCGTCCTGCAAGGTTCGGCAACCGACGAAACCCTGCTCGACAACGAATACATCGACGAAATCGACGTATTCTGCGCCCTGACCAACGACGACGAAAGCAACATTATGTCCGCCCTTTTGGCGAAAAACCTCGGCGCGAAGCGCGTCATCGGCATCGTCAACCGCTCAAGCTACGTCGATTTGCTCGAAGGCAACAAAATCGACATCGTCGTCTCCCCCCACCTCATCACCATCGGCTCGATACTCGCCCACATCCGGCGCGGCGACATCGTTGCCGTCCACCCCATCCGGCGCGGCACGGCGGAAGCCATCGAAGTCGTCGCACACGGCGACAAAAAAACTTCCGCCATCATCGGCAGGCGCATCAGCGGCATCAAATGGCCCGAAGGCTGCCACATTGCCGCCGTCGTCCGCGCCGGAACCGGCGAAACCATTATGGGACACCATACCGAAACCGTCATCCAAGACGGCGACCACATCATCTTTTTCGTCTCGCGCCGGCGCATCCTGAACGAACTGGAAAAACTCATCCAAGTCAAAATGGGCTTTTTCGGATAAACCGCCCCATTCCGGACACATTGCCGCCAAGCGGTATGGAAGCGGAATAATGGTAGGTGGGCTTCAGACGGCATCGTCCCCCACCGTTATTCCCGCGCAGGCGGGAATCCGGTCTGTTCGGTTTCAGTTGTTTTTGGGTTTCGGGTAATTTCCAAATCGTCATTCCCGCACAGGCGGGAATCCAAACCATTGGACAGCGGCAATATTCAAAGGTCGGCGGATTCGCATTTGAAGTGCAACTTTCCCTAACAGAAAAAGGCCAGTATGCGGTAGCATACGGCCTTTCCTGCAAGAAAGATTGCCATGAGCTACACGCAACTGACCCAAGGCGAACGATACCACATCCAATACCTGTTCCGCCACTGCACCGTCACCGAAATCGCCAAACAGCTTAACCGCCACAAAAGCACCATCAGCCGCGAAATCAGACGGCACCGCACCCAAGGGCAGCAATACAGCGCCGAAAAAGCCCAGCGGCAAAGCCGGACTATCAAACAGCGTAAGCGACAACCCTATAAGCTCGATTCGCAGCTGATTCAGCACATCGACACCCTTATCCGCCGCAAACTCAGTCCCGAACAAGTATGCGCCTACCTGCGCAAACACCACCAGATCACGCTCCACCACAGCACCATTTACCGCTACCTTCGCCAAGACAAAAGCAACGGCAGCACGTTGTGGCAACATCTCAGAATATGCAGCAAACCCTACCGCAAACGCTACGGCAGCACATGGACCAGAGGCAAAGTACCCAACCGTGTCGGCATAGAAAACCGACCCGCTATCGTCGACCAAAAATCCCGTATCGGCGATTGGGAAGCCGACACCATTGTCGGCAAAGGACAGAAAAGCGCATTATTGACCTTGGTCGAACGCGTTACCCGCTACACCATCATCTGCAAATTGGATAGCCTCAAAGCCGAAGACACTGCCCGGGCAGCTGTTAGGACATTAAAGGCACATAAAGACAGGGTGCACACCATCACCATGGATAACGGCAAAGAGTTCTACCAACACACCAAAATAACCAAAGCATTGAAAGCGGAGACTTATTTTTGTCGCCCTTACCATTCTTGGGAGAAAGGGCTGAATGAGAACACCAACGGACTCATCCGGCAATACTTCCCCAAACAAACCGATTTCCGTAACATCAGTGATCGGGAGATACGCAGGGTTCAAGATGAGTTGAACCACCGACCAAGAAAAACACTTGGCTACGAAACGCCAAGTGTTTTATTCTTGAATCTGTTCCAACCACTAATACACTAGTGTTGCACTTGAAATCCGAATCCAAGGTTGTCTGAAAACTTGGAGATTCTAGATTCCCGCTTTCGCGGGAATGACGAAGTTTCAGACGGCATCGTATTGCTAAATTTCTAGAAGTATGTATAATGCCCATTCCCACGCGCCCATCGTCTAGAGGCCTAGGACACTGCCCTTTCACGGCGGCAACCGGGGTTCGAATCCCCGTGGGCGTGCCAATTCAAAAACCTGCTTGTTTTAAGCAGGTTTTTTTATTTATGAACCGTCATTCTCACACTCTTCGTCATTCCCGTGAAAACGGGAATCTAGAGCGTAGGGTTGAAGAAACCGTTTTATCCGATAAGTTTCCGTGCCGACAAGGCTGGATTCCCGCCTGCGCGGGAATGACGGTGCGCGGATGCCGTCTAAAGCGGTGGGCTGAAGCCCACCCTACCATTGTTTCTGAAGCCAGCCCCACCATTGTTTCCGCTTCCATACCGTTTGGCGGCATTTTCTCTATATTGTAGGGTGGGCTTCAGCCCACCAAAGCATCAAAGTATTCAATGCCGTCTAAAACTTCGTCATTCCCACAACCCTTCGTCATTCCCGTGAAAACGGGAATCTAGAACCTCTGAATTTTCAGACGACTTTTGAATATTTCCGCCGCCCAATGGTCTGGATTCCCACTTTCGTGGGAATGACGATTTGGAAATTACCCGAAACCCAAAAACAACCGAAACCGAACACATTGGATTCCCGCCTGCGCGGGAAGGACGGCAGAGGGTGGACGATGCTGTCTGAAGCCTGACAAAGCATTTGATGCCGTCTGAAACTTCGTCATTCCCGCAAAAGCGGGAATCTAGAGCGTAGGGTTGAAGAAACCGTTTTATCCGATAAGTTTCCGTGCCGACAGGTCTGGATTCCCACTTTCGTGGGAATGACGAGTCTTTTATAACCTTTAAGGCTGCTCTGCCCAATGGTTTGGATTCCCGCTTATGCGGGAATGACGGGGCGGGGCGATGCCGTCTGAAACTTCGTCATTCCCACAACCCTTCGTCATTCCCGTGAAAACGGGAATCTAGAACTTCTGAATTTTCAGACGGCTTTATAAATATTGCCGCTGCCCCAAGGGCTAGATTCCCGCCTGCGCGGGAATGATGATTTGGAAATCACCCGAAACCCAAAAACAACTGAAACCGAACACACTGGATTCCCGCTTTCGTAGGAATGACGGAATTTTAGGTTTCTGTTTTTGTGGAAATGACGAATAAAGCGTGCCGGTTTATGCTCGCCGCAACACGCGGTTCAGACGGCATTGCTCTCTTTTTTCATTATCAGTGGGTGTAGCAACTGTATTTTTCACCCCGTCGGGCAAAAATACAGTTGCTACGATGCACCCCGCCGCCCTGCCCTGTGCCTTGTCCTGCAATACGGCATATAATGCACCACAAACCCCCGCGCTGCGGTTTTCAGACGGCATCGCCGTGCTTTTTTACAGGCATTAGCCCTTTTTATCGGACACAATATTAAGGAGGAACAAATGAAAAGCTCTTTTGTGCAAACGCTTACCATCGCCGGTTCGGATTCGGGCGGCGGTGCGGGCATTCAGGCGGATTTGAAAACGTTTCAGATGCGCGGCGTGTTCGGAACGTGCGTCATCACCGCCGTTACCGCACAAAATACCTTGGGCGTGTCGGCGGTTCATCTCGTCCCGACCGAAACCATCACCGCACAAATCCAAGCAATCAGGGAAGACTTTGACATCCGCGCCTACAAAATAGGAATGCTCGGCACGGCGGAAATCATCGAATGCGTTGCCGACAAGCTGAAACACTGCGACTTCGGCAGGCGCGTACTCGACCCTGTGATGATTGCCAAAGGCGGTGCGCCGCTGTTGCAGGATTCCGCCGTTGCGGCACTGACGCGCCTGCTGCTTCCCGATACGGATGTATTGACCCCCAACCTGCCCGAGGCGGAAGCCCTGACCGGCGTGCATATCGAAAACCGTAAAGATGCGGAACGTGCGGCAAAAATCCTGCTTGATTACGGTGTCAAAAATGTCGTCATCAAAGGCGGACATTTGAATGGCAGCAGCAGCGGACGCTGCACGGATTGGCTGTTTACGCAAAACGAAACGCTGGAATTGGACAGCCCGCGCTTTCCGACCGCCCACACGCACGGCACGGGCTGCACGTTTTCCGCCTGCATTACCGCCGAGTTGGCAAAAGGCTTAGACGTTTGCGAAGCCGTACAGACTGCCAAGGCCTACATCACGGCGGCAATCTCAAGCCCTTTGGAAATCGGCGCGGGACACGGCCCGGTCAATCATTGGGCCTATCGGGACTAACCGTAAAAATGCCGTCTGAAACAAAATGTTCAGACGGCATTTTTGAGGATTATTCAGGCTTTTTCGCCAGCATGGTTACAAATTTAAACCGTATCGGATTGCCGTTTTCGTCTTTGGCGTGCATCGCGCCCAATTCTTCTTTATATTCGACCAGCTCCCAATCCCGATAATAATCCTTCAGCTCGCCCTCTTTAAATTTGAAGGGGAACGGCATCGGGCAGGGGAAATCCGCCGTATCCATTGCCGATACGATTAAGTTGTACCCGCCCACCGCCGTATGCGCCTGCATATCGGCAATCACTTCAGGCACGCGCTGCGGCATCAGGAACATCAGCACCACTGTTGCCACAATATAATCAAACTCGCCCTGCAAGGCGGCGGCGTTCAAATCATATTCCAGCGTGCGGACGTTCAAACTCTCCGCCTCTGCCAGCTCCGCCACGTTTGCCAAGGCGGCGGGATTGTGATCGACTGCAGTAACTTCAAACCCCTTCAAACCGAGAAACAGCGCGTTGCGCCCCTGTCCGCAGCCCATATCCAACGCCCTGCCCGCCGGTACGGTATCCTGTGCCGCCGCGACCGCAGAATGCGTGGCACTCATCCCGTATTTTTTGTGAAAATAGTCTGCCGCCGCGCAATACAGCGACAAACGGATTTCGGCATCGTCCGTTTTCGGTTTGACCGAAAACACCTGCTGCGGCGCAAACACGCAATCGCCGCTTTCTGCCGACCAAACCTCCGCCGCCCCGTCCTGCGTGCGGACTTCGACATCGCCCTGCAACACATTCAGGCAGACCCACTCCCCTTCCTCAGACGAATAGCCCGACAACAAAACTTCCGGCAGGTTTTCCGCCTTCCATACGGGCATCTGTCCGAAACAAAACAACTCGCCGCTTTGACCCACTATCCACTCCTTCATATTCAAAAATAAAGTTGCACATTATATGCCTATTTTAATCCGCCGCAATCTTTCAGACGGCACGGCGCACAAACCGCTTATAATCACGCCGGACACCACACAAAGGCACAATAATGGACCAAACCGTTTACCTTTACACCGACGGCGCGTGCAAAGGCAATCCCGGCGCGGGCGGCTGGGGCGTATTAATGCGCTACGGCAGCCACGAAAAAGAACTTTTCGGCGGCGAAGCGCAAACCACCAACAACCGTATGGAACTGACCGCCGTCATCGAAGGACTGAAATCGCTCAAACGCCGCTGCACCGTCATCATCTGCACCGACTCGCAATACGTCAAAAACGGCATGGAAAACTGGATACACGGTTGGAAGCGCAACGGCTGGAAAACCGCCGCCAAACAGCCCGTCAAAAACGACGACTTGTGGAAAGAACTCGACGCGCTGGTCGGACGGCACCAAGTCAGCTGGACTTGGGTGAAAGGACACGCGGGACACGCGGAAAACGAACGCGCCGACGATTTGGCAAACCGTGGCGCGGCGCAGTTTTCCTGACTGCCGCACCGACAAAAATACCGTCTGAAACCGCTAATGGGCTTCAGACGGCATCGTCCTCCACCGTCATTCCCGCGCAGGCGGGAATCCAGAACGTCGGGCAACGGCAATATTCAAAGATTATCTGAAAGTTTGAAGTTCTAGATTCCCGTTTTCACGGGAATGACGAAAAGTTGCAAGAATGACGGAGTTTCAGGCGGCATCCGACCGCCCCGTCATTCCCGCGAAAGCGGGAATCTAAAAATCCAACGCTGCAAAAATTTATTTAGAAACAACTGAAACCGCTCTGCCGTCATTCCCGTGCAGGCGGGAATCCAGACCTTCGGGTAACGGCAATATTCAAAAGCCGTGTGAAAATTTAAAAGGTCTAGATTCCCGCTTTCACGGGAATGACGAAGAGCTGCGGGAATGACGGGATTTTAGGTTTCTGATTTTGTTTTTCTGTTTTTGAGGGAATGACGGGATTTGAGATTGCGGCATTTATCGGGAGCAACTGAAACCGCTCTACCGTCATTCCCGCGCAAGCGGGAATCCAAACCGTCGGGCAACGGCAATATTCAAAGATTATCTGAAAGTTTGAAGTTCTAGATTCCCGTTTTCACGGGAATGACGAAAAGTTGCAAGAATGACGGAGTTTCAGGCGGCATCCGACCGCCCCGTCATTCCCGCGAAAGCGGGAATCTAAAAACCCAACGCTGCAAGATTTATCAGAAACAACTGAAACCGAACGGACTGGATTCCCGCCTGCGCGGGAATGACGGGATTTTAGTAACCGTAGCAACCGCCTGCGCGACGGCTAAGGGGCTTCAGCAACCGTAGCAACTGCCTGTGTGGGAATGACGGACAATGGGCTTCAGACGGCATCTCTTGCCTGCCGCTAAAACAGTTTGCCGCACAACTGTTCAAACGCGTCCGATATGTTTCAACACACAGGACGACACATAAAGCACCTCCCTATGTGTCGTCCTGATTTGGAAGGGGTTACACCCCCTCCCAAATAAAGTCTGATCCTGCCGCCCTAAAGGGCGGGGTTTCAACCGAAAAGGAAATACGATGAAGTGGTACAATTAGCGGCAATGCGGACAGACAAATTAAACTATAGTGGATTAAATTTAAACCAGTACGGCGTTGCCTCGCCTTAGCTCAAAGAGAACGATTCTCTAAGGTGCTGAAGCACCAAGTGAATCGGTTCTGTACTATTTGTACTGTCTGCGGCTTCGTTGCCTTGTCCTGATTTTTGTTAATCCGCTATATCAGAAATTACCCTACCGTTTTTTAAACACTTTCAGGAATAAGGAAAAATGACCGCCCAACCCTGCCCCATCTGCACGGCGCAAAATGAAGACGTTTTGCTGCAAACCCCCAAGCTGCGCGTCATCGCCGTCCATAATGATAGCGGTTCGCCTGCATTCTGCCGCGTCATTTGGCGTAAGCATATTGCCGAAATGACCGACCTTTCGGCAGCGGAACGCGGCGAATTGATGGAAATGGTGTACAAAGTCGAAGCCGCTATGCACCAAGTGTTTCAACCTGCCAAGATTAACCTCGCCAGCTTGGGCAATGTCGTGCCGCACCTGCATTGGCATATTATCGCCCGCTTTGAAAACGATGCGTCTTTCCCTGCACCGATTTGGGCAAACCCCGTCCGGAAACACGGTATGACCCTGCCGCAAGATTGGACGGAACAGCTTAAAAAGCTGCTTTAAGCCCGCCGATGCCGTCTGAAACCGTATGAAAGGGAAATTATGACCGAACCGACCTCCCGCCGCCGTTTCCTGAAAACCTGCACCGCCGCCATCGGCGCGGGACTGCTTCAGGCTTGCGGCACATCCGCCACATCCGTTTCGCCCCTTCCCTCTTTCCATTCCGTTGTGAAAGCCCGAACCGTGCCTCTCCAAACGCCACGCCGTCAAAGTTCGGACGGCAACCTTCTGCGCGTTGTCGCTTCGTCAGGCTTTGCCGAAGACACCAACCGCGTCAACACAGCCTTAACCCGCCTTTACAATGCCGGTTTTACCGTAACCAACCAACAGGCGGGCAGCCGCCGTTTCCAACGGTTTGCCGGCACGGACTCACAACGTGCCGCCGATTTCCAAGATGTCGCTTCCGGTCGCGTTGCCACACCTAAAGTGCTGATGGGCTTGCGCGGCGGTTATGGTGCGGCACGCATTCTGCCGCATATCGATTTTGCTTCGCTCGGCGCAAGGATGCGCGAACACGGCACGCTGTTTTTCGGATTCAGCGACGTATGCGCCGTCCAGCTGGCATTGTTGGCAAAAGGCAATATGATGAGTTTTGCCGGCCCGATGGCTTATAGCGATTTTGGCAAACCCGCCCCCGGTGCGTTTACGATGGATGCCTTTATCAAGGGTGCAACCCAAAACCGCCTGACCGTTGATGTTCCTTATATCCAACGCGCCGATGTCGAAACCGAAGGCATATTGTGGGGCGGCAACTTAAGCGTCCTCGCCTCGCTCGCCGGCACGCCTTATATGCCCGACATCGACGGCGGCATTTTGTTCCTCGAAGATGTCGGCGAACAGCCCTACCGCATCGAACGTATGCTCAATACGCTGTATCTTTCGGGTATTTTGAAGAAACAGCGCGCCATCGTGTTCGGCAATTTCCGTATGGAAAAAATTCGAGATGTCTATGATCCGTCTTATGATTTTTCCGCCGTTGCCAACCATGTTTCGCGCACGGCGAAAATCCCCGTGCTGACGGGCTTTCCCTTCGGGCACATTGCCGACAAAATCACTTTCCCTCTGGGCGCGCACGCCCGAATCCGTATGAACGGAAACAGCGGTTATTCGGTCGCGTTTGAAGGCTACCCCACACTCGATGCGTCCGCCCTGACTTTGGATACCCTGCTCCCACCGCCGGATTTGCCCATCTTCCCCGAAAGCGGTGTTGCCGATATTTCGGAATAAACCCGCAAACGGACAAATGCCGTCTGAAGCCTTCAGACGGCATTTCCCAAGACGGCGGCAGATTACAGCAATGCCCGAATATCGGCTTCGATTTCTTCGGGCGTAACACTAGGCGCAAAACGCTCGACCACTTCGCCGTCGCGGTTGACGAGGAATTTGGTAAAGTTCCATTTGATGTCGCCTTCGTCGCGCTTCTCTCCCAAAGCTGCGAGCTTCAACACGAAATCTTTAAACAGATGATTGCCTTTATCTTGCGGTTTGACGGATTTCAGGTAGGCATACAAGGGCGCGGTATTTGCTCCATTGACTTCGATTTTGTCGAAAATCTTAAACTTCGTGCCAAACTTCATCATACACACTTGGGCAATTTCTCCGCTGCTTTCGGGAGCCTGTTCGCGGAACTGGTTGCACGGAAAATCCAAAATCTCCAAGCCTTCTGCGGTATATTGTGCATACAGCTTCTGCAAAGCCTCGTATTGCGGGGTCAGACCGCAACGCGTTGCCGTGTTGACAATCAGCAGAACCTTGCCGCGATAGCCTGACAAATCAACCGCATTGCCTTCTGCATCTTTCATTTGAAAATCGTAAATACCCATTTTTATCCTTATCTGATGTAAACCGATGCCATCTGAAACGTGCTTCAGACGGCATGAAAGCAGCAATTGTATAGCCGATTAAAATAAAAAATCCACATCCTTTTCCATTCCCGTCCCAATCCGCAATAAAAAACTGCACCCGAAAACGGGTGCAGTTTATAAGGCGGCGCGAACTTTAGCACCTTTTCGGAAAATCTTTGACACCTAGTTAGGCCGCGCTATAAGGTGGAACTTTGATACCGCCCGCCGTTTAGGCGGGTTAATCTATTTTATAAATCATATTGTCCTGATACTCGATTCCTTTGCCCATCTTGGCATCTAGTGAAACGATATTGTAGCCGCTGAAGCGCCGGTATTTGTCCGGTTCGCACTCTTGCAAAAATTGGAAGTAGTCCAGCGCCTCGCTACGGGTGGAGCTAAATAGGATAAACGGTGGGCGCATATACTGAATCATACGCAGGAAGCTAACCATATTAAAGTATTTATCAGCGGCATACGCACCCTGAGCAGTGGACACATAAGGCGGGTCTAATACCAGCAGAGTATTGGGGTTATGCTGATGCTCAGCCATCAAAAGATTATAGTCTTGCTGGGTGATTTCGAGGCCGTCTAAATAGTCGGCAGCGATGGAGTATGGGGATTGGCGTACCTTATTGTAGAACTCAAACCCCAGCAATTGTTCAAGCGAATTTGCCTGTTTGGCACTAAATAAAAGCCATGATGAAAGTACGCGCACATCAATGTGGCCTTGGAAATTAGTGATTGTTTGTTGCACTGATCGGGTACGTTCAGGGTCTAGCCTTGAGCCTTTGGGGATGCCGCCAACTATCTGCGCGATTTGTTCACGCAAACGGTTGTAATCTGGGATGTGCCGCAGGCGGTCTGAGTAGTTGTCATAGTCGTTGTAAATTACCCGCGCCTGCGGTTTGATACGTTTTGCAACGTGCGCCAACAGGCCGCTGCCGCCGAATACGTCTACAATTGTCCAATGTTTGCCGTCAGCGGGAATTTGCGACAATACTTTAGTGAAGTGTTTAATGAAATATCGCTTCTGTCCGACGAATGGCAGCGGGGCCGTTGAGTGGTATTTTTGCATCATTTTTACTTACTCTCCGACACTCTCGCTGGTGTTCTGAAATCAGTTTTAAAATGATGCTCGACGGCATTCTTAGTAATGGTTGTCTAGCTGAAAGTATTAACCGTTTTACAACGGTTACACTTGATTTGTACGTTACCGCTGCCTTTGGCCAATAGTTTTTTTGCAGTAGACACAACGTAATTCACGATAATAAACCATGTCGCATTAACTCCGTTTAGGTTAGAATTACCGCCGCCTAGCTAGGCAAAGCGGCCTTGAAGTCAATGCAGGGTACATCTGCTTGGCTGGCGTGCCGGTGCTCGCAACACAGACACGTCGCCGCTCCTCTTTATTTAAAACTTTCTAAATTACTTTGTTTCCTCCATTTTCTCAGACGGCCTATCTTTAGTTGATACCGCGGCATACAGGGTTTGCGGGCTGTATCGGCACGGGTTAGTGTAGCCTATTACATATGCGCACCATTCGCTGCAAAACCAGCGGCTTTTGCTGTGTGGTGATTTGAGTACCACGCCAATCGCACCTAGCCAGTCGTAACCTGCACCGTGTGTACGGTGGAACAAGCGGCTGGCCGATATGGCAACAGATTGCGGCAGCGGGATTAAGTCCCATTTATCAGCAGGCAGCGGCATGGTTTTAATGCGCACCCCGCCGTCTCTCGCGCTAGACGAATAACAATCAAACAGGCCGTCGCGTGGGTGCTTAACAGCGATTTCACAATGGCTGTACGGGCTGCATGTTGCCAATCGTACAACGCTGTCGGCAATGCGTTTAACCACATCGCGCGGGGTGTTGATTGCGGCTTTGCCTTTATAGAGTGCCAAATAGACTTGAACCATTCAGACGGCCTCCGGCAGTGTGAATACGACTGCAATCTTATCAAGCGCGGCCTGCGTTTTCGCTGCTTCGATTTTGCTTTGCAGCGCTTGTCGTTGACCTGCCACATGTGCGGCGAGTTGTTCGTAAGCCAGCGTTTTACGCAAAGCCGCTGCTTTAAGCGTGTCTGCTGACATACCGCGGGCGGTGGCAATGCCGTCAAGCACTGGCGTTGGCGCGGCTTTATCTTCCTGCCAAGCCTTCGCTTCAGCGGCTTGAATTGCCCAGCTTGCAAACTCAAATTCAGGTACGCTGTCGATACCGGCGTGCTTGTTAATAAAAGCCTGAGCGGCAGCATTTAATGCGACGAGTTTTACGGATTTTAAGCCGTCAATATTTACCGATTCAGGCGGGGTCAGGCTGACGCCATCGGGCAAATCACCTAACTTATCCCACACCTGCTCTTGCCCACCGGCAAAAACTACGCATCCGCGATAGTCGGGAATTATCTTCCAACCTTGTCCATCCCACTGGGCGGCCTGATATTGTGCGAGATCAGGCATTTCAGCTTCGATGCTTTGGCGGCCGTCATCAAAATACTGTTCCTCTACGAACAAGCCGTCTTGATCAATCACACATCTTGTCATTTTTTCGATTCCTTCATTTCGGTTTCTAATGTTTCAATTCTTGCGGCCATTTCCTGAATGGCTTTAGTCAAAACGGGGATGAACGTTTCGTATTCGACGGTGTAGGTATCGTTTGTTTTATTTACCATCGGCAATCGACCATATTCATCTTCCAGCGCAGCAATGTCCTGGGCAATAAACCAATGCCGCAACCGATCTTCTTTATGACTGCCGTCCTTGATTGGATTCGCCCACCATTCGCGGACTTTGTCCGCTCGTTCATCTGCCGGCAAGTCTTTGAATAATTCGTCAACGTAGGAATCCCGGCGGTCGTAGTAGCCAGTCATCGGCTTGAGCTTCATTACAAAATCTAAACCGTTCGTCAACGGCTTAACATCTGCTTTGTCGCGGCCGTCAGAACGGATGTTCACCGCGGTTGGAGCATATAAAGTTTGCCCTGTCGTACCGATTTGGATTTCGTTATCGCCGTTTATTCTTGCGCCATATCCGATGGCGATGGAGTTTGTTATTTTCCCAGTCAAAAAGTCGCCTTGAACGTTCCGATAGCCCGCACTATCTCCAATGGCAACACATTTCTCACTACTTGCCAAAGGGATTACCCAATACCCAATAGCAGTTGTGGAAATATGACTACCTGTTCGTAAAGATGATGCGCCGATTGCGGTTGTTTTTTGATAATTGTCTCCCAACAACGCGGCATCTACGCCGATGATAGTTGAGTATCCTGCGGTCAATGCCTTATTCATGGCGTTCGCGCCGATGATGGTCAACTCTTCGTTTTTAGTAGCGGTTGAATTTACAGAATAAACGTATTTCAGTTCGGCCGCGCCGGTGGCGGTCAGCTCTTTTGAGCTTTGGATGATTAATGTATTGCCATTCACTGATACGACCTGAGCCGGTACGACGTCGTTTTGTAAGGTTTGCGCCGTGCCTGATGTAAGGCGGATGCCCACCCAATAAGTCGCTTGCGCACCGCGAATGTTGGGAAATGTAAGCGTGATGTTTTTTCCAGATTGGGCGTAGGTACCTGCTTCCGTTCCCGTCCAGACAACATCTCCGCCATTTGGGGCGCGGTTTCGCTCAAGATTCTCCATCGCGGCAGAACCGATTGCGGTAACTTTTTCGGCCTTTTTTGTATTTCGCGCCGCATTGGCACCAATTGCGGTTTGAGCGGCGCGGCCCTGATATGTTTGCAAGACAGCCTCGCCGATTGCGATTGTTCTTGAGGTCGAAGACGGCCAAAAAACTTCAATGTCGCCACTAAAACCGACTGGAGCAGTACCAGCCATCGCGCCTGCGCCAAGTGCAATATTTGACGAGCCTTCACCCAATCCCTGTCCGGCATTGCGCCCGATTGACACATTAGAGTAACCGCTGGTGATGCCGCGTCCTGCATTACCACCAATACCGATGTTGCGCGTGCCTTCCATGCGTGACTGGTCGTACCATTCAGTAGCGGCCTGCACATTAATCAGGCTGTCGGCCCCAATGGCGATGTTGTCCCTGCTTACTTTAGAAAAGCCCTGCGCACGGTCGCCAATAGCGATTGAGGAAACACATTTCTCCATCTGCTCCATTGCGCCTTCGCCAATAACGATTAAACCCGCGCCAGTCCATTCATTCGATTTGAGGTTGGCTGCTGCACCAGTTCCGGAGATGAATCGACCGATACCGCTTCTGATAGGCTGGTATTGAACATCGACAGTTTTGCCGTTAATCACAAACTTGCCGTTTGTGTATTTGTTTTTTTGCGGGTAGGTATTACCCGTATCAATTGACAAACCCAAGCAATCAACAACTACGTCAAGCGCGGCAGATTCAGCGGCATTCAAAGTGGATAGTGCATTGTTTTTGCTGGCCACATATCCAAAATCATGCAGGTTAAGCATCCCTGAAAACACACGCTTCCAGCGCGTGCCGTCGGTAGAAACAATAACGGTACAGCCGTTATCAGCGGTAGATTTATCGGCTTTATCCGCCACAAACACGCCGCCGCCCACTGTTGTATTGGCGTGATAGGCGTTGACGTTCACATAGCCTGTGCCGCTGTATTTACGCAGAGCATCGATACTGGCAACCTGCGAAGCATCGGCGGCCAACGTTTTAATGGCCGATAAGACTTGGGCATGGTCGGCTTTGTTAGGCTCAATGCCAACCGCGTTTAAAATGCTGTACAACTCGCCTTGTAACTGGTTCAGCCACCATGCGGGTACGGGAGTACCGGGCGTGCGGCGGTCGCCGTCGACAAATTGCTTATTCGGGGTTTGGATTAAGTCCATTTTTATACCTCTTCTTCATATTCAAAGCGGCAATACGTCCATGCCGGTTTTAATTCTTCAAACATCGTTTCGATAATCGGGTCGGTGTACACACTGATGCGGTCGCCCGCACGGCTTTGACCGGCTCGGAAAATATAGGCGGTGGCTTTGCCGTCGGCGATGTCGACGCACCAACGCCAGATGGCGTCTTCGGTATTCAAACAATCACCCGCACAGCTTTCACCTGCGCGGAATTGGTCTTCTTCGTAAATGGTGACGGTGTAGCCTGCCGATTCGGCGATGGCGGTAAAGTAGGCAATACTCAAACCGCCCAAGGCATTGAGTTTGGCCAGCACGGCATCAGTACGTTGTTGGGTATTGGCTCCTGCGGGCGGGGTGATGGCGAGCAGCTCTTCCCAGCGGTACAGGTAATCGTTTTCCGCATCAGGGAACGGCGCATTTTTCACTCCTTCCGCATGGTCGGCCACAATATCAAACACACCCGCTTCGGCTTTGATTTCTGCCGTTTCTCCTACGGTGTCGTAGCTGACGGGCGGACGCATGGCGGCGAGTAAGGTTTGATGGATCACGTGGTGTACTCCACGTTAATACTGCCCGGGCGCAGCCAGTAAATGTCTTCGGCACTCTCCTGAGGCTTGATATTGCCCACAGGGGTGGTTAAGACACGGTCACGCACGCCGTACACTTCGCTGATTAAGGTTTCCAACTGGCTTTTAATTAGGGGGTCTCCGGGCTTTAAGGCATCAAAATAGGCGTTTACAGCTGATTTGATGGCAGCGGTGGCCGTATCGGTATCCGTGCCGCTGCTTAAGGTAATGGTGACGGCCACATTCACGGTCTGGATACTGGGCGCAAGGGCTAGAAAGCCGTTTTTACGGGTAACAGGTCGCACCGCATCGACATGAGCTTGTACGGCGGCCAGTGTTTCTGCGCTGGGGATACCGTTTTCACCCAAAATGACGGCATCGACAAAGCCGTTGCCGCGACGCAAAGGGTAGATAAAGGCATCAACCACACCCGGTACTTCCAAGCACCAATTGCGGAAGTCGTATTGATTACCGCCCGCAGCGGGTCGGCGCAGACGTTCTTCATATCGTGCCAACAGGCTCTCATCGCTTTCGGCATCTGTACCGCCGACCATCGTTAGACGGCGGAACTGTCAATCCCCGCAGGTACGCTTTGCAGCGTAGCCGCGGTTTCGGCGGTTTGATTTTGAGCACTACCCGCAACAGTGGCGATAACGGCTATTTCGGCACTTCCAAGCGCACTGATAACGGCGGATTCGGCGGTTAAATACACCTTATCGCCCACATTGATCTGTTGGCCAACCGGCACCGTTGCGCCGACCGCGCCGCGAACACGCACCTTGCCGCCCGCGAAGGTGGCGGTTTTTCGGTAGATGCCGTATTTAGCGGCATGTTTTTCTAGGTAGGCGCTGTCTGCGGTATCGGCAAAGGCTTGGCGCAAAATCCACTCCTGATGCTGGTATTGGCCTTCGCCCACTGCGGCAATGGCGGTGGCGCGTACATGGTTGTCGCTGCCCGCGTGTACATGGGCGGCAGGGTTTTGGTTTTGCAGGTCGCGCAGATAGTTGGCGCGGATTTGTTCTAAATTCAGTGCCTGCGTCATATCACGGCTACCTTGTGGTTCAGGGTTACTGTATCGCCCGCGGCATCGACGGCTTCAATATGCAGCTTCAGCCAGCCGTGCTGCGGGGCGGATGCGGTTACTTGGATGGATTGGGCGCGTTTGGACTGAATCACGGGCTGCAAGGCTTGCTCGGCGTACTGTTTGGCCAGTACTTCGATGCGCTTTAAATGCTTTTGGCGGCGCAATTCGTGCAGGCGGCTGCCGAGCGTGCGGTCTGCCCAGTAACTGCCCAAGGGCGTGACCAAGCGGATATACAACTCGTTTTCGATGGATTGGGCGGATTGGTTGACCACATAGCCGCCCGTTTGGGGATTAAGTAAAGCGTCCATACCTTTATTTTCAGGTAAGGACGCTTGGAGTTTGGTTTGATGGATGTCAGGCCGTCTGAATTACAGCGGGTCGGATGTCGTGCCGCCGCTGTCGCCGTTGTGTTTGTGGTCGGAGCCGACATTTTTGCCGTTGTTGGTCAGTTTGCCGGTAGTGTCCAAATCGCCGACCATCTGCACATTGCCGGTAAATGATGTGCCGCTGCCGCCTTTCACTGCCATGCCGCCGTTGCCGTTGATTTGACCCTCGGCGGTAATCTGCGCGGTGCAGCCTACATTGGGCGCGTCAATATTCACGCCGCCCGGTGCTTTGATATTCAGCGTTTCGCAGTCAATTTCGATAATCCGGCCTTTCTTTAACACCATCTTGGCACCGTCGGCGTTGTAAACCGCCGTTTCGCCTTCGGCAAGGCCGGTAATGCGGTATGCGCCGTTGGTGGTGGTGACGATGATGCCGTGGCTGGTTTTGCCGCCCAACGGTACGACGACGCAATCGCTGCCTGCGGGCGGGTTCGACGTAAAACCGAAGTTTTCGGCGTGTTCCAAGTCCTGCACGGTTTCGCCTTCCAAACCTTCCACTTGGATTTGCTGCACGCCGCCGGCTGCTTTGACGCGGGCGATTTTGCCGCGGAAGGCTTGGCGGATGCCGTTAAATGCCCGTCGGATACGGTTGTCTATGGTTTTTGCATCCATTTAAATCACCTGCAATTCCTGTCCGGCCTGCTTGGCTTGGCGGCGTTTTTTCGGTTTGGCGGCTGCGTGGCCGTTGGCTTTGCGGCTTTCAGACGGCCTTTTGGTTTTGCCCGATTTCTTCGGCGGGTCGGCATCCAATACCCATGCGCCGTCCTCTTTCAGTGTCAGCACGGTTTCGGTGGGTTGGCCGCGACCGCCGATGAAGGTTCTCGCCATCAGGAAATACACCGCGTCGATGCCGTCCGGTTCGCTCAATACGTTGATGCGCTGACCGGGCTGCCACAAGGTACCGTCGTCAGTGCGGTGGCCTTGTACGGTGGCGGTAATTGTTAAGCCTTCCAGCCTGCTGTCGGCCAGCCGCTTTTTCGCCTTGCGCTGCGCTTGAGCCTGACTGTCGATGTCCGGCTCGGTGACGATTAGGGGGCGGTGCAGTTTGACGGATTCGTCTTTGGCGGTGGCTTTGATGTTGTTTTTGCCGCTGTGGCTTTGCGCCAATACGGTAACTTCGCTGTACCGTGCCGCCATATCGCGGTTTACTTCCAGACGCTTGATGTTGTTGTTTTGGCCGTTGGTCCGTAAAACCAGTTCGGCCACCGGTGCGGCGGTGTAATCGGGACCGCCGACTACCAGCGTGCCGTCCGGCTCCAGCCACGGCCACAAACCGTTTGCCTCGGCATATTCCAGCAGGGCGTCCCACGCGCGGCTGCCCGGCTCGATCTGCACTTTGTGGGTTTTGTCGGTTTTGGCGGCATCAATGCGGATTTTGGCCAAACCCAAAGGCTTGACGATTTTTTCGATGATTTGGTTTAAATCCATATCTTGCGCGTTAAACAGCGGGGCGGAGCAGTCCAATAGCACGCCCGCATCGTCGCGGCCTTGTATGGTTAAGGTTTTGCCGCCTTTTTCGGTAACGGTCTGCACGCGGTCTATGCGGCCGCTCAATACCGTATCGCCGCCCACACGCACTTCCACCTTGTCGCCCGCCCGCACCGCATCGGGTTTGGCATCGACGGGGCGGCCGAGCATGACTGAAAAGTCATCGGCGGGGGTGAGCAGGTCGGAAACAATGTCGTAATTCGTCCATTGGCCGTGTGTTTTACCGTTAATCAGCAGCGTAACGGTGTTATCTGGCGTAGGCATTCAGTACCGTGCCTTTCTCAATAAAATTCGGGTGGCGGATTTGCGGATTCAGGCGCAAGAGTTCGCCAAAGCGGCTGTAGTCGCCGTACCACTCAAAGGCCAGCAGGTGCAGGCCGATATCGCAGGTGACGGTTTTCTGTACCAGCGGCGGCTTCATATTGATGACTGTAAACGCCTGTTTTTGCAGTTTATGCGCCGTATTGCGCAGACTTTCGGTAAGCGCGGCGGCAGTTTCCAGATAAGGGGCTTGCGGCAGCAGCCCGGCCACTTCGATGCGTTGGTACACATCATCGGCACTGTCTACCGGTGTTTGATACAGCCGCAGCAGGCAATAGGCCAGCTTGTCGGCTTTGGTTTCATCCGCCAGCATCATGGCCAAGATGCGCTGGGCGGCCAAAGCACGCTGCAAGGCGGCACGGGTATCGGCCAGCAGACGCGAGATTTCCACAGGCGTCAAAGTCGGCTCGTTCAGTTGTACAGCCAAAATATCGGCGGCTTGTTCGGCCAGCGCACACGCGCCAACGGTGGCGGTAAGCGCGGTAAAGGCAGCCACATCTTCGGGCTTGGCGCGTTGGATTAAATCTACCGCCGCCACACTGCCTTCGGTTCCGCGGCTGACCTGCCACGGCGTAGCGGCCGCTTTAGATACGCCGCCCACCATGTCGCGCCAGCCGTCCAGCCCGCTTTTACCGACATTGTGCATATTGGCCAGCGCACCAAACACAGATTTCAGCTCCGCCACCAATACGCGCGGGCTGTTCAGCAGGTTCAGGCCGCCGGTGAAGATGCCGTTTACCTGCCCATACAATACGCCCACCACCATTAATACCGTGGCATGAAAAGCATTCCAGCGGCTTTGCGCTTTCTGAATTTTGTTTAAGGCCGTCTGAAACACCTCGAAGCCCTGCCATGCGGCCAAGTCGGCAAGGAAATCCACTTCGTCGGCCAAGGCTATCGGCAAGTCGCGGTCGAAAAACGGCGCGGCTTTGACACTTTGCTTAAAGGTCATCCGCACGGTGCAGTAGTCGGGGTTTTCTTCGTTGTGCGCGACCTCGAAATCCGCCACTACGCAATCTGGCACGCTGCCGTAAATCGGGTGGATCAATTCGCCCGCGCCCGTTTCGCACAATACGTTCAGCAGGTTTTGCAGGCGGCCTTCGTAATCTTCACCCCACAATACGGCGGTCAAGGCCATATCCATCGCAGATACACCCGTATCTTCGATGTCCGCGCCCTGTACGAACGGGTATTCGTGTTCCGCCAGCGCGTGGGTGCCGCGCAGCGTGTCGTCGATGACGTCAAAGGTAACGCCCTTGAAGCCCGCATCCAGTAAAGTGTCTTTCCAAGCCATTAATTTTTCCTACTGTTGCGTTCTACTGCCTGATTCACATAGGCCATAATGTTGCCGTTTTGCACAGTAACGGTAATCGGAATCGGCTTGCCTGCCGCCGCCTGCATTTGTGCGGCAGCAGCCGTCATCTGTGCCGCCGCGCCGGTAATCTGCGCCGTTGCCGCCTGATTCTCCGCCGCCGCCTGCACATACTGCTGGCTTGCCTGCTGGTTGGTTTGTGCCGATTGGTTAAGCTGCGCCATACTCTCTTTTAAAACAGGACTATCGAGCGGGGCATTATTGCCGCCCAGTTCTTCACGTTTGCGCAGATATTCGGCTTTCGCCCCCGCTGAAAAATCAGGCAGGATACTTTCCAGCCAAGACGATAATTTAGCAAACGGTTTTGACCATTCCGCATATTTGTCGCGCTGCCCCGCCAAATGGGTTGCCCCGCCCATTACGGCCAACGGTGTCGCACCGAGCGCGACGGGGCCTAGCGAGGAGGCCGAGGGCATCAGACGGCCCGCCTGTAAGGTTCTGCTGCTTCCGCCGAACAGTTTGGAAAGCAGGCCGCCGCCCCCAAACATAGAGCTTGTACCGGCCGCCGCCGATGCGGTCGCTGAATTTTTCAAATGCGCCGTATTCGGCTTCTGATTTGGCGAGGGAGAATTGGGATTTTTTAAACCCCGAACCTTCGGCGACGAATCCGTATGCACCGTCCACCGCACCCGCCGCATTTGTCTGGCCTGCTTGCAGGCGGGTGAGTTCCTGTTTGTTGTTGACCAATGCCAGCAATGCCATCAATGCCTGACGGTCGGAAACCAGCTTCCCGATGGCAGTGCCGTCTACCAAGGCCTTTTGGTTTTCCAGCAAAGCCAGCTTGGCTTCATCGCCTTGCGCGGCATTAATCTGTTTCATCAGAGCGGCGGACTTCTTATCCTTGGCCGTGATTTCTCCGACAATGTCCACCAGCGCATCAAGCGAGTTCATGCCTGCTGCCTGCCGTTTGTTCATGCTAGCGGTGAAATCGAAACCTTCTTTGCCGTTGATGGTAATTTTTTTGGCTTTGGTCACAATATCCTGACTGTTGATTTTTGCCAGCAGGTTGACTAAGTTGTTGCCGGCTTCGTCGGTACTGCCCGCCGTCATAAACGACAATTGGTTGGCATTGAGCAGGCTGGAAAAATTATCCAGCGTCGCGCCCATACCGGCGTTTTTCATTGCAGCCAACTGCTGCGGCAGCCAGCGCGACATGTCTTTCAATTCAAAACCGCCGTCCGCGCCCGATTGCAACGCACGGTCAAGCAGCG
Source organism: Neisseria meningitidis (assembly GCF_022869645.1). Taxonomy (NCBI): domain Bacteria; kingdom Pseudomonadati; phylum Pseudomonadota; class Betaproteobacteria; order Neisseriales; family Neisseriaceae; genus Neisseria; species Neisseria meningitidis. The sequence continues at coordinate 1,885,008 of NZ_CP064367.1, read as the reverse complement.
ACGGAATATCCGCCTCTTTAAACCCCGCCTGCAACGCCTTGGTTACGATGTTGGCAATATCGTTTCCTTCCGTATTGGCGGCGGTGGCGGTTTTCATAACGGTCGGCAGCAGTTTTTTCACGGCTTCGTCGCTCATCGCTCCGCTGGCCACCATTGTATTCATGGCTTCCAAAGCGGCATCACGCGTCGTTCCGCCGACATAGGCGGCATCCATGACCGATTTCTTGATTTCCTCCATACCTGCGCGCTTCTCGGCCATGCTCTTGCCTGCATACATGGTATTGGCGGCATGACGCAATGATGTGTCAAAGTCCATCGTCCGGTTGACCGGCTGCGCCAATACATAAGCTCCTGCCGCCGCACCCGCCGCCACGCCGGCCACACCGCGCCCGATTGTCCGGACTCCCGAACCGATACGTTGCAAACGGCTTGCACCGCCGTTGATTTCGGCAGTCAGCTCGCGTACACGGCTGCGCGTTATCTGTGCAGCCCTCGCCAGTTCGCGTTGCGAAGCCATGCCGCTTTTGGCCAAACGGTTGTAAGCCGCCTGCGTTTGTTGGATTTCACGGCGGATTTGGTGTTCAGTACGGATGCCCAAACGGGCGGTAGCGCTGTACATCTCTTGATGTTTCAGCTTGACTGCTGCGGCTTTCTGCAACTGCCGGCTGCCTGTTTTTTCCGCTTCCGCCGCCAAACGGCGGAGGCCGGGCGTGGCGTTGTCCTTAAACTTAGCAACCAGTTCTACACTATGCTGGCTCATTTTTTCTTACGCTTGCTGATAAAGGTTTGGGTCTGACCGCCCGTGGCGGCAGATGGTTTGACGTTCGCAGGAATAAACCACGGCATCACTACCGGCGCGGCACGGCCGCGCTCGATTAAGTCGGCCTGTTTTAACCAGCCTTCCAGTTCGGGTTGGGTCATGCCGTCGATTTGGGCGGGCGTGATGCCGTATCGGCCGAGTTTTAAGACGGCGTATCGGTAACGGTCGGCGCGGGGTGCGGGCAAAGCCGCTTTTTTTGCAGCAGCTCTTGCGCCCAGTACAGCGCGTCAAAGTCAGCAGCAGCCATCTCATCAAGCAGCAAATCAGGTGTCAAAGATTCGGCTGTTAAACCACCCAATTTATCCAGTGACGCGGCATAGGCGGCAACCAGCCGCGGCTGGCCTTCAAGTTGCGGATCAATCGCCATGTCCTCGCGCACGGTTAAAAGGTGCATGGAAAAATCATGGTGCATTTCGCCATCAATCACACCGATGCCGTATTTCAGACGGCCGGCAACGGTTTTCAGGTCGGGAGAAACGCGTAATTCGTAATCTTCGATAGCGCGGGTGAGTTCGGGGGAAAATTCAGACATAAAAAAGCCCTTAAACGTTGGTTAAACCTTGTATAAATCAAGGCTTAATTGTCACTTAAGGAGATGAGATGGGCGACTAAACACGCGTCAGTAATGAAAAAACCCCGCTTAGCGGGGCTTATATATTCCTAAACTTTCACAGGAATTTTAAATGGCTTCCCATTTTTAGAAACAATTTTCTTACCACTTTTGGTGGTAAAAGACTTTCTAAAAATGTATGCACCTGTATCGTCCACCAAGTCGGGGGTAACGGGAGCCTTAGTCATAGCCATAATGGCACCTCCAATTGTAAAAATGGTGGCCATCACTTCGCTTTTCGTGGACAAACAAATCTGAAAAATATATACTCAAGTCCCTTTCAAGTATTTCTCTTTGAAATCTGTTTGCAGTTAGCGGATGGAGAACTACACTTGTACAGCATATTGGAAGTATGCTAGTACACCACAATAATGGCTTGGGATGCGCCAACATTCCAAGTCATTTCTCTTTTTAAAATCGTAAGCTTAACTGTTCTGGTACATATTTAATTCCCATGTTTCTTAAAATACATTTTGCAAACTCATCAGCTTGCCATTCTGAATCTTCCTGTTTCGTGGGAAGAACTTCACTATAATGCAACATGGCTTTATGCCCTAAAAGCAAATGCCCCAATTCATGAAAGAAAATAAAGATAGCCTCGTCCTCGCCATTGCAAATGCGAGTATAGAGGCTATTAGGCATCAGAATCGTTCCGTTATGGCACATTGCGTTGGTAATGACTAGCCATTCAGAATCAGCAACAACATCAATTACAATGCCATACTCTTCCAGCATTTCCATAAATGCATCCATTTTTTTACGAGTACGCTTATCTACTACCAAAAATTTGGCAGCTTCGTTTGCAAAAAACTGAATCGTTTCTTCGCTTAACATTCCCACACGCACACCACGCATTGAATAATTAGTTTGCTGCATCATCCCCTTCTTTCTGTGAATCTTTATGATGAATGGTTCTTAATAATTCAGCAAATTTGTCCAATTGCTCTTTGCTGAAGTCTGAACTGGCAAAACCAGCCACCAGCATTTGTTGTTGCAGGCTTAAGCCGCTTAACGATACATTCTCATTAGAAACCATCGCTTTTTGCTTTAAACCGTCTATTGGTTGGCCTAAGTTTTCAAAAAAATCTTCAACCTTTTTAACAAAATCCATTGGCACTTTACTACGACCAGTTTCAATAGCACTCAAAAAAGCAGGAGAAGTACCTAATGTAGCAGCCATCGTTTGCAGAGTTTGTTTAGTTTGACGACGAGCCTCACGAACGGCTGCGCCGAATTTAGTCAGTCCCATTGTTCAAGCTCCTTTTCATGTGTTTGCAGCATTACTGCCACATTCAACGTGGCTAAATAATATCAAAGGCTTTTTTAAAATTCAAGTATTTTACTTGAAAAATTGAATTTTATTAAAAACAGTGTAATAAAAACAACAGAAGCCGCTTCAGCGGCTTCTGTTAACAAGAAAATCTTTACTCCAACACCTTCCGAATCGCAAAACCGGTCACATCCACCACCAGCTCATTATCTACGGTATAGCTGTCACCCGCTTCGGTGGCGCAGAAGCCGAGGTACGATGTCGGGCGCGCGCCTTCCACGTCGGGAACTAGGCTGATTTTGGCGTCGTCGATCTTTGCCCAGTCCACCGCCGTGCCGTCGGTCGGCACCACGGCGGTAAAGGTAATGTCGTATTGGCCGACGCCGCGGGTAAAGCCTTTGACGCGGCGGGTGCGGTTCATGGTTTTTACGGGCTTTTTGCCGGTGTTGTCTTTCACGTCGATTTTGGTTACTTGGACTTCGTTCGCGCCCAGATAGAGGATGACGCTGCCAACGTATTCGGTACTCATGTTTCAGCCTTTCTTACAAATATAAATCTACAACCATACCTACTACATGCAGGCCGTTGACGACATCGCTGGGAATGCGGCAGTTCAACATGCCGGTGTTTTGCAGGTCGCGTTCCACAATCAGTTTCGGCAGGTTTTCTTCCACGCGCTCCAAAATTTCCAGCTCTTCGCAGCACATCAATACGTCAATCAGTTCGCTGCGCACGCGCGGCGGGGTGCGGTCGCTCAATTTGTCGCGCGGGAATCTTAGGGCGATGCGGTCGACGCAGGCGCGGCTTACATAAATCAGGGTGCGCACGGTGGTTACGTCCAGCAGGCTTTCGTCTGCCGTGCCGTTGGCGGTTTTGGTGTAGGTGGTGATGGCGCGCACGATTTGCGCCTGCGTACCGGCCGGACTGGTTTCAATCGGGGTAACACCGTTATAAAGGGCGTTTTCCTGCTCGGTGCGCATGGTTTTGTCTTTGCTTTCGCACACGCCGATGCTGTTTAATGCCAGCGTGTTCAACGGGCGGGCGGGGTCTTCTTCGCTCGCCATCACAGCGGCAAAGGCGGCGGCCAGCTCGCAAGGCAGGCTGGGGGTGCCGCGATACCACGCGCTGACGATATGGCCGTGGTTCAGACGGCCTGCCAAGGTGGTGGCTTGCGCCAGCGTACCGGTTTGGCCGTATACGCATATTGCCCAGCGTTTTTCCATCGGGCTGGCTACGGTATCCAAATGGGCACGCAGTTTCAGCAGGTTGGTTTCGTCGTTGATACCGCAGGCGATGATGTGGTGGCCTTCGGCGACTACGGCATTGAGCGCGGCGGCAATATCGGGGTTGGCATCGCCGCCCGTCATGGCGGTAACGGCGGCGGTAATGCCTTCGGCGGTATTGCTGGTTTTGATGCGGATGGCGTTGCCGGCCGTACCTTTGTTTTTGGCGGTAAGCGTCACCACTGCTTCGGCAACGGTGGCGGTAACCGGCAAATCGGGCACGGCATCGATGGCGGCTTTGACGGCGGCGGCAACGGTGGCTGCGGTGTCTTCGGCGCCGATGCCGATGGTTAAAGTGTCAGCATTGGCAATGCTCACACGCAACACGCCTTGGGTATTGGCAGTACCGCTTAAGGTGATTTTACCGCCGGCGGCCACTCCGGCCTTGTTGTCGGCTACGGTAATCAGGCTTAAATCGGCATAGGCATAGGCTTTAATCGCGGCGGTAACCATTAGGTGCGCCATGCTGCCTGCGCCGTATTTGGCGGCCGCATCGGCGGCGGAAAACACGTTTTCCAGCTCGGTAAGCTCACCCAAAGCGGGATTGTTGTGCTGCGCCACAATCAACACGCGCTGTTTGTTGGTGGGCAGGTTGCGCACGGCCAGCTTGGTGTTCCACTCGGCGTACACGCCCGGCTTGCGGGTGCTGGCGGGGATTTTTTCGAAATTGATGTTTGCGGATGCCATTATTTGCTGCCTTTCGCGGGTTGGGTGTCTTCGGTTACGACCACAAGGTCGCCGTATTCGATACAGCGGCGGTAATAGGCGGCATCGGGTACGGTAACGGTTTCTTGGTCGGTAATGTATTCATGTGGTTTACCGGCCAGCGGCACTTGCAGGCCGTCGGCGGCGCGTACTTTAATGGTTTCGTTCATGGTTTCACCTTGGTTTCAACGGTGGCCGCCATATCGGCGGGTTGGTCGGGGGTTTTCGGCGGGATACGCAATTCAAGGTTCACGCCTTTAAAGTCGGGATGTTCGGGTTCGGTGCGGCCTTGGTATTCGGATACGTCGGCATATACTTTCGCCTGTTGGCCGTCTGAAACCGCAGGCCGCGGCCAATCGCCGTCTTGCAGCGCGTCTTCAAACCAATACGTTTCAAATTCCAGCGCAAACACACTAACGGCGTCTTGCTCCATTTGGCGGCTGAACAGGCTTTTGGCCGCCCCCGGTTGCAGACGGTCTATCTGTAAGCCCAGCGATTGATTGGTCAGCAGGTGGCGGCAGGTCTGCATCAGGCGGTAGGTGCCGACATCATGGCGGTGCAGGCCGCCGAAACGGCTGTCTGCTTCGCTGCCGCTGGCACGGTCTCCCACCAATACCGTGAATTGGCCAATCGCTTTAAAACGGCTGCCGCGCGTATCGTGGCGGATGGTGTCTTTGATGCCGGCAAACATGACCCACACGGCGGGGAACTGGTTGACCACCTGCGCCAAACCTTCGCCGTCGAACTCGCCGCCGTAAGTAAAGACACCCGTTACCATTTGGCCGAGGCCGTCTGAAAGCCGCTGCCTGATGGCTTGTTCAATAGACGCTATCACGACCGAACACCTTTTCCTGTGTGGTAAACATCACGCCGTTGCCTTGTACGGCGGGCTTTTCGCCTGCGGGTTCGGTAACGCCCAAGCCGACTTTCCCCGCCGCCACCAGTTGCAGGAATTTCACTGCCGCTTCATAGCGGTGCACAATGTCTTCGGTAAGCTGCCGTTTGCCGGTACACAGGCGGTACACCGCAATATCGCAGCAATACACGGTTAAGATGCGCAGCGGCTTGGGCAGAGGCAGGGTATAGCGGTTCATCAGATAGCCGTCGATTTCGGCGGCGGCATCATCCAAAGCCTGCTGTGCGACGGTTTCGTCCACCGCGCCCTTGCGGGACAAGTCGGTCAGGCCGGTGATGGTGGCTTCGCCGAAACGCGCCACCAAATCGGCAACGGCGGCGTAGCTCATGATGCGTCCGTCGGCAGGGCTTCGCGCGCTTCAACCATACGGTCGCCAATCAGGCGCTCAAAGTCGGCGGGTTCGAAGTCGGCACGGCGCACAAACGTCCAGTTCGGCTGTACATGGTAGCCGGCGCGGAAAAACGCATGGCCGTGTTTGCTCTTAATCGCCACCACTTCGGCATCTGCGGCGGGTGCTCCGCTGCCGGTGTAAAAGGCGGCTTCCGCTTCAGGTGTCAAAGTTTCGCCGTCTGAAATGCCGCCGGGTGCAAGGCCGGCTTCAAGCAGTCTTTCCAATTTGGCATTGCGCTCTTGCGCGGCGGCCAACTCTGCCTGCGCTACCTGAATTTCGGCATTGGCTTTGTCTAATTCGGCTCTCAAGGCTTCAATCTCGGCCTGTAAGGCAGCGGTTACGGTTACCTCTTCCGGTTGGACATCGACGGTCGCGCCAACTTCCTGTCCGTTTTTTTCTTTTGCCATTTTCTATCCCTTCCGGCGGGCGGTGTCCGCCTGTTCGTTACAGCAACCAAGGCGATACGATGACTTTCGCCTTGCCTTTGTTCGGGTTGTACGCGCCGTTGGCCAGGCGGTCGCCTTCCACCAGCTCTTTGGCCGCATTTTCCAAAGCAGGCGGTACCAGCAGCACATTCGGGCGGATGGCCAGCGGTCTGCCGCCGTCGCCTTTCAGGCTCACCATCGCGTTGTAGGCTTTCTCGAAACCGGCAGCGTCCAGTTTCTCTTGCGATTTCGCCGCCATCTGCCAGAAGCCCAAGCCCACGTTGCAACGGCCGTCCACGCCGTAGCGGTATTCGTTGCGCATGAATACGCCTTCGTCGGTATCGGCGGTCATGGCGGTAAACTGCTTCGCTTTACGCTCTTGGTAAATCAACGGTTTCAGGGCACGGGTAGTGTCCAGCAGATACCAGGCCGCTTCGCTGCCGGCGAAAATATTGGATACGGTACTGGCTTGACCGGTGCCGTCCACTTTTTCATACACGGGATGGTCGGTATCAAAGAAGTTCTGACCGTCGTAACACAACGTGGCGTGTGCGTTTTTCAGCAAGGCAAACACCAATTCGTCGGGATGCACCGCCGAAGCACGGCCCATCTCGGTCATCATCGGCGCGTAAATGCCGACGTTGTCGTCTTCGATGTCGTTGCGGTTGACCTTGACCGAGCTTTCAAAATGCTTGTTGGTGATGGCATAGCCGTGCGCCTTCATATCTTGGAATACGCGGTCGCCCACCCATTCGCGGAAAGCGGGCCATTGGCCGAGCCAGCCGTAAGTATTGGACGCAGTGGAAGACGGAATGACGGTGGCGATTTCCTTGTATTGGCTTTCCGCCATTTTCAGGCCGTCTTGGAAATTCTTTTTAAAGCCGGTGAACAGGGCTTTTAAGGTGTCTGGTGTGATAATCATGTTGTCTTTTCCTTTATCGGATTACTTGGCCTTCGCATAATCTTCGGCAGAGATGCCCAATTGCGCGGCGACGGCTGCTTCTTCGGCGGTCAGCGCGGACGTACCGTCTGCGCCGCCTTTGCCGCCGGTCTGCGTTTTGCTCAAAGCGGCCAGTGCCAAGCTGCCGTCAATCAGGGCTTTAAACGCTTCAGGGTCTTTGGCGGCCAGTTGGCGCGCCGATGCTTCTTGATGCGGCAACAGGCGGCCGTCTGAAAGCGCGGCACGGATCAGGCCGTCTGAAGTACCGCCCACTTCCATTGCAATCACTTTTTTGCTCAACGCGGCCACTTGCGCTTTGAGTTCGGCTACCTCGCCGTCGTCGGCATTGCCGCCTTGCGGCTTGTCTTCGGGTTTGCCGGCATCGCCTTTATCGCCTTCGCTACCTTGCGGTTCTTCTTTGGGTGCGGCCAGTGCTTCGGCAAGCGTTTTACCGCCCAGCTTTTCCTGTGCTTCGGCCAAAGCCGCTTCGATGGCTTTGTCGTCGGCATCCGCCGCCAAGCCCAAGAGCTTGATTAAAGCTTCCTTGTTCATACTTGTTTCCTGTTTGGGGTTGATAGAGTTTTGGCGGCTCAATGCAGCCAGAGCCATGCCGTCCAGTGCGGGCGAATTGGTCAACGCCACACTGTGCAGCCCGCGTACATTGCCCAGCGTGTCGTATTCGAGTACCGGCGACAGATAGCGGTATTCGCCGCTGTCTATCATGTCTTTGGCGCGTTGCGTCCATTTCACTTCGCCCATCAGGCCGCGCTCGTCATCCCATACATATTTGCTGATCCAGCCGGCGGCAGGGTTTTGCTGCCCCGTTTCGGCGGCTTTCAGCGTGGCGTGTTCGTAGTCGACCACAAGGTCGGTTTGCGCGGCGTCAAAGGCGGCAATGATTTGCTGTGCCAAATCGGCAGACATCGTCCAGTGCGGCACACCCGTATCGGTGCGGCCGTCAACCGGTGCGAATTGGCCTTTGGGTACGATTTTGATTAAGCCGTCCGAACCGCCGACATGGGCGGCGGATAAGGCGGCAAGAAGGGTTTTGGTGTCCATAGCCCGCATTGTGCGGCAGCCGCGCCCTCGTCAAAGCTTGGCCTATGTCAGACAGATGAATTTCTAGGGAAGGGAAATGTACTTGCAGAGATACGCGTGGGATAGTGTTCAAAAGGTGTTCAAACGCGCGCAGGATTGATTTTCAGGCGATGGGTAGGGGTAAGTATGGGTTAGGGCGTTTTCGGGCTGTTTTTCGGCATTTTTCAGGCAGGCATGATTACCGCCCCTGAATGGCCTGTGCCAGATATTCCGCCACCGCATCGGATAGGGCCTTTTCGTCCTCCGGTTGCAGGGTCATAAACGGGCGTGCGGGAATATTGCTGCCGGGGTGGTTAACCTGCTTGGCAAAGCGGCCGCCGAATTTCAACGCTTTGCCTTTTTTCGGTCTAATCAAGTGTGGCGAGGTTTTCCCACCGAAGTTATGGATAGCCGCATATTCCACATTGGTGCCGACCACCGCCGTATCGTTGGTACTGCTCGGCGTAATCGAATTGCGCAGGCGGCCGCTGGCTTGCAACAGCCCCGAACCTTCACGCGCAGTCGGATATTTGCGCGGCGCCCAAGCGGGACGGCCTCCGGCGGCGAAATTCTCCAGTACGGCGTTGCGCATGATGCGGGCAAGCCGCGTCATCAAAGGCTTGGTGTGGGAGGTATGCCGCGCCGCAGCGTTTAAGCTGTTTTGCAGGGTGTCTGTGTTGATTTTTATCTCAATCATGGTATATTGGTTCCAACAGCCATAAAACTCGGGTTTCCTACTGGAAAGGTTACGGCCACGTTACCGTGTCGCGTATTATCCTGTTCGAATCAGGCAAAGAGTTTTATGGCTTTTTCCATATTGTTTCATACCCGTACAGTAAGCTATCCACCTGTTTATCCGTTTCTGCAATCATGCCGGTGTTGACCATATTCAAGGTCAGATGTTCTTTCTTACCTGTCAACGGATGTCGGGTTTTCACATCATAGTCCAGCGTTACCACCAGCTTCCCCTTGCCTGCCGACAGCGGATACACAAATGCCAAAAACTGTTTGGCATCGTCATTTCGTCCCGCCTTGCCCAATAAAATCTGCTCCGGCTCTTGCAGTAGTTCGGGTATCTTCTCCCAAAACGATACCGGCAGCGGCTTGACCTTCTTGTCGCGCAAAGCGTGCAATACCCGCTCGTCGCTTATGGCAATCACGGCGGATTGCGGGTAAATTTTCCTTGCCGCCAATGCGTCCAACACGGGCAGGGCCAATGCGCCCACATACAGCGTTTTCCCGCGCGCTACTTTTTCCGCATCCACCCGCCGTACCATTTGCGCCGCCTGTTGCGATACCGCCCGCATCAAATCAGGCTGTTTTAAGGCCGTCTGAATCGATACGCTCGCCAGTTTCGGCGGCAGTTCCACTGCACGCTGCATCTGCAACTGCCCCAAGTTGGCCAAATGGCTTTTACCGACATTGTGCTGAAAGCCCGCATCGGTATAAAAGCGGCGGCCGTCCGGCAGCTTTACCGCTTTGGCGGGGCGGGTATCGCCCTTGCGGTTGACCACCACTTCCGTATCTTCAAGCTGCGCTTTTTGCGGCAGCAGATTGCGCCGTTTCAAATCACTGTCTGAAAGCGCCCGCACGGTACAGCGGCAATTGAAGCCGTTGGGCGGGTAGAAGTAATCCCAAAACGGGTCGTCGATGTGATACACCGCACCATGCGCCGCCGCATGGCTTTGGCGGGTGCGGCTGTCCAAAATGGCCGAATATTGCAGCCACGGCGCATCATCCCGACCTTCTTCAAACGCCTGCCAATGACCGGCCATGTAAGCCGATTGCATCTGAGTGCGGAAAATCGTTTCCATGCGGTGTTTGGTAATACCGCGTCCGAGGACTTCGCCGGTGTCTCCGTCCACAATATCGCCGTCTTTGAGCAGATGCCAGTCATGCGCTTTCAGACGGCCTTGCACTTCATCGCGCCAAGCCTCAAACGATTTGCCCGATTTCGCCGCCTCATACATTGCCGCGTGAAACTCGCCGACAATATCCTGCCTGTGTATGCCTGCAATCGTCCGCGCCTTGGTCTGCGCCTCATTCCATTTCACATCCCAGTCGGGCGGGATATGGTAGCCCAAACCTTCAAAATATTTGACCGCCGCTTCCGGCTCCAAACCGAAGGCAAAACCCAAATCAGCCATTGAGCCGCCCCCACAGGTCGGAGATGAAAATCACCCGCGCCAAGGCCGTCTGAAATTCGGCGCTGTCTAAATGCGGATAAGCACGCAACAGCCGCTCCTGCACCTCTTCATAGCTGTCGCCCTCGGCCAAAGCCTGACCCAACCCGCGCAAAAACGGCTCAATATGCTCGGGCAGGGCGATTTTGCCCAAACCTGCGTTATCGATGGCCGCCTGCCCCATATCCAAGATTTCGCCCTGCCTGCTCAAGGCCACGCGGCGGTAACTTAACGGCGCAACTTTGACACCTTCGCTTTCAGCCGTCTGCAAAGCCAATACCGGCTCGTCGTCCGAAGCCAGCGGAATCGCCAGTTTTTCCTGCGCCCACGCCAGCGGAATCTTCATGCCCATCTCTACCAGCCTAGGCAAAGATTCGGCGTAAACCGCCATATCTTCGGGTAGCTGCGTATCAAACTGGAAACGCGGCAGGCAGGTTTCATCCACGTTGCCTTTATTCAGCCGCAGCAGGGGCAGAATCAGTTGCTGCGTTATCGTACCGGCAAGCTGCTTGGCATCCGACACCAACAAATCATGGCGCACCTCGTTATGCACCTGACCCAGCGCGTTGGTACTGGTTTTACCGTCGGCCATGCTGGTAAGCGTACCGCCCAGAATCGCTTTCGACGATGTTTTATCCGCCCAGTCGATCATCGCCATAAACGGCTCGCTGCTGCCGTTGGCGGCATTAAGCAATTCGATATTCATGGTTTCGGGGATAATGCCCGCGGCGTTGTGTCCGATTTCCTTTACCGCCCGCAGCAGCGTGGTTTTATCGGTTTCGTCCGCCCCCACCGCATATTTGCCCAAACGCGTCGGCAGGCCGTAGATTTCCAGAAACTCGGCCAAATCGCGCACCGAATAATTCTTAAACAGATACGGCCAAACCAGCGTGCGCATCAGCCCGCCGCGTACCAGCAAACCCGAACGGCTGCGGTGTTTGTGTACCAGCCAGCCGAACGCCCACAGCTCTTCCCCATCCGGATTATCCTGTTTGGCCAACCGCACATTATCGGCACCGTCCACCTTAAACCAGCCTTGCGGACGGTGGATAAAGTTTTTCGGCAGCCACAGGCCGCCTATTTGCTGCCATTCGATTTCCACACAGGCAAAGCCGTGCCCGACCGCATCTAAAAGGTCGAACATCATGTCTTCGAAATCGGGCAGACGCTCAATCCATCCCTTGACTTCTTCGGCCAGCCGCCGTTCGGCGTCGGTGCTGTTCGGCGGCGGCATCACGCGCCAATCCAGCCCGATGACCGCCCGCTTGCGCTTGCTCATCTCGGAAAAGATATGGCCGTCTTTCTCCTCGATGTCGGCAAAGAGTTCCGACTGCGCCTTCATATCGCCGCGCTCGGCAGCTTCCAAAATGCCGTGCAGCTTCTGCGGTGTCAAACCTTTGCTCGGGTGTTCGTGAGTCTGGGTGTTTTGGGTAATTTCCGCCGTTTGCGGGGTAGATTTCGGTGTATAGCGGCCCGGCAGAATTTTGCTCAATGCACTGCTGAAAATGTTTTTCATAAATAAAAAAAGGGCAAGTTAAACTTGCCCCAATTCTCTGCTGCCTGCATTAATCGTAAGCCCTGCCCGGTGTCAGTTTCACCATGCGCCGCTGCCGAAACCGCCGTCCGTCCCATGTTTCGTCACCGCCATATATTCCACCGGCGCACTGTTGGCCGTTGCCCCCGACCACAACATATGCACCGCATCGGGGCCGTCGTCATGGTCTGCCTTGGGAAAATGGCGAAACTGTTGGATTAAGGTTTGCTGATTGGCATGAAGTAAAATCAACCCGTTGGCCATGTGCGGCTGCAAAGTCTCAATCCGCAGCAGCTTGTCGGCAATCGGTTTGACCGCCCGCGCCGGCACGGGAATGCCTTTTGCCGCACTTCGTTTTACCAGCTCGTCTTTCAGGAACTCCTGAAACTGCACCGTTTCCACAAACCACAGCTTGCACTTATATTGCGCATGCAAGCGGATAACGTCTTCAATAATCAAATCGGGCAAACGCTTCTTAATTTGCGCTTCCACGATAAACAGCTTGCCGCTGCTTCTTTGATACCCGCCCACGATAATCGCACTCGGGTCGCGGCTGGCCCCCGCTTTGCCGAGCGAAGGGTCGAGCGCGCCGAAATACACCAAATCGGCGGGCAGTTCCGCCCAAAACTGCATGGCTTGGGCAAACGGTGCATCTTCACCGCTCACCGGATCATTCTGATATTCCGAATCGAAAGCCGCGTGTCCGTCGCGGGCGCGGATTTTCATCAAAGCCAGCACGCCGCGCGCTGCCCAAGAAGTTTCCGCCCCGCGTTCCATTTCCGCTTTGTTCGTTTGATAGAACGCATCGGCCACCAACTCACCTTCATTGCGGTACAACTCTTCCCATCTGTCCCACAAATCCATGCGGTCGGGCCATTTCAACATGGCTTTAAACTTGATGCCTTTCCAAAACGGATTATTGAGCGTTCGGTTCAACACACTGTCGTAATGCAAAATCGTGCCGATATAAATCACATCGTATTTTTGCCCCACACCACCGAGCGGCAGCACGGTTTTCGTCAGCCACGCATTGAGCTTGTCGCGCTGTTCGGGATTTCGGACTTGTTCGTCGTTTTCAATATCGTCCAAAATCGTCAGGTCGGGGCGGTAAGGGCCGTGGCGCAATCCGCGCAGCTTTTTGCCGCTGCCCGCTACCTGCACCTTGATGTCGTTGGCCGTTACGATGGTACCTGCCTGCCACACGCGGCCTTGGCCGCAGACATCCGCAAAATCGGTTTTCAGGCGGGGATTAAACTCCAATTCCGCTTTGATGGCCTCAAGCATCGGGTATGCCTGGTCTATGCTGTCCATCACAATCACGCAGTAATGCTTGCGTCCCGTTACAATGCACCACAAAGTAAACAACTGCGTCACCTGCGTCGACTTACCCTCGCCGCGCGGCGCGCCAACCGCTTCGTTCTCGCCTTCCGGGGATTCGACGATTTCCGGTAAACGCCTGAATAAGAAGCGGTGCAGGTCGGATTTTTCAGGCGAACGGATATAATGCGGGAAGTAGGTGTTGACGAAATACTCGTAACCGCCTACCGGGTCAAATACCTTCGCCCGCCGCTCGGCCACCGCCGTCGGCGAAGCATCGAAACCGTCTACTTCGGCCTCGATGACTTGGCGCAGATTGGCGGCGAGGGCGGACAGGGATTTGAGGAAATCTTTATTTTTCATAAGGGCAAAAAATGAAATCGATTGATTTAGAAATATCCAAACTGTTAGATGCGGGCAAATACACGCCGTCTGAAATACAAGATTTATTGGAGGAGCAAGGCTTTAAAATTTCACTGAAAAAATTAGCCGATCATCTAGATCTATTGGTTGCAATTGGTGTTGCCGGTAAACATTCTGATGACACGTTTACTTCACGATTAAACTAACCAAACTTCCTCTCCACCTCCGCCCCGAACGGCTCCAGCACTTCCACAAAGGCAGCCAAATGTTTGGGGTGTTTTTCTTGCACGAATACCATCAAAAACTGCAACAACTCCAAAGCCGTCGCCAGTTGCGAGGTTTCCGGCAACACCCGCTTGTTCGCCGCCACCGTTTTGGTAAACGCATCGGCCAAACTCGCCAGCAGCTGCACCCGTTTGCTCGGCGGCAAATCTTCCACTTCCGCATCCTGCAACATCGTCATCGTCGCCTGATACTGCACCAGAAACGACGTCATCATCGCCCGCGCGATTTCGTCTATGCTGCCGCCGGCCAGCGTATGGGCCGCGCGCAGCTTGTTCCAGTCGTCGCCCTGCGCCTTGGCCTCATCGCGCCAGCGGCGGGCGGTGCCGAGCGATACGCCGCATAAAGCCGCCGCCGTCTCAAGGCTCTGCTCGCCGTTGCAGTAGAGTGCCCGCAGCTTGTCGCGGGTCGCCTTCGGATGCGCCATCGTTACAGCCCCAACTTGGCGCGGGCAAATGCGATGCCCGTAGCCACAATACCGCCCGAAATCGCGCCCGCGGCCGCGCCGGTGGTTGCCGACGTGCGGCGGCAATCGGCATGGATTTTCTTGATTTCCGCATCCATGCGTTCCTGATTTTGTAACAATTTGTCCTGCTTGCCGTTGATTTCTGCCAACGCTCTTAAAATAGGGTCTTGGTTTTGCATTATTTGTCTGCCTTCCGTTCGATTTTCTGGCCGACTTCTTTCAAATCAGCCTTGATTTCACGCAACAAGTTTAAGATTTCGTTCCTGTTGTCTTTTGCTTCCGCTTTCGTCTGATAAGATGTTTCTACGCTGTGCAACCTGCCGAGCAGTTCATCACGATCTTTACGGGCTTCTTTCAGGCCGTCTGAAATGCTTTTTACCCAATACCACAATAAAGCAATCAGAAACGACACCAACGTGCCGAACACATATTCCACGGTAATCGGTGTATCTCCGCTCATAACACATCTCCGAACACCACCCGGCAGGCCGCAATACCATAGGGCAGGCGGTCGGATTCCACAGTCAGCGCATCCCCATCGGCTTCAACCTCGAATTTTTCCTTCAGCGCCTGTTTGACCGCAGTGAATTGATGCTCGAAGGCCACATGGCCCAAATCTACGATAAACGTTACTTCAAACCGCGCATCCATCCGCATCACATAGCCCCACATCGTGCGGCTTAAAGTTTCGGCCACCGCCGCGATGAACGGCTCTTGCTCGTTGGCCTTTTGCAGCCCGATTTGCAAACCCGCTTGGCGCACAGCCAACTGACGTTCAACTAATTCACGGTAGGTCATTCTTTGATACCCATTAAATATTTTGTCCGCTTGTACAATTTCTTAACCCACGAAATATTTACAAATGTATAAACCTTTGCTACAACTTCGCCGTCATAGTGCGCATTTTCTCGTGCAGCCCGAAATTTCGCCCTGGCTTCTTCAGGGTTGTCCGCCCAAATGCTCAATGACCAGGACTTGCCGTTAAAGCGGTAAGAAAACGTGTACTCATTCATAGGAGAAACCTTATGTATTTTGAAATCTATAAAGACGCAAAAGGCGAATACCGTTGGCGTTTGAAAGCAGCCAACCATGAAATCATCGCTCAGGGCGAAGGCTACACCAGCAAGCAAAACTGCCAGCACGCAGTCGATTTGCTGAAAAGCACTACCGCCGCTACCCCTGTAAAAGAGGTATAAAATCCGCTTTCACCCTCAGCCCGCGCCCTACGCGGGCTTTTTTGTCAGTTTCCGACTTTGCGGGAGTGATTGCCCGCCCAGTCGCGCCAAGCCTGATTTTGGTTTTCAAGTTCGGCAACATAGCCGCCAAACTCGGCGGCGTGTTCCAACAGCGTTACTGTCTTGCCGTCTTTCGGCGGATTTGGGCGTACCGGCGCGACCATCAATGCGGCAGGCGGTGTCGGCATGACCGCCTTTTCGACAACCTTAATTTCCGTAGCCGAGGGCGCGCTTGTAGAGCTGCAAGCCGTGATGGCCAAAGCCGTCAATACAACCGCCGCCTGCATTTTTACGGTCTTGAGTAAGGACATTTTCGATTTCCTTTTTATTTTCCGTTTTCAGACGGCTGACTTCCGCCTGTTTTTTCGCCAAAGCCATGCCGACGGCGTGCGCCTTGACTTCATATTTTTTAGCTTCCGCACGCGCCTGTTCCAGTTCGCGGGCGTAGTTTTGAGCCGACAACAGCAGGGCTTGCGCCTTGTCGCGCTTCATTTTCTCAATGACCGCCTGCTGCTTCGCAAAAGCCGACTTGTAGCCTTGATGGTGCGACACCGCCAAACCCGTGCCGACAAGCGCGATGATGGCAATCGGTTGCCAGTTATTCGCCAGCAGTTTCACGAGATTCATTCTCGACCTCCTGACGTTTGACGCTGACCAACGAACGCGCCACCGCATAGCCGCCGACAATGCCCAAATACACCGCCCAAATCTCCGCCGACGGGTCGGGCAGCATCACAAACTTAACCGTCCCCGCCGCGCAGGCAACGTTTGCCCACAGTTTCGAGTGCGACACATTGCCTGTCGCTGGGTTTTTAAAAATATCCAAAATACGCATTGCTATTCCACACTTTTGGTTTGCAGGTGCCGTTTCAGCATTTCCTGATAATTGGCCAGTTCGCCCTCCGCAAATTCAAACGCCGCCAAGTCTGCCTGTTCGCTTGCCTCACGGCTTTTGGCCGACCACAGCCCAATCATCTTTTCGTAAAACGCAACCTGTCCCATGATTAACGACGATTCTTGCGTTTGCGCGCCGCGCGTTTCGCGGCTGCCACGCCTGAGTTTCTTAAATTTGGGCGTGGATAGGTGTGTATCGGACGAACATTTGGCATCTGTATAAGTGCGCGGTTTACCTGCTCATTACTAGGATTTTCTCCAATCAATTTTGTAAGAAAATAGGAAGCAGCTTCTTTCAATTTACCAATAATATTCATACTCTTGCCGCCCCCAATTCCATCGCAATCGCGTCCGCAATCGCGCGGCAGATGCCCCATTTAGTCGTCTTAAACAAGGCCAAATCAGTGTCGTTGCTGATGAAAAAAGGCTCAAACACAATGCCGCCGGCTTGTGCATAAGCCAGGCGCGAATGCTGGCCCGCATTGTCGGGTTTAAAGCCGTCTTCGCCGCGCAGTTTCCAGCCGGTTTTCTTGGCAACGGCTTTGCTCAACACCTGACACCAGCGTTTGTTTTTAACGGTACTCAAGGCTTCGATGCCTGTCGCCGCTTTGCTGACGGCAGCGTTGGTGTGAAACTCAATCGCCACATCCGAGCCGCGAATCAGCTTGACCGCTTCGCGCAGCGGCATATTGCCTTTGCCCGTGCCGTCGGTTTTAACAGTCAAACCGTAGTCATCGCGCAAAATAGCAGCCACGATATTGCGCATATCCTGCGCCAAGTCCGCCTCACGGTCGCTTCCGTTGACCGCACCCGGGTCGGTGTTGCTGTGGCCTGCGGTCAGCACAATAATCTTGCTCATAGATTCGTCCTGCTTAGTCTGTTATCGAGCCTTGATTATCCTGTCCGCTTATTTGGCACCGCGCCTGCCCCATGTCAGACAGGCAGCAAAAAGCCCGAGGGCTTTTGCTCTCGGGCTGGGTTTCAGACGGCCTATTTTACTTCCATCGGGCAGGTGTAGGTATCAAATTCTTCATCTCCGGCCAATACCGGCAAACAATTATTCAACGGCAGCCTGATACCTTTACGCGCATACACTGTCGCTTGGGCGGCTGGCGGGGTGCGGATTTGCCCTTGGCAGGCAGCTATGTTGTCCGTGTATTGTTGACGGTAATTTTCGGTCAGCGCATCCTTTCTCTGCCGGGCGAAAAAATAATCGTAAGCCGCATTGGCCGCAGCGGTACATTGATAAAGCCCCGCCTTATCCGCAAGAAAAGGGCCGCCGAAAGATTCCTCGGCAGATTTTGCCACCGCCGCGAAAGCCGCATTGAATTCTTTGATTTTGGCTGCATCGCCGGGCAAAACCCACACACGGCTTTCCTTGTCGGCCTGCGCCAATAAAGACAACAGCTTTTGAGCGCGCTCTTTCAAATTGGCGTGCAGACGGATTTGTTCCAAATTGTTTTCACCGATGAAATATTCTTCATCAGCCAAACGTGCGGCAATCTGTTTTTGCTGATTCTGATATTGCTGCGCCCGATTATCGGTTTGACTTTCGCCGGCAGCAGGCTTGTTTTCTTGTCCGCCGCAAGCCGCAAGCATTGCGGCCAACATCAGAACATAAAACGTCTTCATCTTGATTTCCCATAAAAAATGCCGTGTTATCCCCACGGCATTATAATTTAAAACAACCCGCCTTGCTCACACTCATTATCCGGCTTCTTCAGAATCCGCCAGATATGGCGGTCGGTCAGCGCGTGCGCCAAAGCCAAATCGTTCACCGCCTCATAAGCCGGTACGCCTTTACCCGTCTGCGCATCGAAGCGGCGGCGGATATGGCGGTCACGCAATTCCAGCAAAGCCTGCTCGCATTTCGGAATAAACAAATCGCAGGGGGCCAGTGCTTCCACCATTTTTTCCATCGCCGCACCGCCGACGATTTCCTCCAAATAAGCCAGCCGCGATTCGCTGCCTTTGGTGCATCCCTGCCGCAACGGGTAGGTCGTGCCGCCTAAGTTTTTCACCAGCTCCACCGTTTCTGTCAGCCCGATGATCGTAATCAGTGCCAGCACACTTTCGGGCAGCAGGTGGCGCACCGCCTCAAAATCTTCTTCATCCACCCTGATCATTGCTCTGCCGCCTTTTTCGCTTTGTTGATATGGATTTGCAGCGCCTGCACCAGTTTGTATAGCTGCTCGGGTGTCAAAAATCGTACCAAATCCTTGCCGAACATCCTTTTGGCCATCCCGTCGGCGTACTGCCAGCTTTTATCGCCCACCGTCAACAGCGCTTCCAGCTTGTTCAACAGCGCGGCACGGTCCTGTGTCAAATGCGGGCGGATACCTTTGCCCTTCGGTGCGGTCTGCTTAAAGCCCATCCGCTTCATTTCCGCCGCCACCGCCTGCAATTCGGCTAGATTCATCTGCGTGCAGGATGTTTTGCCGCACACACGCGCCAGCATCGCACGGTAAACATCGTCTTCCATCCCAAGCTGGCTTTGCGCGATTTTGATTTTCGCAATCAGCCCCTTGCGTTTGTACTGTTCGTTTGTGTTCATCATGGTTTTCCTCGTCGCTAAAACTTCAAACTGAAGCGGACTTTTCAAAAATCCGCTTGGATTTGGGGTTTCAGACGTTTAACCGTTTACCGCATCTTTTAACGCCTTGCCCGAGCGGAACTTGGGTGTTTTGCGCGCCGCGATGGTCAGCGGTTCGCCCGTTTTCGGATTGCGTCCCTGACGCTCGGCGGATTGGGCGGCGTGGAACGTGCCGAAGCCGACCAGCGTAACGTCGTTTCCGTCTTTCAGTTCTTGCGTTACCACGCTGACAAACGCATTGACAAACTCCGCCGCAGCGCGTTTGCTCAATTCCGCCTCGTCGGCGATGGCTTGGATTAATTCGGATTTATTCACTTTTTGACTCCTATTTAGATTTAAATGCGGCAGACCGTGCCGCGCGGGTTATGGATTTGCAGTCTCAGACGGCCTAATGTTTACGGATGGGGATGCCATCATCTGCGCCGCCTGAATCATCTTGCTGATTAACACAGCCGTTTGCTGCGCACCTGTTTTGTCTTTTGCATCCGCCGCCGGAAGGTCGCCCTTAAAATTAATGTCGGTGCCCTCGGGCAGGTCTTCGATTTCAATAATGATTTTTGCCATTTAAGCCTCCTGTTCTTCGGCATCATTCCGTGTTTCCTGCCATTTCCCAACCAAGTAATCCCACTCATACCGAGGAATGACACGGCAGCCCGGTAACAGATTCTGCCAATCAAAATCTTCGGGCGGCTGCATCGTACAGCCGTTTCTGATTCTCTTAGCCCCTTCTCTAAGCTCGTAGGCATAATCAGGAGTTACCACGCCCTTTGGCGCGTCCTCCTCCAATCCCGCCCAAACGAACTGAACAGGATTAAAGAAATTACCGATACCCCAAGATGCCCAAGTCTCTCCGTCGCTATTCTTTTCAAAAATCATTGTTGGTGCGGTGATGCCAACTTCTTCCAAATACTCTTCGGGGCGTTTAAATCTTTTGTTAAGTGGCATGGTTTTGAGGATTGGGTTGTTTTGCCGTGGCCAACAAATTCCGTTCTTATTGGGCTTTTTCCATCCATCGGGTATGCCTGAAGGGAACGCAAACCCTGCCACTTGCCCATCGCTCCATTCCCGCATTAGCGCGTCTGACGGCAAGTGTTCTCGCGCCCAATCAAGCCACGCCTGCCGCATTGCGGCCTTGTCCTGCTGAAAACTTCGCAGTGCTTTTGCAACCGGCCCATCATTAACTTCAATCAAATAAATCATTATATTTGCGTTCATTTTTCCTACACCTTCGCCACATCCAAATTCATTAACTGATACTCCCCATCCTCGCCGCGCTGATATACCCGCACAAACGGTTTGCTGATATGCACCTGCAAACTGTCGGAGAGCGCATCCATCGCCCGTTGCCATTTTTCATCCGTGATTTGCAGGCGGCGCAGACCGAGGACGCGGGCAGTGCTGATATTGCCTTCTTTGTCCACTTGGAAGGCCGCGTTAATCAGTGTTTTCAATTCCGTGCGACTGCCTTCCGTCCATTCGTTGATACACTCGTCAATCAGGGCTTTGGCGGCAATCAAACCTTCGTCAAATACCAACGTGTCCTGTATGGCAAGGTTGACGCGGTACGCTCCATCAAAGCTGTGCAGGCTGATATTGCCTTTCTTACCGCCGACAGATACGTCATAGCGGTCGGCACTCAACTGTACAAACGCTGCGATATCGTCCATCGCCTCGCGTTTGAACGCCATCAAGTTATCCTGTACCGCGCGGGCTTTGGCGGCAATTTCCTGCACCAGCTCGTCGCGCAGCAGGTCGATTTCTTTAATATTGGCCAGCGGCACGAGATTGCCTTTGGCATCCTGTTTGTATTGTTTCATGTCTAAGTTACTCATAATGGTTCCTATGTCCTTCCAATTCCATTGATATTTGCTTCAATAAATCGTCATCAAATCCGTTGTTGGCGGAGAATTTTTCAAACTCTTCCCAGTATTCCGTCAGAAATTCGTTTATTAAGTCGGATTCCTGATTGTCAAAAAACGTACTCATTTGGCTATTTATTTCCCTTCTGCCTTTCGGCATAAATCCTTTTACATTCGTCCACCGACCGGTGGCGTTGCCCGTGTATCCAATCTCTATTCATGCAGGGTGCGTTTTTCAATCTGCCGACAATCTTTTTCAGTTCGGCGGCCTGCTCTTTGCCGTATTCCGTCGGGCAGTGCTTCTTTTCCAGCCTCGGCACCATCCTGACTTCGCCCGGTGGCAGGTGCTTGATAAGGTCGGCAGGGTTTGGCCACTCTGACGAGGACGCCGCGATAGCCCTAAAGGCTGCCTGTATCCTGATCCCGTCATGCTCCGGCTGCCACGACCGGCCGCTTAGTATGACCAACCAAAGTTCGGCGACTGCCGTCAAATCCGCCGAGGCAGGGCGGCCTTTGAGGTTTAGGGCGGCGAGCATCATGAAACCCTGCGCGATTGCTTTTTTCAGCCAGCTATTGTTTTCCTCCATTTGACCACTCCATCAAGCCGCCCAACCCGCTCCTCAATTTGGTGCTTGCCACCTCTCTCGTGTGAGATGGTTGGGGAGAGGGCAAAACCGCCGTTCCCGCCGTCTTTTCAGGCGACCAAAACGTAATGTTTTCCAACAAATAACCGTGGCTGGTCAGTGGCGGTGTCAGTTTTCCCGCGTCCCGTGCCTCAAGGCATCGCGTTGCCGCCCAAATCCAAGCCTCGCGCGGGGCCGGATAAGTTTTGCGGTTGCGGACAATCTTTCCGTCCCGTATCATCGGCGCAATCTCGCCGACGAGCTTTGAAACTCGGTTAAAACTTAAATCCTTTTCGGCGGGGCGAAACAGCGTCAGATACCGCAATACCGCCTTAAAAAGGTCGTCTGAAATGCCTGTCAGGGCAATCAGAGCTTCGCTGCATCATCATGGGCGATTAATACATCTAAGCTCATCACCGCACCGCAGGTAGGGCAGCGCACTTTCATTCCGTACCGCCTTTCAGTTTGGGATGCAACTCCAACGTATCCGAATCTTGGTTGATAATCCCCATCTCCGGCGACATCAGTGCTTGCAGCGCCGACAACATCCACTCAAGACTACATTCGTTAAATTTTTCGACAACGGCATCTAATACATCAGATTTGTCTTCATCCGCCAAATATTCGTATTCGCCGTCGGTATCAGTTTTCAGAGGGTTCAAATCATAAGTCACCAAATTAAGCATTCTGATAAATGCCCAGGCATCTTCAAAATCTTCCGTCTCAGGTTTGGCGATCGTCATTTTCAATTGATTCATTTCAACCACCCCATCACCCTTGCCACCGACACTGACACCACAAAAGCCGAACACATCACCCCCAACAGCCCAGTCAGCAGACCGTATAAAGATTCCGCGTAATAAGTCTCTTTGGCGGAACGGGCAAAACAGACCAGCCCCACCAACCAAAAATAAATTGTCAGTACCATATTCATCACATTTCCTTCCTTATCATTCCTGCCACCCGTCATCCGGTCGGCACGCCTTATCCAGCAGTTTCCCCAGCCGTTCCTTAACCCGTTGCTCGACCAATATCTCGACCAACACAGTCATTACCGCCGCCAGCAATATGGCAATAACCAACAAAGCCGCTACCGCATTCATTTCATTCATCATTTTCTTATTCCTTGTTTAATCAGTCTGTTTGTTGTCTGTTGAGGCAAGCCGTATCGCTTTCTCGCCCCACCGTGCCCGAATCTTCTCGACCGCCTGTTTCAGGGCGAACGCTTTAACCCGTTTCAATTCGTGTTTCGGCATCTTCCGTCGTGCCAACCGTTTACTCATGGTTAAAGTCCTTTTAATGGTCTTCTATAATCCGTTTTTGTAACGGTCCAGTATTTGTTTTTCATAAATTCAGGTTCTTCAGGAAATTCCATATGCGTTTTCCCTCCATTTATGCTGATGCCTTTAGAGATAATCTTTCTTTCCGCCATACTGTCTCGGACTGCCTTCAGTTCCTTTGCTCTGGCGTTTAAACACTCGTAACATACAGGCCTATACCCGCCCGCATACGCATCGTCTTTTTTGAAACGGAACAACGGCCTCTCTTCTCCGCATTTTTTGCAGATTTTCGTCTCAGTTTTCATAAACCACCCCTTTCATCCGCTCTTTATCGCTCATCCGTTCATAGGCTTTTTCTGCCTGCAATACCGCAAAGTCAGCCGCATTCTGTTTTTCCCGCATCAGCCGCTGCTGACTGGTCTCGTTCTGATACAGGCTCCACGCCGGCACCGGCTCGGTGCAGCGGTTCGCACACGCCGTTACCGCAATCACAATCGCCGGTATGGCGAGCAGATGCCGCATTTTCAAATTTTCCATTTTTAGTTTTCCTTTAATTTCAATAACTTAACAAAATAACAAGGTAAAAAAATTATTGCCTTATCTGTCAAAGGTTTAGTGGATTAAATAGGTTTCCGCGTGTTCGATTACATCATCATCCAAATCAACATCAGGGTTAACCTGCAACAAATAGTCCACAATCAGCAGCAGCTTCGACAGTTTCCGCGCATTGCCTTTGGCCGTTTTCACCACCTTCTGCAATACCGCCTCATCGTTCGTCTTCAACACTGCCGCCGCAATCTGTTTTAAATCCGTTTCCGGCAGCATCTCGCCCAATTCCATCTTGACCGATACCCTTGAAAACAACTGCTTGAATTCACTGTTCGGCCCCTTCAGATTCAGCAGCAGCTTTGGCATACCCACCAACGCCACCGCCACGCCCGATTTATCATGTATCCGCCGCAGGCTCTCCAGTGCGCGTGTCGGTAACTGTTCCGCCTCGTCAATCAGCAAAATACGGTGTGCATCACGCGGGCTGCGGCTCTTCTTATCACGCTTCAGGCAGTTGATAATCCGCTCCGTCAGCTCATGGATATTGCCTCTCTCGCTTAAATCCAGTGCATGGCAGATTTCCTGCAACAACACCTTTGCCGTATAGCCTGTATCCGGCTCAATCAACAAAGCCAGCGGGTTAGTGGCCGCATATTGTTTCAATACCGTGGTTTTACCCAAGCCCGCACCGCCATACACAATACCGAGCTGCCCCAGCCATGCCGCCAAACCCAGCCAACCTTTCATCTTCTTGGCCGTGCCCGTTTCAACATAGGGAATATCCAGCTTTTTCAATTCCGCCCGGTCGCCTTCCTGTTCAAGAAACAGCGCGGCTTTCTTATCCATCCCCGCAATATCGCCGTCGTATTTGCCGTTCAAATAGCCCGACAATGCACTTCTCGATACGCCCATGCGGTCGGCCGCCTTGTTTTGGCTCATGCCGCTGGTTTCCAGAAATTGTCTTAATTTCTCAATCATTTTTCGTTTTCCTTAAAAAGTGTCAAAGATGTGCCGTTTTACTAACCGGCGTCTTCCCATAAAAAATCGCGTAACTTCTTCTTGCCCCTGCCGCTTTCAGACGGCCTGTTTTCCACCTCTACCAACCCGCCGCTTTCCGTTTCCAGCTTCAAAAATTCGCCGAAATCAGGCTGCTGCTCGATAATCGGCGCGGCCGATTGGCGTTGTGCCTCGATTAAATCCATCTTGTCTTGCAGACGTTTGGCCTGGCCTTTGCGGCGGCGTTCGGCCAGTTGTTCCATCCGCGTTTCCGCAAATGCCGCCCGTTTGTTGCCGTTGAATACCGCTTTGCAAATCACCTTGCCCTGCATATCCTTCACAATCACATGGTCGGCATCGTGGATGTCGTAAGCCACCCGTACCTTCTGACCGCTGTAATCCAGCAATTCTTGGTGGAAGTAAGTATTATTGTGCAGAGACACCGCTCCGCGGTCGGGGATGCGTTCTTCCTCCGGACGGTACATAAAATCCAACTCCAGCGGGCTTAATACATCCGTTTTCACCCTCATGCCGTCCGTTTCCATCCGGTATTCGTAATATTTCATCGGCGTAAAATGCCGTCCCGCTTCCGGATTTTTCGGCAGGCTGCGGTGCTCGTGTTCAAAGTTGTATCGGCGTACCGCTTCTTCCAAATCCGCTATAAACTGCGCCCAAGTCGGTGCCGCCGACAGCGCCGCTTCCTGCGCCTTGCTCAGTTCCTTGCCCTTTTTCTGCACCTTCTGCGCACTCGCCAGCGCATTCGATACCTTTCTCAATGTTTCGGCATCCGCATCCTTGCCCTGATAAGTCGCATACTGCTTGGCCAAAGGAATCGTAATGGTCTGCCACAGCCGTTCAATCTTGCCGCGCCCCTGCGGATTGCCCGGAATGCCCGTAAAATGCTCGATACCGATACGCGGCAAAATACCCGTCGTTTCCTTATCCAGCATATCGCCCGTTTCACCCGAGCCGTTATCCGAGTAATAACCCAAAGGTGGCGGGAAATGCGTCATCCCGTGGCGCAAAGCATCCGCCACCGCTACCGCCGTTTCCGACAGCGCCACACTCCAACCCACGACCGCACCGCTGCAACCGTCCACAATCATTGTCACTTCCGGCGTAAACAGATAGCCCATCGGATGCCGGATTTTTGCTTTAAAGCTGTGGCCGTCGCCCACCCAGACATCGTTCGGTTTCAACGCCGTCCAATCTCTATCAATGTAAGGCAGCAAAGCCTTATAAGCCGACCCCGTGCGCCTGCCGCGCTCCTTCATATGTTCCGGCAACCGTTTCATCACTGTTTGAATCTGGTCATAGCTCGGCATCTGCTCGATTTTTCCCTGTTCCAGATACCATTGCGCCAGTTTCTTCGCCGCCGCCATCATCGTCGGCTTGTTCGGCCGCTGATAAAACATCAAGAAGTAAGGCAGCCAGTCAATCGCCAGCAGCGGCGTCTTTTCCCGTGTTTTCACCGGCGCAAGTGCCAAGAGGCGGCTCATACTGTCCGATGCCGCACGGTAAGCCCGCACCCATCGGTATAAAGTCGGTTCGCTTAAACTGCGTTCGCCGTTGTTCCGCGCATTCGCCAACGGAATCAGCTTGGCCACATCCTCCGGCAACCTGCCTGCTGCCGCTTCAGCTGCCACAAACGCCACCGCCTTCTTAATCGGCATACCCGCCAATTCATGCAGCGGCAATACATAGGCGACAATCGCACAACGCGCGTGGGCCGTTTCCGTCTGCCTGTCGTCCAACCGCGCCAAACCTTCCTCGCACGGTATCAAACCCAACTGCCGCATCTTTTTATTTTGCCGAAGCGGTTTTTTTACTTCTGCCGGCAACATCGGCACCTTGGCCAACAATGTTGCCGCCTGTTTTTCCTGTATGGCCGCCTGAATCTCCGAAGGGAGGGCGGAAACCAAATATTTCTTAAGCTTGCCGCCTCGAGCCTGTCCTACAACCTCTTCAAACGGCCAATTATTCTTTTTGGCGTGGTACTCGATGCCTTGTCTACTGTTCGGCAGCTTTGGAAGTTGCAAGCCCGCCAACTCAACCGCTGAAATCAACATTTTGCTATTTCTTTCTTTTTGTGTTTTACTTAAATGCGTATAACCTTTAGCATTTAAGGAACTAAATCGAAAACCACTTATCCATTAACTACTCTTTTGGGGAAAACAGGTTTTAAATTCCGATCTGCATACCGTTCGGGCCAAATCTCTTCCGGTTCCACTCCGATTGCAGCGGCAATAATCCTTTCTCCCTTAAGATAAGGGGCGGCCAGTGCGCTTCTAAGCGTATTCGGCGACAACCCCGCTTCTATTGAAAGTGCTCGAAGCGACCAGCCTTTCTTTTTCAAAGCAGCAACAATATCCGCGCGGTGCCAGTTTTTCGGCGTTGCGTTTTTTTGCATAATTGACTTATTCCATTCAGTAATGTGATTTACTTCGTTAATTGATTAAGTGAGTGAATAATACTAAGCAAAAAAGGTTATTGCAACTCTTTTGCTTAGAAATATAACGCAAAAAAGCAAAATATTAGCCATCTATTTGATTATTTGACGAATTAATTTTAAGCAAAAGAAGTGTATTTTTTGCTTAAATGCGAAATTCTAAGCAAAAGGACAATCATGGACTTTTTAGAGCGTTTGAAATCTTTGTGGCCGGACAATGCCAAACCCGCCGACTTCTACAATAAGATTGATATGTCTGCCTCCGGTTTTAGCCGTGTCTGGAAAGACGGTGCCATTCCAACAGCAGACTATCTGATTAAAATTCAAGAAGTAACCGGTTGCGATTTAAACTGGCTTCTTACCGGCCAAGGCTCGCCATACATGAATAAAGGCCAAGCGGTCGAAGTCCGTACCCATACCGACGGTACGGCTACCGATACCCTCGGCAACCCCATCAACTTAGACGAGTTCGTCTTTATCCCGCGTTACGACGTCTACGCCGCCGCAGGGCACGGCTATCCCGCAGAAGACGACAAGCCCTTATTCTGCATGGCATTCAGGCGTTATTGGATAGAAAACTACGTTACCCGCCAGCTTGACAAACTGTCCGTCATCGCCGTAAAGGGCGATTCGATGGAGGGCGTACTCAACCACGGCGACAACATCCTAGTGAATCACGCCGAAACCACCCCGCGCGACGGCCTGTACGTTATCCGCATCGATAATCACCTGTTTGTCAAACAAATCCAAAAACTACCCGGCAAGCTGCTCGTCAAATCAGCCAATCCGGTTTATGAGCCTTTCGAAATAGATTTAACCGACGACAACCAAAATGTAGCCATCATCGGACGCGTAGAATGGTATGGCCGTACCGTCAACTAAAAAAACGGCGTTTGGATATTCCAAACGCCGTTCAATTCAAATAAAACCAAAATCAACCCAAAACCTCATCAAAACCGTGCAAAAAAGGTATCAAAGTTATATCACTTTCTACCTACTTTGCACCTAAAGGTGTCAAAGCCGCTTTTTCCTAAATTTCCGTTCAAATTTTTGTTTCCTTTAAAATTTTCGCCTTCTTTTGCTTTCTTTCTAAAGGTGTCAAAATAATACCTACCCCATAAGTTGCTCATTTCATACCGCAAAACTTATTTGTCGCGGCCGAATACGATTTTAGTAGCTTGGATGGCAACGCAGATTGCACCGCCGATAAAGACCAAGTCAGCTGCCGTACGTACCCAACGCAAGGTATCGAGGATTTCCATTTGCAGGAACTCTTCGCTGCGGGCATACCACAGACCGTGCGTGATGGAGGCGTATGCCTGAATCACGCCAACCGGCAACAGGCTGATGGCAATCATACCGACCAAGCCGCCGTTGAGCAGCCAGAAGCCCCAAGTCATCAGTTTGTCGTCAAACTGCGCGTTCGGTTTCAAATAACGGGCAACCAGCAATACGAAGCCCAATGCCAAGAAACCGTACACACCGAACAAGGCGGCGTGCGCATGAACAGCAGAAGTATTCAAACCTTGGATATAGAACAGGGAAATCGGCGGGTTAATCAGGAAACCGAATACACCGGCACCGATCATATTCCAAAAGGCGACTGCCACGAAGCACATCAGCGGCCAACGCAGGCGTTTCGCCCAGTCGGACAGGTGTTGGTAAGACCAATGCTCGTATGCTTCACGGCCCAGCAACACCAGCGGCACGACTTCCAAAGCGGAGAAGCAGGCGCCGATTGCCATAGAGGCGGAGGTAGAGCCGGAGAAGTACAGGTGGTGCAGCGTACCCGGAACGCCGCCCAACATAAAGATGGCGGCAGCGGCCAGAGTAGAGGCAGTGGCGGTACTGCGGCGGACAAAGCCCATATTGTAGAAGACAAAGGCAAAGGCGGCAGTGGCAAATACTTCAAAGAAGCCTTCCACCCACAGGTGAACCACCCACCAACGCCAGTATTCCATTACGGCAATCGGGGATTTTTCGCCATAGAACAGACCCGGTGCGTAGAATACGCCCACACCGACCATAGAAGCGACAAAGATTGCCAGCAGGTTTTTGTCCACGCCTTTTTCTTTGAAGGCGGAAACCGTGCAGCGCAACATCAGGAACAGCCACAACAACAGGCCGACCATCAGCAGGAGTTGCCAGAAACGGCCCAAATCGAGGTATTCGTAACCTTGGTGTCCGAACCAGAAATTCAATTCGGGGGGAAGGATGTGCGTCAACGCGAAGAAGTTGCCCGCGTAAGAACCGCCGACCACGATGAAGAGGGCGATATAGAGGAAGTTCACGCCTGCACGTTGGAACTTGGGATCTTTGCCGCCGTTGACAATCGGCGCGAGGAACAAACCCGCCGTCAAAAAGCCGGTTGCAATCCAGAAGATGGCGGATTGGATGTGCCAAGTACGGGTCAGGGCATAGGGGAACCAGTCGGACATTTCAAAGCCCAACGCCTCATCGATGCCGTAGAAACCCTGACCTTCGACGGTGTAGTGCGCGGTCAGGCCGCCCAGCAATACTTGTACCACAAACAGAGCGACCGTCAGGAAGACGTATTTGCCCAATGCTTTTTGCGAAGGGGTCAGTTGGATTTTGGAAATCGGGTCTTCAGACGGCACTTCCACTTCCTCGTGTTTGGTCAGGAAGGAATAACCCCACATCAACAAACCGATGCCCATCAAGAGCAGTACGACACTGGTAAACGACCACATGTAGTTTTCAGTAGTCGGTACATTGTTAATCAAAGGCTCGTGCGGCCAGTTGTTGGTGTAGGTAAAGACCTCGCCGGGACGGTTGGTCGAAGCAGACCAAGAAGTCCAGAAGAAGAAGTCGAACAGTTTTTCACGCGCTTCCTGACTTGGCAATGTGTTGTTTTTCATTGCAAAGTGTTCGCGGGTGGTTTGCAGCGCGGGATCGTCGCCGTAAACACCGTGGTAATAAGGCAGGATGCTTTCGATGGCTTTCGCGCGCGTATCACTGATGACTACGGAACCGTCTTCCTTCACACGGCTTTGGTTGCGGTATTCGTCAGCCAGTCGGGTTTTCAGAACGGCTTGTTCTTCAGGGGAAACTTCATCGAATTTTTTGCCGTAAGTCTGTTGCGCGGTCAAATCCAACCAAGCGGACAACTCACGATGTAGCCAGTCGGCCGTCCAGTCCGGAGCCTGATATGCGCCGTGACCCAGAATCGAACCGACTTCCATACCGCCGGTACTCTGCCACGCAGACTGACCTGCCAAAATATCGTCTTTCGTCATCAGCACTTTGCCTGATGCGGAAACGACCTGTTCGGGGTAAGGCGGGGCTTTCTTATAAACCTCGCTGCCCATATAGCCAAGAATGGTAAAGCATACCGCCAGAACGGCAAACAGCAAGTACCACAGCTTCTTGTACTGTCCCATTTTGAGAGCTCCTTTTAATAAAGCAGTTGTTTAAAATTCACAGAATATGAATGTTAAAGATTGTAGCACGGTTTACCGCGCAAATAAACATTTGTTCAAACAAACTCACATATAAAACAAATACATATATGATAATAACTATCATTATTCTTTACTCGGAAATTGCCCTGCCTTTGCCTGCTCTGCCGAAGCCCCTAGCAAATCAGCCTATTCATTGTAATTTTTAGTAGTTATAAAGTATTAGAAGTGTCATTTTAAGTTCATATTTATTGAATTACTTGACCTAAATCAAAATATACATAGGTAAGCAACCGCATAATCACACCAGTTCTTAACCAATCCTTTCAGGACAATTTACTTTTCTTACAAAAGGAAAACATCATGAAACGCCAAGCCTTAGCTGCAATTATCGCTTCTATGTTTGCTTTAGCCGCCTGCGGTGGCGAACAAGCTGCTCAAGCCCCTGCCGAAACCCCTGCCGCTTCCGCTGAAGCTGCAAGCTCCGCTACGCAAGCTGCCGCCGAAACTCCGGCAGGCGAACTGCCCGTTATCGATGCGGTTACCACCCACGCTCCTGAAGTACCTCCCGCAATCGACCGCGACTACCCTGCCAAAGTACGCGTGAAAATGGAAACCGTCGAAAAAACCATGAAAATGGACGACGGTGTGGAATACCGCTACTGGACATTTGACGGCGACGTTCCGGGTCGCATGATCCGCGTACGCGAAGGCGATACGGTTGAAGTGGAATTTTCCAACAATCCTTCTTCTACCGTTCCGCACAACGTCGACTTCCACGCCGCAACCGGTCAGGGCGGCGGTGCAGCCGCGACCTTTACCGCCCCGGGCCGCACTTCCACATTCAGCTTCAAAGCCCTGCAACCGGGTCTGTACATCTACCACTGCGCCGTCGCGCCGGTCGGTATGCACATCGCCAACGGTATGTACGGCCTGATTTTGGTCGAGCCTAAAGAAGGCCTGCCGAAAGTGGATAAAGAGTTCTACATCGTCCAAGGCGACTTCTACACCAAAGGCAAAAAAGGCGCGCAAGGTCTGCAACCGTTCGATATGGACAAAGCCGTTGCCGAACAGCCTGAATACGTCGTATTCAACGGTCACGTAGGTGCTATCGCCGGCGACAACGCCCTGAAAGCCAAAGCAGGCGAAACTGTACGTATGTACGTTGGTAACGGCGGTCCGAACTTGGTGTCTTCCTTCCACGTAATCGGTGAAATCTTCGACAAAGTTTATGTTGAAGGCGGCAAACTGATTAACGAAAACGTACAAAGTACCATCGTTCCTGCCGGCGGCTCTGCCATTGTCGAATTCAAAGTCGACATCCCAGGCAGCTACACTTTGGTTGACCACTCTATCTTCCGCGCATTCAACAAAGGCGCACTGGGTCAATTGAAAGTAGAAGGTGCAGAAAACCCTGAAATCATGACTCAAAAATTGAGTGATACCGCTTACGCCGGTAACGGTGCAGCTCCTGCTGCTTCCGCTCCCGCAGCTTCTGCTCCTGCAGCCTCTGCTCCTGCAAAAAGCGATTACTAAATTGAACACCCATTTTTAGGCAAACGAACCACTGCCGCCGTACTTAATTACGCACGGCAGTGGTTTTTTAACAACCAATCTTTCCTTTCGGAAGATTGATTCTTCAGACGGCATTCGCGGCTTTTTGTTTAAAATGCCGTCTGAAAAATCAATTTTAACTGCCTGTCAGGAGGCATGATATGAAGTTTACCCGGTTACTCTTTCTCTGTGCGGCACTCGCCGGCACTCAAGCGGCAGCTGCCGAAATGGTTCAAATCGAAGGCGGCAGCTACCGCCCGCTTTATCTGAAAAAAGATACCGGTCTGATTAAAGTCAAACCGTTCAAACTGGATAAATATCCCGTTACCAATGCCGAGTTTGCCGAATTTGTCAACAGCCACCCCCAATGGCAAAAAGGCAGGATCGGTTCCAAACAGGCAGAACCCGCTTACCTGAAGCATTGGATGAAAAACGGCAGCCGCAGCTATGCGCCGAAGGCGGGCGAATTAAAACAACCGGTAACCAATGTTTCCTGGTTTGCTGCCAACGCCTATTGCGCCGCACAAGGCAAACGCCTACCGACTATTGACGAATGGGAATTTGCTGGACTTGCTTCCGCCACGCAGAAAAACGGCTCAAACGAACCCGGCTACAACCGCACTATTCTCGATTGGTATGCCGACGGCGGACGGAAAGACCTGCACGATGTCGGCAAAGGTCGCCCGAACTACTGGGGCGTTTATGATATGCACGGTCTGATTTGGGAATGGACGGAAGATTTCAACAGCAGCCTGCTTTCTTCCGGCAATGCCAACGCCCAAATGTTTTGCAGCGGCGCATCTGTCGGGTCGAGCGACTCGTCCAACTATGCCGCCTTCCTCCGCTACGGCATCCGCACCAGCCTGCAATCCAAATACGTCTTGCACAACTTGGGCTTCCGTTGCACAAGCCGATAACCCCTTCAATTATAGTGGATTAACAAAAACCAGTACGGCGTTGCCTCGCCTTGCCGTACTGGTTTTTGTTAATCCGCTATATTCCGCCATCTCTAAGATTTACAGCGATACACGGGTGATTTAAGGAATGCCCGAACCGTCATTCCCGCCACTTTCCGTCATTCCCGCAACTTTTCGTCATTCCCGCAACTTTTCGTCATTCCCACGAAAGTGGGAATCTAGAATCTCAAACTTTCAGATAATCTTTGAATATTGCTGTTGTTCTAAAGTCTAGATTCCCGCCTGCGCGGGAATGACGAATCCATCCGCACGGAAACCTGCACCACGTCATTCCCACGAACCTACATCCCGTCATTCCCACAAGGACAGAAAACCAAAATCAGAAACCTAAAATCCCGTCATTCCCACGAAAGTGGGAATCTAGAAATGAAAAGCAACAGGCATTTATCGGAAATAACTGAAACCGAACAGACTAGATTCCCGCCTGCGCGGGAATGACGAATCCATCCGCACGGAAACCTGCACCACGTCATTCCTACGAACCTACATCCCGTCATTCCCACAAAAACAGAAAACCAAAATCAGAAACCTAAAATCCCGTCATTTCCACGAAAGTGGGAATCCAGGACGTAAAATCTCAAGAAACCTTTTTTCCCGATAAGTTTCCGTACCGAACGGATCGGATTCCCGCCTGCGCGGGAATGACGATTCATAAGTTTCCCGAAATTCCAACATAACCGAAACCTGACAATAACCGTAGCAACTGAACCGTCATTCCCGCAAAAGCGGGAATCTAGAATCTCAGACTTTCAGATAATCTTTGAATATTGCTGTTGTTCTAAGGTCTGGATTCCCGCCTGCGCGGGAATGACGATTCATAAGTTTCCCGAAATTCCAACATAACCGAAACCTGACAGTAACCGTAGCAACTGAAACGTCATTCCCACGAAAGTGGGAATCTAGAATCTCAGACTTTCAGATAATCTTTGAATATTGCTGTTGTTCTAAGGTCTGGATTCCCGCCTGCGCGGGAATGACGAATCCATCCGCACGGAAACCTGCACCACGTCATTCCCACGAACCCACATCCCGTCATTCCCGCAAAAGCGGGAATCCAGTCCGTTCAGTTTCGGTCATTTCCGATAAATTCCTGCTGCTTTTCATTTCTAGATTCCCACTTTCGTGGGAATGACGGCGGAAGGGTTTTGGTTTTTTCCGATAAATTCTTGAGGCATTGAAATTCTAGATTCCCGCCTGCGCGGGAATGACGATTCATAAGTTTCCCGAAATTCCAACATAACCGAAACCTGACAGTAACCGTAGCAACTGAACCGTCATTCCTACGGAAGTGGGAATCCAGTCCGTTCGGTTTCGGTCATTTCCGATAAATTCCTGCTGCTTTTCATTTCTAGATTCCCACTTTCGTGGGAATGACGGCGGAAGGGTTTTGGTTTTTTCCGATAAATTCTTGAGGCATTGAAATTCTAGATTCCCGCCTGCGCGGGAATGACGGCTGCAGATGCCCGACGGTCTTTATAGTGGATTAACAAAAATCAGGACAAGGCGGCGAGCCGCAGACAGTACGGATAGTACGGAACCGATTCACTCGGTGCTTCAGCACCTTAGAGAATCGTTCTCTTTTTTGTTCATCCGCTATATTGTGTTGAAACATCGCCACAAACCTGATATAGTCCGCTCCTGCAACATCATTGAAAATCTTTCTTTTTTAATCAGTTAAACCGAATACGGAGCCGAAAATGAATCCAGCCCCAAAAAACCTTCTCTTCTCTTCTCTTCTCTTCTCTTCTCTTCTCTTCTCTTCTCTTCTCTTCTCTTCTCTTCTCTTCCGCAGCGCAGGCGGCAAGTGAAGACAGCGGGCGCAGCCCGTATTATGTGCAGGCGGATTTAGCTTATGCCGCCGAACGCATTACCCACGATTATCCGCAAGCAACCGGTGCAAACAACACAAGCACAGTAAGCGATTATTTCAGAAACATCCGTGCGCATTCCATCCACCCCCGGGTGTCGGTCGGCTATGATTTCGGCGGCTGGAGGATAGCGGCAGATTATGCCAGTTACAGAAAATGGAACAACAATAAATATTCCGTCAACACAAAAGAGGTGGAAAGAAACAATACCAGTGGCAACTGGAAAGAACTGAAGACGGAAAATCAGGAAAACGGTACATTCCACGCCTCTTCTTCTCTCGGCTTATCCGCCATTTACGATTTCAAACTCAACGATAAATTCGATAAATTCAAACCCTATATCGGTGTGCGCGTCGCCTACGGACACGTTAAACATCAGGTTCATTCAGTGAGAAAAGAAACCACGACTGCTTTCCTTAAACCATCGAAAGGTGCTACAGAGCCAGGCAAGATCCCAAGTTTGGTTACCAAACCTGCCTATCACGAAAGCCACAGCACCAGCAGCTTGGGTCTTGGTGTCATCGCCGGTGTCGGTTTCGACATCACGCCCAAGCTGACCTTGGACACCGGATACCGTTACCACAACTGGGGACGCTTGGAAAACACCCGCTTCAAAACCCACGAAGTCTCATTGGGCATGCGCTACCACTTCTGATTCCCCGACACCGATGCCGTCTGAACCTTCAGACGGCATGAGACCTTTGCCTGCGTACTTGGTACGCTGGTCGCCTCCGAACATGGCGCGACACCCGACATTTCCGCCGAACGCATCGGGCGTTTCATGAATCCGGTTTAAAACGCATGGAAAAATGCCGTCTGAAAGCCTTTCAGACGGCATTTCGCTTGAGATTCCGTTTACCAATGGCTGACAAACGCTTCCAAATCGGTATTCTTGGGCTTATGCACTTCCTCTGTCGGCGTGCCGACCATCATCAGCCCGATGATTTTATCCTTATCCGCACATCCGAAAGCCTCACGCAACAGAGGGCTGTTGACCCACATCCCCGTTATCCAGACATTGTCGAAACCTTGCGCCGTTGCCGCCAGTTGCAGCGCATACGCCGCACAACCCGCCGTCAGCATCTGCTCCCATTCCGGTTTCGGCTTAGGCACATCGCGGTTCGGCGCAAACGTTACCCCGATAACCATCGGCGCCATATTGCCCACTTTTTCCGCCTTTTTCATCGCATCGTCGCCGAAATTCAATTCGGCAACCGTTTGCTTTAACACATCGCGAAAACGTTGCAATCCTACCTCGCCTTGAATCACGGTAAAACGGAAGGGGCGCATATTGCCGTGATCGGGAACTTGGGTTGCCGCCTGAAATATTTGTTCCAACTCCGCCGCATCGGGGGCGGGGTGCTTCAGCTTTTTGGAAGATCGGCGGTTCGTCAATAATTTTAAAGCATCCATATCGTTATACTCCGGTCATCGGTCGGGTGTTCGGACACATATGCCGTCCGAAGGCTTCAGACGGCATATCCGGCATCAGCGCGGACGGCGGCAGGCTGCCAATATATCCATTTCCTTCCGATAGGTTTGGCTATTGGAAATGTCCATCAGCCCCAATACCGTGCTGAAATAGTGGTCGTGCGAATATTCGTTTTCCGCCGCTTTTTGTTTGAGGCATTGGAAATCTATGCCCCCGTGTTGGCGGAAGGCTTTGGAAAACCACATAACCATCGGGATATGCGTCTGCCCGGAAGGCGCGATGGCGTAAGGCGCGGCGTGCAGGTACATCCCGTTTTCGCCCAAACTTTCGCCGTGGTCGGAAACATAATGCACCGCGCTTTCCAAATCGTCGCGGTTTTCAAGTTTGCGGATAACCTTGTCGATAAACTGGTCCACATACAAAACCGTATTGTCGTAAGTGTTGACCAGCGTGGCGCGGGTGCATTTGTTGATTTCGTTGGTGTCGCAGGTCGGCGTGAATTTGCGTTCGGCTTCGGTATAGCGTTCGTAATACGTCGGCCCGTGGCTGCCGATGGTATGCAGGATTAAAACCGCGTCTTTATCGTTTTTGTTGAGGACTTCGTCGAACTTAGTCAGCAGGATATTGTCGAGACACTCGCCGTTGCGGCAGTATTCGGGCAGGTTGAGCGAGGTAACGTCGGTATTCGGCACTTTGCCGCACACGCCCTTGCAGCCGGAATCGTTTTCCAACCAGGTAACTTCCACGCCGGCGCGCTGCACGATGTCCAGCAGGTTGTCTTGGTGTTCGGCTTTGATTTCGTCATAATCCGTGCGGTCGAAGGTTGAGAACATACACGGCAGGGAGTGCGCGGTCGATGTGCCGCAGCTTCTGACCTGCGGGAAATTGACAATTTCATCGCCGCGCGCGGCAAGCAGCGGCGTAGTTTGGCGGCTGTAACCGTTCAAACCCCAGTTGGCGGCACGCGTGGTCTCGCCCACGACCAGCACCACGAAACGGCGCAGGCTGCCGGCCGGCCGGTTTTGCACGACCGCCATATCCAATTGCGTATAAGGAATATTGGAACGCTTCCAATCTTTGTATTTCGACACGCCCGCGCCGATGAAATTAGACGGCACAATCAGATGGGTTACTGATTTATTGTTGCGGAAAAACGAGGCGTAATCCTGATATTGCAACATTGCGATGCCCAACGCGCACAAAAAGGAAACGGCGGCAAGCACAAGGCGCGTCAAAAACTCCTTATACCAAACGCGGTATTTAACCTTGACGGCGATATACGCCAGCGCGGGCAATACGCCCAAACATACAATCCACAGCACATAGCCCGGCGTAATCAGGCGCGCGCTTTCGGCAGCCGTAGTTTGCAAGACATTATTCAACATCGACTTGTTGAAATAGATATTGAAAAATATTTCTTGGTAAGACACCGCCGCACTGATAACCAATATCAACGGAATCAATACCTTATGCACGAAAGGCAGGGCAATGACGTGAAAAACGAAATTACTTAAAAAAAACAGCACCACCGGCATCGTATAGAGGAAGATATCCGCCCCGGTGCCGTTAAAAGGATGAAGCTCGACAACTTTGGCAAAAAAGGCGTAATTCAATACCAGCGAGGAATACAGGGAAAGGAAGGCAATCAGCGCGGAAGAGCCGAGCTTCGGCCTCAGGTTCGGTTTTATCATTTGGAATGTGTCGGATAAGGGTTGGAAAAGGCATCCGGCATTTGGAATCCGGATTATTGAAAAAGATTCTTAATTATAAGGCAACGGAGCAAAGCAGGGCAAGAAAACGGCGGCTGTGCGGGGGGTTCCGCCCGCCATTCAAACGTCCGGCAGACATAAAAACATCGTAAGCAAGATTCGAACCGGTCTGCAACCGCCCCTGCCAGAAAAACGGGCAAAGCATTTCATATTGGAAAAACCCGGCCGCGCCGCCGACGGGACAGTCCGGCACAAACAGCATCACGCTCGGATTGAAAAGGACGGATAGCCGCCGGCAGCACAATCTTACCACCTCCAAAACGCCGCCGGAGAACGCCGAAACAGCCGATGCCGTCTGAAGCCGCTTCAGACAACATCGGGACATCAACCGTAACGCCGTTGGAAATCGCGCATAAAATCTGCCAAAGCCCGCACGCCTTCAAGCGGCATCGCATTATAAATGCTGGCACGCATACCGCCGACGGTTTTATAGCCCTTAAGCAGGCACAAGCCCTGCAATTCGGCTTCCAGCACAAAACGGCGGTCAAGCTCCTCATCCCCCGTTTGGAACACGACATTCATTTTAGAACGCGCATTCGGACGGATACGGTTGATATAAAAACCATCGCTGCCGTCTATCGTCTCATACAAGGTTTGCGCCTTCAGCCGATTGACCGCTTCAATTTTTTTCACACCGCCCTGCGCCTGTAGCCAGCGGAACACCAGCCCCGACATATAAATCGCGTAAGTTGACGGCGTGTTGTACATACCGTCGCGGTTCAAATGCGAACGGTAGTTGAACACATCGGGAATATCGTTCGGACAACGCTCGAGCAAATCCTCACGCACAATCACCACCGTAACTCCTGCCGGCCCGATGTTTTTCTGTGCGCCTGCGTAAATCAGTCCGTAGTCGGCAACATCAAACTCGCGCGACAAAATCTCGCTGGACATATCGCACACCAGCGGCGGCATGCCTTCTGAAAGGCACGGCACTTCACGGTATTGCAGCCCGTTGACCGTTTCATTGACGGCAAAATGGACAAACGCCGAATCGGGTGCAACATCCCACGTTTCCACAGGCGGCAGGTCGAGATAGTCGAACTGCTCGCCGCCATGCGCCGCCAAACGGATTTCCGTATCGGTCAAACGGCTCATCTGTTCATAAGCGATACGGCTCCAGTTGCCCGTTACCACCGCGTCGGCAGTGCGGAAACCGTGTGCCAGATTCATGGCTGCCATATTAAATTGGGTTGTTGCTCCGCCCTGCAGAAACAATATCTTATAGTTGTCAGGCACTTTCAAAAGCTGCCTCAAATCCTGTTCCGCATGATGCAGGATGCTCAAAAACATTTCCGAACGGTGGCTCATTGCCATCACAGGAAAACCCGTACCGTTGTAGTCCAACATTTCCTGCCGCGCCGTTTCCAACACGGCTTCGGGCAATACGGCAGGGCCGGCGGAAAAATTGTAAATCGGATAAAGAGACATGATGCAGCCTTGATTCTGAACAATAACCCGCCCGATTTTAGGCTTGCAGCAGGCTTTGTGCAAGGATGGAAAATACCTGTCCTCCGCCCGATTCCATGCCGCCCGAACACGGAAAATAATATCAATATATTGATTTACAAACATAAAAATCATGCACGCGACAAATAGATACATTTGTTTTGTCAACAATATTCACGATTTCCCATTACAAACCTCCCTTACACCCGCTTTTTTCCGTCCCAAAAACACAAAATAAATCAACACTTTCATTTCTCCGCAAAAGCGGTTATAATCACGCCGATTTTTCAACTTTGACGAAAAATGGCCACGGGGCCATTTTTTTATTATGTACATAGGGAGCAGCATGGATATCCAAACCATCCTCGAAAAAACCCTGCCCGGCCTGGGCTACGAACTGGTCGATTTCGAACTGACCGCGCAAGGAACATTGCGCGTGTTCATCGACAAAGAAAGCGGCATTACCGTCGAAGACTGCGCAACCGTCAGCAACCACTTGAGCCGCGTCTTCATGGTTGAAGACATCGACTACAAAAACCTGGAAATTTCCAGCCCCGGACTCGACCGCCCCTTGAAAAAAGCCGCCGACTTCGTGCGCTTTGCCGGTCAGAATGCCAAAATCAAAACCCGCCTGCCGATAGACGGTCAGAAAAACTTTATCGGTAAAATCGAAGGCTGCGAAAACGATACCGTTACCGTATCCTTCGACGGCAAAACCGTACAAATCGAATTGGGCAACATCGACAAAGCCCGTCTGCGCCCCGAATTCAAATTCTAAAACACAACAATATTGGAGATGTTCAAAATGAGTCGTGAAATGTTACAGCTGGCAGAAGCACTGGCAAGCGAAAAAAACGTTGATGCGGAAGTCGTCTTCCAAGCACTGGAATTCGCCCTGTCTACCGCCGCCAAGAAAAAGGCAGACCGCGAACACATGGACGTGCGCGTCCAAATCAACCGCGACACCGGCGAATACCAAACCTTCCGCCGCTGGCTGATTGTCGCCGATGAAGACTATACCTATCCCGATGTCGAAAAAACCATCGAGGAAATCCAAGAGGAAATTCCCGGCACTACCATCCAAATCGGCGAATACTACGAAGAGCAGCTGCCCAACGAAGGCTTCGGCCGCCAAGCCGCGCAAACCGCCAAACAAATCATCCTGCAACGCATCCGCGATGCCGAGCGCGAGCAGAATCTGAACGAGTTTCTCGCCGTCAAAGAAGACATCGTGTCCGGCACGGTCAAACGCGTCGAACGCCACGGCATCATCGTCGAAGTCGTTGCCGGCAAACTGGACGCGCTGATTCCGCGCGACCAAATGATTCCGCGCGAAAACTTCCGCAGCGGCGACCGCATCCGCGCCCTCTTCCTGCGCGTCGAAGAAATCGGCAACAC
Organism: Neisseria meningitidis; assembly: GCF_022869645.1. Taxonomy (NCBI): domain Bacteria; kingdom Pseudomonadati; phylum Pseudomonadota; class Betaproteobacteria; order Neisseriales; family Neisseriaceae; genus Neisseria; species Neisseria meningitidis. The sequence continues at coordinate 1,844,082 of NZ_CP064367.1, read as the reverse complement.
CGGCCGCAAACAAGTCATCCTGAGCCGTACTTCCGGCGATTTCCTCGTCAAACTGTACGCCAATGAAGTACCTGAAATTGCAGACGGCATGCTTGAAATCCGCGCTGTCGCCCGCGACCCGGGCCAGCGTGCCAAAGTCGCCGTCAAAGCCAACGACCAGCGCATCGATCCGCAAGGCACCTGTATCGGCGTTCGCGGTTCGCGTGTCAATGCCGTCAGCAACGAATTGTCCGGCGAGCGCATCGACGTTGTCCTTTGGTCGCCCGAGCCTGCCCAATTCGTCATGAGCGCGCTCTCACCCGCCGAAGTCAGCCGCATCGTCATCGACGAAGACAAACACGCCGTCGATGTCATCGTTGCCGAAGACCAGCTCGCGCTCGCCATCGGACGCGGCGGTCAAAACGTGCGCCTTGCTTCCGACCTGACCGGCTGGCAGCTCAACATCATGACTTCCGCCGAGGCAGACGAACGCAATGCGGCAGAAGATGCCGCCATCCGCCGCCTGTTTATGGATCACTTGAACGTGGACGAAGAAACCGCCGACGTACTGGTTCAGGAAGGTTTTGCAACCTTGGAAGAAGTCGCCTATGTTCCTGCCGCCGAACTGCTTGCCATTGAAGGATTTGACGAAGAAATCGTCGATATGCTCCGCAACCGCGCCCGCGATGCCATCCTGACCATGGCGATTGCCGCCGAAGAAAAACTGGGCGAAGTGTCCGACGATATGCGCAACCTCGAAGGCATAGATGCCGATATGCTCCGCAGCCTTGCCGAAGCAGGCATTACCACCCGCGACGACTTGGCAGAGCTTGCTGTGGACGAACTGATTGAAATCACCGGTGTAAACGAAGAAACCGCAAAAGCCGTCATCCTGACCGCACGCGAACACTGGTTTACCGAAGACAAATAAAGGGGGTACAGATGAGTAACACAACCGTAGAACAATTTGCCGCCGAGCTGAAACGCCCCGTCGAAGACCTGTTGAAACAGTTGAAAGAAGCCGGCGTCAGCAAAAACAGCGGCAGCGATTCCCTGACGCTGGACGACAAACAGCTTCTGAACGCCTACCTGACCAAGAAAAACGGCAGCAACGGCGGCACCATCAGCATCCGCCGCACCAAAACCGAAGTCAGCACCGTTGACGGCGTAAAAGTCGAAACACGCAAACGCGGACGCACTGTCAACATTCCTTCTGCCGAAGAGTTGGCAGCACAGGTAAAAGCCGCCCAAACCCAAGCCGCACCTGTCCGGCCGGAGCAGACGGCAGAAGACGCGGCAAAAGCCCGAGCCGAAGCTGCCACACGTGCAGAAGCACGTGCCAAGGCAGAAGCGGAAGCGGCAAAACTGAAAGCGGCAAAAGCAGGCAACAAAGCCAAACCTGCCGCGCAGAAACCCACCGAAGCAAAAGCCGAAACCGCACCCGTTGCGGCGGAAACCAAACCCGCCGAAGAAAGCAAAGCGGAAAAAGCCCAAGCCGACAAAATGCCGTCTAAAAAACCCGCCGAGCCCAAAGAAAAAGCCGCCAAGCCGAAACACGAGCGAAACGGCAAAGGCAAAGATGCCAAAAAACCGGCGAAACCTGCCGCACCTGCCGTGCCGCAACCCGTGGTCAGCGCGGAAGAACAGGCGCAACGCGATGAAGAAGCACGCCGTGCCGCCGCACTTCGCGCCCACCAGGAAGCCCTGTTGAAAGAGAAACAGGAACGCCAGGCACGCCGCGAAGCCATGAAACAACAGGCAGAACAACAGGCAAAAGCCGCACAGGAAGCCAAAAACGGCAGACAGCGTCCCGCCAAACCTGCCGAGAAACCGCAGGCAGCCGCGCCGGCCGTCGAAAACAAACCTGTCAATCCGGCAAAAGCGAAAAAAGAAGACCGCCGCAACCGCGATGACGAAGGTCAAGGCCGCAACGCCAAAGGCAAAGGCGGAAAAGGCGGACGCGACCGCAACAATGCACGCAATGGCGACGACGAGCGCGTACGCGGCGGCAAAAAAGGCAAAAAACTCAAACTCGAGCCGAACCAACACGCCTTCCAAGCACCGACCGAACCTGTCGTACACGAAGTTTTGGTGCCTGAAACCATTACCGTTGCCGACTTGGCACACAAAATGGCAGTCAAAGGCGTGGAAGTGGTCAAAGCCCTGATGAAGATGGGCATGATGGTTACCATCAACCAATCCATCGACCAAGACACCGCCCTGATTGTCGTCGAAGAACTCGGACACATCGGCAAACCCGCCGCAGCGGACGATCCCGAAGCCTTCTTGGACGAGGGCGCAGAAGCAGTGGAAGCCGAAGCATTGCCGCGTCCGCCCGTTGTTACCGTCATGGGACACGTCGACCACGGCAAAACCTCGCTGCTGGACTACATCCGCCGCGCCAAAGTGGTACAGGGCGAAGCGGGCGGCATTACGCAGCACATCGGCGCGTACCACGTCAAAACGCCGCGCGGCGTGATTACCTTCTTGGACACCCCGGGTCACGAAGCCTTTACCGCTATGCGCGCACGCGGTGCGAAAGCAACCGACATCGTGATTCTTATGGTCGCCGCCGACGACGGCGTGATGCCGCAAACCATCGAAGCGATTGCCCACGCCAAAGCGGCAGGCGTACCGATGGTGGTTGCCGTCAACAAAATCGATAAAGAAGCCGCCAACCCAGAGCGTATCCGCCAAGAGCTGACCGCACACGAAGTCGTGCCTGACGAATGGGGCGGCGATGTACAGTTTATCGACGTTTCCGCGAAAAAAGGAACAAACATCGACGCGCTGCTCGAAGCAGTCTTGCTCGAAGCCGAAGTATTGGAACTGACCGCACCTGTCGATGCGCCCGCCAAAGGCATCATCGTCGAGGCGCGCTTGGACAAAGGCCGCGGCGCGGTTGCCACATTGCTGGTTCAAAGCGGTACGCTGAAAAAAGGCGACATGCTGCTGGCCGGTACGGCATTCGGCAAAATCCGCGCGATGGTCGATGAAAACGGCAAATCCATTACCGAAGCCGGCCCGTCCATCCCCGTCGAAATCCTCGGCTTGTCCGACGTACCGAATGCGGGTGAAGACGCGATGGTATTGGCGGACGAGAAAAAAGCGCGCGAAATCGCCCTCTTCCGCCAAGGCAAATACCGCGACGTGCGCCTTGCCAAACAGCAGGCGGCGAAGCTGGAAAATATGTTCAACAATATGGGCGAAACCCAGGCCCAATCTTTGTCGGTCATCATCAAGGCAGACGTTCAGGGCTCTTACGAGGCTTTGGCGGGCAGCCTGAAAAAACTGTCCACCGACGAGGTGAAAGTGAACGTGTTGCACAGCGGCGTAGGCGGCATTACCGAATCGGATGTCAACCTTGCCATCGCTTCGGGCGCGTTCATTATCGGCTTTAACGTGCGTGCAGATGCCTCTTCGCGCAAACTTGCCGAAAATGAAAACGTGGAAATCCGCTACTACAACATCATCTATGATGCCATCGACGACGTGAAAGCGGCGATGAGCGGTATGCTTTCTCCCGAAGAGAAAGAGCAAGTAACCGGTACGGTCGAAATCCGTCAGGTTATCTCCGTTTCAAAAGTCGGCAATATTGCAGGCTGTATGGTTACCGACGGCGTGGTCAAACGCGATTCCCATGTCCGCCTCATCCGCAACAACGTGGTCATCCACACGGGCGAACTGGCTTCGTTGAAACGCTATAAAGACGACGTCAAAGAAGTCCGTATGGGCTTTGAGTGCGGCCTGATGATTAAAGGCTACAACGAAATTATGGAAGGCGACCAACTCGAATGTTTCGACATCGTCGAAGTGGCACGCACCCTGTGATTTTGATGCGGAAAAATGCCGTCTGAAGCGTTCAGACGGCATACGAAACGGGTTCTGTATCATACAGAACCCGTTTTTTGTCGCAAATCGGCCTCAGACAGCCCTCTTGCCTTATCCCGATTTGAATCTGACTTGCCATACAAACAGGCTTCAGACGGCATTATAGTGAATTAAATTTAAACCGGTACAGCGTTGGCTCGCCTTGCCGTACTATTTGTACTGTCTGCGGCTCGCCGCCTTGTCCTGATTTAAATTTAATTCACTATATTTTCCCGACAGGCGGATTTGAAGTTTCTCCACATATCCGGCGCGTTCGGCGCGGCTGGTTTCGGGGCGGTGCGTATTGAGCGACGACCATTTCCAATGACTGCGGGCTTTGTTGAGTTCGGGCGGGAGTCTGGCGGCGTCCCACGGGGCTTTGCGGCTGTGCAGCTCGATATCCGACTGTGCCGCGTGTCCGCGCGTTTGCAGGACGTGGAGCAAATCGAGGGCGCGGGCGGCGAGCAGGGTCAGGGTTTCGGGGTCGGTGTGCAGGGTTTGACGGCCGGCGAGTTTGTCAGAAATGGTGCGGGTATTGGGCAGGATGCCGCCCAAAAAGCCGCCGATTGCCGTACCCAATCCGAGCGAGCCGCCGAGTGTGGCGATGTCCAGCCCCAAGCCGATGAGCGCGCCGGTTGCCGCGCCCGTGCCGGTGCGGATGCCGTATTGTTTGAGCAATTCGCTGTCGAACGGGTCTTGGCGGAAGGCTTGCGGCATCCAGTCGCCGCCGTCGATTTCGCTGTGGTAGAAACGGTAAAGGGCAAACAGCCGCTGCTGCATCTGCCGTTCGAGTTGGCGTATTTCCGCCTGCATGGTTTGCAGCACGGTGGCGGTATCCTCGTTTTCGTCCACTTCCTGCCTGAAGGCGGCGGCATCAATTAAAAAGTCGGCGATTTCGCGGCGCGCTTCGCCGTCCAGCCGCTGCCATTCGCGCCGGCGCATGGCTGTCAGGCGGTCAAGTGTGCTGCGTTCGGGCAACATGGTGGCGAGGTTTTCCCACAGGCGTAGTTCGCCTTCAAAATCAAAGGCGACGGTGTCGAACCCTGCGAAAACGTGCAGGTTTCTCCTCGCCAGCATGGTTGTCCACGATTCGGGAGGCTGTCCGCCGGTAAAGTTGAACACGGGCATAACCGGTTTGGCACACCATGAAAGGATGGTCAACTCGTCCCTGTATTTGTCGAGGACGGGTTCGCGCGCGTCGATGACGTACATTGCCATATCGCTTTGCAAGACTTGCCGTAAGACTTTGGCTTCCTGATTGAAATCATGGTGCGCGCCGTGGCTGCCGAGAAACTGTTGCAGCCGTTCGATGCCGTCTGAACGCGTATCCGTATGGGTTTCCAGCCATTCCAAAACACCGCCCGCGTCTTCGAGTCCGGGCGTGTCATACAGGAAAACCAGCGTGTCTGCGCCGTCGCTGATGGCGGCTTCTTCGACATGGCGCGTAGTGGACGGGGCATTTTTGACTTCGCCGAAGCCGCTGTCGCGCAATAGGGTGCGCAGGAGCGAGGTTTTGCCGGTATTGGTATGCCCGACGACGGCGAGGGAAAGGGGTTGTTTGTTCATGATGTTTTTGAAGAATGGATTTTCAGACGACCTTTTAAGGATGGCGGCTTTATGGGGCGTTTCAAGTGCGGTCGTTGGTTTTCAGACGGCCTTCCTGCGCCGCTCTGTCGGGTTCCAGCCACGCCGCGCCGCATTCGGTCAGCGCGTTACGCCAATGTTCCAGCTTTTCCGAAAGGTCGTCTGAAAGCCCCTGTTCCGCCAAAAGCTGCACCACCGCGCCGCCCTGCGCCGCTTCCGAAAGTCGGACGATCTGCCGCAACACGCCGCGGTCGGGCACAGTTTGGGCGCGCACGCCGATAAGCAGTTGCGCCGGTTTCTGCTTCAGCTCTGTCTCCAGCGCGGCAACCTGTTCCCGATTGGCGGCAACGCCCTTATCCAGCCATTCCTGCGCCAGCCTGCCCTCGAACCATTCGCCGTCCTGCCATTCGGTCTCCAGCATGACCGCCCATTTCGGCGCATCGTTCAAGACGATTTTCGGCGAAACGGCGGACACGGTTTCCCGACGCGTATCCGCATCGGTGATTTTGTTCTGCCAGCGGCGGATGACCGCCTGATAATAGGGCTTTTCCAAATCCAAGCCGTTTTCGCTTGTTTTCAAAAGGATTTTGCATACCGCCCAAGCCAAGAGGCGCGGCAGGATGCCGTAGCAGGCGATACTGCCGACCAGCAGCCCCGACCAAGCCCGCGCATCGGCAATATTGCCGTTCAGACGACCTTCGATGACCGCCCGCGCATCAGGCACGGGAAAACCCAGTTTCGCAGGCAGCCATGCCAACATTTCCACCAGCCGTACCGAAGACGAATCGCCCAACAGCGTGCTTTCCCAGTTGAACGTATATTGCCGCACCAAAAGCAGCAACAATACCGACACCAGCATTCCGAGCAGCGTGCAGAGCCACAGGCTGTGCGACGTTGCGCCTATTTTCCAACGTACCGAAGGTTGCCGCCACTCGTCCGCATACAGCCGCAACACCGCCTGATTGACAGGGTCTTTGCCCCGAAACCACGTCGCCGGACTGCTGAAAAAACGCCCCACTTTCACGCGCAGGAACAACATTGCCAACCATACTGCCAGCATCAGCGTATTCATGCCCAACACGCCCGCCAAAACCAAAAAGAAATTCAGACCCTGATTGTCCATTAGAAGATAAGTAACTGAAAAACCGGTAAAAAACGCAAACGTCGCCGCCGCCACCCACAACCAGAACGACCCCGCACGCACACGTTCCAACGTCTCCCGCAGCATACGGTTCCTGTCGATCATCTTCGCCCGACGGATGATTTTTTCCTCCGTACTGCCGTCCACGCGGCGCAAAGCCTCCGTCGCCTGCACGGGATCGCCGCTGAAAATAAAGCCGCCTTCTTCCAAAATACGGACCAGCTCAACCAGTTTTCGGGATGGATTCAACATAAAATGCCGTCTGAAAATAAAAAACAGATTTTAACACACGCATTTTCAAGAATATTCACAGTGTAGGCAAAGAGTAAATCCCACACAGAGGCAAAAGTATCGGCGTAAACTGACTGCCTCTACTTTCCCGAAAGATTGTGCGATGTATACAGGCGAACGCTTCAATACTTACAGCCATTTGAGCGGTTTGATTCTGGCGGCGGCAGGTTTGGCGCTGATGCTGCTGAAAACCATAGGACACGGGGACGGCTACCGTATCTTCAGCGTATCGGTTTACGGCATCAGCCTTCTTCTGCTCTATTTGAGTTCCTCGCTGTACCACGGAATTGCAGCCGGAAAACTGAAAAGCATTTTGAAAAAAACCGACCACTGCATGATTTATGTGCTGATTGCCGGAAGCTACACACCGTTTGCACTGGTTTCTTTGAGAAACGGGCCGGGCTGGACGGTATTTTCACTGTCCTGGCTGCTGGCGGCTGCAGGAATCGCACAAGAACTCACCATTGGACGGAAAAGCGAAAAACGACTGCTGTCTATTGCGATTTATATCGTAATGGGCTGGATGGTCTTGGCGGTAATGAAATCCCTGACAGCCTCACTCCCGCCGGCAGGACTGGCTTGGCTGGCGGCAGGCGGTATGCTGTACAGCGTCGGCATTTACTGGTTTGTAAACGATGAAAAAATCCGACACGGGCACGGAATCTGGCATCTGTTCGTATTGGGCGGCAGCATCACCCAATTTGTCAGCGTGTACGGTTACGTAATCTGAATGCCGTCTGAAAAGCAAAACCTCCCGATCCTGAAGATTGGGAGGTTTTCTGTTTGCCGGACATCAGCCCTTGTCGTGGAACTCGTGGAATTCATACTGATAGGACAAATCCCGACCCGCTTTTTTCTGTGCCAAATAATCATCATAAATGGCACGGATTTCCTTACGCAACAAAAACAGGGCTATCAAGTTCGGGATAACCATAAAGCCGTTGAACATATCGGACAGGCTCCAAACCAAATCGACTTTGCCGAGCGTACCTAAAACGATGGCAAGCAGAACCAATGCGCGATAGATGCCCAAGTGTCTTCCCCTGAAAAGAAAACGGATGTTGGACTCGCCGAAATAATACCAGCCGATAATGGTCGTCAAGGCGAAAAAGGTCAGACACACGGCAAGCAATTGCGAACCGAAGCCCGGAAATGCCTTGTTAAAGGCAAATTGAGTAACCGCCGCGCCCTGTTCGCCCGAAAGGTTGGCATCGGTCAGCAGGATAATCAATGCCGTAGCCGTACATACCAAAATCGTATCGATAAATACACCGACAAATGCCGCCATACCTTGCTGCACAGGATGTTTCACATCAGCGGTTGCATGTGCATGCGGGGTAGAACCCATACCTGCTTCGTTGGAAAACAGACCGCGCGCCACGCCGAAACGTATCGCTTCACGCATACCGATACCCGCAGCACCGCCCAAAACGGCTTCAGGATTGAAGGCGGCGGTAAAGATGTGGTTGAACATCGGCACAATATAGTCGGAAAATTCAAACAGGATAACGACGGCGCACAAAATATAAACAACCGCCATAAACGGCACGACAAACTGGGCAATATTGGCAATACGGTTCACGCCGCCAATCACAACCATGCCCGCAAGGACGGCAAGCACAATACCGACTGCCAAAGAAGGCACATCAAATGCAATGGTAACGGCAGAAGCAATGGAGTTTGCCTGTGTCGCATTACCGATAAAGCCCAATGCGATAATCAGCGCGATGGAGAAAAAGCCCGACAGGAAACGCGCCGCGCCCCTGCCGATTTTCGGAGTCAGACCGTGCGTAATATAAAACGCCGGCCCACCGATGTATTTGCCGTGGCTGACGACGCGGTATTTCTGCGCCAGCAGTGCCTCCGCAAAAATCGTGGACATCCCCAAAACGGCAGAAACCCACATCCAAAAAATCGCGCCCGGCCCGCCTGCGGTGATGGCGGTCGCCACGCCGGCGACGTTGCCCGTACCGATTTGCGCGGATATGGCAACCGCCAACGCCTGAAACTGCGATAAAGACTTATCGTCTTTATCGCCTTTGGCAAACAAGCCGCCGAATACGGATTTGAATCCCGCGCCTAGCTTGGTAATCTGCGGCGCACCGAGATACAGCGTAAAAAACAGGCCGATACCCAAAAGCGCGTAAATCAGCAGGTAGTCCCAAAGGAACCGATTGACTGTACCCACCAGAACAGACAATATATTTTCCATAAAATAAACCTTATCTTACAATTAAAATGACTGCCTTCCAAAAGACATTCCAATAAGGAAACACGGCGAGCAGACCGTATTTGCCGCAACAGATGCCTTAAATTGTCAACAATCGGGGAGAAGCTGCGCCATCATACCGTAAAATATCGTTAATTAAAACATTTCTTTATTTTTAAGCGGAAAGCGGAGGAAATCGCTTTCAGACGGCATCGACAACGGCACGGCATAAAACAGGATATTTTGGGTACTTGCAACTTATGTTAAAATGCCGACCGTAAAAAATCTGACAAAAACAGATTAATTATTTGAAATAAGAAAGGAAATTTATGGCAGGCCATAGCAAGTGGGCGAATATCCAGCATAAAAAAGCCCGTCAGGATGCCAAACGCGGCAAAATCTTCACCCGTTTAATCAAAGAAATCACCGTTGCGGCGCGTATGGGCGGCGGCGATCCCGGCGCAAATCCGCGCCTGCGCCTGGCTTTGGAAAAAGCAGCCGAAAACAATATGCCCAAAGACAATGTGCAACGCGCCATCGACAAAGGCACGGGCAACTTGGAAGGCGTGGAATACATCGAGTTGCGCTACGAAGGCTACGGCATCGGCGGCGCGGCTTTGATGGTGGACTGCCTGACCGACAACAAAACCCGCACCGTTGCGGACGTACGCCACGCGTTTACCAAAAACGGCGGCAACTTGGGTACCGACGGCTGCGTGGCGTTCAACTTCGTGCATCAGGGCTATTTGGTATTCGAACCCGGCGTTGACGAAGACGCGCTGATGGAAGCGGCTTTGGAAGCCGGTGCGGAAGACGTGGTTACCAACGACGACGGTTCCATCGAAGTCATTACCGCGCCAAACGATTGGGCGGGCGTAAAATCCGCTTTGGAGGCGGCAGGTTACAAATCCGTTGACGGCGACGTTACGATGCGCGCCCAAAACGAAACCGAACTCTCCGGCGACGATGCCGTCAAAATGCAAAAACTGATTGACGCGCTGGAAGACTTGGACGACGTGCAAGACGTTTACACTTCCGCCGTATTGAATCTGGACTGATACGCAGCACAGCAGACATACAATAAAATGCCGTCTGAACCTTTCAGACGGCATTGATTTATTTAGCCCTTGCCCACGCCCACCAAACCGTCAGGGCAACCGCCAGAAAATACGCCACACTCCAAACAGGCAAAGCAACCCCCAGCAGATAATCCGGTTCGGCACAATTTCCGAACCCGCGCACGACAGGCTCGAACCAATCAAACAAAGGCCAGCCCTTCAATCGAAACGTCCACGGCGCACCGCACGAAGGAGCCGTACCCGGCGGCAGCGACTGCAGCCACAACTGATATGCCGCAACAGAAATACCCGTAACGGCGGGAATGCTGATAAAGACAGCACCGAACAAACCGCCTGCCTTTCTTCTTGGTCTGCACATCAGGACAATTGCCGCACACAATGCGGTTGCCAAGACGCACAACCGCTGGCTGATACACAAAACGCAAGGCTCCATACCCAAAACATACTGTGCCGCCAAAGAGCCGGCAAATGCACAGACCGAAACGGCAAACAGCAGCCAAACGGCTTTTCTAAATAACGGGGTCATTTTCTCAACACACCAATCAAAATACCGATATGCCGATTTTGCTGGATATATCCCGAGATGGCAAGGGACAAAACGGCGATTTGCCCGCACAATGCCCACAAAAAAATACATCCGGAGGATTTGAATTTCAGCAAATTTAGCGAATCAAAAGTTTATTTCAATGAAATCATATGATTTTTTTGAATAAGCGGATTGATGGGTTTTTGAAGGAATTTGTTACCGGATAGCCATCGGGCAAGTTTTTTGCAAAATTTGAATCGGTCGGGTAAATTTTCAAAAAATAATTGACAGCGGATAAGAAACGGCGGATAATTCCCGCCGTCGAGTTGCTTGATGCAGCTTGATTTTTCTCCTCTATTTCTCCTTTGTAGACTTGGCACACATTCAACTGGATGTGTGCATTTTTTTATCTCCGCTTTTTTTGAAATTTAATTACTTTTATTGTTTGAAATTCCATTCTTTAAGAAATTTAACAAGAAAAACGCTTGCTTTTTGACCGGAAAAGCTGCATAATTCATTCCGTTAGCTGGTTCGAGTAGTCAGTTAATAGTTTCTCCTCTATTTCTCCTTTGTAGACTTGGCACACATTCAACCGGATGTGTGCATTTTTTTATCTGAAGCAACAAGCCTCTGTGCGTGATGTTGTTATGTTTCATTTAGGTGTCAAACCGCATAGCCAGCCTGAAATATTCAATCCAAATCCAAAACTGGATTTTCTTTGACCTCCTCCATCACAACATAACTCCTACTCTCCGAAGCGGCAGGCAGTTGCAATAGGATATTGCCTAGCATATCCCGATAGGCAGACATATCGGGCAAACGTACTTTAATCAGATAGTCGTATTCGCCCGACACCAAGTGGCATTCCATAATTTGCGGAATTTTCAGCACTTCTTTTTTGAAATCTTCGAAAATATTGCCCGATTTGGATTGCAGCTTCAGCTCGACAAAAACCAATAGTGGTTTGCCCAACAGATGGGGATTGAGATGGGCGTGATAGCCGGAAATATAATGTTCCCGCTCCAAACGGCGCACCCTCTCTGTAACGGGCGTGGTGGACAAGCCTACCTTCTCGGCAAGCTCCATCATCGGGATGCGGGCATTCTGTTGGAGGATCTTAAGAATGCGGAAATCGATTTTATCTAGTTCTTTCATTTGGATTGCCTTGTATTTATTATTGATTTTAACAAATAGAGTATATAGTGGATTAACAAAAACCAGTACGGCGTTGCCTCGCCTTGCCGTACTATTTGTACTGTCTGCGGCTTCGTCGCCTTGTCCTGATTTTTGTTAATCCACTATATATTTGGGAAAGCGATTATATCAGGAAAAGCAAACCGCCTTCCTACCTAAAAACTGCTGCTTCGGCTTGAAGATACAAGGGTCTTTAATATTTTAAAAGCCTTGCCGTTGGATTATAATTCCCTAATTGATTTCTTAATTTTGCTAATAAACACTTGTTTGGTAAGGAATGAATTTATGCGCCCTTTGAACGTGCAGATCAGGTTGGGCAACCTTAGGCACAATTATCGGATTTTGAAGGAAATGCACGGAGGCAAACTGTTGGCGGTAGTGAAGGCCGACGCATACGGACACGGTGCGGTCAGATGTGCTTTCGCGCTGGCAGACTTGGCAGACGGCTTTGCCGTGGCGACAATCGACGAGGGAATCAGGCTACGGGAGAGTGGCATTACCCATCCGATTGTCCTTTTGGAAGGCGTATTTGAAGCATCAGAGTACGAAGCGGTCGAACAATACTCACTCTGGCCGGCAGTCGGAAACCAATGGCAACTTGAGGCTTTGCTTTCCCGCCATTGGAAAAAACCTGTCAAGGTCTGGTTGAAAATGGATTCGGGAATGCACCGTACCGGATTTTTCCCTCATGATTACGCTTCGGTATATGCGGCATTGAAGCAGTCGGAATATGTGGACAGTATTGTCAAATTCTCGCATTTCTCCTGTGCGGACGAACCCGAAAGCGGTATGACGGAAATACAGATGGAAGCATTCGATTTGGGTACGGAAGGGCTGGAAGGCGAAGAAAGCCTTGCCAACTCCGCCGCTATTTTGAATGTTCCCGAAGCACGCAGGGACTGGGGGCGAGCCGGCTTGGCGTTGTACGGCATTTCCCCGTTCGGAGGCAGCGATGACAGGCTGAAACCCGTGATGAGGCTTTCCACCCGTATTTTCGGCGAACGCGTTTTACAGCCGCACTCCCCTATCGGTTATGGCGCAACATTTTATACCAGTAAATCTACGCGCGTCGGCCTGATTGCCTGCGGTTATGCGGACGGTTATCCGCGCCGCGCCCCAAGCAATTCCCCCGTCGCCGTCGACGGTAAATTGACCCGGGTCATCGGCAGGGTCTCTATGGATATGATGACCATCGAGCTGGACGCTTCGCAAGAAGGTTTGGGACACGAGGTCGAACTGTGGGGCGATACGGTTAATATCAATACCGTTGCCGAAGCGGCCGGAACCATCCCTTACGAATTGATGTGCAATATCAAACGTGCAAAATTCACTTATATCGAGTAATCAAGTCCAAACAAAAATGCCGTCTGAAGCCTTTCAGACGGCATAAATGCGTTTTGACAAAATCAGTATAGTGGATTAACAAAAATCAGGACAAGGCGACGAAGCCGCAGACAGTACAAATCGTACGGCAAGGCGAGGCAACGCCGTACTGGTTTAAATTTAATCCATTATAAAAGACATTGCCAAATAGAAAATACTGATAATGCCCACAATCTGAAACCCCATCCTTCCCGCAAAAACGGAAAATCAAAATCAGAAACCTAAAATTTCGTCATTCCCGCGCAGGCGGGAATCCGGTTTTTTGAGTTTCCGTCATTTCTGATAAATTCTCGTCGTTTTTCATTTCTAGATTCCCGCCTGCGCGGGAATGACAAAATTAAAGTTTCAGAATTTATTTGAACAACAAACTAGATTCCCGCTTTCGCGGGGATGCCGGCGGATAGGTTTTGTTGTTTCGGATAAATTCCTGTTGTTTTTTGGTTTCCAGATTCCCACCTTTAAAAGAATGACGTAAGAAAGCAGAAATAAGGACACAGGGATTTTTTATAGTGGATTAACAAAAATCAGGACAAGGCGACGAAGCCGCAGACAGTACAGATAGTACGGCAACGCTGTACTGGTTTAAATTTAGGGGCTGTCCTGGATAACTAGGATAAACTTGATTTTACTAATTGTTTTAAGATGGAACAAGAACTTTTATCTCACTGTTGTTAAAACGCCATTCGCACTCCTTTAAATACAGCTCAAAATGCGCTTTGGGAATGCCGTTAAACTTGCGTAAATGACGTTTTGCCTGGTTCCAAAAGTTCTCAATTCCATTAATATGGTTTTGTCGTTCGGCAAAATGTGTGCTGTGATTGATACGAAAACGAAGTTTCAGCGAAGCTAAAATGGCTAAATTCGCTCACATCTAATACATCATAGCTACGATAACAATCCGTATAAACAATGCTGTCAGGTTTCACTTGTTCACGGATAATAGGAAATAAAGTAGCGGTTTGAGTATTCGGTACTGTAACCGTATAAACCTTACCATTTCGCTTCAAAAGACCGAATACGGCGACTTTACCGGCAGCACCGCGACCGCGTTTGCCTTTGCGTTGTCCGCCAAAATAACTTTCATCTGCTTCTACTTCGCCATCAAACATTTCCAAATGCGGACTGTTTTGATAAATAAGTAATCGTAAACGATGAAAATAATAGGCTGCGGTATTTTTATTAACGCCTACTAACTCTGCTGCCGTTCTTGCAGTTACACCTGCGACAAATAGCTCAATGAGTTTATTTTGTTTATACTGGCTTAGACGACTTTTTCTCATAGGGATAATTCTAACTTAATTTGAATTTCCCTAGTTATCTAGGACAGCCCCATATTCTTTTCTAAAGACATTTTACCCGATGCCTATAAACAAAAATGCCGTCTGAAGCCTTTCAGACGGCATTTCCCCATCAAAACCGCAATCAGTTTTTCATCGATTGAACCGGTGCGGGAATCCTGCCGCCCCGGTTGACGAACACTTCGCATGAGCCTTCTTTTACCGGCATTACAGGCGCGTAGCCCAACAGGCCGCCGAACTCGACGCTGTCGCCGACGGTTTTACCGGTTACCGGAATAATGCGCACGGCAGTGGTTTTGCTGTTGATCATGCCGATGGCGGCTTCGTCGGCAATGATGCCGGAAATGGTGTGCGCGGGTGTGTCGCCGGGAACGGCAATCATATCCAAGCCGACCGAACAAACGGCGGTCATCGCTTCGAGTTTATCCAACGTCAGCACGCCTGCTTCGGCGGCGGCAATCATACCTTCGTCTTCGGAAACGGGGATAAACGCGCCACTCAAACCGCCAACCGCGCTCGAAGCCATCATGCCGCCCTTTTTCACGGCATCGTTCAGCAATGCCAAAGCTGCTGTTGTGCCGTGCGTACCGCAGACGCTCAAACCCATTTCTTCAAGAATGCGCGCCACCGAGTCGCCGACGGCAGGGGTCGGTGCCAGCGACAAGTCGAGAATACCAAACGGGATATTCAGCATTTTTGAGGCTTCGCGGCCGATGAGTTCGCCCACGCGGGTAATTTTGAAGGCGGTTTTCTTCACAACTTCGGCAACTTCGGTCAATGTCGTTGCATCCGAATTTTCCAACGCGGCTTTTACGACACCCGGGCCGGATACGCCGACATTAATCACAGCATCCGCTTCGCCTGAGCCGTGAAACGCGCCCGCCATAAACGGGTTGTCTTCCACCGCGTTGCAGAACACGACGATTTTGGCGCAGCCGAAACCTTCTAGTGTGATTTCAGCCGTGCGTTTGATGGTTTCGCCCGCCAGTCTGACCGCGTCCATATTGATACCGGCGCGCGTACTGCCGATATTGATGGAGCTGCACACGATATCAGTAGTCTTCATCGCTTCGGGAATGGAACGGATTAACACCTCGTCAGAAGGCGACATACCTTTTTGCACCAGCGCGGAAAAGCCGCCAATAAAAGACACGCCGATGGCTTTGGCAGCCTTATCCAAAGTTTGCGCCACGCTGACGTAAGAATCAGCATGGGTGGCCGCCGCGATTTGGGCAATCGGCGTGACAGAAATGCGCTGATTCACAATCGGCACGCCGTATTTGGCAGACAGATATTTTGCTGTCGCCACCAAGTCTTTGCCGACCGTGGTAATTTTGTTGTAAATATTTTGGTTCAACACGTCGATGTCGGTGCTGATGCAGTCGTGCAAATCAATGCCGATGGTAATGGTGCGGACATCGAAATTCTGGTCGGCAACCATTTTGACGGTTTCTAAAATTTCGCCGGATTGGATACTCATCACATTCCTCCGGCTCAAATGCGGTGCATCGCTTGGAAGATTTCTTCGTTTTGCATACGGATGTCGAGCGCGAGTTTTTTGCTCTCTTCCGCAAACAAATCCAAAACCTCCTGCCGCGATTTGCTGCATTTTGAAGTGTCCACCAAGATAATCATGGTAAAAAAATCATCCATCAGCTGTTGGCTGATATTGAGGATGTTGATTCGGTTTTCCGCCAAAATTTTGGAAACATCGTACACGATGCCGACGCGGTCTTTACCGATGACGGTGATGACTGAATTGTTCACAGGCTTACTCCTTGCAGATATCCGTTAAAGTCCGAAATTATACCACCGTTGGATTTTGAAGAAATATTGTCAACAATATATACATACAAAATGCCGTCTGAAACTATTTCAGACAGCATCAAGATTCAGGGTTCGATTAAATAACCATCCTTATCCCACTGGGTTTTCCTGACCAACTTATCATCCTGATAAACAGCTTCACTCTTTTTAGAACCATCTTCATACCACTCTAAGACTACTCCATTACGTTTATGATGATGGATAGACAGTTCCGAGAGTAATCGACCGCTTTCATCCCATGTCAGAATTTTGGCAGGCTCATCATTGACCATAACCATTTCCGTTTTGATATTGCCGTCGGCATACCATTGCTTCCATACGCCGTTTGCCTTATTCTGTTTAAACTGGATTTCGCTTTCCTTGCCGCCGTTACGGTAATAGCGGTACCCCGTACCTTCACTCAAACCATTTTTATAAGGCATAACGGCAGATTTTTTACCGTTCGGATACCAGTTGACCCACTCCCCGTCCGGCTTACCCTTGCTGAAGCCCCCCGCCATTTTTTTCTGACCATTAAAATGCCACAAAATCAACATACCGTTTTGCAGGGTAGGCACAAAAGATTTGATTTGCGTTGAAGCAACGATATAAGGTTCGGAATATTTCTTCATCGACGGATAATAAAAATCCTGCGCGTGCGCAATACCCTCCGCCACACTATATTGCCTGATATAAGCGGCAGAAGACATCGTCGCCGTCAGTTTCCCGTTCTGATTAAAATAAACAGAATAGGTCTGCGCCGGCAAAGCGGCCGAAAAACCCAACAGGACAGTTGAAAATACAATCCGAGATAATTTTTTCATTGCAATAGCGATATAAAAACAAGGCTGTGTTTTAGTAATCTGTTGATTTCAATTATTTGCAAGGGAAAAGACAATTATTTTCCGGTTAGGAATAAACCTATTCTATTGAATAGATTGAAGCCAAGTACGCCTATCAACACTATATTAAAACACTGCCAAAAACAATTAACTTATAAACAATATGGTAAGGATTTCTCTGCCAAGCATCAAACCCGAGACAACGTATCGTAAAAATGCCGTCTGAAAACAAATCGTCTTCAGACGGCATTTCCCTTTCAACTCACTCTTCACCCAATAACTGCTCGCGCGTCAAGAGGAAAACAAAACCGTCGCCCCCGCTGGTTTCCAACCAAGTAAAAGGCAACTCCGGATACGCTGCTTCCAATACATCCCTGTTATGCCCGATTTCCACCAGCAATACACCTTTGGGATTCAGAAACTTTGCCGCATTCAGAAGAATCTGCCTGGTGGCATCCAACCCGTCCGCCCCGCTGCCCAATGCCAATTCCGGTTCGTGCAAATACTCTTCAGGCAATAACTCAACCGATTCCGCATCCACATAAGGCGGATTGGAAACAATCAAATCATAAGTGCCTTCCAATCCTTCAAACAAATCCGTATGAATAAGCCGGATGCGTTCTTCCAAACCATAATCTTCGACATTAATCCCTGCCACTTCCAAAGCATCCAAGCTCACATCAACCGCATCAATTTGGGCATCAGGATAATGATGCGCCATCTGAATGGCAAGGCAACCGCTTCCGGTGCAAAGATCCAACGCATTATGCACCAACTCATCGTATTCTATCCAAGGGCGAAGTCCGTCACCCAACAATTCATAAATAAAAGAACGAGGTATGATTACGCGCTCATCCACATAGAAATCAAACTCTCCCTGCCATGCCTGGTGTGTCAAATAAGCGGCTGGAATGTGTTCGACAGCACGACGCTCAATAACCGCCAGCACTTCCTCTTTTTCAGCTTCCAAGAGTTTTGCATCAAGATATGGGGCAAGCATATCCAAAGGCAAATTCAAAGTATGCAGAATCAAATAAGCCGCTTCATCATGCGCATTATCTGTTCCATGACCAAAAAAGAGCCCTGCCTCATTAAAACGGCTGACTGCAAAACGTAAAATATCGCGGATAGTCGTCAATTCTTGTGCTGCCTGATTAAACATAATATGAACCATTCTGCGTATAGATACTTTTAATTATAACAGAAACAACAAGCAAACCTTTTCATATCGCCAAATAACCACCCAATCTACCCATACAACTACATAAATGCCCGCGCGAAAACCATCGCCCGAACGGAAACGACAATGGCCGACGGTATGGGCAATCTGATTGGCTGGGAAAAAACGGGGCTTGTTGCCGGTAAGCAGTGGATAACCGCAAAAGACGACAAGGTGTCCGATGTCTGCAATGCCAACGGCGAGATGGGCGTAATCGGGCTTTACGAGCCTTTCTCACACGGCACATTGACGATACCCGGTCATCCGAACTGCCGATGCGAGGTTGTTTCCGTATCGGGTGGCGAATTGGGGGAATTTGCCGAAAAAAAGGAGCTTCGTAAAGCGGCTATGCAGTATGCGCGGGATAACTTTATCGGCAAAAGCTATGTCAATGAAAACAGCGGGCATGAACTGAAGGTAACTTGGCAAGGTGTGAAACACGCTACGTCAAAGGCAAATCAGGCGGAATTATCCATCATGACAAAACTTGATGACTTATTGCGCTACGCAAAATATGAGGGTTCTTATTCGGATAGGAAAGGTCATCCTGATATTATTGCAGCACATAAGTATCGTGCCGTTGCCAAGGTTGGGAATGAGTCTTTAAATATCGGTGTGATTGTAAGGGAATTTCCAGACGGACATAAACATTACGACCATTTCATCTTGAAGGATGAGTAAAGCCCTTTTGCAGTGTCGTTCTGGAGCGGATAGCGTTAAGGCAAGTACGCTTCCAGCCTTACAAAAGGGCTTTAAATTCAGCATGCCATTTATACAGGCAGGAGTAAACCCATGACAAAGTTATACGCAGAAATCGCCAAGATGGAGACGCAGGACGACGGCACGGTCAAGGTTTGGGGTTACGCTTCAAGCGAGGAAATCGATTCGGACGGCGAAGTCATCGCGGCGGCAGCTATGAAGGCGGCGATTCCCGATTATATGAAGTTTGGCGCGGGGCGCGAGATGCACGGCTCAAACGCTGCGGGAACGGCAATTGAAATCAACGTTGAAGACGACGGCATAACCTTTTTCGGTGCTCATATCATCGACCCCGTTGTCGTGTCGAAAGTCAAAACAGGCGTTTACAAAGGCTTTTCCATCGGCGGCAGCGTTACCGCCCGCGATGATTTGAACAAGTCGCAAATCACGGGCTTGAAGCTGACAGAAATCAGCCTTATCGACCGCCCTGCCAATCCCGATGCGGTGTCTACCTGCTTTAAGGCGGACAAAGGTGCGGAAGCGGTAAACAACGATACAGAACATAATGCTACATATTTTAGCCATTTCCCTTCCAAACAAAAAAGCACCGACGGCGGCCGATGCCCCTTCCTTTACAGGTTCCCCTATTTTTTAGCTGCGGGCAGAGCCGGTTTTGCCGGGCCTTTTGGTGCGGGCGCACCGACAGAAGCCTGATCCTTCAGCTTCGCCAGCACCGCAGGGCCGATGCCCTTTACCTTGGTCAAATCGTCTACAGACTTGAACGCACCGTTTTGCGCACGGTATTCCGCAATGGCCTTCGCCTTCGCAGGGCCTATGCCCGGCAGCGCCTCCAGCTCCTGCTGCGAAGCCGCATTGATGTTTACCGCCGCAAGGGAGAAGGCGCAGGAGAACAGCATACAGAACAGCACGAACATTTTCTTCATGGTTTTTCCTTTAAGGGTTGCAAACAATAAACCGCATCTTGCGACGATAAAACGGGTCATTCTAAAATGAATATCCCAAAGTTTCAAGCCGTTCCTCCGCAAACCCGACCGGACGCCGTACGGATACTGTCCCGCCATCCCCGACATTTTTTCCGGGCAAAGCAAAAACCCCCGAATAATCGGGGGTTTTCTGAAAGGGTGTTTGGCAGTGACCTACTTTCGCATGGAAGAACCACACTATCATCGGCGCTGAGTCGTTTCACGGTCCTGTTCGGGATGGGAAGGCGTGGGACCAACTCGCTATGGCCGCCAAACTTAAACTGTTACAAATCGGTAAAGCCTTAATCAATATATTCGGTAATAACTGAATCAGTCAGTAAGCTTTTATCTCTTGAAGTTCTTCAAATGATAGAGTCAAGCCTCACGAGCAATTAGTATGGGTTAGCTTCACGCGTTACCGCGCTTCCACACCCCACCTATCAACGTCCTGGTCTCGAACGACTCTTTAGTGCGGTTAAACCGCAAGGGAAGTCTCATCTTCAGGCGAGTTTCGCGCTTAGATGCTTTCAGCGCTTATCTCTTCCGAACTTAGCTACCCGGCTATGCAACTGGCGTTACAACCGGTACACCAGAGGTTCGTCCACTCCGGTCCTCTCGTACTAGGAGCAGCCCCCGTCAAACTTCCAACGCCCACTGCAGATAGGGACCAAACTGTCTCACGACGTTTTAAACCCAGCTCACGTACCACTTTAAATGGCGAACAGCCATACCCTTGGGACCGACTACAGCCCCAGGATGTGATGAGCCGACATCGAGGTGCCAAACTCCGCCGTCGATATGAACTCTTGGGCGGAATCAGCCTGTTATCCCCGGAGTACCTTTTATCCGTTGAGCGATGGCCCTTCCATACAGAACCACCGGATCACTATGTCCTGCTTTCGCACCTGCTCGACTTGTCGGTCTCGCAGTTAAGCTACCTTTTGCCATTGCACTATCAGTCCGATTTCCGACCGGACCTAGGTAACCTTCGAACTCCTCCGTTACGCTTTGGGAGGAGACCGCCCCAGTCAAACTGCCTACCATGCACGGTCCCCGACCCGGATGACGGGTCTGGGTTAGAACCTCAAAGACACCAGGGTGGTATTTCAAGGACGGCTCCGCAGAGACTGGCGTCTCTGCTTCAAAGCCTCCCACCTATCCTACACAAGTGACTTCAAAGTCCAATGCAAAGCTACAGTAAAGGTTCACGGGGTCTTTCCGTCTAGCAGCGGGTAGATTGCATCTTCACAACCACTTCAACTTCGCTGAGTCTCAGGAGGAGACAGTGTGGCCATCGTTACGCCATTCGTGCGGGTCGGAACTTACCCGACAAGGAATTTCGCTACCTTAGGACCGTTATAGTTACGGCCGCCGTTTACTGGGGCTTCGATCCGATGCTTGCACATCTTCAATTAACCTTCCAGCACCGGGCAGGCGTCACACCCTATACGTCCACTTTCGTGTTAGCAGAGTGCTGTGTTTTTAATAAACAGTCGCAGCCACCTATTCTCTGCGACCCTCCAGGGCTTACGGAGCAAGTCCTTAACCTTAGAGGGCATACCTTCTCCCGAAGTTACGGTATCAATTTGCCGAGTTCCTTCTCCTGAGTTCTCTCAAGCGCCTTAGAATTCTCATCCTGCCCACCTGTGTCGGTTTGCGGTACGGTTCGATTCAAACTGAAGCTTAGTGGCTTTTCCTGGAAGCGTGGTATCGGTTACTTCATGTCCGTAGACACTCGTCATCACTTCTCGGTGTTAAGAAGACCCGGATTTGCCTAAGTCTTCCACCTACCGGCTTAAACAAGCTATTCCAACAGCTTGCCAACCTAACCTTCTCCGTCCCCACATCGCATTTGAATCAAGTACAGGAATATTAACCTGTTTCCCATCGACTACGCATTTCTGCCTCGCCTTAGGGGCCGACTCACCCTACGCCGATGAACGTTGCGTAGGAAACCTTGGGCTTTCGGCGAGCGGGCTTTTCACCCGCTTTATCGCTACTCATGTCAACATTCGCACTTCTGATACCTCCAGCACACTTTACAATGCACCTTCATCGGCCTACAGAACGCTCCCCTACCATGCCAGTAAACTGGCATCCGCAGCTTCGGTTATAGATTTGAGCCCCGTTACATCTTCCGCGCAGGACGACTCGACCAGTGAGCTATTACGCTTTCTTTAAATGATGGCTGCTTCTAAGCCAACATCCTGGCTGTCTGGGCCTTCCCACTTCGTTTACCACTTAATCTATCATTTGGGACCTTAGCTGGCGGTCTGGGTTGTTTCCCTCTTGACAACGGACGTTAGCACCCGCTGTCTGTCTCCCGAGGAACCACTTGATGGTATTCTTAGTTTGCCATGGGTTGGTAAGTTGCAATAACCCCCTAGCCATAACAGTGCTTTACCCCCATCAGTGTCTTGCTCGAGGCACTACCTAAATAGTTTTCGGGGAGAACCAGCTATCTCCGAGTTTGTTTAGCCTTTCACCCCTATCCACAGCTCATCCCCGCATTTTGCAACATGCGTGGGTTCGGTCCTCCAGTACCTGTTACGGCACCTTCAACCTGGCCATGGATAGATCACTCGGTTTCGGGTCTACACCCAGCAACTCATCGCCCTATTAAGACTCGGTTTCCCTACGCCTCCCCTATTCGGTTAAGCTCGCTACTGAATGTAAGTCGTTGACCCATTATACAAAAGGTACGCAGTCACACCTCTAGGGCGCTCCCACTGTTTGTATGCATCAGGTTTCAGGTTCTGTTTCACTCCCCTCCCGGGGTTCTTTTCGCCTTTCCCTCACGGTACTGGTTCACTATCGGTCGATGATGAGTATTTAGCCTTGGAGGATGGTCCCCCCATATTCAGACAGGATTTCACGTGTCCCGCCCTACTTTTCGTACGTTTAGTACCGCTGTTGAGATTTCGAATACGGGACTGTCACCCACTATGGTCAAGCTTCCCAGCTTGTTCTTCTATCTCGACAGTTATTACGTACAGGCTCCTCCGCGTTCGCTCGCCACTACTTGCGGAATCTCGGTTGATTTCTTTTCCTCCGGGTACTTAGATGGTTCAGTTCTCCGGGTTCGCTTCTCTAAGTCTATGTATTCAACTTAGGATACTGCACAGAATGCAGTGGGTTTCCCCATTCGGACATCGCGGGATCATTGCTTTATTGCCAGCTCCCCCGCGCTTTTCGCAGGCTTACACGTCCTTCGTCGCCTATCATCGCCAAGGCATCCACCTGATGCACTTATTCACTTGACTCTATCATTTCAAGAACTTCTTTGACTTTGCCTAACATTCCGTTGACTAGAACATCAGACTTGAATTTCCTACTTTGATAAAGCTTACTGCTTTGTTGTGTCTTAATCCTGCCTTTTGTGTTTCAGGATTAAGTCGATACAATCATCACCCAAATACTGTGTTTGTTTTCTTTTCTCTTGTGAGCGATTTTTTATCCTTTGCAAAGAATAAAAAATCAAAACAAACGCTTTGTCTTTGTTTGTTGATTTCGGCTTTCCAATTTGTTAAAGATCAATGCGTTCGATATTGCTATCTACTGTGCAAATCAAAACGAGCTGATTATTATATCAGCATTTTGTTCTTGGTCAAGTGTGACGTCGCCCTGAATGGATTCTGTTCCATTCTTCCGTTTTGATTTGTACAGTATTGGTGGAGGCAAACGGGATCGAACCGATGACCCCCTGCTTGCAAAGCAGGTGCTCTACCAACTGAGCTATGCCCCCCGTTCTTGGTGGGTCTGGGAGGACTTGAACCTCCGACCCCACGCTTATCAAGCGTGTGCTCTAACCAGCTGAGCTACAAACCCGGATTCTCTTCTTAAGCGAATCTTGCCTTCACTCAAGCTTCTTCCGCATCTTTTTCAGTTTACCGATAAGTGTGAATGCCTAAAGCCTCTTCTTTCTCTAGAAAGGAGGTGATCCAGCCGCAGGTTCCCCTACGGCTACCTTGTTACGACTTCACCCCAGTCATGAAGCATACCGTGGTAAGCGGGCTCCTTGCGGTTACCCTACCTACTTCTGGTATCCCCCACTCCCATGGTGTGACGGGCGGTGTGTACAAGACCCGGGAACGTATTCACCGCAGTATGCTGACCTGCGATTACTAGCGATTCCGACTTCATGCACTCGAGTTGCAGAGTGCAATCCGGACTACGATCGGTTTTGTGAGATTGGCTCCGCCTCGCGGCTTGGCTACCCTCTGTACCGACCATTGTATGACGTGTGAAGCCCTGGTCATAAGGGCCATGAGGACTTGACGTCATCCCCACCTTCCTCCGGCTTGTCACCGGCAGTCTCATTAGAGTGCCCAACTGAATGATGGCAACTAATGACAAGGGTTGCGCTCGTTGCGGGACTTAACCCAACATCTCACGACACGAGCTGACGACAGCCATGCAGCACCTGTGTTACGGCTCCCGAAGGCACTCCTCCGTCTCCGGAGGATTCCGTACATGTCAAGACCAGGTAAGGTTCTTCGCGTTGCATCGAATTAATCCACATCATCCACCGCTTGTGCGGGTCCCCGTCAATTCCTTTGAGTTTTAATCTTGCGACCGTACTCCCCAGGCGGTCAATTTCACGCGTTAGCTACGCTACCAAGCAATCAGGTTGCCCAACAGCTAATTGACATCGTTTAGGGCGTGGACTACCAGGGTATCTAATCCTGTTTGCTACCCACGCTTTCGGGCATGAACGTCAGTGTTGTCCCAGGAGGCTGCCTTCGCCATCGGTATTCCTCCACATCTCTACGCATTTCACTGCTACACGTGGAATTCTACCTCCCTCTGACACACTCGAGTCACCCAGTTCAGAACGCAGTTCCCGGGTTGAGCCCGGGGATTTCACATCCTGCTTAAGTAACCGTCTGCGCCCGCTTTACGCCCAGTAATTCCGATTAACGCTCGCACCCTACGTATTACCGCGGCTGCTGGCACGTAGTTAGCCGGTGCTTATTCTTCAGGTACCGTCATCAGCCGCTGATATTAGCAACAGCCTTTTCTTCCCTGACAAAAGTCCTTTACAACCCGAAGGCCTTCTTCAGACACGCGGCATGGCTGGATCAGGCTTGCGCCCATTGTCCAAAATTCCCCACTGCTGCCTCCCGTAGGAGTCTGGGCCGTGTCTCAGTCCCAGTGTGGCGGATCATCCTCTCAGACCCGCTACTGATCGTCGCCTTGGTAGGCCTTTACCCCACCAACTAGCTAATCAGATATCGGCCGCTCGAATAGCGCAAGGCCCGAAGGTCCCCTGCTTTCTCTCTCAAGACGTATGCGGTATTAGCTGATCTTTCGATCAGTTATCCCCCACTACTCGGTACGTTCCGATATGTTACTCACCCGTTCGCCACTCGCCACCCGAGAAGCAAGCTTCTCTGTGCTGCCGTCCGACTTGCATGTGTAAAGCATGCCGCCAGCGTTCAATCTGAGCCAGGATCAAACTCTTATGTTCAATCTCTAACTTTTTAACTTCTGGTCTGCTTCAAAGAAACCGACAGGACAATGTTCAAAACATTATCTTGTCTGTCTTTCAAACAGTGTGAGGCTCAAGGCACTCACACTTATCGGTAATCTGTTTTGTTAAAGAGCGTTTGAATTATAAAGTATTTCTTCCGCTTGTCAAGATATCTCTCGATATCCCCAACATTCTGTGCTATACTTTTCAGTTCGTCCGCCACTTCTGCAGCAGCGAAGAACCGAACTATACGCCCACAGGGAAAAACGGTCAATGCTTTCAGTGGGATTTTTTTGGGGAAATTCGTCATGTCGCTGTCGGATAAGGTTTTTTATTTCTGCTAAATGCTGCGCCGCCTCCAACAATCCCTTCCTCTCCCTCCTCTGACTGGTGCGCCTTTGTGAATATGCTGTCTGAAACTCGGGGACTCAGACGGCATTTTGTATCCAAACGGTAACTAATGTATCCGCACTTTGTTATAGAATGGCTGCTGTTTTTTCTTCGTAATTAGAAATTGTCAAAATGGGTAAACATATTCTTTTAGGTGTAACGGGCAGTATTGCGGCGTATAAGTCTTGCGAGTTGGTGCGACTGCTGAAAAAACAGGGGCATTCGGTTACGGTGGTTATGAGCCGCTCGGCAACTGAATTTGTTTCTCCGCTGACTTTTCAGGCTTTGAGCGGCAATCCCGTTCTGACCGACACGCACGGCAGCAACGGTTCAAACGGCATGGAACATATCAACCTGACCCGGAATGCGGATGTTTTTCTGATTACGCCGGCAAGTATGAATACCGTGGCAAAAATCTGTAACGGCGTGGCAGATAATCTACTGACCAATCTGGCAGCCGCACGGAAATGTCCTCTTGCCATCGCTCCCGCGATGAATGTGGAAATGTGGCTCAACCCTGCCAACCAACGGAATATCGCACAACTGGTTTCAGACGGCATTACTGTCTATATGCCGGGCTTGGGCGAACAGGCTTGCGGAGAAAATGGCATGGGAAGGATGCCGGAACCTGCCGAATTGCTGGATTTGCTTCCGGACTTGTGGACACCGAAAATTTTAAGGGGCAAGAAAATCTTGATTACCGCAGGTGCGACATTTGAAGCCATTGACCCTGTCAGGGGCATCACAAATACCTCCAGCGGAAAAATGGGGGTAGCTTTGGCGCGGGCGTGCCGTGCCGCCGGTGCGGAAGTCAGCCTGATTCACGGACAGCTTCAAACCGAACTGCCTTTCGGCATATCCGATACGGTTCAAGCCGTCAGCGCTGAAGATATGCATCGCGCAGTGCATCGTTTGATTGAAAAACAAGATGCTTTTATTTCTGTTGCCGCCGTCTCAGACTATAAGGTTAAAAACAGGAGTACGCAAAAATTCAAAAAAGATAAAAATGCCAAACCGTTATCCATCGAATTGGATGAGAACCCCGATATTTTGGCTTCTATTGCCTCATTGCCGAACCCGCCGTTCTGCATCGGTTTTGCCGCTGAAACGGAGAATGTAATGGCATATGCACGAGAAAAACGTATTAAGAAAAAAATACCGGTAATAGTTGCCAATGATGTTTCAATCGCGATGGGCAAACCGACCAACCGGATTACCATTATCGGGGACGACGGGGAACTGTCTTTTCCCGAAACAAGTAAAGATGAAGCGGCGATGCAGATTGTTGAAAGGCTTGCCGGATATTTGAACAAATAAGCAATTGAACGGATAAACCATAAAGCGGGTTGCCTGTTAATCAAAAGGCAACCCGTTTTACCTGCTTCAACTTCTGATGACTTTGCGGATATATGGAATACTATGCAGATTTTGAATAATCTGATTCAATTGATTCAGATTCTTGACTTTCAATAAGAATTTGAATTCGACAAAACCTTCCGTTCCCGACTGGGATTTAGACGGTGTTTCGACCGACTCAATGTCCGCACCGGAATCGGAAATCGCTTGCGCCATTAATGCCAGCAAGCCGTGGCTGTCTTCCGATTGGACTTGAAGCCCGACACGGTAGTTCTGCCCGTTCATATTTTCCCAGTCTGCATCCAGCTGCTGTTCGGGATCGGACTTCAACAACGTCGGGCAGGTATCCCTATGGATAATCATGCCTTTTCCCTTAACCAACAGCAAACGGATGGAATCACCGGGAACAGGGTGGCAGCACTCTGCAAAATGAATATGCCCGCTTTCCTGACCATCGACTTTAATGGAACTGAGCCTGACCTCGCTACCGAAATGCTCCCCTGCCAACTCGGCAATGTGCATGGCGACATAAACAGGCAGGGTATGCCCCATACCGACGTTGTACAGCACTTCCTCAAATGAAGTCTGTTTGTCGTTGAGATCGGCAAGGTATTTTTCTTTGATGCCGTCTGAAAGCAGGACATCTTTGGGCAGCAAACTGGACAGGGCTTTTTGTAAGAGGCTCTCTCCCAAAACGACCGCATCGTGCCGGTTAAGGTTTTTAATATATTGGCGTATGGCACTGCGCGCCCTGCCGGACACGGCGAAATTCAACCACGCGGGATTGGGTTTGGCGTATTCGGATGTGATAATTTCAACAGAATCACCGGTTTTGAGCTTCGTACGCAACGGCATCATGATATTGTTGATACGTGCGGCAACGGTTTTGTGCCCGATATCGGTATGCACCGCATAAGCAAAATCGACAGGCGTTGCCCCTTTGGGCAAAGTTAGGATTTTTCCTTTTGGCGTAAGGATGTAGATTTCGTTCGGAAACAAATCGACTTTGACGTGTTCGAGAAACTCAATGGCATTGGCACTGCTTGCCTGCAAATCTAAGATATTTTTCAGCCACCGGTTTGTGTGAAGCACCGCCTGATCGACCGTCTTAGAATATGATTTATAGCTCCAATGTCCGGCGATTCCACCTTCGGCAACAGCATCCATTTCCTTGGTACGTATCTGAACTTCAATCGGCAAGCCGTAAGGACCGACCAAAGTCGTATGCAGACTTTGATACCCGTTGCTTTTCGGAATGGCGATATAGTCTTTGAACCGCCCGGGCTTAGGCTGATAGAGGGTGTGCAATGCGCCGAGTGCGGCATAACAGGCTGGAATGCTGTTGACAATGACGCGGAAACCGTAAATATCCATAACCTCGGCAAAGCGCAGCTTTTTCGCCATCATTTTCTGATGGATGCCGTACAGGTTTTTTTCCCTGCCTTTGATTTTGGCCTCTATATTCGCGCCTACCAGCCGCTGGCCGAATGCGCGCAAGACTTTGCCGACAACGTCCTGCCGGTTCTTCCGGCTCTTGTCCATCGCTTTTTTTAAAGTCTCGTAGCGGTTGGGATGCAGGTTTTGGAACGATAAATCCTGAAGCTCTTGATATGCGTTATTCAAACCTATGCGGTTGGCAATCTGTGCATAGATTTCAAGGGTTTCCCTTGCAATCCGGCGGCGTTTGTCCGGGCGCATCGAACCGAGTGTCCGCATATTATGCAGACGGTCGGCAAGTTTGACGACGATGACGCGTACATCTTTGGTCATTGCCAAAATCAGTTTGCGGAAACTCTCCGCCTGATGCTCTGCATGATCTTCAAATTTGAGTTTTTCGAGTTTGGACAGCCCGTCCACCATCTCGGCAACCGTATTGCCGAACACCGCCGCCATTTCCCCTTTTGTCACGCCCGTATCTTCCAATACGTCGTGCATCACGCCTGCACAAAGACCCTGTATGTCCATATGCCAAAGGGCGAGCTGCGTCGCAACGGCAATCGGATGCGTGATGTAGGGCTCCCCGCTTTTGCGGGTTTGCCCGTCGTGGGCGCGAAACGCATAGGCGACAGCTTTTTCAAGCTCCGCCTGTTCCTCGGGCTTGAGGTAGGAGGCGGTATGGAAAAGCAGGGCACGCGCTTCGGCGGTCAGGGGGTCGTAAGGGGCGGAAGGTTGGGGGGCGGGCATTTCAGACGGCTTTCGGTATGTATGTGTTTTTCATTTCAAACCGTCGGACTGCACGGCGGCAAAGTGTTCCGGCGTGCGTTTCCGGCAGAATTTATTTATTGCGCGTCAACAGTTCTGTACCGATATGTCCGGCGGCGATTTCCCTTAAGGCGGTAACGGTCGGTTTGTTATTGCGGACATCGTCCACAAGCGGCGTGTTGCCGTTCTCAAGCTGGCGGGCGCGGCGAGCCGCTACCAATGTCAGGTCAAAATGGTTGGAAATTTTTCCGGTACAGTCTTCGGTGGTAATACGTGCCATATTATTTGCTTTCTTTCAAAAATATTTAAATTGGGAAACCGGGTATTTTCGCCGTTTTCTAGGAATTTTCCAACAAATCTGCAATAAACCCCAGTTGCCGCGACCTTTTCAGACGGCAGGCATTCACAATATGGCGCAAATCCTCCTCCGCTCGCGCCAAGTCGTCATTGACCACGACAAAGTCGAACAATACGGACTGCTCGATTTCATGCCTTGCCTTCGACAGCCTCCTTTGGATAACTTCCCGACTGTCCGTCCCACGTCCGTTGAGACGTGCAGCAAGCACGTCGAAAGAAGGCGGCAGGATAAAGATGCCGACGGCTTCAGGCAGCGCGTTGCGAACCTGCGCCGCGCCCTGAACGTCGATTTCCAAAATTACGTCATAGCCTGCCGCCGCCAACGCATTCACGCCCTCCGCGCTTGTGCCGTAATAGTTGCCGAATACGTCTGCGTATTCCAAAAAAGCCTCCTGCGCGATAAGCGACTCAAACTCTTCTTTGGAAACAAAGTGATAATGCACGCCGTTTGCTTCGCCTTCACGCGGCGGGCGCGTCGTGTGCGACACAGAAACGCGCAAACCGTTATGGTTTGCCAACAGCCGAGAAACCAGCGTGGTTTTGCCCGTGCCAGAAGCGGCCGAAATGATAAAGATGTTGCCTTTTCGATAAGCGGACATATTTTTTACCTGTATATTTTCCAGCCGATTGTATCACAATGGACACCCAGTTTCCTATTTGCCGATGCCCATATTTTGCCGCTATTGTTTTGATTGATTTGGCAAGCGGCAGGCTGACGGCTACAATATGGCGTTAAAAACATCAAACTTGGAACACGCAATGCTGGTTCATCCCGAAGCTATGAGTGTCGGCGCGCTTGCCGACAAAATCCGCAAAATCGAAAACTGGCCGCAAAAAGGCATCTTATTCCACGACATCACGCCCGTCCTGCAAAGCGCGGAATACTTCCGACTTTTGGTTGATTTATTGGTTTACCGCTATATGGATCAGAAAATCGACATCGTTGCCGGTTTGGACGCGCGCGGCTTCATTATCGGCGCGGCACTCGCCTACCATCTCAACGTCGGTTTTGTCCCCATCCGCAAAAAAGGCAAGCTGCCTTTTGAAACCGTATCGCAAAGCTACGCGCTCGAATACGGGGAAGCTGCGGTGGAAATCCACACCGATGCCGTCAAACCCGGTTCGCGCGTGCTGCTGGTCGATGATTTGGTTGCCACGGGCGGCACAATGCTTGCCGGGCTGGAACTGATCCGCAAACTCGGCGGAGAAATTGTCGAAGCCGCCGCCATTTTGGAATTTACCGACCTTCAAGGCGGCAAGAATATCCGTGCAAGCGGCGCGCCCTTATTTACCCTGCTTCAAAACGAAGGCTGTATGAAGGGCTGAAAACCGACCCTGCCGTCTGAAACCGGCAGGGTTGTTATTATGCATTCAAATCACGCCCAAATCTTGCAAACCCCTCAACACGCCGTCTTCATCAACGCTGGGGCAAACATATTTCGCCACTTCTTTCGCCGCCTGTTCCCCGTTGCACATTGCCACACCGAACCCGACTTCTGACAGCATTTCCACATCGTTCAAACCGTCGCCGAACGCCATCACGTCCGCCATTTCCAAACCCAATGCTTCAACCACGCTTCTGATGCCGTCTGTTTTCGACGCCCCCGCAGGCAGCAGATCGACCGCTTCCTCGTGCCAGCGCACCGTTTTCAAGCCTTCCCGTTCCACAATATCCGACCAGAGCGGCATTTCGTTTTCCTCCGCAAACACCAGCATCTGATACACCGGTTTGCTTGAAAAATAATCCTTATCGGCAAAAAAATCGCTGGCGATATGCTTCAAGGCGCGGCACACGCATTCCGACAGTGCGGACACCGCAATCCCCTCTCCGCCGACAAACGCATAATCCATACCCAAGCTATCCAAATGCGCGCAAACCCTGCCCATCAAACCGGCATCCATCGGTACTTCGCACACAGTTTTTCCGTGTAGCAGCGCAAACTGTCCGTTTATCGTTACCACGGCATCCATTCCCGTTTCCGCCATCATGTCCCTGACCTTTTCGGGAATCGTCGCCAAAGACCGCCCCGTTGCCAACGCCGTCAATATACCTTTGCCGCGCAAAGCCGCCACCGCCGTTTTCACGGAAGGGCGCAAGGTATCCGTATATTTGCGGTACAGCGTATCGTCAATATCGAAAAACACGATTTTGGGATTCATCACATTCTCTCTCGCATTCAAATTGCCGCATTGTATCCCAAGCAGGCAAATACTTGATAAATCCTTATAAATTTCCCGGCAAAATTGACCGCGAACACGAAAAGGCGGATAATCCGCCCATCCTCAAACCCTTTTCAGACGGCATTTGCAGCAATGCCGTCTGAAACATTTTTACAAAGCACACAAATCATGTTTCAACACACAGGACGACACATAAAGCGTCGCCCTATATGTTGCCCTGATTCGGAAAGGGTTACACCCCTCCCAAATAAAGTCTGATTCTACCGCCCTAAAGGGCGGGGTTTCAACCGAAAAGGAAACACGATGAAAGCACCCGAACTCTTATTGCCCGCCGGCGGATTGGAAAGAATGCGCACCGCCTACGACTACGGCGCAGATGCCGTTTATGCCGGCAGCCCGCGTTACTCACTGCGCGCCCGCAACAACGAATTTGCCAAACTCGACGTTCTCGAGCAAGGCATTAAAGAAGCGCACGAGCGCAACAAAAAATTCTTTTTGACCGTCAACACCCTGCCGCACAACTCCAAACTCAAAACCTTCGTTTCCGATATGGAGCCGCTGATTGCCATGAAACCCGACGCGCTGATTATGGCGGATCCGGGTTTGATTATGACCGTGCGCGAAAAATGGCCGGAAATGCCGATCCACTTGTCCGTACAGGCCAACACCACCAACTACTGGGGCGTGAAATTCTGGCAGAATATCGGCGTCGAACGCATCATCCTGTCGCGCGAATTGAGTATGGAAGAAATCGCCGAAATCCGCCAACAATGCCCCGACATCGAACTCGAAGTCTTCATTCACGGCGCATTGTGCATCGCCTACTCCGGCCGTTGCCTACTCTCCGGCTACTTCAACCACCGCGACCCCAACCAAGGCACCTGCACCAACTCCTGCCGTTGGGACTACAAAGTCCACAACGCTACGGAAAACGATGCGGGCGATGCCCAGCTTCTGCAAGGTTTTAACTTTGAAAAAGCCCAAGAAGAAGCCAACCAAAACTTTGAAGGCATCAACGGTCAAAAACGCCATCCCTACGCCGACAAAGTTTTCCTGATTGAAGAGTCCAACCGCCCGGGCGAGATGATGCCGATTATGGAAGACGAACACGGCACTTACATCATGAACTCCAAAGACCTGCGCGGCATTGAAGTGGTTGAGAAACTCGCCAAAATCGGCGTGGACAGCCTCAAAGTCGAAGGCCGCACCAAGTCGCTCTATTATGTCGCACGCGTCGCCCAATCCTACCGCAAAGCGATTGACGATGCCGTCGCAGGCCGTCCGTTTGATTACAGCCTGTTGAGCGAACTCGAAGGCCTTGCCAACCGCGGCTACACCAGCGGCTTCCTCGAACGCCACCAAACCCAAGACTATCAAAACTACCTCAGCGGCCATTCCACCGCCAAACAAAGCCAATACGTCGGACACGTTACCGAAATCGACAAAAACGGCTGGGCGACCATCGAAGTTAAAAACCGCTTCGCCGTCGGCGATTCACTCGAAATCATCCACCCGAACGGCAACCAAACCATCAAATTGGAACAAATGGCCCGAAAAGGCCAGCCTGTCGATGTCGCACCCGGCAACGGCATTCAGGTCAAAATCCCCGATATGCAGGGCAAAGAAAAAGCCCTCATCGCACGCGTGTTGAACCCCTGAGCCACAATGCCGTCTGAACCCCGTTTTCAGACGGCATTTTGTTGAATCTTACGGTACAATGGCAATGATTTCCCACCGCAAGCAAGGATATCCGACATGAAAAAAAATCCTCATACTCTCCGCCGCCGCCCTGATGCTGGCAGTCTGCCAATCCGGCAGCGCACCTAAAAACGCGCACACGGCATCCCCCGGCACACCGGCCGGAGAATCATGCAAAGTCATCCGGGGCGACACCGCAGGAAGCGGCAAAAACATCATTTACCGTTGCTGCAACGGTCAGGCGGCAATAAATGCAGCCATTGCAGACGGCGTATTGGAATCAGGGATTCCCGTCAGCTTCGGCGGCGGGGGCGTACCGGTTGCAAACGGCAGGAATCTAGTTACCCGTCAGGCGGCAAACGGCATAGGCAAATTCGACTCAGAAGCCTACGAACGCGCCCTAATCAATGCCGCCCGCAAATTCCAACAGACCGCAGGCAAACTCGGCGGACGCGGCGTTACCGGCTTCCACAGCTACTTTGACAAGCAACCGCTGCAAGGCGGGCAATACGACTGTCAGGCAGGCTCGTTCCACGTCCGCGTGGTCATGCGCGCCAATGTCGTCCGTTAACATATCGGCAATCAAAAAATGCCGTCTGAAACATTTTTCAGACGGCATTTTTAATCCTGCAACATTACTCCCTGCCTGAGTTCGGATACTGTATCAATATAAAACCCCATCACACAGATTTACGGTAAAAAGCCGTCCGAATGAATTCTTGAACACAATTCGGACGGCTTTAATTTTCAACAAGGCGATTAATTCAATAATACCAGATTAAAACTTCCATTCCAGCGATACGGCGTAATTGCGGCCTGGGGCGCGGTAGCGGTCTAAGCCTTTGCCATCGCGGTCGACCGCATTGGTGGTGCTGTAGCTATATAAACCGCGCAGGGAATCCCAAGTGGTGTATTTGCGGTTGAACAGGTTGTACACGCCCGCACGCAGGGTCAGGTTTTTCACCGGTTTGTAGAAGCCGTACATATCGAACACATAAGCCGACTTGTTCAGCCACGGGTAATCTTTTACCTTTTTCTGCAAAGGCGTACCCCAGCCCTTGTTTTCATAAACGGTGTATTGCGCGTCTTTGACCTTTTTCGCGCCTAGATAGGTCAGGCGGGAGAATACGCCCCATTTTTCGCTCGGACTTTCATAGTCGATACCGGCAATCACTTTCAGCGGCTGTGTGGACAGCAGGCTGTTGTCGCCCGACAGTTTGCTTTTCGCATAACCCAGCGAGCCGAACAGTTTCCAGCCCTCAGGAACAAAAGACGCTACTTTGTCCACATTCAGACGGCCTGTCAGCTCGATACCGCGGATTCTGGCCTTGTCGATATTTTTCATCTGCCAATCCAGTTTTTCTTTGTAGGGGTCGCTGCATATACTGTAGTAAGCATTTTCCTCAGTACAGCCGGGAGTGCCGCTGGTGGTCAGCTTCTGCTCTTCAGACAGGAAATTGCGGTAATTGCTTTGATACAGGTTGGCATCCAGCATGCCTTTTTCGCTGCGGCCTTGCAGAGACAGGGTGTGGGTGGTGCTGCGCTCGGCTTTCAGGTTGGGATTGGGCAGCCAATTACCCGAACCGTGGTTGTAAGTGAAATACACTTCGGACGCATTGGGGACACGGTAGCCGGAAGTAATGTCGTAACCGACACGCCAAGCCTGATTCAGTTGCGCCGCCAAGCCGACAAAACCGCTCCAGCCTTTATAAGTGTTGGCTGCAGGTGGTGTTTTGTCACAAGCATGACACTCGGCATTCAATTCCTGAGGCGTCATTTTGGTGTGGTCGTAACGGATACCTGCGCGGCTACTGAACACGTCGTTCCATTGAATTTGGTCAGACAGTGAGAAACCGTAGTTGGTGGTTTTCACCGGATGCTGGATACTGCTGGTGGTTCGAACAACACGGCCGCTGAAGTAATAATCGTCGCGGTTTAGGTTTTCAAAATCACGGCGGCTGGCGAAAGTTTTAAACGACAGGCGGTGTCGCCCCCCCCCCCGAGTTGCAACGGATGGCTGTCCAAACGCAAAGTAAAACGTTTGAATCGGGTGTCCATGCTGCGGTTGTATATTTCGCCAACTTCCTTTTTATGGTACTCAGTTTCCCATGTGGTGTAATTCGTCGGGAACAGGCCTTTGTAGTTAATCGCCGCCACTTTGGTTTTCTGATAATCGAAGTCCGCCTTCAAAGACGACAACCAATTTGAATCAGGCATCCATTCGTAAAAGAGGTTGGCATTGCGCCGTCTGTTTACGTCATCGGCTTCGCGCCAGGAAGAAGCGGTCAGGTTATAAGACTCTTCAACCGTGTAATTATGCCCCTGCTGACCGTTGAGCGATGCGCCGATGCGGTGGTTGTCGTTGATTTGATAAGCAATCTTACCCAAGAAGTTGTGGTATTTGTGTTTGGACGGATCGGGGATGCCGCGGGCGGAACCGCGGATATTCGTTTCTTTACCCGCACCTTCTACCGGATAGCCGCGGTTGCCCGCGCTTTCGGTTTCATGGCCGCGCCGTTGCGAATACAGCAAAGCAGCATCCACGCGGTCGTTACTCACACCGAAACCGAGGGTATTTGTCCATTCACGGTTACGCGTGCTGTAACCGTTTTTCATCATCACGCCGAATTGCCTGTCGTCCAACAGCAAATCACGGCCTTGCAGCGTTTGGTAATTCACACCGCCGCCCAATGCACCACTGCCGGTATTGAAAGAGTCTGCGCCCTTCACGATTTCAATATTGCGTACGAGTTCGGGGTCGATAGACAAACGCGAGCTGTTGAAGTTGCCATAACGGGCGTACAGCGAGTTTTCTTCGGAATCAGGCAGGTTTACACCGTCTATGCTCACGCCGACACGGTTGCCTTCCACGCCGCGAACAGCAAAGCCTTTTTGATGGCGGCCGCTGTCGCTCAAGCCGACATCGGTGGAATAGCGCACCAAGTCTTTATTGTCGCGTATCATTTCTTGTTTGATACGGTTAAGGTTGACGCGTTCCACAGCCGCAGGCGCATTGCGCTGACCTTTAACGCGCACTGCTTTTATCTCTGCCTTAACGGGTGTGGTTTCAGTTGCAGCTTCATCTGCTGCCAAGACCGGATTGCCGAAAATACTGCCGACCAGCGCGGCGATAGGGAGCATTTGTAATGGTTTCATATTATCAACTCAAGATGTATGGATTGTTCATCCATCGGTTAGCGAATAATAGATTTTATGATAATCATTAATATTTAATAAGACAGTAATCCATGTAAACAAAGCCGCGCCGTGTAATTAAAGGTCCCTGCAAACAGCTATGCCGAGACCTTGTTTATTTGGTTCGATTATTTTTTAGTGCCTGTGCGGCATCATTCCTTCCGGTGCTTCGGCATCGGCTGCCAAACCGAAGGTTTCGCGCAACACGACTTTGTAGAATGCAAAGGCTTCGCGCGCGCCTTGGATGGCTTCCGCTTCGGCTTCGGGAGTCAGGTTCAAAGCGTTCAGATGCTCGACGAAGGCGCGCCAGTGTTTGCCGCGCCCGTCGGGATGCGGAGCGAGGTGGCGCGCGCCGTGTTCGCCGTTGTAATCGAGTTTTTGCGCGTGTTTGAACAAAAACGCCGCGCCCAAATTGGATCCTTCGGCGCAATAAAGCCAGCCGATTGCTTTGTTGCCGGCTTCGTATGGCAATTCTTTGTCGAATTTGTAAGGCTCTTCGCCCAAGTCTTTCAAGTCTTGCGTTACGGCATCGTATCGCGCCATGTATTCCAGCTCGGGAATGGCTTTGTTTAATTCGGCATCTTTATAAATATGATCGACCGCCTTGTGGAAAACGGATTGGAGTTTCAAAAATTTGATGTAGTTTTCTTTGCTGACAAACGGTTGGACAGACATAACGAGATTATCCACGCTGTCGTGAACCGCCGTGGTATCCGCCTTCAGACGTTTGGCAAACGTCAGGGCTTGATTTTCGGTTTCACTCATAAGTTTTCCTTTGTCGGTAAGGGATAAGGATGCGGGGCGGGCAAAATCCGCACTTGCCCGCATATATAGTGGATTAACAAAAACCAGTACGGCGTTGCCTCGCCTTAGCTCAAAGAGAACGATTCTCTAAGGTGCTGAAGCACCAAGTGAATCGGTTCCGTACTATTTGTACTGTCTGCGGCTTCGCCGCCTTGTCCTGATTTTTGTTAATCCACTATAAAAATAATAAAGAATCATAAACGAAATTTATTATCACATATTTTTGGAAAAAATATCATTTGCGTGATGTTTTTAAGCAGGTATTTTACTATTCTTTACAGAATCGGGATTTTATCAAATGGGTTCGGCAGTCGGCGGACAGCCGCTCGAAAAATATTTTTGCCGGACACCAAGGGCTTGTTCATACTGCCGAACCTGCCGGTTTTGCATCCTGATTGGGTGTATCGCCTTTTTTCCTTTATAATGCCGCCACTTATATTTGCCACTTTCCCGATGAAGCCGTTTGCCGAAAATATCCCCCACAGCCTTCGCGGCAACTGCCGCGACGAAGCCCTGCCGCCGCATACGGTAGATTGCCCGGAATGCGGCTGCCGCGCGGATGTGCCGCAATTGGACAGGGGGGGAGGCGGCGTTCTGCCCGCGCTGCGGCTATAAGCTCTTCAGGGTGGGCAGGCATCCTTTTTCCGCCCCGCCCGCTTATGCGGCGGCTTCGCTGATTTTGATGGCGTTTGCTTACGGTATGACGTATATCGAGGTCGGGATACCGGGTGCGGCATCCGTCCTTTCGCTGCCCGAGATGATGCGCCTGATGGTGTTTCAGGATTATGGTTTTTTGGCCGAAGTGATGTTTGTGCTGACCTT
This sequence comes from Neisseria meningitidis, assembly GCF_022869645.1. NCBI lineage: Bacteria > Pseudomonadati > Pseudomonadota > Betaproteobacteria > Neisseriales > Neisseriaceae > Neisseria > Neisseria meningitidis. The sequence continues at coordinate 1,805,501 of NZ_CP064367.1, read as the reverse complement.
CGGCGCGCCGGTTCTGTTTCTGCTGCTGTGCCTGTATGTCTATGCCGCGCTGATACGGAAACAGGCGTATCCTGCGCTGCGTTTGGCAACGCGTGTGATGGTGCGCTTGAGACAGGCGATGATGGTGGATGTGTTTTTTGTTTCCACTTTGGTGGCGTATATCAAGCTCTCGTCTGTGGCAGAGGTTCGCTTCGGATCGGCGTTTTATCTGATGTTCGCGCTGTCGGTTATGCTGATTCGGACTTCGGTATCGGTTCCCCAGCATTGGGTGTATTTTCAAATCGGGCGGCTGACGGGGGATAATGCGGTTCAGACGGCATCGGAAGGTAAAACCTGTTGCAGCCGCTGCCTGTATTTCCGCGACAGTGCCGAATCCCCCTGCGGCGTGTGCGGTGCGGAACTGTACCGCCGACGGCCGAAAAGTCTGAGTATTTCGTCGGCGTTTCTGACGGCGGCGGTTATTTTGTATTTCCCTGCCAATATCCTGCCGATTATGATTTCGTCCAATCCTGCCGCCACGGAGGTCAATACCATCCTTAACGGCATCGCTTATATGTGGGACGAGGGCGACAGGCTGATTGCGGCGGTTATTTTCAGCGCGAGTATTTTGGTGCCGGTACTGAAGATTGCGGCAATGTCGGTTTTGATTGCGTCCGCCCGCTTCGCTTTGCCAACGGGTGCAAAGAAATTGTCGCACCTCTACCGCATCACCGAAGCGGTCGGCCGCTGGTCGATGATTGATATTTTTGTGATTATTATTTTGATGTGTTCGTTCCACACTTATGCCGCGCGCGTCATTCCGGGCAGTGCGGCAGTCTATTTCTGCCTGGTCGTGATTCTGACGATGCTGTCCGCCTATTATTTCGACCCGCGCCTGCTTTGGGACAAACGCGCTTCAGACGGCATTGCTTTCAATGAAACGGAAAAACATGACTGACAACAGCCCTCCTCCAAACGGACACGCCCAAGCACGCGTCCGCAAAAACAACACCTTCCTCTCTGCCGTCTGGCTGGTTCCGCTGATCGCGCTGATTGCCGGCGGCTGGCTTTGGGTTAAGGAAATCCGCAACAGGGGGCCTGTGGTTACGCTCTTGATGGACAGCGCGGAAGGCATTGAGGTCAACAATACGGTCATCAAAGTATTGAGCATCGATGTCGGACGCGTTACCCGAATCAAACTGCGCGACGACCAAAAAGGCGTGGAAGTAACCGCCCAACTCAATGCGGACGTATCCGGCCTCATCCGCAGCGATACCCAGTTTTGGGTGGTCAAGCCGCGTATCGACCAAAGCGGCGTAACCGGTTTGGGTACGCTGCTTTCGGGTTCGTACATCGCCTTTACACCCGGCAAAAGCGACGAGGCAAAAGACGTGTTCCAAGTGCAGGACATTCCGCCCGTTACCGCCATCGGGCAAAGCGGGCTGCGCTTGAATTTGATTGGTAAAAACGACCGCATCCTCAACGTCAACAGCCCTGTTTTGTATGAAAACTTTATGGTCGGGCAAGTCGAAAGCGCGCATTTCGACCCGTCCGACCAAAGCGTGCATTACACCATCTTCATCCAAAGCCCCAACGACAAACTGATTCATTCCGCCAGCCGTTTCTGGCTGGAAAGCGGCATCAATATCGAAACCACAGGCAGCGGCATCAAACTCAATTCCGCCCCTCTGCCTGCCCTGCTGTCGGGCGCGATTTCATTTGATTCGCCGAAAACCAAAAACAGTAAAAACGTCAAAAGCGAAGACAGCTTCACGCTTTACGACAGCCGCAGCGAAGTCGCCAACCTGCCTGATGACCGTTCGCTGTACTACACCGCGTTTTTCAAACAATCCGTGCGCGGACTGACCGTCGGTTCGCCTGTCGAGTACAAAGGGCTGAATGTCGGCGTGGTTTCCGATGTTCCTTATTTCGACCGCAACGACAGCCTGCACCTGTTTGAAAACGGCTGGATTCCCGTACGCATCCGTATTGAGTCTTCCCGTTTGGAAATCAATGCCGACGAACAAAGCAAAGAACATTGGAAACAACAATTTCAGACGGCCTTAAACAAAGGCCTGACCGCCACCATCTCCAGCAACAACCTGCTGACCGGCAGCAAAATGATTGAGTTGAACGATCAGCCTTCCGCCTCGCCCAAGCTGCGACCGCATACCGTTTATGCAGGCGATACCGTTATCGCGACCCAGGGCGGCGGTTTGGACGATTTGCAGGTCAAATTGGCGGATTTGCTGGACAAGTTCGACAAACTGCCTTTAGATAAGACGGTTGCCGAATTGAACGGTTCGCTTGCCGAGCTCAAATCCACACTCAAATCTGCCAATGCCGCCCTAAGCTCCATCGACAAACTGGTCGGCAAACCGCAGACACAAAACATTCCGAACGAACTGAACCAAACCCTGAAAGAGTTGCGCACAACCCTGCAAGGCGTATCGCCTCAATCGCCTATCTACGGCGACGTACAAAATACGCTGCAAAGTTTGGACAAAACCTTAAAAGACGTTCAACCCGTCATTAACACTTTGAAAGAAAAACCCAACGCGCTGATTTTCAACAGCAGCAGCAAAGACCCTATCCCGAAAGGAAGCCGATAATGCGCCTCTTCCCGATTGCCGCCGCCCTGACGCTTGCCGCCTGCGGTACTGTGCAAAGCACACAATATTTCGTGTTGCCCGACAGCCGCTACATCCGTCCTGCAACGCAAGGCGGCGAAACTGCCGTCGAAGTCCGTCTTGCCGAACCGCTCAAACGCGGCGGACTGGTCTATCAAACCGACCCCTACCGCCTCAACACCGCACAAAACCACGTCTGGGCAGACACCTTGGACGATATGCTCGAAGCGGCGTTGAGCAATGCATTCAACCGTTTGGACAGCACACGCATCTTTGTTCCTGCCTCACGCAGCGGCAGTACCGAAAAATGGACGGTCTATATCGACGCATTCCAAGGCAGCTACACGGGCAAAACCCTCATCAGCGGCTACGCCGTCCTACCCGACGGTACGAACAGACCCTTCCATATCGAAACCGAACAGCAGGGTGACGGCTACGCCGCGATGACCGCCGCACTCGAACAGGGACTGAAACAGGCGGCGCAACAGATGGTCGAGTAAACCGTGAACTATTGCGAATTTGCCGCCTCACTTCCCGAAAACACCGATAACCCGAACAAACATTACCACGACACGCAATACGGTTTTCCGATTGAGGACGACAATGAATTGTTTGAGCGGCTGGTGTTGGAAATCAATCAGGCAGGATTAAACTGGACGCTGATGCTGAAGAAGCAGCAGGCGTTTCAGACAGCATTTGAAGGGTTCGACATCAATACCGTTGCCGCCTTCGACGACACCGACCGCGAACGCCTGCTTGCCGACGCGGGCATCGTCCGCAACCGCCTGAAAATCGATGCCGCCATTTTCAATGCACGGCAAATCCAAGCGTTGCAACAAGAATACGGCTCGTTCAAGAACTGGCTTGACGCGCACCATCCGCGAAGCAAAGACGAATGGGTTAAACTCTTTAAAAAACATTTCAAATTCGTCGGCGGCGAAATCGTCGGCGAATTTCTGATGAGTACCGGCTACCTCAAAGGCGCGCACGCCGAAAGCTGTCCGGTTTACCGTGAAACCCTGAAATACCACCCGAAATGGCTCGATGCCATCTGAAAAACCAATGAACAGAAGAATCTTCCTCCTCGGCGCAGGCGCGTTGCTGCTTACCGCCTGCGGCAGAAAATCCGCCCGAACCCACGCCAAAATTCCCGAAGGAAGCACCGTACTTGCCTTGGGCGATTCGCTTGCCTTCGGCTACGGCGCAAACCCTGGCGAATCCTACCCCGCGCAACTGCAAAAACTGACGGGTTGGAATATTGTCAACGGCGGCGTATCGGGCGATACATCCGCCCAAGCCCTGTCGCGCCTGCCCGCGCTGTTGGCACGCAAACCCAAGCTTGTGATTGTCGGCATAGGCGGCAACGACTTTCTGCGCAAAGTTCCCGAGGAGCAGACCCGCGCCAATATCGCGAAAATCATCGAAACCGTGCAGAAGGAAAACATCCCCGCCGTCCTCGTCGGCGTGCCGCACATCACACTGGGCGCGTTGTTCGGACATTTGAGCGACCATCCGCTGTATGAGGATTTGTCCGAGGAATACGGCATTCCGCTGTTCGGCGGCGCGTGGGCGGAAATTTTGGGCGATAATAATCTGAAATCCGACCAAATCCACGCCAACGGCAAAGGCTATCGGAAATTTGCCGAAGATTTGAATCAATTTTTGAGAAAACAGGGGTTTAGATAAACAAAGGTTTATCCGCACCCAAGTTGTTTATATAATCATGAACCGACTGGGACACCAAACTGCTTCGGGACGCATATGCCGTCTGAAGTGCAAAGCCTACGCCATACAGCCGCATGAAGTTGCAGCGGTATGGCGTTTTTTGAAAAAGACGGCCTGCCGGTTCAGACGGCATGACCGACCGTCCGAGCCTGCTGTGGATAAAGCCCGGACAGGCTGAAATCATGGAATATTGCGAACCTGAAGAAGCATCCGACCCGTACGCAACATACAGGCGTGCCAACCTGATGGCGGGTCTGCCGCTGTTTGTCGTGATTTTGGTTCTGCTCAATATTGTTTTTCCGCTTCCGGCGTATCCATTGGCTTGGCTGGTGCCTGCAGGTTTCATGGTTTTGGGCGGCGGCTTTCCCTTATCGCTGCCGCTTGTGGCGCTGCTTGTCCTGACCTGCTGCATTCTGGCGCATTGTCCGCCATTATCCCGTCTTTTGTGCTACCCTTGCCCGAATCATCCGATGTCTAAAAATTCTGCCTGATGGCAGCCCTACAAACCCGAAGGAGTAGAAATGAAACTGTCCGAACTGTTCAACCCCAACGAATTTGCCGCGCGGCATTTGAGTTTCGGCGACGAAGCGGCGTTGCTTGCCGCTGTCGGCGAGAAAAGTATGGACGATTTTGTCGGCAACACCGTGCCGCAAAGCATCCGTATGCCGTCCGAACTCGATTTGCCCGAGGCCTTGACCGAAGCGGACGCGTTGGCAAAATTGAAAGGCATTGCGTCGAAAAACATGATCAACAAATCCTATATCGGTTTAGGCTATTACCCGACCCGCGTGCCGAACGTGATTTTGCGTAACGTATTGGAAAATCCGGGTTGGTACACCGCCTACACGCCGTATCAGGCGGAAATTGCCCAGGGTCGTTTGGAAGCTTTGTTGAACTTCCAACAAGTGTGCATCGATTTGACCGGTTTTCCCGTGGCGGGCGCGTCTTTGCTGGACGAGGCAACTGCCGCCGCCGAAGCGATGGCGATGGCGCACCGCGTGGGCAAGGTAAAATCCGAGCGTTTCTTCGTGGACGAGCGCGTGTATCCGCAAACTTTGGACGTGATGAAAACCCGCGCCAAATATTTCGGCTTCGAGCTGGTGGTCAGCGATTTTGCCAAAGCGGATGACGGCGAATACTTCGGCGCGCTGTTCCAATACGTCGGCAAAGACGGCGATGTGCAAGACTTGCAGGATGTTATCGGTCGTCTGAAAGCAAAAGGCACGATCGTTGCTGTTGCCGCCGACATCATGAGCTTGGTTTTACTGAAATCACCTGCCGAATTGGGCGCGGATATTGCTTTGGGCAACACCCAACGTTTCGGCGTGCCTATGGGCTTCGGCGGGCCGCACGCCGCTTATTTCGCGTTTAAAGACGCGTTCAAACGTTCCGCCCCTGGCCGCATCATCGGCGTATCCAAAGACGCATCAGGCAAACCTGCCTTGCGCATGGCGTTGTCCACCCGCGAGCAACACATCCGCCGCGAAAAAGCCACGTCCAATATTTGTACCGCACAAGCATTGCTGGCGAATTTGGCGGGTATGTATGCCGTTTACCACGGCCCTGAAGGCGTGAAACGCATCGCCAACCGCATTCACGCGCTGGCTTCTGCTTTTGCCGATGCGCTGGTTTCAGACGGCATTAATGTGGTTCACAAAGTCTTCTTCGATACCGTTACCGTCGATTTCGGCAACAAAGAGAAAGCAGACCAAGTGTTTGCCGCTGCTTTGGAATCGGGCTATAACCTGCGCCGCGTTAACGATACTCAAGTTGCGGCTGCATTCCACGAAACATCGGCATGCGAAGATTTGGTTGATTTGTACCGCGCGTTTACCGGCAAGGATACGTTCGCATTTGCCGATGATGTCAAAGGCCGTCTGAACGCCGAACTGCTGCGTCAAGACGACATTCTGCAACATCCCGTGTTCAACCGTTACCACACCGAACACGAAATGCTGCGCTACCTGAAAAAACTCGAAGACCGCGACTTGGCGATGAACCGCAGCATGATTTCATTGGGCAGCTGCACCATGAAACTCAACGCGACTGCGGAAATGTTGCCGATTACTTGGGCGGAGTTCTCCGACATCCATCCTTACGCTCCTGAAGCGCAAACCGCCGGCTACCGCGAATTGCTCGCCGATATGGAAAACAGCCTGAAATCCATCACCGGTTTTGATGCAATTTCCTTCCAGCCCAACTCCGGCGCGCAGGGCGAATACAGCGGTATGCTTGCCATCCGCCGCTATCAGGAAGCGCAAGGCGAAGCGCAGCGCAACATCTGTCTGATTCCCAAATCCGCCCACGGCACCAACCCCGCCACCGCCGCCATGCTCGGTTTGAAAGTCGTCGTCGTCGATACCGACGAACACGGCAACGTCAACATCGACGATTTGAAAGCCAAAGCCGAGCAACACCGCGACGCTTTGTCCGCCATCATGATTACCTATCCGTCCACCCACGGCGTGTACGAAGAAGGCATCCGCGACATCTGCCGCATCGTCCATGAAAACGGCGGACAGGTTTACATGGACGGCGCCAACCTCAACGCCCAAATCGGCATCATGCAGCCTGCCGAAGTCGGCGCGGACGTGTTGCACATGAACCTGCACAAAACCTTCTGTATCCCTCACGGCGGCGGCGGTCCGGGCATGGGTCCGATTGGCTTGAAAGCCCATCTGGCTCCGTTCGCACCGGGACACGCTTTGACCGACACCCACAGCGCCAGTGCCGACCAAACCGCCGTTGCTGCTGCGGCCTTCGGTTCTGCGTCCATACTGCCGATTACTTGGATGTACCTGACCATGATGGGCAAACAAGGCATGGAACAGGCGACACGCTGGGCATTGCTCAACGCCAACTACGTTGCCAAACGCCTGAGCGAAGACTATCCGATTCTGTATACAGGCAAAAACGGCCGCGTCGCGCATGAATGTATCGTCGATTTGCGTCCGCTCAAAGCCGAAAGCGGCATCACTGAAACCGACATCGCCAAACGCCTGATGGACTACGGCTTCCACGCCCCGACGGTTTCCTTCCCCGTTGCCGGTACGCTGATGATCGAGCCGACCGAGAGCGAAAGCAAAGCCGAACTCGACCGCTTCATCGCCGCCCTGAAACAAATCAAACAGGAAGTGCTGAAAGTCGGGCGCGGCGAATGGCCGAAAGAGGACAATCCGCTGGTCAACGCTCCGCATACCGCATCCGATGTAACCGGCGAATGGGCGCATCCGTACTCCCGTGAAGAAGCCGTCTTTCCGTTGCCATTCGTCCGCGAACACAAATTCTGGCCGAGCGTCAACCGTGTGGACGACGTGTACGGCGACCGCAATCTCGTGTGCAGCTGCCCACCGATGGAAAATTATGAAGACTGACCGTTGAAACCCCGAAGACAAATGCCGTCTGAAACATTTTCAGACGGCATTTTCGTCAACGGCAGACTGGTTGCACCAATACACGTATCTCGACTATAACTTTAAAACAAATGAGTTAAACCAGTATCCATACATCAGCTTTTTTATCATCCTACTTTTTATTCATCCGATCGTGCAAACAGATTTCAAAGATGAAAAGCCTATTCACACCCTTTGATGTCATTTCCACACGGACAAACAAATATAGTGGATTAACAAAAACCAGTACAGCGTTGCCTCTCCTTAGCTCAAAGAGAACGATTCTCTAAGGTGCTCAAGCACCAAGTGAATCGGTTCCGTACTATCTGTACTGTCTGCGGCTTCGTCGCCTTGTCCTGATTTTTGTTAATCCACTATAAATTCCCATAAAAAAACGGAGCAGATACCTGCCCCGTTTTTATTTAATCCGAAATTTTAATCTAAATTTAGAATTTTGCACCGGATTGGTTTGCCATATAGTCAACAGCCGCTTTGACTTCGTCATCGCTCAAACCTGCATTGCCGCCTTTGGCCGGCATCGCGTTAAAGCCTTCAAGGGCGTGTTTGTGCAAGGTTTCTTTGCCTTTTTTGATACGCGGTGCCCAATCGTCTTTTTTGCCTATGCCGGGAATACCGGGAATCGAACCGCCGTGGCACACCTGACAGGTTGCTTCGAAGACTTTTTTACCGTCAACGCCGACCGCAGGGGCTGCCGCACCCTTGTCTTCTGCCTTCGCTTCTGCCGAAGCTGCACTATCGGCAGGAGCAGAAGCTGTTCCTGAAGCGGCATTGTCGGCAGGCGCAGCCTCATCAGGATTCGGGAAAGAACCGCCGCTTTTGTTCGCCATGTAAGTAATCGCCCGTTTGAGTTCCTGATCGGTCAGGTCTGCCGCACCGCCTTTGGCAGGCATGGCGTTAAAGCCGTTCAGCGCGTGTTGGAACAAGGTATCGAAGCCTTGCGCGATACGCGGTGCCCAATCGCCGTTGTGTTCCAGTTTCGGAGCGTTCGGCACATTGCTGTCCGCCGCGTGGCATTGGATACAGATTTTGCCGAAAATCTGTTCGCCTTGGCGTTCGCCGACGGGGATGCCGTCGCCCATCGTCAATTGTCCGACGGGCTGGATACGGGTCTGCGTTGCCGCTTCCGTAGTGGCATCGACATCGCCGAACGAGCCGCTGCCCGCCAGCTTAATCAGGAAATAAAGGACTGCAATAACAATAACGATACCGCTCACAAGGGTAAACAGTGCAGAGCCTTGGGCTTTGTTGTCGCGGAGTTGTTTCATTTGGTAGGCCTCGCCGTCAGGTTAGGTTGTGCTGTAAATTATAGTTTGGTGTGTTAAACGCAGTTAACAATATTTTGCTGGATTATACTGAATTCACAGGGTCTTTCCAATCGCTATCATTGAAAATATGAAAAAATTTGCCAACGGTATCTGTATAAAACAAATAATCCTTTGAAAATAATGGTTTATCCTCAAGAAAACTCTCCTTATGCCGCCATACGCCGCCTGCCGGCGCAAGATAACCTTTGCCAATTTGCAGAATTTACGTTAACCTTACGTTTTACGCACCCATAGCTCAGTTGGAAGAGTGTCAGTTTCCGAAGCTGGAGGTCACAGGTTCGATCCCTGTTGGGTGCGCCAATTATAAAGAGACCGTCTGAAAGATAAATATTTTTCAGACGGTCTTTTGACTTACTTCAAACTCTTATTTCAAGACTTCCGCAAATGCGCGGGCAACATAGTCGGTATTCGACGTATTCAGTCCGGCGACGCACATCCTGCCGGAATCCAGCAGGTAAACGGCAAATTCGTCGCGCAGCCTGCGGACTTGTTCCACGCTCAATCCTGTGTAGCCGAACATGCCGCGCTGTTTGATGAAATAAGTGAAATCGCGATCGGGGATTTGCGCAGTTAAGACATCATAAAGTTTCTGCCGCATCGCACGGATGCGGTCGCGCATCATATAAACCTCGTTTTGCCACAAGGCGTAAAGTTCGGGGCTGTTCATCACGTCGGCGGCGATATACGCGCCGTGCGCGGGCGGGCTGGAGTAGATGCGGCGGACAGTGAATTTGAGCTGTCCGAACACCAAATCCGCTTCTTCCTTATTCGGGCAAACCACGCTCAGGCCGCCGACGCGCTCGCCGTAGAGCGACAGGTTTTTTGAGAAGGAATTGCTGACGAACAAGGGCAATTCCATTTCCACCGCTTTGCGGACGGCGTAGGCATCGCTGTCCAAATCGCCGCCGAAGCCTTGGTAGGCAATGTCCATAAACGGAATCAGTTTGCGCGTTTTGATGATGTGCAACACTTCGTCCCATTGCTGTTCCGACATATCCACGCCGGTCGGGTTGTGGCAGCAGGGATGGAGGATCAGGACGCTGTTTTCGGGCAGGGTGTTGAAAAACGCGGTCATTTCGTCGAATTTCACGCCAACAGTGGCAGGGTCGTAATATGGGTAAGTGCCGACCTCGAAACCTGCGCCTTCAAAAATGCCGCGATGGTTGTCCCAAGTCGGGTCGCTGACGTAGGCGCGCGCTTCGGGAAACCAGCGGTGCAGGAAGTCCGCCCCGACTTTGAGTGCGCCCGAGCCGCCCAAGGTTTGTACGGTAACGATGCGCCCTTGCGCGAGCGCAGGGTTGTCTGTGCCGAACAATAAATGCTGCACCGCGCTGCGGTAAGTGTCCAAGCCTTCCATCGGCAGGTAGGGCGACGGCGCAGGCGTGGCGGCGCGGGCGGTTTCGGCACGGCGCACGGATTCCAACACGGGCATTTTGCCTTCGTCGTCGAAATAAATGCCTATGCTCAAATTGACTTTTTCAGGGCGCGGGTCGTTTTTGAAGGTTTCGACCAAACTCAAAATCGGGTCGCCCGGATAGTATTCGATGTGTCGGTACATAGTCCTTACCTTTTACTTTTTCAAAGGATTTTCTTTTTCAACAATACACCACTTTCGATATGGTGCGTAAACGGGAATTGGTCGAACAGGGCGGCGCGTTCGACCGCATGGGTTTCCACCAAGGTGTCCAAATTGGCACGCAGCGTTTCGGGATTGCAGGAAATGTAGATGATGTTGTCAAACTGCGACACCAGCTTCAAAGTTTCCTCATCGATACCGGCACGCGGCGGATCGACGAAAATAGTGGAAAATGCGTAATCCGTCAAAGCAATACCGCCATCCTTAAGGCGTTTAAACTCACGTTTTCCGGTATAGGCTTCGGTAAATTCTTCAGCAGACAGACGGGCGATTTTGATGTTGCCGATGCGGTTGGCTTCGATATTCCATTGCGCCGCGCTGATGGAGGTTTTGGAGATTTCGGTTGCCAAAACACGTTCAAACTTTTCAGATAAAGGAAGCGTAAAGTTGCCGTTTCCGCAATACAGTTCGAGCAAATCCCCATCCAATCCTTCTGCTGCACCGCAGGCCCATTCAAGCATTTTCTGACACACGGCGGCATTCGGTTGGGTAAAACTGCCTTCAATTTGCCGATAACGGAAATCCCGGTTGCCGACCTTCAAAGTTTCCGTTACATAGTCCTGTTTTAAGACTATTTTCTGTCCCCTGCTCCGCCCGATGACGGAAATATCCAACTGTTGCTGTAACGCTTGCGCCGCCTGCATCCACTCATTATCAAGCCTTTTGTGGTAAATCATGGTAACCAGCATTTCCCCGCTGAGCGTAGACAAAAATTCGACGGCATACCAACGGTTTCTCAGTTCGGCAGATTGGGCGGCAACGGCAATCAATTCTGGCATCAGGCGGTTGACGGCTTCGGAAGCCGCTTCAAAACGGTCGCAACGGATCAGGCTTGCCCCGCCAGCCTTTTGTCCTTTTTCAAACATGGCATAAAACATTTCACCGCCTTCGTGCCAAATACGGAACTCGGCACGCATACGGTAATGTTTGTCCGGAGATTCGTACACTTCCCACTCAGGAACATCCAAACCTGCAAAAAGGGTTTTAAGGTGGTCTTTTTTATCTTGAAGCTGCTGCGTGTAGTCGCTCATATCGCTATCCTGAAAAATCAGACCGGATTATAAGCCGATTTGCCTCGCCGCACGCAAACTCTTTGACTGCCGCCCCTTCAATGACGGACGGGCTTTTGTGCTAAAATCCGCCATCTTTCCACACTATACCGATAAAGGGAAAAATCATGGCAGGCAACACTTTCGGACAACTCTTCACCGTTACCACCTTCGGCGAAAGCCACGGCGCGGGTTTGGGCTGTATCATCGACGGCTGCCCGCCCGGCTTGGAATTAAGCGAAGCGGATATCCAATTTGACCTCGACCGACGCAAACCCGGCACCAGCCGCCACGTTACCCAACGCCGCGAAGCCGACCAAGTCGAAATCCTCTCCGGCGTATTCGAAGGCAAAACCACCGGCACGCCCATCGCCCTCTTAATCCGCAATACCGACCAGCGCAGCAAAGACTACGGCAACATCGCCACCAGCTTCCGCCCCGGCCACGCCGACTATACCTATTGGCACAAATACGGCACGCGCGACTACCGGGGCGGCGGCAGGAGTTCCGCCCGCGAAACCGCCGCCCGCGTTGCCGCCGGAGCCGTTGCCAAAAAATGGTTGAAAGAAAAATTCGGCACGGAAATCACCGCCTACGTTACCCAAGTCGGCGAAAAAGAAATCCGGTTTGAAGGCTGCGAACACATTTCCCAAAATCCTTTTTTTGCCGCCAACCATAGCCAAATTGCCGAGCTGGAAAACTATATGGACAGCGTGCGCAAATCCTTGGATTCCGTCGGCGCGAAGCTGCATATTGAAGCCGCCAACGTCCCCGTCGGCTTGGGCGAACCCGTATTCGACCGCCTCGATGCCGAAATCGCCTACGCCATGATGGGCATCAACGCCGTCAAAGGCGTGGAAATCGGCGCAGGTTTTGACAGCGTAACGCAACGCGGCAGCGAACACGGCGACGAACTCACCCCGCAAGGCTTCCTGTCCAACCACTCAGGCGGCATCCTCGGCGGCATCAGCACCGGACAAGACATCCACGTCAATATCGCCATCAAACCCACCAGCTCCATCGCCACCCCGCGCCGCAGTATCGACATCAACGGCAACCCCATCGAACTCGCCACGCACGGCAGGCACGACCCCTGCGTCGGCTTGCGCGCCGCGCCGATTGCAGAAGCTATGCTGGCATTGGTTTTAATCGACCACGCCCTGCGCCATCGCGCGCAAAATGCGGATGTTCAGGTTAATACGCCCGACATTACCCTTTCAAACAAATAAAAATTTAGCCAAAACACAGACTTTATAATAGAATACCGAGCATTGCCGTGCCGCTTTGACGCACGGGTTTGTTTAGAGGAATACAACCGAAATGACACAAGAAACCGCTTTGGGCGCAGCACTGAAATCCGCCGTCCAAACTATGAGCAAAAAGAAACAGACAGAAATGATTGCCGACCACATCTACGGCAAATATGATGTATTCAAACGATTTAAACCGTTGGCACTCGGTATCGATCAGGATTTGATTGCCGCTTTGCCCCAATACGATGCCGCACTGATTGCACGCGTCCTCGCCAACCACTGCCGCCGTCCGCGCTATCTGAAAGCCTTGGCGCGCGGTGGCAAACGTTTCGATTTGAACAACCGTTTCAAAGGCGAAGTTACCCCCGAAGAACAGGCAATCGCGCAAAACCATCCTTTCGTGCAGCAGGCTTTGCAACAGCAGTCCGCCCAAGCTGTCGCCGAAACGCCGTCTGTTGAAGCCGAAGCAGCCGAATCTTCCACAACAGAATAAATCCCCAAACGAAATGCCGTCTGAAAGCCGATTTGGTTTCAGACGGCATTTTTTCGTATGCGGCAATCACGGTTCAAATATCCAATTCCGCCGTATCGCCTTCGCGTTCCATCCAAGCGCGGCGGGCGGCGGCTTCGCCTTTGCCCATCAGTTTGAAGAAGATGTCGCGCGTCTCGTCATCCGCGCCTTCGGGGATTTGTACCTGCAACAGGCGGCGGGTGTCGGGGTGCATGGTAGTATCTTTGAGCTGGTCTGGGTTCATCTCACCCAAACCTTTGAAACGGCTGATGGAATAAGCAGTTTCTTTAACGCCTTCTTTTTGCAGCCGCTCTAAAATGCCGTCAAGTTCGTTTTGGTCGAGGGCGTAGAATTTGCGGGCGGGTTTGCTTTTACCTTGTGCGTTGACATCTACGCGGAACAGCGGCGGCTGGGCGACGTAGATGTGTCCGTCAGCGACCAGTTTCGGGAAGTGGCGGTAGAACAGGGTCAGCAGCAAAACTTGAATATGCGAGCCGTCCACGTCGGCATCGGACAGGATGGCGATTTTGCCGTAACGCAGGCCGCTTAAATCGGGATGGTCGTTGATGCCGTGCGGATCGACGCCGATGGCAACTGAAATGTCGTGGATTTCGGCGTTGCCGAAGAGCTGGTCGGGGTGGACTTCAAAGCTGTTGAGCACTTTGCCGCGCAGGGGCAGGATGGCCTGGGTGGCTTTGTCGCGAGCGAGTTTGGCGGAGCCGCCGGCGGAATCGCCTTCGACAAGGAAGAGTTCGTTTTCGCGGATGTCTTCGCTTTCGCAGTCGGTCAGCTTACCGGGCAGGACGGCGACGCCGCTGCCTTTTTTCTTTTCAATCTTTTTAACCGAACGCATCCGCGCCTGTGCCTGACGGATGGCGAGTTCGGCGATTTTTTTGCCGAAGTCCACGTTTTGGTTCAGCCACAGTTCCAAAGGGTCGCCCGATACGGTAGCAACGAGTTTCAGCGCGTCGCGGTTGGTCAGTTTGTCTTTGGTCTGACCTTGGAACTGCGGGTCGAGGACACGGGCAGAGAGGACAAAGGCAGTTTTGCCGAACACGTCGTCGCTTTGCACTTTCACGCCGCGCGGTAAGAGGTTGTGCAGGTTGATGAAGTTGCTGACGGCGTTGAACACGGCTTGTTTCAAGCCCGCTTCGTGCGTGCCGCCCAGCGGGGTGGGGATGAGGTTGACATAGCTTTCGTTGGCACACGAGCCTTCTTCCAGCCAAGTCAGGGCAAAGGCGGCGCCTTCGCCGATGCTGAAATCGCCGTTGTGTTCGTCTGAAATGTAGTTTTCGCAAGAGAACAGCGGTACGGCTTCCTGCGCGTCGGCAATCAGGTCGGTCAGATAGCTTTTCAGGCCGTCGGGGTAATGCCAGGTTTGGGTGTGCGCTTCGTCTTCGCCTTTGACCGGACGGGTCAGGGAAACGCGCACACCCGGCAGCAGCACGGCTTTGGCACGCAGCAGGCGTTCGAGTTCGGGAATGCTGTAATTCGGGCTTTCAAAATATTTGCCGTCCGGCCAGACGCGCACTTCGGTGCCGCTGTCTTTGACGGCGCATTTGCCCACTTGTGCCAACGGTTCGACCACGTCGCCGCCGGCAAACACGATACGGTGGATTTTGCCTTCACGTTTGACCGTTACCTCAAGGCGGGTGGAGAGGGCGTTGGTGACGGATACGCCCACGCCGTGCAGTCCGCCTGAAAAGGCATACGCGCTGCCGCCGTCTTTTTTGTTGAACTTGCCGCCCGCGTGCAGACGGGTGAACACGAGTTCGACTACGGGTACGCCTTCTTCAGGGTGCAGGCCGACGGGAATACCGCGGCCGTTATCACGGACGGAAAGCGAACCGTCTTCATGAATTTGCACGTCGATTGCAGTCGCGAAACCACCCAACGCCTCGTCCGCCGCATTATCAATCACTTCCTGACAGATGTGGGTCGGGCTGTCGGTGCGGGTGTACATGCCGGGACGTTCTTTGACCGGCTCCAAGCCTTTGAGGACGGTGATGCTGGATTCGCTGTATTGGTTGTTTTTAGCCATAGGAATAATCTGAAAGTAAGAAAAACAACGCTTTCAGACGGCCTGAAAGCGTTGCGTTCCGTTGTTTTAGCGGTTGTCGGAAGATTGGCGGGCGGCAAAGTCTTCATAACTTTCCATACCGCGCAGGAAGCGGGAAGAGAGTTCTTTCAACGCCCCCAAATAAACGTCGCGTTTGAAATCAATCACTTCGTCAACGGGCGCCCAATATTGATGCCAACGCCAGCCGTCAAATTCGGGGTGGCGGGTGGCGCGCAGGTTGACATCGCAATCTCGGCCGGTCAGGCGCAGGAGATACCAAATCTGCTTCTGCCCGCGATAGGATCCGCGCCATTCGCGGCGTACCCAGTTGTTCGGCACGTCATAACGCAGCCAGTCGCGCGTGCGGCCGATAATTTTGACGTGTTGCGGCAAAAGCCCGACTTCTTCGTACAACTCGCGGTACATGGCGGTTTCGGGGCTTTCGCCCGGCTTGATGCCGCCTTGCGGAAACTGCCAAGAATGTTCGCGCACGCGCTTGCCCCAAAAGACTTCGTTACGTTCGTTAATTAGGATAATACCGACATTGGGGCGATAGCCTTCTCTGTCCAACACGGTGTCGCCCTCCGTTAAATTCAATCTTGGGATTTTCCCACAAATCGAACGGTTTTGACAAATCGGACGGTATGGTTCAAGCATGTCGAAACACAGACGGACTCGGGAAAATATCTTAAATTTAGTTTACAATAATACGTTTCAAATTATTCGGGAATCAGACCATGTTAGATATCCAATTGCTCCGCAGCAACACCGCCGCCGTTGCCGAACGGCTTGCACGGCGCGGTTATGACTTTGATACCGCACGTTTTGACGCACTGGAAGAACGACGCAAGTCCGTTCAGGTGAAAACCGAAGAACTACAAGCCTCGCGCAACAGCATTTCCAAACAAATCGGCGCTCTGAAAGGTCAGGGCAAACATGAAGAGGCGCAGGTGGCCATGGATCAAGTCGCCCAAATCAAAACCGATTTGGAACAGGCTGCCGCCGATTTGGATGCCGTTCAAAAAGAATTGGACGCATGGTTGTTGAGCATTCCGAACCTGCCGCATGAGGACGTGCCTTTCGGTAAGGATGAAACCGAA
Source organism: Neisseria meningitidis (assembly GCF_022869645.1). Classification (NCBI taxonomy): domain Bacteria; kingdom Pseudomonadati; phylum Pseudomonadota; class Betaproteobacteria; order Neisseriales; family Neisseriaceae; genus Neisseria; species Neisseria meningitidis. The sequence continues at coordinate 1,788,821 of NZ_CP064367.1, read as the reverse complement.
AACGTCGAAGTCCGCAAAGTCGGCACGCCACGCGAATTTGACTTTGAAATCAAAGACCATGTCGATTTGGGCGAACCTTTGGGTTTGGATTTCGAAGGTGGCGCGAAACTTTCCGGCGCACGATTTACCGTGATGCGCGGACAAATCGCCCGCCTGCACCGCGCGCTGGCGCAATTCATGCTCGATACGCACACGCTGAAACACGGCTACACCGAGCATTACACACCCTATATCGTGGACGACACCACCTTGCAAGGCACGGGTCAGCTGCCGAAGTTTGCAGAAGATTTGTTCCACGTTACCCGTGGCGGCGACGAGAGCAAAACCACGCAATATCTGATTCCGACAGCTGAAGTTACCCTGACCAATACCGTTGCCGGCAGCATTATCCCGTCCGAACAACTGCCGCTGAAGCTGACCGCGCATTCGCCCTGTTTCCGCAGCGAGGCGGGTTCGTACGGCAAAGACACGCGCGGTCTGATTCGCCAGCACCAGTTCGACAAAGTGGAAATGGTTCAAATCGTTCATCCCGAAAAATCATACGAAACGCTGGAAGAAATGGTCGGCCATGCCGAAAACATCCTGAAGGCTTTGGAACTGCCCTACCGCGTGATTACCCTGTGTACCGGCGACATGGGCTTCGGCGCAACCAAAACGTATGATTTGGAAGTTTGGGTACCGGCGCAAAATACCTACCGCGAAATCTCAAGCTGTTCCAACTGCGAAGATTTCCAAGCCCGCCGCATGAAGGCGCGTTTCAAAGACGAAAACGGCAAAAACCGCTTGGTACATACTTTGAACGGCTCCGGCTTGGCAGTCGGCAGAACGCTGGTCGCCGTATTGGAAAACCATCAAAACGCCGACGGCAGTATCAATATCCCAGCCGCTTTGCAGCCTTATATGGGTGGCGTTGCCAAGTTGGAAGTGAAATAAGCCTTAACCCTGAACATAAATGCCGTCTGAAACCTGTTTCAGACGGCATTTCCTTTAAACTCTTAAAACACGTCAACCGTCGGCACGAACCGCATTGCCGCAATCGCCGGTCTGTCCGACCTCGCGGATATTGGACAGCGTAACTTCCGAAATATTACCCAACGCCTCTTCCGTCAAAAATGCCTGATGGCCGGTAAACAGCACATTATGACAAGACGACAGGCGGCGGAACACGTCGTCGGTAATCACATCGTTGGATTTGTCTTCAAAAAACAATTCGCGTTCGTTCTCGTACACGTCCATACCCAATGCGCCGATTTTCCGGCGTTTCAACGCCTCAATCGCGGCGGCACTGTCAATCAGCCCGCCCCGGCTGGTGTTGATAATCATCACTCCGTCTTTCATTTTGTCGAACGCCGCTTCGTTCAGCATATAGTGGTTTTCCGGCGTGGAGGGGCAATGCAGCGTGATGATGTCCGACTGGGCATACAGCTCGTCCAAATCCACATACCTGCCGCCGATTTTTTCCGCTTCGGGGTTGCAAAACGGATCGTGAGCCAGCAGGTTCATACCGAAACCCTTTAAAATCCGCATGGTTGCAATACCGATTTTCCCCGTGCCGATAACGCCCGCCGTTTTGCCGTACATATTGAAACCGGTCAGACCTTCCAGCGAAAAATTCGCATCGCGGGTACGCTGATAGGCTTTGTGGATACGGCGGTTCAACGTCAGCATCAGACCGACCGTATGTTCCGCAACCGATTCGGGCGAATAGGCAGGCACGCGCACGACTTTCAAGCCCAACTCTTCAGCCGCCTTTAAATCCACATTATTGAAGCCGGCACAACGCAACGCCACAGTTTTCACGCCAATTTGCGCCAATTTTTCCAACACGGGCCGGCTGCCGTCGTCGTTCACAAAAATACAGACCGCCTCCGCACCTTCCGCCATTTTCGCCGTTTTCGCATCCAGCATAAAATCAAAAAACTCCAGCTCGAAGCCGAAATGCCGGTTGGCGCGGGTAAAATGTTCGCGGTCATAGCTTTTCGTACCGTAAATCGCAATCTTCATCAATATGTCCAGTTGTCGTCTATGGTTGAGAAACGGCATAATACACTGAATTCAAACAAATCAGTAGAATATGGTGGATTAAAATTGATTGCATGCACGGCATTTCCATTTCAAAACACAAAACTCAATCGCCCATTGCCGCCAAAAGCTCCGCCTGATGTTCGGCAATCAGGGCATCGGTGATTTCTGCCAAATCGCCGTCCATCACAAAATCCAGCTTGTGCAGGGTGAGGTTGATGCGGTGGTCTGTTACCCTGCCTTGGGGATAGTTGTAGGTGCGGATGCGTTCGCTGCGGTCGCCGCTGCCGATGAGGGATTTGCGCTCGGCGGCTTCTTTGGCTTGGGCTTCGCGTTTTTGCGCGTCGTTCAGGCGGGCGGCGAGGACTTTCATTGCCTGCGCTTTGTTGGCATGTTGGCTGCGGCCGTCTTGGCATTCGACCACCATGCCGGTGGGCAGGTGGGTGATGCGGACGGCGGAGTCGGTTTTGTTGATGTGCTGACCGCCCGCGCCGGATGCGCGGAAGGTGTCGATGCGCAGGTCGGCGGGGTTCAGTTCGATGTCTTCCAGTTCGTCCGCTTCGGGCATGACGGCGACGGTGCAGGCGGAGGTGTGGATGCGGCCTTGGCTTTCGGTGGCGGGGACGCGCTGCACGCGGTGTCCGCCCGATTCAAATTTCAAACGGCTGTACGCGCCTAAGCCGATAATACGGGCGATAACTTCTTTATAGCCGCCCAACTCGCTTTCGTTGGCGGAAACGATTTCGACCTGCCAGCGGTTACGCTCGGCGTAGCGGCTGTACATACGCAGCAAATCGCCTGCAAACAACGCGGCTTCGTCGCCACCGGTACCGGCGCGTACTTCGATAAAGATGTTTTTGTCGTCGTCGGCATCTTTGGGCAGCAGCAGTTTTTGCAGTTCGGTATCGAGTTCGCCGATTTTGGCTTTGGCCGCTTCGATTTCTTCGGCGGCAAAGTCTTTCATTTCGGGGTCGGACAACATTTCTTCGGCATCTGCCAAGTCGCTTTGCGCCAGTTGATAGTTTTGGAACACTTCGACCACGGGCGTCAATTCAGCGTGTTCGCGGGTAAGTTTGCGGTAATTGTCCATGTCAGACGTGGCTTCGGGTTGCCCTAAAAGGTGGGTAACTTCTTCCAACCGGTCGCCGAGTTGTTGCAGTTTTTCTAAGATAGACGGCTTCATAATTCTTCCATAACAAACGCCGCCTGAATTTCAGACGGCATCAAAACGCGGTCATTATAATATATTTTCTGAATATTCAAAAAGATAATCTTAGATGGATAACCTACCGTCCCAACAGGGCATCGGCATTGCGCTCCGTTACCTTGGCAATCTCTTCTACACAGGTTCCGCGGATTTCCGCAGCAATCTTTGCAATACCCGGAATATTGGCAGGCGTATTAATCTCTTTTTTCAGCATAAACGGGCTGTCGGTTTCCAATACGAAATCGGTGTCATTCAGGGTTTTGAGGGTTTCGCGTATTTTGCGGGCGTTCGGGTTGAGCAACAACGAACCGATGCCGATTTTGAAACCCAGTTTCGCCAACACGCGCGCTTCTTCCGCGCTGCCTGAGAAGGCGTGAACGATGCCGCCTTGGGCAAAGCCTGTCTGTTTGACGGCGGCGGCGATGTCGGCGGTGGCTTTGAGATTATGGATAATCACGCGGCGGCGCAGGGTTTGCGCGATGGCAAGCTGGCGGACGAAAACTTGGATTTGCCGTTCGCGCTGCGGCGGCGTTTGGGTTTTGTCGTAAAAATCCAAGCCGATTTCGCCGACCCATGCCGTCGGACGCGCTTTCAATGCTTGTTCCAAATGCCGGAAATCCGGTTCGGAAACGTCGTCTGAAAACCAAGGATGGATGCCGAGTGCGATATGGATGTTGCCCCAAAGCGGATTTTCAGACGACCTTTGAGCCAAATCCGCCACATCCTGCCAATCCTGTGGTCGGGTTGCGGGAACGATAAACCGCTTCACCCCAACTTTCCGCGCGGCGGTCAGGATGTGCGGCAGGTTTTCGCGCAGGGCGGCATCGGCAAGGTGGCAGTGGGTGTCGGTGAAGTTCATTTCGATTCCGCAATGCGGCAGGTTCACATAAAAATAAGGCAGAGCAGCAAGGGATGCCGTGTACGGGCGGCGCATAAGGCGCGGTCAACGCCCCGTCATTGCCATTTCAATCCGCTATAACTTCAGTCTTGCCAACTCTTTTTCCACCTCTTCCTTACCCCAGCCTTGCGATACGGCGAGGGTCATGAGTGCGGTGGCGGTTTCGAGGTTGCATTTGCCGCCGTTGATGATGCCCGAGTTGCGGAACGCATTGCCTTGCGCGTAAACGGCGGCGGTTTTGCCTTGTCGGACTTGGCTGATGTTGAGCAGCAGCCTGCCTTGCTGCGTGAAGTCTTGCACGGCGCGGATAAAGCCTTCGTCTGCCGGGGTGTTGCCGTGTCCGTAACTTTGCAGGATAAGGGCGTGGGCGGGAAGCTGTCCGAGTCCGTCCGCAAGTTCTTGGACGGCAAAGCCGGGGATAAGCGTGCGGACAGCGATTTTTGCCTGAGGATCGGGATAGCGGATTTTGAGGCCGTCTGAAACATCTGCCGCGTCCTGATTCGGGATGCGGACATTGTGCCAGCCCCGGGTTTCATCCCACTCCGCCAGTGCGCCGAAATGCGGATTGTCGAAGCCTGCGGCGGTTTCGGTGCTGACTTTGCTGCTGCCGACGGCGGGATAAAGTTTGCCGTCAAAGGCAATAAGCGTCTGCTTCAATCCGAGTGGGAATGCGGCAACGGCAGTCGCCAGATTGCGCGGCGCGTCGCTGCCCACGGCGTTGTACGGCCATTGGGAACCGGTCAGGACGATCGGCTTGTCCAAACCCTGCAGCGCGAGGGCGAACAGATTGGCGGTATAGGCGAGCGTGTCCGTGCCGTGCAGCACCAAAACGCCGTCGTACTGCGGCAGCGCGGCGGCAATGATGTCCAGCCAAGCGCACCAGTTTTGCAGTTGGACGGCGGAAGAATCAATCAGCGTCCCACAAACGTGCCAATCGAAATCCATGCCGTTTGAAAACGGCGCGAGTGCCTGCCCGACCAGCGCGGTATCGGGGCGCAGGCCTTCGCTGCTTTGCGTCATGCCGATGGTGCCGCCGGTATAAAGGACAAAAATTTTCTGTTTCATGGCTCATCCTGAAAATGCAAAGACCGCCTGAAACGCGAAATGCGTCCGGACGGTCGAAAATCTGATTTACTGCTGCTTCTGTGCCGCTTTTTTCGCTGCCTTTTCCGCCTTGCGTTTGGCGCGTTTTTCGCTCAATTGTGCGCGGTAAAGCTGATAATGTCGGCGTTTGCGCCACCAGAACCAAGCCAGCGCCGCCGCCAGCACGCCCAATGCGATGAAGATGCCGGATTGCAGGCTGTGCATTTTCGCCATCAGCCAATCGATGTTGTGCGCGCCGTACTCGCCCAAGTAAATCCAAACGGGCACGGAAATCAGCGCGGCAAGCCCGTCCATAATCAGAAAGCGCAGATACGATACTTTGCGGCTGATGCCGGCGGTAACGAAAACGGCAGTCCGCAAACCCGGCAGGAAGCGGGCGACAAACAGAACCCAGTTGCCGTATTTGTCGAATTTTTCCTGAACCTGTGCGTAACGTTTCGGCGTCATGATGCGCGCAATCGGTTTGAACTTGAGGATTTTCTGCCCCCAGATGCGTCCGGCGGCGAACATGATGCCGTCCCCGACCAATACGCCGAGCATACCGACTGCAAACATAATATGCGGATTGGTATAACCCATACCCGAAATCACGCCGCCTGTTACCAAGGTCAAATCCTCGGGAATCGGCACGCCGAAACCGCAGATGACCAAAACGAAAAACACGGCCGCATAGCCGTATTCGACAAAAAAGGCTTCCAAAAGGGCAAACATAGCGGATATTCCATCGTCGGGGGATAAAAAGTCAGAACAAGCCGAAACATTTTCTGCGCGAAACGGCATTCTATCAAAGATTATGCCGTCTGAAAGCGGCAAGGGGCAGATTCGCGCCCTCTGCCGGACGTTCAGACGGCATTTAAACAGGAAAACCGCCGCTGTTGAAACGGTTTTGCCTGATTTTGCCTAAAGGCTGCCGATGGCGGAAGCAATACGTTCCGCACCGTCGCGCGCCCAATCCGCCTGCCGCGCCTCAACCATCACTCGCACGACGGGTTCGGTTCCCGAAGCGCGCAACACGACACGCCCTTTGCCTTCGAGTTCTTTTTCCACTTCCGCCAACACGTCTTTTGAGGCTTCCTGCCATTTCTGACCTTTTTGGATGCGCACGTTAATCATAGTTTGCGGATACGGCTGCCAATCGGCGCAAACGGTGGCGAGGTCTTGGTTCAGCGTTTGCAGTGCCGCCAAAACTTGCAGCGCGGAAATAATGCCGTCGCCGGTGTTGTGTTTGTCCATGCACAAAATATGGCCGCTGGCTTCGCCGCCGATGAGCCAGCTGCGTTGGTTCAGCTGTTCCAACACATAGCGGTCGCCGACTTTGGCGCGGCAGAAATCCACGCCCTGCTCTTTCAGGGCGATTTCCATCGCCATATTGGTCATGACCGTGCCGACCACGCCGCCGATGTTGATACCTTCTCGGGCGCGGGCTTTAGCAATGACGTAAATCAGGCTGTCGCCGTCGTAAACCTTACCGTTTTTATCGACCATCATCAGGCGGTCTCCGTCGCCGTCTAAGGCGATACCGTAGTCGGCTTCATGCTGTAAAACGGCTGCCTGGAGTGTCTTGGTATAAGTCGCACCGCATTTTTCATTGATATTGTAGCCGTTGGGTTCGTCGCCGATGCTGACGACTTGTGCGCCCAGTTCGTGAAACACCTTGGGTGCGACACCGTACCCCGCGCCGTTGGCAGTATCGATAACCAACTTCAAACCCCGAAGGTCGGAATGGCTGGGAAAGGTAGATTTGCAAAATTCGATATAGCGGTCGTCCGCACCACTGATGCGGCGTGCGCGACCGAGGCGTGCAGAAGGCTGGGTTTTCATTTCTTCGTCGATTTTGGCTTCGATTTCCAACTCGATTTCATCGCTCAGTTTCACGCCGCCCTCGGCAAAGAATTTGATGCCGTTGTCGGAATAGGCGTTGTGCGACGCGGAAATCATCACGCCGGCGGACAGGCGCAACGCGCGGGTCAGATAAGCCACGCCGGGCGTGGGCAGCGGTCCGGTCTGTACCACATTCACACCCGCCGCCGTAAAACCGGCCACCAAAGCGGCTTCCAGCATATAGCCGGAAATGCGCGTGTCTTTGCCGATGAGGACGGTCGGTTTCTGGTCGGTGTCGTGCTGCACCAAAACCTGCCCCGCCGCATAGCCGAGTTTCAATACGAAATCGGGCGTAATCGGAAATTGCCCCACTTCGCCGCGCACGCCGTCCGTGCCGAAATATTTTTTTGCCATGTGTTGCTCCGAGAATGTGGACCGTTGTCCGAGATTATACAGTCAGTTTGTGCCTTGCTGTCTGCACCGTTGATGCCGTCTGAAACCACCCCGCCCTTTTCAGACGGCATGAAGTATGCGAACCGCTGTTTACAGATTGATGCCCAACGCTTCCCACACCTTCAAAGCATCCGCCGTCGCCTTCACATCATGCACCCGCACGATTTGTGCGCCGCGCGCCACGGAAGCCAGCGCCGCCGCCACGCTGCCGTGTACGCGCGCCGCCGCGTCGGTTTCGCCCGTCAGTTCGCCTACCATGCGTTTGCGCGATACGCCGATCAGCAGCGGAAAGCCTGTTTCCGCCATCAATTCGGGCAAATGCCTCATCAGTGCGATATTGTGTTGCAAGGTTTTGCCGAAGCCGAAACCGGGGTCGAGTGTAATGCGTTGCGGGGCGATGCCTGCCGCGATGCATTCCGCCGCCCGCGCTTTCAAATACCGCGCCACTTCACCGACAACATCCTGATATTTCGGATTAATCTGCATATTCTCAGGCAAGCCCCGCATGTGCATCAGGCAAATGCCCGTATCCGCCTGACACGCCAGCAATTCGAGCGCGCCTTCGTCGGTCAACGCCGCCACATCGTTAATAATATCGATGCCGCCGAGTGCCAACGCTTTTTCCATAACCACCGTGCGGCGCGTGTCCAAACTGACGGGAACGCCCCATCCCGCGACTTCTACCAATACAGGCTCAACCCGCGCCCATTCTTCTTCGGACGAAACATAATCCGCACCCGGCCGCGTCGATTCGCCGCCGATGTCGAGAATGTCCGCACCCTCTTTCAAAAGCCGTTCGGCATGCGCCAAAGCGGTTTGGGCGTTTTGCGAATACGCGCCGCCGTCGGAAAAAGAATCGGGCGTGAGATTCACGATACCCATGATTTTCGGTTTGTCCAAACCGATTTCAAACCGTCCTGCCTGCCAAACGTGTCGTGCCATCTGAACTCCTCCCAAAATAAAAAACAGATTATATGCCGTCTGAAACCGTCTTGTGCGCTTCAGACGACACCGCTATTCGGGCGGCAGACGGCATGTTGTCCGAATGTCTGCTCCGCCTTTGAATCTGCCGGTATGCCTGCTATCCGCCCGACTTTTCAAAACAGGTTCCGACGATTCCGCACGCGCCTGCCGCCTTTGCCAAGCCGTACAGGATTTCCTGCGGCATATCGCGGTTCCATAATCCCGTAATATTCGCAATCACGGGCAGATGGCTGATTTGGCGGACTTTCACGATGGATTCGACATCCAAACGGTAGGGATGGTCTTTGGTATGGCTCAACACGCCCGACTCGCCCAGAATCAGGTGGCGGTTGCCGCGCGAGACAACATATTCTGCGGCATTCAACCAATCTTCGGCAGAATGGTGCTTGTCTTTACACAGCACCAAGGGAATGTTCAGGCTTCCGGCTTCATTCAATACGGCAAGATCGGACATCAGCCCGCCGCCCAAATACAGGATGTCCGCCCCCGCATTCAAAGCCGCTTCGACATGGCGGACGTTGCGGACGCGCACCAATACGGGTTTCCCTGCGCCATGCGCCGATGCGGTCTGTTCCGCCAACCGTCTGCACCGTCCCCGCCCTTCATCCGCACTTGAAGTGTCGTATAAGTTTGCCGAAGTGAAAAACGGATCTAGAAACACTGCATCCGCATTGCGCCATACTGACGGTTCTGCGGCGATACAGACGGTTTCCCCGCCGCCGAAAGCCACGCCTTTGGCGGCAACGCGGCTGTCTTCCGCCCGATTTTCCCGACTGACGGTTTTCCATGTATCCAAAATGCGGACGGCTTTCTCGACCTCCGGCAGCGTCTGCACCTCCCTGACGCTCAAAACCCTATCGTCGCCGATTGCGCCGATGACGGTACGCTCGTCGCCGTGAGAAATGTGTTCTCGCAGACCTCTGCTGCGGATAAAGGCGACAACGCCGGCAATGTCCGCTTCGGCGGCACGCCTGCTCATGACAATAATCATATTTCCTCCTGACACAAGAAACGGCCTGCCCAAAATAGGATTTTTGCAAGCCGTGTTATACTGTGGCGTGTTTTACAGATTGTTCGGGCTATGGATTTATTATCGGTTTTCCACAAATACCGTCTGAAATATGCGGTGGCCGTGCTGACGATACTGCTTTTGGCGGCAGTCGGGCTGCACGCTTCCGTATATCGCACCTTCACGCCTGAAAACATCCGCAGCCGCCTCCAACAAAGCATTGCACACACACACCGGAAAATCTCGTTTGATGCGGACATTCAGCGCAGGCTCCTGCCCCGGCCGACCGTCATCCTGAAAAACCTGACCATTACCGAACCCGGCGGCGACCGGACTGCCGTTTCCGTCCAAGAAACCAAAATCGGATTGAGCTGGAAAAACCTGTGGTCGGATCAGATACAGATTGAAAAATGGGTGGTTTCGAGTGCGGAACTTGCCCTGACGCGCGACGGGAAAGGTGTTTGGAACATTCAAGACCTGATCGACAGCCAAAAACGCCAAGCCTCAGTCAACCGCATTATCGTCGAAAACAGCACCGTCCGCCTCAATTTCCTGCAGGAACAGCTTATCCTGAAGGAAATCAACCTCAACCTGCAATCCCCCGATTCGTCGGGGCAGCCGTTTGAAAGTTCGGGCATACTGGTTTGGGGAAAGCTGTCCGTCCCGTGGAAAAGCAGGGGGCTGTTCCTTTCAAACGGCATCGGCACGCCCGAAATCTCACCGTTCCATTTTGAAGCTTCCACTTCGCTGGACGGACACGGCATTACCATTTCCACCACCGGCAGCCCTTCTGTCCGCTTCAACGCCGGCGGAGCGGATGCCGCCGGCCTCGGCCTGCGTGCAGACACTTCCTTCCGCAACCTCCACCTGACCGCCCAAATCCCTACGCTGGCACTCAGGAACAACAGCATTAAAATTGAAACCGTCAACGGCGCATTTACCGCCGGCGGCGAATATGCCCAATGGGACGGTTCGTTCAAACTCGACAAAGCCAACCTGCACTCCGGCATCGCCAACATCGGCAACGCCGAAATCTCCGGCAGCTTCAAAACACCGCGCCACCAGACCAACTTCTCCCTCAATTCGCCGCTCGTATGGACGGAAAACAAAGGGCTGGACGCGCCGCGCCTGTATGTATCGACCCTTCAGGATACCGTCAACCGCCTGCCGCAACCCCGTTTCATCAGCCGGCTCGACGGTTCGCTGTCCGTACCGAATCTGCAAAATTGGAATGCCGAATTAAACGGCACATTCGACCGCCAAACCGTTGCCGCGAAATTCAGATACACACATGAAGACGCACCGCATCTGGAAGCCGCCGTCGCACTGCAAAAATTGAACCTGACCCCCTATCTTGACGACGTGCGGCAACAAAACGGCAAAATATTTCCCGACACCCTCGCCAAGCTGTCCGGCGACATCGAGGCGCACCTGAAAATCGGAAAAGTCCAACTTCCCGGCCTGCAACTGGACGATATGGAAACCTACCTCCACGCCGACAAAGACCATATCGCGCTCAGCCGTTTCAAGTCAGGGCTTTACGGCGGCCATACCGAAGGCGGCATCAGCATCGCCAACACCCGTCCCGCCACTTACCGCCTGCAACAGAATGCAAGCAACATCCAAATCCAACCGCTGCTGCAAGACCTGTTCGGCTTCCACAGCTTCAGCGGCAACGGCGACGCGGTCATCGATCTGACCGCGGGCGGCGAAACCCGAAAAGAGCTTATCCGCTCGCTTCAAGGCAGCCTGTCGCTAAATATTTCCAACGGTGCGTGGCACGGTATCGACATGGACAATATCCTGAAAAACGGCATTTCGGGCAAAACTGCCGACAATGCCGCACCCAGCACACCCTTCCACCGATTCACGCTCAACAGCGAAATTTCAGACGGCATCAGCCGCCACATCGATACCGAACTCTTCTCCGACAGCCTCTATGTTACCAGCAACGGCTATACCAATCTGGATACGCAGGAATTGTCTGAAGATGTCCTTATCCGCAACGCCGTCCATCCGAAAAACAAACCGATTCCCCTGAAAATCACCGGTACGGTGGACAAACCGTCCATTACCGTCGATTACGGCAGGCTGACCGGCGGCATCAATTCGCGCAAAGAGAAACAGAAAATCCTCGAAGACACCCTGCTGGAACAATGGCAGTGGCTCAAACCTAAAGAACCGTAAACATCCTGCGTACACAAATGCCGTCTGAAACGCCCCCACGCTTCAGACGGCAGACCGTAAAACCTACAACCCCAATTCCTCCCAAATCCCATCAATCTTAGCCGTAACCGCAGGGTCTTTTTTGATGACGCTCCCCCATTCGCGGTCGGTTTCGCCCAGCCATTTGTTGGTCGCGTCCAAACCCATTTTGCCGCCGAGTCCGCTGACGGGGCTGGCGAAGTCGAGATAGTCGATGGGCGTGTTTTCTACCAAAACAGTGTCGCGCACAGGGTCCATGCGCGTGGTTACTGCCCAGATGACTTCTTTCCAGTCGCGCACGTCCACATCGTCATCCACCACGATGATGAATTTGGTGTACATAAACTGGCGCAGGAACGACCAGCAGCCCATCATCACGCGCTTGGCGTGTCCGGCGTACTGTTTTTTCATGCCGATCACCGCCATGCGGTAGGAACAGCCTTCGGGCGGCAGGTAGAAATCGGTGATTTCGGGGAACTGCTTTTGCAAAAGCGGTACGAACACTTCGTTCAATGCCACACCCAAAACGGCAGGCTCATCGGGCGGCTTGCCCGTGTAGGTGGAATGGTAAATCGGGTTTTCGCGCATGGTGATGCGTTCGACCGTAAACACAGGGAAATAATCCTGCTCGTTGTAATAGCCGGTGTGGTCGCCGTACGGGCCTTCCAACGCGGTTTCGTTCGGATGGATGACGCCTTCCAACACGATTTCTGCGCGGGCAGGCACTTGCAAATCGTTGCCGATACATTTCACCAGCTCCGTCCGCGAACCGCGCAGCAGTCCGGCAAACTGGTATTCGCTCAAGGTATCGGGAACAGGCGTTACCGCGCCCAAAATGGTGGCGGGGTCGCAGCCGAGTACGACGGCGACGGGATACGGCGTATCGGGATTGAGTTTGCGAAACTCCTGATAATCCAACGCGCCGCCGCGATGCGACAGCCAACGCATAATCAGCTTGTTTTTGCCGATGAGTTGTTGGCGGTAAATGCCGAGATTTTGGCGTTTTTTGTGCGGCCCGCGCGTGACGGTCAAGCCCCACGTTACCAGCGGCGCAACGTCTTCCGGCCAGCAATGCTGAATCGGAAGTTGATACAAATCAACGTCTTCGCCTTCCCACACGATTTCCTGACACGGCGCGTTTTTCACCACGTTCGGCGCCATGCTCCAAATGTCTTTCAAGAGCGGCAGTTTGGAAAACGCGTCTTTGATGCCTTTGGGCGGTTCGGGTTCTTTCAAATACGCCAGCGTCTGCCCGATTTCGCGCAGCTTGGACACGCTGTCCGCGCCCATGCCCATCGCCACACGTTCGGGCGTGCCGAACAGGTTTGCCAACACGGGATAATCATAGCGCGTACCGTCGGGCTTAATCGGGTTTTCAAACAGCAACGCCAGCCCTTCGGCACGCAGCACGCGGTCGGCGATTTCGGTCATTTCCAAATGCGGGGAAACGGGGTGTGCGACGCGCTTGAGTTTGCCCTGCTGCTCGAGCATGGCGATGAAGTCGCGCAGGTCTTTATATTTCATGTTGATCCTTTTTGTCCTTTTATCCTGAACAATCCGATTTGGATACCGCCCCTATCCTTGCCTGCGCTTCGGCATATTCTATGCCGTGATAAAAGTCGCGTACCAGCGGATGTTCGCCGCCTTGATGGAGTTGCAACAAAGGACGTTGACCATCGGGTTGGGTAACGACATTGCAGTGCAGACCGAAGGTGTCGGATTCGTAAGGGGGCAGCCGGTTGCAGATCATGCCGAAATAAACGGCGTTTTCAGGGTTGTCGTAAAAGCGGCTTTGATAGTCGTTAAAACTCTTTTCGCTGACGGATACCCACACGCCATATTCCAGCGTTTCCTCATGCCCGATAATCGGAATCGGCAGCACCGCGCGGATAAAGCGGTCGGTTTGGTCGGGATAGCGGATGATGCAGAAATCAGAATCGCATTCTGCTTGGTAAGCAATGCGTTCTTCTTCACTGAGTTGATTATAGGGATAGGGGGCGGTAAAGCCGATTGCGGGCATATCTTCATGTTTTTCGCCGCAGGAAGTGCAAGTGTACATAAGGTTTCAGACTTTCAAAACGAGTTTGCGGTAAAGCCATTCGCCGGCAAACGGCATCCCCATCAATACATAGGCAATCACGCCGGTATAAACCGCCCACCAATCATATCGCCCCAACCGTGCCAACAAAGCGGCAAGCGTCCCGTTGGCAATAAAGAATACGCACCAAACCTGCGTTACCCGGCGGGTATAGCGCACAGCTTTTTCAGGCAGGTCGGGCTGTTGCAGCCGCGCGAGCCTTTCTATGACCGTCTGCCCGGCAAACAGGCTGCCGCCGAACACCGCCAACATCATCAGATTGACGAGGACGGGATACCAATACATCGAATCATGCCGCCCGAACACCAATACTGCGGCAAAAAACAGTGTAATAAACAAAGCCGCATAACGCTGTTGGGGCAGTTTGGCAGTCAGGGCGCGCAGCAGCCACAACCCGCACATCGCCGCCGCCAGCCAGACAAACCAGCCCGCCTCCCTGCCGTAATATAGTGGATTAACAAAAACCAGTACAGCGTTGCCTCGCCTTGCCGTACTATCTGCGGCTTCGTCGCCTTGTCCTGATTTTTGTTAATCCACTATACCACAAAGCGGGATAGGCAATGCTTAATACGGTCAGAAAAATATGTCCGAAAAAACCGGGTTTCATTTTGAATCCGCACAAATGTTTTCAGACGGCATCCGATAAAAACATGCCGTCTGAAAAATAATTAGAAATACCCGATTAGCCCGCCTGAATCTTCAATACCGCCTGTACCACGTCGTTGACGGTGCGGACATTGCGGAAATCTTCAGCCTGCAGCTTGCGGGCTGCCACAACCATTCACGATTGCGATATACCCGGCGGCATTCCCGACTGCCGTTCAGCAGAAAGCGCACCCATTCCAAACCGCTCCAATAGGCCTCGGGCAGCATACCGGCTTCAGACGGCATATCGTCCGAAGCAGATAAAGTCAGGCTGTAACGCGTCCCTTTGGTCAGAACCATCGCCAAAGCATAAGCAAACGGCGCGCGCGTTGCCGATACGACATATCCTTCCGGCAGCGGATCGTCCGCCGCCAAAACCAAAACCGACCCGCATCCCTCTTCCAACAGTGATGCCGCTTCCGCCAATGCCGTTTCCACACCGTCGGCACACACGGCCAATGCCGTCTGCTCGCTCATATCCCGCCTCAATATCGACCATTACCCCGCCGTTGCATTGTGCACCGACAAACCGAACGAAGTCGGCGACACGATTTGCGATTTCAACAGTTCCAACCACAAATCGAAACTGCGCGCCATTTCCCCGTCGTGCGAGGCATAAACTATAGTGGATTAAATTTTAGGGGCTGTACTAGATTAGCAGATATGTTACCCTCGAAATATGAAGATAACACACTGCAAATTAAAGAAAAAAGTACAGAAAGAACTGCTCCGTTTTTTGTGCTGGAAGTTACCGCCCGTTCTGCCGCCGATATTTTGGGTATCCATCCCAATTCGGCAGCACTGTTCTACCGTAAAATCCGCACGGTTATCAACCATCATTTGGCCTTGGCTGCCGATGAGGTTTTTGAGGGCTCTGTCGAGCCGGACGAAAGCGATTTCGGCGGACGGCGTAAAGGCAGACGTGGTCGCGGTGCGGCAGGAAAAGTGGTTGTCTTCGGCATTCTGAAACGCAACGGACGGGTCTATACCGTTGTGGTGGATAATGCCAAGTCTGAAACGTTACTCCCTGTCATCAAGAAGAAAATCATGCCGGACAGCATTGTTTATACCGATAGTCTGAGCAGCTGCGACAAGTTGGACGTGAGCGGTTTTATCCATTACCGCATCAACCATTCCAAGGAGTTTGCAGACCGTCAGAACCACATTAACGGCATTGAGAATTTTTGGAATCAGGCAAAACGCGTCTTGCGAAAATACAACGGAATCGATCGTAAATTTTTCCCGCTGTTCTTGAAAGAATGCGAATTTCGATTTAACTTCGGCACACCGTCTCAACAGCTTAAAATCCTGCGGGATTGGTGTGGAATTTAGGGCTAATCTAGTACAGCCTCTAACAAAAACCAGTACGGCGTTGGCTCGCCTTAGTTCAAAGAGAACGATTCTCTAAGGTGCTCAAGCACCAAGTGAATCGGTTCCGTACTATTTGTACTGTCTGCGGCTTCGTCGCCTTGTCCTGATTTTTGTTAATCCACTATATACAGGCAGCATTCAAAGCCGAAAAAAACGCCGTCAAATATATGGATTGGCACGAGCGTTTCCCCGAATTGGAAGCGCAACTGGGTGCGCCGATTGAAAATTACGCGCCACCGAAACATTGGACGCGCAAGCAGCTCAGAAGTATGGGGCGCGTGTCGTATTTGTGCGTCGATGCGGCGGAGCAGGCTTTGACGGATGCCGGTTTGCTCGGAGACGAAAGTATTACCGACGGACGGATGGGCGTTGCCTGCGGCTCTTCCAGCGGCAGCACCAAAGACATCGGCGATGTGGGCGAATTGTTGCTGACCGGCATGTCGCGCAACTTCAGTGCCAACACCTATGTGCGTATGATGCCGCACACCGCCGCCGCCAATATCGGCATCTTTTTCGGACTGAAAGGACGCATCATCCCGACATCGAGCGCGTGTTCGTCCGGCAGCCAAGGCATAGGTTATGCCTACGAAGCCATCAAATACGGTCTGACCGATATGATGCTGGCGGGCGGAGGCGAAGAATTTTTCCCGTCCGAAGTGTATGTTTTCGACTCGCTTTATGCCGCCAGCCGCCGCAACGGCGAACCGGAAAAAACCCCGCGCCCATACGACGCGAACCGCGACGGGCTGGTCATCGGCGAAGGCGCGGGGATTTTCGTGCTGGAAGAATTGGAACACGCCAAACGGCGCGGTGCGATAATTTACGCCGAACTCGTCGGCTACGGAGCCAACAGCGATGCCTACCATATTTCCACGCCCCGCCCCGACGCGCAAGGCGCAATCCTTGCCTTTCAGACGGCATTGCAACACGCAGACCTTGCGCCCGAAGACATCGGCTGGATTAATCTGCACGGCACCGGGACGCACCACAACGACAGTATGGAAAGCCGCGCCGTTGCAGCGGTTTTCGGCAACAATACGCCCTGCACGTCCACCAAGCCGCAAACCGGACACACGCTGGGCGCGGCGGGCGCAATCGAAGCCGCGTTCGCGTGGGGCATTGCTGACCGGAAAAGCAATCCCGAAGGGAAACTTCCGCCCCAGCTTTGGGACGGGCAGAACGATCCCGACCTTCCCGCCATCAACCTGACCGGCAGCGGCAGCCGCTGGGAAACCGAAAAACGCATTGCCGCCAGCTCGTCGTTTGCCTTCGGAGGAAGCAACTGCGTTTTACTCATCGGATGAAATAAGTTTGTCAATCCCACCGCTATGCTATACAATACGCGCCTACTCTTGATGGGTCTGTAGCTCAGGGGTTAGAGCAGGGGACTCATAATCCCTTGGTCGTGGGTTCGAGCCCCACCGGACCCACCAATTCCCAAGCCCGGACGTATGTTTGGGCTTTTTTGCCGCCCTGTGAAACCAAAATGCTTTGAGAAACCTTGATAATGAAAAAAGTCAGCGTATTGATTGTTGCTAGAAATGAAGCAAACCACATTCGGGAATGTATTGAAAGTTGCCGTTTCGATAAAGAAGTTATCGTTATTGACGACCACAGCACCGACAATACTGCCGAAATTGCCGAGAGTTTGGGTGCAAAAGTCTTCAGACGGCATTTGAACGGGGATTTCGGAGCGCAAAAAACATTTGCCATCGAACAGGCAGGCGGAGAATGGGTTTTCCTGATTGATGCAGACGAACGCTGCACGCCGGAACTATCTGATGAAATCTCAAAAATTGTCCAAACCGGCGATTATGCCGCCTATTTTGTCGAACGCCGCAACCTTTTCCCCAACCATCCCGCCACACACGGCGCGATGCGTCCCGACAGCGTATGCCGTCTGATGCCGAAAAAAGACAGTTCGGTGCAAGGCAAAGTACACGAAACCGTACAAACCCCCTACCCCAAACGCCGTCTGAAGCATTTTATGTACCATTACACGTACGACAACTGGGAACAATATTTCAACAAGTTCAACAAATATACTTCCATTTCAGCCGAAAAATACCGAGAGCAGGGAAAGCCCGTGCGTTTCGTTAGGGACATTATCCTCCGCCCGATTTGGGGGTTTTTCAAAATTTATATCCTGAACAAAGGGTTTCTTGATGGAAAAATGGGTTGGATTATGTCCGTCAACCACAGCTATTACACGATGATTAAATATGTCAAACTATATTATCTGTACAAATCCGGCGGAAAATTTTAAATGGAAAAAGAATTCAGGATATTAAATATCGTATCGGCCAAGATTTGGGGTGGAGGCGAACAATATGTCTATGATGTTTCAAAAGCATTGGGGCTTCGGGACTGCACAATGTTTACCGCCGTCAATAAAAATAATGAATTGATGCACAGGCGATTTTCCGAAGTTTCTTCCGTTTTCACGACACGCCTTCACACGCTCAACGGGCTGTTTTCGCTCTACGCACTTACCCGCTTTATCCGGAAAAACCGCATTTCCCACCTGATGATACACACCGGCAAAATTGCCGCCTTATCCATACTTTTGAAAAAACTGACCGGGGTGCGCCTGATATTTGTCAAACATAATGTTGTCGCCAACAAAACTGATTTTTATCACCGCCTGATACAGAAAAACACCGACCGCTTTATTTGCGTTTCCCGTCTGGTTTACGATGTGCAAACCGCCGACAATCCCTTTAAAGAAAAATACCGGATTGTTCATAACGGTATCGATACCGGCCGTTTCCCTCCCTCTCAAGAAAAACCCGACAGCCGTTTTTTTACCGTCGCCTACGCCGGCAGGATCAGTCCGGAAAAAGGATTGGAAAACCTGATTGAAGCCTGTGTGATACTGCATCGGAAATATCCTCAAATCAGGCTCAAATTGGCAGGGGACGGACATCCGGATTATATGTGTCGCCTGAAGCGGGACGTATCTGCTTCGGGAGCAGAACCATTTGTTTCTTTTGAAGGGTTTACCGAAAAACTTGCTTCGTTTTACCGCCAAAGCGATGTCGTGGTTTTGCCCAGCCTCGTCCCGGAGGCATTCGGTTTGTCATTATGCGAGGCGATGTACTGCCGAACGGCGGTGATTTCCAATACTTTGGGCGCGCAAAAGGAAATTATCGAACATCATCAATCGGGGATTCTGCTGGATAGGCTGACACCTGAATCTTTGGCGGACGAAATCGAACGCCTCGTCTTAAACCCTGAAACGAAAAACGCACTGGCAACGGCAGGACATCAATGCGTCGCCAACCGTTTTACCATCAACCATACCGCCGACAAATTATTGGATGCAATATAAACTGCTTTCAGACGGCATATGCCGTCTGAAAGCCTTTGATGCAACAAACCGCCAAATTATATTCGTTCATTGGAAAGAAACACCCCGAATCCATCCTTAAAAATAAGAAAATCCCAATATCCCCCGATATTACGCAGCCTATTGGCAAAGTTTTGCAGCGTCTTCCCCGGCTTGTGCTGCCGCATCAAGTGCTTTGTTACAATGTATAGTAGACTAACAAAAACCAGTACAGCGTTGCCTCGCCTTAGCTCAAAGAGAACGATTCTCTAAGGTGCTCAAGCACCAAGTGAATCGGTTCCGTACTATCTGTACTGTCTGCGGCTTCGTCGCCTTGTCCTGATTTTTGTTAATCCACTATACTACTTTCACATTTCTTAATAAATTTTATGAGTAACCATACTTCTTGGTCGTCCAAAATCGGTTTCGTCCTTGCTGCGGCAGGTTCGGCCATCGGTTTGGGCGCGATTTGGAAATTCCCTTATACGGCAGGCACCAACGGCGGCGCGGTGTTTTTCCTGCTGTTTTTGATATTTACTATCTTGGTCGCCCTGCCCGTCCAGCTTGCCGAGTTTTATATCGGGCGCACGGGCGGTAAAAATGCCGTCGATTCCTTCAGGGTTCTGCGTCCGGGCACGCAATGGCTTTGGGTCGGGCGTATGGGCGTTGCCGCCTGCTTTATTTTGCTGTCGTTTTACAGCGTGGTCGGCGGATGGGTATTGAATTATGTCGTCCACAGTTTTACGGGGGCGGTTCATACCGGCGCGGACTTTGAAGCCTTGTTCGGCGCGACGATTTCCAATCCGGCAGGTTCGCTGTCCTATCAGGCTCTGTTTATGCTGATTACGGTTTGGGTGGTCAAAGGTGGGATTTCAGACGGCATTGAAAAGGCAAACCGTTATCTGATGCCGGGGCTGTTTATCCTCTTTATTGCGCTGGCAATCCGTTCGCTGACGCTGCCGGGTGCAATGGAGGGCGTGTCTTTCCTGCTCAAACCGAATTGGTCGTACTTTAAAGCCGATACGATGATTACGGCTTTAGGCCAGGCGTTTTTTGCCTTGAGCATCGGCGTTTCCGCTATGATTACCTATGCTTCGTATTTGGGAAAAGATCAGGATATGTTCCGCTCGGGGCATACGATTATGTGGATGAACCTCTTGGTTTCGCTGTTGGCAGGTTTGGTGATTTTTCCGGCGGTGTTCGCCTTCGGTTTTGAACCGAGCCAGGGGCCGGGATTGATTTTTATCGTATTGCCGGCGGTGTTTATGAAAATGCCGTTCGGTACGGTTTTGTTTGCGGTATTTATGCTGCTGGTCGTTTTCGCCACGCTGACTTCGGCATTTTCGATGTTGGAAACGGTCATCGCCGCAACCATCCGCCAAGACGAGCGCAAACGCAAAAAACACACTTGGCTTATCGGCACGGCCATTTTCATTGTCGGCATCCCATCCGCGCTGTCTTTCGGCGTATGGGGTGAGTTTAAGGTTTTCGGCAAAACCATTTTTGATTTGTGGGACTATGTTATTTCCGCCGTCATTATGCCTGTCGGCGCATTGAGCGTTGCCGTATTTACCGCCTGGATTCAGGACAAGCAGTCTGTGTTAAAAGATGCCGGCGCGGGCAGCACCGTACCACGGGCAGTGCTGCTGCTGTGGCTGAATACCTTGCGCTACCTTGCCCCGATTGCCATTATTATTGTTTTCATCAATTCTTTGGACATCCTTTAAAAGCCATCCAAACAGCAAAAATGCCGTCTGAAAACCTTTCAGACGGCATTTTTGCTTCAGGTTCAGCCTATTTCGTTCAAAGTATAGTGGATTAACAAAAATCAGGACAAGGCGACGAAGCCGCAGACAGTACAAATAGTACGGAACCGATTCACTTGGTGCTTGAGCACCTTAGAGAATCGTTCTCTTTGAGCTAAGGCGAGGCAACGCCGTACTGGTTTTTGTTAATCCACTATAGCCTTGCGCGATGCCGTTCAAGGACAAACCCATACCCTTTTCGGCAAAACGGATTTCACGGTCGTCAAACGAGACTTTGCCGAAGCCGACCCGTTTCAGGGCTTCATCCACGCTGTTTTGAGGCGGCGGCGTTTCCGCATCGGGATGAGCGGCAAAATAATCGGCATACAGTTTCCACAACGCCTGCACTGTCGGATCGAACGCGCCTTCCGTCAGCGCGTGAATATCACGGCACAGGCTCAACAGTTCCAAAAAATCCGCCGGCGGCGAAGTCAAATAACCGTCACGGTTCAGACGGCTGATCAGGCTGTCTTCACGGTAAAGGCTGAACATTTTTTCCAAACGCGCCACTTCCGCCAAAACCTTGTTGACCAAATCCGCCGCACGCCTGTCGTCCACACCGAACAGACGGAGCTCCGCACCGGAACCCAGTGCGACACCTTTCCAGAAAAACACATTTTCATTGCGTTTTTCATCTTTATTGCGTTTTTCATCATCGGCGGCAAAAGGATTCGGCAGGAAAGAAACCGCCGCGCCCGCCGCCGCAACGGCGGCAACTGTCAAAAAACGCCTGCGCCCGAAATGCCTGCCCATACCGCCTCCTAAACCGACACTGCCGCCTTGATGTGCGGATGCGGATCGTAGCCTTCCAACTCAAAATCTTCAAATTTGAAGGCAAACAAATCTTTGACTTCAGGATTGATTTTCATCACAGGCAAGGCGCGCGGTTCGCGTTCCAACTGCAATGCGGCCTGCTCGAAATGGTTGCGGTACAGGTGCGCGTCGCCAAACGTATGGACAAACTCGCCCGCCTCCAATCCGCACACTTGCGCCATCATCATGGTCAACAATGCGTAGCTGGCAATATTAAACGGCACACCGAGGAAAATATCCGCGCTGCGCTGGTAAAGCTGGCAGGACAGTTTGCCGTCGGCAACGTAAAACTGAAACAGCGCGTGGCAGGGCGGCAAGGCCATTTCATCGACCAAAGCCGGATTCCACGCCGATACAATCAGGCGGCGCGAATCGGGGTTTTTCTTAATTTGTTCCAGCACATTGGCGATTTGGTCGATATGCCTGCCGTCGGGCGCGGGCCAGTTACGCCACTGGTAGCCGTAAACCGGGCCTAAGTCGCCGTTTTCGTCCGCCCACTCGTCCCAAATGGAAACATTGTTGTCCTTTAGGTATTTGATATTGGTATCGCCTTTGAGAAACCAAAGCAGCTCGTGGATAATCGAGCGCAAATGCAGCTTTTTGGTCGTCAGCAGCGGAAAACCTTTGCCCAAGTCAAAACGCATCTGATAACCGAATACGGAGCGCGTGCCCGTACCGGTGCGGTCTGATTTGTCCGTACCGTTGTCGAGGACGTGGCGCATCAAGTCCAAATAGGCTTTCATAGCAGTCTTTCATCAAATTAAACGGCGCATATTGTAACATTTCCGGCCAACGCCCGAGTCCGGACAAACGCACACGCCGCCCCGCCGGACGATAAAAACGCAGATACGGGCAGGCAGGATTGTTGGCAATTTCAGTCCTTTTCCACAGTAAAACCCGGTGGGAAAACAAAATTACCTTGATTGGAATCAAAAAATCTAGTTTAATTACTTAGAATAAAATTTCAATAATATTTTTATTTACGAAATTAATTTATGATTATTGATTAATTATCGGCAACAAACATCAAACATCGAAAACATGGAAAAAATAATGTCAACAATTTTTGCCAAATCGGGCTTGGCATCAGAAAAAAATAGGTTTATATTCCCACCTACAAATTTGTTTTCCCATTAGTACACTATCAACCAAAAGGAGTATCCGAATGACTGACCTGAACACCCTGTTTGCCAACCTCAAACAACGCAATCCCAATCAGGAGCCGTTCCATCAGGCGGTTGAAGAAGTCTTCATGAGTCTCGATCCGTTTTTGGCAAAAAATCCGAAATACACCCAGCAAAGCCTGCTGGAACGCATCGTCGAACCCGAACGCGTCGTGATGTTCCGCGTAACCTGGCAGGACGATAAAGGGCAAGTCCAAGTCAACCGGGGCTACCGCGTGCAAATGAGTTCCGCCATCGGTCCTTACAAAGGCGGCCTGCGCTTCCATCCGACCGTCGATTTGGGCGTATTGAAATTCCTCGCTTTTGAACAAGTGTTCAAAAACGCCTTGACCACCCTGCCTATGGGCGGCGGCAAAGGCGGTTCCGACTTCGACCCCAAAGGCAAATCCGATGCCGAAGTAATGCGCTTCTGCCAAGCCTTTATGACCGAACTCTACCGCCACATCGGCGCGGACACCGATGTTCCGGCCGGCGACATCGGCGTAGGCGGGCGCGAAATCGGCTACCTGTTCGGACAATACAAAAAAATCCGCAACGAGTTTTCTTCCGTCCTGACCGGCAAAGGTTTGGAATGGGGCGGCAGCCTCATCCGTCCCGAAGCGACCGGCTACGGCTGCGTCTATTTCGCCCAAGCGATGCTGCAAACCCGCAACGATAGTTTTGAAGGCAAACGCGTCCTGATTTCCGGTTCCGGCAACGTGGCGCAATACGCCGCCGAAAAAGCCATCCAACTGGGCGCGAAAGTGCTGACCGTTTCCGACTCCAACGGCTTCGTCCTCTTCCCCGACAGCGGTATGAGCGAAGCGCAACTCGCCGCCTTGATCGAATTGAAAGAAGTCCGCCGCGAACGGGTTGCCACCTACGCCAAAGAGCAAGGTCTGCAATACTTTGAAAACCAAAAACCGTGGGGCGTCGCCGCCGAAATCGCCCTGCCCTGCGCGACCCAGAACGAATTGGACGAAGAAGCCGCCAAAACCCTGTTGGCAAACGGCTGCTACGTCGTTGCCGAAGGTGCGAATATGCCGTCGACTTTGGGCGCGGTCGAGCAATTTATCAAAGCCGGCATCCTCTACGCCCCGGGCAAAGCCTCCAACGCCGGCGGCGTAGCAACTTCAGGTTTGGAAATGAGCCAAGACGCCATCCGCCTGTCTTGGACTCGTGAAGAAGTCGACCAACGCCTGTTCGGCATCATGCAAAGCATCCACGAATCCTGTCTGAAATACGGCAAAGTCGGCGACACAGTAAACTACGTCAATGGTGCGAACATTGCCGGTTTCGTCAAAGTTGCCGATGCGATGCTGGCGCAAGGCTTCTAAGCAAACACCGCCGCTCCGCAAACAAAATGCCGTCCGAACCGCAAATGCTGTTCAGACGGCATTTCATTATCCGCCCGTTCGAATCGGGTGATACTTATAGTGAATTAACAAAAATCAGGACAAGGCGGCGAGCCGCAGACAGTACAAATAGTACGGAACCGATTCACTTGGTGCTTCAGCACCTTAGAGAATCGTTCTCTTTGAGCTAAGGCGAGGCAACGACGTACTGGTTTAAATTTAGTTCACTATACCGATACATCCGAATATGCCAGACCGTCTAAACGGTATTCATACCTCCCAATCCTGCACGCGCTTCAAATCGTTTTGCGCCAAAGTATCCGCGTGGCGGTTACGGCTCTGATATTCCCTGTCTTTCATGATGCTGCTTGCCACATAATTCAAATGTGCCTTTGCCGCCTCCGAAGCCTCGCCCGGCCGACGGTTCGATATCGCCTCATACAGCACGCGGTGCTGCGCCATCAGTTTCGGACGCGGATCTTCTTCCTGATTCAGATAAATAAGGCTGCTGCGCGTCTGCCGGTACAGCATTTTCAACAAACCGCCCGACAAATGGCTGAACAACAAATTGTGCGCCGCATCCGCAATCGTCTGATGGAAGCTGACATCGGCTTCGCTCTGATGTTCCAGATTGCCGCTTTCGCACGCCTCCTCAAACTTTTCAAGCCAAAACCCAATCCGCTTCAAATCGGCATCCGTCCGGCGTTCTGCCGCCAATGCCGCCATACAGCCCTCGATGTGGCAGCTGAAATCAAAAACATCCTGTTCCCAATTGGAATGCTTGCCCAAAAGCTCCTGCCAACTTTGCAAAAAAATCCTGCTGCGGCTTGACCGAAACATAATAACCGTCTCCCTGCCTCGCTTCCAAAACCTGACGGGCGACCAAAACATTCAATGCCGACCTGACCGACGGGCGGGACACGCCGAACTCTTCCGCCAAAACGCGTTCGGGCGGAATCTTGCCCCCTTCCGCGTAAACCCCTTCCACGATGCGGCCTTCCAATACCGACAATACCTGATCGCTGATTTTCTGAGGCCTTACCAGTTTCATCACTCCTCCTTTATAAAGATTCCCTGCCGAACCCTTCCGAAATATAGTGGATTAACAAAAATCAGGACAAGGCGGCGAAGCCGCAGACAGTACAAATAGTACGGAACCGATTCACTTGGTGCTTCAGCACCTTAGAGAATCGTTCTCTTTGAGCTAAGGCGAGGCAACGCCGTACTGGTTTTTGTTCATCCACTATACATCAAACATCAAATTGGACTGACCAATCAGGGCGGATTCTAATGACACGCCGTTCCCGCCGTCAACGGCATTTACCTCGCACCGCCCCCGAAACACAAGAAAAAACTACACCAAACTACAATTTTTGTTCATGCAAATATTTGTTTTGACAGGATTTAAACGAAAGCTCCGATTCAAATCTGCCGAACCGCCCAAAAATATATTGACCTAAATATTAAAGTTTCGTAAAGTAATGCAACGTTGCTTTAATTGGTTTGACCACTATTGCCGACGATTAGAAAAATATTTTCGGAGATGTTCAATTATGGAAACTTGGGTTCAAAACTACACGGCAATCGGCGGCAGCCTGTATCTGACTGCCGCCGCCGCACTCTTACCCATCGTCTTTTTCTTTGCCGCGCTGACCGTCCTGAAGCTGAAAGGCTATCAGGCGGGGCTTTATACGCTGCTGATTGCGCTTGCCGTTGCCGTATTCGGCTTCGGGATGCCGGCGAGTATGGCGGTTTCTTCCCTGCCGCCGCAGCCGCACTGACCCAACGCCCCTACGCCACGCTGGATTTGACCGCGCATTACAAAATCGGAAAATCCACACGCATCGGTTTGGACTTTGAAAACGTGTTCAACAAACGCTACCGCACCATGCCCGACATTCACGTTTACGGCACGCCGCGCAGCCTGACCGCAACCGTCAAACATATAGTGGATTAACAAAAATCAGGACAAGGCGACGAAGCCGCAGACAGTACAAATAGTACAGAACCGATTCACTTGGTGCTTCAGCACCTTAGAGAATCGTTCTCTTTGAGCTAAGGCGAGGCAACGCCGTACTGGTTTTTGTTAATCCACTATAAAGAAAGAAATGCCGTCTGAAACCTTATCGTTTCAGACGGCATTTTATTGCCCGACCGGTTATTTGTCGGTTTGGGTATCCCGTTTCAATCCGCCGCCGAGTGCCTTGTACAAATCGGCAAGGTTTTCGGCGCGGGTCAGTTGTGCCGACAAAGCCGCACCTTCCGCCGAATAGCTGCTGCGTTCCGCATCGAGCAAGTCGAGCGCGCCGGATACGCCGTGTTTGTAACGCAGACCGACCAAACGCAACGCTTCTTTAGAGGCGCGGCTTTGTTTGCTTAAAGCGTCATAGGCTTTATCCAACTGCTCGCGCGCGGTCAATGCGTTTGCCACGTCTTGAAATGCGGATTGGACGGCGGCTTCATAGGCAACGATTTGTGCCTGTTGGCGCAGCTTGGCTACATCGAGGTTCGCCTTGTTCGTACCCCAGGTAAAAATCGGCAGGGTAATGGAAGGTGCGAACAACCAAACGCCGGTGCCGCTTTTGAACAGCCCGCCCAATTCGGCAGAATGCGTATCGACGCTTCCGGTCAGGCGGATGGATGGGAAAAAGGCGGCGCGTGCCGCACCGATATTGGCGTTTGCCTGTTTGAGCGCGTGTTCGGCAGCACGGATATCGGGACGGTCGAGCAATACTTCGGAACTCAAACCGGCCGGCAGCTTCTCAACAAAAAACTGCTTGTCCAACGGCAAACCGGCGGGCAGGTCGTCGGGTATCGGTTGGTTAATCAGGGTTGCCAAGGCATTGCGCGCCTGTTCGCGGCTGCGCGCGGCATGGGCATAATCGGCTTTGGCAGATTCGATTAGGGCTTCCTGCTGACGTAGGGCGACGGCGGAAATCACGCCTGCCTTGTAACGTAATTCGGACAGCTTGTAGGTTTCCTCGCGCGTTTTCAAAACACGTTGCGCCAAAGACATCGCTTCTTCGGCATAACGTTCGTTGAAATAGGCTTTGGCAACGGTGGCAATCAGGCTCAAATGTGCCGCATCGCGGTTGGCGGTGCTGGCGAAATAGCCTTGCAGTGCCGCCTCGCTGCTGCTGCGTACACGCCCGAACAGATCGAGTTCGTAAGATGCCGCACCCAGTCCGACTTTGTAGCTGCTGCTTACATTGCCGCCGCTCAAGCTGCCTTGGCGCGAGTCGTTCGCATTGGCGGCAAGCGTGGGCAGGAGGTTGTTGCGCTCAATCATGTATTGTTTGCGGTAGATTTCGCTGTTCAATACGGCGGTACGCAAACTGGTATTGCGCTCGAGTGCGATGTCGATCAGCTTTTGCAGGCGCGGGTCGGCAAAATAGTCATGCCAACCCAAATCGACCGCACGGATGCCGCTGTCGGCGGTATCGTTTTTGAACGTTTCGGCAACTTCGACTTTGGGCTGCTCGTATTGGGGAATCATGGTGCAGGCGGATAATGCGAAGGCTGCTGCAACAGAAGTCAAGGTGGTTTTCAATGTAGTATCCATAAAAAAGTCCTGATGCCGTCTGAAAACCCGTGGGCGTTCAGACGGCATGGTTGCTTAATGTTGGCTGTCGTCCGAACCGGTAATGCCCGCTTCGGCGGCGTGTTTTACTGCCATTTCGTGTTCGTGCGCGGTTTCTTTGAAGAATTTGCGCACCACCACATAGAAAAGCGGAACAAGGAACACGGACAAGAGCGTGCCGATGAGCACCCCCCAGAATACGGTTGTACCAATGGCGCGCTGGCTGGCAGAACTTGCACCGCCGGCAATATACAGGGGAACCACGCCCAAAATAAAGGCGAACGAGGTCATGATAATCGGACGGAAACGCAGGCGGGCTGCTTCCAAAGCGGCTTCAACCGCGCTTTTCCCTTGCGCTTGAAGGTCTTTGGCAAACTCGATAATCAAAATCGCGTTTTTCGCACTCAAACCCATCACGGTAACGAAACCGACTTGAAAGTAGATGTCGTTGGCGAACGAGGGAACGCTGCCCAACAGTCCTTCAAACAGGTTGCGCCCGGTTACGCCCGCAGCCGCACCGATCAAACCCAACGGAATCACAAGGATGACCGCCAGCGGAATCGACCAGCTTTCATAAAGCGCGGCAAGTACCAAAAATACGGCTGCAACCGCCAAACCGTACAAAATCAGGGTTTGCGAGCCGCCTTTTGCCTCTTCGCGCGACTGTCCGCCCCACTCCAGGCTGTAACCGCCGCCCAATTCGTCAACCATTTTTTGAACCGCCGCCATAGCCTGCCCGGTGGAAACGCCGGTTGCAGGCGAAGCGGACAGCTTCATCGAAGGATAACCGTTGAAGCGTACGCTCTGTTCCGTACCGTTTTCCCAAGAAACAGTAGCAATGGTGGAAAGCGGTACGGCGACGCCGGATTTGTTCGGCACGGTCAGGTTCAAAATATCGGCAGGCTGCATACGGGCATCCTCGTCGGCCTGCACCATCACGCGTTGCAGACGGCCTTGGTTCGGGAAGTCGCTGACATAAGACGAACTCAGCGCGCTTGCCAATGCGGTGCGGATGTCGGCAAACGAAATGCCTTGCGCCGCCGCGGCGGCACGGTTGATGTCGATTTTCAACTGCGGCGAGTCTTCCAAACCGCCAGCACGGACGGTGCTGGGGTCAAACAAACCGCTGGCACGCATTTTCTGAATCAACTCGTTGCGCTTCGCCAGCAATGCGGTATGGCCGGTATTATTGCGGTCTTGCAGGTTGATGCTCAGGCCCGAACCATTGCCCAACTCCAGAATCGGAGGCGGGACGACGGCGATGCCAAAACCGTCTTTAAGCGTCCCCATCATCATACCCGTCAGCTTGCCGGCAATCGCAACGGCATCGCTGCCGGGCGCGGTACGCTCGTTCCAATCTTTCAATATGGCAAAACCCATCGCCATATTCTGACCGCTGCCCGAAAAGCTGAAGCCGGAAACGGTAATGATGTTTTCTATTTCAGGAATGCTTTTCGCCAGTTGGGTAACTTGCGCCAAAGTCGCATTGGTGCGCTCTTGGGTCGCTCCTGCAGGCAGTTGCACGCTGACCATGACGAAGCCTTGGTCTTCGGTCGGCAGGAATGAAGTCGGCAGGCGCATAAACAGGAACACGCCCACAACCGCCAAGCCGATATAGACAACCATCATGCGGAAAGTCTTACGCAGCACTTTGGCAACCCGGCCTTCGTAACCGTGCGTCCAACTATTGAATTTCTTGTTAAACCAGCCGAAGAAACCTTTTTTCTCTTCGTGATGCCCTTTCGGGATTGTCTTCAACATTGTGGCACACAAAGCAGGGGTAAGGGTCAGCGCAAGGAAGGCGGAGAATGCGATTGATGACGCCATCGTCAGGGCAAACTGTTTGTAAATATTGCCCGTCGCCCCGCTGAACATCGCCAACGGTACGAACACGGAAATCAGAACGGCGGTAATACCGATGACCGCACCCGAAATCTGACCCATCGCTTTTTTGGTCGCTTCTTTGGGCGGCAAGCCTTCATCCGCCATAATGCGCTCGACGTTTTCAACCACCACAATCGCGTCATCGACCACGATGCCGATGACCAAAACCATCGCAAACATGGTCAGTACGTTAATCGACATGCCCATATAAGAGATGAAGGCGAAACCGCCCAACAGCGAAATCGGTACGACGATGGTCGGAATCAGCGTATAACGGATGTTTTGCAGGAAGAGATACATTACGACAAACACCAACACCATCGCTTCGATTAAAGTGTGAATCACTTTTTCAATCGAAATTTCGACGAATTTGGAAGTATCGTAAGGGGTTTTCCAGCTCATACCCTGAGGAAAGTATTTTTCCAACGTCGCCATGCGTTCTTTAACCGCCTTTGCCGTCGCCATCGCATTGCCGCTGTTGGACAGCATCACCGCCATACCGGTGGTATTTACACCGTTCAGACGGGTTGAGGAAGAATAGTCTTCCATACCCAGTCCGACCCTTGCCACATCCTTCAGGTAAACATTAGAACCGTCGGTATTGGCGCGGAGAATGACGTTGCCGAATTCTTCGGCCGTACCCAACTGCCCTTGCGCCGTTACGGTAGCCGTAACCGTCTGTCCGCGAACGGCGGGAAGCGAACCGATAGAACCCGCTGAAATCTGGACGTTCTGGGCGGACAGCGCGCTGCCAACATCGGCAAACGACAAATTGTAGTTTTGCAGTTTCTTAGGATCAACCCAAATCCGCATCGCGCGTTGCGCGCCGAACAGGCGTACCTGCCCCACGCCTTCGATACGCTGCAACTCGGGAACGATATTACGCTGCGCGTAGTCGTTCATCTCTTCGGTTGACTGCACATCCGACGAAAGCATCACAATCATCAGGAAATTGGAACGCGCCTTGGATACGGTTACGCCGTATTGCTGGACGGTTGCCGGCAGCGTGCTCAATACTTCGGAAAGCTTGTTCTGCACTTCCACCTGCGCCAGATTCTCGTCGGTATCGGGCGTAAAGGTCAGGCTCACGCTGCCGCTGCCGCTCGAATCGGCGGAAGTGGACATATAATCCAAACCTTCCACGCCGTTCATATTCCGCTCGATCACGGAAAGCACGCTGTCTTCCATTACCTGCGCGGACGCACCCGGATAAGTGGCGTGCAAAGTAATGGTCGGGGCGGCGACGGACGGATATTGCGAAACAGGCAGGCTTTTGATGCCGAAAATACCCGCCGCAATAATGAAAATCGAAATAACCCACGCAAAAATAGGGCGGTCGATAAAAAATTTAGCCATCGATGCCTTCCTTATTCCGCTTCAGAAGCAGTTTTGGCTTCAGATGCCGTCTGAACGTCAGCTTGAGGCGCGGCGGCTTGGTTTTCAGACGGCGCCCATTCTTTGGGCGTTACCTTTTTCGCACCCGTTATACCGGCGATACTGATGCCTTCCACAACCACCTTGTCCCCGTCCTTCAGACCCGACGTAACAATCCAATTCGTACCCTGCTGTTGCGCGACCGTTACCTCGCGGGGTTCCATACCGCCTTGGGCATTCACAATCATCACGGTATCTTTCGCACCGCGCGTTACCGCCTGCTGCGGCACGATGAATGCGTTATCCACCGCCACTTGGTCCATCAGCACGCGCACATACAGGCCGGGCATCAGGATATTCTGATCGTTCGGTACGGCGGCGCGCAGGGTAATCTGACCGGTCGATTCGTTGACGGTCGGATCGGCAAACAGCAGACGGCCTTTTTCAGGGTAAACTGTGCCGTCGTCAAATTTGATGCCGACCGCAATCACACCATCCGCCGCCAGCAGTTTGCCTTCGGCTATCTGACGGCGCAATTTCATCACTTCGGATGCAGACTGGGTAACGTTCACATACATCGGATTGGTTTGGCGGATGGTTGCCAGCACGGTCGTATCGCCCGCATTCAACAGCGTACCTTCGGAAACTTTGGACTGACCGATAAAGCCGGAAATCGGCGCGGTAATGCGCGAACGGTTCAGATTGATGCCGGCAGATTTGATCGCCGCCTGTGCTGCTTTGACACCTGCCTCGGCAGAACGTTTCGCCGTTACCGCAGCATCGTATTCCTGCCGGCTGACGGCTTCGGCGGCAACCAAAGGCTTGTATCGCGCCAAATCCGCATCCGCTTTGGCAAGCGTTGCCTGAGCCGTTGCCAGTTGCGCGCGCGCGCTTTCCAGACCTGCTTCATAAGTGGAACTGTCGATCTGATACAGCGGCTGTTCGGCACGGACATAACTGCCTTCTTGGAACAGGCGTTTTTGGATGATGCCGCCGACTTGGGCGCGGACATCGGCGGTACGCAGCGATTCCAAACGCCCCGGCAACTCGACGGTCAACGCGACGGTTTGCGGATGGACGGTTACAACACCGACGACGGGCGCCGGTGCTTCCCGACCAGCAGGCTGCCCGCCCTGCGCCGCGTCTCCGCCTTTACCGCAAGACGACAGTACCAATGCAACGGCGGCAGCCAACGCGGCCGCACGCATCGCCTTAAAAGCATAAAAAGCCATTATTTATCCTATCTGTCTGGTTTGATGTAAAGGGTTTTGCCAATCAACAGGCATTCTTATAGTGGATTAACAAAAACCAGTACAGCGTTGCCTCGCCTTAGCTCAAAGAGAACGATTCTCTAAGGTGCTGAAGCACCAAGTGAATCGGTTCCGTACTATTTGTACTGTCTGCGGCTTCGTCGCCTTGTCCTGATTTTTGTTAATCCACTATATTTCAGGATATAAAAACCGCCTGCTTTGATACCCGAATGTTCGAACGGGTTGCAAAGCAGGTTATGCCTGTTTTCAAAGTTGAGATGTAGTCTCAATTTCATGGGTTTCATTATACATACACGATTGCATGGTTACAAAGTCTTTTTTATAATCCGCCCTCATCAAACCGACCCGAAACGAAAACGCCATTATGAGAAAAACCAAAACCGAAGCCTTGAAAACCAAAGAACACCTGATGCTTGCCGCCTTGGAAACCTTTTACCGCAAAGGGATTGCGCGCACCTCGCTCAACGAAATCGCCCAAGCCGCCGGCGTAACGCGCGGCGCGCTCTATTGGCATTTCAAAAATAAGGAAGACTTGTTCGACGCGCTGTTCCAACGTATCTGCGACGACATCGAAAACTGCATCGCGCAAGATGCCGAAGATGCCGAAGGAGGGTCTTGGGCGGTATTCCGCCACACGCTGCTGCACTTTTTCGAGCGGCTGCAAAGCAACGACATCTACTACAAATTCCACAACATCCTGTTTTTAAAATGCGAACACACGGAGCAAAACGCCGCCGTTATCGCCATTGCCCGCAAGCATCAGGCAATCTGGCGCGAGAAAATTACCGCCGTTTTGACCGAAGCGGTGGAAAATCAGGATTTGGCTGACGATTTGGACAAGGAAACAGCGGTCATCTTCATCAAATCAACCTTGGACGGGCTGATTTGGCGGTGGTTCTCTTCCTGCGAACGTTTCGATTTGGGCAAAACCGCCCCGCGCATCATCGGGATAATGATGGACAACTTGGAAAACCATCCCGACCTGCGCCGGAAATAATCAAGCCTTGGTAACAATGCCGTCTGAAACGAACAAACCCTTTCAGACGGCATCAAAATGACACAAAGCCTTCTTCTAAAAATACATATTGAGACCTTTGCAATAACATAGGTTACTAAAATTTTATGCTCAATCTCATTTTCAAAATGCAAAACTTTTCTGATTTTTCCTACTTTTTGCTCAATATTAGGAAGGTTTTAGGCAATTGAAAATTTTTTGGCGCATTTTTATGCGTCAAATTTCGTTAACAGACTATTTTTGCAAAGGTCTCATATTCACTAAATTGCATTTTTAATTTCTTCTATCATTGCATGGACATTCTCTTGGTCAAAATGTCCGTTTTCTTCTGAATAAACTTCTAACAAATAATGTTCAATGAACGTTTTATCTGTCATCAACGATACATCTTTGGCAATGTCTTCATACGACTCAAAATCATCTTCATGCCATGGATCATATTTGTCCATAATTTTTTGAATTTCATTTTTCATATCATTTACCTTCCAATATTTATTTACAATTAATAACAATACCATTCAAAATGTAAACTGCATTTTTCTCCGGCATTTTTGCAAACAAAAACCGAAAATCCCGCCATTTCCGCGAAAGCGGGAAACCGCTTTGTTGAGTTCCAGTCATTCCTGATAAGGCTTTAACGTCAAGTTTTCGGATTACCGCCTTTATGAGAATAACGATGTGGGCATTTTCTGTTTTAATCTATTACGGTTATATACATATACGATTATTTTAGTTTGCTTACAAAACACTTCATGTTACATTCAAAAATTTAATGCACTCAATATATTTTTTTTAAGGAGAAGCAGATGAGTCAAACCGATACGCAACGGGACGGACGATTTTTACGCACAGTCGAATGGCTGGGCAATATGTTGCCGCACCCGGTTACGCTTTTTATTATTTTCATTGTGTTATTGCTGATTGCCTCTGCCGCCGGTGCGTATTTCGGACTATCCGTCCCCGATCCGCGCCCTGTTGGTGCGAAAGGACGTGCCGATGACGGTTTGATTCACGTTGTCAGCCTGCTCGATGCTGACGGTTTGATCAAAATCCTGACGCATACCGTTAAAAATTTCACCGGTTTCGCGCCGTTGGGAACGGTGTTGGTTTCTTTATTGGGCGTGGGGATTGCGGAAAAATCGGGCTTGATTTCCGCATTAATGCGCTTATTGCTCACAAAATCTCCACGCAAACTCACTACTTTTATGGTTGTTTTTACAGGGATTTTATCTAATACCGCTTCTGAATTGGGCTATGTCGTCCTAATCCCTTTGTCCGCCATCATCTTTCATTCCCTCGGCCGCCATCCGCTTGCCGGTCTGGCTGCGGCTTTCGCCGGCGTTTCGGGCGGTTATTCGGCCAATCTGTTCTTAGGCACAATCGATTCGCTCTTGGCAGGCATCACCCAACAGGCGGCGCAAATCATCCATCCCGACTACGTCGTAGGCCCTGAAGCCAACTGGTTTTTTATGGTAGCCAGTACGTTTGTGATTGCTTTGATTGGTTATTTTGTTACTGAAAAAATCGTCGAACCGCAATTGGGCCCTTATCAATCAGATTTGTCACAAGAAGAAAAAGACATTCGGCATTCCAATGAAATCACGCCTTTGGAATATAAAGGATTAATTTGGGCTGGCGTGGTGTTTGTTGCCTTATCCGCCCTATTGGCTTGGAGCATCGTCCCTGCCGACGGTATTTTGCGTCATCCTGAAACAGGATTGGTTTCCGGTTCGCCGTTTTTAAAATCGATTGTTGTTTTTATTTTCTTGTTGTTTGCGCTGCCGGGCATTGTTTATGGCCGGGTAACCCGAAGTTTGCGCGGCGAACAGGAAGTCGTTAATGCGATGGCCGAATCGATGAGTACTCTGGGGCTTTATTTGGTCATCATCTTTTTTGCCGCACAATTTGTCGCATTTTTTAATTGGACGAATATTGGGCAATATATTGCCGTTAAAGGGGCGACGTTCTTAAAAGAAGTCGGCTTGGGCGGCAGCGTGTTGTTTATCGGTTTTATTTTAATTTGTGCTTTTATCAATCTGATGATAGGCTCCGCCTCCGCGCAATGGGCGGTAACTGCGCCGATTTTCGTCCCTATGCTGATGTTGGCCGGCTACGCGCCCGAAGTCATTCAAGCCGCTTACCGCATCGGTGATTCCGTTACCAATATTATTACGCCGATGATGAGTTATTTCGGGCTGATTATGGCGACGGTGATCAAATACAAAAAAGATGCGGGCGTGGGTACGCTGATTTCTATGATGTTGCCGTATTCCGCTTTCTTCTTAATTGCATGGATTGCCTTATTCTGCATTTGGGTATTTGTTTTGGGCCTGCCCGTCGGTCCCGGCGCACCCACTTTGTATCCCGCACCTTAAACACGATAAACAAAATGCCGTCTGAAAACCTTTTTGCTGTTTTCAGACGGCATTTGCCTTTCCATCCCGTCAGGCTGCTCCGGCCCCTTCCCTTTTTTCCGCTGCGGCAAGCGTGTCGGCAAGCAGGCGGGCGAGGTTTTCAAACAGGGGTTGTTCGAGTGGGTTTTGGCTTGCGTTGCCGAACACGAGGGCGACTTCGGTATAGTCTTTCTGCCCTTTGCTGACTTTGTTGCCGTAATAGGCGGTTTGGGCTTTTTTCAGGGCGGCTTCCCAATCTTGTTTTTGGGCAAACGCTTCGGCAGCGGCAAGCGAGGTCTTGGCAAAAAACGGCAGCGGGCGGTTTTGCCCGATATTGAAAAACGCCATCCATTCCGACAATAGCTGCAATGCCCTGTCTTGCGCGATTTCCGCCAATATTTCGGTTTCTCCGGATTGGACGATAAAGGTTTGCCGCGTTTCGGCTTCAGACGGCATAACGGCGCAAAATATCAGGTGTTCCAGCAGAAAAGCGATACGTTGCGGCGCGTTGGGTTTGCCGTAGGCGTAAAACACTTGTCCGCAGCGGTACAGATTGCCCAAGCTGCCTTTCAGGATTTGCCCGTCCGACGGTATGGCATATGAAAGCGGTGGCAGTTTGGGGCTGTTTAAAACCGCCGTGTCGATTTGTTTGGCAGCAGTTTGGAAGTTCTGCTGCCAAAGTCTGCCCAACTCTCCCGACGGCAGGAGGCTTTCCGCCCCGATGCGGGCGGCGGTTTGGGCAAAATCCCGTCCTTCGCGCCGTGCTTCGATGTAGGTTTCGGCGATTTGATCGGCGTGTTGCGGCTCGAAGGGTTCGGCAGGCTCCCAGGCTTCGCCGATATGGGGTTCGCTCCACGCAAGCTGCTGCTGAAGCCATACTTTGACGGGGTTGCGCCAGAAACGGATAAATTCGTCCTGTCCGATTTCGGCAACAGGTTCGGCGTTTTCTACGGGTTGGTCGAAAAAGGGTTGCGGCGGTTCGGGCGTTTGTCCGAGCGCAGTGGCGTAGTCGGTACGCGTGCCGAATATGCCGTCTGAACGTCCGCCTTCTTGGAAATATCGGCGCGAGAAGGCTTGCAGCGGATGCTGTTCTATCAGGTTTTGTGCAAGTTGGCGGCTACCGATGCCCGCCATAGCGGCAACGGTATCGATGAGTTCACCCAACAGCGAAGACGGAGCAAGCTCTTCGTCTTTGCGGATGTCGCGCCCGATGTAGGACAGGTACAGGATTTCGCGCGCGCTGATGAGGGCTTCGAGGAAGAGGTAGCGGTCGTCATCGCGGCGGGCGCGGTCGCCTTTGGCGGGATGTTTGGCAATCAGGTCGAATACGGCGGCTTTGGTATTGCGGGGAAAATCTCCGTCGTTCAAACCCAACAGGCAGATGACTTTGAACGGCAGGCTCCGCATCGGCACCATACTGCAAAAGGTGATGCCGCCGCGTAAAAAGCCTGCCTCGCTTTCGCTGTCGAGGAAACGTCGGATATGGCGGATGACGGTTTGTTGCGGCAACTGTCCGGAAAATTGCGCCAATTCTGTTTCCGCCTGCCATTTGACCCATTCGTTTTCAAGGTTTTGGACTGACTTTTGGTCATCGGCTTCAGCTTGGAACAATGTTTCAAGCAAATCCCGGCAACGCGCCACCCATTCGCCGATCGTTGCGGGCTGCCGCCATATCCGTACAATATCCGACAGGGTTTCGAGGAGGGCGGCAAAACGTCCGAACAGGGCGGTTTGGTTCACGTCGGCATACCACGCGCTGACATCCTGCCACATCGGGTTGCCGCCTTCGGGCAGCATCCAGCCCAATATCATGCGTTCTACCGCCTGCTTCCAGGTGAACAGCTGATCCGTGCCGCCGCGCATTTCTCCGTCCAAACCCCAGCGGACGTTCAAATCGGCAACCATGTCGTGCAAAAGCGGCAAATCGTCCTCAGTCAGTCCGAAACGGCGCAACACGGGCGCGATTTCCAAAAGCGCGAGCACTTTGTCGACTTCAAATCGGCTTTCCAGCAAGTCGAACAGGCATGACAAAGCATGAAACAGCGGTTGTCGGCGGCTGATTTTCACGTCCGAAACGGAATACGGCAATGCCTGCGCGCCGGGCTGCGCCTGTCCGAACACGGCTTCGATAAAAGGCGTATAGGATTCGATGTTCGGGGTTAATACGGCGATATCATGCGGCTGCCAATCGGGATGTTCATGCAGAATTTTCAACAGCTTGTCTTTGAGTATCTGCAATTCGCGCAAGGGGCTGTGTGCGGAGACGATGCGTATCGAGCCGTCGCCCGTGTTGACGCTTCCCACATTTTCAGACGGCATTTTCAGGTTTTGAATATCGGTTTGCAGGGCGTGCAAAAGCGTATCGCGTCCGCCTTCTTCAAATACCGGCGTTTCGCCTTCTATTTCCATTTCGTTCAAAAAGTCGAAAAAGTCGCGCCCCTGCTTGCCCAATGAGGCGAGCAGCGGATGCCCTGCCTGAGTTAAATCGGGATCGCCGCCGCCTTTGAGGATTTGCGCCGCTTCGATGACGTTGCCCCAATACATCCCGCTCGGATTGAGTGCGAACACGAACACATCGCAATGTTCGGACAGCTTGTGCAAAAGCTGAAGATACATCGGCGCCATCGTGGAAATGCCGAACACGAAATAACGCTCGGGCAGCTTATCCTTGTCCAACGCGGCAAGCAGCTTTTCCCACAACGCGACACGGTGCGGCGCGCTCTGCCTGCCATCGTCGAGGTAACGCCACAGTTTGGACTGCCAGATTTCGTCGTCGCCCAAACCGAGCCGCCTGCCCTGCTGCCAAGCGTCTATCCACTGAGGACGGTACACGAGGTATTGGTCGAATATGTCCGCAAGCTGTCCCGCAAGCTGGTAATCTGCCGATTCGCCGCTGCCCAGATAGTCTTGCAGCACATTCCTCACATCTTCAAATTCTGCCGTATTCCGGAATGCTTCACTGCGGAACAAATCCAGCAGCCGCCAGCGCATGACTTCGGGTGCAAACGGGCTGAGTTCCGGAATACCGGGAATCAGTTTTTTCATCAGCTTCCACGTCAGGCCGGCGGGCAGGCTGAACGACAAATTCGCCGCCACGCCCAAATCGCGGGCGAGGCAGGTATTGAGATAGCGGCGCATCCCCTGACTCTGCACAATAATCTGTTCGGGCTGTAAAGCCGATTTCAGCGGTTTGACTTTTTGAATGCGGGCAAACAATGCCGCCAGCGTTTCAAGACGGTTGGATTGATACAGATAAAACATGATTTCAAACAGAAGCTGTGGTCAAGTATTCGGGATTATATAGCCTTTCCCCCGTCCGCCTTCAAACAAAATGCCGTCTGAACCTTTCAGACGGCATTTGGTCATTTAAACCATCTCCTCAAAACAGGAATCCGCGACAACAGCAGCGTATCCAACAGCCAAATCACGGCAATGGCAAGCAACGCGGTCGGGAAAAGCAATGCAATCAGCAGCAGCGGCACCGCCATTGCCCACCAGACGGGCAGCTTGATTTTTTGCGCCGGCGGAACCATGCCCACCGCGCCGGACGGACGGCGTTTCCACCACATCACGCAGCCGCTGATGCCGATAAAAATCACGGCAAGGCAGAACAAAACGTTCGCCAACACGCTCCACCAGCCCAAAGTCCCCATATGCAGCGCAATGCTTGCCGCCATAAATTTGCCGAACGGGTTGTAATCGTCAAAACGGATGTCGGCAAGAATCTTGCCGCTGTACTGGTCGATATGCACCGTGCGGTCAGCAAACGGGCTGATCATGTCGTAACTCATAGAATCCTGCGACAAAGTCCATACGCCGTCCTCGCCTTTGGGCAAATTCAGCTGATAACGCCCTTTGAAACCGATTTCCCGCGCAAAACGGTCGACGGTTTCCAATGTCATCGGCTCGTCAGGGTTAATACCGTCTTTGCCCACAGTCGTCCCTGAAACAGGCATAGGCGTAAGCTCCAAAACCCACGGCACTTCCTTAACCTTGCCGTCATTCAATACCTCGCCGTGGGTCGGCACGACTGAAACAGGGTTCGGTTCGACACCCCATTTGCCTGCCGGGAACTGACTCCAAGCCTGCACGAACTTGCCGCCCCAAATACCTGCCCAAGCAATACCCGACAGGCAGAACAACAGTAAAATCAACGACACCCAAGTTCCAAACGCGCCGTGCAGATTCCGCCACCAAGAACGCGCCCTGCCTTTTGGCGGCAGCAGCATCGCCTTGATGCCGCGCCGTTTCACCCACCAAAGGTACAAACCGCTGATTATCATGATAATCGTCAGCGATGCAGCCGTTTCCAAAAGATAATCACCTGTCGAACCGAGCATCATATCGCTGTGGATTTCATCCATCGCGTAATACCAACCCTGATTGCGCGGCATGGTACTGACCACTTTTGCCGTATAAGGATCGACCGCGACCATCGTTGCCTTACCCTCATTGTTGACACGGAACACGGCAACCATATCATCGGCACGCGGCGCAATATACTGAACGACGGACGAAGTTTCCGGATTAACGGCACTGCGTGCCGCTTCCGCCTGAACAGACAGAGGTTGTACCGTTGCCTGCGGCACAACATGAATCCGCTCGCCCTCCTTACCGGTAATATTGGCAAACAGCAGCATACCCAAACCCGTAACGGCAAGCAGGGTAAGAAAAGGCATAACCAGCAGACCGGCATAAAAATGCCACCGCCAAACGGTCAGATAACGCCGGTTATTCTGCTGACCGGCTTCAGTTTTGATTTGTGTATCCATTAATCGTCCTTTTGAAAATAGGGCTATCGTGATGATGCGCGATTATAAACAATAAAGACTAATTCTTTATGACTAAAGTCAAAATTCATTACAACAAATAGGCAGTCTGCGTTTAAAACCGGATGCCCGTTAAAACAAAAAATCCAGATTCAATACTGAATCTGGATTTTCATAACCGATAATATCGGAAACTCAGTCAAGTTAGAATTTGCCGCCTGACTGGTTGACCATATAGTCAACCGCAGCTTTAACCTCATCATCGCTCAAATCGCCGCGACCGCCTTTTGCGGGCATCGTATTGAAACCTTCGATCGCGTGTTTGTGCAACGTGTCCTTGCCTTTTTTGATGCGGTCGGCCCAATCGGCTTTGATGCCTACATGGGGAATACCCGGAATTGCATTGCCATGGCAGGCGGCACAAACGGTTTCATAAACCTATTTGCCGTCCGCTTTGGCAGCAGGTGCGGCTTTTTCCTCGGCTTTAGGTTCTGCTGCGGCAGGTTTGGCTTCGGACGCGGCTTGTACTGCTTCTGCAGGAGCAGAGGCTGCGGGTTCTGCCGCCGGTGCGGGAGTCGGTGCAGGCTCGGCTTTTTTCACCGGAGCTTTACCGTCTTTATCGGAAAGACCCCATACATAAGCAGTCATAATATGCAGTTTGTCTTTATCCAAGAAATGTCCCCAAGCGGGCATTTGGCTGCTGCGACCGTTGGTAATGGTTTCGATAATGGATTTTTGCGTACCGCCCCACAACCACACGTCATCAGTCAGGTTCGGACCCAAACCTTGGATACCTTGTCCCTTATCGCCGTGGCAAGTGAAACAGTTGGCAGGCGGACCGCTGAACAAGGCTTGTCCGCGCGCGGCACGTTCCTCATCATACTGACCTTCGGGTTTTGAAAGGGACATCACATAATGGGCAACGTCTTTCACGCCTTCTTCGCCCAAAGCAGGACCCCAGGCAGGCATAGTCGCAACACGGCCTTTTTCGATGGTCTCGTGGATTTTATCGGGATCACCGCCCCACAACCAATCGCTATCGGTCAGATTCGGAAAACCTTTAGAGCCTTTAGCATCAGAGCCGTGGCACTGGATACAATAAGTGTTAAACAGGTTTTGGGCGATTTGCTTGGCTTGAGGGTCTTTTGCCACTTTTTCAATCGGCATATCCGCAAACTTGGCATACAGTTTGCCGTATTGCTCATCGGCTTTTTTGACCTCTTTTTCATATTGGTTATGGCTGGTCCATTTCAGCAGACCTTTGTAGTCGCCGACACCCGGATACATAACCAGATAACCGATACCGAACAGCCACGTCAAAACACACAGCCAAAACCACCAGCGGGGCAGCGGATTGTCGTATTCGGCAATGCCGTCCCACTCATGACCCGTAGTTTGTACTTCTTCGCCCTTCTTCGGACGTTTGACAACATTTTGAGACAGCAGCAGCCAAGCCAAAGCGATAAAGCTCAGTAAGACAATAACTGCAATATATATATTCCAGAAATTACTGGTAAATTGGGATGTTGTGTTCATTGTTTTGCTCCGTTATCACAATATTAACGGTTTTCGCTTTTCTTATCTTGCGCATCTTGGTTTTCATCAAAAATGCTGTTTGCGGCATTATCGTAGTTTTTCTTATTCCGCCTGTTGAAGACGATATAGAGTACCAACAGGAAACAGATAAAGATCCATACCGTGAAGAGAGCACGAATACCGTTAATATCCATGATGTTACCTTACGTTTTTCAAAGCCAGACCCAATCCTTGCAGATA
Organism: Neisseria meningitidis; assembly: GCF_022869645.1. Classification (NCBI taxonomy): domain Bacteria; kingdom Pseudomonadati; phylum Pseudomonadota; class Betaproteobacteria; order Neisseriales; family Neisseriaceae; genus Neisseria; species Neisseria meningitidis. Next base: position 1,746,478 of record NZ_CP064367.1, on the reverse strand, counting down.
GGCGACTACAGCATCCAGCTCGGATTTGTTTGCCAAAGCCTCAGGCGCTTTCGCAATTTCCTCATCACTGTAAGGAGTACCTACTTTACGCAAAGCCTTCATGTTGGCAACGGTTGCATCGACATCGACTTTATTGCGTGCAAGCCACGGGAATGCCGGCATATTGGACTCAGGCACGACATCACGGGGATTCAGCAGGTGGATACGGTGCCATTCGTCGGAATAGCGACCGCCCACACGTGCCAAATCAGGACCGGTACGTTTGGAACCCCATTGGAACGGATGGTCGTAAACCGACTCTCCGGCAACAGAGTAATGACCGTAACGCTCGGTTTCCGCACGGAACGGACGAATCATTTGCGAGTGGCAGTTGTAACAGCCCTCACGGATGTAAATATCGCGTCCGGCAACCTGCAGGGCATTGTAAGGCTTCACGCCCGGCGCCGGCTGTGTTGCCGCCTTGGTAAAGGCCAAGGGCACAACTTCAATCAACAGACCGACACTGACTACAAGCAGCGTGAACACAATCAGAACGCCGATTTTTTCTTCAGCCAATTGTTGTAATTTCATTTTGGTAGCCTATCTTTCTTAGTATTTTAGTGGTGCTGTGTTTGGGAAACCGCAGGGATTTCGGCATCGACTGCTTTACCACCGATGGCTGTGCGGTACACGTTGTACGCCATAATGCACATACCACTCAGATACAATAAACCACCTGCAAAACGGATCACGTAGTAAGGCATGGTGCGTTTTACGGATTCGACAAACGAGTAGGTCAGCGTACCGTCATCGTTCAAAGAACTCCACATCAAACCCTGCATCACACCGGCAATCCACATGGCAGCGATATACAGAACCACGCCGATGGTCGCAATCCAAAAATGTGCTTCTACCAGCTTGGTGCTGTGCATCTGTTCTTTGCCGAACAGACGGGGAATCATGTAATAGACGGAACCGATGGTTACAAAGCCTACCCAGCCCAACGCACCCGCATGAACGTGCGCGACGGTCCAGTCCGTATAGTGGCTCAATGCATTGACCGTTTTAATCGACATCATCGGGCCTTCAAAGGTAGACATACCGTAGAAGGACAAGGATACAATCAGGAATTTAAGAATCGGGTCTGTACGCAGTTTGTCCCACGCGCCGGACAAGGTCATGATGCCGTTAATCATACCGCCCCAAGAGGGTGCGAACAGAATCAAAGACAGAACCATACCCAAAGATTGCGTCCAGTCAGGCAGCGCAGTGTAGTGAAGATGGTGCGGACCCGCCCACATATAGGTGAAAATCAACGCCCAGAAGTGAACGACGGACAGGCGGTAGGAGTAAACGGGGCGGGCTGCTTGTTTGGGTACGAAATAGTACATCATACCCAAGAAGCCGGCAGTCAGGAAGAAGCCCACGGCGTTATGCCCGTACCACCATTGAACCATAGCATCAATCGCACCGGAATAGACGGGGTATGACTTCATCAAACCGGCCGGGATGCTGATATTGTTGACGATGTGTAAAAGTGCGACCGCCAAAATAAAGCCGCCGTAGAACCAGTTGGCAACGTAAATATGTTTAATCTTACGTTTGGCAATCGTACCGAAGAATACGATGGCGTAAGCCACCCAAACCAAAGTAATCAGAATATCGATCGGCCATTCCAGTTCGGCATATTCCTTACCTTGGGTCCAACCCATAGGGAAGCTGACGACGGCGGCAACGATTACCGCCTGCCAGCCCCAAAAGGTAAATGCCGGCAGCCAACCGCCGAAAAGACGGGTATTACAAGTACGTTGGACAACGTAGTATGATGTGCCGATCAGGCCGCAACCGCCAAATGCGAAAATAACCGCATTGGTGTGCAGCGGACGCAGGCGGCCGAAGTGGAACCAAGGTCCGATATTAGACAAGTCGAGGGCAGGAGCAAAAAGCTGGGCGGCGACGATAACGCCGACCAACATACCCACAATCCCCCAAACTACAGTCATGATGGCGAACTGGCGCACCACTTTGTAGTTGTAAGTTTGTGTGTCCATGAGAGTCTCCATGAATTTATGGGAATAAAGATTTTTATCCTGCCGCTTCCGCAGCCTGTTTAAGGTGCAATCCGGGCAAGCGTAATTTTTTCTAAATTTAACATATCTGCCTTATTACGCCAAGCGGAATTACATTCGCGCCGCCGGCGAGCCCTTTGCTTAATCTGTTTTTTATTACATATAAATCATATTGTTATAATAAATTACAACCCGACCGCCATTGCTTTTGTTTCCAATTTTCCCTTTTTGTGGCACTTTATTGATGTAGGTTAAGCTGCATTTTAAAGGTATTTAATCCATCCCGTTTAACGATATATTTGATAGTTATGATTCATTATAAAATAACCCCGTCCCCTCTCGACCACGAGTGGCACATCCTGCTGACATTCACACAAGATGATGATCTTCCTATAGAAATAAGCCTGCCAAACTGGGTTCCGGGCAGCTATCTGATTCGGGATTTTTCCCGCCACATCACTTCTATCCATGCATCCTGTAACGGCACGTCCATGCCGCTCGAACAAATTGCAAAAAACCGCTGGCACGCTGCCGCCGTACGCGGCGAGTGGCAAATCCGCTACACCGTATATGCATTCGATTTGTCGGTTCGAGGTTCTTTCCTGACGACAGAACGCGGTTTTTTGACGGATCGTGCCTGTTTTTGAAAGTCGAAGGAACGGAAACGCTGCTGCACCGCTTGGAATTGACGGGTATTCCGTCCGAAAGGCGTATTGCCACAACGCTGCCGGAAACAGGGAGGTTTGTCTTTCAGGCGGCATCTTATGCCGAATTGATTGACCGACCTGTCGAGATGGGCTTGATTGAATTTTTAGATTTTGAGGCGGCAGGCATTCCGCACACAATTGCCTTAAGCGGCATATATCCTGATTTCGACCGCAACAGGCTGGTTTCGGATATCAAAAAAATCTGCGAAACAGAACTGACGGTGTTTTCCTCCCCTGCCCCGTTTCAAAAATATTTGTTCCTGCTCCACGTCGGCGACCATATTTACGGCGGTTTGGAACACACCGACAGCACCGCCCTGCTCGCCGACCGCCACAGCCTTCCGCCGTACGGTATGACCGATGCCGACGATACCTACACCACATTGCTCGGACTTTTCTCCCACGAATATTTTCACGCGTGGAACGTCAAATCCATCAAACCTGCCGCGTTCGTCCCTTATGACCTCGACAAAGAAAACTATACCGAACAACTATGGGCATTCGAAGGCATTACATCCTATTACGACGATTTGTTTTTGGCACGCAGCCGCACCATCTCGCCCGAATCTTATTTAAACCTGCTGGCACAAGGCATTACGCGCGTACAACAAACCCGCGGCCGTTTGAGGCAGACCTTGGCGGAATCGAGTTTTACCGCGTGGAACAAATTTTACAAACCTGATGAAAACAGCCCCAACGCCATCGTCAGCTACTACCAGAAAGGCGCGCTTGCCGCATTGTGCCTTGATCTGATAATACGCAACCGAAGCAACGGCAGACATTCTCTCGATACGGTAATGGACAAACTCTATCGGGAGTGGAGGGACACACACTCGGGTATTCCGGAAAAACACTGGCAAATCCGCTGTCAGGAAATTACCGGCTTGGATTTGGAAGATTTTTTCCAAAAAACGTTATACAGTACCGAAGATTTGCCGCTTGCCGAATGCCTGGCAACCGCAGGCGTGGGACTGACCTTCCTGCCGCTTCCCCGACAACACGGCGGCGGATACGCAGAACACATCTGCCCCGTCCCGTCGGCAGGCGATTTTGGCGCACGTTTCAAACAAAACACCGACCACATCGTCCTGACCCATGTCTTCAACGGCGGCAGCGCGGAATCTGCGGCACTGTGCCCGCAAGACAAAATCATTGCTTTAGACGGTTATGCCTGCACCGACTTTACCGCACAATGGGCCCGATACCACGTCAATGCAAAAATCAATATCCACTTCTTCCGTGCCGGCATATTGCGTCAAACCGTCTTGACGGTTCAGGCAGCGGCAGCGGATACTGCCATCCTACATATCACAGACCGAAACCTGTTGGACAACTGGTTGTTCGGTTAAACTTTCAGACGGCATTGCACACAAAATGCCGTCTGAAAAACAACCGCAAAGTAAAGGAAACAAAATGGCCATTCTGAAACTTGACGAACACCTCTATATTTCTCCGCAACTGACCAAAGCCGATGCGGAACAAATCGCGCAACTGGGCATCAAAACCGTCATCTGCAACCGCCCCGACCGCGAAGAAGAATCGCAACCCGACTTCGCCCAAATCAAACAGTGGCTGGAACAAGCAGGCGTTACTGGATTCCATCACCAACCCGTTACCGCACGCGACATCCAAAAACACGATGTCGAAACCTTCCGCCAACTCATCGGACAAGCCGAATCTCCCGTCCTTGCCTATTGCCGGACCGGTACGCGCTGCTCCCTCCTGTGGGGCTTCCGCCGGGCGGCAGAAGGTATGCCGGTTGACGAAATCATCCGCCGCGCCCAAGCGGCAGGCGTAAATTTGGAAAACTTCAGAGAGCGGCTGGACAACGCCCGCGTCTGATTACAAGCCGAAACGTTTAAACCACACCTTCAAGCGGCATTCCACCGCAACTTGAAAAAGAGGACGGCAAACCTTACTGCCGTCCTCTGTCCTTCTCCGTTTTTACAGTGGGAGACCTTTGCAAAAATAGTCTGTTAACGAAATTTGACGCATAAAAATGCGCCAAAAAATTTTCAATTGCCTAAAACCTTCCTAATATTGAGCAAAAAGTAGGAAAAATCAGAAAAGTTTTGCATTTTGAAAATGAGATTGAGCATAAAATTTTAGTAACCTATGTTATTGCAAAGGTCTCAGTGGGTATAGCGGATTAACAAAAACCAGTACGGCGTTGCCTCGCCTTAACTCAAAGAGAACGATTCTCTAAGGTGCTGAAGCACCAAGTGAATCGGTTCCGTACTATTTGTACTGTCTACGGCTTCGTTGCCTTGTCCTGATTTTTGTTAATCCACTATAAAAATTAGAAATGCACATTTTCATTATTCTCGCGCAGGCAGGACTCCAGACTTACCCATTTCAGTAATGTTTGAAAATAAAAGAAAAATCAGATGTTTGTATTCCCGCCTGCGCAGAAATGGAGACGGCGCTCTGTCGTCTCATTTTTGTTTTAATCAACTATATATAGCTGATTAAACATAAGAAATGCCGTCTGAAAGACTTTCAGACGGCATTCGTTCAAGCGTCGAACTTTATTGCGCCTTGGTTTCGGTTACAAAACCGATTTTGGTGATTCCTGCCTGACGGGCGGCTTCTAAAGCTTTGTTTACATAATCGTATTCCACCGCCTTGTCTGCCGCAATCGCCACAATCACGTTTTCATTCTGCTCCTTGGCGGCTTTCAGACGGCTTTCCACTTCCCCGATTTCCACTTTGCTTGCAGAATCCCCGCCGACATAATAGCCGCCGTTCGCATCAATCGTCAGGCGCAGGGGGTCTTTAGGCTGTTTGTCCTGCTTGTTTGTCTGCTCGGACGCGGTCGGCAGTTCCAAAGGGATGGAATGCGTCAGCACCGGCATAGTAATCATAAACACAATCAGCAACACCAGCATCACGTCCACCAACGGCGTAACGTTGATGTCGGACATCGGAGAATCGTCGCCGGAATTCATCGAACCAAATGCCATAATCAGCTATCCTTTTGATTAAGCAGGCGGACGTGCAAATCGTGCGCCATCGCATCCAAATCCTGGGTCAGTATTTTTGTGCCGCGATTGAGGAAGTTGTATGCCAACACCGCCGGAATCGCCACGAACAAACCCGCCGCCGTCGCCACCAGTGCCTCGCCAATCGGGCCGGCAACCGCCGCAATACTCATCTGCCCGCTTTGCCCGATATTGATCAGGGCGTGGTAAATCCCCCAAACCGTGCCGAACAACCCGATAAACGGCGCGGTCGCGCCGATGGAGGCAAGCGCGGTCATCCCGTAATCAAACCGGCGCATAATCTGCGCCATACTGTTGCGGATTTGAATGACCAAATACTCGTTCAACGGCAAAGCCTGCGCCAGTTCGGACGCTTCGTTTCGGCGGTAGTTGCGGTAAGACTGCAATGCCTCTTGCGCCAGTTTGGACAAAGGCGCATCGACGGCGCGCACTTTTTCGACCGCGTCGTTCAGCGACAAAGTATCGCGCATATGCCGTTTGACGGCGGCATTCCCTTTGCGCGCCCGATACAGCTTGATGCAGCGCAAGACAACCAAACACCACGTTACGATACTCATCAACAGCATCAACACAAACACACCGATCAGGACGGGATCGCCCGATTCAAACACTAATTTCAAATTCATAATGATTCCAACACTGAAAAAACCAATCAAACATCCAAGCTGCCGCAAACCGCTGCGGCAACCGCCTAATTCAATTCAAACTTGACGGGGACTTTAAACTCCGTCCAGGCATTGGCTTGAAAATGCCCGTTTTGCGCCGCCTTGCGTGCCGCATTGTCCAACCGAGAAAAACCACTGCTTTTCACGATTTTAACGGACTCGACATGACCGCCCGGAGAAACCAAAACGCTCAAAACAACCGTACCCTGCTCGTCATTCTCCATAGAAAGCGTGGGATAAGCCGGGCGCGGAATGCTGCCGTTGGCGCGTAAAGGATTGCCTTTGCTGCTGCCGGCTCCTTCCCCGTGTTCGCCTTTGACACCGCCGCTACCTTTACCGCTGCCTTCTCCGCGCCCCGTTCCGTCTCCTTTGGTACCGGTTCCCTTATCTTCCCCATTACCCTGCTCGCTGTCTGCTTTGGCAGAAGCATTGCTGGGATGTTCGGCAGGTTTTTCAGACGGCTTCTCGACCGGTTTTTCCGCCGGTTTCGGGACAGGCTTCGCTTCCGGCTTAGGCTCTGGTTTCGGTTTTTCTTCGGGTTTCGGCTTTTCTTCAGGTTTCGGCTCTTCCTTAGGCTGCTGAATATCCGCATCCGCCTTTTTCGTAACCACCGGCTTCAAAACCGGCTTGGGCGGCTCGACAGGTTTGGGCGGCTCAGGCTCAGGTTGCGGCTCAGGCGCAGCAGGCGCACCTGCGCCTTCGGGTGCACCGTCCCCTCCGCCAAAATCACCCAAATCGACAAATTCGATAACATTTCCTGACTCTATCACGGGCAGCTTGTGCGCCTGCCAGAGCAATGCCACCATTGCCAAATGCAGCAGTGCGACGGAAAACACGACTGCGGGGGTTAAAATTCGTTCTTTATCCATAATTCGGGCATAATAATAGCAACAATTCCTATTTGCAACCTATTTTTACAATTTTTGGTCATATGAATGTCTGTTCCGTTCACAGGCAAACCGTGTTTAAACGCTGTATTACAGCAAATCATCAGATAACGGGCCGGCAGAAAAAATGATTCTGTCTGATTTCTTATTCCAATAAAATCAGGTTAGATGATATATTGCCGCTTCTGTCTGTCAGCCGTTTCGGGCTGCACACCACATCTGTTCAAAGGAAAACCATGTTTCAAAATTTTGATTTGGGCGTGTTTCTGCTTGCCGTCCTGCCCGTGCTGCTCGCCATTACCGTCAGGGAGGTGGCGCGCGGCTATACGGCGCGCTACTGGGGAGACAACACTGCCGAACAATACGGCAGGCTGACACTGAACCCCCTGCCCCATATCGATTTGGTCGGCACAATCATCGTACCGCTGCTTACTTTGATGTTCACGCCCTTCCTGTTCGGCTGGGCGCGTCCGATTCCTATCGATTCGCGCAACTTCCGCAACCCGCGCCTTGCCTGGCGTTGCGTTGCCGCGTCCGGCCCGCTGTCGAATCTGGCGATGGCTGTTCTGTGGGGCGTGGTTTTGGTGCTGACTCCGTATGTCGGTGGGGCGTATCAGATGCCGTTGGCTCAAATGGCAAACTACGGTATTCTGATCAATGCGATTCTGTTCGCGCTCAACATCATCCCCATCCTGCCTTGGGACGGCGGCATTTTCATCGACACCTTCCTGTCGGCGAAATATTCGCAAGCGTTCCGCAAAATCGAACCTTATGGGACGTGGATTATCCTGCTGCTTATGCTGACCGGGGTTTTGGGTGCGTTTATTGCACCGATTGTGCGGCTGGTGATTGCGTTTGTGCAGATGTTCGTCTGACTGGCTTTCAGACGGCATAAACGCTCCAAAAAACGCGGCAGGACATATTGCCCTGCCGCGTTTTCCTGTAGTGTAATCTTATTTTTTTCATCATTATTAGAACCAGGTTGCATGATAATACCTTTCATTAACTGAAACACTGATTAAGAAACTCCAGTCTGTCTAATGATGAGGTTTTCACATCGCCAAAACTTGCCAATCAAATGCTGGATTTATTGCCGTCTGAGATTTGGTCAAATCCAAAGGCGACATTCTTAGACCCTGTGTGTAAATCAGGGGTATTTTTGCGTGAAATCGTCAAACGCTTGGATGAAGGCTTGACCAATCAAATACCAGATAAACAAACTCGCATTAACCACATTTTAAAAAATCAAGTTTTTGGAAGTACTGCCACGTATGTAGGTAGCTTTGACCGATATTTGCATAAAAACTCCTTTGCTGGTGAAAGGAATTATTTTGCCAATTTTAAAATATTTCTGGCACCAAATAGTACAATGACAAAGACAATCATGCCAATGATTAAATCAGGATAGCTAGAATGAGTCAATAACGTCAATGCTCCCGCCGCTATCACACCGATATTGATGATAATGTCATTGGATGTAAAAATCATGCTGGCTTTGATATGGATTTCTTTATTTTGATTTTTGCTCAGTAGATATAAGCACAGCCAGTTTGCAATCAATGCCAAAAATGCCGTGCCAATCATCAGTTGATAATTGGGCAGCTGCTCAGCACCGATAAAACGCCTAATCACTTCTATCACCCCAAATAACGCCAATATTATCTGCGTTATCCCCGCCAAAAATGCCACACGTTTTTTATACGCCAGCGTCATACCAATGGCTGATAGCGCCAATATATAGACAAAGCTGTCCGCCAGCATATCTAGACTATCAGCAATCAGCCCCATAGAATTAGCAAAAATACCAACCGAACACTCTATGATAAAAAACACAAAGTTAATCATGAGCACTTGATATAATAATCTTTTTTCTAAGTGCTCATCAGGCTTGTTAAACACTATCTTATCAACAATCACTTCGGTGGAAATGATATGACTATCAAAATTAAGCGGTTCAAGTACTTGTAAAATCGTTGTATCTTGATTATCGTGATAGACGGTTAAGCACCGCCCAGCAATATCAAACTGTAATTCATAAATATCAGACACATCTTTTAAACGCATGCGAATGAGCTGTTCTTCGGACGGGCAGTCCATTTTGGTAATGTTAAAAATGGTCTTTTTCATCTATTTAGTTCCTTGTTTTGATCAGGTTGGCTCAAATAAATCTGTGTTTATATTGCTGCTTGGTAATTTTTGGATGGTTTGAGTAAATTGATTAGGTTAAAATTTACCTTTGGAAGTACCGCCACGCATAATAGTTTAGATATGTTTATAATCTCTGGATAAAAAAACGTAATAAGTGCTTACTGGATAACAAAGTCCAAACCAATAGCAGATAAAATAAGGCATCCACCCCCTTTCTTCATTAAGGATAAGAGATATCGAGAAACAAATCATAACTAAACAGAAAAAATTTTGGAGATAAAGCCATTTCATTCCCCTATTCAAGAATCTGGCCAAGATAGGTATTTTGTATACTCTAGAAAAGAAAGGCATTTCCAAGGGAAACATATCAGATAAAAACTTTTGTTTATTTTTTACTATAGATAGAACCCTATTTCTCAAGATAAATCCAAATGCAATGCCAATTATCATTATTAATAAACAAAGGATAGTATAACTATGGATAACCTTCATTAAACAAAAAGAAGAAATGGCAGATAAATTACATACGATATATTGGAATATAAAATATTTACGGTCTAAACCTTGTTCAGTTGCAATTTTTTTAAAATTGCCTTGCATAAAAAAATCAAAGGCGTCCATTAAACTATCTTTCACATTAGAAATTTAAAAGCTAAATAATACGACAAACAATGTGAAGTACTATTCATGGTTTATTTAAAAAATAATACTATTCTGAACATTATTTAGATACAGAAATTAACAAATTAGAACTAAACAAGCTTTTAAATACTTTAATTTTATTGGAAAGCTATAAAAGGAACTATAACTTTACACACTAGTCACTTCTTTTTAAGAGGCAAAAGGGATTGGGAAGGTCGTCTTGGAGATAAGCACTGGTATTTCGGCCAATGATAAATAGAGTTTACCTCAAATAGGGTAGAACCTCCTTCATCTGTCAGTTAATAACAGCCACTTTTACAATGCCCTGTCAAAATAAAGCGGCACGCCCGATTTTTCACTCATCGTCATCAAATAACCCATCACCTTTTGGGGCCATTCGATGCCGCGCACCACGGTCAGATTCCTCAAAACGGGGAAAACCAAAATATCCTCCATACCGATTCCGCCGTTGATGCCGTCTGAAGCACCGTCCATCAAATTTTCCAACTCTTGCAAATCTGCGTTTATCCGTTCGAGGTATTGGGCGGTTTTATTCAAATTGGCGGAAAAGCTGCCGATGCTTTTCTCTTTTTTGTCTGTAAAATATTTCACCGCTTCCGGCGTTGCAAATTCAGGCAGCCCGATTTTGATCACGCGCGGCTGCACCAGTTTGTCGTTGTATCCGCCCACCTTGTCCAGCCACGCCCGTATCTCGGGGCGGACTTCGTCTTTCAGACGGTCTTCGCGGTCGAAATGCCGCACAATGTCCAAACTCTCGCCCATAAACGAACCGTCTTCTTTTTGCAGGACGGGCACTTGTTTCGCACCGATCATACCGATCGGCGTTGCCTCGTCGTCGTTTGCCAACACGGCTTCTTCAACGTCCGCGCCAAACAGCCCGGCAGCCATCCGCGCACGCACGCAAAACGGGCAATGGTCGTAAATATACAGTTTCATCAAAATATTCCTCGTCAACCTGTCGGTACCGGCTACCTTAACACCCGGCGCCGCCCGAAACAAGTTTATAGTGGATTAAATTTAAATCAGGACAAGGCGACGAAGCCGCAGACAGTACAGATAGTACGGCAAGGCGAGGCAACGCCGTACTGGTTTAAATTTAATCCACTATATCTTCCCGCCTATGCACCGTAAATAAATAAGCTGTTACAATAAACTCGTTTTTATCGGAACGGAAGACCCCATCATGACCGCCATCAGCCCGATTCAAGACACGCAAAGCGCGACTCTGCAAGAATTGCGCGAATGGTTCGACAGCTACTGCGCCGCGCTGCCGAACAACGATAAAAAACTTGTCTTAGCCGCCCGTTCGCTGGCGGAAGCACATTACCCCGCCGATGCCGCCACGCCGTATGGCGAGCCGCTGCCCGACCACTTCCTCGGCGCGGCGCAAATGGTTCATGAACTCGACCTGCTGCCCGATGCCGTCGCCGCCACCCTGCTTGCCGACATCGGACGCTACGTCCCCGATTGGAACCTATTGGTTTCCGAACGCTGCAACAGTACCGTCGCCGAGCTGGTCAAAGGTGTGGACGAAGTGCAGAAACTCACCCACTTCGCCCGGGTGGACAGCCTCGCCACGCCAGAAGAACGCGCCCAGCAGGCAGAAACTATGCGGAAAATGCTGCTGGCGATGGTTACCGACATCCGCGTCGTGTTAATCAAACTGGCGATGCGTACGCGCACCCTGCAATTTTTAAGCAACGCCCCCGACAGCCCCGAAAAACGCGCCGTCGCCAAAGAAACCCTCGACATCTTCGCCCCGCTCGCCAACCGTTTGGGCGTGTGGCAGCTCAAATGGCAGCTCGAAGATTTGGGCTTCCGCCATCAAGAGCCCGAAAAATACCGCGAAATCGCGCTGCTTTTGGACGAAAAACGCACCGAACGCCTCGAATACATCGAAAACTTCCTCAACATCCTGCGCGGTGAACTCAAGAAATACAATGTCCATTTCGAAGTCGCCGGCCGTCCGAAACACATCTACTCCATTTACAAAAAAATGGTGAAGAAAAAACTCAGCTTCGACGGCCTCTTTGACATCCGCGCCGTGCGGATTCTGATTGATACCGTCCCCGAGTGTTACACCACGCTGGGCATCGTCCACAGCCTCTGGCAGCCCATTCCCGGCGAGTTCGACGACTACATCGCCAACCCCAAAGGCAACGGCTATAAAAGTTTGCACACCGTCATCGTCGGCCCGGAAGACAAAGGCGTGGAAGTGCAAATCCGCACCTTCGATATGCACCAATTCAACGAATTCGGTGTCGCCGCCCACTGGCGTTACAAAGAGGGCGGCAAAGGCGATTCAGCCTACGAACAGAAAATCGCCTGGTTGCGCCAACTCTTGGACTGGCGCGAAAACATGGCGGAAAGTGGCAAGGAAGACCTCGCCGCCGCCTTCAAAACCGAGCTTTTCAACGACACGATTTATGTCCTGACCCCGCACGGCAAAGTCCTCTCCCTGCCCACGGGCGCGACCCCCATCGACTTCGCCTACGCCCTGCACAGCAGCATCGGCGACCGTTGCCGCGGTGCGAAAGTCGAAGGGCAGATTGTGCCGCTGTCCACCCCGCTCGAAAACGGACAGCGCGTCGAAATCATTACCGCCAAAGAAGGGCATCCTTCCGTCAACTGGCTCTACGAAGGCTGGGTCAAATCCAACAAGGCAATCGGCAAAATCCGCGCCTACATCCGCCAGCAAAACGCCGACACCGTGCGCGAAGAAGGCCGCGTCCAACTCGACAAACAGCTTGCCAAACTCACGCCCAAACCCAACCTGCAAGAGCTTGCCGAAAATCTCGGCTACAAAAAGCCAGAAGACCTCTACACCGCCGTCGGACAAGGCGAAATTTCCAACCGCGCCATCCAAAAAGCCTGCGGCACGCTGAACGAACCGCCGCCCGTACCCGTCAGCGAAACCACCATCGTCAAACAGTCCAAAATCAAAAAAGGCGGCAAAAACGGCGTGCTCATCGACGGCGAAGACGGTCTGATGACCACGCTTGCCAAATGCTGCAAACCCGCGCCGCCCGACGACATTGTCGGCTTCGTTACCCGCGATCGCGGCATTTCGGTACACCGCAAAACCTGCCCCTCTTTCCGACACCTCGCCGAACAAGCACCTGAAAAAGTGCTGGACGCAAGCTGGGCGGCGTTGCAGGAAGGACAAGTGTTCGCCGTCGATATCGAAATCCGCGCCCAAGACCGCTCCGGGCTTTTGCGCGACGTATCCGACGCACTCGCCCGCCACAAACTCAACGTTACCGCCGTGCAAACCCAGTCCCGCGACTTGGAAGCCAGCATGAGGTTCACGCTCGAAGTCAAACAAGTTACCGACCTCCCACGCGTCCTCGCCAGCCTCGGCGACGTCAAAGGCGTATTGAGCGTTACCCGGCTTTAAATACAAAAATGCCGTCTGAAAGCCGAATAACGCTTCAGACGGCATTTTGATTGCCGGGGTTTGCTATTTTTTGTTGCATAGTCAATTAAAAACAAAATAGTACAATACTCAACTTTGAAGGTCTAACCATGGCATACTCTGCGGACTTAAGAAACAAAGCTTTAAACTATAGTGGATTAACAAAAATCAGGACAAGGCGACGAAGCCGCAGACAGTACAAATAGTACGGCAAGGCGAGGCAACACCGTACTGGTTTAAATTTAATCCACGATATTACGAACAATGCAAAAACATCAGCCAAACCGCAGCAACGTTTAACTTGTCAAGAAACACGCTTTACCTGTGGATTCGCCTTAAAAAACAAACAGGCAGCCTAAAACATCAAGTTACCGGTCTAAATGCCGTCAAATCGGATAGGCAAAAACCGGCTCAATATATTGGGCAACACCAGGATGCCTATCTGCATGAAATCGCCAAACATTTTGATTGTACGGCAGCCACCATTTGCTATGCACTCAAACAGATGGGGATAACGCGCAAAAAAAGACCACCACTTACAAAGAACAAGACCCGGCCAAAGTAACGCATTATTTGACACAGCCGGCCGAATTTTCCGACTACCAACGTGTTTATTTGGATGAAACAGGATTTGACCGCTACCTGTTCCGTCCCTATGCCCGCAGCCTGAAAGGGCAAATAGTGAAAGCGCAGATAAGTGGAAAAAGATACCAACGCTTATCTTTGGTGTCCGCACAAGTCGGCAACCGGCTGATTGCTCCGATGGTTTATCAAAATACGATGACCGGAGTCTTTTTTGAAGCGTGGTTTCAGCAATGCCTACTGCCCGCATTGACTCAAAAATCGGTGATTATTTTAGATAATGCGCGATTTCACCGTATGGGTGTCTTACGGGAAATGGCGGAAAAATTGGGACATAAGGTATTGCCTCTTGCACCTTATTCACCTGAGCTCAACCCGATTGAGAAAGTGTGGGCGAATATTAAGCGGTATCTGCGAACCGTTTTGTCTGATTACGCCCGATTTGACGATGCACTACTGTCCTATTTTGATTTTAATTGAATATACATTTGAATTAATTCGCACTTAATTTAAATGTGTTTTTAACTGTGCTTTATTTAAAGGCAATGAGAATGTGAAAGTATCGGATCAATCCCAAAGCAGCCTGCACTTTCGAAACGGGGTGCAGGCTGCTTTGGGAATTTCATAACCGTTTCAGCCTGCTTTATTCCGCAAATACCGTTTCCAACCCTAACCCGCTCTCTTTCACCAAGCGCAAATAAGCCAGCATGAATTTATACCGTGCTTGAGCCAGTTTCTGTTCTGCTTGGGCGACTTCCTGCCGCGCCCGTATTACTTCCAGCCGGTTGCGGATGCCGTATTGTTGGCCGGTTTCGGTCGATTTCAGTTTCAAACGGCTGCTTTCCAAAACCCGTTCTTGCGCCATGATTTGGTAACGCGCCGCACCGCTTTCGGTATAAGCCTGGCGTACGGCGAGTTTGATGTGCCGCTCGGTTGCGGTCAGCTGTGCTTCGGCAGCCCCGTATTGCGCTTCGGCTTCATGGATTTTGCCCGACAATTCTCCGCCGGTATAAAGCGGCAAATTCAACTGTACGCCGACGCTCATCCCTTTGCCCCGATAGTGGTAGTCATTATTCTGCGCAGATGAAGTGTAGAGGTTATTCTGATAGCCGACATGGGCAGAAACGGTGGGATAGCGGCTGTTCTGTGCTGCCCGAAGCGCCTGTCCGCTGCTTTGCAGGGCAAGCTGCTGCATCCGGTATTCATGATTGTTGGATAAGGCAATGCGCTGCCATTCATCCAGACTGTAACGTTCCAGCTTGGGCAGATAGCGTGCCAACAGGTTGGCGGTATCTATGGCCTCGATTTGTTTGCTGTCCAGGCCGGTGTAGTCGTTCAACTGGTTTTCATAGGTTTGTTTCTCAGCCAATACGGCGATTTCTTGGGCCAGGGCATTGTCGTAACCGGCTTTGGCTTCGTGAATATCCAGCGCGGTGGCAGCACCTTTATTGAATAAAGCCTGCGCCTGCCTTACCTGCTGGGCATAAGCCTCTTTTTCCGCCGCATGGGCGGCAACGGTGTCTCGGCTGAGTAAAACGTTGAAATAACTTTCGGCAACTTTCAACAGCAATTCTTCGCGTGCCGCATCGAAACGCTGTTCTGCAGCCTGCGTATCGAACCTGCTTTGGCGGTATTGTGCAAATTTGGCAGCGTCAAATAAGGTTTGTCCCACCTGCACGCTCCATCCCTGTGTTTCGCGGGTGGAAGAAATCGATGGCGGCTGGCGCTGGTAGCTGGCATTGGCGGATACATGGGGAAGGAATGCGGCCTTGGCTTGTTGTTGCCGTGCGCGCACTGCATCACGCTGGTAATGGGACGCTTGAAAATCAGCCGAATGTTGCTGCGCCGCCCGCCATGCTTCAGGCAGCGTAAAAGCCGAAACGGATGGGGAAAGGGATAGTGGCAAGGTAAAAAGTGAAACGGGTAGGATATATTTGGAAAAATAGGATTTCATAGCCGAAAATAGTTCATGTTGCAAATAGGGCGTCAGTGTCAGGCAAACGGAAATACCGTAATCTTGCATTATCATTAGATTGAGCAATGTCATCCGGGCAATGGTTTCAGGCAGTCTGCATGTCCGAACCGGCGGATAACAAATGCCCAGTATGGATCCGCCTATCGCTCCCTAAAGCTTTCGTCCAATTTGGTTTGCAGCGGGCTTAACAGATAATCCAGCACCCGCCGTTTACCCGTTTTAATCTCCGCCGTGACATTCATGCCCGCCGTCAGATTCACTGCTTTGCCGTCAATATTCAAGGTATGTTTGTCCAGCGACACCACCGCCGTATAAACCAAGCCCAACTGTTCGTGGCTTACCGCATCATGGCTGACACTTTTCACCTTGCCCGTCAGATAACCGTAGCGCGTATAGGGAAAACTCTCAATCTTCACCACCGCATCCTGTCCCTGTTCCACAAAACCGATGTCTTTGTTCAATACCAAAACTTCCACGTCCATTTTGTCGTCATCGGGCGCAACCACCATCATTTTTTGGGCAGCCTGCACCACACCGCCCACCGTATAGGTGGCCAATTCCTGCACCGTGCCGTCCGCAGGCGACTGTATTGTCATCAGCTGCTGCCGCTGCTTTGCCTTATCCGTTTGGCCGCGGTATTGGTCAATCTGTTCGTTTGCCTGGCGCAGCGCATCCAGCGTATCGCGTTTCAGGTTCTGCGTATTCAGCACCCGATTCTGCTCCGCCTGTGCAATGGCCGCCTGAATCTGCCTCATCTGACCGCGCGTACTTTCCAAATCGTTCCAATTGCTGACCGATTTGCTCTGCTGCTCCAAAAACGCATGTTCCGAAATAAAATTGTCGGCCCGCAAACGGCGGTAGTCTGCTGTTTTCTGCTGCTCGATCGCCCCCACCGAAACCAGCTTCTGCTCCTGCGCCTTGGCCGACTGCAATTCCGCCTGATGGCCGCGCAAAGCCGACTGCAATTGCGCATCCTGCGCCGCCCATGCCTGATACTGGTGCTGCGCCAACACCTGCGCCGATTGCACATCGGCATCGGAGAGACCTAAAGACCGTGCTTGCGCCATATCGATATGCGGCACGGTACGGCTTTCCAATGCCGCCAATACCGCTTCATAACGCAGTTTGGACAATTGGGCAGCCTGCAAAGCCTGCTCCGACTGCACCACATCGCTGTCTGTTCCCACAGCCTCCAGTTCCGCCAGCGTTTCTCCCTGTTTCACATGCTGCCCGTCGCGCACATGTACCGCCTTAACCACCACCGTTTCCAGCGGCTGGATGGTTTTGCTGCGCCCGCCCGACACCGTTTTGCCCGAAGCCGCCGCCACAATATCGATTTTGCCGAACCAGGACCACAACAAAGCCAAAAGCGCAAACGCCATAATAAAACGCGCCGCCCATTTCGGAGCGGCAGAGACCGGCGTATCGGTCAGTTCCAAATGCGCGGGCAAAAACGCCTGTTCTTCCGCCGTGCGTTTGGGCGGTTCCAACTGGTCGCGCACCGCCCAAACATTGCGCCATACGGTAATGTAGCGGGAAAGAAAGGATTTCAGGGCGGAGAAAAACATAACGGGTATAACCTTGGCAATATAGAAACAGGAAACAATATAAATATGTAAAGGAATTTTAACGGAAAGCGCGGCAGCTGTTAAGGGAAAGGCGGGAATATTGACAAAAAATACCCAAGTCGTTACAAATATTCATTATTTTACTGCGTAACGCAACGCTGAAGCGCAGGCTGCTTTTGAGATGCGGCAAGGTTCGGCAAAAAGCAGCCTGCACATTTAACCACAGGAACTACCCATGTTTACCACAAACGATTTACGCCATTTCCTAGAAGGTTTGGCCATCCTATTCTCAATCGGCTATTGGGACACCATGCTGCTGTTGCTTTGGTTTCTCGTCCGCTTTGCCTACAAAAAACCCCGGCAAAATCCTTTCAGGCAGCCTGACCGCCGCCGCTATCCTGATGCTGTTTGTTTGGATTATTCCCAAACAATTCTGCCCGAGCAAAGAAGAAATACAGGCACAAGAAGAGTGGGACAGAAAATACAAAGAAGCCGAAGCCGTGTTTAACGAACAATGCAAAACGGCGGGGGAAAGATTTACCAGACGGCGGACAATGTGGAAGGGATTATGCTGTTGAAAGTAGTACCTGAGCGTACCGTTTCGGCAGATGCAAAAACCAGAGACCCGATGTGGGACAATGCGGCTTTACAGACCAGAGAAGGCGTAAATTTTATTGCTCGTTTCCTAGGATTTTTTAGCGATGGGGAATACCGCTATGTGGATGTCCTGCAACCCAACCATTCCGATATTATTCGGTATTCAGGTAAAGATTTTCCGATAAATCAAACACTTAATCATATACACCCCGCCCGTTATGCGGTAACGTTCGAAAACAATGTCGACTCCAAGCTGCGCAGGCACTGGGTGGCAGGTGCGACCATACGGATTATCGACCGCCAAACTGACGAAGTGATTGCCAAGAAAACCATCTATGTCTTTGAAAAAGGCTTGGACGGCACGGGTGGGGCGAGAATGCCGTGGAAGTTTGCTATCTTGTGCAATAAAGAAAGACTTACTTCTTCAGAGCCGTTATCGGATTTTGTTCTTAGCGTTTTAAAACCTTATATATTGCGTCCCTAAGAAGGGACGATTAACAAAAATTAACGTCCTTTACTTTCTACAAGTAACAGGGCTTTTTTTTGCCCGTTTTTGAGGATTCGCACCATGGAAGATAAGCAAGGGATGACAAAGGCGGTTGTCGGCGTGATGACGGACGCACCGGCGGACGGCAGGAAGCCGGCAACCGCTTCAAATCTTCCCCCCTTATCTAACAGGGGGGGACAGAAACCGAAACGGCAGGCAGGGTTCAGGAAGTCTTCGAATGTTACGAAACGTACATAACGGACGGCAAAGGAAACCTGTTAGGCGTTCCTCTTCGGCGCGGTGTATCAGATTCGGCTTTCATTGATCAAATTAGCTTTTCATTTCATGAAAAAACCTTTTTCGATAAATACGGCGTTCGTGTAAGTCTTTTGGAAGACGAAGATTTTATTCGCGCCGCGTCCATGCTCGCCGAAGAAGTTTTCGGTTTCGGTATCTACAAAGAGTCCAAAGGTTCGGGCGGGCGTTTTTATGAGCGCTGTTGGTTGATGGGTTCGGAAGACGTCCTATACGGTCGCGTCCATTTTGGCGGACAAAACAATACCATTCTTTTCGAACTGACCGGCACCGGTTGCGGCGTCGCAAAAGAAGGCTGGGAATCACGACTTTTCGCATTCCTGACTAATGCAATCCGCCCAAAAATAACACGCGTTGATATCGCAAAAGACTTTTTCAACGGCGAATACAGCCCGAACCAAGCCCGTGAAGACCGAAATAAAGGTATGTTTACCTGTCATCACGTCAAACCAAAAGGCGAATGTTTGGGGTCAGATTGGGAAGAAGACGATGAAGCCAAAATGACCAAAGGCAAGACCTATGGTATCGGCTCCCGTGAATCGTCCAAATATGTCCGCGTCTATGAAAAAGGCAAGCAGTTGGGCGATAAAACAAGCACATGGACGCGATTTGAAATTGAATTCAAAGCAAAAGATATCGTTATCCCTTTCGAAGTTTTGCAGAATCCGGGCGAATATTTCGGCGGCGCATATCCGATTTGCGAACGATTCGTCCAAAAGGCAACGCGCATACACGCGGTTAAGGAAGATAAGGTCATTTCAGCCGACCGCTACCTTGAATGGGTAAAAAAACAGTTTGGACGTGCGGCAAACGGTCTGAAATTCATTTTTCCCGAATTGGACAAAGCCAAACTGTTTGAACTGATTGAGCCGAGTCATCACAAGCTGCCCAAGTCTTTGGCTCCCGAAGCCTACGACTGCGCCTTTTTGAAAGCTCAAGCCATTCATGAACAGCCCGCATTCAAACCGTACAAAGACCCTTACTATATGTACGAATATTACGAGAATCTTGAAAAACAGCTTGAACAGCAAAAACACGTCAACAATGAAGAAAGCTATAACAACTTCATTTACGACAAATTCGCAAGACTACCGATTTCATGGGCTTAAAGTGTCTGCCCGAAAGACGTTTAATCACACAAGGAAACCAAAAAATGAACATCCAACTTCAAGGCCACATCGTCGGCGTTAAAAAATTCAACGGACAAATCGAAGGCAGGAGCTTCGACTATTGCCGCCTGATTGTCGCCACACCCTTAGACAGCTCCCAAGGCAACGCATTGGGCAGCTCTACTACTGAATACGATTTCGGCGGCTCTGCCAATTTCGAGCAGTTCCGAAACGCCCAATTTCCCATCGAAGCAAACCTGAACGTAGAAATCGTCACTACGGGCAAAACCCAAAAACTGAAAGTCATCGGTTTTCAACCCGTTAAGAAAGGCTGATTGAATGCAGAAAGTCTATGTTGTCCAGTCCGTATCAACAGGGGACTTTCTGTATCTCTCTCCTGAAACGGGCGACA
Source organism: Neisseria meningitidis (assembly GCF_022869645.1). Classification (NCBI taxonomy): domain Bacteria; kingdom Pseudomonadati; phylum Pseudomonadota; class Betaproteobacteria; order Neisseriales; family Neisseriaceae; genus Neisseria; species Neisseria meningitidis. The sequence continues at coordinate 1,725,898 of NZ_CP064367.1, read as the reverse complement.
TCGGACATACCAAATTAATCACCAATGCCGATTATTTCTACGACTTCGAAGAAGCGATTAACGCAGGTTTGGAAGAAATCGGCAACCAATACGAATTTGTCGTATTCGGATTTTTGAAAGACTGATTTTCGGATGTTCGGCGGTCGTCTGAAAAACGCTCCATCCATTACCGCCAAACACTTTTTGAAGGAAAATATCATGAAATTTATTAACACCTGCCGTAAATACGGCGCAAAACTGGCTGTTGTAACAGCTGCTCCCCTGGCTTTGGCCGCACATGCAAATGCAACGTTGCCCGATACAGCAAAAAACGCTTTGGAAGCCGCAAAAGCGGACGGTATGGAAGCCGGTTGGATTGTAGTGGGCGTTTTCGCCGCGCTTTTTGTCTTTTCCATCGTTAAGAGAGTGATGAAGTAAGACGGCATGTACTACCAAGTCGGAAATAAATGTCTTGAGAAGCACCAGGCTGAAAACCTTTATTTCAGCTTGGTAGTACCAAGAATCAAAGAAAACGGACAGATTGTCAGGCCGGAATATAACGGCAGCCTGTGGAAGATGTCGGACGGTCAGCCGCTAAGGCTTTTATTGGCGGAATGCAGTCCGAAAGACAACCTGCAAAGCGGTCTTGAAACAGGCTGGATAGTATTCGGCATCCTCGCGTCCGTTTACTTTGTTTCCCTGCTGAAAAAGGTTTTGAAATGATGGATTTTTATTTTTATCTCGGCGTTTCCGTACCCGTATTAATCGGGGCGGTTCTGTTTAAGGATTGAGCGCATGAAGTTATGGTGTCAAAATCAGGCTTTCAAAACAATCATTGAAAGGCAGAACCATGAACAAGCCGTTTATCACTCAGGCGCAGTTGGCACTTTATAAATATCAGCCGTCCAGCAAGTATTTTGGGCAATCGATGGCGGTTATAGCGCAATCTGAATTTGTTGAATTTGCGAAGATTAATAAGTCTGAAAATGTTATTGATTGTTTCTCTTTTTTCTGGAATAGAAGAATTAAACATGATATTTGGCTAATCTCATTTTCTGATAATTCAGAAATGGTAATTAAAGAATCTCTGAAAGATGGTCATAAAATATACAAATTTGAATTTTGCGAAATTGTCGATAATTGCAATTTTGATGATGTATTCGTTTGAAGCGAATGCAAATGCAGTAAAAATATCTGAAACTGTTTCAGTTGATACCGGACAAGGTGCGAAAATTCATAAGTTTGTACCTAAAAATAGTAAAACTTATTCATCTGATTTAATAAAAACGGTAGATTTAACACACATCCCTACGGGCGCAAAAGCCCGAATCAACGCCAAAATAACCGCCAGCGTATCCCGCGCCGGCGTATTGGCGGGGGTCGGCAAACTTGCCCGCTTAGGCGCGAAATTCAGCACAAGGGCGGTTCCCTATGTCGGAACAGCCCTTTTAGCCCACGACGTATACGAAACTTTCAAAGAAGACATACAGGCACGAGGCTACCAATACGACCCCGAAACCGACAAATTTGCAAAGGTCTCAGGCTAAGTGCGCCTGTTGCCGCCTAAAAGGTAACCCGGATGCCTGATTATCGGGTATCCGGGGAGGATTAAGGGGGTATTTGGGTAAAATTAGGAGGTGTTATGGAGCGAAAACAGCCGAAAACCTGTGTTTGGGTTTCGGCTGTCGGGAGGGAAAGGAATTTTGCAAAGGTCTCCGGTTGTGTTTTAATCAGGTGTTGGTGTCGCCGCATCGCTTGAGGGAAATATTTTTTATAGTGGATTAACAAAAATCAGGACAAGGCGACGAAGCCGCAGACAGTACAAATAGTACGGAACCGATTCACTTGGTGCTTCAGCACCTTAGAGAATCGTTCTCTTTGAGCTAAAGCGAGCCAATGCCGTACTGGTTTTTGTTAATCCACTATAAAATCGAGTTTATCCTAGTTGTCCAGGACAGCCCCTATTTTTTCATAACCATCACGAAAGGAATTTTGCAAAGATTTTATTCCATCTCAAAACAATCATCTCAAAAATGCGTTTCTGACCGCCGGTAAAACAAAACCCTCTAAGAAAATACTTAGAGGGTTTTGAAATTTGGCTCCCCGACCTGGGCTCGAACCAGGGACCTGCGGATTAACAGTCCGTCGCTCTACCGACTGAGCTATCGGGGAATAAACGCGAATAATAAAACAGAAATACCGAACGTGTCAATATAAATTGACAATCGATTGCACTTTATCTGCAAGCCCGCAATCTTTATATGTTATATGGCTTCCGCAATATGCCTTGCCGCACGTTTGGCATCCAATAGGATTAAACCAAGTCTGCCGGTTTCTTTTGCCACCAGCACCAACACGGCATCTTTACCCGCCTGACTTAAAAGGATATAGCCTGATTTTCCTTTAATCATCACTTGTTCCAATTCCCCGCAGGCGAGTTCCTGCACCGAGCGACTCCCCAAAGCAAGCAAAGTGGCAGAAATCGCCCCTACCCTGTCCGAATTCAAATGTGAAGGAAGCATTGTCGCCATCGGCAATCCGTCGGTTGAGATAACGGCAGACGCGATAATATCCGTAGATGTATTGTTTAAATCTTCAAGGATTGAAATCAATAATTGCTGCATAACCCCTCCTCTCTCCCAAGTTTTACACGCGGTTGCTGTAACGGCGGTATAAAATCCTTACCAAAGTAACAAATGCCTCTTTGCCCAAATCGGGAATGCCGCCGATAACCAAAATAAATTTGGTTGAACCGATATACAATGGGAAAAATGTCAATTCGCTCTGACCGGAAGGATCGCAAACGCCCCAAGCGTTATTGTTGATATACAGGTTGTTCTTAATCAGCAGCCGGTATTTCTTTTCCATCTGTGCGACTTCTGCCGCCAACAACCCCAACTCTTCCGCCGCCTCATGATGGAAATTGGCGTTGGCAAGATACAGACCGTTCCGATCGACCAATAACGCCTTACCGCTGCCGGACAATTGTTCCATCAGCAACGGCAATTGCTCGTCCGACAAATTGATGCCGTCTGAATGACCGTTTTCATCGCCATAGAGGAATTCGAGTTTTTGCAAACGGTACAACAGGTTCAAAGCGGTATCGATGTCGGCGGTGTCCGCCCAGGTAAGCAGCTTCTCACTGCTGACCATTTCGTCCGCATCCGCTTTCAACAGGCTGTGCAACAAAGTTTTACCGGCACTGGGGGCATCGCTGGATACGGCATAAAATGCACCGGCAGGAGTCAGGCGGGGATATAAATTTGCTTGTAGTGAAAGTGTTGATTCCATATTAAACCTCCAGTCCCGGATCAATAGAAAATAACATTGCGCTAACCAATTGTTTTACGTCATCTTCCTTACGGGCATCAATTTCAAAAACCGGAACATTAAGATTATGTTTTGCAAGATATTTGTGATACACGTCGATACCGGGCTGAGAGCGTATATCCATCTTGGTAATACCGACAACGACGGGTGCCTTCTCCAGCAGCCCTCGAAACGAATGTAAAAAGAATTCCAAATCTTTCAACGGATTGGTTCGGGCATTATCTAAAAGCAAGACCAAACCCATACTGCCTTGGCTTAAGATTTCCCACATAAAGTTGAACCGTTCCTGACCGGGCGTACCATATAAATGGACTTTGGTATCCTCATCCAAGCTGATGGCCCCGTAGTCCATCGCCACTGTCGTATTCCTTTTCCTATCCAAAGTCATATCGGATGCGGAAGCATCGGTCTGAACGAGTGCTTCGTCCGAAATAGCCGCAATGGCAGTGGTTTTCCCTACGCCGACAGGTCCTGTGAAAATAATTTTATTTTCTCTCATCTCTCCGCCTCTTAGCTGCCCAACAGTTTTTTCATCAGCCTTTGCAGAAGGCCGCGCGACTGGGATTGGGATGGTGTTGTGATTTTTTCCGCTTTTTTCATCATTTCACTATCAGAGGCAGAATCGGCTCCGATATTTATTTTATCCGCCATATCGGAGTATGCCTGTTGTGAAACCGTTTTTAAATCTACCGACAAAAACCCGGTTGTATAGGTTGCCGCAAGATAATTCAGAATATCATTGAGGTTTAAAGGCATCACTTTATACAACACGTTAAGGTTGACGGATGCCTTGGTCAGAAATGCCGACAAGCGTATCGACCCCGGCACATTTGCCAACCGGGTTAGGTTTGGCCAAGATTTCAACGTAAACGGAGTATCGGGAGAAATCGGATAAATCAACCTGCCCTGCGCCGTCCAAATGGAAAACTGCCACATACAGGACATAATGCCTACTTTAGCCTTTTCGCGCCATTGCGGGTTATCGGGAACAGTCTTGCAGCTGACCTGCAAATTTTCGTCTTTGCACAATTCTTCGAGTTTTTGCACACTTTCTGTCAGCAAAACCCGTTGTATCGAGGGGAAAACAATAAGGACCGGCTTATTTCCATGCAAGATAGCGATGTCCTGCCTGTTCTTTTCCGCAAACCGCAACGCCCCCAATAATCCTTTATTCGGGTTAAACTGGCGTATCGTAACCGTACGCTGCACATTCCCGTTATTTTTCGCCGACCGGTCTGCGGGTGCAATAAACGATTTCCCATAAACATTCTCGCCCTGCAACAATTTGCGGAGCATAGGAAACAATGTTTCAAACCGAATCGGTTTGGGCAGGTAGGGAACTTCAGAATCGGGAACTTTCTCCGAACAGACGGCGACGGGTATATCCTTATAACGCTCGGCAAGCTCTTTCCAAAGTTCAAAACCGCCCTCGGCATCGGTATCCGCCAAAACCAAATCGGGCACGGCACTGCCGTCTGAAGGGGATACTGTTTCATAACGGGTGGTATTGTGCATTTTGAATGCCATTTTGAAAACGGATTCCTGCTGCGCCGTCATCCCCGCCAACATTACGCGTACTGTTTTAATTTTCGGCAGTTGAACTTCCATTTTTATTTTCCGTACCGTTTTATTTTTTTAATATTTTGATTCATACGCTGCAGCAGCCGGCTCATCAGCATAACGACCTCTTCAGGAAGCCTGTCCGCACGTTCCCTCAATACCCTTAAAAACTGCCCCAACCTATCCCAATCTTCAGTACGTTCATAAATATCGATCAACGTAATATAAAGCTGGGACTCGTCGGGATATTTCAATACCGCCTGCTCCAACACATCCATTGCCGCTTCAATCTGACCATACATCAGCAACGACTCTACTTCCTTAACCGCATCGTCTGCCGGAGACGAACCGGTGTTGATCAACGAAGAATCTTGAAGCACCAAATCCCGATGTTGCGATTTGAATTTCTGTATATTTTTCGGCAGATACCCGTGCCCCATACCGATGTCTTTGATTTGCCGGTCGTTCGGCCCTTTTTCCAAATCATCGAAAACTTCATGGTAACCCAGGCTGTACCCCCACCCCAGCATCCGCTCTTTAACCTGCCTGCCGTAGTTGCCCAACGTTTGGTAAAGTTTCCACAAATGTCCGGCAAAACGGTCTATGTCCGCGTGTTGGTAATCGAGTTTCAACGCATCGATAATCAGGTTTGCAGGTTTTTCGGAAGTTTGGATGGCACGGTCGTATTGTTTCGATGCCGTTTCATAGCTGACTTTGTCTTTAAGGATTTTCGCACCTTGATCGGCGCGAACCAAACCGGCAATCGCACCGATTTCCTCTTGACTGATTCCGGACACGTCTTTTTTGCCCCGCACAATCGGGATGCGCTTGATTTCTTCGGCTTCATAAGCCTTACCGCCGGCATCCGGCGGGGGCGATGCGGAAGCTGCCGTCGCAGAACCGCCTTCCGCACGTTTTTCAATCTCCTGAGTACCCCATCCCAAACCTTCTTCTGCCAAGACGCGGATACGCAAATGGTTTGAATCGCGCTGTAATGCCTGTTCGATATATTTTGCCAAAAGTTCGGAAGGAATCAGTTTGCCGTATTTTTGCAGATTGTCTGCCAAAACATCGACATCCCCCACTTCGAGATTGATATCGAGCAGCTCGCGGATAAGGTTTTCAGGTTTCGCTTCACCATCCGGAATGCCGTCCAGATAGGCAGCCAAAGATTCGGCAGCCTTGCCCTGATAACCGAATTGCTTATAAACCTGATACTCCGTAAGCGGATCGACTTCTTGCGCGGATACGGCGGCGGATGCGGTCTCGGCACTTTCGTTCCAAGACCAGTCGGGTTGCGTGCCGTCTGAAACCGATTGTCCAATCTGATCGACCCAGTCCGAATCATTGCTTCCGGGTGTCTGCCCCTGCGTATTGCCGACACCTTGGGATTTGCGCTTCGGTGTTTTCTTACCCTGCTTCGCACGCATAACCAAAAGCATCAGCAATACCGCCAGTGCCAAACCGATAATTAATGAGTTTTCCAAAGGATACTCCCGATACCGTAACGAGCGGATAGCTGACCGCCTGCAACGGCCATTGTCCGCTTTTATTATTAACGATTTACTGAAATAGACTTGTAAGTTTTAAATCATACCATAATTTAACGTTTAACAATATGCCTTCTGCACAAGCCTCGCCATATTACCTTTTACCCACATCAGTATCAATACCCGATATAAAAATAACTTTGCCCATAAGCTGCCTTATTGCCTGCCCGCCGCAGAGTAGCGCGCGATAAAAAATAACGGATGATAAGTCAGGTGCACTTTGCCCGACGGCATACTGAACGCCGACAAATAATCGCCAATAAATCCATTGAGATTTTTTCTTGTCCAATTTTTTTGGTTCGTGGCTGTTACGCCTGTATATTTAAGGTGTTTGAGTACATCTAACGGCGTATCAAAGTCTAGTATTACCTTAAAATCCTCACACCATAAAAGCTCAAAATCTTTGGCTAACCAAGTCTGCCATTGGGATAAAGTCGGGTAATTTAAGCCTATATTTGTAATTTGGCGGACTTCTTTTAAATTGTCTTTGCCAAAGGTTGCAACCGCCAATAATCCGTTTGCTTTCAAGCCTGTTTTGCAATGGGCGATAAAAGCGTCGGGTTGATGAAACCATTGCACGGCAGATGCGCTTGCGATTAAGTCAAATTGTCGTTGAAAAGGAAAGTTTTCCGCATCGCCGCAATAAAAATCAAAGGATTGCGGCAGTTTTTCAGCCAGTTGGGGCTGCACATCGCACAAATCATTAAATAACCAATAATTCGCTGAAATCTGTTTTTGCAGCAAGGCACTCAACATTCCTGAGCCGCAGCCCAATTCCAACACGTTTTCCAATGGCATATCCGGCAAATAATCTTGCAAATGCGCCATTAAATTAATCGTCATTTTTTGTTGGATTAAGGCGTGCCGGTCATAATCGTTTAATGCTTTTTGGAAAGCCTGCCGAATGCGCGATTTATTTATGGCAGTCAGTGATTCCATAGTGCCGACCAATGGGTGAATCTTGAAAACAGGTAATGTCCGCCGTCAATTTCCCGAACGGTGCAACGCGGTGTCCAATATCGGTGCTGATTGGCAGGCATAAAAATTTTATCGCCTGATCCGACCAAGGCATTTGTCCAGCGAATCAAATCTGCGCGCCTATCTTGCCCGATCATCGCAAAAAGTGCGATAAGTTCTTGATGAATTTCGTCAAACGGACGGGCGGGAAATTGTTGGTAATCTTCAAAAGATGCTTTATCGCCACACATTCTGCGTTCAAATTTTAAACGGGTGTTTTCCGTGAGGTTCTCCAATGTGCCTTTAAAAACGGCGCAAGGGATACCGAAATTATCATCGCAAGGCAAACCTGTGCCATTCACTGCCGTTGCGGATTTTAATCTTATTCCTTGCAATGCCCTCTCTGCCGCCCAAACGCCCATTGACCACGCCACCAAACGGATGTGCCGATAGGCGGAAAAATCAAAATCCAAATTTAAATCTTGATAATCATAGCAAATCAATAAATCGTGATTTTCCGGCAAAATCAAATGATTTACAGCATCGGGCGGCGTTCCCCAACCTGCAAAATACAGGATTAAATGTTCGCCTTGATGATTGTAAAATTTTGTTTTCATATCATATCCTTACAGGCACGCCGCAAACTGCCGCACTTCATCCATTGTCATATCTGCCGTCAAAGACAATCGTATTCTGGATGTACCTTTTGGTACTGTCGGTGGTCTGATGGGCAGGCAATAATAACCCTGCCTTTGCAGGTATTCCGCTTTGGCAAGGGTGGCTTCATTCCCGCCTAAAATATAGGGGACGATACAGGTTTGGCTCGGCATTATTTGCGTCCGATGCGCCACTTCCCGCCGTAAAAATGCGCTTAACTGCTCAAGATGGCTTCTTTCTTTTGAGAATTGCGGCAATCGTTCAAAAATAAAATAAGTCCAAGCCACATTAAACGGCGGCAATGCGGTTGAAAAAATCAATGGGCGCATTTGATTAATCAAACATTCTTTCAATACTTGGTTGCAGACGGCATACGCCCCCACCGAGGCTAAGGCTTTACCGAAAGTGCCGACCAATAAATCAATCTCGGCAATCAAATTATCCCGTTCGGCAATCCCCAATCCGTTTTGCCCATAAACACCGATTGCGTGGGCTTCATCCACATAAAGATAAGTATTGGGAAACTGTTTTTTTAATTGGACAAGCTGTTTCAAATCCGCCACATCGCCGTCCATACTGAAAACAGATTCGGTAACGATAAAAGTGCGGTCAAATTTTCCGACGTTTTTTTCAAGCAGATTTTTCAAATGTTCATAATCATTATGACGATAACGGAAAAACGCACACCGGCTCAAACGGATGCCGTCAATCATACTGGCGTGAACAAATTTATCTGCCAAAATCAAACTTTTCGTCGTCGTCAAAGCAGGCAAAATACCGAGATTGGCGTGATAGCCGCTGTTGAACAATAACGCGCTTTCCCGTTGGAAACGTTGTGCGACAAGCTCTTCCAAATCGGTATAAATAGGAAAGTTGCCCGTTAATAAACGCGATGAAGAACTGGTAAAAGAGGGAAAATTACCGCCGTATTGCTGCAAAAAAGACCGGCGCAAGTTTTCATCTGATGCCAAACCCAAATAATCATTAGACGACATATTCAGCATTTTGCAGTTTTCCCGCGTAATATACCGCCCTTGATGAATCAAATCCGGAATCGAACGATATTGGTTTTGCGCGCCGAGTTGTTCAAGCTGTTGTTTAAAAACCTTCATTATGATGTAAATATTCCTGAGTTAAAGCCTGAACCAACCCAGCATCAAACAATCAAGTAATGCCCTTTTAATAAAAACCGTTTTGCCGCCGACCTTTGCCACACCCCTGCCTTCATAATCCAAGGCGGAAATTTCCGCGACATTTGTTTCCGTTGCCATTACCCAATCCGTCCGCACTGTACCGAAGCGCATATTTTCGCACAAATTGGTACGGTTTCAGGTATGATTTGCCGAAAACCTATCGGACACACACCATATTTTGATATGAATAAAACAATCTGCCGCACTGCTGCACTATTGATAAGCGGTTTTTCATACGCAAACACCGTCATTCCCGATGTCTCCCCCGTCGCACAAGGTCAACATGTCTTCATTAACATCCCTCAGCAACGCCTGTTCCTCTACACCGACGGCAAACTGACCAAGGTTTATCCCGTTGCAGTAGGTCGGGCGATGACGCAAACCAATCTAGGCGAACATAAAATCGGTGCGAAAGCCTATAACCCTGTTTGGTACATCCCCAAATCCATACAGAAAGAACGCGGCGACGGCGTAAAAACCATAGCCGCCGGCCCGGACAACCCTTTGGGGCCGGTTTTTGTCCGCTTAGGCGACCCCAAACTCGGTTTGGGCATACACGGGACCAATGCGCCGGCCAGCGTCCCCGGGGTTCGGAGTCACGGCTGCGTCCGCATGAAATCGCCCGACGCGCTCGAGTTTGCCAAAACCATCGCCAGCGGCTCGCCCGCCTCCGTCATCTATCAAATGGCGGGGCTCAATGAAGATGCGGATCGCAACCTGTGGCTTGCCGCCTTCCGCGACCCTTACGGTAAGAACAACCTTGACATCGCCTCTCTGAAAAAAAGTATTGCGCAATGGGCAAAAACACAGGGTAAAACCATCGCGCCCGAGAAAGTCGATGCTGTACTCAAAGACCGCACCGGATCGGCCGTCTGCCTGACCTGCGGCAAAAACGGCAAGATGAAGATGCCGCTCAAATCGCTGGCGTGGATACAGGGTTCTTCCTCATACAGCCAAGCTGAAGTCATTGAACAAACTGAGGAAACCAACTCTGCCGAAATATCCGAGACACGCACGCCCGAAGTGCCTGATGTACACACGCCCGAGGCACAACCGCATTTAAATACCCAATCCGACGGCACGCCGACTGCCTATACCGAACCGGCTGCCGATTCATCGCCGCAAGTAGAAACACCTGATCAGGCTGCTTCCGAGCCGGTTGATGTATTATTTTCAATAGATGTGATACGGCAGGGAAATTTGCGTTTAGGTAATTGAATAACCTTCTGATTATTTAATGCTTATGTTTATCAGAAGTTGATAGGCGGTTTGGTTTTTGTTTGGCTTTTCCTACACCGCCGCCTGCCGCTTTCTGCAACATTCAAGCGCACAAATATGCCATCTGAAGGCTTTAGACGGCATATTTCACGATAATAGTCGCCCAATCAAATAAACACAGATTGGAAATTTATTTTATTTTTCCCTTACCAATACCCCAGAACTTTCCACCAAATGCTGCCGATAACGAAAAAAATCAGAAAATTGACTACGCTCATGATAAAACCCGCCTTCCACCATTCTCCCATTGTGGTGTAGCCCGAACCGAAAATCACAGGCGAAGTACCGGTCGCATAATGAGTGAGGGTCATCATAATGTTAGATGCGGCCGCCATCATCAGCGCGGTCGGCATCGCCGGGGCATTCAGTGAAACGGCAGCAGCGAAAAATGCGCCGAACATAGCGGTAATATGTGCAGTAGTACTGGCAAACATATAATGCGCATACATATAAGCAAGCACGAGGATTACGCCCGCAGCCGTGCCGCTAACGCCCAAACCGCCGACACTTTCCGCCAACACTCCGGAGAACTATTTAATCAGTCCGAGTTTATTTAAAAATGCGGCCATCATAATCAATGCGCCAAACCAAATAATCGTATCCCACGCGCTTTTTTCTTTCAAAACATCGTCCCAAGTCAATACACCGGAAAGCAAAAGCAGGCTTAATCCGATAAATGCGGTGGCGGTGGCGTTGATACTAAAAGCGTGATTGCCGGTAATAAGGGCGGGAACATCTGCCCACAACAGCAACAAGATACCGAAAATGACCGCCATAATGATTTCGTCTGCCGACATTTTACCCATCTCCCTCAGACGGTCTTTGGCAAATTGAACGGCATTGGGCGTTTCTTTAATTTCAGGCGGATACAAAAAATATAAAATCAAAGGCATAACGAAAAAGGCGATAACGCCGGGAACAGCCATTGCCCACGCCCACGCCCCCCAAGAAAGACGGAAACTACTGCCTAAATTTTCGGCAATCAAGTTGACGATTAAAGGGTTGGGGGCAGTTGCAGTAATAAACATAGCCGACGAAATGGGATTGGAATGATAGTTGACCAAAGCCAAATATTTACCCATCTTGCCTTCTGTGCCTTTTGCGGGATTGGAGCCGTAACTGCCGGCAATCGACTGCATAATCGGATGTATAATGCCGCCGCCGCGCGCGGTATTGGAAGGGGTAACGGGAGCCAGCAGCAGTTCGGAAAGAGCGAGACTGTAACCGATGCCCAGCGTTTTTCTTCCAAAAACGGCGATAAACAAATATCCGATACGCATCCCCAGCCCTGTTTTGAGCAAACCGCGCGAAATCATAACTGCGATGGCAATCAGCCAAATCAACGGATTGGCGAACGCACTCAACGCATCGCTCATCGCCGCACCCGGTTTGTCGGCGGTTACGCCGGTTACTGCGACCAACCCGACGGCAATAATCGACAGCGCACCCAACGGCATGGCCTTGCCGATAATGGCGGCAATCACACCGATAAACATGGCCAGCAGCGTCCAAGCCTGAGGCTTGACCCCGTCGGGTACGGGCAGTGCCAAAACCAAGGCGCACAATACTGCGGCAATGGCGAGGGGTATCGGTTTGAAACCCAATTTCATCATATTGACCTCCGTAAAAAAGACCGTCCCGAAAAATCGGAAAAATAATATTTAACTAATTGTTTTATAAGATATATTCAGATATTTCACCGTCTTTCCGATATGCGGCTCCGGGCAACTTTTGTTTCAGTATTTGAATTTTCATTAGACTGAATACGCCGTTTGAACGGCACGGCGAAAACCCGGGGGATGCCGGACGTTCAGTCCTTTTTCGCACCTTGAAGGTAAAGCATTTCCAAGGCAATTGTGGCGCCGGCCAAAGCGGTAATGTCGGATTGGTCGTAAGAGGGGGCAACTTCTACAACATCCATACCGACGATGTCGAGATCCGTCAGCCCACGTAGGATTTTTAATGCCCTGTCGCTGCTCAAGCCGCCGCATACGGGCGTACCGGTCCCGGGTGCGAACGACGGGTCGAGGCAGTCTATGTCGAAAGTCAGGTAAACGGGCATATTGCCGACGGTTTCTTTGATTTTACGGACGGTCTCTTCAACACTGTCTTCATTGACTTTAGGGGCGGACAACACAGTAAAAGGCAATTTTTTACTGTGTTCGGTGCGTATGCCGATTTGTACGGAACGGGACGGGTCGATGAGGCCTTCCTTGGGGGCGGTATAGAACATCGTACCGTGGTCGTATTCGCTGCCGTTGTCGTAGGTGTCGGTGTGCGCGTCAAAATGAATCAGTGCGAGTTTGCCGAAATAGCGGGCGTGGGCGCGCAACAACGGGAGGGTAATGAAATGGTCGCCGCCCAAACTCAAACAGCGTTTGCCGGAAGAAAGTAATTTGCCGGCGTGCGCTTCCATTTTTTCGACAAAATCCCTGCTGTCGCCAAAAGAAAAAACCAAGTCGCCGCAATCAATAATGTTCAGGCGTTCGCGCACATCAAATGTCCATGGAAACCTGCGGTGCTCCCAAGCGAGGTTGACGGAGGCGCGCCGGATGGCTTCAGGACCGAAACGCGCGCCGGAACGCCCTGAAACCGCCATATCATAAGGCACACCGGTAATAACCCAATCGGCATGACTTTCATACGGCATAAAATTAAGCGGCAGGCGCAAAAACCCGAAATTATTGGAAACGAGGGAGTTGTCGGTTTGTCCTGCCAGTGTGCTGTATTGCATCGTAATGATTCCTTGTAATTGGTTTCAATCGGTCGTGATGATTGGTGTTTGAGTAAGAAAATCGGGCTTCAGACGACATATCCGATGCCTTGATGCGTCTATTCGTCTTCCAAATAGGTATAACCATTAAGCCCCGCTTCGAGTTCTTTTAAGAAAGACATAGCCTGCGAGGCAGGAAGGTCTGAATGTTCGATTTGTTCGCGATAGCGTTTCATCAGCTCTTTCGGATCTTGATAAACGTATTCGAGCATATCGGCAACGGTGTTTCCTTCATCGTAATCGATGACGGTAAATTGTCCGTCTTCCCCTACAACAACATCGGCAGTGGCAGTGTCGCCGAAAAGATTGTGCATATTGCCGAGTATTTCCTGATATGCTCCCACCATAAAAAAGCCTAAAAGCGGCGGCTCTTCTTCGGGATAATCAGGCATAGGCATCGTACCGGCGATGCCGTCTCCGTCGATGTAGTGGTCAATCGTACCGTCTGAATCGCAGGTAATGTCCAACAACACGGCGCGGCGCGCAATCGGTTCATTCAAACCGGTAATGGGACAAACAGGGAAAAGTTGATCTATGCCCCAAGCATCGGGCAAAGATTGGAAGAGTGAGAAATTGACATACAGCTTATCGGCAAAACGTTCTTGCAATTCGTCAATAATGGTTCGGTGAGACCGGTGTTTTTCATTAAACAATTCGCCGACTTCATGACAGATATTTAAATACAGTTGCTCCGCCCACGCACGTTGCGCCAAACTCAACAGCCCGACATTATACTGATTATGCACATCGGCAAGATCAAACTGCCCTTCGTGTATCCAGCTGCGTAAGGAACGTTTTTCCCGCGAGGCGGAAATATCCGTCCAAGTTTCCCACATACTGTGCAACACACGCGGCGCTTCGGGCGATGGCGCATCCAGCCGGCGCGGTTTGTAACGTTCAACGCCTATAACATTGGCAACCAAAACGGCGTGATGTGCGGTAATGCCGCGCCCGCTCTCGGTGATGATTGTCGGATGCGGCAGCCCGTGTTCGAGACAAGCCTGACTGATGCCCCATACGACTGTGGCGGCATATTCGTTGAGGCTGTAATTAACGGAACAATCCGATTGTGTGCGGTTTCCTTCGTAATCCACGCCAAGCCCGCCGCCTACATCAAAACAGCGGATATTTACCCCCAGTTTGTGCAACTCAACATAAAACCGAGCCGATTCGTGTACACCTGTGGCAACATCACGGATGTTCCCAAGCTGCGAGCCCAAATGGAAATGCAAAAGCTGCAGGCAATCCAGCCTGTTTTTTTGTTTCAAAATATCGACCAGTTGCAAAACTTGGGAAGCCGACAAGCCGAATTTTGATTTTTCCCCACCCGAAGACTGCCATTTTCCCGAACCTTGGGAAGCCAGTCTGGCGCGCACACCCAAACGGGGCTTGATGCCGAGTTTTTCCGCCTCTTCCAATACCATTTGTATTTCGGACAGCTTCTCAATCACCAAATAAACCTGATGCCCCAGTTTTTCGCCCATCAAGGCGAAACGGATATATTCACGGTCTTTATAGCCGTTGCAGACGATTAATGTTTGCCGGGTGCCGGCGTGTGCCAAAACCGCCATCAGTTCGGCTTTAGAACCGGCTTCCAAACCATGCGGTTGTCCGCTTGACATAAGCGATTCGATGACGCGGCGGTGTTGGTTGACCTTGATAGGGTAAACCAAACAATAACCGCCCTTATAGCCGCACTCTTCCCGTGCCGTCTGAAAGGCGCGGTTAATGTCGCGGAGGCGGTGTTCGAGGATTTGCGGAAAACAAAACAAAACAGGCAGGCGCGCCTGATGTTTTTGTTGCACGGCTTCAGTCAGTTTTTGCAGTGAAACAATTTGATTGTGTTGCGAGGGATTGGGGCGGACGATGATTTCGCCGGAATCGTCAACATCATAATAACCTATGCCCCAATGATTAATGTTGCACACTTCACGGATGGTAAGGATAGGCATAATAAACCTGCTCCGTCTGTCGTGTTGAAAAGGAATGATTATAACAAATCAGCGTGAAATGTCATTTTTTTAATAAGAAAAGCCTGCCTCATACCTGATGAGGAACAGGCAAAATGCCGTCTGAACGCTTCAGACGGCATTTTGGTTCATCTTTCCATCAAAGGAGTCAGCGATCGAGCTGCTCTTTGATGATTTTCAGGTCGGGGTAAGACAACACAATGTCGTATTCGCGGCCGTCTTTATAGGCTTCCACTTCCAAAACAGGTTTGCCCCAATGGTCGTCGGCATCGACATCGTGAACCTGATAACCGCGCTGTTCCAACATTTTCACGGCTTTTGTGCGGTTTTGTTCAAAATAGGGATCGCCGTAAATCTGACGCTCGGCAGAGTCGCCGGCAAATGCGGTTGCGGCACTCAAGGAAACAACGGCGACCAATAACAGTTTTTTCATTTTCAGTCCTTTTTTTATCGGTTGATTGAACAAGATGTGTTTTTCAATACCGCCATTAAAACACAGCAAAATTAGGTTTGAATTAGAGGGAAGTTAAGAAGCGTAAATGCCGTCTGAAAAAAACAGAGCCGTCAAACGGCTCTGTTTTCCTTATGCTTCTTTGGTTTCAGCCGCCTTTTGACGCAGGCGCAAGCTCAATTCGCGCAACTGCTTGTCGTCCACGCTGTTGGGCGCGTTGGTCAGCAGGCATTGAGCACGTTGTGTTTTCGGGAAGGCAATCACGTCGCGGATAGATTCGGCGCCGGTCATCAGGGTAACCAAACGGTCGAGGCCGAATGCAAGGCCGCCGTGCGGAGGTGCACCGAATTTCAGGTTGTCCAAGAGGAAGCCGAATTTCTCTTGTTGCTCTTCAGGGCTGATTTTCAGCGCGGCAAACACTTTCTCTTGTACGTCTGCGCGGTGGATACGGATAGAGCCGCCGCCGATTTCCCAGCCGTTCAATACCATATCGTAGGCACGAGCCAGGCAGTTTGCAGGGTCGGAAACCATCAGGTCTTCATGACCTTCTTTTGGCGCGGTAAACGGATGGTGTACGGCAACGTAGCGGTCGGCTTCTTCGTCGTATTCGAACATTGGGAAGTCGACAACCCACAAAGGTTTCCATTCGTCTGTGAAGTAGCCGTTATCTTTGCCGTGTTCCAAGCCGACTTTGATACGCAATGCGCCGATGGCTTCGTTCACAACTTTGGTTTTGTCTGCACCGAAGAAGATAATATCGCCGTTTTGTGCGCCGGTACGCGCGATGATTTCCTTCAGGGCATTCTCAGACAGGAATTTTACGATTGGAGATTGCAGGCCGCTGTCTTCGCCGTTGGAGAGGTTGCCCACATCATTTACTTTGATGTATGCCAGACCTTTCGCACCGTAGATGCCGACAAATTTGGTGTATTCGTCGATTTCTTTGCGGCTGAATTTCGCACCGTTCGGCACACGCAGGGCAACCACGCGGCCGCCTTTCATGTCGGCTGCGCCACGGAAGACTTTGAATTCTTCCGTTTTCATCAGGTCGGTCAACTCGGTGAATTTCAAGTTGATACGCATGTCCGGTTTGTCAGAGCCGTAGTAGAACATGGCTTCAGAGTAAGGCATGCGTGGGAAGTCGCCCAAGTCCACGCCCAGCGCGTCTTTGAAGACTTGTTTTGCCATACCTTCGGTAATGTCCATGATTTCATCCTCGTTCAAGAACGAGGTTTCCAAGTCGATTTGAGTGAATTCAGGTTGACGGTCGGCACGCAGGTCTTCGTCGCGGAAGCACTTGGTGATTTGGTAGTAACGGTCGAAACCCGCCACCATCAACAGTTGTTTGAATAATTGCGGCGATTGCGGCAGCGCGAAAAACTCGCCTGGATGAACGCGGCTCGGCACGAGGTAGTCGCGTGCGCCTTCAGGCGTGGAGCGGGTCAGCATCGGCGTTTCAATGTCGATGAAGCCTTGTGCGTCCAGATAACGGCGAACGCCCATAGCGACTTGGTAACGCAGGCGCAGGTTGCGCTGCATCACAGGGCGGCGCAGGTCGATAACGCGGTTGGTCAGGCGCACGTTTTCGCTGATGTTTTCGTCGTCGATTTGGAACGGCGGCGTAGCGGCAGCGTTCAAGACTTCGATTTCTTTGGCAAGGATTTCGATTTTGCCGGAAATCATTTTGTCGTTGGTCGTACCTTCGGGACGGTTGCGTACGCGGCCGGTAATGCTCAAAACGTATTCGTTACGGGCGGAATCGGCAGCGGCAAACGCTTCGGGCGTGTCGGGATCGATCACGACTTGGACGATGCCTTCGCGGTCGCGCAGGTCGATAAAAATCACACCGCCATGGTCGCGTCGACGGTGTACCCAGCCTTTGACGGTAACGGTTTGGTCTAAGTATTGCTCGCTAATCAGACCGCAATAGTTGGTACGCATAAAATCACCTTTTATTGATTTAAACTGAAAACAGAAAATGCCGTCTGAACGGCGGCTTTATTGTTGTTCGGGCAAATCCGCCTTTTCAGACGGCATAGGTCCTGCCAATGTTTTGACGGGCAGGTCGTCAGGGATGACCATACCCAGCGAAATCACATATTTCAACGCTTCGTCCACGCTCATATCGAGTTCGCGCACATCGCTTTTCTTTACCATAATATAGTAACCGCCGGTCGGATTCGGCGTGGTCGGAACATACACGGAAAGATAATCGCCGTCCTTCGGCAATGCGGCCTTAACCGCATTCGACACCTGACCGGACACGAATGCGATTGTCCAAATACCCGATTGGGGAAACGGCACGAGTACTGGTGTTTTAAACGAACGGCTGCTGTCGGACAGCAACGATTCGGATACTTTTTTCACACTCGAATAGATGGACTTCACAACCGGAATCCGCCCCAACAAGCTGTCCCACGCGGCAAGAATCTGCCGGCCCAATACGTTTGCGGCAAATAATCCGGTTACAAACAATACGGCAATGGCAACGATAACGCCCAGCCCCGGGATATTAAACCCCAAAACATATTGCGGCCGCCATTGCTTCGGCAGCAGGTTGACGAGCTGATCGGACGCGGAAACGATATAGGAAACCACCCAAACCGTTACCGCAATCGGCAGCCAGACCAAAATGCCCGTAATCAGATATTTTTTTAACGCCTTGGCAGCTTTGCCGCCTTCGGCCGCAGGTTCCGTCATCTTGCTTGATTCCGACAAAGTCCGTACAAACCGCACATTATACGCGTTTGCCCGGATTCAAACGAAATTTTTATCCCGCCCCGCCAAACCGCCGGCGGCTTCAGACGGAACGGCAACTTGATATACCGTCTGAACACGCGGTTCAGATGCCGTCCAAGTCGTTGAACATCAACCCGATACCGATACCGTTCTGCTTGTGGTTGTAGTCGATCAGGCTCTCGCCGTAACCGTGGAATCCGCGTACCACGCCTTTGAGTTTGCCCTTAATCGGAAACGTGTAGGCGGCTTCAATCGCGCCGTAGCCCGTTTTGGGATTGTAGCGCAATACGGAATACACATTCTGCCTGTCGTTCAGGCGGTACTGCAGCTTCACGTCGCCATACCCCATATAGTCGGCAATATCGGGATTGTCGTTTTTATCGCCGCTCTGATCGAACGCACGCACCCACACGCGCGGAATCACCGTCAATTTGCCCCATTCCATGCCTGCCATGGCGTAAATCCTGTTCCACGAACGCGATTCGGGACGGCTCTGTCCGTTGGACTGGTGGACAAAACCCGCACCGAGCATACGCAGCCTGCCGCCGAACGGCAAATCCGCCTTCACAGGCTGGGTCAGGAAAATTTCAGGTTTGTAATCCGTATTGCGGAACGGCGCGGATTTCCTGCCTTGGTTGTAAATCTGCCAATCGGATCTTTGGGTGTAGCCGAACCACAGATCCGCGCGGGTTTTAAACAAATCTTCGGCAATTTTGCTTTTGAACGAAACCTGCAATTTGGTTTCCGCACGTTTCTGCTGTCCGAATTTTTCCTGTACAGTCGTACCGCGCGTCGGCGAACCCGGGGCATAGTTGGGCGAATTGTTGTACCAGAGCGGCATAAGGTACATCGGATTGTGTTCGCGTACGCCCAACAGCCCGCGCAAATCGTTTTTGTCCAAGTCGTACATCAGGCTCAAAGGCGTATAGATGTCAGCGGTTTCGCCCGCACTGTCGGCAGGAAGCGCATCCCCGCCTTTTTCAACAACAATGACCGCCTCGCCCTTATCCAGGCTGCTGCGGACGGTTTCCGTCAGATTGAGTACGGCTTTCGACTCCTGCCCTTCCTACCCTGCCGAAGACGGAAGCTGTGCCGCAAAAATCCTGTCGTAACACGCCAAACGCGTAACATTGTCCGTCAAAGCGGCGCATTGCAGCGCGGTCTCTCCAAAAGCGGATGCCATCGGCAACAGTCCTGTCAAAAGAATATAGCGCATATTCCGTGTATTCATCTCCGCCCCCATTGTCGGCATATTGGTTTTCAAACGGCATTTTATAGCGGATTCGGATAAAAACCGCACCCTTTCCGCCATTTCGGGATTTTGCCCCCGCAATACAGAAAACCCCGAAACCGTCAGGCTTCAGGGTTTTCCGCTTATCGCGTATCAACCGCCTTGGCGGTTTTGCAAAAATCAAGCCAGTGCTTTTACTTTTGCAGACAGACGGCTTTTGTGGCGTGCCGCTTTGTTTTTGTGGAACACGCCCTTGTCGGCGATGCGGTCGATGACTTTGACAGACTCTTGGTAAACCGCTTGTGCGGCAGCTTTATCGCCTGCTTCGACTGCTTTCAATACTTTTTTCACTGCAGTGCGGAATGCGGTACGCAGGCTAGCGTTGTGGGCGCGTTGTTTGACGGACTGGCGGGCACGTTTGCGTGCTTGTGCGCTGTTTGCCATATTGGAATCTCCTGGAAGAAAAATAAATTCTGTAAACGCGCAATTTTAAAGGGGGTTTACATTATATGCAAGCCTTTTCTCTCTATCCGCCCGTCGGACACCCTGACAGCGCAAAAAAACGGCAAAATCGGGCAACCGTTTTCCTCCCCTTTTAAAAACAGGATAATTTTTTAGGAAAATCAGTCCAATATCGCTTTGAGTTTGCACAAATTTACTTTACAATGCCCAAACCTTGCGCCGGGGTGTTTATGGGGCGCGGGGTTTTCTTTTTTTCCAACCTCTTTCATCAGGAATCTGCCCGTATGAAAAAATCCGTATTAGCCGTTTTGGCCGCGCTGTCTCTGGCAGCCTGCGGCGGCAGCGAAAAAAACGCCGTGCAACCTCAAGCAGACGCTGCGTCTGCTGCCAATGCCGAAGCCGCTGCCACCGATACTCTGAACATCTACAACTGGTCGAACTATGTTGATGAGAGTACGGTCGAAGACTTTAAAAAAGCCAACAATCTGAAGCTCACTTACGACTTGTACGAAAACAATGAAACGCTGGAAGCCAAAATGCTGACCGGCAAATCCGGTTACGATTTGGTTGTGCCGGGCATCGCCTTCCTGCCGCGCCAAATCGAGGCGGGCGCGTATCAAAAAGTCAACAAAGACCTGATTCCCAACTATAAAAACATCGATCCCGAACTCTTGAAAATGCTGGAAACCGCCGACCCGGGCAACCAGTATGCCGTCCCCTATTTCTCCGGCGTGAACACGATTGCGATTACGGCGAAAGGCAAAGAGCTTTTGGGCGGCAAGCTGCCCGAAAACGGCTGGGATTTGCTGTTCAAACCCGAATACACCCACAAGCTGAAATCCTGCGGCATCGCCCTGTGGGACACCCCGAGCGAAATGTTCCCGATTTTGCTGAACTACTTGGGCAAAGACCCCAAAGGCTCGAATCCTGAAGATTTGAAGGCGGCGGCGGAAGTGTTGAAGTCTATCCGTCCTGATGTCAAACGTTTCAGCCCGTCCATCATTGACGAGCTGGCGCGCGGCGACATCTGCCTGGCGGCAGGCAACGGCGGCGATTTGAACTTGGCGAAAGCACGTTCCGAAGAAGTGAAAAACAACGTCGGCATCGAAGTGCTGAATCCGAAAGGCATGGGCTTCTGGATTGAGTCTTGGCTGATTCCCGCCGATGCGAAAAACGTCGCCAATGCCCACAAATACATCAACTACACGCTCGACCCCGAAATCGCGGCGAAAAACGGCATCGCCGTAACCTTCGCCCCCGCCAGCAAACCGGCGCGCGAAAAAATGCCTGCCGAACTGGTAAACACCCGTTCCATCTTCCCGAACGAGCAGGATATGAAAGACGGTTTCGTGATGCCGCAAATGAGCGCGGATGCAAAAAAACTGTCGGTCAGCCTGTGGCAGAAAATCAAAGTCGGCACCAACTGATTTGAAGCATTAAAAATGCCGTCCGAACGATGTTCGGACGGCATTTTATATTGGATTGAAATAGAAATATTTATATAGTGGATTAACAAAAATCAGGACAAGGCGACGAAGCCGCAGACAGTACAAATAGTACGGAACCGATTCACTTGGTGCTTCAGCACCTTAGAGAATCGTTCTCTTTGAGCTAAAGCGAGGCAACGCCGTACTGGTTTTTGTTAATCCACTATACCGTCGTTCCCACGGTCAGGATTTCAGATTGCGGACATCTGTCAGAAAAGACAAAAAACCTTCCGCCGTCATTCCCTACAGGCGAGAATCCGATCCGTTGAAATTCGGTTGTTTTAAATAAATTCTTACAGCTTTGATTTTCTGTTTTTCCGATAACGCCGTAACTTTGAAACGCGAAAGCGGTAATCCGATCCGTTGGGATTTTGCAACTTCAAATCAATCCGCAAACTGAAATCCCGTCATTCCCACGCAGTCGTGAATCCGAACGCGTCCGCACGGAAACCTGCATCCCGTCATTCCCACGAAAGTGGGAATCCAGTTTTTTGAGTTTCAGTCATTCCCGATAAATTGCCTTAACATTGAATGTCTAGATTCCCGCCTGCGCGGGAATGACGAATCCATCCGCACGGAAACCTGCACCGCGTCATTCCCACGAACCTACATTCCGTCATTCCCACGAAAGCGGGAATCCAGTTTTTTGAGTTTCAGTCATTCCCGATAAATTGCCTTAGCATTGAATGTCTAGATTCCCGCCTGCGCGGGAATAACGAATCCATCCGCACGGAAACCTGCACCGCGTCATTCCCACGAACCTACATTCCGTCATTCCCACGAAAGTGGGAATCCAGTTTTTTGAGTTTCAGTCATTTCCGATAAATTGCCTTAGCATTGAATGTCTAGATTCCCGCCTGCGCGGGAATGACGGGATTTTAAGTTGGGGTCATTTATTGGAAAAAGCAGAAACCGCTCCGCCGTCATTCCCACGAAAGTGGGAATCCAGTTCGTTCGGTTTCGCTTGTTTTAAGTTTCGGGTAACTTCCACTTCGTCATTCCCGCGCAGGCGGGAATCCAGTGCGTTGAGTTTCAGCTATTTAGAATAAATTTTGAAACTCTAATCGCGTCATTCCCACGAAAGTGGGAATCCAGTTTTTTGAGTTTCAGTCATTTCCGATAAATTGCCTTAGCATTGAATGCCTGGATTCCCGCCTGCGCGGGAATGACGAATCCATCCGTACGGAAACCTGCACCACGTCATTCCCACGAAAGTGGGAATCCAGTTTTTTGAGTTTCAGTCATTTTCAATAAATTGCCTTAGTATTGAATGTCTAGATTCCCGCCTGCGCGGGAATGACGGGATTTGAGATTGCGGCATTTATCGGGAGCAACAGAAGCCGCTCTGCCGTCATTCCCACGAAAGTGGGAATCCAGTTTTTTGAGTTTCAGTCATTTCCGATAAATTGCCTTAGCATTGAATGTCTGGATTCCCGCCTGCGCGGGAATGACGGGATTTGAGATTACAGTGTATCGAGAAGGATGGGAAACGGTGGGAATTGTGTAAAAAATGCCGTCTGAAGCCTTTCAGACGGCATTTGCGGCATTCGGACATTTAAAAACCCCATCATTCCCGCGCAGGAGGGAATCCGAATACATCCGAACAGAAACCTGCATCCCGTCATTCCCGCGAAAGCGGGAATCTAGAACGTAAAATCTAAAGAAACCGTTTTATCCGATAAGTTTCCGCACCGACAGGTCTAGATTCCCACTTTCGCGGGAATGACGGGATTTGAGGTTTCTGTTTTTGATTTTCTGTTTTCGTAGGAATGACGGTTTAGAGTTACCCGAAACCTCAAAAAAAACCGAAACCGAACGGACTGGATTCCCGCCTGCGTGGGAATGACGGGTTTCAAGATTACGGTATTGTCGGGGATGATGGGAAACGGTGGGAATTGTGTAAAAAATGCCGTCTGAAGCCTTTCAGACGGCATTTGCGGCATTTGGACGTTTAAAACTTCATTTCCAAGCTAAATGTGTAGTTTCGGCCGGGGGCGGCATATCGGTTGTAAACGCCGACATTTTTGTGTTGGTTGACTGCGCCGCCGGCAGTTTGCCGCACATTTTCCCAAGTAACATAGCGGTAGTTGAGGAGGTTGTACACGCCCGCACGGAGGGTGAAGTGTTTTTTAATCGTGTAATAACCGGACACGTCCACAATATACCAAGGGCGGGTACGGCGCGCGGTGGCTTTTGTATTGCGGCTGTTGCCGTTGAGCAAAGCCCGGCTGCCCAACAACTCTGTGATTTCCTTGGCTTTGGAATAAGTCAGCATACCGTTCACACCCCATTTGCCTTCCGGTTGGTCATAGCCCAAGCCGACGACATAGCGCGAGGGTTGGATGGCATCAAACAGGTGTGATTGAATATCGGTGCGGTCTGCGCGTTTTTTGATGTCGCGGACATGGACACGATTATAGGCAAATGTAGAATACCAACCTTCGGGCAATTTATCCCATACGCCGTTCCAATCGATTTTGCCCAAAACATTGATGCCGGTAATCCGCGCGCTTTGGGCATTGAGGTAAGCCGGGTCGCCTTTGGCTGTTTCTTTGCCGTTTTGAATTTGCGCTTCATAACCCCGGACAATCAAATCGCGGTAGGCATTATTGAACCAACTTGCCTCCAAGTTGCCGAAATCGCCTTTAAACACGATGCCGGCTTCTTTGTTGAACGATTTTTCCGGATCGATTTTGACCGCCTTGCTTTGAACACCCGCCCGCCAGCCGTACATTTCCGCAAACGAGGGCAGGCGGAAGCCGGTTGAAGTGCGGTAAGTCAAATCCAGCCAGTCGGTAGGTTTGAGGACGATGCCGGCGTTCCAGGACAGGGTGCGGTGCGTGCCGGTGGAAACGCTGCCGTCGTCCGAATGCGTGCTGCGGTAGTCGTAGCGCAACCCCGCGCCGACATCCGCCCACCTGCCCAAACGGACATTGTCCCGAACTGCCGCGTAATAGCTTTTGCCGTTGATGCTGCGCGGCGTGCAGTCCGTATAAGTATTGTTGCCCAAGCGGCAGATTTGCCCCGTAACCACATTTCCCCTGCCTATGCTGACCCAATAGGGTTGGTCCTTGCCGCCGTTGGGGTTGGCGGTTTTAGGGGGCGTTTTCGACGAATAGGCGCGGTTGGCATGTTGATAATAATAATCCTGATGGCGGAGATTAGAGTCAAAGCGGTCAAAACCGAGATTCACGCTCAGGTTGTGGCGGATTTTGGCGGTATCGAAGGATTTTTTGAATGCCGCCTGCAAGAGCCTGTGGCTTTCCCCGTAAATCACGCGGTCGGATTTGTAGTAGGAAAACGGCTTGTCGGCACTCGGGCGGCAATATTTGTCCGAACCGTCGGCAGAACAGTGCGTCTGCTGAAAATGATTGTCCAAACCGATGCCCTGCCGGTCGTAAGAGAGGCGGGCATAATCCACCCAAGTGTCTTTATCGGCATTGGTATAGACATATTCCAAACCGTAGCGGCTTTTGGTGTGCGTCTCGTCGTAAAACACGCCCGTACCGTATTCCGCGCCCACCAGCGCACCGTTTTCGCCGTTGGTAAACAGACCGCCGTATTTGTGGTCGCCCGCGTATTTGCCGTTGCCTCTTATCGGTCCGTATTTTCTATTTTCATCAAAAACCGCCTTGGTCAGGAATGCCGGAACCGTCATATCGCGCGTGTCGAAAGTTTGTTGCGTGTGTTCGAGTATGCCGCCGATGTAGTGCCGTTTGTTTTCAAAACGAAAACCCGGGCGGAACAGCCACGATCGGCTTTCGTATGAAAGCGGATCGGCGAGGAAGCGGTTTGGGCCCGTGTAGTCTCGGGTGGAAACCGTTTGACGTTCGTCTTTGCCGACAACATCTTTTTTCGGTTTGCTTTTACACGTTTCGTAATTCCCGCTTTCGCATTCTTCTTCAACGATGAAATTTGCGTACGGATGGGTATCCTCAACCGGCACCAGCCTGTTAAAGCTCTGAACGCCGCGTCCTGCATCTTCGTGGGTGCGGATTTCCCCCGCGTGCCGACCCGTGTGGATCAGCAAAGCCTCCGCACCGCCGATGCGCCCCGCCAGCGCGATGGATTGGGTAAGCCCCCGGTTTTTGCCGGAATAGGCGGTTTTACTCTGAATCCCCCACTGCCTGCCTTCCCCGATAACATCGTCGGCGGTTTTGGTTTGAAATGCGACCGAGCCCGCCAATGCGCCGCTGCCTTGTTCGACCGAGTTTGAGCCTTTGCTGATTTCGACAGCTTTGACGTTTTCATACTCGATTTCATTGATTGCGCCGCTGCTGCCCGCCGTCCTCGTCCCGCCCAATGCCGCCTGCGCGGTGTAGGACTGTATTTGCGCCAAGCCGTCTACCGTCAAGGAAACGCGGTTTTTGTCCATACCGCGTATCGAGTAGCCCGAGCTTGCGCCGCGCCCCTGTTCGACGACGGCGATGCCGGGGTCGTAACGCGTCAGGTCGCGGATATCGAGTACCTGTTCCTTGCTGAGGGTGTCGGCGGTTTTGACCAATTTGCCCAAACCGGTTACTTCGTTATCGCGGCGGGTTTTCTGTTTTTTGGCTTTTACCTGTATGGTATCCAACTGTTTTTCCTGTGCTTGTCCGGCTTGCACATTTTCTGCATAAACGGGCAGCGCGGTCATTAAAGACAGGCATAAAATATTTAATCGGAACAAATGTTGCTGTTGCATAGTGTTTCCCTACTCTTCGCTTTCAGACGGTATCGGAAGGAGCGGTGCCGTCTGAGGCCTTATTCTTGATTGTTCGGCAACCGTGCTTATTGCACAGGCTTTTGGCGTTTCGCACCGAATACGACAGTTGCACTGCTTGCTGAATTTCCATTGCCGGATGCATCTGTTGCATTTTTCGTTTGTTTATCGTCCGAATAGGCAAACCATCCGCCCAACTCTTCGGCTTTGGGCCCGTAAAAACCGCCCTGCACCTTGGCGTTTGTGATATATGCCTTAGGCGTGCGGGTGTTATTGCTTTGATCGAGATCAAAACCTGAGTCAGCAGTTTTCGCCGTACCGGAAAAACCGTTGCCCTCAATATCGCCCACAATGGTAAAGGTTGCCGCCTGCCTGTTGTCAGCGGTTAACGTGCCGTTAATTTTTTTCGTACCGAAATTCACAGTAAAGTCCGCCCTGTTGCCGCCCTCTTTATCGGAAGCATTGCCGCTCCAGCTTGTGCCGTTGGCAATATGCCCGTACCAAGACCCCCGATAAACGACGTTTTGGTCGTTTGGAATCTCTTTTTCATCGGTGCGCTCGCCTTGGAGGAACATACTTTGTCCAACTTGTTCCGTTTTAGCATCAGCTTGACTACTGCTTTCTCCTGCCTGCATCGCGGACTTGCTGTTTTTGCGCGTCAACATTCCGTATTTCAGATAATTGAGGTTGGAACAGCAGACTTCGACTTCATAGGTTTTTGTTTTGCCATTGGCATCACCTGCCGTATTTGAAGCGGCTGGATTGCCATTCTCCGCCGTACCTGCTTGGGTGTCTTTTTCATCGCTTTTCGGCGTGTGGTTAAATTTGCGGGTAAAGGCTGTTCCGCCATTTGTACCTTGATTGGCTTGATTTTTCCCACTTTCGGAAGCCTCGGGCAGGAGCGGAATCATAATGCCGTCGACAACCAGTTGGGCGGCATTGCTGAAGTTGTCGAGATTTTTGATTTTCTTGTCGTTTAGTGTCAATTCAACCGCATCCAAAACCGTGGTCAGCTTACTGTTTTCAGACGACGTGCCTGCCGCACCGTTTGATGCTGCCGCACCTGCGCCGCCTGAAGCCACTGCGCCATTTCTCGGTTTGTCTTGGGTTTTCGCGCTGCCGACAACGGCAACTTTTTGATCGTCGCTCAAAAAGCGGAAACCCAATTCCTCACCCTTCGGACCGAAAAAGCCGCCGCTCAAAGAAGACGAGTCGGAAACAAAGGGATGTTCCTTGGTTTCGCCGTCGTTTTTGGGTTTGTCGGTTGCTTCCGCTTTTCCGCTGAAACGGTTTCCCCTAAGCGTCGCATCAAGGCTGTAGTATTGGGTGGTATGTTTGTCATTATCATTATTTACCCTGTTGTTTTTAATTAATTTTCCGCTGAGGGTTTTTTTCTCAAAATCAACCGTTATTTCCGTTGTTAATCCCCAACCTACGTGCTCGTCTTTTTTATCGCTATCTTTATTGACGATATAATCCAACTCCCCGGAAAAAGCACTATATCGGTCTCCGGGTCCCGTAGAAGTATTTCCTAAATCTGTAAATTTCTGACTTGTTTTCACATCAGTTAAAAAATCCCAAGTACCTTTGTACATAACCTCCCCTGAAACAGGAAGTTTTCTCGAGGGATCTTTGCCTTTATAAAAAATATAACCGTCAGGCCCACTTCGGGCTGCGGTTATAGATGAATCTTTTCTTTCAAATGTACTTCCAATCTGTTTATAAAAAAACCCGACCATACGTATTGGAAATTGTGATGACCCGTAACCTTAGATATACCCTGATTTTCTTGACTGGAATCTTGCAATGATGCTCCTCCATTATTTCCAGTTAAGGCATTAATAATATTTTTTTGTTTGGAAGGGTTTTTGATATCACCATTATCCGTTTGTTCCCAATCATTTTCAGAGAGTTTTATCTCATCTTCTTTAGGATTCGCCTGCCGATACCAATTCCTCCGTTTCAACCTCATCGCAAAACCGTATCCGCCTTGGTCTTTTTGGGCTTGCGGTTTTTCGGAAGAAACATCTTGATACTTTGGCGCGGGACGCGGGGCTTCGGTATCGACAGAATCAAGATCGAAACTGCCGCCGCCGCCCAAACAAGCACTCAACAAAAACACCGGCAGCACCATAGCAGCCTGATTCACCAATGGATTGTTCATATAAACCCAATTCAATTAAAGAATGATAAGGATTATTATTTTATTTATTTTTAACAAATTTGCAAATACTTTTTTATTTTTTTAGGGAATACACCAAAATCCCGTCATTCCCGCGCAGGCGGGAATCCGAACGCGTCCGCACGGAAACCTATATCCCGTCATTCCCACGTATATCCCGTCATTCCCACGAAAGTGGGAATCCGGCTCGTTCGGTTTCGCTTGTTTTAAGTTTCGGGTAACTTCCACTTCGTCATTCCCGCGCAGGCGGGAATCCAGTTTTTTGAGTTTCAGTCATTTCCGATAAATTGCCTTAGCATTGAATGTCTAGATTCCCGCCTGCGCGGGAATGACGGGATTTGAGATTGCGGCATTTATCGGGAGCAACAGAAGCCGCTCTGCCGTCATTCCCACGAAAGTGGGAATCCAGAACGTAAAATCTGAAGAAACCGTTTTATCCGATACGTTTCCGCACCGACAGACCTAGATTCCCGCCTGCGCGGGAATGACGAATCCATCTATACGGAAACCTGCACCACGTCATTCCCACGAACCTACATTCCGTCATTCCCACGAAAGTGGGAATCCAGTTTTTTGAGTTTCAGTCATTCCCGATAAATTGCCTTAGCATTGAATGTCTAGATTCCCGCCTGCGCGGGAATGACGAATCCATCCATACGGAAACCTGCACCACGTCATTCCCACGAACCTACATTCCGTCATTCCCACGAAAGTGGGAATCCAGTTTTTTGAGTTTCAGTCATTCCCGATAAATTGCCTTAGCATTGAATGTCTAGATTCCCGCCTGCGCGGGAATGACGAATCCATCCATACGGAAACCTGCACTACGTCATTCCCACGAACCTGCATCCCGTCATTCCCACGAAAGTGGGAATCTGGTTCGTTCGGTTTCGCTTGTTTTAAGTTTCGGGTAACTTCCACTTCGTCATTCCCGCGCAGGCGGGAATCCAGTGCGTTGAGTTTCAGCTATTTAGAATAAATTTTGAAACTCTAATCGCGTCATTCCCACAAAAGTGGGAATCTAGTTTTTTTGAGTTTCAGTCATTTCCGAGAAATTACCTTAGCATTGAATGTCTAGATTCCCGCCTGCGCGGGAATGACGGGATTTGAGATTGCGGTATTTATCGGGAGCAACAGAAGCCGCTCTGCCGTCATTCCCACGAAAGTGGGAATCCAGTTTTTTGAGTTTCAGTCATTCCCGATAAATTGCCTTAGCATTGAATGTCTGGATTCCCGCCTGCGCGGGAATGACGGCGGAGCGGTTTCTGTTTTTTCCGGTAAATACCCACAAGCTAAAATCCTGTTATTTTCACAAAAACAGAAAACCAAAAACAGCAACCTGAAATTCGTCATTCCCGCGCAGGCGGGAATCCAGTTCGTTGGGTTTCGCTTGTTTTAAGTTTCGGGTAACTTCCACTTCGTCATTCCCACGAAAGTGGGAATCCAGTTTTTTGAGTTTCAGTCATTTCCGATAAATTGCCTTAGCATTGAATGTCTAGATTCCCGCCTGCGCGGGAATGACGAATCCATCCATACGGAAACCTACATCCCGTCATTCCCACGAAAGTGGGAATCCAGTTTTTTGAGTTTCAGTCATTCCCGATAAATTGCCTTAGCATTGAATGTCTAGATTCCCGCCTGCGCGGGAATGACGGCGGAGCGGTTTCTGTTCGCGTCATTCCCACGAAAGTGGGAATCCAGTTTTTTGAGTTTCAGTCATTCCCGATAAATTGCCTTAGCATTGAATGTCTAGATTCCCGCCTGCGCGGGAATGACGAATCCATCCATACGGAAACCTGCATCCCGTCATTCCCACGAACCTACATTCCGTCATTCCCACGAAAGTGGGAATCCAAGACGCAAAATCTCAAGAAACCGTTTTACCCGATAAGTTTCCGCACCGACAGACCTAGATTCCCGCCTGCGCGGGAATGACGAATCCATCCATACGGAAACC
Source organism: Neisseria meningitidis (assembly GCF_022869645.1). Lineage (NCBI taxonomy): Bacteria > Pseudomonadati > Pseudomonadota > Betaproteobacteria > Neisseriales > Neisseriaceae > Neisseria > Neisseria meningitidis. The sequence goes on along the minus strand of NZ_CP064367.1, from coordinate 1,695,440 downwards.
TGCATCCCGTCATTCCCACGTATATCCCGTCATTCCCACGAAAGTGGGAATCCAGTTCGTTCGGTTTCGCTTGTTTTAAGTTTCGGGTAACTTCCACTTCGTCATTCCCACGAACCTACATTCCGTCATTCCCACGAAAGTGGGAATCCAGTTTTTTGAGTTTCAGTCATTTCCGAGAAATTGCCTTAGCATTGAATGTCTAGATTCCCGCCTGCGCGGGAATGACGGGATTTGAGGTTTCTGTTCGCGTCATTCCCACGAAAGTGGGAATCCAGTTTTTTGAGTTTCAGTCATTCCCGATAAATTGCCTTAGCATTGAATGTCTAGATTCCCGCCTGCGCGGGAATGACGGGATTTTAGGTTTCTGTAATCTCGGGCAGCTTTCCGTCATCGTTTTAACCCAAAGACACCATTTCAATCTGCTCCATCGTCCTGCCCAGAAAACGCTCGCCGATGGTTCTGAATTTCAAAGGAATATCGCTGACGTAAAAACGGTAGTCGGGATTGTTGTTGTCGGTATTGAGCAATCCTTCCTGAGCAAGGACGCGTGCGGTTTCTTCGGCCGTTGTAATTGCAGAATCAACCAACGCGACATTGCCCGCCTCCCTGCCGATTAAGGGTTTGAGCAAGGGAAAGTGCGTGCAGCCCAACACCAGCGTATCGATGCCGTCTGCAAGCAATGGTTTGAGGTATTCGCATACGGTCAGGCGGGTAACTTCGTGTTCCAACCAGCCCTCTTCCACCAAAGGGACGAGCAGCGGCGCGGCCTGCGTGCGGACGAGCGTGTCGGGGTTGTTCCTATGGATGGCGCGCGCATAGGCGTTGCTGTTGACTGTGGTATTGGTGGCGATAATGCCGATTTTATTGTTGCGCGTGGTTGCTAGCGCGGCTTTCGCGCCGGCGGAAATCACGTCCAACACAGGCATATTGCCCGTCTTTTGACGGATTTTCTGCCCCGCCACCGCCGCAATCGTATTGCACGCGATAACCATCGCCTTAACATCGTGTTCCAATAAAAAATCGACAATCTGCATCGAGAAATTTTCGATGGTCGCCTTAGATTTCGTCCCGTAAGGCACGCGCGCCGTGTCGCCGAAATAAATGATGTTCTCCATCGGCAGCCGCTCCATCAGCGCGCGTACATTGGTCAAACCGCCGATTCCCGAGTCAAAAACGCCGATGGGTCGCTGCCTGCCGATATTTTCCATCCTTTTTCCAATCTGTCCTAAACATACAATCCGCGTATTGTACACGCGCCGCTTTTTCTTGACAGCCGTTGCCGTCTGAAAGCAGAACGCGGATTTGGCTGTTATAATGCTCGGACAAGAAGCATCCGCCCCTCGGGTGCAAAGTTTGCAAAACCTGCAAAACTGCCCATAATACCCTAGACCTTACAACAAACCGTTTCCATGTCTGATTTACCCTCTATCTCCCGATTCCTTGCCGACGAAGCCGCCACACTCGATTTGGGTGCGGCGTGGTCTTCCCGTTTAAACGCACCGCTGGTCATTTACCTCGAAGGGGATTTGGGTGCGGGCAAAACCACGCTGACACGCGGCATCCTGCGCGGATTGGGTCATCAGGGCGCAGTCAAAAGCCCGACCTACGCCATCGTCGAATCTTATCCGCTGGAACGCTTCACCTTGCACCATTTCGACCTCTACCGCTTCTCGTTCCCCGAAGAATGGGAAGACGCGGGGCTTGACGAACTGTTTGCCGCAAACAGCGTCTGCCTGATCGAATGGCCGCAACAGGGAGGCGAATTTACCCCGCCCGCCGACATCACCGCAACATTGACACACGACGGCGGCGGCAGAAAATGCCTGCTGACCGCCCATACCGAACGAGGACGCGAAAGCCTGCCGCTATGACCAAACTGACACGAAGACAAATCATCCGCCGCACCGCCGGCACACTGTTCGCCCTAAGCCCCATCGCATCCGCCGTTGCCAAAACGGTACGCGCCCCGCAGTTTACCGCCGTACGGATATGGCCGTCGCACACCTACACCCGCCTGACGCTGGAAAGCACAACCGCGCTCAAATACCAACACTTCACGCTCGACAACCCGGGCAGGTTGGTCGTCGACATACAAAACGCGAACATCAATACCGTATTGCACGGACTGTCTCAGAAGGTTATGGCGGACGACCCCTTTATCCGCAATATACGCGCCGGTCAGAACACGCCCGACACCGTCCGCCTCGTCATCGATTTGAAACAGCCTTCCTACGCGCAAGTTTTTTCCCTCCCCCCCGTCGGCGGCTTTAAAAACCGCCTCGTCGTCGATCTCTATCCGCAAGGGATGGATGCCGACGATCCGATGATGGCGCTGCTCAACGGCAGCCTGAACAAAACCCTGCGCGGCTCTCCCGAAGCCGACCTCGCCCAAAACACCACGCCCCAACCCGGGCGCGGCAGAAACGGACGCAGACCCGTCATTATGATCGACCCCGGACACGGCGGCGAAGACCCCGGCGCCGTCAGCTCGGGCGGTTTGCAGGAAAAACACGTCGTCCTCTCCATCGCCCGCGAAACCAAAAAACAATTGGAAGCCTTGGGTTACAACGTCTTTATGACGCGCAACGAAGACGTGTTCATCCCCTTGGGCGTGCGTGTCGCCAAAGGGCGAGCACGGCGGGCGGACGTATTCGTCTCCATCCACGCCGACGCTTTCACCAGCCCCTCCGCGCGCGGCACAGGGGTTTATATGTTGAACACCAAAGGCGCGACCAGCTCCGCCGCCAAATTCTTAGAACAGACGCAAAACAATGCCGACGCGGTCGGCGGCGTACCGACCAGCGGCAACCGCAACGTCGATACCGCCCTGCTCGATATGACCCAAACCGCCACACTGCGCGACAGCCGCAAACTCGGCAAACTGGTGCTTGAAGAATTGGGCAGGCTCAACCATCTGCACAAAGGCAGGGTGGACGAAGCCAATTTCGCCGTTTTGCGCGCACCCGATATGCCGTCTATCCTGGTCGAAACCGCCTTCCTGTCCAACCCTGCCGAAGAGAAGCTGCTGGGCAGCGAATCCTTCCGCCGACAGTGCGCCCAATCCATTGCCTCGGGTGTCCAACGCTACATCAATACATCCGTATTGAAGCGGGGTTGATTGAAAAGGCGGTGTTTCAATATAGTTGTCGGATGAAGGCAGGCATAAACCTACTTCCGCCCCAAACCGCGTTTTTATGATGAAAGGTATGGATAAATTGAGATACCAACAGGATTTTTTAAATATCCGCTCCATTTTTACAGCCGGCGAACAAGAATACCTGACCGAATTGTCCGATCGGCTTCCTTTATCTGTTTTAACGGACTCCGTGCGTAATATTGAAGAAATCGGTATCGATTTTGTGTACAGTTCTGCCAAATTGGAAGGAAACACTTATAATCAATACGATACGCAGGCATTGCTTAAACTCGGGCAAACCGCAGGCGGGAAGTTATATTCGGATGCCGTAATGTTAATCAACCTGAGGGAAAGTTACCGGCACCTGCTGTCCGGTTTGGACAGCCCCGAGCCGTTTGACTGGTTGGATTTCTTAAAAACCACCCACAGCCTGATTTCCGAAAACTTACTGGAAAAAGGCTCCGGCGGCGTAGTCCGCCGCGACAGCGTTACCATAAGCGGGACAGACTACACCCCTTTATCTAACCCGCAAAGTTTGGATACGGAATTAAAATGGTTGCTTCAAGAAGCTCCCAAAATAGAAAATCCTTTCGACCGCGCCGTTTATCTCCATAATAATTTGGCGTATCTTCAATATTTTAAAGATTGCAATAAACGTACTGCCAGAAACTGCATGACCTTGTCGCTGATGCGCTCCGGTTTTTTTCCTTGCGTATTCTCCCCCGACAGTTATCCCGCCTATGCCGAGGCTGTCGTAGCCTATTACGAAACCGGCGATTACGGTTTATTCAAGAAATATTTTATTTCGGCATACGAAAATACCGTAAATAAGTACGGTCCCCAGCCTGATGTGGATATTTTCCGCAACTTCTCCCTTTAATTCCAAGGGGTTGTTATCCGTATCTTCCGCACGCGGCAAATGCGGCGGCAAAATGGACACGCCCCTCCCTTACCTTCGGTTATAGTGAATTAACAAAAACCAGTACAGCGTTGCCTCGCCTTAGCTCAAAGAGAACGATTCTCTAAGGTGCTCAAGCACCAAGTGAATCGGTTCCGTACTATTTGTACTGTCTGCGGCTTCGTCGCCTAATCCTGATTTTTGTTAATCCACTATAATATCGGCCGGATATTAAAAAAAGCCGTCTGAACATTTTTCAGACGGCATTTTTGTACACTTTCCTCAACGGTTCGATCCCTGCACCATATCAATCAGGAACAGGCGGCAATCGAGGTTGCCGTTATAAAGCGGAATTTTGCGTTTTGGCGACAGGCGCATGAATTTGGGCATTTCCCGATCTCCGGTAAACATTGCCGCCAACCAGCCTGCGTAATATTTCTTCAACCACGTCCCCAACTGCGGATAAAGCGCCTGCAAGACACGGACTTCCTCAAGGCGCACACCGTAGGGCGGATTGGACACCATAATGCCGCCCACGCCGTTCGGACGGACGGATTGCGCGTCGGCAACGCTGAAGGAAACGATGTCGTCCACCCCGGCACTGCGTGCGTTGGCCAATGCCGTCTGAATGATGCGGCGGTCGCTGTCGCTGCCCGAAATCGGTGCAAAAGCCGGTTTAACCTGCGCTTCGGCACGGCGGCGCAAATCCGACCACAGCGTTTTATCGAAATTTTGCAGTTTTTCAAAACCGAAACGGCGCATCATACCCGGCGCGCGGCGGGCGGCAATCCAAGCGGCTTCGATAGCAATCGTGCCGCTGCCGCAAAACGGGTCTTGAAACGGCTGCGTGCCGTCGTAGCCTGCCGAGAGCAGCAATCCGGCGGCAAGGTTTTCGCGCAGCGGGGCTTCGCCGGTATCGAGACGGTAGCCGCGTTTGAACAGGGCTTCGCCCGAAGTGTCGATGAAGATTTCGACATTGCGTTCGTCCAAAAAGGCGTGGATGCGAACATCGGGCGCGGCTTTGTCCACGCTCGGACGTGCGTCGTAAATGTCGCGGAAAGCGTCGCAGACGGCATCTTTGACGGTCAGTCCGACAAATTGGATGCTCTTAACGTTGGCACGCTTTGCCTCGACTTTGACTTTGAACGTCTGCTGTAAAGTAAACCAATTAAACCAGTTGATATTTTTGGCGAGTTTGTAGATGTCGCGCTCATTGCGGTATGTCCCTTTGGTCAGGCGCAGCAGGATACGGCTGGCAGTACGCGAATGCAGGTTGGCGGCGTAAACCTGTTCCAATCCGCCCCGGCAGGAAACGCCGCCGTCAAACACTTGTACATCGGTACAGCCGAGGCTTTCGAGTTCTTGAGATAAAACGGTCTCCAAGCCGCGCGGGCAGGTGGCGAAAAGTGTATATAAAGTATTCATAACGTGTCCTTTCCGGACGGATGTTCCGGCAATGGCGGATTGAAAGGTTTATTCGGCGGTAAATGCCGTCTGAAATGTCCGGCTGCCGATTGTAATGTCCGCCGTAAAATCGCGCCTGCCTTCGACACAGATGGGCAGGCGGATGCGTACTGCCTGCCAAGTCCCCGACGGTTGCCGCTCGAACATATAGCGGTTGAAACCCATATCCATATTTTTCATACTGAAGCTGATGCTGACCTGTTCCGTGCCGGCGGGCGCGTGTTCGATATAAATATCAAACGGTTTTTTGGTTGAAACGGCGGCGGCGCGGACGCGGCTTCCGTCCGGCAGCGTGCAACCCTCGGTCAAATCGCATTGCGCCGCCACAGCTTGCGGCTGCTGCGCCTGCCACCATTGCAACAAAACGAGCTTGACGGCGGCAAAGGCAATCAGCAGCAGTGCGGCAAGCAGTAATTTACGGTTTTTATTCATGATTCTTCCCTATTGTTTCATCCCTTACCACCACGTGCGCCCCCAATCCGAGCCATAGTTTTCCATAACGTGCAACCGTCTGTCCGTTTGCTGCAAGTACGAGCGGCACGGATACGCCCTGCCGCAGGGCTTCTGCCGCCTCTTGTGCCTGAACATCATCGCACACGCGCCAAACGACCGCATCCGCGCCCTTTTCCTGCGCCTGCCGCCATTGTTCGCGGGTCTGTACCATCATCCACACGCTGTCGGCGTGTTCGGGTCTGTCCTGCCATTGCGCCGCCTCCATCAAAACGTTCGCACCGCTTCCCTCTGCCGAACCCAAAGGCAGGACGCGGTACGCGCCCATACTGTTCTCACCGTACAAACCCGTTTTCAGGCTGCCGTACAAACGGCGCGGGACGGACAGCGAACGCAAAAGCGCGCCGTTGGCAGGCAGCATGGGGGCAACGGTAAAATCACCCGCCTTCTGCCAAGACCATTCCTGCCCTTCGCGGGATTGCGGTTCGCCCATCCATTGGTCGGGGTTTACCCATAGGAATTTCAGGCAGACGCGGGCGTGTTCGTAGGAATGGATTTTAGTCAGCCAAGGCGTGGCGGCGAGGATGCGGATGCCGAGTTCTTCTTCAAACTCGCGTTGCAAGGCTTGGAAGTCGGTTTCGCCCGCTTCGACCTTGCCGCCGGCAAATTCCCAATATCCGGCATAGGGTTTACCTTCGGGGCGGGAACTGAGCAGGTAGTCGCCGTCCCGGTTGAGCAGGATGCCGGCAACGACGCGGATAAGGGGTCGGGTGTCTTGGGTCATGGGAAGGGTTGGAGAAGGTCGTCTCAAAATCCGGAAAGGTCGGATTCGGGCATCCGACCTGCCAATGGGTACTGTTTTATTTTTCGGCAACGGCAAACGCCAATACGGTGTCTTCTTCGTCGCTCATGCTGAGGCTGACGCGGCTGATGCCTTGTTCCTCCAGCCATTTGGACAGGGCGGGGGCATAGAAAAATTCGGGTTTGCCCAATGCGTCGTGCCCGATGCCGATGTTGCGGAAGGAAACCGCGCCGCGTATGCCCGTACCGACGGCTTTGGCGAAGGCTTCTTTGGCGGCAAAGCGTTTGGCAAGGTAGTTGACGGGTTTGCCCGCCTGAGGGAATTCAAGCAGTTCTTCGGGGGTGAGGATGCGCTCGGCAAACGCCTGTCCGAACTTTTTGCTCAGGCGGACGATGCGCTTGAGGGAAACAATATCTGTGCCTATGCCGTAAATCATAATTTGCGCTCCTTCGCCCTTGGTTGCGGGTAGTGATGAATGTGATGATGAATGCCGTCAATTTCTTGGGGCGTTAAAATGGCGTGAATATCCACTTTTGGGGTTTTGTCGGTAACAATTTTCATTGTAACCTTTTGCATTTGAAATTCTAAAACATCGTGCCAATTATTTAATAAGGAGTTAAGGCATTTAATAATGAATTAAAGTTTGATTAAACCTGAATACCCGATTTTCAGAGCCAATACCAATAAAACAATAAAAATTAACATTTTAAAAAAATTTGGGCTAATCTTAGTCCTTAACCGAATTCCAACATACAATCCAATAACAGACAATACGGACAGTAAAAATATTAAACCGTATTCACTCTTATTTAATAACCAATACTGGTCTCTTAGCATATATATTTGAACAATTTTTGCCAAAAGATAGCATAGATTGCTTGATTTTGCGATACGATTTTTATTCTCTGTTTCGCTAAGCAAAAATATTAACAATATGGGAGACATGGCATTGGTTGAACCGCCGATGATGCCTGCCAAAAACCCAAAAAGAACCATATTCTTATTATTGGCAACTACTTGAATATTTTTTGCTTTTGCACATACATTTAAAATACCATTGACAGAATAATACAATGTAATGATTGCCATCAGTAAAAGCAGCCAAGACACTGGAAGTATCAAAAGCAACTTCACCCCCAAAATGCTGCCAACGACGCTGCCGATAGCAAGCAATTTATAGGTTTTTAAATAATAAACAATCTCTTGCCAAAAACCCTTTTTGTTATTGCTGCATAGAACCAACAAGCTCATTAACAGGCTTGGTAATGCCACCAAGGCAACAACCTTAGACAATGGCATGATAAAAGCCAATGCGGTTGTACCGAGCATCGGAAATCCCATGCCTGTAATTCCGTGCAGTATTGCGGCAGCAACAAAAACGATAGATTGCATTATTTCTTGCATAACCGTCCTTTATACAGTAATTCTTGCTCTAATATAATGCCTGTTTTTATCCGTATAATCAGTTCTGGCATGCAAGCCATTGACATTGTCAATAATAATCAAACCATCATCTTGTGCAGAAAATTCTTGAATATCACTCGCATTTTTTATAACATTTATAAGATAATCAAGTGCAAGTACCATTTCCTTTGATACTTTATTTCTATTTTCTTCAATACCTTTATAGATACAATCACTTCTAAATCTAATCATTTGAGTATTGACCGATAAGATATTACCCCATCTCACACCTTGTTTTTTATCAAATGATGCTGGTGTTTTAAATGGATATAAATTGCCCGTTAATGTTTTTAAGTGTTTTTTACCGGTTTCTGTTTTAGATAACTGATTGACAATATCTGATGAACTTAAAAATAGGGAATTACCTCCATCATTGGCTGATTTTACTACATACATAACCAAATAACTTTCCGGGTTTTCACTAAAAGATGAATCACTATGAAGTGGACATTCTCCAACATCTTCCGAGAAAGTTATATCATTATTTATTACATAGTCATCGCCGCGATATTTAATATCCCAAAATATAGATTTAAAACCATCGTCTTTGTGGTTTGTCAGCATTCCTAATTGAGATAGAAAGTCAAATAATTTCTTGTTTCTCCGGCTGTCATCAAGATGGTTTAGATTAAGACCGCGAACAATACAATACCCAATACTCTGTACTGTATTGTGAATTTCTTCTATCAAACTATTATTGTTTGCAGATAAAATATACTTTTGATTCATAACATACTCCTGTCGTGAAATGCCGTCTGAAACGGTTTGCCTGCCCTTACGGCAGCAGCCTTGCCCTGAACATCGCCTCCTTCATTTGGCGCACGGCCTCGGGCAATCCGAGGAAAAGTGCCTGCGAAATCAGCGAATGCCCGATGTTCAGTTCGCGGATGGCGAGGATTTGGGCGATGGGGGTAACGTTGTGTATGGTCAGTCCGTGTCCGGCGTTGACGACCAAGCCCAAATCGCTGGCAAAATGCGCGCCGTTTTGGATGCGCTCGAACTGCCTGATTTGTTCGGCGTGGCTGCGCGCGTCGGCATACGCGCCTGTGTGCAGCTCGACAACGGGCGCGCCGACATCACGGGCGGCTTGGATTTGCCTGTCGTCGGCATCGATAAACAAGGACACGCGTATGCCCGCGTCGGTCAGGATTTTGGTGAATTCGGCAATTTTGTCTTGTTGCGCCAATACGTCCAAGCCGCCTTCGGTCGTGATTTCCTGACGTTTTTCCGGCACGATGCACACGTCTTCCGGCATCACTTTAAGCGCGTTTTCGAGCATTTCTTCCGTCAACGCCATTTCAAGGTTCAGGCGCGTGCGGATGGCGTTTTTGACAGCAAACACGTCCGCGTCTTTGATGTGGCGGCGGTCTTCGCGCAGGTGCATGGTAATCAGGTCGGCACCGTGCGTTTCGGCAACCAGTGCCGCCTCCACGGGGCTGGGATAAGTCGTGCCGCGCGCATTGCGGACGGTAGCGATGTGGTCGATGTTGACACCTAAAAGCATAATCTTTCCTTTTATTTCTGCCTTCAGACGGCATTTGAAGCCGTGCCGTCCGAAGTCGGGACGGTTTCCCGGGCGGTTTCTTTGCGGTCAAACTGCCGTATCTGTTCCAACACCTGCCGCGATTTCAGCCCCTCGGGCAACAGGTGGCGGATAAAAAGCCGTGTGATTTTCAATGCCTGTTGCAGGCTTTCGGCAGTGCGGAAACTGCCTTCGCGCAAATCGATCAGGCTCTGCCCGGGGGCGACAACGCCGGCGGCGTGCGGCGGTACGGCAAATCCTTTTCCGACGGGGAAGACGGCTGTTTCCGGGCGGACAAGGTATGTGCCGCCTGCCGCAATCGTCCCGCCGTCCCCGTCGCGGTTCAAATCGGGGGCAACGCCCAACAGGTTCAGCAGCCGCCACTCGAAACGGCGCAAGTCGTCGATATAAGCGGCTTTGCAGCACACCGCCTCCATCACTTCCGCCAACGCGTCGTATAACTCGGGCAACGGATCTTCGCGGACGGTCAACTTCAGCATCAACTCGTTCACATACAATCCGCTGAACAAAGCCCTACCCTGCGGCTGCGGCCACCCGCCTATCCATTCGGCGCGATGTAGGGTCTTCAACTCTTGCGAACCATACCAAGACGCACTCACCAGCACAAACGGCACCAACACGCCGCGCAATTCGCTCTGCCGTTTGCGCGCGCTTCTTGCCAAAAGTGCCACACGCCCGTAACGGCGGCTGAACGCTTCGACCCGCAGGCTGCTTTCGCGCCAGGGCGAGGAAGCCAACAGGAAGACGGGTTCGTGGTTGACTCGGTGTTCGGACATCATGCCTGAAATGCCGTCTGAACGCTGCCGCCGCTACAAAACGGCGGTCGGGTACGAACCGATGACTTTGACGAACGAAGCGCGTTCGCCCAAGCGTTCCAATGCCGTCTGAATCTGCGCGTCCCGGCGGTGTCCTTCGATGTCGATGAAGAACAGGTATTCCCACAAAACGGATTTACTCGGACGGCTCTCAAACTTGGTCATGGAAATACCCGACTCAGTCAGCGGTTGCAGCAGCGAGGCAACCGCGCCTGCCCGGTTGGGCGCGGAAACGGCCAGCGAAGTCTTGTCGCTGCCGCTTGCACCGGTTTCGTGATGTCCCATCACCAAGAAGCGCGTGGTGTTGTTCGGTTCGTCTTCGATGCACTCGGCAACCATATCGAGTCCGTAGATTTCCGCCGCCGTGCGTCCGGCGATGGCGGCAACCGTACCGTCGTCCGATTCGGCAACCAGCCTTGCGGCTTCGGCATTGCTGGACACGGCAATCCGTTCGGCGTTGGGCAGGTGTCTGCCCAACCAGTCGTTGCACTGCGCCAACGCCTGCGCGTGGGAAAAGACTTTGGCAATGCCTTCGGTGCTGCCGTTGTTTTTACGCAAAAGGTTGTGGTGGATGCGCAAAACGACTTCGCCGCACGCCTGCAACGCGGTAACGGCAAGCAAATCCAACGTGCGCCCGACCGAGCCTTCGGTCGAGTTTTCCACGGGCGCGACCAGATAATCCGCCTGACGGGTTTCAACCTGCTTGAAGCAGTTGTCTATGGTCGGACACGCCATGGTGTGCGCGGCGTGTCCGAAATGCTTGATCGCCGCCTGCTGGGTAAACGTGCCCTGCGGCCCCAGATAGGCGATGGTCAGCGGGCGTTCGACGGCGAGGCACTCGCTCATCACTTCCCGAAACAGGCGTGCTACCGATTCGTCGGGCAGCGGGCCTTTGTTCAAATCCTGAATGCGGCGCAACACGGCGACTTCGCGTTCGGGACGGTACACTGCGCCCGTGCCTTTCAGCTCGCCGATGGCGTGGGCGTGTTGCGCACGTTCGTTGAGCAGGCGCAGGATTTCGGCATCGATGGTGTCGATGGCGTTGCGGTGGGGAAGGAGGAGTTCGTCGATAGTTTGGGACATAATTTCGCCTGAACGGTGGTTTGCCGTGCATTCTAACATCAAATGCCGTCTGAAACGGTTTCAGACGGCATTTTCCGTTAAAGGTATTCGCTTTGCCCGTTTTCTTTCCACGCACGATGCGAGCAGAGCCACAAAAGCGCAATGCCGCAAGAGGTAGACGCGGTCATGGTTGCCGCCATCACGGTTGCCGAACCGTCGTGCAAGAAGGTCGCCGCCATACCCACCCCCGCGCCGATTAAAGATTGGAATACACCCAATACGGCGTTTGCGCTGCCGCCCTCTTCTTTGAAATAGGACATAAAACACGCCTGCGTGTTTGCACCGACCAAGCCCTGCGTACCGACGGAAAACATCACGCACGCGACCAGCAGCCAAAACGGGGGCAACCCGAAAAACAGCACGGCGGCGAGTTGGGACAGGTTGGCGGCAAACTGGACGACAATCCCCCACAGCAGGATGCTTTGCGGATGCACGCCGGTTTTGAGCCGCCACGCGGTAATACGGTTGAAAAACATCATCGTGATGATGTTGAGTGCAAACGCCCAAGCGTACTGGTGCGGCGTAACGTGGTAGAGCTGCTGGTACACGAAGGAAGATTCGGTCAGAAAGGCGAACATCGAACCGAAGCTGAATGCCTGAAAAAACAGATAACCCATCGCGGCACGGGTTTTCAATACGCGTTTGAACCGCCCAGCCACCAGCCCGAACACATCCCTGCCGATTTTGCCGCCGACGGCGGGCTTGGGCAGGAAATACTGTACCAAACCGAGCAGCACCAGCGAATACGCCGCCAGAAAAACAAAAATCGCCTGCCAGCCACCCAAGCCCTGCAACAATGCGCCGACCATGGGTGCGACCAGCGGCACAACCATCAAAATGATGCCGATAAGGGCAAACATCTGGGCGGCTTTGCGTCCGGAATAATAATCGCGCACCATTGCGCCGACGATGACCACAGTCATGCCCGCACCGAATGCCTGCACGACGCGCAGGTTGAGGAGCTGTTCGGCACTCGAAGCAAATACGATGGCGGCAACGGCAAGGCAGTAGACGGCCAGTCCGGTCAGCGCGACGGGTTTGCGCCCTTTGATGTCGGACACCGAACCGCCGACCACCTGTCCGAACGCCGTGCCGAACATAAACAAACTCAGGCTCTGTTCGATGCGGTGGACATCCGCGTTCAGCGACTGCGCCATTTCGGGAATCGCGGGCAGGTAGGCATCGATGGAAAACGGCATCAGCGTAACCAGCATCGCCATCAAAACCGCCATCAGTTTTTCGCTCATTTCAGGATAATGGGCAGAAGGCATAAATTCTCGTCCGATTCGCAAACAAACCGCCCGGCGGCGGAAAACACAATACGCGGAAACGGAAAATTTTAACACACCGGCACAAACAGGCGGCAACAAAAGCCCCGGCAAAACCGGACGAACCGGAACGATATAGTGGATTAACAAAAACCAGTACGGCGTTGCCTTGCCTTAGCTCAAAGAGAACGATTCTCTAAGGTGCTGAAGCACCAAGTGAATCGGTTCCGTACTATCTGTACTGTCTGCGGCTCGCCGCCTTGTCCTGATTTTTGTTAATCCACTATAAAATCCCGTCATTCCCGCGCAGGCGGGAATCCGGACATCCAACGCTGCAGCAATTTGTCGGAAATAACCGAAACTCAAAAAACCGGATGCCCGCCTGCGCGGGAATGACGATGCAAAGATGGTCGTTATTTCGGATAAATATCCGTCTTTTCGTTCCGGATACCCGCTTTCGCAGGAATGGAGATGGAAAGATTTCAGCCTATTCGGCAATCATCAAATACCGCTTCCCAACTTTATTTTTGATGCGACAGCCGGCCGGCAACCAAGGTGGCGGCGATGACGACAAACACGCCCAAGACGGACACGGGCGACAGGTGTTCGCCCAAAATCAAAACCGCCAGCAGCACGCCGACGACGGGTTCGAGCGAAATCAACAGTCCCGAAACGTTGGCAGGAACACGGCTCATCCCCTTGTTCCACAGCCAATAGGCGTACCAGCTGCACCCCACGCCCAAATACAGCAGCGACAATACCATTCCGACGCTCCAGTCCACGGTATAACTTTGCGCCAAAGCAAGCGAAAACGGCAGGCACATCAACGATGCGGCGGCAATGGAAACAGATGTGAATGCCGGTGCGCCGATGCGTGCAATCAGCCTTTGCGTCGGACGCATAGCGGCACAAAAGCCCGCGCCCGCCAACAACACCAGCAGGCAGCCGAACCAGCCGACTTCGCCGCCCTCTTCCGCACCGCCCGCCATCAGCAGCGCGACACCGGCAAATGCCGCCGCGCCGCATATCCAGTGGTAGGCACGCGCTTTGTCGTTGAAGAAAAAGTGTCCGACAAACACCATCAGCAGTGGCTCGAGTCCGACAATGACCGATGCGCTGGCGGCGGAAGTGTATTTCAACCCGACAAACTGAAGCAGCAGGGTCAGCACATAGTTGACGAACGACACAATCAGCAACGGCTTCCATTCCTCACGCGGAATCTTGCCGACATGACGGCGGCAGGCGGGCAGTGCAGGCAGCGCAGCAATCAGCAGGCGCACGCCGACCATCAATGCGGGATCGATGCCGCCATAGACATATTTGGCGGCAATAAACGAGCTGCTCCAGATAATCAGGGCAAGGATTTGGTAAAACATAGTGAGTGATAAAGTCAGATGGTCATACAAAAGTATAGCGGATGAACAAAAATCAGGACAAGGCGGCGAGCCGCAGACAGTACGGATAGTACGGAACCGATTCACTTGGTGCTTCAGCACCTTAGAGAATCGTTCTCTTTGAGCTAAGGCGAGGTAACGCCGTACTGGTTTTTGTTCATCCACTATAACAGCAACCCTGTCGCCGTCATTCCCGCAAAAGCGGGAATCCAGTCCGTTCAGTTTCGGTCATTTCCGATAAATGCCTGCTGCTTTTCATTTCTAGATTCCCACTTTCGTGGGAATGACGGCGGAAGGGTTTTGGTTTTTTCCGATAAATTCTTGAGGCATTGAAATTCCAAATTCCCGCCTGCGCGGGAATGACGATTCATAAGTTTCCCGAAATTCCAACATAACCGAAACCTGACAATAACCGTAGCAACTGAACCGTCATTCCCGCAAAAGCGGGAATCTAGAATCTCAGACTTTCAGATAATCTTTGAATATTGCTGTTGTTCTAAGGTCTGGATTCCCGCCTGCGCGGGAATGACGATTCATAAGTTTCCCGAAATTCCAACATAACCGAAACCTGACAGTAACCGTAGCAACTGAACCGTCATTCCCACGAAAGTGGGAATCTAGAATCTCAGACTTTCAGATAATCTTTGAATATTGCTGTTGTTCTAAGGTCTAGATTCCCGCCTGCGCGGGAATGACGAATCCATCCGCACGGAAACCTGCACCACGTCATTCCTACGAACCTACATCCCGTCATTCCCACAAGGACAGAAAACCAAAATCAGAAACCTAAAATCCCGTCATTCCCACGAAAGTGGGAATCTAGAAATGAAAAGCAACAGGCATTTATCGGAAATAACTGAAACCGAACAGACTAGATTCCCGCCTGCGCGGGAATGACGGCTGCAGATGCCCGACGGTCTTTATAGTGGATTAACAAAAATCAGGACAAGGCGACGAAGCCGCAGACAGTACAGATAGTACGGAACCGATTCACTTGGTGCTTCAGCACCTTAGAGAATCGTTCTCTTTGAGCTAAGGCGAGGCAACGCCGTACTGGTTTTTGTTAATCCGCTATAACAGCAACCTTGTCGCCGTCATTCCCGCAAAAGCGGGAATCCAGTCCGTTCAGTTTCGGTCATTTCCGATAAATTCCTGCTGCTTTTCATTTCTAGATTCCCACTTTCGTGGGAATGACGGCGGAAGGGTTTTGGTTTTTTCCGATAAATTCTTGAGGCATTGAAATTCTAGATTCCCGCCTGCGCGGGAATGACGATTCATAAGTTTCCCGAAATTCCAACATAACCGAAACCTGACAATAACCGTAGCAACTGAAACGTCATTCCCACCACTTTTCGTCATTCCCACAAGGACAGAAAACCAAAATCAGAAACCTAAAATCCCGTCATTCCCGCGCAGGCGGGAATCCAGTCCGTTCAGTTTCGGTCGTTTCCGATAAATTCCTGCTGCTTTTCATTTCTAGATTCCCACTTTCGTGGGAATGACGGCGGAAGGGTTTTGGTTTTTTCCGATAAATTCTTGAGGCATTGAAATTCCAGATTCCCGCCTGCGCGGGAATGACGGCTGCAGATGCCCGACGGTCTTTATAGCGGATTAACAAAAATCAGGACAAGGCGACGAAGCCGCAGACAGTACAAATAGTACGGAACCGATTCACTCGGTGCTTCAGCACCTTAGAGAATCGTTCTCTTTTTTGTTCATCCGCTACATTGTGTTGAAACATCGCCCCAAACCCGATATAATCCGCCCTTGAACCATCAGTGAAAATCGTTCTTTTTAATCAGTTAAACCGAATACGGAGTCGAAAATGAATCCAGCCCCCAAAAAACCTTCTCTTCTCTTCTCTTCTCTTCTCTTCTCTTCTCTTCCGCAGCGCAGGCGGCAAGTGAAGACGGCAGCCGCAGCCCGTATTATGTGCAGGCGGATTTAGCCTACGCCGCCGAACGCATTACCCACGATTATCCGCAAGCAACCGGTGCAAACAACACAAGCACAGTAAGCGATTATTTCAGAAACATCCGTACGCATTCCATCCACCCTCGGGTGTCGGTCGGCTACGATTTCGGCGACTGGAGGATAGCGGCAGATTATGCCAGTTACAGAAAATGGAACGACAATAAATATTCCGTCAACACAAAAAATGTGCAGGTGAATAAAAGCAATGGCAACAGGCAAGACCTGAAGACGGAAAATCAGGAAAACGGTACATTCCACGCCGTCTCCTCGCTCGGCTTGTCCGCCGTTTACGATTTCAATACCGGTTCCCGCTTCAAACCCTATGCAGGCGTGCGCGTCGCCTACGGACATGTTAGACACAGCATCGATTCGACCAAAAAAACAACAAATGTTCTTACCGTCCCCACCAATATTCCTGGCGGAACACCTACGATTTATAATCAGGGAAGTACGCAAGACGCCTATCACGAAAGCCACAGCATCCGCCGCTTGGGTCTTGGTGTCGTCGCCGGTGTCGGTTTCGACATCACGCCCAAGCTGACTTTAGACACCGGATACCGCTACCACAACTGGGGACGCTTGGAAAACACCCGCTTCAAAACCCACGAAGTCTCATTGGGCGTGCGCTACCGCTTCTGATTCCCCGACACCGATGCCGTCTGAACCTTCAGACGGCATTTTTGATTCACCTGCCGTTTACAGACGCGGGGCGGGCGTGGAAATACCCGAACCGTCATTCCCGACAACACCGTAATCTTGAAACCCGTCATTCCCGCACAGGCGGGAATCCAGACCCCTGACGCGGCGGGAATCTATCGGAAATGACTGAAACCCCGAGATTCTAGATTCCCACTTCCGTGGGAATGACGATTCAGTTTCGTTCCGACAACACCGTAATCTTGAAACCCGTCATTTCCGACAACGCCGCAATCTTGAAATTCGTCATTCCCGCACAGGCGGGAATCCAGACCTGTCCGCACAGAAACTTATCGGATAAAAACAGTTGCCCAAACCCCGCGTTCTAGATTCCCACTTTCGTGGGAATGACGGGATGCAGGTTTCCGTATGGATGGATCCGTCATTCCCGACAACACCGCAATCTCGAAATTCGTCATTCCCGCGCAGGCGGGAATCCAGACCTCCGACGCGGCGGGAATCTATCGGAAATGACTGAAACCCCGCGTTCTAGATTCCCACTTCCGTGGGAATGACGGTTCAGTTGCGTTCCGACAACACCGCAATCTTGAAATTCGTCATTCCCGACAATACCGCAATCTCGAAATTCGTCATTCCCGCGCAGGCGGGAAGCCAGACCTCCGACGCGGCGGGAATCTATCGGAAATGACTGAAACCCCGAGATTCTAGATTCCCACTTCCGTGGGAATGACGGTTCAGTTGCGCTCCGACAACACCGTAATCTTAAAACCCGTCCGACAACACCGTAATCTTAAAACCCGTCATTCCCGCGCAGGCGGGAATCTAGACCTGTCCGCACAGAAACTTATCGGATAAAAACAGTTGCTCAAACCCCTCGTTCTAGATTCCCACTTTCGTGGGAATGACGTGGTGCAGGTTTCCGTATGGATGGATTCGTCATTCCCGCGCAGGCGGGAATCCAGACCCCTGACGCGGCGGGAATCTATCGGAAATGACTGAAACCCCGAGATTCTAGATTCCCACTTCCGTGGGAATGACGGTTCAGTTGCGTAGGACTGGGTCGTCGAAAGGGGCGGATTCGATGGATTCGATGAAAACGGTAGAAATGTGGGATTGATGGAAATGGCAGGCTGAAGCCCATCCTACAGCCCGCTGATTCCCCGGCACCGATGCCGTCTGAACCTTCAGACGGCATCCAAAACCCGGTATTTCAAGGCGGGCAGGCGGTTGCGGACGCTGTTCAGGCGGTTGGCATCGATGTCTGCCGTAACGATGCCTTCGCCTTCGGGTAATACGTCCAATACGTCGCCCCACGGATCGACAATCATGCTGTGTCCGAACGTGCGCCGTCCGTTTTCGTGCAAACCGCCCTGTGCCGCCGCCACGACGTAACATTGGTTTTCGACGGCACGCGCGCGCAGCAGCAGCTCCCAATGCGCCTTGCCCGTCGTGTGCGTAAACGCAGCGGGCAGCATCAATACGTCAAACGGCAGCTGGCGGCGGAAAAATTCGGGAAAGCGGACATCGTAACAAATGCCCGCCGCCACCGACACGCCTTCTGCCAACAAGTGCGGCACTTCCCGCCCCGCGAGGATGGTATCGGCTTCGGCATAGCGTTCGCCCAAACCGGAAAAGCCGAAGAGGTGCATTTTGTGGTACAGCCCCGTCCGTTTGCCGTCGCGCCCGTACACCAATAAAGTATTCATGACCTTGCCCGCCTCGGGGCTTTGCAGCGGCACGGTTCCGCCGAACAGCACCACGCCGCATTCTTTCGCCGTTTCGCTCAATGCCGTCTGAAAGCGTCCGCCGCCCAAAGGCTCGGCAAGCGCGAGTTTGTCGGTATCGTTTGCGCCCATCAGCACCCAATATTCGGGCAGCAGCACCCAATCCACACCCTGCTCCGCCGCCCGTGCGACCAGGCGTTTCATGGCAGCGACGTTGGTTTCCGGCGACACGCCCGACACCATCTGCACGGCGGCAACTCTGATTTTGTCCATTTCTTCTCCTTTTTCCTGCCGACCTTGCGGCATATTCCGCCGATAGGCTACCATGACGGTACTTTGCGAAAACCGTTTACACAAATGCCCATTTTGAACCATATTGCCCTCATCGGTGTAGGGCTGATCGGCGGTTCGTTCGTTCTCGACCTCAAAAGGCAGGGACTCGTCCGCACCGTTACCGGTATCGACACCGACCGCGACAACCTCGAACGTGCATTGGAACGCGGCGTGATTGACCGGGCTTCCGTTGCCATCGACGCGGACAGCATCGGCGGTGCGGACTTGGTACTGATTGCCACGCCCGTCGCCACCGTTCCCGCCATTTTGACCGCGCTGCGCCCCGTTTTGCCGGAACACACTTGGATTTCCGATGTCGGCAGCACCAAATCTTCGGTCATCGAAGCCTTCCGCCGCTGTCTGCCCGACCGCCTGCACCGCTGCATCGCCGCCCACCCGATTGCCGGTTCGGACAGAAGCGGTGCGCAAGCCGCGCAGTTCGGGCTGTTCCGCCACAGAAAACTCATCATCACGCCACACGGCGGCGAACATTCAGACGGCATTGCCTTGATAGAAAACCTGTGGCACGCGGTCGGTGCGGAAATTTATACGATGGACGCGCAACGCCACGACGCGGTTTTCGCCGCCGTCTCCCATATGCCCCACCTGACCGCCTTCGCCTATGTCCACCAGATTCTCGACCACCCCGACGGACAGGAATATCTGAAATTCGCCGCCACGGGCTTTCGGGACTTCACCCGCATCGCCTCCGGTCATCCCGCCGTGTGGGCGGACATCTGCCTTGCCAACAAAGACAGCCTGCTGCAACTGGTTCAAGGCTTGGGCAAACAGTTGGACGTTTTGGCAGACATCCTGACCGCCGACGACCGCGAAGCCCTGTACCGCTATTTTGAAGAAGCCAAAACCACACGCGACCGCTGGCTGGACGGCAACTGACCGCCCTGCCGTCTGAAAAGCAAACCGCCCAGACCCGAAATCTGCGGCGGTTTGTCTCAACCGGGCCTGCCGTCCGAACGCGGACGAATCAGCCAAGGAATATACTTCCACGCATACACCAAAAGCGCGAGTGCAAACAAAACCGAAGAGGTGCGTATGCTGTGCGTGTAGGCAGTGCCGGAAGAAAATACGGCAACCATACGGACGGCGGTTGCCGCCATCATCAGCCAAAACGCAACGGGAACGGCTTTGGGCGGCGGATAAATCGGATTGCCCGTATGACCGAGCGCGGTACGCGCCATCATGCCCAAAGTCAGCACGCCGATACCGCCGACCCCGATCAGATGCACACCCAGATTGAGGAAAGCGGGTTTGAAATAAGACGCGCCGACCGCAATCAGCCCCAATCCGGTAAACAGATAGCCGGCAAACAGAATCCACAGCATCGGCTCTTTCAACACAGGCTTATACCACCAGCGGTACACCTGCACGGTAAAAATCACACCTGCCGCAAACGCGAAAGCCGCCGACAGCCAAGGCATCACGCCGTGCGCCATCAGCATGGCGGTCAGCATGGGCAGCCACAGCGAAGCCTGCGCCACCCATTTCGGACTGGGAATCTGCGGCACATTCAACCGTTTGGACGTAAAAAACGAAATAATCCGCGTACCAATCAGACCGATAAAACCCGACACCATCACCAAGCCCGACTGCAATCCGCTCAAGAGTCCGCCTAGGTTGCCGTTGTGCAGCTGGACGTGGAACGCCGCGTGCGTACCGCCCAAGACGAACAGCGCGAACACGGCAACATAATTGCGTTGATTCTGCGAACGGATAACGGGCAAAGCCATGCACACCGCGCCGTACCAGAAAAACAGCGTACCGAGTATGCCGCTTGCCGACGCACCCCAACCCGGGATAAAGGCGGCAATCCGCGCAGCCAGCCAAAAGATAGTCAAGCCGACCAGAACGCCGCCCCGCGTGGGCGGCTGCCCCGTCCAAGTGGCGACGGCGGTCAGCAGGAAGGCGATGACGACCAGTCCGGCATAACCCCAAATCATCTCATGCGCGTGCCAATAGAAACCGGACAGCTCGTGCGTTCCCGTGTAGCCGAAACCCCACAGCAATACGGACAATGCGCCGTACAGAGCCGCCAGTGAATAAAACGGGCGGAACGCCATTGCCCAAACGGGGTGCTTGGTAAATTTCATGTGTGTTCCTTGTTTATCATTAATATATTTGCCGCAAAACGGAATCATGCCGGCAAAAACGGTTCAACGGCGGGAAACAGCTCGCGTTCTTCAAAGCGCGCGTGATCGCGCAGGGTTGTGGCAAAAGCGGTATTCCACGCCGCGTTACCGTATTCGGGGCTTGCCATCATCTGCCGCAGTCGGGCGTGGTCTTTCTCGAAACGTTGTTTCAATTCGGGGGCGACATTCTGCCAAATTGGGGCAAACTTGGCTTCTTCTTCGCGAAAATGGGTTTCCAATTCGGAAAAATGCGGTTCGAGTTCGTCCCGATGCCGTTCTTCCGGCGTCCGCAACAGACGCACGCACAGGGAAAGCGAATGGTGGTGGTCACGCGAAAGCCCGATAAGGGCGGGATGTCGTTTCAACGGTTTCATGATTTTGAGTTACAATAACAAATTATCAAACGGTAGCGCGGATGTTTCAGACGGCATACCGCCGCAGACAGGCTGCATTCTACCGCCCCGACGGACAGGGTTTCAACCATTAAGGTATTGTCCGTGAACCTTAAACCGTACCGATAAGAATAACGATCCATACCGAGAAAATCATGTATTTGACACAACATACGGACTACGGGCTGCGCGTCCTTATCTACACTGCCATCAACGACGATGCGCTGGTCAACATCAGTACCATCGCCGTAACCTACGGCATTTCCAAAAGCCATCTGATGAAAGTCGTTACCGCGCTGGTCAAAGGCGGCTTCCTCCACAGCGTACGCGGAAAAGGCGGCGGGCTGAGGCTGGCCTCGCCGCCCGAACGCATCAATATCGGCGCGGTCGTCCGCCATCTCGAACCGATGCAGCTGGTCGAGTGCATGGGCGAGAACAACGAATGCCTGATTACACCGTCCTGCCGGCTGACGGGCATACTCGGCGGCGCGATGAAGTCGTTTTTCACGTATCTGGACGGTTTCACGCTCCAAGACCTGCTCAACAAGCCGACCTACGACCTGCTCTACGAACCGAGAATTCCGATTGCGGTGCAGTAATGCATCAAAATGCCGTTTCAAACGGATATTCCGACCGAGCGCGATACGCGCCGGCATTTCGGACTGCCGCCGGCAAGGCGCGCAATGCCGTCTGAACAGCCGATGCTTCAGACGGCATCGGTTTCCCTACAAACCGAACACCGCCGTATCGCCGCAACCTTGGCGCACCAATTCCGTGCCGTCGGTCATATCGACGACGGTGGTCGGCTCGGTTCCGCACCAGCCGCCGTCAATCACCAAATCGACGGCGTGTTCCAAACACTCGCGGATTTCATAAGGATCGGTCAATGGTTCGCCGTCTTCGGGCAGCATCAGGGTGCAGCTTAAAAGCGGTTCGCCCAATTCCCCCAGCAGGGCTTGTGCAATGGCATTATCGGGAATACGCAGCCCGATGGTTTTGCGTTTCGGGTGCAGCGTGCGCGCCGGCACATCCTTCGTCGCCTGTAAAATAAAAGTATAAGGCCCGGGTGTGGCGGCTTTAAGCTGACGAAACTGTACGTTGTCAATTTTGGCGTACGTGCCCAACTCGCTCAAATCGGCGCACATCAGGGTCAGGTGGTGTTTCAAATCGATTTTGCGGATGGAGAGTATGCGTTCCATCGCCGCCTTATCGCCGAGTTTGCAACCCAAGGCATAACAGGAATCGGTCGGATAAACGACCACGCCGCCTTTATTGACGATTTCGACCGCCTGCTTGATGAGGCGTTCTTGGGGGTTGTCGGGATGAATAGCGAAAAACTGTGCCATAGTTTGTGTCCTTATCGTCATGTTTTCCGTATTGTACGCCCGAAATTCAAAATCCCGTCATTTCCACAAAAACAGAAAATCCCGTCATTCCCGCGCAGGCGGGAATCCGGTTCGTTCGGTTTCGGTCATTTCCAACAAATCCCTGTCGCTTTGCGTTGCTGGTTTCCTGCTTTCGTAGAAATGGCGGCGGAGGGTTTCTGTTTTCCGACAAATATTTATGTTTACAGGATGAAATTCCACCGTCCGCACAAAAATGCAAGATAACAAAAAAATGAACAATGCCGTCTAAAATCCTCATCAGCCTAATCGGGCGTTTGGGGTTTCAGACGGCATTGTGCGGACTCGTCCCTTTTTTGGCTACAAGATGCCGACAAGTTCGGCAGTGTCGCAGGCAATCATCAGTTCTTCATTGGTCGGGACAACCAAAACAGCCGGAGAAGAATCGGTCGGGCTGATAATACCCGAATTGCCGTAGCGTTTTTCCATATTGGCTTTGGTGTCGATGTGCAGACCCAAGAAATCAAGATAGGAAACGGTTTTGGCACGGATATTACGCGAGTTTTCGCCGATACCGCCGGTGAACACGAGTGCGTCAACGCCGCCGCAGCCCACAGCCATCGAAGCGATGTATTTGGCGAGGCGGTAGGTCATAACTTCGAGGGCGAGGCGCGCGCCTTCGTGGCCTTCGTCGGCGGCGATTTCGAGGGTGCGGCAGTCGTTGGAGAGTTCGGAAATACCGAGCAAGCCTGATTTTTTATTCAGCATTTCATCAACTTGTGCAACATCCAAACCGGCGTGTGAAGTCAGATAGCTGTATACGCCCGGGTCGATATCGCCGCAGCGCGTACCCATTACCAAACCTTCGATCGGCGTGAAACCCATACTGGTATCGACGGATTTGCCGTTTTTGATGGCGGTAATGGATGCGCCGTTGCCTAAGTGGGCAATAATCATGCGGATGTCTTCCAGAGGTTTGCCCAAGATGCATGCGGCTTCAGGGGCAACGTAACGCATACTGGTGCCGTGGAAACCGTAGCGGCGGAAAGCGTATTTTTTACGCAACTCGCGCGGCACGGCATAAGTGTAGGCACGCTCCGGCATGGTTTGGTGGAACGAAGTATCCATCACGCCGACATTGGGCAGACCGGGGAAATGTTCCTGTGCGGCGAGGATGCCGCTGATGTTGGCGGGGTTGTGCAGCGGCGCAAGCGGAATGCAGGCATTGAGTTCGTCCATTACGGCCTGGTCGATCAAAACAGACTCGCTGTATTTTTCGCCGCCGTGGGCGATGCGGTGGCCGACGGCTTGAATGCGGTCGTGCAGTTCGTGTTTTTCCAGTTCGTTCAACAGCATACCCACCGCGCCGGCGTGGCAGTTCCGGCCGCTCAGGGGAACTTGGCGTTTGTTGCCGTCTTTGCTGAACGTAATGACGGCTTCGGGCGTGGTCAGGCGTTCGCCGAGGCAGCTTAGGACGACGCTGCCGCTTTTGCGGTCGATAACGGCACCTTTGAGCGATGAACTGCCGCAGTTCAGAACAAGAATGAGTTGGTCGGACATGATGTTTCTCCTTGTAGTTTGTGGTTGTTTTTTGGTGTGGGGTCGTCTGAAAAAGGATGGGCGTTGGGCGGAGTGTGTTTCAGACGGCCTCTTTGGGCAAAGCGTATGCCGCATTTTCTATCGTTATTCCGTCCCCGCCTACGCGAGGACAGGCTGTGGCGGGAATCCAGAATGTAGAACTCACGAAACCTGTTTTCCCCTACCAATCCTCCATATTGACAGGTCTAGATTCCCGCCTGCGCGGGAATGACGGTAATACGGGAAGCTGTCTTTTATCGGGGTTTCCGTGTTCTTCCTTGTGATTTGCCGCCTTCCGCCACAGGGCAAGGGAAAGGAATGGTCAGTGATTTGATGTTTACTTGTTTTTCAGACGACCTGTTTATGGCTCGCGGGCAAACCCATGCTACGTCAATTTAAAAACAATCTTCCGGCACCCTGACCCAACCTTCCATCATCACGCGTGCGCTGCGGCTCATAACCGCTTTGGTGGCCGTCCATTGTCCGTCCTGACATTCGGCGGCTGCACCGACGCGCAATGTGCCGGAAGGATGCCCGAAGCGCACTTCTTTACGCGTTCCGCCGCCTGCGGCAAGGTTGACCAGCGTACCGGGCACGGCGGCGGCGGTCGCAATGGCAACAGAGGCGGTACCCATCATCGCGTGGTGCAATTTGCCCATGCTCAGGGCGCGTACCAGCAAATCGATGTCGGCGGCATTCACGGTTTTGCCACTGGAGGCGGTGTAATCGGCGGCGGGCGCGACGAAGGCGACTTTCGGCGTGTGCGCGCGGGCGGCAGCTTCGGATACGTCGCTGATCAGACCCATTTTCAGCGCACCGTAAGCGCGGATTTTCTCGAATTTTTCCAAAGCTGCGGCATCGTTGTTGATGTCGTCTTGCAACTCTTTGCCCGTGTAGCCCAAGTCGGCGGCATTCAGGAAAACGGTCGGAATGCCCGCGTTGATGAGCGTGGCTTTCAAACGGCCTATATTCGGCACATCAATTTCATCGACCAAATTGCCGGTTGGGAACATACTGCCTTCGCCGTCGGCTGGATCAAGAAATTCGATTTGTACTTCGGCTGCCGGGAACGTTACGCCGTCGAGCTCAAAATCGCCTGTTTCCAAAACTGCGCCGTTTTGCATCGGTACATGGGCAATAATGGTTTTGCCGATGTTTTTCTGCCAGATTTTGACTGTGCAGATGCCGTCTGAAGGAATCTTGCCTTTATCGACCAAGCCTTGCTCGATGGCAAATGCGCCCACGGCGGCGGTGAGGTTGCCGCAGTTGCCACTCCAATCGACAAAAGGTTTGTCGATGGAAACTTGCCCGAAAAGGTAATCGACATCGTGATCGGCGCGTTCGGACTTGTCCAAAATCACCGCCTTGCTGGTGGACGAGCTGGCGTTGCCCAAACCGTCTATCTGCTTGCCGTAGGGATCCGGGCTGCCGAGTACGCGCAAGAGGATTTTGTCGCGTGCGCTTCCCGCTTCCCGCGCCGCCTCGGGCAGGTCGGAACGTTTGAAAAACACGCCTTTTGATGTACCGCCACGGTAGTAAACGGCGGGAATTTTAATTTGCGGCATTTCTAGATTCTCCTTATGTAGCGTGGGCTCTGCCCACGATTTTTATAGTGGATTAGGCTGCCACTCCGACCAAAGCCGTTTGATTCCGCAAACTGTCGGGGTTCGCCCCAATCTACGGCTACTGTGTTGTGATACGGCAGATTATTAAACCCCGTCATTCCCGCGCAGGCGGGAATCCAGATTTATCCGCACAGAAACTCATCGGATAAAAAGGTTTCCTCAATTCCACTTTCTGGATTCCCGCCTGCGCGGGAATGACGATTTACAGTATAGTGGATTAAATTTATAGTGGATTAACAAAAACCAGTACAGCGTTGGCTCGCCTTAGCTCAAAGAGAACGATTCTCTAAGGTGCTGAAGCACCAAGTGAATCGGTTCCGTACTATCTGTACTGTCTGCGGCTTCGCCGCCTTGTCCCGATTTTTGTTAATCCTCTATACCATGTCAATTCAGCCTTTATTTCGCGGGCAAAGCCCACGCTACACCCACTTTCCAGAAGTACATTAGGCTGCCACTCCGACCAAAGCCGTTTGATTCCGCAA
The DNA here is from genome assembly GCF_022869645.1 of Neisseria meningitidis. Lineage (NCBI taxonomy): Bacteria > Pseudomonadati > Pseudomonadota > Betaproteobacteria > Neisseriales > Neisseriaceae > Neisseria > Neisseria meningitidis. The sequence continues at coordinate 1,668,829 of NZ_CP064367.1, read as the reverse complement.
ACTGTCGGGGTGCGCCACAATCTACGGCTACTGTGTTGTGATACGGCAAATTATTAAACCCCGTCATTCCCGCGCAGGCGGGAATCCAGATTTGTCCGCACAGAAACTCATCGGATAAATAAGGTTTCCTCAATTCCACTTTCTGGATTCCCGCCTGCGCGGGAATGACGATTTACAGTAGATGCCTGCCATATCGAGAATTACGTGAATGAGCAAAATGTTGAACCCGACCCACGCTACGTCTTGCTTTTCAGACGACCTCTAAGCCGCGTTCCCTTCCAAAAAATCCTGTGCAAACCGTTGCAATACGCCACCGGCTTCATATACCAACACTTCTTCTGCGGTATCGAGGCGGCAGGTAATGGGGACTTCGACGGTCTCGCCGTTTTTACGGTGAATCACAAGGGTCAGGTCGCAGCGCGGTGTGCGTTCGCCGACAACGTCGTAGGTTTCCGTACCGTCCAGTTGCAGGGTGTGGCGGTTGGTACCCGGTTTGAACTGCAGCGGCAACACGCCCATACCGATCAAGTTGGTGCGGTGGATACGCTCGAAGCCTTCGGCAACAATCGCTTCCACGCCGGCGAGGCGTACGCCTTTTGCAGCCCAGTCGCGGCTTGAGCCTTGACCGTAGTCCGCGCCGGCAATGATGATGAGCGGCTGTTTGCGGTTCATATAGGTTTCGATGGCTTCCCACATGCGCATGGTTTGGCCTTCGGGTTCAACGCGTGCCAGCGAACCTTGGCGTACGCTGCCGTCTTCGTTTCTCACCATTTCGTTAAACAGTTTCGGATTGGCGAAGGTTGCGCGTTGGGCGGTCAAGTGGTCGCCACGGTGGGTTGCGTAAGAGTTGAAGTCTTCTTCAGGCAAACCCATTTTTGCCAAATATTCGCCTGCGGCACTGCTTGCCAAAATCGCATTGGATGGCGAGAGATGGTCGGTGGTGATGTTGTCGGGCAAAATCGCCAGCGGACGCATACCGCTTAATGTGCGTTCCCCTGCCAGTGCGCCTTCCCAGTAAGGTGGGCGGCGGATATAGGTAGACATTGGACGCCAGTCGTACAGCGGGCTTGGTGCTTTTTGCGCTGTGCCGGTGTCGAACATCGGGATATAAACGTCGCGAAATTGCTGCGGTTTCACATATTCGGCAACGATGGCATCGATTTCTTCATCGGTAGGCCAAATGTCTTTCAGGCGGATTTCTTTGCCGTCTGCAACGCCGAGTACGTCGTTTTCAATATCGAAACGGATGCTGCCTGCCAGCGCGTAGGCAACGACCAACGGAGGCGAAGCGAGGAAAGCCTGTTTCGCATACGGATGGATACGGCCGTCAAAGTTGCGGTTGCCTGACAATACGGCGGTGGCGTACAAATCGCGGTCGATGATTTCTTTCTGGATTTTCGGATCCAGCGCGCCGCTCATGCCGTTACAGGTGGTACATGCGAAGGCAACGATACCGAAGCCGAGTTTTTCCATTTCGGGCAGCAGATCTGCTTCTTTCAAATAGATTTCGGCTACTTTTGAACCCGGGGCAAACGAAGATTTCACCCAAGGTTTGCGTTGCAAGCCGAGGCGGTTGGCATTGCGTGCCAACAGCGCGGCGGCGACAACGTTGCGCGGATTGGAAGTATTGGTACAGGAAGTAATCGCGGCAATAATCACTGCACCGTCAGGCATTTGGCCGTCTGAAGGCTCTTCGTAAGGTTTAGCCAAGCCTTTGCCGGCCAAATCGGCGGTCGCAAAACGCGCGTGCGGGTTGCTCGGGCCTGCCATATTGCGCGTTACGCTGCTCAAATCAAATTTCAAAACGCGCGGATAAACGGCGGTTTTCAAGGCATCTGCCCACAAGCCTGCGGTTTTGGCGTAGGTTTCCACCAATTTCACCTGCGCGTCGTCGCGTCCGGTCAGTTTCAAATAATCAATGGTTTGCTCATCAATAGCGAACATCGCGGCAGTCGCGCCGAACTCCGGCGTCATGTTGGAAATGGTCGCGCGGTCGCCGATAGACAGGCTTCTCGCGCCCTCGCCGAAGAATTCGACAAACGCCCCGACCACGCGTTCTTTGCGCAGAAACTCGGTCAGTGCCAACACAATATCCGTCGCCGTAATGCCCGCCTTCCGTTTGCCGTTCAGCTCAACGCCGACAATATCGGGCAGGCGCATCATGGACGCGCGTCCCAGCATTACGGTTTCCGCTTCCAATCCGCCCACGCCCACGGAAATCACGCCCAGCGCATCGACGTGTGGCGTGTGCGAATCCGTGCCGACGCAGGTATCGGGGAAAGCCACGCCGTTTTTGACTTGGACGACGGGCGACATTTTTTCTAGATTGATTTGGTGCATGATGCCGTTGCCCGCCGGAATCACGTCCACATTTTCAAAAGCGGTTTTTGTCCAGTTGATGAAGTGGAAACGGTCTTCGTTACGTCTGTCTTCGATTTCGCGGTTTTTGCGGAACGCATCGGGGTCGTAGCCGCCGCATTCCACCGCCAGCGAGTGGTCGACGATGAGCTGGGTTTGCACCACCGGATTCACTTTGGCAGGATCGCCGCCTTTTTCGGCAATCGCATCGCGCAGACCTGCCAAATCCACCAACGCGGTCTGCCCCAGAATATCGTGGCACACCACCCGCGCCGGATACCAAGGAAAGTCGATTTCCTGTTTTCCCTCAATCAGCTGACCCAGCCAGCTTTGCAGCGTCGGCAAATCGACTTTGTCCGCGCGGTTGACCAAATTCTCCGCCAAAATGCGGCTCGTGTAAGGCAGCTTGTCGTAAGAGCCGGGTTTGATGCCCTCACACGCCGCACGCGCGTCGTAGTATTCCAAATCCGTACCGGGCAGCGGTTTGCGGTAACGTTGGTTGGCAGCCATGTCGGTTCTCCTGTGGATCTGTTTTTCTTGTGGTTTGAGGTTTCAGCCGACGTTTTGAAGGGGTCGTCTGAAAGGGTTTAAAACATCGAAACAATCATCTGATACAGCGGATTTCTCTCGTCTATCAACAATTTCACAGCCATCGAAATGCTGATGACAATCAGCAGCGGCTTAATCAGCTTCGAACCGAAGCGGACGGCAAATCTCGCACCTAAATTCGCACCGACAAACGCACCGACCGCCATCGTTGCCGCAATCGGGAAAATAATCGAACCGTGCAGCAGGAATACCGATAGCGAACCAAGATTGCAGGCAACGTTCGCCAATTTGGTGTAAGACATCGCGTTCAACAGCTTGCAGCCGAGCAAAACAATAAAGGCAATCAGAAAAAACGAGCCGACACCCGGTCCGAACACACCGTCGTAAAAACCCAAAAGTGGTGCAACCGTCAGACCGAACAGAAAAAAAGACATTCTGGCTTTGCCTTCCTTACTGCCGTCGAGCTTGGGCGAAAACACAAAATACAGCGCGACAAATATCAACAAAACCGGCACGACCGCCAGCAGAATATCTTTGGAAACCAAGCTGACCGATAATGCACCGACCACGCCGCCTGCAAACGATGCTGCCGCAATCGGGAGACCTTTCTTCCAATCAATCAAACCTTTGCGTGCAAAAGAAACCGTAGCCGAAAACGTAGCAGCGGCTGCTTGCAGCTTGTTGGTGGCAATTGCCGACACGGGAGGAATACCTGCCAACAAGAGTGCAGGCAGCGTAATCAAACCACCCCCACCCGCAATCGCATCGATAAATCCGGCAATCATCGCAACCAAACCCAAAGCGAGTATTATGTATAAATCTTCCATGTTTCTTATCCTGTTACTTGCACCAATACAGGATTATCTTCTTCTATTAGGTTAAATTTTTAAACTTATTTCAGACAACCTTTCCAATCAGGCAAGGTCGTCTGAAATCCTCAGCTTTGCATACCGAAATTAAAGAACAAACTGCTATTGCATTCTTCAATTATCGTTCTTCAATCTCCACAAACGCCAAATCTTCAGGGCCTGTGTAGTTTGCGCTCGGACGGATGATTTTGCCGTCTTTGCGTTGCTCAAGAACGTGTGCGCTCCAACCGGTTGTACGGGAAATTACGAACAGCGGTGTGAACATAGCGGTCGGTACGCCCAATTTTTGGTAGGAAACGGCAGAGAACCAGTCCAGATTCGGGAACATTTTTTTCTCTTCCCACATCACGCTTTCCAAACGTTCGGCAATGTCAAAGAGGCGCATATCGCCGGTTTCTTTGCTCAAACCGCGTGCCACTTCTTTAATGACAACGTTGCGAGGGTCGGAAATGGTGTACACCGGATGACCGAAACCGATCACGATTTCTTTGCGGCCGATGCGTTCGCGGATGTCGGCTTCAGCTTCGTCGGCATTGCGGTAGCGTTTTTGAATATCGTAAGCCACTTCGTTCGCGCCGCCGTGTTTCGGACCTTTCAACGCGCCGATTGCTCCGGTAATGCTGGAGTACATATCAGAGCCTGTACCGGCGATCACGCGGGCGGTAAAGGTAGAAGCGTTGAACTCGTGTTCGGCATACAGAATCAGTGAAACGTGCATGGCTTTGATGTGTGATTCGCTTGGGCGTTTGCCGTGCAACAGTTGCAGGAAATGACCGCCGATGGTCTCTTCGTCGCTTTCAACCTCAATGCGTTTGCCGTTGTGCGAATATTGATACCAGTACAAGAGGATGCTGCCGAGGCTGGCGATCAGTTTGTCGGCGATGTCGCGCGCTTCACTTTCCGGATGGCTTTCACGTTCAGGATGAACGCAGCCCAGCATGGATACGCCGGTACGCATTACGTCCATCGGATGGGTATGTGCAGGCAGGCTTTCCAAAACTTTAATCACACGGATAGGCAGGCCGCGCATGGATTTGAGCTTGGTTTTATAAGCGGCCAGCTCGAATTTGTTGGGCAGATGGCCGTGAATCAGCAGGTGGGCGACTTCTTCAAACTCGCATTTTTGTGCCAAATCCAGAATGTCGTAACCGCGATAGCTCAAATCGTTGCCGGTACGGCCAACGGTACACAAAGCGGTATTACCGGCCGCAACGCCAGAAAGCGCAACGGATTTTTTAGGTTTGAGGGTCGGGGTTTGAGTAGTTTCAGTCATGGTATTTCTCCTTTGTGTTTTTATGGGTTTCGGGTTTTCAGACGACCGATGCGGATTTGTTGAAAGGCAGTCTGAAAGCGGTAAATCATTTTTGAAACAATTTATCCAGTTTTTGCTCGAAGGCATGATAGTTCAGATGCTCGTACAGCTCGGCACGGGTTTGCATACTGTCCACCACCGCCGCCTGAGTGCCATCGCGCATAATCGCTTCGTAAACATTCAGAGCGGCTTTGCTTGCTGCACGGAACGATGACAGCGGATACAGCACCAGCGACACGCCGTTTTCAGCCAGCTCGCTTTGGGTATAAAGCGGAGTGGAACCAAACTCGGTAATGTTCGCCAACACGGGCACTTTCACCGCATCTGCAAATTGGCGGTACATGTTCAAATCGGTCATGGCTTCAGGGAAAATCATGTCCGCACCGGCTTCGACACAAGCTTCGGCGCGTTCGATAGCGGCATCCAAACCTTCTACCGCCAGCGCATCGGTACGCGCCATAATCACGAAGTTCTCATCAACGCGCGCATCTACGGCAGCTTTGATACGGTCGACCATTTCATCTTTAGATACAATGGCTTTGTTCGGACGGTGGCCGCAGCGTTTTTGCGCTACCTGATCTTCGATGTGAACCGCTGCAACACCGGCGCGTTCAAAGTTGCGAATGGTACGGGCAATATTGAATGCACCGCCCCAACCCACATCGATGTCCACCAGCAGAGGCGTATCCACGTTGTCCGTAATGCGTCGTGCGTCGATCAGCACATCTTCCATTGTGGTAATGCCCAAATCAGGGATACCGCAAGAACAGGCTGCCACGCCGCCGCCGGACAGATAGATGGCTTTGAAACCGCTTTGGGTGGCCAATCGTGCAAAATAAGCATTGACGCAACCGGCGACGGCAAGCGGATTCGATTCTTTCACGGCTTGGCGGAAACGTGCTCCGGCAGAGTGTTGACTCATCATATTTCTCCTTTATAGACTTTTTTTCAGTATGGACAGGCTTCCATCACATTCGGACGGCAAAACACAGCCATCCGACGCGTCGGGCATCCCAATCCAATCATTAAAAATATATGGGAACAATTATCTTATTGATATTTAAAACGAATCAAAGAAAAACAGCAGACCGTTCGGAATTATGCGGCAAAACCGCAGACAAGAAGAAAACAAGGGGATTATTCAGAAAAGGGGAAAACATCTGAATTGGTTTCATAGTAATGTTCCTTTGTAGTATTGTGTAGTTTTATTTTTCGCTAATCTAAAACACAAGACTGAAAATGTCAAACATTTTTAAGGAGACTCATTACATAATTTTAATATTTTATTTTAATTCCATGATTAAACTAGATTAATTTTGAATTATTTGTTTCAATAAAATTGTCAGGAAATCAAGAAAAATTTTTGATAATCAAAATCCTGAAAACTTATAAAATATTTTATACATAAAAACAATGTATTATTTTTAAGCAATCCGATGTATTTTATTATGTATTTGATTTTTATTTAATTTAATAAAAATTAAATATACCGGCAAACAAAATGCCGTCTGAAAACCTTTCAGACGGCATTTTTAATATCGAATCAATCAGCCCAAATACCAGAATTTCAGTGCCCACAATACGGCAACAATCCATACCATAGGCGGAACGTCTTTGGTGCGGCGGCATAAAAGTTTAACCACGGCATAACTGATGAAGCCGAAAGCGATGCCGTCTGCAATCGAATAGGTAAACGGCATGAAGACAATGGTCAGGAATGCGGGTGCGGCTTCCGTCATATCGTCCCAATCGATGTCCCTCGCACTGCGGAGCATCTGCGTGCCGACATAAAGCAGGGCGGGCGCGGTGGCAAAAGCGGGAACACTTTTCGCCAAAGGTGAAAACATCAGGCAGGCGAGCATCAATACGCCGACGGTAACCGCCGTCAGACCTGTCCGCCCGCCTGCCGATACGCCCGCCGCACTTTCCACATAAGGCGTGGTTGAAGAAGTACCCAAAGCCGCACCTGCCACAATAGCGGTAGAGTCTGCAAGCAGTGCGCGTTTCAGGCGGGGCAGCTTACCGTCCACCAGCAGTCCGGCACGATGCGATACACCGACCAGTGTTCCGGTACTGTCGAACAGATCGACTAGGAAAAAGACGAAAATCACGCTGACCATGCTGACGGTAAACAACCCTTTAAAATCCATCTGCATAAAAGTCGGCGCAATGCTCGGCACTTCGCCGATGATGCCGTGAAATTCGTTCAAACCCATCAGGCTGGCAATGACGGTAATCGTCAAAATGGTGATGATGATTGCGCCTTGAACGCGGAAATGTCCCAATACGACCACCATGGCAAAACCGAACAGTGCCAACAACGCGGACGGCTGATGAATATCGCCCAAGCCGACCAAGGTTGCCGGATTGGCAACGATAATGCCTGCGCCTTTCAGGGAAATCAGTGCCAAAAACAAACCGATACCGGCAGCAATCGACATTTTCAAACCCATAGGCAGTGCGTTGACCAGCATTTCCCTGACTTTAAAAAAGCTGAACAGGATGAAAATCAGACCGGAGATGAACACCGCACCCAACGCAACCTGCCAAGGCACGCCCATACCCTTAACGACGGCAAAGGTGAAATAGGCATTCAGCCCCATCCCCGGTGCGAGTGCAATCGGATAGTTGCCGACAAAACCCATAACAAAACAGCCGATGGCAGACGCGATACAGGTAGCGACGAATACCGCCCCCATATCCATGCCGGTCTCGCCCAAAATCAGAGGGTTGACGATAACGATGTAGCACATCGTCAAAAAAGTTGTCAAACCCGCCATCAACTCGGTACGCACCGTCGTACCGTTTGCCTTCAGCTTAAAAATCCCGTCCAACAGTGTTTGTTTTGAAGTGTCCATATCTGAAAGTCTGTATCAAGTGGAAAAATCTGAATCCGCCGACCGCAAACCGTACGAAATTGCAACATCTTGAAAAACATACCTCCCAAACCGGACAAACCGATTCGGGAGGCAGCAGGTTTACGGGCAAACAGCACATTATTTGTCTGAATTGTGTTGACGACGCAAAATCGCAGGGATTTCAAAGTCGTCAAGTACGGACTGATTGTCGAAATCCGCAGCGGTAAGGTTCATCGTGCGGATACCGCGATTGGTGCGGATCATACCTTCGACATTGTGGCTTTGCTCCTGTTTGGACGGAGCAACCGCTTCTACCTCCCTTGCCGGAACAAAATCGACCGCGCCTTTTTCTTTCAGACCGGTAGCGATAATGGTAATCCGGATGGCATCTTCGCTCATGGTCTCGTCTTCAGCCGCACCGAATTTGCATTCCAAATCGGGATGCGCGCTTTGGTTGACGATTTTCATGACTTCGGACAACTCGGACATTTTCAAGCAACCCGGAGCAGTCGTAATATTGACCAGCACACCGCGCGCTCCGTCCAAGGTTACATCGTCCAGCAGCGGACTGGAAATGGCCTGGTCGGTCGCCATACGCGCACGGTCGATACCTTGGGCATAACCCGAACCCATCATAGCGATACCGCGGTTGCTCATCACGGTTTTCACGTCGGCAAAGTCGAGGTTGATGATTTCGCTCGGGCAAGTTACCACTTCGGAAATGCCTGCGACCGCATCGCGCAATACATTGTCGGCGGCACGGAAGGCTTCGCGCATCGTTACGTCTTCACCCAATGCAGTCATCAGTTTGTCGTTCGGGATGATGATCAGCGAATCGACGTGTTCTTTCAACTGTTCCAACCCTGCCTGTGCGACATGGACGCGCTTACCTTCATATGCGAACGGTCGGGTAACCACGGCAACGGTCAGAATGCCCAAAGACTTGGCAATCTCAGCAACAACCGGCGCGGAACCGGTACCGGTACCGCCGCCCATACCGGTCGTGATAAACAGCATATTCGCACCGCGAATGGCTTCTTCAATGGCTTCCCGGTCTTCCTGGGCTGCCGCACGGCCGATATCGGGATTCGCGCCCGCGCCCAAACCGCGTGTCAGATTCGTACCCAACTGGATTCTCTTCGCCGCATGGTTTTTTGCCAGAGACTGCGCATCCGTATTGGCACTGATAAACTCCACACCGCGCACATTGTTGGCAACCATGTTATTGATTGCATTGCAACCGCCGCCGCCCAAGCCGATTACTTTAATCACCGCAGGGCTGACTGCCGATTCTGCCACGTCGTAAACAAATTCCATTCAAAAACTCCTGCTCGCCCCATTCAGAGGACGGTTTAAATAAATTATTATTCATTATATAAGAAGTATCTTGCTGCTGGCAAAATACTTCTCACCTGTCAAACGGCAATCCACCTGTTCAGAAGCTGTTTTCAATCCACCGTTTCAATCTTGCCAACAAACCGCCGCCCCCTTCCCTCTCTTGCACTGCACCGTTTTCCAGCTGCGGCAAGTTTCCTTCCAGCTTGCATGCTGCATGAAGCAGCCCGATGGCGGTAGAAAAGCGCGGTGTGCGGACGCGGTCGGACAAACCGCCCATTTCTTGGGGTGCACCGGTGCGTACAGGCAGATCGAAGATTTTTTCGGCAAATTCCACAATCCCGGTCATCATGGACACACCGCCGGTCAGAACGATACCCGCATTCAGCACTTCTTTGGGGAAACCCGATTTTTGCAGCTCGCCCAGCACTACGCCAAAAATCTCCTGAATACGTGCGCTGATGATTGCTGCCAAAACCTTACTGGAAACCTGACGCGATGTCCGGTCACCCACGCCCGGAACTTCAATCATCTCACCCAAGCCTTCCGTATCGCATGATGCCACGCCATAATGGATTTTAATGTACTCGGCGGCATCGAGAGGTGTTCTCAACGATTTGGACAAATCTTTGGTAATCAGATTACCACCGGCCGGAATGACGGACGTATGGCGGATGGCACCGTTCATATAAACGGCAATATCGGTCGTTCCGCCACCAATGTCGATGACGCATACGCCGAGGTCTTTTTCATCTTCAGTCAGCACCGCCTGCCCGCTTGCCAACGGCTGAAGCATGATCTGATCGCTTTTCAAACCGCACCGCTCGATACATTTTTGGACATTCTGCACTGCCGTACTTGCACCGGTAATGATGTGCACCCGCGTATCCAGACGCACACCGCTCATACCGATGGGCTCCCTCACGCCAAGTTGGGTGTCAATAATGTAGTCTTGAACCACGGCATCGAGAATTTTTTGATCGGGCGGGATATTGATTGCCTTTGCCGTTTCAATGGCGCGGTCGATGTCTGCCTGCGTGACTTCCCCGTCTTTAATTTTAACCACACCTTGCGAATTGAGACTGCGGATGTGGTTGCCTGCGATACCTGTGGTAACGTGGGTAATTTTGGTATCCGCCATCAGCTCGGCATCATTGACCGCCTGCCTGATGGCTTGGACGGTGGCATCGATATTGGTTACCATGCCCGCGCGCAAGCCCCGTGAAGGAGCCTGCCCCAAACCGACGATGTTGATTTTGTCGTCATCTTGAACTTCCCCGATCAGTGCGAGGACTTTAGACGTACCGATATCCAGTACGCTGATGTATCTTTGCTGCTGTTCCATTGTTCGTCTGCTCTTAAAACTGATTGAAATTTGCGTCGCACCGTTTCAGACGGCACGGCCGTAATCTGTCCGATACCTGTTCCCACTATTCTTCGGATTCTTTTTCGGGTAAACCGTCGGGAGCATAGCGGACTGAAAATCCGTCCTTATACCTCATATCCACATAGGATAACCGATTTTTATTTTTACGCAACAGATGTTGCCACGCTTCGGTAAAAAGCCGGAGGCGTTTCATCTCGTTTTCCCGTCCGAGCCTGACGGTGATGCCGTTGTCCAAAACGACAATCCACGCCGAACGTGCCGTATAGGTCATCTCTTTGATGCCCAAACCCTGTTTTGCCAAAACAGTCGAAAATTCGTCATAACGGCGGAGCATTTCGGCAGACGTTCCTTCCGCGCCTCTGAATACCGGCATTCCGGGTCTGTCCAAACGGGCTTCAAAAACATTGCCTTCGCCGTCCACCAAGGCATGGTCGCCCCAACGCGCGACCGGCTTGCGCTCGGTCAGGACGACCTCAACCGTGTCGGGAAAACGGCGGCGCACCATGACCGACGCAATCCACGGATACCGGCGGTAGGCCTCCTGTGCGCCATTGATGTCCGTCCTCAAAATATTCCCATGGATGTATTCTTTCGCCAAACTGCCCAATGCTTTCTTATCGGAATAAACTAGGTTGCCCTTCAGCGACACCTGCTTGACGGGCAGATGATTCGAATTGTAAAACCAAACCAGCCCGGACGCAGCAAGCAGCATCGCCATCATGACAAGCAGCCAGCGCGTCAGCCGTTCCATCGCTTCGGCATTATCCCACATGTGCGGTCTTCAAAATTTCAATACATAAATCGGCAAAACCCACGCCCATAACGGCAGCGGATTTCGGTACTAAACTATGGCCGGTCATACCGGGCAGGGTGTTGATTTCCAACAGATAGAGTTTGCCGTCGGTATCTTTGAGGAAATCGACGCGCACGCAGCCTTCCGCACCGATTGCCTGCGCGCCGCGAACCGCCAGTTCGCGCATCAGGCTTTCTTCGGCTTCGGTCAGATCTTCCGAAGGACATTGATAAATGGTGTCGTTGCGGTTGTACTTGGCTTCGTAGTCATAAAACTCGGTCGCGGGGATGATGTGTATGCCGGGCAGGCCTTTGCCGTTCAACACAGGGCAGGAATATTCGCCGCCGCCGATAAACCGTTCGGCAATGATTTCGCCCTGAAAGTGTTTCAATTCTTCGTAAACGCTTTTCAGACGGCCTTTTCCTTTGACTTTTACCACGCCTACGCTGCTGCCTTCGGCCGCCGGTTTCACAAACATCGGCAGGCCCAATTTTTCTTCGACGGCATCGAAATCAGTGTCGTCGTGCAGGACGGCGAACTCGGGAACGGGCAATCCCAATGCCTGCCAAATCAGTTTGCAGCGGTATTTGTCCATGCCGATGGCGGATGCGGCGACACCGCTGCCGGTATAGGGAATGCCCAACAGTTCCAATGCACCCTGAACAGCCCCGTCTTCGCCGTAAGTACCGTGAAGGATGTTGAATGCCGTCTGAAAACCTTGTGCCTTCAATTCAGACAATGGGGTTTCCTTGGGATCGAAGGCGTATGCGTCTATGCCTTTGCTTTTTAAAGCATTCAAAATGGCGGTGCCGCTGTCCAGCGAGATTTCTCGTTCGCTGGAAAAACCGCCCATCAATACGGCCACTTTGCCAAAATTCTGCATTGTTTTTGTTCTTTCCTGATTGCTTTATGCTTGTTGCCAGAGGTCGTCTGAAACCTGATTTGCGGTTTCAGACGACCTTTATATGATGTTCCGTCTGTCAGGCGGGTGTGCCTCAAATCTGTTTCGACAATTCCAGCAGCGCGGCGGGGACGCGGTTGATGCTTCCCGCACCCATATTCAACACGATGTCGCCGTCCTGCAAAACGTTCAACAGCATTTCGGGCAGATCGGCAACGTTTTCGCAGTAAATCGGCTCGAGTTTGCCCAACACGCGGATGGCGCGGGCAAGAGCGCGGGAATCAGCGGCGGCAATCGGCTCTTCACCGGCGGCATAAACTTCGGTCAGCACCAGCGCGTCAACGGTATTGAGGACTTTGGTAAAGTCTTCAAACAAATCGCGCGTGCGGGTATAGCGGTGCGGCTGGAAGGCGAGTACCAAACGTTTTTCCGGATACGCGCCGCGTGCGGCGGAAAGGGTCGCCGCCATTTCGACGGGGTGGTGTCCGTAGTCGTCCACCAAGAGCGCGGTTCCACCGTTTGGCAACTTGATGTCGCCGTATTTTTGGAAGCGGCGGCCGACACCTTCAAAGCCGAGCAAGCCTTTTTGGATCGCTTCAACCGATGCGCCGACTTCCAGCGCCACGCCGATGGCTGCCAATGCGTTCAGCACGTTGTGTCTGCCGGGCATATTCAGCACGACTTCAAACGACCCCTGCTCATGTCCTTTCATTTGAACATGGACGGTGAATTTCATTTGCGCGCCGACGTTTTCGATGTCGGTGGCGTAGATGTCGGCGGTATCGTCCAAACCGTAAGTAGCATAAGGTTTGCTCACTTTGGGCAAAATCGCGCGGACGTGTTCGCTGTCAATACACAAAAAGGCTTTGCCGTAGAAGGGCATACGGTGGATGAAATCGATAAACGCCTGATGCAGCTTCTCAACACTGTGCCCGTAGGTATCCATATGGTCTTCGTCGATATTGGTAACGACGGACATAATCGGTGTCAGGTGCAGAAAGGATGCATCCGACTCGTCGGCTTCGGCAACGATGTATTCGCCTTTGCCCAAGCGGGCGTTGGTGCCTGCGGCGTTGAGTTTGCCGCCGATAACGAAAGTCGGGTCAAGTCCTGCCGCGCCGAGGATGGAGGCGGTCAGGCTGGTGGTCGTGGTTTTGCCGTGCGTGCCGGCAATGGCGATGCCGTCACGGAAGCGCATCAACTCCGCCAACATCAGGGCGCGCGGAATAACGGGAATTTGCTGCTCCAACGCAGCGACAACTTCGGGATTTTCTTTTTTGACGGCGGTAGAGGTAACGACGACATCCGCACCGTTAACGTGTTCTGCGGTATGGCCGGGATAAACTTGAATGCCCAGGCTGCCCAAATGCTCGGTAGCGGCATTTCGCGCCTGATCCGAACCGGAAACTTTAAAACCCAAATTGTGCAAGACTTCGGCGATACCGCTCATGCCGACGCCGCCGATACCGACAAAATGGATGTTGGTCACTCGATTTTTCATCATAATGTTGCGTTCCGGTGGATTTTCGATGCGTAAAGGCGTTATTTTAAAGGGCTGACCGTTTGCGCGCCATAGTTTTCTGACAAATATATAGCGGATTGAAATAAAAAACATCCATGCCGTCTGAACGGCTTTTCAGACGGCATGGTTCGGCAGTTTACGCCGCACACGCAATCGCGGCTTCGGCAACGTCGTCCGCACTGTGCGGCAGTGCCAACGTACGGGCGTTTTCTGCCCATTTGAGGCATTTTTCGCGGTTTAAGCCGCCGAGAATCTCGGCGAGTTTTTCCGCCGTCAACTGGGTTTGCGGCAACAGCAATCCCGCCTCCGCCTGCACCATAAAACGCGCGTTGGCGGTTTGATGGTCATCAACGGCGTGAGGATACGGCACTAACAACGCACCCAATCCCGCCGCCGTCAACTCGGCAATCGTCAGCGCGCCGGCACGGCAAATCACCAAATCGGCATCGCGGTAGGCGGACACCATATCGGTAATAAATTCCACGCATTCCGCTTGCACGCCCAGCGCGTCGTAATCCGCCTGCAAGCTGCCCAGCTTGCCCCGTCCCGATTGGTGGTACATCTGCGGACGCGCATTGTCGGGCAGCAAAGCCAATGCCTGCGGTACGGTTTTGTTCAAAACGTCCGCGCCCAAACTGCCGCCGACCACCAAAATTTTCAGACGGCCTTCACGCCCTTGGAAGCGTTCGGCAGGCACGGGCAGGTTGCTAATATCGGCGCGGACGGGGTTGCCGACCAAGCCGCCTTCGTGGCTGAACGCTTTCGGAAAAGCGTACAACACCCGCTTCGCCCAGCGCGACAGGTGGCGGTTGGACAAACCTGCCACGGCGTTTTGCTCGTGAATCACAATCGGCACGCCTAATAACTTCGCCGCCAAACCGCCGGGAAAGGTAACGAAGCCGCCGAAGCCGATGACGCACTCGACACGGTGTTTGCGGATAATCTGCTGCGCTTCGCGGACAGTTTGATACAAAGTAAACGGCAGCATCAGCTTGCGTTTGATGCCGTTGCCGCGCACGCCTTTAATCGCCAGCGTTTCGAGCAGGATGTCGTATTGCGGCACGATGCGCTCTTCCATCGAATCCTTGCTGCCCAGCCAAATTACATGATGGCCGCGCGCGCGCAATGAATCCGCCACCGCCAGCGCGGGGAAAATATGTCCGCCCGTTCCGCCCGCCATCAGCATAAAGGTTTTACCGCCCATGATTTACTCCACCCGGTAACCGCGCATTTTCCGGCGGTTTTCATAATCTATACGCAACAGCAGCATCATGCTGATCAGCATGAAAAAGACTGACGAACCGCCATAGGACATCAACGGCAGCGTCAGACCTTTGGTCGGCAAAGCACCGATGTTCACACCGATATTGAAGAAACTTTGGATACCGATCCAAATGCCGATACCCGAAGCGATATAGGCGTTGAAAGTCAAACCCAAATCGCGCGACTGCTTGCCGATGGAAAACGCCCGCACCACCAGCCAGCCGTAACAGAATATCAGCACGCACATACCGAAGAAACCGAATTCTTCGGCGATGATGGCAAAAATAAAATCGGTATGCGCTTCCGGCAGAAAGCCGCGTTTGCTCAAACTCGCACCCAAACCCATACCGAACCACTCTCCGCGCCCGATTGCCATCAGAGAGTGGGTAAGCTGGTAGCCGGCACCCTGCGGGTCTTTCCACGGGTCCAAAAATGCCACTACCCGCTGCACACGGTAGGGAGCGGCGGTAATCATCAGCACCATCCCGCCCAAGACGCTGCCTACCAGGACGAAAAAATATTTCCACGGCAATCCTGCCAAAAACAGCATTCCAACGGCAATGACGGTAATGACGACAAACGAACCGAAATCCGGCTGTACCATTATCAGCACCAAACCGAACGCCACCAGCATAATCGGCAGGATGATCGCCCGGAAACGGCCGTACATTTCTAATGTTTCACGACGTGCCTGCGGATTGGTGGCGGACATGATCAGATTGGCCGTCCCCCGCCAAATCGACTGCCAACCCAAACTTTCCATGCTGCGCAACACTTCTTCACGGCGCGTGAACAGGCTTGCCAAATAAAGGATGACCGCCAGCTTGAACAGCTCGGTCGGCTGGAAATTCAACGGACCCAAAGGTATCCAACGGGTCGCGCCATTGATTTCGCGCCCGGCAATCAATACGACTACCAGCAACAGGCCGGATAGGGCAAAAATCCACGGCACAAGCCGCCGCCATGTCCTCATCCTGCAAAGAAACCATAACAAACCGCTCGCTATCAAGCCGGCAACGACGAACCCCGCCTGTCTGGTCAAATAGAAAAACTGATCGCCGCCTTCTTTTGATGCCAAATACACAGAAGCCGAATAAATCATCAGCAGGCTGAACGCCGTCATCAGCACCACCATCCACAAAAGCGGCGCGTCGAATTTCCTGCCGTCGCGCACAATCGGCCTGTCGAGCAGCAGAGTGTGGACACCGTCGCCCACTTTTACCAATACTTCCGAAATCTTCAAAAAAACCACCTGCCAGTCTGTTTGCACCTGCCGCAAAGGGCAAAAATTTCAGACGGCAGACAATGCCGTCCGAACATACGATACATCCCAAATCGGTATTCTAAATCTTTACTTGCCGCCCAACAATGACGGCGGTTGCGTTTCAGACAGTATCACAAAGCCTTAAACGCCCCGATAAACACTTCCGAACGGTGCGCGTAGCCTTTAAACATATCGAAACTCGCGCAGGCGGGGCTGAGCAGCACGATATCGCCCGCTTCGGCTTGGGCATATGCCTTCTGAACCGCTTCTTCCAAAGTGGCGCAGTCGGTCATATTCAGATCGCAGCCGTCCAAATCGCGGCGGATTTGCGGCGCATCGACACCGATCAGGAACACGCCTTTTGCCTTGCCGGCAAGCGCGTCGCGCAGGGGCGTGAAGTCCTGCCCTTTGCCCATGCCGCCTAAAATCACGAAGAGCGGATTTTGCAAACCGGCAATCGCGGCGGCGGTCGCACCGACGTTCGTGCCTTTGCTGTCGTCGATGAACACCACGCCATTTTTCTCGCCGATTTTTTCCACGCGGTGCGGCAGGCCTTGAAAGGTTTTGACGTGTTCGAGCAATGCTTCGCGCGGCAAACCGACGGCTTCGCACAAGGCAACGGCAGCCATCACGTTAGTGGCGTTGTGCAAGCCTTGCAGCGGAATATCTTGCGTGGCAATCAAATCTTCATTGCCTTGTTTCAGGCGACCTGTCTCACGTTCCAACCAAAAATCGGCTTCGTATTCCAACGAAAACCATTTCACCTCGCGCCCGGCGCGCTTCATCGCACGACAGAACGCATCGTCCGCATTCAAAACCTGCACACCGTCGCCACGGAAAATCTTGGCTTTGGTATGCGCGTAGTCGAGCAAGTCGTCGTAGCGGTCGAGATGGTCTTCGGAAATGTTCAGCACTGTCGCCGCAGTCGGGCGCAGGCTTTCGGTGTTTTCCAGTTGGAAACTGGAAAGCTCCAACACCCACACGTCCGCCTTTTTGCCTTCGCGCTGCAATTCCGCCTCCAAAACCGGCGCGCCGATATTGCCCGCGATAACGGTATCCAGCCCACACTTGATGCAGAGATAGCCGACCAGGCTCGTTACCGTGGTTTTGCCGTTGCTGCCGGTAATCGCAATCACCTTGTCGCCGCGGCGGTTCACAATGTCCGCCAGCAATTCGATGTCGCCCAACACGCGTCCGCCGTTTCGCTTAAAGGCCTCGATATCCGGCTGCCGCTCGCTGATGCCGGGGCTGAGTGCCAGAATATCGAAACCGTTGGAGAGCGCATCTTTCAGACGGCCCGTGTAAAACACCAACCCGTCAAACATCTTACCGATTTGCGACACGCGTTCCGGCTTCAGCTCCGCATCATACGCAGCAACCTCCGCGCCGTTTTTGCGCAGGTAGGCAATCATGGAAATACCCGTGCCGCCAAGTCCGGCGACGAGGATTTTTTTGTTTTGGAAAGTCATTTTGGTTTGTCCTAAAACAAATCATATTGAGCAGGGGGATGTCTGATCCTGCTCAAGCCGCTTTCAGACGGCATCGCGAGCTGTTCAATAACCCGCTTTCAGGCGTTGGTCATTGTCGCAGCTGTCTTGGTATCCGTTTTGACAAGCCTTGCCAAGCCATTCTTGTGCAAGGGCGCGGTCTTGGCGCACGCCGCGTCTTTCGGCATACATCACGCCCAAATTGTTTTGGGCTGCTGCATTTCCCTGTGCTGCCGCCTGCAAGTTTTCCCGAAAATCCGATACGTCATCCGCCCACACCGCTTGGTTCAAGCCCAAGGCAATCAGGGCGGCGGCAAGCCATTTGACTGTCTGTTTCATGGTTTTACTTCTGTTTTAGTATAAGCCGCCGTTAACGATAGGGCTGGGCGGATTGTCGCCGCAGGTTTATTGCGCGTTCAAATGCCGTCTGAAAGGTGTTCAGACGGCATAGGTTCAGCGGATTTTGAGGGTACTCAAACCGATCAACACCAAGACGATGGTAATAATCCAAAAGCGGACGACGACTTGGGTTTCTTTCCAGCCTTTTTGTTCGTAGTGGTGATGGATGGGCGCCATCAGGAAGATGCGTTTTTTGGTTTTCTTATACCAGCCGACCTGAAGCATAACGGATACGGCTTCTACGACAAATAATCCGCCCATAATGACGAGGACAAACTCTTGGCGGACGATGACGGCGACGGTACCGAGCGCGGCACCCAATGCCAATGCACCGACATCGCCCATAAAGACTTGCGCGGGATAGGCGTTAAACCACAAGAAACCGAGGCACGCGCCGCACATGGCGGTACAGAAAATCACCACTTCGTTTGCGCCGGCAACGTAAGGTAATTGCAGGTATTGGGCAAATTGTGAGTGGCCGCTGGCATAGGCGAAGATGGCGAGGCCGGCGGCAACGAGGACGACGGGGAAGGTCGCAAGGCCGTCCAAGCCGTCGGTGAGGTTGGCGGCATTGGATGTGCCGACGATGGTCAGGTAAGACAACACCAAAAAGCCGACCACGCCCAGCGGCAGGGCGATTTGTTTGAAGAACGGGACAATCAAAATATTGTTGGCGGAATTGGCGGCAAGGTAAAACAATGCCAAACCGGCGATAATGGCAACGCTTGACTGCCACACCATTTTGAATTTGGCGGACACGCCGTTGGGGTCTTTATAGACGACTTTGCGCCAGTCGTCGTAAAAACCGAGTGCGCCCGTGGCGAGCAATACGCCCAAGAGAATCCAGATATACGGGTTTGCCCAGTTGCCCCACAACAGGGTGGACACGGTAATGGCGGTCAGAATCAGCGAACCGCCCATCGTCGGCGTGCCGTTTTTGACGAGGTGGGTTTGCGGACCGTCGGTACGCACTGCCTGCCCGCATTTGAGCGCGGTCAGCCTGCGTATCGTCCACGGGCCGAACATCAGGGAAAACGCCAAGGCGGTCAACGCCGCCATGACGGCGCGGAATGTGGTGTATTGAAAAATATTCAGACCGGTTAACCAGTTGCTGAAATGTGCGAGCCATAAAAACATGGGGCTTCCTTTTTTTGTTTTTGTCGTTACATGGGCTTGTGCCCGTTTGAGGTTGGCTTGCCGCCCGGCAAGGTTTCGGACGACTTTTGCAGATTAACGTGCAGAGACTTTCCCAATCACGCAAATCGGGTAACTCCCCGGATTTTTGCCGCCACCCAAGTCTAAACATAAATCTTCATAAAGATACGCCTGCGTCTGCATTCCGGCATAAAACGCGCCGACCAGCGCGGCAATCAACAATAAGGCTTTAAAAAAACGTCGACTTTTCATTTTCACTTATCCTCCAATGCCTCGACCACTTCTTCCATCTGCATAAAGCGCGAACCTTTCACCAACACGGTGGCGCGTTCGGGCAAATCGTGGCGCAACACTTGAATCAACGGGTCTTTGGCGGCGAACCACAAACCGTCCGCGCCAAATTTTTCCGCCGCTTCGACGCTGTTGTCGCCGACAAAATAAGCCGCTTCGATGCCTTGGTCGCGGGCGTACGCGCCGACTTCGGCGTGCATGGCGGCGGCTTCGTCCTCACCCAGTTCGCCCATATCGCCCATCACGAAAATACGCGGCGCAGGCATACGCGCCAACACGTCAACCGCAGCTTTCATGCTGTCAGGGTTCGCATTATAAGTATCGTCAATCAGGGTTGCGCCCTTGATTCCGGATTTGACGTTCAGACGGCCTTTGATATTGCTGAAGCCTTTCAAACCTTCCGCCACATCGTTCAAACTCAAACCTGCAGCCAAAGACAGCGCGGCGGCGGCGGCGGCGTTGTGGACATTGTGGCGGCCGGGAACGGGCAGAACCACGGCTGCGCACTCGTTGCCGCACACCAAATCAAATTCGCACGACAACGGTTTCAGCACGATATTTTCCGCGTGGACATCGCCGCTATCGATGCCGAAAGTGCGCGTATTCAAATTAAGCGTTGCCGTTTTGAAGACAGCCATATTGGCATCTTCTTGAGGAATCAGCGCCATGCCGTCTGAACATAAGCCTTGATAAATCTCGCTTTTCGCTTTGGCAATATCGCCCACTCCGTCGAAACCGCAGCCGACATGGGCGCGCATGGCGTTGTTGACCAATGCGGCATCGGGTTTGGCGATTTGTGTCAAAACCGCCAGTTCGCCAAAATGGTTCATACCCATTTCAATCACGGCATAGCGGTGTTTTTCGTTTAATTTCAACAAAGTCAACGGCAATCCGATGTGGTTGTTGAAGTTGCCTGCCGTCGCCAAAACGGCATTATCGCCGAAACGGCGGCGCAATACCGCAGCCAACATTTCCTTCACCGTCGTCTTGCCGCCCGAGCCGGTAATACCGAACACAAACGGGTTCACATTCTCGCGCCACGCCTTCGCCAACATTTGCAACGCGGTAAGCGTGTCATCGACTTTCAACGCGCCATCCATTGCAACGCAATCTTCGCGCGAAACCACAACCGCCGCCGCACCCGCAGCCAATACGTCTTCAACAAAATCATGCGCATTAAACCGCCCGCCCGCCAATGCGAAAAACACATCGCCCGCGCGGATGTCGCGGCTGTCGGTTACGATGCGCGACACGGGTTTGCTTTCAGACGGCATCGGAAGCTTGAGGGCTTGGCAGATGAAATTTAGGTCCAGTGGTTTCATATTTACTTTCGTTAATATTCGGGCGGCGGACACATCGGTAGCGGCTGATTTTTTTATCGCCTGTTTTGCTGTGGTAAAACACAGATTATTTTCCCATTCTCATTCGGCATTTTTTCTGTACGTATCATTTTTTAGACGTATTTTTAGTCGATTTGCCTTTTCCCGCATACCACGGCGCGGGGTCGTCGGGCAGTCCGTCGATAAAGGCAAGGTTATTGCCTTCGCCCTGCACATCGGGAACATTCCCCCAAAAATCATAGCCGTCATCGGGCAACTCGTCGGTTTCGATACCCGTCCAACTGCCGAATCCGCGTAAAAAATTAAACGCGCTGCGCCTCACTTTAATCATTTCGCGCCGCGTATCATCGGACGAAATTTTAACCAGCGGCACGCCGTAGCTTTGACGCTTCCACGCACCATGTGTCAACGTTCGCTCGCCGCCTTTACCGACATGCATCAAACCGTGGTCGGAAAAGTAAACCAAAGACCAGCTTTCTTTATTTTCATTCAATATCTTAACTGTATCTTCTAAAAATTTATCGGTTTGCGCGATGGTGGAAACATAGCAGGATATTTTTTCAGTTTGATACTGAAACCGCCGCGCATCCTTATCCAAACGTGTGCAAAAATCACTGTGCGAACCCATCAGGTGCATCACAATCAGCCGAGGCTTCGTGCCTGCATTTCCTATCAAAACCCGTTTGAACGCCGGCAACAAAAGGCGGTCGCTCAACCCCGCGCTTTTGCCATAATCACCCCTTTGGGTAAACCACGGATAATCGCTGCGTAGGGCATAGGTGGAAATTTCGTTGGCAAAATGCCCCAACATTCCTTGATTAGACAGCCACGCCGTCCGAAAACCCGCCTGCTTCGCCAAGCTGACGATGTTATTGTTCGGTTCTCCCGGCAGCCCCAAAGTCTGCGGCAGCGAAAGATTCGTCGCGTGGGCGGTCGATTGGTAACCGTTTATCAACAGCCCTTTGGTCTGACTCAAAAAAGGCGTATCGGGCAATGGGAAACCGTAAACATTCATATAATCCGAACGCGCGCTCTCACCGATAACCACAACATAATTTTTATACTTGGGCGCAACATGACGGATATGCCATGTTGACGCTTTTTTTGCTGCTTCCAAAATGTGGGCGCGCTTGGCGGCATATTGTGCCGGCGCGGAAGCCAAATCGTAATACAGGTCGAAAATATTCAACAACAGGCCGGCATCAGGTTCTCGCAAATCTTTATCGCTGGCGATTTTATCCATCACCGCGCAGGACAAAATCAAAGTCAATAATATAGTCAGCCATATTTTGCTGCGGCGTTTATAGTTTTTTACGTCAGCAAATACCCCCCCCCGATACACAATATCTCCAAACTGTCAAGCCAAAAATGAAAAATAATGCCTGCACAAAATAAAGCGACCCGGGAAGATTGCCGACAAATTCACGCGCCTCGGCAGGATTGCTTTCCAATATCGAACCGACTATCTGATAAGACGGCGCACCATACAGCCAGCCGACCGGCAAATATAGGGCGGTTGTGCCGACGTAAATCAGTAAAACAACTGAAGAAACGCGCGGGAAACCGCGTGCCAATAATAATAAAAATACAACCGAAGCCAAAGCACCCACGGCAGAATAACGGTAGCCGTATTCATATTCCAAGTGATAACCTGATGCGATGGCCGCGCCAAAACAAAAGGCTAAAAGCGCGCAAATGCCCAATGTATTTTTTAATGTCTGATCCATATTTTTTATTCGGGCGGATTGTTTCATACGATGCCGTCCGAATATCCCATTATTTACGAGTTAACAAAGCCTGTCCGACGATTTCAAGATCGGAAAAACGGTGCTTCACGCCTTGTACATCCTGATAGTTTTCATGCCCTTTGCCGGCAATCAGGATGATGTCGTTTGCGGCGGCTTGTTCAACCGCATAACGGATGGCGGCGGCACGGTCGGCTTCGACGCATTCGGGCGCGGGAACGGCAGGCAGGATGTCGTTGATGATGTCGTGCGGATTTTCCAAACGCGGGTTGTCGCTGGTGACGACGACTTTATCCGCGCCCTGTACGGCTGCCGCGCCCATCAGCGGGCGTTTGCCGCGATCGCGGTTACCGCCGCAACCGAATACGCACCACAAAGCCGCACCCTGCGGTTTGATTTCCTGCAAGGTGGCGAGTGCTTTTTCCAATGCGTCGGGCGTATGGGCATAATCGACAACGACCAAAGGTTTGCCGCTGTTCATGATGCAGTCCATGCGCCCTGAAGCGGGACGGATTTTTGCCAGCACATCCAATACTTTATCAAGCGGATAGCCGTTGGCGCACAGCAAGGCGATGCAGGCGGCGAGGTTTTGCGCGTTGAACCGTCCGAGCAGGCGCGTGCGGCATTTCCCTTCGCCCCACGGGGTTTGGAATACGGCTGCTATGCCGTCTGAAGAGGCGGTGAAATCGATAATGCGGATGTCGGCGTGTTCGCTGAAGCCGTAGCTATAAACGGCCAAATCGGGACAGTCTTTTTTCAGACGACCTACGAGTTCCGCGCCGTATTCGTCATCCACGTTGATGACTGCGTGTTTCAAGCCGTGCCAGTAAAACAGGCGCGACTTGATGGCACCGTAGGCTTCCATCGTGCCGTGGTAGTCGAGGTGGTCGCGGGTGAGGTTGGTAAAGATTGCGCTGCGGAATGACACGCCGTTGACGCGCGACTGGTCAAGCCCGTGGCTGGAGACTTCCATCGCGGCGACTGTTGCGCCTTGTTGACGGAAACGGTAGAGCAGGGTTTGGACATCGACGGGGGCGGGTGTGGTATGCGTGGTTTCTTCCAATGCACCCCAAAAGCCGTTGCCGACCGTGCCGACAATGGCGGTTTTTTCGCCCAACAAATCGGCAGCTTGCGCCAGCCATTGCGTGATGGAGGTTTTGCCGTTGGTTCCGGTTACGCCCCAGAATTTGAGACCGTCTGAAACGTTGCCGTAAACTTGCGCCGCCAATATGCCGGCACGGTGTTTCAAATCTTTGATGCCTTGATTGGGGACTTTCCATTCGGGATTCCACGCAAATTTGCCGTCGTCGTCCCAAAAAACAAAAGCCGCGCCGTTGGCAACGGCGGCGGGGATATAACTGCGTCCGTCGGCATATTCGCCCGGACAGGCAACGAAAATATCGCCTTGTTTGATTTGGCGGCTGTCTGAATGCAACAAACGCCCTGCCGCGTTTGCACACGACAGGGTCGGGATGCCGGTTTCAGCCAAAGGGGTTAACTTGCTGAACATAAAACAATCTCGTTGATACTCGGATTAAGACGGTGTTTTGACGGCTGCGGCGGTCAGGGGCTTGGTCGGGGAAATGCCCAAGATGTTCAGGCTGCCGCCCATAATTTTTTTGAAGGGCGGCCCTGCCACTACGCCGCCGTAATAACCGTGGGCAGTCGGTTCGTCAATGGTTACCGCCACAATCACACGGGGGTTTTTGGCGGGGGCAAAACCGATAAAGGTAGCGATGTGTTTGTCGTCGGCATAACGCCCGTTGACGAACTTGCGCGCCGTGCCGGTTTTCGCGCCGACATCGAAACCGTCCACCGCACCCGCCGTACCGGTGCCGCCCGGCTCGGTTACGGAAACCATCAGATTGCGTACCTCGCGCGCGGTCGATTCTTTGAATATGCGTTTGCCTTGCGGCGCAACCGCCTGTTTTTCAAAGCTGACCGGCAGCAAAACGCCGTCGTGCGTCAGTGCGGTATAGGCGCGCGCCAATTGCAGCAGGCTCAATTGCAGGCCGTAACCGAAAGACATCGTCGCCTGTTCAATGGGCCGCCACCTGCGCCAATTTCTCAACAAACCTGCAGTTTCGCCCGGAAAGCCCGAGTGCATACGCACACCGATGCCCAACTCATGATAGAAGTCATACATTTCTTCGGCACCGAAACGCGCAGACAGTTTGCTTGTGCCGACGTTGGACGATTTCTGCATGATGCCGCGCACATCCAAAGAGGGGTAAACATGGGTATCGCGCACGGGAGACGGTCCGATTTTATAAGGCTGCGTATTCAGCCGTTCGTTCAAATCGGTTTTGCCCGCATCCAATGCCTTCGCAATCACAAACGGTTTGATTGCCGAACCGGGTTCGATCATATCGGTTACGGCACGGTTGCGCCGCTGTTCGCTGTCTGCCCGGCCGGGCCTGTTGGGATCGTAGGCGGGCGTATTGGCCAAGGCGAGGATTTCCCCCGTGCGGGCATCCAAAACCACCACCGTTCCGGCTTTTGCCTGATGGTATTCGACCGCCTTGTTCAACTCTTCATAGGCCAAGGTCTGAATCCTCTGATCGAGGGAAAGGATGATGTCTTTGCCGTTTTTCGGGGCTTTATTGCGCGGGGAGTCCAAGCTGTCCACAATATTGCCCTGCCGGTCCCGCAAAACGACTTCCGCGCCGTCTTCGCCATGCAGGCTGTCTTCAAGCGAAAGTTCCAAACCTTCCTGACCTTTGCCGTCAATATCGGTAAATCCGATGACGTGTGCAAACAGGTTGCCCATCGGGTAATGGCGTTTTAATTCTTTTTCAAATACAAAGTTTTCCAAACCCAAGGCTTTGACCTCTTCGGCAACCTTGGGATCGAGCTGCCGCTTAATCCAGATAAACGACTTGCCTTTCTGTTCGAGCTTGTTCCTCAAAACATCAACCGGCACATCGACAAGCTCGGACAGGCGTTCCAATTGTGCGGCAGACGGCATTTCCTTCATCTCTTTAGGCACGGCAAACAGGGACTCCGTCGGCGCACTCAACGCCAAAACCGCACCGTTCCGGTCCGAAACCGTACCGCGTGTAGCCGGCAATGTTTGAGTCCGCACAATCCGGTTGTCGCCCTGTTCTTTCAAAAAGTTATACGTTACCGTCTGCAGATACAGTCCGCGAGCAATCAGACCGGCAAACAAGACCGCTATTGCCATCAGGACGAAGCTGATCCGTCCGTTACTGGTCATCGGCTTTTTGACCTGCTCTTCTTTGGGCAGCATCCGAGGCTTATATTCGCTCTTAATCAACATTTTTACTTCTCGTTATTATTATCCTGACGCAGGAATCCGATTCCGGCACACAGGCTGCTTCTATCTTTGATGCTCCACCATAAAGGTATTGCCCGAAACCGGCGGATGGAGGTTTTGTTTTTCTGCCGCCGCCCTGATCGCTTCGTGGTTCGCCAAACGCGCCTGTTGCAGCCTCATTTGCGCATAATCCTGCTCCAAGGCGATTTCCTGTTTTTTCGCCTTATCCAAAGCTGTGAAGTTGAGCCTGTACTGGTTTTGCTGCATCACAACGGAAAAAGCGGAAACGCACACCGCAAGCAGCAGAAGGAAATTCAATTTGTTCATTGCCATTCAGACGTTTTTCTCTGTGATTGTTCCGGTATCGGACCGGCAGTCCGCTCCGCCACACGCAAAACCGCACTTCTCGCCCTCGGATTGGCGGCAATTTCCGCCTCACCCGGCTTTAATGCCCTGCCCGCGATTTTCAGGGGCGGCTCGGGCAAATCCGCTTCCCTGACCGCCGCCCAGCGCGGCAGGGGCGCGTGTTGCGAATATTTTTTGACAAACTGCTTCACAATGCGGTCTTCCAACGAATGGAAAGCAATGACCGCCAAACGTCCGCCCTCTTTCAGACGACACATGACCTGCGGCAATACTGCCCCTACTTCTTCAAGCTCGCGGTTAATAAAGATGCGGATTGCCTGGAAGGTGCGCGTCGCAGGATCCTGCCCCCGCTCGCGAGTACGGACGTTTTGTGCCACGATCTGCGCCAGCTTGCGGGTTGTATCGATTGGACTTTCCGCCCGTTGCGCAACAATGGCGCGCGCAATCTGGCGGCTAAACCGCTCTTCACCATAATTCTTGATTACCTCGTGCAAATCCTGTTCCGACGCAACCGCTATCCACTCTGCGGCAGACATACCGCGCGTCGTATCCATACGCATATCCAAAGGGGCATCGAAACGGAAGCTGAAACCGCGGCTGCCGTCATCGATTTGCGGGGACGAAATCCCCAAATCAAACAGCGCACCGTCCACCTTGCCGATACCCAAACCGTCCAATGCCGTCTGAAACGAAGCAAAACCGCCATGCACGACACCGACCCGTTTGTCCGAACGCGCCAGCTCTTCTGCCACAGCAATCGCCTGCGGGTCTTTGTCGAAAACAATCAACCGCCCCGCATCGCCCAAACGCGACAAAATCAGCCGGGAATGCCCTCCCCTGCCGAACGTACCGTCCACATAGACACCGTCTTCGCGCACGGCAAGCGCATCCACCGCCTCATTCAGCAAGACCGTGATATGCCGGTAACTTTCTGCTCCACTCACAATTGCAAATCCGTCTGACTCAACTGGAAGGCAAGTTCGTCAGGATCGTCATCCAAAGCCTGAACCATCTCAGCCTCCCACTGCTCGCGACCCCAAAGCTCCAAACGGTTGGCACGACCGACCAAAACGACTTCACGGTCGAAATCCACCCTCTTCCTCAGTCCGGCAGGAAGCAGCACCCGGCCGGCGCTGTCCCATTCCAAAATTTCCGCGTTATGCAGCAAAAGATTTTGAAACCGCCGCAAAACAGGGTTATCCGCCACTTTTAAGTTTAAAAGTTGCGCCGCAACCTTTTCCCACTCCGCAACAGGGTACATCAACAGCTTGTATTTCGACTCGAGCGTTACCACTACGGCAGGCGTATAGAGGCGCGACAGAATGTCACGGAATTTGGCAGGAACAGCCAACCGCCCCTTACTGTCGATGCTTAATTCGTGTGCGCCGCCGAACATGACATGTCCCAAGCCGAAATCAAAATCACAAGGGTAAAAGAGACACTTTGCCCCACAATTCCCCACCAATCGACACTATAAGAAATTTTAAACACTCGGTCAAATCAGGGCATGAAAACTCATTAACATATCTGAAATTTTTATTCCTTTTAAAAACAATAAGATAAAAAATGACGACAACGGCACGGCGGGTGCGGTACAGAGTGACCGAACCAATAAACAACTATATATGATTAATTTAATAATATAAACACAATATATAGTATTAAGATAAAGCCATGACAGCACCCGTACCAACGTGTAATATGTCGGGAAATCCAATAAATTTACACAAGCTAACACTTATCATGCCCCTCCCCCTCCCCTCTCCCGAAGCACGGCAATTCTCGCTCAAACTGCAAACCCTCATTGCCGAAAAAATCGGCAAACACGGCAACTGGATTCCATTTTCACGTTTTATGGAATTGGTTTTATACGCTCCGCAATACGGCTACTACACCGGCGGCAGCCATAAAATCGGCAATACCGGGGATTTTATTACCGCACCGACCCTCACCTCTCTGTTTGCACAGACACTGGCACGCCAACTTCAAGAACTTCTATCCCAAACGGCGGGCAATATCTATGAATTCGGCGCGGGAACCGGACAGCTTGCCGCCGATTTGTTGGGCAGCATTTCGGACGGCATCAGCCGTTACTATATTATTGAAATATCGCCGGAGCTGGCAGCACGTCAGAAAAACCTGATTCAAGCACGCGCACCGGAAGCATCTCAAAAAGTTGTCCACTTGACCGCACTTCCCGAAGCGTTTGACGGCATCATCATCGGCAACGAAGTACTCGATGCCATGCCTGTCGAAATCGTCCGTAAAAATGAAGGCGGCTCATTCGAGCATGTCGGCGTTTGCCTAGATAATGACCGTTTTACCTATTCGGCACGACCGCTGCACGACTTACAGCTATCTGCCTTGGCTTCCCTCTATTTTCCTCAAACAGATTATCCCTACACCAGCGAACTACATCCGCAACAATATGCCTTTATCCGCACCCTTGCCTCAAGACTCGAACACGGCTGCATGATATTCATCGACTACGGTTTTGATGCAGCGCAGTATTACCACCCGCAACGCAATCAAGGTACTCTAATCGGACACTACCGACATCACGTTATCCACAATCCTTTTGACTTCATCGGATTGGCCGACCTGACCGCGCATGTCAACTTTACCGACATTGCCCAAGCCGGGACGGATGCCGGATTAGATTTGATAGGTTACCTTCCCCAATCCCATTTCTTATTGAACCTGGGCATTACCGAGCTATTGGCACAGACGGGGAAAACGAATTCGGCAGCCTATATCCGTGAAGCTGCTGCCGTTCAGAAACTGATTGACCAGCACGAAATGGGCGAACTGTTTAAAGTCATCGCATTCGGAAAAAATATCGGCATCGACTGGGCAGGATTCAGCTTCGGCGACATCTGCCACAAACTCTAACCCTCATGCCGCCTGAATCCGCTTCAGACGACATAAACTTTTTAACATTTAAAAACAGTCAACTAATTCAAAATTAAAAAATACGGCTTGTCAAAAAAACAGAAAAACATATAATAGCGTCTTCACGAAACGGCGAATTAGCTCAGTCGGTTAGAGCAGAGGAATCATAATCCTTGTGTCCGGGGTTCGAGTCCCTGATTCGCCACCAAATTTTCGGGGGTATAGCTCAGTTGGTAGAGCGCTTGCATGGCATGCAAGAGGTCAGCGGTTCGATCCCGCTTACCTCCACCAGATAAAAAAGCACAGACCGTAAAAAGGTATGTGCTTTTTTATTGCCTGATTGCCGGCAAATAAAGAATAAACCACTGCCTTCAAAACAGGCAATCGACTTTAAACCTATCGCCCCGCCTGTCCTGATTTTATAGTGAATTAAATTTAAACCGGTACAGCGTTGGCTCACCTTGCCGTACTATCTGTACTGTCTGCGGCTTCGTCGCCTTGTCCTGATTTTTGTTAATTCACTATATCAGCCCGCCAGACAAACCCGACCCGAATAATGTCTTCAGGTCGGGTTTATGGTTTCATTCCCAACTTATCCAGCCTGACAGCCACAATATAATGATGGCAATACCAAAAACAATGCGGTAATAGGCAAAAGGAATATAATTTTTCTTGGAAACAAACCTCAGCAACGCTTTTACCGCTACCAAGCCTGAAACAAAGGCAGCAACAAAGCCAATCAAAATCAAACCGACATCATGCAGGGTGAAAAACCGGTAATGCTTCAGGACATCATAAGCCGTTGCGGCAACCATCATCGGCACAGCCAAGAAAAACGAGAATTCTGTCGCAGTTTTCCGTTCGATTCCCCAAAGCATCCCGCCCATAATCGTACTGCCCGAACGGGACGTACCCGGAATCAGTGCAAACACTTGGGCAACGCCGATCATCAAGGCATCAATCGGACGCAATGCATCAACATCGGCAATTTTAGGCTCTGCTCGGCTTTGGCGTTTCTCCACCCACAAAATAAAAAAACCGCCCAAAACCAGCATGACTGCAACACTCAAGGGGTTAAACAGATACTCTTTGATTTGTTTGCCGAACAACAGCCCCATCACGGCGGCAGGTATAAAAGCAATGGCAAGATTGAGGACGAAGCGGTTGGCTTTCCGGTCTTTTCCCACGCCATGCAACACATTGCTGAAACGTTGCCGGTATTCAAACACTACCGCCAAAACCGCACCGAGCTGGATGGCAATTTCAAAAACCTTGTGATTGCTGTGAAAACCAATCAGATTGCCGAACACAATCAAATGCCCGGTGCTGGAAATCGGTAAAAATTCGGTAAAACCTTCTACCAAGCCCATCATCAGGGCTTTCAGGACAATCAGAAAATCCATTGCTTGCGCTTCTTTCGGATACGGGAGTTCGGCTATTTCTGTACAGCAGGGGTCTGACGCTTGCGTTCTTCCCTGACTTTGGCAACCAATTCTTTAATCGTATGAACGCCGCCGTCAAAGCCGTTATTGAAGATAACGCGGTATTTTCCGCCGACAATAACGGTCGGCGTGCTGTCAATACCGTATTGTTCCGTCAGTTTCTGCATTTTTAATGCGGCGGCGGCAGCTTCGGGAGAATCATAGGCGCGCATCAGTTTTTTGCCGTCAAAGCCTTTTTGAGACAAAGCCCACTTTCCGGCAACCGACCTGTTTTCCAAGCGGATTTTTTGTTCGTAAACTGCTTTAAACACAGCAGGGTTTGCCTGATATTTCAAACCCGACAAATTGACGGCAGCCGCCATCCTGGCCAGACCGAGCATTTCAGGCTGCCAGACCACGTGCTCCGTCCTCAAATAGGCATCAGACGGCAATGCCTTGCCCAATTTCAATAACAAAGGATCGAAATGATGGCAATGTACGCAGAAATAGCCGAAAAATTCCAAAACCTCAATTTTGCCCGACTGTTCTTGAGGAATGGGTTTATCCAACACAAGATAGTCTTCCCTTTCCGTCAGGGCATATGCCTGCGCGGACAACACTGCCGACAGCAGCAGCGGCAACAGATGTTTGAGCTTCATAATTATTTGCTTTCGATAGAACGGATCAGGCTGGCGACTTCATGTTTTTTCAACTCGTCCTGCATTTTTTTCACCGCATCGGCAGACATATTGCCGCTTTGCACCCGGTAAAGCGTTTTATGTCCCGCCTGATAACCGACCACCTTGGAAGATATGCCCAAGATTGCCAGTTTGGCACGCTGTCCTTCCGCGCTCCGGCGGTCGGCATACGCGCCCATTTGCAGATAATGCGTTGCTTCCGCCTTGTCGGGCGTTTTCATTTTCTGCACTTCTTTGGCAGCGGCACTGCGCGCTTTTTCGATGCTGCCGCTGTTGAGGATTTGTTCCGGGGTCGGTTTGGGTGCAACTTTTTCCTTTTCCGCCTTTTTCTCTTCTTTTGAAGCTTTTTTCTCTGTTTCTTTAGACGGTTTTACCGCTTGTTTTTTAACCGTTTCGGCATCTTTCTTCTGCGCTTTTTCCCCGACGGTTTGTTCACGCTCTTCCGTCAGTGCTTTCTTGCGCACTGCCTGTCCGTCCGACTTTTCCCGCTCCGGCTCGTCCGCCTTTTCCTCAACCTCGTCGGCTTTGTCGGCAACGGGCTGCTTGTCGGCAGCTTTTTCCGCATCCGACTGCTCTGCCTCTTTCGCAGCATCCGGTTCGGACAAGGCGTTTTGATCGGCCGGTTCAGGTTGGATGTCTTCCTTAGGCTGGTTTTTCGGTTTCAGGATTTCCGTTTCTGCAGGCTGCTTCGACGAAGCCGGGATTTTGAACGCATTTTGACCGCTTTGGTTCAGATAAAACAAAATACCGGCAATAATGACCGTCGCCAGTATCAAACCGAAGAAAAAACCGGACAGACCTTTTCCGGATTGGGAAAATTTGTTCATAAACATACCTTAATGTGTTTCAGACGGCATTAACGCCGTTTGCTTACGGGCGGATATTCTAACAATATCGCCATATTTGGGCAAAACCTGCTTCCATTCCCGTTCCTATAAAGCGCGACGGAAACCTATGGCTTTCATGACGTGGCTTCTGCCGACTTCTTCGTCGCCCGCCAAATCCGCCAATGTACGCGCCACGCGCATAATGCGGTGGAAGCTGCGGGCGGAAAGGGAGAGTTTTTCCAGCAGGCCGCCCAATGCTTCCTGCGCTTCTTTTTGAATGCGGGCGGATGTGTCGAGTTCACTGACACTCAAGGCGGCATTCACTTTGCCTTGCCGTGCGTATTGTTTGTCTCTAGCGGCGATAACGCGTTCCAAAACGGACGCGCTGCTTTCCCCTGCTTCCTGCTGCATCAGTTCGGCGGCGGACAGGCTCGGGACTTCGATGGTCAAATCGATGCGGTCAAGCAACGGGCCGGAAATTTTGCTGCGGTAACGCGCGACGCTTTCGGGTGTGCAGCGGCAGGGTTTGACGGGATGCCCGAGATAACCGCACGGGCAGGGGTTCATGGCGGCAACAAGTTGGAATTTCGCCGGATAGACGGCTTGGCGCGCCGCGCGGGAAATGTGGATTTCGCCGTTTTCCAACGGTTCGCGCAAAACTTCTAAAACTTTGCGGTCGAACTCGGGCAGCTCGTCCAAAAACAATACGCCGTGGTGCGCCAATGAAATCTCGCCCGGACGCGGATCCGAACCGCCGCCGACCATAGCCGCCGCACTGGCGCTGTGATGCGGACTGCGGAAAGGACGGTGGCTGTCGAGTTGTTGCTGGTGGTTGGGCAGGAGCGAACGCAATGCCCAAACTTCTACCAATTCGTCTTCGGTCAGCGGCGGCAGGATGCCGGGCAGCCGTTGGGAGAGCATAGACTTGCCCGTTCCCGGCGGACCCATCATCAAGAGGCTGTGTCCGCCTGCGGCAGCGATTTCCAAAGCAAGGCGCGCGGTGTGCTGACCTTTCACATCGCACAAATCAGGTTGTCCGCCATGTTCAAACGGCATCTGAGGAACTTGGCATTCGGTTTGCGCCAAAGGTTCGATGCCGTTCAAATGGGCGGCGACTTCGCCCAAAGAGCGCGCGCCGTAAACGGTAATGCCGCGCATCACGGCGGCTTGTCCTGCGTTTTCTTCAGGCAAAACAAATGCACGTTTTGCCTGCATACCCTGCCACGCCATCGCCAACGCGCCGCGCACGGGGCGCAACAGCCCCGACAGTGCCAATTCCCCCGCAAACTCGTATTCCGCCAGTTTTTCGGGCGCAACCTGCCCCGATGCGGCAAGGATGCCGATTGCAATCGGCAAATCGAAACGCCCCGACTCTTTGGGCAGGTCGGCGGGGGCGAGGTTGACGGTAATTTTTTTGGCGGGGAATTCAAAACCGCTTTGAATAATGGCGGCACGGACGCGGTCGCGGCTTTCCTTTACTTCCGTATCGGGCAGCCCGACGATGTTGAAATGCGGCAGGCCGTTGGCAAGGTGGGCTTCCACTTCGACCAACGGCGCATTCATACCGCTCAAGGCGCGGCTGTAAACCAAGGCAAGCGACATATTTCAGACGGCCTTATTCGCCGGCTTCGGTTTGCTGCCTGATTTCGGCGACGGCTTCTTCGGCAGCGGCTTCAGCCGCTTCCAATGCTGCCCGTTCGGGATTTTGCGCGGCTTCGAGTTTTGCCAAACGCGCTTCCAAAGCCGCCAGTTTGGTACGGGTTTTGATTAAAACCTGCTGCTGGATGTCGAATTCTTCGCGCGTAACCAGATCCATACGGTTGAACGCGCCGCCCAGCATCGCCTTAATATTTTTTTCCACATCTTTGGCAGGGCTGTTGGCGATGGTTTCGCTGATTTTCGAGCCGACTTCCTCAAAAAGCTGCTTGCCGAACATAATCTGTATCCTTCCTGAACATATCAAATTCAATCGGCTATTGTATAAGGAAAAATGCCGTCTGAAAACGGGCGGCGGATAATCGGCAAAACATACCGCGCCTCCTTTGCGGTTGCTAAATTACACCTCAAAACACCTGCCGCCTGAAAACGGATTTCATATTCCGCGCAACGCCCGATTACAAGACACTACAAAACAATATGCTGTTTTAAATGATTTTTCCGACGCGCATCGTTTCAAACTCGGCTTTTTAAGCCATTAAGTGCTTTGCAAACAACAGAAATTGGGTTATGCTGAAACGGATTATTTACAATTTCATATAGTTTTATTACATATCTTATTGTGATTGAAGATAATTTATCCGAATCCCCTTTCGGGTGTCCGGATTTTCCGTTGTACTTTTATTAGAAAAACATTTCAGGCTCAAGTTGCTTGCAATTTCAAAGCCTGTAATTCTGAAGTTTTAGACGAGGAATAGCACATGAATCCCATGTACATCACTTTTGCAATCTATTTGGTTGCAGTCCTTCTCATCGGGCTTGCCGCTTATTTTTCCACGCGCAATTTCGACGATTATATTTTGGGCGGGCGCAGCCTAGGCCCGTTTGTTACCGCGATGTCGGCAGGCGCGTCCGATATGTCCGGCTGGCTGCTGATGGGTCTGCCGGGCGCGATTTACCTGAGCGGTTTGAATGAGGCTTGGATTGCCATCGGCCTCTTGGTCGGCGCGTATTTCAACTGGCTCTTGGTGGCGGGCCGCCTGCGCGTGCATACCGAATACGCCAACAATGCGCTGACGCTGCCGGATTATTTCTTCCACCGCTTCGGCGCGGGCGGACACTTGATGAAAGTGGTTTCCGCACTGATTATCCTGTTCTTCTTCACGATTTATTGCGCCTCGGGCATTGTGGCGGGCGCAACCCTGTTCCAAAGCCTGTTTGAAGGTATGACTTACAATCAGGCAATGTGGCTGGGCGCGGGCGCGACCATCGCCTATACCTTCTTGGGCGGCTTCTTGGCGGTCAGCTGGACGGATACGCTGCAGGCTTCTTTAATGATTTTCGCCCTGATTTTAACGCCGGTGATGGTCTATCTGGGCTTGGGCGGCGCGGAACAGATGTCTGCCGCGATTCAAAGCGTCGCCGCAGGCACGGGCAAAGCATACGGCAGCCTGTTTGCCGGTACGACCGTCATCGGCATCATTTCCACCGCCGCATGGGGCTTGGGCTATTTCGGACAGCCGCACATTTTGGCGCGCTTTATGGCGGCCGAAAGCGCGAAATCGCTGGTATCCGCACGCCGCATCGGCATGACTTGGATGGCGTTGTGCCTTGCGGGCGCGGTGGCGGTCGGTTATTTCGGCATTGCGTATTTCGGTGCAAATCCCGACAAAGTTTCTTCTATGAGCGGCAACCACGAACGCATCTTCATCGCGCTTTCCACCCTGCTGTTCAACCCTTGGATCGCCGGCATCATTTTGAGCGCGATTTTGGCGGCGGTGATGTCCACCCTGTCCTGCCAGCTTTTGGTTTGCTCCAGCGCGATTACCGAAGACTTCTACAAAGGCTTTTTGCGTAAAAACGCGCAACAGTCGGAACTGGTATGGGTCGGCCGCCTGATGGTCTTGGCGATTGCCGTGATTTCCATCCTGATTGCTTCCGATCCGAACAGCAAAGTATTGGGACTGGTGTCTTATGCGTGGGCAGGTTTCGGTGCGGCGTTCGGCCCGATTGTGATTCTGTCCGTATTGTGGAAACGCATCACTGCCTACGGCGCGTTGTCGGGTATGGTTGCAGGTGCCTTAACCGTAGTCGTATGGGCGGAATGGATAAAAAAACCGGCTCAAGCAGCAGGCGAAAGCGGCTTGTTGACGATGTACGAAATCGTCCCGGGCTTTATTGTTTGCTTAATCATTGCCGTGTTGGTTTCCCTGTTCAACAAAGAACCTTCGCGCGAAATCCAAGAACGCTTTGAAAAAGCCGACGCAGATTACCGCGCCGCCCGATAAACCCCTTTCAGACGGCACGGCATCCCGGTTCGTGCCGTCTGAACCCGTTTCCGGGTCAAACACAAATAAACCTTGCCTGCATACAGGCCTTATTTGTGTTTTACCCGTTTCATTTTCAAAGAAACGGAAGCACCTACCCTGCCCGCATTTGAAGCCTTGTATTTCATCTGCGGATTTATTACGATATTACCGTATTCAGGCCGCACCGATGCCGCCTGCCCCCCGAAAAACTTTGGAGAATCCAAAAAATGTTTCATTTTGCATTTCCGGCACAAACTGCCCTGCGCCAAGCGATAACCGATGCCTACCGCCGTAATGAAATCGAAGCCGTACAGGATATGTTGCAACGTGCACAGATGAGCGACGAAGAGCGCAACGCCGCCTCCGAGCTTGCCCGCCGTTTGGTTACCCAAGTCCGCGCCGGCCGCACCAAAGCCGGCGGCGTGGATGCGCTGATGCACGAGTTTTCACTCTCCAGCGAAGAAGGCATCGCGCTGATGTGTCTGGCAGAAGCCCTGCTGCGTATCCCCGACAACGCCACGCGCGACCGCCTGATTGCCGACAAGATTTCAGACGGCAACTGGAAAAGCCATTTGAACAACAGCCCTTCCCTCTTCGTCAACGCCGCCGCCTGGGGCCTGCTGATTACCGGCAAACTGACCGCCACAAACGACAAACAAATGAGTTCCGCACTCAGCCGCCTGATCAGCAAAGGCGGTGCCCCCCTCATCCGTCAAGGTGTGAACTACGCAATGCGCCTGTTGGGCAAGCAGTTTGTGACCGGACAGACCATTGAAGAAGCCCTGCAAAACGGTAAAGAACGCGAAAAAATGGGCTACCGCTTCTCCTTCGATATGTTGGGCGAAGCCGCCTACACCCAAGCCGATGCCGACCGCTACTACCGCGACTATGTCGAAGCCATCCACGCCATCGGCAAAGATGCGGCAGGACAAGGCGTTTACGAAGGCAACGGCATTTCCGTCAAACTTTCCGCCATCCATCCGCGCTACTCGCGCGCCCAACACGGCCGTGTGATGGGCGAACTGTTGCCGCGCCTGAAAGAGCTGTTCCTTTTGGGTAAAAAATACGATATCGGTATCAACATCGATGCCGAAGAAGCCAACCGTCTGGAGCTGTCTTTGGATTTGATGGAGGCTTTGGTTTCAGACCCTGACTTGGCTGGCTACAAAGGTATCGGTTTCGTTGTCCAAGCCTACCAAAAACGTTGTCCGTTCGTTATCGACTACCTGATCGACCTTGCCCGCCGCAACAACCAAAAACTAATGATCCGCCTCGTCAAAGGCGCGTATTGGGACAGCGAAATCAAATGGGCGCAAGTGGACGGCTTGAACGGCTATCCGACCTACACCCGCAAAGTCCACACCGACATCTCCTACCTCGCCTGCGCGCGCAAACTGCTTTCCGCGCAAGACGCGGTATTCCCGCAATTTGCCACCCACAACGCCTACACTTTGGGCGCAATCTACCAAATGGGTAAAGGCAAAGATTTTGAACACCAATGCCTGCACGGTATGGGCGAAACCCTGTACGACCAAGTCGTCGGCCCGCAAAACTTAGGCCGCCGCGTGCGCGTGTACGCCCCAGTCGGCACACACGAAACCCTGCTCGCCTACTTGGTGCGCCGCCTGTTGGAAAACGGCGCGAACTCGTCTTTCGTCAACCAAATCGTTGATGAAAACATCAGCATCGACACGCTCATCCGCAGCCCGTTTGACACCATCGCCGAACAAGGCATCCACCTGCACAACGCCCTGCCACTGCCGCGCGATTTGTACGGCAAATGCCGTCTGAACTCGCAAGGCGTGGACTTGAGCAACGAAAACGTATTGCAGCAGCTTCAAGAACAGATGAACAAAGCCGCCGCGCAAGACTTCCACGCCGCATCCATCGTCAACGGCAAAGCCCGCGATGTCGGCGAAGCACAACCGATTAAAAATCCTGCCGACCACGACGACATCGTCGGCACAGTCAGCTTTGCCGATGCCGCGCTTGCCCAAGAAGCGGTTGGCGCAGCCGTTGCCGCGTTCCCCGAATGGAGTGCGACACCTGCCGCCGAACGCGCCGCCTGCCTGCGCCGTTTTGCCGATTTGCTGGAGCAGCACACCCCAGCACTGATGATGCTTGCCGTGCGCGAAGCAGGCAAAACGCTGAACAACGCCATTGCCGAAGTGCGCGAAGCCGTCGATTTCTGCCGCTACTACGCAAACGAAGCCGAACATACCCTGCCTCAAGACGCAAAAGCCGTCGGCGCGATTGTCGCCATCAGCCCGTGGAACTTCCCGCTCGCCATCTTTACCGGCGAAGTCGTTTCCGCATTGGCGGCAGGCAACACCGTCATCGCCAAACCCGCCGAACAAACCAGCCTGATTGCCGGTTATGCCGTTTCCCTCATGCACGAAGCCGGCATCCCGACTTCCGCCCTGCAACTCGTCCTCGGCGCAGGCGACGTGGGTGCGGCATTGACCAACGATGCCCGCATCGGCGGCGTGATTTTCACCGGCTCGACCGAAGTGGCGCGCCTGATCAACAAAGCCCTTGCCAAACGCGGCGACAATCCCGTCCTAATTGCCGAAACCGGCGGACAAAACGCCATGATTGTCGATTCCACTGCACTTGCCGAACAAGTCTGCGCCGACGTATTGAACTCCGCCTTCGACAGCGCGGGACAACGCTGCTCCGCCCTGCGTATCTTGTGCGTCCAAGAAGACGTTGCCGACCGTATGCTCGACATGATCAAAGGCGCGATGGACGAACTCGTCGTCGGCAAACCGATTCAACTCACCACCGATGTCGGCTCCGTCATCGATGCCGAAGCGCAGCAAAACCTGTTGAACCACATCAACAAAATGAAAGGCGTTGCCAAGTCTTACCACGAAGTCAAAACCGCTGCCGATGTCGATTCCGAAAAATCCACGTTCGTCCGCCCCATCCTGTTTGAATTGAACAACCTCAACGAACTGCAACGCGAAGTCTTCGGTCCCGTCCTGCACGTCGTCCGCTACCGCGCCGACGAACTCGACAGCGTCATCGACCAAATCAACAGCAAAGGCTACGCCCTGACCCACGGCGTACACAGCCGCATCGAAGGCACGGTACGCCACATCCGCAGCCGCATCGAAGCCGGCAACGTTTACGTCAACCGCAACATCGTCGGCGCAGTCGTCGGCGTACAGCCCTTCGGCGGACACGGTCTGTCCGGCACAGGTCCCAAAGCAGGCGGTTCATTCTACCTGCAAAAACTGACCCGCGCCGGCGAATGGGTTGCCCCGACCCTGAGCCAAATCGGACAGGCGGACGAAGCCGCACTCAAACGCCTCGAAGCACTGGTTCACAAACTACCGTTCAACGCCGAAGAGAAAAAAGCCGCAGCGGCCGCTTTGGGACACGCCCGCATCCGCACCCTGCGCCGTGCCGAAACCGTCCTTACCGGACCGACCGGCGAGCGCAACAGCATCTCATGGCACGCGCCCAAACGCGTTTGGATACACGGCGGCAGCCTCCTGCAAGCCTTCTGCGCCCTAACCGAACTTGCCGCCTCCGGCGTACAGGCAGTGGTCGAACCCGACAGCCCGCTGGCTTCCTACACCGCCGACTTGGAAGGTCTGCTGCTGGTCAACGGCAAACCCGAAACCGCCGACATCAGCCACGTTGCCGCCCTGTCGCCTTTGGACAGCGCGCGCAAACAGGAACTTGCCGCCCACGACGGCGCACTCATCCGCATCCTCCCTTCGGAAAACGGACTCGACATCCTGCAAGTGTTTGAAGAAATCTCTTGCAGCGTCAACACCACAGCCGCCGGCGGCAACGCCAGCCTGATGGCGGTTGCCGACTGATTTTACCGAAATCCCCGAGCGCGGCCCGTGAACCAATGCCGTCTGAAAACCTTTCAGACGGCATTTTTATAATGGATTAACAAAAATCAGGACAAGGCGACGAAGCCGCAGACAGTACAGATAGTACGGAACCGATTCACTTGGTGCTTCAGCACCTTAGAGAATCGTTCTCTTTGAGCTAAGGCGAGGCAACGCCGTACTGGTTTTTGTTCATCCACTATAACAGCAACCCTGTCGCCGTCATTCCCGCAAAAGCGGGAATCCAGTCCGTTCAGTTTCGGTCATTTCCGATAAATTCCTGTTGCTTTTCATTTCTAGATTCCCACTTTCGTGGGAATGACGGCGGAAGGGTTTTGTTTTTTCCGATAAATTCTTGAGGCATTGAAATTCCAGATTCCCGCCTGCGCGGGAATGACGAATCATAAGTTTCCCGAAATTCCAACATAACCGAAACCTGACAGTAACCGTAGCAACTGAACCGTCATTCCCACGAAAGTGGGAATCTAGAAATGAAAAGCAACAGGAATTTATCGGAAATAACTGAAACCGAACAGACTAGATTCCCGCCTACGCGGGAATGACGAATCTATCCGCACGGAAACCTGCACCACGTCATTCCTACGAACCTACATCCCGTCATTCCCACAAGGACAGAAAACCAAAATCAGAAACCTAAAATTCGTCATTCCCGCGAAAGTGTGAATCTAGAAATGAAAAGCAACAGGCATTTATCGAAAATAACTGAAACCGAACAGACTAGATTCCCGCCTGCGCGGGAATGACGAATCCATCCATACGGAAACCTGCACCACGTCATTCCTACGAACCTACATTCCGTCATTCCCACGAAAGTGGGAATCCAAGACGAAAAATCTCCAGAAACCGTTTTACCCGATAAGTTTCCGTGCCGACCGGTCTGGATTCCCACCTGCGCGGGAATGACGGTTCGGGTATTTCTGATGATTCGGCGAGCCGTAGCAACTGTATTTTTCACCCCGTCGGGCAAAAATACCAAAACTCAAATCAAGCCGTTTGGATACCATTTTCGGCGGTATCGTTTTCGGCAAAATAATCACGCATCCGGGCATTCGATATCGTCAGCAGTTTGCGCATACATGCCGTAACGGCAACCTTATACGGCTTACCCTCGGACGGCAGGCGTTGGTAGAAATCCCGAATAAGCGGTTCAAAACGTGTCGCTGCCACGGTAGCCATATACAGTGCCTTAAGCACCGCAGACCTTCCGCCAAAGCAGCGGCTTTTGAATTTGGTTTCCCCGCTCTCCCTCGGGTGCGGGGCAATGCCGACCAAACTCGCTATCCGTTTGTGCGACAGCCGCCCCAATTCAGGTAGCATCGCCATCAGCGTAGCCGTCGTTATCGAACCGATGCCTTTGATTTGCTCCGCCACTTGGGCTTTGCCGTCAAAATGCGTGTGGGTGTGGTCGTCGATTTGTTTGTCCAATTCGTCAATCAGCCGGTCAAAATGGGCAATCAGTTGTTTGACGCTTCCGACTTGCGTTTCATGAATCTGATGCAGATATAGTGGATTAACAAAAATCAGGACAAGGCGACGAAGCCGCAGACAGTACAAATAGTACGGCAAGGCGAGGCAACGCTGTACTGGTTTAAATTTAATCCACTATATTTTGTAATAGCTGCCATTATGCCTACTAGGATATATACCTTCTATATAATCCTTATTTAAATAAAAACTCTTATAAAAATCTGTGTTATCTGTCGGGATTGAAAAAAAGATTTTATCTTTCTCATCAGGTTTATATTTGCTATCAATATCAAAAAGAGAATAAGGATTACAATGAGTTCGACATACTAGGTAAAAATTTATATCTTGGATCATGAAATATTCGATATTTATCAGGATCGAAAGATGCTAAAAATTCATCAATATTGGTACTGGATATTTTGTCATCACTAATAAACATCGCTAGAGATGGGCGACTTTGATTTTCCATTTGTTGATTAGTAAAGGATATAAATACTAACTTGCCATTGTCAAACCACATAGATTTATATAGTGGATTAAATTTAAACCAGTACGTCGTTGCCTCGCCTTGCCGTACTATTTGTACTGTCTGCGGCTTCGTCGCCTTGTCCTGATTTTTGTTAATCCACTATAGTTATTGCCTTTGGGAGAATCAATTCTGACAGCACATAACATAGATTTATCTTTACAGTCGTTATATTGAGTTTCATCAAACTCAACTGCATAGCACAATAAAGGCAATAGAAAAAAAAGGAGATTAATTTATTACTATACATAAGGCAGCCTGACTATTCATTCTAAAATAAATCCGGTTTTTAATATTTGATTCTGCTCCGGATTATATACATAATAAATTTTACTGCTCCAAAATCTGATATTAACCCTATGTATTTCATAAATTTTTCAGAAAAATAGGCTGTGCTTGAACAATCCGCCGACTCCGGCTGTTTGTCAGGGAAAAGGCAATTATTTTCGGTTAGTCAGCAGCCTATCCTATTGAATCACTTAAAGATATGGATGTTTGTCAACGCCATATCAAAACACGGTCTTTTACCAATCGAATTCTGCCGTCACCGGCGCGTGGTCGCTCGGACGCTCCAGCGCGCGCGTCTCCAAATCGACACGGACATCCTTCAACGCCTCCGCCATCGCAGGCGACACCAAAATATGGTCGATACGCAGGCCCAGTTTGCGTTGGAACATCGCGCCGCGATAGTCGAACCATGTGTAAAACGCGCCTTCGGGATGGACTTGGCGCAGGCTGTCGGCCAGTCCCAAATCCAGCAGATTTTGAAACCACTGCCGTTCGACGGACGAACAGTGGATTTTTTCGTGCCATTTTTCAGGGTCGTAACAGTCCGCATCGGCAGGCGCGATATTGAAATCGCCCAGCAGCACCAGTTTGCCGTGGCGTGCCATTTCGTCGCGGACAAATTCGGTTAACGCGGCAAACCATTGTTCTTTATATTTGAATTTCGGGCTGTCGAGGGCTTCGCCGTTGACGCAATAGACATTGATGACGCGCACACCGCCGACGGTTGCCGCAATCACACGCCGTTGCGGATCGTCCGGCAGCGCGGGCAGCCCGATATGCACGTCTTCCGGCGCGTTGCGGCTGACGATTGCCACGCCGTTGTAGGTTTTCTGCCCGCTCCAAACACAGTGCCAGCCCATCATTTGCAAAGCGGCGGCCGGAAATTTGTCCTGATCGAGTTTGAGTTCCTGCAAAACCAAAATATCGGGCGGATTGTCGGCAAGCAGGTTTTGCACCTGCGGCAGCCGCACATTGAGCGAATTGACGTTCCAA
Organism: Neisseria meningitidis; assembly: GCF_022869645.1. NCBI lineage: Bacteria > Pseudomonadati > Pseudomonadota > Betaproteobacteria > Neisseriales > Neisseriaceae > Neisseria > Neisseria meningitidis. The sequence continues at coordinate 1,625,409 of NZ_CP064367.1, read as the reverse complement.
GTGGTGATTTTCATAACATTTCCGAAAAATGCCGTCTGAAACGTTCAGACGGCAAAAGGAAAGGATTTTAACACTATACCGCGCGTTTGTTTTCCAAATCGCGGATTGTCCGCAGAATCGCCGCCGCGTCTTCGGAAATCAGGCGGTATTCGATAATGCGGTGGTAACGCGTAAAGTCCACCAGACCTTCCACGCGCAGTCGGCTCAAATGGTTGGAAACCGCTGTCGCAGGCATGGACAGGGATTCGGACAGCTCGGCAATATTGCAATCGCCGTCCAACAGTTGGATCAGTATAGTGGATTAACAAAAATCAGGACAAGACGACGAAGCCGCAGACAGTACAAATAGTACGGAACCGATTCACTTGATGCTTCAGCACCTTAGAGAATCGTTCTCTTTGAGCCAAGGCGAGGCAATGCCGTACTGGTTTTTGTTAATCCACTATACCTGCCCGAAACGCTGTTTTTTCTAAAGCATCACAACCTTCACGAGAAATGCCGTCTGAAGAATATTTCAGACGGCATTTCCTCCTTGAGGCAATAACCGGATTACGGTTAAGCGGTTCCTTGCCTGACATATCAGACAGCCGCCTGCACCCTAAAACTCACGCCACGAAATCCAGACCTATGTCCAACGAACGGCTGCTGTGGGTCAGATAGCCGAGAGCGATGCCGTCCACGCCGGTTTGCGCCACGCGCTTCAGTCGGTCGAAGCCGATGCCGCCCGATGCTTCGCAATAGACGGTGTGGGGGTGGGAGGTTTGCGTGTGGCAGCGGTTTGCCGCTTCTTTCAGGGTTTCGTCGTCCATGTTGTCCAGCAAAATCCGTTTTGCGCCCGCCGCGATGGCTTCGTCCAGTTGTGCCAACGTGTCCACTTCGATTTCCACGCAAGTCAACGGTCCGACCGCCTGTTTTGCCTGCCGAACTGCTTGGGCGATGCTGCCGCAATAGGCGAGGTGGTTGTCTTTGATGAGTACGGCATCGTCCAAGCCCATGCGGTGGTTCACACCGCCGCCTGCCCTGACGGCGTATTTTTGCAGGACGCGCAGCAGGGGGATGGTTTTGCGGCTGCACACGATGTCTGTACCGTATTTGGCGACTTCGGCAACGGCACGCGCGGTGGCGGTGGCGATGCCGCTTAAGTGCGTGAGGTAGTTGAGCGCGGTGCGTTCGGCGGCGAGCAGCGCACGGGCGTTGCCTTCGACGGCGGCAAGCGTCTGACCTGCGCGGACGGCTTGTCCGTCGTGGATTTCGGCTTGGAAGCGGACGGACGGATCCATCGTCTGAAAGGCGATACGCGCCAAGTCCATACCGGCAATAACGCCGTCTTCGCGGCTGACGAGGAAGAGTTTGGCGGTTTTGTCAGGCGCGATGACGGCGGCGGACGTAATGTCGCCGCGCCTGCCCAAGTCTTCGCTCAAGGCTTGTTCTACCATGGGACGCAACAGGGTATCGGGCAGGGGGAAGAGGGTGTTTTCAGACGGCATGGGGTTTCCTTTGTTGAAAAAGATGGGTGTTGCACCGATGGGGCAAAACTTCATTTTATAGTGGATTAACAAAAACCAGTACGGCGTTGCCTCGCCTTAGCTCAAAGAGAACGATTCTCTAAGGTGCTGAAGCACCAAGTGAATCGGTTCCGTACTATTTGTACTGTCTGCGGCTTCGTCGCCTTATCCTGATTTTTGTTAATCCACTATAGGTCGTCTGAAAACGGGCTAACGGCTGCCCAGCGGCAGTCCGATGTCCGAAATCAGCCTGTCGGGCAGGACGTCGTCGCGGAAGCGGCAAAGCTGCGCGGGACGGCCTTTGCTGCCCGATACGCCGGTATCCGACGGCTCGATGAGGTTTTGCTGCTGAATCTGGCGGCGGAAGTTTTGCTTGTGCAGCAATCTGCCGCTGATGGCTTCGACGCTGTTTTGCAGTTGCAGCAGCGTGAATTCGGGCGGCATCAGTTCAAAAATCACGGGGCGGTATTTGATTTTGGCGCGCAGGCGAGACAGGGCGGTCGCCAGTACGCGGCGGTGGTCGTGGCGCATGGGCTGCCCCGTAAGCGCGAAGTCGAAGTTTGCCTGCGGCTCGGCGGCTTCCACTATCAGACCGCTTTCATACAACATTTCATAGCGTTGTAAAACGTATTCTTCCGACCAGTTTTCCGGTTCGACCCCCCAGCACAAATGAATGCGCTTGAGCCGCATTTGACGCACTTCCTCCGTGTCCGCCGAGTTTGCCCAAATGCGCAGGCGGCCGACGACGGCGTCGCGCTGTCCGCCGTCGGTGCGCAAGTCTTCCCACGGGAAATAGCCGTAGCAGTCCTGCCATTTCGCATCGGGATGCAGGATGCTGTCGGCTGCCTCGCGCACCAGCCCCAAATAGCTGACGTACAAGACGGGCATGCCGTGTTCGTTGCGGCGGTGGGTATCGACAAAGGTGTAAAGCTGTTCCACATAGCCCATAGGCTGCGAAGTCTGCTTGGCGACCCACAGTTTTACGCCTGCCTGCAAGGAATTGCGCAGGGGGGAGAGCGGGCCGTTGGGCAGGAGCGTGCCTTGGGCGACGGTCAATACCCGCAGCCCGCCGTCGGTAACGGCAATCAATACGGGAACCAGCTCGACGATGCTTTGCGGCGGAGCTTCGGCTTCGGGGTAGGCGTCCATGCTCGGCTTTCTGCGGGTGGGAAAGGCTTTATTGTATAGTGGATTAAATTTAAACCAGTACAGCGTTGCCTCGCCTTGCCGTACTATTTGTACTGTCTGCGGCTTCGTCGCCTTGTCCTGATTTTTGTTAATCCACTATAAACCAAAGCGGTTTGTCGGAACGAAGCAGGTCGGTTTTACGGTATCGCAAACCTGTTTTCAGACGACCTTGCTTATTATACTCAAGTTGAGCATAATATAAAACAGTTTGAAAAACAGACGGCAAACCTTCATGCCGTCTGAAAACCAGCTACAAGGAAACATCATGCAAACCGCCGCCCGCCGCTCGTTCGATTACGATATGCCACTCATCCAAACGCCGACTTCCGCCTGCCAAATCCGTCAGGCGTGGGCGAAGGTTGCCGACACGCCCGACCGCGAGACGGCAGATCGTCTGAAAGACGAAATCAAGGCCTTGCTGAAGGAGACAAACGCGGTCTTGGTGGCGCATTATTACGTTGATCCGCTGATTCAGGATTTGGCTTTGGAGACGGGCGGATGCGTGGGCGATTCGCTGGAAATGGCGCGCTTCGGTGCGGAACACGAAGCCGGTACGCTGGTGGTGGCTGGTGTGCGCTTCATGGGCGAGAGCGCGAAAATCCTCTGCCCTGAAAAAACGGTGCTGATGCCTGATTTGGAGGCGGAATGTTCTTTGGATTTGGGTTGCCCGGAAGAAGCGTTTTCAGCGTTTTGCGACCAACACCCCGACCGCACGGTGGTGGTGTACGCCAACACTTCCGCCGCCGTGAAAGCGCGTGCCGATTGGGTGGTAACGTCTTCGGTGGCGTTAGAAATCGTATCGTATTTGAAATCACGCGGCGAGAAGCTGATTTGGGGACCCGACCGCCACCTCGGCGACTACATCTGCCGCGAAACGGGCGCGGATATGCTGTTGTGGCAGGGTTCGTGCATCGTCCACAACGAATTTAAAGGGCAGGAGCTGGCGGCGTTGAAAGCGGAACATCCCGACGCGGTGGTGCTGGTTCATCCCGAATCGCCGCAAAGCGTCATCGAACTGGGCGACGTGGTCGGCTCGACCAGCAAACTGCTCAAAGCCGCCGTATCGCGTCCTGAAAAAAAATTCATCGTGGCGACCGATTTGGGCATCCTGCACGAAATGCAAAAGCAGGCGCCCGACAAACAATTTATCGCCGCGCCGACGGCGGGCAACGGTGGAAGCTGTAAAAGCTGCGCGTTCTGCCCGTGGATGGCGATGAATTCGCTGGGCGGCATCAAATACGCCCTGACAAGCGGACGTAACGAAATCCTGTTGGACAGGAAGCTGGGCGAAGCCGCCAAACTGCCTTTGCAGCGTATGCTCGACTTCGCGGCAGGACTCAAACGCGGGGATGTGTTCAACGGCATGGGTCCCGCCTGATTTGCCGTTCGTAATGGGTGCAGCCTGAAAATACCGCCCGCCTGCTTTCCCAAGACGGGGTTTGCGCACAAAAAATCTTTAAAAACAAGACTGTTTTTTATGTTATTGCATTGATATAATTATACTTTCTTTCATTTATCAGGTAAAAACATGCAAATGCACTGGCTCTTTCTGACTGTAGCAATTTTAAGCGAAGTCTGCGGTTCTTCCATGCTCAAACTGAGTGGCGGGTTTAGCAAACTGTGGCCTTCTATTGGCGTGATAGTCAGCTTTTCGGTGTGTTTTTGGGCCTTGTCTATGACACTGAAAACCATGCCGCTGGCTACAGCATACGCCATTTGGGCAGGCGTGGGACTGGTTTTAACGGCTTTAGTCAGCGTGGTGTTTTTCGGTGAGAAAGCTGATTTCATTGGGATTGTCAGCATCGGTTTGATTTTGCTGGGCGTGGTGCTGCTCAATACCATGTCGCATATGTCGGGGCATTGATTAATCCACTATACCGTTTCAGACGACCTCTCAAACAAGGACAACACCATGCAAACCGATTGCGACGTATTGATTGCCGGAAACGGGCTGGCGGCACTGACGCTCGCCCTGTCGCTGCCTGAATCGTTCCGCATCGTCATTTTGTGCAAAAACCGGCTGGACGACACCGCCAGCCGTCATGCGCAAGGCGGGATTGCGGCGGCGTGGTCGGGAGAGGACGACATCGAAAAACACGTTGCCGATACTTTGGAAGCGGGCGCAGGTTTGTGCAACGAAGCCGCCGTCCGCACCATCCTGTCGCAGGGCAAACCGGCAATCGAATGGCTGCTGGCGCAGGGCGTGGCGTTCGACCGGAGTCATGACGGCCTGCACCTGACGCGCGAAGGCGGGCACACCTGCCGCCGAATCGCCCACGTCGCCGACTACACGGGCGAAGCCGTCATGCAGAGCCTGATTGTCCAAATACGCCGTCGCCCGAACATCCGCGTTTACGAGCGGCAGATGGCGTTGGACATCCAAACCGAATCAGGTGCGGCGTGCGGACTGACCGTCCTCGACCGCCGAACGCAAGAAACCTACAACATCCGTGCCAGCCATACCGTACTCGCAGGCGGTGGCCTCGGGCAGATTTACGCCGCCACCACCACGCCGCCCGAATGCACGGGCGACGCCATCGCCATGGCGATACGTGCAGGCTGCGCAGTCGAAAACCTCGAATTTATCCAATTCCACCCCACAGGCTTGGCAAGGTCGTCTGAAAACGGCCGCACCTTCCTGATTTCCGAAGCCGTGCGCGGCGAAGGCGGCATCCTGACCAACCAAGCGGGCGAACGATTTATGCCGCATTACGACCGCCGCGCCGAACTCGCACCGCGCGACATCGTTGCCCGCGCCATCGCAGCCGAAATCGCCAAACAAACGCAAGACTTCGTCTCGCTCGACATCAGCCATCAACCCGCAGCGTTCGTCCGCCGGCATTTCCCATCCATCCATCGACACTGTTTATCCCAATGCGGCCTAGACATCACGCGCCAAGCCATCCCCGTCCGCCCCGTGCAACACTACACCTGCGGCGGCATCCAAACCGACCCCTGCGGCAGAACCTCCCTGCCGCAGCTCTACGCCTTGGGCGAAACCGCCTGCACTGGGCTGCACGGAGCCAACCGCCTTGCCAGCAACTCCCTGCTCGAATGCGTCGTGACCGCAAGGCTCTGCGCCCAAGCCATCGCAGACGGACAAGCATTCCAAGCCGAACCATTCCAAAGGCCGTCTGAAAGCCTCTCCGCCGAAGCAGGCATCTTTTCAGACGACCTTCAAAACACATTCAGCCGCCCCGTCCTGCAAACGTTCAACCAACGCCATCTAGGCATCCTACGCAACGATACCGGCCTGCGCCGCGCCATCGCCCAACTGCAGCTTTGGAAGCAAAACCAAGCCGAACCGCACACCGCGTCCGAATACGAAAACCGCAACCTGCTCGAATGCAGCCTCGCCGTCGCCCAAGCCGCATACAGGCGGAGACAGAACATCGGCGCGCATTTTAATAGTGATTGTTAAGGTTGGCTGGTTAGAAAAAAAATCGTTCAAATAAATTTGAATAGCATGGTTAAGAGATTGGCATTTAGTTTTTAGGGTTGCGTAAGTTGGGTTATCATTCTGTTCTAAAAGCAAAAAGGCCGTCTGAAACACTGTTCAGACGGTCTTTTGCTTCCTTGACACTTTATCTGACGCGTTTTACCTGCCCGACTGTGCCCACACGTTTTGCAGGTAGGCGTAGGTCAGCCCGGCGGTGTCGGACACCAGCGCGATGTCGCTGCCCAAGTCTTCGGCTTTGCCTACGCCGATGGGCAAGGCGCCGGCGGCTTTGATGGCGGCTACTCCTGCTGCGGCGTCTTCGATGCCGATGCAGCGACGGATGTCCGCGCCCACGCCCTCGGCGGCGGCGAGGAAGATGTCGGGGGCGGGTTTGGAATGCGCGACGGCGGCAGGGTCGGCGACGGCGTCGAAGAAGTGGGTCAGCCCCATGCGTTCGAGCAGGAACGGGCCGTTTTTACTGGCGGACGCGAGGGCGATTTTTTTGCCGTTTGCCCTCAATGCTTCCAGCAGCGGCAAAATGCCGGGGTACACATCTTCGGGTTTGACTGACTGAATCATCTCGACGTAGTTGTCGTTTTTACGGCGGGTCAGTTCGGCGAACTCGGCTTCGCTGACGGTTTTGCCGCCGTGCGCGAGAATGCGTTTGAGCGAATCGTCGCGCGACACGCCTTTGAGCTGCTCGTTAAACTTGCGGTCGATGCCGATGCCCAGTTCTTCGGCGAGCTTTTTCCACGCGCGGTAGTGGTATTCGGCGGTGTCGGTGATGACGCCGTCGAGATCGAAGAGGACTGCGGTAAACGTCATTTTGCGCCCTCCTTATTTTTCCAACGCGACAGTGTGGCTGCCGTTGAGCGTGATGTCTTTGCCGTACACCTGCAAATCGAGCGGTTCGCCTTTGAGCAGGGTGAAGACGACGTTTTCTTTGCCGACGGCGACTTTAATCAGACGGCCTCGGTAGTTGATGTGGAAGGCGTAGCCTGTCCACGCGCCCGGCAGGAACGGAGCGAAGCTGAGTTTGCCGCCCCAGGTTTTCATTTGTGCGAAACCTTGGACGATGGCGAGCCACGAACCGGTCATGGAAGTTAAGCCACGGTATTGTAGGCATTTTCGTGAAAGTTAGATTTTTAACTTCACGGATTCAGTACATGTTCAATGATTAAATTTATTTTCCATAAAATTGGCAAACCTCACTAAGGCTAGCATAACAGGAACCTCAACCAGAACACCTACTACAGTTGTTAACGTAGCTCCTGATAATAGCCCAAATAGAGATATAGAAACTGCAACGGACAGCTCAAAAAAGTTAGATGCACCAATCATGCCACATGGAGCTGCAATTGAATATGGTAGCTTTGCTAAATATGCCATGAAAAATGTTATTGCAAATATAAACAGAGTTTGAATTATCAAAGGAATTGCAATAAGGATAATATTTAGTGGCTGATCCAATATCTTCTGTCCTTGAAATGAAAATATTATAATCAACGTCAACAATAATCCCATCATAGTGTATTTATCAAATGCAGGGATAAAAGTTTTATTTAGGTAGTCCTCCCCTTTGTTTTTAATGATTATACTCCTAGTTGCCATGCTTAAAATAAGAGGAACAACAATAAATAATACAATGGATAATAAAAGTGTTCCCCATGGAATATTTATATTTCCAATCTTTAATAAGAAGCTCACAATTGGTATATATGCAATCAAAATAATTAAGTCGTTACTAGCTACCTGTACTAAGGTATAAGCACTATCACCTCTTGTTAACTTGCTCCATACAAATACCATTGCGGTACATGGTGCAGCTCCGAGTAAAACCGCCCCAGCTAAATATTCTGATGCCAATTCCTTATTAATAAATCCTTTATAAATAACAAAGAAAAATAAGGATGCAATTAAATACATGGTGAGTGGCTTAATGATCCAATTTACAAACCATGTAATAAATAGACCTTTAGGGTTTTTTCCTATGTCTTTTATACTCTTAAAATCAATTTTCAACATCATTGGATAAATCATTATCCAAAGTAAAATTGTTGTTGGTATAGACACGTTGTAGAACTCAAATTTTCCTAACCTATCTGGAATAGAAGGAAAATATTTCCCAATAAATATGCCTATTGCCATACAAATTAATACCCAAAAAGTCAGGTTTTTCTCAAAAAAACCAATTCCATTTATTTTCTTCATTTCTAAATCCACTTAAATTCTTCATTTGCTTTAGCAGATAACATCTTGATTACTAGGATTTGCTTTATACAAGGATGAATTAACAATCCACCAATTTGTATGAATTGATGCCCTTGTTAGATCTTCTTCTAATCGATATGCTTCATAAAATGGGGTAGCCTCCTCCAAGCTAACGATTAATACTTCTGTTTCCTCTTCCTTTAATCTAAGTAACAAGTTTTTACAGATTCAGGTATCTGTCCTTGTATTCTTTGAACTTCTTGATGATAACTTAAGTTGAGTCTAACAACAAGGTATGCCCCGTAGAAGCAGTATCAATCACCACTATTTCATCGTCTGCTTTTTCCACGAGTAATGTGCAGACCGTCTTCGGTGCTGATGGCAGTGGTCTTTCTGGACGAACGCCCCAGCACGCAGGAATGGATAGGGCTGGGGCTGGTTACGGCGGGCGTATTGACGCTGGCTTTGAAACGCTAAAAATATTTTTCCAATGAAAAGGTCGTCTGAAAACCAAAATTCTGTTTTTCAGACGACCTTTTTACTTCCTTGACACTTTATCTGACGCGTTTTACCTGCCCGACTGTGCCCACACGCTTTGCAGGTAGACGTAGGTCAGCCCGGCGGTGTCGGACACCAGCGCGATGTCGCTGCCCAAGTCTTCGGCTTTGCCTACGCCGATGGGCAAGGCGCCGGCGGCTTTGATGGCGGCTACTCCTGCTGCGGCGTCTTCGATGCCGATGCAGCGACGGATGTCCGCGCCCACGCCCTCGGCGGCGGCGAGGAAGATGTCGGGGGCGGGTTTGGAATGCGCGACGGCGGCAGGGTCGGCGACAGTGTCGAAAAAGTGGGTCAGCCCCATGCGTTCGAGCAGGAACGGGCCGTTTTTACTGGCGGACGCGAGGGCGATTTTTTTGCCGTTTGCTTTTAATGTCTCCAGCAGCGGCAAAATGCCGGGGTACACGTCTTCGGGTTTGACTGCCTGAATCATCTCGACGTAGTTGTCGTTTTTTCGGCGGGTCAGTTCGGCGAACTCGGCTTCGCCGACGGTTTTGCCGCCGTGCGCGAGGATGCGTTTGAGCGAATCGTCGCGCGACACGCCTTTGAGCTGTTCGTTAAACTTGCGGTCGATGCCGATGCCCAGTTCTTCGGCGAGCTTTTTCCACGCGCGGTAGTGGTATTCGGCGGTATCGGTAATCACGCCGTCGAGATCGAAGAGGACTGCGGTAAACGTCATTTTGCGCCCTCCTTATTTTTCCAACGCGGCGGTGTGGCTGCCGTTGAGCGTGATGTCTTTGCCGTACACCTGCAAATCGAGCGGCCCGCCTTTGAGCAGGCTGAAGACAACGTTTTCTTTGCCGACGGCGACTTTAATCAGACGGCCTCGGTAGTTGATGTGGAAGGCATAGCCTGTCCACGCGCCCGGCAGGAACGGTGCGAAGCTGAGTTTGCCGCCCCAAGTTTTCATTTGGGCGAAACCTTGGACGATGGCGAGCCACGAACCGGTCATGGAGGTGATATGCAGGCCGTCTTCTGTGTCGTTGTTGTAGTTGTCCAAGTCCAGGCGGGCGGTGCGCCGGTACATTTCCACGGCTTTTTCTTCTTTGCCCAGTTCGGCGGCGAGAATAGAGTGGATACAGGGCGACAGCGAGCTTTCATGCACGGTCATCGGTTCGTAGAAATCGAAGTTGCGGCGTTTTTCGTCGATATTGAAACGGTCGCCGAAGAAGTAGATGCCTTGCAACACGTCCGCCTGCTTGATGAAGGGCGAACGCAGGATTTTGTCCCACGACCATTTCTGGTTGAGCGGCAAATCGTCGGGCGAAAGCGCGGACACGGGACGGATGTCTTTGTCGAGGAAGCCGTCGTGTTGGACGAATACGCCGAGTTCTTCGTCATGCGGACGGTACATATTCGCGCTGATGTCCGCCCATTTTTCCAACTCGGCGGCACGCACGTTCAAATCCGGGCGCGGGTATTTCGCCAGGGCTTCGCGGGTGTAGTCCAATACCCAGGCGGCGAGGGTGTTGGTGTACCAGTTGTTGTTGATGTTGTTTTCGTATTCGTTCGGGCCGGTTACGCCGTGAATCATGTATTTGCCGTTGCGTTTGGAGAAGTGGACGCGGTCCGCCCAGAAGCGGGACACTTCGACCAAGACTTCCAAGCCTTCTTTGGCAAGATAGCCCTCGTCGCCGGTGTAGTTGGTGTAGTTGTAGATGGCGTAAGGAATCGCGCCGTTGCGGTGGATTTCCTCGAAGGTGATTTCCCATTCGTTGTGGCACTCGATACCCGTAAACGTTACCATCGGATAGAGTGCGCCCGCCAAGCCCTGTTCGCGCGCGTTGTGCTGCGCCTGCGGCAGTTGGTTGCGGCGGTATTGCAGCAGGTTGCGGGTAACTTCGGGTTCCGCCAGTGCGAGGTAGAGCGGTACGGCATAGGCTTCGGTATCCCAATAGGTCGCGCCGCCGTATTTTTCGCCGGTAAAGCCTTTGGGGCCGATGTTCAGGCGCGCATCTTCGCCGTAGTAGGTGGAGAACAGTTGGAACAGATTGAAACGGATGCCTTGCTGCGCTTCGTCGCTGCCTTCGATGACCACGTCGGCGATTTCCCAACGGTGCAGCCAGCCTGCTTTGTGCGCGTCCAGCAAGGTTTCAAACGCAACGCCTGCGACTTTTTCCGACAAGGCGCGGCCTGCGGCTTTCACTGCTTCCAAGCCCTGATAATCGCGGCTGGTGGTAACAATAACCCGTTTTTCAAAGGTTTTGGGCGTGCCGCCGACTTCGACCTCGAAAGAATTGGAGACTTGCCAGTCGGTTTGGCTGCCGCCGAGGGCTTTGAAGCTGCCGGCGAAAGTTTGCTCGGCGTTGACGATAAATTGTTCCACGCCGAAAGGGTTGGCAACGGTTTGGGCGGCAATGTAGGAGAGACTGTCTGAAACGCCTTTGTCCAATACCTGCCAGAATTTTTCTTCGTAGTTGGAGTCTTCGTTTTTCACGTCGGCATCGATGATGGAATCGATGCGGACTTGGTGGGTTTTACCGTCAACGGATACGGCTTCCCAGCGGATGACCGCCAGCTCTTTTTGCGCGACGGACAGGAATTTGCACACATTGAAACGCACACCGAATACGGTAAACGAGCGGCGCAACACGCCGTGCCGCATATCGAGTTCGACGGAGAAGCCGGCAACGTCGTTTTTCGCCAAGTCCACTTCCTGCCCGTCGACAAAGATTTTGACTTTGCTGAAATTGAACGCGTTGATGGCTTTGCCGAAATATTTGGGATAGCCGTTTTTCCACCAGCCGACGCGGGTTTTGTCGGGGAACCACACGCCGGCGATGTAGGTGCCTAAGTGGCTGTCGGCGGAATAGGTTTCCTCAAAGCTGCCGCGCATACCCATATAGCCGTTGCCCAAGCTGGTCAGGCTCTCTTGCAGCCGTTTGTGTTCTTTTTCCAGTTTTGCCGAACGCAGCGTCCAAGGGCTGATTTCCATGATTCTTGTGTACATTTATGAAGCTCCTGTTTGGATTGATTTGAGGGAATGGTGAAATCTTATAGTGGATTAACAAAAATCAGGACAAGGCGACGAAGCCGCAGACAGTACAAATAGTACGGAACCGATTCACTTGGTGCTTCAGCACCTTAGAGAATCGTTCTCTTTGAGCTAAGCCGAGGCAACGCCGTACCGGTTTTTGTTAATCCACTATAAAAAGGCCGTCTACAACCGGTGTTAGGAAGCTCCTAAGAAAGGGATTCGATGCCGTAAGCAATCGTCGCCTCCCTGGTATCACCCTTGTTCAGACGAATATTGCCGAACTCGGGCCAATTCAGGCTGTCGGGCAGCGTCTGCGCCTCGGTCGCCAGCGCGTCGTAAACGCCCGCATCGTGCCGCGCGAAATCCTGCGGGGCGGCGGTAAAGATGACCAAGCCATTGCGGTCGCTGTATATGCTGATACGACGGCGGCGTCCGGCTTGCAACACAGCGGCGGGACGGCCTATATCGGACGGCACGCGGTAAGCGTCGTCAAAACCGGCCCGACCCGTTTCGCGGCGCAGGGCGGCAACGGCGGCATCCAGCGGCTTGGGCCGGCTGAAATCAAATACTTCGAGGTCGTCTGAAACCGTTGAGACGGGCAGTTTTTCGGCATCGGCCGGAATATGTCCGCCCTGCGGAATATGCAGAACCGCATCGTGCAGGCCCGCGTCCAGCCGCCAGTAAATGTGCAGCGTCGGGTCGAACACCGTGTCGCCGAGCGCGGTGGCGCGATAGCTAACGGTAAGCCGGTCGTCCTCGTCCAAGCGGTAGGAAATATCCAAATCCAAATCGTTGGGATAACCGTCGGCCGACTGTTGCAGGCGGCTGCGCAGCACCACCGAACGGCCGTCTGCCGCCACCGCGTTGAAACGGGTAACGGCCAGCCCGTGCGAACCGCCGTGCAGCGCGTTCCTGCCTTCGTTGGCCTCCACGCGGTAAGTCCTGCCGTTGATGTCGAACGCCGCACCGCGGATGCGTCCGGCCACGCGCCCTATCTGCTTGTTAATCTGAAACGGATTGTCCGCATAGGAAGCCGCATCGTCGAACGACACCACGAGGTTTTCGCGCACGCCGTCTGCCAAAACGGAAAATTCCTGCACAATCCCGCCCAAGTCCAGCACGCAGACACGCGTACCACGCCGGTTGGACAGCACATAGCCGGTTACGGCACGCCCGTCGATCAGGCCAAAATCGCGGGTAGCGGGGGTATCGCTCATCGCTCAAACCCCGCCGTGTGTTTCTTTAATCAGGAACACAGAAAACGCGCCCAGCAGCAGGACGACGCCCCCTACCAAGAACATAGTGGCCTGCAAGCCGCCCAGCATAGGGAAAAGCACGAAACTCAACAGCGAAGCGACGATTTGAGGCATACAGATAGAGCCGTTAAACAGGCCCAAGTAAGTGCCCATATGCTTGCCCGACAAGGCGTTGGTCACAATCGTCAGCGGATAAGTGATAATGCCCGCCCAAGCGATGCCGATTAAGGTATAAGACAACACCAGCGCGTATTGGTTGCCGATGAAGAAAACGGAGAAAAAGCCGAGCGCGCCCAAAGCCAAACAGCCGAAATAACCCGCCTTATGGTATTTATTCGGCACTTTCGCCAATACAAACGAACAAATCACCGCCGCAACCGACTGCACCGCCGCCAAAACGCCGTACCAGTTGCCCGCCTCCTGATAGCCTACGGAAGACGCATCGGTGGTGTGCCAAACGTTTTCCGCAATCGCGCCTGCGGAATAAGTCCACATATATTGAAAGGCGAACCAGCAGAAAAACTGTACCAGAGTAACCGTCCAAAACGCTTTGGGCGCGGTTTTCAAAAGTTCGAACCAGTTGGCTTTTTCCTGATTCGCGGCGACATCGATGCCGTGGTAACGGGCATAGGTTTCCGGGTCGTATTCTTTGACTTTGAAGATTGTGAACGCACTGGTAATAATCAGTAATGCCGCGCCCACATAGAATGCTACGACCACGGTTTGTGGCACAACGCCTTTCTCGGCGGTGTTCGCCAAACCGATATACGCGAACACAAACGGCAGAATCGCCGCCACGACCGCGCCGGTATTCGCCAAAAAGCTCTGAATCCCGTAGGCGTAGCTTTTCTGCTCCTCGTTGACCATATCGCCGACCATCATCTTAAACGGCTGCATCGCCATATTGGAAGACACGTCCAGCAGCGCAATCATCAGCGCGCCGAACGACAAAGCCGCCAAAGAAGCGTAGCCGAAACCGAAGCTGCCCGAGTTCGGCATCAAAATCATCACGATGACCGCAATCAGCGTGCCGTAAAACAGATACGGCAGGCGGCGACCGCCCAATCGCGGCATCCAAGTGCGGTCGGAGTAATAACCGACAATCGGCTGCACCAGCATCCCCGCCAGCGGCGGCAGGATGAAAAACCAGCCCAAATTGTGCGGGTCTGCGCCTAGCGTTTGAAAAATGCGGCTCATTTGCGAGCTTTGCAGGGTAAAGGCCGTCTGAACGCCGAGAAAGCCGAAACTGAGCATCCAAATCGTGCTTTTTGCCAGCGCGGGCAAACCTTGTTTTGCTGTTTGAGGCGTATATTCCGACATAAGGTAAATCCTTTTTTGATTTGAAAAGTATAGTAGATTAACAAAAACCAGTACGGCGTTGCCTCGCCTTAGCTCAAAGAGAACGATTCTCTAAGGTGCTGAAGCACCAAGTGAATCGGTTCCGTACTATCTGTACTGTCTGCGGCTTCGTCGCCTTGTCCTGATTTTTGTTAATCCACTATATTTGCTTTGGAAAATCCGAAATGGTTGCCGGGGCGGCGATCCCCTATCATTATTATTTTTTTGTCTATATAATTTCAAAGGGATAAGCGGATTTTATGAATCCTGCCCGATTTTGGCAATACCGGTTCGCGGATAAACTGGCTTAAATCAAATTATCGGTTAAAATGGCCGTCTGAAATTTGTTTGATGAAAACGAGAAAACCATGTCCCAACAATACGTCTATTCTATGCTGCGCGTGAGCAAGGTTGTGCCGCCGCAGAAAACCATCATTAAAGATATTTCCCTTTCTTTCTTCCCCGGCGCGAAAATCGGCCTGCTCGGTTTGAACGGCGCGGGCAAGTCCACCGTGCTGCGGATTATGGCGGGTGTGGATAAGGAATTTGAGGGCGAAGCCGTGCCGATGGGCGGCATTAAAATCGGCTACCTGCCGCAAGAGCCTGAGCTTGATCCTGAAAAAACCGTGCGCGAGGAAGTGGAAAGCGGTTTGGGCGAAGTGGCTGCCGCGCAGAAACGTTTGGAAGAAGTGTATGCCGAGTACGCCAATCCTGATGCGGATTTTGACGCGTTGGCAGAAGAGCAGGGCCGCTTGGAAGCGATTATTGCGGCAGGTTCGTCCACGGGCGGCGGTGCGGAACACGAATTGGAAATCGCCGCCGACGCGCTGCGCCTGCCGGAATGGGATGCCAAAATCGATAATTTGTCCGGCGGTGAAAAACGCCGCGTTGCCTTGTGCAAACTCTTGTTGAGCAAACCCGATATGCTTTTGCTGGACGAGCCGACCAACCACTTGGACGCGGAATCTGTCGAGTGGCTGGAGCAATTTCTCGTGCGCTTCCCCGGTACAGTCGTTGCGGTAACACACGACCGCTACTTCCTCGACAACGCCGCCGAATGGATTTTGGAACTCGACCGCGGCCATGGTATTCCGTGGAAAGGCAATTACTCGTCTTGGCTGGAGCAGAAAGAAAAACGCTTGGAAAACGAGGCAAAATCCGAAGCCGCGCGCGTGAAGGCGATGAAGCAGGAATTGGAATGGGTGCGCCAAAATGCCAAAGGCCGCCAAGCCAAGTCCAAAGCGCGTTTGGCTCGTTTTGAAGAAATGAGCAACTACGAATACCAAAAACGCAATGAAACGCAGGAAATCTTCATTCCCGTCGCCGAGCGTTTGGGTAACGAAGTGATTGAATTTGTGAATGTTTCCAAATCGTTCGGCGACAAAGTGCTGATTGACGATTTGAGCTTCAAAGTGCCTGCGGGCGCGATTGTCGGCATCATCGGTCCGAACGGCGCGGGTAAATCGACACTGTTTAAAATGATTGCGGGCAAAGAGCAGCCCGATTCCGGTGAAGTGAAAATCGGGCAAACCGTGAAAATGAGCTTGATTGACCAAAGCCGCGAAGGTTTGCAAAACGACAAAACCGTGTTCGACAACATTGCCGAAGGTCGCGATATTTTACAGGTCGGGCAGTTTGAAATCCCCGCCCGCCAATATTTGGGACGCTTCAATTTCAAAGGCAGCGACCAAAGCAAAATCACGGGGCAGCTTTCCGGCGGCGAACGCGGACGTTTGCACTTGGCAAAAACCTTGTTGGGCGGTGGCAATGTGTTGCTGCTGGACGAACCGTCCAACGACCTCGACGTGGAAACCCTGCGCGCGTTGGAAGACGCATTGCTGGAATTTGCCGGCAGCGTGATGGTGATTTCGCACGACCGCTGGTTCCTCGACCGTATTGCTACGCATATCTTGGCTTGCGAAGGCGACTCCAAATGGGTGTTCTTTGACGGCAACTATCAGGAATACGAAGCCGACAAGAAACGCCGACTCGGCGAAGAAGGCACGAAACCGAAACGCATCAAATACAAACCGGTAACGCGTTAACCTCCGAAACAATGCCGTCTGAAAGGCTTTCAGACGGCATTTTTACAAGGCAGCACCGTTTAAAACAGCATTGCAATCCTCAAGACAATCAAAGTCATCACCGCAGCCGCCATATCGTCCGCCATAATGCCCAAACCGCCGTGCAGATTCTTGTCAAACCAACCGACGGGAGACGGTTTGAGCGCGTCAAACAGACGGAATAGGACAAATGCCGCCAGCCACCACGTCCACCTGAACGGCACAAACGCCAGCACAAACAGCATGGCGACAATCTCGTCCCAAACAATCCCACCATGGTCGCTGACACCCGTTTCACGTTCCGCATAAGCGCAAATGCGTATGCCCAACATAAACAGCACGATACACAAAAAAGCCAGCAGCAGCCCGTCTATGCCGAGCAAAATCAGCACAAATGCCAAAGGCAGTGCCGCCAAAGTGCCAAATGTACCCGGCGCGAACGGAGCCAGCCCGCTGCCGAAACCAAAAGCCAAAAAACACAACGGTCGTTTCAACAGCCACGCAAAGTCAGGTTTAAAATCAGCCAAAATGATCGAATCCTAAAGAATGTAGTTCCAATTCCCTGCCGTCGGCATCTAAAACCTTCAGACGGCATCCTCCGTTGATTTTGCCGATGCGCGTTACCGGCACGCCGCACCGTTCTGCCGCATCAAGCACGCGGCTGCGGCAACTTTCCGGCGCGGTAAACACCAGCTCGTAATCGTCGCCGCCCGCCAAAGTATAAGACAGCCATTGCGCTCGGGGCAAAATATCTTTCAATACGGATAAAGACGGCAGCGAATCGGCCCAAATTTCCGCCCCCACGCCGGAAGCGGTCAGGATATGCCCCAAATCTTGCGCGAGGCCGTCTGAAACATCCTGCGCCGCCCGGGCAAACGGCAACAGCGCAAGCCCCAGCCCAACCCTTGGCTCGGGGCGGAGCAGCTTTTGTTCGCATTCGGCAAACACATCATCCGGCAACACACACCGTTTCAGACGGCAGTTCAAAGCCGCCGCCGCCATACCGACACGCCCCGACACCCAAATATCGTCGCCCGCAACCGCCGCATCACGCCGCAACGCCCTACCCTTCGGCAATTCGCCGATAATGGTTACATTGAACGCCATATCGCCCTTGGTCGTATCGCCGCCGATTAACGTTACGCCAAACTTTTTTGCCAAACCGAAAAAGCTGCCGCAAAACCGTTTCAGCCATACCTCATCCAATTCGGGCAACGCCGCGCTCAGCAACACCCAACGCGGTATCGCACCCATCGCCGCCATATCCGAAACATTGACGGCCAAAACCTTCCAAGCCAAGTCTTCAGGTTTGACATTTGCAAAAAAATGCCTGTCCTTCAAAAGCATATCCGCACTGAAACACAAATCGAAGCCTTCACGCGGGCGGACAATCGCCGCATCGTCGCCTATGCCCAATACGACATCATTATCCGTGCCTGTTTGCAAATACCGTTTGATGAAGTCAAATTCTTTCATATCCCAAAATATCCGGCGGGCGAATCCAATTTAAATCATAGCAAGGCAGCAAAGGCCGTACAAACAATAAAGCGGCTCATTCAGTGTTTCAGCGTATTTCACTTTTAGCTTTGGCCATACCGTACCCGTATGCACCGACCACCCTGTTTCAACACACAAACGGCATATCAAAGCACCGCACTGCACGCCACCCCGAATGCAAAGCGGCAACTTCCGCCACCGATTAGGCTCAATCGCTGCAACTGGCAAGGTTTCAACCGAAAAGGGCTGATGATAAAACCATATCCGGCATACAGTGCCGCACACATCTGGCACGATTCCATCCATTTCCCAATGAAGGGGAAAGGCGTGAATTTGTATGAATTATCCCTTTCAGGGCTTGATACAGAAAGGATTCCCTTTCTATGGGCAAACCCACATCCTACCGCCTTAAAATCAGAGTTTCAACCGATATAGTGGATTAAATTTAAACCAGTACAGCGTTGCCTTACCTTAGCTCAAAGAGAACGATTCTCTAAGGTGCTGAAGCACCGAGTGAATCGGTTCCGTACTATTTGTACTGTCTGCGGCTCCGTCGCCTTGTCCTGATTTTTGTTAATCCACTATAAAGCACGGCAATGGGACACAAACCTGAATCTGAATCTGAACCTGCACCCCGATTCTGACGATAGCCGTTTCAGAAAACCACCCAAAAAAACAAACCCCGCAAAAGCGGGGGTTTGTTTCACATCATCGATGCCGACCGACGTTTCACGAATATTGCAACAGTACCTGGTACAAAATCCACTAACCTCATGCATCGGCAAGATATTGCCTAGCCTTAGTGTTGGTGATGATTGTGTGCCGGCACAACCTGACGGGTTACGATGCTGCGGATTTTCACATCCACACGGCGGTCAGGTTCGATACATGCAATCAGAGCCTCACGTTTTTTGGCTTTAGAGACTTTCGCACCCAGTTTGGCAACTTCGGCTTCACAAACTTGAGTCATTTGCGCTTGAGATTCGCCCAAGCCGACAGCAGAAATTCTAGAAACAGGTACGCCGTTGCTGACCAGGTTGTTTGCCACTACGTATGCGCGGCGTTCGGACAGGGCCTGATTGTATTTGTCAGAACCCATAAAGTCGGTATGGCCTTCGACGCGGACAGATTGGATATTGGTTTGACCCAGGCGTTGCGCCAATACTTTCAGGTTGTCTTGAGCTTCGGCGCGCAATGAATCCTTATCGAAACCGAACAGGGTTTTGGCAGACAGGGAAATGGTTTCATCAACATATTGCGGAGCCTGCTCCACAACGACGACAGGCGCGGGTGCGGGTTCGGGTTCTGGCTCGGGTTCGGGGGCAGCAACCGCATCGCCGCATTCTACGCGACCTTGGCTTGCTTTATCAAAGTAGGCGTTTTTCCAGCATTCGCCATAGTTGTTGCGTACGATTTCGTTCGACTGGCCGCTTACGGTGTAACCCTGAACGGACGCCTCGCCCGCAACAGCAGTGCCGGAAGCGAGCAATGCAACGAATAATGCGCTTAATTTCAGCTGTTTGGTCATTTTATTCCCTCATTAAATTTGTACAGCAGATACAGAAGCAACTGCTGAATTGCCAACATACAGGCCGCTGTAGAAACATGGCGGCAAATCGGATATTTCAGTCTCCACTATAAAGAAGCAGGGGGAGGACTGTCAATACTCAACGCCTGAAAACAACCGTAAAACAGCCTGTTTCCTGATAGTCTATCATGCCGAAAAATCAATTCCGTGTCATTACTTTAGGGGGATTTTTTCCATATCGCACGATTGCCGTTGCACAAAAACAACAAACACAACGGCAAAGCCCCATACCGTACCGGCAAGAAAATATGATAAATTATAAACAATGTTCAGCCACCCGACACAGACCCACACCGACCCGCCATGAAATTACAACAATTGAAATACGCCTTAGAAGTTTACCGGCACAACCTGAACGTTTCCGAAGCGGCCGAAGCCTTGTTTACTTCGCAACCCGGCATCTCCAAACAAATCAAATTGCTGGAAGAAGAAATCGGCATTCAGATTTTTATCCGCAGCGGCAAGCGCGTGGTTTCGGTCTCGCAGCCGGGCAAGGTGGTTTTGGATATTGCGGAACGTATTTTACGCGATGTACAGAACATTAAAAATATCGGCAGCGAGTTTACCGGACAGGACAGCGGTTCGCTGACGGTTGCCACGACGCATACTCAGGCACGCTATGCCCTACCCTTGATTGTTGCCGATTTTGTGAAACGCTATCCGAAAGTCAACCTGACCATCAAACAGGGGAGCCCTGCCGCCATCGCACGTATGGTTACCTCAGGCGAGGCGGACTTGGCGATTGTTACGGAACGGATAGACGACCATCCCGAACTGGGAAAACTTCCCTGCTATGACTGGACTCATGCGGTTATCGTACCGAACGACCACCCCTTGCTCGAATGCAGAAACCCCCTCCGTATTGAAGATTTGGCGAGGTTTCCACTAATTACCTATGAATTTGCATTCAACACGGGCAGCAGCATCGCGCGGGCATTTTCCAAAGCCCGTTTGGAACAGCCGGATGTCGCATTGGCGGCGGCGGATACGGACGTATTGAAGACTTATGTGCGCTTGGGTTTGGGCGTGGGACTGATGGCGAAAATGGCGTACAACCTGGATACGGACGGCGATTTGCAGCTTGTGGATGCGGCACACCTGTTCGAGCCGTCGCCGACGTGGATTGCTTTGCGCAGCGATACTTATTTGCGCGGATATGCCTACGACTTTATCCAAGCGTTTGCGCCGCACCTGACACGCGAGAAGGTGGATAGGATTCTGTACACGCCCATCAGCGAGGATTTTTCGATTTAGGCGGCTGCCGGTTTTCAGACGGCACTTTGCGGCAGATACAACAAACAGGACAGATGTTTTCGTCTGCCCTGTGTTTATTGAGAATGCCGTCTGAAATGTTCGTACGGGTTAATCAAATGGCGTGCGAACAACCGGATACCATCTTCTTCAACACCTGCAGATTGAGGATCTTGATGTGTTTGTGTTCGACGGAAATCAATCCTTCCTGATGGAACTTGGATAATGTGCGGCTGACGGTTTCAAGTTTCAGCCCGAGATAACTGCCGATTTCTTCGCGGGACATTCTTAAGATGAAGTCGTTGGCAGCAAAACCTCGGGAATAAAGGCGTTGGGAAAGGTTCAGCAGGAAGGCGGCAATCCGCTCTTCGGCGCGCATATTGCCCAACAGCAGCATAACACCTTGGTCGCGCACGATTTCACGGCTCATCATGCGGAAGAAGTGCGTACGCAGGCTGGGGATGTTTTGCCCCAGTTCTTCGATGTGGGTAAACGGCAGTTCGCACACTTCGCTGTCTTCCAAGGCGACCGCGTCGCAACTGTGCACATGGGAACAGATGCCGTCCATGCCGATGAGTTCGCCCGACATAAAGAAACCCGTTACCTGATCGCGGCCGTCCTGACTGGCGACGGTTGTTTTGAAGAAGCCCGAACGGATGGCAAAGAGCGAGGTAAAGGCTTCGCCGACACAGAACAGGTATTCGCCCTTTTTCAGGCGGCGGCTTTGACGGATGACGGCATCGAGTTGGCTGAGCTCGTTGGGCAGCAGCCCGACAGGCAGGCAGAGTTCCCGCAAAGAACAGGAAGAACACAGCGTTTTCATCTGATGTGTAGTATTATGCGAAGCCATACCGTACCTTTTTGTGCGCTTTGCCCCATCATGATTATAGTGGATTAAATTTAAACCAGTACGGCGTTGCCTCGCCTTGTCCTTATTTAAATTTAATCCACTATATGTGCTTATTGACACATATCAAGACAGGTTTATCATACTGTGGCATTCTACCAAACTATCCAAAATTTGACTAACATCATAAAACCACACACACCATGAAAATCATTCAGATACAGAACAATCACAATGTAAACGATGACCGTCCCGAGTTTGACCGCGCGCTGATTGCCAGCCTGCCCGCCAGCGGCCCGCGCTACACTTCCTACCCTACCGCCGACCGTTTCCATGACGGTTTCCGCGAAGGCGAATATATCAAAGCTTTACATTTGCGCGGTATGGGCGCGTTAAACAAACCGCTTTCCCTTTACATTCACATTCCGTTCTGCAACACCATCTGCTACTACTGCGGCTGCAACAAAATCATCACCAAAGACAAAAGCCGCGCCGATGCCTACATCGAATATCTTGAAAAAGAAATGGAACTGCTCGCTCCACATCTGAACGGACGGCACCAGCTTGCCCAACTGCACTTCGGCGGCGGCACTCCGACCTTTTTGAGCGACGAACAGATCGAACGTGTCTTCCGCATGATACGCAAACATTTCGAGTTAATCCCCACCGGCGAATACTCCATCGAAATCGACCCGCGCAAAGTCAGCCGCGACACCGTCCTCATGCTCGGCAGACTCGGCTTCAACCGCATGAGCATCGGCATTCAGGATTTCGACCCCAAAGTGCAGGCGGCGGTCAACCGCATCCAAAGTTACGAAGAAACCAAAGAAGTCATCGATGCGGCGCGCGAAGCGGGGTTCAAATCCGTCAGCGTCGATTTGATTTACGGCCTGCCGCACCAGACTTCGGAAAGCATCAAAACCACCATCGATACCGTTTTGTCGCTCGATCCCGACCGCCTCGCCCTTTATCACTACGCCCACCTGCCGCACGTGTTCAAACCGCAACGCCGCATCGATACCGCCTCCGTCCCCGACAGCGAAGAGAAGCTCGATATGCTGCAATACTGCGTCCAAACCCTAACCGAACGCGGCTACGTCTTCATCGGCATGGATCATTTCGCCAAACCTGACGACGAACTCTCCATCGCCCTCAAAGAAGGCTTCCTCCAGCGCAACTTCCAAGGCTATTCGACCTACGCGGATTGCGATTTGGTCGCCATCGGCGTGTCGTCCATCGGCAAAATCGGCAGCACCTATTCCCAAAACGAACGCGACATCGATGCCTACTATGCCGCCATCGACGAAGGCAGACTGCCCATCATGCGCGGTTATCAGCTCAATCAGGACGACATCCTGCGCCGCAACATCATTCAGGATTTGATGTGCCGTTTCGCGCTCGACTATCGGATTTACGAAAGTATGTTCGGCATCCCGTTCGACCGCTACTTCAAAGACGAACTGGCGGATTTGGAAAAACTCGCCGGTTTGGGATTGGTGCGCCTGAACAGCCACGGACTGACCGTTACCCCGAAAGGACGCTTCCTCATCCGCAACATCGCCATGGTTTTCGATTACCACCTGCGCCATAAAGAAACCAAGGCGAAATATTCGCAAACGGTGTGATTGTGGCTAACGTACAAATGCCGTCTGAAAGGCTTTTTCAGACGGCATTTTGCTGCCGGCAGGATAAGTGTTTTCAAGAACAGGCGGCGGCATATCATAACGTTCCGCACCTTTGTGTCCGACCGTTCCGAAACCAAGATATAGTGGATTAACAAAAACCAGTACAGCGTTGCCTCGCCTTGCTGTACTATCTGTACTGTCTGCGGCTTCGTCGCCTTGTCCTGATTTTTGTTAATCACTATACCAAACGGCATATCCCGACAGAACAGATTGTGCATAAGGCACAAGCCCGCACATTCCATCAACAAAATGCCGTCTGAACACGGGTTCAGACGGCATCAGTATTTTACAATCAGAATACTGCCTGTAAAACCAAGTAGCAGACAACCGACAATACGGCGGCGGCAGGCAGGGTAATGACCCACGCCAAACCGATGGGCTTCATCAGTTTCCAGTTGGCATTGCGGTTGACCAGACCGATGCCGAGTACCGCGCCGACCAAGATATGCGTACTGGACACGGGCAGCCCCATCAGCGACGCGCCCATCACGACGGATGCGGCGGACAGTTCGGCGGTAAAACCCGAAGCAGGATGCATTTCCGCCAAACTCGTACCGACGGTTTTAATCACCTCTTTACCGACAAACCACAAACCGACAATCAGCGCGATACCGAAAGTCAGCATCGCAATCGGGGGGACGACATTTTGCGCGGCAACGCTGTTGGTACGCAAAACATCCATAATCGCGGCAAACGGACCGATGGCGTTGGCGATATCGTTCGCCCCGTGGCTGAATGCGAAGCCGCAGGCGGTAAAGACCTGCATCCATGAAAACATCTGAAAGGTTGATTTGCCCAAGTCTTTACGCTTGAGGCTTTTGGCAAACACAAACGTCCCCATCCACACCGCCGCGCCTATCATAAAGATGGTCAGGAAGCTGTTGACGTTGCTCATCCCCAAATGCAGGTTTTTCAAGCCCTTGAAAATCAGCATAGCGGAAATCATCATCGCGCCGAACGAAGCGATAAAGGGAATCCAAGAATGCAGCGCTTTGTAGGAATCGACATTGTTTTTACGGTTGTCGAACGCATAAAGACCGCGGTAATACTCCGATTGCAGCTCTTGCGGATCGAATTCGGGTTCGTCGTAAATTTGCGCGTCGTGCGCCATTTTGGTGGCGTACTCGACTTTTTCGGCTTCGGACAAACCCTCGAAAAACAGGCGGTGCCGTTCTTTATAGGCCTTTTTTTCCTGCTTGATGCCCTTGAGCGTGCCTTCCGCCCAAGCGTTGTAATCTAAGACGTTTTTCTTGACGCGCGAAAACAGGAAATAGGACACCGCGCCGCCCAACACGGGCGACAATACCCAAGAAACACCAATACCGCCCAGCTTGCCCCAACGTATCAAATCGCCCGATGCGGCATCGTTCATTACCGCCATACATACCGCGCTGCCGACAATGCCGCCGATAATGGAATGGGTGGTAGATACCGGAAGCCCTTTTTTCGAGGCAAACAACAGCCACAACGCCGCCGCCAAAAGCGCGGACATCATAATAAACACAAACTGTATGGGTTCGAAATCAACACCCTTCAAATCGACGATGCCTTTGCGTATGGTATTGGTTACCTCACCGCCCGCGATGACCGCGCCGCTGACCTCAAATACCGCCGCAATCAGCAAAGCCTGCGGGATGGTCAGCGTACCCGCACCGACGCTGGTGCCGAAAGAATTGGCAACATCGTTGCCGCCGATGTTGAACGCCATAAACACGCCGAACATCGTGGCAATAATGAATAAGGCGGCGTAATTGTAATGGGTATAACCCAAGCCCCAATAAATAAAATAGCCGACTGTACCTACCAGCATGGCGGCAAAGACGGCGTTGATGGTTTTAACATTTGCGCTCATTTGGATTTGAGCCATGGCAATCTTCCTTTAATGTGGTGGAAATCATGAGTGTTGCCGACACTGTACTGCTGCCTCCGGTCGAACTGCCGTTTCGGGATATGGCAGACGCATCCTTCCTTCTGAACCGCATCCAAATACCCCCAAACCTGACCGAATGCAAAACTGCTGCCGGAAACGGTTTGTATGACACTTCTACTACTGGATGTTGCGGGCGCATTATAATATTTTTCCATCCGTCTTGAAACATTTATTTACACTTTATTTACACTGCGGCGGCAAATCGGTATACGAGCGTCAATACACGTTAAAATGGCGTTTTGCACCAGTTTGGGAGTGATGATGGAAACACAGCTTTACATCGGCATCATGTCGGGAACCAGCATGGACGGGGCGGATGCCGTACTGATACGGATGGACGGCGGCAAATGGCTGGGCGCGGAAGGGCACGCCTTTACCCCCTACCCCGGCAGGTTACGCCGCAAATTGCTGGATTTGCAGGACACAGGCGCGGACGAACTGCACCGCAGCAGGATGTTGTCGCAAGAACTCAGCCGCCTGTACGCGCAAACCGCCGCCGAACTGCTGTGCAGTCAAAACCTCGCGCCGTCCGACATTACCGCCCTCGGCTGCCACGGGCAAACCGTCAGACACGCGCCGGAACACAGTTACAGCGTACAGCTTGCCGATTTGCCGCTGCTGGCGGAACGGACTCAGATTTTTACCGTCGGCGACTTCCGCAGCCGCGACCTTGCGGCCGGCGGACAAGGCGCGCCGCTCGTCCCCGCCTTTCACGAAGCCCTGTTCCGCGACGACAGGGAAACACGCGCGGTACTGAACATCGGCGGGATTGCCAACATCAGCGTACTCCCCCCCGACGCACCCGCCTTCGGCTTCGACACAGGACCGGGCAATATGCTGATGGACGCGTGGATGCAGGCACACTGGCAGCTTCCTTACGACAAAAACGGTGCAAAGGCGGCACAAGGCAACATATTGCCGCAACTGCTCGACAGGCTGCTCGCCCACCCGTATTTCGCACAACCCCACCCTAAAAGCACGGGGCGCGAACTGTTTGCCCTAAATTGGCTCGAAACCTACCTTGACGGCGGCGAAAACCGATACGACGTATTGCGGACGCTTTCCCGATTCACCGCGCAAACCGTTTTCGACGCCGTCTCACACGCAGCGGCAGATGCCCGTCAAATGTACATTTGCGGCGGCGGCATCCGCAATCCTGTTTTAATGGCGGATTTGGCAGAATGTTTCGGCACACGCGTTTCCCTGCACAGCACCGCCGAACTGAACCTCGATCCGCAATGGGTAGAAGCCGCCGCGTTCGCATGGATGGCGGCGTGTTGGGTCAACCGCATTCCCGGTAGTCCGCACAAAGCAACCGGCGCATCCAAACCGTGTATTCTGGGCGCGGGATATTATTATTGAGCACAAATGCCGTCTGAAAGACCGTTCCGCCGTTCAGACGGCATTTTCGCCCCTTTTGTTTACAAACCCTTAAAATTCCTTTACACTCAAAATCCGTTCAACATCAAACAAACCCCGCTATGAAAACCCTGCTCCTCCTCATCCCCCTCGTCCTCACAGCCTGCGGCACACTGACCGGCATACCCGCCCACGGCGGCGGCAAACGCTTTGCCGTCGAACAAGAACTCGTCGCCGCATCGTCCCGCGCCGCCGTCAAAGAAATGGACTTGTCCGCCCTGAAAGGACGCAAAGCCGCCCTTTACGTCTCCGTTATGGGCGACCAAGGTTCGGGCAACATAAGCGGCGGACGCTACTCTATCGACGCACTGATACGCGGCGGCTACCACAACAACCCCGAAAGTGCCACCCAATACAGCTACCCCGCCTACGACACTACCGCCACCACCAAATCCGACGCGCTCTCCAGCGTAACCACTTCCACATCGCTTTTGAACGCCCCCGCCGCCGCCCTGACGAAAAACAGCGGACGCAAAGGCGAACGCTCCGCCGGACTGTCCGTCAACGGCACGGGCGACTACCGCAACGAAACCCTGCTCGCCAACCCCCGCGACGTTTCCTTCCTGACCAACCTCATCCAAACCGTCTTCTACCTGCGCGGCATCGAAGTCGTACCGCCCGAATACGCCGACACCGACGTATTCGTAACCGTCGACGTATTCGGCACCGTCCGCAGCCGCACCGAACTGCACCTCTACAACGCCGAAACCCTTAAAGCCCAAACCAAGCTCGAATATTTCGCCGTTGACCGCGACAGCCGGAAACTGCTGATTGCCCCTAAAACCGCCGCCTACGAATCCCAATACCAAGAACAATACGCCCTCTGGATGGGACCTTACAGCGTCGGCAAAACCGTCAAAGCCTCAGACCGCCTGATGGTCGATTTCTCCGACATCACCCCCTACGGCGACACAACCGCCCAAAACCGTCCCGACTTCAAACAAAACAACGGTAAAAAACCCGATGTCGGCAACGAAGTCATCCGCCGCCGCAAAGGAGGATAAACCGTGAAACCGCTGCGAAGACTCATCAAGCTCCTTGCCGCCTGTGCCGTAGCGGCGGCCGCACTCATACAGCCCGCCCTCGCGGCGGACTTGGCGCAAGACCCGTTCATTACCGATAACGCCCAACGGCAGCACTACGAACCCGGAGGCAAATACCACCTCTTCGGCGACCCGCGCGGCAGCGTCTCCGACCGCACCGGTCAAATCAACGTCATCCAAGACTATACCCACCGGATGGGCAACCTGCTCATCCAGCAGGCAAACATCAACGGCACAATCGGCTACCACACCCGCTTTTCCGGACACGGATACGAAGAACACGCCCCCTTCGACAACCACGCCGCCGACAGCGCGAGCGAAGAAAAAGGCAACGTTGACGAAGGCTTTACCGTATACCGGCTCAACTGGGAAGGACACGAACATCATCCCGCCGATGCCTACGACGGCCCGAAGGGCGGCAATTACCCCAAACCTACGGGTGCACGCGACGAATACACCTATCACGTCAACGGCACAGCACGCAGCATCAAACTCAATCCGACCGACACCCGCAGCATCCGGCAACGCATATCCGACAATTACAGCAACCTCGGCAGCAATTTCTCCGACCGCGCCGATGAAGCCAACAGAAAAATGTTCGAGCACAATGCCAAGCTCGACCGCTGGGGCAACAGCATGGAGTTTATCAACGGCGTCGCCGCCGGCGCGCTCAACCCCTTTATCAGCGCGGGCGAAGCCTTGGGCATAGGCGACATACTGTACGGAACGCGCTATGCCATAGACAAAGCCGCAATGCGCAACATCGCCCCCTTGCCCGCCGAGGGCAAATTCGCCGTCATCGGCGGCTTGGGCAGCGTGGCGGGCTTTGAAAAAAATACGCGCGAAGCCGTTGACCGGTGGATACAGGAAAACCCCAATGCCGCCGAAACCGTCGAAGCCCTGGTCAACGTCCTGCCGTTTGCCAAAGTCAAAAACCTGACAAAGGCGGCAAAACCGGGGAAGGCTGCGGTTAGCGGGGATTTTTCTGCTGCATACAATACAAGAACAACTAGAAAAGTTACTACAGAAACAGAGGGGTTAAATAGAATCAGACAGAACCAGAAAAATAGTAATATACATGAGAAAAATTATGGAAGAGATAATCCTAATCATATTAATGTTTTATCTGGAAATTCTATACAACATATACTGTATGGAGATGAAGCAGGAGGTGGGCATCTTTTTCCTGGCAAACCTGGTAAGACAACATTCCCCCAACATTGGTCAGCCAGTAAAATAACTCATGAAATTAGTGATATCGTTACATCCCCAAAAACGCAATGGTATGCACAGACTGGAACAGGCGGCAAATATATTGCTAAAGGAAGACCAGCTAGGTGGGTATCATATGAAACGAGAGATGGAATTCGTATCAGAACAGTTTATGAACCTGCAACAGGAAAAGTGGTAACTGCATTCCCCGATAGAACCTCTAATCCCAAATATAACCCTGTAAAATAATGAGTATTTGAAAGATGAAAACATTAGACGAACGAATAAAAAATTTAGGAAAATCTCTTGAAGATAGAATTGACGCTAATCTAATTGATGCCGCACTAGAGTACATTACTTTTTCAGAACGTTTGCTAGCTTTTGAAACGCTATGTGATTATATAGAAGATTTCAATATCCAGCTTACGGAAAAAGAATCCCAAGAAATCTCTTTTATTAATAAGGAATTTGGAATTGAAAGTACATCAGATTAATAAATATTAGGTCGGTTTAAAAACCCAACAATCAAAAAGTCGTCTGAAACTGTGTTTAATTTACAGACGACCTTTCCTTCATTTGAAGCAGGATATTGAGAACTGAGTTCTTCAAAAATCCTACACCTGCTCCTTCCACGGCAGCACCTTGGTCAAAACGGCAGACGGCTACAAAGCCATTGCCCATATTCAAGCCGGCGACCGCGTCTTCGCCAAAGATGAAACCAGTGGAAAAACTGGATACAAACCTGTTACCGCCCAATACGGCAATCCGTATCGGGAAACCGTTTACATTGAAATTTCAGACGGCATCGGCAACAACCAAACCCTGATTTCCAATAAAATCCACCCGTTTTACAGTCAAGGAAAATGGATACAGGCAGGTCGTCTGAAAAAAGGCGACACCCTGCTTTCCGAAAGCGGTGCAAAACAGACGGTTCAAAACATTACCCTCAAACAGCAGCCGCTCAAAGCCTACAACCTGACCGTTGCCGACTGGCATACCTATTTCGTCAAGGGTAATCAGGCGGAAACGGAAGGGGTTTGGGTTCATAATGAGTGTCCGACCAAACCAAAACCAACTAATCATGCCCAACAAAGAAAAGAAGAAGCTAAAAACGATTCTCATCGAAGTGTGGGAGATTCCAATCGTGTCGTTCGCGAAGGAAAGCAATATTTAGATGCCGACACAGGAAACCATGTTTATGTAAAAGGAGAAAAAGTGGTTATTCTAACTCCTGATGGAAGACAGGTAACTCAATTTAAGAACTCGAAAGCCAATACGTCAAAAAGGGTAAAAAATGGAAAATGGACACCGAAATAATCGATCTCCCTTAGAAAAAAGAATTTTTTATCTGGAGCATTCGGGACAGTATCTGATGATTTGCGCCCTATCAGATTACTCCAAAAATAAACATACTGTCGTTATGGCAAATTTTCTCTATCCAAATGAAAAAATGGATTGGAGAAATTTAGATGATTTGTTCAATGAGTTGGTTTTAGAGGAATTACAGTCTTCATTTATGGATTGGTATCCAACTATTGAAGAGGCAATTAGCCATCATTTAGAAGATTTTTCGTAACAAGCATAAATCAAAAAGTCGTCTGAAACTGCTTTTAATTTTCAGACGACCTTGAGATGGCGGTCGAAGTCAAATATCAGCGGAATCAAAAGTTGCTGAATTAGAAAATAAAATTATTCCCGGAATGCCCAAAAATGAACGCTTAAAGATTAAGCAAAAAATCAGAAATATTACAAAAAATGCCAATCGAAAAGCAAAAGGAGAAGAGCATGGTCGACGCGGTCGTTAAAACTCCCGAATTTGTACCTTTTACTTCTGTAGGAATATTCCGTTTTGGTGCGGATATAACACAATACAAAAACATACTGGAAACTTTTATGTATGAACCTCCTGATGAGTTTAGAACAGAATATTATGAATCTCCCGACTCAAATTTACTCATTGCCGTCAAAAAAAACAAAATTATTTCGATATTTTGTTATCAGGAGCTATATTTTATGGGCGTTAATTTAATAGGTCTAAATTTTGAAGATTTTAAACAACTTTTCCATCACCCTAAATCATACGGTGTTGATGAATATTATTTATCAAATGAATCTTATCCGACATATGTCTATGAGTTTGATGAAATAGGGGTACAAGCATGGGAAGCAAAAGGGAAAGTTGTTACTATCATTGCCGGGGGTAAAGACAATTATTCAACAGAACCTTACTACGATGAATAACATTACAGAAAAGAAACAAGAAACGGTACATTTGATAAAAACCTAAATCGTATTGGAGATTAATTATTATGTGTGAGTTCAAGGATTTTAGAAGAAACATCCCTTGTTTTGAAGAGTATGACGAAAATTCATTTATTGGCAAATGGTATGATGACGGGGTGTGGGATGATGAAGAATATTGGAAATTGGAGAATGATTTAATCGAGGTTAGAAAAAAATATCCTTATCCGATGGATATACCAAGGGATATTGTGATTGGAATCGGTACCATTATTGATTTTTTAATGGTTCCAAATTGGGAGCTTTTTGAAATTAAAGCTTCCCCTTGGTTGCCTGATAGTGTGGGAATTCATGAACGTTATGAAAGATTCACAACGATGCTCCGTTATATTTTTACCGAGAAAGACATAGTCAACGTGCGATTTGATTATTACAACAAAAAATAGCCAAACCCGGCAATCAAAATGCCGTCTGAAGCGATATTTGCTTTTCAGACGGCATTTTGATGAATGAAACAGGATATTAAGAACTAAGTTCTTCAAAAATCCTGCCTCCGTCCCTTATACGTCGGTGCTTTAGTCAAAACGGCAGACGGCTGAAAAGCAAACACTGTCATCAACCATTTGAAGACCGGATGGAATAGGAAAGAAAATCGGTAAAATCTCCACGATTAGACGGTAAAATACCTCGGTGTCGCTGAAACCCTGATCGTCGTGTTGCCAAAACAAAAATCAGATATGGAAAACGATAGTGAAGATTAAACCATTACAATTTTCTAACAATAGTCGCAGATTTTACGTAGACAAAATTTGTGTTACCGAACAAGATGTGAACATTTTGGCATCCGACCGAAATTATGAATTAAATATTGAAATATTTATTGACAATATAATTCATTTTCAAATAACAGATGAATCTTATAAAGTAAAATTTTCAGAATATTTATTTGAAAATAAAGAAAAAAATGATTGGGATAGAAATCCTGCTATAAATTATTTTTTCGAGATAATAGATGACAGTTATATGGACTGGTTGAAAGAAGAAAGTTTTGGTTTTTTTGAAAAGAAATATTATAAGGCTTACATTTTCTTTTTTAGCGATTCTGTAATAGAAGTTATCAGCTCGACAGAACCTGTATTTTATTCAAAATAACAAATTATCAAACAAAGCTCTGATTAAAAACCCAACAATCAAAATGCCGTCTGAAGCGGTATTCGGCTTTCAGACGGCATTTTCTCCGATTAGCACAGGATGCCGGGGCTTGCCGGCTTGATTTTGCCGAAATTGTTGGCACGCAATTGGGAGGGGCGGCAACCTATGGAAAATAGATTTGAAAAAATCGTTAAGGATATTTTTAGTTTTACCCAATTTGTTTCCGAAGCAGAAAATGAGATTCCTAACCAATCCTCCCGTTATTACGACTGTTGGTGGGAATTGGAAATCTTGAATGCTTCCGCATTGGAAGATTGGGAAATATCGGGAAAGCCTGAAAAATGGGAGAAATGGACAGAAAAATATCAGACCGAAGCGTTACAGTCAGTCAAGCATCTATTTGCCGAAGAAGTTCCTGAAAATAATATAGTTTGCAATATTTCTCATTTTTTGCATTTTGCCGATCGGGCAGAAGCCGACATTCCCAATCAATCACGTTCATATGCCGAATATTGGTGGGAAATGGAAATGTTCAAAATGTCGGTTTTAGAAGATTGGGAACGCTCGGGAAGACCGTTAAATTGGGAAAAATGGCAAAGGCAATATCGATCTTAAGCATTTGAATTAGTTGAAAATTTGAATCAAAGCAAACAAGAGTAACAAGCCGCAGCCTGCATAGGTTTTTTTAAAGTACGGCAGCAAGCGTAGATTAGATTAAAAATCAAACAATCAAAGCTCGTCTGATATAATCGATATATTCTGTTAAACGAAAAATAAATATGTTTAAAAAATTCAAACCGGTACTGTTGTCATTTTTTGCACTTGTATTTGCCTTTTGGCTGGGAACGGGTATTGCCTATGAGATTAATCCGCGTTGGTTTTTGAGCGATACGGCAACTGAAAATCCGAATGCTTTTGTGGCGAAACTTGCCCGCCTGTTCCGAAATGCCGACAGGGCGGTTGTCATCGTGAAGGAATCGATGAGGACGGAGGAAAGTCTTGCCGGAGCTGTGGATGACGGTCCGTTGCAGTCGGAGAAGGATTATCTTGCACTCGCTGTCCGGCTCAGTCGTTTGAAAGAAAAGGCGAAATGGTTTCACGTAACGGAGCAGGAACATGGGGAAGAGGTTTGGCTGGATTACTATATCGGCGAGGGCGGTTTGGTTGCGGTTTCGCTTTCGCAACGCTCGCCGGAAGCGTTTGTTAATGCCGAATATCTGTATCGGAACGATCGTCCGTTTTCTGTAAATGTGTACGGCGGAACGGTTCACGGGGAAAATTATGAAACGACAGGAGAATATCGGGTTGTTTGGCAACCGGACGGTTCGGTATTTGATGCGTCGGGGCGCGGGAAAATCGGGGAAGATGTTTATGAGCATTGCCTCGGGTGTTATCAGATGGCCCAGGTATATTTGGCGAAATATCGGGATGTCGCGAATGATGAGCAGAAGGTTTGGGACTTCCGCGAAGAGAGTAACCGGATTGCGTCGGACTCGCGCGATTCTGTGTTTTATCAGAATATGCGGGAATTGATGCCCCGAGGGATGAAGGCAAACAGTCTTGTGGTCGGCTATGATGCGGACGGTCTGCCGCAGAAAGTCTATTGGAGTTTCGACAATGGGAAAAAACGCCAGAGTTTCGAATATTATTTGAAAAACGGAAATCTTTTTATTGCACAATCTTCGACGGTAGCATTGAAAGCGGATGGCGTAACGGCGGATATGCAGACCTATCATGCGCAACAGACGTGGTATTTAGATGGCGGGCGGATTGTCCGCGAAGAGAAACAGGGGGACAGACTGCCTGATTTTCCTTTGAACTTGGAAGATTTGGAAAAAGAGGTGAGCCGTTATGCAGAGGCTGCGGCGAGACGTTCGGGCGGCAGGCGCGACCTTTCTCACTGAACGCAAATGCCGTCTGAAACCGGTTTTCAGACGGCATTGGAGAGTCAAACGCTTTTTGCAATGCCGTATATGCCGAATCCGATTCGCTACAAATTGAAAACCACAATCCAAAAAACGGAAATACACATTAAACGGATCTTTTTACCGACCGTATCATCCCATAGGTTTTCCACACCTTTTTTCATCCATAAATTCAAACCATTTAAGTTTGCATCCTTACCGACAATTGCAGCAGCATCATCCGCATAACGGTCACCCAAATTAGCCAAATAACGCCAACCGCCATAGGTATCGCCACGGGAAGCATAACCACGCAAGGTTTGGATTTGTTCTGGTGTTAAAACAACTTCACCCTCATTCATAATAAGATCCTTTAAATTATTTTTTACTTGGATTGTTTACAAAACTCTGTACCAATTGCTCTACTTGTTGGTGATAACCTACCAACTCCTGCTGTGTGAGCTGCTGCTTTTCCCGAATAAACGGGTAATACCGTACCGTGAAACCGTTAATACAGGAACCTACGCTAGTGCTGTAATCGTTCTCTCCATACCTATGATAGTTCCGATGAGTAATAATCGCCGGATTTTCTCCTTTTTTAATATAGTAAAATTCATGAAAATATGGATTTTCAGGAATATGTCTTTTATCTTCATAAGCTTCATATTCAGGATAGGCAGATGGCATTTTTTTAACCCCGTAAGTAAGCAATCTTTCTCCCATAGTCGTACTTAAACTACACGCATCTTTTCGGATAACAATATCGTCCACGCTATCCAAACCATCGCGTAGAAATTGGATAAAGTGCGCTTTGTTCTGCTGGTTGTATGGCTCAAGAACCCAGCCTTGGTCGGTTTTTTTGTAATAGACGCTAATCTCTATCAAATTAATGGAGTAAGCATCCTGCCCGGGCGTGTCGGAAAGCCATTTTGTGGCATTGTCTTGCGTATACCGTGCAAGATAGCCATAAGGGATAACCATTTTGGTGCCCTGAAAATCAAATGTAACCGTATGTTCAAATCCTGTCATTGGCTCGGGATTGTTGAAACTGGTTTGTTCATTAACAGGTTCACATGAGGTCATAGTAAAAACACTCCCAATAGACAAAATAAAAAGTTGATAAATGGTAGTAGCATATGGTCTCATAATTTCAAGCTTAGAAATTAGTTAAAGAATATATTCATGGTAGATACTAACTCTTTAAGTTGACATATTGTGCGATGTCGAGGGCTGTACCGTATTTTCCCATCGTATTTTCCCGTTCTTTATATGAGCGGCAGGCATCCTCATAAAAGAAGGGATACCGATAAGGAAAAATACCCCGGCATAAAAAATATACTGATTAATCAATACAAATCCAACAAACAGTTCATCGTATTCTTTTCTGTTGGCGTATAAAAAATACTGATATATGCCTTCACTTTCATAGGGCGACGCTTTATGTGCCGTCCTGTGTGTTGAAACGTCGGTTTTCCTTACCGCCTGCCCCGCTTTTCCCTGATTGCTGCCAACTGCCGTCCGAACCTGAACCGTCAGGTTTCAGACGGCATTTTTTCTGCCTGTTCCCACAATTTCCGTTTTTGTGCGGCGGTCAGTTTTTTGACGGCGATTTCCTGCCTGAGTGCCGTGCCTTTATCCATCCCGCCTGCAACGATACGCATCGCCACCGGTTTGAATACGCGGGTATATTTCGCGCCTTTTCCGGCCGTGTGGGCGGCAAGCCGCTGTTGCGGATTCGGGCTGATGCCGCAATAGAACGCGCTGTTTTCACACAATATCAGGTAAAGGCTCCAATTTGACGCGTTCATCTGCCTGCATCCTGAGTTTTCTCCCCGTTCCAAGGCGCAACTTTCAGCAGCAGCAGCATACCCGGTAGGGCAAGTACGAAACACAGTTGGAAAAACGGTACATAACCGAGCCATTCAATCAGATAACCGGCAAAGGAATTGATGACCGTACGGGGAACAGCGGACAGGCTGGTAAACAGCGCAAGCTGCGTTGCGGTAAATGCGGGATTGGTCTCGCGCGCCATATACGATACGAACGCCGCCGTCCCCAACCCCACGCCGACCGCTTCCGCGCCGATAACTGCCGCCAGCATCAGCCTCTCGCCTGTGCCGACCGTGTCGAAATGTCCGAACCCTGCCAGCCATACAAACCCCAAAACGGTTACAGCCTGCACCGCGCCGAATAGCCACAAGGCTTTGTTTACGCCGATTTTCAGCATCCACACGCCGCCCAAGATACCTGCCGCCACTGCCGGCCACAGTCCTGCATTTTTTGCAATCAAACCGATGTCTGTCTTGCTGAAACCCATATCCAGATAAAACGGCGTTGCCAACGCGGTTGCCATACTGTCGCCGAGTTTGTAAAGGAAGATAAACAGCAGCACGCACACCGCCGAAGCGATGCCCTTGCGCGTAAAAAATTCTTTAAACGGCTCTACCACGGTCTGCTTCAACGTTTTAGGAACGGCAGGAGGCAACACGGGTTCGCGCGCAAGAAACAGCGTCATCAGAAGGCCGGGCAGCATAAATAATGAAGTGATAACAAATACTTCTGACCACGGCATCCTGTCTGCCAACACCAAACTCAATGAACCGGGAATCAGGGCGGCAACCCGATAGGCGTTCACATGAACCGAGTTACCCAAACCCAATTCTTCGTCTGACAAAATCTCGCGCCTGAACGCATCCAATACAATGTCCTGACTGGCGGAAAAAAAAGCGACAAGCACCGACAAGCCGGCAATCAGCGGCAGATGATTACGGGGGTTTAAAAAGGCATATGCCGCCAAAGCTGCCAGCAAACCTGCCTGCGTCAGCAGCATCCACCCGCGCCGCCGCCCCAAAACGGGCAGCCTGACCGCGTCCATCAGCGGCGACCACAAAAATTTCCAAGTAAACGGCAGACCGATTAACGCCATCAGCCCGATGCTCTTCAAATCCACCTGCTCGCTGCGCAACCACGCCGGAATCAGGTTAATCAGAAAGTACAGCGGCAGCCCCGAGGTAAACCCCGTAAAAATACAGACAAGCATATTGCGGGAAAAGATTTGCCCGATAAAACCTGATTTCGATGCAGTCATCGTTCGTGCAGCCCAAAAAAACAAAAGCCTATTGTAGCAAATATCGCCCGCCTGCTGAAAAACGCCGCCCCGCGCCGCCGGTTTGCCGTTCAAATGCAAAATGCCGTCTGAAACTGTGTTCAGACGGCATTGCTTTTCTGAAAACCCGACGTGCTTACAGGCTGTAATACATTTCAAATTCCAGCGGGTGAGGTGCCATGCGGATGCGGCGTACGTCTTCTTCTTTGAAAGCGATGTAGCTGTCGATCCAGTCTTTGCTGAACACGCCGCCGCGCAGGAGGAATTCGTGGTCGGCCTTGAGGGCGGCGAGTGCTTCTTCCAAAGAAGCGCAAACGGTCGGCACCAATGTATCTTCTTCCGGCGGCAGATCGTAGAGGTTTTTATCGGCAGGATCGCCCGGATGGATTTTGTTTTGAATACCGTCCAAACCGGCCATCAACAAAGCGGCGAACGCCAAGTATGGGTTGGCGGTCGGATCGGGGAAACGCGCTTCGATGCGGCGCGCCTTGCTGCTGTTCACGGACGGAATGCGGATGGAAGCGGAACGGTTTTTGGCGGAGTAGGCGAGTTTGGTCGGCGCTTCAAAGTGCGGCACGAGGCGTTTGTAGGAGTTGGTGGACGGATTGGTAATCGCGTTCAGGGCTTTGGCGTGTTTGATGATGCCGCCGATGTAATAAAGGGCGGTGTCGCTCAAACCGGCATAGCCGTCGCCGGCGAACAGGTTTTGACCGTCTTTCCAGATGGATTGGTGAACGTGCATACCGCTGCCGTTGTCGCCCATAATGGGTTTGGGCATGAAAGTGGCGGTTTTGCCGAAGTTGTGGGCAACGTTTTGAATCACATATTTCATGTCTTGGGTTTGGTCGGCGCGTTTGACCAAGGTGGCGAAACGCGTGCCGATTTCCATTTGGCTGCCGGTACCGACTTCACTGTGGTGGACTTCGACTTCGATGCCGAGTTCTTCCAAAATGTTTACCATCGCGGAGCGCAGGTCTTGTCCCGCGTCAATCGGAGCAACGGGCGCGTAACCGCCTTTAACGGCAGGGCGGTGGCCGGTGTTTTGACCGTCCATGTGCAGGCCGCTTGCCCATGCGCCGCTTTCGGACGTGATTTCGTAACGGGTTTTGTGCATGTCGGTTTCAAATTCTACGCCGTCGAAGACGAAGAATTCAGGCTCGGGGCCGAAGTATGCCGTGTCGCCGATACCGGAAGATTTCAAATAGGCCTCGGCGCGGCGTGCGATGGAGCGCGGGTCGCGGTCGTAACCCTGACCGTCGGCGGGATCGATAACGTCGCAAGTCAACACAACAGTCGCATCATCATAAAAAGGATCGACGAAGGCCGTAGACGCATCGGGACGCAACTGCATATCGGAAGCCTGAATGCCTTTCCAGCCGCCGATAGACGAACCGTCAAACGCCTGACCGTTTTCAAACCACTCTTCGGGGTCTTCCAACACGATGCGCGCAGGCACGGTAAAGTGGTGCTGCTTGCCTTTGGTATCGGTAAAGCGCAAATCGACAAAGCGGGCTTCGCTTTCTTCAATCAATTTTACGGCGTTTTTAATAGACATTTTTCAGCTCCTGGAAAAGGGAAATAGCAAAATATGCGGAACGCGGCAGATTAGCTCAAAGCCAGCATGATTCTACCACGTCCATGCCGTCTGAAACTGGCCCTGCGTCAAATTCCAAGCTGTAAAATATAGTTTCAGACGGCAATATTGTCAACAATATGCTTCGGTTTGTCTGTTCAAAAGCGGAATACCCGCCCTTTTGTCCAAATGCCGACAAAACAGATGCCGCCTGAAAACAGTTCAGACGGCATCGTTCCCATCTTCGCGCCGCCGTTATAAAATGACCGCCCCGCCTTGATGGAATATGACTATGCACGCCCTCCCCCGCTACGCCGTTTTTGGCAACCCCGTCGCCCACAGCAAATCGCCGCAAATTCATCAACAATTTGCCCTTCAGGAAGGCGTTGACATTGAATACGAACGCATTTGCGCCGACATCGGCGGTTTCGCGCAGGCGGTTTCGACATTTTTTGAAACAGGCGGTTGCGGGGCAAACGTTACCGTACCGTTCAAGCAGGAAGCGTTTCATCTGGCGGACGAGCATTCTGAACGCGCATTGGCTGCCGGCGCGGTCAACACGCTGATTTTTCTGAAAAACGGAAAACTGCGCGGCGACAATACCGACGGTATCGGTTTGGCCAACGACATCACGCAGGTCAAAAACATTGCCATCGAAGGCAAAACCATCTTGCTTTTGGGCGCGGGCGGCGCGGTGCGCGGCGTGATTCCTGTTTTGAA
This sequence comes from Neisseria meningitidis, assembly GCF_022869645.1. Lineage (NCBI taxonomy): Bacteria > Pseudomonadati > Pseudomonadota > Betaproteobacteria > Neisseriales > Neisseriaceae > Neisseria > Neisseria meningitidis. The sequence continues at coordinate 1,585,709 of NZ_CP064367.1, read as the reverse complement.
AGAACACCGTCCTGCCCGTATCGTCATTGCCAACCGTACCCGCGCCAAAGCCGAGGAATTGGCGCAGCTTTTCGGCATTGAAGCCGTCCCGATGGCGGATGTGAACGGCGGTTTTGATATCATCATCAACGGCACGTCGGGCGGTCTAAACGGTCAGATTCCCGATATTCCGCCCGATATTTTTCAAAACTGCGCGCTTGCCTACGATATGGTGTACGGCTGCGCGGCAAAACCGTTTTTAGATTTTGCACGACAATCGGGTGCGAAAAAAACTGCCGACGGACTGGGTATGCTAGTCGGTCAAGCGGCGGCTTCCTACGCCCTCTGGCGCGGATTTACGCCCGATATCCGCCCCGTTATCGAATACATGAAAGCCCTATAAACATGTTCCGCATCATCAAATGGCTGATTGCCCTGCCCGTCGGCATCTTTATCTTTTTCAATGCCTATGTGTACGGCAACATCATTACCTACCGCGCCGTCGCGCCCCATCGGACTGCCTTTATGTCGATGCGGATGAAGCAGTTTGAACAGGAAGGTCGCGATGTCGCACTGGATTACCGCTGGATGCCCTACAAACGCATTTCCACCAACCTGAAAAAAGCCCTGATTGCTTCCGAAGATGCCCGTTTCGCCGGGCACGGCGGCTTCGATTGGGGCGGCATTCAAAACGCCATCAGGCGCAACCGGAACAGCGGCAAAGTGAAGGCGGGCGGCTCGACCATCAGCCAGCAGCTTGCCAAAAACCTGTTTTTAAACGAAAGCCGCAGCTATATCCGCAAAGGCGAAGAAGCGGCGATTACCGCGATGATGGAAGCCGTTACCGACAAAGACAGGATTTTTGAACTGTATTTAAACTCAATCGAATGGCACTACGGCGTTTTCGGCGCGGAAGCCGCGTCCCGGTATTTTTATCAAATACCCGCCGCCAAGCTGACCAAACAGCAGGCGGCAAAACTGACGGCGCGCGTCCCCGCCCCGCTCTACTACGCCGACCATCCGAAAAGCAAACGGCTCCGCAACAAAACCAATATCGTGCTCAGACGCATGGGTTCGGCAGAGTTGCCTGAAAGCGACACGGACTGATTGTTTCAGATATGGAAATGCCGTCTGAACTGCGGTTCGGACGGCATATGTTTTCTGGTTTTTATAGTGGATTAACAAAAATCAGGACAAGGCGACGAAGCCGCAGACAGTACAAATAGCACGGAATCGATTCACTTGGTGCTTCAGCACCTTAGAGAATCGTTCTCTTTGAGCTAAGGCGAGCCAACGCTGTACCGGTTTAAATTTAATCCACTATACCTGCCCGACAGCCGCAAAGACCGTATCATACATAGCAGGCATTGCGGTGCGGGATTACTGCCGCAAACGGCAGGCAAAAAAAATAACCGCTTCAAGGCGGTTTTTTGGTGGCCAGAGGCGGAATCGAACCGCCGACACACGGATTTTCAATCCGTTGCTCTACCAACTGAGCTATCTGGCCTTTGTCTGTCTCGTTAAGAGATGCGTATTAAACCAAATTACGGGACGACATGCAAGCATATCGGGCAATATTCTTTGAAAACAGGTTTAAGTCAATGTTTTAAATTTGAATTAATTTATGTAAAAACAACATAAATCCGTATTTTTGCCGCCTGCCCGACGATATTAGGTCGCCCGTCTGAAAAATATTTTCAATATTTGAAGTTCTTACCCAGATAAACAGAACGAACCTGTTCGTTTCCGACCAAATCATCAGGTTTTCCCGATGCCAGCACCGCACCGTCTGAAATGATGTAGGCGCGGTCGCAGATGCTGAGGGTTTCGCGTACGTTGTGGTCGGTAATCAGTACGCCGATGCCGCGCGATTTGAGGAAACCGATGATTTTCTGGATGTCGATGACGGCAATCGGATCGACGCCGGCAAAAGGTTCGTCCAACAAAATAAAATGCGGTTTCATGGCGAGTACGCGGGCGATTTCGACGCGCCGCCGTTCGCCGCCGGACAGCGACGGCGTGGGGCTGCGGCGCAAGTGTCCGATATTAAGGTCGGCGAGCAGTTTTTCGATTTCCCTGTCGATTTGATTTTTATCTTTGGTTCTGATTTCCAAGATGGCGCGGATGTTTTGTTCGACGGTCATTTTGCGGAATATCGAGGCTTCCTGCGGCAGGTAGCCGACGCCCAAGCGAGCGCGTTCGTGTATGGGCAGGTGGCGCAATTCCTGCCCGTCCAGCATCACGCTGCCCGCATCGGCGGCAATGAGTCCGACTATCATGTAGAAGCTGGTGGTTTTACCCGCGCCGTTGGGCCCGAGCAGGCCGACGACTTCTCCGCTTTCGATTTCGAGGGAGAAGCTTTTAACGACTTGGCGTTTTTTGAAACTTTTTTGCAGGTTTTGAACAACAAGGCGGCTGACGTTTGCGCTCATAAATATCTCTTCAATATCTTCGGTCGGCAAATGCCGTCCGAACCAGGTTTATGTTTCAGACGGCATTTTGGGATTATTCGGATTTTTGCGTACTCGAAGGCTGGATAACGACGCTGACCCTGCCGGATTTGGAAGCGGATTTTGCGCCGGATTTTGTGCTGCCGCTGATGGTATAGACTTCGGTTTTGGTGTTGTATGTAATCACCGCACCTTCGGCGACATCGCCGCCGCGCTGTACTTTGGCATTACCGGTTAAGACTACGGTGCTGCCTGCAGATGAATAAGCAACGTTGTTTGCCTGTCCGCGCACCGTGCCTTTGCCGCCGTCCAATGTCTGGCTGAAGCGGACTGGCGAACCTTCCGCCCTCACGGATTCGCCGCCTTTGCCGCCGCGTGTAACATTGACGCGGGCGGCGGAAATATTGAGCGTACCCTGTCTGATGACGACGTTTCCGCTGAATGTGGTGCTTTGGTTGGCTTGATCGAGCGAACCTTGGTCGGCCTCAATCTGAATAGGCTGCCTGCTGTCGCTTTGAAGGGCAAAAGCGGGGGACGCCGAAAAAAATGCTATTAAAACAAATAGCTTACATATCTTTTGTATCATAAATCGTGGCTTTCACTTTAGATGAGAAGTTCAACATGCCTGTTTTGTGGTCGTAAGTCATGCCGCCCGCCTGACCGTGCGATGCACCATATTGGAAACTGACAGGCGTATCGGTTTGGGCATATTGAGATTCGGTATCGACGTGCAGCTTTTCGGCTTCAACTTTACCCGCCTGCCGTTTGCCGTCGGCGGTTTTGGTCAGCACAACGTTGTTTTTAAAAAGAACCTGTTTGTTTTCGGTATGGTAAACGGCTTCATCGCTGCCGACTTCGTACAACAACCTGCCTTCTTGGAAGAACACGAGATGCGGTGAGTCGAAATGAATGTCGCTGCTTTCGGGAAACTGTTTCGCGCCCTTCGAACTCAAATGTTCTTTCAAGTATCCCTGTTCGTCAAACCGCCTGCCATCCAATCCGTCCATTGTGTATTGCGGTTCGTCGGGATTGAGCCTGACTTCTTCAATCTCGACTTCGCTGATGCGTCCCAACCATGCCGACAGGCTGCCCAAGGCAACCGCCAATATCAATGGGAACGCAATTCCGTACCGCCATCTTACTTTCATTTGATGTACTCGTTCAAAGCCGCGCCCAAAGTCCCTTGCGCCTGCATAATCAGGTCGCACACTTCGCGCACCGCGCCCGCACCGCCGGGGCGTTTGGCAATATAGGCGGCGTGTTGCAGCGTAAACCAATGCGCGTCGGGGACGGCAACCGGCAATCCGCAGCGTACCATAACGGGCAAATCGACCACGTCGTCGCCGACAAAGGCACACTCGGCTTCTTCCACGCCGACCTGAGCGCGCAGCTCTTCATACGCGGCGCGTTTGTCCGAAATGCCTTTGAAGTAGTAATTTATGCCCAACTGTTTGACGCGGATGCCGACGGAGGGCGCGTCCCGACCTGTGATAATCGCAGTCTGCACGCCGCTTGCCTGAAGCATTTTCAGACCGTGTCCGTCCAGTGTGTGAAACGATTTGATTTCTTCGCCGTTATCGCGGATAAAGATGCGCCCGTCGGTCAAAACGCCGTCCACATCCAGGATCAACAGTTTGATTTTGGCGGCGCGCGCCTGTAATTCGGGAGAAATTGCCTGCATGGGATTTCCTTGTTTTCAGACGGCATATCTTACCACAAATGCCGTCTGAAACGGCTGCAACGCCTTATATAGTGGATTAACAAAAATCAGGACAAGGCGACGAAGCCGCAGACAGTACAGATAGTACGGAACCGATTCACTTGGTGCTTCAGCACCTTAGAGAATCGTTCTCTTTGAGCTAAGGCGAGGCAACGCCGTACTGGTTTTTGTTAATCCACTATACAATCCGCGCCGCCAAAAGGTCGTGCATATTCAGCGCGCCGATCAGCACGCCATCTGCATCGGTAACCAGAAGCCCGTTCACATGGTTTGCCTGCATGACTTTCAGGGCTTCGGTGGCGAGACGTTCGGCGGAGATGGTTTTAGGATGCGTATGCATGACTTCGTCTATCGAAAGACCGGTAAAATTGTCGCATTCTTGAAACAGGCGGCGCAAATCGCCGTCGGTGAATACGCCTTTCAGACGGCCTTGCCCGTCCGTTACCGCCAACATGCCCAGCCCTTTTTCACTCATGCTGACGATGGCTTCTTTCAAGGGCGTGCCGAGTCGGACGGCAGGCAGGCCGCCGCCTTTGTGCATAATGTCGGCAACGCGCAAAAGTAGGCGTTTGCCGAGGCTGCCGGCAGGGTGGCTCAAGGCGAAGTCGTCGGGCGTGAACGCGCGGGCGCGCAGCAGGACAACCGCCAACGCATCGCCCAAAGCCATAACGGCGGTGGTGCTGGTGGTCGGGGCAAGCCCCAGCGGGCAGGCTTCTTTGGAAACCGACGCCGTGATGTGGATGTCGGCATGGCGCGCCATGGTTGAATCGGGGCGGGCGGTGATGCAGACAAGCGTGATATCTTTGCGTTTGAGCGCGGGGATGATGGCGGCGATTTCGTCGCTTTCACCGGAATTGGAAATCGCGACGACCACGTCGTTGTCCACAATCATGCCCAAATCGCCGTGTGCCGCTTCCGCAGGGTGGACGAAAAACGCGGGCGTGCCGGTCGAGGCCATGGTTGCCGCCATTTTGCGCCCGATATGTCCCGACTTGCCCATGCCCGTGATAACGACCCTGCCTTTGCAGTGCAACAACGCGTCCGCCGCAAGGGCGAAGTTTTCGTCCAAATCCGCCGCAATTTCGCGCAAGCCTTCCGCTTCGGTGTGCAACACTTCGCGTGCCCAATCAAGATATTTTTCGTTTCCTGCCATCGCCATCCGCCTTTGCTGTAATAAAACTACCCAAAATTTCCGAATCGGGGTAGCATAAGCCTTTGAAACATACACATCCATCCAAAGGAATCAGAAATGACTATTTTATCGGACGTTAAAGCATTAGGACAACAAATCTGGCTGGACAACCTTTCCCGCTCGCTCGTGCAAAGCGGCGAATTGGCGCAAATGCTGAAACAAGGCGTGTGCGGCGTAACTTCCAATCCCGCCATCTTTCAAAAAGCCTTCGCCGGCGATGCGCTTTACGCCGACGAGGTTGCCGCCCTCAAGCAGCAAGACCTGACCCCCAAACAACGCTACGAAACGATGGCGGTTGCCGATGTGCGTGCCGCCTGCGGCGTCTGTCTTGCCGAACACGAATCCACCGGCGGCAAAACCGGCTTCGTCAGCCTCGAAGTTTCGCCCGAATTGTCCAAAGACGCGCAAGGCACGGTTGAAGAAGCGCGCCGCCTCTACGCCGCCATCGGGTGCAAAAACGCGATGATTAAAGTGCCTGCCACCGACGCAGGCATCGATGCGCTCGAAACCCTCGTTTCAGACGGCATCAGCGTGAACCTGACCCTGCTGTTCTCACGCGCCCAAACCCTCAAAGCCTACGCCGCCTACGCGCGCGGCATTGCCAAACGCTTGGCAGCCGGACAAAGCGTTGCCCATATCCACGTCGTCGCCAGCTTCTTCATCTCGCGTGTGGACAGTGCGCTGGACACAACACTGCCCGACCGGCTCAAAGGCAAAATCGCCATCGCCCTTGCCAAAGCCGCCTATCAAGATTGGGAACAATATTTCACCGCCCCCGAATTTGCCGCACTGGAAGCCCAAGGCGCAAACCGCGTGCAGCTTTTATGGGCATCTACCGGCGTGAAAAACCCAGCCTATCCCGACACGCTCTACGTTGACAGCCTGATCGGCGCGCACACCGTCAACACCGTTCCCGATGCCACGCTCAAAGCCTTTATCGACCACGGCACAGCCAAAGCCACGCTGACCGAAGGCGCGGACGAAGCGCAAGCGCAGCTTGCCGAAATTGCCGCGCTCGGCATCGATGTCGAAACCTTGGCGGCGCGTTTGCAGGAAGACGGTTTGAAACAATTTGAAGAAGCCTTTGAAAAACTGCTCGCACCGTTGGTTTAAACTTTTCATCCCGATGCCGTCTGAAAGGCTTTCAGACGGCATCGCCCGTTTGACCGGACACAGTGCGGCATATCAAGGATTCACCCTAAAAATATTAATGGGCAAGAAGTTAATGCACGACATTACCCACCAACACAAAAGGAAATAGAATCATGGCAAAAGCACTCGAAATCATTTCACCCAATGAAATTTATTCAGATCTGATTTTTAAGAATCCGGTACCTCCCCATACAATATATACAGAATTGATGAAACTGGTTAGTAGAAATGCAAGTAATGAGAGAATCGCAGATAGAGCCTTCGATTTTTTCTCGTCCGGCCTTATGGATGGTTCAGCTACCGAAGAGCAATATAATGCCCTATATGATTTAACCTTACTTGAAGAACCCGGGATGGAACTGAATAAAGATGAGATAATGGCTTTGATTAATAGTCTTAAATAAAGGGGCCGTACCGGATATGTACACAGGACGTTTCGCCCCCAGCCCGACCGGGCTGCTCCACATCGGCTCGCTGCTGACCGCCGCCGCTTCCTATGCCGATGCACGCTCAAACGGCGGCAAATGGCTGGTCCGCATGGAAGACCTCGATCCGCCGCGCGAAATGCCGGGGGCGGCAAACCATATCCTGCACACGCTTGAGGCATTCGGATTCGAGTGGGACGGAGAAGTCGCCTATCAGAGCCGCCGTTACGCCCTGTATGAAGAAACACTATGCCGTCTGCAAACCGCCGGACTGGTCTATCCCTGCCATTGCAGCCGCAAAGACTGGCAGACCGGGGCAAGGCGGGGCGCAGACGGGTTCGTCTATAACGGACGCTGCCGCAATCCGCAGCAACGCCCTGCACCGCAAGGCAAACAGCCGGCGTGGCGCATCCGCGTCCCCGACCGCGTTATCGGTTTTTCAGACGGCATCGTCGGCGGTTACGCCCAAAACCTCGCCGGCGACATCGGCGATTTCGTCCTGCTTCGTGCAGACGGTTACTGGGCATACCAACTCGCCGTCGTTGCCGACGATGCCGAACAGGGCGTTACCCACATCGTCCGCGGACAAGACCTGCTCGTTTCTACGCCGCGCCAAATCTATTTGCAGCAGTGTTTGGACGTTCCGACACCGCAATATGCCCACCTGCCGCTGCTGACCAACGCACAAGGGCAGAAATGGTCGAAACAGACGCTCGCACCCGCATTGGATTTAAACCGCCGCGAACAACTCCTCCGCCAAGTGTTCCGTTACCTCAACCTGCCCGAAGCACCGGAAGCCGACCGCCCTGCCGAACTGCTCGACTGGGCGGTGGCACACTGGGATATGGACAAAGTGCCGAAACACGCCATTACCACCCCCTAAACACCGCCCGACAAACGCACAAATGCCGTCTGAAGCCTTCAGACGGCATTTCACACATACAGCCCCGCCCTATTCGCGCGTATTTGCCCGTTCGACCTCTTTCCACGCTTCGAGAATCAGGCTGCCGTCGTTGTCTTTCAAGAGCGTTGCGTCGGAAAGCATACGCCGCCAAGTCCGCGCGCCTTTCAAGCCGTGCATCAGCCCGAGGCTGTGACGGACGATATGGCGCAGGATTGTGCCGCGTCCGGCTTGGATTTGGGCTTGGCTGTATGTGTAGAGGCGTTGCACCAAATCGGCGTATCCGATCGGGTTCGCAGTGTCGCCGTAAAACAATCTGTCCCATTCGCGCATCACCATCGGGTTGTGGTACGCCTCGCGCCCGACCATCACGCCGTCAACGTGTTGCAGGTGTCCGGCGATTGCTTCGTTGGTGGTGATGCCGCCGTTGATGATGATTTCCAGCCCGGGAAACTCCTGCTTGAGGCGGTAAACGTAATCGTATTTCAACGGGGGAACGTCGCGGTTTTCTTTGGGGGAAAGACCGTCCAGCCAAGCGTTGCGGGCGTGGACGATGAAGGTTTTGCAGGCGGTTTTGTCGCGCAGCGTGCCGACGAAATCGGCAACGGTTTGGTATTCGGTCTGCCTGTCCACACCGATGCGGTGTTTGACGGTAACGGGAATACCGACCGCGTCCTGCATGGCGTTGAGGCAGTCGGCAACCAGCCCGACTTCGTTCATCAGACACGCGCCGAACGCGCCTTTCTGGACGCGCGGACTGGGGCAGCCGCAGTTGAGGTTGACCTCGTTGTAGCCGTATTCTTCGGCGGCTTTGGCGGCTTTCGCCAAATCGGACGGGTCGCTGCCGCCCAGTTGCAGGGCGACGGGCTGCTCGCCTTCGTTAAACATCAAAAAGCGGTCTTTGTCGCCGTAAACAATCGCGCCGGCGTTGACCATTTCGCTGTACAGCCAAGTATTGCGGGTAATCTGGCGCGCCATATAACGGTAGTGCCTGTCCGTCCAGTCGAGCATCGGGGCGACGGAAAGGCGGCGCGGGGGAAGGGTGTGTGTATTGTCGTTCATTGTCGATATTTCATCATTGCGGATTCAATTTCAATCCGGAACAACCTTCATTTTTGGGGAAATCCGCGTCATGAAAGAGTCCAGCAGTATAGTTACCGGCCCGTCGTTGCAGAGCGACACCTGCATATGCGTGCGGAAACGCCCTGTTTCGACATGAATCCCGTGCCCGCGCAACAGTTCTGCCGTATGCAGATAAAGCCGTTTTGCCTGTTCTGCAGGTGCGGCTTTCGAAAATGACGGCCGCCGGCCGCTTGCCGCATCGGCATAAAGCGTAAACTGCGACACCAGCAGCACGGATCCCCCGACATCCTTCAAAGACAGGTTCAACTTGCCCTCACCGTCTTCAAACACGCGCAAATGGGCGATTTTGTCGGCGACATAGCGTGCATCTTTTTCTATGTCGCTATGCGTTACACCGAGCAGTACGACGAATCCGCCGTCGATTTTGCCGCAGGTTTCCGTGCCGTTTTCGGACACGACATCCACCTTTGCACCTACCGTTTTCTGTATGACCGCACGCATAAGCCGTCCTCCTTACCTGAACGTGCAATGCCGTCTGAAAAGGCTTCAGACGGCATCGGTATCGGAAATGCCATTACGGTTTGACACCGTTTTCTTCCAAAATGGCATCGATTTTCAAGCGGGCTTTTTCCTGTCTCAAACCTTGTTCCAACTGGTTTCTGACCAACTCGAAAGGCTGCGCGTCGGGGTTTTTCCCGACCTCGCTGAGTTTGAACAGATAATAGCGTTCGCCCAATTTGACCGGATCGCGGGTAACGTCGCCCCGATTCATCGCTGCAAACTGCGAAGCCAGCGGCTCGGGAAGCTGCTGCGCCATAATGAAACCGTCAAAAGCCTGCTCGTCGTTCGGATAACGCTTCATCAGCCCTTCAAAAGACAGCCCTTTGAGCAGGAGCTGCTGCGCCTGACGCGCCTCCTCTTCGGTTGCGAAGCTGACCTGCTGCAATTTGATCATGCGGATTTGCCGCTCATAAAACTGACGCAGTGCGCTTTCGGAAACCGTTTCCGAACGTTCCAGAAAACGGACGTACTCCTCGGCATAAAAAGACGCTTCGGCGATTTTAAAGCGGTTTTGGACATCCTTATCCTTATCCAAACCTTCCTTCAATGCCCTGTTTTTCAAAACTTCCAAAGTTTGCAGCCGACGGACGGCATCGTTTCGGATTGCCTGCCCGTCCGGTTTTTGGGACTGCTCCGCATGCCGGTCTGCCTGCTGCATGATCTGCGCCACCAGCGTATCCACCAAAGCCGGGTCGATTTCGGGTGCTTTGGCTGCCGCAAAACCTGCCAACATTGCAGCAATAACTGCGGCAGCGGTTTTTTTCTGTTTCATGGTATTCCCTGTCCTGCGCGGCGGCAAAACGCCTGTCTGAACGTCTTGCCGCCGTATCCCGTTTTCAGAATTATTTTGCAGGTTTGATGTTTGCCTTGCCCAACAGTGCACCGACGGCACGGTCAATCCGTTCCGCCTGAAGGTTGCCGGCAATCTGTCCTTTCATTTCATCAAAAGAAGGCACTTTTACCTCGCGGCTGTCGTTGACATAATAAACGCCGTAGAAATCGCCGTTTTTCAGCGGCGTTGCCGTAAATTCGCCTTTTTTCAAGTCCTTAATTGCCTGATAAAGCGGCGGAACACCCTGTTCCAAATCTTTCAGCGGCACATATCCGACCGGCGCGCCGGTCTGTTTGGTACGGTCGTTGAGGGAATATTGTTTCAAGACGGCATCGAAACCTTTTTTCGCCTTCAAGTCGGCAACCGCTTTTTTTGCATTTTCTTCCTTGTCGGTCAGGATTTCGCCCAACTGGACTTCCTGCGTACCTTTGTAAAAACCGCTGATATTGTCATATGCGGCTTTTACTTCCTGCTCGGAAACCGGTTGGGTTTTGGCGATATGCAGCGCGTATGCCTCGCCGTTCAAGCCATATTTTACCGCCTGCCAAACGGTTTTGAAGGACGGTTTCTTGTCGTCGCCCGACTTTTTCGCTTCGGCACGCAATTTGGCAAGCGCATTTTTAAACTCTGCCGACCGGTCGAGTTTCAGACGTTTCACTTCCTGTGCGACCACGGTGTTGACCACTTCGTTTTCCAGCAGGGATTGGCGCAGTTGCGGCGTGTCTTCGGCACGGCTGTTTTCCGCACGGAATGCGGCAACCTGCGCATCGATGACGGAACTGTCGATTTTCTGACCGTTGACGGTTGCCAGCGTTTGGGCAAACAGGCTGCCGGAACAGGCAAGCAGTGCAACGGAAGTCAGGATTTTTGCTTTCATAATCTTCTCTCTTTAAATTTTAAATTGAAATGTTCGGGCAGACTTCATTCAGTCCGCCGTATGGAAATACTCGTCAGGGGCAGCCGCCCGGATGCCGAGCGCGTGGATGATGCCGTCTGAAAACAAATCTTTGAGCAGCGATTTGACCGTTTTCTGGCGGTTCAGGCGGCTTACGCCTTCAAAACGGCCGCTGACGACCAAAACGGCATAATGTCCGCCGCCGGTATTGCCCGCGTGTCCTTTGTGCAGATGGCTCTCATCGCCGATTTCCAACACCAGCGGATCGAGCGTCTGCAGGCGTTCGCGGATCAAATCGACGGCCGGCATTATTTGAACACCGCTTTAAACGGCTTGATCAGCACTTCGCTGTACACGCCTGCATGAACATAGGGATCGTCTTCCGCCCACGCCTCTGCCGCATCCAAAGACTCGAACTGCGCCACAATCAAACTGCCCGAAACGCGGTTGGAGTCCTCCGGCAAAGGATTCGGGCCTGCCGTCAACAGCCGGCCTTCCGACTTCAGCGTCTCCAGCCGTTTGAGGTGTTCGGGACGTGCCGCCATACGCGCTTCATACACATTCTCCCCGTCTGTTGCCAGCAACATAAAATATTCCACAGTCAATCCTCCTTTTTCAGACAGGTACTCAGATAAATACCCTGAATAATAAAGAAAACAAGCATCAGTGCAGTCGAGCCGAACATTTTATAGTTGACCCATTGCGACTCGAACCGGGTAAACACAAACCAGTTGGCGATACCCATAAAAATCAGGAAACCGACCCACATATACGTCAATTTCGCCCATACGGCATCCGGAAGCTGAATCTCCCTGCCGATACTCGCCTTCAAGCCGTTTTTACCGGCGAGGTGGCTGCCCCACAGGAACAGCGCGCCCAGCCAAAACAAAACGCTCGGCTTCCACATAATGAAGCGGCTGTCGCCCAAAACAATGGTTGCGCCACCGAATATCACAATCAGCACCAGTCCGACCCACTGCATCGTATCCAGCTTTTTATATTTCCAATACAGAAAAGCCGCCTGAACCACACCGGCAACCAAGGCGACCGCCGTTGCGGCAATCATGTTTTTGGTAACGGTATAGGTGGCGAAAAACAGGATGACGGACAAAAGGTCGCTGACGAATTTCATATCCAAATGAGAAAGCAAATCAAATAAACGCTAATCATACAGGCAGAACCCTGTTTTTGCACCTGCAAAACCAACAAATTTTGTTTTGATTGATGCAAATATGCACAGATGTTTTTGAAAAAAGATGGAGATATGTCATAATTTGTAAAAACGGCGAATGATTGCCGTTTAAAATGTGGCGGCGGTCGGTACATTCACATATTAAATGCCCGCCGGCCGACTGCCCCGCCGATGCCCGATGATGACGAAATTTACAGACTGTACGCGGTCAAACCGTATTCAGCCGCCAACCCACAGGGGATACATCTTGAAAAACAACAGACAAATCAAACTGATTGCCGCCTCCGTCGCAGTTGCCGCATCCTTTCAGGCACATGCTGGACTGGGCGGACTGAATATCCAGTCCAACCTTGACGAACCCTTTTCCGGCAGCATTACCGTAACCGGCGAAGAAGCCAAAGCCCTGCTAGGCGGCGGCAGCGTTACCGTTTCCGAAAAAGGCCTGACCGCCAAAGTCCACAAGTTGGGCGACAAAGCCGTCATTGCCGTTTCTTCCGAACAGGCAGTCCGCGATCCCGTCCTGGTGTTCCGCATCGGCGCAGGCGCACAGGTACGCGAATACACCGCCATCCTCGATCCTGTCGGCTACTCGCCCAAAACCAAATCTGCACTTTCAGACGGCAAGACACACCGCAAAACCGCTCCGACAGCAGAGTCCCAAGAAAATCAAAACGCCAAAGCCCTCCGCAAAACCGATAAAAAAGACAGCGCGAACGCAGCCGTCAAACCGGCATACAACGGCAAAACCCATACCGTCCGCAAAGGCGAAACGGTCAAACAGATTGCCGCCGCCATCCGCCCGAAACACCTGACGCTCGAACAGGTTGCCGATGCGCTGCTGAAGGCAAACCCAAATGTTTCCGCACACGGCAGACTGCGTGCGGGCAGCGTGCTTCACATTCCGAATCTGAACAGGATCAAAGCGGAACAACCCAAACCGCAAACGGCGAAACCCAAAGCCGAAACCGCATCCATGCCGTCCGAACCGTCCAAACAGGCAACGGTAGAGAAACCGGTTGAAAAACCTGAAGCAAAAGTTGCCGCGCCCGAAGCAAAAGCGGAAAAACCGGCCGTTCGACCCGAACCTGTACCCGCTGCAAATACTGCCGCATCGGAAACCGCTGCCGAATCCGCCCCCCAAGAAGCCGCCGCTTCTGCCATCGACACGCCGACCGACGAAACCGGTAACGCCGTTTCCGAACCTGTCGAACAGGTTTCTGCCGAAGAAGAAACCGAAAGCGGACTGTTTGACGGTCTGTTCGGCGGTTCGTACACCTTGCTGCTTGCCGGCGGAGGCGCGGCATTGATCGCCCTGCTGCTGCTTTTGCGCCTTGCCCAATCCAAACGCGCGCGCCGTACCGAAGAATCCGTCCCTGAGGAAGAGCCTGACCTTGACGACGCGGCAGACGACGGCATAGAAATCACCTTTGCCGAAGTCGAAACTCCGGCAACGCCCGAACCCGCTCCGAAAAACGATGTAAACGACACACTTGCCTTAGATGGGGAATCTGAAGAAGAGTTATCGGCAAAACAAACGTTCGATGTCGAAACCGATACGCCTTCCAACCGCATCGACTTGGATTTCGACAGCCTGGCAGCCGCGCAAAACGGCATTTTATCCGGCGCACTTACGCAGGATGAAGAAACCCAAAAACGCGCGGATGCCGATTGGAACGCCATCGAATCCACAGACAGCGTGTACGAGCCCGAGACCTTCAACCCGTACAACCCTGTCGAAATCGTCATCGACACGCCCGAACCGGAATCTGTCGCCCAAACTGCCGAAAACAAACCGGAAACCGTCGATACCGATTTCTCCGACAACCTGCCCTCAAACAACCATATCGGCACAGAAGAAACAGCTTCCGCAAAACCTGCCTCACCCTCCGGACTGGCAGGCTTCCTGAAGGCTTCCTCGCCCGAAACCATCTTGGAAAAAACAGTTGCCGAAGTCCAAACACCGGAAGAGTTGCACGATTTCCTGAAAGTGTACGAAACCGATGCCGTCGCGGAAACTGCGCCTGAAACGCCCGATTTCAACGCCGCCGCAGACGATTTGTCCGCATTGCTTCAACCTGCCGAAGCACCGTCCGTTGAGGAAAATGTAACGAAAACCGTTGCCGAAATACCTGATTTCAACGCCACCGCAGACGATTTGTCCGCATTACTTCAACCTTCTGAAGTACCTGCCGTTGAGGAAAATGCAGCGGAAACCGTTGCCGATGATTTGTCCGCACTGTTGCAACCTGCTGAAGCACCGGCCGTTGAGGAAAATGCAGCGGAAATCACTTTGGAAACGCCTGATTCCAACACCTCTGAAGCAGACGCTTTGCCCGACTTCCTGAAAGACGGCGAGGAGGAAACGGTAGATTGGAGCATCTACCTCTCGGAAGAAAATATCCCAAATAATGCAGATACCAGTTTCCCTTCGGAATCTGTAGGTTCTGACGCGCCTTCCGAAGCGAAATACGACCTTGCCGAAATGTATCTCGAAATCGGCGACCGCGATGCCGCTGCCGAGACAGTGCAGAAATTGCTGGAAGAAGCGGAAGGCGACGTACTCAAACGTGCCCAAGCATTGGCGCAGGAATTGGGTATTTGATTCCCAACTGCCCTTTCGCAGATCAAGGATGCCGTTTCAGACGGCATCTTTTTTTGCCTTATCGGTGTAACGGATAAAGTTTGAACCGGCACAGGCTCAAACAGCAGGCCGACGGCAACAAAATGCCGTCTGAAACCCCTAAAGGCTTCAGACGGCATTGGCGGCGGCGGTATCAGGCAGTTTGATAGGCAACCGAATCGTCACCGCTTTTCTTTTGAATGAACTCGATTTTGTATCCGTCGGGGTCTTCGACGAAGGCTATCACGGTTGTGCCGTGTTTCATCGGGCCGGCTTCGCGGACGACGTTTCCGCCCTGCCGCTTCACACGTTCGCAGGCTTCGTAGGCATCGTCCACTTCAACCGCGATGTGTCCGTAGGCGTTGCCCAAGTCGTATCGTTCCGTATCCCAGTTGTGCGTCAGTTCCAAAACCGTGCTGTCGGTTTCGTCGCCGTAACCGACGAAGGCAAGGGTAAATCTGCCTTCGGGATAATCTTTTCGGCGGAGCAGTTTCATACCCAAAACGTTTTGGTAGAAATCGAGGGATTTTTCGAGATTGCCCACGCGGAGCATAGTATGGAGTAAGCGCATTTTTGTGTTCCTCTCGGTAGTGGTTAAACTTCGATTTTGTTTGGCGTAAACGTCTGCCATTTGTTGCAGGCAGGACAATGCCAGAAAAAGACTTGTGATTTGAAGTGGCAGTTTCGGCACCGGTACATCACGCTGCGCTGTAGCTGCCGTCCGATAACCGAACGCATCATATCGGCATCGGCTTTCCAAGCCGGATCCAAATCGCTGAGTTTCAAACCAAGCAGGCGGTACACGCCGTTGAGGTCGGGCTTGCGGCGGACAAGCTCGACGGCGGTTTGCGCGGCTTCTTTCTCGCACTTAAGCAGCAGGGATTTCTCGTACACGACATTGATCAGGTCAAGTTCGGGAAACGTCTGCATATATCCTGTCAGACGGTTCAAGCCTTCTTCAGGTTTTCCCTGCGCGGCATAGGCTTCGTAAAGCTTCTCGCCGACCATGCTCAAGTATGCATGGTTTTGCTGCTCGATGGCGGCATAGGCTTCGACGGCGGCAGGGAAATTGCCTTGTCGGTGTTCGATGTCGCCCAAAATCATGTTGGCACGGGTGCATTTTTTGTTGGCTTCGAGTGCCTTGCCGACATTGAAACGCGCGACATCGAAATTGGACTTGAACAGCGCGGCTTGGGCAAGTTCGCAATAAAACTGGGCGATTTCAAACTGATAGGTCTGATCGTCATGGCTGAGCAGCCGGGCGGTTTCAACCGCTTTTTCCCAATCCCTGTCCTGTTGGTAGATATTGAGCAGGTGCTGTCTGGCTTCACGCGCCATTTTACCGTCTTGCAGCCCCAAAAAAATCTGTTCGGCACGATCGACCAACCCCGCACTTTGGTAGTTTTGCGCCAATTCAAACAGGACGCGCGCGCGCTTTTCGCCGACCGTATCGGGAGAATCGAGCATTGTCCGGTGTATGTTGATGGCTTTGTCGTTTTCGCCACGCTGACGGTAAAGCTTGCCTAGGGTGAGGTTTAGGTCGTATGACTGAGGCTGCTGATCAATGACCTCTGCCAATTCCCTGGCGGCACGTCCGCTGTTGCGGTCAACCAAGGCATCCAGACTTTTATAAAATCCCGACGGTATGCTTTTTGCCTGCTTTAATACAGTCTTCATATCCACACGGGCGGCAAACCAGCCCATCGCGAAGAAAACGGGCAAAAGGATAATCGGCAGCAGGATAATCCACAATTCATTGTCCATATCGGCTTTCTCAAGGCTGTTTGGCAGATTCGGGCGCATTTTGCGCCGGTGGTGCGGTCAGCTCTTTCCCCGTCAAACGCGCATTTTTCTTTACTTCGGCACGCAACCTGCCGTTCTCGCCACGTAACGACAACAACCGTCCGAACAAGGCAAACATTCCAAAAACAATACCGACTACAAATGCGCCGAACAATACGACAATCAGCGGCAAATCGACTTTCTGTCCGGGCAGGTAGGAGAAGGTAACGGCATCCGTATTAATGACGGCAAGCAGCAGGAAGAGCAGCAGGATAATGATTTTGATGACGGTATAGATAAGTTTCATGTTTGCTCCGTAAATAAAAACGCCGCCCGGACAGCTTCGCACTCTGAACCAAGATTGCGCTAGTTTAAACGATTTGCACGGTTTCGGATAGGATGCGGCAGCGTGTTCGGACGACATACGGAGTATGCGATTGCCGACAATTTTACCAAATACACCGTTCCTTTCCATTTGAAAAATAACGGATTGGACACCGCATCGACAGAAAAACCCGCCGCGCACTTGTCAAAACCCTGTTTGCAGGCGTATCTTTACAATCTTCAAATTCAAACCGTTCATTGAAACATATCAGAATAAGAAAGGCTTTACATCATGAGCAGACCCGTACCCGCCGTATTCGGCAGCGTTTTTCACAGTCAAATGCCCGTCCTCGCCTACCGCGAAGGCAAATGGCAGCCGACCGAATGGCAATCTTCCCAAGACCTCTCCCTCGCACCGGGCGCGCACGCCCTGCACTACGGCAGCGAATGTTTCGAGGGACTGAAAGCCTTCCGTCAGGCAGACGGTAAAATCGTACTGTTCCGTCCGACTGCCAATATCGCGCGTATGCGGCAAAGTGCGGACATTTTGCACCTGCCCCGCCCCGAAACCCAAGCCTATCTCGATGCTTTGGTCGAACTGGTCAAACGTGCCGCCGATGAAATTCCCGACGCGCCTGCCGCCCTGTACCTGCGCCCGACCTTAATCGGTACCGATCCCGTCATCGGCAAGGCCGGTTCTCCTTCCGAAACCGCCCTGCTGTATATTTTGGCTTCCCCCGTCGGCGACTATTTCAAAGTCGGCTCGCCCGTCAAAATTTTAGTGGAAACCGAACACATCCGCTGCGCCCCGCATATGGGCCGCGTCAAATGCGGCGGCAACTACGCTTCCGCCATGCACTGGGTGCTGAAGGCGAAAGCCGAATACGGCGCAAACCAAGTCCTCTTCTGCCCGAACGGCGACGTGCAGGAAACCGGCGCGTCCAACTTTATCCTGATTAACGGCGATGAAATCATTACCAAACCGCTGACCGACGAGTTTTTGCACGGCGTAACCCGCGATTCCGTACTGACGGTTGCCAAAGATTTGGGCTATACCGTCAGCGAACGTAATTTCACGGTTGACGAACTGAAAGCTGCTGTGGAAAACGGTGCGGAGGCGATTCTGACCGGTACGGCAGCCGTCATCTCGCCCGTTACTTCCTTCGTCATCGGCGGCAAAGAAATCGAAGTGAAAAGCCAAGAACGCGGCTATGCCATCCGTAAGGCGATTACCGACATCCAGTATGGTTTGGCGGAAGACAAATACGGCTGGCTGGTTGAAGTGTGCTGATGCTTTAAATAAAAAATGCCGTCTGAAACCCGTTTGGCGTTTCAGACGGCATTTTCGCATCCGAACCGTTTCCGCTGCACCTGCAGCAAGTCGGCACAAAGGCAATCGGTTAAAACAAGCGTCCGCATTTCCCATCCCGCCTGCCGTAAGTCGGGCATTTCCCTAGAAATACGCTTCAGACGGCAAAACGCCGCCCGAAACCGATATGTGGCACGGACGGCGCACGGATTTGAAAACGGCGGATTATCCCTCGGTGCTCAAGGCATTGATGCTGTAACCGCCGTCAACGTAAGTGATTTCGCCGGTAATGCCGGACGACAGGTCGGACAGCAGGAAGGCGGCGGTATTGCCGACTTCTTCGATGGTAACGTTGCGGCGCAGCGGATTGTGGGCGGCGACGTGTCCCAAGAGTTTGCCGAAATCGGCAATGCCGGAGGCGGCGAGCGTTTTGATCGGACCGGCGGAAATGCCGTTGCAGCGGATGCCTTCTTTGCCCAGACAGGCGGCGGTAAAGCGGATGCCTGCCTCAAGGCTGGCTTTTGCCATACCCATCACGTTGTAATTCGGAATCGCGCGCACCGCGCCCAAGTAGCTCAGGGCAACGATGGCGGAGTTTCTGCCGCGCATCATCGGACGGGCGGCTTTTGCCAATGCGGGCAGGCTGTATGCGGAAATTTCGTGTGCGGTGTTGAACGCTTCGCGGCTGATGCTGTCGAGGAAGTCGCCGCTCAAGGCTTCTTTCGGTGCGAAGCCGATGGAATGCACCAAACCGTCCAAGCCGTCCCAATGTTTGCCCAAATCGGCGAACACTTGGTTGATTTCGTCGTCGCTGGCAACATCGCAGCGGAATACGAGTTCGGAATCCAATTCCGCCGCCATTTTGCGGACGCGCTCTTCCAGTTTGTCCACAACGTAGGTAAACGCCAGTTCCGCGCCTTGTTCGCGGCAGGCTTTGGCGATGCCGTAAGCGATGGAACGCTCGGAAATCATGCCGGTAATCAGAATTTTTTTGCCTTGCAGAAAACCCATTTTGTATCCTTCAAATAGTGTTCGGTTCGTTCTAAACCGTTGATTATAGCAAATTGTCCCTGTTTCTGTGTTTTCACGTTGCAGCATGCAAACGGCAATGCCGTCCGAAGCGGATTTCAGACGGCATCGGACGTTTCAAATACGGTTTAAGGCATCAGATGCCGCGCAACAATTCGTTCACGCTGGTTTTCGCACGGGTTTGCGCGTCCACGCGTTTGACGATGACGGCGCAGTAAAGGCTGTGGCTGCCGTCTTTGGAAGGCATACTGCCGGACACGACGACCGAACCTGCCGGTACGCGGCCTTGGTAGATTTCGCCGGTGGTGCGGTCGAAGATTTTGGTGGATTGACCGATGAACACGCCCATCGAAATCACGCTGCCTTCTTCGACAATCACGCCCTCAACGATTTCAGAACGCGCACCGATGAAGCAGTTGTCTTCAATAATGGTCGGGCTGGCTTGCAGGGGTTCGAGTACGCCACCGATGCCGACACCGCCGCTCAAGTGGACGTTTTTACCGATTTGCGCGCAAGAGCCGACGGTCGCCCAAGTATCAACCATCGCGCCTTCGTCAACGTATGCGCCGATGTTGACATAAGACGGCATCAGCACGACATTTTTGGCAACAAAGCTGCCGCGTCGGGCAACCGCACCCGGAACGGCGCGGAAGCCTGCGTTTTTGAACTCGTCTTCAGACCAATCGGCAAACTTGGTCGGCACTTTGTCGAAGTATTTGTTCACGCCGTCGTTGAGGACTTCGTTGTCTTGGATGCGGAAGGACAGCAACACGGCTTTTTTCGCCCATTCGTTGACTTTCCATTCGCCCACGCCCAAACGTTCGGCAACGCGCAGTTTGCCGGAATCGAGTTGGCGGATGGTTTCCAACACGGCTTCTTTAACTTCGGGAGCAACAGTGGACGGGGTGATGTCCGCGCGGTTTTCAAAGGCGGTTTCGATAATGTTTTGCAAAGACATAATGTTTCCTTATGTGAGATGTTTCGTGGGACGCTTGCCGGTATTTTCAAGCAGTATGTTCATTTGAAATGAATGCGCTATTGTGCCACGCAAACGCATATTCGTCAGCAATACGCGGGCGGTTGCCGAACATTGGCGTTTCGGAATCGGGCGGGCGGCAGGTATTGCCTTTTCCGCACCCGAATCAATACAGAACGGCGGCGGTACTTTTATGCCGCGCCGACGCCTTTCAGACGGCATTCACGGTAAAACGCCATCAGCCCTTCGGTCGAGGCATCGTGTACGGACGTGCCGCCTTCCAGTTCGCCGATGATGGTTTTCGCCAACTGTTTGCCGTACTCAACCCCCCACTGATCGAAGGGATTGATGTCCCAAATTACACCCTGCACAAAGGTTTTGTGTTCGTAAGCCGCCATCAGCATACCCAGATTGTAGGGCGTGAGGCGGTCGAGCAGGATGCTGTTGCTGGGGCGGTTGCCGGGGAACTCTTTGTGCGGCGCGAGGCGTTCGCGTTCCGCTTCGGGCAAATCTGCCAATTCGGCGCGTGCTTCGTCCAAGGTTTTGCCTTTCATCAGGGCTTCAGCCTGTGCAAAGGCGTTGGCAACGGTAAAACGGCTGCGTCCTTCCTCCACGCCCTGCGCCGTCATCGGGACGATAAAGTCGCAGGGAATCAGGCGCGTGCCTTGATGAAGCAGTTGGAAATAGGCGTGCTGGCAGTTGACCCCTTCACCGCCGAACACGATGCCGCCCGTTTTGCACACGGCGGGACTGCCGTCTGAAGCGCGGCTTTTGCCCAAACTCTCCATATCGAGCTGGTTCAGCCACGCCGGCAGCAGGCGCAGGTTGTGGCTGTACGGAACGGCGGTCTGCCCGTCCGCGTGCTGGAAATTGTTATACCACACGGCAATCAGTGCCATCAGAACGGGAATGTTGCGGCGCGGCGGCGTGTGGAAAAAATGGCTGTCCATCGCGTGCGCCCCCGCCAACAACTCGCGGAAACGCGCCCCGCCGACCGCAACCATCACGGGCAAACCGACGGACGACCAGACGGAATAGCGTCCGCCCACCCAGTCGTACATCGCAAACACGCGTTCCGCCGCAATGCCGAAACTTTGCGCCGCTTCCGTATCGGCAGATACCGCGCAAAAATGACATCCCGTTTCGGATTCCGAGAACCCCGCACCGCGATACCACGCCTTGACTGCCTGTGCATTGAGCAGGGTTTCCGGTGTTTTGAAGGACTTGCTGGCAACGCAAAACACTGTCGTTTCGGGGTTCAGACGGCATAAAACCGCATCCAGGCAGGCAGGATCGGCGTTGGCGGCAAAATGGACGGTGATATGCCGTCTGAACGGCTCAAGTGCCTGCACGCACATTGCCGGCCCGAGGTCGGATCCGCCTATGCCGATGTGGACAAAATCCGTAATCCGTTTTCCGGTTGTCCCCTGATACGAACCGTCGTCCAAACTGTGTGCAAACTCCAACGCACGATTTAACTCGCGGCGGATTTCGGGCAACACGTCCCTGCCGTCCGCATAAACGGCATCCGCACCGTCGGGTAGGCGCAAAGCCGTATGCAGCGCGGCACGCCCCTCGCTGCCGTTGACTTTCGCACCCGTCCGCAAAGCACGCATTTTCCCTTCCAAATCCGCCGTCTCCGCAAGACGGCAGAGCAGTTGCAGCGTATCTTCGCCCAAACGGTTTTTGCTGTAATCGAACAACATCCCGTCCAAACGCTCATGCATACGCTCAAAACGGTCGGGTTCGCAGGCAAAGCGGTCGCGCAAAAGGACATGACGCGTATCCTGATAATGGCGTTCGAGCGCATACCATGCACGGGTAAAAGCATTCATCTGTTTTCCTTGATTTTTCAGAACCGGATTAAAATGTAGCAGAATGTAGTTTAACAAACGGCAGCGGCTTTGGCGAATCTCCGGAACACCGCCCGCCGCGTCCAATAGCACCTTATTTCCATATGGCGAAAATATAGTGAATTAACAAAAATCAGGACAAGGCGGCGAGCCGCAAACAGTACAAATAGTACGGAACCGATTCACTTGGTGCTTCAGCACCTTAGAGAATCGTTCTCTCTTGAGCTAAGGCGAGCCAACGCTGTACCGGTTTTTGTTAATTCACTATACCCTCCGGCCGGCATTTGACCCGCAACAATATCCTGCAAGATTTATTGTGTACGCATAAATGCCGGACAGCCGCCTAAATAAGGTATAATCGCATCCGATTCTGTCCCGTTTGCCGCCCGCAGGCGGGATGTCGGCGGTTTTCATCTTACCGGGAACACGCCGGTACTGTTTTTTAACGATGTTTCTTACATTTTATTCCAATTACTTTACGGGGCTAGAATATGGCTAAAAACGGAGGATTTTCTTTGTTCGCAAAGAAAGAAAAACGCTTTATCTTTGAAGGCAGGCATTCCGCCTCCGACAAACTGGTCAACGGCGAAGTATCCGCGTTTACCGAAGAAGAGGTGCGCAAAAAACTGGCAAAACGCGGCATCCGCCCGTTGCAGATTACCCGTGTGAAAACAAGCTCCAAGCGCAAAATCACACAAGAAGACATCACCGTTTTCACCCGCCAGCTGTCCACGATGATTAAAGCGGGCCTGCCGCTGATGCAGGCATTTGAAATCGTGGCGCGCGGACACGGCAACCCGTCTATGACGGAAATGCTGATGGAAATCCGAGGCGAAGTGGAACAGGGCAGCTCGTTGAGCCGCGCATTCTCAAACCACCCAAAATATTTCGACCGCTTCTACTGCAATCTGGTTGCGGCGGGCGAAACGGGCGGCGTATTGGAAAGCCTGCTGGACAAATTGGCAATTTACAAAGAAAAAACCCAGGCCATCCGCAAAAAGGTAAAAACCGCACTGACCTATCCGGTATCCGTCATCGCCGTCGCCATCGGTTTGGTATTCGTGATGATGATTTTCGTACTGCCCGCCTTTAAAGAAGTTTACGCCAATATGGGCGCGGAGCTTCCCGCACTGACCCAAACAGTGATGGATATGTCCGACTTTTTCGTCTCATACGGCTGGATGGTGCTGATCGCACTGGGCTTTGCCATATACGGCTTCCTTAAATTGAAGGCGCGTTCGATTAAAATCCAACGGCGTATGGATGCCATACTGCTGCGTATGCCGATTTTCGGAGACATTGTCCGCAAAGGGACGATTGCCCGCTGGGGCAGGACGACGGCGACGCTGATTGCGGCAGGCGTGCCTTTGGTCGATGTATTGGACTCCACTGCCGGCGCGGCGGGCAATTTAATCTATGAAGAAGCCACCCGGGAAATCCGTACGCGCGTCATCCAAGGTTTGTCTATGACTTCGGGGATGCGTGCGACGGAACTGTTCCCCAATATGATGTTGCAGATGTCTTCCATCGGCGAGGAATCGGGTTCTTTGGACGATATGCTCAACAAAGCCGCCGAATTTTACGAAGACGAGGTGGACAATGCGGTCGGCAGGCTGTCCGCTATGATGGAGCCGATCATTATCGTGATTTTAGGCTTGGTCATCGGCACGCTTCTGGTCGCCATGTATCTGCCGCTGTTTAATTTGGGCAACGTGGTCGCCTGATTTGCCGCACAGATCCGGCGCGGATTCGCTCTGCGCCGGTTTGTTTTTGTTTTGAATACATTGAGAACAAAATATGTCTGATTTGTCTGTATTGTCGCCGTTTGCCGTGCCTTTGACAGCGGTGTTCGGGCTGCTGGTCGGAAGTTTCTTAAATGTCGTCATTTACCGCGTGCCGGTCATGATGGAACGCGGCTGGACGGTATTTGCCAAAGAATATTTAAACCTGCCGCTGACCGAAGAGGAAAGCCGTACCTTCAACCTGATGAAACCGGATTCCTGCTGTCCCAAATGCCGCGTGCCGATACGCGCGTGGCAGAACATCCCGATTGTCAGCTACCTGCTCCTGCGCGGCAAATGCGCCTCCTGCCAAACCAAAATCAGCATACGCTATCCCTTAATCGAACTGCTGACCGGCGTATTGTTCGGGCTGGTTGCCTGGCAATACGGCTGGTCTTGGATTACATTGGGCGGTTTGATACTGACCGCGTTTCTGATTTCCCTGACCTTTATCGATGCGGACACCCAATACCTGCCCGACTCGATGACATTACCCTTGATTTGGCTGGGGCTGATATTTAATTTGGACGGCGGCTTCGTGCCTTTGCAGTCTGCCGTTTTAGGTGCGGTTGCCGGCTATGGTTCGATATGGCTTTTATGCGCGGTATATAAACTGATTAAAGGCGAAATCGGTATGGGCAACGGAGATTTCAAACTGATTGCCGCATTGGGCGCGTGGCTCGGCATATCCGCATTGCCCGTGCTGATTTTTGTTTCCTCGCTGATCGGTTTGGTCGCGGCAATCGTTATGCGCGTCGCCAAGGGGCAGCATTTTGCCTTCGGCCCCGCACTGACAGTTTCGGGCTGGATAATTTTTACAGCAAACGATTCCGTATGGCGGGCGGTCAACTGGTGGCTGACCCATCCGGTGCTGTAAGATGACGGTATGGGTCGGACTGACCGGCGGAATCGGCAGCGGCAAATCGGCAGCCGCGCAATGTTTTGCCGATTT
The DNA here is from genome assembly GCF_022869645.1 of Neisseria meningitidis. Lineage (NCBI taxonomy): Bacteria > Pseudomonadati > Pseudomonadota > Betaproteobacteria > Neisseriales > Neisseriaceae > Neisseria > Neisseria meningitidis. The sequence continues at coordinate 1,560,701 of NZ_CP064367.1, read as the reverse complement.
GGGCGTACCGCGTATCGATGCGGATGCGGCGGCGCACTCGCTGACGGCTTCAGACGGCATCGCCCTGCCGGAAATCAGGCGGCTGTTCGGCGACACCGTTTTCGACACACAGGGTTTGTTGCGACGCGACATATTGCGTAAAGAAGTCTTTGCCTCCCCATCGCGAAAAGCCTTGCTCGAATCCGTGATGTTGCCGCTGATTTTCTCAGAAATCAAAAAACAGCAAGAAACCTTTACCGATGCGGCTTACGGCATTGTCGAAATTCCGCTGCTGACGGAAAAGCGTCAATTTATCAGCCTGATACGGCGTGTCCTGACCATAAGCGCACCTTTGGAAAAACGTATCGGCAGGGTGATGGCCCGCAGCGGGCTGACGCGCGGCGAGGTGGCGGACATCATCAGCCATCAGGCATCCGAATCCGAACGCCTGCTGCTTGCAGACGATGTGCTGCTCAATGACGGCAGCCTCAAAAGCCTGCGTGAGAAAACAATGCGCCTGCACGCGTTTTATTCAGGGATTTTCGCCTCAAAACCAACACAAGGAAAACACAATGACTGAATCGCGGCAAACACGCCTTCAAGTCAAATGTCCGACCTGTCAAACAGCAGTAGTATGGGAACCCGAAAACGCATTCCGCCCCTTCTGTTCGCAACGCTGCAAACTGATCGACTTGAGCGGATGGGCAGACGGGAAATATACGGTTTCCGGCCAAACGGAAAGTTTGCCGGAAATATCCGAACCCGACATGGCATACCGCTGACCGCCCCGCCTTCCCGGCAAACACCCTGAAAGTCAAATGCCGTCTGAAACAAACACGCTTCAGACGGCATTTTCATTCTCAAACCTAATCGTTGGTATTTGCCGTTACCTCTTCCAATGAAGTAATGCCCTGCATAACTTTCAAAATACCGGCCCGGCGCAAATCCACCATACCCTCCTTATAGGCAACGTCCAAAATATCCACTTCCGTACCGTTGTTCATAATCACACGCTGCATTTCTTCGCTGATGGGCATAACCTCATACACGCCCGCACGCCCCTTATAACCCTGCCCCCGGCAACGGTCGCAACCGACGGCGCGGTAAAGTTTCCAATCTTTTGCAAGGTCCTCATCGGTGAAGCCGACTTCCTTCAAAGCAGAGGCAGACGGGCGTTCCACTTCCTGTTTGCAGCTCGAACACAGCCTGCGTAAAAGACGCTGCGCCATAATCAGGCTGACCGAACTGGCAATATTAAACGGCGCGACACCCATATTCAGCATACGCGACAACGTCGCCGGCGCATTATTGGTGTGCAGGGTGGAAAACACCATATGCCCTGTTTGTGCCGCCTTAATCGCAATATCGGCAGTTTCCAAATCACGAATCTCACCGACCATAATGATGTCCGGGTCCTGACGCAGGAAAGACTTCAAAGCAGCGGCAAAAGTCAGACCCTGCTTATCATTGACGTTAACCTGATTGATGCCCGGCAGGTTAATCTCGGCAGGGTCTTCCGCCGTTGCAATATTTACCGACTCCGTATTCAAAATATTCAAACAGGTATAGAGCGACACCGTCTTACCCGAACCCGTCGGACCGGTTACCAGCACCATCCCGTAGGGACGGTGAATCGCTTCCAACAACAATTTTTTCTGAAACGGCTCAAAACCGAGCTGGTCGATGTTCAAAGACGCGGCATCGGAATTCAAAATCCGCATCACGACCTTTTCGCCAAACAGCGTCGGCAATGTGCTGACACGGAAATCGACAGGCTTGCCGCCCTTTTGAAAGGTCAGCTGCATCCTGCCGTCCTGCGGTATCCGTTTTTCGGAAATGTCCAAACGCGACATTACCTTAATCCGGGAAGCAAGCCGCCCCCTTACCGCAATGGGCGGCTGAACCACCTCGCGGAGCTGCCCGTCCACACGGAAACGGATACGGGCATTGTGTTCGTAAAACTCGAAATGGATGTCCGATGCCCCGCTGCGCAAGGCATCCGACAAAGTCTTATGGATAAACCTCGGAACAGGGCCGTCTTCTGCCTCCTCGTTGTCGATATACAGGGTGTGGCTTTCCTCTTCCTCCTGCCCCTCCCCAAGCTCCTGAAGCAGCGATGTCGAACGCGAACCCACCCAATCGAGCAAACCCGCCAACTGGTCATCCTCGACAATGACCAACTCAACCTCAATCCCTGCGGCAGAAACGGTTTTCTGAATTTGCGGCATCTGTGTCGGATCGGAAACCGCAAAAAATACTTTGTCGCCCCGACGGAAAACCGGCACACAGTGGAACTCCACCATCTGCTCCTCCGTCAACACCCCCATCAGCACCCTGTGGCGCGGATAATGACGCAAATCAAGAATCGAATAACTGAACACCCTCGCAATCAATGCCGCAAGCGACTTGGGCGAAATGACACCGTCTGAAAACAGCATCGGCAACACTTCCTTACCCGCCTGCGACTCATTGTAGTAATGCTCGGCCTGCTCAACAGTAACCACCTGGTTTTGAACCAGAATCCTCAGCAAACCTACGCTCATACGACCTTATCCCCAAATTTATTCATTGTTATACCTGTACAGCTTTTATAGTGGATTAAATTTAAACCAGTACGGCGTTGCCTCGCCTTGCCGTACTATCTGTACTGTCTGCGGCTTCGTCGCCTTGTCCTGATTTAAATTTAATCCACTATATCATAAAACAACAGATTTCCAAGCCGGAACATCTTTTACGAAGCCTGAAAATCATTTCATGATTCTACCGTCCTAAAGGTCGGTTTTTCAAGCAGGAAGAAAAAGTTTTCAGATGGCAAAAAAGCCCTCCAACACTGAAAGGCCTTATATCGGAAACTTCCCGCAACACGGGAAACAGACAAATGCAAATCGTCAAACCTCGCCAACAGGAATCGAACCTGTATTTTACGCTTAGGAGGCATACGTTCTATCCGTTGAACTATGGCGAGCCGAAATGAAAAGGAGATTTTAACCCTTTCCGACGACAAAAGACAAGATGCCGGCCGCAATCAGCGGCCCGACAGGGATACCGCCCATAAATGCCACCCCGATAACCGTCCCGATTAACAGCCCTGTAATTAAAACAGGCTGCTGTCCCATCAAAGGCACGCCGCGTCCCGCCAGCCAAGCCACGAAAATCCCGATAAAAACGGCGGATATCATTTTAAAATTCAAAAATTCGGCAACGGGAGGAACCTGCGCCTTTCCTGAAACCAACGGACTCAAAACCCCTATGGTCAAAAGAATGATACCGAGATTCAACCCGTGCTTCTCGACCAACGGGACAAACTGTATCAATGCCGTCTGCTGCATCAGCAGCAATATGGTTGCCGAGATGGTAATCGAATTGTTGTTGCTGACCACCCCCAACAGAATCAGCGTAACCAGAAACAGGGGAGCAAAACTGAAATTCATCGCCTCAAGACACCCTGACCAAAGATTCCTTCGCCAGCTGAATCATGGCATCCTTCACTTCGCTGTCGGGCAGGGCATCCAAGGCGGTAACGGCACAATCGACTGCTTTGCGCGCCTCGCCTATCGAATATGCCAACGCATCCGAACGGACGACATAATCGTGGATTTTCTCAAAATAGCTGCGATCTGCATTTTCCAAAGCAGTACGCACATCGTTCGCAACCTGTTCGGAACCCTGACGCATCAGATAAATCAAAGGCAAAGTCGGTTTTCCTTCCGCCAAATCGTCGCCGACGTTTTTGCCGGTTTCTTCGGTTTCGCCAGAATAGTCCAGCACATCGTCAATAATTTGGAATGCCGTACCGACATACATACCGTAGTCTTTCAACGCCCGTTCGTGTTCGGGGGAAGCCTTGCCCAAAATTGCGCCGACTTGAGCGGCAGCTTCAAACAATTTTGCCGTTTTATATTGGATGACTTGGATATATTGTTCTTCGGTAATGTCCGTATTGCCGATGTTCATCAGCTGCATGACTTCGCCCTCGGCAATAATGTTGGTTGCATCCGCCATCACTTCCAAAACGCGCATACTGCCCGAGGCAACCATCAGTTGAAAGGCGCGCGTGTATAAAAAGTCGCCAACCAACACAGCCGCCGCATTGCCGAACAGATTGTTTGCCGTTGCCCGCCCACGGCGCAAATCGCTTTCATCGACGACATCGTCGTGCAGGAGGGTGGAAGTGTGGATAAACTCGACCATCGCCGCCAGCGAATACAGTTTCTCGTCATCATAACCGACCGCCTTACCCGCCAAAATCGTCATAATCGGACGCAGGCGTTTGCCGCCCGCGCTGATGATATATGTACCGATTTGCGAAATCAGTGCGACATCGGATTGCACCGCACGGTTGATGACTTCATTGACTTTGGCAAGGTCTTCAGGCAGATGTCGCTGGAAATAGGGCAGATTCTCGAGCATGGCAGACTCTCAGGTTTACGTTTCCGTCAAACGGCAGATACCGCTTGAAAGCTGATTCAAATAGCGGGCAATTATATCAGCAAAGCCATCAGGGTACATCTTTTCAGACGGCATATGGTTATCCGAACCGCGCAAACTTTGACAAAACAGGCAAATAACAATACAATGCCGAGTTCCGCACAATGGTGTGCGGATATTAACCATAACCCTTATGGAGTTGAGTATGTACGCGGTCGTAAAAACCGGCGGCAAACAGTATAAAGTTTCCGTCGGCGAAAAATTGAAAGTAGAACAGATACCAGCCGAACTCGACAGCCAAATCGAACTGACCGAAGTTTTGATGATTGCTGACGGCGAATCTGTAAAAGTTGGCGCACCCTTTATCGAAGGTGCAAAAGTAACGGCTAAAGTAGTGGCACACGGTCGTGGCGAAAAAGTCCGCATCTTCAAAATGCGCCGCCGCAAACACTACCAAAAACGCCAAGGCCACCGCCAAAATTTCACCCAAATCGAAATCGTGGCAATCGCCTAACCTTAAAACTTAGGAGCATTACAAATGGCAAGTAAAAAAGCAGGCGGCAGCACCCGCAACGGTCGCGATTCAGAAGCCAAACGCTTGGGCGTTAAAGCCTACGGCAACGAGCTGATTCCCGCAGGTTCCATCATCGTACGCCAACGCGGTACCAAATTCCACGCAGGCGACAACGTAGGTATGGGCAAAGACCACACTTTGTTCGCCAAAGTTGACGGTTATGTCGAATTCAAAACCAAAGGCGCGCTGAACCGTAAAACTGTCAGCATCCGTCCTTACACCGGTTCTGAAGAATAATCCAACCGATACCTGAAGCCGCATCTTTTCACGATGCGGCTTTTTATAGTGGATTAACAAAAATCAGGACAAGGCGACGAAGCCGCAGACAGTACAAATAGTACGGCAAGGCGAGGCAACGCCGTACTGGTTTAAATTTAATCCACTATACATACCCCACACCCGATTTGATACACATTAAGCTGAAAGTAAAAATCCGCATACACCCTCCCCTGCATATTTCTTCAACAGTGGGTTTTGATATAATCGCCTATCTGTTACAGATAGTTCAAACGGCATTCAAACCCTTACAAATACCGTCTGAAATCATCGGCATCCGTCTATGCAAAGGATATTTTATGAGTTTACACAGCGACATCCTCGTCGTCGGCGCAGGCCCGGCGGGTTTAAGTTTTGCAGCCGAACTTGCCGGCAGCGGTTTGAAAGTTACCCTGATCGAACGCAGCCCACTGACTGTTCTGCAAAATCCTCCATATGACGGACGCGAAATCGCCCTGACCCATTTTTCCCGCGAAATCATGCAGCGTTTGGGTATGTGGGACAAAATTCCCGAAAACGAAATCTACCCTTTGCGCGATGCCAAAGTGCTGAACGGACGTTCCGACTACCAGCTCCACTTTCCCCAACCGACCGAGGCGCGCGGCGAGCCTGCCGACTGTTTGGGCTATCTGATTTCCAACCACAATATCCGCCGCGCTGCCTACGAAGTCGTATCCCAACTCGACAACATTACCATTCTGACCGATACGGCCGTTAAAGAAGTCAAAACATCTGACAACGAAGCACAAGTCATTTTAGAAAACGGCAAAATCCTGACCGCCCGCCTGCTTTTGGCGGCAGACAGCCGTTTTTCGCAAACCCGCCGACAACTCGGCATTTCTTCAGATATGCACGACTACAGCCGAACCATGTTCGTCTGCCGCATGAAACATACTCTTTCCAACCAACATACCGCTTACGAATGCTTCCATTACGGGCGCACCATCGCACTGCTGCCGCTGGAAGAACACCTGACCAATACCGTCATTACCGTCGATACCGATAAAATCAACAGCGTTCAAAACCTTTCGCCCGAAGAATTGGCGGCAAGCGTAAAAGAACAGCTCAAGGGCAGGCTCGGCGATATGGAATTGGTCAGCAGCATCCACCATTACCCCCTTGTCGGTATGATTGCCAAACGTTTCTACGGCAAACGCAGCGCGCTGATCGGCGATGCGGCTGTCGGTATGCACCCCGTTACCGCACACGGTTTCAACTTGGGTCTGTCCAGCGCAGATATTTTGGCAAAACTGATACTCGAAGCCGAGCAGCGCGGTCAGGACATCGGCGCGGCTTCCTTGTTGGAAAAATACAGCAGCAAACATATGCTGCATGCCCAGCCGCTTTATCACGGAACCAATATGATGCTGAAACTGTTTACCAATGAGACCGCGCCGGCAAAACTGCTGCGCGGTTTGGTATTGCGTGCCGGCAACAACTTCCCGCCGCTGAAAAAACTGATTACCAAACAACTGACCGGTTGAAAACTGCCGAAATGCCGTCTGAAACGTTTCAGACGGCATTTTTGTATTATAGTGGATTAACAAAAATCAGGACAAGGCGACGAAGCTGCAGACAGTACAAATAGTACGGAACCGATTCACTTGGTGCTTCAGCACCTTAGAGAATCGTTCTCTATCCTTGGCAGACGGTTTGCAGCAGATTCGCATACGGCAGATGTTTCAAGCGGAAAGGAAACACGATAAAAATAACAAAGCCTCCGAGCAGTCGGAGGCTTTGCTTTCAAACTGAAATTATTTCAGTTTAGTTTCTTTATACACTACGTGTTTGCGGGCAACTGGGTCAAATTTTTTGATTTCCAATTTGCCGGGCATAGTGCGTTTGTTTTTGGTAGTGGTGTAGAAGTGACCAGTACCTGCACTGGATTCCAGTTTGATTTTATCGCGCATTGCAGTAATCCTTAATTAAATAGTGTTTAAATTAAGCTTCGCCGCGAGCACGCAAATCAGCCAATACGACATCAATGCCTACTTTGTCGATGGTACGCAGTGCAGCGTTGGAAACGCGCAGGCGAACCCAGCGGTTTTCACTTTCTACCCAAAAACGACGTGATTGCAAGTTGGGCAAAAAACGGCGTTTGGTTTTGTTGTTGGCGTGCGATACGTTGTTGCCGGACATCGGGCGTTTGCCGGTCACTTTGCAAACTCGTGCCATAATCAGTCTCCAAACTTCTAAAATAGTAAAACGCGATTTATACCACGAAAAACAGTGTTAGTTCAAGTGTTTTAAAGAAAAACGGCTGTTTTGCGCGGATAATCCTTCCGATTGTCGCATCTGTGGAACGTTTGCAGGTGCGAAACAGATGGGGCGCGATTATAGCGGATTTCGGGAACTGCTGCATTCAAAATGCCGTCCGAACATATTTCCAGTATTTTCAGACGGCATTTCAAGTTTTCAAATCCCTCAATGTCCACCACCGCCGCCGTTGTGGAACGGCGGTTTTGCCAGCCATATGACGGGTATCATGATAATGAATAACAAGCTGCCCGCCATAAAGATTTCGTTCGAGCCGATAATAAAACCCTGCTGGGTAATGGTATTGTTGATGATGCCTAGGGTTTGAATGTCGGAAACGCCGTGCTGGGACAAATGAGCGGCCGTTTCGTGCAATGTTGCGGAATAGGGCGTGATGTGTTCGGCAAAGCGCGTGTGGTGCAACGCTTCGCGCCGTTCCCACAGGGTGCTGACGACGGATACGCCGACACCGCCCATCAGCACGCGCAGGAAATTCGACAGGCTGCCGGCGGCGGCAATCTGCCCGCCCTTCATGTGCGACAGTGTGATGGTAGTCAGCGGCAGGAAGAACATGGCAACGCCTACTCCCTGCCAAAACTGCGGCCAGATGACGTTGCCGATATCCATGTCGGCATAAAAATCGGTGCGCCAATAGAAAGTGAAGGCAAAGGTCAGGAAGCTGGCGGTTACGAGCAGGCGCATATCGATTTTATTGCCGAACCTGCCGATTAACGGAGACAGGAAGACGGGCAGGATGCCGACGGGCGCGGCGGCAAGCCCCGCCCACGTGGAGGTATAGCCCAGGTTGGTCTGCAACACTAACGGCAGCAGGGTCAGCGTCCCCATATACACCATAAAACCCAATGATGTGGCAATGATGCCGACGGTAAAATTCCGATCTTTAAACAGCGATAAATCGACAATCGGATATTTTTCTCCCAATTCCCAAACAATAAAATACGACAAGCACACCAGTGCGACTACGCCCAAGGTAATGATTTCTCCAGAGGCGAACCAGTCGAGTTCCTTACCCCTGTCCAACATCATCTGTAACGCGCCGATACCGACTACCATCAATGTAAGCCCGACATAGTCGGTCGGCATTTTAACGGTTTCCGTTTCCCGACATTTCAAATGTTTCCATGTAATCCATGCCGATATGATACCGATAGGGATATTAATGAAGAAAATCCAACCCCAATGCCAGTTTCCGGAAATCCAGCCGCCGAGTATCGGCCCGAGAACAGGGGCGACAACGACGGTCATTGCCCACAATGCCAGTGCCAGCGTCCGTTTTGCGGGCGGATAGGATGCCATTAACAGGCTTTGCGACAAGGGAATCAGCGGCCCGGCGATAAAGCCCTGCAAGATGCGGAAAACAACCAGCGACTGAAGGTTGGGGGCAATACCGCACAGCCACGATGTGATGACGAAACCGACAGCGGCGGCGGTAAACAATTTGACCTCGCCGATACGTTTTGCCAAAAAGCCCGTTAACGGCACGGAAACGGCGTTTGCCACAGCAAAAGAAGTAATGACCCACGTCCCCTGCGTGGTTGCCGCACCGAGGTTGCCGGCGATGACGGGAACGGCGACATTGGCGATAGTCGTATCTAAAACTTCCATAAATACGGCAAGCCCCAAAGACAGCGTAACCCACGCCAATGCCGCACCCTTAAGCGGTGGATAATCCATTGTGTCCTCCGTTTCAGACGGCATCAGGGCGCGGATTGCCCGAGGATTTCATCGACCGTCCGATCGACTTCCGACCAGTCGGTACTTTCCATTTCCGGCAATGCCGCACCCGGCGTTTTTGAAACAGGCGCGCCTGCGGCGGAAGTATCCACTTTAACCGTCATCGACAAACCGATACGCAACGGATGCCTGTCCACATCTTCGCGGTTCAGCACGATACGGACGGGGACGCGCTGCACCACTTTAATCCAGTTGCCCGTTGCGTTTTGCGCCGGAATCAGCGAAAACGCGCTGCCCGTACCTGCCGAAAAACCTGCCACCCTGCCGCGATAAACAATTTGTTTGCCGTACAAATCGGACACCAGCTCGGCAGGCTGTCCGATTTTCATATGCCGCAACTGCGTCTCTTTAAAATTAGCATCCACCCACACATCCGACAGCGGCACCACCGCCATCAGCGGCGCGCCTGCCGCCACCTGCTGCCCGACCTGCACCGAACGCTTCGCCACCTGACCGTCCGCCGGCGCGCGGATTTGCGTCCGCTGAAGGTTCAACCACGCATCTTTCAACCTGCCGATTGCCGTCTGAACCGCCGGCTGTTCGCGCAAAGAAACCTGACCGCCCAAAGCCGCACGTGCCGAAGATTCTTCCGCCAAAGCCGCTTTGACCGCCGCCTGCGCCTGAGACACTGCCGCACGGGCGTGTGCCAGCTCTTCGGCGGACACCGCGCCCGATTCCGCCAAAGCAGACCGGCGGCGCAAATCATCCTGTGCGCGTGCCAAATCCGCCCGGCGCAAGGCAACCTGCGCCCCCGCCTGCGAAGTGGCGGCATTTTGCCGGCGGTTTTGCCGCACCGCCTGAACCAGCTCGTTTTTTGCCCGCTCGTAAGCCAGCACATCATTATCGTCGTCCAATACCGCCAGCACGTCGCCTTTTTTCACGGCATCCGTATCGTCGTGCAAAACCTTCCGCACCGTACCGCCCTTTTGCGGCGTAACCTGAACCACGCGTCCGGCAACATAAGCGTCTTCCGTTTCCTCTTCGTGCTGCCACCATAAAAAAAACGCCGACCCGGCGGCTGCGGCGGCAAGCGCGAACAGCAGCGTCAATGCCGTCAGGCGGCGTTTGCGTTTGGCTTGCGTGTTTTGAAGTTTTGTTTCGTCCGTGTGCGTATCCATAAGATTGGGTTCCGAATTTCCTGATTTCATATAAACAATGTTCTTTCAATAGGAAGCAGATTCTATATCCGCGCAATAACGCAATCAAGTCAGTATTTTAGATGCAATATTCAAAAAACAACGCTTCAGGCGGCAAAACTGAAAATATATTTCGTTTATATAATGGATTAACAAAAATCAGGACAAGGCGGCGAAGCCGCAGACAGTACAAATAGTACGGAACCGATTCACTTGGTGCTTCAGCACCTTAGAGAATCGTTCTCTTTGAGCTAAGGCGAGGCAACGCCGTACTGGTTTTTGTTAATCCACTATATATGACACGGAAAACGCCGCCGTCCAAACCATGCCGTCTGAAGAAAACTACACAGATACCGCCGCTTATATTACAATCGCCGCCCCGTGGTTCGAAAACCTCCCACACTAAAAAACTAAGGAAACCCTATGTCCCGCAATACCGAAGAGCTGCAAGGCATCTCGCTTTTGGGTAATCAGAAAACCCGATATCCGACCGGCTACGCGCCTGAAATTCTCGAAGCATTCGACAACAAACATCCCGACAACGACTATTTCGTCAAATTCGTCTGCCCAGAGTTCACCAGCCTCTGCCCCATGACCGGGCAGCCCGACTTCGCCACCATCTACATCCGCTACATTCCGCACATCAAAATGGTGGAAAGCAAATCCCTGAAACTCTACCTCTTCAGCTTCCGCAACCACGGCGATTTTCATGAAGACTGCGTCAACATCATCATGAAAGACCTCATTGCCCTGATGGATCCGAAATACATCGAAGTATTCGGCGAGTTCACACCGCGCGGCGGCATCGCCATTCATCCTTTCGCCAATTACGGCAAAGCAGGCACCGAGTTTGAAGCATTGGCGCGTAAACGCCTGTTTGAGCACGACGCACAATAAACCATCCTTCCCATATTTCAGACGGCATTCCTTCGATACGGTATGCCGTCTGAACGCCTTTCCGAAAGGTTTTTTTATGTACGCATTTACCGCCGCACAGCAACAGAAGGCACTCTTCTGGCTGGTGCTTTTTCATATCCTCATCATCGCCGCCAGCAACTATCTGGTGCAGTTCCCCTTCCAAATTTCCGGCATCCACACCACTTGGGGCGCGTTTTCCTTTCCCTTCATCTTCCTCGCCACCGACCTGACCGTCCGCATTTTCGGTTCGCACTTGGCACGGCGGATTATCTTTTGGGTCATGTTCCCCGCCCTTTTGCTTTCCTACGTCTTTTCCGTTTTGTTCCACAACGGCAGTTGGACGGGCTTGGGCGCGCTGTCCGAATTCAACACCTTTGTCGGACGCATCGCGCTGGCAAGTTTTGCCGCCTACGCGCTCGGACAAATCCTTGATATTTTTGTGTTCAACAAATTACGCCGTCTGAAAGCGTGGTGGGTTGCCCCGACTGCATCAACCGTCATCGGCAACGCCTTAGATACGTTGGTATTTTTCGCCGTTGCCTTCTACGCAAGCAGCGATGGATTTATGGCGGCAAACTGGCAGGGCATCGCTTTTGTCGATTACCTGTTCAAACTCACCGTCTGCGGTCTGTTTTTCCTGCCCGCCTACGGCGTGATTCTGAATCTGCTGACGAAAAAACTGACGACCCTGCAAACCAAACAGGCGCAAGACCGCCCCGCGCCCTCGCTGCAAAATCCGTAACACAGCCCTGCCGGAAATCGGGACGGTTGGGTTTTCTTTTATTTGCAAACACTGTCGGAACGGATAAATCCGGATTCCCGCCCACTTCGTCATTCCCGCGAAAGCGGGAATCCGGTGCGTTGGGTTTCAGTCATTTCCGATAAACTCCTGCCGCGTTGTATTTCTAGATTCCCGCTTTCGCGGGAATGACGGCGGATGGGTTTCCGTGCCGTGGTGTCCGGATTCCCGCCGGTACAGGAATGACAGCAGTGCTTCCTTGGCTTAATTTTATTTTAATCAACTGCAAATGCCGTCTGAAAACCTGTTTACAGATTTTCAGACGGCATTGTTTTCGTCGCCGGTTCAAACTTCAATCCGAGACCTTTGCAAAAATAGTCTGTTAACGAAATTTGACGCATAAAAATGCGCCAAAAAATTTTCAATTGCCTAAAACCTTCCTAATATTGAGCAAAAAGTAGGAAAAATCAGAAAAGTTTTGCATTTTGAAAATGAGATTGAGCATAAAATTTTAGTAACCTATGTTATTGCAAAGGTCTCAATCCGATTGCGACACGGTAACCGGTATGCCGCGCAAGCGCGCAAGCAGCGCGTCCGCCTTCTGTTTCTGCGCGGCAAACGCCGCCTTGTCCGCCTGCGTCAATTCGGGTGTCGGCAATGCGACCGAAACAGGATTGACGGGCTGCCCATTGATGCGCGCCTCGTAATGCAGGTGCGGCCCCGTCGAACGCCCGGTCGAACCGACAAAACCGATGACCTCGCCGCCGCGCACATTGCCTTCTGCCTGAGAAAACGCGCTCAAGTGCGCATACAGCGTTTCCACACCGTTGGCGTGGCGTATCATCACCGCGTTGCCGTAGCCACCCTTCCGGCCTTTAAAGGTAATCACGCCGTCGGCGGAAGCCCTGACCGGCGTTCCCTGCGGTGCGGCATAATCGATGCCCGTGTGCAGCCGCCAAGTGTGCAGGATGGGGTGCATACGGTAGCCGAACGGCGAAGAAATGCGCGTATAGACCAGTGGCTCGATGTTGAAGCCGCCTTTTTCCTGCAACACCCTGCCGTCTTCATCGTAATAATTGCCGCCCCCTCCTCCTTCCTTGTCCGAACGGTAATAGAACGCCTGATGCCTTGTGCCGCCCTTAACGACTTCCGCCGCCAGAATATCGCCCGCCGCCACCTGCTGCCCGTGGAAATACAGGCTGTCGTAAATCAGGCGCACGGCATCGCCTTCCTTCAAACCATCAAGGCTGAAGCGGCCGGCGAAAATCCCGCTTAAGGATTCGCGAATTTCGACGGGCACTTCCGCCCGCGCCAGCGAACCGCGCGCCGACGTTTTGACCACGACCGAACGCAGCGTCGGCAAAACCTTCATATCCGCCTCAGAAGCCGACCGCCGCCATATGCCGCCTTTTTTTTCCAAAGCGACCAGATTGCGCTCGCCGTCTTCGTCGGTAAAAAACTGCACTTCGCGCGCGCCGCCGTCGCCGCCGACCAAAACATGAACCGACTGGTCGGCACGCAAATGCCGCAAATCGGCTTCGCCGCCATATTTTTCCGTTATTCGGGCAATTTCGTCCCGCGCCATACCCGAACGCGCCAGCACGTCCGCCAGCGAGTCGCCTGGCTGCACCGCCTCCTGCACCCAATATGCCGTCTGAACACCGCTGCCGCCCCAAGACAGCGGCGGCAGTTTTTGTTCCACGCGCTGCGGTCTGACGCGCTCCGTCCTCTCTGTCGAAGCAATGTATGCCGCCGACACCAAAATAATCGAAACGGCAAGCGCGCGCAGCGCGTATTTCCGATGTTTTGCCGAAAGTGGGAAGACAGCCATATTGTTCCTTTTTGACGGCGTTTGCGCCGAATCCTCTATAATGTTGCGCCTGACCTGCATTTCTGAAACGTCAAACGATGAAACTCACCCTCGCCATTCCCTCGCTCAATTTGGATGAAGACGAAACCCGAATACCTCTCTGCCTGCCCGCCTTCAACAAAATCCTGCAATACGGCTCGCTGCACCGCCAAAGCTGCACGGCTTCGGCATTTTACGCGCGTTATTTGTGGTGCGGCAGACTGGCGGAACGCGCGGCGCAAAGCCTGAATATGCCGTCTGAAACCGTCGCGCTCGCCACGCCCGTCTGGCAAAAAATGGGGCTGCATCAGGCAAATGTGCTAACGGCGGAATATCTGAACGTCGGTACGGATGAAGCGGAACGGCTCTGCCGCGATCTGTCGGCGTTTTACGGCGATATTCCGTGGCGTTTCGTTCCCGTCCTGCCCGAATTATGGCTGGTTTCCCTTCCCCGCGCGTACCGCTGGGGCGCGAAGCCCGTTTTGGACTTGGGCGGACTGTTGGGTGCGGACGATCAACCGGACGGGGAAGACGCGTTGGAATGGCTGCGCGTCCAAACCGAAATCCAAATGTGGCTGGCGGCGCACCCCGTCAACCATAACCGCAAGAAACGCGGGCTGCCCGAATTGAACGGCTTATGGTTTTGGGACGGCACAAACGGCGGCGCGCAAGGCGGCACGCTTTTCGCCGATACGGTTTGGAGCCGTTTCCACCCCGACCGCCGCGCATTGCCCGACAACTTCCGCGCCTATGAAGAAACGGCGGCACACCTGCCCGACGCGTACCACATCCTGTTTATGGACGATTTGCGCCTGACCGCCCTGACAGGGGACAGGGAACGGTATGCGGCAATATTGCAGCAGTGGGGAGAACGCTGGTTCGCACCGCTTTACGAAGCCGTCCGCATCGGCAAAATCAAACGGCTGGACATCGCCACGGACGGACAACACGGCGGTACGCTGACCTTCAAACCCGCCGACAGGTGGAAATTTTGGCGCGGCACGAAAACCTTTGACGGAATCTGGTGAACCCGCCCGCCGCAACCGCAACAATGCCGTCTGAAGCCCGAATCGGGTTTCAGACGGCATTTTACCTCGCATCGCCGTTATGCCGGAAAAACCGGAATGCGTTTCCGCACACGCGGCGGCACGCAAAGCACCGCCCGAAAGCCGCCGATGCCCGCCGTGATACCGCCGCCGGCAGGGTTTCCTCCGAAAAGGAACAGCAATCAGAACGTTTTATTAAACTCGACAAACGCCCGATTTTTCTCATATTCGTTGAACACATCGTTACTCCACGTTTCGCGGTGCGACAGCGTCAGGCGCGGCGTGATGCCTTTGAAATGCAATGCCCGGTGCCAAAGGCTCAAGGATGTGTTCAATTCTTTATCCCTGCGCCTTTCCCCTTTAAAACCGCTGAAAAAGCCGGGTTTTTCATAATGCCGTTTCGCCGCGCCGAGGCGCAACAGCGAAGACAGGCCGCTGCCGCCCCATTCCTGCCCCCAGGCAAAGCGCAGGCCGTAACGATTAAAATTGTCGCCTCGGTCGGCGGGGTTGCGCTCGCGGTAAAAATCCAAACCGCCCATCCAATATTGGCGCGCATTCCGGTAAAACACCAGCGAATTGGAAATTTGCAAATGGGTATTGTCGGAACGCGCCCGGCGCGTATTCTTCAAACGCCCCCACTCCGCCGAAGACAACGTTTGCCATTTCGGGGTTTGCCAACGGTTGAAATAAAGGCGTGCGCCGTTGGTGTAAGAATAAGCGTCGTTGCCGTAGGTGCGGCGTTCGTGGAACACTGCCAGCCCGGCATCTTTGCGCCGATCGGCAAAACCGATGCCGCCGGAAACGCCTGCCGTCATATCGTTGAATTTCTTATTCCCCGGATAAACCCTGCCGGACACGTCGCCGCCCGCCGTCGTGTACCAGCCGTTTTTCAGCGACCATTTTTTCTCCGCGCCGAGCCGGTAATTGACCGCCGTGCCGTCCACCTGTTTCGGGAAAGTCCATTTGCCGTACTGCTGCCGTTTCGGGGCTTGGTTGATATTGTGTTCGCGGGTAACGCTGAAGCCGCCGTTTACCTTCCACGCATCGCGTTCGCGCAATGCCTTGCGGTACAGCTCGACCTGCTCCATCAGCTGCGGCGGCAGGTTTTCCGCCTTCAGGCGGTCGAACTGGTCTGCCGCCGCCTCGTTCTGCCTGTCTTCAAACAATGCTGCCGCCAAACGCATACGGACGGCGGGCGCGTCGGGTTGGGCGGCAATCAATTCCCGGTAATGGGAAATCGCCTCCTTCACCCTACCGTCTGCCTGCGCCAAAATCCCTTGTGCATAAAGTGCCAACATCTTATCCTGCTGCGCCTGTTGTAGGTAAATCGGCAAAATAACGCGGATACCGGCAATATTGTTTGAGACCACTGCGGAATACATCGCGCGGGACAACAATTCGGGACTTTTCAGCAGGGTTTCTCCGTCAATCTGCAAAACTTTTCCTTTTTCCCGCACCTGCCCCGGTACCTTCTCCCTGTCGATTGGTTTGACCTCCGCTTCATGAAGCCTGAACTCGGGACGGCTTCTCAAATCCGGTTCGCGCGGTGTTTCTTCGGCATATGCCGCGCTTGCCAATAAAGGCAGCAGCATCCATCTGTTTCGTGCAGGCATAAATGTCTTCCCACAAAAATAAAAAATAACCATTATCAATCGGCGGATTGTATCAGTTTTTTATGCCGCTGTTCCAAACCCTGCCGCCCGATGCCGCGACAATGCCGTCTGAAGCCAGAATCGGGTTTCAAACGGCGGCAAAAAACCGGCGGTTTTCCGCCGGTTTCATCATGATGCCCCGCCCTTCGGGGCGGCAGGGTTCGGATTGGTTTGCGGGGCGGCGCGCGGGGCCGTGCCGGTGTGCCGCCTGTGCGTCAAAACATTTCCCGACGCATCAAAACAGCCATTTGAGCGACAATGCGGCTTCTTTGTCGCCGTCCGTCCTTTTGCCGTATCCGATGCGTGCGGACATATGGCCTTTCCAACCGGCTTCAATGCCGAACCGCCCTTCGAGCGCCGTCCTGCCTGCCAGCGTCTGTTTTTCGCCGTCCATTTCCACGCCGAAAGATTTTGACCTGTGCAAAACATTAAAAGCGGCAAAAGGCTGAAGATTGACACCATTACGCAAAGCAAAACGGGTTTTTGCCCGAATGCCGGCGCGGCTTTGCCACTGACCGCTGCCGAGCAGTCCGACCGCCGTCCCCTCGCTGTCGGTAAAGCCGCCGTTTACGCCCAAGTAGGTAAACTGCGCCTGCGGTTGCAGGTAAAACCGCATATTATTGCCTTTTCCGACAACGCCTTCCGCCACAAGCGTGTTGTAGCCGCCTTCGACAGAAGCCGTCCAACCTTTGGTTTTGTAGCGTTCCGCACGGTTTTCATCATTGATGCGGTGTTTGAAACGTTGGTATTGCAACCAGCCGTCCAAATACGCACCCGTTTGTTTATCGCGCAACTGATGCCACGCAGCATAAACACCCCCGCCATAACCATGCAAATAACTGCCTGCCGCACCGCCTTTGCTGTTAACTGATGCGTGCTGGCCGACCCTGCCGCCCATCACGCCGATTGCCAGCCGGCTGCCTTCATTTTGCCGTACAAACACCTCGCCGCCGATTTGCACGCCTTTGCGCCGCCCGTCCGCAGCCGCGCCACCCCGTATATTTTGATGCGACCGGCCGCCGATGAAGTGCAGCCACAATTTTTGACGGGACGGATCGGCGGCATACACGTCGTCGCCCCTGTCGGCGGCACGCAGCCCAAACAAAGTATTTGCCGCATAAGCCTGTTGGGCATATAAAACCGCTTCCGCCTCGGGGATAGCCAAACGCTGCACGCCCAAGCAAAATCCGCCTTCGCATTGCTTGAGCAATAATTCGTACAGCCCGGTTTTATAAGTTTTATCCAAACCAAACGCATCTTTATCGGCTTGTTTCGCCGCAATCAGTTTGCGTCCGTCGAGCGTTTTCACATTTTTTGGATTTTGTTCCAAAACCACATTGGATTTTCCGCTGACGTTTTGTTCAAAGGTCAGGGCGGGTTCGTCCGACTCCCGCACGTCGTAGCCGAACAGGAAATCCGCGCCACCCTGATACGCTTTATGGACAGTCAGTTTTTCATCTTTCGTGTTCAGGCGGATGCGGGCATTATCGGAAGTTTCCAGCGTATGGATGTCGGAATGGCGGCGCGGTTCCCAAAGGGAATCTTTCAGCGTCATCTTGGTCAGTTCCAACACCTGTCCGGCGACGTGGGATTTGTTTTCGATTTTGACGTGTAATTTTTTATCGAAGATGTTGTTGAGACTAGTCTGTGATGTATTACTATGAGGAGTGAGTACGGAATCTTCTACCAATTTATTAATTAAATCGGGGTTTTTCTGTTTGAGTATACTAAATTTTGGTCCAAGCTGTTCTATATACGCCTCCTCAGTCCGTTTTTTATTTTCTTCCCAAGCTTCGGGTCTTGTTTTGTATAAATCCTGTAATTGCTTCTTAACCGCATCCTTTAAATTATCCCCGTAAGTATCTGTAATATATTTCTTAACAACGGGCATATTATCGACGGCGAGTATGCCGCTATTGTAGTTTTTACCTTGGATATTGATTTCGTCATACCCATATTCGGATGAATTTTGATCGGTTTTACCGCTGGAAAAATAATGGGAAGTGCCGGGTTTCGGCTTGTCTGAAAATGAAAAATCGGCATCGTCGCCGATTTTGGTAGAACGAGTATTTGAACCAAGCTGAGCTCTGAACATACCGAAGCAATCAAAAGATATGCTGCACGGACCGCGCCAAACGTGGGAATCTCTGTTTTCCGCCGCTTCTAAAATGAATCGCGGAAGAACTTCAGGATCATATTCATCCGCACCCCAAGCATATGGCGTGCAAAACAGCGATAAAACAGATAATGTTAATAGATTAACCCGACCGACCGCTTGCTTGCTTGCTTGCTTGCTTGCTTGCTTGCTTGCTTGCTTGCTTGCTTTCAGTGTCATGAGAAATTTTCCTTTGTCAAGTGTTAAAATTATAATGATTATATACTACATCACACTACACCACAATGAAAAATCAGGAAAAACAAAAAACCTCTCCGCCGTCATTCCCGCGAAAGCGGGAATCTAGAATTTTAATGCGGCAAGAATTTATCAAGAAAAACCGAAGCTTAAAGACCTAGATTCCCGCCTGCGCGGGAATGACGGTTTAGAAATCACCCGAAACGAGAAAAAGAACCGAAACCGAACAAGCCGGATTCCCGCACAGGCGGGAAGGACGGAATTTCAGATTGTTGTTTTTGATTTTCTGTTTTTGTGGGAATAACGGGATTTTGGATGATGTGCATTTTCGGGAAAACTAAAAACCCTCCGCCGTCATTCCCGCGAAAGTGGGAATCTAGAATTTTAATGCGGCAAGAATTTATCGGAAAAAACTGAAGTTTAAAGACCTAGATTCCCGCCTGCGCGGGAATGACGGTTTAGAAATCACCCGAAACGAGAAAAAGAACCGAAACCGGACAAGTCGGATTCCCGCGCGGGCGGGAAGGACGGAATTTCAGATTGTTGTTTTTGATTTTCTGTTTTGTGGGAATAACGGGATTTTGGATGATGTGCATTTATCGGGAAAACTAAAAACCCTCCGCCGTCATTCCCGTGAAAGCGGGAATCTAGAATTTCAATGCCGCAAGAATTTATCGGGGATGTCCGGGGTTTAAAGGTCTGGATTCCCGCCTGCACGGGAATGACGGTTTAGAAATCACCTGAAACGAGAAAAAGAACCGAAACCAGATAAGTCGGATTCCCGCACGGGAGGGAAGGACGGGATTTCAGGTTACTGTTTTTGATTTTCTGTTTTGTGGGAATAACGGGATTTTGGATGATGTGCATTTTCGGGAAAACTAAAAACCCTCCGCCGTCATTCCCGCGAAAGCGGGAATCTAGAATTTTAATGCGGCAAAAATTTATCGGAAAAAACCGAAGTTTAAAGACCTAGATTCCCGCCTGCGCGGGAATGACGGTTTAGAAATCACCCGAAACGAGAAAAAGAACCGAAACCGAACAAGCCGGATTACCGCCTGCGCGGGAATGACGGCTCAAAAGTTACGAAACGAAAAATAACCGAAACCAAACAAGTCGGATTCCCGCGCGGGCGGGAATGACGATAAGCGTAATTTCAATCTGCCATATTGTCTTTTCACTTGCCTGAAAACAGATTTCAGCCACCTATCCCTGCATCCGGCGGCTGATGTAGTCGGCAATCAAATCCCGCTTTTCCCAAAAAAACTTCTGCATTTTTTGTTCGGAATACAGTTTGCGGACCAGAGTGGGCAAACCGCTGTGGACGATGGCGGCGATTTCTTTGTTGCCTTTTTCTTCCTGCATTGCCGTCTGAAAATCCATACCCCTGCCTTTCAGATATTCTGCAAGGCGGTTGCGGATGTGGGAATTGAGTTCGATGGATTTGAGCATTTTGCCTCCGTTTTGCGGTAAGGATTTATTCGATTTGTTTATCCGCCTGATTTTATCACGTTTCCCAAGCGGTTTGCCTGTACAATACCGCTTTTCGGCAGGGTGTGGGCGATGATGTTTTCTTGGTTCAAGCTGTTTCACTTGTTTTTTGTCATTTCGTGGTTTGCAGGGCTGTTTTACCTGCCGAGGATTTTCGTCAATATGGCGATGATTGATGTGCCGCGCGGCAATCCCGAGTATGTGCGTCTGTCGGGCATGGCGGTGCGGCTGTACCGTTTTATGTCGCCGTTGGGCTTCGGCGCGGTCGTGTTCGGCGCGGCGATACCGTTTGCCGCCGGCTGGTGGGGCAGCGGCTGGGTACACGTCAAACTGTGTTTGGGCTTGATGCTCTTGGCTTACCAGTTGTATTGCGGCGTGCTGCTGCGCCGTTTTCAGGATTACAGCAATGCTTTTTCACACCGCTGGTACCGCGTGTTCAACGAAATCCCCGTGCTGCTGATGGTTGCCGCGCTGTATCTGGTCGTGTTCAAACCGTTTTGACGGAGCATCTTATGCCGATAGAAATCGAACGCCGTTTTTTGATTGGAAACGACAACTGGCGGCAATACGCCGATGAGCCGCTGCTGTTGAGGCAGGGTTATCTGTCTGTTGAAAAAGAACGCACCGTCCGTGTCCGCATTGCCGGAAAACAGGCGTGGCTGACGCTGAAAGGCTATATTTCGGAAATCAGCCGCAGTGAGTTTGAATACGAAATCCCGCTTGCCGATGCGGAAAAGATGATGGAAACGATGTGCCCGTTTAAAATGGAAAAATGGCGTTATCCGGTCAGATGGGGCGGCAGCCTGTTTGAAATCGATGTTTTTCTTGGCGATAATGCGCCTTTGGTCGTCGCGGAAATCGAGTTGCCCGACGAGAATGCCGATTTTGACCGTCCGGACTGGCTGGGACGGGAAATCACTGCCGACGGTATGTTTACCAATGCTTATTTGAGCAGGCATCCGTTCTCAAGCTGGAAAAATGCCGTCTGAAACGGCTTCAGACGGCATTCTCCGACAACCATCGCAAATCCAAAGACAGCCTCTATATCCTTATTTCTGCTTTCTTTGTTCCATTATTCCCAATAAATCCCCATAACCTAAAATCTCGTCATTCCCGCGCAGGCGGGAATCCGGTTCTTTAAACTTCGGTTTTTTCCGATAAATTGCTTTAGCTTTTCGTTTCCGGATTCCCGCTTTTGCGGGAATGACGATGGAAGATTGTTGTTATTTCGGATAAATTACCCTAACTTTAAAATCCCGGATTCCCATCTTCGGGGGAATAACAATATTTTCTATTTCAGCCCATCATTTGCGGGGGATTTTATAGAGAGTTTATATTTCAATATCTCAAATAATGCACAAAAGCATAGCGCGTGCCTTTGCTGCTGACACGGCGTTCCGTCCGCTCTGCTTCTTTCCAATGCGTCCGGTCTATTGCGGGGAAAAATGCATCTCCTTCCACAGACAAATCCACTTCGGTTATCCGCAAATCGGTCGCCAATGGCATCGCTTGTCCGTATATCTGCGCGCCGCCCATAATGACGGCTTCTTCCGCGCCTGCGCACAATGCCAATGCCGCCTCCAAACTTGCCGCCGTTTCCGCGCCTGCCGCGCAATAATCCGCCTGCCGGCTGATGACGATGTTCCTCCGTCCGGGCAGGGGTTTGACGGGCAGGGATTCCCACGTTTTCCGCCCCATAATGACGGGTTTGCCCAAGGTATAGGCTTTGAAAAATGCGAAATCTTCGGGGATGTGCCAAGGCATAGCATTGCCCGCCCCGATGCACAGGTTTTCCGCACACGCCGCAATTAGGGTTATTTTAGTCATGTCGTCTCCATAAAAATGCCGTCTGAAAGCTTCAGACGGCATTTTATGATATTCCGTATCAAAAATCTCAACTTGCCCGAGCAATACGTATTTTGTTGGCACCCGCCAACAATGCCAACAGTTCTTCAGTCGCGCCCCAACCGATACACGCATCGGTAATGCTTTTGCCGTACACTTCCGGCTTATCCTGTCTGCCTTCGACCAAATGGCTTTCCACCATCACGCCCATAATATTGCTCCCGTCCTGTTCCAATTGGGCAGCAATATCTTGTGCCACTTCCATCTGCCGGGTGTAATCCTTGCGGCTGTTGGCGTGGCTGCAATCTATCATCAGCTTATCGGTTACCCCTGCCGCACGCAGTTGTTCCGCCGCCTCGCTGACGTGTCCCGCATCATAATTCGGCTCTTTTCCGCCGCGCAAAATGACATGACAGTCGGGATTGCCGCCGGTATGGACAATGGCGGAATGTCCGGCCTTGGTTACAGACAAGAAATGATGCGAATGGCTCGCCGCACCGATTGCGTCGATGGCAATCTTCAAATTGCCGTCCGTACCGTTTTTAAAGCCGACGGGGCAGGACAGCCCGCTTGCCAATTCGCGGTGAACTTGGCTTTCGGTCGTCCGCGCACCGATTGCCCCCCAAGAAATCAAGTCCGCATAATATTGCGGCGTAATCATATCCAAAAACTCGGTAGAGGCAGGCATACCCATATTGTTCAGCGACAACAACAGGCTGCGCGCCTGACGCAAACCGAAATTGATATCGAACGTACCGTCCAAATGCGGGTCGTTAATCAAACCTTTCCAACCCACCGTCGTCCTCGGCTTCTCGAAATAAACGCGCATCACAATCAAAAGCTCGTTTTCATACTGCTTGCGGAGTTTCAACAAACGCTCCGCATATTCCAACGCCGCTTTCGGATCGTGAATCGAACACGGCCCGATAATGACCAACAGCCGCTTGTCCCTGCCGTGAACCAAATCGGAAATTTCCTGACGGGTGCGGTGAACCAAGCCCGAAGCCTCTTTGGAAATCGGCAGCTCGTAAAGATGGGCAATCGGCGGCAACAACTCTTTAACTTCTTTAATCTTAATATCGTCTGTGGGGTAATGGTGTGTCATCTTGCATCTTTCCTGATGGGTTTTTATACGCGGCTTAGGTTACATCGTTTACCTTGCACAAACAAGTGCAACATATTACTACAAAGCTATTTTATTTCAAAATAACTGATATATCTTTTTTCATAGATTTTAAATTTCATATTTTTAATATTTTAGGAATTTTATTCCAAAGAAAAAGAAACAGATTGATAAAAACAATACCCGCCATTCATTCGGACAAAACCGCACGGAACATCCGTTTTCCCATTTCCACGACAATCCGGTACAGAACACCCCGCTGCCGATTCCGCCTGCACATCCGGCAAAATTTCATACACAAGGAAAATGTTGAAAACAAAAAGAACTCATTGCTTGAAAAAAGATTTAATGGGAATGCGGGTATTTCCCACACTTTTTCCATTTATTTATCCTCATTATAGGAAGAAAAACATGAAAAAACCCTGCTTGCACTCTCACTTGCAGCCGTGTCCGCCGTTACGGTAGCCGATATTCCCGAGTCTAACGGCAAAGGCAAAGCCATCATCGGCGATAAGGAAAAACACCGTTACCAAGCATGAAAACCTTGTTTTGAAAGTCTATGGCGAAATCCGCCAAGATTTGGGGGACGGATGATCCCTGACCCCCTTGGCGGATGCATATGCAGATTTGCGCGGCAAAACCAAAGTGATGACGACCCAGATGTGTGCTTCCCGCGATGTCAGCAAAAGCGCCAAAGGTTGGAGTGTCGGTATCGGTCTGAATGTAGGCAAACAGTTGACCGACAGCGTCGGTCTCGAGTTTGATCCATACTACCGTCACAAAACAATCTGCAAACCCCGTGAGATTGTCTTGGACGGCGACAGAACCAAAATGGGCCGCTCCAAATCCAACGAGTACGGCTTCCGCGTAGCCGCAACGTTCTATAGTCAATTAAAATCAAAATAGGACAGTAGTGCATCGTCAAATCGGGCGTAATCAGACAAAACGGTTCGCAGATACCGCTTAATATTCGCCCACACTTTCTCAATCGGGTTGAGCTCAGGTGAATAAGGTGCAAGAGGCAATACCTTATGTCCCAATTTTTCCGCCATTTCCCGTAAGACACCCATACGGTGAAATCACGCATTATCTAAAATATAGTGGATTAACAAAAATCAGGACAAGGCGACGAAGCCGCAGACAGTACAAATAGTACGGAACCGATTCACTTGGTGCTTGAGCACCTTAGAGAATCGTTCTCTTTGAGCTAAGGCGAGCCAACGCCGTACCGGTTTAAATTTGGGGCTGTACTAGATTAGCCCTAAATCCCACACCAATCCCGCAGGATTTTAAGCTGTTGAGACGGTGTGCCGAAGTTAAATCGAAATTCGCATTCTTTCAAGAACAGCGGGAAAGATTTGCGATCGATTCCATTGTATTTTCGCAAGACACGTTTTGCCTGATTCCAAAAATTCTCAATGCCGTTAATGTGGTTCTCACGGTCTGCAAATTCCTTGGAATGGTTGATGCGGTAATAAATGAAACCGCTCACGTCCAACTTGTCGCAGCTGCTCAGACTATCGGTATAAACAATACTGTCCGGCATGATTTTCTTTTTGATGACAGGGAGTAACGTTTCAGATTTGGCATTATCTACGATAACGGTATAGACCCGTCCGTTGTGTTTCAGAATGCCGAAGACAACCACTTTTCCTGCCGCACCCCGACCACGTCTGCCTTTACGCCGTCCGCCGAAATCGCTTTCGTCCGGCTCGACAGGGCCCTCAAAAACCTCATCGGCAGCCAAGGCCAAATGATGGTTGATAACCGTGCGGATTTTACGGTAGAACAGTGCTGCCGAATTGGGATGGATACCCAAAATATCGGCGGCAGAACGGGCGGTAACTTCCAGTACAAAAAAACGGAGCAGTTCTTTCTGTACTTTTTTCTTTAATTTGCAGTGTGTTATCTTCATATTTCGAGGGTAACATATCTGCTAATCTAGTACAGCCCCTAGTTTAAAGCTTTGTTTCTTAAGTCCGCAGAGTATGCCATGGTTAGACCTTCAAAGTTGAGTATTGTACTATTTTGTTTTTAATTAACTATAAAACGCTTGTGTGAATAGGAAGACTGCAGAATATTGCTGCCTTTTCCTGTTTGCTTTAAATAAACAGAAAATGCCGTCTGAAACCGATTTTCAGACGGCATTTGTCCCTTAAAACACGTTTTTTCAAGCGCGACCATACCAAACACCCACAGGTTGCCTTCCACCCTTCGTACAACCTTTGCTCCATCAAACATCCACTTCCTAAATACTGATGTCTGCTTAGGTTGAATCGGCATTCGTACGATTACGGCACACCGCCTAATCTGTACCTGCGTCTGTTGCGCCCAATACCAAAGACTACCTGAAAATCTCCCAAACTTTTCAGGTAGCCTTATCACGTTTTCGACTGTTACCACACGCCCAAAGACCGCCTGAAACCCTTTTTCAGACGTTCCGCTCCGATACCCCCCAACAAAACGCCGCCCGAACACATGTTCAGACGACATTTTCTTTGCGTCGATTCATTCCCCGATATAGCGCAGGTCTTTTTCCAGCCATTTCCCTTCCAAACAAAAAAGCACCGACGGCGGCCGATGCCCCTTCCTTTACAGGTTCCCCTATTTTTTAGCTGCGGGCAGAGCCGGTTTTGCCGGGCCTTTTGGTGCGGGCGCACCGACAGAAGCCTGATCCTTCAGCTTCGCCAGCACCGCAGGGCCGATGCCCTTTACCTTGGTCAAATCGTCTACAGACTTGAACGCACCGTTTTGCGCACGGTATTCCGCAATGGCCTTCGCCTTCGCAGGGCCTATGCCCGGCAGCGCCTCCAGCTCCTGCTGCGAAGCCGCATTGATGTTTACCGCCGCAAGGGAGAAGGCGCAGGAGAACAGCATACAGAACAGCACGAACATTTTCTTCATGGTTTTTCCTTTAAGGGTTGCAAACAATAAACCGCATCTTGCGACGATAAAACGGGTCATTCTAAAATGAATATCCCAAAGTTTCAAGCCGTTCCTCCGCAAACCCGACCGGACGCCGTACGGATACTGTCCCGCCATCCCCGACATTTTTTCCGGGCAAAGCAAAAACCCCCGAATAATCGGGGGTTTTCTGAAAGGGTGTTTGGCAGTGACCTACTTTCGCATGGAAGAACCACACTATCATCGGCGCTGAGTCGTTTCACGGTCCTGTTCGGGATGGGAAGGCGTGGGACCAACTCGCTATGGCCGCCAAACTTAAACTGTTACAAATCGGTAAAGCCTTAATCAATATATTCGGTAATAACTGAATCAGTCAGTAAGCTTTTATCTCTTGAAGTTCTTCAAATGATAGAGTCAAGCCTCACGAGCAATTAGTATGGGTTAGCTTCACGCGTTACCGCGCTTCCACACCCCACCTATCAACGTCCTGGTCTCGAACGACTCTTTAGTGCGGTTAAACCGCAAGGGAAGTCTCATCTTCAGGCGAGTTTCGCGCTTAGATGCTTTCAGCGCTTATCTCTTCCGAACTTAGCTACCCGGCTATGCAACTGGCGTTACAACCGGTACACCAGAGGTTCGTCCACTCCGGTCCTCTCGTACTAGGAGCAGCCCCCGTCAAACTTCCAACGCCCACTGCAGATAGGGACCAAACTGTCTCACGACGTTTTAAACCCAGCTCACGTACCACTTTAAATGGCGAACAGCCATACCCTTGGGACCGACTACAGCCCCAGGATGTGATGAGCCGACATCGAGGTGCCAAACTCCGCCGTCGATATGAACTCTTGGGCGGAATCAGCCTGTTATCCCCGGAGTACCTTTTATCCGTTGAGCGATGGCCCTTCCATACAGAACCACCGGATCACTATGTCCTGCTTTCGCACCTGCTCGACTTGTCGGTCTCGCAGTTAAGCTACCTTTTGCCATTGCACTATCAGTCCGATTTCCGACCGGACCTAGGTAACCTTCGAACTCCTCCGTTACGCTTTGGGAGGAGACCGCCCCAGTCAAACTGCCTACCATGCACGGTCCCCGACCCGGATGACGGGTCTGGGTTAGAACCTCAAAGACACCAGGGTGGTATTTCAAGGACGGCTCCGCAGAGACTGGCGTCTCTGCTTCAAAGCCTCCCACCTATCCTACACAAGTGACTTCAAAGTCCAATGCAAAGCTACAGTAAAGGTTCACGGGGTCTTTCCGTCTAGCAGCGGGTAGATTGCATCTTCACAACCACTTCAACTTCGCTGAGTCTCAGGAGGAGACAGTGTGGCCATCGTTACGCCATTCGTGCGGGTCGGAACTTACCCGACAAGGAATTTCGCTACCTTAGGACCGTTATAGTTACGGCCGCCGTTTACTGGGGCTTCGATCCGATGCTTGCACATCTTCAATTAACCTTCCAGCACCGGGCAGGCGTCACACCCTATACGTCCACTTTCGTGTTAGCAGAGTGCTGTGTTTTTAATAAACAGTCGCAGCCACCTATTCTCTGCGACCCTCCAGGGCTTACGGAGCAAGTCCTTAACCTTAGAGGGCATACCTTCTCCCGAAGTTACGGTATCAATTTGCCGAGTTCCTTCTCCTGAGTTCTCTCAAGCGCCTTAGAATTCTCATCCTGCCCACCTGTGTCGGTTTGCGGTACGGTTCGATTCAAACTGAAGCTTAGTGGCTTTTCCTGGAAGCGTGGTATCGGTTACTTCATGTCCGTAGACACTCGTCATCACTTCTCGGTGTTAAGAAGACCCGGATTTGCCTAAGTCTTCCACCTACCGGCTTAAACAAGCTATTCCAACAGCTTGCCAACCTAACCTTCTCCGTCCCCACATCGCATTTGAATCAAGTACAGGAATATTAACCTGTTTCCCATCGACTACGCATTTCTGCCTCGCCTTAGGGGCCGACTCACCCTACGCCGATGAACGTTGCGTAGGAAACCTTGGGCTTTCGGCGAGCGGGCTTTTCACCCGCTTTATCGCTACTCATGTCAACATTCGCACTTCTGATACCTCCAGCACACTTTACAATGCACCTTCATCGGCCTACAGAACGCTCCCCTACCATGCCAGTAAACTGGCATCCGCAGCTTCGGTTATAGATTTGAGCCCCGTTACATCTTCCGCGCAGGACGACTCGACCAGTGAGCTATTACGCTTTCTTTAAATGATGGCTGCTTCTAAGCCAACATCCTGGCTGTCTGGGCCTTCCCACTTCGTTTACCACTTAATCTATCATTTGGGACCTTAGCTGGCGGTCTGGGTTGTTTCCCTCTTGACAACGGACGTTAGCACCCGCTGTCTGTCTCCCGAGGAACCACTTGATGGTATTCTTAGTTTGCCATGGGTTGGTAAGTTGCAATAACCCCCTAGCCATAACAGTGCTTTACCCCCATCAGTGTCTTGCTCGAGGCACTACCTAAATAGTTTTCGGGGAGAACCAGCTATCTCCGAGTTTGTTTAGCCTTTCACCCCTATCCACAGCTCATCCCCGCATTTTGCAACATGCGTGGGTTCGGTCCTCCAGTACCTGTTACGGCACCTTCAACCTGGCCATGGATAGATCACTCGGTTTCGGGTCTACACCCAGCAACTCATCGCCCTATTAAGACTCGGTTTCCCTACGCCTCCCCTATTCGGTTAAGCTCGCTACTGAATGTAAGTCGTTGACCCATTATACAAAAGGTACGCAGTCACACCTCTAGGGCGCTCCCACTGTTTGTATGCATCAGGTTTCAGGTTCTGTTTCACTCCCCTCCCGGGGTTCTTTTCGCCTTTCCCTCACGGTACTGGTTCACTATCGGTCGATGATGAGTATTTAGCCTTGGAGGATGGTCCCCCCATATTCAGACAGGATTTCACGTGTCCCGCCCTACTTTTCGTACGTTTAGTACCGCTGTTGAGATTTCGAATACGGGACTGTCACCCACTATGGTCAAGCTTCCCAGCTTGTTCTTCTATCTCGACAGTTATTACGTACAGGCTCCTCCGCGTTCGCTCGCCACTACTTGCGGAATCTCGGTTGATTTCTTTTCCTCCGGGTACTTAGATGGTTCAGTTCTCCGGGTTCGCTTCTCTAAGTCTATGTATTCAACTTAGGATACTGCACAGAATGCAGTGGGTTTCCCCATTCGGACATCGCGGGATCATTGCTTTATTGCCAGCTCCCCCGCGCTTTTCGCAGGCTTACACGTCCTTCGTCGCCTATCATCGCCAAGGCATCCACCTGATGCACTTATTCACTTGACTCTATCATTTCAAGAACTTCTTTGACTTTGCCTAACATTCCGTTGACTAGAACATCAGACTTGAATTTCCTACTTTGATAAAGCTTACTGCTTTGTTGTGTCTTAATCCTGCCTTTTGTGTTTCAGGATTAAGTCGATACAATCATCACCCAAATACTGTGTTTGTTTTCTTTTCTCTTGTGAGCGATTTTTTATCCTTTGCAAAGAATAAAAAATCAAAACAAACGCTTTGTCTTTGTTTGTTGATTTCGGCTTTCCAATTTGTTAAAGATCAATGCGTTCGATATTGCTATCTACTGTGCAAATCAAAACGAGCTGATTATTATATCAGCATTTTGTTCTTGGTCAAGTGTGACGTCGCCCTGAATGGATTCTGTTCCATTCTTCCGTTTTGATTTGTACAGTATTGGTGGAGGCAAACGGGATCGAACCGATGACCCCCTGCTTGCAAAGCAGGTGCTCTACCAACTGAGCTATGCCCCCCGTTCTTGGTGGGTCTGGGAGGACTTGAACCTCCGACCCCACGCTTATCAAGCGTGTGCTCTAACCAGCTGAGCTACAAACCCGGATTCTCTTCTTAAGCGAATCTTGCCTTCACTCAAGCTTCTTCCGCATCTTTTTCAGTTTACCGATAAGTGTGAATGCCTAAAGCCTCTTCTTTCTCTAGAAAGGAGGTGATCCAGCCGCAGGTTCCCCTACGGCTACCTTGTTACGACTTCACCCCAGTCATGAAGCATACCGTGGTAAGCGGGCTCCTTGCGGTTACCCTACCTACTTCTGGTATCCCCCACTCCCATGGTGTGACGGGCGGTGTGTACAAGACCCGGGAACGTATTCACCGCAGTATGCTGACCTGCGATTACTAGCGATTCCGACTTCATGCACTCGAGTTGCAGAGTGCAATCCGGACTACGATCGGTTTTGTGAGATTGGCTCCGCCTCGCGGCTTGGCTACCCTCTGTACCGACCATTGTATGACGTGTGAAGCCCTAGTCATAAGGGCCATGAGGACTTGACGTCATCCCCACCTTCCTCCGGCTTGTCACCGGCAGTCTCATTAGAGTGCCCAACTGAATGATGGCAACTAATGACAAGGGTTGCGCTCGTTGCGGGACTTAACCCAACATCTCACGACACGAGCTGACGACAGCCATGCAGCACCTGTGTTACGGCTCCCGAAGGCACTCCTCCGTCTCCGGAGGATTCCGTACATGTCAAGACCAGGTAAGGTTCTTCGCGTTGCATCGAATTAATCCACATCATCCACCGCTTGTGCGGGTCCCCGTCAATTCCTTTGAGTTTTAATCTTGCGACCGTACTCCCCAGGCGGTCAATTTCACGCGTTAGCTACGCTACCAAGCAATCAGGTTGCCCAACAGCTAATTGACATCGTTTAGGGCGTGGACTACCAGGGTATCTAATCCTGTTTGCTACCCACGCTTTCGGGCATGAACGTCAGTGTTGTCCCAGGAGGCTGCCTTCGCCATCGGTATTCCTCCACATCTCTACGCATTTCACTGCTACACGTGGAATTCTACCTCCCTCTGACACACTCGAGTCACCCAGTTCAGAACGCAGTTCCCGGGTTGAGCCCGGGGATTTCACATCCTGCTTAAGTAACCGTCTGCGCCCGCTTTACGCCCAGTAATTCCGATTAACGCTCGCACCCTACGTATTACCGCGGCTGCTGGCACGTAGTTAGCCGGTGCTTATTCTTCAGGTACCGTCATCAGCCGCTGATATTAGCAACAGCCTTTTCTTCCCTGACAAAAGTCCTTTACAACCCGAAGGCCTTCTTCAGACACGCGGCATGGCTGGATCAGGCTTGCGCCCATTGTCCAAAATTCCCCACTGCTGCCTCCCGTAGGAGTCTGGGCCGTGTCTCAGTCCCAGTGTGGCGGATCATCCTCTCAGACCCGCTACTGATCGTCGCCTTGGTAGGCCTTTACCCCACCAACTAGCTAATCAGATATCGGCCGCTCGAATAGCGCAAGGCCCGAAGGTCCCCTGCTTTCTCTCTCAAGACGTATGCGGTATTAGCTGATCTTTCGATCAGTTATCCCCCACTACTCGGTACGTTCCGATATGTTACTCACCCGTTCGCCACTCGCCACCCGAGAAGCAAGCTTCTCTGTGCTGCCGTCCGACTTGCATGTGTAAAGCATGCCGCCAGCGTTCAATCTGAGCCAGGATCAAACTCTTATGTTCAATCTCTAACTTTTTAACTTCTGGTCTGCTTCAAAGAAACCGACAGGACAATGTTCAAAACATTATCTTGTCTGTCTTTCAAACAGTGTGAGGCTCAAGGCACTCACACTTATCGGTAATCTGTTTTGTTAAAGAGCGTTTGAATTATAAAGTATTTCTTCCGCTTGTCAAGATATCTCTCGATATCCCCAACATTCTGTGCTATACTTTTCAGTTCGTCCGCCACTTCTGCAGCAGCGAAGAACCGAACTATACGCCCACAGGGAAAAACGGTCAATGCTTTCAGTGGGATTTTTTTGGGGAAATTCGTCATGTCGCTGTCGGATAAGGTTTTTTATTTCTGCTAAATGCTGCGCCGCCTCCAACAATCCCTTCCTCTTCTCCTCCGGCTGGTGCGCCTTTGTGAATATGCTGTCTGAAACTCGGGGCTTCGGACGGCATCTGTTGGCTCTTCTTATCTGTTCAGAATGATTTCCAATACGAACTTGCTGCCCATATAGGCAATCATCAGGCTGACAAATCCGATGATGGTCCACACGGCGGCTTTTTTGCCGCGCCATGCGGTCATGCTGTGCTTGAGCAGCAGTCCGCCGTAAATCAGCCATGACAATATGCCGAATACGGTTTTATGGGTAAAGGTCATGGGTTTGCCGAATACGGCTTCGGCAAAAAATGTTCCGCTGACGACGGAATAGGTCAGCAGGATGAAACCTGCCCACATGGCCTGGAACATGAGTTTTTCCAAACTGAGCAGCGACGGCAGGAATCCTGCGAGCTTGGAGAAGTTCCTGCGGTGCAGGCTCCGATTCAGCAGCAGGGTCAAAACGGACAATAATGTTGCGATGCCGAACAGCCCGTATGCAAGCAGCGAAGTTCCGATATGCAGCATAAAGGGAAGGTCGGTAATTTCATATCCCGAGAATTTTCCAGGAAAAACCAAACCTGACAGCAGCATCAGTGCGGCGCAAGGATACAGCAGCAACTGCACTCCGCGCAGCGAATAAAAG
Source organism: Neisseria meningitidis (assembly GCF_022869645.1). Lineage (NCBI taxonomy): Bacteria > Pseudomonadati > Pseudomonadota > Betaproteobacteria > Neisseriales > Neisseriaceae > Neisseria > Neisseria meningitidis. The sequence goes on along the minus strand of NZ_CP064367.1, from coordinate 1,527,864 downwards.
AAGCTGCCGGCAAAATAAATAAACAGCATCATCCAAACAATCAGGCTGCCGGAATACCCAAAGCCCATAATGATGATTTTGTCTTGAATGACCGGCATAAGCAGTGCCGCGCCATGGACGGTCAATGCCGCGCCCAAAACCGGCAATTCCGTCTTCCACGGGTAATCCCGGCCGAGCCCCTGCTGTTGGCAGTGCCATGCAAATGCACCCAATCCTGCGTAAACCGCCGTCAAAAAGATGAAAACTGTCGGCATGGTGGACTTTCTCTAATCTATACTGTTGCGCTGTATGCGGCCGCTTATGAAATATTGGAACTTTTAACGTTGGAATTGTAAAATCCCCGTTTCGGGCAAGCCTTGACGGATTTGCCGATATGCTGTCCGGCACACAAGCCGCATCAAATTATTTTGATTTTATTTTAACAAAGAATGCCCCTGATGGGGCAAGCTATTCTTATTCAGACCAAGGACCAGTATGTTAGACAATTTAACCGGCCGCTTCAGCAATGTTCTCAAAAACATCCGCGGGCAGGCCAAACTGACCGAAGACAATATTAAAGAAGCCTTGCGCGAAGTCCGCCTCGCCCTGCTTGAGGCGGATGTCGCCCTGCCTGTCGTCAAAGAGTTCATCAACAACGTCAAAGAAAAGGCCCTCGGTCAGGAAGTAGCGGGCAGCCTGACGCCGGATCAGGCATTTATCGGCGTGGTCAACAAAGCCCTGACCGAACTGATGGGCAGGGAAAACAAAACGCTGGATTTGTCGGTTGCGCCACCCGCCGTCGTGTTGATGGCGGGTTTGCAGGGTGCCGGTAAGACAACAACCGTCGGCAAACTCGCCCGCCTGCTGAAAAACGATCAGAAGAAAAAAGTTTTGGTGGTATCTGCCGACGTTTACCGCCCTGCCGCGATTGAACAGCTGCGCCTGTTGGCTGAACAGGTCGGCGTGGACTTTTTCCCATCCGATACCAACCAAAAACCGGTTGAAATTGCCACTGCCGCCGTCGATTACGCCAAAAAACATTTTTACGATGTCTTAATGGTCGATACCGCCGGCCGTTTGGCAATCGATGAAGAGATGATGAATGAAATCAAAGCCCTTCATGCTGCGGTCAACCCGGTTGAAACCTTGTTTGTTATCGATGCCATGTTGGGTCAGGATGCGGTGAACACTGCTCAGGCATTTAATGAAGCCCTGCCGCTGACCGGTGTCGTATTGACCAAGATGGACGGCGACTCGCGCGGCGGTGCGGCATTGTCCGTACGCCATGTAACCGGCAAACCGATTAAATTTATCGGTGTCGGCGAGAAAATCAACGGCCTCGAACCTTTCCACCCCGACCGTCTTGCCAGCCGTATCCTCGGCATGGGCGACGTATTGACCCTGATTGAAGACGTTCAAAAAGGTATTGATGAAGCCGCCGCCGCCAAAATGGCGAAAAAGCTGCAAAAAGGCAAAGGCTTCGATCTCAATGACTTTAAAGAACAAATCCAGCAGATGCGCAATATGGGCGGCTTGGAAAACCTGATGTCAAAAATGCCGGGCGAACTGGGTCAAATATCGAAACAAATCCCCGAAGGTACGGCTGAAAAAGCGATGGGCAAAGTGGAAGCCATCATCAACTCGATGACCCCTAAAGAACGCGCCAACCCTGCCCTGCTCAAAGCTAGCCGCAAACGCCGTATTGCGATGGGTGCGGGTACGACCGTGCAGGAAGTGAATAAATTGCTCAAACAGTTTGAACAAATGCAACAAATGATGAAGATGTTCAGCGGCAACGGCTTGGGCAAACTGATGCGCTTGGCCAAAGGCATGAAGGGAATGAAAGGCATGTTCCCAGGTTTGTAAGCCGATTTGACAGAAAACGCCGTCTGAAATTTCAGACGGCGTTTTTGTTTTATATTCTGATTTATAGTGGATTAACAAAAATCAGGACAAGGCGGCGAGCCGCAGACAGTACAGATAGTACGGAACCGATTCACTTGGTGCTTCAGCACCTTAGAGAATCGTTCTCTTTGAGCTAAGGCGAGCCAACGCCGTACTGGTTTTTGTTAATCCGCTATATATTCTGATTTAAAACCATAAGGCTTTAAGCAATCATCTCTTCTATAAAGCCTAAATACAAAAGGCCGTCTGAAATCCTATTTTCAGATGGCCTTTACTCATTCAATCCTCAACTTATTGCGGCTTTTTCTGCTCTTCGCGTACTTTATCCACCAACTGGTCAATCGTGGTCATACCGGACTGCCAGTCTTTAAATTCAACTTGGTATTTGCCGCCGACAATCACAGTCGGTGTGCCGCTGATTTGGAATTTATTGGTCAACTCTTCCATTTGAGCCGCACGCGCTTGGCTTTCAGGAGCCTCAAATGCAGCCAATACTTTTTTGCCGTCAAACGCTGTTTGCTCGGACAGCCATTTTTTCAGGGTATCGGTATCGGCCAGATTGATTTTTTGATTAACCATCGCATCGAAAATATGGCTGTTGGCTTTATCTGATTCACCGGCCATTTCCACTGCGGCCGCCAAACGTGCCAAAGGTTTCATTTCATCACCCCACACGACATGCTCCCGGCGCATATAGGTATCGTCTTTAAACGTTTTGATGTGCTCGCTCAAGACCGGCTCAAGATGGGCGCAATGCGGGCAGAAGTAGCCGAAAAATTCCAATACTTCGATTTTACCGGCCTGCTGTTGCGGAATAGGCGTAGACAATACAGTGTAGTTCACACCTTCGTTCAACTCAGCAGGGGCTGCCGGAGCAGATGAGCTGCTTTGGGCGCTGTCTGCCGGAACACTGGTTTCAGCCTGTTTGCTACAAGCGGCCAATGCCAACAGGGTCAATGAAGTCAAAGCTAAGGTTTTCAGTTTCATAGGTATCTCTTGTGTGTCAGATTAATGTGCGGATTTTATGGCATTTTATTGAAGGCGTGTTCGATTTGAGTGAAAAAATGTGTTTAGTTTTATTTCAGCCTTTATAAAGGCCGTCTGAAATATGGCTTAGATAATTAGCCTTATTTTCAGACGGCCTTTGTTCTAGTAATTTACGGTTTCGGACATTTTGTCTTCAATCCGTCGATGTGTTCCATTAAGTCAGGTGGGACATGATTCCACATAGGATCAAGAATAAAATCGATACCTTCCCGTCTGGCTAATTTGGCTGCTGGGACAAAATCGGAATCACCAGAAAACAAGATGATTTTATCGGCTTGTTTTTTTAAGGTAATAGATGAAATATCCAAGCCTATACGCATATCTACACCTTTTTGTTTAACATCGAGCACGACATCGTTTTCCGTAATTTGAGTTGACGGGTTTTTCAGAAGATTTTTCATGACTTGGGGTTTTAATATCCATGCTGTATTGTCCGACAGCTTGCCTAAACGTAACGCTAATTTACGCTTCTTCTTCAATTCGGTATGCAGATTGCAACGAAATATGGCTTCCGGAGTCTTTGAAAAATCTATGGCACGATGAGATACGGGATTGTGCATTTTCTTTTCAAACGGCACGCAGTCGTAAAAGAAAATTCTATATAAATCATCCATTTGATCTGTGCCGTTGATTTTATCTTTCAGATGCAGCATCGAATATCGGAAAGCCAAATCAGCAATTCTTTTTGCATCGTGTGGATTTTGAGACAGGCCTAATGACCGTACCCGCTTAATAAAAAATGCACCGTCAATCAAAATGGCGGTTTTCATATTGCTTCCCCTATATTTGTCAAAGATATAAAAAAGCCCTTGGGATCGGCATACCCGCTATGATTTAATGGGTAATGCGTACTGCCAAGGGCACTATTTCTTTTTGGATTATACTGATGTAGATAAAGCCTGTCAAAAAGTTCGTATGCTGAATTTACGGATTATCAGGATTTTCAGACGGCCTTTGCCTGATTTCATCAGAAACGGTAATTTACCCGGGCAGTATAGCCGCGCGGATTACCCGGCATAGAGTCCGAACGCCAATATTTTTGATTGAACAGATTGGCTGCGGCAAAGGTAACGTTAACATTTTTATGGTTCCAGCCAAGCATGGCATCAACTCGGGCAAAGCCTGGAAGCGTAGTCACTTCTTTATTTCTTGAGTCGTAACCGTAGCGTTTGCCTGTACCGGTTACGCCGATTTCGCCGTAGAGGTTTTCGGTCGGGGTATAACGGAAAAACAGGTTGCCGGTAACGTTGCTGGTGTTATTCAAATGGATGCCCACTCGGTCGGGATTTTCTTTGTCTTCAACGACTTTCGCCTGCATCACGCCCAACGAACCGCGCAGATAGAGTTTTTTTGGGGATGATTTGCCCGATGGCGGACAATTCCACGCCGCGCGAACGGTGTTTGCCGCTAACCGCATAAATATAAGGGTTGTTTTTTGGATCGGGGCGGTAGCGGATATTGAAGCGTTCGATTTGGTAGGCAGACAACGTAGTGCTGAGGCGGTCGTCCAGCCAACTGCTTTTCACGCCGGTTTCGTATTGGCGGGTGTACTCGGGGTCGGCGTTGAACACGGCGGAAGACAACGTATCGATGCTCAAATAGCCGCCGCGTCCGCCATAAGGCGCGAAGCCTTTGTTATACGAGGCGTAAAGTGTGTGGACGGGATTGATGTTCCACACTGCGCCGATGTTGGGGCTGAACGAGTGTCCGCTGTATTGGCGGCTGCTGCCGGTGAGTTTGTTTTCGGAATTAAAGGTGTATTTGTCGTAACGGCCGCCGAGGACGAATTTCAAATCGGGCGTGGCGGAGAAGATGTTTTGCACAAAGATGCCGTAGGAGTCGGCTTTGTGGCGGTTTTGGGTCAGAATAGGCTGCAATCTGCCCGAAGCCGGCCAGCTTGCGCGGTCGTAGGGGTTGATGGAGGCGGAAAAGGCGCTGCTGAAACCCAATGTCGGGTTGCGGTGTTCGCGGCTGTAATCCATGCCTACGGTCAGGTGGTTTTCAAAACGGCCGATGGTGTAGTCGCCGTTGAGCGTTAAGTTGGACGACAGGGTTTTGTTGTCGGTCTGCTGCCAGGCGTAGTTACGTTTGATTAAGTTGCCATTTTCGCTGCCTGCATAGAAATGATCAAAATCCTGCGCCGCCGTGCGGTGGGCGAGCTGCCATTGGGCACGCCATTTGTCGTTGAAGGCGTATTCAAGGTCGGAACGCCAAACTTGCAGCTTGTCTTTGACAAAATCGTTCCGGTGGGCGAACCCCATGCGGTAAGGCAGTCCGAAGCGGTCGTACACGGACTTGGTCGGACTGCGGTCGGGCGTGCGCTCCACATTGTCGTAGGTGTATTGCCCCGTCCACTTCAAGCCGTTGTCGAGTTTGACGGTAATGCTGGGCGAAACCATGACATTTTTGCTGTCTATGCCGCTGCGGAACGAATTGGCGCGCCCGACTTCGCCGGTGAGACGGATGGCGACGTTTTTGTTCAGCACTTCGTTGATGTCCATATTCAGGCTGCGGTTTGCCCACGAACCATAAACCGTACCGATATTACGGCTTTGTTTGAAGTTGGCGTATTTGCTGACCATGTTGATGACACCGCCGCCGTTGGTACGCCCATAAAGCACGGAGGACGGACCTTTCAGGATTTCCACGCGCTCGATGTTGGCGGTGCTACGGCGCACCTGCCCGCTTTCGCGTACGCCGTCGCGGTAAATATCAGATGCGTCGGCTTGAAAGCCGCGCAGGAAAATGCTTTCGCCGCGCATATCGTAGGCGGCGTCGATGCCGGCATTGCCTTCGAGGATGGAACTCAAATCGTTCGTGCCGTAATTTTTGTTTTTCTGGATATTGAGCGTATCGATGGTTTGCGGCGTTTCTTTGATGAGCTGTCCGTTGCGGGTAACGGCGGCTTCGTCGTAGTTGATGTAGCCTTTGAGTACGCTGGTGTCGGACTGTCCGACCACGGAAACGGTGGGCAGAGTGGCGGTGTAATGTTCACCATTGTCCTGCGTATCGGCGGCAGCAACAGGGAAGGAAGCAATAATCAGCGTGGGTAATAAAGCTAAATGAAATGATATTTTCATTTTTATACTCAATTTAACAAAACAACCGAATTATATTGCCTCACGGAGGAAATGAGAATAATTTCTTTTAACTATATTGAACATGATATTTGTAAACAAAGGTCTCAGAATGCGGAAAACTCGCCGCCTGATACTGAAAAATGCCGTCTGAACAGGGTTCAGACGGCATTTTTTTGACCGCGAAATTATGCGCCGAACACTTTCAAACGTTCTGCAACTGGTTCAAAGGTCTTTTCACCTGCCGCCCCTTCAATACCGCCGATAACCATTTGTGCGCGCAACAACCAGTTTTCGGGGATATTCCACGCTTTGGCAATCGCCGCATCGGGCAAGGGATTGTAATGTTGCAGGTTTGCACCTACGCCGACCGCGGCAAGTGTCGTCCAAACGGCATACTGCACCATCGCGTTCGCCTGGTCCGCCCAAACGGGAAAGTTGGCGGCATAAGCAGGGAACTGCTCCTGCAAACCTTTGACGACATTTTGATCTTCATAAAACAAAATAGTTGCCGCACCCGCCTTAAACAGGTTCAATTTTTGCGCGGTCGGTTCAAAACTGTCGGCAGGCACGACGGCACGCAGCGCGTCTTCGACAAATTGCCACACCTTATCATGCTCTTCGCCAAACAGCACGACCACACGGGCAGATTGGGAATTGAACGAAGAAGGTGTGTGCAAAACGGCGTGTTCGACGATTTGGACGATTTCATCTTTGCCGACGGGCAGATTTTTATTTAACGAATAAATGGAACGGCGGCTTTCGGCAGCCTGTTGCAGAGATTGACGGGTCATTTCTTTTCCTCAAAAACATTCAACAAAATACACTTTAGGCAGTCTGATTCAGGCTTTACGCTTGAAAAACAGCCTGTCCAGCGACCATGCTCCGCCGCCCGCCGCCGCGATATAGAGGAATACGAAGCAGAACAGCACTGCGGACTCGCCGCCGTTGGCAATCGGGAACAAAGCATTTCCGGAAGCGTGCGCCATAAAATAGGCAACCGCCATCTGGCCGGACAAAACAAACGCGGCAGGGCGCGCAAACAGGCCCAACACCAGCAAAATGCCGCCGACAATTTCTAAAATACCGGCAAGCAGCAACAGCCCGCCGGGCGAACCGCTGCCCATTTCAATGGGGAAGGCGAAGATTTTCGACGTACCGTGCAACAAAAACAGGTAGGCGGTTACGATACGCAAAACAGAAAGCAAAACCGGTTGGATACGGTTGCAGCAATCGGACATAAAAGCTCCTTTGATATTTGTCTTCATTTCAGGCGGTAGAGTATAGATGTTTCCCCTTTTCAAATATATACTGCTTTTATTGATACAACTTTTCCACACAAGAAAATATGGACACCCTGTTCAGCCTCAAGGTTTTCCGCCAAGTCGTCCAAAGCGGCGGCTTCACCCGCGCCGCCGACGCGCTCGGCATCTCCACCGCAATGGCAAGCAAACACGTCAGCCACTTGGAAAACACCGTCCAAGCCAAACTCCTGCACCGCAACAGCCGCAACCTCAGCCTGACCGGAGCCGGGGAAGAATACTACCGGCAATGCAGTTACGCGCTCGACACGCTCGACGATGCCGCGCAAAAAGCCGCCGGAGGGACGGAAAAACCGCAGGGGCTGCTGCGCGTAACGATGCCGCTGTGGTTTGCCGGCAGCCAGATATGCAACTGGCTGGCGGAATACCGCGAACGTTATCCCGAAGTGGCATTAGAACTGATTTTGGACAACCGCCACGTCGATTTGATTGCCGAAGGCGTGGATTTGGCGTTGCGCGTTTCCCAAACCCTGTCCCCGTCGCTGATTGCGCGCCCACTGGCGGAAATCGAATTTGCCCTGCTCGCCTCGCCCGATTTCCTGAGGCGCAACGGCGTGCCGGAAACGCCGGAAGAAGTGGCGGGGCTGCCCGCCGTCCTGCCGACCTACACCAACCAGCAGAAACTCGACCTCACCCGCAAATCGGACGGCAAAAAATACCGGCTTGAACTGACCCCCGTCATCCGTACCGACAACACGCTGATGATGCGCGAAATGATTAAGGCGGGCGCGTGCATCGGTTATCAGCCGCTTTGGGCGGCGGAACACGATTTGCGCTGCGGCTCGCTGGTGAGGCTGCTGCCCGAATATACCGTCCCGACCGACCGCCTGAATGCCGTTTATGCGGACAGGGCGTTCTTAAGCGCGAAAGTCCGCAGCTTCATCGATTTTCTGAACGAAAAAATCGCCAGCAGGAAAGGCTGCCGAAATGCCGTCTGAAACCGCCCGCCCCCTTTATGCGGACACGTGCGCCGCACACACGCTCGTCTGGTTCCGCCAAAACCTCCGCATCCGCGACAACGCCGCCTTATGCGCCGCCGTTGCCGAAGGTTTGCCCGTTATCGGTATTTGGATTGACGATGCCGAAACAGACAACCCTCGCCGCGCCGCGTTCTACCGCCAATCCGCCGCCGAACTCGCCCAAGGGCTTGCAGGGCGCGGCATCCCGCTCTACACGGCGGCATCGCCTGCCGAGCTCGTCCGGCTCGCCGTCCGCCTCAATATCCGCGCCGTCATCGCCGACGAATCCCATACTTTTGCCGACAAACTCGCCGACAACGCCCTTTGGCATGAATTGAACAAACACGGCATCGCGTTAACCTTCGTCAATGACCGCGCCGTTTTCGGCAAAACCGACCTGATACCCGACGGCGGCACGGCACACACCGATTTCGACCGCTACCGCGAAGTATGGCTCGACCGCTTTTCCAAGCAGCCCCCCGCCGGTCCGGACCTATTCGCGGCATACCGCCAACCCTTCCCCGAAAACCTTTCCGCCCCGCCGCCTGCCGCCCTTTCAGACGGCATCTTCCTGCCGCAAAACAGCGGCGAAACGGCGGCTTGGCGGCAGTGGCGGCGGTTTCTCGAACAGGCGGATTCCTACTCCGTTTTAAAGGATTTCCCCTCGCGCAAACACACTTCGCTGATGGGCGCGTATTTGAGTGCCGGCTGCATCTCGCCGCGCCTGCTCGCGCGGGAAAGCCTCGAACGCCGTCTGAACGCGTGGGCGGACAACATCATCCGCCGCGATTTTTTCCTTCAACTTGCCTTGCAGCACACGGATGACGACCCTTCAGACGGCAATCCTGAACACACCCTGCGCCTGACGCTTTGGCAGCAGGGCCGGACCGGCATTCCGATTATCGATGCCGCGATGCGCTGTTTGCACAAAACCGGCAGCCTCCACCCCGCCCTGAGACGCTTGAGCGCGGATTTTTTCTGCCACGTTTTAAACCTCCCCCGCCGCGAAGGCGAGATATGGTTTGCCCGACAGCTGACCGATTTCGATGCAGCAATCAACCAAGGCAACTGGCGGCTTGCCGCCTCACGGCACACCTGCCCCGACATTGCCGCCGCCGCACACAAGACCGACCCCGACGGCACCTTTGTCAGACGGCACATTCCCGAGCTTGCCCACCTGTCCGCCGACACCGTCCACACGCCTTGGCGGTTTGCCTGTTCGGTCGATACCCACGGCTATCCCGCCCATCCTGTCGCCGGTATTCCCTAAGCGGTACGGCAACCTAAAACAAATGCCGTCTGAACTTCCGTTTCAGACGGCATTGCGTCCGAATGACTCAATATCTTCCGTTTTTTTCACTTTCAATCATCAGGTATGCCCAAATCACCGCCACCCAAGCCGCCACCGTTCCCATCGTCGGCAAAAAATGCTGCCAATCCGTCATCGGCGGTACAGGGCAACGGCCGCATTCGATTTCCGCGCCGCCCAACAACCGGTACAGCAGCATATCCGCAATACAAAGCAACAACGGGTATTTCAAACGCTGCAACCAAAAAACCAACCACGTCCGCACGATTTACCTCCCCCCATTCCGACAACGATATTGTACCGCTTCCGTGCAATGTTAAAATAACCCCACTTCTACCGCCGTACAAAACGCCATGCTCACCGATTTAGAAAAAAACGCCATCCGCGACCATTACCAAAACATCGGCAAAAACCTGCCCGGTTTCCGTCCGCGTGCTTCGCAGCGGGAAATGATTGCGGCGGTTGCCAACGCTTTTTCGCGGACGTTGACGCGTGAAGAAGGCGAAGAAGCACCCAAACGTGAGGGCGAGAGCATTGCCGTGATCGAAGGCCCGACCGGCGTGGGCAAATCGTTGGCCTACCTTTTGGCCGGCGGCATCATGGCGCAAACGCGCGGCAAACGGCTGATTGTCAGCAGCGCGACGGTGGCTTTGCAGGAGCAGTTGGTTGACCGAGATTTGCCGTTTCTGGTCGAAAAAAGCGGTTTGGAGCTGACCTTTGCGCTTGCCAAAGGGCGCGGCCGTTATCTTTGTCCGTACAAACTCTATCAACTGACGCAAAACAACGCCCAGCAAAACCTGCTTGGTTTTGAAGCGCCGGAAGTGTTGTGGGACAGCAAACCCAAGCCCGAAGAATTGAACCTGCTGCGCGACATCGCCGACGAATTTTCCGCCCGACGGTTCAACGGCGACCGCGACACCTGGCCGGAAAAAATCGATGACGCGATTTGGCTCAAAGTTACCAACGACCGCCACGGCTGCCTGAAAGCCGCCTGTCCCAACCGCGCCGAATGCCCGTTTTACCTGGCACGCGATATGTTGGAAACCGTCGATGTCGTCGTTGCCAACCACGATCTTCTGCTTGCCGACATCAGTATGGGCGGCGGCGTGATTCTGCCTGCGCCCGAAAACAGTTTCTATTGCATAGACGAAGCGCACCACCTGCCCAAAAAAGCCCTCAGCCGTTTTGCCGCCGAACATTCATGGAATATTGCCGTTTGGACGCTGGAAAAACTGCCGCAACTGACCGGCAAGATTGCCGCGCTGACCGATAAAGCCGAACTTGCCAACCTTGCCGACGAAGCCGCCTCATCCTTACTCGACAGCCTGCACGAATGGCAGTTCCATTTGGCGGAAGAGCCGTCTTTGAGCTTGGGGCCGTCTGAAAACGACAGGCGTACCAACAGCGAACCGACTTGGCTGTGGGAAGACGGCAAAATCCCCGAAGGCCTCGAAACCACCGTTTCCAACACCGCCATTGCCGCACGCAGCCTGCTCAAACACGTTATCGGGCTGAACGATGCGCTTTCCGCCGCGCGCCGCGAAAAAGAACAAGACAGCGCGCTCATCGACCGCCTGACCGGCGAGTTCGGCCTTTTTATCTCCCGTATCGAACAAATTAGTGCGGTTTGGGATTTGCTCTCCACCGTTCCCATTGAAGGCGAAGAGCCGTTGGCGAAATGGATAACCCGCCGTGCCGACGATAAAAACGACTATATTTTCAACGCCAGCCCCATCAGCAGCGCGTCCCACCTTGCCAACAGCCTGTGGCGGCGGGCGGCAGGCGCAGTGTTGACCTCCGCCACCCTGCAATCCTTGGGCAACTTTAACCTGATGCTGCGCCAAACCGGGCTGCAATGGCTGCCTGAAACCACCACCCTCGCCCTCAAAAGCCCCTTTGACTTTGAAAAACAGGGTGAACTCTACATCCCTCCCATATACGCCAGCCCCAAAGACCCCGAAGCCCACACCGCCGCCATCATCGAGTGGCTGCCCAAGCTCATTTCGCCCGGCGAAGCCATCGGCACGCTCGTCCTGTTTTCCTCGCGCAAACAAATGCAGGATGTCGCCTTACAACTGCCTGACGACTATCTGCCGCTCTTGCTCGTACAAGGCGAATTGCCCAAAGCCGTTCTCCTGCAAAAACACCACCGGGCCATAGAAGAAGGCAAAGCCAGCATCATCTTCGGACTCGACAGCTTTGCCGAAGGACTCGACCTGCCCGGCACCGCCTGCGTGCAAGTCATCATCGCCAAACTTCCCTTCGCCATGCCCGACAACCCCATCGAAAAAACCCAAAACCGCTGGATAGAACAGCGCGGCGGCAACCCTTTCATCGAAATCACCGTCCCCGAAGCCGGCATCAAACTCATCCAGGCCGTCGGCCGCCTCATCCGCACCGAACAAGACTACGGCCGCGTAACCATCCTCGACAACCGCGTCAAAACACAGCGGTACGGCCAACAATTATTAGCCGGCCTGCCACCGTTTAAAAGGATAGGGTAAACCTACCGCCCTGCCCGCAACAGAAAGGAAAAATCATGAACTTCACCCGACTGCTCAACCAAGTCTTAAGCACGGTTCAAAAAAAGGCAACACCTTCTCCGACAGCCCGCTCAATTCATTCGGCGGAGGCGCGCTGGTTGCCGGTGTCGCCTCCATGCTGCTGAACGGTAAAAACCGCAAAACCATCACCAAAATCGGTTCGACCGCCGCTTTGGGCTACCTCGCCTACCGGGGCTATCAGATGTGGCAGCAAAACAAAGGGCGGGCAACCGTAACACAAAGCGATTTCCAACCTGCCGGAGAAACCGAAGAAACATACAGCCGCACCGTATTGCGCACCATGATAGCCGCCGCCGCTTCAGACGGCATGATAGACGAAGCCGAACGCCGGACTATCGAACAGGAAAGCGGCACAGACCCCGAAACTGCTGCATGGCTCGCCGCCGAATACCGCCTGCCCGCAAGCATCGAAGACATCGCCGCCGCCGTCGGCAACGATGAGGCGTTGGCGGCGGAGGCCTATCTGGCGGCAAGACTGGTATGTGCCGATTTGTCGCGGAAAGAAACCGTCTTCCTCGCCCGCCTGTCGCAGGCTTTGGAACTGGATGACAATCTGGTGGAAAACTTGGAAAGGCAATTGGGGTTTTGATTCAAAATTCCCTCCCGCAGGGGAAGGAAAATAAAAACCGCCGCCGCCCCGAAAGGCAAACGGCGGCACAAACGATATCGGACGGCAAGGCAGGCTACTGCAATGCGCCGTCGCGAGAAGATTTAAGCAGGCGTTCGTGTTTGTGAAATTCCCGCCCCATATAATAAGAACCGAAATAGGTCAGGTGGTCTTGGTCGCCGTAAAGATAGCGGCCGTATATTTCGACCGTGTTTTTGGGCAGGTATTTTTGTGCGTCCACCCAATGCACATTGGGAATATCTTTAATCAAATCAAAGACCGCCTGATTGCTCTTGCCGATGTCGCCCATAGCCTGAATGGGGCGGAGATATTGGTTTGCGGCAAATCTTTTCAATTTTTCCTCCCTCAGGGGCGAACGGCTGATTGATGTGTTGTTTGCAAAAACATAGACGGGTTTGACGGCGGCTATCCTTTTGACGGTTTCCCTGAATCGGGCTGGGAACCCGGGTATTAGGAAGGATTGCGCTTCAAATCTCGGCACGGGCTGGCCGCCCATCCTCAAATCATAGAATTGGGCAATGAAAACGGCTTCGGCTTTTTCAACTTCATCCCGGTATTTTCGACATAACGGGTTGTCTGCCAGCTTCTCATCTACCCAAACCAAACACTCCGAATCGAGGGACAGGATTTTGGCTTTCCACCCTTCCCGGCTGCCGACATAATCCAGAAACCCCCGCAGGTGTCCGGCGTGCGAGTCGCCGAGGGTCAGGACGGTTTCCGGAAAATGATTTTCCGCAGCAAGGGGCGCGCCGGGCAACGGGCGGAGGTGTTCCTGTTTCAATATCCCCCTTGCGTACAGGTTGTAACCGACAAGTATCAGGGACGGGGCGAGATAGAGGCAGAAAAATGCCTTTTTGAAGGTCATCTTCCGTTTTCTAAGCGGCTGTTCAATCAAATAATAACTCAACAGGGAAAATCCGGCCGTCAACGCGGCAACCGCCGATACGGCAGGCAGTCCGAGCTGTTTGTCGCCTGTAATGTAATGGGCGAAAGCAATAAAAATCCAATGGTACAGGTATAGGGAATAAGAGATTTTGCCGACAAATACGATGGGGCTTGCCGACAGGATGCGGGTCGGAAGTGTCCCGTATTGCATACTCCGGATAAGCAGTGCCGTCAGCAGGCAGGGAAGGAGCAGGGTCATTCCCGGGATAAACGGATTGTGTTTGTCAATCACGAACAGGCAGGCAAGCAATGCGCCGAAGCAGAGTGATGAAAGCAACTGCCGTTTTCCATTTGCTGTTTGCCGTCTGCCGTTTTGCGTTTGCCCGTAAACCGCCAGCAGCGAACCTGCCAACAGCTCGGGAAACCTCAGTGTCGAAAGGTAATAAGTATTGGGTTGGTTGAGAATATCGGTATAAAACCCGCTTGGCAAAAACGATGTGGCAGTCAAAATCAGAAATAGGATGATGCTGATGTTACGCAGCACCCGTAGCGATTTTGTTTTTTTGCAGCAAAATATCAGCAAAAGAGGATACAGGAGGTAATACTGTTCCTCTACTGCCAAAGACCAGATATGCAGTACGGGGTTCTCGTCGGCACTCAAATCGAAATACCCCTGCTGAAACCCCAGATAAATATTGGACAAGAAAACCGCAGAAAGCTCCACGGTTTTCCGCATTTGGTTGAAATCTTCGTAAAGGAAGATTTGAGAGGCAATCACCGAAGCCAGCGACACGGCCGCAATAAAAGCAGGATAAATCCGCTTAATCCTGCGGGTATAAAAATCCCGGAAAGAAAAAGAACCGTTCTGTATTTCAGAAAGAATGATGCCGGTAATGAGGAATCCTGAGATGACAAAGAAAATGTCCACCCCCAGGAATCCTCCGGGCAGCCAGCGGTTATTCAGGTGGAAAATCATGACGGATAGCACGGCGACGGCCCGCAATCCGTCAATTTCCGGTCTGTATCGGACAGCTTGCATAAATATCGCCCCTGTATGTCCCGTTATCTTAAAAATGCCGTCTGAACGCGCGTTCAGACGGCATCGGTTTCAGTAAACGCTCAAATCCGTTTCGCCAACGCTTCAGCCTTGCCCACATACAGCGCGGGGGTCAGCTCAAGCAATTTGGCTTTGGCTTCGGCGGGGATTTCCAGCAATCCGATAAAGCCTTTCAGCACTTCGGGCGTGATGCCGCCTTTGCCGCGCGTCAGGTCTTTCAGCTTCTCGTAAGGATTGGCCACGCCGTAACGGCGCATTACGGTTTGAATCGGCTCGGCGAGCAGCTCCCAAGTGGCATCCAAATCGGCGGCAAGCGCGGCGGGGTTAGGTTCGAGCTTGTTCAGACCGCGCAGGTGGGCGGCGAAACCCAACACGGCATAGCCCACGCCCACGCCCATATTGCGTAAGACGGTGCTGTCGGTCAGGTCGCGCTGCCAACGGGAAATCGGCAGTTTTTCCGCCAAAAAACCCAATACGGCGTTTGCCATACCAAGGTTGCCCTCGGAGTTTTCAAAGTCGATGGGGTTGACTTTGTGCGGCATGGTGGAAGAACCAACTTCGCCCGCTTTGACTTTTTGTTTGAAGTACCCCAAAGAAATGTAGCCCCAAACGTCGCGGTTAAAGTCGATCAGGATGGTGTTGATGCGGCTGAGGGTTTGGAAGAATTCAGCCATGTAGTCGTGCGGCTCGATTTGGATGGTGTAGGGGTTGAAGGTCAGGCCAAGGCTGATTTCGACGAAGTTGCGGCAGTGGGTTTCCCAATCGACGTCGGGATAGGCGACCATGTGGGCGTTGTAGTTGCCGACCGCGCCGTTGATTTTGCCGAGGAACTCTTGCGCCTGAAGGCTTTTAAACTGGCGTTGCAGGCGGTACACGACATTGGCGGTTTCTTTGCCCAAAGTGGTCGGCGTGGCGGGCTGGCCGTGGGTGCGGCTCATCATCGGGACGGCGGCAAGGTCGTGCGCCATAGCGGTCAGTTTTTCGATGATTTCTGCCAGTTTGGGCAGCAAAACAGCCTCACGCGCTTCTTGCAGCATTAAAGCGTGGGACAGGTTGTTGATGTCTTCGCTGGTGCAGGCGAAGTGGATGAACTCACTCACGGCGGCGACTTCCGGCACTTCGGCAAAACGTTTTTTCAGCCAATATTCAATGGCTTTGACATCATGATTGGTCGTGGCTTCGATGGCTTTGACGGCGGCCGCGTCTTCCAATGAAAAGTTTTCAATCACCGTGTCGATTTCGGCAAGCGTTTCGGCACTGAAGGGCGGCACTTCGGCAATCTTCGGCTCGGCGGCGAGGGCTTTGAGCCAGTTTAATTCGACTTTGACGCGCGCTTTCATCAGGCCGTACTCTGAGAAAATCGGGCGCAATGCTTCAACGGATTGGGCATAACGGCCGTCTAAAGGGGAAAGCGAGGCGATGGGGTTGATCATTTCGGCATCCTGTTCGGGAAAGACATCAAAAATTGTTAAATTGTTTGCAATTATACATCACTCTCAGGACGCTATGCCGTCTGAAGCCCGTGTTCCGACAGATACGCAACGATTTCGTCTTCATCGTCCGATATGGCGAACAAAGAGGCTGCCCCTTCGGAAATCAGACCGCGCGCCAAAAGCTGCGCGTTTATCCACTCCGCCAAGCCCGACCAAAACGCCTTTCCGACCAAAACAATCGGACGCGGCGGCACTTTGCCCGTCTGCACCAAGGTCAGGATTTCAAACAATTCGTCCAGCGTCCCGAAGCCGCCCGGCATCACGACATATGCTTGGGAATAGCGGAAAAACACCGCCTTGCGTTCGGCAAAACGGGAAAACCGCAAGGCGATGTCCTGATACGGATTCGGTTTCTGCTCGTGCGGCAAAACGATGTTCAGCCCCACCGAAACCGACTTCCCGGCAAACGCGCCCTTGTTTGCCGCCTCCATAATCCCCGGCCCGCCGCCCGAAATGACGGCAATGCCCGAATCCGACAGCCGCCGCGCCAGACGGCAGGAGAACGCATAATCCGCATGATTCTGCGGCGTGCGCGCGCTGCCGAAGATACTGACTGCCGGAAACACGCCCGCCAATGCTTCGTCTGCCTGCCTGCGTTCGGCATCATAACGTGCCTGCTCCGGCACACGGTTTGTATTCTCCATTCCATCCTCCGTTCAAAAACAGCGATTGTACACCGTCAAAAACGTATAGTGGATTAACAAAAATCAGGACAAGGCGACGAAGCCGCAGACAGTACAAATAGTACGGAACCGATTCACTTGGTGCTTCAGCACCTTAGAGAATCGTTCTCTTTGAGCTAAGGCGAGGTAACGCTGTACTGGTTTTTGTTAATCCACTATAACGCAAGCACCGCAAAGACGCGCCAACCCTCTCCCAACCTTTTTTCAGACGGCATTTTCGGTAATCTGCTAAAATCGCCCGCTTGAGTTTCCACAGAAAAATCCGAAAAATGAATATTTTTTACGAAGAGTCCGGCCAATTCAAAATCGCCGCCATCATCCAAAAAAACGATGCCACCTACCAAGTCGATACCCCACACGGCAAACGCACCAAAGTGAAGGCGAACAACGTCTTTGCCGAGTTTGACGGCGATATGGCGGCGTTTTTGGAAAACGCGCAGGCACAGGCGGCGGACATCGACACCGATTTATTGTGGGAAGTATGCGGCGAAGAGGAATTTACCGCCGAAGCCATCGCCGAAGAATATTACGGCCATGCGCCGACCAAAACCGAGCTGGCGGCAACTTTGATTGCGCTTTACGCCGCGCCGATGTATTTCTACAAAAAAGCCAAAGGCGTGTTCAAAGCCGCGCCCGAAGAAACTTTAAAACAAGCACTTGCCGCCATCGAACGCAAAAAACAGCAAGACGCGCAAATCGACGCTTGGGCGGAAGCCTTGAAACGCGGCGAGATGCCGTCTGAAATCGCGGCGGATTTGAAAACCATCCTGCACGCGCCCGACAAGCAGTCGCTGACCTACAAAGCCTTTACCAAAGCCGCCGACGCGCTGAAAACCTCTGCCTACGAATTGGCGAAAAAAACGGGCGGCATTACGTCCATTCCCCAATACCTGCAAGACGGGTTTGAAATCAAATATTTCCCCAAAGGAACAGGCTTCCCCGACCTTCCGCTTCCTGAAATGCCTGACTTACCCAAAGCCGACGTTACCGCCTTTTCCATTGACGACGAATCGACTACCGAAGTGGACGACGCTTTAAGCCTGACCGATTTGGGCAATGGCATAAAACGCGTCGGCATCCACATTGCCGCGCCGTCGCTTGCCATTAAGCAAGGCGACAAAATGGAAAAAAACATCATGGAACGCTTAAGCACGGTTTATTTTCCCGGCGGCAAAATCACGATGTTGCCCGAAAACTGGATTGCCGCGTTCAGCCTTGATGCAGGTACATACCGCCCTTCCATCAGCATTTATTTCGATGTGGACAACGAGTTCAACGTCGGCGCGCCGACCTGCAAAATCGAAGCGGTCAACATCGCTGAAAACCTGCGTATCCAAGCCATCGAACCGCATTTCAACGCCGAAGCGGGCTTGGACGAAGCGGGCGAAATGATGTTCGCCCACCATCAAGACCTGATTTGGTTTTATCAATTCGCCACCGCCCTGCAAAAAGCGCGCGGCAAATACGAACCCGACCGCGCGCCGCAATACGATTACAGCATCGAATTGGATAAAGAAGACAACGTATCCGTCGTCCGCCGCGAACGCGGTTCGCCCATCGATACGCTGGTCAGCGAGATGATGATTCTTGCCAACAGCACTTGGGCGCAAATGCTCCATGACAACGACCTGCCCGGCCTCTTCCGCGTCCAACCCACCGGAAAAGTACGCATGAGCACCAAATCCGAGCCGCATATCGGCATGGGCGTGCGGCATTACGGCTGGTTTACCTCGCCGCTGCGCCGCGCCGCCGACTACATCAACCAAAAGCAGCTGATCAGCCTGATAGACGACACTGCCGAGCCGCTGTATCAAAACAGCGATGCCGAGCTTTTCGCCGCACTGCGCGACTTTGATGCCGCCTATACCGCCTACGCCGACTTCCAACGCCAAATGGAAGCCTACTGGAGCCTGGTTTACCTGCAACAGCAAGGCACGAGCGAGCTGACGGCGACGATTCTGAAAGAAGACCTCGTCCGCATCGAAGGTCTGCCGCTAGTAACACGCGCGACCGGTATTCCGTTTGACGCGCTGCCCAAATCGCAGGCATTGTTCAAAATCACCGAATTAGATGCCGAGAAGCAGTTTGTCTCGCTCAACTACATCAAGGCAGTCGCACCCGCGGGTACAACGGCAGGCAATGCCGTCTGAAGCCCGATACGGCAAACTCCGGCAAAAACAGAAACCTGAATCTCATCATTCCCACAGTCGGGAATCCGGTTTTTTGGGTTTCCGTTGTTTTTCCGTTTCAATGAACTTCCAAGCCGCCGTTCCCGATAAATACCCGCAATCTAAAATCCCGTCATTCCCACGCAGATGGGAATCTAGGTTTATCCGCACAGAAACTGATATGCCGTCATTCCCGCGAAAGCGGAAATCCAGATTCTTCGGTACAGAAACTTATCGGATAAAACGGTTTCTTTAGATTCTACGTCCTAGATTCCCGCCTGCGCGGGAATGACGGCATAGGGGTTTCCGTTTTCCCGATAAATTACCACAACCCAAAATCCCGTCATTCCCGTAAAAGCGGGAATCCGGTTCGTTCGGTTTCGTTTTTTTTGAGTTTCGGGCAACTTCTGAATCGTCATTCCCACGCAGGTGGGAATCTAGGTCTGTCCGCACGGGAACTTATGCGCCGTCATTCCCGCGAAAGCGGGAATCCAGACCGTTCGGCTTCAGTTTTTTGGTTTCGGGCAACTTCTGCATCGTCATTCCCACACAGGTGGGAATCTAGGTCTGTCCGCACGGGAACTTATGCGCCGTCATTCCCGCGAAAGCGGGAATCCGGTTCGTTCGGTTTCGTTTTTTTTGAGTTTCGGGCAACTTCTGAATCGTCATTCCCACACAGGTGGGAATCTAGGTCTGTCCGCACGGGAACTTATGCGCCGTCATTCCCGCGAAAGCGGGAATCCAGACCCTTCGGCACAGAAACTTATCGGATAAAACGGTTGCTTTAGATTCTACGTCCTAGATTCCCGCTTTCGCGGGAATGACGGCATAGAGGTTTCTGTTTTCCCGATAAATTCCTGTTACTTTTCGTTGCTAGATTCCCGCCTACGCGGGAATGACGATGGAAAGATTGTTGTTGCTTCGGATAAATTTCTGCAGTTTTAAATAACCGGATTCCCGCCTGCTCGGGAATGACGGCATAGGTTTTTTTGTTTTTCCGATAAATTACCACAACCCAAAATCCCGTCATTCCCGCGACGGCGGGAATCCAGTCCTTTAAACTCCAGCCATTCCCGATAAATTCCTGTTACTTTTCGTTTCTAGATTCCCGCTTTCGCGGGAATGATGAATGACGGTGTAAAAGTAACTCGAAATCCAAAAAGCCATACCGCCCGGATTTTTGCCGATCGGTATGGCTTTTTGCTTCAAACCGCCTTAGCGGATGTCGACATACGCGCCGGAATGCAGGTCACGCAACAGGTTGACGGTTGCCTGTTCGGCTTTTTGTTGGAAGATGTATTGCCGCACGGAATTGCGGATACGTTCCTGAGGTGTGCCGGCATCGCGCACTTCGTTCAATTTGATGATATGCCAGCCGAATTGGGTGCGGACGGGCGCGCCGACCTGTCCGGGTTTGAGCGCGTGGACGGCTTCTTCAAAGGCGGGAACCATCACGCCGTCGGCAAACCAGCCCAAATCTCCGCCGTTGCCCGCGCTCGCGTCTTGCGAATATTGGCGCGCTAGGCTGGAAAAGTCTGTGCCGCTGCGGGCCTCTCCGTAGATTTTGCGGATGGTGCTTTCCGCGCCGACGGCGGCGTTTTCGCTGTCGGCTTTAATCAGGATGTGTTGGGCGCGGTATTGGCGCAACGGTGCGCCTTCGGGCAGGGTGATGCCTTGTTTTTGCGCCTGCTCGAGGAAGGCATCGATTTCAGCTTCGCTCACGCGGCTGTTCTGCATCACTGCCTGCTGGCGGACTTTTTCGGCAATGATGTTGTCGGCAAAATCGCGGCGTTGGGCGGGGCTGAGGTTTTTGAGGGCGGAATTTTTTGCGACGACGGCATCGATTTCCGCTTCGCTTGCTTGAATGTTGCGGCGTTTGCCCGCCTGTACAATCAGGGATTGGTTGACAAGCTGCATCAGCACCTGTCGGGACAGCTCGGATTCGCTTATCTGCGCGTCTTTGGGCAGGTTGGCTTTGGCTTCGGCAACGGCTTCGGCAAGCCGGCGGCGCGTGATGACTTCGTTGTCGGCAACGGCGGCAATGCCGTCTGAAAAGCGGATACCGCCCTGCTGTTGTGCGGGTGCGGCTTCTTTTTGCGCCGTGGCGGCAACTTTGGCAACTTTGGCAACTTTGGCAACTTTGGCAACTTTGGCAACTTTGGCAGCTTTGGCAGCTTTGGCAGCTTTGGCGGATGCGGTTTTTGCCTTTTGCGGTGCGGCGTGGACATCGGCTGCTGCCAGCAATGCGGCGGCAATCATCAGGGCTTTGATTTTCATCATTCTTTCCTTATCGTTTGAATCCTGCCTTTGATGGCGGGTTTGGGGTTGTCGGTGGAATGCCGTCTTGTGCGGGAACGGTGCTCCTGCCGGGTTTCCGACGGTCAGGGCCGTTTGTTGCGTCCGGCGGAAAGAGAGTGGGCGGGGATATAGCCGGGAACGGCGACATCCATCCTGTCTGCGGGGTTTCTGCCGACACTGCTGAGGTCTTTCAACTGAAGTGAGAAAAAGACAGCGTTTTTGTAGGTGTTTTCGCCGGTAACGTAGCGTTGGGCGTACACGCCCGCGCCCCAGCAGCCGCAACTGCTTTTGTATTCCGCACCCGCCAGCACCTCTATCGGTTTTTTGGCTTCAAAACCGTAGTTGTAACGGACGACGGCCGACAGGTTGCGCGTCAGCGGCCATTGTGCGGACAGGTCGAGCTGGCTGAGTTTGTCGTAAAAATAGGAACCGTCGGACTTCAGGTAGATTTTTTCGTTGCGCCCGTATTTGTAGCGGGCGTTCAGCACTTTGCCCTGTGCGGGACGGTAGCTTGCACCGACGGCGTAGTTCTCGGCGCGTTTGTCGTTTTGGTTGTAGTGGATGCTGCTGTCGAGGATGAAGCGGCTGCCGATGCCGCTGGAGGCGAATGCCACCCAGTCGGAACGGCTGCGCGGTTTTTTGCCGACACTGCCGTCAAGCATGACTGCGTCGTTTTTGAAGTAGAATTTCTGACCGATGCCGGCGCGGAAACGCTCTTCCCCCGTCGCGCCGTCCAAAATACGGCTTTGCACGGCGGCGGAAAGGCTGTTTGCGGTGTTAATCCTGTCGTTGCCGTAATAGAGGTTTTCGCGAAAGAGCTGCCCGTAGCCGAAGCTGCTTTCCGACGAATCGAAATTGGGCAGGTCGTTTTGGGATTTGGCAGGAATATAGTTGTAGAACAGGCGCGGCTCGAGGGTTTGCAGGACTTCTCCGCCAAACATCCGCGTATTGCGTTCGAAGGTCATGCCGCTGTCGATGTTGACGATGGGCAGAGTGCGGCTGACGCGTCGGGCTTCTTGGCTGCCGAAGCGGTTGAGGCTGTAATAGGTGGCGTGCAGTCCGAGCTTGGGACGGACGTAACCCCAGCTGTTGCTGAAATCCCATTTGATGTCGGGATAGACGACGAGGCGGCTGCCGTCTTGGCGGCTGTCGTGGCTGAAGCGGGTAAATTGTGCGGACACGCCGATTTGCGCCCTGCCGGTGTTTTTGCGCCAATCGGCGGAAAGGCGCGGCATCAGGGCATACGGTTTGTCTTTGTAGCCGCTTTGGTTTGCCAGCGTCTGGTATTTCAGAACCGAAAGGCCGGCATTCAGGCTGCCGCCCGCCGCCCTGCCGCCATAATCCAGCCATACACGGCGGTTGAGGTTGACGTTGCCGGCGATTTCTTTGTTGCCGTAAAAGTCGCGGTAGTAGCCGCTGTCGGAGACTTGGTTGAAATCGACACCCGCCTGAAGCGTGTCGGAAATGTCGTGCCGATGCTGCCATTTCGCCTGATAGCGGTTATTCCTGCCGCTTTTCTTGTCGTGCGGCAGCCAGGTCAGGTCGGACTGGCCGGCATAATCCGGCCGCAGGTAGCGTACCTGCCCGTCAAAGACCGCGCCGCGTTCGCCGATCACGCCGGGCGCGAACGTGGCATCGAGATTGGGGGCAAGGTTGAAATAATAGGGAACGGAAAGGGAAACGCCGTCCGAACCGGCGGACAGTGAGGGAACAAGCAGGCCGCTTTTGCGGTTGCCGTCAAGCGGGAAGTCCGCCCAAGGCGTATAGAAAAGGGGAACGCCGCCGAACACGAAGGCGGCGTGTTTGGCAACGCCTATGCCTTTTTCCCGATCGGCTTCGACGGAAGCGGCCTTGACATACCAGCCGGCATCGCCGGCGGAACAGGTGTTGAATTGGGTTTCCGTCAGTTTGTAATGCCCTTCGCCCAACATTTCGGCGGTGCGGCTGACGCTTTGCAGCCGCCGTCCGCCGTGTTCGGTTTCCATACGGACGTTGTGCGCTTCCCCGGTCTGCTGCTCGAGATTGTAGGTCAGGGTTTCGCCCCGAATCAGCGTACCGTCCTGTTGGAGGGCGAACCGGTCGCCTGCGGTAACGGTGTCGCCCGACTGGTCGTAATCCGCCCAATCGGCATTGAGGGTCGTCCGATTGCGTTCGACGACGACGTTGCCTTCGGCACGCACCTGCACCTGCGACTGTCCTTCCATCCTGTCGGCAACAATGCGCGTATAGTCTTCGGGGATGGATGCTTCGCCGCTGCCTTGGACGGCGGCTTCGGTTCTCTCGGGGCTGCCGCTTTCGTTACTGCAAAACAGGCAGGTCGAACCGAGGCTCAGGCTGGTAGGCTGTATGGGTTCGGACACGCTCCGAACGCTTCCTCCGGCGGTCGGATTGTCCGTTTCCTCCGCCGCAACGGCATCGGCGGCGGCGCAATGCGTGCCGAAACAGAAGCCCAATGCCAGCACCAGTGGTTTGAGTGAAAATAAACGAGCCAAAATCGCCCCTCAAGTCGGTTTGCCAGTTAGAATAGCGTTTATTGTAACCTGAAATGCTTTAGTACTGTTATGCAACGGCAAACCGAACTGAAAAATTGGCTTCAGACCATCTATCCCGAACGGGACTTCGATCTGTCCTTCGCGGCGGCGGATGCTGATTTCCGCCGCTATTTCCGTGCAACGTTTTCAGACGGCAGCAGTGTCGTCTGCATGGATGCACCGCCCGACAAGATGAGTGTCGCACCTTATTTGAAAGTGCAGAAACTGTTTGACATGGTCAATGTACCGCAGGTATTGCACGCGGACACGGATTTGGGGTTTGTGGTATTGAACGACTTGGGCAATACGACGTTTTTGACCGCGATGCTTCAGGAGCAGGGCGAAGCGGCGCACAAAGCCCTGCTTTTGGAGGCAATCGGCGAGCTGGTCGAATTGCAGAAGGCAAGCCGTGAAGGGGTTTTGCCCGAATATGACCGTGAAACGATGCTGCGCGAAATCAACCTGTTCCCGGAATGGTTTGTCGCAAAAGAATTGGGGCGCGAATTAACATTCAAACAACGCCAACTTTGGCAGCAAACCGTCGATACGCTGCTGCCGCCCCTGTTGGCGCAGCCCAAAGTCTATGTGCACCGCGACTTTATCGTCCGCAACCTGATGCTGACGCGCGGCAGACCGGGCGTTTTAGACTTCCAAGACGCGCTTTACGGCCCGATTTCCTACGATTTGGTGTCGCTGTTGCGCGATGCCTTTATCGAATGGGAAGAAGAATTTGTCTTGGACTTGGTTATCCGCTACTGGGAAAAGGCGCGGGCTGCCGGCTTGCCCGTCCCCGAAGCGTTTGACGAGTTTTACCGCTGGTTCGAATGGATGGGCGTGCAGCGGCACTTGAAGGTTGCAGGCATCTTCGCACGCCTGTACTACCGTGACGGCAAAGACAAATACCGTCCCGAAATCCCGCGTTTCTTAAACTATCTGCGCCGCGTATCGCGCCGTTATGCCGAACTCGCCCCGCTCTACGCGCTCTTGGTCGAACTGGTCGGCGATGAAGAACTGGAAACGGGCTTTACGTTTTAAACCCAATCAAAATGCCGTCTGAAAACCAAGTTTCAGACGGCATTTTTCAAACGGGCTTACTGCGCGGCTTTTTGTTCTTCGCGTACTTTGTCCGCCAAAAGGTCGATGGTGTTCATACCGGACTCCCAGTCGGCAAATTCAACTTTATATTTACCGCCGACGATAACCGTGGGCGTACCGTCGATTTGGAAGGTTTCGGTCAGCTCCTGCATTTTGTCGGCGCGCGCCTGGCTTTCGGGGGACTCGTAGGCGGCAAGGACTTTTTTGCCGTCAAAGGCGGTTTGTTCGCCCAGCCATTTTTTGAGGACTTCCGGATTTTGCAGCTTGATTTTTTGGTTGACCATCGCATCGAAAATATGGCTGTTCGCCACATCTTTGCTGTCGGCGGCAGCCATATCGACGGCGGCGGCGAGGCGTGCCAGCGTCAGCATTTCTTTCTGCCAGACGACGTGTTCGGTACGCAGGTACATATCGTCTTTAAAAGACTTGGCGTGTTTGCTTAAAACAGGTTCGAGGTGGGCGCAGTGCGGACAGAAATAGCCGAAAAACTCAAGGACTTCGACTTTGCCTGCCTGCTGTTGGGGAATCGGGTTGGCAAGGACGGTATAGTTTTGCCCTTCGACCAGCCCTGCCGGGGCGGCGGCTGCCGAAGCGGCAGGCGCGCTGTCGGCGGGGACGCTGGTTTGGACTTTGCTGTCGCACGCGGCAAGGGCAAACAGGGCGGCAACGCCGAGGGCGAGGTGTCTGGATTTCATACGGCTCTCCGTGATGTTGGAAACAGATGTTGGAAATCAATCGGAATCCGGCTATTTTATTGCATTTCCGCGTGTTGATACAGTTTGCCGCCGGAAAAGGAAGCTTTCGTTTCGGGAAACCGCTTCAGACGGCATCAAACCCGATGCCGTCTGAAGCGGTTTCTGTCGTACAATACGCGCCGTTGCCCCAAACGGGTACGACTGTTGAGGAACAATGATGAATATGCTGGGAGCTTTGGCAAAAGTCGGCAGCCTGACGATGGTGTCGCGCGTTTTGGGATTTGTGCGCGATACGGTCATTGCGCGCGCATTCGGCGCGGGCATGGCGACGGATGCGTTTTTTGTCGCGTTCAAACTGCCCAACCTGCTTCGCCGCGTGTTTGCGGAGGGGGCGTTTGCCCAAGCGTTTGTGCCGATTTTGGCGGAATATAAGGAAACGCGTTCTAAAGAGGCGACGGAGGCTTTTATCCGCCATGTGGCGGGGATGCTGTCGTTTGTGCTGGTCATCGTTACCGCGCTGGGCATACTTGCTGCGCCTTGGGTGATTTATGTTTCCGCACCCGGTTTTGCCAAAGATGCCGACAAATTTCAGCTCTCCATCGATTTGCTGCGGATTACGTTCCCCTATATCTTATTGATTTCACTTTCCTCTTTTGTCGGCTCGGTACTCAATTCTTATCATAAGTTCGGCATTCCGGCGTTTACGCCCACGTTTCTGAACGTGTCGTTTATCGTATTCGCGCTGTTTTTCGTGCCGTATTTCGATCCTCCCGTTACCGCGCTGGCTTGGGCGGTTTTTGTCGGCGGTATTTTGCAGCTCGGCTTTCAGCTCCCTTGGTTGGCGAAACTGGGTTTTTTGAAACTGCCCAAACTGAATTTCAAAGATGCGGCGGTCAACCGCGTCATGAAACAAATGGCACCTGCGATTTTGGGCGTGAGCGTGGCGCAGATTTCTTTGGTTATCAACACGATTTTCGCGTCTTATCTGCAATCGGGCAGCGTTTCATGGATGTATTACGCCGACCGCATGATGGAGCTGCCCGGCGGCGTGCTGGGGGCGGCACTCGGTACGATTTTGCTGCCGACTTTGTCCAAACACTCGGCAAACCAAGATACGGAACAGTTTTCCGCCCTGCTCGACTGGGGTTTGCGCCTGTGCATGCTGCTGACGCTGCCGGCGGCGGTCGGACTGGCGGTGTTGTCGTTCCCGCTGGTGGCAACCTTGTTTATGTACCGAGAATTCACGCTGTTTGACGCGCAGATGACGCAACACGCGCTGATTGCCTATTCTTTCGGTTTAATCGGTTTAATCATGATTAAAGTGTTGGCGCCCGGCTTTTATGCGCGGCAAAACATCAAAACGCCCGTCAAAATCGCCATCTTCACGCTCATTTGCACGCAGTTGATGAACCTTGCCTTTATCGGCCCACTGAAACACGTCGGACTTTCGCTTGCCATCGGTCTGGGCGCGTGTATCAATGCCGGATTGTTGTTTTACCTGTTGCGCAGACACGGTATTTACCAACCTGGCAAGGGTTGGGCAGCGTTCTTGGCAAAAATGCTGCTCTCGCTCGCCGTGATGGGAGGCGGCCTGTATGCCGCCCAAATCTGGCTGCCGTTCGACTGGGCACACGCCGGCGGAATGCAAAAGGCCGCCCGGCTCTTCATCCTGATTGCCGTCGGCGGCGGACTGTATTTCGCATCACTGGCGGCTTTGGGCTTCCGTCCGCGCCATTTCAAACGCGTGGAAAACTGACCGATGCCGATATCCTTTTTCGGCAAACGCTTTTCCACGCCTATATTCGGGCGCGCATCCCCCACGTCCGCACCAGCCGGACGGGCTGCCGCATCATCAATGCCGTCTGAAAACAAGAAAACCGATACCTTATGATTTTAACACCGCCGGACACGCCCTTTTTCCTCCGCAACGGCAATGCCGACACGATTGCCGCCAAATTCCTGCAACGCCCCGCACCCACATACCGCCGCGAGCTGCTTCCCGACAGCACGGGTAAAACCAAAGTCGCCTACGATTTTTCAGACGGCATTTCGCCCGATGCGCCGCTGGTCGTGCTGTTTCACGGTTTGGAAGGAAGCAGCCGCAGCCATTACGCGGTCGAACTGATGCTCGCGGTACGCAGCCGCGGTTGGCACGGCGCAGTCGTCCATTTCCGCAGCTGCGGCGGCGTAGCGAACACCGCCCCGGTGTTCTACCACTTGGGCGATACCGCCGAAATCGCCTTCACTTTGGACACGCTCGCCGCGCGTTACCGTGAAATATACGCCGTCGGCGTATCGCTGGGCGGCAACGCGCTGGCAAAATATTTGGGCGAACAGGGCGAAAACGCGCTGCCGCAAGCCGCCGCCGTCATCTCCGCACCCGTCGATGCAGAGGCGGCAGGCAACCGCTTCGACAGCGGCATCACACGGCTGCTCTACACGCGCTACTTCCTCCGCACACTGATACCCAAAGCACGGTCGCTCCAAGGTTTTCAGACGGCATTTGCCGCAGGGTGCAAAACACTGGGCGAGTTTGACGACCGCTTCACCGCACCGCTGCACGGCTTTGCCGATCGGCACGACTACTACCGCCAAACTTCCTGCAAACCGCTGCTCAAACACGTTGCCAAACCGCTGCTCCTGCTCAATGCCGCCAACGACCCCTTCCTGCCGCCCGAAGCGCTGCCGACACCGGACGAAGTGTCCGAAGCCGTTACCCTGTTCCAACCTGCACACGGTGGTCATGTCGGCTTTGTCAGCAGCACCGGCGGCAGGCTGCACCTGCAATGGCTGCCGCAGACCGTCCTGTCCTATTTCGACAGCTTCCGCACAAACAGTCGTTAACGGTTTGATGCTAATATTCCCCCTTTCCCCAGACGAATACGGAGCCCGACATGACCGACATCCTCAATAAAATCCTTGCCACCAAAGCACAGGAAGTTGCCGCCCAAAAAGCCGCCGTCAACGCCGAACACATCCGCGCACTTGCCGAAAACGCACCGCCCGTCCGCAGCTTCATCGATTCGATACGCGGCAAACACCGTCTAAACCTGCCCGCTGTCATTGCCGAAATCAAAAAGGCAAGCCCGAGCAAAGGCCTGATCCGTCCAGACTTCCGACCGCCCGAGATTGCACGCGCCTATGAAAACGCCGGAGCGGCGTGTTTGTCCGTACTGACCGACGAACCCTATTTCCAAGGTTCGCCCGAATACCTCAAACAGGCGCGCGAAGCCGTATCGCTGCCCGTGCTGCGCAAAGACTTCATCATCGACGAATACCAGGTTTATCAGGCGCGCGCATGGGGGGCGGATGCCGTCCTGCTGATTGCCGCAGCACTGGAACAGGAACAATTGGAACGCTTTGAAGCGGTGGCGCACGAATTGGGCATGACCGTCCTGCTCGAGCTGCACGATGAAACCGAATTGGAAAAATGCCGCAACCTGACCACGCCGTTGTGGGGCGTAAACAACCGCAACCTGAGGACTTTTGAAGTCTCCCTCGACCAAACCCTGTCGCTGCTGCCCGCGCTGGAAGGCAAAACCGTCGTAACCGAAAGCGGCATTACAGGCAAGGCGGATGTGGAATTTATGCAATCGCGCGGTGTGCACACCTTCCTGATCGGCGAAACGTTCATGCGTGCCGGCGATATTGAGGCGGAAGTGGGCAAACTCTTCTAAATCCCGATTTCAGACGGCATATTGCCGCCGACCGATCAACATCCTTACCGAGCACGGAACCATCATGCACCGACCGACCGCCAAACAGATTTTGCACGAAGTATTCGGTTATCCCGAATTTCGCGGCAGGCAGGAGGCTGTCATCAATACTTTGGCAGGCGGCGGGAGTTTGACGGTGCTGATGCCGACGGGCGGCGGCAAGTCTTTGTGTTACCAGATTCCCGCGCTGATGTGCGAAGGCGTGGCGGTTGTCGTATCGCCGCTGATTGCGTTGATGAACGACCAAGTGGCAAACCTGCACGCCGCCGGCATCGAAGCGGCGGCAGTCAACAGCGGCACATCGGCAGATGAAGCGCGCGAGATTGCCGACAAGCTTGCCCAATGCCGTCTGAAACTGCTTTATGTCGCACCGGAACGCTTGGTTACCGACCGCTTTTTGCGTTTTCTCGACCAACAAACCGTCAGCCTGTTCGCCATTGACGAAGCGCACTGCGTCAGCCAGTGGGGACACGATTTCCGCCCCGAATACCAACAGCTCGGCATGCTTGCCGAACGCTATCCGAACGTCCCGCGCATCGCCCTGACCGCCACCGCCGATGCCGCCACGCGCGCCGACATCAAGCATTATCTGCACTTGGACGACGCGCACGAATTTGTCTCCAGCTTTGACCGCCCGAATATTTATTATCAGGTTATCGAAAAAAACAACGGCAAAAAACAACTGCTTGAATTCATCCGCAAAGAAATGACGGGGCAAAGCGGCATTGTGTATTGTTTAAGCCGCAAAAAGGTGGAAGATGTGGCACAGTTTTTGCGTGAAAACGGATTAAACGCGATTCCGTATCATGCCGGTCTGAGTATGGACGTGCGCGAGGAAAACCAACGCCGCTTTACGCATGAAGACAATATTATCGTGGTGGCGACCGTGGCGTTCGGCATGGGCATAGACAAACCCGACGTGCGCTTTGTCGCCCATCTCGATATGCCCCAGAGTGTCGAACATTTCTATCAGGAATCGGGGCGTGCCGGCCGGGACGGGCTGCCTGCCGCGAGCTGGCTGTGTTACGGTTTGAACGATTGGGTGTTGCTGCGCGAACGGATTGCCGAAGGCAACAGCGACGAGGTGCAAAAGCAAATCGAAATGCAAAAACTCGATGCCATGCTTGCCGTCTGCGAAACCGCCGCCTGCCGCCGCGTACTGCTGCTCAAACATTTCGGCGAAGCATCCGAACCCTGCGGCCATTGCGACAACTGCCTGCATCCGCCCGTACGGTTTGACGGCACGGTGTTGGTGCAAAAATTACTCAGCTGCGTGTACCGCGCCGGACAACGTTTTGCCGCCGGTTACATCACCAACCTTTTGCGAGGTAAAAGCGACGATTGGATACGCGGCAACCGGCACGAACAACTGTCCACATTCGGCATCGGTACGGAGTTGTCCGACAAAGAATGGCGCAGCGTCATCCGCCAGTGTATCAGCCTCGGCTACCTCACCGTCAACATTACCCGATATCAGGCATTGCAACTGACCGAAGCCGCCAAAAAAGTCCTCAAAGGCGAAACCGAAGTGATGCTGCGTCCGCTCAAGCGCGACAAGCCCGCCGCCCGCACCCTCAAAGACAACTGGCTGCGTACCGAACGCGAAGAACGCCTGTGGCAGGCATTGCGCGTTTGGCGTATGAAACAGGCAGAAGCCGAAGGCATCCCCGCCTATATGATTTTCGGCGACAAAACCCTGCGCGACCTTGTCGAAAAAATGCCGCAAAACCTCAACGGGCTGCACGACATCTACGGCTTGGGCGAAGCCAAAACCGAACGTTTCGGACACGGCATACTCGAAGTCTGCCGCAACGCCGCCGGCTTCAGCCGCGACGCGGTCATCCGTCCGCAAACCGAACGCGAACAACAACTGCGTCAAAAACTCGAGGCCTGGCGGTATGAACAGGCAAGGGCGGAAAACTGCGCCCTGCATGCCGTCCTCTCCGACGAAAGCCTTGCCGATATGCTTGCCGATACGCCCGAAACCGAAACCGACCTCGAAGGCGTACACGGCTTGGGCAGCGTACGCGCCGCCAAATACGGACGGGACATCCTCGCCGTCTGCCGTCCGTTTTCAGACGGCATCGATGAAACCGCCAAACGCAAACGCCGCCTGATGCGCGCCCTGATCCAATGGTGCGGCGAAACGGCAAAACACGAACAGTCCGAACCCTACCGCATTCTCAGCAAAGCCGCACTGCGCGCCATTGCCGCCAAACAGCCGGAAGGCTTGGCGGAGCTTGCCGCCGTATACGGCGTAGGCGAAGAAAAAGCCGCACGTTACGGTGCGGCGGTGTTGGCGGTATTGGAACGAAATGCCGTCTGAAGCCCGTTACCAAGTTTCAGACGGCATTGCCTCTATTTAAAAATTCCTGTTTTTATAGTGGATTAACAAAAATCAGGACAAGGCGGCGAAGCCGCAGACAGTACAAATAGTACGGAACCGATTCACTTGGTGCTTCAGCACCTTAGAGAATCGTTCTCTTTGAGCTAAGGCGAGGCAACGCCGTACTGGTTTTTGTTAATCCACTATCATATAGATTTTTATGCCATTTGGTCAGAAACAGCGAAGACAGGCAGGGAAACGCCTTCAGTTCCATCGCGTTTTCAAAATCATCCCAAACATCGCTCAAATTCTGTTTGGATATGCCGTATTCCCGTCCGGCAAACATCACGGTCTTTTTGCTTTTGGCGGCTTTTTTGAATGCCTTTCTCTGTTTTTCGGGTATCTGCTGCCATCTCAACTGACGGTACACGTCGTAGCCGTCGCCCCAAAAAGAGGCATACCGTTGCGTGTCTTCGCCGACCAGCGGCGCGGTATTCCCAACCCGTACATATCCCGTCGGCACGACGGCACTTGCCTTATACATGTGCAGACCGCGTTCCCAATACATAAAGTCTTTGTAAAGCGGTTTCAAATCCGCCAGCTCCGCCGCCCCAAGCGGTTTGTTGCCCTGCCAGTCCAAAGCCAGCAGGGTTGCATATGCTTTTTTCCCACCGTGTTCTTCAACTCGGGTAACCTGGCAGGCAGTGTACTGCTTCAGTCTGAAGTTATAGACGCAATATACGTCTCCGGCATCGGCATACATCGGCATTTCCTTTATTTCTATCGGTTTTCACAGACAGATGCCGTCTGAAACTTGGAAACAGCTTCAGACGGCATCTGCACATCATCTCTTCGGAAAAAACTGCACCACGTTCTCCCCCTGCGGCAGCATCAGTTTTTTCACGGCGTGTCCGTACACCGTTTCCAGCGTAATGCCCAAACCGCCTTCCCGCTCAAATATTGTCCCGACACACGAACGCGCGGCGTTTTCATCGTTCCACGCCATCGCCCGCCAGATGCCCAGCGTGTCCATATCCGCCCAAAACGTTTCCGCCTTTTTGTAATCCAACACCAGCTTCGCCGTATCGGTAACGGGGTCGTAAAACCCGTTTTCAGCAAGCATATCGCCCAAGTCGTGCATATCGGGAAACATCACACTGCGGCTTTCAATGCCGTTTTCTTTCAGACGGCATTTCAGTTCCGCCAAGGTATCGCGCCCGAAGCAGGTGAAAAACAGCAGCCCGTCCGTCTTCAGCGCGCGCGCCCAATTTTGCAGCACGGGGACGATGCTTTCCGCCGCCAACAGTCCGAGATTCGACCACAACATATCGGCACACGCTTCGGGCAGCGGCGCGGTCGGGGATTGGCAGTGCTGCACCACGCCCTTACCCGCAAACCTTTGCCAAAAACCGCCTTTGCGCGCGGCTGCCGCCGCCGCCAAAAAATCCGCACGGGAATCGTATTCTTCAAATACCGCCTGCGGATAGCGTTTCGCCAGCAGGCTGCGGCTGATGTCCGCATCCGCCCCGGCAAGCAGGATATGTTTGGGCGCGTTGCGGACGAGTGTCAGGCGTTGGTCGGCATGTTCGGCAAGATGGCGGTAAACCTGCCAGCGTGCGTCCTGATGGTTCATCTAAAACCCCTTCAACAAAGTCGCGGTACAGCGCGGCAAACGCTTCCGCGTGGCTCAAAAACGGCGCGTGTGCCGCCTTTTCCATCACAACCAGCCTGCTGCCCTTCAAACGGCGGTGCAGATACTCGCCCATGCGCGGCGGCGTAATCGCGTCTTTGCCGCCGAACACCAGCAGTACCGGAACATCTATCTTGTCCAACAAATGCCGCGCATCCGCCCTTTCCGCCGCGTCCAAAGCTTCCTGTAAGGCGGAGGGCGTGCCGCAGCGCGCCAAATCGGGCAGGATTCTGCCTATGATTCCGTCCGCATCAGGCGTGTGCAAAAGCTGGAGTTGTAGAAACTGTTTGATATGTTTGGCATAATCCGTTCGGAACGCGCCGACCATTTTGCCCAATGCAGGCGCGGCAAGCCCTTCGGGATAGTCTTCGTCAGCCGTCAGCCGTGCGAAACTCGCCGTCAGGCAGAGCGAACGGACTTTGTCGGGATGGCGCGCCGCCAGATACAGCGCGACCAATCCGCCGAGCGACCAGCCGAGAATGTCGGCGGGCGTATCGATTTGTGCGGCAACAGCGTCGGCGGCTGCCTCAATATCGAAGGGTTGCGCGAAGGGCGCGTCGCCGTGTCCGGGCAAATCGACGGCGGACACCGGCCACGTTGCAGGCAGGCGCGGCATCAAATCGTCGAACACGTGGCGGTTCGCCCCCCAACCGTGTATCAGGTAAACTTTTTTGACGGCATCAGGCATGGATTTTCTCTCTTGTTGGCGGCGCATCGCAGACGCGCCCACTATCAGGCGTTGCGTATTATGCCACGGTTCGTCCGGCGTTTCAGACGGCATCTGCGCCGGCTGCCGCGACGATTTGGCGGCATACCGCACCGACGCGGCAAACAGCTGCCCCCTGTGTTTCATGCACGTTCAAGGCGGCGCGGTGTGCGGCGGCTGTCAGAAAAAACCGCCCGCATTCGACCGGATGTGGGCTTCGCTGCATTACGAACCGCCCGTCAGCAATATGATACACGCGCTGAAGCACTTGGCTGATTTGAGCATGGTGCAGCCGCTGGCAGACCTGATGATGCAGAATCCGCCCGACCGGCTTGCAGACGAATGTTTCGATTTCGTCCTGCCCGTACCGCTAAGCAGGGAGCGGCTGCTGCAACGCGGCTTCAACCAAAGTGAAAGCATCGTCGGGTTGTTGGCACAACGCTACGGCTGGCAGATACTGCCCCGACACACCGTATTCCGACACCACCGTCCGCCGCAAAGCACGCTCAAAGGCGGCGAACGGCGGCGAAACATCAAAAACGCCTTTGAAATCCGCACACCGATACCGGAAAACTGTAATATTCTGTTAATCGACGATGTCTTTACCACCGGCGCGACGCTGGACGAATTGGCAAAGACGCTGAAAAAATCGGGCGCAAACCGAATCTGCTGCTGGACGCTGGCACGCACGCCAATGAAAAAATAACTAAATTTTTTGACACCCCATCCGCCTTGTGGCAAGGTTACGCGCCTATAAGTGATTGATATTTATGTTTACCATCGTTTTATACCAGCCGGAAATCCCGCCGAACACGGGCAACATCATCCGCCTGTGCGCCAATACCGGCGCGGATTTGCACCTTGTCAAACCGCTCGGCTTCCCATTGGATTCCGCCAAAATGAAACGCGCCGGGCTCGACTACCACGAATTCGCCAGCCTGACGGTGTACGAAAACTTCGACGACTGCCTCAAGGCACTCGCAGGCAGGCGCATTTTCGCCCTGACCACCAAAGGCACGGCGCGCCCCGATGAAACCGCGTTTCAAAAAGGCGACGTTTTACTGTTCGGGCCGGAAACGCGCGGACTGCCTGCCGACATCCTCGACAGCCTGCCCGCCGCGCAAAAAATCCGCCTGCCCATGCAGCCCGGCAGCCGGAGTATGAACCTTTCCAATACCGTTGCCGTGATTCTCTTTGAAGCGTGGCGGCAACACGGTTACGCAGGCGGCGTTTGAACGCAAGTTCATGCCTTCTGAAAACCGTTCGGATACATTCCGAACCGCTGCCGCAGCGTGCAGCGGTTCGGAACGTGTCCGTAGGGCATGATGCCCATTCGTCTTCAACTCAAGAACGGAACACGTTTTGACTTTAACCCGAAAAACCCTTTTCCTCCTCACCGCCGCATTCGGCATACATTCCTTTCAGACGGCATCCGCCGACGCAGTGGTCAGGGCAGAAAAACTGCACGCCTCCGCCAACCGCAGCTACAAAGTCGCCGGAAAACGCTACACGCCGAAAAACCAAGTCGCCGAATTCACGCAAACCGGCAACGCCTCGTGGTACGGCGGCAGGTTTCACGGGCGCAAAACTTCCGGCGGAGAACGATACGATATGAACGCCTTTACCGCCGCCCACAAAACCCTGCCCATCCCCAGCTATGTGCGCGTAACCAATACCAAAAACGGCAAAAGCGTCATCGTCCGCGTCAACGACCGCGGCCCCTTCCACGGCAACCGCATCATCGACGTATCCAAAGCCGCCGCGCAAAAATTGGGCTTTGTCAACCAAGGGACGGCGCACGTCAAAATCGAACAAATCGTCCCGGGCCAATCCGCACCGGTTGCCGAAAACAAAGACATCTTCATCGACTTGAAATCTTTCGGTACGGAACACGAAGCACAAGCCTATCTGAACCAAGCCGCCCAAAACCTGGCTTCATCGGCATCAAACCCGAACCTCTCGGTTGAAAAACGCCGTTACGAATACGTCGTCAAAATGGGACCGTTTGCCTCGCAGGAACGCGCCGCCGAGGCCGAAGCTCAGGCGCGCGGTATGGTTCGGGCGGTATTAACCGCCGGTTGATGTCCCGCCTTTACGTCCTTCAAACACCACCAGATACTTCGCAGGAGCAAAACATGAACTTCAAACGCCTTCTCTTGACCGCCGCCGCAACCGCACTGATGGGCATTTCCGCCCCCGCACTCGCCCACCACGACGGACACGGCGATGACGACCACGGACACGCCGCACACCAACACAGCAAACAAGACAAAATCATCAGCCGCGCCCAAGCCGAAAAAGCAGCGTTGGCGCGTGTCGGCGGCAAAATCACCGACATCGATCTCGAACACGACAACGGCCGTCCGCACTATGATGTCGAAATCGTCAAAAACGGACAGGAATACAAAGTCGTTGTCGATGCCCGTACCGGCCGCGTGATTTCCTCCCGCCGCGACGACTGAATTTGATACAATCCGTGCCGTCTGAAGCCCGAACCGGTTTCAGACGGCATTTTGCACCCGACACTTCAGGATTCGGCATACATGATCAGCAGACTGACCGGCAAACTGGTTGAAAAAAACCCTCCGCAAATCGTCATCGATGTCAACGGTGTCGGCTATGAGGCCGACGTATCGATGCAGACCTTCTACAACCTGCCGCCCGTGGGTGAAAGCGTACAACTGTTTACCCAGCTTATCATTCGGGAAGACGCACATCTTTTATTTGGTTTTGCCACTGCGGAAGAACGCAAAACATTCCGCCAACTGATCAAGGTCGGCGGCATCGGCGCGAAAACGGCTTTGGGCATTTTGTCGGCGATGACGGCAGACGAGCTGGCGCAGGCGGTTGCAGAAGAAGATGTCAAACGCCTCTCCTCCGCCCCGGGAATCGGCAAAAAAACCGCCGAACGCATGGTTTTGGAACTGCGCGGCAAGCTGGTCACGCATGCGGTAACGGACGGGCTGTTTGCCGCCGCACCCGCCGCCGACGAAACGGAAGACATCGTCGGCACGCTGCTTGCGCTGGGTTACAGCGAACGCGAAGCAAAAGCGGCGGTCAAAGGCGTTCCGGAGGGGACGGACGTGGGCGAAGGCGTGCGCCTTGCTTTGAAAAACCTGCTGAAATAATGCCGCCTGAAGGCGGCGCGGCGTTTGCCCTGACGAAACCCTGCGTTTCCGCCTCGCGCTGTCTTCCCGACGGCTTTTCCCGTAAAATGGCGTTATTGTCCTTCCTTTCAGACGGCATTGTGTTTGATGCCGTCTGAAACTGTTTTACCGAAATCGAAAACAATGTTGAACAAAATATTTTCCTGGTTCGAGTCCCGAATCGACCCTTATCCCGAAGCCGCCCCGAAAACGCCAGAAAAAGGCTTGTGGCGGTTTGTCTGGAGCAGCATGGCCGGCGTGCGGAAATGGATAGCCGCCCTGGCTGCGCTGACCGCCGGCATCGGCATTATGGAAGCCCTGGTTTTTCAATTTATGGGCAAAATCGTGGAGTGGCTCGGCAAATACGCGCCCGCCGAACTGTTTGCCGAAAAAGGTTGGGAACTGGCGGCAATGGCGGCGATGATGGTATTTTCGGTTGCGTGGGCGTTTGCCGCGTCCAACGTGCGCCTGCAAACCCTTCAGGGCGTGTTCCCCATGCGCCTGCGCTGGAACTTCCACCGCCTGATGCTGAACCAAAGCCTCGGTTTTTATCAGGACGAATTTGCCGGACGCGTGTCCGCCAAAGTCATGCAGACCGCGCTGGCGTTGCGCGACGCGGTGATGACGGTTGCCGATATGGTCGTTTATGTGTCGGTGTATTTCATTACCTCCGGCGTGATTCTCGCCTCGCTCGACTCATG
Organism: Neisseria meningitidis; assembly: GCF_022869645.1. NCBI lineage: Bacteria > Pseudomonadati > Pseudomonadota > Betaproteobacteria > Neisseriales > Neisseriaceae > Neisseria > Neisseria meningitidis. The sequence continues at coordinate 1,489,884 of NZ_CP064367.1, read as the reverse complement.
GCTGCTGCTGCCCTTTATCGGCTGGATTGTCGGTTTCGCTTCGGTGATGCGCCTGCTGATTCCCAAATTGGGGCAAACCGCCGCATGGCAGGCGGATGCCCGCTCGCTGATGACCGGCCGCATTACCGATGCCTATTCCAATATCGCCACCGTCAAACTCTTCTCCCACGGCGCGCGTGAAGCCGCCTATGCCAAGCAGTCGATGGAAGAATTTATGGTTACGGTGCGCGCCCAAATGCGGCTGGCGACGCTGCTGCATTCGTGCAGCTTCATCGTCAACACCTCCCTGACCCTCTCCACCGCCGCACTGGGCATCTGGCTCTGGCACAACGGGCAGGTCGGCGTGGGCGCGGTTGCTACAGCCACCGCCATGGCGTTGCGCGTCAACGGGCTGTCGCAATACATTATGTGGGAATCCGCGCGGCTGTTTGAAAACATCGGCACCGTCGGCGACGGCATGGCAACCCTGTCCAAACCGCACACCATCCTCGACAAGCCCCAAGCCCTGCCGCTGAATGTGCCGCAAGGCGCAATCAAATTCGAACACGTCGATTTCTCCTACGAAGCCGGCAAACCGCTGCTCAACGGCTTTAACCTGAATATCAAACCCGGCGAAAAAGTCGGCTTGATCGGACGCAGCGGCGCGGGCAAATCCACCATCGTCAACCTGCTTTTGCGCTTCTACGAACCGCAAAGCGGCACGGTTTTGATTGACGGGCAGGACATAAGCAGCGTCACCCAAGAATCTTTACGCGCCCAAATCGGTTTGGTCACGCAAGATACCTCGCTGCTGCACCGTTCCGTGCGCGACAACATTATTTACGGCCGCCCCGACGCGACCGATGCCGAAATGGTTTCTGCCGCCGAACGCGCCGAAGCCGCCGGCTTCATCCCCGACCTTTCCGATGCCAAAGGGCGGCGCGGCTACGACGCGCACGTCGGCGAACGCGGCGTGAAACTCTCCGGCGGGCAACGCCAGCGCATCGCCATCGCCCGCGTGATGCTCAAAGACGCACCGATTCTTCTTTTGGACGAAGCCACCAGCGCGCTCGATTCCGAAGTCGAAGCCGCCATCCAAGAAAGCCTCGACAAAATGATGGACGGCAAAACCGTCATCGCCATCGCCCACCGCCTCTCCACCATCGCCGCAATGGACAGGCTCGTCGTCCTCGACAAAGGCCGCATCATCGAAGAAGGCACGCACGCCGAACTTCTCGAAAAACGCGGGCTTTACGCCAAACTCTGGGCGCACCAGAGCGGCGGCTTCTTAAGTGAGCATGTCGAGTGGCAGCACGACTGAACCGATGCCGTCCGAACACCCGTTTTCAGACGGCATTTCCACACCCAACCCCAAAGAAACCATGAACGACACCGCCCAAATTACCGCCAGCTACGGCCGCCGCTACATCGTCCGCACGCCCGACGGCACAACCTACGAAGCCAGCACCCGCAAAAAACGCGTCGATTTCGCCTGCGGTGACCGCGTCCGCATCAGCCCCGTCAACGCCGAACAAGTTGTGATTGAAGATTTTTTACCGCGCCAAAGCCTGCTCTACCGCCAAGACGCGTGGAAAACCAAACTCATTGCCGCCAACGTTACCCAACTCCTCATCGTAACCGCCGCCGTCCCGAGTCCGAGCGTGCGGCTGCTACAGCGCGCCCTGCTTGCCGCCGAAGCCGCCGGCATCCGCGCCGTCATCGTCCTGAACAAAGCCGACCTGCCCGAAACCGCCCTTTGGCGCGAAAAACTCAAATTCTACGAAACGCTGGGTTATCCCGTCATCGAAACCCGCGCACTGGAAAACGCCGGCAGCCTGCGCCCCGCCCTGCAAGGGCACAGCAACATCCTGCTCGGGCAGAGCGGTATGGGCAAATCCACCCTGACCAACGCCCTTTTGGGCAGCCAAACCGCCCGCACCGGCGACATTTCCGCCGCACTCGACTCGGGAAAACACACCACCACCCACGCCCGGCTTTATGATTTGAACGGCGAAACCCAACTCATCGACTCCCCGGGTTTGCAAGAATTTGGTTTACACCACCTCCAAGCCGCCGATTTGCCGCGCTATTTCCCCGATTTCCGCCACCTTGTCGGGCAATGCCGCTTCCACAACTGCACCCACCGCGCCGAACCCGGCTGCGCCTTCAAAGCCGCCGCCGAAACCAGGGCGGCAAGCCCCGAACGCCTCGCCTTTTTGCAGGGCATCACCGACGAACTGCCCGGGTAACGCCTTGCCGTTTGCAGGACAAAACAATGCCGTCTGAAACCGGATTCGGGTTTCAGACGGCATCCGTTTTTCAAAAATGCTACAATCCGCTTTTTACCGGAACATCCGAAACTATGTTCCAACACGCAGGACGACACTTAAAGCACCGCCCTATGTGTCGTCCTGATTTGGAAGGGCTTACACCCCTCCCAAATAAAGTCTGATTCTACCGCCCCGAAGGACAGATGTCCAAGTGGCGGGGTTTCAACCGAAAAGGAAACACGATGAAGAAAAACGCCCCGAAATCGTTTGAAGAAGCCTTGTCGCGCCTTGAATCGCTGACACAAGCTATGCAGGGCGAAATGCCCTTGGAAGACGCGCTTGCCGCCTATCAGGAAGGCAACGAGCTGGTCAGATACTGCCAAACCAAGCTGGCGCAAGTCGAACAGAAATTACAGGTTTTGGATGCGGACGGGCTGAAGGAGTTGAACCTTGAATCCGACGAATGATTTGAAAGCGTGGCAACAGAGGGCGCAGGCACAGACAGAGCTGCTGCTGGAACGCTTTTTGCCGTCTGAAAACGAAATCCCGCACACGCTGCACGAAGCGATGCGTTATGCGGCTTTGGACGGCGGCAAACGCCTGCGGCCGATGCTGGTTCTGGCGGCTTCGGAATTGGGCGAAGCCGTGCATGAAGCAGTAGGACAGGCAATGGCGGCAATCGAGATGATTCACGCCTATTCGCTGGTTCACGACGATATGCCGGCGATGGACAACGACAGCCTGCGCCGGGGCAAACCGACCTGCCATGTGAAATATGGCGAAGCCACCGCGCTACTGACCGGCGATGCTTTGCAGACGCAGGCGTTTGACGTATTGAGCCGTCCGACAGAACTGCCCGCCGCACGCCAGTTGGCAATGTTGTCGGTGTTGGCAAAAGCGGGCGGAAGCATGGGTATGGCGGGCGGTCAGGCAATCGATTTGGCGAATGTCGGCAAGCAGATGGCCCAAACCGATTTGGAACAGATGCACAGCCTGAAAACGGGTGCGCTAATCCGTGCCGCGGTTTTATTGGGGGCAATGTCTTGCCCGAATCTGTCTGAAGACAGTCTGGCGGTATTGGACGATTATGCGGCAAAACTGGGGCTGGCGTTCCAAGTCATTGACGATGTGTTGGATTGTGAAGCGGACACGGCGACTTTGGGCAAGACGGCGGGCAAAGATGCCGACAACGACAAGCCGACTTATGTGAAACTGATGGGCTTGGAAGCGGCGCGCTCATACGCACACAAACTGGTTGCCGAAGCGGTCGCGCTGCTCGAACCCTTCGGCGACAAAGCCCTGCGCCTGCGGCAGTTGGCAGAATTTGCAGTCGCCCGCAAATATTAAAACCGGCGTATATCGCCGGCTGAAACGTGCCGGCACAGCGATGCCGGCCTGCACTTGAATGAAACAAATGCCGTCTGAAAGGGTTTCAGACGGCATTCCTATGCCTGCCTATTCCCTGTTGCGCGTGTGCCAAAAATACCGCCACACGAAACAGGGAAACGCAAAAATCAGGTACAGGCAGACGACGGTGGCGTAAAACTCCCAACCCTGATCGTGTACCGCTCCCGCACGGGATTCGAGGATGTAGGCAAGAACGGCGGTCAGCGCGAAACCTGCCGCCAGCTCGATCAGGTGGTGTCCGAAATGTTTGCGCTTGAGCGGTACGATGCCGAACAGCTTGGTCGTGAGGAAGGGGGCGTTGGCAAAAATCAAGGCAAGCAGCAAAAGGATGTACATGGATGCGGTCATGGCGGGCTTTCTGTTTGGGCATTGTCGGCGGCGATGCCGTCTGAACTGCATTGCGGAACGGCATATCTTAACAAAAACGGCAGCCTCTGACGCCGCTGCCGTTGCGGCGGCTTACAGCGTGTTTTCCAACGCCTTGGCGCACCAGTCGATAACGGTTTGCGGCATAATGCCCCACAGCACCAACAGCAGCGCGTTGACGCTCAAAAGGAATTTTGCGGCATTGTTGCCGCCGACGGTGGGACGGGCGCGGCCGGATTCGTCAAAATACATGACTTTGACCACGCGCAGGTAGTAGAACGCGCCAATCAGCGACATCACGACGGCAAATACGGACAACCAAACATAGCCTTGTTTTAAGAGTGCCATAATCACGCCGAATTTGGCGTAAAAGCCCATCAGCGGCGGAATACCCGCCATAGAGAACATAACCAGCAGCATCAAAAAGGCAAGCCATACGCGGTGTTGGTTCAACCCTGCCAAATCGCTGATGTTTTCGCACTCGTTGTCCCCGTCCGACAACACCATCAACACGCCGAACCCTGCCGCCGCCATCAGCGCGTAGGTAATGGCGTAATAGAGGCCCGCCGCAAAGCCGACCGCGCCCGCCATAAACGCCAACAGGATGAAACCCATATGCGATACGGTGGAATAGGCGAGCATACGTTTGATATTGGTCTGCATGATGGCGGCAAGGTTGCCGACCAGCAGCGAGGCGGCGGCAAGCAGGGCAAACATCAGAGACCAGTCATGATGCACGGTTCCCAGCCCGGTAACGAGGATGCGGAAAGCGAAAACGACGGCGGCGATTTTCGGGGCAGTGCCGACTAGGGCGGTAACAGAAGTGGGCGCGCCGTGATACACGTCGGGCACCCACATATGGAACGGCACCGCGCCGAGTTTGAACGCAACGGCGACGACGATAAACACCAGACCCAGTTTCAACAGCCATTCGTTGGCTTCTTCATTGAAGGAAGAGGCAAGCACGCCGGCAAATTCCAGCGAACCGGTTGCGCCGTAAACCATAGAAATACCGTAGAGCAGCAGGCCGGATGCCAGCGCACCCAGAACAAAATATTTCAAGGCGGCTTCGGCGGCAAAGCCGGAATCGCGGCGCAGGGCAATCAGGGCGTAAAGGGCAAGCGACAAGAGTTCCAAACCGATATAGGCAGTTAAAAAATGCCCCGCGCTCACCATCACGCCCATACCCAAGAGGGCAAACAGCGACAGGGTGTAAAACTCGCCTTTGAAAATACCGCGCACTTGGTTGTAGGGTCTGGCATAAACAAACAGGGCAAAGGTCAAGGTATATAAAACCATTTTTGCCAAACGCGACATACCGTCTGCAATATACATCCCGTTGAACGAAGACGTGCTGCCCTGTTCCCACACCGCCAACTGCACCACAGCCGTAACCGCCACCGTTGCCAACGCGCCGTAATGCGTCCAACGGCGTTTGTCATCACTGACCCACAAGTCCGCCAGCAACAATAACACCAGCAGCGCAAGCAGCACGATTTCGGGCATGGCGGGCATTAAATTCAAATCAGACCAGTTCATTTACACACCTCACATCTTGCTTTGTGCCACATGGGCAATCAAATCGTTTGCCGCCTGATGCACCACTTCGATAAATGCGTTCGGATACAGGCCCATACCCAAAACAGCAACCGCCAACACCGCCAAAATCGCAAATTCGCGGCAATTGATGTCTTTCATTTCGGCAACGTGCGAATTGTGGATCGCACCAAAAATAACGCGTTTGTACATCCACAGGGTATAAGACGCACCGTAAATCAGGGTCATGGCGGCCAACGCGCCTACCCAGAAATTCACTTTAACCGCGCCCATAATCACCATAAACTCGCCCACGAAGCCGGAAGTCGCCGGCAAACCGGCATTGGCCATACCGAACAACATCATAAACGCCGCAAACTTAGGCATCACATTGACCACGCCGCCATAATCGGCAATATTGCGGGTATGCAGGCGGTCGTACATCACGCCGATACACATAAACATCGCGGCAGACACGAAACCGTGGGAAATCATTTGAATGATTGCGCCTTTCAATGCCCAATCATTCAGTTGGCCGTTCACAAACAGGAACATACCCAAAGTAACAAAACCCATATGGCTGATGGAAGAGTACGCCACCAATTTTTTCATATCGGTTTGCACCAAAGCCACCATACCGATATAAATTACGGCAATCAGGCTCAATACGATGATTACAGGGGCAAAATAGCGAGCCGCGTCCGGCATAATCGGCAGGATAAAGCGCAAGAAACCATACGCACCCAGTTTCAGCGTAATTGCCGCCAACACCATCGAACCGCCGGTCGGCGCTTCAACGTGGGCATCCGGCAGCCAAGTGTGTACGGGGAACATCGGCACTTTTACGGCAAACGACAGGAAGAACGCCGCAAACAAAAGCTGTTGCACGCCCAACGGAATCTGTTTGATGTTTTGAAAATCGACAATAGAGAAGCTGCCTGTTTGATAATAAAGGTAAACCATGGCAACCAGCATCAGGAGCGAACCCATCAGCGTGTAGAGGAACAGCTTGACCGACGCATAGACGCGGCGCGGACCGCCCCATACACCGATAATCAGGTACAGCGGAATCAGCATACCCTCGAAGAACACATAAAACAGAATCGCATCCTGCGCGGCAAACGCGCCGTTAATCAAACCCGACATAATCAGGAAAGCCGCCATATACTGCGCCGGACGTTTCTGAATGACTTCCCAACCGGCCAATACCACCAACAGCGTAATAAACGCATTCAAGATGATAAAGAGTACTGAAATACCGTCCACGCCCAATGCGTAGTTGATTTTCAGAAGCGGAATCCACTCGTGGAACTCGGTAAACTGATAGCCGCCGCTCAAACGGTCGAAACCGGTAAACAAGGGCAGCGTTACCAAGAAACCGGCAAGCGCACCCATGAAGGCAAGCACACGCGCCAGCGGCGCACGGCTGTCTTTACCGGTCGCCAAAACCAGCACACCTGCGGCAATGGGTATCCATATTGCCAAGCTGAGAAGATGGTTAGAAAACATTGCGTTACCTGTTTGGTTTGGAGGTTATTGGAAAAGTTAATTTTTTTTGGGGATGCTGGCTGCTTCAAAACAATTATCGAAAAACTGTTTCAATCTATCCACAATCTGCTGCTGGCGTTTCTGAATATCACTCGGTAACCAATCATTGGCATTTTCACCTGCTAATTCACGCACTTCAACAATATCGGATTTTTGATATTGCTCCTTTTTCTTACCAAAATAGCCGTTACCTGCCTGAATATTTAACCGTTTTTCAAAAACAATTTTATTACCTAGTTGTTCTAAATATTGTTCCGCATCTATGATTGACCAACCATTATAGTTAGTTTCCTGCCATTTTTTCGGAAAGATATGTTCGATTTCAGTTTTAGTTGGCAATAATTTCTGCTTTTCATCAAATAGATAAGCATTAATCATTAACAACCCTTTAGTTATACGTCCTGTATTTTGTTCATAGTGTATGGGTGCAGGCATAACATATGATAAAGCGTTTTTTTCACCGTGATAAATCGCAACACATAATTTATAAATATCATCTTTAATTGCGGTTACGGTTGGCGCAACTAAAAATTTAGCATACAAAAATGCAGTAAGCTGTTTTAATAATGCTGCAAAATCATCTTTAAAGGATTGCGCACCCTTGTTTGCAATGAAGAACACACTCGCGGCGTATTTCCAAAACTCATTAGGATAGACATTCAGACATTGCAGCCACTTGGCCGCCTCGTCATTTACAAAGTTCGAAGTTTCCACGTCTTGGTTAGTTTTGCTGTTGTTAATATCCTGCCAAAATCCAGCCAGCTCAATTAAGTGATTGAACAAATTTTCGTTTTCCAACTGTTTGTTTCGGTTGTCAGTATAAAAACGGCGAAGCCCAATTTCTTTATCCGTAATCTTTTCTTTCGCCCTTAATACATGGGTGTAATAGCGGAACAAATCATCTACGGAAATAGATGCACCCTCTGCCAACGCAACAAGTTCCTTCCATTGTTCAACAAATTTATCTTTCTGCTGCGCCATCTTATAAAGCCTGGCTTTAAAAATATCTGCATCCGACAAAGGCAAGCCCCTATCGTTTAATGTGGAAAATATGGTTAATGCACTATTTAAACTGTCACTTTCAATCGGAAGTAAAATACAGTCATTCAAAATAGTTAAACAAAGATGATACCAATCCATTGGGTTGGTTCTGGCGTATTCTTGGCACTGTTTCAGGAAATACAAATAATTAACGGCGTAATTAGAACGACACTCTTCTGAGATTTCACCGTTTGCCAAAATCTCGTGCAAAATTTCGTTATCTGTTTCTGTGGCAACTTGCGTATGCAGCCGGATTGCGGTTCTATCGGTAATTTCAGCCGTTAGAACATCAACATCCCAAATACAGGGGGCAATTTTGCTTTTAAGTGTGGTAATTTTGGCTGCGGTATCGGGGGTACTTTCCGTTTGCTCTAAAACTCGATAAAACGCACGCAATAACAGCAGTAATGATGTTAAACGCTGTTGCCCATCAATTACTTCCAAATTACCTTTTTCATTGGGGCAAACAACGATTGTACCAAGAAAATATTCTTCATTTTTTCCTGTGGACGACTGGCGAAAATCCACAATATCAGACCATAATACGGCGCATTTTTCGGTATCCCAGCGATAGGGGCGTTGATATTCAGGAATGATAAAATATTTTTCCTGCATATCTTGATTACCTAGCAGATTAATAATTTTTTTACTACTCACATTTAGATTTGCCATGATTAAAGTCTCGTTGATAGATTTATGATTTTCAGGATACCTGAAAAAGCACATAATACTTATGCGTATCCGCCCTAAACACTGCCTTCTTTCTCAATCACTAAAATCCGCGTTTCGCCGCGCGGGTGGGCGACGTGTTCCGTGCCGATTCCTGCGTAGAAGATGTCGCCGCTTTTCAACCGAACGATGTGTTCTTCGCCGTTTTCTCGGTAGTGCATATCGACTTCGCCATCCATCACGGCAAACACTTCCTCGCCGTCGTTGACGTGCCATTTGTAGGGCTGGTCCGTCCAGTGCAGGCGCACGGTGGTGCCGTTCATATTGGCGATGTCGAGTGCGCCCCATGCGCGGGAAGTGGTGAAGTCGGCAGAGCGGATGGTTTGTGTGTTTGACATTGTTTCTCAAGTTTCTTTTTTCAGACGACCTAAACGTCGTCTGAAAATCTCATTTTTATCTGAACAATCCCCAGAAGGTCATACCGAGCAAGACCAATACGCCGAACACCATAGCGGCAGCGTAGGTGTAGATAAAGCCTGTTTGGACTTTACGCACTTGCGCGGCAACCGCGCCGACCAGTCTGGCAGAGCCGTTGACAATACCGTTGTCGATAATGGCGGTATCGCCGACTTTCCAGAAGAAGGTACCCAATGCGCGTGTGCCTTTGGCGAAAACGTTGAAATACAGGGCATCAAGGTAGTATTTGTTTTCAAACAAAACGTAAACCGGACGGAACGCCTGCGCGATTTTCGCAGGCAGGTGCGGCAGTTTGACGTATAGGAGCCATGCGCTCAATACGCCTGCGATAGCGAGATAGAGAACGGGCGAATGCAGGCTGTGCGACACCATCGCCAATGCGCCGTGGAACTCTTCTTTCATAATGTGCATGGTCGGATGCGCATCGGCATTAACAAAAATCACGTCTTTGAAGAAATCGCCGTAAAGCATGGGTTCGATGGCGATGTAGCCGATGATGACGGACGGAACGGCAAGCAAAATCAAAGGCAGGGTAACCACCAACGGGCTTTCGTGCGGATTGTCGTTTTTACCCAAACCGTGATGTTCTTCGCCGTGGCCGTCTGAATGGTGTTCGGGCAGGCTGCGCCATTTCTCTTCGCCGTGGAACACCATAAAGTATTGGCGGAACGCGTAAAACGCGGTAACAAACACGCTGGCGAGGACGGCGAAATAGGCAAAGCCGCTGCCCGGCAGGGTGCTGTATTTCGCCGCTTCGATAATCGAATCTTTGGAGTAGAAGCCGGAGAAGAACGGCGTACCGATCAGCGACAAATTGCCGATCAGCATAGTCAGCCAAGTAATCGGCATGTATTTTTTCAGGTTACCCATGTGGCGCATATCTTGGTCGTGGTGCATACCGATAATCGCGCTGCCCGCCGCCAAGAACAGCAAGGCTTTAAAGAAAGCGTGGGTCATCACATGGAACATCGCCACGGAATAGGCAGACGCGCCCAGAGCCACGGTCATATAGCCCAGTTGCGACAGGGTGGAATACGCAACCACACGTTTGATGTCGTTTTGAATCACGCCCAAGAAACCCATAAACAGGGCGGTAATCGCACCAATCACCATGATGACAGACAGCGCAGTGCTACTCATCTCATAAATCGGCGACATACGCGATACCATGAACAAACCGGCGGTAACCATGGTTGCGGCGTGAATCAATGCAGAAATCGGGGTCGGGCCTTCCATCGAATCGGGCAGCCAGACGTGCAGCGGGAATTGTGCCGATTTACCCATTGCACCGACAAACAAGAGCAAACAGGTTACAGTAATCAACGACCATTCCACACCGGGGAAAAGCTGGATGGTGGCATTTTGCACGTTGGGCAGATAGGCGAATACGTCCTGATAACGCAGGCTGCCGCCGAAATAGGCAAGCACCAAGCCGATACCGAGCAAAAAGCCGAAGTCGCCGACACGGTTGATCAAAAAGGCTTTCAGGTTGGCAAATGTCGCGCTCGGGCGTTTGAAATAGAAACCGATCAAGAGATACGACACCAAACCCACAGCTTCCCAACCGAAGAAGAGCTGGATGAAGTTGTTGCTCATAATCAGCATCAACATGCTGAAAGTAAACAAAGAAATATAGCTGAAGAAGCGTTGGTAGCCGACTTTTTCATCGTGCATATAGCCGATGGTGTAGATATGCACCATCAACGATACGCCCGTTACCACGACCATCATCATCGCCGTCATCGTATCGACCAAGAAGCCGACGGAGAAATCCAAACCGCCCATCGTCAGCCAGGTATAGACGTTCTCGTCAAACTTGGCACGGCTGCCATTGAGGAATCCCCACAGCACATAAGCCGACAGCACGGCGGACACCGCCACACCGAGTATCGTAACCGTATGCGCGCCGGCACGTCCGATTTTGTTGCCGAATAAACCCGCAATCAGCGAGCCTGCCAAAGGCACGAGGGCGATGATGAGATATAAAGTCATGTCGTTCATTTGATTGAATCCGATTGATTTAAAAATCTATGTTTGTTTCGTACAAAATTACTTCGGAGAAACAAATCCAACACGCTCCAATCGTTTGCGTGCCACAGCTAATTGCTCTTCAGTAAATAAATCACACCACGGCTTTTGTAACACCAGATATTCCATACTGTATTTCAAGGCGTGGACTCCGCCACCACTCAAAATCAGCTCTGTAAAACCGGTCTGAGTCTTCTTTTCCCCCGTACTTAATAATTTATCCGCCGCCTCTTTACCACCAAATTCATTTACAATTTGTAAAAATCGTGTCGCCTTGTAAGGTTGCGGCAAATTCAAAGCCTCCTGATAAATATTTAACATGGCTTTATGAAATTCTTGTTCTAACTGATTTTTATCCATCATTCTTCTTCCAATATTTCAGACCGGATTATTCTTACCCAGAATTTCTTTTCTCATCCGCTCCCGTCTGATCACCTACCAAATCAGGTCGTCTGAAACAGTCTGAAATCGCTTTTCAGACGACCTTCAGCCTTTTTCATACCCTTCGTAATAATACGACTGCTCGATACCTTTAAAGATGATTTCACGGTTGTCCACATCGTCGGTCAGGTTGTCCTTTAACAAAAAGCGCAGTTCTAAATCGTTGACGGGGCTGCGTTCCATCGCCTGCAAATACAGGGTTTTGCTTACATTTTGCCAGTTCACGACTTTTTTCAGGTTTTTCTTCAGCACCAAATCCAGCCAGATGCGGGTACTTCTGCCATTACCCTCCAAAAACGGATGGGCAATGTTCATTTCAACATATTTGGCGATGATTTCTTCAAAAGTCCGCTCGGGCATCTGCTCGATTTTAACCAAAGCCTCTTTTAAATACATGGCGTTGGCAAAACGAAAACCGCCTTTGGAAATGTTGTCTTCCCTGATTTGACCCGCAAAATCATATAAGCCGCCGAACAGGTAACGGTGAATCTGTTGCAGGCCCGCGGTGGTACCGACTTCGATACGGTCGATGTCGCCGCTTTCAAACAGGCGGCGGGCATTATGCAGGCTTTGTTCGTCTATGGATTTCATCGTTTTTCCTATCGGGTTTTCAGACGGCATCGGTGTCTTGTCAGGTCTCGACCCAACCTACCTTTACCCTTTCAACTCGTCCAAATCGGCAACGTTAATCGTTTGTCGGTTGCGGTACACCAGCACCATAATCGCCAAACCGATGGCAGATTCGGCAGCAGCAACGGTCAGTACGAAAAATACGAAAATTTGTCCGGCAGTATCGCCCAAATGTTGCGAAAAGGCGATAAAGTTGAAGTTCACTGCCAAAAGCATCAGCTCGATGGACATCAGCAAGACCAGCACGTTTTTGCGGTTCATAAAGATACCCATCGCGCTGATACCGAACAGGAGCGCACCCAATACCAGATAATGCGTCAAGGTAATCATGCTTTGCCCTCCTCTTTCGGCTTGAGGTCGTCTGAAACTTCGCTTTCTTCGGCAGATTCGGTTTGCGGTTTCACGGCTTCCATTTTCACCAAGCGCATACGGCCTTGGTCGGCGCGTACTTTAACTTGGTCGGCAGGATCCATACGTTTCGGATTAACCGTTTTACGGTGAACCAGCGCAATCGCGGCCACCATACCCAACAGCAGCAATACCGCCGCCAATTCAAACGGCAGCAGATAATCGGTATAAATACGGCTGCCCAAATCGCGGATATTGTTGTAATCGGCGGGAATGTCTTTCATCAGCCCAAATGCGGCAAGGTCGGTTTTCGGATTGACCAGAATCAGAATCAGGGCAACTGCCAACAATGTGCCGACCACACCGGCAACAGGCGCGTGCCGCCAGAAACCGGCACGCATTTCTTCAATGTCGATGTTCAACATCATCACGACGAACAGGAACAACACCATCACGGCGCCGACGTAAACCACCACCAGCGTCACGCCCAAAAACTCAGCCTGCATCAGCATCCAAAGCATCGCGCTCACGCAGAAGGTCAACACCAGATGCAAAGCGGCGTGAACAGGATTTTTAGCGGTGACGGTTTTGATCGCGCCATAAAGAATTATCACTGCAAAAATATAAAATAAAATCAGTTGGAAAGTCATAGTCTATGCTTTCTTTATTAATCAAAAATATGGTTTCAAGCAGTCTGAAAATCCTGGTTACGCAAACAATCAAACTTAATCAGTTGATCCATATCCGCACAAATCCACGTTGTCGCAATTTTGAATAACAACATTTCTATGTGATACGGTTTTGCTTGTTTACCATAAACTTGTTTCGCCAAATCTTGTAACAATCCACAATATTGATGAAACGAAACGTCTGGTTTCCGATAATTCGGTTTGATATCAGAAAAATGAAACAATACGTTCATATTTCGGATTTCTAGTTCCCTATTTCTACCTTGTGGCTGAAAAAACAAATCTGCATTTGTAAATTTAAACAACAACCAATTCAACGAAAAAATAGCGCGTGAATCATAAATGGCGAATCGCTCACAATCTATAAAAGAAGCCAATTTAGATAATGATGAAATTTTCAACAAACCACTACTCAATTTTCCCGAATTAAGTTCCGATAAAAATTGACGAATAAGCTGGCTATTTTCAGCAGATTGTTTAAAACTTTTAATCCCACCCCATTCACGGATAATCCAATAATGCGTCTTCAAGCTATCATCATTTTGTAATTTTGGGGATAAATTTTCTTTTAAAAAAATATTTTGTTCAAAATTACTTAATCCACTTGGCAACTCAATCGGACTATTTCTAGTTCTAATTTCTTCAAAATTATCTATTGGCTCATGTTCGGCTAAATATTTCAATGCATTAATCAGTCCTTCCATATTTAAAACCTTCCAAGAAGCCCCAAAGCATTAACGATACGGCGCGTCAGCGGCTTTGCGTTTGGCGATTTCAGCTTCGTATTTGTCGCCAATGGCCAAAAGAATCGGCTTGGTCATGTGCAAGTCGCCTTTTTTCTCGCCGTGGTATTCAAAAATATGGGTTTCCACAATCGCATCGGTCGGGCAGGCTTCTTCGCAGAAACCGCAGAAGATGCACTTGGTCAGGTCGATGTCGTAACGCTTGGTGCGGCGCGTGCCGTCTTCGCGTTCTTCCGATTCGATGTTGATCGCCATTGCGGGGCAAACGGCTTCACACAATTTACACGCGATGCAGCGTTCCTCGCCGTTTGGATAACGGCGTTGCGCGTGCAGACCGCGGAAACGCACGGATTGCGGCGTTTTCTCTTCGGGAAAATAAATCGTGTCTTTGCGGGCAAAAAAGTTTTTGAGCGTTACGCCCATACCTTTTACCAATTCGCCAAGCAGAAAGGTTTTTACTAAATTAGCCATATTATGTTCCCTCAAAACAGGGATTCTGTTAAATATTCAAAACTGCGTTTTCAGACGACCTTGATACGTCGTCTGAAACTTATTTCCACAAATTCAGCGGTGAAATCATCCACAGACCCAAAATCACGATGTAGGCGAAGCCGATCGGAATCAGCACTTTCCAGCCCAAACGCATGATTTGGTCGTAACGGTAGCGTGGGAAAGTTGCGCGGATCCACAGATACCAGTACAACACCGCCGCCATTTTCACGAACATCCAGAATGCGGAAGGCGTGCCGATAAAGCCCCAGCTTTGTGGGAACGGAGACAACCAACCACCGAGGAACATCAACGATGTCAGCGCGGAAATCAGAATCATGAAAATGTATTCAGCAAGGAAGAACAGTGCGAATGCGAAGCCGGAGTATTCGACGTGGTGTCCGGCAACGATTTCAGACTCACCCTCTGCCACGTCAAACGGCGCGCGGTTGGTTTCGGCAACGGCGGAAATCAGATAGACGATAAAGATGGGGAAGAGCGGCAGCCAGTTCCAAGAGAATACCGAACCGCCGGCAATACCTTTGGCTTGTGCGGCAACGATGTCGGAGAAGTTCATGCTGCCCGATACCATCACGACACACACCAGCGCGGCACTCATGGCAATCTCGTAGGAAATGCTTTGTGCGGAAGCACGCATTGCGCCCAAAAACGAATATTTGGAGTTGGAAGCCCAGCCCGCGATGATCACGCCGTAAACCGACAGCGAGGTAATCATCAGGATGTACAAAAGACCGATATTGATGTTGGTCAGCACCCATTCTTCGTTAAACGGAATCACCGCCCACGCCGCAAAAGACGGGGCGAGCGACATAATCGGACCAATGTAGAACAGGGCTTTGTTTGACAGCCTCGGACGGGTTACTTCTTTAAACAAGAGTTTGAACACGTCGGCAAACGGCTGAATCAGACCCCACGGACCGGTTACGTTCGGACCGACGCGAAGCTGCATGAAGCCGATGACTTTACGTTCAAAATAAGTCAGGTAGGCGACGGTCAGAATCAGCGGAATCAGGATAATCACAATTTTGACGATGACGGATACCACCAAGCCTACAGTAATACCCAAATCGCCCAGACCGAGCGTTGCGGCAAAGAGGTTTTGGAACCATTCTTGCATGATCAAGCTCCCGCCAGTTCAATAGTGTCCATCAACGCACCCAGCGCGGCATTTTCGGTATGCAGCGGCAAATGCACCACGTTTTCAGGCAAACCGGCATCGGCTTTGACGGCAACCGATACGCTTGCGCCGTTTTGTTTGGCGACAGCGGTTTGTCCGTCTTGCAGGCCCAAGCGTGCCAATGTATTTGGATTTACACGCGCAGCAGGCACGGCGGCATGGCTGGTTTCTTGCAACGGTGCGGAACGGCGCACGATAGCATCGGTGTGATAGATGCCCACTCCGCCCACGCGCACGAGGCGGCTTGATGCCGTCTGAAAATCTTTTTGAGTCGAAGCGGCGCGGTTGTTCAGTTTGGACGGCAGGCTTTCCGCATCCAGCGCGTCTTTCAGAATCGCGACGGTATCGTGGTATTCAAAACCTTTCAGGTCAAACAGGTTGCCCAATACGCGCAACACTTTCCACATCGGACGCGAATCGCCGAAGCCTTGTACCACGCCGTGGAAAGATTGCAGACGGCCTTCCATATTGATGAAGCTGCCCGAGGTTTCGGTAAACGGCGCAATCGGCAACAATACGTCGCACACGTCCAGCAGCGTTTCGCTGACAAACGGCGTAAACGCCATCACGCTTTTCGCTTGTTTCAACGCAGCCACGGCTTTTGCACCGTCAACCGTATCGATTTCAGGCTCGACGTTGAGCAGCAAGACTGCCTGTTTCGGCGCGTTTGCCATTTCGGCAACGCTCTCGCCCGAGTTCACGCCCAAGACATCCGCACCAACGCTGTTGGCGGCTTGCGGCAAAATACCCAGCACTGCGCCGGTCGCATCTGCCAGCTCTTGAACGGCGGCATAAATCGCGGCGTAATCAGGATGGTTTTGCACTTCCGCGCCCAAAATCACCGCTGCTTTTTCAGCGTTTTTCAGGCTGGCGGTAACGGCGTGTTCCGCATTGGCAGACAAGTTTTTCAGACGGCCTGCCCACTCGTCGGGATGTGCGGCTTCCTGAGAGAGAAGCGGCATAAACAATTCTTCCTTGCTGCCGGCCAATACGCTCAATGCCATACGGTCTTTGGCGGCGCGGCGCAGGCGGGCGGTCAGGAGCGGCTGTTCTTTGCGCAAGTTCGCGCCGACTACCAATACGGCATCGTTGTCAGCCAAAGATTCAATGCTTTGTCCCAACCATTGCGCACCCTTAATGCCGTCTGAAAGACGTTTGTCTTGTTGACGCAAACGGGTTGCAAAGTTTTTAACACCCAAGCCGTCGGCAAGTTTTTTGGCCAGATACAGCTCTTCAACCGTATTCATCGGGTTCGCCCAAATGCCGACTTGGTTTTGGTTGCCGTCTTTGGCGATACATTCAATCGCGCTGCGGACATATTCCAATGCGGTTTTCCAATCCACGTCCATCCACTCGCCGCCCTGTTTGATTTTCGGGTTTTTCAGACGGCTTTCGTGATACAGGCCTTCGTAGGCAAAACGGTCGCGGTCGGACAGCCAGCATTCGTTAATCGCTTCGTTTTCCAGCGGCAACACGCGGCGGACGGTATGGTCTTTGGTTTGTACAATCAGGTTGCTGCCCAAAGCATCGTGGGCGGAAACAGATTTGCGGCGGTTCAATTCCCAAGTACGCGCGTTGAAGCGGAACGGTTTGCTGGTCAATGCGCCGACAGGACACAAATCGATGACGTTGCCCGACAGCTCGGTTTCCACCGTTTTGCCGATAAAGGGCATGATTTCGGAGTGTTCGCCGCGATTCACCATCGCAATTTCTTGCAAACCGGCGATTTCTTCAGTGAAACGAACGCAGCGGGTGCAGTGGATACAGCGGCTCATTTCCTCGGCGGAAACCAAAGGCCCCATGTCTTTGCCGACGACGGAACGTTTTTCTTCGGTGTAGCGGCTGGTGGTTTTTCCGTAGCCCACCGCCAAATCCTGCAACTGGCATTCGCCGCCCTGGTCGCAGGTCGGACAATCAAGCGGATGGTTGATGAGCAGGAACTCCATCACGCCTTCTTGCGCCTCTCGGGCTTTTGCCGAATGCGTACGCACAATCATGCCGTCTGTAACCGGCGTGGCACAGGCGGGCAGGGGTTTGGGGGCTTTTTCCACGTCCACCAGACACATACGGCAGTTGGCGGCAATAGAGAGCTTTTTGTGGTAACAGAAATGCGGAATATAAGTACCGAGCTTGTGCGCGGCTTCAATTACCGTCGCGCCCTGCTCCACAGATACTTGTTTGCCGTCGATTTCGATTTGTAACATGGTTCGTTCCTAGTTACGGGTATTTAATAAATAATTTTTTATGGAGATCGTCTGAAAAATGGGTTTCAGACGGCCTTTTGAGTTTCATTGACAATCAATACTGTTTAAAACGTTTACTGCCACCTTGCCGTCATTCCCGCACAGGCGGGAATCCATTCTTGGGTTTTCAGTAACTGTTTTCAAACATTGGTTTCTTAACTTTTGCGGTGATTCCCGCCGTAGCCTGTCTGCGCGTAGGTGGGGCTGGAATAACGACAGTTTTTAAAGTTCCAGAAATAAAACTAAACAAACAACACGCCCGACAAGTCCAACCATTCAGGATTTTGTTCTTCAATCAGTTTAATCTTCCATTCACGTCGCCATTTTTTCATCGTTTTTTCTTTGGCAACTGCTTCAGGCATATTCTCAAAAAACTGATACCAAACTAAATCATGCACATCATATCGAGCAGTAAAGCCATCAATATTGACATGGTTTTTGTGCTGCCAAACCCTTTCCGGCAAATTCATGGTAACACCGATATAGAGTGTTCCATTTTTACCGTTTGCCAAAATATATACGGCAGGTTGTCTAGTAAGCGGATGGTTTCGTATTCATTTTTCCTGCAATATAAACAACAACTTTTTTAATATCATTTACAACCGTTTTCATCTGAAAACATCTGCCTACTCCCGCCGTCATTCCCGCGTAGGCGGGAATCCATTTTTTGAATTTCGGCAACTGCTTTTCAAATATCGGTTTCTTTAGATTCCACTATGGATTCCCGCCTACGCGGGAATGACGGCAAAGTTAAATTTTTAGCATTTTGCTTTTAACCAATATAAAACCAACTAAAACTATAACTCATTTATTATATTTTTAAATGACTTAAATAACTCTTTAACAGCACGCTCATTGTCTTCATCTGTAGGCTCAAACTTTTCACACCAATTAATTATATTTACATCGCCATGCAATAACTCTGCATAACATCCTACTGCATCGCAACTACCACCCCGTGTCCTTGACGTGCCAAAAATAAAATCACAATTATGCGAATAAAGTTTGTATAAATTTCTCCTAACCTCGTATTCATTATCACCAGATGAATAAAAACCAATTCTCTGACCTTCATGATCAAATACTGCAACAAAATCTAAGCCATTTCCATGTCTTTCAAAAAAGACTAGAAATTTAGAAAATTTCCAACAAATCTGATTAAAAAGCGTATTGAGTGTCGTACTCTTACCTTTGTTGGCTGCACCGTATAGAATAAAAATTTTAGCTTCCACCATTACCACCCTCCCCACTTATGCTCTTTCATCGGTCCGCCGTGTTCGATGTAATGCACAAACTCATCACGGAAATGCTTGGTAAAGCTGCGGACGGGGAAGACGGCGGCATCGGCGAGAGCGCAGATGGTGCGGCCTGCCATTTGGTTACCGATAGAATCCAGCAAATCCAAGTCTTCCATACGGCCTTTGCCTTCTACGATGCGGTGGACGATGCGGTAGAGCCAGCCCGTACCTTCGCGGCACGGGGTGCATTGGCCGCAGGATTCATCGTAGTAAAAGTAGCTTAAGCGTTCGAGGGCTTTGACCATGCACACGTCTTCATCCATCACGATAATCGCGCCGGAACCGAGCATGGAGCCTGCTTTGGAGATCGAGTCGTAGTCCATATTGGTCTGCATCATGATGTCGGCAGGCAATACGGGCGCGGACGAACCGCCGGGAATGACGGCTTTGAGTTTTTTACCGCCGCGCATACCGCCCGCCATTTTCAAGACTTCGGCAAACGGCGTACCCAACGGCACTTCATAGTTGCCCGGACGCTCGACATGGCCGGAAATACAGAATAATTTGGTACCGCCTGCATTCGGAATACCTTTATCGGCAAATGCCTGTCCACCGTCACGGATAATGAATGGAACGGAGGAGAACGTTTCAGTATTGTTGATGGTAGTCGGTTTGCCGTACAGGCCGAACGAAGCAGGGAATGGCGGCTTAAAGCGCGGCTGGCCTTTTTTGCCTTCCAGCGATTCGAGCAATGCGGTTTCCTCGCCGCAAATATATGCGCCGTAGCCGTGGTGGGCGAAGAGTTCAAATTCAAAATCCGAACCCAAAATATTTTTACCCAAAAAGCCTGCGGCACGCGCCTGCTCCAAAGCGGCCTCAAAGCGTTGGTAGCCTTCAAAAATTTCGCCGTGGATATAGTTGTAACCGGCTTTCGCGCCCATCGCGTAACCGGCGATAATCATGCCTTCGATCAGGGCATGGGGATTGAACATGATGATGTCGCGGTCTTTAAATGTACCCGGCTCGCCTTCGTCGGTATTGCAAACGACGTATTTTTCGCCCGGAAAGGAACGGGGCATAAAGCTCCATTTCAAACCGGTCGGGAAGCCCGCACCGCCACGACCGCGCAAGCCGGAGGTTTTGACTTCGTCAATCACATCGGTTTGAGAGATGTTTCCGGACAGGATTTTACGCAGGGCGGTATAGCCGCCGCGTTTGACGTATTCGTCCAATGTCCAGCAGTCGGGATTGGCGGTATCCACTTGGTCAAAAATCACGCCTGATTGGTAAATAGCCATTTTTGGTGTGCCTGTTTGTTTTCGTATCGGTTGCGGCCGCTGTTTCAGACGACCTTAAGATGTCTTTGTGTACCGGCTTGTAACGTCGTCTGAAATAAAATCTAGTTTATCAAATCGATATTTTCAGACGACCTTTAATCGTTTTTGTTGGATCTCGACCACTTGCTTGTCTGTCGTCATTCCCGCGCAGGCGGGAATCCATCCTCAATGGTAAGCAATGTCTTATTAAATTCAGAAACCGAATCTTACCGGTGGATTCCCGCCTACGCGGGAATGACGGCATTTCGGTATTTCAGTAGGGCGGATTCTTAAATCCGACATTTTGCCTTTTTACCCACTCTGTCGGATACAAGTATCCGACCTACGTTTAAATCGTCGTTTCAGACGACCTACTCCAACTCCGCCAGTTTCTTCTCAATCGCCTCTTCAGTCATAAAGCTGCACATTTTATGATTATTCAACAACATAACAGGAGCATCGCCGCACGCCCCCATGCATTCGCCTTCGACAAGGGTAAATTTGCCGTCAGGCGTGGTTTCGCCGTAGCTGATACCGAGTTTTTGTTTGAGGTATTCGCCGGTTGCCATACCGCCGCGCAGGGCGCAGGGCAGGTTGGTACAAACGGTCAGTTTGTATTTGCCGACAGGCTCAAGGTCGTACATATTGTAGAAGGTAGCGACTTCGTAGGCTTGTGCAGGCGAGATGCCGATATAGTCTGCGACAAAGGCGATGGTCTCGGGAGCGAGCCAGCCTTTTTCGGTTTGGGCGATACGCAATGCGCCCATAATCGCGGAGCGGCGTTGGTCGGCAGGATATTTTGCCAACTCGATGTCGATTTGTTTTAAAGATTCTGCGGATAACATTATCGGTCAACCTCCCCGAATACGATGTCCTGCGTACCAATGATGGCAACGACGTCGGCCAGCATGTGGCCTTTTGCCATTTCGTCCATGCCTTGCAGGTGGGCGAAGCCGGGTGCGCGGATTTTCAGGCGGTAGGGTTTATTTGCGCCGTCTGAAATGATGTAAACGCCGAACTCGCCTTTCGGATGTTCGACAGCGGTGTAGGTCTCACCCTCGGGAACGTGCATACCCTCGGTAAAGAGTTTGAAATGGTGAATCAGGTCTTCCATACCTGTTTTCATTTCGGTACGTTTGGGCGGAGCGAATTTGTGGTTTGTGGTAATGACCGGACCCGGATTGACACGCAACCACTCGGAACATTGTTTGATGATGCGTACGGATTGACGCATTTCTTCCATACGGCAGAGGTAGCGGTCGTAGCAGTCGCCGTTCACGCCGACAGGGATGTCGAAATCCATTTTGTCGTACACTTCGTAAGGCTGTGTCTTACGCACGTCCCATTCCACGCCCGAACCGCGCAACATCACGCCGGTAAAGCCTTTTTGCATGGCACGCTCGGGAGAGACAACGCCGATGCCGACGGTACGCTGTTTCCAGATGCGGTTGTCGGTCAGGAGGGTTTCGAGTGTGTCGATATTTTTGGGGAAGCGTTCGCAGAAGGCATCGATAAAGTCGAGCATGGTGCCTTCGCGGGATTCGTTGAGCTGCTTCAATACTTTGGCATTGCGGAATTTGCTGCTCTCGTATTTAGGCATGAAGTCGGGCAGGTCGCGGTAAACGCCGCCGGGACGGAAGTAGGCTGCATGCATACGCGCGCCGGACACGGCTTCGTACAAGTCCATCAGCTCTTCGCGGTCGCGGAAGGCGTAGAGGATGGCGGTCATCGCGCCGATGTCGAAGGCATGCGAACCGATGCCCATCAAGTGATTGAGGATGCGCGTTACTTCGGCAAACATCACACGGATATACTGGGCGCGGATAGGCACGTCAATTCCGGCGAGCTTTTCTACCGCCAAACAATACGCCTGCTCGTTGACCATCATGGAAACGTAGTCCAAACGGTCCATATAAGGCAGGGCTTGCAGATAGGTTTTGGTTTCAGCCAGTTTTTCAGTACCTCGGTGCAGGAGGCCGATATGCGGGTCGGCACGGACGATTTGTTCGCCGTCCAGCTCCAAGATCATGCGCAATACGCCGTGCGCCGCAGGGTGTTGCGGGCCGAAGTTGATGGTGTAGTTTCTTAATTTATTGGCCACCGTAGTTCTCCTCACGGACGATACGCGGCGTGATCTCGCGCGGCTCAATGGTAACAGGTTGGTAAATCACGCGTTTTTGCTCTTCGTCGTAACGCATTTCCACATAGCCGGAAATCGGGAAGTCTTTGCGGAACGGATGTCCGACAAAGCCGTAATCGGTCAGGATGCGGCGCAAGTCCGGGTGGTTGTTGAACATGATGCCGTACATATCGAAGGCTTCGCGTTCGTACCAATCCGCGCTGTTGTAAATATCGACTACGGATTCGACTACAGGGAAGTCGTCGTCTGAAACCCAGACGCGTACGCGGATGCGTTGATTGTTTTTAACGGAAAGCAACTGACTGACGACGGCAAAGCGTTTGCCCTGCCATACTTCGTTTTTGTAAGTGCTGTAATCGACACCGCACAAATCGACCAGAAGCTCGAAATGCAGCTCTTCATGATCGCGCAATGCGGTCATGACTGAAATATAGTGTTCGGGCAGACACTCGACGGTAATCTCGCCCAAAGCTGAAATGACTTTGCTTGCCTGATCGCCAAGCACGCCGACGACGGTCTCATATAAGTTTTGAATGCTTGCCATATCGTCCTCTCCTTATTCGTCACGCGCGATGGTGGAAGTGCGCTTGATTTTTTGTTGGAGCTGAATCAGGCCATAAATCAGGGCTTCCGCAGTCGGCGGACAACCTGGCACATAAACGTCTACCGGCACGACGCGGTCGGCACCGCGCACAACGGAATAAGAATAGTGATAATAGCCGCCGCCGTTGGCACACGAGCCCATAGACAATACCCAGCGCGGCTCGGCGAGCTGGTCGTATACGCGGCGCAGGGCGGGCGCCATTTTGTTGGTCAGTGTACCTGCCACAATCATCAGGTCGGCCTGACGGGGAGACGGACGGAAAATGATGCCGAAACGGTCAAGGTCATAACGCGCCATACCCGCGTGCATCATTTCCACGGCGCAGCAGGCCAAGCCGAAAGTAACCGGCCACAGCGAACCGGTACGCATATAGTTCAACACCGTATCCGCGCTGGTGGTGATGAAACCTTTTTTCAAAACGCCTTCTATTCCCATTCCAGCGCACCTTTTTTCCATTCGTAAACAAAGCCTACCGTCAGGACGACGATAAACACCAGCATAGACCAGAAGCCGTACGCGCCCAAATCTTTGAACACAACTGCCCACGGCAACATGAACGCGACCTCCAAATCAAACAGGATGAAGAGGATGGCGACGAGGTAATAGCGCACGTCGAACTTCATCCTTGCGTTTTCAAAGGCTTCAAAACCGCATTCGTAAGGCGCGTCTTTTTCGGCGTAGTGGCGTTTCGGGCCTAAAATCGTGCCGAGCAGGATAAACAGCACGCCGGCCGCGAGGCCGACGAGGATAAAGACAAAGACGGGAAAGTAAGCGGACAACATGGTTACACCCAAATCCGTTAACAAAATTTCTACAATAATTTCGTATTTTAGCGAATTTCAAAAACCATTAAAAGGTAAATATCGGCAAAACGCCCAAAAAAACCCAATAAATACAATCATGTTATGATAACGATTCTTATTTGATTTTATAAGGTCATATAAATTTTTACACCGTAATTCGTGGTATAGTGGATTAACAAAAACCAGTACGGCGTTGCCTCGCCTTAGCTCAAAGAGAACGATTCTCTAAGGTGCTGAAATCGGTTCCGTACTATTTGTACTGTCTGCGGCTTCGTCGCTTTGTCCTGATTTTTGTTAATCCACTATATATAGGAATAAGAATTCGGGACAAAATGTTTAAACCATTTTGTCCCGACTGCTGTGATGCGGTTTTTTTGAACTAGCAGGACGTTACCTAAAACCTGCGTTGCCTGAAACCCTTTAAGACGGTTAAATCCCTCTGCCGTATTTGTATTCTACAATCATATTATCGTCGGTAATGACTTCCGCACCAGCCGAAGGTTCCGTCATCTGAATCAGCATACGAGAGACAACCTTTTGTGCTGCAGCATCCACGGTGCTGCTGTCAAATACGTGCCTGCCGCTTTCCGGCCAAATCAACCGGGAGAGACGTTGCTTGAGCAGTTCTTTATTAGGGAAAACTACCGGGGTTGCCGAGCCGACTACCATATGCCCATAGCGGTATGCATAGGGAATACTGTGTACGGCGGTAGCAAAAGCATGCGGGCTGTGCGTGGTATTAAACATTACAATACCATCCGGGGTAAGGTGGCTTTGCACCTGTTTTAAAAATTCCGCACTCAACAGGTTGGTGGAATAGGCACGCCAGTACCAAGTCGTATTCATCAAAATCAGGTCGAATTTTTCATCAGGATGGCGACGCAGCCATTTCCTACCGTCATCCAATACAATTTCAACACGTTTGTCCTGCAAAAGCGGGGCGATTTGCGGCTCGTCCGCGATAAGGCTACGGTATGCCGGATTGATTTCCGCAACAATCATCGACTGCATTTCCGGAATGGCAGACAAGACGCGCGCCCACGAACCTGTACTCAATCCAACGACGAAAATGCGGCGTATGCCAGACTTCAGGGAGGGTAGCAGATAGGCACGTTCGATGCCGTTGACACTATTGAATACATCGGTATTGTATGCGCCGTCGTATACATTCGCCCCATAAACAACCTTATCACCATCTCTATGGTAAACCGCAACAATGCCGTGTTTGTTTTCAATCAGCCGATCCGGACGGTCAGCAATATTTTGAAAGACAGAATCCGGCAGTAGGAACATGAGGATGCCGAACATTAGGGAAACTGCTACCGACACTGCATTCAGTCGGAGACTTTTTTGGAACAGTGTACAAAACAAAGGGACAGCAGCAGAAATCAAACAGATGAGCAGGTAAATCTGTTGGGTGGACAAGAAATCAAGTATCACAAAGCCGATAAGGACCGGACCCAATGCACTGCCGGCAACGTTGGCGAAATAAACATTGGAAACCTGTCGTCCGGATTTGTTGCCATCCGTACCCACATGGTGTACGAGCGGGAAAATCAACCCTCTGACGACGGCAGACAGGGTAATGAAGATACCGGCGTGGTGGACGAAGCCGGAAAAACCCGTCAACAACCACGCAGCACCCAAAATCAAAAAGTCGGCAATACCCGCCCACAAGAAGCACTGCCCGATAAAGGGAATATCAACAAAGCGGCTGCGGCAAATCCGTTTGCCAAAATACGCGCCGACGGCGATACCGGTCAGAAAACAGGCAAGAGTAAATGAAAATGCCTGAGGCACGGACTGTGCTGCGAACGAAAACATCCTTACCCACAAGACTTCTATACCCAAGCTCAATAAGCCGCTAAGGAAAGAAAGCATATAAATCAAACTAGTATTCGGTTTAGTGTTCACTATATCCATCCTTTCTGTAACGCAGCCATACTGAAGCAGCAATCAGAAGGTTAAAGCAGGCTGTCAGCGCAATGGTTTGGGAGAGGGTAAAAAAGACGTAGAAAAATTCGGCGGCGGCAAGCGATCCGAGTGCCGCACCCAAAGTGTTGAAAAAATATAAGGTACCGATAGACTCGCCAACATTATGTATTTTCCGGTTAAAAAAACAGGTCAGCAAGGGCAAGGTCGCGCCCATCATAAAGGTAGGAAGCAGCAATAAGAGGAAATTGGCAGCAGCGATGATGGGCAAATCAGCCTCAACTAAAAGATGCCCCAAGCCGGAAATCAGACTCCTGCTTACCAAACCGAACAGACCGATGGATACTTCAGCGATGCAAAACAGGGGGATGATACTTGAAGGAAAACGGTCAGCAATGCGTCCACCGAAATACGCACCTACACCCAAGCCGACCATAAATACAGAAATAATGACAGTAATCGAACTCAAATCGATACCTATGTGACTGAATAGAAGCCTCTGCCAGCTGACCTGGTAAATCAGGGCGCAGAAGCCAGAGGCGAAAAACACCAGCGACAATCCTTTCAGGGTTTTACTTGCGGTCGAATTCATATTTTCTATTTTCAAATAGGCGGAACTATAAATGAAATGTATCAATGTGTAAACATTTGTATTAACCGTAGGAAATCACCGTATTGCTCAAACTGCAGGCCGGGAAAATAAACTCGTAAGCCCGCAAACGGCGTATCACTGTTCAAACTGCTGTGCGGCTTCACGGTGTTATAAAAATAATGGGGCTGTCCTGGACAACTAAGATAAACTCGATTTTACTAATTGTTTTAAAATGGAAATTTGAACTTTTATCTCACTGTTGTTAAAACGCCATTCGCACTCCTTTAAATACAGCTCAAAATGCGCTTTGGGAATGCCGTTAAACTTGCGTAAATGACGTTTTGCCCGGTTCCAAAAATTCTCAATTCCATTGATATGGTTTTGTCGTTCAGCAAAATGTGTGCTGTGATTGATACGGAAATGGCTAAATTCGCTCACATCTAATACATCATAGCTACGATAACAATCCGTATAAACAATGCTGTCAGGCTCTGTTGCTGTTCTTGCAGTTACACCTGCGACAAATAGCTCAATGAGTTTATTTTGTTTATACCGGCTTAGACGACTTTTTCTCATAGGGATAATTCTAACTTAATTTGAATTTCCCTATTTATCTAGGACAGCCCTAATGATTAAATTGGATTTAAAAAGCATAAATTTATATGATATTGATTTTGAAAAATTTACCCCCGAAATTCCAGATAATTTCCATAGATGGATAGATTTGGATATCGGAATCGAAGGAGAACAAGGCTCATCTATTTTTTCACTTTGCATTTGTTCTCCTAAATGGATTTCCCATCATTGTAATAAAGAAGGTTTTTTTTGGTCTAATGCATTAATATTAGAACAGTTTGATCATAAGATTATTAAAAGTGAAATTGATAAAATATTAGAATATTGCTCAAAAGAAACTTGGGATTTGACACTTTCAAACTTATTACGATTTTTTTCTTGGGAATTCGAAGATTACAATCCAAACACATAAGAGCAATTTGGGATGATAAGTCTGGAGCAATTGTAATCAGAGACCCAAATTCAAAAGATGGTGGAACTGCATTTAGACCAACCTTAGGCAAAACTTACTTTGACAAACAAAAATAAAATTATTATGAATATAATCAATTACACAGGTGATGACATTATTATTTCTTTAACAAGAGAAGAGCTTCAATTATTGCGTTCCCTTGTTATTGAAATTTATGCAGGTGTTTGCATAGATGCAGAAGAATTTGAGATTGTGTCAGGAATTCGCAATTCAAAATTGGTACAAGAGCTAGAACAACAATTAATTGAAGCATATGATTTAATGGATACAAAAGGATAACCGAATTATATTTGAGATAGCTCCAAACTTGATAAGTTCTGTTAATAATGTCAATGCTGTCGGAGACAGTTTTTCTTTGCAAAGGTCTTGGATGGCGCGTTCCACCAAACCGTTTTCCTTACGGATTCAAGCGATTATCCGTTATTTCGCCCGTTTTCCCTTGATGATTCCGGTTTTTCAACCGCCGTTTTATATTTCCTCGTCAATAAACTCATCTTCATGCCGCAAGCTGCGGATAAAGGTTTCAAAATCGGGGGCAAGTTCGACGATTTCAAAATCCGATTCTTGCTCGACAAACACCACTTTCGGCTCGCCGTCTTTGCCGCACGCCCGATAGTCCAAGGCAAACATGGCATGACCGCCTGACGGGTCGTTGGCAAAATACACGCCGATGGGCGGATATTCCCATTCTTCCAGCCAAAGTTTTTGCCCTGTTTCGCCGCACAAACTCCCTTCTTTTTCAAAGCCGATGCCCGATACCTCGCAAATTTGCACATGATTTTCCGCCCACGAATTTCTCTGTGTGGTCGGAAAACAGTTTTTGACAAATATTCCGCCGTTTTGTACCGCCATCAATTCAATAAAACTTTGCGGCAATTTATAGCCCAGTTCACTTTCTACGGCAGCCAAAATTTCAGGGGTAAACGGGGCTTCTTGGTAGTTTTCATCTGCCCAACTGTCGGATTCCCATACGGAGGACAAATCAAAATCTTTAAAAACTTGGGACATAATGTTCTTCCTTATTGATTTTCAGCTATAAACAAGGGTTAGGTATCTATACCCGGCTTTTACCGTCCGTCATTCCCGCGCAGGCGGGAATCTAGAACGTGGAATCTAAAGAAACCTTTTATCCGATAAGTTTCCGTGCCGAAAGGTCTGGATTCCCGCCTGCGCGGGAATGACGGCGGAGGTTTCGGCAAAATTTGTTGTTACCGGATTCAGACGGCCTCTGCCATCTCCCTTCTACATCTCTTCCAATTTCGCAAACTTGGTGTCCAACTCTTTCACGCCCTGTTTGCCGAAATTGATGGTCAGTCGGGCGGATTCGCCTTTATCTGCGGCATCGATAATCACGCCGGTGCCGAATTTGGCGTGGCGGACGTTTTGTCCGATACGGAAACCTGCGTAGGTTTGGGGCTGTTTGTAGTCGTCGATGATTTTATCTTTGGATGCGGCGGTTTGGCGCGTGTTGCCGTAACTGTCGTAGGCAGGCTTTTTGACGGACAGGTAGTGCAATACTTCGGGTGGGATCTCTTCGACGAAGCGGGAGACGATGCCGAATTGGGTTTGTCCGTGCAGCATGCGTTGTTGCGCCATGGTGATGTAGAGGCGTTTGCGGGCGCGGGTGATGGCGACGTACATGAGGCGGCGTTCTTCTTCGAGGCCGCCGCGTTCGGCGAGGCTCATTTCGCTGGGGAAGCGGCCTTCTTCCATGCCGGTGAGGAAGACGGCGTTGAATTCCAAGCCTTTGGCGGCGTGGACGGTCATCAGTTGGACGGCTTTTTCGCCTGCACCTGCTTGATTTTCGCCGGATTCGAGGGTGGCGTTGCTCAAGAAAGCGAGGATGGGGAAGGCGGGATCGTCTGAAATGTTTTCAGGCAGGATTTCGAAGTTGCTGTCTTCGGGTTTGAACTCGATGGCGGCGTTGACGAGTTCGTCAAGGTTGTCGAGACGGTCTTGGTTGTCGCCTTTTTGGGTGCGGTAGTGTTCGGTCAAGCCACTGTCTTTGAGGATGCCGACGATGATTTCGGACAGGGACAGTTGTCCGACTTGGTTGCGCAGGGCTTCAATCAGGCGGACGAAGGCGACGACTTTGGCGGCTTTCGCGCCGGCGTTGCAGGCGGCTTGCCAGAGGGTGATGCCTTGTTCGTTTGAGGCCGTCTGAAGATTTTCGACGGTACGTGCACCGATGCCGCGCGGTGGGAAGTTGATGACACGCAAGAGGGCGTTGTCGTCGTCGGGATTGACGGCGAGGCGCAGGTAGGCGAGGGCGTGTTTGATTTCTTGGCGTTCATAAAAGCGCAGGCCGCCGTAGATTTTGTAAGGGATGCCGCTGCGGAACAGGCTTTGTTCGATAACGCGGGATTGGGCGTTGCTGCGATAGAGGACGGCGATTTCGTCCAAATCCCAGCCTTCGCGTTCGAGGGCTTTGGTTTCGTCCACGATGAACCGGGCTTCTTCGAGGTCGGTAAAGGCGGAGTAGTAGCGAATTTTGTCGCCTGCTTCGGCGTCGGTGCGCAGGTTTTTGCCGAGTCGTTCGTCGTTGTTTTCGATAACGGCATTGGCGGCGGCAAGGATGTTGCCGACGGAGCGGTAGTTTTGTTCGAGTTTGACGGGCGCGTCGATGTGGAATTCTTCCATCAGCGCGGTCATATTGCCAACGTTTGCGCCACGGAAACGGTAAATGCTTTGGTCGTCGTCGCCGACGGCAAATACCGCTGCGTTTCCGCCCGCCATGAGTTTGAGCCAGGCGTATTGCAGTTTGTTGGTGTCTTGGAACTCGTCGACGAGAATGTGGTTGAAGCGGTTTTGGTAATGCTGGCGCAGGATTTCGTTGCTTTGCAGCATTTCGTAGCTGCGGAGCATGAGTTCGGCAAAATCGACCACGCCTTCGCGTTGGCAGATTTTGTCGTATTCGGCGTAGCATTCAATCATGCGGCTTGTGTGCGGATCGGGCGCGCTCAACACGGAAGCGCGCAAGCCGGATTCTTTTTGCGCGTTGATAAAGCCTTGCAGCGAACGCGGTGCGATGATTTCTTCGGCGATGTTGAGGCTTTTGAGCAAGCGTTTGATCAGGGAAAGCTGGTCGCCGCTGTCGAGGATTTGAAAGGAAGACGGCAGGCCTGCGTCGCGGTGGTGCAGGCGCAAAAAGCGGTGGCAGAGACCGTGGAACGTGCCGAGCCACATGGCGCGGACATTGATGGGAATCATCGCGCCCAAACGGGTTTGCATTTCTTTGGCGGCTTTGTTGGTAAACGTTACCGCCATAATGCTGTGCACGCTGGCTTGTCCGCTTTGCAACAGCCATGCGATGCGCGTGGTCAGCACGCGCGTTTTGCCGCTGCCCGCGCCTGCCAGCACAAGGGCGGATTGCGGCGGCCAGGTTACGGCGGAGAGTTGTTCGGGATTCAAGCCTTGCAGCAGGTTGGGGGCGGATTGGTCGGGAAACATAAGGATGCCGTCTGAAAAGTGGAATGCGCTATTTTAATAGAAACGGTTTAAGGTCGTCTGAAAAAGTGCAGCGGCAGGGCAGTACTTTTCCAATCGACGGTTTGATGATGCAGCACAGAAGATATTGACAAACCGCCGCCCCTGCATATAGATTCATTAAAACATAACCAAAATGAACAACAAATGAGAATAGAGATCACACCAATCAGCGAATCCGCTTTGGTCTGCCGACTGAATGCGCCTTCCGAACTGGGCAAACAGCAAAAGTTGTGGGCGTTTGCCGCTGCGCTCGGGCAGCACGACAGGATTGAGGAAGTGGTGGTCGGCATGAACAATCTGACCGTGTTTACCCGTTTCGATACCGATTTGGCGACGCTTGCCGATGAATTGCAATATGTGTGGGAACACACCGCCGTTACAGACCATCAGGGCAAACTGGTGGAAATTCCCGTCTGCTACGGCGGCGAATACGGCCCGGATTTGGCGGAAGTCGCTGCTTTCCATCAGACGGTTATTTCCGAAATCGTCCGCCGCCATACGGCGCAAACTTATACCGTATTTATGATGGGCTTCCAGCCCGGTTTCCCTTATCTGGGCGGCTTGCCCGAAGCATTGCACACGCCCCGCCGTGCCGTGCCGAGAACGTCCGTTCCTGCCGGTTCGGTCGGTATCGGCGGCAGTCAGACCGGTGTGTATCCGTTCGCTTCGCCCGGCGGCTGGCAGATTATCGGCAGAACCGAATTACCCTTGTTCCGAGCCGATTTGAATCCGCCGACCCTGCTGGCGGCGGGTGACCAAGTCCGCTTTGTTGCAGAAAGGATTGAGCCATGATTCACGTTTCGGCAGTGCAGGCACCGGCGCATATTCAGGATACCGGACGCTACGGACATCGGCGTTACGGCATCGGTCATGCCGGTGCGATGGACACGGTTGCTTTGGCGGCGGGCAATATTTTATTGGGCAACGACGAAGGCACGGCCGCAATCGAAATCGCTTTGGGCGGGATAATGCTGGTGTTTGAACGGGATACGCCGTTTTGTCTCACCGGTGCCGTGTATCAGGCGGAATTGGACGGCGAACCGGTCTATTCGTATTGGCGTTATACCGCCCGCAAAGGGCAGACCTTGAAACTGGTGCGTGCCGTGCAGGGCATGTACGGCTATGTGTGCGTGGCGGGCGGATTTGATGTGCCGGAAGTGATGGGTTCGAGAAGCACCGACCTGAAAGCCGGTTTCGGCGGCCATCAGGGCAGAATGCTGCAAAAAGGTGATTGTCTCCCCATCGGCAAAGGTGCGCAGGAATTGTCCAAAGTCGGCATTGCCCCGATACCGTTTACCGATACCGTCCACCTTGTTCCTTCGTCGGAATATGCCGCTTTCAGTGAAAAAGGGCGTCTGAATCTGGAACGGGAAACGTGGACGCTGCAAAGCGATAGCAACCGCATGGGCTACCGCTTCGACGGACAGCCGCTGACCCTGTCGCAACCTTTGGAAATGCTGTCCCACGCTGTTCAGGCAGGAACCGTGCAGGTGCCGCCCGGCGGCAAACCGATTATCCTGCTGGCCGATGCGCAAACCACCGGCGGTTATCCGAAAATCGCTACCGTTGCCGCCGCCGATTTGGGCAGGCTGGCACAGGTGCGCTTCGGCAGCAAAGTCAAATTCAAAATAATCGGCTTGAAAGAAGCCACCGCCCTGCGGCGCAAAAACCAAGTCTATCTGAACCAAATACGGAGAATCACCCATGAAGCAGGTTGATTTAAACGCCGATCTCGCCGAAGGCTGCGGCAGCGACGAAGCCTTGTTGCAGCTGATTACTTCGGCCAACATCGCCTGCGCCCAACACGCCGGCAGCATTGCCGATATTCGGGCGGCATTGGCGTATGCCCAACAAAACGGCGTGCGCATCGGAGCACACCCCGGCTATCCCGATCGGGAAAACTTCGGCCGTACCGAAATGAATCTGTCCGAAGCCGATTTGCGGGCGTGTCTGAATTACCAGTTGGGCGCATTGCAGGCCTTGTGCCGTGATCAGGGTTTGGAAATGGCTTATGTCAAACCGCACGGCGCAATGTACAACCAAGCGGCGAAAAACCGTGCGCTGGCGGATACCGTTGCCCGAATTGTGGCGGATTTCGACCCGAAATTGAAATTGATGGCACTTTCCGGCAGCCTGCTCTTGGAAGCCGGAAAAGCCGCAGGCTTGGGTGTGATTTCCGAAGTATTCGCCGACCGCCGCTATATGCCCGACGGTACGCTGGTTCCCCGCAGCCGCCCCGATGCGCAGGTGGACAGCGACGAAGAAGCCATCGCCCAAGTATTGCAGATGGTGCGGGACGGGCAGGTCAAAGCAGTGGACGGCAGCCTGGTTGCCGTGCAAGCCGACAGCATCTGTCTGCACGGAGACGGGCCGCACGCCGTGGTGTTTGCCGAAAAAATCCGGCAGGAACTACTGGCGGCAGGCATCAAAGTTTCTGCTTGAAAAACAGTTCATAGGCCGTCTGAAAACCGCAGGTTTCGCCAAAACGAGCAAAGCGAGTTTCTGCGTAGCTAAAACCGCAGGTTTCGCCCAAACACAGCAACAACCAATTTTATAGAGGATAAGCGATTATGTCTAATCAAAAAAACCGCAGAAATGCCTTAATCGGCGCTGCATTCCTGATGGCGACTTCCGCCATCGGCCCGGGCTTTCTGACCCAAACCGCCACCTTCACCCAAGCACTGGCGGCAAGTTTCGGCTTTGTGATTCTGCTCTCGATTCTGCTCGACATCGGGGCGCAGCTCAATATTTGGCGGATTGTCGCCGTTTCCGAAAAACAGGCGCAGGATATTGCCAATCAGGTCTTGCCCGGCGCAGGCTATTTCTTGGCTGTGCTGATTGTGATGGGCGGTTTGGCGTTCAATATTGGCAACGTCGGCGGCGCAGGCTTGGGTCTGAACCTGCTAACCGGACTGTCGCCGGAAACCGGTGCCGTGATCAGCGGCGTGATTGCCATCGGTGTGTTTCTGTTTAAAGAAGCAGGCAAAGTGATGGACAAATTCGCCCAAGTGATGGGTTTCGTAATGATTGCGCTGACGGTTTATGTGGCATGGCAGGCGAATCCGCCGCTGGCAGATGCCGCCGTGCATACCTTTATGCCGGAAAAACTCGATGCAATGGCGATTGTTACACTGGTGGGCGGCACGGTCGGCGGCTACATCACCTTCGCCGGTGCGCACCGTCTGCTGGACGCAGGTATCAAAGGCAAATCGGCGTTGCCGGAAGTGAGCCAAAGCTCGGTGCGGGCGATCCTGATTGCCTCGATTATGCGGATTGTATTGTTTTTGGCGGTTTTGGGCGTGGTCAGCCAAGGCGTACAGCTCAATCCCGACAACCCTGCTTCCACACCGTTTGAATATGCGGCGGGATACATCGGCCTGCTGATTTTCGGCGTGGTGATTTGGGCGGCTTCGATTACTTCGGTGATTGGTGCGGCTTATACTTCGGTGTCGTTCTTCTCCGGTCTCAGCCCGTCTATCGAACGCAATAAAAACAAATGGATTATTGCCTTTATCGCCGTGTCCACCGCCGTATTTTCCACCATCGGCAAACCGGCGCAGGTGCTGGTGTTCGTAGGCGCATTAAACGGCCTGATTTTACCGATTTCCCTCGGTCTGATTCTGATTGCCGCCTACAAAACCAAAATTGTCGGCGACTACAAACACCCGCTGTGGCTCACCGTTTCCGGCGTGATTGTGGTCGGTTTGATGGCAGTACTCAGCGCCATCACCATCAGCAAATATATCGGCGGCTTGTTCGGCTGAACCTTGTAGCGCAGATGTTTGATTTTGTATATTATCCGAAGTTTGCCGCCTGATATGGAAAATTCCTGTTTCAGACGATGTATCCGGTCTGAAACCTATTCACAACTATGAAACGCTTCACCTATACTCTTTCCGACGGCTTGTGCATCGAAATCGAACTCAAACGCAGTGCCAAGAAAAATCTGATTCTGCGCCCCGTCAATATGCAGACGGTCAGCATCAACGTCCCACCCTTTTTTCAAGACCACGCGTTAGCAAACTGGCTGGCGGCAAACGAAACGATTTTGCGGAACACGCTTGCTAAAATGCCCGTGCATCCTGTTTCCCACCCAAACTTACCCGAGTGGATTTGGTATCGGGGAATAAAGACCAAGCTGGATACCCACAGCCAAAGCCATATCCGTATCACGTCGTCTGAAATCCTGCTTCCCCGAAAAGAAACCGCCGCACAAATCGACCACCTGCGCCGCCTGTTGAACGAACGCGCCCGCGAATACCTGCTGCCCCGCCTTGAAAAACACGCAGCCGAAACAGGACTGACTCCCGCTGCCACAGACCTGAGCAACGCCAAAACCTTTTGGGGCGTATGCCGCCCGCACACCGGCATCCGCCTCAACTGGCGGCTGATCGGCACGCCCGAATACGTCGCCGACTATGTCTGCATCCACGAACTCTGCCACCTCCGCCACCCCGACCACAGTCCGCGCTTTTGGCATTTGGTGAACACGCTGACGCCGCATACCGACAATGCTAAAAGTTGGCTGAAGGCGCACGGGCGGGAATTGTTTGTGCTGGGGTAAAGGCTAACCGTAGCATGGGCTTCGCCCGCGAGAATCCACCCCCTCCCGTACGGAGGGAGAGGGTTGGAGAGAGGGTGGCTCTTGTCCCTTGTTCTGTATATTTGCAAGCCACCCTATCCTAGCCTTCCCCCGTTGGATAAGGGAAAGGGATCAAGCTGCTGTAACTGAAAGAGGTCGGCGGATTCGCATTTGAAGTGCAACTTTCCCTAACAGAAAAAGGCCAGTATGCGGTAGCATACGGCCTTTCCTGCAAGAAAGATTGCCATGAGCTACACGCAACTGACCCAAGGCGAACGATACCACATCCAATACCTGTCCCGCCACTGCACCGTCACCGAAATCGCCAAACAGCTTAACCGCCACAAAAGCACCATCAGCCGCGAAATCAGACGGCACCGCACCCAAGGGCAGCAATACAGCGCCGAAAAAGCCCAGCGGCAAAGCCGGACTATCAAACAGCGTAAGCGACAACCCTATAAGCTCGATTCGCAGCTGATTCAGCACATCGACACCCTTATCCGCCGCAAACTCAGTCCCGAACAAGTATGCGCCTACCTGTGCAAACACCACCAGATCACGCTCCACCACAGCACCATTTACCGCCACCTTCGCCAAGACAAAAGCAACGGCAGCACGTTGTGGCAACATCTCAGAATATGCAGCAAACCCTACCGCAAACGCTACGGCAGCACATGGACCAGAGGCAAAGTACCCAACCGTGTCGGCATAGAAAACCGACCCGCTATCGTCGACCAGAAATCCCGTATCGGCGATTGGGAAGCCGACACCATTGTCGGCAAAGGACAGAAAAGCGCATTATTGACCTTGGTCGAACGCGTTACCCGCTACACCATCATCTGCAAATTGGATAGCCTCAAAGCCGAAGACACTGCCCGGGCAGCTGTTAGGACATTAAAGGCACATAAAGACAGGGTGCACACCATCACCATGGATAACGGCAAAGAGTTCTACCAACACACCAAAATAACCAAAGCATTGAAAGCGGAGACTTATTTTTGTCGCCCTTACCATTCTTGGGAGAAAGGGCTGAATGAGAACACCAACGGACTCATCCGGCAATACTTCCCCAAACAAACCGATTTCCGTAACATCAGTGATCGGGAGATACGCAGGGTTCAAGATGAGTTGAACCACCGACCAAGAAAAACACTTGGCTACGAAACGCCAAGTGTTTTATTCTTGAATCTGTTCCAACCACTAATACACTAGTGTTGCACTTGAAATCCGAATCCAAGGTCGTCTGAAAAGTAGAATGCGCTATTTTAATGGAAACGGCGGGGTTTTAAACGGTTCTTATTTGTTTGTTTTGATTTTTGCTTGGGTAACAAATCCCATCATTCCCACAAAAACAGAAGCCTGAAATCCCGTCATTCCCGCGAAAGAGGAATCCGGTTTTTGGGTTTCAGCCATTCCCGATAAATCGCTTTAGCTCTGCCGCAACCTTAAAACGGCACGGTACGAAAATACCGTCTGAAACCCAGATTGTCAGGCTTCAGACGGCATTTTTTGTTCAGGCGGTTGCCGCTTCTTCGCCGAACACTTCCCGCCACAATTTCCTGACATTGCCGTAATGTGCCAACAGTTCGCCGGTTACTTCGGTTTTTTTGGCGTCGCGCAGTTTGGTGTTATGTTGCTGCCGGCGGTAGAAGCGATAGGCGGTGCGGCTTTGTCCGGCGAGGGTTTTGTCAATCAAACCGCAGTCGGCGGCGATGTTTAAGAGGGCGATGTTGCCGTAGTTGTCCAAGAGTTGCGGATACTGGCGGGCATGGGCAAGTATCAGATATTGGACGATAAATTCGACATCGACCACGCCACCGCGCGCGTATTTGACGTTACTGTCGGCAGGCGGGTGGGTGGGGAACATTTTTTCGCGCATTTCGATGATTTCGCCTGACAAGGCGGTTTGGTCGCGTTCGGCGGTGAGGATTTCGGTGCGGATGCGGTCGAAGGCCGTCTGAATTTCGGGTGTGCCGCAGATGAAGCGGGCGCGGGTAAGGGATTGGTGTTCCCACGTCCAGGCGTTTTCGCGCTGGTATTTTTCAAAGGCGGCGATGCTGTGGGCGAGGAAACCGGCGTCGCCATTAGGGCGCAGGCGCAGGTCGGTTTCGTAGAGGCTGCCTGCGCCAGTGGCGGCGGAAAGCCAGTTGGTCAGGCGGCGGGCGAGGCGGCTGTACACGTCGCCTGCGTCGGGGTGGGGATCGTCGTAGAGGTAGACGAGGTCGAGGTCGGAGGCGTAGCCGAGTTCTTTGCCGCCGAGTTTGCCGTAACCAACGACGGCGAATTGCGGGGTGTCGCGGTGTTTTTTGGGCATGTCCGCCCACGCGCACAGCAGGGCGGCGGCGAGGATGGTGTCGGCGAGGGCGGAGAGTTGGTCGGAGAGGGATTCTACCGTCCACAGTCCGGCGAGGTCTTGGACGGCGAGACGGAAGACTTGGGCGTGCTGGAAATGGCGCAGGGTGTCCATTTGCGCTTCGGTGTCGCCGCCGCAGGTTTTGATGCCGTCTGAAAGTTCGGCGGCGAGTTTGTCCCAATCAAACGCCGTATCTAATAATTGCGCGCTGATGAGTTCGTCCAGCAGAATCGGATATTTGTTCAGATACGCCGCCACCCACGAGCTTTGGCCCATAATCTCTGCCAGTTGCGCCAAGGTTTGCGGATGTTCGTTGAGGAAGGCGAGATAGGCGGATCGGCGGCTGATGTTTTCGAGAAAATCCAACAGCCGCATCAATGTATCGGTCGGGTTGCTTTGCGCTGCCGCCGCCTGTACGAACAGCGGCACAACCGCATCGAAACGCGGCTGGGCGTGTGCGGAAAGATGGCGGTATTTATGGCCGTGGCGGATTTGGTCGAGCCTTGCGGCGACGGTTTCGGCATCGAACCCGTGCGCCTTCAGACGGCATCGCCGCCCTTCTTCGTCGGGTTTGTCCTGCCATGCCCATTGCCATTCGCTGTTGTCGGGTGTTTGCTCTTCAGGTTCGCTCAAAATTTCGTTGAACAACTGATTGACCTTGTTCCGATGAATGTTGAGGTCGTCTGAAAAGGCGGCGTAGCTGTCGAAACCCATGCTTTCGGCGAGCAGTTGTTGCTGTTCGGGCGAGGAGGGTAGGGTTTGGGTTTGCTGGTCGTCCCAGTATTGCAGGCGGTGTTCGACGTCGCGCAGGAAGCGGTAGGCGGCGAGCAGGGTTTCGACGTTTTCAGACGGCATGATGCCCAGCTCGGCAAGTTTTTTCAGCATTTCCTGCGTGCCTTTCAGTTGCAGCGCGCGCATTTGTCCGCCGCGTATCATCTGAAAAATCTGGGCGATAAATTCGACTTCGCGGATGCCGCCTGCGCCGAGTTTGATGTTGTCCGCCATGCCTTTTTTGCTGACTTCGCTGCTGATTTGGCGGTGCAGCTTACGCATCGCCTCATACGCGCTGTAATCCAAATATTTGCGGAACACGAAAGGGCGCACCAGCGATTTGATTCCGTTCGGATACGGCGTAACCACGCGGCCTTTGCACCACGCGTAGCGTTCCCATTCGCGCCCCTGCGTAATCAAATATTGCTCCAGCGCGGTTTCGCTCAATACCAACGCGCCCGAATCACCGTCCGGCCGCAGCCGCATATCGACGCGGAACACCTGTCCGTCGGCGGTGATGTCGTTCAGCAGCGCAATCAGTTTCTGCCCGACTTTGGTGAAAAACTCTTGATTGCCCCGTTCGCGCCTGCCGTCGGTGTCGCCTGATTCGGGATAGACGAAAATCAAATCGATGTCGGAAGACACGTTCAACTCATAGCCGCCCGCCTTGCCCATCGCCACCACGCTTAAATACTGCGGCGATTTGGTATAACGCCCGATTGGCGTGCCGTACATGTCCCGATAATAGGCGTAGGCGAAATCCAGCGCGGTATTGACGGCAAAATCGGCAAACAGCGTAATCGTACGGGTTACTTCGTTCAAATCGCTGATGCGATTTATATCGCGCACGATAATCTGCGACACGACATAACGGCGCAACTCGCGCAACTGCCGCGCCAATTCTTCCTCGTTTTCTTCCGCGCGGATTTTGTCCCAATCAGCAAAAGCTTGGAAATCAGCTTCGGTCAACACCTTGTCCAACATGGGCAGGAAAATTTCGGGCTTGAGTTTGCCGTTGTCGAGCTGGCGGGCAAGGAACAGGGAATGGTGCCGGGCGGTGTCGAGGCGGTTGTCGGACATTTCGGATTCCGTTTGGAAGGATGACGGGAAGATGATGGCAGATTCACTTCAAATCAGGGCAAGGCGGAGCCGTACCGGTTTAAAGTCAAGCCACTATATCATAGCAACCTTCGATGCCGTCTGAAAGCCGGATAACGCTTCAGACGGCATCGGATTGACAGGTTTAATCCGCGCTTACGGACGCTTTTTAAATATAAATAAAGAAATCTCGTCTAACGCATCTTCGGCAAAACCTTGAAAATCCGGATCACCTTGTTTTGAGAGCAATAAAGCAATCACTTTATCGCAATCGCCGATATTTTCATGCATCCTGGCGAGATGTCCGAAACAGGTTAATGACAATCTGGCAATATCCAAGTCTTTATGTTTCGACAACTCCGTCAACTTCTCGGAAATCCAGGGGATTTCATCCTCCTCCGAGCTGAAGGTCATACCGAGCATACCGTCAATAACACTCTGTTTATTTTCAGAATAAATCATCTTTTCTACTTGTTCCTTATCAACCGTCATTTTTTAATTTTTCCTTTTAAATTAACCAATCCTGCTTTCTTTAAAGCATTTTTGCCGGGCGGCAGGATTGTTATCAAACATTTGCACCCGGTCCGGCAAAACGATTTCCTTATCGGTTTATCGGCAACGATGCGGGCGGTTCGGGTTTTGCCGCTTCCGGAATGCAGCCCGCCCCCGCTTTCAAATCTTCCGCTCTAATCCGTTTGCCGTCTGAAGGCCGGATAATGCTTCAGACGGCATCGGATTGCCGGTTTTAACCCTGCCCTCCGCCGTTGTTCAAATAGTGTTCCCAGTGAGAATATAACCGGGCAATATTTTCTTCATAGGTGTGGGCAGAAGGAATATAACCGTCTTTGGGCGGCATATACCTGACAAATGATTCTATTTCTTCCGGATAATCAAAATCTGCATAAATTTTTTCAACTTCCCCCAAAGGATCCTCAAATTCTTCTTTTCTATGGAATACATCGCTTAAGAGGACGTACAGCCAATTTTTAGGGGAATAATCCCTCATTTCCGAAGCCAAATCTTCCAGAACAGGCTTTAATTCAAGAATATTGGATTTGTTGATTAAAGATAGTTTGAACACACGTTCATCATGATCTGAAAGCGTCATTTTTCGGGCATAAGCTGCCACATCAGCCCAACCCAAGTATTTATTCCCATACCCCCACAGAATATCCTTCCAAGAAAGACGGACTTTTTGCGCGGTTAAATCAAGGTTCATTTTTTACTCCGATTGCCTGCCCCGTCATTCCGCCCCTTCCGATTGACGCCTGTTACGAAAAGTCTTCCAAATGACGGCTGATTGCCTCTTCAACAGTCGGATGCCAATCCATAAATGAAGCCTGCAATTCCTCTAAAACCAACTCATTGAATAAATCATCCAAATTCCGCCAATCCGTTTTTTCATCCGGATAGATGAAATTTGCCATAACGACAGTATGTTTGTTTTGGGAATAATCCGATAAGGCGCAAATCATCAGATACCGCCCCGAATGCTCCAGATAAAAAATTCGTTTTTCCAAAGGAAACCGGTTATTCCGTTGCCCGTTTTCCATTTTTCATCCTTTTTAACGTATCGGCTTCCGCGTCCTTCAAATTGAGTTACCTGCCTTCCGCCAAGCAAACGCCCGCGCCCCTTTCATCATTTGAATATCCGTTTGACCATATTTACCAGATAACTATCTTCTTTATAT
Source organism: Neisseria meningitidis (assembly GCF_022869645.1). NCBI lineage: Bacteria > Pseudomonadati > Pseudomonadota > Betaproteobacteria > Neisseriales > Neisseriaceae > Neisseria > Neisseria meningitidis. The sequence continues at coordinate 1,448,125 of NZ_CP064367.1, read as the reverse complement.
AAAGCAATCAGCAAAGGCACGATACCCGGCTCATAAAATAATTCTGTCGTATCAGATGTTTCTTTTAACGCGGAAATTATCTCCAACAGTTCATACCCGTATCGGGGATAAGCAAACAAATAGGGGACTGCTTCCCGCAAACATGAAAATGCTTCGTAACTTTGCATTTCCCATATATGTTCATCTTTAAAATCACTCAAATACCATTCATCCAATTCACTTTCCGGATCGGATATCAATCGGATAAATTCATTTAGTTCGTCCTTAAACATATCAAATCCTTAAATATAAAATCTTTTGATTATCCGCCGTATCCTTATTTTCCACATCATGAATTTCAACGCCGTTCATATTTTGCGTTTTCCCAAGCCGTCCGCCACAGTATAAAATTATTTTTTGTATCAATTGCTTATATATTTAACAACTTACCGCCGGACTTGCTTTGGCTGCGTATCAAGATTGTCCGGTTCGCGGCGGGCGTTTGCTTTGTTTCAAACAGGGCGGCGCGTAAGGGATTTTCAAGGGGCGGCAGGCGGAAAAAGGAAATGAAAATGCCGTCTGAACGGCAAAACGTGCGTTTAGACGGCATTTTGGGCGGGACACGTCATCGCGCCAAAGCCTTCAAACATTCTTTGACCAATGCCGGACCTTTGTATATCAATCCGCTGTACACTTGGACGGCGGTCGCGCCCAAGCGGATTTTATCTGCCGCGTCCCCGCCTTCCATAATGCCGCCTACGCCGATAATCGGCAGCTTGCCGTCGATGTGGTCTGCCAACAGCTTCAACACCCGATTACTTTTTTCATGAACGGGCAGCCCGCTCAAACCGCCCTGCTCGCCTGCGAGCGGATGGCTGCCGAGACTTGATTTGTCGATGGTGGTATTGGTAGCGATGATGCCGTCCATTTCGACGGATTTGACAACGTGGGCGATGTCTTCGATTTGTGCTTCATCCAAATCGGGGGCGATTTTGACGGCGAGCGGAACGTATTTCCCGTATACAGAGGCAAGCTGTGCCTGTTTGTTTTTCAAAGCCTCAAGCAATGCGCTCAACTCGTCGCCACCTTGCAGCGCGCGGAGGTTTTTGGTGTTGGGCGAGGAAATATTGACGGTAATGTAGCTTGCGTGTGCGTAGGCTTTTTCAAGGCAGATTAAATAATCATCGGCAGCGTTTTCGATGGGTGTAACCGCGTTTTTACCGATGTTGATGCCCAATACGCCACTGAATTTACTTTTTTCGATGTTGCGTATCATGGTGTCGATACCGTGGTTGTTGAAACCCATGCGGTTGATGATGCCTTGGTGTTCGGGAACGCGAAAGAGGCGCGGCTGCGGGTTGCCGGGCTGCGGTTTGGGCGTTACCGTGCCGATTTCGATGAAACCAAAGCCGAGCGCGCCCAATGCGTCGATGTATTCGCCGTTTTTGTCGAGTCCGGCGGCAAGTCCGACAGGGTTGGGCAAATCCATACCCATCAATTTTACAGGTTTGGTACGGTTGTCGGTTACAGGAATCAAACCCAATTTATAAACCGTGTAGAGCGCGTCGAGCGTGAAGTGGTGGGCTTTTTCGGCATCGAGTGCAAACAGGATGCGACGGGCAAGTGGATACATGACAGGGCTTTCTGCTTCAGATGGAAATGCCGCCATTTTAACCGAAATCCCGCCAAACATACGGCACACAGGTCAAACTTGAACGACAAAACCCGCCGCACCCAAAAATGTACAAATCGGCAAATATTGATATAATAGTCATTAGATAGAAAACTCTATTAAAAGTCGGTACAATACCACCGATTTATTTCCCTTAAACAACCTGCCGCAAGGCATAAAGGAACGACTGATATGTCAAACATCGAACAACAAGTTAAAAAAATTGTTGCTGAACAACTGGGCGTAAACGAAGCCGACGTGAAAAACGAATCTTCTTTCCAAGACGACTTGGGCGCGGATTCTTTGGACACCGTGGAGCTGGTTATGGCTTTGGAAGAAGCATTCGGCTGCGAAATCCCCGACGAAGATGCCGAAAAAATCACCACCGTCCAACTGGCTATCGACTACATCAATGCCCACAACGGCTAACCGGTCGTCGCCCGACACAACAGCCTCTGCTGCACCGCGCAATAGAGGCTTTTCCCTTATATGGCAAACTGCTTAAACTCCGTTTAAATACCTGCCGCAAATTCCAAACGGCATCTGCACGACAGCCGCATATGCCCCCATTCCGACAACCAACAGCGAGGTTATCATGAGTCAGAGAAGAGTAGTCATTACAGGCTTAGGTCAGGTTTCCCCTGTCGGCAACACTGTCGCAGAGGCTTGGGACACCCTGCTCGCCGGCAAAAGCGGCATCGGCGCGATTACCCGCTTTGACGCATCCGACATCAACAGCCGTGTCGCCGGCGAAGTGCGCGGTTTCGACATCGGACAATACATCAGCGCGAAAGAAGCGCGCCGGATGGACGTATTCATCCACTACGGCATTGCCGCCGCATTGCAGGCAATCGCCGATTCGGGTTTGGACGATGTGGAAAACCTCGACAAAGACCGCATCGGCGTGAACATCGGTTCCGGCATCGGCGGACTGCCCAGCATCGAGGTCACCGGCAAAGCCGTAATCGAAGGCGGCGCGCGCAAAATCAACCCTTTCTTTATCCCCGGTTCGCTGATCAACCTGATTTCCGGACACGTTACCATCCTCAAAGGCTACCGCGGCCCGAGCTACGGGATGGTTTCCGCCTGTACCACCGGCGCGCACGCCATCGGCAATTCCGCCCGACTGATCAAATACGGCGACGCGGACATAATGGTTGCCGGCGGCGCGGAAGGCGCAATCAGCACTTTGGGCGTGGGCGGTTTTGCCGCGATGAAAGCCCTCTCCACCCGCAACGACGACCCCGCCACCGCTTCCCGTCCGTGGGACAAAGGCCGCGACGGCTTCGTTATCGGCGAAGGCGCGGGCATATTGGTGTTGGAAGAATTGGAACACGCCAAAAAACGCGGCGCGAAAATCTACGCCGAAATCGTCGGCTTCGGCATGAGTTCCGATGCTTACCATATCACCGCGCCGAACGAAGAAGGCCCCGCCCTTGCCGTTACCCGCGCGCTGAAAGATGCCGGCATCAATCCCGAAGACGTGGATTACGTCAACGCGCACGGCACGTCCACCCCCTTGGGCGATGCCAACGAAACCAAAGCCCTCAAACGCGCGTTCGGCGAACACGCCTACAAAACCGTCGTCAGCTCGACCAAATCCATGACCGGCCACCTGCTCGGCGCGGCGGGCGGCGTGGAGGCCGTGTACAGCATTTTGGCGATACACGACGGCAAAATCCCGCCGACCATCAACATTTTTGAACAAGACGTTGAAGCCGGCTGCGATTTGGACTACTGCGCCAACGAAGCGCGCGACGCGGAAATCGACGTTGCCATTTCCAACTCCTTCGGCTTCGGCGGCACCAACGGCACGCTGGTCTTCAAACGCTTCAAAGGCTGATTCCGCAAAGCCGCCGCCGACATCGAAATGCCGTCTGAAACCGTTTCAGACGGCATTTTTATAGTGATTAACAAAAATCAGGACAAGGCGACGAAGCCGCAGACAGTACGGATAGTACGGAATCGATTCACTTGGTGCTTCAGCACCTTAGAGAATCGTTCTCTTTGAGCTAAGGCGGGGCAACGCCGTACCGGTTTAAAGTTAATCCACTATATATCGTGGGACGGTTCGGACACGCCCGACTAAGCGTCCCGACGCTTGTCCCACAGAGCGAACAAGTTGCCCAATACCGTCCCCGAAACCGAATGCCACACGCAGGCGACCGCCGCCGCAACCGCCGATTCGGCGTTGCCCGGAAAAAATTTCGCGCTCAATCCCGTTGCCAAACCGGCATTCTGCACGCCGACTTCGATTGCCAAGGTGCGTTTTTTTGCCGTATCCATACCAAACAGCGCGGCGGCGTAATAGCCTGACACATAGCCGGCGATATTGTGTACCGCAATCGCCAACACCATTACCAACGCCGATTCGGCAAAACGGTGCCCGTGAACCGAAGCCACGCCGCCGACAATGCAGGCAAACGCCAATACCGCCACGCCCGGCATAACGGCACGGACATTTTCAAACCAATGTTTTCCGTGCAGCAGGATATTTGCCGCCGAACCCAGCACCACCGGCAAAAGCGTGACCAGCAGCATAAACCGGAACATCCCCCAACCGTCCATATCCACCGTCTGACCGACCAGGCAGGTCATCCACAAAGGCGTAACGGCCGGAGCCAGCACCGTAGACACCGTCGTCATACCGACTGAAAACGCCACATCGCCTTTGGCAAGGAAACTCATAATGTTGGACGACACGCCGCCCGGACACGTCCCCACCAACACCAGCCCCAAAGTCAGCCCCAGCGAAAGGTCGAACAGCTTGGCAATACCGATGGCGAGCAACGGCATCACGGTATATTGCACCGCCGCACCGATAAACACATCCAAAGGACGCTGCGCCAAAATCCGGTAGTCCTCCCTGCCCAAAGTCATCCCCATACCCAGCATAATGATGCCCAGCACCAAGACCTGAACATCGCCCTTAACCCACGCAAACGAAGTCGGTCCGATAAACGCAACCGCCGACGCAAGCAAAATGACCAAAGCCGTAAACCGCGTCAGGTTGCGGCTCAAACCAATCAGAAAACCCATCACACACCCCTCCCGAAACGGCGCACCTTGCGCCGGACATTATTACCGCCCGTGCAAAACCGGTCGACGGCCACTCATCGTCCCCGCCCCCATTTTACTAACCGGAATTAACAGATACAGCACAAATATTAACCCGAACCGCAAACGCCCATCAAGCCCTTTCTGACGGCATCGGCAGGCATACCGTTGGCTATATCCAAAGAATCAGGAATTATTTAGCCCGAATCATCCGGTTTGTTATAGTGGATTAACAAAAATCAGGACAAGGCGACGAAGCCGCAGACAGTACAAATAGTACGGAACCGATTCACTTGGTGCTTCAGCACCTTAGAGAATCGTTCTCTTTGAGCTAAGGCGAGGCAACGCCGTACTGGTTTTTGTTAATCCACTATAAAATCCGCAAACTTAACCGACTCAAAATACACATTATGACGCACACCGCATCGAAAACACCCAAATTTTGGCTGACCATTACCGCCGCCGCATTCATCCTGCTGATTACCATCGGCATGAGGATGACGCTCGGACTGTTCGTCCAACCCGTCGTCAACACCACCGAATTGAGCATTGCCCAATTCAGCCTCATCATCGCCGTTTTCCAACTGATGTGGGGTGTATCGCAACCATTGTCCGGCGCGCTTGCCGACCGTTTCGGCGCGTTCAGGGTATTAAGCGGCGGCGCCGTCCTGCTCGTCTGCGCCTGCCTGATTGCCCCCAACATCCCGACTTATTGGGGGCTGATGATTGCCGTCGGGCTGCTGCTCGCATTCGGCACCGGTTCCGGCGGTTTCTCCATCATTATGGGGCAGGTCGCCGCCCAAGTCCCCGCACACAAACGCGGCTTGGCATCCGGACTGGTCAACGCCGGCGGTTCGGCAGGACAATTCCTGTTCGCACCGCTGGTTCAAGGACTCGTCGTCCTGCCCGAAGTCGGCTGGACGGGCACATTTTACGTTTGGGGCGCAATCGCCCTGCTGACTCTGCCCGTCTCATGGTGGCTTGCCGGCGGCAACAACGCCGCCCACACCCAACACGCCCAAGCCACACACGGACAAAGCCTCGGAGAAGCAGTCAAAACCGCCTTCAAAACCCCAAGCTACATCCTGCTGCACCTAAGCTTTTTTGCCTGCGGCTTCCACATCGCCTTTCTCGTAACCCACCTACCCACGGAAGTCGCCCTGTGCGGACTGCCCGCCACCGTCGCCTCGACATCCATCGCCATCATCGGACTGGCAAACATCGCCGGCTGCATTTTTTCCGGCTGGTGCACAAGCCGCGTTCGGGGCAAATACGTCCTGTTCGGACTGTACGCCTCGCGCGCCGCGATGATACTCATCTACATTTTTTCGCCCAAGACCGACCTCAACTTCTACATTTTCGCCGCCGCACTCGGATTTACCTGGCTCGCCACCGTCACGCCGACCGCCTCCATTACCGGCAAACTCTTCGGCACACGCTACCTCGCCACCCTGTTCGGACTGACGATGCTCAGCCACCAAATCGGCGGATTCCTCGGCTCGTACATCGGCGGCATCGTGATTACACAATTCGGCGACTACGGCTGGATGTGGTACGCCGACGCACTGCTGGCGGGAACCGCCGCCCTCCTCAACCTCCCCATCCGCGAACCCCGAACCGCCGCATGAAAGAATGCCGTCTGAAAACCCTCAGACGGCATTTTCCAAACACCCCGCCCGTTTCCGGACTGCACGACACGCAAATCAGCCTTATCAAACCGCAAACAACCGCCGCGATTAAACCGCCATTCAAATAAGTCCGTTTTCCCTTTGGGTGTAAAATCATCACAAAACGCGATACTGTATATCGCCGGGCGTTATGCAGCGGATTTCAGGATAAAATGCCGTCTGAAGCCGCCCCTGCCCGGGCGGGCGAAGCGTCGGATGCGGTGCGCTTGGCAAAGGTTTGCCCGCCGCGCCCCGTATCCGGCATTTCATCAATGCAGACCGCATTTCCAATCCTATAATTCAAGGTGTCCGCCTTATGAAAATCGTTTTTATCACAACAGTCGCATCCAGCATTTACGGTTTCCGCGCCCCCGTCATTAAAAAATTAATCGGCAAAAACCATCAGGTGTATGCCTTTGTATCGGAGTTTTCCGACAACGAATTGGACATTATCAGGGAAATGGGGGTAACACCCGTTACCTACCGTTCAAACCGCAGCGGGCTGAACCCGTTTTCCGATATAAAATCCACCTTCCTCATCTTTAAAGAACTCAAAAAAATATCGCCGGATTTGGTTTTCCCTTATTTCGCAAAACCCGTGATTTTCGGCACTTTTGCTGCAAAATTGGCAGGCGTGCCCAGAATCGTCGGGATGCTGGAAGGTTTGGGATTCGCATTTACCCCGCAGCCGGAAGGCATACCGTTAAAAACAAAAATCATAAAGGGGATTTTAATCACCTTGTACCGCATTGCCCTGCCGATGTTGGAAAGCCTGATTGTATTAAACCCCGACGACAAAGACGAACTGACGGACAAATACGGCATCAAAATAAAAAACATCCATATTTTGGGCGGAATCGGTCTGGATTTGCGGCAATATCCTTATTCCGAGGCGGATATTCCCGATGAAAAAGAACCCGTAAAATTCCTCTTTATCGGCAGATTTCTGAAAGAAAAGGGGATTGATGATTTTATTCGGGCGGCGGAACAGGTTAAGGACAAATACCCCGATACGGTTTTTACCGCTTTGGGCGCAATCGACAAATCACGCGGGGGGGGGGGCGATTTGGAACGGCTTGCCGCCCGCGATATTATCCGTTTCCCCGGTTTTGTGAACAATGTTTCCGAAGTGATAAAAGAACATCATATATTCGTATTGCCGTCTTATTATAGGGAAGGCGTTCCCCGAAGCACTCAGGAGGCAATGGCCGTCGGCAGGGCAGTGATTACGACGGATGTCCCCGGATGCAGGGAAACGGTCGCCGACAAGGTCAACGGCTTCCTGATCGAACCTTGGAATCCCCGCATCTTGGCCGAAAAAATGATTTATTTTATCGAAAACAGGGAAGCCATCCGCCTGATGGGGAATGCAAGTTATGCGATTGCCAAAGATAAATTCGATGCCGAAAAAGTCGATTTGAAATTACTCGATATTTTGAAGGCGTAAACAAGGCTGCCCGCTTTTGAGTTTCGGTCATTTCTGATAAACCCCCGTCATTCCCGCCACACCCCCGTCATTCCCTCGAAAGCGGGAATTCAGGTTCGTTTAGTTTCGGTCATTTCCGATAAATTCTTGCAACTTTGCGTTTCTAGATTCCCACTTTCGTGGGAATGACGGCGGAGGGTTGCTGTTTTCCTGACAAATTCCCGCCATCTAAAATCTCGTTATCCATACAAGAACCGAAAATCTTGCCATTCTCACAAAAACAGAAATTCAAAAACAGAAATCCCAAACCCTCGTCATTCCCGCGAAAGCGGGAATCCAGGTTCGTTGAGTTTCGGTCATTTCCGATAAATTCTTGCAACTTTGAGTTTCTAGATTCCCACTTTCGTGGGAATGACGGCGGAGGGTTGCTGTTTTCCTGACAAATTCCCGCCATCTAAAATCTCGTTATCCATACAAGAACCGAAAATCTTGCCATTCTCACAAAAACAGAAATTCAAAAACAGAAATCCCAAACCCTCGGCATTCCCGCCAAACCCTCGTCATTCTCGCGAAAGCGGGAATCCAGGTTCGTTGAGTTTCGGTCATTTCCGATAAATTCTTGCAACTTTGCGTTTCTAGATTCCCACTTTCGTGGGAATGACGGTAAAGATTGAGACCTTTGCAATAACATAGGTTACTAAAATTTTATGCTCAATCTCATTTTCAAAATGCAAAACTTTTCTGATTTTTCCTACTTTTTGCTCAATATTAGGAAGGTTTTAGGCAATTGAAAATTTTTTGGCGCATTTTTATGCGTCAAATTTCGTTAACAGACTATTTTTGCAAAGGTCTCAGATTGCTGTTTTCCCGACAAATTCCCGCCATCTAAAATCTCGTTATCCATACAAGAACCGAAAATCTTGCCATTCTCACAAAAACAGAAATTCAAAAACAGAAATCCCAAACCCTCGGCATTCCCGCCAAACCCCCGTCATTCCCGCGAAAGCGGGAATCCAGGTTCGTTGAGTTTCGGTCATTTCCGATAAATTCTTGCAGCTTTGCGTTTCTAGATTCCCTCTTTCGCGGGAATGACGGGATGCAGGTTTCCGCGCGGACGGATTCGGCATTCCCGCTTTCGCAGAAATGCCGGCTTTTGGTTTGTTGTCTTTATAAGATTATTCGGCAATTATTCTGCGGTTTTGCGTTTGTGTGCTGCCGGAATCTCAAAGGATTCTCTGTATTTGGCAATGGTGCGGCGAGAAACCTCCATGCCGCGGAAAGCCAGCAGGTTGGCGAGCGCCTCGTCAGAATACGGCGTGGGTGTGGACGAGGCAAAACCGACGGCGGGAAAGGGATTGAGCGAAGCAATGAGGTCGAGTGCGGCTTCGAGTGTGCCGCTGTCGGTTTGGGGCAGGCGTTTTTTTATTCGCGCGAGGGTTTGGCTGCGGTTGCCGTCAATGCTGTCGAGGGCGTTTCGGACGATATGCAGGGCGGAGGGTTTGGCAGCACATTCGCCCGATCTTTCTATCTGCAGTATCAGCGATTCGTTCAAATCGGCGGCGGCCACGCCTGCCGGGTCGAATTTTTTCAATGCGGTCAGGGCTTGTTTCAGCATTGCTTCATCCAACATCCACTCCAAGGGCGTATGGTCGAGGATGTCTTCGATGCTGTCGGTCAGATAACCTTGCTCGTCAAGGAAATCGATGAGGATGTGGACACAGGCGGATTCTTGGTCGGAAAGCGGGTGTTCGCATACTTGCGCGTGCAGGTATTGCTTGAAATCCTGCTCGCCGGCGATGTTGGACAGCATATCTTCGCCTTCGTCTCCGCCGATTTGACGGGCAGGCGCAGTGTAATGGCTGAACTCGGCATCGGAAAATTCATCCGTGTCTTTGCGTTCGAGCAGGGGGTTGTCCGACAGCCAGTTTTCGACCTCGCGTTCAAGTTCGATACCCGACATCTGCAATACGCGCAAAGATTGTTGCAGCCGCTGGTTGAGCTGCTGGGTCTGTTTGAGCTTTATTCCGAGTAAGGTCATGATAATGTGGGGGAAATTGTTATTTTCAGCCTGTCGGCGCAAAAAATGCCGCAAAGCGTCATTGCATTATAAATGGTTTTAATGGGCGGGTTCGGATTCCGTTCGATAACAAAAAACAAACGAAAATCAAGAACCGATTGCTTATAATAATATTAAATCGATTTCATAGTTTTAATAGCGAAAATCTTGGCGTATAGTCGCATCCATAGTTTTTACAAAAGGGAAATAAAATGTCGATTCAAGAAATTTATTGCAATCAAGAAACCGGCTACGAATACGCTTTCCGCCAAATCGTACTGTAAGCCGTTTACCCCCATTTGACCAACCTGAGAAAAGGAACAAGAGCGATGACTACCTCCAAATGCCCTGTAACCCATCTGACCATGAACAACGGCGCGCCTGTTGCCGACAATCAAAACAGCCTGACCGCCGGTCCTCGCGGCCCTCTGCTGGCGCAGGATTTGTGGCTGAATGAAAAACTCGCCGACTTCGTGCGCGAAGTCATCCCCGAACGCCGTATGCACGCCAAAGGTTCGGGCGCGTTCGGTACGTTTACCGTAACGCACGACATCACCAAATACACCCGCGCCAAAATCTTCAGCGAAGTCGGCAAAAAAACCGAGATGTTCGCCCGTTTCACCACCGTGGCAGGCGAACGCGGCGCAGCCGATGCAGAACGCGACATCCGCGGTTTTGCGTTGAAGTTCTATACCGAAGAAGGCAACTGGGATGTGGTCGGCAACAACACGCCCGTGTTCTTCCTGCGCGACCCGCGTAAGTTCCCCGACCTGAACAAAGCCGTCAAACGCGACCCGCGCACCAATATGCGCTCTGCCACAAACAACTGGGACTTCTGGACGCTGCTGCCCGAAGCACTGCACCAAGTTACCATCGTGATGAGCGACCGCGGCATCCCCGCCGGCTACCGCCATATGCACGGCTTCGGTTCGCATACCTACAGCTTCTGGAACGAAGCAGGCGAGCGTTTTTGGGTGAAATTCCATTTCCGCACCCAACAAGGCATTAAAAACCTGACCAACGAAGAAGCCGCCAAAATCATCGCCGACGACCGTGAAAGCCATCAGCGCGACCTGTACGAAGCCATCGAGCGCGGCGAGTTTCCGAAATGGACGATGTACATCCAAGTCATGCCTGAAGCCGATGCGGAAAAAGTGCCGTATCATCCGTTTGACTTGACCAAAGTTTGGCCGAAAAAAGACTATCCGCTGATTGAAGTGGGCGAATTCGAGTTGAACCGCAATCCCGAAAACTTCTTCGCCGATGTGGAACAATCCGCCTTCGCACCGAGCAACCTCGTTCCCGGTGTCGGCGCCAGCCCAGATAAAATGTTGCAGGCGCGTTTGTTCAATTACGCCGACGCGCAACGCTACCGCTTGGGCGTGAACTTCCGCCAAATCCCTGTCAACCGTCCGCGTTGCCCTGTTCACAGCAACCAGCGCGACGGACAAGGACGCGCCGACGGCAACTACGGCAGCCTGCCGCACTACGAACCCAACAGCTTCGGCCAATGGCAGCAGCAGCCCGACTTCGCCGAACCGCCTTTGAAAATCAACGGCGACGCGGCGCACTGGGACTACCGCCAAGACGATGACGACTATTTCAGCCAACCGCGCGCCCTGTTCAACCTGATGAACGACGCGCAGAAACAGGCATTGTTCGGCAACACCGCCGCCGCAATGGGCGACGCGCCCGACTTCATCAAATACCGCCATATCCGCAACTGCTACCGTTGCGATCCGGCATACGGCGAAGGCGTGGCAAAAGCCCTCGGACTGACTGTCGAAGACGCACAAGCCGCCCGCGCGACCGACCCCGCACTGGGTCAGGCCGGTTTGCTGTAAGGGGGCATTATGTGGATGGAAATTGAAGAAATCCTGTCCCGCGCCGTCCGCTACCGGAAATAACCGGGCATAAAAATGCCGTCTGAAACGTCATTTGACCGCTTCAGACGGCATTTCCACACCCCACCCCGCATTTTTATATGGTCGCGCATCGCAGTGGGACGTAGGGTGTTCGTAGGGTGGGCTTCAGCCCACCAATCACACCAATCACACCAATCACACCAATCCGCCACCTCGACAAATCCGCCACCTCGACAAATCCGACAAATCCGACAATCTTACCGGTGCCGGCAAACCTATGCCGTCTGAAGTTGGCGGAGGCGGTGGGCTGAAGCCCACCCTACAGCCCGCCATTCCCGCCCCACAGCCAACTTTTCCGCGTCATTCCCGCGAAAGCGGGAATCTAGAACGTAAAATCTAAAGAAACCGTTTTTTCCGATAAGTTTCCGTACCGACAACTCTAGATTCCCGCCTGCGCGGGAATGACGAAATTTTTGTTTTTGATTTTTTGTTTTTGGGGAATGACGGGATTTGAGATTGCGGGCATTTATCGGGTAAAACGGAAATTAAGCGTTGCGAAAATTTATCCGAAATCACAGTAACTTTTCCGCGTCATTCCCGCGAAAGCGGGAATCCAGGTTCGTTGAGTTTCAGCCATTTCTAATAAATTCTTGCAACTTTGAGTTTCTGGATTCCCGCCTGCGCGGGAATGACGAAATTTCAGTTTTTGATTTTTTGTTTTTGCGGGAATGACGGGATTTGAGATTGCGGGCATTTATCGGGAAAACAGCAACCTCTCCTCCGTCATTCCCACGAAAGTGGGAATCCAGGTTCGTTGAGTTTCAGTCATTTCTGATAAATTCTTGCAGCTTTGAGTTTCTAGATTCCCACTTTCGTGGGAATGACGGGATACGGGTTTTCGTGCGGACAGATCCGTCATTCCCGCGCAGGCGGGAATCCGGACCCGTCCGCACGGAAACTTATATTTCGTCATTCCGCCAATCCCACCCCACCCCCAAAAAAACCAAAAAAAACCCAATCTGACAAAATCTGACAAAAAACGTCAGCCCGAAACTGACAAAAATTGTCACAACTGACAAAAAAACGTCAGCCCACCGCATTATTCCGCCGCAAGCCGCGCCGCGTTGATATAAAAAAATACCCATACCAAACGGACAAATAAAAAATATTCTGTAAAATACCGAGCCGAACCCGTTTTTGGCACGCCGCTTGCTGGTAAGAAGGCGAACCGAAGCAAAAAAGACCACGGTCAAATACATTACGGGTTTACGTTTGCGGCGGATGCCGCAAATTTCCAATCAAACTTAAACATTTTCAAACAGGAATCATCCAAATGAAAGCAATCCAAAAAGGTTTCACTCTGATCGAGCTGATGATCGTCATCGCCATCGTCGGTATCTTGGCAGCCGTCGCCCTGCCCGCATACCAAGACTACACCGCGCGCGCCCAAATGTCCGAAGCCCTGACTTTGGCCGAAGGTCAAAAAACCGCAGTGGTCGAGTATTATTCCGACAAAGGCACATTCCCGAAAAACAATGCTTCCGCAGGTATTGCCAGTGCTTCTGAGATTACAGGTAAGTATGTGGCTAAGGTAGAAGTTTCGGGTGCTACCATTACTTCTACAATGAAAACTCAGGGTGTAAACAAAGACATCAGCGGCGCAACCTTGGTACTGGAAGGCAAACAAAACTCAGGCTCGTTCGAGTGGACTTGTAAAGCAGGTTCTGTAAAAGCAAAATTCTTGCCATCTATCTGCCGCCAATAAGGACAATGGTCGGGTTTGACCCCGCCGTGAAAACAAATGCCGCCCGAACCGCTCGGGCGGCATTTTCTATTCCCCTTTGCCGCTGTAGGGTGGGCTTTAGCCCACCATTCCACCATTCCACCATTCCACCAACTCCACCAATCCCACCCTGCCGTCGCTCCCACCAATTCCGCCATTTCCCGCCGAAAACCGAAACCCACCGAATCCCGCCGGTTCGCCAAAACCCTTGATGCGGTGGAAACGGTTGGATTCGGTTGGATTCGGTTGGATTGGTGGAGTTGGTGGGCTGAAGCCCACCCTACGAAACACCCTACAGCCTACACATCAGCCCTACGCCCTCCCTACCCATTTCCCTGCAAATCCCCTAAAAATCCTCCCGCACGCCCTGAAAACAAGGAATAATACAGGTTTCCGCCCATCGGGCTAAAAAGGGGATAAATATGTCAAATTACCGGAGGGACTTCACGCGCGGGGCGCACTATTTTTTCACATTGGCTTTGCAAGACAGGACGAAGGATTACCTGATACGGCATATCGACAGGCTGCGCCTCGCCTATCGTGAAACGAAAACACGTTATCCGTTTGAAACGGCGGCAATTTGTATTTTGCCGGATCACCTGCATTTCATTATGCGGCTGCCGGAAGGCGACCACGATTACCCGATACGGATTGCATATTTGAAAACCCGGTTTTCCCAACTCATCCCCAAAGAGTGCCGCGCCCCCAACGGGAGTAAAACAAAAAAACGCGAAGCCGGCATTTGGCAGCGCAGGTTTTGGGAACACCTGATCCGGGACGAACAAGATTTAAACAACCACCGGGATTATATTTATTTCAACCCCGTGAAACACGGGTATGCGGCGAGTGTGAAGGAATGGCGTTATTCTTCCTTCTTCAAAGACGTTGAAAAAGGCATTTACCCTTTGGATTGGGGAGGGTAAAGCTCCCGCCGCCGCCAAAATCCGCAGGACGGACGCGGGGCAGATGAGTCGGGCGGGACGTAGGGTGAGGCGTAGGTGCGTAGGGTGGATGTGTAGGGTGGGCTTCAGCCCACCAATCCAACCACCTCCGCCAATCCAACCATTCCCACCAACCCAAACCAACCATTCCGCCAATCCCCGCCAAAAACCGAAACCGCCGAATCCCGACGGTTTGCCAAAAACCCTTGATGCGGTGGAATTGGCGGGATTGGATGAGTTGGTTTGGCAGAATTGGTGGGCTGAAGCCCACCCTACAACCCGCCCTAAGTCCCACCTACGTTCCATCCGACGCATCCGCCCTACGGTTCCGGATTCCCCTGCGAACCGCCCCGCGCACGAAAACTGCTTTACGCGGCGTTTTTCGCGTTTTGCTGTTTTGCTATAATCCGCCCTTTTTAAGGACGGGTGCGGTATGGGTTTTTATGCTTTGCTCTTGATTGCGCTGGGGATGTCGATGGATGCGTTTGCCGTCGCGCTGGCAAAGGGTGCGGCGGTCAGGATGCCCCCGCGCAAAATTGCAGCAACGGCTTTGGTGTTCGGCTCGGTTGAGGCACTCACGCCGCTGGCAGGCTGGGTAGGCGGTTTTTATGCCAAACCGTTTATCAGCGAATGGGACCATTGGGCGGCTTTCGTCCTGCTGGGCGGGCTGGGTCTGAAAATGATGCGCGAAGGGCTGTCCGGCAAGGCGGAAGATGTGCGCGAAAGCAAACGGGAAAGCCTATGGATGACGGTTTTGACTGCTTTTGGAACCAGTATTGATTCCATGATAGTCGGGGTGGGCTTGGCGTTTATGGAGGTAAACATCGCCTTTGCCGCCGCAATCATCGGTATGGCGACGACGGTGATGGTGGCGGTCGGGCTGGCGGCGGGCGGGGCGTTGGGCGGGCTGTTTGGGAAACGTGCGGAGTTTGCCGGCGGGCTGGTGCTGATCGCCATCGGCACTTGGACACTCTTGTCGCACTTGGGGCTGATCGGGTAAGGACTGCCAAAAAATGCTGTCTGAAGCGTTGTTTGACCGTTTCAGACGGCATTTTTTATTTTTTGGGCGTAGGGCGAATCCGTAAGGTGGGATGTAAGGTGGGATGTAGGGTGGGCTTCAGCCCACCCTACGCCCACTGTTTTTGATTTTTTGTTTTTGCGAGAATGGCGGGATTTTGGTTTGCTGTTTTTGTGAAAATGACGAAACCGCGCAAATGCTGATGCCGTCTGAAACACTGTTTGATTGTTTCAGACGGCATTTTTTGTTCACATCGATCAAGCCGCGTTGTCGAAGCCGCTGTGGCGCAAGAGTGCGTCTATGCTCGGTTCGCGTCCGCGGAAGGCTTTGAAGGATTCTGCCGCGCTGCGCGATCCGCCGACGGCGAGGATTTCCTGCCAAAAGCGTTTGCCTGTGGCGGCGACATCGTCGCTTTCTTCAAAGGCGGCGTATGCGTCCGCGCTCAATACTTCCGCCCACGCGTAGCTGTAATAGCCTGCGGAATAGCCGCCTGCGAAGATGTGGCCGAAGCTGTTGGCGAAGCGGTTGTATTCGGGCGGTCGGACGACGGCGACTTCTTTGCGCACGCTGTCTAAAACCTGTTGCCAGTTTTTCAGACGGCCTTCGTCGTCTTCGCTGTAAATCATCATATCAAAGAGGGCGAACTCCATTTGGCGGACGAGGAACATTCCGCGTTGGAAGTTTTTGGCGGCGAGCATTTTGTCGAAGAGTTCTTTCGGCAGGGGAACGCCGGTTTCTTCGTGGGCGGACATTTGCGCCAAGACATTGTATTCCCAAACGAAATTTTCCATAAACTGACTGGGCAGTTCGACTGCGTCCCATTCTACGCCGTTGATGCCGGATACGCCCAGTTCGTCGACTTGGGTAAGCAGGTGGTGCAGGCCGTGTCCGGTTTCGTGGAAGAGGGTGAGGATTTCGTCATGGCTCAAGCGGGCTTCTTTGCCGCCGACGGGCGGGGTGAAGTTGCAGACGAGGTAGGCGGTGGGCAGTTGCAGCGTGCCGTCTGAAAAACGGCGGCGGCCTTTGTAGTCGTTCATCCACGCGCCGCCGCGTTTGCCTTCGCGTGCGTACAAATCCATATAAACGCCGCCTATGGTTTCGCCGTTTTGTTGCAATTCAAAATAGCGCACGTCTTTGTGCCAGACGGGGACGGTTTTTTCGGTAAATCCGATGCCGTAGAGTTTTTTGATTTGGGCGAACAGTCCGTTTAATACTTTGCCGACGGGGAAGTATTTTTTGACTTCGGTTTCGCTGAATGCGTATTTGGCTTCGCGCAGTTTTTCGCCGGCGTAGCCCAAGTCCCACGGTTGCAAATCGGCGAGGCCGAGGCTTTCGCGGGCGAAGGCTTTGACTTCGGCGAGGTCTTTTTCGGCGTAGGGTTTGGCGCGGCGGGCGAGGTCGTGCAGGAAGTTTAAAACTTGTTCGGGGGTGTCCGCCATTTTGGTTGCCAGCGACAATTCGGCGTAGTTTTTGAAGCCGAGCAGTTTGGCGGTTTGCAGGGCGTTTTCGAGCGTGCGGTCGATGTTGGCGGTGTTGTCGAATTTGCCGTCGTCTGAAAGCTCGCTGGCGCGGGTAACGTAGGCGCGGTAGATTTGTTCGCGCAGTTTGCGGTTGTCGGCGTATTGGATGACGGCGAGGTAGTGCGGAATCTGCAAACCGATTTTGTAGCCTGTTTTGCCTTCGCTTTGCGCGGCAGCGGCAAACATGGCGAGCGCGTCTTCGGGAATGCCGGCAAGCGGTGCGGCATCGTCAAAGTAAATGCCGAACGCGTCGGTCGCGTCTAGGACGTTTTGGGAGAATTTGGCGGAAAGTTGCGCGCCTTCGGTTTGCAGTTTTGCCAATTCTGCCTGCTGTTCGGGCGGCAGTTCCGCGCCGCTGAGGACGAAATCGCGCAGATCGTGGTTGAGTTTGGTTTTTTGCGCGTGGGAGAGGGTGTCGAACTCGGGGGAGTTTTTGATGGTTTTGAAGCGGTTGTACAGCTCGATGTCTTGTCCGATTTCGGTGAAGAAGACGGTAATTTCGGGCATTAATTCATTGTAGGCGGCGCGCAGTTCGGGCGTGTCGGTGACGGAGTTGAGGTGCGACACCACGCCCCAAATCCTGCCGACGCGTTCGGTGATGCCGGTCAGGGGTTCGACAGTGTTTGCCCAGCCGGTGTGCGTTTGGGCTTTGATGGCGGCGATTTGTTCGCGCGCTTCGGCAATGGCGGTTTGCAGGGCGGGTTTGATGTCTTCGGTTTTGATTTGATCAAAACGGGGTTCTTCGCCCAAATGGAGCAGTGCGTTGTCAGTCATAAGATGGGTTTCCTTTGCGTGTTGTGCTTCAGACAGCATATCGGCAATATGCCGTCTGAAGCCGGAAATGGGGTCGGTCGGGGAAAGTTAAAGTGTTTCGGAGCCGGCGGGGTAATTTAACAGGCGGTATTGTACGCGCAAAAATTCGTCCATAACCGCCTGTTGGATTTCCAGCCGCTTTGAAACGGGGGAGGCGAAGCGGACGATGATGCGGTATGCCTTGTCATCGTACGGCACGCGGGTAACGCGCGGTTTGGCGGCGGGCGTGATAAACAGTTTTTCCGCCTGCACGTTTTCCAAATGCCGTTGGATGGCGGGGATGTAGGGCGCGCACAAGGGCTCGAGTACGGCTTTCAGACGGCATACGGCTTCATCCGAATCCAAATGGATGGGAACCGGGATTTCGACCGTATGGATGACGTAGTCGCCCAAAATATTGTCGCGGCGCACGGGGTGGCTCAACAACAGGCTGTTGGGGAAAGAAACGGTGGTTCCCGCAAGCTGTCCGACCAAGGGGTTCGGACCGACCTGCATCATCAGCGTGTTCAACAGGTTGATGTCGACCACGCGCCCGCGCAGGCCGTTGATTTCGATATAGTCGCCGACCGAGTATTGCTGGGTGGCAGACCTTAAAATGCTGCCCGACAGACACATAATCAGTTCCTTCGTCGCCACGACGACCGCCGCCGCCACCGCAAACATCGACAAAGCCAGCGTTTGGATTTGCGCCGACCAGATAAATGCCAGCGAAAACAGCACCAAAAGCAGCGTTATATTGCGGCTGGCAACCAAAAACCGCCGCTTGCTTTCGATGCCGAAATCCGGATGCCGTTTGAAGTGGATATTCAACAGAAGGGCGCGCGCCAGCAGCAAAGCCGCGACCACCGCCACGGATTCGACCGCCTCCGCACGTATCGGGACGGCACCGAGCCAAGTGTCCAACATATTCCATATTTCCATTTCCGCGCCCCTGTCCGAAAAGTATAGGGTGTAGATTTTAGTGGCAAAAAAACGCTTTTGCCACTTTACGGGACAATCCCCGACCTGATGCCGGAGGCAAACGTACCGTTTCATCTTTTCCCGGCGGCACACTGATGCGGATAACGCTGAATTAGGCGGCAAAATCGGCTATAATACACAATTATATATGTCGTCCCGCCCGCTTTTTCTACAAGGTGCGGACTTGTTTTGGCGGCATCGCAAAATCTTTTCAAAATCCGGCAAAAAATATGACTGAACAAAAACACGAAGAATACGGCGCCGACAGCATTCAGGTGCTCGAAGGCTTGGAAGCGGTACGCAAACGCCCCGGTATGTACATCGGCGACACGCAGGACGGCAGCGGCCTGCACCACATGGTGTTCGAAGTATTGGACAACGCCATTGACGAAGCACTCGCCGGACATTGCGACAAAATCACCGTTACCATCCACGCCGACCATTCCGTCAGCGTCGCCGACAACGGGCGCGGTATGCCCACCGGCATCCACCCGAAAGAAGGACGCTCCGCCGCCGAAGTCATCATGACCGTATTGCACGCGGGCGGTAAATTCGACAACAACAGCTACAAAATCTCCGGCGGCCTGCACGGCGTGGGCGTGTCGGTCGTCAACGCGCTGTCCGACTGGGTAACGCTGACCATCTACCGCGACGGCAAAGAACACTTCGTCCGCTTCGTGCGCGGCGAAACCGAAGAGCCGCTGAAAGTGGTCGGCGATTCCGATAAAAAAGGCACGACCGTGCGCTTCCTCGCCAGTACGGAAACCTTCGGCAACGTCGAATACAGCTTCGACATCCTTGCCAAACGCATCCGCGAACTTTCGTTCCTGAACAACGGCGTGGACATCGAATTGACCGACGAGCGCGACGGCAAACACGAAAGCTTCGCCCTTTCCGGCGGCGTGGCTGGATTCGTGCAATACATGAACCGCAAAAAAACGCCCTTGCACGAAAAAATCTTCTACGCGTTCGGCGAGAAAGACGGCATGAGCGTCGAATGCGCAATGCAATGGAACGACAGCTATCAGGAAAGCGTGCAGTGCTTCACCAACAACATCCCTCAGCGCGACGGCGGTACGCACCTGACCGCGTTGCGCCAAGTGATGACGCGCACCATCAACAGCTACATCGAAGCCAACGAAGTCGCCAAAAAAGCCAAAGTGGAAACCGCCGGCGACGATATGCGCGAAGGTTTGACCTGCGTGTTGTCCGTCAAACTGCCCGACCCCAAATTTTCGTCCCAAACCAAAGACAAACTGGTTTCCGGCGAAATCGGTCCCGTCGTCAACGAAGTCATCAGCCAAGCCCTGACCGACTTCCTCGAAGAAAACCCTGCCGAAGCCAAAATCATCACCGGCAAAATCGTCGATGCCGCCCGCGCGCGCGAAGCCGCCCGCAAAGCCCGCGAAATCACCCGCCGCAAAGGCGTGATGGACGGCTTGGGGCTACCCGGTAAACTCGCCGACTGCCAAGAAAAAGACCCCGCATTGTCAGAACTTTATCTGGTCGAGGGCGATTCTGCAGGCGGTTCCGCCATGCAGGGGCGCGACCGCAAATTCCAAGCGATTTTGCCGCTTAAGGGCAAGATTTTGAACGTCGAAAAAGCGCGCTTTGAAAAAATGCTCGCCAGTCAGGAAGTAGCCGCTTTGATTACCGCGTTGGGCGCGGGCATCGGCAAAGAAGAATTCAATGCCGAGAAGCTGCGTTACCACCGCATCATTATCATGACCGATGCCGATGTGGACGGCGCGCATATCCGCACCTTGCTTTTGACCTTCTTCTACCGCCAAATGCCCGAACTGGTCGAGCGCGGCTACATCTATATCGCCCAGCCGCCTTTGTATAAAGCGAAATACGGCAAACAGGAACGTTACCTCAAGGACGAGTTGGAAAAAGACCAATGGCTGCTCGGTCTTGCCTTGGAAAAAGCCAAAATCATTTCAGACGGCCGCACCATCGAAGGCGCAGAACTTGCCGACACCGCCAAACAATTCCTGTTGGCAAAAACCGTCATCGAACAGGAAAGCCGCTTCGTAGACGAACTCGTCCTGCGCGCCATGCTACACGCGTCGCCCATTGATTTGACGTCGTCTGAAAACGCCGATAAAGCCGTTGCCGAACTTTCCGGTCTGCTTGACGAAAAAGAAGTCGCCCTCGAACGCATCGAAGGTCATGAAGGACACCGGTTCATCAAAATCACGCGCAAGCTGCACGGCAACGTCATGGTCAGCTACATCGAACCCAAGTTCCTCAACAGCAAAGCCTACCAAACCCTCACCCAAACCGCCGCCGCGCTCAAAGGCATGGTCGGCGAGGGTGCCAAGCTTTACAAAGGCGAAAACGGGTACGACGCGGACAGCTTTGAAACCGCTTTGGACATCTTGATGAGCGTTGCCCAAAAAGGTATGTCCATCCAACGATACAAAGGCTTGGGCGAGATGAACCCCGAGCAGCTGTGGGAAACCACGATGGATCCCGCCGTGCGCCGCCTGTTGAAAGTGCGCATCGAAGATGCCATTGCCGCCGACGAAGTGTTCGTTACGCTGATGGGCGACGAGGTCGAGCCGCGCCGTGCCTTTATCGAAAACAACGCGCTGATTGCCCAAAATATCGACGCATAAGTGCCGTTTTAAAAAAGGAGACGGGCATCGTGCCGCGTCTCCTTTTGGTTTGTCAAACGGAAGCCATGCCGTCTGAAACCGCCTTTCGGAGCAAAACCATGATCAGCATTTTTGATATAGTGGATTAACAAAAATCAGGACAAGGCGACGAAGCCGCAGACAGTACAAATAGTACGGAACCGATTCACTTGGTGCTTCAGCACCTTAGAGAATCGTTCTCTTTGAGCTAAGGCGAGGCAACGCTGTACTGGTTTAAATTTAATCCACTATATTTTCAAAATCGGTATCGGGCCTTCCAGTTCGCATACGGTCGGCCCGATGAAGGCAGCCGCCGCCTTTGCGACAGGTTTGGATGCACAGGCTGTTCGCATCGTCATCGACATTTACGGCTCGCTCGCACTGACCGGATACGGACACGGTACATTTGACGCGCTGATGCTCGGTTTGGAAGGCAGCCTGCCGCACGACATCCCGCTTGCCGGCATTCCCGAACGCCTCGAACGCATCCGCACGCAGCACATCCTCCGGCTCAACGGGCAAGAAATCCGCTTCATCCCCGACCGCGACCTGAACATACTCGGCAATCAAGTGCTGCCCAAACACCCCAACGGTCTGCGTTTTACCGCCTATGCTTCAGACGGCACGGTATTGAAGGAACAGGTTTATTATTCGGTCGGCGGCGGCTTTGTCGTTACCGAAGAAGATTTTGACCGGCAGGCGGAAACGGAAAAAGCCGTTCCCTATCCCTATACCAGTTGCGCCGAACTGCTTGCCCGATGCCGTCTGAACCGGCTCGACATCTCCGAAGTCGTGTTGGCAAACGAAGCCGCGCTTGCCGGATGCGGCGAAGCCGAAATCCGCCGCCGCGCCGCTGCCGTTGCCGAGGTTATGGAAGGCTGCATCAAACGCGGCTTGGGTGCGGACGGCGAACTGCCCGGCGGATTGAACGTCCGCCGCCGCGCCCCGCAGCTTGCCGCCAAGCTCAAAGTCCTGCGCGAAACCGAAATCGTCAACACCCAGCTCTGGCCGATGGTGTACGCCATGGCGGTCAACGAAGAAAACGCCGTCGGCGGACGCGTCGTTACCGCACCGACCAACGGCGCGGCAGGCATCATTCCCGCCGTATTGCACTATTTCCGCAAGTTCAATCCGCACGCCACACAGGAACGCGTCGAAAACTTCCTGCTCACCGCAGGCGCAATCGGCATCCTCTACAAGACCAACGCCTCCATTTCCGGTGCGGATGTCGGCTGTCAGGGCGAAGTCGGCGTAGCGTGTTCGATGGCGGCGGGCGCATATGCCGAAGTCATCGGCGGCACGCCCAAACAAGTGGAAAACGCCGCCGAAATGGCGATGGAACACCATTTGGGGCTGACTTGCGACCCCGTCGGCGGACTGGTGCAAATCCCCTGCATCGAGCGCAACGGCATCGCCGCCGAAAAAGCCCTCAAACTCGGCACCCTCGCGCTTTTGGAAGACGGCACGGACAAAAAAGTCTCGCTCGACGAAGTCATCCGAACCATGTTACAGACAGGGCGCGACATGAAGTCCACCTACAAAGAAACCTCGCTTGCCGGACTCGCCGCCACGCTCCGGAAAAAAGCCGTCCCCGTATCCGTGCGCGTGGTCGAGTGCTGAGGATGGACAGAAACGAAAATGCCGTCTGAAAACAGTTTTTTAGACGGCATTTCATTTATTTCTTGCGGCTTTACCGTTTCAGTGCCAGCGTCAACACGCCCGCCGTAACCAGCCCCAAGCCTATCCATTCCTGCGTGTTCGGGCGTTCGTCTAAGAAAACCACCGCCATCAGGAATGCAAACCGGCGTTGTTTGCAGTATCCGGCAAGAATTTTTATAGTGGATTAACAAAAATCAGGACAAGGCGACGAAGCCGCAGACAGTACGGATAGTACGGAATCGATTCACTTGGTGCTTCAGCACCTTAGAGAATCGTTCTCTTTGAGCTAAGGCGAGGCAACGCTGTACTGGTTTTTGTTAATCCACTATAAAAGGTCTTTTCTAAAATATGCAGAGACCTTTGCAATAACATAGGTTACTAAAATTTTATGCTCAATCTCATTTTCAAAATGCAAAACTTTTCTGATTTTTCCTACTTTTTGCTCAATATTAGGAAGGTTTTAGGCAATTGAAAATTTTTTGGCGCATTTTTATGCGTCAAATTTCGTTAACAGACTATTTTTGCAAAGGTCTCATGCAGATATTCGAATATCGAATTTGCCTTATGATTACGGTTTTCTGTCTTATCTGCCTTAAAACGCCGATATTCCGTTTGAACCAAATTATATTTGCCGAAACGCTCAAAAATCTCCCTTACCTGCCCGACAGACATCAAGCCTTCGTTGTTGTAGCTGAGAAAAATATATTGAAAGTCCGCATCCCTAATCAAAGCCCCAAATACCGGAACCACATCCGATTTTGAGCAAGTCCGCGCTAAAACACATCGTACAGCGCAAAACCGGATGGGAATGGCAAAATCCGGAAACAAACATTTTTCAAAGCATACAAACAAAAAAATACCAACCGGAGGTTGGTATTCCTTAACTTTTGGCGCGGCGGACGGGGCTCGAACCCGCGACCCCCGGCGTGACAGGCCGGTACTCTAACCAACTGAGCTACCACCGCGCATCCATTGTTTGCAACAATGAAAGAAAACTTGGTGGGTGATGACGGAGTCGAACCGCCGACATTCTGCTTGTAAGGCAGACGCTCTACCAACTGAGCTAATCACCCGTGTATAAAAAATACCGACAGAGTCAGTATTTTGAAACTTGGCGCGGCGGACGGGGCTCGAACCCGCGACCCCCGGCGTGACAGGCCGGTACTCTAACCAACTGAGCTACCACCGCGCATCCATTGTTTGCAACAATGAAAGGAAACCTGGTGGGTGATGACGGAGTCGAACCGCCGACATTCTGCTTGTAAGGCAGACGCTCTACCAACTGAGCTAATCACCCTTGCGATTTGCGAAAGCGTTATTAAACCAAATAACCGGAAATGGCGCAAGCCTTATTTCGGCATTTCATTTATATTCCCTGCAAACTCCAGTTTTCAAAAGAGATAATTTCTTCTTTTTTGCCTGCGACCACCAACACGTCACCGCCTTCCAATGTAAACGAGGCATCCGGGTTTTCAATCCGGCCGGTGCGGCGGCGGACGAACAAGAGTTTGATGCCGTAAGCCGCCATCGGAAGCGTGCCGACTGTTTTGCCGACGGCGTATGCTTCTGCAGCCAAAGGAAAGGCGTGGCGGACGGTTTCGCCGGTTTCGCCGAATCCTGCCTCATCATCACTACCGACAAACAGTCCCTCCAACGCGGCATAACGGCTGTGGCGGATATTTGCCATCGTCTGATAGACGTGCCGATACGACGCGCCGTTGCCTAACATCGCATAGCCTGCCAGCACGAGTCCGGTTTCTTTGGTGTCCGACACGGCTTCTTCCGCACCTATATCGGTAAACGTTTTCACATAATCGTCGTTGGTGGCGCGCACATATACGGGCATATTGGGATACATGGACAGCACATTGTCTAAAACGTGTTGCGTTTCGTGCATATTGTTGAGCGTAACCACCACCATTTTCGCCCGTCCCAGACCGGCGGCTTCCAATACTTCCCTGCGTTTCGCATCGCCGAACGACACCGGTTCGCCCGCACTTCTGGCAACCTGCACCCGCGCAATGTCCAAGTCGAGCGCGAAATACGGAATATCCTCTTGGGCAAGGACGCGTCCGACCGTCTGCCCGCCCCTGCCGAAGCCGACAATCAGCACATGGTCGGACTTGCTCATGGTTTCTACCAGCATACTGTGCAGATCGAGCGACTTCATGTCCCAGCTTGACTTGACCAAACGCCCGACCAGTGCATCGCTGCCGCCCAAGAGGAAGGGCGCGATAATCATCGACAGCAGAACCGCCGCCGTCGCCGCCTGTTCCCATTCTAGCGAAACCATATCAAGCTGCCCGGCAATGGCCAGCATCACGAAGCCGAACTCGCCGCCCTGCGCGAGATACAAAGCCGTTTTGAGGCTGTCGCCGACCGAATGTTTCATTTTGAAGGCAATGGCAAACACAACCAGTGCCTTCAACACCAGCAGCATTGCCAACAGCATCAATACCTGCCGCCAGCCGCCGATTAATGCCTGAATGTCCAGCTTCATGCCGACCGTGATAAAGAAAAAGCCGAGCAAGATATCGCGGAACGGGCGGATGTCGTCTTCGACTTGGAAACGGTATTCCGTTTCCGAAAGCAGCATCCCCGCCACAAACGCGCCCAACGCCATAGACAAACCTTCCAGCTCAGTCAGATAAGCCACACCCAAGGTTACCAGCAGCACATTGATCATAAAGAGTTCGGACGATTTGTGTTTTGCCACCATCCTGAACCATCGCGACATAATTTTGCTGCCGACGAAAAACAGCAGCCCCAGCGTCAGCAGCATTTTTGCAAACGCCAAACCCAAGGCCGCCCAAATATTTCCGTCCCCTCCGCCCGCCAGCGCGGGAATCAGAATCATCAGCGGCACGACGGCGATGTCCTGCATCAGCAGCACGCCCATCGCCATCTGACCGTGCGGCTGCCCCAATTCCGTCTTTTCCGACAAAATCCGGCTCACAATCGCCGTGGACGACATCGCCAACGCGCCCGACACGGCAAACGCCCAATTGAACGGCACGCCCGTAAGCATCAGTATGCCCATTACCGACAGCATCGTAACGCCGACCTGCAAACCGCCCAGCCCGAACACCAGCCGCCTCATCGCCCTCAACTTGGGCAGCGAGAACTCCAAACCGATGCTGAACATCAGGAACACAATCCCGATTTCGCCCAAATAATCCGTCGCATGGCTTTTCGGAATCAGGCTGAGCATACCGGGCCCCGCCAAAAAGCCCACCAGCAGGTAGCCCAGCATGGAGGGAATGTTGAACTTGCGGCACAGGATCACCGTAATGACCGACACCAGCAAAACAATCACAATAGGGGCAAGCGAAAATTCGTTCATAGACCGTCCGAACAGGAAAATACAGAAAAATGCCGTCTGAAACGGCATACGCCGCCGTATTATAACAAAACACCGCGCACCATCCGAAACGGGCGCGGCATACAATTCTGCTAAAATACGCCCTTTCGATTTTGAGCCGCACACCGACATGACCGCCACAGCCGCCGCCATAGACCGCCTGCTTCCCCAAACCCAATGCCGCGAATGCGGCTACGACGGCTGCCTGCCCTACGCACAGGCAGTCGCAACAGGCGAAGCGTACAACCTCTGCGCCCCGGGCGGAGAAGCCGTCATTCGGGACATTTCCGCCCTGCTCGGCAAACCCCTTGTCGCACCTGCCAAAACCCAAGCCAAAGCACTCGCCCAGATAGACGAAACCGCCTGTATCGGCTGCACCGCCTGCATCCGCGCCTGCCCTGCCGATGCCATTATGGGTGCGGGCAAACTTATGCACACCGTCATCGCCGACGAATGCACCGGCTGCGGACTCTGCGTCGCCCCCTGCCCCGTCGACTGCATCCATATGCAGCCCGTTGCCGACACCGTCCTGCCCCGCGCGCGCCGCTTCAGCCTGTCCGCCGACAGCCGTTTTGCCGCCGCCGAACACGCGCGTGCGCGCTACCTCAAACGCAACGAACGCAAACAGCGCGAAGCCGACGAACGCAAGGCCATGCTTGCCGAACGCGAAGCCGCCGTCCGCAACGCGCGTCCGCAAACACCCGACACACCGAAAAAACCGGCGTTTAACCCTGCCGACCTCATCGCCAAAGCCATGGCAAAAGCGCAAACCCAACAAGACCGCCTCGCCGCCGCCGACAACCGCAAAGACTATCAGGCGAAACAGATAGCCGAAGCCCGCGAACGCGCCGAGTTGCGCCGCGCCCAACGCGATATGAAATACGGCAGCGACAGCGAAAAAGCCGCCGCCCTCGAATATCTCAAACAATACAAAGCCAAACAGGAAGCCGCACAGAATACCGCCTCCTGACCCTTCCCTGATATGCCGTCTGAAAACCGTTTCAGACGGCATTTTATCAAGCTCTCCGTCCGCCGCACCCGTGCCGTCCGCATCTTACCGCCCACCCTTCCGGCCGCGCCGTTTTCAATAAAATATTAATTACACGCCACTACAAATTTGCTATAATCCGCCCCGAAAATCTACCCAACCCTCAACAAAGGAACGAACCATGGGCATCAAAGTCGCCATCAACGGCTACGGACGCATCGGCCGCCAGGTTTTGCGCGCCATCTACGATTATCAGATTCAAGACCAACTCCAAATCGTCGCCGTCAACGCCAGCGGCAGCCTTGAAACCAACGCCCACCTCACCAAATTCGACACCGTGCACGGACGCTTTGAAGCCGACGTATCCCACGACGGCGGCAACCTCATCGTCAACGGCGACAAAATCCCCTTCTTCTCGACCCGCAACCCTGCCGAACTGCCGTGGAAAGAACTCGGTGTCGATTTGGTCATGGAATGCACCGGCGCGTTCACCAGCAAAGAAAAAGCCAAAGTTCATCTGGAAAGCGGCGCGAAAAAAGTCCTCATTTCCGCACCGGGCGGCGACGATGTCGATGCAACCGTCGTGTACGGCGTGAACGACAGCATCCTGACCGCCGACATGACCGTCGTTTCCAACGCTTCCTGCACCACCAACTGCCTCTCGCCGGTTGCCAAAGTGTTGAGCGAAAGCGTCGGCATCGTCAAAGGCGCGATGACCACCATCCACGCGCTGACCAACGACCAAACCGTTACCGACGTGCGCCACAAAGACCTGCGCCGCGCCCGCAGCGGCGTGGAAAACATGATTCCGACCAAAACTGGCGCGGCAAAAGCCGTCGGTTTGGTACTGCCCGAATTGAAAGACAAACTCGACGGGCTTGCCATCCGCGTGCCGACCGTCAACGTATCATTGGTAGATTTGAACTTCCAAGCCGCGCGCGACACGACAATCGAAGAAATCAACGCACTGATGAAAGCCGCCTCGGAAGCAGGCGCGCTCAAAGGCGTTTTAGGCTACAACACCCTGCCCTTGGTTTCCATGGACTTCAACCACACTACCGAAGCCAGCCACTTCGACGCAACACTGACCAAAGTCGTTGACGGCAACATGATTAAAGTCTTCGCATGGTATGACAACGAATGGGGCTTCAGCTGCCAAATGCTGAACACCGCACGCCGTATGTTCGGACTTGAAGTGCGCCCGCTCAAATAAGCAATAAACCGTCAAACAAAATGCCGTCTGAAACCCGATGTTTTCAAGTTCCAGACGGCATTTTTCATTTTTCACCGTGATTTTACCCGGCTGTCGTCATTTCCAATTTTATAGTGGATTAAATTTAAATCAGGACAAGGCGACGAAGCCGCAGACAGTACAAATAGTACGGCAAGGCGAGGCAACACCGTACTGGTTTAAATTTAATCCACTATAATCCACCATATTTGAACCTGACCGAAGCATAAGCCGCCATCAAAGCCCCCTGCACGCCACTTCGCGCCGCCCGATTTCCTCTTTCAACGGCACGGCGTTCAACATCCGCAGACGTTCGGCAAAATCCGCAAACGGCAGCAGCTCCGAACCGAAACGGCGCATATGTTCCGTGTCCTGCTGGCAGTCTATCAGTTCTACACCCAAATCCGCCAAAAACGGCACGGCGCAGGCAAACGCGATTTTCGACGCATCCGGTTGTAATGCGAACATCGATTCGCCGTAAAACACCCTGCCGATTTGCACGCCGTAAAAGCCGCCCGCCAACCTCGTTTTACCGTTTTCATCGGGATAATGGCACTCGAAAGAATGCGCGTACCCCATTTCGTGTAGCTTCAAATATGCCGTCTGAAACTCGGGCGCAATCCAAGTTCCGTCCTGATTCGGGCGCGCCGCTGCCGCACAATGCGCGACCACTTCCGCAAAACAGCCGTTGACTGCAACCCGATAGCTGCCGTTGCGTAGCGTTTTCGCCAGCGAGCACGGAACGTGCAGACGTTCGGGAACAATCACCGCACGCGGCCCGACCGCATACCAAAAAAACCAACCGTCCCGCAAAAACCAAGGAAACACGCCGTTCTGATACGCCTCGAGCAGCCGCCCCGCATCCAAATCGCCGCTCACGCCGACCAGCCCGTCGCACCAGGCCAAAGCATAGGCAGGATCGGGAAAGGCATAATTGTCAGGGGCAAGCAGCGGAATACGCATGGCAGTTCTCCAAAAACACAGACGGCATCCAAAATCATGAATGCCGTCTGAACAACAAACCGTCCGGATTTAACGTTTGCCCTTGGCCTGACAGTCGCTGCACACGCCGTACATATACAGCGCGTGATCGACGATGCGGTAGCCGTTTTCCTCGGCGATTTTGTCTTGCAGGGCTTCGATTTCGGGATTGTGGAACTCCGTTACCTCGCCGCACTTCACGCAGACGATATGGTCGTGGTGGTCGCCCTTGTCCAACTCATAAACCGCCTTGCCCGTTTCAAAATGGTGGCGTTGCAAAATGCCCGCCTGCTCAAATTGCGTCAGCACGCGGTAAATCGTCGCCACACCGATTTCCACACCCTCTTCCAACAAAATGCGGTACACATCTTCCGCACTCAAATGCTCTTCCGCATGCGTCTCGAACAAATCCAAAATCTTCAAACGCGGGCCGGTAACCTTCAGACCGCTGTCTTTCAGTTGTGCAATATTGTTGAATTTTTCCATAATATTCAATACCCCTGTAAAACAATAGACGTTATAATACGCAATTTCGGCCTGTTTGCCCACTATCGCACCATAGCAGTTTGCAATAGTAAAACCGCACCGGCGGCCGATGCGCGGACAGGGCGGATACCGCTTAATCGTATGATTATCGTTCGCTTTTATAAAATATTCAAGCAGTGTTACACTACCCATCCCGATTTGCACAGAAAGGCATTTCCGTGAACAAAACCCTCATCCTCGCCCTTTCCGCCCTCCTCGGCCTTGCCGCGTGCAGCGTCGAACGCGTTTCACTGTTCCCCTCGTACAAACTCAAAATCATACAGGGCAACGAACTCGAACCTCGCGCCGTCGCCTCCCTCCGCCCCGGTATGACCAAAGACCAAGTCCTGCTCCTGCTCGGCAGCCCCATACTGCGCGACGCATTCCATACCGACCGCTGGGACTATACCTTCAACACCTCCCGCAACGGCATCATCAAAGACCGAAGCAATCTGACCGTCTATTTTGAAAACGGCGTGCTCGTCCGCACCGAAGGCAACGCCCTGCAAAATGCCGCCGAAGCCCTCCGCGTAAAACAAAACGCAGACAAACAATAAGGAACACACATGACACCGCTCAAAATCGCCATCGCCGGCGCAAACGGCCGTATGGGGCGCGTCCTCGTCGAAGCCGTCAACAACCATCCCGACACCGTCCTTTCCGGTGCGCTTGAACACTCAGGCTCAGAAGCCCTCGGGCTGGACGCAGGCTACGCCGTCGGACTCAAAACCGGCATCGCCATTTCAGACGACGTTGACACCGTTCTCGCACAAAGCGACGTACTCATCGACTTCACCCGCCCCGAGCCCACCCTCAAACACCTGCAAAAATGCGTTGAAAAACAAGTCAACATCATCATCGGCACAACAGGCTTCGACGATGCGGGCAAAGCCGCCATCCGCGCTGCCGCCGAAAAAACAGGCATCGTTTTCGCCGCCAACTTCAGCGTCGGCGTCAACCTCACCTTCCACATCCTCGACACCGTCGCCCTCGTACTCAACGAAGGCTACGACATCGAAATCATTGAAGGTCACCACCGCCACAAAGTCGACGCACCTAGCGGCACCGCGTTACGCATGGGCGAAGTCATCGCCGGCGCGCTCGGCAGAGACCTCAAACAATGCGCCGTTTACGGCCGCGAAGGCCACACCGGCCCGCGCGATCCGTCCACCATCGGCTTTGCCACCGTCCGCGCGGGCGACATCGTCGGCGACCACACCGCCCTCTTCGCCACCGACGGCGAGCGCGTGGAAATCACCCACAAGGCAAGCAGCCGCATGACCTTTGCCGCCGGCGCCGTCCGCGCCGCAGTTTGGGTAAACGGTAAAACGGGTTTGTACGATATGCAGGACGTACTCGGGCTGAACAACCGTTAACCCCCATACAAAATGCCGTCTGAAAAGATATTGTTCAGACGGCATTTTGCCGACAGGCTCCGTATCGGCATATGTTTCAACACACAGGACGACACATAAAGCGTCGCCCTATGTGTTGCCCTGATTCGGAAGGGGTTACGCCCCTCCCAAATAAAGTCTGATTCTACCGCCCCGAAGGACAGATGTCCGAGTGGCGGGGTTTCAACCGAAAAGGAAATACGATAAAGTTGCTTGCGCGGCATGACAAGCTACGGCTCGTTTAATTAAAACTCTCCTGATCTAAAAATTCTAACTCTATTTCCCGGCAAACTATATCTATACTAAAACCGGTCGGAAGATCATACCTACCGCCTATCACTTCCAGCGCACCTCCATAATCCAAGATTTCATCATCCTGCTTTAATTCTCCAAGTTCCAATACATTTTTGATATTTTTATCTTGGTTCTTCGTGGCGTATCCATAGATAAATTTCAGATAGCTGAACTGCTTGAATTTAATTTTTACCCATTCTGAATAATTGGGCATAGGGATCTCTTGAGGAAAGTCTGGATAATCCACATCCTTAACGATGATATGGAACTCATCGTTTTTCAAAGTATAGTTTAATAGAGTGCCCTCATATATATACAGAAATTGATAATCTTTTTTTGGAATAGTATTAAGTTGTCATATTATTTTACCTTTTCAAAAACAATGGTTTTATAATTACTTGATCTCAAGTCGCCTCCATTGCTCAGATGAAATTTCAGTTGTTTAAACTCTTCCTTTAACAGACCATTATATTTTAACCTTAATCCCATTCGGGCCAGTTCTGCTTCATTTGGAATTCCTCTTAAATACTTATTGTTTGATGTGCCATTAATCACAATTTCTCCCCCTTCTTTTGTAATACGTGCTGCTTCAAGAAGATAATCCATTAACCGCTCAACATCCCGCCTCTTCCAAAACCGCGCGCGCGGCCAAATCCGCCGTATCTTTTTTCAACAGCAGGTGCAATACCCTGAAATCCTGTTGCAGCGCGGCAACCTTATCGGGGTGTTCGTACCAGTCCGCCAACGCCGCCGCCAGTTTTTCCGGTACGGCATCATGTTGAAGCAGCTCCGGCACAGCCTCCTTACCCAACAGGATATTCGGCAGGCCAACATGCGGCACTTTGATTTTGCGTTTCACATAAGCATAGGTCAGCGGCGAAATCTTGTAGCTGATGACCATCGGACGCTTGCACAACGCCACCTCCAAAGTCGCCGTACCGCTCGTTACCAGCACCGCATCCGCCGCCCTGCACACTGTTTCAGACTGTCTGTCGATTACCGTCAGCGGCAATCCGGCAAACTCCGGCCGCTGCAAAACTTCCGCCAAACGCCGCTTCGTCGCCTCCGTTGCGGCAGGCAGCAGGAAGCATGCGGCAGGATAGCGTTCCAACAACAATAATGCCGTCTGAAAAAACACCGGCGCCATATAGTCGATTTCGCTGACGCGGCTGCCGGGCAGCAGGGCGAATACGGGGATGCCGGCATCCACGCCCAAAGTTTGCCGCGCCGTTTCACGGTCGTCTTCCAAGGGCATAAGCTGCGCCATCGGATGACCGACAAACTCCGCACGTCCGCCCGCATCGAGATAAAGCTGCGGCTCCATCGGGAACAGGCACAACACGCGGTTGACCTGATGCACGATTTTGCCCACACGTTCCCGCCGCCACGCCCACACCGACGGGCTGACATAATGCACGGTCGGAATCCCCGACCGTTTCAGCTTTTCCGCCACACCCAAATTAAAATCGGGCGCATCGATACCGACAAAGACATCAGGTTTCAACGACAGCAAATCCCGTACCAGCCCCCTGCGTATCCGTAAAATTTCCGGCAGCCGCCTGACCACTTCGACAAAGCCGCGCACCGCCAGCCGCTCCTGATCATAAAGGCTCTCGAAACCTTCCGCCTTCATCAGTTCGCCGCCGATACCGACAAAACGCGCCTGCGGACAACGCTTGCGGATGGCGCGTATCAGGTGCGCCCCCAACAGGTCGCCCGACGCTTCGCCGACACTGACGGCAATCAAAGGGCTTTTTTTATCAACCATATTCGTCTGTCCCCACATACTTTCACGTCCCGATGCCGTCTGAAGGCTTCAGACGGCATCGGGGTTCACATTTTCGTCCCGTTTTCCAACATCACCGCAAACTGTGCCAAGTCCGGCGGCAGCTCCGCCTTCAACACCAGCGGCTCGCCCGTGAGCGGATGGTTCAAGTGCAGCTCGGACGCGTGCAAAAACATCCGCTTCAAACCCAACTTCTGCAAACGACGGTTCGCCTGATAATCGCCGTAGCGTTCGTCGCCCGCAATCGGACAGCCTTGAGATTGCAGGTGGACGCGGATTTGGTGCGTACGACCCGTTTTCAGCGTTGCCCGCACCAAAGTCAGGTGCGACAGCCCGACACCGTGCAAAATGCCGTCTGAAAAACGGCTTAACACACGGAACACCGTGTGCGCCGACTGCCCGTCCTCGCTGACGCGTACCATCTTTTCGCCTTGTGCGCCGGTATATTTGAACAGGGGCAGTTTGACATGGAAATTGTCGTCCGGCAGTTTGCCCACCCCCAGCGCAAGGTAGATTTTTTTGGGGTGGTCGTTACGGATGGCTTCGTGAAGTTTGACGAGCGCGCTGCGTTTCTTCGCCACCATCAACAAGCCGCTCGTATCCTTGTCCAAACGATGAACCAACTCCAAATACTTCGCCTCCGGACGGGCGCGGCGCAACTGTTCGATAACGCCGAAACTCACGCCGCTGCCGCCGTGGACGGCAACGCCGGACGGTTTGTCGATGACCAAAAGCGCATCGTCTTCG
Source organism: Neisseria meningitidis (assembly GCF_022869645.1). Classification (NCBI taxonomy): domain Bacteria; kingdom Pseudomonadati; phylum Pseudomonadota; class Betaproteobacteria; order Neisseriales; family Neisseriaceae; genus Neisseria; species Neisseria meningitidis. The sequence goes on along the minus strand of NZ_CP064367.1, from coordinate 1,413,763 downwards.
TAAACAACGTCAAACGCACGCGCCGGTACGGCGGCACGCCTTTCAGACGGCATTTCCTTCTCCGCCACGCGCACAGGCGGAATCCGCACCGTATCCCCCTCCGCAATACGGCTGTCGGGTTTGCAGCGTTTCTTGTTCAACCGCACCTCGCCGGCGCGGATAATGCGGTGGATATGGCTCTTGGGAACACCCTTGAGGATTTTTATCAGATAGTTATCAAGGCGTTGACCCGCCTCATGTTCGGCAACCCCTATCAAGCTGACCGAATCTTTGCTTATTTCGTGCGTTTTCATCTATAATCCGAACATCCGTTTCAGCAAAAAGCGCGCCCGCCGCGCCCCCCTGAAACGGTTTACTTTAAAACGGAATTTTATATTAAAAACGCACTCCGCAAAGCATTTTCCCTGCGCCTGTTCCCAGCCGGCAGGCGCAGAACGTAATCAAGTTTGAATTGATTTTGCCGTTTCGGCGCGGAAGTAAGACGGCAGCCGGGCCCCAAGTCCCAAACGCAAACCGCCCAAAACACAGGCATCACGATAACAAGAAGAAGCCGGCCCCCATTTTTCCGACCGCAGCGTTCGGAACGCGGCAGACAAACCGCCGCATCGATCTTTATAGCCTTCTGTATCCGACCCTTCCGCACACGGTTCTCCGGAACGTGCATCCCTGCGGATTTTCAACTCAAAAACTGATTACCGGTTTTATCCGAAAACATCGGAAAACCCAGCCTTACGGAATGCCGAACCGGACCGGCGCGCCCGAATGCCGCCCGTCCACGAGGTGATCATGAAAAGAATGTTATTCAACGCAACGCAGGCCGAAGAGCTGCGCGTTGCCATCGTCGACGGACAAAACCTGCTGGATTTGGACATCGAAACGCTGGGCAAAGAACAGCGCAAAGGCAATATCTACAAAGGCATCATTACCCGCATCGAGCCGTCGCTGGAAGCGTGTTTCGTGGATTACGGAACCGACCGCCACGGCTTCTTGCCGTTTAAAGAAGTCTCCCGCTCATACTTCCAAGACTACGAAGGCGGACGCGCGCGCATCCAAGACGTGCTCAAAGAAGGCATGGAAGTCATCGTCCAAGTCGAAAAAGACGAGCGCGGCAACAAAGGCGCGGCGCTGACCACCTTCATCAGCCTCGCCGGACGCTATCTGGTATTGATGCCGAACAACCCGCGCGGCGGCGGCGTATCCCGCCGTATCGAAGGTGAAGAGCGTCAAGAGTTGAAAGCCGCCATGGCGGAACTCGACATTCCGAACGGCATGAGCATCATCGCCCGTACCGCCGGCATCGGCCGCAGCGCGGAAGAGTTGGAATGGGATTTGAACTATCTCAAACAACTCTGGCAGGCGATTGAAGAAGCAGGAAAAGCGCATCACGACCCTTACCTGCTCTTTATGGAAAGCTCGCTGCTCATCCGCGCCATCCGCGACTATTTCCGCCCCGACATCGGCGAAATTCTGGTGGACAATCAAGAAGTTTACGACCAAGTTGCCGAGTTCATGAGCTACGTCATGCCGGGCAATATAGGCCGTCTGAAACTCTACGAAGACCACACGCCGCTGTTTTCCCGCTTCCAAATCGAACACCAAATCGAAAGCGCGTTTTCGCGCAGCGTCAGCCTGCCCTCCGGCGGCGCGATCGTCATCGACCATACCGAAGCCCTCGTCTCCATCGACGTTAACTCTGCACGTGCCACACGCGGATCTGACATTGAAGACACTGCGTTCAAAACCAATATGGAGGCCGCCGAAGAAGTCGCCCGACAAATGCGCCTGCGCGACTTGGGCGGTTTGGTCGTCATCGACTTCATCGATATGGAAAACCCCAAACACCAGCGCGATGTGGAAAACGTCCTGCGCGACGCGCTCAAAAAAGACCGCGCCCGCGTGCAGATGGGCAAACTGTCCCGTTTCGGCCTTTTGGAATTGAGCCGCCAACGTTTGAAACCGGCTTTGGGCGAAAGCAGCCACGTCGCCTGTCCGCGCTGCGCCGGCACCGGCGTGATTCGGGGCATCGAATCCACCGCCCTGCACGTTTTGCGCATCATTCAAGAAGAAGCAATGAAAGACAACACCGGAGAAGTGCGCGCACAAGTGCCCGTCGATGTCGCCACCTTCCTGCTGAACGAAAAACGCGCCGAGCTGTTTGCGATGGAAGAGCGTTTGGATGTCAACGTCGTCCTGATTCCGAACATCCACCTCGAAAATCCGCACTACGAAATCAACCGCATCCGCACCGACGACGTAGAAGAAGACGGCGAACCGAGCTACAAACGCGTCGCCGAGCCTGAAGAAGACGAATCCGCCAAACCGTTCGGCGGCGAAAAAGCCAAAGCCGCCCGTCCCGAACCCGCCGTCAAAGGCGTGCGCCACACCAGCCCCGCCCCGACTGCCGCCCCCGAGAAAAAAACCTCTTGGTGGGACAGCTTCAAAGCTTGGCTCAAACGCATTTTCGGCGGCAGCGAAACCCAAGCCGCGCCCGCTGCCGAAACCTCCGAAAAACGCAGCACGGCAAACCGCAGCGGCAGCCGCGCCAACAACCGCCGCCAAAACCCGCGCCGCAGCAAACGCGAAGGCAGCAAAGTAGAAGTCCGCGAAGTGGCAGGCAAAACTGCCGGACAGGAAGCGCGTGCCGACAAAGCCGAAACGCGCAACAACGGCAACCGCCGCCGCAACGAACGCGGCGACCGTGCCGCCGGACGCGCCGACGAAGCGGAAATCCAAGACCGCAACATACAGCCTGCCGCAACCGTTGCAGATGCCGCACCGTCCGAAACCGAAGTGCAAACCGGAAAACGCCGCCGCAACGGCAGCCGCAGCGAACGCGGCCAAACCGCGCCGGAAACCGCCACCGTTGCCGAAACAACCGTTCAGACAGCGGAAAACACGCCGTCCGAACCGCATACCGCAGAAGACAAAGGCAGCAAGCCCAAATCCGAACGCAACCGCCGCGAACGCGACAGCCGAGATGCCAAAGAACGCCGCGAGCGCAACAATCAGCGCGACCGCCGTCAAAACGGCAAAAAACGCAATATTCCGTCTGCCGCCAAAATCGAGCAGTACCTGAATATTCACGACACCGCCGACAAAGTCCGTTCCGCCGCCGCGCACGTTTTCGGCGAAACCGACGCAAACGCGCCGATTACCGTCAGCATTGCCGATCCGGTTGCAGAAAGGGATCTTCCGACAGCATCTCCCGCCGTTTCAAACGGCGACGCACCGGTTTATGATGCGGCGGAAAAAATCCGCCGTGCCACCGCCGCCATCCTGCCCGAAGGCGCGACACCGAAAGCCGAAGCACAGGAAATGCCGTCTGAAAACGCAACCTTTACGGCTGCGGCGGAACAGGCACGGGAAACCGCACAAACCGGCGGACTCGTCCTGATCGAAACCGACCCTGCCGCATTGAAGGCATGGGCGGCACAACCCGAAGTCCAAGCCGGACGCGGTTTGCGCCGTTCCGAACAGCCCAAGCCGTCTGAAGCCGCAACCGTCCCTGCCGAAGAAATGATCCAAGTCGAAACCCGGCAAGGCTGAACCGACGGCGGCAAAAAGAGGTTCTGTTCCGCAGAACCTCTTTTTTACATGGGTTCGGATACCTGCAATGCCGTCTGAAACTTCGCCATTCCCGTGATTACCGAAACATTCCGCCATTCCCATGATTCCCGCAACATTCCGTCATTCCCATGATTCCCGCAACATTCCGTCATTCCCATGAAAACGGGAATCTAGAACCTCAAACTTTCGGATAATCTTTGAATATTGCCGTCGCCCAAAGGCCTGGATTCCCGCCTGCGCGGGAATGACGGCGGAGGGTGGACGATGCCGTCTGAAACTTCGCCATTCCCATGATTACCGCAACCTTTCGTCATTCCCGCCACCTTTCGTCATTCCCGTGAAAACGGGAATCTAGAACCTCAAACTTTCGGATAATCTTTGAATATTGCCGCCGCCCAAAGGTCTGGATTCCCACAACATTCCGTCATTCCCGTGAAAACGGGAATCTAGAACCTCTAAACTTTCAGATAATCTTTGAATATTGCCGTCGCCCAAAGGCCTGGATTCCCGCCTGCGCGGGAATGACGGTTTAGAAGTTGCCCGAAACCTCAAAAAAAACCGAAACCGAACAAGCCGGATTCCCGCAACCTTTCGTCATTCCCGTGAAAACGGGAATCTAGAACCTCAAACTTTCAGATAATCTTTGAATATTGCTGCCGCCCGAAGGTCTGGATTCCCGCCTGCGCGGGAATGACGGCGGAGGGTGGACGATGCCGTCTGAAACTTCGCCATTCCCGTCATTCCCGCCACCTTTCGTCATTCCCGTGAAAACGGGAATCTAGAACCTCTAAACTTTCAGATAATCTTTGAATATTGCCGTCGCCCAAAGGCCTGGATTCCCGCCTGCGCGGGAATGACGGTTTAGAAGTTGCCCGAAACCTCAAAAAAAAAAACCGAAACCGAACAAGCCGGATTCCCGCAACATTCCGTCATTCCCGTGAAAACGGGAATCTAGAACCTCAAACTTTCGGATAATCTTTGAATATTGCCGTCGCCCGAAGGTCTGGATTCCCGCCTGCGCGGGAATGACGATTTGGAAATTACCCGAAACCCAAAAACAACTGAAACCGAACAGACCGGATTCCCGCCTGCGCGGAAATGACGGGTCTTTTATCATCTTTAAAGGCTGCCGCGCGCCATCTCGACGGCGGTCTCCACGGCAGTTATCAGGCTGCCGGAATCCGCCCTGCCGGTTGCCGCCAAATCGAGCGCGGTGCCGTGATCGACGGAGGTGCGGATAAAGGGCAGGCCGAGCGTGATGTTCACGCCCTGTCCGAAGCTGTGGTATTTCAACACGGGCAGCCCTTGGTCGTGGTACATCGCCAATACGGCATCCGCGCCTTCGAGCATAAACGGTTGGAACAGCGTATCTGCCGGATACGGGCCGGCGAGGTTTATCCCTTCGCGGCGCAGGTTTTCCAATGCGGGGATAATGGTGTCGGTTTCTTCGTGTCCGAGGTGTCCGCCCTCGCCGGCGTGGGGGTTGAGTCCGGCGACCAGGATTTTGGGATTTTTGATGCCGAATTTGTGTTTTAAGTCGTGATGCAGAATGCGTGCGACGCTTTCAATCAGCGGTTGCGTGATGGCGGCGGCAACGTCTTTCAGCGGCAGGTGGGTCGTTACGAGGGCGACGCGCAGGTCTTTGCCGGCAAGCATCATCACAACCTGCCCCGTGCCGCTTTTTTCCGCCAGATATTCGGTGTGTCCGCTGAAAAAACCTGTGCTTGCGCGCGCGTCGTTGATGATGCCTTTGTGCAGCGGCGCGGTAACGATGCCGTCGAAAATGCCGTCTGAAATGCCTGCGAGCGCGGTGTCCAAAAGTTGCAGCACATAGGCGGCGTTGGCGGGATTGAGTTTGCCCGCCTCAACCGCTTCGACGGCAGGGATGTGCAGCACTTCCAGCTCGCCGTATGCCGCGCCGCCTGATTCCGGATCGAAGTCGCGCAAGACGACGCTTTTGCCCAAGGCTTCGGCGCGCGCGCGCAACAGGTGTTTGTCGCCCAATACCGCGCAGCGGCAGGGCAGGCGTGCAAACGCCAAGTCCAAACAAATATCGGGGCCGATGCCGGCAGGCTCGCCGGAAGTAACGGCAAAAACAGGCTGTTTCATCGTGTTTGCTCCAAACAAAATGCGATTCTAACGCCGCAGCCGCGCGGCGATGTAAATTTTTCTGATTTTGTTGACAATCTGCTAGAATGGGCGTTTACAAAATTTAAACCCTGCTTGCATACCGCCAATATGTGCGGGTTTCAACTTTAAGGAAGCGATATGAACGAGAACTTTACCGAATGGCTGCACGGCTGGGTCGGCGCCATCAACGATCCGATGTGGTCATACTTGGTTTATATGCTTTTGGGTACGGGGCTTTTCTTCACCGTAACCACGGGCTTTGTCCAATTCCGCCTGTTCGGGCGCAGCATCAAAGAAATGCTCGGCGGCCGCAAACAGGGGGACGACCCTCACGGCATCACGCCGTTTCAGGCATTTGTAACCGGCCTTGCCAGCCGCGTGGGCGTGGGCAATATCGCGGGCGTGGCCATCGCCATCAAAGTCGGCGGACCGGGCGCGGTGTTTTGGATGTGGGTAACCGCCTTAATCGGTATGAGTTCGGCGTTTGTCGAATCTTCGCTGGCGCAGCTCTTTAAAGTCCGCGACTACGACAACCACCATTTCCGGGGCGGCCCTGCCTACTACATCACTCAAGGGCTGGGGCAGAAATGGCTGGGCGTGTTGTTCGCCCTGAGCCTGATTTTCTGTTTCGGCTTTGTGTTTGAAGCGGTTCAGACCAATACCATTGCCGATACCGTCAAAGCGGCGTGGGGTTGGGAGCCTCATTATGTCGGCGTCGCCCTGGTGATTTTAACCGCGCCGATTATCTTCGGCGGCATCAGGCGCATATCTAAAGCGGCGGAAATCGTCGTCCCCCTGATGGCGGTTTTGTACCTCTTTATCGCGCTTTTCATCATTTTGACCAATATTCCGATGATTCCGGACGTGTTCGGTCAGATTTTTTCGGGCGCGTTCAAATTCGACGCGGCAGCAGGCGGCTTACTCGGCGGTCTGATTTCGCAAACGATGATGATGGGCATCAAACGCGGCCTGTATTCCAACGAGGCGGGTATGGGTTCCGCGCCGAACGCCGCCGCCGCCGCCGAAGTGAAACACCCTGTTTCGCAAGGTATGATTCAAATGCTGGGCGTGTTTGTCGATACCATCATCGTTTGTTCTTGCACCGCCTTCATCATCTTGATTTACCAACAGCCTTACGGCGATTTGAGCGGTGCGGCGCTGACGCAGGCGGCGATTGTCAGCCAAGTGGGGCAATGGGGCGCGGGCTTCCTCGCCGTCATCCTGTTTATGTTTGCCTTTTCCACCGTTATCGGCAACTATGCCTATGCCGAGTCCAACGTCCAATTCATCAAAAGCCATTGGCTGATTACCGCCGTTTTCCGTATGCTGGTTTTGGCGTGGGTCTATTTCGGCGCGGTTGCCAATGTGCCTTTGGTCTGGGATATGGCGGATATGGCGATGGGCATTATGGCGTGGATCAACCTTGTCGCCATCCTGCTGCTCTCGCCCTTGGCGTTTATGCTGCTGCGCGATTACACCGCCAAGCTGAAAATGGGCAAAGACCCCGAGTTCAAACTTTCCGAACATCCGGGCCTGAAACGCCGTATCAAATCCGACGTTTGGTAAATCCCGCCCTTACCAGAGCCGCTTCCCCGCGAAGCGGCTTTTCCCTTTCCGCACACTGTAAAAACAGGGCGAACAAGCGTACAATCCCAACCCTTTACTTTTGAATCCATTTCGTTTTTCAGACGGCATATTGAATATAGTGGTTTAACAAAAATCAGGACAAGGCGACGAAGCCGCAGACAGTACAAGCAGTACGAAACCGATTCACTTGGTGCTTCAGCACCTTAGAGAATCGTTCTCTTTGAGCTAAGGCGAGGCAACGCTGTACTGGTTTTTGTTAATCCACTATAAATGCCGTCTGAAACACCGTCAGGCAATACACACATGACCCACATGATTTACCCCAAAACCTACGACGTGATTGTCGTCGGTGGCGGCCATGCCGGTACCGAAGCCGCGCTCGCCGCCGCCCGCATGGGCGCGCAGACGCTTTTGCTCACACACAATATCGAAACGCTCGGACAAATGTCATGCAACCCTTCCATCGGCGGCATCGGCAAAGGGCATTTGGTACGCGAACTCGACGCGCTCGGCGGCGCAATGGCGTTGGCCACCGACAAATCCGGTATCCAGTTCCGCCGCCTGAACGCCAGCAAAGGCGCGGCAGTTCGAGCCACGCGCGCGCAGGCCGACCGCATTTTGTACAAAGCCGCCATCCGCGAAATGTTGGAAAACCAAGAAAACCTCGACCTTTTCCAACAAGCCGTCGAAGACGTAACGCTCGACGGCGAACGCATCAGCGGCGTAATCACCGCGATGGGCGTGGAATTCAAAGCCCGCGCCGTGGTGCTGACCGCAGGCACATTTTTGTCCGGCAAAATCCATATCGGTTTGGAAAACTACGAAGGCGGCCGCGCCGGCGACCCCGCCGCCAAATCGCTGGGCGGACGTTTGCGCGAATTGAAGCTGCCGCAAGGCCGTCTGAAAACCGGCACGCCGCCGCGCATCGACGGACGCACGATTGACTTTTCCCAACTGACCGAACAGCCCGGCGACACACCCGTTCCCGTCATGTCCGTGCGCGGCAACGCCGAAATGCACCCGCGCCAAGTGTCCTGCTGGATTACGCATACCAACACGCAAACCCACGACATCATCCGCTCAGGCTTCGACCGCAGCCCGATGTTTACCGGCAAAATCGAAGGCGTGGGCCCGCGTTATTGTCCGTCTATCGAAGACAAAATCAACCGTTTCGCCGATAAAGACAGCCACCAGATTTTCCTAGAACCCGAAGGCCTGACTACGTACGAATACTATCCTAACGGTATCTCCACCAGCCTGCCGTTCGACATCCAAATCGCGCTCGTCCGCAGTATGAAAGGTTTGGAAAACGCCCATATCCTGCGCCCCGGCTACGCCATCGAATACGACTACTTCGACCCGCGCAACCTCAAAGCCAGCCTCGAAACCAAAACCATTGAGGGACTGTTTTTCGCTGGGCAAATCAACGGTACGACCGGCTACGAAGAAGCCGCCGCGCAAGGTTTATTGGCAGGCGCGAACGCCGTGCAATATGTGCGCGGACAAGACCCGCTCCTGCTGCGCCGCGAACAAGCCTACCTCGGCGTATTGGTGGACGACCTCATCACCAAAGGCGTGAACGAACCCTACCGAATGTTCACCAGCCGCGCCGAATACCGCCTGCAACTCAGGGAAGACAACGCCGACATGCGCCTGACCGAAGACGGCTACAAAATCGGCTTGGTGGGTGAAGCGCAATGGCGTATGTTCAACGAAAAACGCGAAGCCGTCGAACGCGAAATCCAACGTTTGAAAACAACGTGGTACACACCGCAAAAACTCGCCGAAGACGAACAAATCCGCGTATTCGGACAAAAACTCAGCCGAGAAGCCAACCTGCACGATTTGTTACGCCGCCCGAACCTCGACTACGCCGCGCTGATGACGCTCGAAGGCGCGATGCCGTCTGAAAACCTCTCCGCCGAAGTCATCGAACAAGTCGAAATCCAAGTCAAATACCAAGGCTATATCGACCGCCAAAACGAAGAAATCGACAGCCGCCGCGACATCGAAACCTTAAAACTGCCCGACGGCATCGATTACGGCAAAGTCAAAGGCTTGTCGGCAGAAGTGCAGCAAAAGCTCAACCAGCACAAACCCGAAACCGTCGGGCAGGCAAGCCGCATTTCCGGTGTAACGCCTGCCGCCGTCGCACTGCTGATGGTGCATTTGAAGCGCGGATTTAAAGACGCGAAATAAACACATCGGCGCGATGCCGTCTGAAACACCGTTCAGACGGCATTCCCACCATCCCGACAGGAAACATCATGCACATACTGACCGCCGGCGTGGACGAGGCAGGACGCGGACCTTTAGTCGGCAGCGTGTTTGCCGCCGCCGTCATCCTTCCGGAAACATTCGACCTGCCCGGACTGACCGACTCCAAAAAACTCAGCGAGAAAAAACGCGACGCGCTTGCCGAAATGATAAAAAATCAGGCGGTTGCGTGGCACGTCGCCGCCGCCGGGCCCGAAGAAATCGCCAGCCTCAACATCCTGCACGCCACCATGCTCGCGATGAAACGCGCCGTTGACGGTTTGGCTGTGCGTCCCGAAAAAATATTCATCGACGGCAACCGCATTCCCGAACATTTGAACATCCCTGCCGAAGCCGTCGTCAAAGGCGACAGCAAAATCATCGAAATATCCGCCGCATCCGTTTTGGCAAAGACCGCCCGCGATGCGGAAATGTACGCACTGGCGCAACGCCATCCCCAATACGGTTTCGACAAACACAAAGGTTACGGCACGAAGCAGCATTTGGAAGCCCTCGAAAAATACGGCGTGCTGCCCGAACACCGCCGCGACTTCGCCCCCGTCAGAAACCTGCTCGCGCAGCAGGCCTTGTTTTAAACCGGCACAAAAATGCCGTCTGAAGCCTTCAGACGGCATTTCCGGCATCGCAACTCCAAAGAGAAAGAACCCAAACCGTCATTCCCGCGAAAAATAGAAAATCAAAAAAAAACCTAAAATCCGTCATTCCCGCGCAGGCGGGAATCCAATCCGTCCGGTTTCCGTTTTTTTTTTTTTGAATTTCAGGTAACTTCCAAACCGCCATTCCCGCAAAAGCGGGAATCTAGAAACTCAAAGCTGCAAGAATTTATCAAAAATGACTGAAGCTCAAAAAACCGGATTCCTACGAAAACAGGAATCCGGAGTCTCAGGGCTGGCAAAACCGTTTTACCCGATAAGTTTCCGTACCGACAGACCTAGATTCCCGCCTTCGCGGGAATGACGAAATTTTAGATTGCAGGCATTTATCGGATAAAACAGAAATTAAGCGTGACGAAAATTTATCCGAAATCACAGCAACTTTTCCGCGTCATTCCCGCAAAAGCGGGAATCTAGAAACTCAAAGCTGCAAGAATTTATCAAAAATGACTGAAACTCAAAAAACCGGATTCCCGCGAAAACAGGAATCCGGAGTCTCAGGTTTGGAAAAACCGTTTTTCCCGATAAGTTTCCGTACCGACAGACCTAGATTCCCGCCTGCGCGGGAATGACGATATTTCAGTTTTGTGTTTTTGATTTTTTTTGTTTTTGCGGGAATGACGATATAGTGGATTAACAAAAATCAGGACAAGGCGACGAAGCCGCAGACAGTACAAATAGTACGGAACCGATTCACTTGGTGCTTCAGCACCTTAGAGAATCGTTCTCTTTGAGCTAAGGCGAGGCAACGCCGTACCGGTTTTTGTTAATCCACTATAAATGACGATATAAGTATTTTTATTTTAATCCGCCATATTAACGCACCCGGCCAAACAGCATAAAGGCACGGGCAGCCCGATTTGGATTGACCTATTTCCCCGACACCCTCGCCATCAGCTCGTCCGCCAAGGCAAGATACGCCTTGGCACCCTTTGCCTGCGCATCATAAGCCATCACCGGCATACCGTGGCTCGGCGCTTCCGCAAGGCGGATATTGCGCGGGATGACGGTTTCAAACAGCAAATCCCCGAAATGGCTGCGCAACTGTTCGCTGACTTCGGCAACTAGCCTGCTGCGGCTGTCGTACATCGTACGCACGATGCCCGTGATATCCAAATCGGGATTGACCGCCTGACGGATTTTGCGCACGGTCGCAATCAAATCGGAAATCCCTTCCAGCGCGTAATATTCGCACAACATCGGCACAATCACGCCGCCTGCCGCCACCAAGCCGTTAAGCGTCAACAGCGTCAGCGAAGGCGGGCAGTCGATCAGGATAAAGTCGTAATCTTCCGCCACTGCCTTGAGCGCGTTTTTCAAACGCACTTCCCGGGCGATTTCCTGCACCAGCTCGATTTCCGCGCCGGCCAGCGCGCGGTTCGCACCCAACACGCCGTATCCGCCCTCTTTGCTGCGTACCGCCGCCGATTTCACGTCCGCATCGCCCAATAAGACCTGATAAACGCCGGACTGCAAACTCGCCTTGTCGATGCCGCTGCCCGTCGTCGCATTGCCCTGCGGATCCAAATCGACCACCAGCACGCGTTTGCCGCGCGATGCCAGCGAAGCCGCCAAATTTACCGTCGTCGTCGTTTTGCCCACACCGCCCTTCTGATTGGCGATGGCAAGGATGTTCGCACTCATGTCCCGCCCGTGTCCCGTCTGATGTTGAAAAAAGAAAAACAGTGCGGAATTTTACCTTTATCCGCACAAAAAAGGTATTCATGCCGTCTGAAGCGCGCTCAACGCTTGCTCAGGATGACGATATGGCGTTCCGCATCCAAGCCTGGCACGTCGAGCCTTTGGACTTTTTCAACGCACACATCCTGCGGCAGGCGGCCGATTTCCCCCTGCGGATATACGCCCTTCATCGCCGCCCAGTAGCCGCCGTCTTTCAACAGATGCGCCGTCCACGATACAAAGTCCGCCAGTTCTGCAAACGCACGGCTGGTAACCACGTCGGCACGCACGTCCGAAACCGCCTCCACGCGTCCGGATACCACGCGCACATTGTCCAACCCCAACTCGATAACCGCCTGCTGTAAAAAAGCCGTTTTCTTCGTATTCGCATCCAAAAGGGTTATTTGCACATCCGGACGGCACACCGCCGCCGGAATGCCGGGCTGACCGCCGCCCGAACCGACATCCAGCATCGTTTGCACACCCTCGATATGGGGCAGCAGCGTCAGGCTGTCCAAAAGATGATGGACAACCATTTTTTCCTCGTCGCGCAGGGCGGTCAGATTGTAGGTTTTGTTCCACTTTTTCAACAAATCCACATAGGCCAAAAGCCTGTCCTGCGCCGCTGCGGAAATATCCAAACCCAATGCGGCGATGCCTGCACGCAGGCGTTCTTTGCGTTCCATATCCCTATCCTGTCCATGTTCAGGCGTAATGTTAACGGAAAAACATGCCGTCTGAAACCGCGTGTCGGGTTTCAGACGGCATCCCCCGTTCCGTCCTATTTTTTCCTGTGAAACACCACCGGCTGCACCGGCGCGCGCGTCAAGCGTTTGGGCAGTGTCAGCATCGACACCAGCCACACGGCAAACGCATATTCCAACACCGCCTCCCCACGCAGCCCGCCCAAGGCGGCACTGCCAAACAGCAGCTCGAAAATCCACGCGAATGCCGCCGCATCATCTTTTTGTACGCCAGTTTCGTCAGGCCCGCCGACACAACCACATTCAAAAACGCAAACACACCGAACACAAACCAAACAGTGCCGTCCCAACCGCCACGCCAGCCGAATCCGCCGTCCGACACCGACACCAGCAGCCCCGCCCGTCCGAACGCAAGCGCAAAGGCATCATGCACCGCCAACGCAAACGGCAGCGTCAAAAACACCAGTCCCGCAAACAGAGCCGCATAAGGATCTTTCTCGTTCACAAACATCGCCGTCCCCCTCTTCCGAAGCAGACCGCATTATATAGTGGATTAACAAAAATCAGGACAAGGCGACGAAGCCGCAGACAGTACAGATAGTACGGAACCGATTCACTTGGTGCTTCAGCACCTTAGAGAATCGTTCTCTTTGAGCTAAGGCGAGGCAACGCTGTACTGGTTTTTGTTAATTCACTATACCGCGCACTGCCTTGCCGCCCGCCAGAAAAGTTGCACAAACAACCGTTCATATATATCATAACGAAAAACGCCGGTGTAGCTCAGTCGGTAGAGCAGCGCATTCGTAACGCGAAGGTCGGGGGTTCGATTCCCTTCTCCGGCACCAATACCAAGCACAGACCCTCCCTTCCTCGGGAAGCCTGTGCTTTTTCACATTTCCGCTTCAGACGGCACAACCGATATGAACACCTCGCAACGCAACCGCCTCGTCAGCCGCTGGCTCAACTCCTACGAACGCTACCGCTACCGCCGCCTCATCCACGCCGTCCGGCTCGGCGGGGCCGTCCTGTTCGCCACCGCACTCGCCCGGCTGCTCCACCTCCAACACGGCGAGTGGATAGGGATGACCGTCTTCGTCGTCCTCGGCATGCTCCAGTTTCAAGGGGCGATTTACTCCAAGGCGGTGGAACGTATGCTCGGCACGGTCATCGGGCTGGGCGCGGGTTTGGGCGTTTTATGGCTGAACCAGCATTATTTCCACGGCAACCTCCTCTTCTACCTCACCGTCGGCACGGCAAGCGCACTGGCCGGCTGGGCGGCGGTCGGCAAAAACGGCTACGTCCCTATGCTGGCGGGGCTGACGATGTGCATGCTCATCGGCGACAACGGCAGCGAATGGTTCGACAGCGGCCTGATGCGCGCGATGAACGTCCTCATCGGCGCGGCCATCGCCATCGCCGCCGCCAAACTGCTGCCGCTGAAATCCACACTGATGTGGCGTTTCATGCTTGCCGACAACCTGACCGACTGCAGCAAAATGATTGCCGAAATCAGCAACGGCAGGCGCATGACCCGCGAACGCCTCGAAGAGAACATGGCGAAAATGCGCCAAATCAACGCACGCATGGTCAAAAGCCGCAGCCACCTCGCCGCCACATCGGGCGAAAGCCGCATCAGCCCCGCCATGATGGAAGCCATGCAGCACGCCCACCGTAAAATTGTCAACACCACCGAGCTGCTCCTGACCACCGCCGCCAAGCTGCAATCTCCCAAACTCAACGGCAGCGAAATCCGGCTGCTTGACCGCCACTTCACACTGCTCCAAACCGACCTGCAACAAACCGTCGCCCTTATCAACGGCAGACACGCCCGCCGCATCCGCATCGACACCGCCATCAACCCCGAACTGGAAGCCCTCGCCGAACACCTCCACTACCAATGGCAGGGCTTCCTCTGGCTCAGCACCAATATGCGTCAGGAAATTTCCGCCCTCGTCATCCTGCTGCAACGCACCCGCCGCAAATGGCTGGATGCCCACGAACGCCAACACCTGCGCCAAAGCCTGCTTGAAACACGGGAACACAGTTGACGGTCAAACACGATGCCGTCTGAAACGCCTGCCGCTTCAGACGGCATCCCCAATCCGCCTACCTTGTCGTCATGCCCGAATAACGGTACTATTCGCAGTTAACAGTTTTCATGCCGTCTGAAAGGTTTGAAGCGCGTTTCAGACGGCTGCCCGCCTACCTTATCTTACCGAAAGAACAATATGATCAACGATATTCAAAAAACAGCCGAAGGCAAGATGCAGCGTTCGGTCGAAGTACTGAAAGAAAATCTGGCAAAAGTGCGTACCGGCCGCGCGCATACTGGCCTGCTCGACCAAGTGGAAGTCGAATACTGGGGCAGCATGGTCCCCGTCAGCCAAGTTGCCAACGTAACGCTTCTGGACGCGCGCACCATCGGCGTGAAACCGTTTGAGGGCAATATGGCGGCCAAAGTCGAGAAAGCCATCCGCGATTCAAACTTGGGACTGAACCCGGCAGCTGTCGGCGACCTGATCCGCGTGCCGATGCCCATGCTGACCGAGGAACGCCGCAAAGACCTGATTAAAGTCGTACGCGGCGAAGCGGAAGAAGGCCGCGTCTCCATCCGCAACGTGCGCCGCGATGCCAACGACCACATCAAAAAACTCCTCAAAGACAAAGAAATTTCCGAAGACGAAGCACGTCGCGGCGAAGAAGCGGTTCAAAAACTGACCGACAAATACATTACCGAAGCCGACAAACTCCTGACTGCCAAAGAAGAAGATTTGATGGCAATTTAACCTGCACGATTCGGCGTTCAGACGGCATTTGAACGCCGAACCGCGAAAGGCAGACATGAAAAGCAGCACGCAGGCCGTTTTAGAACACACCGCCATTCCCAAGCATATCGCCGTGATTATGGACGGCAACGGCCGTTGGGCGAAAAAACGTTTCCTCCCGCGCATAATGGGACACAAACGCGGTTTGGACGCATTGGAAAATATGGTGAAGCATTGCGCCAAACTGGGTGTGCAATATCTGACCGTGTTTGCCTTTTCAACCGAAAACTGGCGCCGCCCCGAAGACGAAGTTTCGTTCCTGATGGGGCTGTTTTTACAGGCTTTGCAAAAACAGGTACGCCGTCTGCACGAAAACAATATGCGCCTGAAAATACTGGGCAGCCGCGAACGCTTCAGCCGTCAAATCCTGAAGGGCATCGAAGAAGCGGAGGCGTTGACAGCAAACAATACCGGTCTGACCCTGAGCATTGCCGCCGATTACGGCGGCAGATGGGATATTTTGCAGGCGGCAAACAAACTGATTGCCGAAGGCGTATCCGAGATTACGGAAGACACGCTGGCGAAACACTTGATGCTGGGCGATGCACCGGAACCGGATTTGTTCATCCGCACCGGCGGCGAAACGCGCATCAGCAATTTCCTGCTCTGGCAGATGGCATATGCAGAACTGTATTTCACCGATATTTTGTGGCCCGATTTTGACGGCAAGGCTTTGGACGATGCCGTCGCTTCGTTCCAAAAACGCGAACGGCGGTTCGGACGCACCTCCGAGCAACTGCCTATCGAACAGCAAAGGAACTGAATATGCTGAAACAACGGGTGATAACTGCTATGTGGCTGCTGCCGCTGATGCTGGGCATGCTGTTTTACGCGCCGCAATGGTTGTGGGCTGCATTTTGCGGACTGATTGCCCTGATTGCCTTGTGGGAATATGCCCGTATGAGCGGCTTGTGCAAAATCAAAACCAACCATTACCTCGCCGCAACTTTGGTTTTCGGCGTGGTTGCCTATGCGGGCGGCTGGATGCTGCCTAATTTGGTTTGGTATGTTGTTTTGGCATTTTGGCTCGCCATCATGCCTTTATGGTTGAGATTCAAATGGAGGCTCAACGGCAGTTGGCAGGTTTATGCCGTCGGCTGGCTTCTGGTTATGCCGTTTTGGTTCGCGCTCGTATCCCTGCGCCCGCACCCCGATGATGCCCTGCCGCTGCTCGCCGTGATGGGTTTGGTGTGGGTTGCCGACGTTTGCGCGTATTTCAGCGGCAAGGCGTTCGGCAAACACAAAATCGCGCCGGCAATCAGCCCCGGCAAAAGCTGGGAAGGTGCAATCGGCGGCGCGGTTTGCGTGGCAGTGTACATGACCGCCGTACGAAGTGCCGGCTGGCTGGCATTCGATACAGGCTGGTTCGATACCGTGTTAATCGGTTTGGTGCTGACCGTTGTCAGCGTATGCGGCGACCTTTTGGAAAGCTGGCTCAAGCGCGCGGCAGGCATCAAAGACAGCAGCAAGCTGCTGCCCGGACACGGCGGCGTGTTCGACCGTACCGACAGCCTGATTGCCGTTATCAGCGTCTATGCAGCGATGATGTCGGTTTTAAATTGATTCTATGCCGTCTGAAAACGCTTCAGACGGCATCCGGTATAAAGTTATCCCCATTATGACACCACAAGTCCTGACCATATTAGGCAGTACCGGCAGCATAGGCGAAAGCACGCTGGACGTTGTCTCCCGCCACCCCGAAAAATTCCGCGTATTCGCGCTGGCAGGGCATAAGCAGGTCGAGAAATTGGCGGCTCAATGTCAAACGTTCCACCCCGAATATGCCGTCGTTGCCGATGCGGAACACGCCGCCCGGCTTGAAGCCCTGTTGAAACGCGACGGCACGGCGACTCAGGTTTTACACGGCGCGCAGGCATTGGTTGACGTTGCCTCTGCCGACGAAGTCAGCGGTGTCATGTGCGCCATCGTCGGGGCGGTGGGGCTGCCTTCCGCGCTCGCAGCGGCGCAAAAAGGCAAAACCATTTATCTGGCGAACAAAGAGACGCTGGTGGTTTCCGGCGCGTTGTTTATGGAAACCGCCCGTGCAAACGGCGCGGCAGTGCTGCCCGTCGACAGCGAACACAACGCCGTTTTCCAAGTTTTGCCGCGCGATTACGCCGGCCGTCTGAACGAACACGGCATCGCTTCGATTATCCTGACCGCTTCCGGCGGCCCGTTTCTGACCGCCGATTTAAACACGTTCGACAGCATTACGCCCGACCAAGCGGTCAAACACCCCAATTGGCGTATGGGACGCAAAATCTCCGTCGATTCCGCCACCATGATGAACAAAGGTTTGGAGCTGATTGAAGCGCATTGGCTGTTCAACTGTCCGCCCGACAAACTCGAAGTCGTCATCCATCCGCAATCCGTGATACACAGCATGGTGCGCTACCGCGACGGCTCCGTGTTGGCGCAACTGGGCAATCCCGATATGCGAACGCCCATCGCTTATTGTTTGGGTTTGCCCGAGCGCATCGATTCGGGTGTCGGCGACCTGGATTTCGACGCATTGTCCGCGCTGACCTTCCAAAAGCCCGACTTTGACCGCTTCCCCTGCCTGAAGCTCGCCTATGAAGCCATGAACGCAGGCGGAGCCGCGCCCTGCGTATTGAACGCCGCCAACGAAACCGCCGTCGCCGCCTTTTTGGACGGACAGATTAAGTTTACCGACATTGCCAAAACCGTCGCCCATTGTCTCGCACAAGACTTTTCAGACGGCATAGGCGATATAGGGGGGCTCTTGGCGCAAGATGCCCAGACACGCGCACAAGCGCGGGCATTTATCGGCACACTGCGCTGATGCCGTCTGAACACCGTTATCAAAGGAAAACCATTTGCACACCCTTCTAGCTTTTATCTTCGCCATCCTGATTTTGGTCAGCCTGCACGAATTCGGACACTACATCGTCGCCAGATTGTGTGGCGTCAAAGTCGTACGCTTTTCCGTCGGCTTCGGCAAACCGTTTTTCACCCGAAAACGCGGCGACACCGAATGGTGCCTCGCCCCGATTCCGTTGGGCGGTTACGTCAAAATGGTCGACACGCGCGAAGGCGAAGTATCAGAAGCCGATTTACCCTACGCTTTTGACAAACAACACCCCGCCAAACGCATCGCCATCGTCGCCGCCGGTCCGCTGACCAACCTCGCACTGGCGGTTTTGCTGTACGGACTGAGCTTTTCCTTCGGCGTAACCGAACTGCGCCCCTACGTCGGTACAGTCGAACCCGACACCATTGCCGCCCGCGCCGGCTTCCAAAGCGGCGACAAAATACAATCCGTCAACGGCACACCCGTTGCAGATTGGGGCGGCGCGCAAACCGAAATCGTCCTCAACCTCGAAGCCGGCAAAGTCGCCGTCGGCGTTCAGACGGCATCGGGCGCGCAAACCGTCCGTACCATCGATGCCGCAGGCGCGCCGGAAGCCGGTAAAATCGCAAAAAACCAAGGCTACATCGGACTGATGCCCTTTAAAATCACAACCGTTGCCGGCGGCGTGGAAAAGGCAGCCCCGCCGAAAAAGCAGGCCTGAAACCGGGCGACAGGCTGACTGCCGCCGACGGCAAACCCATTACCTCATGGCAAGAATGGGCAAACCTGACCCGCCAAAGCCCCGGCAAAAAAAATCACCCTGACCTACGAACGCGCCGGACAAACCCATACCGCCGACATCCGCCCCGATACTGTCGAACAGCCCGACCACACCCTGATCGGGCGCGTCGGCCTCCGTCCGCAGCCGGACAGGGCGTGGGATGCGCAAATCCGCCGCAGCTACCGTCCGTCTGTTGTCCGCGCATTCGGCATGGGCTGGGAAAAAACCGTTTCCCACTCGTGGACAACCCTCAAATTTTTCGGCAAACTAATCAGCGGCAACGCCTCCGTCAGCCATATTTCCGGTCCGCTGACCATTGCCGATATTGCCGGACAGTCCGCCGAACTCGGCTTGCAAAGTTATTTGGAATTTTTGGCACTGGTCAGCATCAGCCTCGGCGTGCTGAACCTGCTGCCCGTCCCCGTTTTGGACGGCGGCCACCTCGTGTTTTATACTGCCGAATGGATACGCGGCAAACCTTTGGGCGAACGCGTCCAAAACATCGGTTTGCGCTTCGGGCTCGCCCTCATGATGCTGATGATGGCGGTCGCTTTCTTCAACGACGTTACCCGGCTGCTCGGTTAGATTTTACGTTTCGGAATGCCGTCTGAAACCGCATTCCGCACCACTAAGGAACTTACGATGAAACTGAAACAGATTGCTTCCGCACTGATGGTCTTGGGCATATCGCCTTTGGCATTTGCCGACTTCACTATCCAAGACATCCGCGTCGAAGGCTTGCAGCGTACCGAGCCGAGCACCGTATTCAACTACCTGCCCGTCAAAGTCGGCGACACCTACAACGACACACACGGCAGTGCCATCATCAAAAGCCTGTACGCCACCGGTTTCTTTGACGACGTACGCGTCGAAACTGCGGACGGGCAGCTCCTGCTGACCGTTATCGAACGCCCCACCATCGGCTCGCTCAACATCACCGGCGCCAAAATGCTGCAAAACGACGCCATCAAGAAAAACCTCGAATCGTTCGGGCTGGCGCAGTCGCAATACTTTAATCAGGCGACACTCAATCAGGCAGTCGCCGGCCTGAAAGAAGAATACCTCGGACGCGGCAAACTCAATATCCAAATCACGCCCAAAGTAACCAAACTCGCCCGCAACCGCGTCGACATCGACATCACGATTGACGAGGGCAAATCCGCCAAAATCACCGACATCGAATTTGAAGGCAACCAAGTCTATTCCGACCGCAAACTGATGCGGCAGATGTCGCTGACCGAAGGCGGCATTTGGACATGGCTGACACGAAGCAACCAATTTAACGAGCAGAAATTTGCCCAAGACATGGAAAAAGTAACCGACTTCTACCAGAACAACGGCTACTTCGATTTCCGCATCCTCGATACCGACATCCAAACCAACGAAGACAAAACCAAGCAGACCATCAAAATCACCGTCCACGAAGGCGGACGTTTCCGTTGGGGCAAAGTCTCCATCGAAGGCGACACCAACGAAGTCCCCAAAGCCGAACTGGAAAAACTGCTGACGATGAAGCCCGGAAAATGGTACGAACGCCAGCAGATGACCGAAGTTTTGGGCGCCATCCAAAACCGCATGGGCTCGGCAGGCTACGCATACAGCGAAATCAGCGTACAGCCGCTGCCAAACGCCGAAACCAAAACCGTCGATTTCGTCCTGCACATCGAACCGGGCCGGAAAATCTACGTCAACGAAATCCACATCACCGGCAACAACAAAACTCGCGACGAAGTCGTGCGCCGCGAATTGCGCCAAATGGAATCCGCGCCTTACGACACCTCCAAGCTGCAACGCTCCAAAGAGCGCGTCGAGCTTTTGGGCTACTTCGACAACGTACAGTTTGATGCCGTCCCGCTTGCCGGCACACCCGACAAAGTCGATTTGAACATGAGCCTGACCGAACGTTCCACCGGCTCGCTCGACTTGAGCGCGGGCTGGGTACAGGATACCGGCCTGGTCATGTCCGCAGGCGTTTCCCAAGACAACCTGTTCGGTACGGGCAAGTCGGCCGCCCTGCGCGCCTCACGAAGCAAAACCACGCTCAACGGCTCGCTGTCGTTTACCGACCCGTACTTCACGGCAGACGGGGTCAGCCTGGGCTACGATGTTTACGGAAAAGCCTTCGACCCGCGCAAAGCATCGACCAGCATCAAACAATATAAAACCACCACGGCAGGCGCAGGCATCCGCATGAGCGTGCCTGTTACCGAATACGACCGCGTGAATTTCGGTTTGGTGGCAGAACACCTGACCGTCAACACCTACAACAAAGCGCCCAAACACTATGCCGACTTTATCAAGAAATACGGCAAAACCGACGGCACAGACGGCAGCTTCAAAGGCTGGCTGTACAAAGGTACCGTCGGCTGGGGGCGCAACAAAACCGACAGCGCGTTATGGCCGACGCGCGGCTACCTGACGGGCGTGAACGCCGAAATCGCCCTGCCCGGCAGCAAACTGCAATACTACTCCGCCACCCACAACCAAACCTGGTTCTTCCCCTTAAGCAAAACCTTCACGCTGATGCTCGGCGGCGAAGTCGGCATTGCGGGCGGCTACGGCAGAACCAAAGAAATCCCCTTCTTTGAAAACTTCTACGGCGGCGGCCTGGGTTCGGTGCGCGGATACGAAAGCGGCACGCTCGGTCCGAAAGTGTATGACGAATACGGCGAAAAAATCAGCTACGGCGGCAACAAAAAAGCCAACGTCTCCGCCGAGCTGCTCTTCCCGATGCCCGGCGCGAAAGACGCGCGCACCGTCCGCCTGAGCCTGTTTGCCGACGCAGGCAGCGTGTGGGACGGCAAAACCTACGACGACAACAGCAGTTCCGCGACCGGCGGCAGGGTTCAAAACATTTACGGCGCCGGCAATACCCATAAATCCACCTTTACCAACGAATTGCGCTATTCCGCCGGCGGCGCGGTTACCTGGCTCTCGCCTTTAGGCCCGATGAAATTCAGCTACGCCTACCCGCTGAAGAAAAAACCGGAAGACGAAATCCAACGCTTCCAATTCCAACTCGGCACGACGTTCTAATCCCGCAAATGCCGTCTGAAGCCCTTCAGACGGCATTTCGCGGCAACATTCGAAGGAGTTTTACCATGACCCGTTTGACCCGCGCGTTTGCCGCGGCTCTGATCGGTTTGTGCTGCACCGCAGGCGCGCACGCCGACACCTTCCAAAAAATCGGCTTTATCAACACCGAGCGCATCTACCTCGAATCCAAGCAGGCGCGCAAGATTCAAAAAACGCTGGACAGCGAATTTTCCGCCCGCCAGGACGAATTGCAAAAACTGCAACGCGAAGGTCTGGATTTGGAAAGGCAGCTTGCCGAAGGCAAACTCAAAGACGCAAAAAAGGCGCAAGCCGAAGAAAAATGGTGCGGGCTGGTCGCAGCGTTCCGCAAAAAACAGGCGCAGTTTGAAGAAGACTACAACCTCCGCCGCAACGAAGAGTTTGCCTCCCTCCAGCAAAACGCCAACCGCGTCATCGTCAAAATCGCCAAACAGGAAGGTTACGATGTCATTTTGCAGGACGTGATTTACGTCAACACCCAATACGACGTTACCGACAGCGTCATTAAAGAAATGAACGCCCGCTGACCCTTTCAGACGGCATACCGAACAGGAAAACCATGATTCCGGCCACCTACACCCTGTCCCAAATCACCGCGCGGCTCGGCGGCGAATGGCGCGGCGAAGACACTTCTGTTACCGCCGTGCGCCCGCTCGCAGACGCGCAGGCGGAACACATCAGCTTCCTCGCCAACCCGAAATACAAAGCCGAAGTCCACGACAGCAGCGCGGGTGCGGTCATCGTTTCCGCCAAAGCGGCAGACGGATTTGAAGGGCGCAACCTGATTGTCGCCGACGACCCCTATCTCTATTTCGCCAAAGTCGCGCGCCTATTTTCACCCGTCGTCAAAGCGCGCGGCGGCATCCATCCGACCGCCGTCGTCGAAGAGAGTGCCACCGTTCCCGCAAGCTGCGAAATCGGCGCGAACGCCTACATCGGCGCAAACACCGTGCTCGGCGAAGGCTGCCGCATCTTGGCAAACGCCGTCGTCCAACACGATTGCCGTTTAGGTGATGAAGTTGTTTTACATCCTAACGCCGTCGTTTATTACGGCTGCACACTGGGCAGACGCGTTGAAATCCACAGCGGCGCGGTCATCGGCGCGGACGGATTCGGACTCGCCTTCGCCGGCGATTCGTGGTTTAAAATCCCGCAAACTGGCGCGGTAACGCTGGGCGACGACGTGGAAATCGGCTCGAACACCAACATCGACCGGGGCGCGATGAGCGACACCACCGTCGGCAACGGCACCAAAATCGACAACCAAGTCCAAATCGGACACAACTGCAAAATCGGCTCGCACACCGTCATCGCCGCCAAAACCGGCATCTCAGGCAGCGTCACCATAGGCAGCTACTGCATCATCGGCGGCGGCGTCGGCACGGTCGGACACATCGAAATCGCCGACAAAACCACCATCGGCGGCGGCACGTCCGTCACCCACAGCATTACCGAAAGCGGCAAACACCTCGCCGGCATCTTCCCGATGTCCACCCATAAAGAATGGGCGCGCAACGCCGTTTACATCCACCGCTTAAGCGAAATGAACAAACGCCTCAAAACGCTGGAACAGCAGCTTTCAGACGGCAAAGACACGCAATAAATCCAAACCGACTTTATTCAAGGAATACGACAGACATGGACGTTCAACTCCCCATCGAAGCCAAAGACATCCAAAAACTCATCCCCCACCGCTACCCGTTTCTCCAGCTCGACCGCATCACCGCCTTCGAGCCGATGAAAACCCTAACCGCCATCAAAAACGTAACCATAAACGAACCCCAGTTCCAAGGCCACTTTCCCGACCTGCCCGTGATGCCCGGCGTACTCATCATCGAAGCCATGGCGCAAGCCTGCGGCACACTCGCCATCCTCAGCGAAGGCGGGCGCAAGGAAAACGAATTCTTCTTCTTCGCCGGCATAGACGAAGCCCGTTTCAAACGCCAAGTCATCCCCGGCGACCAACTCGTCTTTGAAGTCGAGCTGCTGACCAGCCGGCGCGGCATCGGCAAATTCAACGCCGTTGCCAAAGTGGACGGGCAAGTCGCCGTCGAAGCCGTGATTATGTGCGCCAAACGCGTGGTTTGAGCGTTCGGAAAAAGGTCGTCTGAAAGTTTCAGACGACCTAATAAAAAGAAAACCCACCGGTTTAGGTTTATTCAAACCCAGGGACGCGGTGGGGATTAGTTTCACCTAACTGTATCAAATATAGTTTGAAACGTCAATTTTATAGTGGATTAAATTTAAACCAGTACGGCGTTGCCTCGCCTTGCCGTACTATTTGTACTGTCTGCGGCTTCGTCGCCTTGTCCTGATTTTTGTTAATCCACTATACAATAAGGAATCAGGTATTAGCGTGAATTATAAGGAATGCTGTAGTATTTTTTCTGATTTCAGAATGGAACGGTATAAAAATGCCGTTGGGAAAGACAAAGCAGCTGAATTGTATTTATTGAATTTATCTTTATCAAGAGAACTTTTTCATGTTGTTTCAATATTTGAGATTGTTTTAAGAAACAAAATTGACATTTGCCTTCAGCAGGCGTTTAAAGACGGAAACTGGTTATATAACAGCATACAGCCACAAACGAATCCTGCATTGAAATATCAAGGTTGCTTTTTAAGAAATGGTACGAAAGAATCTGCTGAATTAATCAAGGTTGCATTATCTAAAATACAAAATAATAGCGGAGGAAAGTTTGACCACAACCAATTGGTCGCAGGACTAGGATTCGGTTTTTGGCGGTATCTGTTTGCGGGAGGGAAAGATGCCCAATTTGATGCTACAGGGAAAGTATTGATGAAAGTTTTTCCAAAAAAGCCCAAATCTACACCAAGTGTGCAACATAACCAAAAATGGATTTTTCGAGAACTTTCCAATATTAATAATTTCCGTAATCGTTTGGCACATCACGAGCCGATTTGTTTTAAAGGTGCAATAAAAGATACCGGCTACGCTAGAAATATCCACCAATCTATTTTTGAACTGCTTAATTACATGGATGTAGATACTGCTTCAGTATTTAGCCATTTTAGCGATCAAGTGATTGCGGTCTGCGATGAAATCGACAAACTGTGATTTTCTATTATTTGTCTTAACAAGCAGCGGAGTATTAAAAACATGACCCTCATCCACCCGACCGCCGTCATCGACCCCAAAGCCGAACTCGACTCAAGCGTCAAAGTCGGCGCGTACACTGTTATCGGCCCCAACGTCCAAATCGGCGCGAACACCGAAATCGGTCCGCACGCCGTCATCAACGGCCACACCAGCATCGGCGAAAACAACCGCATTTTCCAATTTGCCAGCCTCGGCGAAATCCCGCAGGACAAAAAATACCGCGACGAGCCGACCAAGCTGATTATCGGCAACGGCAACACCATCCGCGAATTCACCACCTTTAATTTAGGCACGGTAACCGGCATCGGCGAAACCCGTATCGGCGACGACAACTGGATTATGGCGTACTGCCACCTCGCGCACGACTGCGTGGTCGGCAACCACACCATCTTCGCCAACAACGCCTCGCTTGCCGGACACGTTACCATCGGCGACTACGTCGTTTTGGGCGGCTACACGCTGGTTTTCCAATTCTGCCGCATCGGCGACTACGCCATGACCGCCTTCGCCGCAGGCGTACACAAAGACGTACCGCCCTACTTTATGGCATCGGGCTACCGCGCCGAACCGGCGGGCCTCAACAGCGAAGGTATGCGCCGCAACGGTTTTACCGCAGAGCAGATTTCCGCCGTCAAAGACGTGTACAAAACCCTCTACCATCGCGGCATTCCGTTTGAAGAGGCCAAGGCGGACATCCTCCGCCGCGCCGAAACCCAAGCCGAGCTTGCCGTATTCCGAGACTTTTTCGCACAATCGGCGCGCGGCATCATCCGCTGACCGTACCCTTTTGATGCCGTCTGAAACCCCGAAAGCGTTTCAGACGGCATCGGTTTTTTTAAAGCGGTATATTGTTTGATCGATGCATCATTTTGTAGATTTCAGAAGTATGGCAGTCGGCAGCATTGATGATTTCTGCCGCCCGCCACATCCCCATTCGGACATTTCATTGTGACCTCCGCCGCTGCTTTTAAAGAATTGCAAACAATTTCCGCAGCTTGAACCGACCTGCTTTCGGCGAAAAAACCAAAAGTATTTTTCAAAAGAACATATTGTCTTATTGGATATTCTGTGCTGAAATTACAGGACACTACAAAAGTGGTGTTTTAAAAATAAAACAGACAAAGGAGAAAGCCATGCAAGTGTTTTTAGACAATCCCAAAGCCTTTTTTGAAACCGTCAGCGGCTGGGTTTGGGGACCTTTGATGCTGATGCTGCTGGTCGGCACGGGTATTTTGCTGACTGTTTTATTAAAAGGTTTGCAGTTCACGATGTTGGGTTATGCGCTGAAACAGGCGTTTGTGCCGTCAAAGAAGCATGAAGACGGCGAAGGCCACGAAGGCGATATTTCCCATTTCGCGGCGTTGATGACCGCGCTGTCCGCCACTATCGGTACGGGCAACATCGCCGGCGTGGCGACTGCGGTGGTAACCGGCGGCCCGGGCGCGGTATTTTGGATGTGGATAACCGCCATTTTCGGTATGGCAACCAAATACGGCGAAGGCGTGTTGGCGGTGAAATACCGCGTCACCAATTCCAAAGGCGAAATGTCCGGCGGCCCGATGTATTACATCGAAAAAGGCTTGGGCAAAAACTGGAAATGGATGGCGTTGGCGTTCGCTTTATTCGGCACATTCGCTTCCTTCGGTATCGGCAGCTCGGTGCAGTCCAACTCGGTTGCGCAGGCAGTGCAAACCAGCTTCGGTATCGAACCTGCCTATACCGGCATTACGTTGACCGTTCTGACTGCCATCGTTGTGTTGGGCGGTATCAAAGGCATCGCCAAAGCCGCTTCTTTCATCGTGCCTGCTATGGCGGTGTTTTATGTGGTGGGCGGCATCTCCATTATCGTCATTAACTCCGATGCGCTGATGCCTGCCGTCAACCTGATTTTCTCCGATGCGTTCAGCGCGCAGGCCGTGGCAGGCGGCGCAATCGGTACGGTCATCCGCTACGGCGTGGCGCGCGGCGTGTTCTCCAATGAGGCGGGTATGGGTTCTGCGCCTATTGCCGCCGCAGCCGCGAAAACCGACCATCCTGTCCGTCAGGCCTTGGTTTCTATGACCGGTACGTTTTTGGATACCATCGTCGTTTGCTCGATTACCGGCATCGTGTTGGTAATGGGACTGCTCGGCGCGGGCGGCGAGTTTGTCAAACCTGAAGTGAGCGGCGCGGCACTGACAACCGTCACATTCCAAAAAATGCTGCCCGGCATCGGCGGCTGGATTGTTACCATCGGTCTGATTTTCTTTGCCTACTCAACCATTTTGGGCTGGTGCTATTACGGCGAAAAATGCGCGGTGTATGTTTTCGGCGAGAAATTTGCCGGTTTGTACCGCGTGGGTTATGTTTCTTCCGTTATGCTGGGTACCGTGTTGAGCCTTGATTTGGTGTGGCTGGCTTCGGACACATTCAACGGCTTGATGGCATTGCCCAACCTGATTGCACTTTTATTGATGGCGAAAGTCATCGTCAATGAAACGCGCGACTTCAAACAAAAAATCACAAACGGCGAATTGCCGCATTAATATCCGAGGCCGTCTGAATCCGAATATTCAGACGGCACGGCATATTAAGTCTGTTTTGAAAAAGTCGGAGGGAGAAACATGAAAGTGCTTGTTTTAGGTGCTGGTGTTGCCGGCGTATCTTCCGCGTGGTATCTGGCAGAGGCAGGACATGAAGTAACGGTCATCGACCGCGCCGAGGGCGTGGCGATGGAAACCAGTTTTGCCAACGCAGGCCAGCTTTCTTACGGCTATACCACGCCTTGGGCTGCACCCGGTATTCCGACCAAAGCACTGAAATGGCTGTTTAAAAGCCATCCGCCTTTGCTGTTTCGCCCCGACGGCAGCCTGTATCAAATCGAATGGCTGTGGCAGATGCTGCAACACTGCACGGCAGCGCGCTATCAAATCAATAAAGAGCGCATGGTCAGGATGTCCGAATACAGCCGTGAAATGTTCCGCCGTTTTGAAGCGCAAACCGGCATGAATTTTGAGGGACGCAAAAAAGGGACGTTGCAGATTTTCCGCCAAACCAAAGAAGTCGAAGCGGCAAAACAAGACATTGCCGTTTTGGAACGCTACGGCGTGCCGTACCGCCGTCTGAAGCCCGAAGAATGCGCAGAATTCGAGCCTGCGCTGGCACGCGTTACCGCCAAAATTGCCGGCGGCCTGCACCTGCCCGCAGACGCGACCGGCGACTGCCGCCTCTTCACTGAAAACCTGTACAAATTGTGTCAGGAAAAGGGCGTACGGTTTCATTTCAACCAAACCATCAGCCGCATCGACCACAACGGGCTGCGCATCAAAACCGTTGAAACCGAAACAGGGCGGTTTGAAGCAGATGCCGTTGTCTGCGCGCTCGGCTGCTTCAGCAGGACGGTTTTGGCGCAAGTGGATCTCAATCTGCCGATTTATCCCGTCAAAGGCTATTCCTTGACTCTGCCGGTCACAAATTCCGACGGCGCACCGGTGTCCACCGTTTTAGATGAGAGCTACAAAGTCGCCATCACGCGCTTCAACAACAGAATCCGCGTCGGCGGCATGGCGGAATTGTCCGGCTACGCAATCAAACTGCCCGAAAAACGCCGCGAAACCTTGGCTTTGGTCGTCAACGACTTGTTCCCCGAAGGCGGCGATTTAAACCAAACATTGTTCTGGAGCGGACTCAGACCGATGACGCCTGACAGCACGCCGTTAATCGGGCGCACCCGCTTTGACAACCTGTTTCTGAATACCGGCCACGGTACTTTGGGCTGGACCATGTCGCTGGGTTCGGCAAAATTAACCGCCGATATCGTGAGCGGCAAAGACACCGAAATCCGAAGCGACGATTTGAGCCTGTCGCGCTATCAGGCTTAAGCTGGAAAGCGATAAGGTTTAGCGACATTTCAAATTTAAAGGCCGTCTGAAAATCATTTTTCAGACGGCCTTTTGTTTCAAAATTCGGGTATCCAATCAATAAAATAAATAATAACTATTATCATACGCATTAAAAAGTGTTAGTCTGAACCTGTCCCAGCTTTTAGCGCAGGTTTTCCCATGCCCGATTTTTCGATGTCCAATTTGGCCGTTGCCTTTTCCATTACGTTGGCTGCCGGTTTGTTTACCGTATTAGGCAGCGGCTTGGTGATGTTTTCCAAAACGCCCAATCCGCGCGTGTTGTCGTTTGGTTTGGCATTTGCCGGCGGTGCGATGGTGTATGTTTCCCTGACGGAGATTTTCAGTAAGTCCAGCGAGGCGTTCGCTGAAATTTATGATAAAGACCACGCGTTTGCGGCGGCGACCATGGCATTTTTGGCAGGGATGGGCGGCATTGCGCTGATTGACCGTCTGGTGCCGAACCCGCATGAAACTTTAGACGCGCAAGACCCGTCGTTTCAAGAAAGCAAACGCCGCCATATCGCGCGAGTCGGCATGATGGCGGCGTTTGCGATTACTGCGCACAATTTCCCCGAAGGCTTGGCGACGTTTTTTGCCACATTGGAAAATCCAGCAGTCGGGATGCCTTTGGCCTTGGCGATTGCCATCCATAATATTCCGGAGGGCATTTCCATCGCCGCGCCGGTTTATTTTGCCACCCGCAGCCGTAAGAAAACGGTGTGGGCGTGTCTGCTATCCGGCTTGGCCGAGCCGTTGGGGGCGGCTTTGGGCTATTTGGTTTTGCAGCCGTTTTTGTCGCCTGCCGTGTTTGGTTCGGTATTCGGCGTGATAGCCGGTGTGATGGTGTTTTTGGCGTTGGACGAGCTGCTGCCGGCTGCCAAACGCTATTCAGACGGCCATGAAACCGTTTACGGCCTGACAATGGGCATGGCGGTGATTGCCGTCAGCCTGGTATTGTTCCATTTTTAAAACCTGTATGCCAAAGGCCGTCTGAAATGATTCAGACGGCCTTTTTGCGTTATAATCCGCACATCAAAAATAACCTTAATTTCACAAAGTTCCATCATGTTAGACAAATACTCCCCCGCCGAAATCGAATCCAAACATTATCAAAACTGGGAAGAGCAGGGCTATTTCCAACCTGATATGGATTTGACCAAACCGTCTTTTTCCATCCAACTGCCGCCGCCCAATGTAACCGGCACGCTGCACATGGGTCATGCCTTCAACCAAACCATTATGGACGGCCTGACCCGCTACTACCGTATGAAAGGCTGCAACACCGCCTGGATTCCCGGCACCGACCACGCGGGCATCGCCACGCAAATCGTGGTCGAGCGTCAGCTTGCCGCGCAAAACGTGTCCCGTCATGACTTGGGTCGTGAAAAATTCTTGGAAAAAGTGTGGGAATGGAAAGAAGTTTCCGGCGGCACGATTACGCAGCAGATGCGCCGTGTGGGCTGTTCTGCCGACTGGACGCGCGAGTATTTCACAATGGACGATGTACGCGCCGAAACCGTAACCGAAGTGTTCGTACGCCTGTATGAACAGGGCTTGATTTATCGCGGCAAACGCTTGGTGAACTGGGATCCGGTATTGGGTACCGCAGTGTCTGATTTGGAAGTGGAAAGCGTGGAAGAACAAGGCTCTATGTGGCACATCCGCTATCCGCTGGCGGACAATCCTGCCGAAGCCGTCATCGTCGCCACCACCCGTCCCGAAACGCTGTTGGGCGACGTTGCCGTTGCCGTCAATCCCGAAGACGAACGTTATACCCACTTAATCGGCAAAGAATTAATCCTGCCGCTGACCGGCCGCACCATTCCCGTGATTGCCGACGAATACGTTGAAAAAGACTTCGGCACCGGCTGCGTGAAAATCACGCCTGCGCACGACTTCAACGACTACGAAGTCGGCAAACGCCACGATACGCGCTTGGTTAATGTGTTCGACTTGGAAGCCAAAGTATTGGCAAACGCCGAAGTGTTCAACTTCAAAGGCGAAGCGCAACCAAGCTTTGCCCTGCCTGAAAAATACGCAGGCTTGGACCGCTTTGCCGCGCGCAAACAAATGGTTGCCGATTTGCAGGAACAAGGTTTCTTGGTCGAAATCAAAGCGCACACGCTGATGACGCCGAAAGGCGACCGTACCGGTTCCGTGATTGAGCCGATGCTGACCAGCCAATGGTTTGTCGCCATGTCCGCCACGCCAAACGGCGGCGAGCCTGACAGCGAATTCAAAGGCTTAAGCCTTGCTGACAAAGCCAAAAAAGCCGTCGACAGCGGCGCGGTGCGCTTTATCCCCGAAAACTGGGTCAACACCTACAACCAATGGATGAACAACATCCAAGACTGGTGCATCTCGCGCCAACTGTGGTGGGGGCATCAAATCCCTGCATGGTACGACAACGAAGGCAATGTGTACGTTGCCCGCAATCAGGAAGAAGCCGAAAAACAAGCCGGCAAAACAGGCTTGACCCGAGAAGAAGACGTATTGGACACATGGTTCTCCTCCGCACTCGTGCCGTTCTCCACGCTCGGCTGGCCGTCTGAAACCGACGAACTCAAAGCCTTCCTGCCGTCCAACGTCTTGGTCACCGGCTACGAAATCATCTTCTTCTGGGTGGCGCGCATGATTATGATGACCACCCACTTTACCGGCAAAGTACCGTTTAAAGACGTGTACATCCACGGCATCGTGCGCGACCACGAAGGCAAAAAAATGTCCAAATCCGAAGGCAACGTCATTGACCCTGTGGATTTGATCGACGGCATCGACTTGGAAAAACTGCTGGTGAAACGTACCACCGGTCTGCGCAAACCCGAAACCGCGCCGAAAGTGGAAGAAGCCTCGAGAAAACTCTTCCCCGAAGGCATTCCGAGTATGGGCGCGGACGCTTTGCGCTTCACCATGGCGAGCTACGCCAGCTTGGGGCGCAGCGTGAACTTCGACTTCAAACGCGCCGAAGGCTACCGCAACTTCTGCAACAAAATCTGGAACGCCACCAACTTCGTCTTGATGAACACCGAAAACCAAGACTGCGGCTACGGCGCAACCGCCACTGAGCCGCGCGGCTATTCCTTCCCCGATATGTGGATTGTAGACCGTCTGAATCAGACCATCGAGCAAGTAACGCAAGCCTACGAAACCTACCGCTTTGATTTGGCAGCGGAAACCCTGTACAGCTTCATGTGGAACGACTATTGCGACTGGTATTTAGAACTTGCCAAAGTGCAGCTTCAAACCGGCTGCGCCAGCCGCCAACGCGCCACACGCCATACCTTATTGCGCGTACTCGAAGCCGCCCTGCGCCTGCTGCACCCGATTATCCCGTTCATCACCGAAGAACTGTGGCAAACCGTCGCTCCTATGTGCGACGCGAAAACCGCCGACAGCATCATGCTCGCCCGCTTCCCCGAAGCCGACAGCGGCGAGATTGTTCAGACGGCATTCGAGCAAATGACCGTGTTGCAGGATTTGATTGGCGCAGTCCGCAACCTGCGCGGCGAAATGGGCATCCAGCCCAACGTAAAAGCCCCGCTGTTTGTCGAAAGCACGGACGACTTGGCGGACTACCTCAAATACCTGCCGATGATGACCCGCCTGACCGAAGCACAGCAAGTCGCCACCCTGCCCGAAAGCGAAGACGCGCCCGTCGCCGTCTGCAACGGCGCGCGCCTGATGCTGAAAGTCGAAATCGACAAAGCCACCGAAACCGCCCGTTTGAGCAAAGAAGCCGAGAAGCTGCAAAAAGCCTTGGACAAACTCAACGCCAAACTCTCCAAACCCGGCTACACCGAAAAAGCCCCGGCGCATTTGGTGGAAAAAGACAAAGCCGATTTGGCGGAATTGGAAGACAAAATGGCAAAAGTGCAAACTCAGTTGTCGAAGTTGAAAGACTGATTTGATTGAATCAACAAGGCCGTCTGAAAAATGTTTTTCAGACGGCCTCTTTTATAGTGGATTAACAAAAATCAGGACAAGGCGACGAAGCCGCAGACAGTATAATCGGTGTAGAAATCAACACCTCCTGACAGGACGTTCGACCCTTGAGCCTGTGGTTAATTTGCTGAAAATGCACACCCAAAGCAGTGCCTGCGGCAGTAACGCTGGGGAACGCGAGTGTGGAGTTGCAACCCGTGATGACGGTAAGCGGGCGAATGGAAACCCTAGCATGGGCAACCTTGCCAAAATTCTTGATTTCGACATTTAAATCCATAAAAAACAAACTCCTGCAAAAGCTAGGAGTTTATTATAGCACGAAGTTTCGAGATTACGGCATTACTTTGTACCTGTTACAGACAAGGTTGTCGGGGGACGAACGTCCGTCGAGCTTGGTTCGTATAGAGCCGTAGGAGGTGTTTAGGGCTTTGGCGGCAGCTTGTACGCTGGGGAACGAGAGTGTTTCGCCTGTGGCGGTGTCGAGGATGGAGACTGACCGACCCCTAGAGGCCAAAACGGAGGTTGATAAAACTAAACCACAGGCAGGACAGCCGTGTTTGGAACGGATAAATGCTTGCCCCGCAGAAACAGTCTGCACCCCGTGTGTAGGGCAAACAATGGTTATAGGTCGTGCCACCCCATTGAACGAAAGAATTTTGAAGTTCTTAGAGGGGAAAGTTTCATCAGCAAGGGTTTGAAATGTTTTAATGGTGTACCGCATAACTCACTCCGTATAAGTGCAAAAGATTTTATACGAAAACATAAAAATTTTCAAATTTTTTGAGACCTACCTGATACCCTGCGCAAGCACAATGCAAAGAAAAAGGCTATACGTCTTTACCAAATCTTTACATAAATTATCAGAAAACCACTTGCACAAAACAACAAGGAGGCGCATAATACACCCTGTAGTTAGATAGATAGTAAGGAGATAACCAATGACTTAGCACCTGCCCCCCGCGCCTGCGACTAGTGGGCATTACTCAATCTTCACACTTAAATCACTTGCAGGGCTTAACAACCCATGCAGTAGTACACACATCAACAAATCAGGCTGGTACGCCTTGGCAATAGTACGGCAAGGCGAGGCAACGCCGTACTGGTTTTTGTTAATCCACTATACATGGCATTGCATCGGCACTGATGAAAACATTCACAGTGATGCAAAAGTCGAATATCTTCAGGACGGCAGTTTCCGTGGCGATGCTATACTCAAAATCGATGATGACGGCAATATCTTGGCATACCGTGTTGTCGGCTCAGGGAAATGGCGTTTTGAAAACAATGCCTGCGCCTAGTCGCGGATAAAACTTACCCCGTGAAGCTGCGACTGCATAATCGCCGCCTTCATCGCCGACAACGCCTTCGGACGGACAAAATTGCGGCGGTACGCCAATACGACCCGCCGGCTTGGCGGCGTACCTTCAAACGGAATAATGCTGAACAGCATATGATCGTTTTCGGTCAGCGCGGTTGCCGGTAACACGCTGATTGCCAAACCGCTGGCAACCATATGGCGGATTGTATTAATCGAGCTGCCCTGCAATGTATTGGTCAACCCCTGTATACGTTGTTTCGCCGCCAATTCGGAACAGCTTGAGAGTACCTGATCCCGCATACAGTTGCCTTCCGTCAGCAGCAAAACCTGCTCCTCACCCAGCATCCGTGGCGAAACGGCATCCAGTTCCTCAAATGAATGCCCTTTCGGGACAATCACGAAAAACGGTTCGTCATACAAGGGTTCGGTAACAATGCCCGGCTCTTGAAACGGTTCGGCAACGATAATCGCGTCAACGTCCCCGCGTTTGAGCGACTCGGTCAAAGTATGCGTGTAATTCTCTTCCAACATCAAAGGCATTTTCGGTGCAGTACGGCGCAACGAGACAATCAGTTTCGGCAGCAGGTACGGCGCAACCGTAAAAATCAGCCCGAGTTTGAACGCACCCTCCAGCTCGTTTTGTTCTTCATTTGCCAAATGCCTGATAAGCTCTGCCTCTTCCAACACCTTACGCGCCTGTGCAACGATACGTTCCCCCGCCTCGGTCGTAATAATATCGTTGCTGCTCCGGTCAAACAAAGAGACGGCAAGCTCTTCTTCCAATTTCTTAATGGCAATAGACAAAGTGGGCTGACTGACAAAACAACGCCGCGCCGCCCTGCCGAAATGACGTTCTTGGGCGACTGCGACGATGTACCGCAATTCGGTTAAGGTCATGTCCTATACCTTTTTCTGTTCCGGCAAAGTAATGTTCAACTCAAGCACATCCATACCATCCTGTTTTTCCTGGGAAATACGGATATTGTCTAATGAAACATTCACATATTTGGACAGGACTTCCATCAACTCTTTACGTAAAGTCGGCAGGTAATCCGGAGCCTGACCTTCTTGGGCGCGCTCTTGGGCAATGATGATTTGAAGGCGGTCGCGGGCAACGGTTGCCGTTTTCTGCTTTCTGCCGAATAAAAATTCGATTAATGACATACCTTATCCTCCAAACAGACGTTTGAAGAAGCTTTTTTTCTCAGCTTCCAAGAAACGCATTTCACGGTTCTCGCCCAAAAGACGGGCAATAACGTCCTTATATGCCTCGGAAGCCGCCACGCTGTCCTGATGGATGACCGGTTCTCCGGAATTGGATGCCTGCAAGACGTTTTGGGATTCAGGAATCACACCCAGCAAAGGAATATGCAGAATATCGCAAATATCCTGTACAGACAGCATTTCGCCTTTTGCCACACGTTCGGGAGAATAACGCGTAATCAACAGATGTTCTTTAACCGAACCGCCTTGCTCTACCTTATGGGATTTGCTTTGCAAAATTCCCAAAATCCTGTCGGAGTCACGCACACTGGAAACCTCAGGATTGGTCGTTACAATGGCTTCATCAGCAAAATACAACGCCATCAATGCACCCTGCTCAATACCGGCAGGAGAGTCGCAAATAATATACTCAAAGCCCATTTTCTTGCCGGACAGCTCCTGCATCACTTTTTCTACGCCCTCGCGTGTCAAAGCGTCTTTATCCCGAGTTTGAGAGGCAGGCAAGATAAACAGATTCTCACAATTCTTATCTTTGATTAAAGCCTGGTTGAGCGTCGCCTCACCCTGAATGACATTGATCAGGTCATAAACGACACGACGCTCACAACCCATAATGAGGTCGAGGTTACGCAAGCCCACATCAAAATCAATTACCGCAGTTTTATATCCGCGTAATGCCAAACCTGTCGCAATACTGGCACTGGTAGTCGTTTTACCGACACCGCCCTTACCTGAAGTTACTACAATAATTTTTGCCACAATATTTCCTTTTTAAAATATCAAACAATTACTCTGAGCCAATTGCACTGATAACCAATCGGTTATCCTGCAACAATATCTGTACCGGCTGCTTGTGCAGATGGTTCGGCAAATCCTGTTCAAAATTACGGTAAATACCCGCCACAGAAACCAGTTCTGCCTGCATGGAGTGGATAAATATGCGGGCAGAAGTATCACCCTTGGCACCGGCCAAAGCACGCCCCCTCATCGGCGCATAAATATGTATATTGCCATCCGCAATCAATTCCGCCCCCTGGCTGACCGCCCCCGTAACAATCAAATCGCCATCTTCGGCATAAACCTGCTGACCGGTACGGACAGGGGATGTAATCAATACTGTTTTCCTTGCTTTCTGACCATCCTCCGTGTTCTGCACCTCAACCTGACCCAGTTCTTTAACATTTTCCGAATGAGACAGACAAAACAGCAAATGATACTTCATAGCCGCAGCAGCCCAACGTTCATTAGAATGCTTCAGACCCAAAATTTGCATACCATGCCTTGAAAACAACGAAACCAATGCAGCAAGATCCAAAGACTCGGGATAATCAAACTCTTGAACATCCAGCACAAATGGAACAACACCAGACTCTTGAAACTTCTTGCCCAATTTGACCAGCACATCTTCCAAATCAAACAAGTCTGACGTATGCAAAGATATAGACAATACGTCCATCTTTGTCGACTTTATATCGAAAGCATTCATTATATAAACCATCATAGAATTTTTTAATGATGTAAGTTTACCGCGCAAACCTTAGCTATTCAATTAATATTTTAAACATGATAGCCAATACCCTATTACCTATCAGATATTGCAAAAATAACGCCACCTGCTTTTCGGCAGATGGCGTTATATGACTAAAATTACTCAGCAGCCGGTTTGTCAACCAATTCAACCAGTGCCAGAGGTGCATTATCGCCTTTACGGAATCCGTATTTCAACACCCGAACATAACCACCGTTACGAGCAGTAAAACGAGGACCCAAATCGCCAAACAGTTTTACTACAACATCACGGTCGCGAGTACGGTCAAATGCCAAACGGCGGTTTGCCAATGACGGCTTTTTACCCAATGTAATCAACGGCTCTACTACACGGCGCAATTCCTTGGCCTTAGGCAGAGTTGTTACAATAGTTTCGTGAGTCAATAATGAATTCGCCATATTACGCAGCATTGCAGCACGATGACTGCTGGTACGGTTTAATTTGCGATTGCCATTACGATGACGCATATCAATTATCCTTTAATTCTTCATTAAGGCTTTTCCAAGCCTACAGGTGGCCATGCTTCCAACTTAGAACCCAGTGTCAAACCTTTAGATGCCAATACTTCCTTAATCTCATTCAAAGATTTACGTCCCAAATTCGGCGTTTTAAGAAGCTCGGTTTCAGTGCGTTGAATCAAATCGCCAATATAATAAATATCCTCAGCTTTCAAACAATTAGCTGAACGTACTGTCAATTCCAGATCATCCACCGGACGCAAAAGAACAGGGTCGATAGGAGGTGCTTTTTCTTCAACCTCCTCCACAGGCGTACCCTGCAAATCAGCAAAAATAGACATCTGATCAATCAAAATACGTGCCGCACTGCGTACAGCTTCCTCAGGATCAATAGAACCGTCGGTTTCGATATCCAAAACCAACTTATCAAGATCCGTCCGCTGCTCTACACGTGCAGGTTCAACCTCAAAGCTAACACGGCTGATGGGCGAAAAGCTCGCATCCAACTGGATTGCACCAATCTGACGGTTCTCATCACGAACTACCTGACGACCTGAAACAGATTGATAACCACGACCTTGCTCTACTTTAATTTCCATCTCAATTTGACCGTTATCAGCCAAATGACAAATGACATGACCAGGATTCAGAATTTCTACATCATGCGGCAACTCAATATCACCGGCAGATACGACACCTGAACCTGATTTCTTCAACACAAGTTGAACTTGGCTACGACCATGGAGTTTAAACACAATACCTTTAATATTCAGCAAAATGTCAACAACATCTTCCTGAATACCATCAACAGTAGAATATTCGTGTAATACACCGGCAATAGCTACTTCAGTAGGAGCAAAACCATTCATGGATGACAGTAAGATACGGCGCAAAGCATTACCTAAGGTATGACCGAAACCACGTTCAAATGGCTGCATAGATACTTTTGCACGAGTTGCAGAAAAAGTATTTACATCAATTTGACGAGGTTTCAAAAATTCGGTTGTGCTATTCTGCATTTAACTGTCCCTCACTGAGCTAGCATTATTTAGAGTAGAACTCTACCACCAGCTGTTCATTAATATCACCGGTCAATTCCGAGCGATCCGGCATGTTTTTGAACACACCCTCAAGTTTATCCGCATCTACAGAAACCCAACCCGGCAAGCCGATTTGAGTTGCCAAACCCAATGCTTCTTGAATACGTACCTGTTTTTTGGCTTTTTCACGAACTGAGACAACATCACCAGCTTTCACTTGGAAAGAAGGAATATTGACAACTTGTCCATTCACAACTATCGCCTTATGAGAAACAAGCTGTCTTGCTTCAGCTCGGGTAGAACCGAAACCCATACGATAAACGACATTATCCAAACGAGATTCCAGCAACTGCAACAGCAACTCGCCGGTAGAGCCTTTACGACGATCAGCTTCTGCGAAATAACGACGGAACTGACGTTCTAATACGCCATAAATACGGCGGATTTTTTGTTTTTCACGCAACTGCAAACCATAGTCTGACAAACGCGGTTTTTTTGCACCATGCTGACCGGGAGCGGAATCAATTTTACATTTAGAATCCAAAGAGCGGCGCGCACTCTTCAAAAACAAATCCGTACCTTCGCGACGTGCCAACTTA
Source organism: Neisseria meningitidis (assembly GCF_022869645.1). NCBI lineage: Bacteria > Pseudomonadati > Pseudomonadota > Betaproteobacteria > Neisseriales > Neisseriaceae > Neisseria > Neisseria meningitidis. The sequence goes on along the minus strand of NZ_CP064367.1, from coordinate 1,374,540 downwards.
CATTTAGGGCCAATATAACGTGCCATGTTTCAAATCACTCCAATATTAAATACGACGTTTTTTAGGCGGACGGCAACCGTTATGAGGCAACGGGGTAACGTCAGTAATGCTGGTAATCTTGAAACCAAGAGCATTCAAAGCACGTACAGAGGATTCACGACCTGGACCTGGACCTTTAATACGAACCTCTAAATTTTTAACGCCATACTCTTGGGCAACTTTACCAGCTGCTTCTGCTGCAACTTGTGCTGCAAATGGTGTACTTTTACGAGAACCTTTAAAACCAGCGCCGCCAGAGGTAGCCCAAGACAACGCATTGCCTTGACGGTCAGTGATTGTAATGATGGTATTGTTGAAAGATGCATGAACGTGCACAATACCCTCACTCACGGTTTTACGTACTTTTTTACGTACACGTGAAGCTGTGTTTGCTTTAGCCATTAATAAAATTCCTTAAAATTTATTTCTTACCAGCAATCGCTTTACGCGGACCTTTGCGGGTACGCGCATTTGTACGAGTGCGTTGACCGCGGCATGGTAAGCCGCGACGATGACGGAAGCCACGATAGCAGCCCATGTCCATCAATCGCTTGATACTCATAGTTACCTCACGACGCAAATCACCTTCTACTTCATACTTGGCAACTTGGTCACGCAAAGCATCTAATTGAGTCTCGTCCAAATCTTTTGCTTTAGTATCAGGCGCAATATTTGCAGCCTCACAAATCAATTTAGCACGAGTAGCACCAATACCGTAAATAGCCTGAAGACCAATTACGATGTGTGCGTTATTAGGGATATTTACCCCTGCAATACGAGCCATATTTTTTCCTTTTTAGGGCAAAGTGTGTCACTATATCACAGAATCACATTAAAAGAAATATTCCATTAACCTTGACGCTGTTTGTGACGGAGATCAGTACAAATTACACGAACTACACGATTTCGACGAATAATCTTGCAATTTCGGCAAATTTTCTTAACAGATGGTTGTACACGCATTTTATTTTCCTTTTATTGGTTTATCTTGCTCTGAAAACGATTCGAGCCCTAGTTAGATCATAAGGTGTCAGCTCTACTGTGACCTTATCTCCCGGAGAAATACGAATGTAATGCATCCGCATCTTCCCAGAAATATGACCCAATACAATATGGTCATTCTCAAGTTTTACTTTAAATGTTGCATTAGGTAAAGTTTCAAGAATTTCACCTTGCATTTGGATAGTATCTTCTTTCGCCATAATTCTATTTCCGAGAAAATGATTTCATTTCTGAACGAGTCATTAACTTATCATACTGTTGAGTAAGCCTATACGAATTTATTTGTGTACTAAAATCCATCGTTACAACAACTAGAATCAACAAAGACGTGCCACCCAAATAAAAAGGTACATTTAAAACCGTAGTTAAGAACTCTGGAATTAAACAAATAGTTGTAATATAAAGAGCTCCAAACAATGTCAAACGTAATACAACTTTTTCTAAATACCTAGAGGTCTGCTCACCAGGTCTAATCCCAGGAACAAAAGCACCACTCTTTTTTAAATTCTCTGCCATTTCTTTAGGGCTAAAAACCAAAGCCGTATAAAAATAACAAAAGAAAATAACTGTCGCTGCAAATAAAGCCATATACAGCAATTGACCGTGTTGTAACAATCCAGCTATTTTGTGCAAAACACTATTTGTATCAGCCGAACCAAACCAACCTAAAAGAGTAGATGGAAATAGAATAATACTGGAAGCAAAAATTGGGGGAATAACACCAGCCATATTCAACTTGAAAGGCATATGCGTATTTTGACTACCCGCCCTACCATTAAACTGGCGTTTTGCATAATGAATAGGAATCTTCCGCTGTGCACTTTCAAAGTATACAACCAAATAAATTAATAATAAGGCACCAAATACAATAAACAACGCCGTAAGCATGCTCATAGAACCTTGGTTCGTCAGTGTAACCAGCTTTGCAATACCCGAAGGAATACCTGAAGCAATACCTGCCGTAATGATTAAAGAAATACCGTTCCCGATACCCCTTTCAGTAATTTGCTCCCCAAGCCACATAAGAAACATGGTTCCCGTTACCAAAGAAACTACCGTGGAAACATGAAACTCAAATGAACTTGTTACAACAATTCCTTGCTGAAATACGAAAGATGCAACACCTAGACTTTGAAGAATTGCTAACAAAACAGTACCATACCTAGTATATTTCGTAATTACCTTTCTACCAGCCTCCCCTTCTTTTTTTAAAGCCTTCAATGATGGCAAAATTTCAGAAGCGAGCTGTACAATAATAGAAGCTGAAATATATGGCATAATTCCTATTGCAAATATACTAAAGCGCTCTAACGACCCACCGGAAAACATATTCAATATTCCCAGGATGCCGTTTCCAGCGCTTTCGTATAATTTAGCTAAAGCAACAGCATCAACTCCAGGTACGGGTATATGGGCACCAATTCGAAAAACAATCAATGCTCCAAATAGAAACAAAAGACGTTTCTTAAGATCTCCAAATTTGGATGAACCTGATGACGTTTGTTGATTAGCCACAATATTAAACCTTACATTTCAATCTTACCACCAACAGCCTCGATAGCAGCTCTCGCACCTTTGGTAACTTTAATACCCTTCAAAGCAACTGCCTTAGAAATTTCACCAGAAGCAATAACTTTAACATTAGAGACTGTAGATGCAATCAGACCCGCTTGCTTTAAGACCAAAATATCAATCTCATTAACAGCAATTGATTCCAGTTCACTTAAACGAAGCTGTGCATTAGCTGATGCTGTTAAAGATTTAAAACCTCTTTTAGGGAGGCGTCGTTGCAAGGGCATTTGACCACCCTCGAAACCCACCTTATGAAACCCACCAGACCGGCTCTTTTGACCTTTATGACCACGACCACCCGTTTTGCCAAGACCACTACCAATACCGCGTCCAACACGACGACCAGCATGCGTAGCACCAACAGCAGGTTGAATTGTATTCAAAAACATATCAAGACTCCACTTTCAACAAGTAGCTGATTTTATTAATCATACCACGGTTTTCAGGGGTATCTAAAACCTCTACCGTATGCTCGCGACGACGCAAACCTAAACCGCGTGCACATGCACGATGAGATTCAATTGTACCAATCAGGCTTTTAACCAATGTAACCCTAATCTTTTTTTGTTCAGCCATGGTTAACTCCCAAAATGTCTTCCACTGTCAAGCCACGTTTGGCTGCGATATCAGCAGGAGTATGCAACTTAGACAAACCATCTAATGTTGCACGTACGATATTATATGGGTTAGTAGATCCGTGCACTTTGGCGGAGATATTATGAATGCCCATAGCATCAAAAACCAAACGCATAGGTCCACCGGCTTTTACGCCACTACCCTCTTTAGCAGGCTGCATAAATACTTTAGTAGCACCATGTCGACCAATAACCTCATGATGAATCGTACCATTTTTTAATGGTACCTTAATCATAGAGCGTCGTGCTTGATCCATCGCCTTTTGGACTGCAACAGGCACTTCTTTTGACTTACCTTTACCCATACCAATACGACCATCTCCATCACCAACAACAGTTAGCGCAGAGAAAGCCATAATGCGACCACCTTTAACTACTTTGGTTACACGGTTAACTGCGACCATCTTTTCAATCAGACCGTCACCGCGTTCTTCAATTTCATGTTTTGCCATCTGAAAGTCTCCAAATATTTAGAAGCTTAAACCATTTTCACGAGCAGCTTCAGCCAAAGCCTTCACACGACCGTGATATTGGAAACCTGAACGATCAAAAGCAACCTTTTCTACACCTGCTGCTTTAGCCTTCTCAGCGATACGTTTACCAACTATTGCAGCTGCTTCAACATTGCTTCCAGATTTCAGACTACCGCGCACCTCAGCTTCCAATGTAGAGGCTTGAGCCAATACTTTATCACCTTCAGCACTAATTACTTGAGCATAAATATGATTATTGCTTCGGAACACACATAATCTTACCATTTTCAAGTCCGCAATACGAGCACGGGTTTTGCGTGCACGACGGAGTCGGGTTGTATGTTTATCCATTAGTGAACCTCAATTATTTTTTCTTGGCTTCTTTCATTACCACTACTTCGCCTACATAGCGAACACCTTTACCCTTATAAGGCTCAGGAGCACGGAACGCACGAATCTCAGCAGCAACTTGACCAACAACTTGTTTATCCGAGCCGGTTAAAACAATCTCTGTTTGGCTAGGAGTTTGAACGGAGACACCTTCAGGCATTTCATATACGATCGGATGAGAAAAACCCAAAGACAGATTCAAGATTTTACCTTGTGCTTGAGCACGATAACCCACACCTATCAATTGCAATCTTTTCTCAAAACCTTCTGAAACACCTTTAACCATATTGCTGACTAATGCGCGAGCAGTACCAGACATTGCATTTGCTTGTTTACTGCTGTTATTCGCAACAAAAGTCAATTTGCCATCATTAAATTCAATGGCTACATCAGAATGCAAAGGAAAAGACAATTCACCGTTCTTACCCTTAATAACTAATGCCTCTGTTCCAAATTTTACTTCTACACCAGCGGGAACAGTCACTGGGTTTTTTGCGACACGTGACATTTCTTTTCCTCCACTAGGCTACAATGCATAACAACTCACCACCAACACCTTGAGAACGTGCTTTACGATCAGTCATTACACCTTTAGAAGTACTAACAATAGCAATACCCAAGCCATTCATAACACTTGGAATCTCACTAGACGCTTTATAAATACGCAAACCAGGGCGAGATACACGCTTGATTTGTTCAATTACAGGACGACCTGCATAGTATTTTAATTGAATTTCCAATATAGACTTTACGTCAGATGAAACTGCGAAGTCCTCAATATATCCTTCTTCTTTCAATACCTTTGCAATAGCACACTTTAATTTTGAAGAAGGCATTGCAACCGCTGCTTTATTAGCACGTTGCGCATTGCGGATACGAGTCAACATATCGGAAATAGGATCATGCATACTCATTCTTAATTACTCCTATTACCAGCTGGCTTTAACAACACCCGGAATTTCGCCACGCATGGCGATTTCACGGATTTTAATACGACCCAAACCAAATTTACGGAAAGTACCACGAGGGCGACCTGTCAAAGCACAACGACGACGTTGACGCACAGGTGCCGCATTACGAGGAATGGATTGAAACCTCAAACGAGCCTCAAAACGCTCTTCCTCAGTTGCATTCGAATCATTGATTACCGCTTTAATTGCCGCGCGTTTAGCCGCATATTTTTTAGCCAAAGCTTGACGTTTCAGATCACGATTAATAAGTGCTTTCTTAGCCATGATTATCCTTTGAACGGAAATTTAAACAATGACAATAAAGCTTTCGCTTCCTCATCGGTTTTTGCTGTAGTAGTAATAGTAATATTCAAACCACGCAAAGCATCAATTTTATCGTATTCAATTTCCGGAAAAATAATTTGCTCACGAACACCCATATTGTAATTGCCACGGCCATCAAATGATTTACCGCTCACACCACGGAAGTCACGTACGCGAGGTAATGCAATAGTAATCAAACGATCCAAGAATTCAAACATTTGATCACGACGCAATGTTACTTTGCAACCAACCGGATAGTTATCACGGATTTTAAAACCTGCGATAGATTTACGGGCAACAGTAACAACCGGTTTTTGACCGGCAATTTTCTCTAAATCGGAAACAGCATGTTCCATAACTTTTTTATCAGCAATAGCCTCACCCACACCCATATTCAAGGTGATTTTTTCAATACGCGGGACTTCCATTACTGATTTGTAACCAAATTGTTTAACCAATTCAGGAACAACTGTCTCTTTATAAAACTCTCTCAACCGAGCCATGTTATCTCCTTATGCCCCAATGATAGAGCCATTTGATTTGAAGAAACGAACGCGTTTAACTTTGCCTTCATTTTCAATCAGCTTAATACCAACACGGTCCGCTTTATTAGTTTCCGGATTCAGGATTGCGATATTAGAAATATCCAAAGGCATTTCTTTAGTAATAATACCGCCCTCAATGCCACGCATTGGATTAGGTTTTTGATGGCGTTTTACAACATTAACGCCCTCAACAACAACTTTATCACCCAACACTCGAACTACTTGACCCTGCTTACCTTTATCCTTACCAGCAATTACTACAACCCTATCGCCTTTAATGATTTTATTCATCGTGCCATTCCTTATAATACTTCAGGTGCCAATGAAACGATTTTCATAAATCGCTCAGTACGCAATTCACGGGTTACCGGACCAAAGATACGAGTACCCAAAGGTTCAAGTTTATTATTCAGTAACACGGCGGCATTGTTATCGAATTTAATTAACGCACCATCAGGACGACGTACACCCTTAGCAGTACGAACAACTACCGCATTATATACATCGCCTTTTTTGACACGGCCACGCGGAGCCGCATCTTTAACTGCCACTTTAATAATATCGCCAACAGAAGCGTAGCGACGCTTAGATCCGCCCAATACCTTGATACACATTACGCGACGCGCACCAGAGTTATCAGCCACATCTAAGATGGTCTGCATTTGAATCATGTTATTACCTTTAAATTAACCAACTTAATTTACCACTTTCAGATAACTTACAGCAAAGCCGCTGCTTATTAAATGAAACCTTGCGGTTCAAGTAAACCAGTCTTGGACCCCGAAAGGGAAGAAACTTCCAGAAGAAACTGAAAGACAGGAAACGAAGTTTACACGCAAATTAAATTTGCTGCAATACTTCGTTTCCCATTCCAAGCACGTTGCTTTAATTCTTAAATAGAACGTGCTTTCTCAACCAGCTCACTGACAACCCAAGATTTAGTTTTTGACAATGGACGGGATTCCGATATAACAACCACATCACCAATTCCATATTGATTATTTTCATCATGGGCATGGATTTTAGTAGATAACCGAATAATCTTACCATACAGCGGATGTTTTACTTTACGCTCAACCAATACTGTTACGGTTTTATCCATTTTGTCGCTTACTACTTTGCCTTGCAAAGTACGAACATTTTTAGTTTCGCTCATTACTTAGCACCTTTTTCAGTTAAAACGGTTTTAATACGAGCAATATCGCGACGTACACGTTTCAATTCACTTGGTTTGCCTAATTGACCGGTAGCGTTTTGCATACGTAAGCCAAACTGAGCTTTCAACAAGTCCAACAAATCTGCATTCAACTGCTCAACGGATTTGTCTTTCAATTCATTTGCTTTCATTATTGACCCACCTGTCTTACTACAAAGGTTGTAGGAATAGGCAATTTGGCAGCAGCCAACTCGAATGCTTCACGAGCCAGTTCCTCTGGAACGCCATCCATTTCATACAACACTTTACCTGGTTTAATTTCGGCAATGTAATATTCCACGTTACCTTTACCGCCACCCATACGAACTTGAATAGGCTTTTCAGTAATCGGTTTATCAGGGAATACACGAATCCAAATACGACCACCACGTTTGATATGACGGGTCATTGCACGACGAGCAGCTTCGATTTGACGGGCAGTCAAACGACCACGACCTACGGCTTTCAAGCCGAACTCACCGAAACTTACCTTATTACCGCGAGTAGCGATGCCAGTATTGCGACCCTTTTGTTGCTTACGGTATTTCAGTCTAGTTGGCTGCAGCATTACGTCTACCTGCCTTTCTTTGTTTACTCTCATGTTCAGGTTTGGAAGATTTAATATTGCCTTCCGTATAAACCCAAACTTTCAGACCCAATACACCATATGTGGTGTGCGCTTCGCTGGTTGCATAATCTACATTTGCACGTAAAGTATGCAGTGGCACGCGACCTTCACGATACCATTCGCTACGGGCAATATCCGCACCATTCAGACGGCCTGAAGTCATAATCTTAATGCCTTTAGCACCAGAACGCATTGCATTTTGCATTGCTCGTTTCATAGCACGACGGAATTGAACGCGCTTTTCCAACTGCTGGGCAATACCGTCAGCAATAATTTGAGCATCCAACTCAGGACGGCGAATCTCTTCAATATTTACATGAACAGGTACACCCATCAAGACTTGCAAGTCACGTTTCAAAACCTCGATATCCTCACCTTTTTTACCTATAACCACACCCGGACGAGCGGAGTGAATGGTAATGCGTGCAGATTTTGCAGGGCGTTCAATAACCACTCGACCAACCGAAGCATTGGCCAATTTTTGACGCAAATAATTGCGAACATCGATATCCTGCTTCAAAACAGTAGAAAAGTCGGTGCTTTTAGCAAACCATTTTGAAGCCCAGTCTTTAGTTACCGCCAGGCGAAAGCCTGTAGGGTTAATCTTTTGTCCCATAGCTTTTCCTTAGTTACCCACTGTCACATTGATATGACAAGTTTGTTTTTCGATGCGGTTACCACGACCTTTGGCGCGAGCTTGAAAACGTTTCAAGCTTGGGCCTTTGTCAACAAAGATAGTTACCACTTTCAGTTCATCAATGTCCGCACCGTTATTGTGCTCGGCATTAGCAATAGCTGACTCCAATACTTTTTTAATCAGCTCGGCACCTTTTTTAGGACTGAAAGCCAAAATATTCAAAGCTTGGGCAACGTCTTTACCACGAATCAAATCAGCTACCAAACGAGCCTTTTGAGCAGAGATACGGGCATTTTTATGTTGTGCATTTACTCTCATGATTCACCTTATTTCTTTTTAGCCTTTTTATCGGCCAAGTGGCCTTTAAAGGTACGGGTCAATGAGAATTCGCCTAATTTATGACCAACCATATTGTCGCTGATAAACACAGGCACATGGGTGCGGCCGTTGTGCACAGCAATGGTCAGACCGATAAAATCAGGCAGAATGGTAGAACGACGAGACCAGGTTTTAATCGGGCGTTTGTCGTTGCTTGCGCGAGCAGCATCTACTTTTTTCAGCAAATGCAGGTCTACATATGGGCCTTTTTTCAATGAACGAGCCATACTAAATTAACCTTTATTTGAGTAACGGCGACGAACAATCATGTTATCCGTGCGTTTGTTATTACGAGTGCGGTAGCCTTTAGCAGGAGTACCCCATGGGCTGACCGGTTCGCGGGCCTCGCCCGTACGGCCTTCACCACCACCATGCGGGTGATCGACAGGATTCATGACAACACCGCGTACGGTCGGACGAATACCGCGCCAACGGTTGGCACCGGCTTTACCGATTTTTTTCAGGCTTTGCTCTTCGTTACCAACTTCACCAATGGTCGCACGGCAATTTACGTTGATTTTACGGACTTCGCCAGAGCGCAGACGGACTTGAGCGGACGCGCCTTCTTTAGCCAGCAATACCGCAGAAGCACCGGCAGAACGTGCGATTTGAGCACCTTTACCGGGTTTCATTTCGATACAGTGGATAGTCGTACCAACGGGAATGTTGCGAATCGGCAGGGTGTTGCCTACTTTGATGGCAGCTTCAGCACCGGAAACCAATACAGCACCGGCTTGAATACCGCGAGGAGCAATGATGTAACGACGCTCGCCGTCTGCATAGCACAACAGTGCGATGAAGGCAGTACGGTTAGGATCGTATTCGATACGCTCTACTTTGGCAGGAATGCCGTCTTTGTTACGTTTAAAGTCTACAACACGGTAATGGTGTTTATGACCGCCGCCTTTGTGACGGGTGGTGATATGACCATTATTGTTACGGCCGGCAGTAGAATTTTTCTTTTCAAGCAAGGGCGCATAAGGTGCACCTTTGTGCAAACCTTCTGTTACCACGCGAACCATGCCGCGACGGCCTGCAGAGGTCGGCTTCATTTTAACGATTGCCATTTTGTTTATTCCTTATCTGCAGCTGCAGCAGCGGCTTCCAAATCCAACTCTTGACCGGCAGCCAAGCTTACATAAGCTTTTTTAACATCGCTGCGGCGGCCCAAAGTACGACCAAAACGCTTAGTTTTGCCTTTAGTTGTAACGGTAGTTACAGAAGCAACTTGAACACCAAACAGCAGCTCAACAGCAGCTTTGATTTCAGGTTTGGTTGCATTTGCCAAGACTTTAAACGTCATTTGGTTGCGTTTTTCAGCCAATACGTTGCTTTTTTCAGAAACGATAGGTGCCAAAATCACTTGAGTCAAACGTTGTTGATTCATACCCATTGCTCCTCTAATTGTGCAACTGCATCTTTAGTGATGATTACTTTTTTGTAACGCAGCAAGCTGTAAGGATCAACTTGTTGAGCTTCCAAAACCAACACGTTTGGCAAGTTGCGTGAAGCCAAGTAAACATTCTCGTCGAGCTGTTTGGTTACAAACAACACTTGCTCCAGACCCAGATTTTTCACTTGTTCAGCAAAAACTTTGGTTTTAGGAGTTTCAGCAGTCAACGCCTCAATCGCAAACAAACGCTCGTCACGAGTCAATTGGGACAGAATAGTCGCCATACCGGCACGGTACATTTTGCGGTTTACTTTTTGAGTGAAGTTTTCGTCGGGTTTGTTCGGGAACGCGCGACCACCTTTACGCCACAGCGGAGATGAAGTCATACCGGAACGGGCGCGGCCGGTACCTTTTTGACGCCATGGTTTTTTGGTTGAGTGTTTTACTTCGGCACGGGTTTTTTGAGCACGGTTACCAGAGCGGGCGTTTGCCAAGTAGGCATTTACCAGCTGATGAACCAACGCTTCATTGTATTCGCGGGCGAACAAAGCATCAGAAACAGACAGGCTGCCTGAAACTTGTCCTTTAGCGTCAATTACTTTCAATTCCATTACGCACCTACTTTCACGCTGGGACGAACTACAACATCGCTGTTGACCGCACCCGGAACAGCACCCTTAACCAACAGCAGTTGGCGTTCTGCATCAACACGGACAACTTCCAATTTTTGAACAGTTGCTTTGGTGTTGCCGTATTGGCCGGCCATGCGTTTACCGGGGAACACGCGACCCGGGTCTTGCGCCATACCGATAGAGCCTGGAACACGGTGAGAACGGGAGTTACCGTGGGAAGTACGTTGGGCACCGAAGTTATGACGTTTGATCGTGCCGGAGAAACCTTTACCTTTAGAGGTACCGGTTACATCGACCAGTTGACCGACTTCAAACATAGAAACGGTGATTTCGTCACCAGCTTTCAATTCAGCCAGTTTTTCTTCAGTCAAAGCAAACTCAATCAAACCGCGACCGGCTTCAACACCTGCTTTTGCAAAGTGCCCGGCTTCGGCTTTGTTGACACGATTGGCTTTTTTCTGACCAAAGGTAACTTGAACGGCAGTATAGCCGTCAGTATCTTTGGATTTTACTTGTGTAACGCGGTTGGCAGACATATCCAAAACGGTTACCGGAACAGAAACACCCTGTTCGTCGAACACGCGGGTCATACCAACTTTGCGTCCAACCAGACCTAAAGTCATGATTATTTTCCTTTTAAAGTAAAGGGACAGGCTACGATTGGCCTGTCTTTCAGACAAAGTTAAACTTGGTACGAATGTACCAAGTCAGACATTATATCTGACAAGTCAAAGAAATATCAACAAAAATATCAAAAATATCTTCAATATGCCGTCTGAAGCGTTTTGAATCTTCAGACGGCATAGGGTCGGATGCTTTTAAAGGAGTCGGTATCCGACCATCACGGCGTATGCATCTTTCTCCGACAAACCGGGATATGGTTGATGACTGCATCCATTATTTCTTTGAGATGGTAGTTTTCGTATGCCGAATAGTAAACGGGTTTGGAAATCTGCAAACCGGTTGCTTCCAGAATCCTTTTTTGTACCGATTCGGCCTTCTCGTCTAGAAACTGTTGCAAATTCGGCTGCGGCTGATGCAGCACCTTATCCCAATAACGTCCTTTCATCGCCATATCCGCCTGATTGATTGCAACAATAACCCTATCCGGATCAATCATTTTAAGGATAACATCCCTCAACAAATCATAGGCCGTACCCAAATCGCGGGAGCTGCCGTCAAGGATAACGAACACCAAATCTATCCAGCCCCACTGCCCATCCGAATGAGTATAGGTTTTAGACAGGACATCAATCAGTTTTTGCCGATGGGCGCGGTCGGCTTCTTTCCCATCGCCCAAACCTGCGCTGTCCCAAAACCGCAACACATCGTTCAGCATATAGCTTTCGACCAATTGCGTTTCGGGATCCACGCCTGTGCCTACCTTGGCTTTTTGTTCGCCAAACAAGGCATTTAAGGTTGAGGACTTGCCGACACCTGTCGCACCGACAAGCAAGACATCCAAATGACGGAAACCGGCTGCTGTGACTTTTTGCCCGATTTCAGAAATACGGTAACGATGCATATGCGCTCCTACCAGCCAAAAAAAGAAGCAACCGTGCTAATCGCCCCTCCAATCGCTTTTGCAGCACCGCCGATCAGCGTCCCGACACCGCTTGCTATCGTTGAAACAACATCTTTAACCACGCCTCCCGCAGCCCCCAATATTTTCTCCAGCGCACTGCCGATACTACTGTCGATTTCTTGCCGCTCCTCCTGTTTGCGGCGGCTGGTATCTCGTTCGATTTCTTCCACATTAATCTTCTCTGCCACAATCACCCGTTTTTCAGACGGCATAGCCGTAATGATGTAACGCAACAGGCGGGTTATGTTATAGGGACGCTGCTCCTCATCCTCACTCTTAAAGCCTGCTGAAAAATAAATCGGATTGACCGTAACGCCGGTAGCTTCCTGAATGCGCTTGCGTGTCGAACACACTTTCTCCTCCAAAAAGTTTTCCAAGGCGGCGTTCGGACGGCCGGCTTCCGCATCCCAATTCCGCCCCTTCATCGCCATATCACACTGATTAATCGCAACCAGCAACCGGTCTGTACGGCCTTCCCCACTCTTCTTCAATGTATTGATGATTACATTGTTAATCAGTTCGTATGATGTCCCCAAGTCTCTGGAGCCGCCGTCAAGCAGCACCAAAACCAAGTCGATGACGGCATTGCCGTTACTGTCTTTCTCCAGCAGCTTATTGATGATATTGCGCCGGTGCTTTTGGTCTGCCTTCTCTCCGTCGCCCAAGCCCGGACTATCCCAAATCGTCATATTCTCCAATTCATATTTGGCAATATCCATAGTTTCAGGATCTACACCCACGCCTACTTTTGCGACTTCCTTTACTAGTCCATCACTCTTTCCCGTTGCCTGATCTATGCTGAACAAGGCATTGATGGTGGATGATTTTCCGCAACCGGTGGCTCCGGTAATCAAAATATTGACATGCGTATCCTGCAAGATCTTAACCGCCCGCTCCAAATCATGCCGTTCTTCCGAATTCAATTCTTTGTTGTTTAAAATATCTTTAAAGACATTAAGTAAGCTCATCATCTTTCCTTTATTTACTTGAGAATAAAACATCATCCATCCTTAGAATCAGATGGATGCTTCTGCCCAAACCAAGCCCGATTCTACCTTTCTTCGGGGGGGGGCAAGCCTTCGGAAGGCTATGGATAAAAAATATCCTGTTTTGTTCACTAAAAAATGCCGTCTGAAAATTCTTGAGGCACAAAATAAGCCGATTTCGCCGACCGCACTGTTTTTTGATTTTGTTGTTTTGCCTTAAATCTGTTTGCCGCCGCATATTTTCAGACGGCATAACATAAAAAATCCCCAAGCATTAATTGCTTGGGGATTTTCAACAGCCCTAATTATTGGACTTTGATTTCTACATCAACACCGGCCGGCAAATCCAGCTTCATCAGCGCATCGGTAGTTTTGTCGGTCCAATCCACGATGTCCATCAGGCGCAAGTGGGTGCGGATTTCCAATTGTTCACGGGAAGTTTTGTTCACGTGCGGAGAACGCAGAATGTTGAAACGTTCGATTTTGGTCGGCAAAGGAATCGGGCCTTTTACAACTGCACCGGTACGTTTTGCAGTTTCAACGATTTCTTGTGCAGAACGGTCAATCAGGGCGTAATCATAAGCTTTCAGGCGGATACGGATTTTTTGGTTTGCCATTTATCAATATCCTTCAATTAAGCGATAACAGAAGAAACCACGCCGGCACCCACGGTACGGCCGCCTTCGCGAATCGCAAAGCGCAAACCTTCTTCCATAGCGATAGGCGCAATCAGTTCTACGGTGATGGTTACGTTCTCGCCCGGCATTACCATTTCCACACCTTCTTCCAAAGTAACCGCGCCGGTTACGTCGGTGGTACGGAAGTAGAATTGGGGACGGTAGTTGGCGAAGAACGGGGTATGGCGGCCGCCCTCTTCTTTGCTCAGTACGTATACTTCTGCTTTGAACTTGGTGTGAGGAGTGATTGTACCCGGTTTAGCCAATACTTGACCACGCTCTACGTCTTCACGTTTGGTACCGCGCAGCAATACGCCTACGTTGTCGCCTGCTTGACCTTCGTCCAGCAGTTTGCGGAACATTTCAACACCGGTACAAGTGGTTTTTTGAGTTTCTTTCAGACCGACGATTTCGATCTCGTCACCGACGTGGATGATACCGCGCTCTACACGACCGGTTACTACTGTACCACGACCGGAAATAGAGAATACGTCTTCGATAGGCAACAAGAAAGGTTTGTCCACGGCACGCTCGGGAGTCGGGATGTAGCTGTCCAATGCAGCAGCCAATTCGAAGATTTTTTCTTCGTAAGCGGCATCGCCTTCCAAGGCTTTCAGTGCGGAACCTTGTACGATCGGGCAGTCGTCGCCGGGGAAGTCGTAGCTGGACAGCAGGTCGCGGATTTCCATTTCAACCAGTTCCAACAGCTCGGCATCGTCGACCATGTCGCATTTGTTCATGAACACGATGATGTAAGGTACGCCTACTTGACGGGCCAGCAGGATGTGTTCGCGGGTTTGCGGCATAGGACCGTCGGCTGCGGAACATACCAGGATTGCACCGTCCATTTGTGCGGCGCCGGTAATCATGTTTTTAACGTAGTCGGCGTGCCCCGGACAGTCTACGTGTGCGTAGTGGCGGGTTTCGGTTTCGTATTCCACGTGCGAGGTGTTAATGGTAATACCGCGTGCTTTTTCTTCGGGTGCGTTGTCGATTTGGTCGTAAGCTTTTGCAGCACCGCCGAATTTTTTAGCCAAAATAGTAGTCAAAGCGGCAGTCAGGGTGGTTTTACCATGGTCAACGTGACCGATGGTGCCAACGTTTACGTGCGGTTTGCTACGTTCGAATTTTTCCTTAGCCATGAGCTAATTCCTTTACATTAAAGATCGATTAAAGAACAATGCCGTCTGAAAAATCATTTCAGCCTTTCGGACGGCCTATTTGCCTGATTAGCCTTTACGGGCTTCAGTTACAGCAGCAGCTATGTGGGCAGGAGCTTCAGAATATTTCTTGAACTCCATAGAGTAAGTAGCGCGGCCTTGGGTTGCAGAACGCAGGTCGGTCGAATAACCGAACATTTCTGCCAGAGGTACTTCGGCACGGACTTTTTTACCGCCGATACCGTCATCATCCATACCCAATACAACACCGCGACGGCGGTTCAAGTCGCCCATTACGTCGCCCATGTATTCTTCCGGGGTTTCCACTTCAACTGCCATAATCGGCTCAAGCAGGGCGGGAGATGCTTGACGCATACCTTCTTTAAACGCTTGAGAAGCAGCCAATTCAAATGCCAATTGGGAAGAGTCGACATCATGGTAAGAACCGAATACCAGACGGATACGTACGTCAACTACAGGATAGCCGGCAACGATACCGTTAGGCAACGTATCGCGGATACCTTTATCGACAGACGGAATAAATTCGCGAGGAATCACACCACCTTTAATTTCATCGATAAACTCGTAACCTTCACCACCCGGTTCCATAGGTTCCATTTCAATCACAACGTGACCGTATTGACCTTTACCACCGGATTGTTTTGCATGTTTGTATTCGGCTTTAACGGCTTTGCGGATAGTTTCACGGTAAGCCACTTGAGGCGCACCGATATTTGCTTCCACACCGAATTCGCGTTTCATACGGTCAACAATAATTTCCAAGTGCAGCTCACCCATACCGGAAATAATGGTTTGACCGGATTCTTCGTCTGTACGGACACGGAAAGAAGGGTCTTCTTTAGCCAAGCGGTTCAGGGCGATACCCATTTTCTCTTGGTCGGCTTTGGTTTTCGGCTCAACGGCAATATGGATTACCGGCTCGGGGAATTCCATACGTTCCAAGATAATCGGCGCGCTTTCCGCACACAAGGTTTCACCGGTAGTAACGTCTTTCAGACCAATAGCGGCTGCGATGTCGCCGGCGCGTACTTCTTCGATTTCAGTACGGTCTGCGGCAGTCATTTGTACCAAACGACCGATACGTTCGCGAGTGCCTTTTACGGAGTTCAATACGGTATCGCCGGATTTTACTACGCCTGAGTAAACGCGGATAAAGGTCAGCTGACCGACGTATTTGTCGTTCAACATTTTGAACGCCAATGCAGAGAATTTCTCTTCATCGCTGGCTTGACGGCTGTCGGCTTCCTCGGTATTCGGGTTGACACCTTGAACCGGAGGAATATCGGTAGGAGCTGGCAGCAATTCTACAACTGCGTCCAACATACGTTGAACACCTTTGTTTTTAAATGCAGAACCACACAGCATAGGCTGAATTTCGCCTGCCAAAGTACGTTGACGCAACGCGCCTACGATTTCTTCTTCGGTCAGCTCGTCGCCGCCTAAGTATTTGTCCATCAGTTCTTCGCTGGCTTCGGCTGCGGCTTCAATCATATTTTGACGCCATTCTTCGGCAGTTTCGACCAATTCGGCAGGAATATCGCCATAGGTAAAGGTTGTACCTTTATCGGCTTCATTCCAAATGATGGATTTCATTTTCAACAAATCAACCACACCGCTGAAGTTGTCTTCCGCACCAACCGGAATGACGATAGGTACAGGGTTTGCGCGCAAACGGGTTTTCATTTGCTCGACAACGCGGAAGAAGTTGGCACCCTGACGGTCCATTTTATTGACAAACGCCAAGCGCGGCACTTGGTATTTGTTGGCTTGCCGCCATACGGTTTCAGATTGGGGTTGAACACCGCCCACCGCGCAGTAAACCATTACCGCGCCGTCCAATACACGCATAGAACGCTCTACCTCTACGGTAAAGTCAACGTGTCCCGGGGTGTCGATGATGTTGAAGCGGTGCTCGGGGAATTGTTTCGCCATACCGGACCAGTAGGAAGTAACGGCAGCGGAGGTAATGGTAATACCGCGCTCTTGCTCTTGTTCCATGTAGTCGGTAGTAGCCGCACCGTCATGCACTTCGCCCAGCTTGTGGGTCAAACCGGTATAGAACAAAATACGTTCTGTCGTCGTGGTTTTACCCGCATCGATATGGGCGGAAATACCGATGTTACGGTACAGGCTGATCGGGGTCTTACGAGCCATTTTATTAGCCTTTCAAAATTAGAAACGGAAGTGAGAGAATGCTTTGTTGGCTTCAGCCATACGGTGTACTTCTTCACGTTTTTTCAACGCACCGCCACGGCCTTCGGACGCATCAATCAATTCGCCTGCCAAACGCAGGTCCATGGATTTCTCACCACGTTTGCGGGCCGCATCGCGAACCCAGCGCATTGCCAAAGCCAAACGGCGTGAAGGACGAACTTCAACAGGAACTTGGTAGTTTGCACCACCTACACGGCGGCTTTTCACTTCCACGATAGGTTTGGCGTTTGCAATGGCTTCGTTAAATACTTCGATTGCTACTTTGCCGGTTTTTTTCTCAATCTGTTCCAACGCACCGTAAACGATACGCTCGGCAACGGATTTTTTACCGTCAATCATCAATACGTTCATGAATTTGGTCAACTCGACGCTGCCGAATTTAGGATCTGGCAGTACGTCGCGCTTGGGGACTTCTCTACGTCTTGGCATTTTAATTTCCTTTAATCTATTCAGTCGGGTCTATTCCCATGAATACCCAATTGAGTATTCACTTACTCGGCCGTTGTTCAGCTTAGGCGGCCGACGTGCCTATTTAAGTCCCAGTAATTATTTAGGACGCTTAGCACCGTATTTGGAACGGGCTTGTTTACGGTCTTTAACACCTGCAGTATCCAAAGAACCGCGTACAGTGTGGTAACGCACACCTGGCAAGTCTTTTACACGACCGCCGCGAATCAATACGACACTGTGCTCTTGCAGGTTGTGGCCTTCGCCGCCGATGTATGAAATGACTTCAAAACCGTTGGTCAGGCGGACTTTACATACTTTACGCAATGCAGAGTTAGGTTTTTTAGGGGTAGTCGTGTATACACGGGTGCACACGCCGCGTTTTTGCGGGCAGGCTTCCAGTGCGGGCACTTTGTTTACGTACACGGGCTTTTGACGGCCTTTGCGTACCAATTGGTTGATAGTTGGCATATTTTCTCGTCCTGTTGAGTTAAATACTTGCCGACACCATGTCGGCAAGAGTGGAATTATATTTTTATTGCAAGTATACAGTCAAGCATAACGACAAGAAGAAAGATGATTTTCTTGTTTGCCGATAAATATTTACCGACATCCCTCACAATCAGTCGGACGGCTGGAGAAAATACTGTCAATACGTTTTTTCTATACTGACAAACCATTCCTTGCTGCTGCGCGAATAAAAGGCGGGCATATTGCTGTTGATCTTGTTGTAACGGAAATTTATTTGGGGTGTAAATCCTTTCCACGACAGTTTTTTATGCCATAAAGCCGCGCTCATCCGATGTTAATCGGCATTCCCATCCGGTCACCCCGAACATCGCCGCCTGCCGCGCTTTTAGGAACTTCAGACGGCATTGCATCGCGAACCGGCGGTACATCCTCGGCAAACGGCAGGAGGGCGAGGCTTTCCCCTTCAGACGGCATCGCAATCCGATTACCGACGTTAATCAGTTCGACAGGTACGCCGATATCCTCGGCAAACGTCGCCGAAGTCAGCAGGCAGCCTGCAAAAAAGAGATTTCTGGGTTTCATATTTATTTTTTAAAGGAAATGCCGTCTGAAGTTTCAGACGACATTTGTTTAAATGGAAAACATTAAGACGCTACTTTTTTGACCGCCGAAACCAACATCCTTGGCAAAGTTATTTTGGTCTCCGGACGTACCGACGACACCCGCCACCTCGTTGGTCTCCGGCCCGAAAATACCTAAGGAATAATCCACACGCCTCAAAATGACGAAAACGCTTGTTTTTGCCTTAATCGGACAAAGAAAAACCGCAAGCTTAAAGCTTGCGGTTTTGTATTGAATAAACGCGCCGAAGATTATTCATCCGTTACTTGGGTTTCAGCAGTCTCCTGCTCTACCCCTTGCCATTGCTGATGACGGCTGCGGTGATAAGTCAAACCGGTACCGGCAGGAATCAGGCGGCCGACGATGACGTTCTCTTTTAAACCGCGCAGTTCGTCTTGTTTGCCCATAATCGCGGCTTCGGTCAGAACACGGGTCGTTTCTTGGAACGATGCGGCAGAAATGAAACTGTCGGTGGACAGGGAGGCTTTGGTAATACCCAGCAATACGTTTTCGTAACGTGCCGGCTCTTTGCCTTCTTCCAAAGCTTTTTCATTGGCCGCCATCACATCGCCGCGTTCGACCTGCTCTCCGGTAATGAACCCGGTTTCGCCGGCATCCGCAATGTTCACACGGCGCAACATTTGACGGATGATGACTTCGATGTGTTTATCAGAAATCTTCACACCTTGCAGACGGTAAACCTCTTGCACCTCTTGGACAATGTAGCGTGCCAGTGCTTCGATACCTTGCAAACGCAGAATATCATGCGGATCAACAGCTCCGTCCACGATGGTTTCACCGCGGTTTACCACTTGACCGTCGTGTACCAGAATTTGTTTCTCTTTGGAAATCAAGGTCTCGTATGCTACACCGTCCACGTCAGTAACAATCAGACGTTGCTTGCCTTTGGTCTCTTTGCCGAAGGAAACGGTACCGGTAATTTCCGCCAACATACCGGCATCTTTCGGCACGCGTGCTTCAAACAATTCGGCAACGCGCGGCAGACCACCGGTAATGTCGCGGGTTTTGGAAGAGGCTTGCGGGATACGCGCCAATACGTCGCCTTTACCGATTTCCTGACCTTCGCGTACGGTAATCACCGCACCAACGGGGAATGCCATCGAAACCGGAGTGGACGTACCGGGAATACAGATTTCCACGCCGTTTTCGTCCAAGAGTTTCACAGTCGGACGCAGCAGTTTGGAAGCACTAGAGGAACGACGTTTACCGTCAATCACCACCAAAGTGGACAAACCGGTTACATCATCGGTTTGTTTGGCAACGGTAACGCCCTCTTCCACGTTTTCGAATTTCACCATACCTGCGTGTTCGGTAATCATCGGACGGGTATGCGGATCCCAGGTTGCCAAGGTTTGACCGGCTTTAATGGCCATACCGTCTTGTACCAGCAGGATGGCACCGTAAGGTACTTTGTGGCGTTCGCGTTCACGGCCGATATCGTCGTGAATCACGACTTCACAAGAACGGCCGATGACAACCAACTCGCCTTTGTTGTTGGCAACGTAGCGCATCTGGCTGCTGAATCGTGCCGTACCGTTGGATTTGGCTTCCACTTGGCTGGCTGCTGCCGCACGGGATGCCGCACCACCGATGTGGAACGTACGCATGGTCAACTGGGTACCCGGTTCGCCAATGGATTGTGCAGCAATCACACCGACTGCCTCACCGGCGTTAACCAGTTTGCCGCGTGCCAAGTCACGACCGTAACAGTGTGCACACAGGCCGTGACGGGTTTTACAAGTAATCGGCGTACGGACTTTGACTTCATCGACACCGGATTGGTCGATCATATCCACCAGTTTTTCAGTCAGCAACGTACCGGCTTCAACCAAGGTTTCGCCACTTGACGGATCGACAACGTCAGACGCGGTAACACGACCCAAAATACGATCGCGCAATGCTTCAATCACATCACCGCCTTGTACCACTGCCTTCATGACAAAGCCGTCTGAAGTACCGCAATCGTCTTCAACAACGACCAAATCTTGAGTTACGTCTACCAGACGACGAGTCAGGTAACCGGAGTTCGCGGTTTTCAATGCGGTATCCGCCAAACCCTTACGCGCACCGTGGGTCGCAATAAAGTATTGCAATACGGTCAGACCTTCACGGAAGTTTGAGGTAATCGGCGTTTCAATAATCGAGCCGTCAGGTTTTGCCATCAAGCCACGCATACCGGACAACTGTTTAATCTGAGCTGCAGAACCACGGGCACCGGAGTCCGCCATCATATAAATGGAGTTGAATGACTCTTGATCGACTTCGTTGCCGTCACGGTCGATAACTTTTTGTTTGGACAAGTTGTCCATCATCGCTTTAGCAATCTTATCGCCGGCACGACCCCAAATATCGACCACCTTGTTGTAGCGTTCGCCGTTGGTAACCAAACCTTGACGGTATTGGTCTTCGATTTCTTTAACCTCGGCATTGGCTTCAGCCAGCAAGGCCGCTTTTTCTTTTGGAATTTCCATATCGTCAACGGCAATGGAAATACCGCCTTTTGCCGCAAATCCGAAACCGGTGTACATCAGGTGGTCAGCAAAGATAACCGTATCGCGCAAGCCGCACAGGCGGAACGATGCGTTAATCAGTTTAGAAATTTCTTTTTTCTTCAACGCTTTGTTGACATATTCAAACGGCAGGCCTTTCGGCAGGATTTCGCTCAACAATGCACGGCCGACGGTTGTTTCGTAACGGTTAACGACAGGCTCAAACTCACCTGCTTCGTTTTTCACCCATTCGCGCAGACGTACGGTAATTTTCGTACCCAGTTCAACCTGTTTGGTATGGTATGCGCGATGCACTTCTTTCACATCGGCAAACAGGCTGCCCTCGCCTTTGGCATTGATACGGTCGCGGGTCATGTAGTACAGGCCCAATACGATGTCTTGGGAAGGTACGATAATCGGTTCGCCGTTGGCAGGAGACAATACGTTGTTTGAAGCCAGCATCAGCGTGCGTGCTTCCATTTGTGCTTCCAAGCTCAATGGAACGTGTACCGCCATTTGGTCGCCGTCAAAGTCGGCGTTGAACGCAGCACACACCAATGGGTGCAACTGAATCGCTTTACCTTCAATCAAGATAGGTTCGAACGCTTGAATACCCAAACGGTGCAGGGTCGGCGCACGGTTCAGCATAATCGGATGTTCGCGGATGACTTCTTCCAAGATGTCCCATACTTCCGGTACTTCTTGCTCTACCAATTTTTTCGCTGCTTTAACGGTAGAGGCCAAACCTTGTTTTTCCAATTTGTGGAAAATGAACGGTTTGAACAGTTCCAAAGCCATTTTTTTCGGCAAACCGCATTGGTGCAGACGCAGGTACGGGCCTACGGTAATCACGGAACGGCCGGAGTAGTCCACACGTTTGCCCAGCAGGTTTTGACGGAAGCGGCCACCCTTACCTTTAATCATGTCTGCCAATGATTTCAGCGGGCGTTTGTTGGCGCCGGTCATGGCTTTACCGCGACGGCCGTTATCCAACAGCGAGTCAACTGCTTCTTGCAACATACGTTTTTCGTTGCGGACGATGATGTCAGGAGCATGCAGTTCCAACAGACGTTTCAGACGGTTGTTACGGTTAATAACGCGGCGGTACAAATCGTTCAAATCGGAAGTGGCAAAACGACCACCATCCAATGGAACCAACGGACGCAAATCAGGCGGCAATACCGGCAGCACATCCATAATCATCCATTCCAGTTTCATACCGGAACGATGGAAAGCTTCCAATACTTTCAAGCGTTTGGCGATTTTTTTGATTTTGGTGTCGGAACCGGTCGATTCCAACTCTTGGCGCAGGATTTCGATTTCGCCCGCTACATTCAGGGTACGCAGCAATTCGCGGATACCTTCCGCACCCATTTTGGCATCGAAATCGTCGCCGTATTCGTCCAGCTTGTTGTAGTAATCGTCTTCAGTCAGCAATTGGCGGCGTTGCAGCGGAGTCATACCGGGATCGGTTACCACAAATGCTTCAAAGTACAATACGCGTTCGATATCGCGCAAAGTCATGTCTAACACCATACCCAAGCGGGAAGGCAGGGATTTTAAGAACCAAATATGTGCGACGGGCGCAGCCAATTCGATATGGCCCATGCGTTCGCGGCGCACTTTGGACAGGGTTACTTCCACGCCGCATTTTTCACAAGTTACACCTTTAAATTTCAAGCGTTTGTATTTTCCGCACAAGCATTCGTAGTCTTTGACCGGGCCAAAGATTTTGGCACAGAACAAACCGTCACGCTCAGGTTTGAACGTACGGTAGTTGATGGTTTCAGGTTTTTTGACTTCGCCATAAGACCATGAGCGGATGGTTTCGGGAGAGGCAATACCGATTTTGATGGCATCAAACTCTTCTTCCATGCCGGCAGTTTGCAACGGATTAAATAAGTTCAACAAATTCATTTTTGCTCCTTGAAGGAAGTATTTTTACCGCATGGCGGATTTTCGATATGGATAGAGGTACAGTGTTTTCAGACGGCATTTCGTTTTTAAACATTGTCGGCTGCCCCGCATACCTGCAGAACAGCTCCCCTTATGCCGTCTGAAACCCGTATCAGTAGCGTTCCAAATCGATATCCAAGCCCAGTGAGCGAATCTCTTTGACCAATACGTTGAAGGACTCGGGCATACCGGCATCGATTTTGTGTTCGCCTTTGACGATGTTTTCGTACATTTTGGTACGACCGTTCACGTCGTCAGACTTCACAGTCAACATCTCTTGCAGCGTGTATGCCGCGCCGTATGCTTCCAATGCCCAAACCTCCATCTCGCCGAAACGTTGGCCGCCGAACTGGGCTTTACCGCCCAAAGGCTGCTGGGTAACCAGACTGTACGGACCGGTAGAACGGGCGTGCATTTTTTCGTCAACCAAGTGGTGCAGTTTCAGATAGTGCATCACACCTACTGTAACCTTGCGGTCAAATGCTTCGCCTGAACGGCCGTCATACAGCGTGATTTGGGTTTTACTGTCGTTGAAGCCCAGTTTTTCAACCTCAGGATCGTCGCTCGGATAAGCCAAGTTCAGCATTTCGCGGATTTCAGACTCTTTCGCACCGTCGAATACAGGAGAGGCGAAAGATGCACCTTTGCGCAGGTTGGAGGCCAGTTCGATGATTTCTTCATCAGTCAGGGCATCCAAATCTTCTTTCTTACCGCTGCCGTTGTAGAGTCTGTTCAAGAACTCGCGCAACTCGCCTGCTTTGCGTTGCTCTTTCAGCATACGGTCGATACGCTCGCCGATACCTTTTGCTGCCCAACCCAAGTGAACTTCCAAAATCTGACCGATGTTCATACGGGAAGGTACGCCCAATGGGTTCAGTACGATGTCTACCGGACGGCCGTCCGCCATGTAAGGCATGTCTTCCACTGGCAGAATGCGCGATACCACGCCTTTGTTACCGTGGCGGCCCGCCATTTTGTCGCCGGCTTGCAGACGGCGTTTGATGGCGATAAAAACTTTCACCATTTTTTGTACGCCGGGTTGCAATTCGTCGCCTTGGGTCAGTTTTTTCTTCTTGATTTCGTATAACTCGTCCGCTTCTTCGCGTTTTTGTTGCAGGCTCACTTTAATCAGTTCCAACTGCTTGGCCAAATCTTCATCGGTCAGACGGATATCGAACCAATCGTGCCTGCTCGGCAGACCCGCCAAATATTCGGTAGTAATTTCGCTGCCTTTAGCCAGCTTCATCGGACCACCATTGGCTTTTTGACCCACAATCATACGTTCGATACGGTCGAATGCGTCGTTGTCGAAAATACGCAATTGGTCGTTCAAATCCAAACGGTAGCGTTTCAACTCGGAATCGATAATGGATTGGGCGCGTTTGTCGCGTTGAATACCTTCACGAGTGAAGACTTGAACGTCGATAACCGTACCGCTCATACCGGTAGGCATACGCAATGAAGTATCTTTTACGTCAGACGCTTTTTCGCCGAAGATGGCGCGCAACAGTTTTTCTTCCGGCGTCAGCTGGGTTTCGCCTTTAGGCGTTACTTTGCCTACCAACACATCGCCGGCTTCTACTTCTGCACCGATGTAAACGATACCGGATTCGTCCAAGCGGTTTTGCATACGCTCGGACAAGTTCGGAATATCGCGGGTAATGTCTTCCGCACCCAGCTTGGTATCGCGGGCAACGACATTCAATTCCTCAATGTGAATCGAAGTGTAACGATCATCCGCAGCCACTTTTTCTGAAATCAGAATCGAGTCTTCATAGTTGTAACCGTTCCATGGCATGAAGGCGATGGTCATGTTTTGACCCAAAGCCAATTCGCCCAAGTCGGTAGACGCACCGTCGGCCACCAAGTCGCCGCGTTGCAACACATCGCCGGCTTTGACGGCCGGACGTTGGTTGATGTTGGTAGATTGGTTGGAACGGGTGAATTTAACCAAGTTGTAAATATCGACACCCACTTCGCCAGCAGTCGCTTCATCATCATGAACACGAACGACGACGCGGTTGGCATCGACATACTCAACCACACCGCCTCGGCGGGCAACGATCGCAGTGGCAGAGTCAACGGCAACGGAACGCTCGATACCGGTACCGACCATCGGTTTTTCAGGACGCAGGCAAGGCACTGCCTGACGTTGCATGTTGGCACCCATCAATGCGCGGTTCGCGTCATCGTGTTCCAAGAACGGAATCAGGGATGCCGCAACGGATACCACCTGGCCGGTTGCCACGTCCATATATTGGACGCGGTCGGGCGTTGCCATAATGGTTTCGCCTTTTTCACGACAGGTAACCAAATCGCCAATCAGATTGCCATCTGAATCCAAATCGGCATTCGCCTGTGCAATCACATAGCGGCCTTCTTCGATGGCAGACAAGTAATCGATTTCCTCGGTTACTTTGCCGTCGATAACGCGGCGGTAAGGCGTTTCCAAGAAACCGTAATCATTGGTGCGCGCATAAACGGACAGTGAGTTGATCAAACCGATGTTCGGACCTTCAGGCGTTTCAATCGGACATACGCGGCCGTAGTGGGTCGGATGCACGTCCCGCACCTCAAATCCTGCACGTTCGCGGGTCAAACCGCCCGGACCCAATGCGGATACGCGGCGTTTATGGGTTACTTCAGACAAGGGATTGGTCTGATCCATAAACTGACTCAATTGGCTGGAGCCGAAGAATTCTTTAATAGCAGCAGAAACAGGTTTTGCATTAATCAAATCGTGCGGCATCAAGTTTTCTGATTCCGCCTGATTCAAACGTTCTTTTACGGCACGTTCCACACGGGCCAAACCGCTACGGAATTGGTTTTCAGTCAGCTCGCCTACCGAACGTACTCGGCGGTTGCCCAAGTGATCGATATCGTCCACTTCGCCATGGCCGTTACACAACTCGACCAAAGTCGCAATCGAGGCGACAATATCTTCGACGCTCAGGACATAACCGCCTTTGTCGGCAGCACCGGCAAACGTTTCGTTCAGCAGGCGGCCGTACCAAGAGTTTTGTTGGGCTTCGGACAGTTTTTGTTCGTATGTGCGCGTATTAAATTTCATACGGCCTACGCGGGACAAATCGTAGCTGTCTTCACTGAAGAACAAGCGGTTAAACAATTGCTCGACCGCCTCTTCAGTGGGCGGTTCGCCCGGACGCATCATACGGTAAATCGCAACACGCGCCGCCTGCCGGCCGGCAGTCTCATCCGTACGCAAGGTATTGGAGATATAAGCACCCTGATCCAACTCATTGATGTAAAGGGTCGTAATTTCTTTTACGCCGTTGATATCAAATTTGGCCAACAACTCTTCTGTAATTTCATCATTGGCAGAAGCCAATACCTCGCCGGTTTCCGAATCAATCAGGTCGGCAGCCAATGCTTTGCCCAGCAGGCTTTCTGGTTCTACATCCAAACGGGTCAGGCCTGCATTGGTAATATCACGGATATTTTTCGCAGTAATGCGCTTACCTTTGGCAACCAATACATTGCCTTCTTTATCCAAGATATCGACCTTGGCAGTTTCGCCTTTCAGACGGCCTGCGACCAAATCGGTTTGAACACCGTTTGAAGACAAATAGAACGTTTCTTTGTCGTAGAAAATATCCAAGATTTGCTCATTGTTGTAGCCCAAAGCCTTCAACAAAATCGTTACCGGCATTTTACGGCGGCGGTCGATACGGAAATACAGCAAATCTTTCGGATCAAATTCAAAATCCAACCATGAACCACGGTAGGGAATGATGCGGGCGGAGAATAACAATTTGCCGGAAGAGTGCGTCTTACCTTTGTCATGCTCGAAAAACACGCCGGGCGAACGGTGCAACTGGGAAACAATCACACGCTCTGTGCCGTTAATCACAAAAGAACCGCTCGGGGTCATCAACGGAATTTCGCCCATATACACTTCGTTTTCACGAACTTCTTTTACCGTCGGTTTAGATGCTTCCTTATCCAAAATCACCAAACGGATACGCGCGCGCAAGGGGGCTGCATAAGTGATTCCGCGCAACTGACATTCGGGAATATCGAACAAAGGCTCGCCCAATGTGTAATGCACAAACTCCAATCGCGCATAACCGTTATGGCTCACAATCGGGAAAATAGAATTAAATGCCGCCTGCAGACCGTCATCGGTACGTTTGTCAAAAGCATTTTCCAGCTGCAAAAACTTCGCATAAGAATCAATTTGGGTTGCCAGCAAGAAAGGAACTTCCAAAACATTTTCCCGCTTTGCAAAACTCTTACGGATACGTTTTTTCTCGGTAAACGAATAGCTCATATACACTCCGAAAAGTAATTTTCAATAATAGGCCGTCTGAAAGCAACGGCACGCATCAATCTGATGTTTACATTTATTTGCAATGATTTGATAAAAACTATGCAAATAAATGTAAACAATACTTAATGCTTATTTTAAGAAGCAAAATAAGGCTGGCAGAAAACTGCCAGCCTTCATAAGAAGCATCAAATTATTTGATTTCGACTTTAGCGCCGGCTTCTTCCAGTTGTTTTTGGATGTCTTCGGCTTCAGCTTTAGAAACACCCTCTTTAATGGTTTTAGGTGCACCGTCAACGATGTCTTTAGCTTCTTTCAGACCCAAACCGGTAATTGCACGGACAACTTTAATCACGCCGACTTTTTGATCACCGGCAGAAGCCAAAACGACATCAAATTCGGTTTTTTCTTCAGCATCGGCAGCACCGGCACCAGCAGGACCTGCAACTGCAACAGCAGCAGCAGAAACACCGAATTTTTCTTCAAAAGCTTTAACCAAGTCGTTCAATTCCATTACGGTCAAAGAACCAACTGCTTCCAAAATGTCTTCTTTAGTAATAGCCATGCTATTTTACTCCAAATATTGTATTAAAAAATAATTGATTAACAGAAACAAAATCGATTAAGCGGCTTCTTCGCCGGCTTTTTTCTCTGCCAAAGCAGCCAAACCGCGCGCAAAGCCCGATACAGGAGCTTGCATAACGAACAACAGTTTGGACAACAGCTCTTCGCGGCTCGGAATAGAAGCCAACTCAGCAACCTGAGCAGCATTCATTACTTCGCCATTGTAAGAACCGGCTTTAACGACAATTTTGTCATCTTTTTTCGCGAATTGGTGCAACACTTTAGCAGCAGCAACAGCATCTTCAGAAGCAGCGTAAACCAACGGACCAACCATTTGATCGGCCAATTCTGCAAATGAAGTACCTTGCACTGCACGACGAGCCAAAGTATTTTTCAGAACGCGCAAATAAACGCCTTCTTTACGTGCATTCGCACGAAGCTCAGTCATACTGGAAACACTGATACCGCGATATTCAGCGACTACGAGGGTTTGAGCATTAGCAATTGCCGCGCTAATTTCCTCGACCGCCACTTTCTTGGTTTCAATATTGAGACTCAAGGTCTACCTCCCACTGTTTATAAACAGGATACCAAAACGATATCCCACCAGCGCGGTAACCTAAAAAGACATCTTACAAGCAATCTTGCAATGTGTTTCAGGACTACCGTCTGCGTAGGGCAGTTACGATTAAATCTTACGATCCCTACGGTCTTGGACATCTACTTAATTTTAAGTAGCCCAAATTCAAGCAGCCCAGAAAACCAAACTGCTTGAAAATTCCTTAAGATTAGTTATTTACGCTTGATGTATCAACGCGAATACCCAAACCCATGGTGCTAGACACAGCAACTTTTTTCAGATACTGACCTTTAGCGGCAGCAGGCTTGGCTTTAACGATAGCATCCAGCAACGCATCAAAGTTCTCTTTCAAGTCAGCTTCAGCGAAAGAAGCACGACCAATCGTTGCATGAACGATACCTGCTTTATCTGTACGGTATTGTACTTGACCTGCTTTTGCATTTTTTACTGCTTCAGCAACGTTAGGAGTAACAGTACCTACTTTAGGGTTTGGCATCAAGCCTCGAGGACCCAAAATAGTACCCAACTGACCAACAATACGCATTGCATCGGGAGAAGCAATAACGACATCAAAGTTCAGATTGCCTGCTTTGATTTCAGCAGCCAAATCTTCGAAACCGACGATATCTGCACCAGCTTCTTTAGCAGCTTCTGCATTTGCACCTTGAGTAAATACAGCTACGCGAGTTATCTTACCGGTGCCTTTAGGCAGAACGACTGAACCACGGATAACTTGGTCAGATTTACGCGGATCAACGCCCAAGTTGAAAGATACGTCAACAGACTCGTCAAATTTAGCAGTCGCTGCTTTTTTTACCAAAGCAATTGCTTCATCAATTGCATATAATTTATTGGCTTCCACAGAAGAGCGAAGAGCTTTCAAGCGTTTAGATACTTTAGCCATTATACAACACCCTCCACATCCAAGCCCATTGAGCGAGCAGAACCTGCTATAGTACGGACAGCCGCATCCAAGTCAGCAGCAGTCAAATCAGGCTCTTTAGTTTTAGCAATTTCTTCCAACTGGGCACGGGTCAATTTACCCACTTTGTTGGTCAGAGGATTAGAACTACCTTTTTGCAAACCGGCAGCCTTTTTCAACAAGATAGAAGCTGGCGGGGTTTTCATCACAAATGTGAATGATTTATCTGCAAATGCAGTAATCACAACCGGAATCGGTAAGCCAGGCTCCATACCTTGGGTTGCAGCATTAAATGCCTTACAAAATTCCATAATATTCAAACCGCGCTGACCCAAAGCAGGACCAACCGGAGGAGATGGATTGGCTTTACCTGCAGGAATTTGCAGTTTAATATAGCCGATAATTTTCTTTGCCACTTAACGAACTCCTAAAAACGGGTAAGACGCGGAACCATTTCCGCTCCCCAAGTTAATTTTTGATTCTATCCTCTTATTGCTTTTTTTTCAAGTATAAAAATCAGTTAATCTTTTCAACCTGGCTGAACTCCAGCTCAACGGGTGTTTCTCTACCAAATATCTGAACAGACACGCGTAACTTATTCCGTTCATAATTGACCTCCTCAACCACCCCGTTAAAATCCGCAAACGGCCCTTCATTTACACGAACCTGTTGACCGACCTCAAATTCAACTTTTGGTTTCGGCTTCTCTATGCCGGTCTGAACCTGCTGTAAAATAATTTCAGCCTCTCTCTGACTAATCGGCGTAGGTCTATTAGCCCTCCCTCCAATAAAACCGGAAACACGGGGGGTGCTTTTTACAAGATGCCAAGAGTCATCTGTCATTTCCATCTCAACTAGCACATAACCAGGATATGACTTTCTTTCACTAATAGTCTTACGACCATTGCGGATATCAACAACTTTCTCTACAGGCACCAGAATTTGTCCGAAATAATCTCCCATCTCCTCACGGGCAATGCGCTCTTCCAATATTCGTTGGACATTCTTCTCAAACCCCGAATACGCCTGTACAACATACCATTTTTTCGACATCTCAACCTTCCCTTCTCAGCAATACATCAAAAAATAACCACGAAATTGCTGTATCTGCCGCATAGATAAATATAGAAAGCACAGCAACAAACACTATAACAAATACAGTCATTCTGACAGCATCTTCACGCTTAGGCCAAACCACCTTTTTGAATTCGAACCAAGAATTTGAGAAATATGCAAAAAACCCTTCCTTACCGGAATTAGATGCAGATTCTTTATCTTGAACAACCAGTTGATCCACTTTAACGTTCTTTTTTTCAGGCGTATGTTCTGTCATATTATTTATCCATCATAGCATCTGTCTATTCTCAATCCATGTAAATGGCAAGAGAGTTTACTAAATAACAAATACAAAAAAATTAACCGACACAAGGCCGGTTAATTTTTTATTTGGCAGGCCAAGAGGGTCTCGAACCCCCAACCCTCGGTTTTGGAGACCGATACTCTACCAATTGAGCTATTGGCCTCTAAACTTAAGCGATAACAGAAGAAACCACGCCGGCACCCACGGTACGACCGCCTTCGCGAATCGCAAAGCGCAAACCTTCTTCCATAGCGATAGGCGCAATCAGTTCTACGGTGATGGTTACGTTCTCGCCCGGCATTACCATTTCCACACCTTCTTCCAAAGTAACCGCGCCGGTTACGTCGGTGGTACGGAAGTAGAATTGGGGACGGTAGTTGGCGAAGAACGGGGTATGGCGGCCGCCCTCTTCTTTGCTCAGTACGTATACTTCTGCTTTGAACTTGGTGTGAGGAGTGATTGTACCCGGTTTAGCCAATACTTGACCACGCTCTACGTCTTCACGTTTGGTACCGCGCAGCAATACGCCTACGTTGTCGCCTGCTTGACCTTCGTCCAGCAGTTTGCGGAACATTTCAACACCGGTACAAGTGGTTTTTTGAGTTTCTTTCAGACCGACGATTTCGATCTCGTCACCGACGTGGATGATACCGCGCTCTACACGACCGGTTACTACTGTACCACGACCGGAAATAGAGAATACGTCTTCGATAGGCAACAAGAAAGGTTTGTCCACGGCACGCTCGGGAGTCGGGATGTAGCTGTCCAATGCAGCAGCCAATTCGAAGATTTTTTCTTCGTAAGCGGCATCGCCTTCCAAGGCTTTCAGTGCGGAACCTTGTACGATCGGGCAGTCGTCGCCGGGGAAGTCGTAGCTGGACAGCAGGTCGCGGATTTCCATTTCAACCAGTTCCAACAGCTCGGCATCGTCGACCATGTCGCATTTGTTCATGAACACGATGATGTAAGGTACGCCTACTTGACGGGCCAGCAGGATGTGTTCGCGGGTTTGCGGCATAGGACCGTCGGCTGCGGAACATACCAGGATTGCACCGTCCATTTGTGCGGCGCCGGTAATCATGTTTTTAACGTAGTCGGCGTGCCCCGGACAGTCTACGTGTGCGTAGTGGCGGGTTTCGGTTTCGTATTCCACGTGCGAGGTGTTAATGGTAATACCGCGTGCTTTTTCTTCGGGTGCGTTGTCGATTTGGTCGTAAGCTTTTGCAGCACCGCCGAATTTTTTAGCCAAAATAGTAGTCAAAGCGGCAGTCAGGGTGGTTTTACCATGGTCAACGTGACCGATGGTGCCAACGTTTACGTGCGGTTTGCTACGTTCGAATTTTTCCTTAGCCATGGCAATATCCTATATATCTAAGCCTTAAAGAAATGAATAATCGAGAGATGGTGCCCATGGGCAGATTTGAACTGCCGGCCTCTCCCTTACCAAGGGAGTGCTCTACCCCTGAGCTACATGGGCCTAATTGTTTGGAGCGGGTGAAGGGAATCGAACCCTCACCGTAAGCTTGGAAGGCTTCTGCTCTACCATTGAGCTACACCCGCATTACTCGCTACTGCCCCAAGTAAGAATTTTGGTGGAGGGAGAAGGATTCGAACCTTCGAAGCTTTCGCAACAGATTTACAGTCTGCCCCCTTTGACCGCTCGGGAACCCCTCCAAAAGAGAACGTTAGTTTATTAGCGGCTTGCTTTTCCGTCAAGTTTTTTTTTGATTTTATTTCAAAACAGACATAATTTGATGTTTTAAAAAGAATTTATTTAAACTGGATAATCTTTTCGTATTTCGCCATCAACTCGTCATGGGTTTCGGGATATTCTTCGTCAATCAGGATGCAGTCCACCGGGCAAACCTGCTGGCACTGCGGCTCATCGTAGTGTCCGACGCACTGCGTGCAGAGGTTGGGGTTGATTTCGTAAATTTCCTCGCCTTGGGAAATGGCATCATTGGGGCATTCGGGTTCGCATACGTCGCAGTTGATGCACTCGTCGGTAATAAAAAGC
The DNA here is from genome assembly GCF_022869645.1 of Neisseria meningitidis. Lineage (NCBI taxonomy): Bacteria > Pseudomonadati > Pseudomonadota > Betaproteobacteria > Neisseriales > Neisseriaceae > Neisseria > Neisseria meningitidis. The sequence goes on along the minus strand of NZ_CP064367.1, from coordinate 1,341,368 downwards.
GACATTTCTTTTCCTTTTCCACTAAATTATCAAAACCGGGCGGGCGCGGATTATAGCACAAGGTTTTTTTGAACCGGACGGTTGCAAACGAATGTTTACAACTCGGAAATGATTATCAAAGCGCATATTATTCAGCCACTTGGAAAACCCTTAATTCAAATGTACTCTGCCCCGATTTCCCCTCTCTATATTCCGTCAGCCAATCGGGAATATCCGGCAGCGTACCCGCCTCGAGATAGACGAATGACCGGGGGTTCAGGCACGGCTTCAAGGCATCAAACAGGATTTGCCAGTCCTGCCATGCAAACGGCGGGTCGAGAAAGACAACATCAAACTGTTCGGATACGGTCTTCAAATATGCGATGCCGTCTGAACAGACGATTTGCACCTGCCCCAAACCCAGTTCGCGACTGTTTTTCTGCAAGGTCTGCGCGGTTTGGCGGTTGTTATCCGAAATCAGCACGCGTTTGGCGTTGCGCGAAGCGGCTTCTATACCGAGTGCGCCGCTGCCTCCGAAGAGATCCAAAACCGTTTTACCCGTCAAATCCTGTCCCAGCCAGTTAAACAGCTTTTCACGCACGCTGTCGGGTGTCGGACGCAGTCCGTCGGCGGATGTGAAACTTAATTTCCTGCCCCGGCATTGCCCGCCGATAATGCGTACCCGGTTACTGTGTTTGGTATGTTTGCCTGCCGCCATAATCAAAAACCTGTAAGTTCAAACGGTATTATACAAGACCTGTCAAAGAATATGCCGTCTGAAAACTTTTTTCAGACGGCATATCTGTTTAAACGGTTTCGGTCAGCTTGCGGAGCAGCTCGATTTCTTTGTCTTTGTGTTCCAACATTTCTTTACAGTGTTTTAATTCCATTTTTAACAAATCCAGCTTTACCGATGCATCCTGAGCGGTATAGATTGCAAATTCCCCGCTGTTGGTATCCACATCGTTAATCTGCAACACCATCCCGCCGCCGCCCGATTTGAGCAAGTCCCACATATCAATTTTGAAAATCTGCGCCAACTGCTCCAAACGCGGGATATTCAACTGCGTTTCGCCTCGTTCGATTTTGGCATACCCGCCTGCCGACATCGCCAGCTTTTCCGCCATATCCTCCTGGGACCATTTATTCAATTCGCGCATCAGGCGGATTTTTTCGTGGGTTTCCATAAGCTGAACTTTCTGTATAGATGGTTGAATTATTGGGATAGATTTTAAACTTCTTCTGGCTGGTTAGGCAATTAACTATTAGATAAGATTTTTTCCTTTTTACAAAAAAAGGGAAAACATGGAATTCCTATCTCTTCACCCTTGGTGGTCTTTTTTTATTATATTAACTATTATCCTTAGCTATATTGGATTCTGTGCACATTTCCACATTCAAAATGGGGCAGTTTTCTTTTATAGCTATCGGGATGTAACTATTGTTTTCTTGACACCTGTCATCCTCATCGCCCTAAGTTATTTAATTAAAAATAAAGAAATCCTATCAGCTTGTATCTTATGTATAACTCTTATTGCATTTTCATGGGCATGGATTATAATCTATCGACCTAATACTAAAAGGTTTTTTCTTTCCCTATTGATAGTATGGGGAAAATTGTTATTAAGTACTATTGTTTGGGCAATTCTCGCCATATCACTTGGCTTAGCTGTAATAACAGGGAACAGCAAGCGTAAAAAATATGAACGACGTGACCGTCATGCTGAACGTAATGAAAAAGCTTTTATAGGTGCGCTATTAGTAGGTTTCGAATTATCAAGAAATTTATTGAATTTATGTTGCCTACACAAGGATTTTTCCACCCCATCTAAAAACATTGAAGTCAATCGCTCTTAAATTTTAAAAGGAAGAGTTCATGATGAAGGATTTGAATTTGAGCAACAGCCTGTTCAAAGGCTACAACGACAAACATGGCTTAATGATTTGTGGCTATGAATGGGGTTGGAGTAAAGCCGATGAGGCTGCTTATGTAGCAGGTGAATACAAACTCCCTGAAAACAAAATCGACCATACATTTGCAAACAAATCCCTCTATTTCGGAGAGCAGGCAAAAAAGTGGCGTTACGACAATACGATAAAAAATTGGTTTGAAATGTGGGGACACCCCTTAGACGAAAATGGATTGGGCGGTGCATTTGAAAAATCCCTGGTTCAAACCAACTGGGCTGCTACACAGGGCAACACTATCGACAATCCCGACAAGTTCACACAACCCGAGCACATCGATAATTTTCTCTACCACATCGAAAAACTGCGTCCGAAAGTCATCCTCTTCATGGGCAGCAGGTTGGCGGATTTTCTGAACAACCAAAATGTACTGCCACGCTTCGAGCAGTTGGTCGGTAAGCAGACCAAACCGCTGGAGACGGTGCAAAAAGAATTTGACGGTACACGTTTCAATGTCAAATTCCAATCGTTTGAAGATTGCGAAGTCGTCTGCTTTCCCCATCCCAGTGCCAGTCGCGGTCTATCTTACGATTACATCGCCTTGTTTGCGCCTGAAATGAACCGGATTTTATCGGACTTTAAAACAACACGCGGATTCCAATAAACCAATCACAGAAAAGCAAAGGTCGTCTGAAAATTTTTCAGACGACCTTTTCTCTTTCAAACCAACCTAATCTCACTCTTTCGGTGCAGGCGGTTCAATCTGTTCTTTCCAGCCGCATTCTTTTTGCGGACAAACTTTTTCCACGCCCCAGCGTTTGGTGGTTTTGATGGTCAAGACCGGCCAATGGCAGTTCGGGCATTCTTCGGCAACGGGCGGGTTCCAAGTGGCGTAGTTGCAGTCGGGATAGGTGCTGCAACTGTAAAACAGTTTGCCGTAGCGGGATTTGCGCTCGACGAGGTTGCCTTTTTTGCATTGCGGACACTGGACGCCGGTATCTTTCGGTTTTTCCAGCGGCTCGACGTGTTTGCATTTCGGATAGTTGGCGCAGCCGATGAATTTGCTGCCGGTGCGGCTGTATTTGTACACTAGGCGACCGCCACATTTCGGGCACTCGCGTCCGTCGAGTTCTGCCTGTTCGGCTTCGGCTTTGGCGATGCGTTCGGCAGCTTCTTCGGCGGTTTCGTTGACATTGCGCGTGTAGCTGCACTCGGGATAGCCGGCGCAGGCGACGAAGCGACCCATTTTGCCGAACTTGATTTGCAGTTTGTGTCCGCCGCATTTGGGGCAGGTTTCGTCGAGTTCCTGCGTGGTAAATTTGGCGCGTTCGATGCCCTCTTTTTCTTCCACTTGCTTGATAAACGGCTTCCAGAATTTGTCCATCACGGGAATCCATTGGCGTTTGCCGTCGGCAATTTCGTCAAGCTGGTCTTCGAGTTTGGCGGTGAAGTGGTAATCGACGTATTGGGCGAAGTGTTCGGTCAGGAATTTGTTGACGATGTCGCCTGTGTCGGTGGGCATGAAGCGTTTTTGCTCAAGGGTAACGTATTCGCGGTCTTTGAGCGTGGAGATGATGCTGGCGTAGGTCGAAGGGCGGCCGATGCCGTATTCTTCAAGGGCTTTAACCAGCGTCGCTTCGTTGTAGCGCGGCGGCGGAGTGGTAAAGTGTTGTTCGCCGTAAAGTTTATCCACGGGCAATTTGTCGCCTTCGCTCATTTCGGGCAGTTTTTTGCTGTCTTCACTCTCTTCGTCGTCGCTGCTTTCTTCGTAAACGCTAAGGAAGCCTGCGAAGGTTTGCACTTGTCCGGTTACGCGGAATACGCCTTTGCCGACGGTAATATCGACGGTGGTTTGGTCGAATTTGGCAGGCGTCATCTGACAGGCGACGGTGCGCTGCCAAATCATTTGATAGAGTTTGAACTGGTCTGCGCTCAGGAAGGGTTTGACGCTTTCGGGCGTGCGGTACACGGAAGTCGGGCGGATCGCTTCGTGCGCTTCTTGGGCGTTTTTGGATTTGGTTTTGTATTGTTTGGCGGCACTCGGCAGATATTCTTTGCCGATTTTGTTTTCGATGTAATGGCGGATTTCGGTTAACGCTTCATCCGCCAAATTCACGCTGTCGGTACGCATATAGGTAATCAGACCGATCGCGCCCTGCCCTACGTCTATACCTTCATAAAGCTGTTGGGCGGTACGCATGGTGCGGTCGGTGGTGAAGCCGAGTTTGCGCACAGCATCCTGCTGCATGGTAGAAGTGGTGAACGGCGCGGCGGGATTGCGGCTGCGCTTTTTCTTTTCAATGGCGGTAACGACGGCCTCTTTGCCTTCGAGTTCTTTCAACACGTCGGCTTGCGCGGCTTCGTTCGGCAGGTCGAATTGTTCGAGTTTCGCGCCGTTGTATTGGGCGAGTTTGGCGGTGAACTTGCTGCGGCCTTTGTGGCTGTCGAGATGCACCGTCCAATATTCCCGCGCTTCAAACGCGCGGATTTCGTTTTCGCGTTCGCAAATCAGGCGCAAAGCGGGACTTTGCACACGACCCGCGCTCAAACCGCGGCGGATTTTTTTCCATAACAATGGCGAAAGGTTAAAGCCGACCAAATAGTCCAAAGCGCGACGGGCTTGTTGCGCATCGACCAAGTCCATTTCGATTTCGCGCGGATTGGCGACGGCATCGAGCACGGCGTTTTTGGTGATTTCGTGGAACACGACACGCTGCGGCTTGATGTTTTTCAAGCCGCGTTTGGATTTGAGGATTTCCAAAAGATGCCAGGAAATGGCTTCGCCTTCCCTATCCGGGTCGGTGGCGAGGTAGATGTTTTCAGCTTCTTTGGCACCGGCGACGATGGCATCGACGTGTTTGCCGTTGCGGCTGATGAGTTGGTATTTCATCGCAAAGCCGTTGTCGGGATCGACCGCGCCGCTTTTGGGGACGAGGTCGCGGACGTGTCCGTAGGATGCAAGGATTTCAAAATCGCCGCCCAAATATTTTTTCAGGGTTTTGGCTTTGGACGGGGATTCGACGATTAATAGGTTTTTCGCCATTTGTCGTTCTCTGGATGGTGGTTTTGATGCCGGCGTTTCAGACGGCCTCGGGCGGGCCGTCTGAAGCCGCTTCAGTTCATCGTGGGTTTGTTGTCGAGTAAAAGCGCGCTCATCAGCTCGTCGCCGACCAACACGGGCAGCTCGCTCTTGTTTGCCCATAAAAGCAGCAGGGTCAGCACTTTGGCGGTATCTACGGTAATTTCGTCGCCGGGGATGTGCATCAGCGCGTGGATGATGATTTCCCGCTGTTCGCAGCTGACGGCTTTTTCTTCAATCAGATACTGCATCAGCCCCATCACTTCCTGCGGCAGGTTGTCGGTTTCTTCTTTGCTGTACACGCGCAATGCGCCGCTGTCGGCGGGTTCGGCGGAAAATTCGGAGCTGTTGAGCAATACTTCCATCATCATCAGGGTGTTGCCGATTTCCATCGTATCGAAACCCGCTTCTTCAAGCAGCATACCCAAGTCTTCGGGCGGCGGACAGGTATCGAAATCTTGGAAATGTTCGATGAGGTAGGCGATGACTTCGGTCATTCGTGTTCCTTAATATAAAGTGCGTTCAAGTTCGGATACGCTGGTATCTGCCGCCGGGCATTGCGGCAACGCTGCCGTCCAATTCCAATTCCAACAGTGCGGCATACAAATCTGCGGCAGGCATAGCCAACTGTCCGGCAAGCACGTCGGGATGGATGGGGTCGAAACCCATTTTATCCAGTATGCCGCCGACGGCTGTGCCGCCTGCCGCCGCTTCAGACGGCATTTTTGCGGCAGGCGGCGGGGCGTATGCCGTCTGAACGGCGCGGCGTCCCGTGTCGGGCGTATCCTTATTTATAGAATATGATGAAGCACCCGTATTTTGCAATAGCCCCGGGCATTCGTTCAGGATGTCGTCCAGGCATTCCACCAATTTTGCGCCGTCTTTAATCAGTTTGTGGCAGCCTTTGCTGTGCGGATTGTCTATCGAACCGGGTACCGCCATCACTTCGCGCCCCATTTCTGCCGCCAGGCCGGCGGTAATCAGCGAACCGGATTCCAAGGCGGCTTCAACCACCAGCGTTACTTGCGACAGGGCGGCAATCAGGCGGTTGCGGCGCGGAAAATTGCCGGCATACGGGCGCGTACCGATGGGAAACTCGCTGACAATCAATCCTTTTTCGGCGATTTCATAGGCAAGGTTTTTATTGGACGGCGGGTAAATGCGGTCTATACCCGTCCCCCACACGGCGATGGTGCCGCCTTCTGCCTCCAGTGCGCCCTGATGGGCGGCAGTATCGATACCGGAAGCCATACCCGACACAACGGGGATATTTTGCCCGCCCAACGACTTGCCGAAATCTTTGGCAATCCGCATCGCCTGCGGCGTGGCATGGCGGCTGCCGACGATGGCGGCGGAAGGCTTGTGCAGCAGCCGCACGTTGCCGCGCAAAAACAAAACCGGCGGCGCGGTCAGCCCCTGCGTCAGCATTTCGGGGAAATCTTCATCCTGAAGCAGCATCAGGCGGCATCCGTCCCGCATTTCCCATTCCAACGCCGCTTCTGCCGCCTGCCGCGCCAGAGCGCGTTTTTCCGCATTGCGCCAAGCCTCAAGCGCCTGTTTGTGCCGTATCAGTGCCGCCACCTGTTCCGCCGGTGCGGACAGGGCATTTTGCGCGCTGCCGAAACGGCGCATCAGCAGCAGGAAACTTTCCGCGCCGATATAGGGCGTAAACGCCAATTGCAGCCACGCGAAACGTTCGTCCTCTGTCATAAAATCCGTCCCCTTACGATTTCAGACGGCATTTGCACCAAATGCCGTCTGAAAACAAAAGCCCGCAACCGGAAAACCGGCCGTCCGGGCTTATTCTTCGGTTTTTTCCCCCGCCCGGCGCGAAACGCCGATGCCGAGCTGTTTGAGTTTGCGGTAAAGGTGCGTGCGTTCCAAACCGACTTTCTGCGCCACTTTGCTCATATTCTGACCTTCTTGGGCGATGTGGTACTCGAAATAACGCCGCTCCACCTCCTCCCTCAATTCGCGCAGGGGCAGGTTGAAATTAAACCCGCCCACCATATCTTCCGCTCCCTCGGCAGGCACATTCTGCCCCAAAAGGGAAGAAACCGCCCCTGCACCGATTTCCTGCCCGTCCGCCTCCAACAACAGCGTTGCAACGACACTGCTCAACTGGTCAAAATTTCCCGGCCATTCATAACGGGTCAATGCGGCAAGCGCATCTTCACTGAATGAGGCAGGCGCAATCTTTTGGCTTTCCGCCACATTGCAGGTAATCCCCTGTATCAGGAAGGGAATGTCTTCATGCTGCATACGCAGGGGCGGAATACGGACGACCGATTCCGACAGCAGTTCCGCCAGCTTTTCCTCGCAGGCAATGCCGTCTGAACCTGCCGCCCTGCTGCCCGATGCGACCACCCTGACGCGGCGGTGTTCCGCCTTTCCGACAATAAAGGCAATGCCGGCTTGGATGTTGCGGCTGTACTGGGCGATGTCGCCGACATACAAAACGCCGCCCTCCGCCTTCTGCAACAGTTCCATCGGCATATCGATCAGATATTCGACCCTTGCCGGGCTGACCCACGGCGTACCGTTTTTATGGAAATAGCGTGCCACCGTTTCAAACGGCGAACCCGCCTCGCCCGTCAAAAGTACGGGAGAGGCACATTTCACCGCAGCCCCTACCTCACGGTTCATTTCCTGAATCGCCGCACTGTTGCCCAGCTTGTCGAATACAGGCCCCGTTTCGGTTTGCGCCGCACCGTACTTCAACGCGTTTTCGACGGCAGACAGCAGCTTTTGCAGGGAAATCGGTTTTTCCAAAAAGTCGAGCGCGCCGATTTTGGTCGCTTCTACGGCGGTATCGATGCTGGCATGCCCGCTCATCATCACCACCGGCATATTGAGCTGCCCGTTTTTCGCCCACTCCTTCAAAAGGGTGATGCCGTCGCAATCAGGCATCCAAATATCCAGCAGCACCATCGCGGGGCGCGCCTGATGGCGCAGCTTGCGCGCCTCTTCGGCGTTTTCCGCCAATGCGACCGAATAACCTTCGTCCTGCAGGATTTCCGACAGCAGGTCGCGGATGCCGATTTCGTCGTCTACAATTAAAATATCGCTGCTACGCATAAGTTTCTACCGTTTTTGGCAAGATGATTCTGACACACGCGCCGCCCGCATCCTGATTGCTCAGGCTGATGCGGCCGCCGTGTTCTTCAATGATTTTTTTCACCACGGGCAGTCCCAATCCCGTTCCAGCCGGTTTGTCCGTTACATACGGCTCGAAGGCATTGTGCAGCATTTCCCTGCCGAACCCCTTGCCGTTGTCGCAAACTGTCAGGACAATCCGTCCGTCCTGCCCCGCTTCCGATTTTACCCTGACTTCGGGCACATCGGCTTCTTCCGCCGCTTCGGCGGCATTTTTGAAAATATTGTGCAGCACCTGCCGCATGGCGGTCGTATCCGCCGCCATCATCAGCGGTTCGCCGGCAAGTTCCGCCGCAAACCGGCACGGACCAGCTTCGTACAATGCCAACACATCGCCGATTAAGGCGTTCAAATCCTGATTTTCCAATTTGAGCGAAGGGGAACGCGCGTAATTGCGGAATGCCTCGACCATTTCTTTTAATGCCGCCACTTGTTTGATGATGGTGTCGGTCGAACGTGTCAGGATTTGCGCGTCCTGCTCGTCCAGCTTCCCGCCCAATTTCCACGCCAGCCGTTCGGCAGAAAGCTGGATGGGCGTGAGCGGATTGCGGATTTCGTGTGCCAGCCGTTTTGCCACTTCGCCCCACGCGGCTTCTTTTTGCGCGTGTATCAAAACGGTGATGTCGTCAATCACCATTACCACGCCGTTGCCGTTGTCTTCGGGCAGGACGGTTGCCTTGCCCAGCAGGATTTTGGCATCGTCCGGCGCGGCATATTTCACATGGACCGGTTTGTCCGTACCTGCCGCCGCGCCGATGGCGGCAAACACTTCGGCAAGCAGGGACTGCTGCGCCGAAACGCCGTGCCAACCGTGCCGGCTGCTGCCCCACAGGGGGGTAAGCGGCATCCCCAAAATCTGTTCCGCCGCTTTGTTGAAGGTTTTCAGACAGCCTTGTTCGTCAAACACCACCACGCCCGTGGTCAGCCCCTCCAACACGCATTCGAGATAATGTCTGGCGGCTTCCTCGCGCCGGCGGTTGCGCTCGTCTGCTTCTTTGGCGATGGAAAGCTGCTCGGTCATGTGGTTGAACAACTTGGTCAAGCGTCCGAACTCGTCGTTGCGCAACACGGGGCGCGTCTGGCTGAAATCGCCTTGCGCCACCGCCTTCGCCCCCTCGGCAAGCGATAGGACGGGTTCGACGAAACGGCGGGCGAAATACAGTGCCATGACCAGTGCAAGAAAAATCGACAGCAGCGAGGCAATCAGCAGGGTTGCCAGGAAAAAGGTCTGCAAACCTTTTTTGCTGTAACTCAACTCAGCATATTTCGCCCTTGCCTTTTCGATTAAGACGGCATCCTCTGCCACGCCTTTGGGAACCGGCTGACGGAAAAACAAGGCGTAATCGCGCCCGTTGTGCGTACCTGCCGACAGCCAGCCCTGCGCGTACAATACGCCGCCTATGCTTTCCAAATCCCTGACCGAACCCGCCTGTTGGATTTTTTCCCAACGCGCCTTACCTGGAAACGGCTGATCGAGCTTGTGCGGGTTGATGCTTTTTTCGATTTTGCCGCTTGCGGCATTGTACAGGGCAAGCTGGGCAAAACCGCTGCCGGCGTAATGTTCCAGCACCCTGCCCATATCCCCGGGCAGGGAAGCCGCGCCGATGAGGTCTATCTGCACGGGGATGGCGTTGCCAAGGGCGTTGTCTGCCGCCAGATTCAATGCGGACTTGCTCAAATTGAGGCTGCGTTCAAGCGCCTCGTGGGTATCGTTGCCGAACCACGAATTAATCGTGCCGTTGATAAACTGTGCGGAAACGCCGAACAGAAACACGCCGGGCAGTACGGCAACCAGCGTAAACATCCCGGAAAGGCGTTTGGCAATCTGCGAACCGAATACGCCGTCGCGCCTGTCTTTCAACAGCAATATGACATAACGTGCCAAAACGGCGGACAACACCAGCAGCAGCATTGCGCTGAACGCAACAATCCACCAGAAATAATCCGCCAGCGAACTGGTGCTGCCGGTTGCCGCCGTCAGTCCGTACAACAGGACGACGGCGCATATGGCTGCGATCGGTAGAAAACGGCGCATTATTTGTTCCCGATGATGTTTAGAGGTTTCCAACCCGAATCCAAATGCCAGTTTTGAGAAGTCAATGCATTGATTTGAAAAGGCTTGGGCAGTTTTGAAGTGGACAGCGTCAGGCGGATTTCCGCCTTGGTTTCCCCTGCTTCCGCACCGGACAGCGCGCCTTTGTTCAGGACTTTCCAGTTGGCAACCGCGCCGGTCGCGCGCAATGCCGCATCCAAGGTGTCGTAGTCTGTCGAAAACGCGCCGACGGTAACGCGGTAGCGGTTGGTCAGCGGATGGAAACTCAGTTTGTAGTCAATATTGTCGTCATCGCCAATCAGTTGCCCCAATTTAAACCGATAAGAAGCGATTATCGGGGCGGAAAGCTGCCAGCTTAAGGTAAAGTTGAGCGGCACGCCCCGGCGCAACGCCTGTTGGAGCTGGTCGGGCAGCTCGGTTTGGAAGCGGCTGCTGATGGAAAGCTGCCCGCCGTCGGTTATCCTCGCTTCGGCGCGGCTCACATCTATCCCCTCCGCCGCCGCGTCCGGCAAAACGGAAAGCATCGGCAGCAGCACAAGCCATTGTTTAATGCTTTTGAATAAGCGCGTAATAAAAGCCATCTTGGTGTTTGTTCGGTAAAAGCACCCGCGATTCGATCGGTTCGGCATCGGCATGGCGGTTGAGGAATTTTTGCAATTGCCCGTCGTTTTCTTCGACGAACACGGAACAGGTGGCAAGCAGCATTCTGCCGCCCTGTTTCAGCGTCTGCCAAAGTGCGTCCAGCAGGGCTTCCTGCTGGCGGGCGGTTTTGAGCGCGTCGGTCGGACGGCGCAGCCATTTCACGTCGGGATTGCGCCGCGCCACGCCGGAAGCGGTGCATGGCACGTCGGCAAGGATTGTGTCGAAAGGCTTTCCATCATACCACGCCGCCAAATCCCGCGCATCGGCACACGCCGCCGATGCCGTCTGAAAGCCCAAACGGGCGATATTGTCCTCCACACGCTTCAGACGGCCTGCATCAATGTCCAAGGCGGTAACGCGGCAATCCGCCAGTTCCAAGATATGCCCCGTCTTGCCGCCCGGCGCGGCGCACGCGTCCAAAATCCGTTCGCCGTCTTTCGGGTTAAGGAGATACGCCGCCTGCTGCGCGCCGAAGTCCTGTACCGAAACAATGCCGTCTGAAAAACCGGGCAGGCGGTTCACCGGCACGGCTTCTTCCAACGTAACCGCATATTCGTCCAACGCCTTTGCCGCAATGCCTTCCGCAGCCAGTTTTTCCAAATAGCTTTCGGCGTTGCCGTGTCGGCGGTTGACGCGCAACGTCATCGGCGGATGGGATTGCAGCGCGGCGGCGATGTTGTGCCAGTGTTTCGGATAATGGTTTTTCAAGTAAGCCACCCACCACAGCGGCAGGTTGTGTTTCGCCACATCGTCTTTTTTGCAGGAAGCCGCAAGCTTGTCGCGTTCGCGCAAAAAGCGGCGCAAAATCGCGTTGGCAAACGAACGGTACTGCCCGCGTCCAATTTTGGCGATGCTTTCAACAGCTTCGTTGACCACAGCATGCGGCGCGTTGCGCGTGTAATGCAGTTGGTACAACGCCGCCAAAAGCAGACTTTCGAGCTGCGGATTGCCAATCGGCTTTTTCAGCATCTGCGCGAGCATATGTTTCAAACTGCCCAAATAACGCTGGCAGCCGTAGGCGATGTCCTGCAACGCGCCGTTTTCCTGCGCCGTAAGGTCGGGATGCGCGGTGCGGATTTGCGCCAACACGTCCTGAAGGTTGCGTCCTTCGGCAACCGCCGCAATGCTGTCGGCGGCAAGTTTTTGGGCAAGTGCCATACTCATATTATGTGATTCGCTTTCTTCGACTGATGGTTTCAGGCGGCATTCCCGTTTGCGGATCGGAATGCCGTCTGAAGGGATTTACAGCTTCGTCCCTGCTTCGATATGCCGTCCTGCTGCAAACGCCGCGATATTCATCCGCCTGCCGCCGGCAGGCTGCAATTCGGTAATCTTCAGCGCGTTTTCGCCGCAGGCAACGACCAAACCGTCCGCCGAACAGGACAACACTTCGCCTGCCGCGCCTTGTTGCGCCACCACTTCGGCGCGCCGGATTTTCATCGGCTTGCCCTGATACTCAACCCACGCGGCAGGCACGGGGTTGAAGGCGCGGATTTTGCGTTCGATAACCGCCGCGCTTTTGCTCCAATCGATACGCGCCTCTTCTTTGCTCAATTTTTGCGCGTAAGTAACACCTTCTTCGGGCTGTTTGACCGCGTTCAGACGGCCTTTGCTTTGAAGCTGTTGCAAATCGGCAACAACCGCCGCCGCACCGATTTCCATCAGCGCGTCGTGGACTTCGTTGGCGGTATCGGTCGGTTGGATGGCGTAGCGGTGTTCGCTGACCACATCGCCGGTGTCCAAACCGATGTCCATCTGCATAATACACACGCCTGTCTCGGCATCGCCGGCTTCAATCGCGCGTTGAATCGGCGCCGCGCCACGCCAACGGGGTAACAGCGAAGCGTGGATGTTGAGGCAGCCGTGTTTCGGCGTATCCAACACTTCCTGCGGCAGAATCAAACCGTAGGCGGCAACCACCATTACGTCTGCCTCGACCTCTTTGAGCATTTGCAGGGCTTCCGCGTTGTTGCGCAGCTTTTCGGGCTGTTCGACGCGCAAACCGAGTTCCAGCGCGGCTTGTTTGACGGGCGGGGCAGTCAGTTGCATACCGCGCCCTTTCGGACGGTCGGGCTGGGTCAGCACCAGCGGAATTTCAAAACCGGCGGCGGCAACGGCTTTTAAGGCGGCGGCGGCAAAATCGGGCGTGCCGGCAAAGATGACTTTCATAGCATATTCCTGCGTATGCGTAAGGTTGTCGGACAAGACCGTGCCGTCTGAAAACTTTGCAGCGTTCAGACGGCACGGCAAAAGGGTCAAATCGTATGTTTCTGACGTTTTTTCAGCTTGGTCTTAATCCGCCCCTGCTTGAGTTGTGAAAGGCGTTCGACAAACACGATGCCCATCAGGTGGTCCAACTCGTGCTGCACGCAAATCGCCAACAAGCCGTCCGCCTCCAGCGTGAACTTTTCGCCTTTTTCGTTCAAAGCCTCGACCTTGACGCGTTCGGCGCGGGTTACGGTGTCGTAAATGCCCGGCACGGACAGGCAGCCCTCTTCGTAAGTGGTTTCGCCGTCTTTTTCAACGATGACGGGGTTGATGAACACGCGCGGTTCGCTGCGGTCTTCGGTCAAATCCATCACGACCACGCGCTCGTGCACATCGACCTGCGTCGCCGCCAGCCCGATGCCGCGCGATTCGTACATCGTTTCAAACATATCGGCAATCAGCTTCCGGATGCGCTCGTCAACTTGTTCGACAGGCTTTGCCACCGTGTGCAGACGCTCGTCGGGATATTGCAAGATATTCAATAAAGCCATAATTTTCTCTTTCCTTCGGCGGATACGCCGCCTGTTTTTCATAATTACCGTGATGGTGCGGATAATTCGATGTTAAAATGCGGAACATTTTTTATCACGCGGCACATCCCGAGGGGCTGCCGCCGCTTTTTCCAACCCAATCAAGCAAGACAAACCGAAATTTATCAGATAAGGGGAACGGTTATGCAACGTCGTATTATAACCCTGCTCTGCGCGGCAGGTATGGCATTCTCAACACAAACTTTGGCGGCAAATTTGGAGGTGCGCCCGAACGCGCCGGAACGCTACACGGTCAAACAGGGCGACACCCTGTGGGGCATTTCGGGCAAATACCTGTACAGCCCGTGGCAATGGGGCCGCCTGTGGGACGCGAACCGGGATCAAATCCACAATCCCGACCTGATTTATCCGGACCAGGTATTGGTGTTGCGCCACGTTGACGGCGAACCGCGCCTCGGCTTGGAACAGACAGACGGCATCCCCGTCGTCAAAATGAGTCCGGATAAGGAAGTGTCCGGATACGGTATTCCCGCCATCGATGTCAACTTCTACCGCATCTTTATGCGGCACCCGCAAATCGTTTCCCGCAAAGAAACCGCTGCCGCGCCGCGCCTGCTCTCGGGCCCGGAAGGCAGGCTGCTGTACACCAAAGGCACCAGGGTTTACACCAAAGGCCTGAAAGAGCCGGGCCGCTACCTGACCTACCGAATCAATAAAAACATCACCGATCCGGATACGGGTAAATTCCTCGGGCAGGAAGTCGCATTCAGCGGCATCGTGCGCTCCCTCGACTATACCGACTCTGTCCTCGAACAACGCTCGAAACAGGCTGGAGAACGGCCGAAAGACAACGAATACCATACCCGCACCCATCCTTTGATTACCCCGCTGCGCACCCCTTCGATACAGCCGCTGGTGGTCGAAACCGCCATTTCCGAAATACAGCAGGGCGACTACCTGATGAAAATGCCGGAAGACACCGACCGCTTCAACATGATGCCGCACGAACCGTCCCGCCCGGTTCAGGCTAAAATCGTTTCCGTGTTTGAAGGCACAAGGATTGCCGGCCAGTTTCAAACCATCACCATCGACAAAGGCGAGGCGGACGGTTTGGACAAAGGCACGGTTTTGAGCCTCTACAAACGCAAGAAAACGATGCAGGTCGACCTCTCCAACAATTTCAAAAGCAGGGATACCGTCGAGCTGATTTCCACTCCTGCCGAAGAAGTGGGCTTGGCAATGGTTTACCGCACCTCCGAACACCTGTCGTCCGCCATCATTTTGGAAAACATCTCCGATATTTCCGTAGGCGACACCGCCGCCAATCCGGGACGCGATTTGGACAATATACCGGATCAGGGCCGCAGCCGCGTGAAGTTTGGCTTCAACCGCTCCGAATAATTAATCATCCGACAAAAATGCCGTCTGAAACACCTTCCGTTTCAGACGGCATTTTTCCATCTTCAATAAAATATCCGTTTGGACTTTTCCGATGTTTTTGAAATCTCCTGCAACGCCTGATTGAGCGCGCCCAACTCCAACGCCGTTTCCGAACGGCAGGCATCGCCGAAGATGTTTTTATATTCCGCCGTCAGTTTCAACATTCCTTTGAACGCGCGCCCTTCCAAAGCCGCCGACAACTCGAAAATATCGGCGAACACGCGTCCATAGGTTTCGCCCGAGGCGACCGCGTCCGTCCCCAATGCAAACATATCCATTTTTGCCAACTCGGCGGCAATCGTGCGCGCGTCTTCGTCGTCGGGCAGCACTTCCGCCTTGAACCTGACCTGTTCCGCCATCCCTTTGCCGTGGTTTTTGACCAGCAGGGCGAGCATTTGCGGCTTGTGTTCCAAGTGTTGCAAAGAAGCGTGCAGGACGGGGTGTATGCTTTCGTTCTGTATCATTTTTTCGCGGTAGAACTTTTCCGCCTTAGCCTTTGAACGCGCCGACACGAACGCCCACGCCAGCCACACCAGCGCGACGGCGGACAATGCGGACAGAAGCGGAGGCAGCTCTTCAGTATAGGCTTTCTGATTGAACCAGATTTGCGCGGTCAAAAAACCGGCAAAGAAAATCAAAACATAAAGTATCGGTGCGAAACGGCTTTGGACAGAAGCGTGCATCATCATTCCATTTCAGATTGGCAAAACAAGCGGCAGACGAAATGCCGCCCACTCGGTTTAAGGGAATCCGTCAGGCTTCCGCCACCGAATCCCGGCTGTAGGTTTTTTCGCAGTAGTGGCATTTCAGCCGCGTCTGCCCGTTGTGTTTTTTAACATAAAACCGGCTTTTGACCGGCTCGCCGTGGCTGGCGCAATTGGTGTTCGGGCAACGGAACACTTCGGCAATTTCATCGGGCAGGTTCAAATGCCGCTTCTGCACGACCTTGAAATGGTCGATGGTGTTGACCACCGCTTCGGGGGCGAACAGGGCGAGGCGGTCGGCGGCTTTGTCGTCCAAGCACACGCCTTTGATTTTGATGATGTCTTTGCTGCCTTGGGTTTTGCTGGGCAGGTTGAAGCCCACGGTTACCGCGTTGCCGTAGTGCAAAAGTTTGAACTGGCGCAGGATGGTCAGCCCCCTGCCGGCGGGAATATGGTCGATAACCGTACCTTTTTCAATGGCTTCGACACTGAGTTTCGGGGTTTCCATATCGGTTCCTCACACTTCTTCGTTCAACACCAGCGACAATATCGCCATACGCGCATAAACGCCGTTGGTCGCCTGCTCGAAATAATAGGCGTGCGGCGTGGCATCGACATCGGGATGGATTTCGTCCACGCGCGGCAGGGGGTGCAGCACGCGCAGGTTCGGTTTGGCGCGGGCGAGCATAGACGCTTCGAGGTTGAATTTGCCTTGGATTTTGGCAAATTCCTGTTCGTCGAAACGTTCGCGCTGGACGCGGGTCATATACAGGATATCCGCCCATTCCGCCGCTTCTTCCAAACTACCGAGGATACGGTATCGGCAGCCGGCTTCGTCCAACTCTTCGGTAATATAGTCGGGCATGGCTAGGCTGGGCGGCGAAACAAAGGCAAATTCACAATTCCAGCGTTTCAACGCCTGACAAAGCGAATGCACGGTACGTCCGTATTTCAAGTCGCCCGCCATGGCGATTTTGAGCTTGTCCAAACGTCCCTGTGTTTCATAAATGGTAACCAGGTCGAGCAGCGTCTGACTGGGGTGCTGGTTCGTGCCGTCGCCGGCGTTGATAACGGGGACGCGCGAAAACTCCGCTGCCACGCGCGCCGCGCCGTCTTTGGGGTGGCGTTGGATGATAGCATCAGTATATCCGGAAATGATGCGGGCGGTATCGGCAAGCGTCTCGCCTTTTTTGGCACTGGTATTCGCGCCGTCCGAGAAACCGATGACCTTGCCGCCCAAACGCTGCACCGCCGTTTCAAACGACAGCCTCGTGCGCGTGGACGGCTCGAAAAAGCACGAACCGATAAGTTTGCCTTCCAACAGGTCGCCGCGCGGATGCGCCTTCAGCTTCAATGCCGTCTGAAGCAGGCATTCCAACTGTTCGCGCGACAAATCCGAAATGGAGATGATATGCTGTCTGTAAAGCGGATTAGGCATTTTTGCCCCCCTTCCGTAAAAAACCCGCGTCAGGCGGGTATCCGGTTATACGTCCACGCCGCCCGTATGTTTGCGGAACAGCTTCGCAAAAGCGGCAATACGGCGCGTATTATCGCACATTTGCCGCCGCAAAGTTTTACCGCACGAATCCCGTACTTTTCAGACGGCATATCCAAACACGCCCGCATAAGCATAAGGTATAATCGCGCCAGACATTTCTTTTCAGGAAGCCGCCATGTTAGTCTGCAACCCCTACGAAGTCGTCATCCACGGCACAACGAGTTCCGGCAAGATTTTCCGTCCCAGCGACTGGGCGGAACGCCTGTGCGGCATTCTGTCCTCGTTTACCAAAGACAACAGGCTTTCCTACTCGAAATGGGTGCGCCCCATGCTGGTGGACAACATCCGCTGCGTCGCCGTCGATAAAAAACTGGAAACCGACAACCCCCAAATGTTCCGCTTCCTGATGGACTTTGCCGCCGACAACGACCTGCGCGTCATCGACTGCAAAGCCCTGCTCGAAGAACGCGAACAGGGCGGACAAAACAACCCTGCCGACGAACACGTCATGCTGGCACAGGCAATCGAAGAAAAACACGCCGCCGAGAAAGCACAGGAACAGACCGCCTCGGGCGCATCCTACGTTTTGCGCGAAATCGGCGCGGACGACACCGCCACCGCCTTTGCAGCCTTGAGCGTTTTGCGTTCCGCCCTGACCGACATCAACCGCTTTACCGAACAGATCAACAAAGTCCAACGCCCCCAAGGCTACCGCCTGCTGGGTATTTTTGAAGAAGGCAAACACAATGCCGTCGCCGTCTGCGGCTTCCGCGAAGCCTGCACCCTCGCCAGCGGCCGCCACATCCACATCGATGACATCGTTACCCTGCCGCAAAGCCGCCGCAAAGGCTACGCCTCGCGCCTTTTGGAAGAAGTCCGCAAAATCGGTGCGGAAACAGGGGTTACCAAAATCCACCTCAACGTCCACGTCAACCACGACCGTGCCGACGCGCACCGCCTGTATTTCAAAAACGGTTTTGAAATCTGCGCATACCACTTCCGTTGCGACCCCAAATGAAAACCCCCCTCCCCATCTGCACCCTGTCGGCACTCGCCGCCTGCACCCTTTCCGGACAAGGCGGCACTCAGGTTTACGGCGAAATCAAAGCCCGAGACCTTTGCGTTACCGCTCCTATCCTGCTTTCTGCTTTCTGTCTTGCCTGCTCTCGTTGAGCCAAGCGTTCTTGCAAGCTCGCTTGCACGTTGGCAAGCATTGCACTCTATCGGCTTTCTTTTCCTGTTGCGGCTGGTGGTTCAGGCTCGCGTTGTACGCTTTGCACTAAAGTACACCGTGAATCGATGCTCGCTATTTATTCTATCAATATTTTGATTTATAATGAAAAAATGTTTTTCAGAGTGACTTTTTACTTTGTAAAAAACTTTGTATCATTCTCAAAAACTAGAAAATCAAACGAAATGATGCAAAAACACAAATGTCTAATAGATTTTATTTTGACTGTTGCCAGCCAAATTGCTTATGCTGACTTACCTTTAAGTTTGGAAGAATTATTGACTGACAAGGGTAAATTCAAACTAGAAAGCAGTATTAGCTACATCAACACTGAACGCAATCAAAGCGAATTTGCTAATCCTATTTATGTGCAAACCAGCGCAACGAAAATTGCAACTGTAATGGCTATGATGATTACACCTGTAATGGCGCAAAATTTAGACAGCCAAGTTTTTGACAGCCAAAATGTGAAAGCAATTCAATTATCACAGGCTGAAATGAAAGAAACACAAGGTGAATTTGTTCCCATTATTGCAGCCGCTGCTTTTGGCGGTGCATTAGGTGCATGGGGGTATCATGGTGCTAATTTGTATAATCATGGTAAATTAGGAACTGCGCAAGGCGCGGCTACTGCGGCAGGAATCGGTGCGGCAACAGGAGTAGCGGCAACAGGGCTGGCTGCTGCTGCCGGAGGCGGATTGGCTGGGAATTTGGCATGGAGACCGGGTATTCATGCACTAGGTTTTGGTGCCAATGCTGCCAACAATGCAGTCAATTCTCGAAAATAATCATTAATAACTTTTAGTTAGCTAACTAATTTCCACAATAGAATTAGTTAGCTATTTATTAATATAGAGTTTGCATGATGATGGGTGTATTAATTTTTTTTCTAATCGTTCCAATTTTGGGATTTATTTGCGCTACGATAAATTATTTTATTATTAATAAATTTAAACTTCCAAAATACATGGCGTATTTACTCCCATCATTATCTATTTTATTCATATTTATTCATGCAATAAAATTGCATATGATTTTATTTTTTTATGTTTCATGCGTTTATTCCGCGTATACATATTATGATAAAAAATCTTTATAAATTGATAAATTATGCGGCTTTGATTGGTTTCGCCCCAAATATAGTTTTTGCTTGGCCCATGTTTGTTGACCCCCCGCTTCTTACCAAAACATCCATGTACGGAGTTGGAAAGCACGGCGAGATTCCGGCATAGTAAAACAAGATTTGGATTTTTCTTGCGGCGCGGCTTCGATTGCCACGTTACTGAATAATTTTTATGGCAGACATTATTCTGAAGCGGAAATCTTGGACAAAATGGATAAAACCCAAATGCGTGCTTCTTTTGATGATATGCAACGCATAATGCCCGAACTGGGTTTTGAAGCACAAGGTTATGCTTTGCCATTTGAACAGTTGGTACAACTAAAAATTCCTGTAATTGTGTATTTAAAATACCGTAAAAACAACCATTTTTCGGTATTGAACGGTATTAACGGAGAAACTGTTTTGCTGGCTGATCCATCGCTGGGGCACGTCTCAATGAGCAAATCACAATTCTTGAGCGCATGGAAAACACGTGATGGCGAAATGGAAGGAAAAATTTTAGCCATCGTGCCAAAAAATACTGATTTTGTTAGAAATCAGATGTTTTTTAATAAGAATCCCGTTCGTCAAACACGTTTTACGGTAGAACAAATCCAAATGCGGCAAAAACGATAATAAACCGATTTTTGCCCATTTATTTTATATAGTGGATTAACAAAAATCAGGACAAGGCGACGAAGCCGCAGACAGTACAAATAGTACGGAACCGATTCACTTGGTGCTTCAGCACCTTAGAGAATCGTTCTCTTTGAGCTAAGGCGAGGCAACGCCGTACTGGTTTTTGTTAATCCACTATAAAAGCAAAGAAACCGCCATTAGCACTACACCCCCCAAGCTGCGGCTGCCAAACACATCGGCTGCTTCTCGACGCACCCGCTGAAAAATGCGTCCTATCCGTCCGCCTTGCCCGCACCCCCTGACTTTGCCGCCCTGCCCGATGCCGTCTGAAGCCTGAACCGCCCCACCAGCCCGATGACGCACGACACCGCAGGAAAGGGCATACACAAAGCCGTCAGCACATAACGCGCATTCCCCGTATTGACCACGTCCGCGCCCTTCAGCAGCAGCGGCAGCGCGTTCGCCCACTCCCACACCGACGGCGCGCTGAACGCCAATACCGCCACCAGCCCCAACATCCGGAACACCCCGATTTCCAACACCTGCCGCCGCCGCACCGAACGGTTGAGCAAAAACACAACCGCCAACCCGAAACAGACCACCGCCGCCATACCGCCGTTGGCGACAATCTGCAAACTGTTGAATGCAATATCGGGCGTAACCGCCAACACGCCTTCCGAATCCGGCACGGCACGCTGCAAATCCAAACCCTGCAACACATTCAACACAAAACCGTAGATCAAATCAAAAAACACCACGCCTATCGGCAAAGCACTCAAAACCCGCCACATCTTCCTGTCCGACCAACCGTTCAAAACTTTCATTTTACCCGACCACGCAAGCCGCCGAACAAAAAATAAGGGGCTGTCCTAGATAACTAGGATAAACTCGGTTTTACTAATTGTTTTAAAATGGAACAAGAACTTTTATCTCACTGTTGTTAAAACGCCATTCGCACTCCTTTAAATACAGCTCAAAATGCGCTTTGGGAATGCCGTTAAACTTGCGTAAATGACGTTTTGCCTGGTTCCAAAAGTTCTCAATTCCATTAATATGGTTTTGTCGTTCGGCAAAATGTGTGCTGTGATTGATACGAAAACGAAGTTTCAGCGAAGCTAAAATGGCTAAATTCGCTCACATCTAATACATCATAGCTACGATAACAATCCGTATAAACAATGCTGTCAGGTTTCACTTGTTCACGGATAATAGGAAATAAAGTAGCGGTTTGAGTATTCGGTACTGTAACCGTATAAACCTTACCATTTCGCTTCAAAAGACCGAATACGGCGACTTTACCGGCAGCACCGCGACCGCGTTTGCCTTTGCGTTGTCCGCCAAAATAACTTTCATCTGCTTCTACTTCGCCATCAAACATTTCCAAATGCGGACTGTTTTGATAAATAAGTAATCGTAAACGATGAAAATAATAGGCTGCGGTATTTTTATTAATGCCTACTAACTCTGCTGCTGTTCTTGCAGTTACACCTGCGACAAATAGCTCAATGAGTTTATTTTGTTTATACCGGCTTAGACGACTTTTTCTCATAGGGATAATTCTAACTTAATTTGAATTTCCCTAGTTATCTAGGACAGCCCCAAAATAAATTTAGCCTAAGTCATAAAACCGTGTAATTTTGCGCCAAAAAAGGCGGTTTGCAGGTAAAATATCAAACTATTAATTTAAATCATATTTTTACAGAATATTCCGCCGCGTTCATCAAATGGACATCAAACCGGTTCCAAATTTCTGTAATTTTGTAACAAAATACCGCAAAACACCCGATTGAGACCAAAAGGACTTTCATATGAACCAGACAAGCCGCGATCTGACCCGCATCAGCCACAACACTAAAATCGTCGCCACCCTTGGGCCGGGCAGCAACAACGTCGAACTGTTGGAAGACATGATCCGCGTCGGCGGTCTGAACGTCGTCCGCTTCAACTTCAGCCACGGCACGCCCGAATTCCATCAGGAAAACGCCCGCATCGTGCGCGAGGCGGCAAAACGCACCGGACAGGAAATCGCCATCATTGCCGACCTGCAGGGCCCGAAAATCCGCGTGGGCAAAATCGCCGGCGGCGGCATCGAATTGAACAAAGGCGAAACGCTGGTACTGGATGCCGCGCTCGAAGGCGAAGGCACGCGCGAGGCGGTCGGTTTGGACTACCGCGACCTGCCCGACGACGTTGCCGCAGGCGATGTCTTGTGGCTGGACGACGGCCTGCTGACCCTGACCGTGGAATCCGTCGAAGGCAGCAGGATTATCACAAGGGTGGAAAACAGCCACGTCCTGAAAAGCAACAAGGGCATCAACAAACGCGGCGGCGGTCTGTCCGCAGGCGCGTTGACCGAAAAAGACTTCCGCGACCTGAAAACCGCGATTGCCATCGGTTGCGACTATCTCGCCATCAGCTTTGTGAAATCCGCCGAAGATTTGCACATCGCGCGCGCCAAAGTCGAAGAAGAAATGAAAGGCAGTACGGCCGTGCGCCCCGGTTTGGTTTCCAAAATCGAACGCGTAGAAGCGATTGAAAACCTTGATGAAATCATCCTCGCCGGCGACGGCATTATGGTTGCACGCGGCGACTTGGCGGTCGAAGTCGGACACGCCGCCGTCCCCGCCCTGCAAAAACGGATGATCCGCCGCGCCCGCGAGTTGCGCCGCTTCAGCATTACGGCGACGCAAATGATGGAATCGATGATTACCAACCCCGTGCCGACCCGCGCGGAAGTCAGCGATGTGGCAAACGCGGTATTGGACGGCACCGATGCGGTGATGTGTTCCGCCGAAACCGCCGTCGGCGCGTATCCGTTTGAAACCGTCAGCCAAATGGCGATTATCTGCGCGGCTGCGGAAAAAGAGCAGGATTCGCTCAACGGCGTTGCCGAACAGGTCGAGTATCCCGAAGCGGTCAGCACCAACCTGGCGGTTGCCGGCGGTGCGGTCAGCGTGGCGCGCGCGGTTCACGCCAAAGCCATCGTCGCCCTGACCGAAAGCGGTTCGACCGCCTTTGAAATCAGCCGCCACAACATCACCCTGCCGATTTTCGCGCTGACCCCGAGCGTTTCCGCCCAACGCCGTATGGCGATGTACCGGGGCGTGCGCCCGCTGATTTTGGCAACCAGCACCGACCACGACACGGCGTTAAACGAAGTCGAAACCATGCTGGTGGAACACAACATCCTGCATTCCGGCGACCAATACATCATTACCAGCGGCTCGCAAATGCGCGAATCCGGTTCGACCAATACGCTGGAAGTGCTGCGCGTCAAATAATCCGCCCTGAGTGGAAAATGCCGTCTGAAGTCGATGCCCGAGGCTTCAGACGGCATTTTTTGCGGCGGCGCGGCGGTTCGGGCAAACTCTGAAAAAATTGTGCAAATCCGGCAACATCGGATAAAATCGAGTACCTATACTAAAGCGAAACAAGGCATTTCCGACTGCCTTTTTTATAGTGGATTAAATTTAAACCAGTACGGCGTTGCCTTGCCGTACTATCTGTACTGTCTGCGGCTTCGTCGCCTTGTCCTGATTTTTGTTAATCCACTATATTTATCCACCGTCCGCCTTTTTACGGAAACCGAAATGACCCCTTCCGCACTGAAAAAAACCGTCCTACTGCTCGGCACTGCCTTTGCCGCCGCATCCGCACAAGCCTCCGGCTACCACTTCGGCACACAGTCGGTCAACGCGCAAAGCACGGCAAATGCCGCCGCCGCAGAAGCCGCCGACGCATCGACCATCTTCTACAACCCTGCCGGCCTGACCAAACTCGACAGCAGCCAGATTTCCGTCAACGCCAACATCGTGCTGCCCAGCATTCATTATGAGGCGGATTCCGCCACCGACTTTACCGGGCTTCCCGTCCAAGGTTCGAAAAGCGGCAAAATCACCAAAACCACGGTCGCGCCCCACATCTACGGCGCATACAAAGTCAACGACAATCTGACCGTAGGCTTGGGCGTGTACGTCCCCTTCGGTTCTGCCACCGAATACGAAAAAGATTCCGTGTTGCGCCACAACATCAACAAACTCGGTCTGACCAGCATCGCCGTCGAACCTGTCGCCGCGTGGAAACTCAACGAACGCCATTCCTTCGGCGCAGGCATCATCGCCCAACATACTTCCGCCGAGCTGCGCAAATATGCCGACTGGGGGATTATGGAAAAAGCGAAAGCACTAAAAGAAACACCCCCCAATCCAACTAAAGCCGCCCAAATCAAAGCCGACGGACACGCCGATGTCAAAGGCAGCGATTGGGGCTTCGGCTACCAACTGGCGTGGATGTGGGACATCAACGACCGTGCGCGCGTGGGCGTGAACTACCGTTCCAAAGTCTCACACACGCTCAAAGGCGATGCCGAATGGGCGGCAGACGACGCAATGGCGAAACAGTTATGGGATGCAAACAAACTCGCACTGCTCGGCTACACGCCAAGCGAAAAAGCCCGCGTTAAAATCGTTACGCCCGAGTCTTTGTCCGTACACGGTATGTACAAAGTGTCCGACAAAGCCGACCTGTTCGGCGACGTAACTTGGACGCGCCACAGCCGCTTCGATAAGGCGGAACTGGTTTTTGAAAAAGAAAAAACCATCGTCAACGGCAAATCCGACCGCACCACCATCACCCCCAACTGGCGCAACACCTACAAAGTCGGCTTCGGCGGTTCTTATCAAATCAGCGAACCGCTGCAACTGCGCGCCGGCATCGCTTTTGACAAATCGCCCGTCCGCAACGCCGACTACCGCATGAACAGCCTGCCCGACGGCAACCGCATCTGGTTCTCCGCCGGCATGAAATACCATATCGGCAAAAACCACGTCGTCGATGCCGCCTACACCCACATCCACATCAACGACACCAGCTACCGCACGGCGAAGGCAAGCGGCAACGATGTGGACAGCAAAGGCGCGTCTTCCGCACGTTTCAAAAACCACGCCGACATCATCGGCCTGCAATACACCTACAAATTCAAATAAACGGCCCGCCGTTTGATTGTAGAAATGCCGTCTGAAACAGATTTCCGTTTCAGACGGCATTGTTTTAGGCGCGATTTATAGTGGATTAACAAAAATCAGGACAAGGCGGCGAGCCGCAGACAGTACAAATAGTACGGAACCGATTCACTTGGTGCTTCAGCACCTTAGAGAATCGTTCTCTTTGAGCTAAGGCGAGGCAACGGCCGTACTGGTTTTTGTTAATCCACTATAAAACGAAGCAGGAAAACACTGCCGCTACCCCCGTACAGACAGGAATGACGGGGTGCATTTTTATCCGGCAGCCGATACGCCTACCTCGGTATCCAGGAGAATATATGCAGAACCTCCTTCATATCAAAATGGTAGGGACGCTCGGGCAACAGGACGGCGGCGGGCAGCTTGGTGATGCCGTTCAATCCGCGCGGGAACAGCGCAATCTGCTCTTTGCCCTTTTCCGCATAATCTGCTTTGCGGTTGTGGACGGAAACCACTTCGCGGTGGCGGTAAAGCAGCGTGTTCATTTCGATATAGGCTTCGTTGTGGATGGCTGCCGACTGTTTCTGCAACACGTCAATCTGCCTATTGAGCTTGTCGTTGGTTTTCATCAGCCTGTTGAAGAACGACGGTTACTCCTGCAGTTTGACGGTACAGGCTTCGATACTTTCCGATACCGGCCCGAACTGTTCGAGGTATTTTTCCAAACAGTTTTCCAAGTCGGTTAGGCAGCCGGCCATCTTGCGGGAAAATTCTTCTTCAGGCTTTCCCTGCCGAATGGACAATATAGTGGATTAACAAAAATCAGGACAAGGCGATGAAGCCGCAGACAGTACAGATAGTACGGAACCGATTCACTTGGTGCTTCAGCACCTTAGAGAATCGTTCTCTTTGAGCTAAGGCGAGACAACGCCGTACCGGTTTTTGTTAATCCACTATATTTGGAAGGAGCGTAACCCTTCCGAATCAGGACGGCACATAGGGCGACGTTTTTTGTATCGTCCTGTGTGTTGAAACATCAGCATAGGCAACACAGGAAAAGCCGGCTGTTTTGCGCCTGCGTACCGTATTGGTCAAAATGCCGTCTGAAACCGATAACAGGGTTTCAGACGGCATTTCCGTCAATTTTCTCTTTATCTGCCGAACAGGTTGGCGATATTTTCCATCTGTTCTTCGGTAAAACCGTTTTCGCCCAATCTGACGGCAACTGCCCATTCGCCCGACAAACCGTGTTCCGCACCGAGCTGCCGCCATTTTTCGACTTTGGCTTCGTCTGTGGTTTTTTCGGGCAGCGGTTTGACGGGAATCCTGCTTTTTGGGACGGTATTCATCGGTTTGCCCCTAATCGATGGAATAGCCGCGAAGATACTGTATCCGTTCGCGCGTCATCCGCGTGTCGCATTGCAGCTTGAGGTATTCGGCGTATTCCTGCCGGTCTGCCTGCGCGGCGGCTTGTCGGCAGTTGCTGATTTTTTCCTGCGCCCACTTGCGTTGTTCGCCGACCAACTCTTTTTGCACGTCGGTATCGAGTCCTCCCCAAAGTTTGGTAATTTCGGATTCCGCACGCTGGTTTTGTACGCGCGCCTCTTCCACTTCGCCCCGTGATACGGTAACGGTATCGGCACGCTCGCCGTCGTCAGGATGCAGGATTTCCGGTTCGGGCGCGTCTTCTCCGGCTTGGGGTACGTCTGCATCCCCTCCGGCGGCATTATGTTCCAAAATGTCTTCGGGCGTGGGTTTGGACGGTTCTTCTTCACGGGCTTTTCCGCTCAAAATCCTGACCGCGTCTTCTTTTTTTACCGCCTTGCCGTCTATCATCACGATGCTCTTCACGCCGTAAGGCAGCAACGCGGCAGACAGCGTTTGCGCCGCCATACCGACCGTGTTGTCGACAAATGCCGTCTGACCGTCTTTGACGGGTAGGAAGCGGACGGCTGCCGTCAATACGCCGTCTTTAAACTCGACATTGCCGCCCGTCTTCTGCCGCACAATATCCGACAAAGCGGTTTCCCCGTACAGCAGGGGGCTGTTTGCCTTGGCATCGGCAAGCGTTTCAGACGGCACGGTAATGTTCAAATCGGCGATACAGAACGTGCGCCCGCCTTCCTGCGTTTCCGAAGCGTGTTCCAAAGAAAACGCCAAACCGTAGGCGGCGGCGATAATTTTGTCGGCATCGACAAACTGCCTGCCGTCTTCGCGCGCGAAAGAACGCGCTTCCTGCGTGAGCGTTTCCTGAATATTGCCGCGTATGCCTTGCAACACGGCGGGGTTGGCGCATTCCAATGCCTTGGGCGGTTCTTCCCTGCCGCAAGCGGCAAGCAGCAGGGCAAACGGCAGCGCAATGAGTTTCCGATACATGATGTTCCTTCCAAACGGTGCAGACCGATAGCGGCTATCATAGCAAAAGCACCTGCAGGCGGTAAACCTTGCAGGTGCTTTGTCGGAAAGGCGGAAAATCAGCCTTTAAAGAAATTCACAAAACCGGTGAGAATCGCGGCATTAATCAAATCGACAAAGAACGCGCCGACCATAGGCACAATCAAAAACGCCTTATGCGACGCGCCGAAAGTATGCGTGACGGACTGCATATTTGCCACCGCCGTCGGCGTTGCACCCAAGCCGAAACCGCAATGGCCGGCAGCCAATACTGCCGCATCATAATCGCGCCCCATAAAGACATAGGTAACAAAAGTCGCGTACAAAACCATCACCACGGTTTGTACGGCAAGAATCACGGTTACAGGCCCCGCCAAACCGGTCAGCTCCCACAGTTTCAAATTCAGCAACGCCATTGCCAAGAAAAGCGAAAGCGAAGCATTGCCGAACACATCGATGGCGCGGTCGAACATATTGACCTTGAATGCGGCAGTGAGGATGTTGCGGATGACCACGCCGCCAAACAGACACCACACGAATTTGGGCAGGTCGAACAGGTATTCTTTGTCGAAGCCGTCCATAATCTCGGCAAACGCCAAACACGCGGCAAACATGGCAAGCGTTTCAACGGCAGATTCCGCCGTAATCAGGCGGGTGCGTTTTGCCTGCTCGAACACGTCGTCCGCGTTGTCGTCCTGATCCTGTTTTTTGTTTTCAACCGGTTTGCGGCCCATTTTGTTGATCAGGCGGCGCGCAACCGGCCCGCCGATCAGGCCGCCGAACACCAGCCCGAAAGTAGCCGATGCAATACCCAAACCGGTTGCGCCGACCAAGCCGTATTGCGTTTCAAAATTAGGTCCCCACGCACCTGACGTACCGTGTCCGCCCGTCAGCGACACCGAACCGGTAATCAGACCGATGAGCGGGTCCAAACCCAAAGCCGTAGCCAGTCCGACCCCGACAAAGTTTTGCACCAAGATAAATCCGCCCACAATCGCGGTAAAAACCACCAGCGGCAAACCGCCCGCCTTCAAACGGGAAAAATCCGCGCTCAAGCCGATGGACGTGAAAAAAATCAGCATAAACGCATTTTGCAGCGGTTTCTCAAATTTGAAGCTCACGCCGTACGCCTCGTGCAGCGCAAACAGGATAATCGCGGCAACCAAACCGCCAGCGACCGGCTCGGGAATATTGAAGTCTCGTAAGAATTTGATTTTTTGAACCAGAAATTTACCAACCAGCAACACGAGCGTGGCGGCAATCAGTGTGTAATAACTGTTGAATTCCCATTCCATGTTGTTTCACCTCCTAGAAATATTTTTCCGAGCATCCGTTTTTGTTCCGGATGTAGTGTGTTTCAACGCTTGGCGTTATCCGCCGAGTGTCATGGTATTGATGCGCGGACAAGGTGTTTTCAGAAAGAAATGAAAACAATGGCGTGTCCGTGAAAAATAACTGGCAAATATTAGGGGAATAGTTAAAGATTGTCAAAAAATGTGAGTGTAAATCTTTTCAGACGGCCTTTTGTCCGATGGCATGGTGTGCTTCGCGTCGCCATTGTTCTAATAGGGATATTAATGATTCGGCCGAAGTGTGGCCGTTGCCGATGGCGGCCTGCAGCCAGTAGCAGGCGGTCGGAACATGACAGCCGACACCTTGCCCGTGATAGTAAAAACAGGCGAGGTGGTATTGGGCGGAAGGGTGGTTTTGTTCGGCAGCAATGGCGTACCAGTGTGCAGCCGCCCGAGGATCTTGCGCCGTACCGAGGCCGTAATGGTAGATGCGGCCTAAGGCTGCCGCTGCGTTTTTATGGTGGAACCCGGCAGCTTCCATGTAATTTTTTCGCGCGGCATTGTAGTCGGCGGGACGGCCGATGGCGCAGGCTTGTGCTTCCGCCAAACGGTAGATGGTTTCGGTTTGTTGCTGTTGCAGGGCGGCAGTTTTGATTTGTTCGTATTGTTGCGGATGGTACAGCGCGGCGTCGCTGATGAGTTTTTGTGCTGCGGCGGCAGAACCCAGCGCGGCAGCACGGTGGTAGTAATCGTGCGCGATATGGTTGTCAGCTTTGATGCCGAGGCCGTAGCGGTAGAGGTCGCCCATGATTTTCAGGGCTTCAGGATGGTCTTTCTCGGCAGCGGCTTTGGCATATCGTGCCGCTTGGAACGGATCGCGTTCGGAAAGTTCGCCGGTCAGGGCGTATTGGGCCAGCTTAGACTGTGCTTCCGCTTGTTCCTTATCGGCGGCACGACGATACCATTCCAAGGCTTCAGGTTTGCGTTGGGCGGCAAGAAGGTCAGCCAGCAGCGTTTGTGCGGCGATGTGGCCGGCTTGTGCGGCTGGTTCGAGATAGTGTTCGGCTTGTGCGTGGTTGGGGCTGACACCTGTACCGTAGAAGTAGATTTGACCAAGTTGCCAGCAGGCGGCAGTTACGCCGAGTGCTGCCGCTTTTTCGTATTGTTCGATGGCTGTTTCAACGTCGCCTTGGCGTTGATGATGGCGTGCCAGATGGTAATACGCAGGTGCGGCATATCGGGCGGCAGCAAGTTCCGCCCAGTAGAGCGATTGTGGATCGTTGCGTTGCGCGTGGTAACGCATGAGGATTAATTGGGCTTCTGAGTGCCCCTGCTCACCCAGCCAGGCATAGTCGTTGAGAAGCTGTCCGGTCGGGGTGCCGTTGTGTTCGCGTTGTTGCAGCAGGGAGAAGAGTGCTTTGGGATGGCGTTGGGCCGCGGCGGCTTCCAACCATGAAAGTGCCTGCTCCGGTTGGCCGTTTTGCAGCAGATGGTTGCCCAATACGAAAGCAGCTTCCGCATAACCTTGCTCTGCCGCCTGTTGCAACAGGGGCAGGGCTTGGGCGGTATTGGATTGTTCCAAAAGGGCGGCGGCTTGCCGGTAGAGGATATCAGGAGCGGCGGTCATGGTTTGCGGGCGGATATAAAGTGGAAGACGGATGCTGCGGCATATGGGCGGCGATACCGGTTGAGGGCTTTGTAAAAATTTTGCTCGGCACAGTTTTATAGAGTGTATTGCCTTGCCGGCTTATCTTTAGGATGTTTGGCTTGTTATATTGTTTTGCCTAGGGATATATCCATATTTTGTGTGTTACAAAGGGCTCAGGTTGAGTCGGTATGCGCTCATGGCAGCTCGGTCATTATACTGTTTTTGTAATTTATTGTTAATGATAAATGCAGATTTTTGTGTTTTATTTACATGGCAGTAGCTAAGGTATTGATTGTTTCAGGCCGTCTGAAATGTTTTCAGACGGCCTGAACTTCCTTCGCTAAGTCAGATTACTGGTGTGGAAGAGTTGGAGGTTTTTTTTGTTGGGGAAAAACACCTGACTGTAGAAGTTGCCGTTAATTTGGGTCACGTTGAGGTGGTACATTCGGTAGGCATGGAACAGCTCTTTGTCAGGCGGTGTCGGATGATTCCAAAATTCTGCCAAGGTATTTTGGTCAGTAATGCCGGGAATATCATAATAGGCACGGCCGAGAACCTTAACTGGCATATTGTGAATCAGTCCGGACAGGCCGCTGGTGCTGTTGATGGTGACCATGCCGAGACCGTGGCGCAGGAAAACGGGCAGGGGGACATCATGGACATAAATCACGCGGCCTTTGAGTTCGGGGTGTTCTTTGATAAAGCGTTTAATGTCGCGCCAGTAGTCGATAAAACCGCGGTCCATCGGATGATGCTTGATGATGATGTTGGTATCGGCAGGCGCGTGCTCGGCAAATGAACTCAAAACATGGAGCAGGAAGCTGCGGACGCTGGGAAAGTCGCAATGGATACGGACTTGGCTGTCGTTGAATACCTGTAAGGGAACAATAAAAAACTTGCCGTATTTGCCTGCTTCCACACGTTTGGCGATTTGGATGTCTTCAATATAGTAGTTCAAACGCTTGAGGATGGAGAGCGACCACGGTTTGAGGTAATGGCCGGCATTGGGTGCGCGGTGGTGGATGTAGTCGGGGTATTTGCGTGGATTGCGGAACAACTCGATATAGTAACGGATAGCGTTTTTTGCCATGGGCGTAAAACCGCCGTGTACCGGCGTTGGCGCTTTATATTCTTGCTGGGCAAGCTTAGGGAATTGTTCAAGAAAAAAGTCGGCACGGCGCGGCAACGGGGAAAATGCGTTGACGCCGTCTTTTTCTAAGGTGATGTAGTAGGGGCGGAAATAGCCTTCTTCAAACGCCCAGAAACCGACTTGGTTTTCGTTTGCAATGCGTTTTGCAATGACGTGATAAGGGCGTGTGTCGCCAAAGCAGACAACCGCCTGGATGTGATGTTGAGCGATGTATTCTTGCAAAAATTCAGGAAAGGCATCGTAGCTGTCGTTAAAAACAACGGTATGCGCTTGAGTGGACGGATAAAAATAGTCGTCGCCTGCATTAAAGTTGAATTTATGTACAGTTTTGCCGTTTTCAGTCAGCCAATTGGCAAGGCGCAGAAAAAAATCGCCGACAGGGCCTTGAAGCAGCAGGATATTTTCTGCGCTTTCAAGCAGGTTTTGCAGGTTATTTTTGAGGACGGTCTGTTTCATGTTGCAATGTGGTTTTGTTTTTTATGTAATAGTTTTAGGTTGAACTTTCAAGCATACGCCAAGAGAATTAACGATGCAAAGGCAATGATGCTGCAATAGAATCAAGTTTATGACGTATCATTAATTTAGATGGTATTTATTTGAAAGATCGATATAGTTGTTTGATTTTACCTAATTTTTTAGCAAAGTACCCGCGATGTAATCCGTTGTTGTTTTTTTGCATATTTTTTTGTCGTATCAGGATTTGGGCTGCAGTTTCCGCATTTATGGCCTGATGGGTTTCGGGGTGGATGTAGTCGGGATAGTGGATGAGCGTGCCGGCAATCAGCTGCC
Source organism: Neisseria meningitidis (assembly GCF_022869645.1). Lineage (NCBI taxonomy): Bacteria > Pseudomonadati > Pseudomonadota > Betaproteobacteria > Neisseriales > Neisseriaceae > Neisseria > Neisseria meningitidis. The sequence continues at coordinate 1,308,944 of NZ_CP064367.1, read as the reverse complement.
AAAGCTCAAGCCTGCGGCTGCGGCGCGGAATAGGGAGCAGATCTTGGGTAAGCCCCCAACCTGCATAGAAAGGCAGGCCGTAGCAGCTGACTTTTTTGCCGCGCAACAAGGCTTCAAAACCGGTCAGCGAAGTCATGGTATGTATTTCGTCTGCGTATTGGAGACAGGTCAGGATGTCGGCTTGTTCGGCGGTTTGGTCGGCATATCGTGCAGCATCATCAGGGGAAATATGGCCGATGCGGTTACCGCTGACTACATCGGGATGTGGTTTGTAGATGATATAGGCATTGGGGTTTCGTTCGCGTACGGTACGGAGCAAATCCAGATTGCGGTAGATTTGGGGCGAACCGTAGCGGATAGACGCATCATCTTCAACCTGGCCGGGAACGAGGATCACGGTTTTGTCGGTTGACGGGGCGGTGAAGTCTGAGCTGCCGACGTTGTATTTACTGATGTGGTTTTCGGTCAGCATTTTTTGCAGCTTCAAGGCCGTCTGAAAGTCTTGATCGTCGAAGTTTTGGTTTTGTAGGATGTATTCAAGACGGGACGGGGTTTCGGCATTGAAATAAATGCTCATATCGTCGGTAACGAGCGACAGCGGCGGCACTAAGTTGGAGCCGAGTCCGACCGAGCGGATAAAGCCGTCTTCCATGCGCAGCAGGGGGATGTGGTGTTGTTCGGCAAAGCGGACGATGGCCTCTTTGCCGTTGCCCCAAGCCAGGATGCGTGCATCGTCGGACAGTTTGACCCTTGCCAGTTTTTGGGTGGAAGAGATAAATTTCAGACGGCAAGAGGGTACGTTAAAGAACGGTTTGGCAACCGCGCGTTTCCACAAAGACATACCGACGCAATATAACTCGCCACGCAATTTGTCGTTTTTACGTTTGACCGTCGCCAGATAGTCGATGACATCAAAGAGGCTGCCTGCTTCGCCGGTATTGGGATTGAGGTAGCGGCTGTATTGCAGATAGGCTGCGGCGAAGAGTTGCAGCAAGTTGCGGGGGGCGCGGCGTTGGGTTTGAATAAGGCTGCCGATTTTTGGGTGGCGGTCGTCACTCACGCCCCATCCGGCATACCACGGCAGGCCGAAAGTGGTCAGCGGCTTGCCGCACAAAAGCGCCTCAAAACCCATTTGCGAGGTAACGCAATAAACTTTATCGACGTTTTGCAACAAAGAAATCGGATTGATGTCTTCTGCCAGAAGATGGACGCGGTGTTGCTGCACAAGCTGGGTCAGATAGCCTTGTTTTTTGCCGCACAAAACATCGGGATGGGTTTTGACCCAAATATCGGCTTGCGGGTTTTCATTTAAGGCCGTCTGAAACATCAATTCAAACGTAGAGGCGTCTGCACCGCCATATTGGATAGCCATATCGCCGAAGGTTTGGTCGATAATGAGGACGGTTTCAGACTTGGATGGGGAGCGTAAAGGATGATCGTCTGAAAGTTCGGGCGCGTGGTTGTATTTGGACAGATGGTGTTGCAGGATGAAATCCATCGCCTGCCGCGCCTGAGCCAAGGTTTCAGACGGCATGGTATCGGCGGCAAGAATCAGTTGTTCCAAACGAGAAGGGCGGGTAGTGTCGTAGTAGATGCCGATGTCGTCATAGACGATGGAGTAGGGGGGATAACCGGAGACGCCCAGTCCGAGCGAGCGTAAAAAGCCGTCTTCCAAAGCAATAAAGGGAAGCTGGTGTTCGGTGGCAAAAGCACGCGCTTTGTGTGTCGTCGGGCGCAAACCCCAGCCGACAACAGCCTCTGCTCCTTTTCCGTCTTTGTAGATATGAAACTCGGGCAATAGGGTGGAGAGATGGGGGATTTTGCGGATGCCGCGAGAGGGGATGTAGGCGTTTTTCACAATGCGTTTTCGTCGATTATTGTTATTAATAGATTGTAGGCCGTCTGAAAAGAGGAACATTCTTTCAGACGGCCTGAATAGTCTTAAAACGTGACCGCTTCAGCCAATACTTTGCCGGCCAAGTCTTTAGGCGACAGGTTCGGCTCGCCTTGCAACGGCCAGTCGATGCCGACTGTCGGGTCGTTCCATATTAAAACCTGTTCGGCTTCAGGCTTGTAATAGTCGGTGCATTTGTACACGACTTCCGCCGCGTCGCCCAAAACGCAAAACCCGTGCGCGAAACCTTCGGGTACCCATAGTTGGCGTTTGTTTTCTGCGGACAGAATCTCGCCTACCCATTTGCCGAAAGTGGGGGAGTCTTTACGCATATCGACGGCCACGTCGAATACTTCGCCGACAACTACGCGTACGAGTTTGCCTTGTGTGTTTTCGGTTTGGTAGTGCAGGCCGCGCAATACGCCTTTGCCGGATTTGGAGTGGTTTTCCTGCACGAAGGTGCGGTTGCAGACTTGGGTCTTGAACCATTCGTCGCGGAAGGTTTCCATAAAAAAGCCGCGCGCGTCGCCGAAGACTTGGGGCTCAAGCAGTTTTACGTCAGGAATGGCGGTATCAATGATGTTCATCTTTTTATCTTTCATCTAAAGGCCGTCTGAAAAGTTTCAGACGGCCTCAAACATTATTTTTTCAACAGGCGCAGCAAATATTGGCCGTATTGGTTTTTCGCCATCGGGCGCGCCAATTCTTCCAGTTTTTCATCGGAAAGCCAACCGTTGCGCCAAGCGATTTCTTCCAGGCAGGCGATGTGCAGGTTTTGGATGTTTTGCACGGTTTGGACGAACGAAGCCGCCTCGTGCAGGCTTTCGTGCGTACCGGTGTCCAGCCACGCGAAACCGCGTCCCAATATTTGAACGGAGAGCGAGCCGTCTTCCAAATACATCCGGTTGAGGTCGGAAATTTCCAATTCGCCGCGTGCGGACGGTTTGAGCTGTTTGGCGAACTCGACGGCGCGGTTGTCGTAGAAATACAAGCCGGTTACCGCCCAATCGGATTTGGGCCGTTGCGGTTTTTCTTCGATGGAAACGGCGCGGAAGTTTTCGTTAAATTCAACCACGCCGAAACGTTCGGGGTTTTTGACCTGATAAGCAAACACGGTTGCGCCGTGCGTTTGCGCTGCCGCCTGTTTCAATGTTTGCGTAAACGACTGACCGTAAAAAATATTGTCGCCCAAAACCAAGCAAACATTGTCGTTGCCGATAAATTCTTTGCCGATGATAAATGCCTGTGCCAAGCCGTCCGGACTGGGTTGCACGGCATAACTGATGGAAATGCCGAAATCGCTGCCGTCGCCAAGCAGGCGTTTGAAAGAGGCGTTGTCTTCAGGCGCGGTAATCACCAAAATATCGCGGATTCCCGCCAGCATCAAAACCGACAAGGGGTAATAAATCATCGGTTTGTCGTACACGGGCAGGAGCTGTTTGGATACGCCGCGCGTGATGGGGTAGAGGCGCGTGCCGCTGCCGCCTGCCAGTATGATGCCTTTCATCTTTTCTTTCTTCCTTTGCGATGGGTTTTCAGATGGCATTGCGTCGGGATGCCGTCTGAAAACTTATTTTCCGGTGCCTAAACGTTCCAAACGATAGCTGCCGTTTTATGCGTTTTGCCGCCGAGTTTTGTTGTCCAAGTACCATTGCACTGTTTTGCGGAGGCCGGATTCAAAGGTTTCCAAAGGCTGCCAGCCCAAATCCCGTCTGATTTTCGCCGTATCGACGGCGTAGCGGGCATCGTGGCCAGGGCGGTCTTGTACGAAAGTAATCAAATCTTCATAACGCGCCACGCCGGCCGGTTTTTCGGGAGCGAGTTCTTCCAGCAGGGCGCAGATGGTTTTGACGACTTCAATATTGGCTTTTTCATTGTGGCCGCCGATATTGTAGGTTTCGCCGACAACACCTTCGGTAACAACCTGATACAGTGCGCGCGCGTGGTCTTCGACAAACAGCCAGTCGCGGATTTGCATACCGTCGCCGTACACAGGCAGCGGTTTGCCGTCAAGCGCGTTCAGAATCATCAAAGGAATGAGTTTTTCCGGAAAATGGTAAGGACCGTAGTTGTTGGAGCAGTTGGTTACAATGGTCGGCAAGCCGTAAGTACGCAACCACGCGCGGACGAGGTGGTCGCTGGACGCTTTAGAGGCAGAGTAAGGGCTGGACGGCGCGTAGGGCGCGGTTTCGGTAAACAAATCGTCTGTGCCGCTTAAATCGCCATAAACTTCATCGGTAGAAATATGGTGGAAACGGAAGGCTTCGTGCTTTTCAGACGGCATTTGCTGCCGGTAGGCACGCGCAGCTTCAAGTAGGTTGAATGTGCCGACGATATTGGTTTGGATAAACTCGCCTGCCGAACCGATAGAGCGGTCGACATGGCTTTCCGCCGCCAAGTGCATCACGGCATCGGGCCGGTGTTGTGCGAATACGCGGTCGAGTTCGGCGCGGTCGCAAATGTCCACTTGCTCGAAAGCATAGCGGGGATTATCGGCAATGTCGGTCAGCGATTCGAGATTGCCCGCGTAGGTCAGTTTGTCGAGGTTGACGACGGAATCTTGGGTGTTTCGGATAATATGACGGACAACGGCAGAGCCGATAAAGCCCGCACCGCCGGTAACAAGGATTTTTCTCATAAATTTCAGAGGATAGCCAAAAAATATAAACAGATTATAGCAGACAGAATGTGTGTTTTTCAGATAAAGAGGCCGTCTGAAAACATCTCTTTCAGACGGCCTGTATCAGGTCAACTTAATCGTCGTAGCCATTTGGGTTGTTGCTGACCCAACGCCATGAGTCTTCCATCATCTGCGCCAAATCACGCTGGGTTTGCCAGCCGATTTGCGCCTTTGTATAGGAAGGGTCGGCATAGAAGCACGCCAAATCACCGGCACGGCGCGGTTTGACTTCATACGGAATCGTCAAACCCGAAGCTGCTTCAAATGCGCGGATGATTTCCAACACCGAAGAAGCGCGGCCGGAGCCTAAGTTCAGCAAATGCGTGCCTGCTACATTACTTTTTGCCTGCATAGCCGCGACATGGCCTTCTGCCAAATCCATCACATGAATGTAGTCGCGCATTCCCGTACCGTCGGGGGTCGGATAATCGCCGCCGAATACCGACAGTTGCGGCAGCCTGCCCGAAGCCACTTGGCAGATATAGGGCAAAAGGTTGTTGGGAATACCGTTGGGCTGTTCGCCGATCAAGCCGCTTTCGTGCGCCCCAATCGGGTTGAAATAGCGCAACAAAATCACGCTCCAACGCGGATCGGCCTTTTGGATGTCGGTTAACATCCGTTCCACCATCGCTTTGGATGCGCCATAAGGATTAGCGGTATCGCCCGGGCGCATATCTTCCGTATAGGGCATTTTACGTATCATGGCGCGACGCATTAAAGTAAACGCCAAAGCGCGTTTATACTGGTTATCCAGTTTCCCTATATTTTTACGTTACAAATCAAGTTGTTGGTATTCATCGTGAAAATAGAATTTTTCGGCATAACGCTGACTCATAAAACCGGCATGCGGGCTGCCTGAAAAAATCATTGCGACATCATCGTCATTTAATGTTTCATGGTTGTTTTCTATTAATGCTAAAGCAATTTGGTAATTAATTGCCAAAATATCGTTAGTAATCACACGATAGCCGCGTTTTTTGGCTTCGTAGGCAAAGGAACAGCCTCCACTAAATACATCTGCAACTGTATCTACATCAGACGGAAGCTGGTCACAAATCCAGGAAGCTATTTTCTCTTTATTACCGATATAGTTAATTTTCGGATATTGCTTATTCATTTTCACTCATTTTTAAAATACTTTCAGCAATAGCTTTTGCCAATAAAGGCGGTACGGCGTTACCAACCTGCTGCTGCTGGGCAATTTTGCTGCCGCAAAAAATAAAATTATCAGGGAAAGATTGTAAGGCAGCTAATTCACGAACGGTTAACGCCCGATTCTGTTCATAGTGAAAAACTTTGCGCATATCTCCTGTAATACAAACGGCTGGTTTTGTTGCTGTTGTAACGGATGTATTTACGGATATCACCTGTTTTCGGACGTAATGGTTCAGGAATATCGTTACGGTTACCTCCATTTTTAACAAATGCCATTTTTTCTAACATTTGTGCCGAATGATTCATAGCTTCATGATTTGCAACGTGTGGATTGCTTTCGCCAGCAGCCAGTTTTGGAAAATGTCCTATTGCTGATCCAACAGTCTGATGGGAAATCTGCAAAGGTTCGGGAAAGGAAATTTTGCCTTTATCCCTCCTCCCGATAAATATCACTCGGCTACGTATCTGAGGAACACCGAAATCGGCTGCACTCAGTATCTTACATTCCACCGAATAACCGATATTCTGAAATGCTTGAATAATCTCAATACGTGTTTTACCTGAATTGTGTGTATAGAGTCGCGCTACATTTTCCATAACAAAAAAATATGGTTGGACAATTTTAACTATTCGGACAAACTCTTTAAATAAATGGTTGCGTGGGTCATCTGTAAATGTCCGTCCAATCTTTCCTGCCATACTAAAACCTTGACAAGGTGGTCCTCCAATAATCAAATCAACTGCTTGTCCGTTAAGACAATTGATTAAATCTTGTTCGGTTAGTGTGGTTAAATCTTTTTGCAGTAATTGATGATGGGGGAAGTTGGTACGGTAAGTCTGACAATAATCAGACTCCATTTCAACAGAAAGCAATTGTTGGAATCCGGCTTGTTCAAAACCCAAGGATAGGCCTCCTGCTCCTGAGAAAAGGTCAATATAGGTAAGTGGTGTGTGCATAAGTCAAAATCCATAAACTCTTCGATTATTTTACCGCTTCAGCTTCGCAAACGCATCCGCCATCGCCGAATTGGCTGGGGCGCGGTCGTTGCGTTGGGGTTTGCGGCCGGCTGTCCGTTCGCGGCTGCGGTTTTCAGACGGCATTTTATGTTTTGCGCCGCCCGGTTCGTCATCCAAGCGCATGGTCAGCGCGATGCGTTTGCGTGCAGCATCGACTTCCAGCACTTTCACTTTCACCACGTCGCCAGCTTTCACCACTTCGCGCGGGTCTTGGACGAACTTGTTGGACAGGGCGGAGATGTGCACCAAGCCGTCCTGATGGACGCCGATGTCCACGAACGCGCCGAAGTTGGCGACGTTGGAAACCACGCCTTCGAGTATCATACCGACTTGCAAGTCGCTGATTTCGTGGATACCTTCGGCAAACGATGCCGTCTGAAACTCGCCGCGCGGATCACGGCCGGGTTTTTCCAGTTCGGACAGGATGTCCAAAATGGTCGGCAGGCCGAAGCGTTCGTCGGTGAAGTCGGACGCTTTGATTTGCTTCACGCGCTCGCGGTTGCCGATGAGTTCGGCGGCGCTAATGCCTTGTTGCGCCAGCATTTTGGCGACAACGGGATAGGCTTCGGGGTGGACGGCGCTCGCGTCCAACGGCTCTTTACCGCCGTTAATCCGCAAAAAGCCTGCCGCCTGCTCGAAGGTTTTTTCGCCCAAACGCGGTACTTTCAGCAATTTTTTGCGGCTGTCGAACGCGCCGTTTTCATCGCGGTAGGCAACGATGTTTTGGGCAAGGGTTTGATTCAAACCGGAAATTCGCGCCAAGAGCGGGGCGGAGGCGGTGTTCACGTCCACGCCGACGGCGTTCACGCAGTCTTCGACCACCGCGTCCAGCGATTTGGCGAGCTGGCTTTGGTTCACGTCGTGCTGATACTGCCCCACGCCGATGGATTTGGGGTCGATTTTGACCAACTCGGCAAGCGGGTCTTGTAGCCTGCGGGCGATGGACACCGCGCCGCGCAGGGAAACGTCCAAGTCAGGGAACTCGCGCGCCGCCAGTTCGGACGCGGAATAAATCGACGCGCCGGCTTCGGACACGACGATTTTATGCAGCCCCATTTTCGACATTTCACGCACCAGTTCGCCCGCGATTTTGTCGGTTTCACGGCTGGCGGTGCCGTTACCGATGGCGATGAGCTTCACGCCGTGCTGTTTAATCAGGCGCGACAGCGTTGCCAACATATTGTTTTCTTGATGCAAATAGACGATGACGGTATCCAGCAGCTTGCCGGTGTCGTCCACCACGGCGCATTTCACGCCGTTGCGGTAGCCGGGGTCGAGACCCAGCGTGGTCAGCCGTCCGGCGGGCGCAGCAAGCAGCAAGTCTTTGAGATTGCGGGCGAACACGGTAATCGCGTCGGTGTCGGCGGCTTCTTTCAAACGATTGAGAGCTTCAAGTTCCAACGACAAAAAGATTTTCGCGCGCCAAGTCAGGCGCACGGTGTCGCGCAGCCATTTGTGGCCGTCTGAAACTTTGAAGCGGCGGGCGATGATTTGCTCGTATTCGCTTTGCTGCGTAATCGGCGTGTCGTCGGGCTGATATTTGAGCGCGATGTTCAACACGCCTTCGTTGCGTCCGCGCAAAACCGCTAGCGCACGATGGCTGGGCATCGCACGAATAGGTTCGCGGTGGTCAAAATAATCGCTGAATTTTTCGCCTTCGGTTTCTTTGCCTCCAACAACTTGCGCGTGGATTTCGGCTTCGTTCCACAGCTTGTCGCGCAGCGTGCCGATGAGTTCCGCGTCTTCGGCAAACTGCTCCATCAGAATCGCACGCGCGCCGTCCAACGCGGCTTTGGCATCGGGGACGTTTTCGTTCAGGTAGCCTTGTGCGGCGGCTTCCACGTCCTGCGACTGCTCGGCAAGCAACACGTCCGCCAGCGGCTGCAAACCGTGTTCGCGCGCGATTTGCGCTTTGGTGCGGCGTTTGGGTTTGTAGGGCAGATACAGGTCTTCCAGCGCGGTTTTGTTATCGGCGGCTTCGATTTGCGCCCTGAGGTCGTCTGAAAGCTTGCCTTGCTCTTCAATGCTTTTTAAAACAACGGCTTTGCGCTCTTCCAACTCGCGCAGATATTGCAGCCGCTCGGCAAGCCGGCGCAACTGCGTATCGTCCAACCCGCCCGTCGCTTCCTTGCGGTAGCGGGCGATAAACGGCACGGTCGCGCCGTCGTCCAAAAGCTCGACGGCGGCGGTGATTTGCGCGGCAGTCGCGGAGAGTTCTTGGGAAAGAATTTGAGTAATGTTCATCAATAAAATTCCAACGGACAGGCCGTCTGAAATTTCAGACGGCCTGATTTAAAAACAATCGCTTTAAGGCAGCGAATTATAATATTCGTAGGCTTTGTCCATATCTTCAAACTGGTACATATGCCCTTTTTCCAGCACCATCGCATTATCGCAATATTGCTTCATGGCGCTGTGGCTGTGCGACACCAAGATGATGGAACGGTCTTTGCGCTTTTCAAACAACTCGTACTTACATTTATCGGCAAAACGCGAGTCACCAACTGCAATCACTTCGTCAATCAAATAGCAATCAAACTCTACCGCCAACGACAAAGCAAATGCCAAACGCGCCTTCATACCTGAAGAATAACGCTTGACCGGCTCGTAAAGATATTGCCCCAACTCGGAAAACTCTTCGGTAAAGTTCTTCACATAATCGATATCGACATTGTAAATCCGGCAGATGAAACGCAAATTGTCCATACCGGTCAGACTGCCTTGAAACGCACCGGAGAATGCCAAAGGCCAAGAAATACTCATTGTCCGCTTGATTTCACCCGTGGTCGGCGGCTCAACGCCACTGATCAAACGGATGAGCGTCGATTTACCTGCACCGTTGCGGCCGAGAATACCGATTTTCTCGCCCTTCTCCATTTTGAAGCTAATATCGTGCAAGACTGTCCGCCAACCTTGGCGGGTCAGATAGCGTTTGGAAACGTGTTCAACTGAAATCATTGCGGCTCAACCCCTTTGCTGAATCTCGCCACCACCGCCAAACCAAGCAGCAGCAAAACCAAGTTACACAACAAAATATACCAAGGATTTTCGTAAGTCGTGACGCTGTCGCCAAAATATCCGGCACGGAACATTTCTGTACCATGCACCATCGGAATCATCAGCACATAGTGTTGCAACTGCTGAGGCAGGTTGTGTACGAAGAAAAACACGCCGGACAAAGGCATCATCACAAAACTGATGGTACTCCAAACTTTGCCAAACGGTTCAAAATGAAACGCCACCGAACAGATGACCAGCCCCAATCCAACGGCAAACATAGCCATCAAAAGCCAAGCCAACAACATATAGAAAATATCTGCCGGTACATCAATCCAACCGATGATAACCAATGCGAACATAATCACGACCTGCGCAATGGTGGCGCCGGCAATCTCCAACAACATACGCGCAAAAATGGTATCCAATACGCGTACATTTCGGTGATACAGCAGGCTTGTGTTGGCAGAAATCGAACCGATAGCATGATTAGAAGCATTACGCCACATCATCATCATCGGATAGCCTGTCAGCGTGAATGCCACGATATTCAAAGCTGACACGTTGTGCATACGGAAAAACTTCCACATCAACACCATAACCAAAGTCAGCAGCAAAGGTTCGACAAACAACCACAAAAAACCAATGTTATTACGACCGTAGCGAGTAATAATTTCACGCATTAAGAGTGCGCCGATTACCCTTTTTTGGATAAGCAGCGACTCCAAAAACGATGTTTTATGTAGCTCTTTCATCAGTTTTTATGCTCACGGATACTTGCAGACAGCAACACGACAATGCCATAGACAATCAAACCGATGACAAACGTTGCCACGATGTTGTACAAACGGTTTGGCTCATATGCCAAGTCAGGTTTGTTCGGCTGGGAAATCACTTCCAAATACAATTGCTGACGATCTGCTTCCGCTTTTGCACTTTCCAAAGAAGTCATCGCCGCAGCCAATTGTTTTTCGGCCAATTCGTTTTCCAAATACACGCGTTGATATTCCGCCGCCTGATTGGACAACGAACCCTCGCCACCGCCGGAAATCGCTTTCATTTGTTGCGAGATTTCTTTACGCAAACTCTTCTCACGCGCAATCAAACCTGGAATTTGCGGGTTTTCAGGCGTAACGGCTTTTACCTGGTCCAGCTGGGTCTGAATGACAATCAACTCGTCCTGTAATTTGGATACCAAACCCATTTGCACATCGGATTGCGCCTTCAAGTCGAAAATACCGTTAGACACACGGAATTTTGTCAATTGGACAGAAGCCTCTTTAACTTGCTCTTCAGCAGAATTGACCACTTCCTGAGCATAACGAATCGTATCCTGACGCGCACGTTCGTTCAGCTGGTTAATCAATACCTCACCCTGTTTAAGCAAAGCATCATTGATCTTTTGAGATTCACCGGCATTAAACGATGTAACGCTCAAATTGGAAATGCCTGAGACAGAGTCAAAATGGATGGATACCTTATCACGGTAGTATTGATAAAACGCCTCATCCTCGCCACGCAGGCCAAAACCATTAAAACGGCTGAAAATATCGCCTTCTTTTTCATAAAAATCGCGAATGGGCATTTTCTTACGCAACGCATCCAAAGCCGAACGCGACTGCATATATTCCTGCACGGTATAAATATCGTCTTGCGCACGGGCAAAACCTGTGCCCTGCAAAATGGCACCCAGGCCATTGAGAGAAGATTGGCTTTTAGGCGAGCGCACCACAAAGCTCGATTGCGACGTAAAACGATCGGAAGCGAAGAAGCCGAAATACACCAACGAAATTACCGTAGGGATAATCACCGTTACCCAAAATAAAGGGCTTAGCTTTTTAATCCAACTTTTCTTTTTCGGCTTTTTACGCTCGGCTTTGGTTTCAGTGGCAACTGCCACAGGAAGTTGCTCAGACATCTTAATTACTCACATTAATTAGTTAAATTATTAATACTGTTCGCGCCACTGGTAACCGGCGAGAACACAAACGACAAGAATTTCTGCACTTCAGCCAACGGCGCATTCGACACATACAATACATCTTTATTCTTCACAGGAAAGCGCTGCATAGAAAATAGCGAATGCGCATCAGCCATATTCACACGATATACCGTTGGAATCTCTGCCTCACTGCCATAACCTTGAGCAATCCATTTATCCTGACGTTCTGCCGGCAATTCCACCAATGGCGTATAGCGGAACACAAACACACCACGCGCATCAGAACGGCGATCTTGCAAACCGCCCATACGGCCAATGGCTTCAGAAAGCGATAAGCCTCTAGCTGAAAAACCGATTTCTTGTGTTCTCCCCACCGCACCCATAGACGTAAAGGTATAGGGATTGGTAATCATGGTAACCACATCACCGCGACGCAGCAAAATATTTTGTCGCGGATTTGCAACTAAATCTTCCAAGGCAACAGTTCGTACTACATTGCCACGTGTCAGCTGCACATTCGTATCCTGCACATTTGCCGTTGAACCACCTACCGCAGCCACCGCATCCAACACACGCTCACCGGCTGCCGTCAACGGCATACGCACACTATTGCCTGCGCGAATCACCGATACATTTGCCGCATTATTCTGCACCAAGCGCACCATCACTTGCGGCTGATTGGCCATTTTTTTCAGGCGGCCTTTAATAATTTCCTGAACCTGACCAGGCGTTTTACCGACCACCGAAATATCGCCAACAAACGGCACAGAAACCGTACCACGTGCCGTCACCAGTTGCTCCGGCAACTTGGTTTGTTGCGCACTACCCGAGCCCATCGAAGAAAGGCCACCACCAAACAATACCGCTGGCGGCGCTTCCCAAATCATAATATCCAATACATCACCAATATTTAGCGTACCGGTAGAAGCATAACCATCGCCAAACTGGGTAAAAGACTGATTCACCTGAGCTTTATACAAAGACTGCGCTACAGCATGATTGACGTCAATCAACTCTACTTCAGGAATTTGAGCTTCAGACTGTTGCCCCAATGAGACAACTTTTTTTGCACTTGGGCCAGAGGAGGGAATAGCACTACATGCACTTCCCAAAATTAAAAAAGAAATTACAATACAAAACTTCAACTTAAGCATAAAATAAAAAATCTCATTAAGTATGATTGTTTTTAAATAAATTTAAAACCTACCAGAGATACAATACCACTTTATTTTGTAGAACACAAACGTGTATAATATATAACATAAACATCATCTTCGAAATAATATTGGGGCTTAGGAAGCAAAATCATCAAAAAACGTGATAAGCTCCTAATATTTTTAACACATTACTATATTACACATAGGATATTCCAATGAAAGTCTTAACCGTCTTTGGCACTCGCCCTGAAGCTATTAAAATGGCGCCTGTAATTCTAGAGTTACAAAAACATAACACAATTACTTCAAAAGTTTGCATTACTGCACAGCATCGTGAAATGCTAGATCAGGTTTTGAGCCTATTCGAAATCAAAGCTGATTATGATTTAAATATCATGAAACCCAACCAGAGCCTACAAGAAATCACAACAAATATCATCTCAAGCCTTACCGATGTTCTTGAAGATTTCAAACCTGACTGCGTCCTTGTTCACGGAGACACCACAACAACTTTTGCAGCTAGCCTTGCTGCATTCTATCAAAAAATACCTGTTGGCCACATTGAAGCAGGCCTGAGAACTTATAATTTATACTCTCCTTGGCCAGAGGAAGCAAATAGGCGTTTAACAAGCGTTCTAAGCCAGTGGCATTTTGCACCTACTGAAGATTCTAAAAATAACTTACTATCTGAATCAATACCTTCTGACAAAGTTATTGTTACTGGAAATACTGTCATAGATGCACTAATGGTATCTCTAGAAAAACTAAAAATAACTACAATTAAAAAACAAATGGAACAAGCTTTTCCATTTATTCAGGACAACTCTAAAGTAATTTTAATTACCGCTCATAGAAGAGAAAATCATGGGGAAGGTATTAAAAATATTGGACTTTCTATCTTAGAATTAGCTAAAAAATACCCAACATTCTCTTTTGTGATTCCGCTCCATTTAAATCCTAACGTTAGAAAACCAATTCAAGATTTATTATCCTCTGTGCACAATGTTCATCTTATTGAGCCACAAGAATACTTACCATTCGTATATTTAATGTCTAAAAGCCATATAATATTAAGTGATTCAGGCGGCATACAAGAAGAAGCTCCATCCCTAGGAAAACCAGTTCTTGTATTAAGAGATACTACAGAACGTCCTGAAGCTGTAGCTGCAGGAACTGTAAAATTAGTAGGTTCTGAAACTCAAAATATTATTGAGAGCTTTACACAACTAATTGAATACCCTGAATATTATGAAAAAATGGCTAATATTGAAAACCCTTACGGGATAGGTAATGCCTCAAAAATCATTGTAGAAACTTTATTAAAGAATAGATAAAATGTTTATACTTAATAACAGAAAATGGCGTAAACTTAAAAGAGACCCTAGCGCTTTCTTTCGAGATAGTAAATTTAACTTTTTAAGATATTTTTCTGCTAAAAAATTTGCAAAGAATTTTAAAAATTCATCACATATCCATAAAACTAATATAAGTAAAGCTCAATCAAATATTTCTTCAACCTTAAAACAAAATCGGAAACAAGATATGTTAATTCCTATTAATTTTTTTAATTTTGAATATATAGTTAAAAAACTTAACAATCAAAACGCAATAGGTGTATATATTCTTCCTTCTAATCTTACTCTTAAGCCTGCATTATGTATTCTAGAATCACATAAAGAAGACTTTTTAAATAAATTTCTTCTTACTATTTCCTCTGAAAATTTAAAGCTTCAATACAAATTTAATGGACAAATAAAAAATCCTAAGTCCGTAAATGAAATTTGGACAGATTTATTTAGCATTGCTCATGTTGACATGAAACTCAGCACAGATAGAACTTTAAGTTCATCTATATCTCAATTTTGGTTCAGATTAGAGTTCTGTAAAGAAGATAAGGATTTTATCTTATTTCCTACAGCTAACAGATATTCTAGAAAACTTTGGAAGCACTCTATTAAAAATAATCAATTATTTAAAGAAGGCATACGAAACTATTCAGAAATATCTTCATTACCCTATGAAGAAGATCATAATTTTGATATTGATTTAGTATTTACTTGGGTCAACTCAGAAGATAAGAATTGGCAAGAGTTATATAAAAAATATAAGCCCGACTTTAATAGCGATGCAACCAGTACATCAAGATTCCTTAGTAGAGATGAATTAAAATTCGCATTACGCTCTTGGGAAATGAATGGATCCTTCATTCGAAAAATTTTTATTGTCTCTAATTGTGCTCCCCCAGCATGGCTAGATTTAAATAACCCTAAAATTCAATGGGTATATCACGAAGAAATTATGCCACAAAGTGCCCTTCCTACTTTTAGCTCACATGCTATTGAAACCAGCTTGCACCATATACCAGGAATTAGTAACTATTTTATTTACAGCAATGACGACTTCCTATTAACTAAACCATTGAATAAAGACAATTTCTTCTATTCGAATGGTATTGCAAAGTTAAGATTAGAAGCATGGGGAAATGTTAATGGTGAATGTACTGAAGGAGAACCTGACTACTTAAATGGTGCTCGCAATGCGAACACTCTCTTAGAAAAGGAATTTAAAAAATTTACTACTAAACTACATACTCACTCCCCTCAATCCATGAGAACTGATATTTTATTTGAGATGGAAAAAAAATATCCAGAAGAGTTTAATAGAACACTACATAATAAATTCCGATCTTTAGATGATATTGCAGTAACGGGCTATCTCTATCATCATTATGCCCTACTCTCTGGACGAGCACTACAAAGTTCTGACAAGACGGAACTTGTACAGCAAAATCATGATTTCAAAAAGAAACTAAATAATGTAGTGACCTTAACTAAAGAAAGGAATTTTGACAAACTTCCTTTGAGCGTATGTATCAACGATGGTGCTGATAGTCACTTGAATGAAGAATGGAATGTTCAAGTTATTAAGTTCTTAGAAACTCTTTTCCCATTACCATCATCATTTGAGAAATAAGTTAAATTATGAAGAACCTTTGAGTGCAATTCGAAGGTTCTTCATTCATATTATTCATATTTTGGAGAAATTATGTTATCTAATTTAAAAACAGGAAATAATATCTTAGGATTACCTGAATTTGAGTTGAATGGCTGCCGATTCTTATATAAAAAAGGTATAGAAAAAACAATTATTACTTTTTCAGCATTTCCTCCTAAAGATATTGCTCAAAAATATAATTATATAAAAGATTTTTTAAGTTCTAATTATACTTTTTTAGCATTCTTAGATACCAAATATCCAGAAGATGATGCTAGAGGCACTTATTACATTACTAATGAGTTAGATAATGGATATTTACAAACCATACATTGTATTATTCAATTATTATCGAATACAAATCAAGAAGATACCTACCTTTTGGGTTCAAGTAAAGGTGGCGTTGGCGCACTTCTACTCGGTCTTACATATAATTATCCTAATATAATTATTAATGCTCCTCAAGCCAAATTAGCAGATTATATCAAAACACGCTCGAAAACCATTCTTTCATATATGCTTGGAACCTCTAAAAGATTTCAAGATATTAATTACGATTATATCAATGACTTCTTACTATCTAAAATTAAGACTTGCGACTCCTCACTTAAATGGAATATTCATATAACTTGCGGAAAAGATGATTCATATCATTTAAATGAATTAGAAATTCTAAAAAATGAATTTAATATAAAAGCTATTACGATTAAAACCAAACTAATTTCTGGCGGGCATGATAATGAAGCAATTGCCCACTATAGAGAATACTTTAAAACCATAATCCAAAATATATAAAATGCGTAAGATTACTTTTATTATCCCTATAAAACAGTCTTTAATAAAACCTGATTGCTTTATACGCCTCTTTTTTAATTTATTTTTGCTAAAAAAATTCTCAAGTAAATACGGATTTTCTATATTAGTTGCAGACAACAGTAACTTCCTTTGGAAAAATATTATTAAATTAATTACAAAATTTTACAAATGTAATTATATTAGTATTAAATCTCATAATACTTTTTATACGCCTGCTAAAATTAAAAATGCAGCTGCCATCTATAGTTTTAATACCTTGAATTCAAATTACATTTTATTCTTAGATGTTGACGTTTTATTATCGGAAAATTTTATCCAACATTTAATAAAAAAAACAAAAACCAATATCGCCTTTGATTGGTACCCTGTTTCATTCTTAAACAAACAATTTGGGATTATAAATTTTATATTATTCTCATATAAAGGTAATCTAAATATAGAAGAATCATTCATTATACAAACAGGGTTTGTAACTGGCTTACAATTATTTAATTCTGATTTTTTCTACAAAACAGCTGGATACAATGAAAGCTTTCTTGGCTATGGCTGTGAAGATATTGAAATGATTCACAGAGCAACATTATTATTAAATATTAGACCTGCCTTTAATGAAAATCATCAATATTTTACAGATGATAGAGGATATATGCCTTCTAAATTAACCGGATTTCGAAATTATTTTTATTATTTGAAAAGAGATGAATTTTCAAACTTACAGATAACTCCTAAACATTTCTGGCATAAGCGAAAAAATAAATCAAAATATCTAAAAAATAGATATCAAAATGATGTAAAAATGATTCAGATTATGAAAGATTTTGATCGAAAATTTCTAAAAAATTAACGAGCTGTCTTGCCCATATGAATCCTGATTACTTTAATTTAATTATGAAAAATATTCTCGTTACCGGCGGCACCGGTTTTATCGGCTCGCACACCGTTGTTTCTTTGCTGAAAAGCGGCCATCAAGTCGTGATTTTGGATAACCTATGCAATTCCAGCATCAATATCCTGCCACGCTTGAAAACGATTACCGGCCAAGAGATTCCGTTTTATCAAGGCGATATCCGCGATCGTGAGATTTTGCGCCGTATTTTTGCGGAAAACCGCATTGATTCGGTGATTCATTTTGCCGGCTTGAAAGCGGTGGGTGAAAGTGTGGCCGAGCCGATGAAATATTATGATAATAATGTTTCCGGCAGCTTGGTGTTGGCGGAAGAAATGGCGCGTGCGGGCGTGTTTAGCATTGTGTTCAGTTCTTCGGCGACGGTTTATGGCGATCCGGGCAAAGTGCCTTATACCGAGGATATGCCACTGGGCGATACCGCTAATCCTTATGGCGCATCCAAAGCGATGGTGGAACGGATGTTAACCGACATCCAAAAGGCCGATCCGCGTTGGAGCGTGATTTTGTTGCGCTATTTCAACCCGATTGGGGCGCACGAAAGCGGCTTGATCGGCGAACAGCCCAACGGTATTCCCAACAACCTTTTGCCCTATATCTGCCAAGTGGCTTCGGGCAGGCTGCCGCAACTGTCGGTATTCGGCGGCGATTATCCGACCCCCGACGGTACGGGAATGCGCGACTACATTCATGTGATGGATTTGGCAGAAGGCCATGTCGCGGCTATGCAGGCAAAAAGTAATGTAGCAGGCACGCATTTGCTGAACTTAGGCTCCGGCCGCGCTTCTTCGGTGTTGGAAATCATCCGCGCATTTGAAGCAGCTTCGGGTTTGACGATTCCGTATGAAGTCAAACCGCGCCGTGCCGGTGATTTGGCGTGCTTCTATGCCGACCCTTCCTATACAAAGGCGCAAATCGGCTGGCAAACCCAGCGTGATTTGGCGCAGATGATGGAAGACTCATGGCGTTGGGTCAGCAACAACCCAAATGGCTACGACGATTAAGTTGACCTGATACAGGCCGTCTGAAAGAGATGTTTTCAGACGGCCTCTTTATCTGAAAAACACACATTCTGTCTGCTATAATCTGTTTATATTTTTTGGCTATCCTCTGAAATTTATGAGAAAAATCCTTGTTACCGGCGGTGCGGGCTTTATCGGCTCTGCCGTTGTCCGTCATATTATCCGAAACACCCAAGATTCCGTCGTCAACCTCGACAAACTGACCTACGCGGGCAATCTCGAATCGCTGACCGACATTGCCGATAATCCCCGCTATGCTTTCGAGCAAGTGGACATTTGCGACCGCGCCGAACTCGACCGCGTATTCGCACAACACCGGCCCGATGCCGTGATGCACTTGGCGGCGGAAAGCCATGTCGACCGCTCTATCGGTTCGGCAGGCGAGTTTATCCAAACCAATATCGTCGGCACATTCAACCTACTTGAAGCTGCGCGTGCCTACCGGCAGCAAATGCCGTCTGAAAAGCACGAAGCCTTCCGTTTCCACCATATTTCTACCGATGAAGTTTATGGCGATTTAAGCGGCACAGACGATTTGTTTACCGAAACCGCGCCCTACGCGCCGTCCAGCCCTTACTCTGCCTCTAAAGCGTCCAGCGACCACCTCGTCCGCGCGTGGTTGCGTACTTACGGCTTGCCGACCATTGTAACCAACTGCTCCAACAACTACGGTCCTTACCATTTTCCGGAAAAACTCATTCCTTTGATGATTCTGAACGCGCTTGACGGCAAACCGCTGCCTGTGTACGGCGACGGTATGCAAATCCGCGACTGGCTGTTTGTCGAAGACCACGCGCGCGCACTGTATCAGGTTGTTACCGAAGGTGTTGTCGGCGAAACCTACAATATCGGCGGCCACAATGAAAAAGCCAATATTGAAGTCGTCAAAACCATCTGCGCCCTGCTGGAAGAACTCGCTCCCGAAAAACCGGCCGGCGTGGCGCGTTATGAAGATTTGATTACTTTCGTACAAGACCGCCCTGGCCACGATGCCCGCTACGCCGTCGATACGGCGAAAATCAGACGGGATTTGGGCTGGCAGCCTTTGGAAACCTTTGAATCCGGCCTCCGCAAAACAGTGCAATGGTACTTGGACAACAAAACTCGGCGGCAAAACGCATAAAACGGCAGCTATCGTTTGGAACGTTTAGGCACCGGAAAATAAGTTTTCAGACGGCATCCCGACGCAATGCCATCTGAAAACCCATCGCAAAGGAAGAAAGAAAAGATGAAAGGCATCATACTGGCAGGCGGCAGCGGCACGCGCCTCTACCCCATCACGCGCGGCGTATCCAAACAGCTCCTGCCCGTGTACGACAAACCGATGATTTATTACCCCTTGTCGGTTTTGATGCTGGCGGGAATCCGCGATATTTTGGTGATTACCGCGCCTGAAGACAACGCCTCTTTCAAACGCCTGCTTGGCGACGGCAGCGATTTCGGCATTTCCATCAGTTATGCCGTGCAACCCAGTCCGGACGGCTTGGCACAGGCATTTATCATCGGCGAAGAATTTATCGGCAACGACAATGTTTGCTTGGTTTTGGGCGACAATATTTTTTACGGTCAGTCGTTTACGCAAACATTGAAACAGGCGGCAGCGCAAACGCACGGCGCAACCGTGTTTGCTTATCAGGTCAAAAACCCCGAACGTTTCGGCGTGGTTGAATTTAACGAAAACTTCCGCGCCGTTTCCATCGAAGAAAAACCGCAACGGCCCAAATCCGATTGGGCGGTAACCGGCTTGTATTTCTACGACAACCGCGCCGTCGAGTTCGCCAAACAGCTCAAACCGTCCGCACGCGGCGAATTGGAAATTTCCGACCTCAACCGGATGTATTTGGAAGACGGCTCGCTCTCCGTTCAAATATTGGGACGCGGTTTCGCGTGGCTGGACACCGGTACGCACGAAAGCCTGCACGAGGCGGCTTCGTTCGTCCAAACCGTGCAAAACATCCAAAACCTGCACATCGCCTGCCTGGAAGAAATCGCTTGGCGCAACGGTTGGCTTTCCGATGAAAAACTGGAAGAATTGGCGCGCCCGATGGCGAAAAACCAATACGGCCAATATTTGCTGCGCCTGTTGAAAAAATAATGTTTGAGGCCGTCTGAAACTTTTCAGACGGCCTTTAGATGAAAGATAAAAAGATGAACATCATTGATACCGCCATTCCTGACGTAAAACTGCTTGAGCCCCAAGTCTTCGGCGACGCGCGCGGCTTTTTTATGGAAACCTTCCGCGACGAATGGTTCAAGACCCAAGTCTGCAACCGCACCTTCGTGCAGGAAAACCACTCCAAATCCGGCAAAGGCGTATTGCGCGGCCTGCACTACCAAACCGAAAACACACAAGGCAAACTCGTACGCGTAGTTGTCGGCGAAGTGTTCGACGTGGCCGTCGATATGCGCGAAGGTTCGCCGACTTTCGGCAAATGGGCGGGCGCAACCCTGTCCGCGCAAAACCAATGCCAGCTTTGGATACCCGAAGGCTTCGCGCACGGGTTTTGCGTTTTGGGCGACGCGGCGGAAGTCGTGTACAAATGCACCGACTATTACAAGCCTGAAGCCGAACAGGTTTTAATATGGAACGACCCGACAGTCGGCATAGGCTGGCCGCTTCAAACCGCGCCGCTGCTGTCGCCCAAAGACCTTGCCGGCAAAACGTGGGCGCAAGCCGAAAAGCTCCGCCTTCCGCTTTCCAGATAAAAATGCCGTCTGAACGCTTCAGACGGCATTTTTTCCGACAGCCTACTTGCCCGCCTTCAGTACGCGCTGTGCAAAGAAAAACATCCCGGTAACGAAGAACGCCAAACCCAACCAAGAAGCGGCGGCATCCCAGTTTTGCAGATTCAACGCAAGCGGCGCATCCGAGCCGCCGTTGGTCACGGAGAAGGCAATAATAAACGCCATAATCACACCGATCAGGCTTTCACCGACAATCAGGCCGGCGGAGAACAAGGTTCCGATACGCTCGGCGTTTTTCAGACGGCCTTCGCGGTTTTCCGCTTTTTTACCGATGATGTGTTTCAACACCGCCGCCAACACCGCGCCTGCCACGATGGGCATATTGACGGACGGCGGCAGATAAATACCCATACCGACCGCAAGGACGGGCAGGGCAAGTTTGCCGCCTGATGATTTTTTCAACACCAAATCGACGACGATTAATACCGCGCCGATCGCGATGCCGGTAAAGATGTAGACCCATTCGAGGTTGTGGGCGAAAATGCCCGACGCGATGGTCGTCATCAAAGTCGCTTGAGGAGCTGCCAAAGCCTGCGCCGCATCCATGCCTTCGCGCGGCATTGCGCCGGTAAAGCCGTAGGCTTCGTAAAGCAGTTCCAACACGGGCGAAATAACCAGCGCACCAACGATACAGCCGATAATCAGGGCGACTTGCTGCCGCCAAGGCGTGGCTTTGAGCAGGTAGCCGGTTTTCAAGTCTTGCAGGTTGTCATTGGAAATCGAAGCCACGCAGATTACTGCCGAGCCGCAAAACAAAGTCAGTGCCAGCAAAAATTTGCGGTTAGCCTCATCCGCCAACAAACCTCCGGATTCGCCTACCAGCAGCAAAACCAGTGAAATAACGACGACGGACACGATGCCCACGCCGGAAATCGGGCTGGAAGACGAGCCGACCAAACCTGCCATATAACCGCAGGCGGCGGCGACCAAAAAGCCGATGACGGAAGCCAAAAGCGTGCAAACGACCACCAAAAGCCAAGCCATGCCGCCCGTAATGTGCGAATCGCCGATAAAGTGGTAAAACGACACGCCTAAAACAAACATCATCGCCAGCACCCAAAAAATCATGGCTTTAGGCGACAAATCTTGTTCGGCGCGTTCCGCAGCGGGCGCACCGCCGCCAAAACTCTTGAACGACATCTTCATGCCTTCCACCATCGGCTTGAGCAGCATCAACAGCGTCCAAACCGCCGCAATGCCAATAGTCCCCGCACCGATAAAACGCACTTTCTCCTTCCACAGCTTCATCGCAAACGCCGCCATTTCCATATCGGAAGGTTGCGGAATGTGTGAGGAGAAATACGGCACGGCAATGCCCCAAGCAATCGAAATGCCCAACAGGATGGCGATACCGCCCGTCAGTCCGACCAAATAGCCCGCGCCCAACAATGCCAGTGAAAAGCCCATCGGCAGCTGGAAAATCGCCGTACCGCTTTTAAACCAATAACTCGCGCTGTCGGCAATCACGCGCAGACCTCCGGCGCAAAAGCTCATCAATCCCGCCAACGCACCGCCGGCCGCCAGCTCTTTGATGCCGCTGCCGCCCTGACGGTTATCCCCTTCTTCATGACCGCCCACTTTCAAAATTTCAGCAGCCGCCACACCTTCCGGATAAGGCAAATCGCTTTTCACCACCATCGCGTAACGCAGCGGAATGGTGAAAATCACCCCCAAAATCCCGCCGGCAATACATAAAAGCGTCGTCTGCCAGAACGGGAAACCGCTCCAGTAGCCCGCCATCAGCAAACCGGGCAGGACGAAGATGATGGTCGAAAGCGTACCCGCCGCCGAAGCTTGGGTCTGCACCATGTTGTTTTCCAAAATATTGCTGCCTTTGAAAAACTTTAAAACCGCCATCGAAATTACCGCCGCCGGAATCGACGAGGCAAAGGTCAGCCCGACTTTCAAACCGAGGTAAACGTTGGACGCAGTAAAAATTACAGTGATCAATGCACCGAGTATCATGCCTCGGAGCGTCAGTTCGCGGTATTCTTCTACCGACCCGGATAAAGATTTATTCATTATTCTTCCTTTGACAACAGACGTTCACATATTGTTGGCATCGCGCCATGATGTTAAGTTTTAAAAAGAACAGTTAAAAACAGTTATCCCACCCTGCCCCATACCCCATTGAAAATAAAAACTATTTTTAAACAAACAAAACAGCCGTATCAGGGAGATTCCCCGATACGGCTGCTTGTTTCCGAACCTTAAAATCAATCAAACAAATCGCGCAGCTTGTCTAAAAACGATTTCTTGCGCGGTGTTTGGTTTTCCAAGCCGGTAGAAATCCGCTCAAATTCTTCCAAAAGCTCTTTTTGACGGTCGGTCAAATTGACAGGCGTTTCGACAACAATATGGCAGTACAAATCGCCGGTCGCGCTGCTGCGTAAAGATTTGACACCCTTACCCTTCACGCGCATCCTCCTGCCGGTTTGGGTTTCTTTGGGGACGGTGAGCTTGACCTTTCCGTCCAAGGTCGGCACTTCCAACTCCCCGCCCAAAGCAGCCGTGGCAAAACTGATCGGCAGTTCGCAATGCAAGTCCAGACCGTCGCGTTGGAAAATCTTATGCGCCCGAATGCGGACGGTTACATACAGGTCGCCAGCAGGCGCACCGTGCATACCCGGTCCGCCTTCGCCGCTCAAACGGATACGCTGCCCGTCATCGATACCGGCGGGAATATTGACTTCCACCGTCTTGACCGCCTTATTCCGCCCCGCGCCACGGCATTTGACGCAAGGTTCTTTAATGTGTTTGCCCGCACCGTGGCAGGTCGGACAAGTCTGCTGCATACGGAAAATCGCCTGCTGGATGTGCACCGTACCCGAACCTTTGCAAGTCGGGCAGGTTTCCGGGGATGTCCCCGGTTTCGCGCCACTGCCGTTACAGACATCACACGCTTCATAAGTCGGAATATTGATGCGTTTCTTCACACCTTTTGCGGCTTCTTCAAGCGTGATTTCGATACCGACTTGAACGTCCTCACCCTGATAATCAGGCTGGGCGCGCCCCGAACCGCCTCCAAACATTTGGCTGAAAATATCCCCAAAGTCAAAACCCTGCGCACCGCCAAATCCGCCAAACCCTCCGAAGCCCCCCTGTCCGCCGCCTTCAAACGCCGCATGACCATACTGGTCGTACATAGCGCGCTTTTCCTTGTCGGACAAAGTTTCATACGCCTTTTGTACTTCTTTAAACTTCTCTTCCGCCTCTTTATTGTCAGGATTGCGGTCGGGATGGTATTTCATCGCCAATTTCCGGTAGGCTTTTTTAATCTCATCATCGGTAGCTGTTCTTGCCACACCCAGCGTCGCATAAAAATCTTGATTACTCATTTTTTCATCTAATTCAAAATAAAATCACGGCTCAAAATAAGGGCAATTGCGCAAAACACAAGACAAACAGACTGCCATAGCTTACAAACTGAAACGGAATACACTTTTCAGACAGCATAAACCGATGCCGTCTGAAATCTTCAGGTATGCACGACACAAAAACTTAGACAGGCATAAAACCAACCGCCATGAAGTGTTTTTGTTATAAAAACGCCGCCCGAACGCATGTTCAGACGGCATTTGATGCGACTGCAGACTTCCCCCCTATTTTATTTTTTATCCGCGGGCAGCACTGGTTTAGCTGGGCCTTTTGGTGCGGGCGCACCGACAGAAGCCTGATCCTTCAGCTTCGCCAGCACCGCAGGGCCGATGCCCTTTACCTTGGTCAAATCGTCTACAGACTTGAACGCACCGTTTTGCGCACGGTATTCCGCAATGGCCTTCGCCTTCGCAGGGCCTATGCCCGGCAGCGCCTCCAGCTCCTGCTGCGAAGCCGCATTGATGTTTACCGCCGCAAGGGAGAAGGCGCAGGAGAACAGCATACAGAACAGCACGAACATTTTCTTCATGGTTTTTCCTTTAAGGGTTGCAAACAATAAACCGCATCTTGCGACGATAAAACGGGTCATTCTAAAATGAATATCCCAAAGTTTCAAGCCGTTCCTCCGCAAACCCGACCGGACGCCGTACGGATACTGTCCCGCCATCCCCGACATTTTTTCCGGGCAAAGCAAAAACCCCCGAATAATCGGGGGTTTTCTGAAAGGGTGTTTGGCAGTGACCTACTTTCGCATGGAAGAACCACACTATCATCGGCGCTGAGTCGTTTCACGGTCCTGTTCGGGATGGGAAGGCGTGGGACCAACTCGCTATGGCCGCCAAACTTAAACTGTTACAAATCGGTAAAGCCTTAATCAATATATTCGGTAATAACTGAATCAGTCAGTAAGCTTTTATCTCTTGAAGTTCTTCAAATGATAGAGTCAAGCCTCACGAGCAATTAGTATGGGTTAGCTTCACGCGTTACCGCGCTTCCACACCCCACCTATCAACGTCCTGGTCTCGAACGACTCTTTAGTGCGGTTAAACCGCAAGGGAAGTCTCATCTTCAGGCGAGTTTCGCGCTTAGATGCTTTCAGCGCTTATCTCTTCCGAACTTAGCTACCCGGCTATGCAACTGGCGTTACAACCGGTACACCAGAGGTTCGTCCACTCCGGTCCTCTCGTACTAGGAGCAGCCCCCGTCAAACTTCCAACGCCCACTGCAGATAGGGACCAAACTGTCTCACGACGTTTTAAACCCAGCTCACGTACCACTTTAAATGGCGAACAGCCATACCCTTGGGACCGACTACAGCCCCAGGATGTGATGAGCCGACATCGAGGTGCCAAACTCCGCCGTCGATATGAACTCTTGGGCGGAATCAGCCTGTTATCCCCGGAGTACCTTTTATCCGTTGAGCGATGGCCCTTCCATACAGAACCACCGGATCACTATGTCCTGCTTTCGCACCTGCTCGACTTGTCGGTCTCGCAGTTAAGCTACCTTTTGCCATTGCACTATCAGTCCGATTTCCGACCGGACCTAGGTAACCTTCGAACTCCTCCGTTACGCTTTGGGAGGAGACCGCCCCAGTCAAACTGCCTACCATGCACGGTCCCCGACCCGGATGACGGGTCTGGGTTAGAACCTCAAAGACACCAGGGTGGTATTTCAAGGACGGCTCCGCAGAGACTGGCGTCTCTGCTTCAAAGCCTCCCACCTATCCTACACAAGTGACTTCAAAGTCCAATGCAAAGCTACAGTAAAGGTTCACGGGGTCTTTCCGTCTAGCAGCGGGTAGATTGCATCTTCACAACCACTTCAACTTCGCTGAGTCTCAGGAGGAGACAGTGTGGCCATCGTTACGCCATTCGTGCGGGTCGGAACTTACCCGACAAGGAATTTCGCTACCTTAGGACCGTTATAGTTACGGCCGCCGTTTACTGGGGCTTCGATCCGATGCTTGCACATCTTCAATTAACCTTCCAGCACCGGGCAGGCGTCACACCCTATACGTCCACTTTCGTGTTAGCAGAGTGCTGTGTTTTTAATAAACAGTCGCAGCCACCTATTCTCTGCGACCCTCCAGGGCTTACGGAGCAAGTCCTTAACCTTAGAGGGCATACCTTCTCCCGAAGTTACGGTATCAATTTGCCGAGTTCCTTCTCCTGAGTTCTCTCAAGCGCCTTAGAATTCTCATCCTGCCCACCTGTGTCGGTTTGCGGTACGGTTCGATTCAAACTGAAGCTTAGTGGCTTTTCCTGGAAGCGTGGTATCGGTTACTTCATGTCCGTAGACACTCGTCATCACTTCTCGGTGTTAAGAAGACCCGGATTTGCCTAAGTCTTCCACCTACCGGCTTAAACAAGCTATTCCAACAGCTTGCCAACCTAACCTTCTCCGTCCCCACATCGCATTTGAATCAAGTACAGGAATATTAACCTGTTTCCCATCGACTACGCATTTCTGCCTCGCCTTAGGGGCCGACTCACCCTACGCCGATGAACGTTGCGTAGGAAACCTTGGGCTTTCGGCGAGCGGGCTTTTCACCCGCTTTATCGCTACTCATGTCAACATTCGCACTTCTGATACCTCCAGCACACTTTACAATGCACCTTCATCGGCCTACAGAACGCTCCCCTACCATGCCAGTAAACTGGCATCCGCAGCTTCGGTTATAGATTTGAGCCCCGTTACATCTTCCGCGCAGGACGACTCGACCAGTGAGCTATTACGCTTTCTTTAAATGATGGCTGCTTCTAAGCCAACATCCTGGCTGTCTGGGCCTTCCCACTTCGTTTACCACTTAATCTATCATTTGGGACCTTAGCTGGCGGTCTGGGTTGTTTCCCTCTTGACAACGGACGTTAGCACCCGCTGTCTGTCTCCCGAGGAACCACTTGATGGTATTCTTAGTTTGCCATGGGTTGGTAAGTTGCAATAACCCCCTAGCCATAACAGTGCTTTACCCCCATCAGTGTCTTGCTCGAGGCACTACCTAAATAGTTTTCGGGGAGAACCAGCTATCTCCGAGTTTGTTTAGCCTTTCACCCCTATCCACAGCTCATCCCCGCATTTTGCAACATGCGTGGGTTCGGTCCTCCAGTACCTGTTACGGCACCTTCAACCTGGCCATGGATAGATCACTCGGTTTCGGGTCTACACCCAGCAACTCATCGCCCTATTAAGACTCGGTTTCCCTACGCCTCCCCTATTCGGTTAAGCTCGCTACTGAATGTAAGTCGTTGACCCATTATACAAAAGGTACGCAGTCACACCTCTAGGGCGCTCCCACTGTTTGTATGCATCAGGTTTCAGGTTCTGTTTCACTCCCCTCCCGGGGTTCTTTTCGCCTTTCCCTCACGGTACTGGTTCACTATCGGTCGATGATGAGTATTTAGCCTTGGAGGATGGTCCCCCCATATTCAGACAGGATTTCACGTGTCCCGCCCTACTTTTCGTACGTTTAGTACCGCTGTTGAGATTTCGAATACGGGACTGTCACCCACTATGGTCAAGCTTCCCAGCTTGTTCTTCTATCTCGACAGTTATTACGTACAGGCTCCTCCGCGTTCGCTCGCCACTACTTGCGGAATCTCGGTTGATTTCTTTTCCTCCGGGTACTTAGATGGTTCAGTTCTCCGGGTTCGCTTCTCTAAGTCTATGTATTCAACTTAGGATACTGCACAGAATGCAGTGGGTTTCCCCATTCGGACATCGCGGGATCATTGCTTTATTGCCAGCTCCCCCGCGCTTTTCGCAGGCTTACACGTCCTTCGTCGCCTATCATCGCCAAGGCATCCACCTGATGCACTTATTCACTTGACTCTATCATTTCAAGAACTTCTTTGACTTTGCCTAACATTCCGTTGACTAGAACATCAGACTTGAATTTCCTACTTTGATAAAGCTTACTGCTTTGTTGTGTCTTAATCCTGCCTTTTGTGTTTCAGGATTAAGTCGATACAATCATCACCCAAATACTGTGTTTGTTTTCTTTTCTCTTGTGAGCGATTTTTTATCCTTTGCAAAGAATAAAAAATCAAAACAAACGCTTTGTCTTTGTTTGTTGATTTCGGCTTTCCAATTTGTTAAAGATCGATGCGTTCGATATTGCTATCTACTGTGCAAATCAAAACGAGCTGATTATTATATCAGCATTTTGTTCTTGGTCAAGTGTGACGTCGCCCTGAATGGATTCTGTTCCATTCTTCCGTTTTGATTTGTACAGTATTGGTGGAGGCAAACGGGATCGAACCGATGACCCCCTGCTTGCAAAGCAGGTGCTCTACCAACTGAGCTATGCCCCCCGTTCTTGGTGGGTCTGGGAGGACTTGAACCTCCGACCCCACGCTTATCAAGCGTGTGCTCTAACCAGCTGAGCTACAAACCCGGATTCTCTTCTTAAGCGAATCTTGCCTTCACTCAAGCTTCTTCCGCATCTTTTTCAGTTTACCGATAAGTGTGAATGCCTAAAGCCTCTTCTTTCTCTAGAAAGGAGGTGATCCAGCCGCAGGTTCCCCTACGGCTACCTTGTTACGACTTCACCCCAGTCATGAAGCATACCGTGGTAAGCGGGCTCCTTGCGGTTACCCTACCTACTTCTGGTATCCCCCACTCCCATGGTGTGACGGGCGGTGTGTACAAGACCCGGGAACGTATTCACCGCAGTATGCTGACCTGCGATTACTAGCGATTCCGACTTCATGCACTCGAGTTGCAGAGTGCAATCCGGACTACGATCGGTTTTGTGAGATTGGCTCCGCCTCGCGGCTTGGCTACCCTCTGTACCGACCATTGTATGACGTGTGAAGCCC
This sequence comes from Neisseria meningitidis, assembly GCF_022869645.1. Classification (NCBI taxonomy): domain Bacteria; kingdom Pseudomonadati; phylum Pseudomonadota; class Betaproteobacteria; order Neisseriales; family Neisseriaceae; genus Neisseria; species Neisseria meningitidis. Next base: position 1,279,423 of record NZ_CP064367.1, on the reverse strand, counting down.
TGGTCATAAGGGCCATGAGGACTTGACGTCATCCCCACCTTCCTCCGGCTTGTCACCGGCAGTCTCATTAGAGTGCCCAACTGAATGATGGCAACTAATGACAAGGGTTGCGCTCGTTGCGGGACTTAACCCAACATCTCACGACACGAGCTGACGACAGCCATGCAGCACCTGTGTTACGGCTCCCGAAGGCACTCCTCCGTCTCCGGAGGATTCCGTACATGTCAAGACCAGGTAAGGTTCTTCGCGTTGCATCGAATTAATCCACATCATCCACCGCTTGTGCGGGTCCCCGTCAATTCCTTTGAGTTTTAATCTTGCGACCGTACTCCCCAGGCGGTCAATTTCACGCGTTAGCTACGCTACCAAGCAATCAGGTTGCCCAACAGCTAATTGACATCGTTTAGGGCGTGGACTACCAGGGTATCTAATCCTGTTTGCTACCCACGCTTTCGGGCATGAACGTCAGTGTTGTCCCAGGAGGCTGCCTTCGCCATCGGTATTCCTCCACATCTCTACGCATTTCACTGCTACACGTGGAATTCTACCTCCCTCTGACACACTCGAGTCACCCAGTTCAGAACGCAGTTCCCGGGTTGAGCCCGGGGATTTCACATCCTGCTTAAGTAACCGTCTGCGCCCGCTTTACGCCCAGTAATTCCGATTAACGCTCGCACCCTACGTATTACCGCGGCTGCTGGCACGTAGTTAGCCGGTGCTTATTCTTCAGGTACCGTCATCAGCCGCTGATATTAGCAACAGCCTTTTCTTCCCTGACAAAAGTCCTTTACAACCCGAAGGCCTTCTTCAGACACGCGGCATGGCTGGATCAGGCTTGCGCCCATTGTCCAAAATTCCCCACTGCTGCCTCCCGTAGGAGTCTGGGCCGTGTCTCAGTCCCAGTGTGGCGGATCATCCTCTCAGACCCGCTACTGATCGTCGCCTTGGTAGGCCTTTACCCCACCAACTAGCTAATCAGATATCGGCCGCTCGAATAGCGCAAGGCCCGAAGGTCCCCTGCTTTCTCTCTCAAGACGTATGCGGTATTAGCTGATCTTTCGATCAGTTATCCCCCACTACTCGGTACGTTCCGATATGTTACTCACCCGTTCGCCACTCGCCACCCGAGAAGCAAGCTTCTCTGTGCTGCCGTCCGACTTGCATGTGTAAAGCATGCCGCCAGCGTTCAATCTGAGCCAGGATCAAACTCTTATGTTCAATCTCTAACTTTTTAACTTCTGGTCTGCTTCAAAGAAACCGACAGGACAATGTTCAAAACATTATCTTGTCTGTCTTTCAAACAGTGTGAGGCTCAAGGCACTCACACTTATCGGTAATCTGTTTTGTTAAAGAGCGTTTGAATTATAAAGTATTTCTTCCGCTTGTCAAGATATCTCTCGATATCCCCAACATTCTGTGCTATACTTTTCAGTTCGTCCGCCACTTCTGCAGCAGCGAAGAACCGAACTATACGCCCACAGGGAAAAACGGTCAATGCTTTCAGTGGGATTTTTTTGGGGAAATTCGTCATGTCGCTGTCGGATAAGGTTTTTTATTTCTGCTAAATGCTGCGCCGCCTCCAACAATCCCTTCCTCTTCTCCTCCGGCTGGTGCGCCTTTGTGAATATGCTGCCTGAAACTCGGGGACTCAGACGGCATTTTGTTTGCCGCCATCAGTCGGCAAACTGTTTTTTCATCCTCTCTCGGCGTTCTTGGGACTCAACAGATAAAGTGGCTGTCGGGCGTGCCAGCAGCCGCTTCAGACCGATAGGCTCTCCCGTATCAGCACAGAATCCATAATCCCCTTCATCAATATTGCGGATGGTCGCCTGTATTTTACTGAGAAGTTTTCGTTCCCGATCGCGGGTACGGAGTTCCAATGCGTACTCTTCTTCCTGTGTGGCACGGTCGGCAGGATCGGGGGCTGATTCGTGTTCTTGGAGATGCCCTGTCGTAGCGGAAGCATTTTCAATGAGTTCGTCTTGCATTTTTACCAGCAATTCGCGGAAAAAAGCCAAATGCTCATCATTCATATAATCGTCTTCCGGCCCGTTCCAATTCAAAATATCTTGTTCTGTCAGCTTTGCCATAATGTATATCCTCTCGGTTCACCGAAAAAAACAAAGCACCACAAAGTGGCTTTATTCCTTTGATTTTTATAAGGCTTATTGCCTAAGGCGTTTTTGAAAACGCGCATCATAACACGTTTTGGATTGGTTTTTTTTATTTTCTCTACATTATTGATATTGCCGTTCCATTTCCTGCGAACGGCGCACACAGGCACAAACGCCTTCATTTATGGCTTCGGCGACACGATGCCGTCTGAAGGCTTCCACGGCTTCGTGAGTTGTCCCGCCTTTTGACGTTACATTTTTTTGAAGCTTCTCGAAATCTTCACCCGTCTGCTCGGCAAGGGTAACCGCTCCTTTAAACGTTGCCAGACTGAGCGCGCGTGCTTCTGCCATATCAAACCCTTGTCGGATGGCGGCATTTTGCAATGCGTCCAGCAGATAAAACACATATGCCGGCCCGCTGCCGCTGATACCGGTAATGCTGTGCATTTGCGCTTCATCTTCCAACCAAACAGTCAAACCGACTGATTTCATGATTCGATCGGCAATCCTGCGGTCTGTTTCCGATACTTCCGCTTCGGCATACATACCGGATACGCCCAGCCCGATTTTTCCGGGTGTATTCGGCATAACCCGGACAATGCGGCGTGTTCCCCCGAGGTAACGGCTGAGCGTATCGACCGGCAATCCGGCTGCGACAGAAAGCACCAATGCGCCGTTGGTGCGGATATTTTTGCACGCGGCTTCCATATCCTGCGGCTTGACGGCAAGGATTAAAACATCGTCGGAATGAAGCTCCGGCAAGGTTTCAGAAGTTTCGACCCCCAACTCTTTTTGCAAACGTTCGCGCTTTTCCGCACCCCGATTGGCTATATGGATGCGGTAACCGCCTTGTTTGACCAATCCGCCCGCAACGGCAGCCGCCATATTGCCGCCGCCGAGAAAATAAACATTCATTATTTCTACCCTATTCAAAATTACCTGACTAAATTCATTCCCAATTTTTTACCATCGGACGCGCTCGGACAGACCGTTGCGCCGCAACCCCTGCTTTTTCAAACAATCAAAACCTTCCTGTTTGAACGTCTCAATCAAAGGTTTGCCGTCACGCGTACGCCAATCCAACCCGCAGGCTTCAAACTTCCTTATTTTCCTGTAAAAGTAAGATTGTTGTGCGGATTCATATTCATTTGCCCTGACGGAACGATTGCCGTCTGAAAGCGGTATCTCGTAGTCCTCTAAAGACGGCGGACTCTCGCCGCCAATATCCCAAAAATCGATGGCGGCAGGTTTTCTCGGCTTACACCAGCCGGACAGGGACGAACACTCATACCAACCTGCCAACCGGCAGCCTGCAACCGTAAATGCAAGCAACGCAGCCATTGCCGTATATTTTATTGCCCGAATTTCCATCAGCCCCTTTTCCCGAAAATCGCGCTGCCGATACGGACGTGTGTCGCACCGCACTCAATGGCGGCAGGCATATCGTCCGACATCCCCATAGACAGCACGTCAGCCTTAACGCCAGCCGTATTGAGGTCGGCAAGCAGTTTCCGCATCGTTTGAAATTGCACCTTCAACTCCGTTTCACTGCTGTTGGCTTTGGCAACACACATCAGTCCGCGTACGACGATATTCGGCAGCTTCGCCACTTCCACAGCAAGCGCGACTGCTTCTTCGGGCGCGACACCGTGCTTCACCGCCTCGCCCGCAATGTTCACCTCAATACACACCTGCAAAGGCGGCATTGAGGAAGGACGTTGCCCGCTCAGCCGGACAGCGGTCTTTAGACGGCATACGGTATGCACCCAATGCGCGCGTTCGGCGACAAACTTGGTTTTGTTGGACTGCACATCGCCGATGACGTGCCACACGATGTCGGTCAAATCCGCCAACTCTTCCGTTTTGCCGTACCACTCCTGAATATAGTTCTCGCCGAAATCACGCTGTCCGGCGGCGTAAACTTCGCGGATGCCGTCTGAAGGGAAAGTCTTACCGACGGCAATCAGGCTGACGGAATGCGGCTTCCTTCCCGCCTGCAGAACCAATTTTCCAATACGGTCGGACACCTCCCGATAACGTTCTTGCAACACCGTCATAGATTATCCCCTAATTAAAAATGATTAAACAGTTGAAACCCCTCCAGTCAGGGCGGTACAATCAAGGTTGTTAGAACCATTCCAACCAATCGAAACATTATACTAAACAGAGCCGCATTATGTAGATTACCGACTTACTCGCCTTCGGCGCTAAAAACAAAGCATCCGACCTTCACCTGAGTTCGGGCATATCCCCTATGATTCGGGTTCACGGCGATATGCGGCGCATCAACCTTCCCGAAATGAGCGCGGAAGAGGTCGGTAATATGGTAACTTCGGTGATGAACGACCACCAGCGGAAAATCTACCAGCAAAACTTGGAAGTCGACTTCTCGTTCGAACTGCCCAACGTCGCCCGATTCCGCGTCAACGCCTTCAACACCGGCCGCGGTCCCGCCGCCGTATTCCGCACCATTCCCAGCACCGTCTTATCGCTGGAAGAATTGAAAGCCCCGAGCATTTTCCAAAAAATCGCAGAATCGCCGCGCGGCATGGTATTGGTTACCGGCCCTACCGGTTCGGGCAAATCGACCACGCTTGCCGCGATGATCAACTACATCAACGAAACCCAGCCGGCACACATCCTGACCATCGAAGACCCGATCGAATTCGTCCACCAAAGCAAAAAATCCCTGATTAACCAGCGCGAGCTGCACCAGCACACCCTCAGCTTCGCCAACGCGCTGCGTTCCGCATTGCGCGAAGACCCCGACGTTATCCTTGTCGGCGAGATGCGCGACCCCGAAACCATCGGCTTGGCACTGACCGCCGCCGAAACCGGACACTTGGTTTTCGGCACGCTGCACACGACCGGCGCAGCAAAAACCGTCGACCGTATCGTGGACGTATTCCCGGCGGGAGAAAAAGAAATGGTGCGCTCTATGCTGTCCGAATCGCTGACCGCCGTCATCTCCCAAAACCTGCTGAAAACGCACGACGGCAACGGCCGTGTCGCCTCGCACGAAATCCTGATTGCCAACCCCGCCGTCCGCAACCTCATCCGCGAAAACAAAATCACGCAGATTAACTCCGTCCTGCAAACCGGGCAGGCGAGCGGTATGCAGACAATGGACCAATCGCTGCAATCGCTGGTGCGCCAAGGGCTGATCGCACCGGAAGTCGCACGCAGACGCGCGCAAAACAGCGAAAGTATGAGTTTCTGACACACAACCGCCTTCCGGCCATACCGGCGGGAAAACAAGGCGCAAACACGCGGGGCGGGACGCAGCATCCCGCCCGGCTACCTTTCCGAACAAGAAGCGTCCGCCTTCCTGTTGAAACCTGCCGCCGCAAACTGCAAGGCTTAAACCGAAAAGAAGCTAACGATAAATACCGATAACCTGCACGACATCTTGGACGAAATGGTTCAAGTGTATTCTCAAAAAAAACAAAGCCGATCCGAAACCCCGGCCGAAATCGGCGCACACTTCCACCCGCTGCTCGACCGCCTGTGCGAAACCGCAGAAGCACAAAACGCGTCCGACATCCTTATCAGCAAAGGATTCCCGCCCTCGTTGAAAATCAACAGCGCATTAACCCCGCAGCCGCAAAAGGCGCTGACGGGCGAGGAAACCGCCGCCATCGCCGCATCGACGATGAACGCCGAACAATCGGAAATATTCCGGCGCGACGGCGAAATCAACTACTCCGTCCAGTCGCGCAGCGGCACGCGCTACCGCGCCAACGCCTACCACAGCCAAGGCAGCGCAGGTTTGGTTTTGCGGCGCATCAACCACGTCATCCCGCAAATGCAGGAATTGGGCCTGCCCGAAAAACTCAAAGACCTCGCCGTCGCACCGCGCGGGCTGCTGATTATCGTCGGGCCTACCGGTTCGGGCAAATCCACCACGATGGCGACTATGCTCGAACACCGCAACAAAACCCTGCCCAGCCATATCGTTACCATCGAAGACCCGATTGAGTTTATCTACAAACCGCGCCGCTGCATCTTTACCCAGCGCGAAATCGGCGTCGACACCATAAACTGGCAGACGGCGGTACAAAACGCTATGCGCCAATCCCCCGACGTGGTCTGCATCGGCGAAGTCCGCAGCAGGGAAAGTATGGAATACGCGATGCAGCTCGCCCAAACCGGCCACCTGTGCATTTTTACGCTCCACGCCAACACCGCGCCGCAGTCGCTCGAACGCATACTCAACTTCTACCCCAAAGAACAGCACAACCAAATACTGATCGACATCGCCCTCAACCTGACCGGCATCATCTGCCAACGCCTCGCCCTCAAACAAGACAAAACGGGCAGGACGGCGGTTGTCGACTTGCTCATCAACACGCCCGCCATCCAAGACTTCATCCTGAAGGGCGACCTGATGAACATCAGTAAAATCATGGAAACCGCCAAAACCGACGGAATGCAGACGATGGATCAAAACCTTTTCGAACTGTACCGTCACGGCATCATCAGTTACGAAGAAGCCCTGCGCCAGTCCGTTTCCGCCAACAACCTGCGATTGCACATCCAACTGCACAAAGAAGGCAAAACGCCCGAACTCCTTTACGACAGGGTCAACGGTCTCAACCTCATTTCCTGATCCGCAAAACCCAATGCCGTCTGAAAACCGCATCCCCGTTTTCAGACGGCATGATTTTATCCGCCCCATTCATGTGCTACACTTTATAGTGGATTAAATTTATAGTGGATTAACAAAAATCAGGACAAGACGACGAAGCCGCAGACAGTACAAATAGTACGGAACCGATTCACTTGGTGCTTCAGCACCTTAGAGAATCGTTCTCTTTCAGCTAAGGCGAGGCAACGCCGTACTGGTTTTTGTTAATCCACTATATTCACTTCATAACAATAAACCGGTAAAACCATGAAAACCCCACTCCTCAAGCCTCTGCTCATTACCTCGCTTCCCGTTTTCGCCAGTGTTTTTACCGCCGCCTCCATCGTCTGGCAGCTAGGCGAACCCAAGCTCGCCATGCCCTTCGTACTCGGCATCATCGCCGGCGGCCTTGTCGATTTGGACAACCGCCTGACCGGACGGCTGAAAAACATCATCGCCACCGTCGCCCTGTTTACCCTCTCCTCGCTCACGGCACAAAGCACCCTCGGCACAGGGCTGCCCTTCATCCTCGCCATGACCCTGATGACCTTCGGCTTTACCATTTTAGGCGCGGTCGGGCTGAAATACCGCACCTTCGCCTTCGGCGCACTCGCCGTCGCCACTTACACCACACTTACCTACACCCCCGAAACCTACTGGCTGACCAACCCCTTCATGATTTTATGCGGCACCGTACTGTACAGCACCGCCATCATCCTTTTCCAAATCATCCTGCCCCACCGCCCCGTTCAAGAAAACGTCGCCAACGCCTACGAAGCGCTCGGCAGCTACCTCGAAGCTAAAGCCGACTTTTTCGATCCCGACGAAGCCGAATGGATAGGCAACCGCCACATCGACCTCGCCATGAGCAACACCGGCGTCATCACCGCCTTCAACCAATGCCGTTCCGCCCTGTTTTACCGCCTTCGCGGCAAACACCGCCACCCGCGCACCGCCAAAATGCTGCGTTACTACTTTGCCGCCCAAGACATACACGAACGCATCAGCTCCGCCCACGTCGATTATCAGGAAATGTCCGAAAAATTCAAAAACACCGACATCATCTTCCGCATCCACCGCCTGCTCGAAATGCAGGGACAAGCCTGCCGCAACACCGCCCAAGCCCTGCGCGCAAGCAAAGACTACGTTTACAGCAAACGCCTCGGCCGCGCCATCGAAGGCTGCCGCCAATCGCTGCGCCTCCTTTCAGACAGCAACGACAATCCCGACATCCGCCACCTGCGCCGCCTTCTCGACAACCTCGGCAGCGTCGACCAGCAGTTCCGCCAACTCCAGCACAACGGCCTGCAGGCAGAAAACGACCGCATGGGCGACACCCGCATCGCCGCCCTCGAAACCGGCAGCCTCAAAAACACCTGGCAGGCAATCCGTCCGCAGCTAAACCTCGAATCAGGCGTATTCCGCCATGCCGTCCGCCTGTCCCTTGTCGTTGCCGCCGCCTGCACCATCGTCGAAGCCCTCAACCTCAACCTCGGCTACTGGATACTACTGACCGCCCTTTTCGTCTGCCAACCCAACTACACCGCCACCAAAAGCCGCGTCCGCCAGCGCATCGCCGGCACCGTACTCGGCGTAATCGTCGGCTCGCTCGTCCCCTACTTTACCCCCTCCGTCGAAACCAAACTCTGGATCGTCATCGCCAGTACCACCCTCTTTTTCATGACCCGCACCTACAAATACAGCTTCTCGACATTTTTCATCACCATTCAAGCCCTGACCAGCCTCTCCCTCGCAGGGTTGGACGTATACGCCGCCATGCCCGTACGCATCATCGACACCATTATCGGCGCATCCCTTGCCTGGGCGGCGGTCAGCTACCTGTGGCCCGACTGGAAATACCTCACGCTCGAACGCACTGCCGCCCTTGCCGTATGCAGCAACGGCGCCTATCTCGAAAAAATCGCCGAACGCCTCAAAAGCGGCGAAACGGCCGACGACGTCGAATACCGCGCCACCCGCCGCCGCGCCCACGAACACACCGCCGCCCTCAGCAGCACCCTTTCCGACATGAGCAGCGAACCCGCAAAATTCGCCGACAGCCTGCAACCCGGCTTTACCCTGCTCAAAACCGGCTACGCCCTGACCGGCTACATCTCCGCCCTCGGCGCATACCGCAGCGAAATGCACGAAGAATGCAGCCCCGACTTTACCGCACAGTTCCACCTCGCCGCCGAACACACCGCCCACATCTTCCAACACCTGCCCGAAACCGAACCCGACGACTTTCAGACAGCACTGGATACACTGCGCGGCGAACTCGACACCCTCCGCACCCACAGCAGCGGAACACAAAGCCACATCCTCCTCCAACAGCTCCAACTCATCGCCCGGCAGCTCGAACCCTACTACCGCGCCTACCGACAAATTCCGCACAGGCAGCCCCAAAACGCAGCCTGAAAAAGTTTCGGCATTTTGTAAGAGAGAGCAGATTGTCAGACAGGTTGCAAGATAGTGGATAAAGCTTTGCGCAGGGTAAATGCGTAGCAACTGAACCGTCATTCCCACGAATCTACATTCCGTCATTCCCACGAAAACAGAAAACCAAAAACAGAAACCTAAAATCCCGTCATTCCCACAAAAGTGGGAATCCAGAATCCCGGACTTTCAGATAATCTTTGAATATTGCTGTTGTTCTAAGGTCTAGATTCCCGCCTGCGCGGGAATGACGAATCCATCCGCACGGAAACCTACATCCCGTCATTCCCACGAAAGTGGGAATCCAGAATCCCGGACTTTCAGATAATCTTTGAATATTACTGTTGTTCTAAGGTCTGGATTCCCGCCTGCGCGGGAATGACGGCGGAGCGGTTTCTGTTTTTTCCGATAAATTCCTAAAACTCAAAATTTCATCATTCCCACAAAAACAGAAAACCAAAATCAGAAACCTAAAATTCGTCATTCCCGCGAAAGTGGGAATCCAGAATCCCGGACTTTCAGATAATCTTTGAATATTACTGTTGTTCTAAGGTCTAGATTCCCGCCTGCGCGGGAATGACGGCAGAGCGGTTTCTGTTTTTTCCGATAAATTCCTAAAACTCAAAATTTCATCATTCCCACAAAAACAGAAAAACAAAATCAGAAACCTAAAATTCGTCATTCCCGCGCAGGCGGGAATCCAGTGCGTTGAGCTTCAGCTATTTAGAATAAATTTTGAAACTCTAATCCCGTCATTCCCACGAAAGTGGGAATCCAGAATCTCAAACTTTCAGATAATCTTTGAATATTGCTGTTATCCCAAGGTCTAGATTCCCGCCTGCGCGGGAATGACGAATCCATCCGTACGGAAACCTACATCCCGTCATTCCCACGAACCTACATCCCGTCATTCCCACGAAAGTGGGAATCCAGTTTTTTGAGTTTCAGTCATTCCCGATAAATTGCCTTAGCATTGAATGTCTAGATTCCCGCCTGCGCGGGAATGACGACAGAACGGTTTCTGTTTTTTCCGGTAAATTCCTAAAACTCAAAATTTCATCATTCCTACAAAAACAGAAAACCAAAATCAGAAACCTAAAATCCCGTCATTCCCACGAAAGTGGGAATCCAGTTTTTTGAGTTTCAGTCATTCCCGATAAATTGCCTTAGCATTGAATGTCTAGATTCCCGCCTGCGCGGGAATGACGATTCATAAGTTTCCCGAAATTCCAACATAACCGAAACCTGACAGTAACCGTAGCAACTGAACCGTCATTCCCACGAAAGTGGGAATCTAGAAATGAAAAGCAACAGGCATTTATCGGAAATAACTGAAACCGAACAGACTAGATTCCCGCCTGCGCGGGAATAACGGCTGCAGATGCCCGACGGAGACCTTTGCAAAATTCCTTTCCCCCCAACAACCGAAACCCCAACACAGGTTTTCGGCTGTTTTCGCCCCAAATACCGCCTAATTCTACCCAAATCCCCCCTTAATCCTGCCCGGATACCCGATAATCAGGCATCCGGGCTGCCTTTTAGGCGGCAGCGGGCGCACTTAACCTGTTGGCGGCTTTCAACAGGTTCAAACACATCGCCTTCAGGTGGCTTTGCGCACTCACTTTAATCAGCCCGAAATAGGCTGCCCGCGCATAGCGGAATTTACGGTGCAGCGTACCGAAGCTTTGTTCGACCACATAACGGGTCTTCGACAAATATCGGTTGCGTTTGGTTTGCGCTTCCGACAGCGGACGGTTGCGGCAGGCTTTGCGCATAATGCCGTTCTGCAACCGATGTTCTTTCAGATGTTGCCGGTTTTCCGCACTGTCGTAGCCTTTGTCGGCATAGACGGTCGTACCTTCAGCTATCCCTTCCAACAACGGCGACAGGTGTTTGCACTCATGGGCATTGGCGGGGGTGATGTGCAGTTTCTCGATATAGCCTTCTGCATCGGTACGGGTATGTTGTTTGTAACCGAGTTTGTAGAGGCCGTTTTTCTTGATTCAACGGGCATCGCTGTCCTTACTCGGTGTGGTTTGGCCGCTGATTTGTCCTTCTTCGTCAACTTCTATGGCCTGACGCTGTTTGCTGCCAGCGGTCTGAATAATGGTGGCGTCAATGACGGCGGCGGATGCTTTCTCTACTTTTAAGCCTTTTTCGGTCAGTTGGCAGTTAATCAGTTCCAACAGTTCGGACAGGGTGTCGTCTTGCGCCAGCCAGTTGCGGTAGCGGCATAAGGTGCTGTAATCGGGGATGCTTAGTTCGTCAAAACGGCAAAACAGGTTGAAATCGATGCGGGTAATGAGGCTGTGTTCGAGTTCGGGATCGGAGAGACTGTGCCATTGTCCGAGCAGGACGGCTTTGAACATGGACAGCAGGGGATAGGCGGGACGGCCGCGGTGGTCTCTAAGGTAACGGGTTCTTTGACGATTCAGGTACTGTTCGATCGGCTGCCAATCAATCACCCGGTCCAACTTCAATAGCGGGAAACGGTCGATGTGTTTGGCAATCATGGCTTGGGCGGTTTGTTGAAAGAAGGTGCTCATGAGAAATCCCCTAAATGTCTTGGTGGGAATTTAGGGGATTTTGGGGAATTTTGCAAAGGTCTCCGACGGTCTTTATAGCGGATTAACAAAAATCAGGACAAGGCGGCGAAGCCGCAGACAGTACAAACAGTACGGAACCAATTCACTTGGTGCTTCAGCACCTTAGAGAATCGTTCTCTTTGAGCTAAGGCGAGGCAACGCCGTACTGGTTTTTGTTAATCCACTATAAAAAACCGCCCTATCGGATAAGTCGCTTGACTGAAAAGGCTTTACCCGCGCCGTATCGGAACACGTCCTCTAAAATACAATCCGTTGAATTGAAACAAATATAAAAACATTCGACCGCAAAAACGGCAGCGCATCGTTTGACAAAGATTGAAAATATTGGTTAAAAACCGATTTTCATACAAAAAACACCGCTGCCGTCCGCATCCGTTTCAGACGGTATTGAGAGAAAATCTTTTAGGAGAACCTTTATGTCCCGGCATCCCGCCCGCACCGGAGAAAAAACATTCTTCGGCCACCCCTTCCAGCTTTCCACCCTCTTCCATATCGAATTGTGGGAACGTTTTTCATTTTACGGAATGCAGGGCATCCTGCTGATTTACCTCTACTACACCGCCGACAAAGGCGGCTTGGGCATAGACAAAACCCTCGCCGGCGGCATTGTCGGCGCATACAGCGGCAGCGTGTACCTGTCCACCATTTTGGGCGCGTGGTTTGCCGACCGCGTATGGGGTGCGGAAAAGACCCTCTTCCTCTCGGGCATCGTCGTGATGCTCGGACACATCGTCCTTGCCGCCGCCCCGGGCCTGTACGGCCTTTTAATCGGGCTGATATTCATCGCATTGGGCAGCGGCGGTGTGAAATCTACGGCCAGTTCTATGGTGGGCGCATTATACGAACAGGACGAAATGCGCCCGCTGCGCGATGCGGGATTTTCCATTTTCTACATCGCCATCAATATCGGCGGCTTCCTAAGCCCGCTGCTGACCGGCCTGCTGCAGGAAAACATCGGTTTCCATTATGGTTTCGGCGCGGCGGCGGTCGGTATGGCATTCGGCTTGTGGCGTTATTCCTTGGGACGTAAAAACCTGCCCCACCCCACCGTCCCCCATCCGCTTTCAAAAGGACAGGGCAAAACTGCGGCCGCCGTCGGCATCGCCCTCATCGCCGCACTTGCAACCGCCATCAAAACCGGGCTTGTCAACCTCGACAATTTCTCCGGCATCCTCCTATCTACCGTCATCCTTGCCGTCATCGTCTATTTTACCCGGCTGCTGACCAACCCCCGCGTCAGTTCCGACAACAAGCGGCACATCATCGCCTACATCCCGCTTTTCCTGACCATCTGTATGTTTTGGGCGGTCTGGTTTCAGATTTACACCGTGGCAACCGTCTATTTCGACGAAACCGTCAACCGCACCATCGGTTCGTTTACCGTACCCGTCGCTTGGAAAGATTCTATGCAAAGCCTGTGGGTCATCCTGTTTTCCGGACTTATGGCGGCAATGTGGACAAAAATGGGGCGCAAACAGCCCAAAACCCCGCTGAAATTCGCTATGGCGGTATTTGTTACCGGCGCGTCGTTTTTGGGATTCGTCCCCTTTATTTCCGCCGGCACGCCGATGCCTATTGCGGTTTTCGCACTGATTGTCCTTACCATCACGATAGGCGAACTGATGATTTCCCCGATTGCGCTGTCCATCTCCACCAAAATCGCACCGCCTTTATTCAAAACCCAAATGGTCGCCCTTAATTTCCTTGCCTTTTCATTAGGCTTCACTTTGGGCGGCGTATTGTTTGAAAAAGGCTATCAGGCGGGCGACGAAATCGGCTTCTATCGGCTGCTGTTCTACATCGGCGCAGCCACAGGCTTCCTGCTGCTCCTGCTCGTCCCCAAATTGAACAAAATGCTCGAAGGCACAGACTAAGTCCCGCCCCGATGCCGTCTAAACCCTTCAGACGGCATTTTTCCGCATAATGAAACCAAACCGTTTCCACCCGACAGGACAGGCTCCCCCCCAACCGGAAGGCAGCCTGCCGATTGTCATTTAAATATCTGACTGATTCCGTCTGTTTGCAAGGGAAATAGCCGTTTATTTCCGCTTGGGCGGAAACCGGTTCTATTGAGTAAAAGGCATTTTATCCGACTAAATTAGTGCTGCATCAACGGAATATATAGTGGATTAACAAAAATCAGGACAAGGCGACGAAGCCGCAGACAGTACAAACAGTACGGAACCGATTCACTTGGTGCTTCAGCACCTTAGAGAATCGTTCTCTTTGAGCTAAGGCGAGGCAACGCCGTACCGGTTTTTGTTAATCCACTATAAAAACACAACCTAAATAAAAATGCCGTCTGAACCATATTTCAGGTTTCAGACGGCATTTGCCTGTCGGATGCACACCGGACAGGCGGTAAGCCGGGTTCTGTCTCGGACAGTCATTCCTCTAGGCATACCGTTGCCGGTATGCTCAAGCAACCTACCCGAACGCTCGGCGGGCAGCGTCATTGCGTTCTGTTTGGTCTTGCTCCGAATGGGGTTTGGCCTGCCGCATATTGTTACCAAATGCGCGGTGCGCCCTTACCGCACCTTTTCACCCTTGCCTGTGCTGCCAAAGCAGCCATCGGCGGTTTTGCTTTCTGTTCCACTTTCCGTCGCGTTACCGCGCCCGGCCGTTAACCGGCATTCTACCCTGCGGAGCCCGGACTTTCCTCCCCGTATGCCTTACGCGATACGCGGCGACTGTCTGCCCGTCCCGTGTGCGGCGCGGATTATAACACGAAACGCAAAAATGCCGTCTGAAACGGTACAGGTTTCAGACGGCATACAGCCTAAACTACACGCCCTGTTTCAGGCTGGCTTCGATAAAGCCGTCCAAGTCGCCGTCCAATACGGCTTTGGTGTTGCCGACTTCGTAGCCTGTGCGCAAGTCTTTAATGCGTGAGGAGTCCAAGACGTACGAACGGATTTGGCTGCCCCAACCTACATCGGATTTACCTTCTTCCAACGCCTGTTTCTCTTCGTTGCGTTTGCGCATTTCCAATTCATACAGTTTGGACTTCAACATTTCCATCGCGGCGGCTTTGTTGGCGTGTTGCGAACGGTCGTTTTGACATTGCACCACAATCCCCGTCGGCTCGTGGGTAATACGCACGGCGGAGTCGGTTTTGTTGATGTGCTGACCGCCCGCGCCCGATGCGCGATAGGTGTCGATACGCAAATCGGCGGGGTTGATTTCGATTTCAATGGAATCATCGATTTCAGGGTAAACGAACACGGAGGCAAACGAAGTATGGCGTTTGTTGTTCGAGTCAAACGGTGAATAGCGCACCAAGCGGTGAACGCCGGTTTCGGTACGCAGCAAACCATAGGCGTATTCGCCTTCCACTCGGATAGTCGCGCGGTTGATGCCCGCGATTTCGCCGTCGTCTTCTTCGAGGATTTCGATTTTGAAGCCTTTGCGCTCGGCGTAGCGGCTGTACATACGGAACAGCATACCCGCCCAGTCTTCCGCTTCCGTACCGCCCGCGCCTGCGGTGATGTCGATAAAGCAGTTGTTCGGGTCGGCGGGCTGGTTGAACATCCGTTTGAACTCCAAATCCGCCATCTGTTTTTCCAGCCCCGCCACATCTTCCTGCACGGCGGCAAAACCTTCTTCGTCGTTTTCTTCGACGGTCATTTCAATCAGCATGCGGTTGTCTTCGATGCCCATCGCGATGTTGTCGAGCGTCAACACGATGCCTTCGAGGATTTTGCGCTCTTTGCCGATTTCTTGGGCGCGTTTCGGGTCGTTCCAAAGTTCGGGGTCTTCGGAAAGACCGATAACTTCTTCCAATCGGTCTTTCTTACCCTGATAATCCATATAAACTCGGATGTCTTCGCTGCGCTTTTCCAAATCATTCAGGGTATTGTTGAGCTGGTTGATTACTTCGGCTTCCATGATTCTTTTGTTCTTTCAAAATTTTAGGGGCGTATTGTACGGGATTCGGGTATTTTTTTCTATGGATAAAGCCTTCTGGAAACACGTTCGGACGGCATAGCGTCAATAACGGTATGCCGCCAGTTTGCGTTTGATTTCAGGCAATGCGGCACGTGCTGCCTCCTCACCCAACCGGATGGCGCGTTTTTTCTGATCGAATCCGCCGACTGCACCCAAATCCAAAACCTGCGGTTTGATAACCACATCCGCCTGCCCCAACTCATTTTGCAACGCGGAAACGCTCATTACGTTCAGCGTCTGATCGAGATAAGAGAAGAAGCCTTGGCTGATGTTTTTGCTCGGACGGGCGGAAATATCGACGGCAATCACGAAATTCGCCCCCTGCCGCCGGGCGGCACTGACGGGCACGGGCTGCGACAGACCGCCGTCAACATATGTATGCCTGCCGATGATAACGGGTTGGAACACATTGGGAATGGCGGCGGAAGCGCGCACAGCCTGCCCGGCATTCCCTTGATTGAAAGCGACGGCCTTGCCGGTTTCAAAATCAGTAGCAACGGCGGCAAATTTGATGGGAAACTGCTGAATCCGCCTGCCGCCGACTTTTCGGTTGATGTAATTTTGCAGCTTTTCGCCTTTGATAAAACCACTGGTGGACAAGGTTAAATCGACCAAATCGGTTTTACCTAAAATTTCGGCTTCCAATTCGAGGCGGTCGGGCGACATACCCGATGCAAAAAGGCTGCCGACTATCGAACCTGCCGATGTGCCGGTAACCACCTTCACAGGAATACCGTTTTCTTTCAAAACCTTAATAATACCTACATGGGCAAATCCTTTAGATGCGCCGCCACCGAGTGCCAAACCGACCACTGCGGCGGGTTTGGCGGTTTGCACCGGCTTGCGGGCAGCATTATTTCCCGCCGTGCCGCAGGCGGCAAGCAACGCGGCGGCGGCGATTGCCAAAAGCGGTCTGATTTTTGAAAACGTTACCATATTTTCCATTCCTTTATATATCGCACCCCGTCAAAAAGAGGGATTGCTTTTCTTAACAACCCCCTTTGACAGCCAAGCAAATGGGGGCTTTGTTAAGTCATCATCAAAATTAATATTTCTTTTTTTCCTTTACGGAAATTATATTTGAAGGCATACTATCCAAGGTGGGAATTATCTCACAACACCGCCGTTATCCAAATATCCCGCCTTTTTCCCTTCCTTTCCATCAAAATACTTTCTTTTTATATTCATTAACTTGTTAAATCATTGGCTGCCGGGTGTCAGTTTTTCCGACAAAATCCGTCTAATGGGGTATCAACAGAACCAAAACAGGAACACTTATAAAAATCGGAACAACTTGGCAGACGGTATCCGCTATGCTGGTTTTGCGTCTGTTTGCCGCATATGAATTTTTGGAATCGGGTTTGCAAAAATGGAACGGGGAGAATTGGTTTTCCGAAATCAACGATCAGTTTCCATTCCCGTTCAACTTGCTGCCGGACGCGTTAAACTGGAATCTCGCCATGTATGCGGAGCTTTTACTGCCCGTACTGTTGCTTTTGGGTTTGGCAACGCGTCTGTCGGCATTAGGGCTGATGGTCGTTACCGCCGTCGCTTGGGCTGCGGTTCACGCCGGTTCGGGTTACAATGTCTGCGACAACGGTTATAAAATGGCTTTAATTTATATCGTGGTATTAATCCCGCTGCTTTTCCAGGGTGCGGGCGGATGGTCGCTGGATACGCTGCTGAAAAAACGGTTTTGCCCCCAATGCCGTCTGAAGCAAGATTGATTCAGTCGTGGAATCTGACTTTAAACATTCCAACCTTATCTCGTTAACTTGATATTCTGAAAAGGAAATAGAAATGAACAAAAACATTGCTGCCGCACTCGCCGGTGCTTTATCCCTGTCTTTGGCCGCCGGTGCAGTTGCTGCCAACAAACCGGCAAGCAACGCAACAGGCGTTCATAAATCCGCCCATGGCTCTTGCGGCGCGTCCAAATCTGCCGAAGGTTCGTGCGGCGCGGCTGGTTCTAAAGCAGGCGAAGGCAAATGCGGCGAGGGCAAATGCGGTGCGACCGTAAAAAAACCCACAAACACACCAAAGCATCTAAAGCCAAGGCCAAATCTGCCGAAGGCAAATGCGGCGAAGGCAAATGCGGTTCTAAATAATCCCACCCCTTCAAACCAAGCCGCGTTTTTCAGTAAAATGCGGCTTTTTTAACGGCAAACAAAGATTTTTTAACAAGCACATCATTCTTTTGTGCCATCCGAACCGGGTAAAAATATGATTCAACACGCAGGCTTGGGCTACCGCCGCGACTTGGCGGAAGACTTTCTCTCGCTTTCCGAAAACAGCCCGATATGCTTTATCGAAGCCGCACCGGAAAACTGGCTGAAAATGGGCGGCTGGGCACGCAAACAGTTTGACCGTGTGGCGGAACGGCTGCCGCTGGCGTTGCACGGATTGTCTATGTCGCTGGGCGGGCAAGCACCGCTGGATACTGATTTGATAGACGGCATCAAAGAAATGATGCGCCGTTACGATTGCACGTTTTTCTCCGACCATTTGAGCTACTGCCACGACGGCGGTCATCTTTACGATTTGTTGCCGCTGCCCTTTACCGAGGAAATGGTGCATCATACGGCGCGGCGTATCCGCGAAGTGCAAGACCGTTTGGGCTGCCGCATCGCCGTGGAAAACACGTCCTACTATCTGCATTCCCCGCTTGCCGAGATGAACGAGGTCGAGTTCCTCAACGCGGTTGCACGTGAGGCCGATTGCGGCATTCATCTGGACGTGAACAATATCTACGTCAACGCCGTCAATCACGGCCTGTTGTCGCCGGAGGCTTTTTTGAAAAACGTTGACGCAGATCGCGTGTGCTATATCCATATTGCCGGACATGACGTGGAAACGCCGGAATTGTTGATTGATACACATGGCGCGGCAGTTTTGCCGACTGTTTGGGACTTGCTCGAACTTGCCTATGCCAAGCTGCCGACGATTCCGCCCACCCTATTGGAACGCGATTTTAATTTCCCGCCTTTTGCCGAACTCGAAGCCGAGGTCGCCAAAATTGCCGACTATCAAACGCGTGCCGGAAAGGAATACCGCCGTGCAGCCTGAAATCTCCGCCCAATACCAACACCGTTTCGCCCAAGCCATACGCGAGGGTGAAGCCGCCGACGGACTGCCGCAAGAGCGCCTGAACGTCTATATCCGCCTGATACGCAACAATATCCACAGCTTTATCGACCGCTGCTATACCGAAACGCGGCAATACTTTGACAGCGAAGAATGGAGCCGTCTGAAAGAAGGTTTCGTCCGCGACGCGCACGCCCAAACGCCCTATTTTCAAGAAATCCCCGGCGAGTTCCTACAATATTGCCAAAGCCTGCCGCTTTTAGACGGCATTTTGGCACTGATGGATTTTGAATATACCCAATTGCTGGCAGAAGTTGCTCAAATTCCGGATATTCCCGACATTCATTATTCAAATGACAGCAAATACACACCCTCCCCTGCGGCCTTTATCCGGCAATATCGATATGATGTTACCGATGATTTGCATGAAGCGGAAACAGCCTTGTTAATATGGCGAAACGCCGAAGATGATGTGATGTACCAAACATTGGACGGCTTCGATATGATGCTGCTGGAGATAATGGGTTCCTCCGCGCTTTCGTTTGACACCCTCGCCCAAACCCTTGTCGAATTTATGCCTGAGGACGATAATTGGAAAAATATTTTGCTTGGGAAATGGTCAGGCTGGACTGAACAAAGGATTATCATCCCCTCCTTGTCCGCCATATCCGAAAATATGGAAGGCAATTCCCCGGGCCAAAACCATCTATCCGCATAAAATTACCTTGTTCCCGATACTATGCCGCTACCCGACCTGACCGATGCCGAATTAATAGAGTCGCGTAAACTGCTTCTGCATTTTGCGCGGCTTCAGTTGCCCGACCACCCTGATTTGGCTGAAGATTTAGTGCAGGAAACATTGCTGTCCGCATACAGCGCAGGCGACAGTTTTCAAGGCAGGGCACTTGTCAACAGCTGGCTTTTTGCCATATTGAAAAACAAAATTATTGACGCATTACGTCAAATCGGAAGGCAGAGGAAAGTCTTTACCGCACTGGATGACGAGCTACTGGATGAAGCATTTGAAAGCCATTTTTCCCAAAACGGGCATTGGACGCCGGAAGGGCAGCCGCAACATTGGAACACTCCGGAAAAATCATTAAACAACAACGAATTCCAAAAAATTCTGCAAAGCTGCCTATACAACCTGCCTGAAAACACCGCACGGGTATTTACCCTGAAGGAAATACTCGGTTTTTCATCCGACGAAATACAACAAATGTGCGGTATCAGCACGTCCAACTACCACACCATTATGCACCGCGCCCGAGAATCATTGCGCCAATGCCTGCAAATCAAATGGTTCAACCAAGAAAACCCGAAGTAAACGTTATGAAAAAATGCCGCGATATCGCCCTGCTTCTTTCCAAACATCAGGACCGGGAAACCACCCCGGGCGAGAAGATTTCCATATACACACACCTGCTGTTCTGTCCGTATTGCCGTGAATATAAAAGACAACTTCAAACCATCAAAAGATCACTGGCAAAAACAACCAGAACTTCAAAATAAATGCCGTCTGAAAAGGCTTCAGACGGCATAAGCTGACGGAAACAAATCAAACCGATTTACTGTTATCGGCAGTTCATCCATAATACACGCTTCAAAAGCAGCATATTCCTCCATACGGAATATATAAATACGCAAAACACGAAGGCTGCATCAATTTGCTATATTTGCTTTATTTGCCTTATTTCACAGACGGCGCTACCCCTCCCGCCCAACCCGTTCTTTCTGAATGAGCAGATTTCAATGATTAAGGAAACCCTAATGCGCCCAATCTTCCTATCTTTCGTTTTATTCCCTATTTTGATAACCGCCTGCAGCACACCGGACAAGTCTGCCCGATGGGAAAATATCGGCACAATCTCAAACGGCAATATTCATACATATATCAATAAAGACAGCGTGAGAAAAAACGGAAATCTGATGATTTTCCAAGATAAAAAAGTTGTTACCAATCTAAAACAAGAACGTTTTGCCAACACCCCCGCATACAAGACTGCCATTGCCGAGTGGGAAATCCACTGCAACAACAAAACATACCGCTTAAGTTCGCTACAATTGTTTGATACAAAAAACACGGAAATTTCCACACAAAACTACACAGCCTCTTCCCTCCGCCCGATGAGCATCCTGTCCGGGACATTAACCGAAAAACAATATGAAACCGTATGCGGAAAAAAACTCTGATTGCAACTTATACACAAACTTACCCACAAACCTTATCATAAAAATGCCGTCTGAAATACTGAAATATCAGCATTTCGGACGGCATTTTGCCATTTCTCCGAAAAGTTATCCTCGAAGTTATCCATATTATTTTTTTAAACCGGCTTCCATCCGAAATATAGTGGATTAACAAAAATCAGGACAAGGCGACGAAGCCGCAGACAGTACAAATAGTACGGCAAGGCGAGGCAACGCCGTACTGGTTTAAATTTAATCCACTATATAAACTCGCTATACAATTTCACTATCCAAACGTAAATTGTTCCATTGATACACAAAACTGCTTACCCCCATAATTTTGATAAAGCATTTCTTACATTCCCGGCTCCGTCCCGTAACCAACACAGCGGCGGATTCGCATTTGAAGTGCAACTTTCCCTAACAGAAAAAGGCCAGTATGCGGTAGCATACGGCCTTTCCTGCAAGAAAGATTGCCATGAGCTACACGCAACTGACCCAAGGCGAACGATACCACATCCAATACCTGTCCCGCCACTGCACCGTCACCGAAATCGCCAAACAGCTTAACCGCCACAAAAGCACCATCAGCCGCGAAATCAGACGGCACCGCACCCAAGGGCAGCAATACAGCGCCGAAAAAGCCCAGCGGCAAAGCCAGACTATCAAACAGCGTAAGCGACAACCCTATAAGCTCGATTCGCAGCTGATTCAGCACATCGACACCCTTATCCGCCGCAAACTCAGTCCCGAACAAGTATGCGCCTACCTGTGCAAACACCACCAGATCACGCTCCACCACAGCACCATTTACCGCTACCTTCGCCAAGACAAAAGCAACGGCAGCACGTTGTGGCAACATCTCAGAATATGCAGCAAACCCTACCGCAAACGCTACGGCAGCACATGGACCAGAGGCAAAGTACCCAACCGTGTCGGCATAGAAAACCGACCCGCTATCGTCGACCAAAAATCCCGTATCGGCGATTGGGAAGCCGACACCATTGTCGGCAAAGGACAGAAAAGCGCATTATTGACCTTGGTCGAACGCGTTACCCGCTACACCATCATCTGCAAATTGGATAGCCTCAAAGCCGAAGACACTGCCCGGGCAGCTGTTAGGGCATTAAAGGCACATAAAGACAGGGTGCACACCATCACCATGGATAACGGCAAAGAGTTCTACCAACACACCAAAATAACCAAAGCATTGAAAGCGGAGACTTATTTTTGTCGCCCTTACCATTCTTGGGAGAAAGGGCTGAATGAGAACACCAACGGACTCATCCGGCAATACTTCCCCAAACAAACCGATTTCCGTAACATCAGTGATCGGGAGATACGCAGGGTTCAAGATGAGTTGAACCACCGACCAAGAAAAACACTTGGCTACGAAACGCCAAGTGTTTTATTCTTGAATCTGTTCCAACCACTAATACACTAGTGTTGCACTTGAAATCCGAATCCAAGAGCCTCTAAAAAATAATCGCTTGTTTTGACACCGATACACTCATATAGTGGATTAACAAAAATCAGGACAAGGCGACGAAGCCGCAGACAGTACAAATAGTACGGCAAGGCGAGGCAACGCCGTACTGGTTTAAATTTAATCCACTATACAAATACAGAAACTCAAGAAAATAACCTTGTGTATTGACCATCTCAAGCAATTCAGAAAAATCAAGAAATTTTCTGACCGTAAACAAACGTTTCCCTAAAAAAACGATGTCTTCAAAAATATCGAACAAATAGAGACCTTTGCAAAAATAGTCTGTTAACGAAATTTGACGCATAAAAATGCGCCAAAAATTTTTCAATTGCCTAAAACCTTCCTAATATTGAGCAAAAAGTAGGAAAAATCAGAAAAGTTTTGCATTTTAAAAATGAGATTGAGCATAAAATTTTAGTAACCTATGTTATTGCAAAGGTCTCAAATAATCATCTTCGGCGTTTTCATTTTTATGGATTAAAACAACACGGGAAAAATCTGTTTTCAGATGCTTGCCCGCTTGATTGTTCGGATTATTGTCCGGAACGACAAAACCGTCCTCAAAATTAAAGCAGACGTTGCGTCCTTCTACCTTTATCTCTGTGCAATAACAATCATGTAGAGAAATGCTATCCGAAAAATTTTTTCTTTGTGTATGCAAAAAAAGTTTTCATTCAAGTACCCATATCTAACGCAAACGTTTACCTGTTTCCCCGTCAATAATCTGACTCGGCGATTTCTGCCTGCCGATTCTCCCACCAACAATCCACACATCGCGTCCGAATTGCCTTCTGACTTCCCTCTCCGTCCGACACGCGCGTTTGCCTGCGCGGTTGCACGAAGTCGAGACCAAAGGCGTTTGCAAAGCCTGACACAAGCGGCGCGCACCTACATGGGCGGGAACCCTGACCGCCAACTTGCTGCGCTGTTTCCCGCGCAACTCAGGTAAGACACAGGATTTGGCGGATAATAGGAACGTTTTAGGGGCGGGCCATTCTTTTCTAAGCATATCCTGCAGATTTTCAGACGGCATTTGAAGTAAAGGCTGCAATTGCTCAAATTGATTCCCGATGACAATCATACCCTTGTGTTGCGGTCTTTTTTTCAAATGCGCCAACTTACCGAGTGCTTTGGCTAATGTCGGAAGACACCCCAAGCCATAACAAGATTCGGTCGGATAAGCGACCAAACCGCCTTTTTTCAAATAAACGCTTAACTTACGTTGCGCTGATGCTGCGATAATTCTCGGAAATAACATAATATAAAATACCGTCTGAAGCACATCAGTCATACTTGGCTTCAGACGGCATCATCCTCTTTCTAATTAACGGTTAATCGCTTTATCGGCAATGTCTTTACGGTATTGCATCCCGTCGAAACTGATTTTTTCCAACGCGCCATATGCCTTAGCTTTCGCTTGCGCCACATTATCGCCCAATCCCACAACACACAATACGCGTCCGCCGTTGGTCAATACGTCACCTTTCTCGTTTGCCGTTGTACCTGCATGGAAAACTTTGCCTACTTGGTTGGCAGCATCCAGACCGGAAATAACATCGCCTTTTTTGGGCGTTTCGGGGTAATTTTGCGCCGCCAGTACCACGCCCACGGCAGTTTGCGGGCTCCATTCCGCGGTTACGCTATCGAGTTTGCCGTCTATTGCCGCTTCAACCAAATCCGATAAGTCGCTGTTCAGTCGGCTCATAATCGGCTGGGTTTCAGGATCGCCGAAACGGCAGTTAAACTCAATCGTATGGGGTGCACCGCTTTGATCAATCATCAAACCTGCGTACAGGAAACCGGTGAACTCATGCCCCTCCGCTTTCATCCCTGCTACGGTCGGCAAAATAATTTCATTCATCGCGCGTTCGTACACAACAGGCGTTACCACAGGCGCAGGGCTGTACGCACCCATACCGCCCGTATTCAGACCTTTATCGCCGTCTAAAAGACGCTTGTGGTCTTGGCTGGTTGCCATAGGCAGTACATTATTGCCATCAACCATGACGATAAAACTCGCTTCTTCGCCTTGCAGGAAATCTTCAATCACAACACGCGCGCCGGCATTGCCCATTTTGTTGTCCAGCAGCATATCATCAATCGCAGCATGCGCTTCATCCAAAGTCATCGCCACAATCACGCCTTTACCTGCCGCCAAACCATCGGCTTTGATAACGATAGGCGCACCTTTCTGATTGACGTAATCATGTGCGGCATCGGCGTTTTCAAAGGTTTGATATTGCGCGGTCGGAATATTGTATTTCGCCATAAATGCTTTGGCGAAATCTTTGGAACTTTCCAACTGCGCCGCATATTGTGTCGGACCGAATATTTTTAGTCCTGCAGCACGGAAATCATCCACAACACCTGCCGCCAAAGGCGCTTCAGGGCCGACGACGGTAAAAACAATATTTTCTTTACGACAGAATTCAATCAAATCCTGATGCGCAGTCAAGTCGATGTTTTGCAGCTTGGGTTCAATCGCTGTACCGGCATTACCAGGCGCAACAAATACTGTTTCCACTTTAGGCGACTGCGCCAATTTCCAAGCCAGCGCGTGTTCGCGACCGCCATTACCGATAACCAGCAGTTTCATGCCATCTCCTTGACAAATATATACTTTTAACGAAAACTCGATACAAAGGGACTTTTGTCCCATCTGAAGAAATTTTGGTGGAATCAAACAAAGACCACTTCATTCCACTATGCAACCTATTCAACTTATTCACAAATTAAAAAAGGACAAGCAACCATGCAAAAACGTATTGATGAAATCCAAAGCAAATACCGCGAATGGTGTCATTTACTACCGCAACTGGAAGAAGACATCCGCCGTTGGAAATATGTCGTCACTTTAATTCGCGACATGGACAATTTCTATACCCACGAGTATCAGGCGTGTCATCAGGCTATTGAAGACGGGGTAGAACTGGATTTGAGTACGGAAGGCGAATACAGCATTATGAGTGAAGATGCGCTATGGAACGCGCTGGGCGGATTCCATCAATTGGCTTGGTTATATTTGCGCTCCAGCGTCGATGCCTTAGACAAATATACATAAGAAGATTAGTCAGCGAAGAGGTCGTCTGAAATACCATCACAAAGCATTTCAGACGACCTTTCATTCAAAAGGCTTTTCCGTATTTACTTCAATCTGCCGAGTATTCTTCCAAGCCGCAACACAGGCCTCATAATTTACCAACGACAAACTGACCGTCAATCGGCAATCCAACTGCAAATCCCGCTCCAATATATCCGCCTGATATTGTTTGGCAATGCGTATCGCTTCATTCAAAAACGGATATTCACATTTCAGCCAAACAGTTTTTTCAATATTCTTTTCAACTACTTCTGCAACTGCCAACGCTTGAGCCGTCGCCTCTTTGTACGCATGTATCAGACCTGGAACACCTAACAAAGTACCACCGAAATAGCGGACGACCACAACCAAAACGTCGGTAATACCCACCGAATCAATCTGTCCCAAAATTGGTCGTCCAGCACTTCCTGATGGCTCTCCATCATCGTTGGCACGAAATTGCATGCCATCCACACCCAAACGATAGGCATAGCACCAGTGTCGTGCTTTATGATGCTCTTCCTTTAACGGATCGAGGTATTTTTTCACATCAGCCAATGTCCGAATCGGATAGGCAAATGCAATAAAACGGCTGCCTTTATCTTTAAACTCAGCCTGCGTCGAGGAAGTAATGGTTTTATAAGTCGTAATCATGCTGAAATGTTTTCAGACGACCTCATTAATAACAAGGTCGTCTGAACGTTTCACGTGAAACATTAATTTTTCAATGCTTCTGTTAATTGTGGAACGATTTCAAATAAATCGCCAACCAATCCGTAATCGGCTACATTGAAAATCGGCGCATCAGCATCTTTATTGATTGCAACAATCACCTTACTGTCTTGCATACCAGCAACGTGTTGAATCGCACCTGAAATACCGATTGCAAAATAGAGTTGCGGCGCAACCACTTTACCGGTTTGTCCGACTTGAGCATCGTTTGGCGCATATTCGGCATCAACCGCCGCACGGGATGCACCGATTGCCGCACCTAAAACATCCGCCAACGGTGTCAGCACTTCATTGAATTTTTCCGCACTACCCAACGCACGACCACCGGAAACAATCACTTTTGCCTGAGTCAGTTCAGGACGATCGGAATGGGAAAGCTGACGGTTAACAAAACGGCTCAGGTTTTGGGCAGGGGTTGCTTCAACATTAATTACCTCGGCATGACCACCTTGTACAGGAGCTGCATCAAAAGCCGTCGCACGGAAGGTCAGCACCAATTTTTCCGAATCAACTTGCACGGTTTCAAATGCGTTCCCTGCATAAATGGGGCGCACAAAAATCGTGTTATCCACAATCTCGGTCAAATCAGAAATTTGCGGTACATCTAATAAGGCTGCTACGCGAGGCAAAAGGTTTTTACCGAATGTAGTTGCCGTTGCTGCAACATAGCGGTAATCCGCTGCCAATTTAACAACCAGCGGAGCCAACTCTTCAGCCAAACCTTCGGCATAATGGGCAGCATCTGCAACCAAAACTTTTTCCACACCCGCCACTTGTTTTGCGGACTCTACTACGGCAGATGCACCGCTTCCGGCAACCAATAAATCGACTTTACCCAGCTTGGCGGCAGCGGTAACAGCATGCAAAGTGGTAGGATTCAACTGTTTGTTGTCGTGTTCGACAATAATCAATACGCTCATTTCAGCCTCCTCAAATCACTTTGGCTTCGTTTTTCAATTTTTCAACCAATTCGGCAACGCTTGCTACTTTTACGCCTGCCTGACGCGCCTTAGGTTCGGCAAATTTCACCGTTTTCAGACGAGGTAAAATATCGGTAGCCAAATCGGCAGGCGCCAGTTTTTCCAGAGGTTTTTTCTTTGCCGCCATAATATTGGGGAGTTTGACAAAGCGCGGCTCGTTCAAACGCAAATCAGCACTGATAACAGCAGGCAGTTTTAATGCTATGGTTTCTTCGCCGCCATCAATTTCGCGCACAATCTGTACTTCACCACCTTCAATGTGTACTTTTGAAGCAAACGTACCTTGCGCCGCATTCAGCAAAGCTGCCAGCATTTGCGCCACTTGATTGGCATCATCATCAATCGCTTGTTTGCCCAAAAAGAAAATTTGCGGATTTTCTTTGTCCGCAACGGCTTTCAGCAACTTAGCAACGGCCAAAGACTCCAGTTTAGTATCGGTTTCAACATGAATGGCACGGTCGGCACCCATCGCCAAAGCTGTACGCAAGGTTTCTTCGCATTTTTTCTCACCCAAAGAAACCGCTACGATTTCGCTTACTTTTCCGGCTTCTTTCAAACGGACAGCTTCTTCCACAGCGATTTCGTCAAACGGATTCATCGACATTTTGACATTGCCGATATCCACATCCGAACCATCGGCTTTTACACGAACTTTGACGTTGTAGTCCACTACGCGCTTTACTGCGACCAGTGCTTTCATTGAACCCTCCTAAAAAGAACGCTGCTTTCACCATCCAGCGAAACCAAACCTTCTTCCCTATAAAACCAAATCCGTTTTCCTTAAAAACGAATTCATTCAAAAATCTTTCGGATAATGCTTGCCGATTATACCATTTTTAAAGCATTTACTCAGGCTGGTAGATATACATTCTTATGCTTAACAAACTGAAAAATATCAGGTGCTATATCAGTTTCAGACAACCCTTTAGCCTTTGTCTGCTGCAACACAATCCATCAACGTTTGATAAACCAAATCTGCGGTCGGAATCTGCCCGATATTGCCCAAATTTTTTGCAATTGGCGAAACCTGAACGCCTGTTTTAATCGGATCGGTATCGGTATAAATGCCGACCACAGGTTTTTCCAAGGCATTTGCCAAATGCAGCAAACCGGTATCCACGCCGACAATTCCGACCGCGTATTTCAGCAGATACGCTGCCTGCAATAAATTTATTTTGTCGCACACAATAGCAAACGGCAGTCCGTCTGCAATCTGTTCGGCACGCGTTTTTTCAACTTCACTTCCCCAAGGCAGGTAAATATTGCATTGCTGTTCTTCATTCAACTTTTGCAGTAACGCCCGCCAGTTTTCCACAGGCCATAATTTACTGTCTCGGCTAGTCGCGTGCAAAGCCGCATAATACGGCTGCTCTAAATTTTTCAGACGACCTGCCTCAGGAGCAGTCAAGCCAAATACCTGCGTTTCAGGCATTACATACCCAAATACTTGGGCAAACAGTTCACGGTTGCGCCAAACGGCATTTTTTCCCTTCGGTACAGCGTATGTTTCTACATACGCCAAAGCAGCCCATCCCTCGCGCGCACTGTTTTTATCCAAACCACAAATCGGGGATTTTGCCATTTTGGCGAAACACGCGCTTTTAATCAGACCTTGACTGTCCAATACGAAATCAAATACTTCCTGCCGCAAAGTCTGTTTCAGATGACCCATTTCCCGCCAAGTTTCAGCCCGAAAGAGATGTTTGCGCCATTGCCGCCATTTCATCACATGGATTTTTTTTACAAACGGATGCAGGCGCGCAATATCTGCAAATCCAGCCTCACATAGCCAATGCAGTTCTACATCAGGACATTGTCGCGCCAAATCTTCGATTGCGGGCAAAGTGTGAATTAAATCGCCCATACTAGACAAGCGGACAAGCAAAATTTTCATATTTAGGAAGGGGGTTTCACGTGAAACAATTTTAACTTATTGATTATTAATATATTTATTTATTTCATCAGCGTTTTTTAAGATGATTGCCCCAGCAGAATGCATTTCCTGCCATGCTGTTTCGATGGTTTCCGGCGCAATACCCCGACAAGCCGCTTCATTGACGACAACCTGCCAACGACCGCCTTTGAGTAACTGCAAAACCGTTGTTTTAACACAATAATCCGTAGCTAACCCACCGATAATAACCGTATCCGTATTTTGACAACGCAGCCATTCAATCAGCCCTGTGCTTAGTTTTTCCTCAATATCGTGAAAACACGCGCCGTAAGGATGCAATTCAGGATCAACACCTTTCCAAACGCAATAATCGTATTCTTTGGTAGAAGGCAGTCCGTCCAATAATTCATAGCCGCGCGTACCGACCATCGCATGAGCCACCCAAGTCAAATCCGCATCAGGCAAACCTGTCGGCTTCAACATATCAACAGGGTTATCCACAAGCCATTTCGCTACCATATGATGCGCATCTTTCGTCATCACGCGCAAATCCGCCAAAGCGGCTTGCGCATTCAACTCCTCGACAATCAAATGCCCCTCGTTCACGGGCAGTTCGTCAGGACACAGTGGCGTAAACGTTTTTTGTGCATCAACATCAATGGAAACAATCATCTCATTATTTCAACGCGATTAAAATGCCCTGTATTATAACAAATTACTGCCCAAAAGCGGTAAAACCGATTGTGATAAGATAAGGTTTTTCCAAAAAACTTATCCACAACCTTATGACTTATACCATTACCCCCATCGGCACCGCCCGCTCGCCCTACAAACAGAAATTCGGCATCGCCCGCCAGCCCGGTTTGGTCTCTGCCGCAGAAGTATGCATCGAGCTGAATCCCAAATTCACCGCAGACAGCGTGCGCGGGCTGGAAGATTTCGATTATGTGTGGATAAGTTTTATTTTTCACGGCGTATTGGATGAAGGCTGGGCGCAAATGGTGCGCCCGCCACGGCTCGGCGGCAAACAAAAAATGGGCGTGTTCGCCACGCGCAGCCCCCACCGCCCCAACCATCTCGGACTCTCGCTCCTGAAACTCGAACGCATCGAAACCGGCAAACCCGTCCGCCTCTATTGCAGCGGCGCAGACCTGCTGGACGGCACACCGATTGTGGACATCAAACCTTATATCCCCTTTGTCGAATCCAAACCCGATGCCGCATCCGGTTTCGTCAGCGGCAAACCCGTAGAGTTGGAAGTCGTTTGGCAGGAAAACATCGGCGCGGAAAATTTATCTGCAAACACCAAAAACCTTATCAGCCAAAGCATTGCCCAAGATCCGCGCCCCG
This sequence comes from Neisseria meningitidis, assembly GCF_022869645.1. NCBI lineage: Bacteria > Pseudomonadati > Pseudomonadota > Betaproteobacteria > Neisseriales > Neisseriaceae > Neisseria > Neisseria meningitidis. The sequence continues at coordinate 1,248,894 of NZ_CP064367.1, read as the reverse complement.
CCTATCAGAATATTCCCGAACGGATTTATGTGATGAATATTGCAGATTACGAAGTCAGATTTCAAATCGAGGAAAACCGTGCAACCGTTATTGATCTTTCCCCAACCCCGCTTTAAATCGGGCAAAAATCCGGTTTTGCCGCATAGCAGTTGAACAAACGGCTGTTGTTTGTTCACCATAAGCCGCAATATCAAGTTATAGCGGATTAAATTTAAATCAGGACAAGGCAACGAAGCCGCAGACAGTACAAATAGTACGGCAAGGCGAGGTAACGCCGTACTGGTTTAAATTTAATCCACTATACAGATAAACAATGCCGTCTGAACGCAATGTGTTCAGACGGCATTTACTTATCCACAGGTTTGTTCAAGCCTTAGATTTTGCCTGCAAAGTATTCCAAAGTGCGGACGAGTTGGCAGGTGTAGGACATTTCGTTGTCGTACCAGGCAACGGTTTTCACCAATTGTTTGCCGCCCACGGTCATCACGCGGGTTTGGGTCGCATCGAAGAGCGAGCCGTATTCGATGCCGACAACGTCGGAAGAAACGATTTGATCTTCGTTGTAGCCGTAAGATTCGCTGGCGGCTGCTTTCATCGCGGCGTTGATTTCTTCTTTGGTTACAGGGCGTTCGAGGACGGAAACCAATTCGGTCAGCGAGCCGGTGGCAACAGGGACGCGTTGGGCGGAGCCGTCGAGTTTGCCGTTCAATTCAGGGATAACCAGACCGATGGCCTTGGCGGCGCCGGTGCTGTTGGGCACGATGTTGAGCGCGGCGGCGCGGGCGCGGCGCAAATCGCCTTTGCGGTGCGGCGCGTCAAGGGTGTTTTGGTCGCTGGTGTAGGCGTGGATGGTGGTCATCAGGCCTTCGACTACGCCGAATTCCTTTTGCAGGACTGCCGCCATCGGGGCAAGGCAGTTGGTGGTGCAGGAAGCAGCGGAGATAACGGTTTCGCTGCCGTCCAAAATGTCTTGGTTCACGCCATATACGACGGTTTTCACATCATTGCCGCTGGGTGCGGAAATCACGACTTTGCGCGCGCCGGCCCTGATGTGTGCTTCGGCTTTGGTTTTATTGGTAAAGAAGCCGGTACATTCGAGGACGACATCCACACCCAACTCGCCCCAAGGCAATTCTTCGGGATTCGGATTGGCGAAAACTTTGATTTCTTTGCCGTTTACCACGATGGCATCGTCTTTTAATTCGGCAGTACCTTGGAAACGGCCTTGCGTGCTGTCGTATTTGAAAAGGTGCAGCAGCATTTCGGCAGGGGTCAGGTCGTTGACAGCGACGACTTCGATGCCGTGGGCTTTTTCAATTTGACGCAATGCGAGGCGGCCGATGCGGCCGAAACCGTTAATCGCTACTTTAATGCTCATGTATATACTCCAAGCTGTGAAACGAAATTTCAATATCTGTATTGTATTCTGAAATAAAGTTACATTCCACTATTACATCTAACTACTTGATGCTTATTTGATATAGATGAATTTTACTGTTTGCACAGATTTCCAAAACTTTTACCATCAATATTTGAATTTAAAATTTTAATGATGATTTTGATGATTGCGGATCTGCTTGTGTATAAGTTGCAAATATCCAATATTTTCATTACCTTTTCGTCAAATAAGTTTGAGTTTAAGGCTTGCCGTATAGGACAGATAAACGTGGATGTTTTTTGACTTAATAATATTCCTGTGGATAACTTTGCTGTTTTCCTACTTGTCTCCACAACTTTATTGACAGGCTTACGGTCAGTCTCATTCCGTCGAAGACAAAACCTTTTGCTACAATACCGTTTTCCTAATGATAAGGCAGCCCCATGTCCAAATCCGCCGTTTCCCCAATGATGCAGCAATACCTCGGCATCAAAGCGCAACATACCGACAAACTGGTGTTTTACCGTATGGGCGATTTTTACGAGATGTTTTTCGACGATGCGGTAGAAGCGGCAAAACTTTTGGATATTACCCTGACCACGCGCGGGCAGATGGACGGCGTACCGATTAAAATGGCAGGCGTGCCGTTTCACGCCGCCGAACAATATCTGGCGCGCCTGGTCAAGTTGGGCAAAAGCGTGGCGATTTGCGAACAGGTCGGCGAAGTCGGCGCAGGCAAAGGGCCGGTGGAACGCAAAGTCGTGCGCATCGTAACGCCTAGCACGCTAACCGATTCCGCATTGCTGGAAGACAAGGAAACCAACCGCATCGTTGCCGTGTCCCCCGACAAAAAATACATCGGTTTGGCGTGGGCATCGCTGCAAAGCGGCGAATTCAAAACCAAGCTGACGACTGTGGATAAATTGGACGACGAACTGGCGCGCCTGCAGGCGGCGGAAATTCTGTTGCCTGACAGTAAAAACGCACCGCAACTTCAGACGGCATCGGGTGTTACGCGCCTGAACGCGTGGCAGTTTGCCGCCGACGCGGGGAAAAACTGCTGACGGAATATTTCGGCTGCCAGGATTTGCGCGGCTTCGGTTTGGATGGCAAAGAACACGCCGTTGCGATTGGCGCGGCAGGTGCACTGTTGAACTATATCCGCCTGACGCAAAACCTGATGCCGCAACACTTGGACGGCCTGTCGCTCGAAACCGACAGCCAATATATCGGTATGGATGCCGCCACGCGCCGCAATCTCGAAATCACGCAAACCCTCTCCGGCAAAAAATCGCCGACCCTGATGTCCACGCTCGACCTTTGCACCACCCACATGGGCAGCCGCCTCTTGGCTCTCTGGCTGCACCACCCTTTGCGCAACCGCGCCCACATCCGCGCCCGCCAAGAAGCTGTAACCGCGCTGGACAGCCAATACGAACCCCTCCAATGCCGTCTGAAAAACATTGCGGACATTGAACGCATTGCTGCCCGCATCGCCGTCGGCAACGCCCGCCCGCGCGACCTCGCCGCCCTGCGCGACAGCCTGTTTGCCCTGTCAGAAATCGACTTGTCCACAAACGGCAGCAGCCTGTTGGAAACCCTCAAAGCCGTTTTCCCGGAAAACCTATCCACAGCCGAACAGCTCCGCCAAGCCATTTTGCCCGAACCTTCCGTCTGACTAAAAGACGGCAATGTCATCAACCACGGTTTTCATCCCGAACTGGACGAATTGCGCCGCATTCAAAACCATGGCGACGAATTTTTGCTGGATTTGGAAGCCAAGGAACGCGAACGTACCGGTTTGTCCACACTCAAAGTCGAGTTCAACCGCGTTCACGGCTTTTACATTGAATTGTCCAAAACCCAAGCCGAACAAGCACCTGCCGACTACCAACGCCGGCAAACCCTCAAAAACGCCGAACGCTTCATCACGCCGGAACTGAAAGCCTTTGAAGACAAAGTACTGACTGCTCAAGAGCAAGCCCTCGCCTTAGAAAAACAACTCTTTGACGGCGTATTGAAAAACCTTCAGACGGCATTGCCGCAGCTTCAAAAAGCCGCCAAAGCCGCCGCCGCGCTGGACGTATTGTCCACATTTTCAGCCTTGGCAAAAGAGCGGAACTTCGTCCGCCCCGAGTTTGCCGACTATCCGGTTATCCACATCGAAAACGGCCGCCATCCCGTTGTCGAACAGCAGGTACGCCACTTCACCGCCAACCACACCGACCTTGACCACAAACACCGCCTCATGCTGCTCACCGGCCCCAATATGGGCGGCAAATCCACCTACATGCGCCAAGTCGCGCTGATTGTTTTATTGGCACACACCGGCTGTTTCGTGCCTGCCGATGCCGCCACAATCGGGCCCATCGATCAAATCTTCACCCGCATCGGCGCATCGGACGACCTCGCCTCCAACCGCTCCACCTTCATGGTCGAAATGAGCGAAACTGCCTACATCCTGCATCACGCCACCGAACAAAGCCTTGTTTTAATGGACGAAGTCGGACGTGGTACTTCCACTTTCGACGGCCTCGCCCTCGCGCACGCCGTTGCCGAACACCTGCTGCAAAAAAACAAATCCTTCAGCCTGTTTGCTACCCACTATTTCGAGCTGACCTACCTGCCCGAAGCCCACGCCGCCGCCGTCAATATGCACCTTTCCGCGCTCGAACAGGGACAGGACATCGTGTTTCTGCACCAAATCCAACCGGGGCCCGCCGGCAAAAGCTACGGCATCGCCGTTGCCAAACTCGCCGGCCTGCCTGTACGCGCATTGAAATCCGCCCAAAAGCATTTGAACGGACTGGAAAACCAAGCCGCCGCAAACCGTCCCCAACTGGATATTTTCAGTACCATGCCGTCTGAAAAAGGAGATGAACCGAATGTGGGCAACTTTGTGGACAAAGCAGAGGAAAAACATTTTGAAGGTATATTGGCAGCAGCCTTGGAAAAACTCGATCCCGACAGCCTGACCCCGCGCAAAGCATTGTCAGAACTGTACCGTCTGAAAGATTTGTGCAAATCCGTATCTTAATTTCCGTTGGCGGAACAGCATCAAACCATATGGAAAAATCTGTGGATAAACATTATCTGACAAGAAGTTTCCAAACATAAAAATGCCGTCCGAACAGCTCAGACGGCATTTGTCCATTCGGCTTAAACCTTATCCATATCCAAACGCATAACCGTAACCCATTCACCGTTATGGAAATGTCGCCCGACAACCGCCCAGCCGAATGATTCATAAAATATTTGCACATCAGGCGTATAAAGATACAAGAACTTTATCCCCAGCGAACGCGCTGCGCCTATGCAGTGGGCGACCAGCCTCCTGCCAATGCCTTTTCCGCGATATTCAGGTAAAACAAAGACATCACCCAACCAATATTCATACTGTGGAAAACTTTCCATATCATGCCGCTTGACCGTAGCCGAACCCAACAGGGTTCCGGAATCATCCACAGCCGCAAAAGCCAGCGGCAGTTCGTCATCCTTCAAACACCTGCCGTAATAGGCATGAATCTTATCCACAGAAGACCACGGTTCAAATCCGTGCCACTCCTCAAACAACGCCTGAACCAACCTGCCGATATGCCCGGCTTTCAGCCGTGTAATGAAAACAGTATTGTCTACAAAGAGGGAATTCATCGGTCAATTCCCCGACGCTTTCGTTCCCCCTGCGCCGTAAACCGCATTCCAAGCATGGTCCAAACGCACTCCGATTTGCCTCAGCTCTTCAGCCTGCCGGGCTTTTTGCGCCATTGCTGCAGGAATTTCCGCTTCCAAACGGGCGATGTCTGCCTGAGCCGTCTGCAAACGCCGGCGCGCATCTTCCAAATCCGACTGCATCCCGATGATTTTTCCGTCCAGATTGTTTTGTTTTTGCAGTAAGGCACGATAGCCGGATTGGATGCTGAGCAGATTGTCTTCCGCATCCCCCGCCCATACGCTTGTAGAAAAAACAAACATCAGAAAATACAATATTTTTTTCATGTTCAACTTCCGTTTGAATGCTGTCTGAAGCCGCATTCCGACATCAGACGGCATCGCCCACGCCTGTGGATAACTTAAGCGCGGATGCGTTTCAACACTTCTTCTTTGCCGATTAATGCCAACACAGCATCGACGCTGGGGGTTTTCGCCGTACCGCAGACGGCAAGGCGCAGGGGCATGCCGAGTTTGCCCATTTTAATGCCTTCTTCGTCGCAGAAGGGTTTGAAGAGGTCGTGGATGGCTTCGGCATTCCAGTCTTCCAGCCCTTCGAGGCGTTCGGCAAAGCGCAGCATACGGGCGGCGGCTTCGTCGTCCCAGTGTTTGGCAACATCGGCTTCGGCAGGGACTTGTTTTTTGTAGAAATACAGACATTCGTCTGCCAAGGCGTTCAAATCTTGGGCGCGGTCTTTGACCAATGCCAACACGTCTTCCAAAGCAGGCTTGCTTGTTTCATGGATATCGCGCAGGGCGAGGCGCGGTTTCACCATTTCGGCCAGTTTTTCGTTGGTGGTGATTTTGATGTGTTCGCCGTTGATCCAGTAGAGTTTTTTCAAGTCCATACGGCTTGGAGACGGGGAAACGTCTTTCAAATCAAACCATTCGATGAATTGTTCCATCGTAAAGAACTCGTCGTCGCCGTGCGCCCAGCCCAAGCGCGCCAGATAGTTGAGCATGGCTTCGGGCAGGATGCCCATTGCGCCGAAATCGGTAATGGCGACGGTATCGCCGCTGCGTTTGGAGATTTTTTTGCCTTGTTCGTTGAGAATCATGGGCAGGTGTCCGTATTCGGGCAGGTTTGCGCCGATGGCTTTTAAGATGTTGATTTGTTTCGGGGTGTTGTTCACATGGTCGTCGCCCCGGATAACGTGGGTAACGCCCATGTCGTAGTCGTCCACCACGACGCAGAAGTTGTAGGTCGGTGTGCCGTCGGCGCGTGCGATAATCAGGTCGTCGAGGGCTTCGTTGGGGATGGAAATTTCGCCTTTGACCAAGTCCGCCCACTTGGTTACGCCATCCAAAGGCGTTTTGAAGCGGACGACGGGTTGCACGCCGGCAGGGATTTCGGGCAGGGTTTTGCCCGCTTCCGGCCGCCAGCGGCGGTCGTAAGTCGCCGTGCCTTCTTTTTCGGCTTTCTCGCGCATGGCTTCCAGCTCTTCTTTGCTGCAATAGCAGTAGTAGGCATGGCCTTTTTCTAAAAGTTCGGCAATGACTTCTTTGTAGCGGTCGAAACGGCGGGTTTGGTACACGACATTGTCGGCGTTGTCGTAGTTCAGGCCGACCCATTTCATGCCGTCGAGGATGATGTTGACGGATTCGGCGGTAGAACGCGCCAAGTCGGTGTCTTCGATGCGCAATAAAAATTCGCCTTTATGATGGCGGGCAAACGCCCACGAAAACAAGGCGGTGCGAACGCCGCCAATGTGCAGGTAGCCGGTGGGGCTGGGGGCGAAACGGGTTTTGACGGTCATGATGACTCCGAAATCTTTGAAAGCGTTTATTTTACTGGTTTTACCGTGCTTGGGCATCAAAAATGCCGTCCGAACCCTGCCTGCGGATAAGTTTCAGACGGCATTTTCTACCGCTTCAATCAGACAGCCATCCCAAAAAGCGGCTGCCCCATTTTTCCAAACGGTAGAGGGATAACGCATATCCCTCTTGCAGCATAAAGATTTTTTTCTTATTTCCCGCATCAAACCGCGTGGTCGGGGTGGCAGACATATAAACGCGGACACCCAAATCCTCCGCCATTTCCGCCGCCCGCGCCAAATGGTAGGGATCGCTGACAATCACCACGCTGGCAATACCGTTGGCACGCAAAACCGGACGGATGTTGTTCAGGTTTTCATAAGTGTTGCGCGAAGTGTTTTCAAACAGGATGTTGCGCGCCGGAACCCCCTGTTTGAGCGCGTACCGCCGCCCGACCTCGGCTTCGGTCATATAGCCTTTTTTGGTTCGTCCTCCCGTAAACACGATTTTGCCTACCCTGCGGCTCTGATAAAGCGCGATGGCGTGGTTGATGCGTTCCCGAAAAACCGGAGAAGGGTGTTTGTCCCACGCGGCGGCACCCAACACCAGCGCGGCATCCGCCCGGACATACGGCGGCAAAACCTGCCCGCCCGTCCGATAAACCGCCCAAACGGATGAGGCAAACACCAGCAAAAACGGAAAAACACTCAAACAGAAACCGCCCAACAGGTAATAGCGCAAGCCGTTGCGGCTGCAAAACAGCCGTTTGTTCACAATACCGCTTCGATATTTTCCAGCGGTCTGCCGACAGCCGCCTTACCGTTTGCCAAAACAATCGGACGCTCCAACAGGGCGGGATGATCGGCGATGGCACGCAGCAGCGCGTCATTGTCCAAATTGGGGTTATCCAAACCCAATTCCTTATACAAATCATCTTTCACGCGCATCATCCCGCGCGCCGATGCCAAGCCCAATTTGTTGAAAATATCCTTCAATTCGGACAAGTCGGGCGGCGTATCCAAATATTTGACCACTTCGGCAGCAATGCCGCGTTCTTCCAATAGGGACAAGGCGGCACGCGATTTGCTGCAACGCGGATTGTGGAAAATTTTGATTTCAGGCATGACATTTCCTTGCTTCTCGACAATCCCCTTATTATCGGCTTACACAGGGTTTTACTCAATATCCCGCCTACAACCGTACCAAACGGTTTACAATACCCGAATCGACATACAAAGGACAAAACGATGAAATACTTGAATCTTGCCGCAATCACCCTTGCCGCCACATTTGCCGCACATACCGCCTCGGCAGACGAACTGGCCGGATGGAAAGACAACACCCCACAAAGCCTGCAATCACTCAAAGCCCCCGTACGCATCGTCAACCTTTGGGCAACCTGGTGCGGCCCGTGCCAAAAAGAGATGCCCGCCATGTCCAAATGGTACAAAGCGCAGAAAAAAGGCAGCGTCGATATGGTCGGCATCGCGCTCGACACATCCGACAATATCGGCAACTTCCTCAAACAAACTCCTGTTTCCTACCCGATTTGGCGTTACACCGAGGCGAACAGCCGAAACTTTATGAAATCCTACGGAAACAATGTCGGCGTACTGCCCTTTACCGTCGTCGAAGCCCCGAAATGCGGGTACAAACAAACCATTACCGGGGAAGTGAACGAAAAAAGCCTGACCGAAGCCGTCAAACTCGCCCATTCAAAATGCCGTTAAACGCCGGATGCCGTCTGAAGCCGCTTCAGACGGCATTTTTCCCGCCCGACCTTCGGTATCCGCCAAACTTATCCACTATCTAAAAACAGGCGGAATCTTTATAATCGGCACTGTCTTACCTATTGTTCAGACGGCATATCCCTGCGGACGCAACCGCCCGAAACGATATGCCGCCCTTCCTTACAGGACCTCCTATGATCCGTTTCGAACAAGTTTCCAAAACCTATCCCGGCGGTTTTGAAGCCCTGAAAAACGTCAGCTTCCAAATCAACAAAGGCGAAATGATATTTATCGCGGGACACTCCGGTTCGGGCAAATCCACCGTCCTCAAGCTGATTTCGGGCATCACCAAGCCGAGCAGGGGCAAAATCCTGTTTAACGGGCAGGATCTCGGCACATTGTCCGACAACCAAATCGGCTTTATGCGCCAACACATCGGCATCGTGTTCCAAGACCACAAAATCCTCTACGACCGCAACGTCCTGCAAAACGTCATCCTGCCGCTTCGGATTATCGGCTATCCGCCGCGCAAAGCCGAAGAGCGTGCCCGCATCGCCATCGAAAAAGTCGGCCTGAAAGGACGAGAATTGGACGATCCCGTAACCCTCTCCGGCGGTGAACAACAACGCCTGTGCATCGCCCGCGCCGTCGTTCACCAGCCCAGCCTGCTGATTGCCGACGAACCCTCCGCCAACCTCGACCGCGCCTACGCGCTCGATATTATGGAATTGTTCAAAACCTTCCACGAAGCGGGAACAACCGTCATCGTCGCCGCACATGACGAAACCCTGATGGCGGACTACGGACACCGCATCCTGCGCCTCTCGAAAGGACGACTCGCATGAGCATCATCCACTACCTCTCGCTGCACGTCGAATCCGCGCGCACCGCGCTCAAACAGCTTCTGCGCCAACCTTTCGGCACACTGCTTACCCTCATAATGCTCGCCGTCGCCATGACCCTGCCGCTGTTTATGTACTTGGGCATCCAAAGCGGGCAAAGCGTGTTGGGCAAACTCAATGAGTCGCCGCAAATCACCGTCTATATGGAAACCGCCGCCGCACAAAGCGACAGCGATACCGTCCGCAGCCTGCTGGTGCGCGACAAACGGCTCGACAACATCCGCTTTATCAGCAAAGAAGACGGTTTGGAAGAATTACAGTCCAATCTCGACCAAAATCTGATTTCCATGCTTGACGGTAACCCCCTGCCGGATGTCTTTATCGTTACCCCCGACCCGGCAACCACGCCCGCCCAAATGCAGGCAATCTACCGGGACATTACCAAACTGCCTATGGTCGAATCCGCCAACATGGATACGGAATGGGTACAGACACTGTACCAAATCAACGAATTCATCCGTAAAATCTTATGGTTTCTTTCCCTGACGCTGGGGATGGCGTTCGTCCTTGTCGCGCACAACACCATCCGACTGCAAATCCTCAGCCGAAAAGAAGAAATCGAAATCACCAAACTCTTGGGCGCGCCCGCGTCGTTTATCCGCCGCCCATTCCTTTATCAAGCCATGTGGCAGAGCATCCTTTCCGCCGCCGTCAGCTTGGGGCTTTGCGGTTGGCTGCTCTCTGCCGTGCGCCCCTTGGTCGATGCCATCTTCAAACCCTACGGACTTAATATCGGCTGGCGTTTCTTCTACCCGGGAGAAATCGCACTGGTGTTCGGCTTCGTCATCGCACTGGGGATATTCGGCGCGTGGCTTGCCACCACCCAGCACCTGCTCGGCTTCAAAGCCAAAAAATAAAACACCGTCAAAAATGCCGTCCGAACCCGTTTTCAGACGGCATTTCAATTTGCCAGTATAATGGCGCATTTTTCCAACAAGGAACCTACCATGCTGACCTCGGAACAAGTAAAAGCCATGATTGAAGGCGTGGCAAAATGCGAACACATCGAAGTAGAAGGCGACGGACATCATTTTTTCGCCGTCATCGTTTCATCAGAATTTGAAGGCAAGGCACGCCTCGCGCGCCACCGCCTGATTAAAGACGGGCTTAAAGCCCAACTGGAAAGCAACGAACTGCACGCACTTTCCATTTCGGTAGCCGCCACACCGGCAGAATGGAATGCCAAAGCACAATAACCGCCACACAAAAATGCCGTCTGAAACAGCACAACGTTTCAGACGGCATTTTTTTATATCAAACCGTTTACTCGCCGCGTTTTTCCAAAGCGGCTACGGCAGGCAACTCTTTACCTTCCAAGAACTCAAGGAACGCGCCACCTCCGGTGGAGATGTAGCCGATTTGGTCGGTAACGCCGAATTTGGCAATCGCCGCCAGCGTGTCGCCGCCGCCAGCAATGGAGAACGCTTTGCTTTGGGCAATGGCTTCGGCAAGGGCTTTCGTACCGCCTGCGAACTGGTCAAACTCGAACACGCCGACCGGTCCGTTCCAAACGACCGTGTCGGCGGCTTTAAGCAAATCGGCAAGCGCGGCGGCAGATTTCGGGCCGATGTCCAAAATCATCTCGTCTTCGGCAACGTCGGCAATGTCTTTTACCACCGCTTCGGCATCGGCGGCAAAGGCTTTGGCAACGACGACATCGGTCGGCAGCGGCACAGAACCTCCTTTGGCCGCCATTTTCGCCATAATTTTTTTGGATTCTTCCACCAAATCGTGTTCCGCCAAAGATTTGCCGATGGCTTTACCTTCCGCCAACAGGAAGGTGTTGGCGATACCGCCGCCGACGATGAGTTGGTCGACTTTGTCCGCCAGCGATTCGAGGATGGTCAGCTTGGTGGACACTTTGCTGCCGGCAACGATGGCAACCATCGGGCGCGCGGGCTGTTTCAAGGCTTTGCCCAAAGCGTCGAGTTCGCCCGCCATCAATACGCCGGCGCAGGCAACGGGAGCGGCTTGGGCGACGGCTTCGGTCGAGGCTTGGGCGCGGTGCGCGGTGCCGAACGCGTCATTGACGAACACGTCGCACAAAGAAGCGTAGGCTTTGCCCAGTTCCAAATCGTTTTTCTTCTCGCCTTTGTTGATACGCACGTTTTGCAGCATCACGACATCGCCCGCGTTCAAAGCCGGTTTGTTTTCACGCCAGTCGTTCAATACTTTCACGTCTTTGCCCAACAGACCGCCCAAGTGCGCGGCAACGGGCGCGACATCGTCTTCGGAATGGAATTCGCCTTCGGTCGGGCGACCCAAGTGGGTCATCACGATGACGGACGCGCCGTTGTCCAAGCAGTATTTGATGGACGCAAGTGAGGCGCGGATACGGGTGTCGTCGCTGATTTTGCCGTCTTTGAACGGCACGTTCATATCGGCGCGAATGAGGACGGTTTTGCCCTGCACGTTTTGTTCGGTCAGTTTTAAAAATGCCATAATCAGTCCTTTTCAATCAGTGTTTGCGATACAGAAACAATTGATGCCGTCTGAAGGCTTCAGACGGCATCGCAACCCGATCAGCCGGATACGCGCTCGATTTTCGCGCCGACGCTGCCGAGTTTTTTTTCAATATTTTCATAACCGCGATCCAAGTGGTAAATCTGTTCGACCACGGTTTCGCCGCGCGCCGCCAAACCGGCGATAACGAGGCTTGCGGACGCACGCAAATCCGTCGCCTTGACGACTGCGCCGGAAAGCCGTTCCACACCCTGCACAAATGCCGTATTGCCCTCGGTTGTAATGTTCGCCCCCATCCGGTTCAACTCGGGGACGTGCATAAAGCGGTTTTCAAAAATCGTTTCCACCACGCGGCAGCTTCCCTCCGCCACGGCATTCAATGCCATAAACTGCGCCTGCATATCCGTGGGGAAGCCGGGGTGGACGACCGTGCGGATGTCCACCGCCTTCGGACGCTGCCGCATATCGATGGCGATCCAATCGTCGCCCGCCTCAATCACCGCACCTGCCTCAACCAGTTTGTCCAACACCACTTCCATCGTTTTCGGCGCAGCATTCCGCAAAACCACCCTGCCGCCGGTTATCGCCACCGCACACAGGAACGTCCCCGCTTCAATCCGGTCGGGGACAACGCTGTGTTCGCAGCCGTGCAGCTCGTCCACACCTTCCACAATCATTGTGGACGTACCGATGCCGCTGATTTTCGCGCCCATTTTGACCAGGCATTCCGCCAAATCGACCACTTCAGGCTCGATGGCGCAGTTTTCCAAAACCGTCGTACCTTCCGCCAGCGTCGCCGCCATCAGCAGGTTTTCCGTGCCGCCGACGGTAACGACATCCATCGCCACGCGCGTACCTTTGAGTTTGCCTTTGGCTTTGACGTAACCGTGTTCGATGACGATTTCCGCCCCCATCGCTTCCAAGCCTTTCAAATGCTGATCGACGGGGCGCGAACCGATGGCGCAGCCGCCCGGCAGGCTGACTTGCGCCTCGCCGAAACGCGCCAGCGTCGGGCCAAGCACCAAAATCGAGGCGCGCATAGTTCTGACCAGCTCATACGGCGCGCAGGTATTGTTTACCGTACCGCCGTTGATTTCAAATTCGCTGATATTGTCGGTCAGGACGCGCGCGCCCATCCCCTGAAGCAGCTTTTGCGTGGTTTTCACATCTGCCAGCATAGGCACATTTTTCAGGCGCAACGTACCCGATGTCAGCAAACCCGCGCACATCAGCGGCAATGCCGCGTTTTTCGCGCCCGAGACCGTTATTTCCCCGTTGAGCGGGCCGTTTGCGGAGATTTTCAGTTTATCCACGTTTGTTCTTTCCTAGTGGGTACTTGTATAGTGAATTAACAAAAATCAGGACAAGGCGGCGAAGCCGCAGACAGTACAGATAGTACGGAACCGATTCACTTGGTGCTTCAGCACCTTAGAGAATCGTTCTCTTTGAGCTAAGGCGAGGCAATACCGTACTGGTTTTTGTTAATCCACTATAATATTTCAATACTCGGGACAACGCATAAAGCATCACCCGATGAAGGTTGCAGAGGCGGAATTATAAGGGATTTTCGGGAAAAATACGGAAGCCGCACCAAAGAATTTGACGAAATGCCGCGCTTTCCGAACAAGGATTGTCGGAAGACAAAAAAAGCCGAGTTTTGAAAACTCAGCTTTTTTGCTTTATCTGGTGGGTCGTGAGCGATTCGAACGCTCGACCAACGGATTAAAAGTCCGCTGCTCTACCGACTGAGCTAACGACCCGATAAGCTCGAAATTCTATACATCAAGCCTGATGCTGTCAACCATTTTGTCGGCGTTCAGACGGCATTTTATTTATCAGGCTGTTTTTTCGTATAAATTAACGAGGTCAGTATCGATGCACCCAACGCGCCGAACACGACCGACAGTGAAACGGAAATCGGGATATGCACCCAATGCATTACCAGCATTTTCACACCGATAAAACTCAACACGAATGCCAAGCCGTATTTCAGGAAGATAAAGCGTTCCGCCACATCCGCCAGTAGGAAATACATCGCCCGCAAACCCAAAATAGCGAAAATATTGGAAGTCAGCACGATAAACGGATCGGTGGTAACGGCAAAGACGGCGGGAATACTGTCCACAGCAAACACGACATCGCTCAATTCAATCATGACCAGCACCAAAAACAGCGGCGTGGCGATTTTTTTGCCGTTTTCGACGGTAAAAAATTTCTCGCCGTGAAATTCCGTGCCGACCGGAACGACTTTCTTGACGGCATTCAGCAGCCTGCTGTTTGCCAAATCCTCTTTCTCATCGCCTTCGGGCTTCATCATGTGTATACCAGTATAGAGCAGGAACGCGCCAAACAGATACAGAATCCACTCAAACTGCCGAACCAGTGCCGCGCCGACGAAAATCATGACGGTGCGCAATACCAATGCGCCCAATACGCCGTACAGCAGCACGCGGTGCTGAAACTGCGGTGCGACTTTGAAGTAGCCGAATATCATCAGGAACACGAAAATATTGTCGACTGCCAACGATTTTTCCAAAATGTAGCCGGTAAAGAATTCCAATACTTTTTCTTTTGCGACTGCCGCGCCGTAGCCGAGATTGCCGGCGAGTTCAAAATACAGCCAGCCCGCGAACAGGCAGGATACGGCAACCCACAAGCCGCTCCATGCCAAGGCTTCTTTGACGCCGACTTTATGGCTGCCGTTTTTCTTCAGCGAAAACATATCCAAGGCAATCATGACCAGCACTGCCGCAAAAAAAACGCCGTAAAACAACGGCGACCCGATGCCGGGATATTCTGTCATGGTTCAATCTCCTGATTTGAAATGTAATTGTGTTACCAGCTGATATAAAACATCGCTTTTGCCAAAAAGACAATCAGCAGCATATGGGTAAAGACGACGGTGTGTATGTATTTCGACCAGCCGACGGTCAGTGTGGAACGCGCCATTTTGACGACGGCGATGGCGAAGTGCGCCAACACGCTGAACGCCAACAGGATTTTCAGCGTCAGCATCGTACCGAAGGAAGTGGCAAACGGTTCGCCCAATATAGAAAGATAGCGGTTTGCCGCCATCACGATGCCGCTGGCGAACAGCAGTCCGACCACAAACGGCATCACCCTGACGGCGCGGTAAGACATTGCCTTTTCCACTTCGCGCCGCGCCTCGCACGACACCCGTCCCGTATGCAGGACGGACAAAACCAGCACTTCAAAAAACACGCCGCCGACAAAGGCGATGGCGCAATACAGGTGGACGATGTGCGCGACGG
This sequence comes from Neisseria meningitidis, assembly GCF_022869645.1. Classification (NCBI taxonomy): domain Bacteria; kingdom Pseudomonadati; phylum Pseudomonadota; class Betaproteobacteria; order Neisseriales; family Neisseriaceae; genus Neisseria; species Neisseria meningitidis. The sequence goes on along the minus strand of NZ_CP064367.1, from coordinate 1,233,686 downwards.
CATAAATACTCATACGGTACTCCAACCGGAAAACTCGGATACGGATTGTATCACTATCGTCCCCGATGTCCGCATACCGCTTCCCGTACCGCCTCGGCGATTCTCGCGCCCGCTCCGCGATGTTGTGCGATAAAGCCGTCCGCGCGCGCCTGCATCTGCATTCCGCCCTCCTCGGACGATAAGTTTTTTTCAACGGCTTCCCGCCACGCGTCCGCCGATTCGACTTGAACCGCCGCACCCGATGCCAAGGCGTGCCGGCAGGCTTCGGAAAAATTGTAGGTCGAAAAGCCGAATATCGTCGGAACGCCGCAGGAAAGCGGTTCGATGATGTTCTGACAGCCCGAATCGACCAGACTGCCGCCAACAAAAGCGACATCGGCGCACAGGTAATACGCATACAGCTCGCCCATACTGTCGCCTATCCACACCTGCGTATCGGGTTCGACCGGCAAACCGTCGCTGCGCCGCTGAACCTTAAACCCGAAGCGTTTTACCGTTTCAAATACCGTCTGAAAATGCTCGGGATGGCGCGGCACGACGACCAGCAGGGCATCGCCGCGATATTGTTGCCACGCCGCCAGCAGTTTTTCCGCCTCGTCTTCACCCCGATAAACGCGCGTGCTGCCGCACACGGCAACCTGCCGGTCTCCGATGCGTTTTTCAAACTGCCCCGCCAGCGTTTTCATCTGTTCCGACGGCATCAGGTCGTATTTGGTATTGCCGCACACCTGCACGGATGCCGCGCCCAATTTCGCCAACCGCGCCGCATCCGCCTCCGTCTGTGCCAGACAGCCCATCAGCGAAGCGGCGGCAGGACGGATCAGGCTGCGGACTTTCAGATAACCGTTTAGCGATTTTTCCGACAGCCGCGCATTCGCCAAAAACAGCGGCACACCCGTGCGCCGGCATTCCTTCATCAGATTGGGCCAGATTTCGGTTTCCATCAAAATGCCGAACATCGGGCGGTGTTCGCGCAAAAACTGCCGTACCCACGTTTTTTTGTCATACGGAAGATAGCGGCATTGTGCATCAGGAAACAGAACTTGCGCGGTTTCCCGTCCCGTCGGGGTCATCTGCGTCATCAGCAGCGGCGCATCGGGAAAACGCTGCCGCAACTCGCGTATCAAAGGTTGGGCGGCACGCGTTTCCCCGACCGAAACGGCGTGTATCCAAACCGCGCCGGTAACGGGATTCGGATACGGCTTGCCGAAACGCTCGCCCCGATGCGCCCGATATGCAGGGGCACTTCCGGAGCGTTTGTCCAAATAACGCCGTATCCATATCGGCGCAAGCAGCCACAATACATCATAAAGCCATTGGAACATCTTTCTATTTCCTGCAAAACAAATGCCGTCCGAACGGTTCGGACGGCATTTCGGCAACGGAATCAAATATCGTAGGTTGTCGAAGCGGTATCTCCGCCCTTGCCCGTCCAGTTGGTATGGAAAAACTCGCCGCGCGGTTTGTCGGTGCGCTCGTAAGTGTGCGCGCCGAAGTAGTCGCGCTGTGCCTGCAAGAGGTTGGCAGGCAGACGTTCGGTCGTGTAGCCGTCCAAGAACGTAATCGCCGAAGCCATGCAGGGCATAGGGATGCCGCATTCGACCGCCTTGGCAACCACCTTGCGCCACGCCGGCAGGCAGTTTTCCAAAATATTTTTGAAATACGGATCCGTACCCAAGAACACCAAATCGGGATTGTTTTCATAGGCATCGCGGATATTGCTTAAGAATGCGCTGCGAATGATGCACCCCTCGCGCCACAGCAGCGCAGTGTTGCCGTAGTCCAAATCCCAGCCGTAGCTTTCGCCCGCTTCGCGGATCAGCATAAAGCCTTGTGCGTAGGAAATGATTTTAGATGCAAGCAGGGTCTGTCTCAACGCCTCGACCCATTCTTGTTTGCCGCCTTCGACGGGCGTAACGGTTCGGGCGAACAGCTTGCCGGTCTGCACGCGCTGTTCTTTGAACGACGAAACGCAGCGGGCGAATACCGCTTCGGAAATCAGCGTCAACGGAATACCCAAATCCAAGGCATTGATGCCCGTCCATTTGCCCGTGCCTTTTTGCCCTGCCGTATCGAGGATTTTCTCGACCAGCGGTTCACCGCCTTCGTCCTTATAGCCCAAAATTGCCGCAGTGATTTCAATCAGATAAGAATCCAGCTCGGTTTTGTTCCACTCGGCAAACACGCGGTGCATTTCGTCGTAAGACAGCCCCAAGCCGTCTTTCATAAACTGGTACGCTTCGCAAATCAACTGCATATCGCCGTATTCGATGCCGTTATGCACCATTTTGACAAAATGCCCCGCGCCGTCCCTGCCGACCCAGTCACAACACGGTTCGCCCTGCGGCGTTTTGGCGGCAATCGCCTGAAAAATCGGTTTGACGGCTTCCCAAGCGCGTTTATCCCCGCCCGGCATAATGGACGGGCCGCGCCGCGCGCCTTCTTCGCCGCCGGATACGCCCGCGCCGACAAATAAAATCCCTTTTCCGGCAAGGTAATGTGTCCGCCGTGTCGTGTCGGAGTAATTGGCATTGCCGCCGTCAATAATGATGTCGCCTTCTTCCAACAGCGGAAGCAGTTGTTCGATAAAGTCGTCAACCACCGAACCTGCGCGAACCATCATCATGATTTTTCTTGGTTTTGCCAGCTTATCGACCAAGTCTTGCAGGGAGTACGCGCCGATAATACCGGTCCCTTTTGCCGCGCCGTTTAAAAATTCGTCCACCTTACCGATTGTTCGGTTGTAGGCGACAACCTTAAATCCGCAATCGTTCATATTCAAAATCAGGTTTTGCCCCATAACCGCCAAACCGATTACGCCAATATCGCCTTTCATTGCAGGAAGCTCCGTTATAGATTTAATTTATCGACCGCAACTCTACCTGATTTACGCTTGTTTAACAATCCTTAACTTTTTAATTTTTTGAAAAGATGCCTTTACGCTTTACCGTGCGTTTCCCTGAAGGCTTATAAATAAAATATAAAAATTAAATAAAAAAACGATGATTATATTGATAGGAGAAATTTTCTGTGGGTAACTTTTTTTTATTTTAAAAATCATCAGGATTACCTTTTTTAGGGTGTCGGTAAGGCGGATTCCCTTTTGTGCATACCTGTGGATTGTTTTTTATGGGGAATAAGTTTTGTGGATAGTTTGCTTGTTGTGCAGATGGCATCCTACTTTTCTTTACCGAATGGCTGCCGATGTCTTTAAGAACCGGAATACTGTGGAGGTTTGAGAGGAAAGTGTGTTTGGAACGTGTGGAAATGGTCAGGTGTCGGCACGAATGTCTTATTTCTGCATATCGGCAGAGTGCGCATCCGAATTTGTGTATAAGTGGTGGAAAAAATGAGATTTGCGGGTAAATCTCACAATATTTCAGTCAGATAACTTTGGATTGCTTGTGTATAAATAAACTTTCGGATGGGGATACGTAACGGAAACCTGTACCGCGTCATTCCCACGAACCTACATCCCGTCATTCCCACGAAAGTGGGAATGATGAAATTTTGAGTTTTAGGAATTTATCGGAAAAAACAGAAACCGCTCTGCCGTCATTCCCGCGCAGGCGGGAATCTAGACCTTAGAACAACAGCAATATTCAAAGGTTAGCTGAAGCTTTAGAGATTCTGGATTCCCACTTTCGTGGGAATGACGGGATTAGAGTTTCAAAATTTATTCTAAATAGCTGAAACTCAACGCACTGGATTCCCGCCTGCGCGGGAATGACGAATCCATCCATACGGAAACCTACACCACGTCATTCCTACGAACCTACATCCTGTCATTCCCACAAAAACAGAAAACCAAAAACAGAAACCGTTCTGTCGTCATTCCCGCGCAGGCGGGAATCTAGACCTTAGAACAACAGTAATATTCAAAGATTATCTGAAAGTCCGAGATTCTAGATTCCCACTTTCGTGGGAATGACGAATTTTAGGTTTCTGTTTTGGTTTTTGTCCTTGTAGGAATGATGAAATTTTAAGTTTTAGGAATTTACCGGAAAAAACAGAAAGCGTTATCCACAAGTTCTGATGTTCAGCTCGTGAAATGCGTCGGGCAAATCATCGCTGTCGGCAAATTCCACCCGGTCGTAAGCCGTTTCGTCTGCCAAAACCGCGCGCAAGAGTGCGTTGTTGATGGCGTGTCCCGATTTGTAGCCTTCAAACGCACCGATAATCGGGTGTCCGACGATATACAAATCGCCGATGGCATCAAGGATTTTGTGGCGCACAAACTCATCGGGATAGCGCAAGCCTTCAGGATTCAGGACATCCGTGTCGTCAATCACGATGGCGTTGTTCAAATTGCCGCCCAAACCCAGATTGTGGGCGCGCATCATTTCCACTTCGTGCATAAAGCCGAAAGTGCGCGCGCGCGCGATTTCGTCGATGTAGGATTTGCCGGCGAAATCGATTTCAAAAGTGGGCGAGCTGCGGTTGAAAACCGGATGGTCGAATTCGATGGTCAGCGTTACCTTAAAGCCGTCATACGGCGTAAAGCGCACCCATTTGCCCGCTTCTTTGATTTCGACAGGCTTGAGGATTTTCAAAAAACGCTTTTGCGCCTTTTGATCGACCACGCCCGCATCTTGCAAAAGGTAAATAAACGGCAGGCTGGAGCCGTCCATAATCGGGATTTCGGGCGCGTTCAGCTCAATCAGCGCGTTGTCGATGCCGTAGGCGGACAGCGCGGACATAATGTGTTCGATCGTGCCGACGCGCACGCCTTTGTCGGTAACGATGGTGGAGGAAAGGCGGGTATCGTTGATCAAATAAGGGGTCAGCTTGATTTGTTCGCCCATCTCGCCGTCCAAATCGGTACGGCGGAAGGAAATCCCGCTGTTTTCAGGCGCGGGGTGCAGGGTCAGCGCGACGCGTTCGCCCGAATGCAGCCCGACTCCGGTAACGCTGATGGATTTCGCCAAAGTTCTTTGCAGCATAAACCGCTTCCTTATCAATGGGGTAAGTTTTGGAATAATACGATAAAACCGGAAAAACAGGCTATGTTTTTCCATAGTATTTGCCAATGTATCCGTTTTCAATACGTAAGCCGCATAAAAATGTATAGTGGATTAACAAAAATCAAGACAAGGCGACGAACCCGCCCCCTCCTGAAAAACGCAAAAAATGCCGTCCGAAAACCTTTCGGACGGCATTTTCGCGTGAACCGTCATTCCCACAAGGACAAAAAACCAAAACAGAAAACCAAAAACAGCAACCTAAAATTCGTCATTCCCACGAAAGTGGGAATCTAGTTCGTTGAGTTTCAGTTATTTAGAATAAATTTTGAAACTTAAATCCCGTCATTCCCACGAACCTACATTCCGTCATTCCCACGAAAGTGGGAATCCAGTTTTTTGAGTTTCAGTCATTCCCGATAAATTGCCTTAGCATTGAATGTCTAGATTCCCGCTTTTGCGGGAATGACGGCGGCGGGTTGCTGTTTTTTGTTTATAAATTTCTGTAGCTTTGAATTTCAGCCATCTTCAATAAATTATAGCGGATTAACAAAAACCAGTACGGCGTTGTCTCGCCTTAGCTCAAAGAGAACGATTCTCTAAGGTGCTGAAGCACCAAGTGAATCGGTTCCGTACTATTTGTACTGTCTGCGGCTTCGCCGCCTTGTCCTGATTTTTGTTAATCCACTATATCTAGCCGAATTACTTTATTTTTTGATACGCAACCGGCCGGTTGCCGTCATTCCCGCGCAGGCGGGAATCCAGTCCGCTTGTTCGGTACATGAGAGGGCGGATTGCGCGCCTGTCAGATAAACCCCGTGTTTAAACGGGCGGCAATGAGGTACGCGCAGAGCCTTGAAGCGCAATCGATATATTATTTTCAGCCAAAACGGACGCCCCCGCTTGCCTTGCAAACCCTTAAAAAGGAAGCCACCCGGATTAATCCGAGTGGCCGTGGAAAATCACTTACCGCTTGATTTATTTAAAATTTATGGTATAATTTGCCTTATCCGGTAGATGAATCATCGCGGCAGGTTGACGGCAGGTGCTTGGTGTTGATTTTGTCGTCGGTGCCGTTGGCGGTGGCGGCTTTGACGTCGTCTTTGGCTTTGTCGGCGCGCGCAACCGGCTGTCCGCAGAACCATTTTACCGAACCGTTTTGACGCTTGGCCCACAGGGAGAGTTTTTTGCCTTTGATTTCGTTGTTTACGCCGCTTGAAAGCATTGTGGCGGTAATGACGCCGTTTGCGACTTTAACTTCCTTAACATATTTGCCTTTGATGTCGGTGGGGGGATGCCACGCCGGCGGCATCATTAAATCCCGTCATTCCCACTTTCGCGGGAATGACGGGATGTAGGTTCGTGGGAATGATTGGTGTCGATCTTCTTGTTGGCGGCGGTGTCGGCGGTAATGGCATCGGCGTCGGCGTCGGCTTTGTCGCGCTGAACCGGCTGTCCGCAGAACCATTTTACCGAACCGTTTTGACGCTTGGCCCACAGGGAGAGTTTTTTGCCTTTGATTTCATTGTTTACGTTGCTTGAAGCCATTTGGGCGGTAATGACGCCTTTTGCGACTTCAACTTTCTGAACATATTTGCCTTTGATGTCGGAGGGGGAGGATGCCACGCCGGCGGCATCATTAAATCCCGTCATTCCCACTTTCGTGGGAATGACGGGATTAAAGTTTCAAAATTTATTCTAAATAACTGAAACTCAACGAACTAGATTCCCGCTTTTGCGGGAATGACGAAGTTTTTCTGCCATTTGCCGTGATTCGGGCAATACTCGGTAACGGCTGATTTTTTGAAAGTGTTTGAAATCGGCGCGTGGTGTTTTTGTGCAAACGGCAGATGACGCATCGCGGCAGGTTGACGGCAGGTGCTTGGTGTTGATGTTGTCGGCGGTCTTGCCGTTGGCGGCGGCGACGTCGTCGCTGTCGGCGGCGGTGCGCGTAACCGGCTGTCCGCAGAACCATTTTACCGAACCGTCTTGACGCTTGGCCCACAGGGAGAGTTTTTTGTCTTTGATTTCGTTGTTTACGTTGCTTGAAGCCATTATGTCAGACGGTATTGCCCGGGCAGCTTTATTCGTACACTTTCAGCAGCTCGACTTCAAATATCAAAGTGGCGTGCGGGGGAATCACGCCGCCCGCGCCGTGTGCGCCGTAGCCCATTTCCGAAGGGATGGTCAGCTTGCGTTTGCCGCCTTCCTTCATTCCGCCGAAGCCTTCGTCCCAGCCTTTGATGACTTGTCCGACACCGAGCGTGATGGTCAGCGGCTGGCGGCGGTCGAGGCTGGAGTCGAATTTGGTTCCGTTTTCCAGCCAACCTGTGTAATGCACGGTAATCTCTTTGCCTTTAACTGCTTCTTTTCCGAAGCCTTCTTGCAAGTCTTCAATAATCAGGCCGCCCATATTTGTCCTTTCATTGCTTGTTGGTCAAAACGGCAAGGGTAACATACCGTCCGTCGAAGTCAAATGCCGCTCAAACGTCAGCTGCATCGGTGCAGCTGAAACGGCTGTGTTTGTTGGACTGTTTTATTTTTTTCGTAAAGGTTCCATGCTTTTTCATGGAAATAGAAAACGACGGTGTTGATTAGGGGCTCGACCAGCGCGACCGCCCCCGATACGCCTATACTGCCCGTCAGTACATAGGTTGCACTGAAGGCGGTGCTGAAATGCAGTGCGGCAAAAGTCAGGGTTTTAAGCATCATCCTCTCCCGAATTGGACATTGACGGAGGAATGATAAAGGTTATCATAAGGTTGCGCGGTTTAAATTTGCTATTTGTTGTTAGTGTAAATAAATCATTTTTCAAATGGGGATAGAAATTATGAATCATAAAAAGATCGTTGTTTTGGATGCGGATACTTTGCCCGGCCGGGTTTTTCATTTTGATTTTCCGCACGAGCTTGCGGTTTACGGTACGACAGGTGCGGATGAAACGGCAGAACGGGTGCGCGATGCACATATTGTCATTACTAACAAAGTGATGATTTCTGCCGATATTATTGCGGCTAATCCGCAGTTGGAGCTGATTGCCGTCAGTGCGACCGGTGTGAACAATGTCGATATTGGGGCGGCGAAGGCGGCGGGCGTTGCGGTATGCAATGTCCGCGCCTACGGAAACGAATCGGTTGCGGAACACGCCTTTATGCTGATGATTGCGTTGATGCGGAATTTGCCCGCCTATCAGCGTGATGTTGCGGCAGGATTATGGGAGAAGTCGCCGTTTTTCTGCTATTACGGTGCGCCGATTCGGGATTTGAACGGTAAAACGCTGGCGGTTTTCGGACGCGGCAATATCGGACGGACGCTTGCCGGATACGCGCAGGCGTTCGGTATGGGGGTGGTGTTTGCCGAACACAAACACGCGCCCGACGTGCGCGAAGGCTATGTTTCCTTTGAAGATGCGGTACAGACTGCCGACGTGTTGTCGCTGCACTGTCCGCTGAACGCCCAAACTGAAAATATGATAGGCGAAAACGAATTACAGCAGATGAAGCCCGGTGCGGTTTTGATTAATTGCGGGCGCGGCGGGCTGGTGGATGAAAACGCGCTGCTTGCCGCACTCAAATACGAGCAGATCGGCGGGGCGGGTGTCGATGTTTTGACGAATGAGCCGCCCAAAAACGGCAATCCCTTGCTGAATGCACGATTACCCAATCTGATTGTTACGCCGCATACCGCGTGGGCAAGTCGTGAGGCTTTGGACAGGCTGTTTGATATATTGTTGGCGAACATTCACGCCTTTGTGAAAGGAGAGGCGCAAAACCGCGTGGTTTGAGCTTGTCGGGATGACGGAAAACAATGCCGTCTGAACGCCCAAAGGGTTCAGACGGCATTGTTTTTGATATTTCTACTTAACCGACTTTGTCGCCCGGTTGCGCGCCTGTATCCACATCCAAGAGCTTCAGTTTCCCGTCTGCCGTGGCGGCGGAGAGAATCATGCCTTCAGATACGCCGAATTTTGCCATTTTGCGCGGGGCGAAGTTGGCGACGGCAATGACCATGCGGCCGTTCAATTCGGCAGGGTTCGGGTAAGACGCGGCGATGCCGGAGAAGATAATGCGTTTTTCAAAACCGAAATCGAGGTCGAATTTCAAAAGTTTGGTGCTGCCTTCGACGGCTTCGCAGTTCAATACTTTGGCGACGCGCATGTCGATTTTCATAAAGTCGTCGAAACTTGCCTGTTCGGCGACTTTTTCGTATTTGCTGTCTTCAACAGGCGCGGGGGTTGTCTGAATACTTTGTTTGTTGGCTTCGATTAAATCGTCCACTTGTTTTTGCTCCACTCGTTGCATGAGGTGTTCGTATTTGTTGATGGCGTGTTCGCCCAAGGTTTCGCGTGTATTTACCCAAGTGATGGCTTCCAAATTCAGGAATTTGGCGGCGTTTTCGGCCACTTTCGGCAATATGGGGGCGAGGTAGGCGGTCAACATGGTAAAGGCGTTGATGAGCTCGCTGCACACTTCGTGCAGGCGTTCGTCTTGACCTTCCTGTTTCGCCAGTTCCCACGGCTTGTTGGCATCGACGTATTCGTTGACAATGTCCGCCAAGGCCATGATGTCGCGCAGGGCACGGGCGTATTCGCGGTTTTCGTAGCATTCGGCAATGGCTTCGCTTTGTGCGGTCAGTTTTGCCAATAATGCGCTGTCGGCAACGTCTTTCAGACGGCCTTCAAACCGTTTGGCGATGAAACCTGAAGCGCGGGCGGCAATGTTGACGTATTTGCCGACGAGATCGCTGTTGACGCGGCTGATAAAGTCTTGCAGGTTCAAATCGATGTCTTCGATTTTGCTGTTGAGTTTGGCGGCGATGTAGTAGCGCATCCACTCGGGGTTCAGGCCTTGTTCCAGATAGGATTTGGCGGTGATGAAGGTGCCGCGCGATTTGGACATTTTTTGTCCGTCCACGGTCAAAAAGCCGTGTGCGTACACGCCGGTCGGGGCGCGGTGGCCGGAGAAATGCAGCATAGCGGGCCAGAACAGGGCATGGAAATAGAGGATGTCTTTGCCGATGAAGTGGTACATCTCGGTTTGGCTGCCGGCTTTGAAGTATTCGTCGAAATCGATGCCGATGCGGTCGCACAGGTTTTTAAACGATGCCATGTAGCCGACGGGCGCGTCCAGCCAGACGTAGAAGTATTTGCCCGGCGCGTCGGGGATTTCAAAACCGAAATAAGGCGCGTCGCGGGAAATATCCCAGTCGGATAGGGTGGTTTCTTCGCCTTCTCCCAGCCATTCTTTCATTTTGTTGAGGGCTTCTGGTTGCAGATGGGGCTTGCCGTCGTGCGGATTGTTGCCGGAAGTCCATGCTTTGAGGAAGTCGGCGCATTCGCCGAGTTTGAAGAAGAAGTGTTCGGATTCGCGCAATTCGGGTTTGGCACCGGATACGGCGGAATACGGGTTGATCAGTTCGGTCGGGGAATAGGTCGTGCCGCAGACTTCGCAGTTGTCGCCGTATTGGTCGTGGGCGTGGCATTTCGGGCATTCGCCTTTGACGAAACGGTCGGGCAGGAACATTTGTTTTTCAGGGTCGAAAAGCTGCTCGATGACGCGGCTTTCGATTTTGCCGTTGGCTTTCAGCGCGCGGTAAATGTCTTGGGAAAACTGTTTGTTTTCAGGGGAATGGGTGCTGTAATAATTGTCGTAACCAATGCCGAAATCGGTAAAGTCGGCGAGGTGCTCTTCGCGCACTTTGGCAATCATGTCTTCAGGCGCGATGCCTTGTTTTTGCGCGGCAAGCATTACAGGTGTGCCGTGGGTGTCGTCGGCGCAGCAGTAGTAGCATTCGTGGCCGCGCAGTTTTTGGAAGCGTACCCAAACGTCGGTTTGGATGTGTTCGACCATGTGGCCGAGGTGGATGCTGCCGTTGGCATAGGGCAGGGCAGAGGTAACTAAGATTTTGCGTGTCATATTGTGCTTTGCAAACAATGGGTAAAGGCGGATTATACCGCAAATCAAACGGGGAAATGCCGTCTGAAGCCTGAGAAATCGGGCTTCAGACGGCATTTTGCCAATCGGCGGGATTTATTCGACGGTTACGGATTTCGCCAGGTTGCGCGGCTTGTCCACATCCGTGCCGCGTGCGAGGGCGGTGTGGTAGGCGAGGAGCTGCACGGGGATAGTATGCACGACGGGGGACAGTTTGCCGACGTGGCGCGGTGCGCGGATAACGTGCACACCTTCGGTGGCATTAAAATTGCTGTCGAGGTCGGCAAAGACGAAAAGTTCGCCGCCGCGCGCGCCGACTTCCTGCATATTGGCTTTGACTTTGTCCAACAGGCTGTCGTTGGGTGCGATGACGACGACGGGCATGTTTTCGTCCACCAAGGCAAGCGGCCCGTGCTTCAGCTCGCCGGCAGGATAGGCTTCGGCGTGGATGTAGGTGATTTCCTTCAGCTTCAATGCACCTTCGAGGGCAATCGGGTAATGGATGCCGCGCCCTAAAAACAGCGCGCTGGTTTTCTTGGCAAACTGTTGCGCCCATGCGGCAATTTGAGGTTCTAGGTTCAAAGCGTGCTGAACGCTGCCGGGAAGCTGGCGGAGTTCTTCGATGTAACGCGCTTCGTCTTTTTCGGAAACTAAACCGCGTACCTTCGCCAGCGTTACCGCCAAACCGAACAGCGCGACCAGCTGCGTGGTAAACGCTTTGGTCGAGGCGACGCCGATTTCCGCTCCGGCACGGGTATAAAGCACGAGGCTGCTTTCGCGCGGCAGGGCGGATTCCATCACGTTGCAGATGGAGAGGCTGTGGCGGTGTCCCAACGATTTGGCGTATTTCAAAGCCTCCATCGTGTCCAGCGTTTCGCCGGATTGGGAAATGGTAATGACCAGTTGGTCCGGATCGGCAATCACGCTGCGGTATCGGTATTCGCTGGCGATTTCGACATCGGCCGGGATTTTGGCGATGGATTCCAACCAATATTTGGCGGTCAGTGCGGCGTAATAGGACGTGCCGCAGGCAAGGATTTTGACGCTGCGGATGCTTTCAAACACGCTTTTGGCGTTTTTGCCGAAGTTTTCGGGGATGAAGCCGCCGTCGAGGAAAACCTCCGCCGTGTCTGCAATCGCGCGCGGCTGCTCGTGGATTTCCTTTTGCATAAAGTGGCTGTACGGTCCCAGTTCCAAAGAGGCGAGCGAGAGTTCGGATACCTTGACTTTGCGTTCGGCAGGCAGGCCGTTTTTATCGGTCAGCCGTTTGATGCCGTCTGAAGCCAGCAGCGCGATGTCGCCGTCTTCGAGGTACGCCACGCGGCGCGTAAAGGCGATGACGGCGGATACGTCCGAAGCGATAAAGGTTTCATCGTCGCCCAAAGCGACCAAAAGCGGGCAGCCCATACGCGCCACAACTAATTCATCAGGCTTGTCTTGGGCAATAACCGCGATGGCGTATGCGCCGTGGAAACGTTTGACCGCTTCCTGCACTGCTTCAAACAATTTGCCGCCGTTTTGCGCGTATTCGTGATTGATGCTGTGGGCGATGACTTCGGTATCCGTTTGCGATTCAAAACGGTATCCCAAACCTTCCAAGCGTTTGCGTTCGCTTTCAAAGTTTTCGATGATGCCGTTGTGGACGACCGCAATCATACCGCCGCTGATGTGCGGGTGGGCGTTCGGCTCGGTAACGCCGCCGTGTGTCGCCCAACGCGTATGCCCGATGCCGATGCTGCCGCTGATGCCTTTTTCGCGTGCTGCGTCCTCCATAAGCTGCACGCGTCCGACGCGGCGCACGCGTTTGATTTTGCCGTCGGTGTTGACGGCAATGCCTGATGAGTCATAACCCCGGTATTCGAGGCGTTTGAGACCGTCGGTCAGAAAATCGACGACGTTGTGATGGGCGCGGATGGCGCCGACGATACCGCACATAACTGTTCCTTAGTATCCGGTTGAAAAAAAAACAGGCGCGGACGGCTTCCGTGCCGCACCTTCCTCTTCGGATTATAAACCGCCTTCCGCGCCGAAAAACAGCAAAATGCCGTCTGAAGGCTTGGGCTTGCTCAAAAAAGGGAGGGATTTCCCCGCCTGACTGGGATGGGCGTTCAGACGGCATTGCCTGCTGCTGGTTTATAGTTTTTGCAAATCAATATTGACAAGCTGAAAAAAAAAAACAATATACTCGCCCGGTCTTAATGTTAAAGGAGTATGGAAATGAAACAAATGCTTTTGGCCGTCGGCGTGGCGGCGGTGTTGGCGGGCTGCGGCAAGGATGCCGGCGGTTACGAGGGTTATTGGCGCGAAAAATCGGACAAAAAAGAGGGTATGATTGCCGTCAAAAAAGAAAAAGGCAATTACTTCCTTAATAAAATCAACGTGGTTACAGGCGAGGAAGAGTCTTTGCTTTTGTCTGAAAAAGACGGCGCGCTTTCGATAAACACAGGGATAGGGGAAATCCCGATCAAACTTTCCGACGACGGGAAAGAGCTGTATGTCGAACGCAGGCAGTATGTCAAAACCGATGCGGCGATGAAGGACAAAATCATCGCCCACCAGAAAAAGTGCGGACAAACAGTACAGGCATACCTCGACGCGCAAAAGGCGTTGCCGTCAAACCAAACGTATCAGCAGCGTCAGGCGGCGATCGAGCAATTGAAACGGCGGTTTGAAGCCGAGTTCGATGAATTGGAAAAAGAAATCAAATGCAACGGCAGACCTCGGGCATTGTTGCTTTAGCGGAGGATAACCGGGAGGATGCCGCCGCCGAATCGGATGTGCGGTTTCCTGACTGGTACGGGCGGGCGGGAATGTCCGCCTTTTTTTGTTCGGACGCGTTTGAATACCCGTCCGATTCCGATCGTTTGCAAGGGGGTATTTCCGTTCGGGCGGAAATCCATTCCGTCAAATAAAAAAAGGCATTTTGTCCAGCCGGCTTGTGCCTGCGGTATCTCAAAACTTCGCCTTAATGCGCCCGATTGGCCGTGATGGGCTTCAGACGGCATTGTTTTGCCGGTTTACGGCCGATATTCGGGCTTCATGCCGTTGGGTAGAAGCTGCCAGACGTAACCCGGTTCTTTCATTTTACCAGCCGTTTCCCCTGCTTCGTCGCCGTAACCCCAGAAATAATCCACGCGCACCGCGCCTTTAATCGCGCTGCCGGTATCCTGCGCCATAATCAGGCGGTTGAGGGCTTTGCTGGTAACTGGATGGGCGGTGGCGACAAATAAGGGCGCGCCCAAGGTAATGTAGTGCCGGTCGACTGCGCCGGCATACTCGCCCATCAGCGGCGTGCCCAGTGCGCCGACGGGGCCGTCATTGCTGCTTCCGGCAAGCTCTCGGAAAAAGATATAGCTGGGGTTTTGACCCAAAACTTCGGCGAGGCGTTGCGGATTTTGCCGCATATAAGACTTAATGCCCTGCATGGAGGTTTGTCCGAGTTTGAGGTAGCCCTTATCCGCCATGTATTTTCCGATGGAAACATATGGATGCTCGTTTTTGTCGGCATAGCCGATGCGGATGTATTTGCCGGACGGGGTTTTCAGACGGCCCGAGCCTTGGATGTGCATAAAAAAGAGTTCGACGGGGTCTTCGGCGTAACCGAGTATCGGTGCTTTGCCGTCAAGCGCGCCGCCGTTGATTTGGTTTCGCGTGTGGTAGGGGAGGAAGCGGCTTCCTTCAAACCTGCCCTTGATTGCCGTTGTGCGTGCGGTGATGGGGAATCGGGAGAGGTCGGCGGTGTGCGTGCCGCCGGCATTGTCGATTGTGCCGCTGTTTTTCCCCGTCTGCCTGATGCGGACAAGGGCTTTTCCGCTCCGCAAACCGGCAGGCAGGGGGACGGAGATAAAATCGTCGGGAATACCGTAAATCGGGAAGCGGGCCTGTGCCGTCCGTCTGTCGTCGCCCTTCAGTACCGGTTCGTAATAGCCGGTAACCGTGCCGGCAAGGCTTCCGTTGCCTGCAACCTGCCACGGCGTGAAATAGCGTTCAAAAAACTGTTTTGCCTGAAAGGAATGGACGGGGGTTTGAAAGGCTTGGGCACACACATCCTGCCAGCCTTGGCGGTTTTTCAAATTGGCGCAGCCGAGGCGGAAGGATTGCAGGCTTTTGGCGAAATCCTGCGCCGCCCAGTGGGGCAGGGACAGGTGCGGCACAACGGTATAAACGGCCCCGCCGCCGCCGACCGTCGTTCCGGCGGGGTCGGGGATGCCGACCGGCCGGTCCGGGCCGTTGATGACGGATGTGTCGGGTTGCGGAAAGGTTTGGATGCTCTTGCTTTGGCAGGCGGCGAGGATGGCGGCGGCGATGCCGTACAGGGCGGCGCGGAATAGGTATTTTTTCATAATGGACAATGTTGCCGGCAGTAATAAGAAAGATGGTTTCGGGCGGCGTTGCGGCAGCCGTGGAGAGGGGATTTTAACACAGGGCGCAGCTGCAGCCTGCGGAACTTTCCGCCGCGCGGCAATGCAGATAAAAATAACTTGCATTTGTATTTACAAACAATGAAAATATTCCGATAATATATTATTCATCATCCTTGTTCGTTCGCGTTTATGCTGGTCGCTTTTTTAATTATGTTGCGCGAGGGTATCGAAGCCGCGCTCATCGTCGGCATTGTTGCCGGTTTTTTGAAACAGTCCGGACATTCCAAACTGATGCCTAAGGTCTGGTTCGGGGTCGTCCTTGCTTCTTTGATGTGTTTGGGGCTGGGGTACGGAATCCATTCGGCAACGGGCGAGATTCCCCAAAAGCAGCAGGAGTTCGTCGTCGGCATTATCGGTTTGGTTGCTGTCGCGATGCTGACTTATATGATTTTATGGATGAAAAAAGCCGCCCGTTCGATGAAGCGGCAGCTTCAGGACTCTGTGCAGGCGGCTTTGAACCGTGGCAGCGGTCAAGGATGGGCCTTGGTTGGTATGGCGTTTCTTGCCGTGGCGCGCGAAGGTTTGGAGAGCGTTTTTTTCCTGCTTGCTGTATTCAAACAGAGCCCGACGTGGCAGATGCCGGCCGGTGCGGTAGCGGGGGTTTTGGCTGCCGCCGTGATTGGCGCGTTGATTTATCAGGGTGGGATGCGCCTGAATCTGGCGAAGTTTTTCCGTTGGACGGGGGCGTTTTTGATTGCCGTTGCCGCCGGTCTGCTTGCCGGCTCGCTGCGCGCGCTGCATGAGGCAGGTATTTGGAACGCGCTTCAGGATATTGTGTTCGACTCATCAAAATATTTGCACGAAGACAGCCCGTTGGGCGTGCTGCTCGGCGGATTTTTCGGCTATACCGACCATCCGACGCAGGGCGAGGCCTTGGTTTGGCTGCTGTATCTTATTCCCGTCATGACTTGGTTTTTGTGCGGCAGCAGGCCGTCTGAAACTTTAACCCGTAAAGAGGAGCTGAAATGAGAAAATTCAATTTGACCGCATTGTCCGTGATGCTTGCCTTAGGTTTGACTGCGTGCCAGCCGCCGGAGGCGGAGAAAGCTGCGCCGGCCGCGTCCGGTGAGACCCAATCCGCCAACGAGGGCGGTTCGGTCAGTATCGCCGTCAACGACAATGCCTGCGAACCGATGGAACTGACCGTGCCGAGCGGACAGGTTGTGTTCAATATTAAAAACAACAGCGGCCGCAAGCTCGAATGGGAAATCCTGAAAGGCGTGATGGTGGTGGACGAGCGCGAAAACATCGCCCCCGGACTTTCCGATAAAATGACCGTCACCCTGTTGCCGGGCGAATACGAAATGACTTGCGGTCTTTTGACCAATCCGCGCGGCAAGCTGGTGGTAACCGACAGCGGCTTTAAAGACACCGCCAACGAAGCGGATTTGGAAAAACTGTCCCAACCGCTCGCCGATTATAAAGCCTACGTTCAAGGCGAGGTTAAAGAGCTGGTGGCGAAAACCAAAACCTTTACCGAAGCCGTCAAAGCAGGCGACATTGAAAAGGCGAAATCCCTGTTTGCCGACACCCGCGTCCATTACGAACGCATCGAACCGATTGCCGAGCTTTTCAGCGAACTCGACCCCGTCATCGATGCGCGTGAAGACGACTTCAAAGACGGCGCGAAAGATGCCGGATTTACCGGCTTTCACCGTATCGAATACGCCCTTTGGGTGGAAAAAGACGTGTCCGGCGTGAAGGAAATTGCAGCGAAACTGATGACCGATGTCGAAGCCCTGCAAAAAGAAATCGACGCATTGGCGTTTCCTCCGGGCAAGGTGGTCGGCGGCGCGTCCGAACTGATTGAAGAAGTGGCGGGCAGTAAAATCAGCGGCGAAGAAGACCGGTACAGCCACACCGATTTGAGCGACTTCCAAGCCAATGTGGACGGATCGAAAAAAATCGTCGATTTGTTCCGTCCGTTGATCGAGACCAAAAACAAAGCCTTGTTGGAAAAAACCGATACCAACTTCAAACAGGTCAACGAAATTCTGGCGAAATACCGGACTAAAGACGGTTTTGAAACCTACGACAAGCTGGGCGAAGCCGACCGCAAAGCGTTACAGGCCTCTATTAACGCGCTTGCCGAAGACCTTGCCCAACTTCGCGGCATACTCGGCTTGAAATAAGCCGCAAGCGTTCAGACGGTATTTGGCGGCAGATGCCGTCTGAAGTTTTATAGTGGATTAACAAAAACCAGTACGGCATTGCCTCGCCTTGCCTTGCCGTACTATTTATACTGTCTGCGGCTTCGTCGCCTTGTCCTGATTTTTGTTAATCCACTATATCCGCCATATATTGCAGGGCGGAATTTCAACCTGCCGCTATCGGTTAATGGAAAAACGGCGTGCAGGGATACCCATCCTGCTGCACGGATATTGAAGGAAACACCATGAGCAAAAACCAACCCGCACAACCGACCAGGCGCACTCTTTTTAAAACCGCGATCGCAGCTGGAGCAGTCGGCGCAATCGGAGGTTATCTCGGCGGCAAAAAACGGGGCGAAACCGCCGAACGCACCGCCGAAAGCCAACACTCGCCCCAAGCCTATCCCTGCTACGGCGAACATCAGGCAGGCATCGTTACGCCGCAGCAGGCGTTTTCGATTATGTGCGCCTTCGACGTAACCGCGCAAAGTGCCAAGCAGCTGGAAAACCTGTTCCGCACGCTGACCGCCCGCATCGAGTTTCTCACCCAAGGCGGCGAATACCAAGACGGCGACGACAAACTTCCGCCAGCCGGCAGCGGCATTTTGGGCAAAGCCTTCAACCCCGACGGGTTGACCGTTACCGTGGGGGTGGGCAGCAGCCTGTTTGACGGCCGGTTCGGACTCAAAGACAAAAAACCGATTCATTTGCAGGAAATGCGCGACTTCTCCAACGATAAGCTGCAAAAAAGCTGGTGCGACGGCGATTTGAGCCTGCAAATCTGTGCCTTCACCCCCGAAACCTGCCAAGCCGCCCTGCGCGACATCATCAAACACACCGTCCAAACCGCCGTTATCCGCTGGAGTATCGACGGGTGGCAGCCTAAATCCGAACCCGGCGCGATGGCGGCGCGCAACCTGTTGGGCTTCCGCGACGGCACGGGCAACCCCAAAGTTTCCGACCCCAAAACTGCCGACGAGGTTTTGTGGACGGGGGTGGCCGCCAACAGCCTCGACGAACCGGAGTGGGCGAAAAACGGCAGCTATCAGGCAGTCCGCCTTATCCGCCACTTTGTTGAGTTTTGGGACAGGACGCCGCTTCAAGAGCAAACCGACATTTTCGGGCGGCGCAAATACAGCGGCGCGCCGATGGACGGCAAAAAAGAAGCCGACCAACCGGATTTTGCCAAAGACCCCGAGGGGAATACCACGCCCAAAGACAGCCATATACGCCTGGCGAATCCGCGCGATCCCGAGTTCCTTAAAAAACACCGCCTCTTCCGCCGCGCCTACAGCTATTCGCGCGGACTCGCCTCAAGCGGACAGCTTGATGTCGGGCTGGTGTTCGTCTGCTATCAGGCAAACCTTGCCGACGGATTCATCTTCGTGCAAAACCTCCTCAACGGCGAACCGCTGGAAGAATACATCAGCCCCTTCGGCGGCGGCTATTTCTTCGTCTTGCCCGGCGTGGAAAAAGGCGGCTTTTTGGGGCAAGGGCTGCTGGGCGTATAAATCCGCCATATAAAAAACGCCGTCCGAACCTTGCCAAACGGGTTCGGACGGCGTTTCTTGTTTTTGGGCGGTCAGGCTTTTTTGACGAATTCGGATTTTAAATTCATCGCGCTGCCGTCGATTTTGCAGCTGATGTTGTGATCGCCTTCCTGCAGGCGTATGCCTTTGACTTTCGTACCTTGTTTGATCACCATCGAGCTGCCTTTTACCTTGAGGTCTTTGATGAGGATGACGGTATCGCCGTTTTGCAGTGCCGCGCCGTTGGCATCGCGCACTTGAGCCGCAAGGTCGGCGGCGGATTCGGTTTCATTCCATTCGTGGGCGCATTCGGGGCAGATGTATTGTCCGCCGTCTTCATAAGTGTATTCGGAGGCGCATTGTGGGCATGGGGGTAATGACATGGTTTGCAGTCCTTATCTGATATCGGAGGAGTTTGATGCCGTCTGAAACCTGAAACCGGCTTCAGACGGCATAGCTTTATTGTTTGTTTTTTTCAGGCCTCACCCAGCCGTCGATGATGGTTTGGCGGGAGCGGGCGAGGGCGAGTTTGCCGTCTTCGACATTGCGGGTAATCGTGCTGCCCGCGCCGGTGGTTACTTTGTTGCCGATTTTGACGGGGGAGACCAAGACGCAGTTTGAACCGATGCGCACTTCGTCGCCGATGACGGTTTTGTGTTTGTGCACGCCGTCGTAGTTGGCAATAATCGTACCTGCGCCGAAGTTGGTTTTGCTGCCGACTTCGGCATCGCCGATGTAGGTGAGGTGGTTGGCTTTGGTGCCTTTGCCGATGGCGGCGTTTTTGATTTCGACGAAGTTGCCGACGTGTACATCGTCAGCCAGTTTGGCTTGCGGACGCAGGCGGGCATAGGGGCCGATTTGGTTGTTTTCGCCGACTTCGCAGCCTTCGAGGTGGGAGAAGGGGGCGATTTTGCTGTTTGCGCCGATTTTAGCGTTTTTGATGACGCAGTTGGCACCGATTTCGACGTTGTCGCCGAGTTCGATTTTGCCTTCAAAGATACAGTTCACATCAATTACGACATCTTGCCCGTGTTTCAGACGGCCTCGTAAATCGAAACGTGCCGGGTCGCGCAGGGTTACGCCTGCTTTGAGCAATTCTTGCGCCTGTTCAGTTTGGAAGATGCGTTCGAGTTCGGCGAGCTGGAGTTTGTTGTTCACGCCGGCGGCCAGATGGGAGGAGCGGACTTGGACGGGATGAATTTTGATGCCGTCGGCAACGGCTTTGGCAATGAGGTCGGTTAAATAATATTCGCCTTGGGCATTGTTGCTGGAAAGGCTGTTCAACCAGGCTTCGAGTTTGGCGTTGGGCAGGACGAGGATGCCTGTGTTGATTTCTTTCACGGCTTTTTGGGCGGCGTCGGCATCTTTTTCTTCGACAATGGCGGTTACGCTGCCGCTGCCGTCGCGGATGATGCGCCCCAAACCTGACGGGTCGGCGGGCACGTCGGTCAACAGCCCGACTTCGTTGCCTGCGGCTTCGAGCAGGGTTTCGAGGGTTTCAACGTCAATTAAAGGAACGTCGCCGTACAACACCAGCGTGCGGCCTTCGGCGGCAAGGTGGGGCAGGGCGGTTTTGACGGCGTGGCCGGTGCCGAGCTGTTCGGTTTGTTCAACCCAGACGACATCGCGTTTGACGGTGTCCAAAACTTGCTCTTTGCCGTGGCCGACGACGACGCAGATGTTTTGCGGATTCAGCGCGGCGGCGGTGTCGATAACGCGCCCGAGCATTGTTTCGCCGCCGATTTCGTGCAAAACCTTGGGCATTTTGGAATACATGCGCGTGCCTTTGCCGGCGGCGAGGATGACGATGTTTAAAGTGTTTTGCGGCATAGCGTTTTCCTGTGCAATGCCGTCTGAAAGGGCTTCAGACGGCATAGGGTGGGTTTATCGGTTTTGAAATTTGGGCTTTTGCCAGTGTTGGCGATGCTCTTCGTCGGCGTTGTTGCCGGTTTGGTTGGGTAACACGGCATGGCGTTCGGGACGGTATTGGTTGTAGTTCATATTTTTCGAGTAGCTGCCGTCTTGGTAATAAACGGGCGTGCCGGCGGGATATTTTTGACGGACGGCGGTCTTGCCGTTGCCGTCTTGATAAGTTTCCCACGCGCAGCCCGACAAAAGGGCGGCGGCAGTCATCAGGATAAGGAAGGTTTTACGCATAACATTCTTTCGTATTTTCGGGGGGGTGTGCGGGTATTGTAATGATTTTGGCGGTGTTCTGACAAAGTTTCTGCATACCGAGCCAGTTGCGCCATATCGCTTACGGAAGCATCGATAAAGGGCAGGTCGTGCACTTTTGCACCGAACCGGACGGTTTTCATGCCCAATGCTTTTGCCTGATGCAGGTTGTCCGCGCTGTCGTCCACCATAATGCAGCATTCGGGCGGTACGTCCAAAAGGCGGCAGACATTGAGATACGCTTGCGGATTGGGTTTGTACAGCAGCCCGAAATCATCCGTGCCGAACAGTGCGTCGAAACGGTTTTCCAAACCGAGTGCGCCGACAACGGCACGGACGTAAAACGACGGGCCGTTGGAAAAAACCGCCTTGCGCCCGTTCAGACGGCATAGGGTGTTTTCCGTATCCGCCATGCCGTGCAGCCTGGTCAGGATTGCATCGATCGGATGGCTTTCGCGCAAAAATTCGGCGATGTCGATTTCGGGATGGTGGATTTGCAGTCCGGCGAGCGTTGCGCCGTAGCGGTGCCAATAGTCTTGACGCAGGTCGGACGCGGCAGATTCGGAGAGTTTGAGGCGGCGTGCCATATAGCGTGTCATAGCGCGGTTGATGAGTGTGAAGAGGCCGGCATCGGCATTGTGCAGCGTGTTGTCGAGGTCGAACAGCCACACGGTCGGGTTTTCTTGCATTTTGAACCGTGAAAATTTGTTAGAATGTTATTTTACAGCGAATAGAGGAGGACTCGGAATGAAACGGAAAATTTGGCTGCTGCCGCTGCTGGCGGTTTCGGCATACCTGCAGGCGCAGACGGAAGTCAGGCTGGCGGTGCATAAGTCGTTCAGCCTGCCCAAAGGGCTGATTGCGCGTTTCGAGCGGGCAAACGATGCGAAAGTGTCGATTATTCAGGCGGGCGGCGCGAACGAAATGCTCAACAAACTGATTTTGAGCCGCGCCAACCCGATTGCCGACGCGGTGTATGGTTTGGACAACGCCAATATCGGCAAGGCGCGGGAAATGGGCATTTTGGCGGCGGCGCAACCCGAATCCGCCCCCGTCGCGGTCGGGCTGCCTTCGGCTTTGGCGGTCGATTACGGCTATGTGTCCATCAATTACGACAAAAAATGGTTTGAAGGCAAAAAGCTTCCTCTGCCGCAAACCCTGCAGGATTTGACCCGCCCCGAATATAAAAACCTATTGGTCGTGCCGTCCCCCGCCACGTCGTCCCCGGGGCTGGGCTTCCTGATGGCGAACATCAGCGGTCTGGGCGAAGAAGGCGCGTTCAAATGGTGGGCACAGATGCGGCAGAACGGCGTGAAGGTCGCCAAAGGCTGGAGCGAGGCGTATTACACCGACTTTTCGCACAACGGCGGCGCGTATCCGCTGGTGGTCGGTTATGCCGCCAGCCCGGCGGCGGAAGTGTATTTTTCCAAAGGCAAATACAGCGAGCCGCCGACGGGCAACCTGTTTTTAAAAGGCGGCGTATTCCGCCAGGTCGAAGGCGCGGCGGTCTTGAAGGGCGCGAAACAGCCGAAGCTGGCGGCAAAACTGGTGCAATGGCTGCAAAGTCGGGAAGTGCAGCAGGCGGTTCCGTCCGAAATGTGGGTTTACCCCGCCGTCAAAAACACGCGCCTGCCCGACGTGTTCCGCTTCGCCCAAGCCCCGACGCACACCACCGCCCCCGCGCAGCGCGATATTGATGCGAACCAGCGCGGATGGGTTTCCCGTTGGATTAGAACGGTTTTGAAATAAAACAAACATACCGCCCCGCAGGGCTTCATACGGCATTTTTACACCTGTGCCGATTACGCCGCACGGGGCGGATGTTCGATCAAGAGGAAAACAATGGACTTCAAACAATTTGATTTTTTACACCTGATCAGTGTTTCCGGTTGGGAGCATCTGGCTGAAAAGGCGTGGGCGTTCGGGCTGAACCTTGCCGCCGCGCTGCTTATTTTTTTGGTCGGAAAATGGGCGGCGAAACGCATTGTCGCTGTGATGAGGGCGGCGATGACGCGCGCGCAGGTCGATGCCACGCTGATTAGTTTTTTGTGTAATGTTGCCAATATCGGCTTATTGATTTTGGTGATTATTGCCGCATTGGGCAGATTGGGCGTTTCCACAACATCCGTAACCGCCTTAATCGGCGGCGCGGGTTTGGCGGTGGCGTTGTCCTTGAAAGACCAGCTGTCCAATTTTGCCGCCGGCGCGCTGATTATCCTGTTCCGCCCGTTCAAAGTCGGCGATTTTATCCGCGTCGGCGGTTTTGAAGGATATGTCCGAGAGATTAAAATGGTGCAGACTTCTTTGCGGACGACCGACAACGAAGAAGTCGTGCTGCCCAACAGCGTGGTGATGGGCAACAGCATCGTCAACCGTTCCACACTGCCGCTGTGCCGCGCCCAAGTGATAGTCGGCGTCGATTACAACTGCGATTTGAAAGTGGCGAAAGAGGCGGTGTTGAAAGCCGCCGTCGAACACCCCTTGAGCGTTCAAAACGAAGAGCGGCAGGCCGCCGCCTACATCACCGCCTTGGGCGACAATGCCATCGAAATCACATTATGGGCTTGGGCAAACGAAGCAGACCGCTGGACGCTGCAATGCGACTTGAACGAACAAGTGGTCGAAAACCTCCGCAAAGTCAATATCAACATCCCGTTCCCGCAACGCGACATACACATCATCAATTCTTAAACGCCGTCTGAAAGAGGAGTGGGAAATGGACGCGCTGCACACCATCGCCCGAAACCTGACGAAAAAACGTCAAACCGTAAGCTGTGCCGAATCCTGCACGGGTGGGCTGCTTGCCGCCGTATTCACAAGCGTTGCAGGCAGTTCGCAATGGTTCGATCAAAGTTTTGTAACATACAGCAACAAAGCCAAAGAAGACCGCTTGGGCGTGTTGCCCGAAACCCTGCTCGAACACGGCGCGGTCAGCCGCCAAACCGTCTATGAGATGGCGCGCGGCGCGAAAGCCGTGGCGCAGGCGGATTACGCCGTCGGTATTTCCGGCATCGCCGGTCCGGGCGGCGGCAGCGAAAGCAAACCCGTCGGCACGGTTTGGTTCGGGTTTGCCTTTCCGGGCGGAAGTTGCGAAGCAATGCGCCGTTTTGACGGCAACCGCGAATCCGTCCGCGCGCAGGCGGTCGCCTTCGCGTTGGAACGGTTGGCGGGGCTGATTGAAAACGGCGGCGATGCCGTCTAAACAAAATCTCCGTCTGGACAAAATCCCCGCCGGATAAAAAATACCGTCTGAAACGTTGCAGGTTTCAGACGGTATTTTGTCGGGTTAGGCGGCGGTGCGGCTTATTTCACTTTACTCTTCAACGCGCCGTAGCCTGCCGCGTCCATTTGTTCCAGCGGGATGAATTTCAAGCTCGCGCCGTTGATGCAGTAGCGCAGTCCGCCTTTGTCGCGCGGGCCGTCGGGGAAGACGTACCCCAAGTGTGAGTCGGCGGCGTGGCTGCGCACTTCGGTGCGGCGCATGTTGTAGCTGAAATCATCGTGTTCGGTAACGGATTTTGCATCAATCGGGCGCGTGAAGCTCGGCCAGCCGCAGCCGGAATCATATTTGTCGGCGGAGCTGAACAAAGGTTCGCCGCTGACAACGTCCACATAAATGCCGGGTTTGAACAAATGGTCGTATTCGTGGCTGAAGGCATATTCGGTCGCGCTGTTTTGGGTAACTTGGTATTGCTCTTCGGTCAGGGTGCGTTTGAGTTCGGCGTCACTCGGTTTTTTATACGTTGCCGCGTCGAAGCCTTTGCCTTGCGGGGCGGTCTTGGTTTTGCCCGGCAGCGGTTCGTCGGCTTTGCGGATATCGATGTGGCAGTAGCCGTTGGGGTTTTTAATCAGGTAGTCCTGATGGTATTCCTCGGCATCGTAGAAGTTTTTCAGCGGCTCGTTTTCAACAACGAGGGGCAGTTGGTATTTTTGCTGCTCGCGTTTGAGGGCGGCGGCGATGACGGCTTTTTCGGCGGGGTCGGTGTAGTACACGCCGCTGCGGTATTGCGTACCGGTGTCGTTGCCCTGTTTGTTGAGGCTGGTCGGATCAACGACGCGGAAGAAATATTGCAGGATGTCGTCTAGGCTGAGTTTGTCGGCATCGTAGGTCACTTTAACGGTTTCGGCGTGGCCCGTATGGCGGTAGGACACGTCTTCATAGCTCGGATTTTTCGTGTTGCCGTTGGCGTAGCCGGATACCGCGTCAACCACGCCGTCGATGCGTTGGAAATAGGCTTCCAAGCCCCAGAAGCAGCCGCCGGCGAGGTAAATGGTGCGCGTGTTCATGATTTTTGAATCCTTTTTCTGAGTGTCGGGTTTGTAGAACGAATGTTTCAAACTGCCCAAATCGGCATTCGGGTCGCGGATTAACGCCAACGCCTGCGCTTCGTTGATGCTGCCTTTGACGATGCGCTGCACGTCGCCGTCTTTACCGATTAACGCCCACGAAGGGTAAACGCTGATATTCAGGCTTTGGGCGATCGTGCCGCCGTTGTCGGTTACGACGGGCAGCTTGGGATAATTCAAACCGGCATACCATTTTTGGAAGTCGCCGTCTTTTTTCTCGTGCAAAAAGCCCGGAGACGCGACGGTAATCAGGTTGGCGGAGCTGAATTTTGCATCTTGCGCCCATTTTTCGGTCTGTCCCAATTCGGACAGACACAAAGGACACCAGCTTGCCCAAAATTTAATCAGCGTCGGTTTGTCTTTTTTCAAGTAAACACTGGCGGGGCGGTTGTCTGCGGTTTTCAAAGTGGATAAAGTGTGCGGCACGGTCGCGGCTCCGGCATCGACGATTTTGGGCGAACAAGCACCCAGCGCAAGCAGGCAGCCGAACTTGGCGCAAAGGGAAAAGAAAGTACGGTGTTTCATTTTAATGTTTCCTGTGTGGACGGTTTGCATGATTAGACGTTTGAGATGCCGAAACCTTACAGCCCGGATTTTCAGACAACCTTGCCGCGCAAAATACGCTACAATACACCCTATTTCAAGTTTCTAAAATTAAAAGGAAAATTCAATGTTCAGCTTCTTCCGTCGCAAGAAAAAACAGGAAACGCCGGCTCCCGAGGAGGCTCAAGTTCAGGAAACTGCAGCAAAAGCAGAATCCGAAGTTACTCAAATAGTTGAAAATATTAAAGAAGAAGTCGAATCTTTAACGGAAAGCGTCAAAGGGCAGGTCGAATCGGCTGTTGAAACCGTCAGCGGTGCGGTTGAACAGGTAAAGGAAACCGTTGCCGAGATGCTGTCTGAAGCAGAGGAAGCGGCGGAAAAAGCAGCGGAACAAGTCGAAGCGGCAAAAGAAGCCGTTGCCGAAACCGTCGGCGAGGCTGTCGGGCAAGTTCAAGAAGCCGTTGCGACAACTGAAGAACACAAGCTCGGTTGGGCGGCGCGTTTGAAACAAGGTTTGACCAAATCGCGCGACAAAATGGCGAAATCGCTGGCGGGCGTGTTCGGCGGCGGACAAATCGACGAAGATTTGTACGAAGAGCTGGAAACCGTGCTGATTACCAGCGATATGGGCATGGAAGCCACCGAATACCTGATGAAAGACGTGCGCGACCGCGTCAGCCTCAAAGGGCTGAAAGACGGCAACGAATTGCGCGGCGCGTTGAAAGAAGCCTTGTACGACCTGATTAAGCCTCTGGAGAAACCTTTGGTTTTGCCCGAAACCAAAGAGCCGTTTGTCATCATGCTTGCCGGCATCAACGGCGCGGGCAAAACCACGTCTATCGGTAAACTCGCCAAATATTTCCAAGCGCAGGGCAAATCTGTGCTGCTTGCCGCCGGCGACACCTTCCGCGCCGCCGCCCGTGAGCAGCTTCAAGCTTGGGGCGAACGCAACAACGTAACCGTGATTTCGCAAACCACGGGCGATTCCGCCGCCGTGTGCTTCGATGCCGTCCAAGCCGCCAAAGCGCGCGGCATCGACATTGTGCTGGCCGACACCGCCGGCCGCCTGCCCACGCAGCTTCATTTGATGGAAGAAATCAAAAAAGTGAAACGCGTGCTGCAAAAAGCCATGCCCGACGCGCCGCACGAAATCATCGTCGTGCTTGATGCCAACATCGGGCAAAACGCCGTCAACCAAGTCAAAGCCTTTGACGACGCATTAGGGCTGACCGGTTTAATCGTGACCAAACTCGACGGCACGGCAAAAGGCGGCATCCTCGCCGCGCTTGCCTCCGACCGCCCCGTCCCCGTCCGCTATATCGGCGTGGGCGAAGGCATAGACGATTTGCGCCCGTTTGACGCGCGCGCGTTTGTGGACGCACTGCTGGATTGAGCCGAAATGCCGTCCGAAAACAGCAGACCGATGCCGTCATTCCCGCGCAGGCGGGAATCCAGACCTTGGGATAACGGCAATATTCAAAGTTTATAAAAGACCCGTCATTCCCGCGCAGGCGGGAATCTAGACCTTGGGATAACAGCAATATTCAAAGGTTATAAAAGACCTGTCATTCCCGCGCAGGCGGGAATCTAGAACCATCGGCACGGAAACTTATCGGGTAAACGGTTTCTTGAGATTCCGCGTCCTAGATTCCCACTTTCGTGGGAATGACGGGATTTTAGGTTTCTGATTTTGTTTTTCTGTTTTTGTAGGAATGATGAAATTTTGAGTTTTAGGAATTTATCGGAAAAAACAGAAACCGCTCCGCCGTCATTCCCGCGTAGGCGGGAATCTAGGTTTGTCGGTGCGGAAACTTATCGGGTAAAACGGTTTCTTTAGATTTTGCGTTCTAGATTCCCACTTTCGTGGGAATGACGAAGAGTTGCGGGAATGATGGAAAGCTATGGGAATAACGAAAGGTTAAAGTAATCACGGGATGGTGTTCGCGGGAATATAAATTTAAATAATTCAAAAGGGTATTATATGCAGCCTGCGGTTTATATTTTAGCAAGCCAACGTAATGGCACGTTATACATTGGCGTTACATCTGATTTGGTGCAACGTATTTACCAACATAGGGAGCATTTGATTGAGGGATTTACATTACGGTACAACGTTACTATGCTGGTTTGGTATGAACTGCATCCTACGATGGAGAGTGCAATTACTCGGGAAAAACAGTTGAAGAAATGGAACAGGGCTTGGAAATTGCAACTGATTGAAGAAAATAATGTTTCTTGGCAGGATTTATGGTTTGATATTATTTAGCCCGTCATTCCCGCGCAGGCGGGAATCTAGACCTTAGAACAACAGTAATATTCAAAGGTTAGCTGAAGCTTTAGAGATTCTGGATTCCCACTTTCGTGGGAATGACGGGATTAGAGTTTCAAAATTTATTCTAAATAGCTGAAACTCAACGCACTGGATTCCCGCCTGCGCGGGAATGACGAATTTTAGGTTTCTGATTTTGGTTTTCTGTTTTTGTAGGAATGATGAAATTTTGAGTTTTAGGAATTTATCGGAAAAAACAGAAACCGCTCCGCCGTCATTCCCGCGCAGGCGGGAATCCGGCTTGTTCGGTTTCGGTTTTTTTTGAGGTTTCGGGCAACTTCTAAACCGTCATTCCCGCGCAGGCGGGAATCCAGACCGTTGGGCATCTGCAGCGGTTTGCTAAAAAACGCTTTACCGTGATCAGTGTGCAAAGTTAAAATGGGGAGGTAAGCTTTTCAATCAGCAATTCGGCGGGCGCGGAATCGGGCGGTTTACCGAACCTCGGCGTTCGCGGCGCGCCGCCCCGTCCCGTGAAGGCAAACTCAAGGAATAAAAGATGAATAAAACTTGGAAACGGCAGGTTTTCCGCCATACCGCGCTTTATACCGCCATATTGATGTTTTCCCATACCGGCGGGGGGGGGGCGCAAGCGCAAACGTATCCATACGCTCTTGTGATGAACGGACAAAAGCTGCCCGAGGTAAAGTGGGGGCAATTATATAATTCATTGCCGCAAAAAAGCAACCCCCGCCAAGTTAACTTTACGACATCTTTTAGTGGATACAAAAAAAACACTACTTTCTCATTCAATAATACCGATGAAGTTGTTGCTCAAAAAAACGGTGTTACCGTTTTCGGCGCGGCGACCTACCTGCCGCCCTACGGCAAGGTTTCCGGTTTTGATGAAAAGAGGCTGAAAGAGCGCGGCGATGTCCTTGGTTGGATTGGTACGACCCGCCCGGGGTTGGTAGGCTACAGCTACGAAGGTAACACATGCTCCAGCGGAGACTGTCCTGATGTTAGCTATAAAACCCAATTTACCTTCGGTAATCAAGGGTTGAAAAGCAAGGTAAACGGCAAGCTGGATATATACGAAGACAAAAGCCGCGACAATTCGCCCATTTATAAATTGCCGGATCAGCCTTGGTTGGGCGTGTCTTTCAATTTAAGCAGCGAGAGCGTCGTCGAATCAAAGAAACTCAAGAAAGTGGAATCTTCTTTTAGCGAGGATGTGACGCAGAGCAATGGTGCGCAAAGCCTATACAAATACAAAAACCTCGTTTATACGACAGGCGATGTTCGTAATAAGGGTAATCAAGTTCATCAGGACAAACACCACGCTGTCGCCTTTTATCTGAACGCCAAGCTGCACTTGCTGGATAAAAAAAACATCCAAAATATCGCGCAAGGCATAACAGTTAATTTTGGTACCTTGAAAACACGCATCGAGCCGACGGACGCGTGGAAGAACAAGAGGCATCTCACTCATAATGTTGGTAATTGGGAGTTCAAAGATACCGGATCAGTCAGCGTCAAACTCAAATTGCCGGAAGTCAAAGCAGGCCGCTGCATCAACAAAGATAACCCCAATCCCAAATCCAAAGCCCCTTCGCCCGCACTGACTGCCCCCGCGCTGTGGTTCGGACCTGTGAAAGATGGCAAGGCGGAGATGTATTCCGCTTCGGTTTCTACCTACCCCGACAGTTCGAGCAGCCAAATTTTCCTGCAAAACCTTTCCCGCAAGGATGACACAAGCAAACCGGGCCGCTATTCCCTCAAACCCTTGAGTACGTCGGAGATTAAAAGTAAAGAGCCGAGTTTCACGGGGCGGCAAACTGTCATCCGATTGGATGGCGGCGTACGGCATATCCAACTGGATAGAAACAATGAGGCCACCGGTTTAAATGGAAATGACGGCAAAAACGACACTTTCGGCATTATTAGAGAAGGGAGCTTCATGCCTGATGCCAGCGAGTGGAAAAAAGTATTGCTGCCTTGGACGGTTCGGGGTTTTGCTGATGACAGTAAATTTAAAGCATTCAACAAAGAAGAAAACAACGACAACAAGCCAAAATACAGCCAAAGATACCGCATCCGCGAAAACGGCAACAACGGCAAGCGCGATTTGGGCGACATCGTCAACAGCCCGATTGTCGCGGTCGGCGAGTATTTGGCTACTTCCGCCAACGACGGGATGGTGCATATCTTCAAAAAAAACGGCGGCAGTGATGAACGCAGCTACAATCTGAAGCTCAGCTACATCCCCGGCACGATGCCGCGCCAATATTTTGATAACGACACTTCCGCTCTCAAAGACTCCACCCTCGCCAAAGAGCTGCGCGCCTTTGCCGAAAAAGGCTATGTGGGCGACCGCTACGGCGTGGACGGCGGCTTTGTCTTGCGCGAAGTCGAACTGAGCGGGAAAAAACACGTGTTTATGTTCGGCGCGATGGGCTTTGGCGGCAGAGGTGCGTATGCCTTGGATTTGACCAAAGCCGAAAACGGTGACCCGACCGCCGTTTCCCTGTTTGATGTCAAACATGACAATAATGGCAATAATAGCAATAATAGCGTGCAATTAGGCTACACCGTCGGCACGCCGCAAATCGGCAAAACCCACGACGGCAAATACGCCGCTTTCCTCGCCTCCGGTTATGCGACTAAAACCATTGACGACCAACAAAATAAAACCGCGCTGTATGTGTATGATTTGGAAAACAACAACGGTACGCCGATTGCAAAAATCGAAGTGAAGGACGGCAAGGGCGGGCTTTCGTCCCCCACGCTGGTGGATAAAGATTTGGACGGCACGGTCGATATCGCCTATGCCGGCGATCGCGGCGGGAATATGTACCGCTTTGATTTGAGCAGCGACAATCCGTCCAGCTGGACTGTACGCACTATTTTCCAAGGCACGAAGCCGATTACTTCCGCGCCCGCCATTTCCCAACTGAAAGACAAACGCGTGGTCATCTTCGGCACGGGCAGTGATTTGAGTGAGGAGGATGTGGACAGCAAAGAAATCCAACACGTTTACGGTATTTTTGACAATGACACAAACACAGGTGTGGCGAAAGACGGGCAGGGCAACGGGCTGCTCGAGCAAGTGCTTAGTGAGGAAAATAAAACCTTATTCCTGACCGATTATAAGCGATCCGACGGATCGGGCAGTAAGGGGTGGGTAGTGAAGCTGAAGGAAGGACAGCGCGTTACCGTCAAACCGACCGTGGTATTGCGTACCGCCTTTGTAACCATCCGCAAATATAACGACGGCGGCTGCGGCGCGGAAACCGCCATTTTGGGCATCAATACCGCCGACGGCGGCAAGCTGACCAAGAAAAGCGCGCGCCCGATTGTGCCGGACACCAATACGGCTGTCGCGCAATATTCCGGCCATAAGCAAACCACCAAAGGCAAATCCATCCCTATAGGTTGTATGGAAAAAGACAATGGAATCGCCTGCCCGAACGGATATGTTTACGACAAACCGGTTAATGTGCGTTATCTGGATGAAAAGAAAACAGACGGATTTTCAACAACGGCAGACGGCGATGCGGGCGGCAGCGGTATAGACCCCGACGGCAAGCGTGCCGGCAAAAACAACCGCTGCTTCTCCCAAAAAGGGGTGCGCACCCTGCTGATGAACGATTTGGACAGCTTGGACATTACCGGCCCGACGTGCGGTATGAAACGAATCAGCTGGCGTGAAATCTTCTACTGATTTGCACGCGAAAATGCCGTCCGAAAGGTTTTCGGACGGCATTTTTTGCGTTTTTCGGGAGGGGCGGGTTCGTAAAAGGCGGGCTATAGGGTAGGCTTCATCTCGCCAATCTCACTGAATCCATCAATTTCCACAATTCAATTAAATACCGTCAAACCGATGCCGTCATTCCCGCGCAGGCGGGAATCTAGACATTCAATGCTAAGGCAATTTATCGGGAATGACTGAAACTCAAAAAACTGGATTCCCACTTTCGTGGGAATGACGGGATGTAGGTTTCCGTATGGATGGATTCGTCATTCCCGCGCAGGCGGGAATCTAGACATTCAATGCTAAGGCAATTTATCGGGAATGACTGAAACTCAAAAAACTGGATTCCCACTTTCGTGGGAATGACGGGATGTAGGTTCGTGGGAATGACGTGGTGCAGGTTCGTAGGAATGACGTGGTGCAGGTTTCCGTGCGGATGGATTCGTCATTCCCGCGCAGGCGGGAATCCAGACATTCAATGCTAAGGCAATTTATCGGGAATGACTGAAACTCAAAAAACTGGATTCCCACTTTCGTGGGAATGACGGGATTAGAGTTTCAAAATTTATTCTAAATAGCTGAAACTCAACGCACTGGATTCCCGCCTGCGCGGGAATGACGAAGTGGAAGTTACCCGAAACTTAAAACAAGTGAAACCGAACGAACCGGATTCCCACTTTCGTGGGAATGATGGGATTAGAGATTGCGACATTTATCGGGAGCAACAGAAACCGCTCCGCCGTCATTCCCGCGCAGGCGGGAATCTAGACATTCAATGCTAAGGCAATTTATCGGGAATGACTGAAACTCAAAAAACTGGATTCCCACTTTCGTGGGAATGACGGGATGTAGGTTCGTGGGAATGACGTGGTGCAGGTTCGTAGGAATGACGTGGTGCAGGTTTCCGTACGGATGGATTCGTCATTCCCGCGCAGGCGGGAATCTAGACCTTAGAACAACAGCAATATTCAAAGATTATCTGAAAGTCCGAGATTCTAGATTCCCGCTTTCGCGGGAATGACGGGATGTAGGTTTTCTTAACCCTGCGTCCTAGATTCCCGCTTTTGCGGGAATGACGGAAAGTGGCGGGAATGACGGTTCGGGCATTCCTTAAATTACCTGTGTATCGTTGTAAATCTTAGAGATGGCGGAATATAGCGGATTAACAAAAACCAGTACAGCGTTGCCTTGCCTTGGCTCAAAGAGAACGATTCTCTAAGGTGCTCAAGCACCGAGTGAATCGGTTCCGTACTATTTGTACTGTCTGCGGCTTCGTCGCCTTATCCTGATTTTTGTTAATTCACTATATCGATTCTGTTCCCTTGCAGGCGGACGGCGGCGGCGGACGGTGGAAAAGCAGGTTTTCAAATGTCCGGTTTGGCGGCGCGCCGTCTGAAAACCGCTTATTTTCCTTTGCTGTTTCCGGCGGAGTCTTTTTTGTCCGAACCGGAGAAGCGGTCGAAACGTATGGTGTATGTCAGCTCGCCGCCCGACGAACGGCTGCCGATACGGGCAACCGCCTGTATGGCGCGGGTCAGCCGGTAAATCAGTTTGACGGACTGTTCCGCGCTGGAGATGCTGTATTCGTAGCCGATGTAGAGTTTGCCGGTCAGTTGTTTGCCGACGGTCAGCACCTGTTCGGCGGGGTTGAGTTCGCCGGTTTGCGCGTTGCGGCTGCGCTTGCTGGTAAAGCCCAAATCATCCACCAGCCCGATGCGGTCGTTGATTTGCCCGGCAAGCAGCGCGCCGGCGGCTGCGGACAGGGCGGCATTGTCGCCGCTGCTGCCACTGCCGGCGCGGTTGAGGATGAGCCAGGAGAGCTTGTCTTTTTCACTCATCGGTTCGTTTGCCGTCAGCGTAATGCGCGGACTGTTGAGGCTGCCCAATATTTCCACGCCCGCACCGACGGGGGAAAGGCGGCGTTCGGCGCGGATGTTGAGGTTGGGGTCGTTGAGCGGGCCGACAAAGGAGACCGTGCCTTTGGTAATGTCCAAATCCTGCCCGTATGCCTTATAACGCCCTTTGATGACGCGGACCGTGCCCACGCCCCGCACGCTTCCGCCCGATTGGGCGGTCAGGGTCAGTTTGCCGCCTATGGTAACGTCCGCGCCGTAGCCGGCGAAGCGGATGCCGTCATTGAGGTCTAAAGTCAGGTTCATATTGACGGGGAGCGGTGCCGCCGCCTCTTTTTTGACTTCGCCTAATACGACGACATCGTCGCCGACGGACGGCATCGAGGATTTTTGCGAACCGAACAGCCCCTGATCCGTTTTAATCATCCCGGTAACGGATATGCCTTTTTGCGGCGAATAGCGCAGGCGGGTGTTGCCGGAAACCGTCAGGCGGCGGTTGGGGCGGGACAGGATGCGGTATTTGTCGAACACCGCGCCGATATCGACATCGGGTCCGCTGTTTTCCATACCGACCGTACCGGAGAGTTCCGCCGTCCCTTCGTGCCGGAATTTCAGGCTGTCGATTACCCATTTCCTGCCCGCGATATGCGAACGCAGCGAGCCGTTGTCCAAGATGATGCCTTGGGTTTGGTTGCGGTAATAGAGTTTGTCGCCGTTGATGCTGCCGCCCAAGTGCGGATCGGCGATGCTGCCGCCGAGGGTTACGGCGGCATTCAGGCTGCCTTTGACGGTTTGTCCGACCGGTAGGAAGTTGCGGAATACTTCGGCATCGGCAACGGTCAGGTTGAGCCTGCCGCCCAAAGGCGCGGTATCGAAAGAGCGGCTTTGCCCGACGGTGATGTTGCCGTTGATTTTCCCGTAGTTGCTGCTGCCGTTGACGGCGGCATTGACGGACGGAGAGCCGACCCGTCCGCCGATTTGCGCGGCGGCATTCAGGCTGCCGGTAATGTTTTGCGCGGCGGCGGGCAGAAAGGGCTTCAATGTGCCCAAGTCGGGAAGGGAGGCGGTAATCCTGCCGCCGAGCGGTGCATTTGCCATATTGCCGCCGAAGGCGTTGCCGATGTCCAAATCGGCGTTAATCCGCCCGAAACGCGCGCCGCCGTCAAGCAGGATTCCGATACGGTCGTTTTGAAAGCGCGTTTTCAGGGAAAATGCGTTCAAACCCAAAGCCTGCCCGCCGGGCAATACGGCATCGCCGCTTTGCCGGCTGATATTGAGGTAGCCGCGCGCGTTTCGCCCGTAGGCGACATCCCAGTCGCCGTTTAAAACCAGATTGTGTTCGAAGGGCGGTTTGAAGAAATTGTGCAACTCGGCGATATGCAGACCGTGTGCGCCGCCTTTTGCCGATATGCCGGTTTTTTTATCCCAAGAAAAGTGTTGCAGGTTGAGGCTGCCGCCCATTGCCTGCCAATTTGCCGCACTTGCCGCCACGCGTTCCGCACCGGCTTCGAGCGTCATACGGTTTTGCAGCTTGAGGTTGAACGCGCCGCCGATATCGAGGATGCCGATGCTGCCTTTCCATAGGGTAAGTTCCCTGTTGATGCCGCCTGAAGCGTCCAAATCGAATTTGAACGGTTTGCCGTCCAGCGTCATGGCGGCGTGTGTGCGGATGCGGTGCTGCACGCCCGTGCCGTCCAGCATCAGGTCGGCGGTATCGACAACCGCCGCTCCGCCCGACAGCGAAAGGCGGCTGCCTTTGATGTCGGCGCGTATCGGGCGGCTTGTGTCGGGCGAACCTTTGAGCGTGAAATCGAGCGAACGGATGTCTGCCGCCTTGCCGATGTGCAGGTTGCGCGCCGTGCCGGAAAGATCGGTTTCAAAGGTTCGGATGCCGCCGTCCAAATCACCGGAAAGGTGTCCGCGTACATTTAAAGACCCCGCGAGTCCGAAACCGAAACGGGATAAATCGGGTGCGGTGATATTGAGGTTAAGCCGGTCGCCTTTTTTGCCGAAGCCGCCGTCTGTTTTGATGATGTTCCGCCCCAGCCGCAAATCGACGGCGGCACGCGGAAGGTGGCGGGACTCGTAAACAATGTCGGCACTGCCGGCAATCGGTACGCCGTTGAACGTGCCGGGTAAAAACCGCATTTTGCCTGTGAATTTCTCTTTTGCCAGTTCGCCGGCAAGGTTTATTGAGCCGTTGATATTGCCTGCCGGAAGTTGCGGATCGATGCGCGAAGGGTCGAATGCGCGGGAACGGATGTCCAGCTTGAGCAGGCGGTCTTTAAACAGCTCGAGATAGCCTTGCGCGGTCAGGCTGCCTTGCCCGGCGGCGATGTTGACGGTGTCGAGCACCAGTTTCCGCTGTCCGTTTGCGGGGTCGCTTGCAATGGCGAGGCTGCCGTCCGTGCGCGCCGTGCCGATGCCGAGTTGCCAAGAGATTTTGGGCGAGGCGGTCGTGCCACCGATGCCGATGCTGCCGTCCAACCTGCCTTTGAACGCGGTTTGCAGTACGTCTTCCGCGCCGACGGAGTTGATGCCTATATTTAAATCGAGGATGTCTTTTCCGGTGTCGATTTTGCCCGACAGCCTGATGCCGCCCCGTCCGAGCAGGGCGGCGGACGTATTGCCGATATGCACCGTGCCGTCCTGCCGGATGACAAAGCTGCCTAAAACCTGACGGACGGGGATGCCGTTGCGGTCGGCAAAACCGGCTTTGGTGTTTTCCAAATCGAGCGAGCCTTCCAGCGCGATGCCGTCTGAAAACGACGGGATCGCGGTCAGGTCGAAATTCAGCCCGGCATCGGGCAGGGAAGGTACGAAGGCGGCCGGATTGATGTTGAACCCTTTGACCAGTACTTCCTCCAATGTTTTATCCAATGATTCGGCAAACGGGTGGATGACGGATTTTCCCGAGAGGCGGATATTGCCGCCGTCGATCGCCAGTTCGGCGCGCACATCCTTCAGGCTGCCGCTCAGCCGAGCCGTACTGTGTATGGTTTCGCCTTCGAGTCCGCCTTTGGTGTAAATGGCGGTATCGAGGGCAAACGGTTTTTTCAAACCGACCGAGGCAGCCCCCGACGAACTGCTCCACGGCGTGTCGGCGGCTTTCAGGTCGAGGCGGTGTCCTTTGCGGTCGTAACGGTATGCCGCGTTGAGGCGTTCGAGATAGACGGTTTGTTTGTCAAAAGTTTTGCCTACGCTGATTTTGCCCGTCTCGAAGCGGTCGAGATAGACGGCGGCAGGCAGGTCTATGCTGTCGGGAAGGCTGAGCGGAGGGCGTTCTTCTTTAGGCGGAGTCGGTTTGGTAACGATGGCGATGTCGCCGGCGGAAATTTCGGTGATGTGCAGGCTGCGGCGCATCAGTTCGGACGGTTTCCACGCGAAGCGGAAGCGGCTGATTTTAAGGTCTGCCCCCTCGGTTTCTATCGACCAGTTGTCGCCGTCGAAGCCGTCGAGCAGCGTGCCTTTGAGGTTTTGGGAGGAAATGTTTACGCCGAACCAAGACGGGATTTGGTACAGCCCGAAGCGCAAACCGGATTCCGTACCGGCGAGCCAGCCGAGGAAACATACTGCCAAAATCAGGACAGACAGCAGTGCCGCCGACAGCTTCAGCAGCGGGCGGCGTTTTTTTGCCGGCGGGGTGGGGCGGTGTTCAGACGGCATTTTGCGCGTGCCGTTTTCGGTCGGATCGGTATCTGTCGGTGCGGTATCGGTCATAATGTCTGTTTCAAAATGGTTTGCTGCAATGCCGTCTGAAGCGGCCGTATCGGTTTAGAAGCGCGTTCCCAAGCTGATGTGCCAGCGGATTTTCTTGTCGCTGTGCCCGTAGGCGATGTCGAAGGAAAACGGCGCGAGCGGGCTGAACCAGCGCACGCCCAGTCCCGAACCGTGTTTCAGCTTCATACGTTTGAAATTGGCGGCGGCGTCGCCCATATCGTGGAACACCGCGCCGGAAAGGGTGCGCGTAAACGGCAGTTGGTATTCTAGGCTGCCCACCAAGAGGGCGCGTTCGGGCAGGACCGATCCGTTCGGGCCGGCAAGCCCGATGCTGTCGAGTTCGTAACCGCGCACGGAAGACGCGCCGCCGCTGCGGAACATCAGCCCTGAAGGAACGTTGGCATTGTCGCGGGCAACGGTGTAACCCGCTTGTCCGCGTATGATGAACGTGCCGAGTTTTTTGTTTTCGGGAGTGAAGAAATAACCTGCGCGGGCAGAGGTGCGGATCAGCGCGGTGGAGGACAGGAATGCGCCCAAAGTCGTACCGATTTTGCCGTCGAGGTAATGGCCGTTTTCGGGATGCAGCACGTTGTTGAGCAGCTGGCGTTTCCAAGAGGCGGTCAGCATCGTGGCGTGGCTGTTGCCCAAATCGATATCCGAGCCGGGGATTTTCCGGCCTTCTGCGAGAAACTCCACCCCCAGCCTGGCATCGATGCCCGCGCGGTCGCGCACATACCAGATGCCGCCGGAGAAGGCGCGTTTTTCGAGGTTTTGGGTGGTCGAACGGTTGTAGGAAACGTTACTTGTCCAGTAGTTGCCCCGATAGTTGCGCGGCTGGCTGATGCCGGCGGCAAGCGTGGTTTCGTATTTGTCCATATCCCAAACGACCGAGCCGATATAGCCTTTGTTGAAGAGATTGTAATAGTCGTAGGCGATTTTGCCGCCCAAACCGTATTCCGAATCGAGGCGGATGCCGGTTTCGAGTTTGTGGCGTTTGACCTCGGTTACGCTAACTTTGACGGGGACGCGGTCGCCTTGGAGGCGGTCGAAGTCGGCTTGTACGGATGCGCCGGAATAATGCCCGTTTTGTTCGAGTGCCTGTTGGAAGTCGAGCAGCAGGTCGAGGTCGTAGGGCGTGCCCGGTTGGAAGCGCGCCAGGCCGGAGACGATTTGTTCGGGGTAACGCTGTGTGCCGGTGATTTCAAAGTCGCCGAAGGCGATGGGGCGGCCGCTGTCCACGACGACGTTCAAATCGGCGGTGGCGGTATCGGGGTTGACGGCCGCCCGGGTGTTGCCGAGCTTGGCAAGCGGGTAGCCTTTGCGCGTTACCGCGCCGAGGACGGAAGTTTTGCTGTTTTCCCAACTGTCCTGATCGAAATCGCTGCCTACCGGCTGCTGCCAGTTTTCCAGCGCGTTGCGGTAGTATTCGGCGAGGTTGCCGTCTGAAAGGATGTCGCCGAGGATGGCGACGCCGACGTTGGTGATTTTGGTGCGCGGCCCCGGTGTGATGTGCACCGTATAAGCCCCGCCTTTTTCCGTCAGGCTGACTTTGCTGCTGAAATAACCTTTGCTGCGGAGCATCGTTTTAACGTTGTCCGGTGCTTCTTCGGCGAGGAAGCCTGTCTGTTCCTTGTCCAATACTTCTTCCTGCTGCTGCGTGATGAGCGGCAGGTGTTCTTCGACCATATCTTTGATTTCACTGTCCTGCGTGTCGATGCGGACGGGGAATTTGGGTTTTAATTTGACTGATTCGGTGTCGGGGCTTTTGTTTTTGAACAATGCGAAACCCGCCGCCTTGTTTTCGGAAAGGTCGGCGGCAGGCGCGTATGCGTGCGGAAAGAAAAATAAAGCCGGCAGGAGCAGGGCGGTCGGTTTGATCATCATGGTACGGGTGTCGTGCATCGGTGTGGCGGCTTTCGATTTTAACACTGTTCGGACGGGGCGGGACGCTTCAGACGGCATACCGCCGCCGGTATTTCGGAGGTTGCGGCCCGCCGGAAATGTATCTGCTTGTTTTAAGGTATTTTGTTTCCAATCCGCATATGGAAAACAGGCTGCGTTTCGGAATAGTGTCGAAAAATAAACGGGATTAAATAAATTTATTTTCGTTCAATAAATTAAACCGTTGCGCCGAATGATAAAGCAAAGCCTGTCCGGCACTGCATAGGGCAAATCAACGCAACCTTCATAGTGGATTAACAAAAACCAGTACGGCGTTGGCTCGCCTTAGCTCAAAGAGAACGATTCTTTAAGGTGCTGAAGCACCAAGTGAATCGGTTCTGTACTATTTGTACTGTCTGCGGCTTCGTCGCCTTGTCATGATTTTTGTTAATCCACTATAAAACACAGCCGAAAAATAAAAAAAACACAGAGAATGAGTTTTCTTTTAAAATACAACATTTTTTAACATATCACAACATAAGGAAGAATTATGGCGTTCGGCAAATCCTTATTTCATGCGATCGGCCGCGTCAGCCTGGTCAGGCAGATTGCCGCCGGTTTGGCGTTGGGCATCGTAATCGGTTCGGTTTCCCCGCAACTGGGCTTGGCGGCAGGCTTGTTCGGCAGCCTGTTTGTCGGCGCGCTCAAAGCGGTCGCGCCGGTTTTGGTATTTATTTTGGTGGCGGCCACAATCGCGCAGCACCAAAAAGGCAACAAGGCGCATATCAGGCCGATTATCGTCCTTTACCTCATCGGTACGTTTTCCGCAGCCCTGACCGCCGTCATCGCCGGTATGGTTTTTCCGACGCACATTGTTTTGGCGGGCGCGGGCGATGTGTCCGCCGCGCCGCCTTCCGGCATTGTGGAAGTATTGAAATCGCTGCTGATGAACCTGGTCGCCAACCCGATTAACGCGATTGCCAATGCCAACTATATCGGCATTTTGGCTTGGGCTTTGGTTTTGGGCGCGGCGTTGCGGAATCACGGTTCGGACGTTACGCGGCAGGTCGTTGCCGATTTGGCGGAAGCGGTTTCCACCGTCGTGAAATGGATTATCCGTTTTGCCCCTTTGGGCATTTTCGGGCTGGTGTCGTCCACAATCGCGGAGACGGGTTTCGGCGCGCTGGCGGGTTATGCGAAGCTGCTTGCGGTACTGTTGGGCTGTATGGTGTTTATCGCGCTGGTGGTCAATCCCGCCATCGTGTGGTGGAAAATCCGCCGCAACCCTTATCCGCTGGTGTTTACCTGCCTGCGCGAAAGCGGCGTGTATGCCTTCTTTACCCGTTCTTCCGCCGCCAATATCCCCGTGAATATGGCTTTGGCGAAAAAACTGGGGCTGCACGAAGACACTTATTCGATTTCCATCCCGTTGGGGGCGACCGTCAATATGGGCGGCGCGGCGATTACGATTACCGTTTTGGCTATGGCGGCGGCGTACACCCAAGGCATACAGGTTGATTTTGCCACCGCGCTGCTGTTGAGCCTGGTGGCGACGGTCAGCGCGTGCGGCGCGTCCGGTGTGGCGGGCGGTTCGCTGCTGCTGATTCCGCTGGCGTGCAGCCTGTTCGGCATCAGCAACGATGTCGCTATGCAGGTGGTCGCCGTCGGCTTTATCATCGGCGTGATTCAGGATTCGGCGGAAACGGCGTTGAATTCTTCAACCGATGTTTTGTTTACCGCCGCCGCCGATTTGGGCAGACAGAGAAACCGGGCGGAATAAACCAAGCTATGCCGTCTGAAGCCCTTTTGGCGTTCAGACGGCATATTTTTACAATTTTATGGGCATATGGCGGAAACAATACCGGCTGCCTTGAATATGAAGGAGATGATGATGTTTAAACGCAGTGTGATTGCAATGGCTTGTATTGTTGCCCTTTCAGCCTGTGGGGGCGGCGGTGGCGGATCGCCCGATGTTAAGTCGGCGGACACGCTGTCAAAACCTGCCGCCCCTGTTGTTACTGAAGATGTCGGGGAAGAGGTGCTGCCGAAAGAAAAGAAAGATGAGGAGGCGGTGAGTGGTGCGCCGCAAGCCGATACGCAGGACGCAACCGCCGGAAAAGGCGGTCAAGATATGGCGGCAGTTTCGGCAGAAAATACAGGCAATGGCGGTGCGGCAACAACGGATAATCCCGAAAATAAAGACGAGGGACCGCAAAATGATATGCCGCAAAATGCCGCCGATACAGATAGTTCGACACCGAATCACACCCCTGCACCGAATATGCCAACCAGAGATATGGGAAACCA
This sequence comes from Neisseria meningitidis, assembly GCF_022869645.1. Taxonomy (NCBI): domain Bacteria; kingdom Pseudomonadati; phylum Pseudomonadota; class Betaproteobacteria; order Neisseriales; family Neisseriaceae; genus Neisseria; species Neisseria meningitidis. The sequence continues at coordinate 1,191,843 of NZ_CP064367.1, read as the reverse complement.
AGCACCGGATGCCGGGGAATCGGCACAACCGGCAAACCAACCGGATATGGCAAATGCGGCGGACGGAATGCAGGGGGACGATCCGTCGGCAGGGGAAAATGCCGGCAATACGGCAGATCAAGCTGCAAATCAAGCTGAAAACAATCAAGTCGGCGGCTCTCAAAATCCTGCCTCTTCAACCAATCCTAACGCCACGAATGGCGGCAGCGATTTTGGAAGGATAAATGTAGCTAATGGCATCAAGCTTGACAGCGGTTCGGAAAATGTAACGTTGACACATTGTAAAGACAAAGTATGCGATAGAGATTTCTTAGATGAAGAAGCACCACCAAAATCAGAATTTGAAAAATTAAGTGATGAAGAAAAAATTAATAAATATAAAAAAGACGAGCAACGAGAGAATTTTGTCGGTTTGGTTGCTGACAGGGTAGAAAAGAATGGAACTAACAAATATGTCATCATTTATAAAGACAAGTCCGCTTCATCTTCATCTGCGCGATTCAGGCGTTCTGCACGGTCGAGGCGGTCGCTTCCGGCCGAGATGCCGCTGATTCCCGTCAATCAGGCGGATACGCTGATTGTCGATGGGGAAGCGGTCAGCCTGACGGGGCATTCCGGCAATATCTTCGCGCCCGAAGGGAATTACCGGTATCTGACTTACGGGGCGGAAAAATTGTCCGGCGGATCGTATGCCCTCAGTGTGCAAGGCGAACCGGCAAAAGGCGAAATGCTTGCGGGCACGGCCGTGTACAACGGCGAAGTGCTGCATTTCCATATGGAAAACGGCCGTCCGTCCCCGTCCGGAGGCAGGTTTGCCGCAAAAGTCGATTTCGGCAGCAAATCTGTGGACGGCATTATCGACAGCGGCGATGATTTGCATATGGGTACGCAAAAATTCAAAGCCGTTATCGATGGAAACGGCTTTAAGGGGACTTGGACGGAAAATGGCGGCGGGGATGTTTCCGGAAGGTTTTACGGCCCGGCCGGCGAAGAAGTGGCGGGAAAATACAGCTATCGCCCGACAGATGCGGAAAAGGGCGGATTCGGCGTGTTTGCCGGCAAAAAAGAGCAGGATTGATGCTGATGCCGCCTGAAGCGGGGGGTGTTCAGACGGCATTGTGATGTTTGGGGTGGGGTCCGGTTCAAGTCCGCATCAGTTGATAAACCCGTCGTCTTTCATTTTCTTTTCGGAAAAATACTGGCCGAATACCAGCAGGGCAGCGAGGATGATGACAAACAGTCCCGCCATAGTCAGAGTGATTTTGAAAAACAATTCCGCTTTGAGAAAAGAAAACCAGAGTTGCACAATCAGCAGCAGCACCCAGCCGGCAAACAGTCCGAGACAGGCATAAACGCCGAGCTTAAACACGATCCCGCTCCAAAATGACGACGTAGGCCTCGCGTTTGAAAAACAGCAGCATACGGCGCAAATCTTTTTCCATCGTTACAACCCGCCAGCCTTCGGGGGTTTGTTTATTGAGGAACTCGCTGAATTTGATGGGGTTGACCTTTGCCGCGCCGAAAAACAGGCTGGACAACAGGCTTTCCTGATAAATGATGACTTTGTATTCTTTCATCGTATTTCCTTTTCGGTTTAAACCCCGCCCTTTAAGGCGGTAGAATTAGACTTTATTTGGGAGGGGCGCAACCCCTTCCAAATCAGGACGACACATAGGGCGGTGCTTTATGTGCCGCCCTGTGTGTTGAAACATAGGATTCCTTTAATTGAGGGATTGCCTTTTCAGACAATCCCTTAAATTGCAGCGATGCAATGTGGTGAAACTTATTGCTTATTACCCAACTGCGGCAATACCGAACCTTCGCCCAATGCCAACAAACCGCTTTGCGAGTAAATGCCCAGTTTGGCGCGGGTGTCGGTAATGTCGAGGTTGCGCATAGTCAGTTGTCCGATACGGTCGAGCGGTGTGAACGCTGCGTCTTCGACTTTTTCCATACTCAGGCGTTCGGGTTGGTAGGTCAGGTTGGGCGATTCGGTGTTCAGAATCGAGTAGTCGTTGCCGCGACGCAATTCGAGGGTTACTTCGCCGGTAATGGCTTTGGCAACCCAGCGTTGGGCGGTTTCGCGCAACATCAGGGCTTGGCTGTCGAACCAGCGGCCTTGGTAGAGCAAACGTCCGAGGCGCAGGCCGTTGATGCGGTATTGTTCGATGGTGTCTTCGTTGTGGATACCGGTCACCAAACGCTCGTAGGCGATGTGGAACAACGCCATTCCCGGGGCTTCGTAGATGCCGCGCGATTTGGCTTCGATGATGCGGTTTTCGATTTGGTCGCTCATACCCAGACCGTGGCGGCCGCCGATGCGGTTGGCTTCGAGGAAGAGTTCGACGGGATCAGCGTATTCTTTGCCGTTCAGTGCAACCGGCACGCCTTCTTCAAAGCGCACGCTGACTTCTTCGGGTTTGATTTCGACGTTTTCGTCCCAGAAGGCAATGCCCATAATAGGTTTGACGATTTTGATGCCCGAGTTCAAAAATTCCAAATCTTTGGCTTCGTGGGTCGCGCCGAGCATATTGGAATCGGTGGAATAGGCTTTTTCCACCGACATTTTGTAGTTGAAACCGTTGGCAATCAAAAATTCGCTCATTTCATGACGGCCGCCGAGTTCGTCGATAAATTGCTGGTCGAGCCAGGGTTTGTAGATTTTCAGCGCGGGATTGGTGAGCAAACCGTAGCGGTAGAAACGCTCGATGTCGTTGCCTTTGTAGGTGCTGCCGTCGCCCCAAATATTCACATCGTCTTCTTTCATGGCGGAAACAAGCATAGTGCCGGTTACGGCGCGACCCAGAGGCGTGGTGTTGAAGTAGGCGATGCCGCCGGTGGAAACGTGGAACGCGCCGCATTGGATGGCGGCGATGCCTTCGTGTGCCAGCTGTGCGCGGCAGTCAATCAGGCGGGCGTTTTCCGCACCGTATTCCATCGCTTTTTTGGGAATGGCGTTGTAGTCGTCTTCATCGGGCTGACCGAGGTTGGCAGTGTAGGCATAAGGCAGCGCGCCTTTGAGTTTCATCCACAACAGCGCGGCGGAGGTATCAAGTCCGCCGGAGAAGGCGATGCCGACTTTCTGACCGACGGGAAGGTTTTGTAAAATAGTATGGTTTTGGTTCATGAAAAAATCCTCGATAGCTTGAAAAATCAAAGCCATTATCTTATAAATAGGAAATATTGTCAGCCATCATGCCGTCTGAACGGGTATTCCGCCGTTTCAGGCGGTATTTAAAACCGAAAACATTATGAACGCGTTCAACCTTATCATCATCGGCGACGAAATCTTACACGGCAGCCGCCAAGACAAGCATTTCGTCTTTTTCAAATCCCTGCTCGAATCCAAAGGGCTGAAGCTCAATCAGGTGCAATACCTGCCCGACGAACCTGATTTGTTGGTCAAACAACTGCGCCGCAGCTTTTCAGACGGCATGCCAACTTTCGTTACCGGCGGTATCGGCGCCACGCCCGACGACCACACCCGCCAAGCCGCAGCCGCTGCTTTGGATTTGCCCGTCGTCCGCCACGCGCAAGCCGCCGGGTTTATCGAAGGCGTGACCCTTAAACGCGGTGAGCCGCTCGATTCGCCCGAACACGCCCAACGCCTGAAGATGGCGGATTTTCCCCAAGGCGCGGAATTGGTGCCTAATCCGTTTAATAATATCGCCGGATTTTCCATTCGCGAGCATTATTTCTTCCCTGGTTTTCCTGTGATGGCGCACCCGATGGCGGAATGGGTTTTGGATACTTATTACGCCGGCCGCTTCAACCAAACCCAACGCGGCAGCCGCAGCGTGTATGTGTTCGAGCAGCCCGAATCGCGCATTACGCCGATTATGGAGCATATCGAGCAAACTTATCTCGGGGTGCGTTCGTACAGCCTGCCCAGCGTCGGTTGGACGCATTCAGACGGCACGCAGGTCAAACCGCACATTGAGTTCGGCATCAAAGCCGAAGGAGAAGCCGTCAACCTTTTGGACGCGGCGTGGGCGGAAGTGTTGCACAGCTTGGAAGGATTGGGAGCAGAGCTGAAAAATCGGGTAAACTGAAAAACGTTTGCCCAAATCGGACGATATTTAAGGAAAACCATGCAATACCGAATTAGAAGAGAAAACGAAGCACCCGAAGCAAAAAATGCGGGGGAAACCTTATGGGAGCGCGATATGATGCGCGAAGTGCTGCTGTCCGCCTATCGGGACAGGCGCAGGGAGCGGATGTGGAAAAACATCTGGCGCGCCGTCAGCACCCTGATTCTGGTTGCCCTGATTGCAGGCATTTTCCGAAAAGACGAAGCCGCATTGCAGTTGGCGGGCAATACGCCGCATACCGCAGTCGTCAACCTGTACGGCGAAATCGGCAACGGTGTAGAAGACCAGGTCAAAAAACTCAAAGACGGTATGGAGGCCGCCTACAAAAACCCGCAGGCAAAAGCCATCGTCATCCGCGCCAACAGCCCCGGCGGTTCGCCCGTCGTCTCCAACACCGCTTTTGAAGAAATACGCCGTCTGAAGGCGCAGCACCCCGGCATTCCCGTTTATCTCGTGGCGGAAGATATGTGCGCGTCCGGCTGCTACTACATCGCGGCGGCGGCGGACAAAATCTATGCCGACCCGTCCAGCATCGTCGGCAGCATCGGCGTTATCGGCAGCAGTTTCGACGCGACCGGCCTGATGGAAAAAATCGGCGTGAAACGCAGGGTTAAAATTGCGGGCAGCAACAAAGGCATGGGCGATCCGTTTTCGCCCGAAACGCCCGAACAGTCGAAAATCTGGGAAGAAATGCTGACCGGCATACACGGCGAATTCATCAAAGCCGTCAAAACCGGACGGGGCGGCCGCCTCAAATTCCGACAATATCCCGACGTGTTCAGCGGTCGGGTGTACACGGGTGCGGATGCGCTGAAAGTCGGGCTGGTGGACGGACTCGGCAATATTTACAGCGTGGCGCGAGACGTGGTCAAAGCCCCCGATGTGGTGGATTACACTCCGAAGGACGATTTCGGCAGAATCTTGGGCAGACGCTTCGGCGCAGAACTCAAAGCAAGCGTGCGCGAAGCCCTGCAGGCCGTCCGGTAGCGTTGTTTACAGTATTTCTAAGGGAATACCAAAATAAAAATATACACAAAAACACTCACCTCCCCAGTATGCTGCCACTAAGTCAGCCGCGTCACTATTTACCGTGCACTTAAAGCCGTAAAAGGCAGGTTGTCCCCGGGAGGTTTTGTGCATCCTGATACCGATCGGTTGTTGTTGCTCAAAGGACAGAAGGCCGCTGATAAACGAGATTACCTGTTTGTCGCTATTGACGATTTTTATACTCTGCCATTTTGCCAGACAAAACCGCAGACAGTGCTGCCAAGTTTCTGACCGAACATCTGGCCGACCCCTGCTTGTACCTGATTGAGTACGTTTACTCTGACAATGATAGGTAATATAAAGAGCCGTCCAACATGCTTTCGGTGCAGTTTGTTATGATAATGGGATTGGTTGGAGGCTTGCCCGATTTGCTTGTCCGCAGACCAACGGTAAGGCGGAGCGGGTTATCCGTACCTTGATGGAGATGTGGCATGAGGAACAGTCGTTTGACAGTCCGGAACATCGGCAAAAGGAGTTGTGCTGCTTTATTAATTTAGGGGCTGCCCTAGATCACTAGGGAAATTCAAATTAAGTTAGAATTATCCCTATGAGAGAAAGTCGTCTAAGCCGGTATAAACAAAATAAACTCATTTTGTTATCGTGGCTATGATGTATTGGATGCGGGCGAATTTAGCCATTTCCGTATCAATCACAGCACACATTTTGCCGAACGACAAAACCATATTAATGGAACTGAGAACTTTTGGAACCAGGCAAAACGTCATTTACGCAAGTTTAACGGCATTCCCAAAGCGCATTTTGAGCTGTATTTAAAGGAGTGCGAATGGCGTTTTAACAACAGTGAGATAAAAGTTCTTGTTCCATTTTAAAACAATTAGTAAATCGAGTTTATCCTAGTTATCCAGGATGGTCCCATCTCTTTTATAGATAGCTGCTTACCAAGTATCCTTAATTGCTAATTCAAGCCACTCTTCAAAACTATTAAAAAATTCATGGTTTTCTATATTATCTAAATTAATGACAATAACCCTAGGATTTCCTGTTACATCATTACCATCAAAATAAGCTTCCCATTCTCCATTACTAGCGAATGGGATAAGATTTAAATCAGGCAGGATAGAATTTCTAAATATATAAGCTACTTCTGCCCCTTCTGTTCCATAATTCTCAAACCACCAGTGAAAATTATGTGGCTGAATATAAGGTATTAAAGATGTATCGTTAGAGATACGAACATACTTTTCAGGATAACAAAACCTTTCAGGAAGCATATTACTAGGATATAAATTAAATTCATTTTGAATAATCATTTCGTTACCTTAGGATCATAAATACTACCATTAGGAAACTGGGTAGACCAATTTGGTGGTGCTAGTTCATTTTCAATTTGTTTTTTAATTCTAAATTGAATAGCTTCTCCCCATGTTTGCGGCATCTAATGCTGCTTGCTCTGCATCAATATTACTAAAAATTGGATTAGTCTCAAAAATGAAAAATTACTGTTTTTTCATTTTTTATAGCATATTCAAGTGCATGAATAATATTTTTCACTAAGGACTCTGTAGAAAAATCTGAATTTTGTAATTTTTCTTTTACAGCCAAAATACTTTCCTTATCTATTAGCCAATCCCCCTCACTTGGTCCAAATAACCAATTATCGGTAATTTCAGAAACAAGTCTCCATAATCCACGATTTTGATATTCAATAATTTGATTTTCCGTAATTTCTACAACTGTTTCAGATTGAATGTTTTTATAAGCCCAATCAATCATTTCAGTATATTCACTAATTGAAACATTGTCTTTTAAACAGAAAATTAACAGGTTGTGTTCATTCATTTGTCTAAGTTCCTGATATGAGTTTGTTGTTGTAAATAATCTTTTGCTTGCTTACCTTGTAAATTAAAGGATTAACCGCACCTTGGATGATGCCGCGAATATCATCCATACGGTTACCCCACCAATTTTTATTGGTGTATCGTTAATCATTTATTTCAAAAAAGTTATTTATTATCATATTATCAGGGAGCAGGTCGTTAAAAAAAACCCCCTCAAATTCCATTAAATTAGTATTTATCCAGCACATAAACGAACCAAAGCGTTCTTTCCCTGAGTGTAAATATTTAAAATTAAACTCAAAATAAGTTTTTTTGCTTAGAAAATTTAATGGTTTTTCTATAGTGAAAAAAAGCCCTTACTCGTTTTCGTTCGAGATACTATTTTAAATAAATTTTTATTTTCAATAAAATAAGAATATTCATTTACTAAGTTGTTATGATAAAAAAGTAATTTTATTAAAATGTTTTCATAATTTTCTAGGTTCATTTCTAGCTCAATTTAAAATGATTTCATTGTTGCCGTACCAATGCGAAATTTACCATCAACAAAATTTCCCTTCACTGATACAGGTACACCATCAACTTGGGTAGTTTTATTTTCAGGCTGCCTGAAAGAAAGATAGGCAACTTATTACTCATCTTATGCTAGCCCTCAATAATTGAATACGTTGCACTAGAACCAATTATTTCTATGAATGTTTGCTCAAACATAAAAATATAGTATTTAAAGAATTCTCTATTCAAAGGAAAATAACTTTCTTTCAATATCCATTCCGCATAACACTCATCAAGAAGTTCAAAAAAAGATTGACCACCATTTTCATGAAGCAAAGCTCTATCTGCATCTTCCGAAATTAAATCCATAAAAGTATCTATAAAATACGATTCATCAACAACCCTAAAATGAATAACATCTTCAATAAAAATTTTTATGGTTTTATCCGTATTTCTATAACCAACTGCTATAACTTCTACTTTATCAGAGTTTATTGCTGCATTATCAAAATAGAAATAGCCAGTTGGGAAATCTAAGCTTTTTAATTTCATAATTTATCGTGTATTTCCATATCTGATTTTTATTTTTCGGTTATTACTAATTGTTATTTCAAGTGTTGGTTCTCCACCACTACTATCATTACGAGCATTAACCGCACGCCCATCAGGTAAATTGCCCGTTATCGTTCCATTAGGACGTGTTTGTACATTTCGAACATTCAGACTATTAAAATCATTTAGTGCGTCATTGTAATCCCCCACTTTATCATACTGAACAGCGGGACCTCCTTTGAGTAGTATTGCTCAAAATGTCTTTGATTTGTAAATCACTGCGCGCCTTACCGGCTTCTATGCGAGCTGCCACACTACTCGGGCTATAGGGGTCGCTATCAATCGCAGGATTACCACCGCTGGTTTTTTGTCCGCTAGCCTGTTTCCCAACCTGCTGTACTGTATCGCCAATTTCATCTACCGTACCTAACGCCTTAGTCTGCATATGGCGAACAGCAGGTTTTTTATAGCCGGTATTTTTAACCCAATCCCATTTGGTCGGGTTAAGTTCTACTTTTTTACCTCTCCAAACCGTACCTGCGGCCTCTGCTACGGCAAGGGCAGTTTGGGCTGTTGCTGTTATATTCGGATGGGCATCAGCCCATTGTCTGGCGGAATTGATGCCGTCTTTTACCGCAAAAGCACTGTCCTGTAATATGCTCGCGGCAGCAAGTTGTGCTTCCGGGCTTAATTTTCCTAAATTATTAATACCTTGTAGAGTCTGCTGCGCAGAGATGTAGCAACTGTATTTTTACCCCGTCGGGTAAAAATACAGTTGCTACGGCTGCTGGGAAAGCAGTTACTATTTTCCCAGTGGCTCAAAATTAATTGTTTCAGCAGATATTTTTATAATAATCCCTACATCAATAATAATTTCACTATAAAATTGGTATTTATATAGCTCTATTTCGGGTATAAACAAGGGAAACAAGCTATCTTCCTTATCCTCATAATCTACGAAATTATTTGTATCTAATTTAAAATTCAAAATATTACTGCATTTGATATATCCGAAATAATTACCTTCAATTGTATCTGTAAAAGATAATGTAAGGGTATTTCCATTATCGGAAAAGATTATTTCATAAAGGCTTACATTGTGAAAAATATTTTTTTTCATTTGATAAAATATCCAGAATGATGACGATTATTTGGCAATGGATTGCCTTCATAATTTTGTCGTTGCGGATATTTTCCCTGTACACCATCGGTTCGCGGCACTCTTTGGGTTCTTATAACCTCTCCATTTGGACGAATATCTATTTTCACGCCATCAGGACCTTTCCATGTTTCATATTGAGCCTCATCTGAACCAGTACGTCTAAAACCTTGTTCTTGCAATGCTTGACGTAATTCATCTCGCGTAGTTGGTCTGATAGATTTAACAACTGGCTTGTTTCCCCCAGCCATTTCCCCGTCTACAGTCTGCATAGGGCGGGCAGCAGGTTTTTTATAGCTGGTATTTTTAACCCAATCCCATTTAGTCGGGTTAAGTTCTACTTTTTTACCGCGCCAAACCGTACCTGCGGCCTCTGCTACGGCAAGGGCAGTTTGGGCAGTAGCTGTAATGTTCGGATGGGCATCAGCCCATTGTCTGGCGGAATTGATGCCGTCTTTTACCGCAAAAGCACTGTCCTGTAATAGGCTCGCGGCAGCAAGTTGTGCTTCCGGACTTAATTTTCCTAAATCATTAATACCTTGTAGAGTCTGCTGAGCGGCTGTATCTGAGCCGGTCAGTGTAGGTTGGATTAAAAGCCAGCATTTTCAACATCTTGATGTTTTACTATAAATCTATTCTTGTGCTTCCTTTGTTAGATAAATTTCAACACAAAAGATACGTATGCATTCTCTAATTTTATTTGAGATAAATAATGCATTGCTTTGTCGATACTGTTAAATAAATTACTTCCCTCGTAATACCAATTATCATATGTTTGATAAAAATAATTATCTTTCTTGATATAAATATCTCCCCCCAATACAAGTATTCTCTCATTGATAAATAAATTTAATATATCTATTGCAATAGGGACGGGTAATGCGGCTTCTCTAATTCCAATTCCTATCAAAGATTCCCCTTGTCTCGAATAAATTTCAAAAATTTCATTTAACATGTTAATCTCTATCTACTATTTTTCAATCGGTATAAACCCTATTCACAGTTTCATCTTGTATTTCTTTATGAATACTTAATATATTAAGATAGCTTAGGAATTTTATTTTCTCAGATTGAGGCAACTCATCAAAACCAAGCCAACAATAAAAATTGTTATATGATTTTAAAAAATCAACAATTTTTATTTTTCCTAAAACCAAATCTTCGACTAACTGGGTTGCATAAATAATATCATTTATGATTTTAACAGGTAAATTATTTGATAGGTAACCATGGGATTCCGTCATCATTGATTTCTCTAGGTGCTTATTTATCTGATTGGTAAGCCTTTTGCGTAAGCTTCTTTCGCCTCCGCAAGTGTCATTTCATTAGGGCCACCATCTATATTAGTTTCTCCTGTATTTTGCCACTGACAAACGTCACAGATATCATAGTCCATAACTTCAGTTCCGCAAACAGGACAATGTAGCCATATTTCTCCGTCAATTTCCCATGTCTTTTTTGAATTCTCCATCATAATACTTCTTTCCTAAGTTTGGTTTAAACATTGTTTTGATTTTGAATGTTTTTGGATTGGCCAAAACATAGATATTGTTATTGATATCATAGCGCACTCGTCTATGTTCCGTCTGATAACCTAATATCTTGTCCGATGTCTGTTTTAATAACAAATCAGACGCCATTTTTTGGTAGTCTTCAATGGTTATATCGCCAAATTCTTTTCCATGAGCTTTGAAATGTCCATTTAAAGATTTCTCAGTAGGAAACTTGGACTTTGTCCATCTGATGCGGTCTTGAATTGTTCCTGTCGGAGAAATAGATGTATCAGGTTTAACATATGAGGCAGGTAAGCCGATATTGTTATCAGAGTGTGTAGGGTGTTGCTGCGTACTTGGTTTTGGTGGCTTATTCCCACCTGCCATCTCCCCATCTAAAGTCTGCATAGGGCGGGCAGTAGGTGTTTTATAGCCGGTATTTTTAACCCAATCCCATTTGGTCGGGTTAAGTTCTACTTTTTTACCGCCCCAAACCGTACCTGCGGCCTCTGCTGCGGAAAGGGCAGTTTGGGCTGTTGCAGTTATATTCGGATGGGCATCAGCCCATTGTCTGGCGGAATTAATGCCGTCTTTTACCGCAAAAGCACTGTCCTGTAATAGGCTCACGGCGGCAAGTTGTGCTTCCGGACTTAAATTTCCTAAATCATTAATACCTTGTAGAGTCTGCTGCGCAGAGATGTAGGTCGGATATTTGCATCCGACAAAAATATTTGACGCATCTATCGTTTCCGAAATGCCGCTGTTGGAAAATGTCGGATTCGAGAATCCGACCTACGGCTGCTACCAACCATCATTTTCAGCTTCTTTTAGCCAAGTATCAAAATTTTCAAAAGTCTCGTAATATTTTGTATTATCTAAATTAACTACTATAATTTTAGGATTACCTGATTTATCTGAAATATCAAAACAGGCAGCCCACTCTTGGTTTCTAGCAAAAGGTAATAGGTTTGGAATGCCAGTTATTTCAAAATAAATGTCAATTACTTCTGATATATTGCTTTCTGCATTTTCAAACCACCAAGGAAAAGAATATTGTTCATCGTAGTTAATGGCATGAGTGGATTGAGCTAATTTTAAATAACTTTGCGGATATTTAAATCCTTTAGGAAGCATTGCTTCAGGATACGGAACAAAACTATTTTGTTTTATCATTTCCTAAGTACCTTTACATCATAAATACTTCCGTTAGGAAATCTTTTGCTCCACCCTTCTGGAACTCCTTTTTGTGTTTCTTGCTTTCTAATTCGTAGCTGGATAGCTTCTCCCCAAGTTTGAGGCTCAATACCATCATGCTTAAACCTGATTCTCTCTTTTGATGATAATCGGTCATTAAAATTATGAACATTCGCTTCCACTTTTACTCCTGCTTCACGTGCTGCCATAATACGCGTGTTATCCATACTAGTAGGTGCTCCATCAGGCATATTAACAACATCAACCCTGTCGCCAACCCATGATTTTTTTCTTTCATTTCGGCTACAATAGAATCATAGTTGTAATTTGCACTAGGCTCTGACAAAAATTTGGGTTGTTAAGTTGTCATTTTTTTATAAATTCCAGCAAACTGTTGTTGTAAATTATCTACTTCATGTTTTCTAACACCAGATACATTTTCAAATTCTCTTGAATCTACACATACGCCCGCATATATCTCATTCAAGATAGCTCGTAAAACAAAAACTTCATCTTGAGTTAGTGAAATAGTTGAGTTTTGATTATTTATGGATAGTATATTCATGGCTTTTTCCTATAAATCATCATAATATTTTTTACCTGATGTTGGTCTAAATGCTGTACCTCCATCGTCAGAATTTTTATCTCGGATAACTATTGTCCCTGTTTTATCATCCCAATACGCAGTTCTACCGCGAGGTAACTCTTTCATATTTGTTGGATGGCTAACAATATTTTCAATATGCCGAGCAAAATCTGCTGGTGAATTGATATTTAAATCCGTAAATTCTTGTTGTCTTATGACATGCTTGTTATAAGCATGCCCACTACTAATTTGTTCTCCAATTAGTTGCGCTTGTAAAGACGGTTGTGTGGAAGCATCTGCTTTGCTGTTGGACGTTATAGATTTAGGCGGTCTATTCCCACCGGCCATTTCCCCATCCAAAGTATGCATGGTGCGAACAGCAGGTGTTTTATAGCCGGTATTTTTAACCCAATCCCATTTGGTCGGGTTAAGTTCTACTTTTTTACCGCCCCAAACCGTAGTTGCGGCCTCTGCTACGGCAAGGGCAGTTTGGGCTGTTGCAGTTATATTCGGATGGGCATCAGCCCATTGTCTGGCGGAATTGATACCGTCTTTTACCGCAAAAGCACTGTCTTGTAATGCGGTTGCAGCCGCAAGTTGTGCTTCGGGACTTAAATTTCCTAAATGATTAATACCTTGTAGAGTCTGCTGCGCGGCTGTATCTGTGACCGGGCTTACTGCACTGTCTGTAATTGCCCCAATCCCTACTCCTTGAAAACCCATTAAAAAAGGATTAACCGCACCTTGGACGATGCCGCGAATATCATCCATACGGTTAGCCCACCAATTTTTATTGGGGTCGCTTTCCCATATCAGTTTTCCTGCTTCATCAGCACGGCTGAAAAAACCAGAGGCGGCACCGGCATTTTCTTTTAGCCAGCGGTCTGAAAATGGGGCTCGGGGAACAATATTACTCTTTGTTTTTGTTGAAGTTCCTTTGACATAGTAGCTGTATATATCCCTTGCTCCTCCGGGGGGCGGATAATCGCTGCCTTGCGGCCCGTCATATCCATCCTCCGGATGGATTTCCGACCCTGTCCGATGAAGTTGGTAAACGGTAAAACCACCGTCTACGCCGCCGCTGAAATCAGAAGTGCTTTTTGAATCATGATTATCGAACGGACTGTGTACTTCATGTCCATGTCCTGAAAAATGGGTTTCATAACCGATAATGCCTTCAAATCCTGTCCGTTCGTGTGTAATAGGCAGTATGGGGCCGACCGCAGTTGCATCAAATGTTTGGACGGCGTAAACCCGATTTTTAACACTGCCGCGAGCATTACCAAACAGATGGTATTTACCACCCGGTTCGTAGTGTTTTGCCTGCATATCATCGCGCAAACGGGCATCCAAACCGTTCGCATGACTAATGGGGATTTGCAGCAACGATATTGCTGCTGCAAACAGCATCATGAATTTTTGAATAGGCAAATTCATTTTGTTTTCCTTGGTAGCAAGCGGTTATGGTAGTGTGAATCAAGGTTGCCCTTGTCTATGTCGTCGCACTGCTTCATCGCTGTATCCATACCCCTCATGACTGTTATCAGCCTCTACGGATGGGGCAGAGTTACCCATATGATTGCCGTATGGTTGGATATCGGAGAAATCGACCATTAATCCTTCTGTCGGTTTAATTCCTTTGCTTACTTTATACGGTCCCATCCACAATGCGTAATTTTCTTTATAGGCAGCTTCAAACGCATTGGTTTTTGGTTTGATGAGCAATTTTTTATTGGTTCTGTCTACTGCGAAATATTCCAGTTTTGTTTGGGCTTTCAGTGTTTCGGCATTGTATAGGTGCATTTCGGTTCTGTTGCGTATCGTTCCGAATACGTCGATGTTAATAAACACATCCGTATCGGCATTGGCAGGAGAAACAACGTCTATGCCGCGCAGGAAAAATACGGTCTGTACCAAGTGGGAAAGAAAGGCAGTGTCGCGCGGGTTAGTCGTCAAGGTTTCATTTCGATAATCCCCCATCCCGCCAATATTTAAGCCCAGACTGCTTTTACTTCCGCTACCGTCTGATTGGGTGCGCGAGAGTGCAGGGGCATTAAGTGTAGATAAAGAAGTGGTTAAACCTGTCAAACCGCCTGATGTTGTTTCAGCGGTGGTTTCGTAACGTGGATAGGTGTAATCGGTACGGACGGCAGGGCTGTTTATGTATTCGCCACGAATCAGTGCATCAATGGAGTAGCGACCCCCTGTCAAACTGCCTGAACCTTGGTCGCCCATAGTTGCAATGTACAATGCAACTTTTCGTCCGTGTAATGCCTGTAAATCCATGTCTTTAACGGCAGCTCTGGCAGAAGCGGCCACAAGTTCTTGTTCGACCGCAAAGCGTTTACCTCCGCCATGCGATGGAATACCTGTCAGTGTCCCGCAGGCGGATAAAATAAAAACTGAAAAAAGAATAGGTATCAGCAGCCGTGCTTGCATAGATTTTCTCCTTTGATGAAAAACAAATTGTATCAAAATTGTAAATATAGTGGATTAAATTTAAACCAGTACGGCAAGGCGAGGCAACGCCGTACTGGTTAAATTTAATCCACTATAATCTCCATATAATAAATGGCTGTCTGAAGCCCATATGCGACTATATCTGCCGACACTATGGTCAATCAGCAGTGAACCAGCGTTCCCTCGTCTTCGCCGGTAATGACGCGTTTGAGCGAGCCTTCTTTGGCGATGCCGAAGACGACGATATTGAGCTTGCGTTCGCGGCAGAGGGCGAAAGCGGTCGCGTCCATGACTTTGAGGTTTTTCAACAAGGCTTCGTCAAAAGTAATGGTTTCGTAGCGTGTGGCGGACGGGTCTTTTTTCGGGTCTGCGGTGTATACACCGTCGACGTTGGTGGCTTTGAGCATCACGTCGCAGTTCATTTCCGCACCGCGCAATGCGGCGGCAGTGTCGGTCGTGAAGAACGGGTTACCGGTACCGGCGGCAAAAATCACGACTTTGCCTTCTTCCAAATATTGGATGGCTTTAGGACGGGCGTAAGTTTCAGCGATTTGCTGCATAGACAGTGCGGATTGTACGCGCGCTTTGATGCCTAAAGTTTCAAATGCGTCTTTGAGTGCCAAGGCGTTCATCACGGTCGCCATCATACCCATGTAATCGGCAGTGGCGCGATCCATGCTGCCTGCTTGGGCGGATACGCCCCGGAAAATATTGCCGCCGCCGACAACAATACCGACTTGCACGCCCATTTTAACGACTTCGGCAATTTCGCCGACAGTTTGAACGATGGTATCGTGATTGATGCCGAATGAATCGGAACCCATCAGGGATTCGCCGGAGAGTTTCAGTAATACGCGTTTGTATTTGATTTGCTGTGTCATGGGATACCTTGCTTTCTTGAATGTCGTCGGTCGGAGTTTGGGCCGTCTGAATTTTCAAACGGTCGGAATTACAATGATATGGTGTGTCGTTCTATTATTGTTTTGTTTTCAGACGGTCTGAATATTCGGTCGTCTTAAAATAGGTACCGCAAACGGTTTTCTCAAAAAAAAGCACCCTGATTCGTTTGGAATCCAGGTGCTTTCTTTTTCATAAGTGCCTTACACTTTGGCGGCTGCGGCTACTTCGGCTGCGTAGTCGACAACGGCTTTCTCGATACCGTCGCCTACTTTGTAGCGTACGAAGCTAACCACTTCAGTGCCGTTTTCTTTAGCGAATTGGGCAACAGTTTGGTCAGGGTTCATCACGAATGCTTGGCCGTTCAGAGTGATTTCAGCCAAGAATTTACGGATACGGCCTTCAACCATTTTAGCGGCGATGTCGGCAGGTTTGCCGGAAGCGATAGCTTGTTCGGTGTAGATGTGGCGTTCTTTTTCAACGGTTTCAGCATCTACTTCAGCTTCGCTTACGCATTGTGGTTTAGCGGCAACGATGTGCATACTGATTTTGCGTGCTACGTCTTCAGAGCCTTTGTACTCAACCAATACGCCTTCGGTAGCCAATGCACCGTGGATGTAGGCAACCAGTTGGTTGGCAGTGTCGATCACTTGGAAGCGGCGAACAGACATGTTCTCGCCCAATTTAGCGATGATGGCTTTACGTTCTGCTTCAACCAGTTCGCTCAGTTCTTCAACAGAAGCCGGTTTTTTCTCGGCAGCAGTTTTCGCAACGAAGTTGGCAAATTCTACGAAGCCCGCGTCTTTAGCAACGAAGTCGGTTTCGCAGTTTACTTCGACCAATGCGCCGACATTGCCGTTGATCGCGTAAGCCAATACGCCTTCGGCAGCGGTACGGCCGGCCAGTTTACCGGCTTTCGCACCGGATTTGATACGCAGGATTTCTTCGGCTTTGTCGAAGTTGCCTTCGGCTTCAACCAAGGCTTTTTTGCATTCCATCATGCCCAGGCCGGTAGCGGCGCGCAGATCGGCAACCATTTTTGCAGTAATTTCTGCCATTTTGAATCTCCTAGATTTTTGGGAAATACGGAAAGGATTTTCCGCATTCGGGAATCGTGTGCCGCGAACGGACGTTCAGACGGCATATTTGAGAAAAGGGGCATAACGCCCCTCTTCGGTTTGCCGGATTACTCGGCAGCGGCTTCTTGGGCAGCGGCTACGGTTTCTTGCAGCGCTTGGTTTTTGCCTTCCAAAACTGCGTCAGCGATGCCGCGGCAGTACAGGCGGATGGCTTTGGCGGAGTCGTCGTTGCCGGGGATGACGTATTTCACGCCGTCAGGGCTGTTGTTGGTATCGACTACGGCGATAACGGGGATGCCCAGTTTTTCAGCCTCGACCAGAGTACCTTTTTGGTAGCCGGTATCGATAACGAAAATCGCGTCGGGCAGGCCTTTCATGTTTTTGATACCGCCCAAAGAACGTTCCAGTTTTTCAACATCGCGTTGCATTTCCAGAATTTCTTTTTTGCTGAAACCGCTTTCGGCAGCATTTTCCAAGGCTGCGGTTTTTTCTTCCAGGCGTTTGATGGATTGCTTAACGGTTTTGTAGTTGGTCAGCATACCGCCCAACCAACGGTGATCGACGAAAGGCATGCCGGCGCGGGTCGCTTCTTCGCGGATGATGTCGCGGGCTTGGCGTTTGGTACCTACGAACAATACTGTACCTTTGTTGGCAACCAGACGACGTACGGCTTCTTGCGCGTCTTGGAACATCGGCAGGGTTTTTTCCAGGTTGACGATATGGATTTTGTTGCGCGCACCGAAAATGTATTGAGCCATTTTCGGGTTCCAGAAACGGGTTTGGTGGCCGAAGTGAACGCCGGCTTCAATCATCTGACGCATAGTAATTTGAGACATTTTGATTTCCTTGAAAGGGTTAAGGGCACACATTCAATCGCATAGAACTTGATAGGCGATGCCTATTGTCAAGCACCCTTCGGCGAAAGTGGGCATAAGTTTTAAAAAATAAAAGAGTGTTTCCGAAATGGAAAACTGACGGATTATAGCGGATAAGAGGCCGTCTGAAAAGGGATTCAGGGTTTTGTGCCGCTGTCTTTTTGCCGTTGTGCGCGCTGCTGTTCGAATTCAGCCTGTTCCTGCTGCCTCATCAGGTGGTTGCGGCGGCGGACGGTGATGGTGAAAACCGTGAACACGGTGGGCAGCACCGCCCAAAAAACCAAATAAATCAAGGCGCGCGCAATACTCGGCTGCGCGGCGGAAAACATCACGGCAACAAAAAGATAGCCGATGGCGACAATGTGCCACATTGTGTGCGTCCTGTTTGAATGTTAACAAAATCGTTATAATCGCAACATTCTACCGCAATCCTGAAAGGCCGTCTGAAATGAGGAACGAGGAAAAACACGCCCTGCGCCGCGAATTACGCGGGCGGCGTTCGCAAATGGGGTGGGACGTGCGGGCGGCGGCAACGGTAAAAATTAACCGCCTGCTCAAACGTTATATCAAGCACGGTCGGAAAATCGGCGTGTATTGGCCGATGGGCAAGGAATTGCGTTTGGACGGCTTTGTCCGCGCGGCGCAAAAACGCGGCGCAAAACTTTATCTGCCTTATATCGAACCGCGTTCGCGGCGGATGTGGTTTACGCCGTATCCTGAAAGCGGAATGGAACGGGAGCGCATACGGGGCAGGGCGAGGTTGAACGTGCCGCAGTTTGCAGGGCGCAAAATCCGCGTGCACGGTTTGTCGGTATTGCTCGTTCCGCTTGTCGGCATAGACCGCGAAGGCTACCGTTTGGGGCAGGCAGGCGGCTATTACGATGCGACACTTGCAGCGATGAAATACCGTTTGCAGGCAAAAACCGTGGGCGTGGGCTTTGCCTGCCAACTGGTCGGCACGCTGCCGCGCGAGGCGCACGACCTGCCGCTGGACGGTTTTGTGTCGGAGGCGGGGATATTGTGTTTTTAGCCGTTCAGACGGCATTCCGGGCGGAAATGCCGTCTGAAGGCGGAATATTGGGAGAAAAGGATGTCGGAAAAGATAATACTGCCGGTCTTGTCATTGGGCGGCGTTCGGCTCGAACCGTTGGATGTGCATCATGAAACGGGTTTGCGCGAGGCGGTTTGCGATGGGGAGGTTTGGAAGCTGGGGGTAACGTCCGCGCCCCATCCGGATAGGGTGGCAGACTATATCGGGACAGCATTGGCAACGCGTTTGGCGTTTGCGGTTGTCGATGAAGAGGCGGGCAGGGTGGTCGGGACAACGGCGTATTATCATTTTGAACCGCAGATTCCGCGTTTGGATATCGGATTCACATGGTATGCGGCATCGGCACGGCGGACACGGATAAACACCTGTTGCAAAATCATGCTGTTGGATTACGCATTTGATGTTTTGGCTTGCCGTTGCGTGGGATGGCGCACGGATATTCTGAACCTTGCCTCGCAACGTGCCATCGAACGGCTGGGTGCGGAAAAAGACGGCGTGCTGCGTATGTATATGCTCCGTAAAGACGGCAGTGTGCGCGATACGGTTGTGTACAGTATGCTGAGGGAAGATTGGTGCAAAAACAGGGAAATCCTGACCGGCAGGTTGGCAGAGTATGGCGTGCAGGTGTGAGGCAGTATTTTCAAATTTATAGTGGATTAACAAAAACCAGTACGGCGTTGCCTCGCCTTAACTCAAAGAGAACGATTCTCTAAGGTGCTGAAGCACCAAGTGAATCGGTTCCGTACTATTTGTACTGTCTACGGCTTCGTTGCCTTGTCCTGATTTTTGTTAATCCACTATAAAAAACTTAACGCAATATGCTGACAATCTTTTAAAAATTAATATATAAACAATTTTGATTTTTTATCTATTAAAAATTTGATATATATAGATAAATAACTATTTTTATTTTTCATTTCGCAGTTCCCGGGCTTGGCGGGCGACAGAAAAACTTTGCATTTCCCAGTAAAATCCACTACATTCACGATAACATATTACAAGCCCCTGAAGCGGTGTCGGAAGCCATACTTGCAACGCATTCCAACCCCGAAACAGCATACTCGGACACACACCATTGCCGGTTTTCCCTGCTTTTGCGATTCAGGCGTTTGTAGTACGGCAAATAACCATAAGGGCAGAAGATGCCTGTTTTTTAGGAGTAAACCATGGCTGAAGCGACAGACGTTGTCTTGGTGGGCGGCGGCATTATGAGCGCGACTTTGGGCGTTTTGCTCAAAGAACTCGAACCGTCTTGGGAAATCACCCTGATTGAACGCTTGGAAGATGTGGCGTTGGAATCGTCAAACGCGTGGAACAACGCCGGCACGGGGCATTCCGCGCTGTGCGAATTGAACTATGCGCCGTTGGGTGCAAATGGGATTATCGATCCGGCGCGCGCCCTCAATATTGCCGAACAGTTTCATGTCAGCCGCCAGTTTTGGGCGACGCTGGTCGCGGAAGGCAAGTTGGAAGACAATTCCTTCATCAATGCCGTGCCGCATATGTCTTTGGTGATGAATGAAGACCATTGTTCTTATCTTCAAAAACGTTATGACGCGTTTAAAACCCAAAAACTTTTTGAAAATATGGAATTTTCCACCGATCGGAACAAAATTTCCGATTGGGCTCCGCTGATGATGCGCGGCCGGGACGAAAACCAACCCGTCGCCGCCAACTACTCCGCCGAAGGTACGGATGTCGATTTCGGACGGCTGACGCGCCAAATGGTGAAATATTTGCAGGGCAAGGGCGTAAAAACCGAGTTCAACCGCCACGTCGAAGACATCAAACGCGAATCCGACGGCGCGTGGGTGCTCAAAACCGCCGATACCCGCAACCCCGACGGGCAGCTCACCCTCCGTACCCGCTTCCTCTTCCTCGGCGCGGGCGGCGGCGCGCTGACCCTGCTGCAAAAATCCGGCATCCCCGAAGGCAAGGGCTACGGCGGCTTCCCCGTGTCCGGCCTGTTCTTCCGCAACAGCAACCCCGAAACTGCCGAACAACACAACGCCAAAGTGTACGGGCAGGCTTCCGTCGGCGCGCCGCCGATGTCCGTCCCGCACCTCGACACACGCAACGTGGACGGCAAACGCCACCTTATGTTCGGCCCTTACGCAGGCTTCCGTTCCAACTTCCTCAAGCAAGGCTCGCTTATGGATTTGCCGCTGTCCATCCATATGGACAACCTCTATCCTATGCTGCGCGCCGGCTGGGCGAATATGCCGCTGACCAAATACCTGCTGGGCGAATTGCGTAAAACCAAAGAAGAACGCTTCGCCTCCCTGCTGGAATACTACCCCGAGGCAAACCCCGACGACTGGGAACTCATCACCGCAGGGCAACGCGTCCAAATCATTAAAAAAGACTCCGAAAAAGGCGGCGTGCTCCAGTTTGGTACGGAGATTGTCGCCCACGCCGACGGCTCGCTCGCCGCATTGCTGGGCGCGTCGCCGGGCGCATCGACCGCTGTGCCGCTGATGATCCGGCTGATGCACCAATGCTTCCCCGAGCGCGCCCCGTCGTGGGAAGGCCGTCTGAAAGAGCTGGTACCGGGTTACGGCATCAAGTTGAACGAAAACCCTGAAAGGGCGGATGAAATTATCGCCTATACCGCGAAAGTATTGGATATTTAAGCCGAATCTTTCAAGAAAAGCCGTACCCCCATATGGTGTTGACGCCGTCCCTGCCGGTTATGCCCTTCATCCGGCAGGGCAGGTTTTGATACACGGGGCAGGTAATCGTTTTTTCCCTTTTGTGAATAATGGAACGGTCAAAAAAACAGCGTTTTCATTTCTGAAAACGCTGTTTTTTGTTGCCTGATTAACGTGGGGAACAGTCTTTGAAGACGATTTGGTTGTCAGGTGCGGTAATCATAATGGGCTGTTTGCGGTAGGATTTGCCATCCATCACGCCGGTACCCAAAACATAACCGCCTTCTTTGCCGTAGAATGTTTCCACATTGTCGGATTTATCCAAATTGACAGGCATTTGCACACGTTTGCCGTTGATGACGGCGGAAGCGTATGTGGTCAGGCCCTGTTTGTTAAAGCCGTAGGTTACTTTGACTTTTTTACCTTGCTGGCAGACGTAGCTGACGGTTTTTTTGGCAACGGTGGGGTTGTTCGTGCCGGCAGCAGCAGCCATACTGCTGAGCGCGATTGCGGAAGACAGGATTGCGGTGGTCAGAAGTTTCATTTTTATTCCTTTGGATGGATGTGGAGTTTGCCCGTTTCGAGCTGTTTGACATTCTAATGTCGGCGTATCCTGAAATAAACAGGAAATTGGATAAAGTTTGTAAAAAGGCGGGTTCGGGCGGTTCGGCGGTTTGAGGCAGGGGCGGCAGGCGGGATACGGCGACCTGTCCGGTGTTTCAGACGGCATTGTTTGCGTTTTTCGGAAATGAAAAACTGTCGGGCATCCGGAGGTTGCGGTTTAACTTTGTTTTTTTCTTTCGGACTTGGTCTGTTTGGACAACTCGGCATACAGGTCGGGATGGTGTTTTTTCAACAGGGCGGCGATTTCCATATCTTTTTTGTTGACTTTCGCCAAATCGATGCATTCGATATGGACGAGGCGGAGCAGTTCGCGTACGGGTTTGGGCATTTTGCGGCCGGTTTCGTAGCGCGATCCTCCGGACTGGGTAACGCCGACCTTGCCCCAGAAGTCTATCTGGTTCAGCCCGGTCTTTTTACGGATGGCTTTAACATCTTCTATATTTTCAAATATTTTCATAAAACTTCCTTTAAGTTTGTCTGGTTGCGGGGCAAATTCCGATTTGCTTTGTTTTCGTAATGTGCCGGGTCAAGCCTGTTTTTATATTATATATCATATCTGCCGTTTCTTTCAGACGGCATTGTTTGTTTTTATGGGGCGGATACGTCCGGCTTCAGGGTTTGCCGGAGGCGGGGCTGACGGTGAGGATTTCGTAGCCGGTTTCGGTCACCAAGACTTCGTGTTCCCATTGGGCGGAGAGGGAGCGGTCTTTGGTAACCACCGTCCAGCCGTCGTTGAGGATACGCAGGTGGCGTTTGCCTTGGTTGATCATCGGTTCGACGGTAAAAATCATACCCGGTTTTAGAACGGAGCCCTGTCCTTTTTTTCCGTAGTGCAACACTTGCGGGGCTTCGTGGAAACCGCGCCCGATGCCGTGTCCGCAGAATTCCTGTACGACGGAATAGCCGGCGTTTTCGGCAACCTGTTGGCAGGCGTAACCTACGTCGCCCAGTGTCGCGCCGGGTTTGACGGCTTCTATGCCCGCCATCATGGAGGCGTGGGTTACGTCGATCAGGCGTTGGGCGATGGGGGAGACTTTGCCGACGGTAAACATACGGCTGGAGTCGCCGTGGAAGCCGTCTTTTTTGATGGTGAGGTCGATGTTGATAATGTCGCCTTCTTTGAGCGGCTTGTCGTCGGGAATGCCGTGGCAGATGACGTGGTTGACGGAGGTGCAGCAGGATTTGGGGTAGGGCGGGTTGCCGTAGTGCAGGGGGGCGGGATAGCCGCCTTGGACGTTGACGTGGTAGTCGTAAACGAGTTTGTCGATTTCGTCGGTGGTTACGCCGGGTTTGACGAATTGTCCGATGTAGTCGAGGGCTTCGGCGACGAGTTTGCCCAGCTCGCGCATTTTTTCGATTTCTTCGGGGGTTTTGATGATGATGCCGTTCATAATGCTTCCTTGGATTGCGGGTGTGCCTGCCGTGCCGGGTCAGAAGAGGTTGTCGAGAATTTCTTTATGGGGTTTAGGCGGCGTGTTTTTCGGGGTGTCCGGTTTGGTATGGTTTTCTTTGGGCGTTTCTTTTTCTTTGGGTGTTTCTTTGGGCTGTGCCTGTTTTTCGGGTGTTTCTTTTCGGGGTTCGGGACGGGGGACGTTTGTGGGCAGTACGGGGGTTTCTTTGAGTGTGTTTTCAGCTTGTGCTCCGGCGTCGTCCGGCTGCCTGTCGGTTTGAGCTGTGTCGGCAGGTTGCGGTTTGACCCGGTTTTTCTTGGGTGCGGCAGGGGACGGCAGTCCGCTGCCGCTTTCGTCTGTGCCGTCCGGCTGTGCGGGTGCGGATGAGGAGGCGTGGTGGTGTTCGGGTTGGGCGGCATCTTGTCCGACTACGCCGTTTGGCAGCCAGAATTCGGTTTCGCGGGGGCTGTCGGTGTGTTGCGGTTCGGTTTGGAGGGTTTTGTCGCCGTTCGGGTTGAATGTGCTGACGATGCCTATTGCCAATGCGCCGATGGCGGTGATACAGATGAGCAATACGGCGCGTATCAGGAGTTTGGGGGTCAGCCTGAAGGGTTTGTTCGGTTTTTTTGCCATTTTGATTGTGCTTTTGGGGTGTCGGGCAATGCCGTCTGAAGGCGGTTCAGACGGCATTGCCGAGTCAGCGTTGGACGTAGTTTTGGTAGAGGGTGATGACTTTTTGTACGCCGACGGTGGTGCTGACTTTTTGGGTAATCTGCGCCTGTTCTTCGGGGGTGAGGATGCCCATAACGTAGGTTACGTTGCCGTAGGTAACGATTTTGACGCGCGCCTGTGTGGCGGGGCTGATGCCCAACAGCGTGGCGCGGACTTTGGATGTGTTCCAAGTGTCGCCGGCGATGTCGCCGGCAGTGCGCGGCAGGGAGGCGACGGTAATGTAGTTGTACACGCCTTCGGCGGCCTGTTCGGAACGTGCAATCTGACCGACGAACTGTTTCTCGCCTTCGGTGGCGACTTGTCCGAGCAGCAGCAGGTGGCGGTTGTAGCCGACAACGGAGATTTGGGGCGTGTAGCCTTTGGTTTGGTTGTTTTGGCGCAGATAGGAGCGGGCGGTGGTTTCGATACGCAGCGCCATTACGTTGTCGTCGGTTTGCGCGCCGGTGGTTCGGCGGTCGACGGCGGATTTCGCGCCGACCGCCGCGCCGCCGACGACTGCGCTGACGCAGCCGCCGAGGGCAAGGCTGAGGACGGCGGCAGTCAGGGTGCGGACGGTGTGCGGTTTGGGTTTCATCGGGTGCTTCCTTTCTTGGGCGTTTCAGACGGCATTGCTTTGCGCCATGCCGTCTGAAAAGGGTTACATTCCTTCCAGCAGTACGGAGTCGATACAGTCGCACATGGCGTGTATCAGCAGGATGTGGTTTTCTTGAATACGGGCGGTGCGCGGATGGGGAACGTTGAGCAAAACGTCGGTGTCTTTGAGTATGGCGGCGATTTTGCCGCCGTCGCGGCCGGTCAAGGCGATGACGTGCATATCGCGTTCGTGTGCGGCTTTGACGGCTTCGATGACGTTGGCGGAATTGCCGGAGGTGGAAATGCCGACCAATACATCGCCTGCACGTCCGAGCGCGCGCACCTGTTTGCTGAATACGTGGTCGAAACCGTAGTCGTTGCCGATGGCTGTCAGCGCGGAAGTGTCTGTTGTCAGCGCGACAGCGGCGAGTTCCATGCGTTCTTTTTCAAAACGGCCGGTCATTTCGGCGGCGAAGTGTTGCGCGTCGGCAGCCGAACCGCCGTTGCCGCAGGCCAGGATTTTGCCGTCATTCATCAGGCATTGCAGCATCAGCTCGGCAGCCTGTACGGTCGGCTCGACCAATACTTTTCCGGCTTCCTGCTTGGCACGGATGCTTTCGGCAAAATGGGCGGCAACGCGTTCTTGTAATGTCGTCATATCGTCAACCTGTAATATTCTGTATCCACTCGGGCGGGCGGCTGCCTTCGATGAGTACCGCGTCGAGGCGGCACGGTACGTTTGTCAACCTGTTCTGTTGCAGATAATACTCTACACTTCGTTGCAGTTTCAATAATTTGGATGGGGAAATGCTGTATGCGGCACCGCCGAATTGCCGATTTTTGCGGTATTTTACTTCAACAAACAGAATCATGCCGCCGTTTTTGACAATCAGGTCGATTTCGCCGTAGGCGCAGTGCCAGTTGCGGGCAAGCAGTGTGCAGCCTTGGGATTGGAGGAAGGCAAGCGCGGCATCTTCCCCTGCCTCGCCCTGTTTGTGGTTTAGGCGCATAATCGGTTTAACCTTTATAATTTATAATGTTTGTTTTTCAGACGGCATTCTTATGTTTCAGAAACATTTGCAGAAAGCCTCCGACAGCGTCGTCGGAGGGACATTATACGTGGTTGCC
Organism: Neisseria meningitidis; assembly: GCF_022869645.1. NCBI lineage: Bacteria > Pseudomonadati > Pseudomonadota > Betaproteobacteria > Neisseriales > Neisseriaceae > Neisseria > Neisseria meningitidis. The sequence goes on along the minus strand of NZ_CP064367.1, from coordinate 1,165,966 downwards.
ACGCCCATCGGCAATTTGGCGGACATTACCCTGCGCGCTTTGGCGGTATTGCAAAAGGCGGACATCATCTGTGCCGAAGACACGCGCGTTACCGCGCAGCTTTTGAGCGCGTACGGCATTCAGGGCAAACTCGTCAGCGTGCGCGAACACAACGAACGGCAGATGGCGGACAAGATTGTCGGCTATCTTTCAGACGGCATGGTTGTGGCACAGGTTTCCGATGCGGGTACGCCGGCCGTGTGCGACCCGGGCGCGAAACTCGCCCGCCGCGTGCGTGAGGTCGGGTTTAAAGTTGTCCCTGTTGTCGGCGCAAGCGCGGTGATGGCGGCTTTGAGTGTGGCTGGTGTGGCGGGATCCGATTTTTATTTCAACGGTTTTGTACCGCCGAAATCGGGCGAACGTAGGAAATTGTTTGCCAAATGGGTGCGGGTGGCGTTTCCCGTCGTGATGTTTGAAACGCCGCACCGCATCGGGGCGACGCTTGCCGATATGGCGGAACTGTTCCCCGAACGCCGATTAATGCTGGCGCGCGAAATCACGAAAACGTTTGAAACGTTCTTAAGCGGCACGGTTGGGGAAATTCAGACGGCATTGGCGGCGGACGGCAACCAATCGCGCGGCGAGATGGTGTTGGTGCTTTATCCGGCGCAGGATGAAAAACACGAAGGCTTGTCCGAGTCCGCGCAAAACATCATGAAAATCCTCACAGCCGAGCTGCCGACCAAACAGGCGGCGGAGCTTGCCGCCAAAATCACGGGCGAGGGAAAAAAAGCTTTGTACGATCTGGCACTGTCTTGGAAAAACAAATGATGCCGGACGGACCGGCACCATAGTGCGAACGGAATCAACGGACACGCCCCGTCATGCGGTACAGCACGTCTTTGCCTTGAACACGGTGGACGACGACCATGGCGACGTGTCCGACGACGGCGGCAAACAGCAGCCAGCCCAAATTGCCGTGGAACGTGTTGCCCAAGTTTGCCATCCACTCGATTTTTTCCGGCGAACCCTGCATCACTTCAACGCCGAACACTTTCAACGGGCCGCGGCCGCTGCCGTATTGGCGGATCATGCCGATAACGGGAACGGCAAGCATGAGCAGATACAGAATGCCGTGTCCTGCCGCCGCAGCCTTGCTGTCGCTTTGCGGACGCTTGGCGCGGTTGGCAACCGCCCACACGATGCGCAATGTAATCACCGTCAGCGTAAGGAAACCGAAAGATTTGTGCAGGCCGAACAGGCTGCCCACCCATTCCGCCTCTTCGTATAGTGGATTAACAAAAACCAGTACGGCGTTGCCTCGCCTTGCCGTACTATTTGTACTGTCTGCGGCTTCGTCGCCTTGTCCTGATTTTTGTTAATCCACTATAAATCGTCCACAGGACAATGGTGGTCGGAATGCCGATGAAACCGGCAACGGTCAGCCAGTGCAGCGTACGTGTCAACGGGTCGTAAACGGCAGGTTGGTTTGTGTTCATAAAAAACTTAGGGGCTGTCCTAGATAACTAGGGAAATTCAAATTAAGTTAGAATTATCCCTATGAGAAAAAGTCGTCTAAGCCGGTATAAACAAAATAAACTCATTGAGCTATTTGTCGCAGGTGTAACTGCAAGAACAGCAGCAGAGTTAGTAGGCATTAATAAAAATACCGCAGCCTATTATTTTCATCGTTTACGATTACTTATTTATCAAAACAGTCCGCATTTGGAAATGTTTGATGGCGAAGTAGAAGCAGATGAAAGTTATTTTGGCGGACAACGCAAAGGCAAACGCGGTCGCGGTGCTGCCGGTAAAGTCGCCGTATTCGGTCTTTTGAAGCGAAATGGTAAGGTTTATACGGTTACAGTACCGAATACTCAAACCGCTACTTTATTTCCTATTATCCGTGAACAAGTGAAACCTGACAGTATTGTTTATACGGATTGTTATCGTAGCTATGATGTATTAGATGTGAGCGAATTTAGCCATTTTAGCTTCGCTGAAACTTCGTTTTCGTATCAATCACAGCACACATTTTGCTGAACGACAAAACCATATTAATGGAATTGAGAACTTTTGGAATCAAGCAAAACGTCATTTACGCAAGTTTAACGGCATTCCCAAAGCGCATTTTGAGCTGTATTTAAAGGAGTGCGAATGGCGTTTTAACAACAGTGAGATAAAAGTTCTTGTTCCATTTTAAAACAATTAGTAAAACCGAGTTTATCCTAGTTATCTAGGACAGCCCCAAAACTTATTATATGTAACGGTTTGAACGGACATTCCGTCGGGTCGGAATGTCAAAAAGGCGCGATTGTACCAAAGAAGGTGGACATAATTTTGTTTGCAGGCTGAAGATTTGCTTAAAAATTCATTAAGATGGGCGGAACAAATAGTTTGGGTACGGCGTGTTGAAATACCGCTTATCCCTTATAATAGCGTCCGAAATTCTGTTCGGACGGCATCAAAACACACGCCATGCCGTCTGAACCCCCATTTGAAACCAACAAACAAGAGCATTGAATGAAATTCATCGACGAAGCAAAAATCGAAGTCGCCGCAGGCAAAGGCGGTAATGGCGCAACCAGTTTCCGCCGCGAAAAATTCGTACCGCGCGGCGGCCCGGACGGCGGCGACGGCGGCAAAGGCGGCAGCGTTTGGGCAGAAGCCGACGAAAACACCAACACCCTCGTCGAATACCGCTTCGTCAAACGCTACCAAGCCAAAAACGGCGAAAAAGGCCACGGTTCCGACCGTTACGGCGCAGGTGCGGACGACATCGTCCTCAAAATGCCCGTCGGCACCCTTATCCGCGACCTCGACACCGGCGAAAACGTTGCCGACCTCACTTATCACGGACAGCGCGTCTGCCTTGCCAAAGGCGGCAAAGGCGGCTTGGGCAACATCCACTTCAAATCGTCCGTCAACCGCGCCCCGAAACAATCCACCCCCGGCGAAGAAGGCGAAGCCCGTTCCCTGCAACTCGAACTCAAAGTCCTCGCCGATGTCGGCTTATTGGGTATGCCCAACGCCGGCAAATCCACCCTGATTACCGCCGTATCCGCCGCACGCCCCAAAATCGCCAACTACCCCTTCACCACCCTGCATCCAAACTTAGGCGTGGTACGCATCGACGAAAACCACAGCTTCGTGATGGCCGACATCCCCGGCCTGATTGAAGGCGCGGCAGAAGGCGCAGGCCTCGGCCATCGTTTCCTCAAACACTTATCACGTACCGGCCTGCTGCTGCACGTCGTCGATTTGGCCCCGTTTGACGAAACCGTCAACCCCGCCGAAGAAGCCCTCGCCATCATCAACGAATTGCGCAAATACGACGAAGAACTCTACGGCAAACCACGCTGGCTGGTGCTGAACAAACTCGACATGCTCGATGAAGAAGAAGCCCGGGCGCGAACAGCCGCCTTCCTCGAAGCCGTCGGCTGGGACTACCCGAAACCAGACGACCGCTTCCAATTCGACATGGAAACCCCGCGCCTCTTCCAAATCAGCGCGCTGACCCACCAAGGCACGCAGGAATTGGTACACCAAATCAACCAATACCTGATCGAGAAAAAACGTATCGAAGCTGAAAAAGCGGAGGCGGAGCGGGCAGCGACAAATGTTGAGATTGCCGAGCAACAGCCTAAAACGGATACGGGCGTGTTTAAGCCGGAGTGAAAAAAGAAAGGGTTTCAGACGATATTTGTTCTACAAAAGGTTGTTTGAAACAATTTTAAAGCAAGATTGAAATGGATTAAAAATGTCATCTAACCAATATATCCAGTCGCTTGAGTTGACAAACTTTACCGTTCTTCCAAACGATACTTTTGAATTTTCTGAAAATCTCAATGTTATTGTTGCCGAAAACGGTTGTGGCAAAACACATTTGTTAAAAATTTTATACAGCCTGCTAGAAGTAACATCTAACACCAAAAACAGATTACTGAAAACAGAATTGCAAAAAAGTTTTGCCGATAAATTACTGAATGTTTTCCGTCCCGATTCCTTGGGCAGGTTGAGCAAACGTTTGCAGGGGCGCGGGCGTACGGAAATCGTTTTAAAACTGCAAAACGGCACTACGCATAGTAGTCTGAATTTTTCCAGTAACTCATCATCGCAAGTCAATGTTCAAAGCATCGGATTGAAAGAAAATGAATATACTCCGACACCTATCTTCTTACCCAGCCGCGAATTAATTACACTTTGCCCTTGGTTCACTTCTTTGTATCAAAACCAAAGCATCCCTTTCGAAGAAACTTGGTTTGATACCTGTATGCAATTAAATCACCCGCTTGCCAAAGGCCCCAGAGAAACAAAAATTCGAGAATTGCTCGAACCTATTGAGAACGCGATGGGAGGAAAAGTATCTGAAGAACAAGGAAGGTTTTATCTATCGCTGACAAATACGGGCGGTAAGATTGAAGCACCTTTGGTAGCAGAGGGTTTGCGGAAATTTGTCATGATTGCCCGGTTAATCGCAACAGGGGCATTGCTGGATAAAGGCTATCTATTTTGGGATGAACCGGAAGCTAATCTGAATCCTAAATTGATCAAAGTGGCTGCCCGTATTATTTGGTCTTTATCTCAACAGGGTATTCAGGTTTTTATTGCAACACACTCTCTATTCTTATTGAGAGAATTGGAACTTTTGAAGCTTGAAAATAACACGGATTTACCTGTACGTTTTTTCTCGTTGATTGCTTCCGATGATGGAACAAAAGTGGAGCAAGGGAACAGTATTAATGATTTGAACACATTGATATTGTTAGATGAAAACATTATGCAGGCAGACAGGTATCTGAATATTTGAGGTTAAGCTATGACTACAATCACAGAAAAGAGATTAACCTTTGCTTTTCCTGAAGATTATTACGTTACCAAGTATGACGAATGGGAACATTATAAAATTTTTCAGAACAGTTGTAATTTACGTAATAAAATTGATACAAATGAAAAGGGAAAGAACGGGATAAATCAAAGTGTAGATGACGATAATGGCAGCTCAGGTGTAGATATAATAGCCCTTCATGAGTCGACACTTTGGCTAATCGAAATTAAAGATTATTACCGACTTGGGCTTGAGCCAAATGCCCAATCAATAGATGAAAAACTTTCTGACCTACCATATTTAATCGCAAGAAAAATTCGAGATTCATTGGCAGGATTGGTTTCTGCTAAATTTAAAGCAGAAAAACAGGAAGAAAAAGATTTTTCTCGCTTGGCTTTAGATTGTAACGAAATAAAAATAGTCCTTCATATTGAAATGCCTAGTATAAGAAGTAAACTTTATCCCTCGTCATCAGATTTAGCAAACTTATTAAAAGATAAGTTTAAATTATCAGAATTTACAAAAAATTTTGCAAACTGTTATGCAGAACCAATTTTCACAAATATCAGCCATATTAATAATCCGCAACTACGTAATGTTCCTTGGTCCGTATCTACAGGAACAGAACAGAAATTATCATCCGAGCAACAAAGATTAATCCATAATCCCATGACCACCATCTACAACACCCTTACCCGCCAAAAAGAACCCTTTGCCCCCATCGACCCTAAAAACGTGCGTATGTACGTTTGCGGCATGACTGTTTACGACTATTGCCACTTAGGCCATGCCCGTGTGATGGTGGTGTTTGACATGATTGCCCGCTGGTTGCGCGAGTGCGGTTATCCGCTCACTTATGTGCGCAACATCACCGACATCGACGACAAAATCATTGCCCGCGCGGCTGAAAACGGCGAGACTATCGGCGAACTGACCGCGCGTTTCATTCAGGCGATGCACGAAGATGCCGATGCTTTGGGCGTGTTGCGTCCGGACATCGAACCGAAGGCAACGGAAAACATCCCGCAAATGATTGCCATGATTGAAACCCTGATTCAAAACGGTAAGGCCTATCCTGCCGCAAACGGCGACGTTTACTACGCCGTGCGCGAGTTTTCCGCTTACGGACAATTATCGGGCAAATCATTGGACGACCTGCGCGCGGGCGAACGTGTGGAAGTGGACGGTTTCAAACGCGATCCGCTTGATTTTGTGTTGTGGAAAGCGGCGAAAGCAGGCGAGCCGGCGTGGGAAAGCCCTTGGGGCAACGGCCGGCCGGGTTGGCACATTGAATGCTCCGCCATGAGTGAAAACCTGTTCGGCAATACCTTCGACATCCACGGCGGCGGCGCGGATTTGCAGTTTCCGCACCACGAAAACGAAATTGCCCAAAGCGTCGGCGCGACGGGGCATACCTGCGGCCATCATCACGCGCAAACCCACCACGGTCAAAGCATTGCCAGCCACGTCAAATACTGGTTGCACAACGGCTTTATCCGCGTGGACGGCGAAAAAATGTCCAAATCGTTGGGCAACTTCTTCACTATCCGCGAAGTGTTGAAACAATACGACCCCGAAGTCGTGCGTTTCTTCATCCTGCGCGCCCACTACCGCAGCCCGTTGAATTACTCCGACGCACATTTGGACGACGCAAAAGGTGCGCTGACCCGCCTGTACACTACATTGAAAAACACACCAGCGGCTGAGTTTGACTTATCTGAAAACGTCAACGACTACACCCGCCGTTTCTACGCCGCCATGAACGACGATTTTGGTACGGTCGAAGCGGTTGCCGTGTTGTTCGAACTGGCAGGCGAAGTGAACAAAACCAATGACGCACAGCTCGCCGGCTGCCTGAAAGCCTTGGGCGGCATCATCGGACTGCTGCAACGCGATCCGACCGAGTTCCTGCAAGGCGGCGCGGCTTCAGACGGTCTCTCCAACGAAGAAATCGAAGACTTGATCGCCCGGCGGAAACAGGCGCGCGCCGATAAAAACTGGGCGGAATCCGACCGCATCCGCGACCTTCTGAACGAACACAAAATCATTTTGGAAGACAACGCCGGCGGCACGACTTGGCGGCGCGGTTAAAATCCATCGAAAAGGGTAAATGTGCCGCATTTTGCCCTTTTTTGTTCAGACGGCATTTTTATTGTGAGAACTTATTTTTATTATGCTTAAAATCATTTCCGCCAACGTCAACGGCATCCGCTCCGCCTACAAAAAAGGTTTTTACGAATACATCGCCGCATCGGGCGCGGACATTGTCTGCGTGCAGGAACTCAAAGCGCAGGAGGCTGATTTGTCTGCCGATATGAAAAATCCGCACGGGATGCACGGTCATTGGCATTGCGCCGAGAAGCGCGGTTACAGCGGCGTGGCGGTGTACAGCAAACGCAAACCCGACAATGTGCAAATCGGTATGGGCATTGAAGAATTCGACAGGGAAGGGCGGTTTGTGCGTTGCGATTTCGGCAGGTTGAGCGTTATCTCGCTTTATTTGCCCAGCGGCAGCAGCGCGGAAGAACGCCAGCAGGTGAAATACCGTTTCCTTGATGCGTTTTACCCTATGCTCGAAGCGATGAAAAACGAAGGGCGCGACATTGTCGTCTGCGGCGACTGGAACATCGCCCACCAAAACATCGACCTGAAAAACTGGAAAGGCAACCAGAAAAATTCAGGTTTCCTGCCTGAAGAGCGCGAGTGGATAGGCAAGGTTATCCACAAGCTCGGTTGGACGGATATGTGGCGCACGCTTTATCCCGATGTGCCGGGCTACACTTGGTGGAGCAACCGAGGGCAGGCGTATGCGAAAGATGTCGGGTGGCGCATCGATTATCAGATGGTTACGCCCGAACTTGCTGCCAAAGCCGTGTCCGCACACGTTTATAAAGATGAAAAATTTTCTGACCATGCGCCGCTGGTCGTGGAGTATGACTATGCTGCCGAATAAGGTTTTGGGTAAATATGATTGGAATGTGGACGGAAAAACAGGAATAGGCGCGGCATGGGTCGTCGCTGCGTTTATCCTGCCCATGTTGGTGTGGGCGATATTTATGTTGTCGCGGATGCAAGGCTGGCTTGCGCCGACCAAGGCAAACCCGATATGGGCGTTGGTGTGGCTGCTGATTTGCCTGCCCTGCCTGCTGATTGCGTCCAAATGTTTGGGTTGGAAAGGCTGGCGGCTGTTGGCAAACGTTCTTGCCTGCCTCGCCGTGCGCACCCTGTTGAGTGTGCCTGCCGCGCTGCTGATTGCGTTCACGCTGCAAGACCTGCTCAAATAGGCGCGGACAATGGAAAGTTTCGAGCTTGAGGATTTGACGCTGTGGCTGGTACGCGATGCGGATGAAGCGGAAATGTGGATAGACCGCTGGGCGATCAGTTATCCCGTCGTGCAGATGTCCGAAGCGTCGGCCGGTCAAAGCATAGGGGAATGGCAGGCAGGGCTTCAGACGGCATTTGAACGCATACGCGGCAAATACGTCGCCGTTGTCGCACACGGTGCGGGCGCGGCCGCATTTTTGGCGTGGCTGTATCAGGCAGACATCCTGACACGGAAGAAAATTGCCAACATCATCCTTGTACCGCAGCGTCCCGATATTTTTCCCGACGATGCGGAACACGCTTTCCAACGCGTCCGCTGTCCCTGCCGTGCCGCATTGGTTGTACCCGAACACGGCGGCGTGCCGCACGGTTGGGCGCAAAGACAGGCGGATTTGTGGAACGCCCGCCTGTTGGTTTCCCCGCATTCGGGCAGTTTGAACGGTATGCTCGGCGGCTGGCAGTGGGGTATGAAGCTGATGCAGGAAATGTTGCTGGCGTGAACGCTTGCCTTATCGGAATTTCGGTTAACTGGGGTTGCAAGGAAAATGCCGTCTGAAACAGGCTTCAGACGGCATTTCCATTCAAACAGGGCTTACAGGCTGCCCAACACGATACGCAGCACGCGGCGCAACGGCTCGGCAGCCCCCCACAAGAGTTGGTCGCCGACAGTGAACGCGCTGATGTATTCGCCGCCCATCTCCAGTTTGCGGATACGGCCGACAGGAACAGACAGTGTGCCGGTAACTTTGGCAGGAGTCAGCTCGTGTATGCTGGCTTCTTTTTCGTTAGGGATGACTTTCACCCAGTCGTTTGCACCTGCCAAAATCGCTTCGATTTCGGAAACAGGCAGGTCTTTTTTCAGCTTCAGGGTGAGGGCTTGGCTGTGGCAGCGCATAGAGCCGATGCGTACGCATAAGCCGTCGATTACGGTCGGATTGTCGCTGCGGCCGAGGATTTTGTTGGTTTCCACACCGCCTTTCCATTCTTCTTTAGATTGACCGTTGCCCAAATCCACGTCAATCCACGGAATCAGGCTGCCGGCGAGCGGTACGCCGAAGTTGGCTTTCGGATAGTCTTCGCTGCGCAGGAAATCGGACACTTTGCGGTCGATGTCGAGAATCGCGCTGGAAGGATCGGCAAGCTCGTCCGCTACTTTGGCGTGAATCGCGCCCATGCCGCTGATGAGTTCGCGCATGTTTTTCGCACCCGCACCGGAAGCGGCTTGGTAGGTCATGCTGGTTGCCCATTCGACCAAATCGTTTTGGAACAGACCGCCCAAAGCCATCAGCATCAGGGAAACGGTACAGTTGCCGCCGATGTAGTTTTTCACGCCGTTTTTGAGGCCGTTGTCGATGACGTTGCGGTTGACCGGGTCGAGGACGATAATCGCATCGTCTTTCATGCGCAGGGATGACGCCGCGTCAACCCAGTAGCCGTTCCAGCCGCTGTCGCGCAGGGGTTGGAAGACGGATTTGGTGTAATCGCCGCCCTGACAGGTAACGATGATGTCCATTTTTGCCAATTCGGCAACATCGTTGGCATCCAACAATGTTTTGGCTGCCTGACCGAAATCAGGGGCTGCGCCGCCGACGTTGGAAGTGGTAAAGAAAAACGCTTCAGGAATGTGGGCGAAGTCGTTTTCTTCTTTCATACGCTGCATCAAAACCGAACCGACCATACCGCGCCAGCCGACGAAACCTACTTTCATTGTGTTGCTCCTTGAGGAAAAATCGTTAATAAAATTATGTATGGCGTAAAGGAAGCGTTTTAACGCCGTATTGGGAAAATGTAAAGTTCTTTATCGGGATTTCTTTAAGTATTGGCGTTTTCGGTGTCGTGGCGGTAGAATCGGGGTCAGTTAAGAACAATTATCAGGAACGGATATGGAAGAAAAAAACGACTACACCGACGCGGCATCCGACAACCGCAACGGGCAGGAAATTGAAGTCGGAATTGCCGGCGCAGGCGACCGGATACTTGCCGCGCTGCTGAACCAATTGTTTACCTTTTTGGTTTTGTTGGTGCCGTTTGCCGGACTGATTGCTTTCGCCATCAAGAATGAAGGCAGGATTGGCGGCAGTGAGGAAATATTCGGGCTGCTTTTGGGCATGACTTCCTTTTGGGTAGGACTGGCGGGCATTTTGGTTTATACCGTCGTTCAAATCTACTATATGAGTCGGGACGGGCAGTCATTGGGTAAGAAGATCATGAGAATCAGGGTGTTGAAAACCGACGGCCGCAATCCGGGTTTTGTCGGCACGGTTTTGGTACGCGAAATCGCATGGTCGGTTTTGGTTGCCATTATTGCCGCCGTTATCGGTCTTGCAGTAGGTGACAACGGAGAAAACGCCATCAACCTGCTGGCATTCCTTGCCAACTTTGTCCTGCTCTTTATGGTCAAACGCGACCGCCGCACGCTTTACGACATACTGGCGGATACGGTTGTCGTCAAGCTGCCCAAATAAACGGACACGGCAAAATGCCGTCTGAAAGCCTTTCAGACGGTATTTTTATCTTCAGAACCGCTCAAGCATCGTGCAGTGAAGCCGCGTGCAGGGTGTTTTCCATCAATGTGGCAATCGTCATCGGACCCACGCCGCCGGGAACGGGCGTAATCATCGCCGCCCGTTCTTTTGCCGTTTCAAATTCCACGTCGCCGCACAGGCTGCCATCGTCCAAACGGTTGATGCCCACATCAATAACGACCGCGCCAGGTTTGATCCATTCGCCTTTGACAAAGTTCGGAATGCCTACGCCGACCACCAAAATATCGGCTCCGGCAACCTCGTCTGTCAGATTTTCGGTTGCGCTGTGGCAGACCGTTACCGTTGCGCGCGCCAGCAGCAGTTCCAAAGCCTGCGGGCGGCCGACGATATTCGACGCGCCGACCACGACCGCTTTTTTCCCCTTCGGATCAATGCCGTAAGCTTCCAAAAGCGTCATCACGCCCTTGGGCGTACACGGGCGCATCAGCGGCATTTTGACCGCCAGCCTGCCGACATTGTAAGGATGGAAGCCGTCCACGTCCTTATCCGGCGAAATACGTTCCAAAACCGCCTGGCTGTCGAGGTGCTTCGGCAGCGGTAGCTGAACCAGAATACCGTCCACTTCGGAATCGGCATTCAGGCGGTCGACCAGTGCCAGCAGTTCTTCCTGCGATGTTGATTCGGGCAGCTCGTAAGACAGTGATTTGATGCCGCATTTTTGGCAGGCGGTTTTCTTGTTGCGGACATAAACCGCGCTGGCAGGGTCGCCTCCGACCAAAACCACGGCCAGGCAAGGCATGTGCAGATTGTCCTGTTGGCGTTGCGCCACCGCTTCGGCAACCGCCTGCAGGCGTTTTTGCGAAACTTCTTTACCATTGATCAGTTGTGCCGACATATCCGTCCTTTTGTTAAACAGGTAGAAAATGCTGAAAATTATCGCATTTTCCGTTTGTTTTTACAGCAGGATGCCGAAAATAAATTTGCCCTGAAATAAAATACGGCTGTTTGGACGGATTAAATATTTTTTCAAATCAAAAAACTATATTTTTCATCTTGGTGTCTTGAAAATAAATATTGACGCATCTTTCCCTGAGTTGTATAGTTCGCTTCTTCAAGTCGGGGCGTAGCGCAGCCCGGTTAGCGCATCTGCTTTGGGAGCAGAGGGTCGTGAGTTCGAATCCCACCGCCCCGACCAATCAATCAGCACGAATCGGCATGAGCGCCCGTAGCTCAACCGGATAGAGCACCGACCTTCTAAGTCGGGGGTTACAGGTTCGATTCCTGTCGGGCGTGCCAAGAATTTGATTGAAAACCGTTTTTATGGTGGCTGTAGCTCAGTTGGTAGAGCCCCGGATTGTGATTCCGGTTGTCGTGGGTTCGAGCCCCATCAGCCACCCCAGATAAAGGCCCGTACTTTTCGGTACGGGTCTTTTTCCGTTTGCACGTACTGTCCGCACCGTCGTACCGGTGCGGCGGTATGCCGTCTGAAAGCCGGGCCGGTCATACGGAAACCGCTTCAGACGGCATTTGCGCCGCCGGCTTTGCCTTTCGCATATGCTTCTGTATCATGTAGGTTTTCTGTCTTTTATGGTTTTTGTCGGAGACTTTGATGGTTGACGCTTGGTCTGTTCCTGATTTTGAATCGAAAATCTGTCCGCCCGAGGCGTTGGCGGCGCGTTTGGCGTTGTTGCCGCGCCCGCTGGTGTTTACCAACGGCTGTTTCGACATCCTCCACAGGGGGCACGTTACTTATCTGGCGCAGGCGCGTTCGATGGGGGGCGCGTTGGTGCTGGCGTTGAATACCGATGCTTCGGTGCGGCGTTTGGGCAAGGGCGGCGACCGCCCGATTAATCCTTTGGAGAACCGTGCCGCCGTTGCCGCCGCGTTGGAAAGTGTGGATTTGGTAACGTGGTTTGACGGGGATACGCCGGCGGCGTTGATTGAGGCGGTCAAACCTGAGATTTTGGTCAAGGGCGGCGATTGGGCTGCGGATAAGATTGTCGGTGCGGCAGAAACGTTGGCGCGCGGCGGTCAGGTGTTTTCAATTCCGTTTCTGCACCAGACTTCGACAACGAAGACTTTGGCAAAAATCCGTGCGGCAGAGGGCGGAAAATGACGGTTTTGAAGCCTTCGCACTGGCGGGTGTTGGCGGAGCTTGCCGACGGTTTGCCGCAACACGTCTCGCAACTGGCGCGTATGGCGGATATGAAGCCGCAGCAGCTCAACGGTTTTTGGCAGCAGATGCCGGCGCACATACGCGGGCTGTTGCGCCAACACGACGGCTATTGGCGGCTGGTGCGCCCATTGGCGGTTTTCGATGCCGAAGGTTTGCGCGAGCTGGGGGAAAGGTCGGGTTTTCAGACGGCATTGAAGCACGAGTGCGCGTCCAGCAACGACGAGATACTGGAATTGGCGCGGATTGCGCCGGACAAGGCGCACAAAACCATATGTGTGACCCACCTGCAAAGTAAGGGCAGGGGGCGGCAGGGGCGGAAGTGGTCGCACCGTTTGGGCGAGTGTCTGATGTTCAGTTTTGGCTGGGTGTTTGACCGGCCGCAGTATGAGTTGGGTTCGCTGTCGCCTGTTGCGGCAGTGGCGTGCCGGCGCGCCTTGTCGCGTTTGGGTTTGAAAACGCAAATCAAGTGGCCAAACGATTTGGTCGTCGGACGCGACAAATTGGGCGGCATTCTGATTGAAACGGTCAGGACGGGCGGCAAAACGGTTGCCGTGGTCGGTATCGGCATCAATTTCGTGCTGCCCAAGGAAGTGGAAAACGCCGCTTCCGTGCAATCGCTGTTTCAGACGGCATCGCGGCGGGGAAATGCCGATGCCGCCGTGTTGCTGGAAACGCTGTTGGCGGAACTTGATGCGGTGTTGTTGCAATATGCGCGGGACGGATTTGCGCCTTTTGTGGCGGAATATCAGGCTGCCAACCGCGACCACGGCAAGGCGGTATTGCTGTTGCGCGACGGCGAAACCGTGTTCGAAGGCACGGTTAAAGGCGTGGACGGACAAGGCGTTCTGCACTTGGAAACGGCAGAGGGCAAACAGACGGTCGTCAGCGGCGAAATCAGCCTGCGGTCCGACGACAGGCCGGTTTCCGTGCCGAAGCGGCGGGATTCGGAACGTTTTCTGCTGTTGGACGGCGGCAACAGCCGGCTCAAGTGGGCGTGGGTGGAAAACGGCACGTTCGCAACCGTCGGTAGCGCGCCGTACCGCGATTTGTCGCCTTTGGGCGCGGAGTGGGCGGAAAAGGTGGATGGAAATGTCCGCATCGTCGGTTGCGCCGTGTGCGGAGAATTCAAAAAGGCACAAGTGCAGGAACAGCTCGCCCGAAAAATCGAGTGGCTGCCGTCTTCCGCACAGGCTTTGGGCATACGCAACCACTACCGCCACCCCGAAGAACACGGTTCCGACCGCTGGTTCAACGCCTTGGGCAGCCGCCGCTTCAGCCGCAACGCCTGCGTCGTCGTCAGTTGCGGCACGGCGGTAACGGTTGACGCGCTCACCGATGACGGACATTATCTCGGGGGAACCATCATGCCCGGTTTCCACCTGATGAAAGAATCGCTCGCCGTCCGAACCGCCAACCTCAACCGGCACGCCGGTAAGCGTTATCCTTTCCCGACCACAACGGGCAATGCCGTCGCCAGCGGCATGATGGATGCGGTTTGCGGCTCGGTTATGATGATGCACGGGCGTTTGAAAGAAAAAACCGGGGCGGGCAAGCCTGTCGATGTCATCATTACCGGCGGCGGCGCGGCAAAAGTTGCCGAAGCCCTGCCGCCTGCATTTTTGGCGGAAAATACCGTGCGCGTGGCGGACAACCTCGTCATTCACGGGCTGCTGAACCTGATTGCCGCCGAAGGCGGGGAATCGGAACATACTTAAAAAATACACCCTTTTTCAACACGGGGCGGCATCCGTCCGAATCCGTCCGGATTCTGCCGCCCGACAGACTGCCGCCCAGGCGGGCGGGGTTTCAAACATTGAGGAAATTCTAATGAAATGGCTCTTCACCCTTTTGGCGGTACTCAATATTGCCGTATTCGGCGGCACGGTGGGCTATAAATTGGCCGTTAAAGCGACGGGCGGCGTGCCGGAAAACCGGGCCGTCGAAAACACGCCCCCCGCAACGCCCGCCGCCGACAATGCGGCGGCATCCGTGGAGGATACGGCGGCACTGCTCAAACCGGGCGACATCCTGACCGAAGAGCAGGCCGAGCAGTTGCGCTTGAAAAAGGAAGCGGAACAGAAAAAACTGAGGGAGAAAAAACAGCGTGAAGAAAAAGCCCGCCGCGAAAAACTCGCCGCAGAAAAGGCGCAGGCGGAACGCGAAAACGGCGCGGCGGATGCCTTATGCGCCGCGCAGGCAAGCCTCACGATGGACGAAGATGACTACCACCGCATCAAAGGACTTTTGGGCAAATGGTCGCACGTTGCCAGCAGGAGCGTCGAAAAACGCACCGCCAAAGCCAAACCTGCCGACAAAACCTACCGCGTCGTCCTGCCCGTTTCCGCCGATGCCGAAAATCAGGCGGCGGAGCTGTCTGCCAAAGGTTTCAACCCCATACCGTTTGACGGCGCATTGAGTTTGGGTGTCGGCAACAGCCGGGAAAACGCCCAAGCCCTGCAAAACCGGCTTGCCGGCGCCGGATTCGGCGGGGCGTATATTGTCGAACACTTTGCCGAAGCCGACAGGCAGGACGATTCTTTGAGCGTGTCGCGTATGACGGTTTTGTTTACCGGCGTGAATGCCGCCGATGCGGACGAAATCCGTAAAATCACGTCCCTATACGGCAAACTGAACCTCAAGTCTTGCAAATAGGCGCGAAAGCCGGACGATAAACGCCAAACCCACCGCGAAGGTGGGTTTGGCGTTTCGGTTTTGAGTATCTGATATATAAAAAGGGAATGTATGTCTCGTATATGCCGACTCCAAGTGTGAAAGTGATGATGGGGAAATATGGTGTTTAATGGTTCGGAACGGACGGCTTCCGAGTGGTTTTGATTATACGCTAATAATAATAATTATCAATAAAAATTTAAAAATAAATGCAGATTTTTTGTAATACGATGAAAAATAAACAAATTAACCTGTCCGCCGATGTTTGTGATTCGGGTCGGCAAACTTTCATTGTGTCGGACAAATCGGGGTCGGCAGGCATAGCTGAGGGCTTCGTGCCTGACGGAAATAAGGTTGCCCGTGTTTGAACATCCGTCCGATTTGGCGCGGACAGGGTTGTCATTCGGGGGTGTTTGAGCGTGGATTCGGGGATGCGAAAGCGGTAAAACCGTTGCGGATGAAGGCTTACGGACGGCTTTAGGTATTTTTAAGTGTATTCAAACAACAACAAAACGCTTCTTCTATTGCCGTATTTAGGGCTTGTGCGGCAGCCTGCACACCGTGGAGGCCGAGTGTTTCGTTGGTTGCGGCATCGGGACGGGCGGCAAGGTTTTCCGGCCGGTTTTTCCATTTTTACCGACAAAGCCGTGATGCCGGGGAATGGCGGTTTGTCCGTTTCAGGCTGCCGCCGTTTTGGACCGCGATGCCGTCTGAAGCCTTCAGACGGCATTTTTGCTGCCTTTTTCAATATTCCGCCGAATGCCAAAACGGTTGTCCGACTGTCGGCGTGCTGGCTTGCGCTTTGTCGCGTGCTTCGACCGGTCCGGCTTCAAATGCCAGCCGTCCGGATTCGACGGCGAGTGCGAAGGCGCGTGCCATATTGACCGGATCGCCGCTGCGGGAAACGGCAGTATTCAAAAGCACGCCGTCAAAGCCCCATTCCATCACTTGTGCCGCCTGTGAGGGCAAACCCAAGCCCGCGTCGATAATCAGCGGCGTGTCGGGCAGGCGTTCGCGCAGGACGTTCAACGCGTAGGCGTGAACCGCGCCCAAACCCGTGCCGATCGGGGCCGCCCACGGCATCAACGCCTGACAGCCCGCGTCGAGCAGGCGGCGGCAGGCAATCAGGTCTTCGGTGCAATAAGGCAGCACTTTGAAGCCGTCTTTAATCAGGATTTCCGCCGCTTCGACAAGTTGGAACACATCCGGCTGCAAGGTGTCGTCGTCGCCGATGAGTTCGAGTTTAATCCAATCGGTTTCAAACACTTCGCGCGCCATTTGCGCCGTCGTTACCGCTTCCTGCACGCTTTGGCAGCCTGCCGTGTTCGGCAGGACGGGAACGCCGGTTTCTTGAAGCAGCGACCAAAACCCCTGACCGTGCGCCTCGCCGCCGCATCCCGCGCGGCGCAGCGAGACGGTAATCATCGCGGGCCGGGCGGTTCGGACGGATTGTTTGAGGATTTCAGGGGTCGGGTAGGCGGCTGTGCCGAGCAGCAGCCGCGAAGGGAAAGTTTCGCTGTACAGGGTGAGCATAATGGGTTCCTTTGTATAGTGGATTAACAAAAACCAGTACGGCGTTGCCTCGTCTTAGCTCAAAGAAAACGATTCTCTAAGGTGCTGAAGCACTAAGTGAATCGGTTCCGTACTATTTGTACTGTCTGCGGCTTCGTCGCCTTGTCCTGATTTAAAGTTAATCCACCATAACGTTGTTTTGGGGACAGGGGTCGTCTGAAAAGGCAAAACCGCCTAGCCGCCGACCACCGGCCGCACGATATCGATTTTGTCGTTTTCGTTTAAAACCGTTTCCGCATACGCGCCTTTGGGGACGAAAACGGTGTTGACCGCCACGGCAAAGGGCTTTTGCGGCGCGGTTTGGGCGATGAGGTCGGCAACGCTTGTGCCGTGAAGTTCGGCGGGTCCGCCGTTTAAGATGATGTTCATGGTTTCTCGATGTTTCTGTATTTATAGTGGATTAACAAAAACCAGTACGGCGTTGCCTCGCCTTAGCTCAAAGAGAACGATTCTCTAAGGTGCTGAAGCACCAAGTGAATCGGTTCCGTACTATTTGTACTGTCTGCGGCTTCGTCTCCTTGTCCTGATTTTTGTTAATCCACTATATCTAGCCGAATTACTTTATTTTTTGATACGCAACCGGCCGGTTGCCGTCATTCCCGCGCAGGCGGGAATCCATTTTTGAAATTCGGAAACTGTTTTTCAAATGATGGTTTCTCAAGTTTTAAGGCGGATTCCCGCTTGCGCGGAAATGACGGAATTTGATGATATGCCACATTTAAAGTTAAGTATGTTTGCGATAACGGGCTAAGTTTTGCCTACACGGCAATTGAATTTTCTTCTTTCGGTTTTATCCATCCCACAAAGCCTGAAACGCTTTAACCACCGCTTCGGGATTTGCCGCTTTGGTTACGGCGCGGACGGCGGCGAGTGAGGAAACGCCGGTGGCGAGTACGGCTCGGGCGTTGTTCAAATCGATGCCGCCAATGGCGACGACGGGCGTGCCGCCTGCCTGTTTGACGTATTCGCGCAGTTTGTCCAAGCCTTGCGGGGCGGTGGGCATTTGCTTGGTCGTGGTCGGGAAAATCGCGCCGCTGGCGATGTAGCTAGGGTGTACGGACAGGGCGCGGTCGAGTTCGGCAACGGAGTGCGTACTCAAACCCAAGCGCAAACCGGCGGCGGCGATGGCGGCAAGGTCGGCGGTGTCCATGTCTTCTTGTCCGAGATGCACGCCGTACGCGCCTGCTTCGATTGCCTCGCGCCAGTGGTCATTGATGAAAAGCTGCGTATGGCTGCCCTGACAGGCGGCGACACAGCGGGCGATTTCGCGTTTCAATTCATCGCCGTGCAGGGCCTTGCAGCGCAGTTGCACCGTGTCGGCACCTGCTTCGACCATGCGCTCGACCCAATCGGCGGTGGGGACGACGGCGTAGAATTTGAGCGGGGATTTGAGTGGCAGGAAGGTCATGGGGTTCCTTTCAGACGGCTTTAATCTTGTCTTCGGATATACGCCAAACCGCTTTCTTCATCGCGTTCGGGCGCGTCTTTTCCGTCAAACAGTGCCACTGCCAATCTGACGGCGGCGGCGGTTACGGCGGGGGAGATCATGAAACCGTGGCGGAAAAGGCCGTTGATTTCAATCAGGCGTCGGGCGCGGTTGTAACGGATTTCGGGGTTGTGGTGATTGAGCGTGGGGCGCAGGCCGGTGGCGATTTCGAGGATGTCGGCTTCGCCGAAGGCGGGGTGGACGGCATAGAGTGCGGATAAGAGTTCCAGCCCGGAACGCACGCTGGCAGGTGCTTGGCTTTCGCTTTCGATTTGGGTCGCGCCGATGACGAAGACGTGGTTTTCTTTCGGGGCGATGTAGAGCGGATAGCGCGGGTGTAGCAGGCGCACGGGGCGGTTGAGCGTGATTTCGGGTGTGTAAACCCGCGCCACTTCGCCGCGTATGCCGCGCAGGGTGCTGGTGTGCTCGGGGGATTGGTTCCACGCGGTTTTTGCGCCGTAGCCGCGGCAGTCGATCAGCCAGTCGTATTGGGCTTGCAAGTCTTCGGGGGCACATTCGTGTTCCCAATGGCAGGGGACGTTCAGTTCGTCCAAAGCGTCGGCAAGTGCAGACAATATTTGCCGCCCGTCGAGCTGGCCTTCGGTCGGCAGGTAGATGCCGTCTGAAAAACGTCCGCCGAGTTGCGGTTCGCGTTCGGCGATGTCGTCGGCGCGCCAACGGACGATTTCGTCATCCGCTACGCCGCCGCGTTTGAGATGGCGGACGAACTCGTTGGATAAAGGTTTGTCCTGCCCGTGCCACACAATCAGGCTGCCGTTTTCCTGCATCATGGCAGGCGTTTTCAGACGGCATCGGATGCCGCGCCAAAGCGGGATGCTCTGCCTGCCCAGCCTGACCACTTCAGGCGTGGCTTCGACCGCTTCCGCCGCAGGCGCGAGCATGGCGGCGGCAACATAGGCGGCGGCGTGTTCGCCCCGGCGGCAGCCTTTATCGAAAAGTGCAATCTGATAACCTTGTTCTGCAAGCTGCAGTGCGGTCAGCCTTCCCGAGAGGCCGCCGCCGAGGATGGCGATACGGGTCATGACGGGTTCCTTTGTAAAGATTGGGTTTTTTTAAAGAAAAGGCGTACCGATACGGTGGCAATGGCAACGGCAGACATTACGGGGGCGGTCAGACCGATGCTGCTTTCCCAGCCGGACGAGAGCAGGAAGCGGTAGAGGATGAAGCCCGCAAGCCACAGAACCAGTCCGGCAAAGTCAAAGCCTTCAATCTCCTCACGCCGTTTCAAGACGAAAAAGTCGGCAATCAAAACCGCCGCCATCGGCGCAAATACCGAGCCGATAAGCAGCAGGAAGTTTTCATATTCGGTAACGGGCAGGAGGACGGCAAGCAGTGTGCCGACAACGGCGACGGCAACGGCGATGGGTGTTTCCGAAAGTTTGGCGGAAATATTGTTGGCACTTACGCCGGCGGAGTAGGCATCGAGAAAAGTGGTGGTAACGGTCGACAGGACGACCGCCAAAATGCCTGCCGCACCCAAACCTGCGCCCAGCAGGATTTTTGCCACGTCGGTTTCTCCGGTGAACAACGCCGCTGCCAAACCCAAGGCATACATCCAGCAGCCGGTCAGCGTGTAGGCGAGCGTTGCCGTCAGGGTTGCCGCAAACGGGCGGCGCGCGTGGCGCGTGTAGTCGGCGGCCAGCGGCAGCCAAGAAAGCGGCATCACGGCGGACAGCTCGACTGCCGTTCCGAAACTCATGCCGTCTGAAACCTGTGCGGCGGTGCTGCCTGCCGTGGAAAAGACTTCGGCACTCAGCCACAGAACCGCCAACAGCATCAGCAGCATCGAAACGGTTTTCAGCCCGCCTGTTTTGCGTGCGCCGAAAACCAGCCACAGCACAATCAGCGCGCCGTTTGCCAATGCCCACCAGACAAAAGATTCGCCGTCCCACAACACTTTGCCCAAAGCGGAGCTGACCGTTGCGCCGGCGTAAATCATCACCGCCGTCCAGCCGGCCAGTTGCAGCATATTCGCCACGGAAAACAGCACTGAACCGCGTTTGCCGAACGACAGGCGCACGCTTTCCATCGAGCTGCGTCCGGTCAGTGCGCCGATATACGCCGCCGCAAAAAACAGCGCGCCGCCGACGGCATGACCCAAAAGCAGAGCCGCCAGACCGCGCTGCCAGCCCAAAGGCGCAAGCAGTGTACCCGTGCTGATTTCGGCAATCGATACCGCCGCGCCGAACCAAATCAGCCCGATGGCGGCGGAAGATGAAGGAGAGGAGGCATTGCCCGACATATGACGTCCTTTAAAAAGAAGGAAGGTGGGCGGGGAAGTGCGGAAAAGGGAACGGAAGCCTGATAAGGCATTTGACGGTTTGTTTCCTACGCAGGCATTACCCCGACAGGTTCTACGGATTCTGCTTTCGCAATCTCAGCCGCCCGGCGGCGGCACTCCGACAAGAAAGCTTTAAGTTTACACAAAGCAACGTGCGTTGGCAAAATTCTTACATTTTCGGCGGCACGGCGCATTTCCATAACAAATGCCGTATAATCAAGCCCCTGATTTTTTATGCGCCGACACTATGCATCCGACCTATTCCGCCGTACAGGCGCGGCTGCTCGAAGCCAACCGCCTTTCCCCCGAACTGCTCGCCAAAAGCCTGTGCATCATCGGCGCGCACCACGTCGATTACGCCGACATCTACTGCCAGCGCACCGCTTATGAAAGCTGGCATTTGGAAGAGGGCATCGTCAAATCGGGCAGCTTCCAAATCAATCAGGGCGTGGGCGTGCGCGCCGTTTCGGGCGATAAAACCGCCTTTGCCTACGCCGACAGCCTGTGCATCGATTCGATAAACCGTTCCGCCCGCGCCGTCCGCGCGATTGGGGCGGCAGGCGGCAAGGTGTCCGCCAAAATGCCGTCTGAAACGCGCGGCAAGCCGGTTTGTTCCGCGTCCGACCCCATTGCCGGCCTCGATTCCGCCGCCAAAGTCGCGCTGTTGAACAAAGTGGAAGCAATCGCCAAAGCCGCCGATCCGCGCATCGTGCAAGTGATGGCCGGTTTGACCTGCGAATACGATATGGTTTACCTCGCCCGTCTGGACGGCAAACACGCCGCCGACATCCGCCCGATGGTGCGCCTGAACGTTACCGTTATCGCCAAACAGGGCGAACGCCGCGAACAGGGCAGCGCGGGCGGCGGCGGACGCTACGACTTGGCTTATTTCGATGAAAACTTGGTGCGGCAGTTTGTCGATGCCGCCGTCAAACAGGCACTCACCAACCTCGAATCCCGCCCCGCGCCCGCTGGCGAAATGACCGTCGTTTTGGGCAACGGCTGGCCGGGCGTGTTGCTGCACGAAGCGGTCGGACACGGTTTGGAAGGCGATTTCAACCGCAAGGGGACCAGCGTCTTTTCCGGCCGGATCGGAGAGCGCGTCGCCGCCAAAGGCGTTACCGTCGTCGATCAGGGCGATATTGCCGGCCGGCGCGGTTCGCTCAACATCGACGACGAAGGCAACGAAACCCGCCGCACCGTATTGATTGAAGACGGCATTTTAGTCGGCTATATGCAGGACGAAACCAATGCCCGCCTGACGGGTACGCAATCCACCGGCAACGGCCGCCGCGAAAGTTACGCTTCCGCCCCTATGCCGCGCATGACCAATACCTTTATGGAAAATGGCAGCTATGAGCCGGAAGAAATCATCGCGTCCATCGACAAAGGCATTTACGCCGTCAACTTTGGCGGCGGACAGGTGGACATTACCAGCGGCAAATTTGTGTTCAGCGCGTCCGAAGCATGGTGGGTGGAAGGCGGCAGGCTGCAATACCCCGTCAAAGGCGCGACCATTATCGGCAACGGGCCCGAAGTGCTGAAACACGTTTCGATGATAGGCAACGATACCGCGTTGGACAGCGGTGTCGGCGTGTGCGGCAAAGAAGGGCAGAGCGTCCCCGTCGGCGTGGGGCAGCTGACCCTGCGTATCGATGCCGGGCTGACCGTCGGCGGCAGCGCAATCTGACGCGGAATCCGGCACGATGCCGTCTGAAAGGTTTTCAGGCGGCCTTTTACATTAGGAGACCTTTGCAAAAATAGTCTGTTAACGAAATTTGACGCATAAAAATGCGCCAAAAAATTTTCAATTGCCTAAAACCTTCCTAATATTGAGCAAAAAGTAGGAAAAATCAGAAAAGTTTTGCATTTTGAAAATGAGATTGAGCATAAAATTTTAGTAACCTATGTTATTGCAAAGGTCTCATTAGGATAAAACCATGCAGGAACAGAATCGGAAATCAAGTTTTCCCATAGTGATGTTGCTGGTGTCGGTTGCCCTGTGGATAGCGTCTTTATCCAATGTTGCATTTTATTTGGGCAATCATGGAAGCATGGAGGGTTTGACCGTTTTGATTTTGGGGTCGATATTTGCTTCTTTGGATATCAGGTATTGTGCGGTCTATGCGAATTATGTTTGGTTGGCGGCCATTGTTTTGCTGGCGTTGCGGAAGAAGGTCGTGCCTGTCCATGCGGCATTTTGGGGCTTGGCGTTGGTGGCTTTCAGTGTGAAAGCCGTATACGTCGATGAAGCAGGGAATACATCGGATATTGTGCGCTACGGTGCAGGATTTTATTTGTGGTATGCCGCATTTGCGGTTGCCTCCATCGGTACGTTTGCTGGAAAGAATAAGGAAAGAAAAGCCGCATCGGCGGCAGACGGGACGAAAAATGACGTTTGATAAATGGTTGGGCTTGTCAAAACTGCCTAAAAATGAAGCAAGAATGCTGCTGCAATATGTTTCGGAATATACGCGCGTGCAGTTGTTGACGCGGGGCGGGGAAGAAATGCCGGACGAAGTCCGACAGCGGGCGGACAGGCTGGCGCAACGCCGTCTGAACGGCGAGCCGGTTGCCTATATTTTAGGTGCGCGCGAATTTTATGGCAGACGCTTTACAGTCAACCCGAGCGTGCTGATTCCGCGCCCCGAAACCGAACATTTGGTCGAAGCCGTATTGGCGCGCCTGCCGGAAAACGGGCGCGTGTGGGATTTGGGGACGGGCAGCGGAGCGGTTGCCGTAACCGTCGCGCTCGAACGCCCCGATGCGTTTGTACGCGCATCCGACATCAGCCCGCCCGCCCTTGAAACGGCGCGGAAAAATGCGGCAGATTTGGGCGCGCGGGTCGAATTTGCATACGGTTCGTGGTTCGACACCGATATGCCGTCTGAAGGGAAATGGGACATCATCGTGTCCAACCCGCCCTATATCGAAAACGGCGATAAACATTTGTCGCAAGGCGATTTGCGGTTTGAGCCGCAAATCGCGCTGACCGACTTTTCAGACGGCCTAAGCTGCATCCGCACCTTGGCGCAAGGCGCGCCCGACCGTTTGGCGGAGGGCGGTTTTTTATTGCTGGAACACGGTTTCGATCAGGGCGCGGCGGTGCGCGGCGTGTTGGCGGAGAATGGTTTTTCAGGAGTGGAAACCCTGCCGGATTTGGCGGGTTTGGACAGGGTTACGCTGGGGAAGTATATGAAGCATTTGAAATAATTGTTTGCAAAATTGGCGGGTTTTCCGTTATTGGGTTATGATGTGTTTCGATATGTAAACATTTATAGGTTTGGAGCGATAAACAATGAATGCAGTCGTAGTTGCCGTAATCGTGATGCTGGTGCTGTCGCTGTCGCGCGTGCACGTGGTATTGAGCCTGACGATCGGCGCGTTTGTCGGCGGCGCGGTGGCGGGTATGCCGCTGCAAAACATTGCCGATGCGGCGGGACAGGTCAGTCAGGCGGGGATTATCCCCGTGTTCAACAAAGGTTTGGAAGGTGGTGCGAAGATTGCGCTTTCTTATGCGATGCTCGGCGCGTTTGCAATGGCGATTACCCATTCCGGCCTGCCGCAGCAGCTTGCCGGCGCGGTCGTCCGCAAGCTGAACCGGGGCGGTATGCCCGACAGCGTGCGTTCGGGCGAGGGCGTGGTCAAATGGCTGCTGCTTTCCATTATCCTTGTGATGGGCATGATGAGTCAGAACATCATACCTATCCACATCGCCTTTATCCCGATGATTGTCCCGCCGCTGCTTTTGGTGTTCAACCGCCTGAAAATCGACCGCCGCCTGATTGCGTGCGTCATCACTTTCGGGCTGGTTACGACTTATATGTTCCTGCCTTACGGCTTCGGCGCGATTTTTTTGAACGAAATCCTGTTGGGCAACATCCATTCCGCCGCGCCGCAGCTTGATGTGAAAAACATTAACGTGATGGCGGCAATGGCGATTCCCGCGTTGGGAATGCTGGCCGGACTCCTGCTGGCGTTTGTCCATTACCGCAAACCGCGCCTGTACCAAAGCAACAATGCCGATACGGCGGGCAACGCCGATGCGGCAAACCGTCCGCAGCCGTCCGCCTACCGCAGCCTGGCCGCCGCCGTCGCCATTGCCGTATGCTTTGCCATCCAGTTGATGTATGAAGACTCGCTGGTGTTGGGCGCGATGCTCGGTTTCGCCGTATTTATGATGTTGGGGGTCATTAACCGCGACAAGGCAAACGACGTATTCGGCGAAGGCATCAAGATGATGGCGATGGTCGGCTTCATTATGATTGCCGCGCAGGGTTTTGCCGCCGTGATGAATGCGACCGGGCATATTCAGCCGCTGGTGGAAAGCAGTATGGCGATATTCGGCAACAGCAAAGGTATGGCGGCGTTGGCGATGCTGGTGGTGGGGCTTTTGGTAACGATGGGCATCGGTTCGTCCTTTTCCACTTTGCCGATTATCGCCGCGATTTATGTGCCTTTGTGTGTCGGTTTGGGTTTTTCGCCGCTTGCCACCGTCGCCATCGTCGGCACGGCGGGGGCGTTGGGCGATGCCGGTTCGCCTGCGTCCGATTCCACGCTGGGTCCGACGATGGGGCTGAACGCCGACGGGCAGCACGACCACATCCGCGATTCCGTTATCCCGACCTTCATCCACTACAACATCCCGCTGCTGATTGCCGGCTGGATTGCCGCGATGGTGCTGTAAATGGACGCGGTTCAAGAGTTTGAACACCGCATCACAGAGCTGGAAATCCAATCCGCGCTTCAGGAGGACGTAATCGCCGGTCTGAACGCGATGGTGGCGGAATTGCGGCAGACGCTGGATTTGCAGCAGGCTCAGTTGAGGCTGCTGTATCAAAAAATGCAGGACAGGAATCCCGACGCGCAAGAGCCGTATTCCCTGCGCGACGAGATTCCGCCGCATTATTGATGCGCCGCCGTATCCGGATTTCCTTAAAAAAGGCTGTGTTTGAATATTCCGCCGATGTAAACCTAAGATATAACTTTAATCAGTCGGACAAAATGCCTTTTATCCGATGGAACCGTTTTCCGCCCGAACGGAAATAAGCGGTTTTCCCCTGTAAACAGATAAAACCAACCGGGTATTCATACACAGCCAAAAAAAAGCCGTCCGAACCCAAAGGGGACAGACGGCCAAACACATTACGGGGAAAACGTCTTACTCAATAAGTCTGCGAAACAGACATTGCTAAAACAACTGCAATTATAAGGTAAGTTTTTTTTTGCAAAGAAATGTAAATTTTTAAATTTTTAAAACCGTTCCTCCGCATCCGTTTGGATGCCGTCTGAAACGGCGGCAGGGTTTTACCGTTCCGCGCCGCAAACCGGGCATTCGGGGTTGCGCGGCAGGTCGAAATATTGCCAGCCCCCTTCCAAGGCACGGTAAACCGCCAGCCTGCCGTGCGACGGTTCGCCCGCATCCAGCAGGATTTTCAGAGCCTCCGCCGCTTGGGTACTGCCGATGATGCCGACCAGCGGCGAGAATACGCCGAAGAGGGAACAGATGCCGTCTGAAGCCGATCCGCCGTCAAACAGGCAGGCGTAACACGGCGAGTCGGGCAAGTCGGGACGGTACACGGCAAGCTGCCCTTCAAAGCGTACCGCCGCCCCTGAAACCAGCGGTGTTTTCGCCTGCACGCAGGCACGGTTGACCGCCTGCCGCGTGGCGTAGTTGTCGCAGCAGTCTAAAACGATGTCGGCGGCTTGAACCAAACCGGTCAGGCGGCAGCCGTCAAGTTTTTCGTTGATGGTGCGGACATCGACAGTATGGTTGATATGGCGCAGACGGTCTGCCAAGGCTTCGGTTTTGAGTTTGCCGACATCGCCCTCGTCAAATGCGACTTGGCGTTGCAGGTTGTGCAGCTCGACCGTGTCGGAATCGGCTATGGTCAGCGTGCCGATGCCGGAAGCGGCGAGATAGGGCAGGGCGGCGGCACCCAAACCGCCGCAGCCGACGACCAAAATATGCGCGGCGGAAAGTTTCTGCTGCCCTTCGATGCCAATTTCGTCCAAGAGGATGTGGCGGCTGTACCGCAGCAGGAATGCATCGTCGTTGTCGTGTTCGGTCGTGGTCATGATGATGTTCGGAAAAAACAGTTGTGGGCGATTGTAACGCTGCCGTCGGGCGGCGTTCAACTTCAGACGGCATTTCGGGACACGGGCGGTTAAAGTGTGAACGGTTTGGCACGGATGCGGCATTTGAGGTACATTTACAGTATTTACGGCAATGAGAGAAAAATCATGCAACTGCATATTCTGAACAATCCAAAGGACGCGGCTTTGGCGGCGGACGCGGAATTTCTGAAACAATCCCTGTTCAACCTCCTGCACGAAGAAGCCTCGCCGTTGGTTGTCGAAACGGTCAAACTCTTGTCCACTTCCGACGACAGCGCGGCATTGATTGAAAAAGTATTGCCGCAATTGGACGAACAACAAACCCACGATTTAACCTTGGCCTGCGGCCTGTTCGCCCAGATTTTGAACATCGCCGAAGACGTGCACCACGAACGCCGCCGCCAAATCCACGAAGAAGCCGGACGCGGCGGCGCGGAAGGCAGCCTGACGGAAACCGTCCGCAGGCTCAAAGCGGGGAAAGCCGACGGCAAATCGGTGCAGCGGCAGTTGGACAATACGTCCGTTACCGCCGTTTTGACCGCGCACCCGACCGAAGTGCAACGCCAGACCGTCTTGAATTTCAACCGCCGCATCCGCGCGCTGCTGCCGCAACGCGAACGCTGTACCAATGCCGACGCGCTGGCACGGCTGCGCCGCGAAATCGACACTATCCTGCTGGGCTTGTGGCAGACCAGCGAAACGCGCCGCCACAAACTCAGCGTCAACGACGAAATCAACAACGGCGTGTCCATCTTTCCGATGAGCTTTTTTGAAGCCCTGCCCAAGCTCTACCGCAAGATGGAACACGACTTTCAGACGGCCTATCCCGATGTCCGCGTTCCGGACATCCTCAAAATCGGCGGCTGGATCGGCGGCGACCGCGACGGCAATCCGTTCGTTTCTGCCGAAACCTTGCGTTTTGCCTTCCGCCGCCACGCCGATGCCGTGTTCCGTTTTTACCGTGGCGAACTCGACAAACTCTACCGCGAACTGCCGCTCTCCATCCGCCGCGTCAAAGTCAACGGCGATGTGATGGCGTTGTCCGACAAATCGCCCGACGAAGAAACCGCCCGCGCCGAAGAACCCTACCGTCGCGCCATTGCCTACATTATGGCGCGCGCTATGGGCAAAGCGCGCGCGCTCGGTTTGGGTGTGGGCTGCAAATTCGGCTTTCTCGAGCCTTATGCTTCGGCACAAGAATTTCTCGATGATTTGAAAAAATTGCAACATTCCCTTATCGACAACGGCAGCCGCCTGCTTGCCGAAGGCCGTTTGGCAGACCTCATCCGTTCCGTATCCGTGTTCGGCTTCCACATGATGCCGCTCGACCTGCGCCAACACGCAGGCAAACACGCCGATGTGGTTGCCGAGCTTTTCCAACACGCAGGCTTGGAAGACTACAACAGCCTCAACGAAGAGCAAAAACAAGCCGCCCTGTTGCGCGAATTGAGCCATCAACGTCCACTGTACAGTCCGTTCATCACATACAGCGACCATACCCGCCATGAGCTGGCGATTTTCAACGAAGCACGCAAAATCAAAGACGAATTCGGCGAAGATGCCGTAACACAAAGCATTATTTCCAACTGCGAACAACCCAGCGACCTGCTCGCCTTGGCATTGCTGCTGAAAGAAACCGGCCTGTTGGCGGTGGAAAACGGCAAACCAAAAAGCCGCATCAATATCGTGCCGCTGTTTGAAACCATCGAAGCGCTTGAAAACGCCTGCCCGGTGATGGAAACGATGTTCCGCCTCGACTGGTACGGCGCACTGCTCGAAAGCCGGGGCAACATCCAAGAAATTATGCTCGGCTACTCCGACTCCAACAAAGACGGCGGCTACGTTACCAGCTCTTGGTGCCTCTATCAGGCGGAATTGGGCTTGGTCGAACTCTTCAAAAAATACGATGTCCGCATGCGCCTGTTCCACGGTCGCGGCGGCAGCGTCGGACGCGGCGGCGGCCCGTCTTACCAAGCCATTCTCGCCCAACCGGCGGGCAGCGTGGCGGGACAAATCCGCATCACCGAACAAGGCGAAGTCATTACCGCCAAATACGCCGACCCGGGCAACGCCCAACGCAACTTGGAAACCTTGGTTGCCGCGACTTTGGAAGCCAGCATCCTGCCGGATAAAAAAGACCCTGATGCCAAACTGATGCAGGATTTATCGGACGTATCGTTCAAATACTACCGCGAACTGATTACCCACCCCGACTTCATCGACTATTTCCTGCAAACCAGCCCGATTCAGGAAATCGCTACCCTCAACCTCGGCAGCCGTCCTGCCAGCCGCAAGACCTTAGCACGGATTCAAGACTTGCGCGCGATTCCGTGGGTATTTTCCTGGATGCAAAACCGCCTCATGCTGCCGGCTTGGTACGGTTTCGGCAGCGCAGTGGAAACATTGTGCGAAGGCAATCCCGACACACTGGCCGCGCTGCGCGAACACGCCCAAAGCAACCCGTTCTTCCAAGCCATGCTCTCCAATATGGAGCAAGTGATGGCGAAAACTGACATCACCTTGGCGGAAAACTATGCCGGCTTGAGCGAATCGCCCGATAAAGCAAAAGTCATCTTCGGGATGATCAAGGAAGAATACCGGCGCAGCCGCAAAGCCCTGCTCGACCTGCTGCAAACCGAAGAACTTTTGCGCGACAACCGCAGCCTCGCCCGTTCGCTTGCCTTGAGGATTCCATATCTGAACGCGCTCAACGGTTTGCAAGTCGCCATGCTCAAACGCCTGCGCAAAGAGCCCGACAATCCGCACGCCCTTCTGATGGTTCACCTGACCATCAACGGCGTGGCGCAAGGTTTGCGCAATACCGGCTGATAGTGCTGCATCGGGGCAAAATGCCGTCTGAACGCCTTTCAGACGGCATTTCCCTGACCGCACTTGCAGAGAAACACCGATTGTTTTAAAGTGAACGGCAGTGATATGTTGAAAGACGACCAATGAAAATTACCGTTATCGGCGCAGGTTCGTGGGGTACGGCGCTCGCCCTGCACTTTTCCCAACACGGCAACCGCGTATCCCTGTGGACGCGCAACGCAGACCAAGTCCGCCAAATGCAGGAAGCGCGTGAAAACAAACGCGGACTGCCCGGCTTTTCCTTTCCCGAAACCTTGGAAGTGTGTGCGGATTTGGCAGACGCGCTCAAAGACAGCGGACTTGT
The DNA here is from genome assembly GCF_022869645.1 of Neisseria meningitidis. Taxonomy (NCBI): domain Bacteria; kingdom Pseudomonadati; phylum Pseudomonadota; class Betaproteobacteria; order Neisseriales; family Neisseriaceae; genus Neisseria; species Neisseria meningitidis. The sequence continues at coordinate 1,135,854 of NZ_CP064367.1, read as the reverse complement.
CCTTATCGTAACCTCCGTTGCCGGATTGAGAAGCAGCGCAGAGCTGCTCAAACAGTACGGCGCGGGACACCTCCCCGTCCTCGCCGCCTGCAAAGGATTCGAGCAGGATACAGGGCTGCTGACCTTTCAAGTATTGAAAGAAGTATTGCCCGACAATAAAAAAATCGGCGTACTCTCCGGCCCGAGTTTTGCACAGGAACTCGCCAAACAACTGCCCTGTGCCATCGTCCTCGCTTCCGAAAACCAAGAATGGGTCGAGGAACTTGTCCCACAACTCAACACTTCGGTCATGCGGCTTTACGGCAGCACGGATGTCATCGGCGTGGCGGTTGGCGGCGCGGTAAAAAATGTTATGGCGATTGCCACCGGATTGTCCGACGGTCTAGAGTACGGGCTTAACGCCCGTGCCGCACTGGTTACGCGCGGATTAGCTGAAATCACCCGCCTTGCCTCCGCAATGGGCGCACAGCCCAAAACCATGATGGGGCTGGCAGGCATCGGCGACCTCATCTTGACCTGCACTGGCGCACTCTCACGCAACCGCCGCGTCGGCTTGGGTTTGGCAGAAGGCAAGGAACTGCATCAGGTGCTGGTCGAAATCGGACACGTTTCCGAAGGGGTCAGCACGATAGAAGAAGTCTTCAATACTGCCTGTAAGTACCAAATCGATATGCCGATTACCCAAACCCTGCTGCAACTCATCCGTAAGGAAATGACCCCTCAGCAGGTCGTCGAAAGGCTGATGGAACGTAGCGCGCGTTTTGAATAAACAACAGACAGATGCCGTCTGAAGCCTTCAGACGGCATACGGACAGGTAAGGTTATGAAACAAAATATCGAAAAACTCGAAAGCAGCGTTTATACGCTGGTACAAAAATTCGAAACCCTCGTCAGCGAAAACCGCCGCCTCAAAGAAACCGTCGCCGAACTCAAACGGGCGCACGAGCGGCAAAAACTCGAACACGAAACCGCCGTCGACGAACTTAGCGAAGCCCTGCTCGTCCAAGTCGGCAAACTCAAAGAAGACCTGCAAAACAAAATTGACAGCCTGACAGAAGAAAATACACGATACCGCAGCCTGCTCGAACAGAGCAGGGAAAAAATCAGCGCACTGGCAGCGCGCCTCCCCCAACGGCAGGAAACGCAGCAATAAGGATTAAAGGATGAACATCGAACAAGTCCACATCGAAGTCATGCACGCCCGGCTGACCGTCAACACGCCGGCAGAAGAAAAAGACACACTGTTGCAGGCAGTCGGAATGCTCAACGGCAAAGCCGAAGCCATCCGCGAAGGCGGACGCGTCGCGGACAGCGAAAAAATCGTCATTATGGCCGCGCTCAACGTCGTCCACGACCTGTTGAAAACCTCCCTGAACGGCGGCGATTTGGCAATCGGCGATTTTGCGCGTAAAATAGCCGATATGGACAACGCCTGCCAAAAAGCACTATCCCGCTTGGCGCAGGAATAACCCCTTTTTCCCTGCGGTGTCCGCGAAGGCATATATTCCTTTGAACCAATAAGTTCGCTTAAGGTTGCCGGGAGCAGTAGTGGGCGCGAGCGTCCTTTTGCGGACGCACCCGAAACTACCCGAGGCAGCCGCCTTGTCAGCAAGGTTCAAGCGGATTCGGCCGAAACGGCTCTCGCGGGGATTCCCATTCAAAACCGCATCGCAACGATGCGGTTTTTCACATTGGCCGCCGCCCCGCCCGAAAAAGCAGTATGCAGTCTGCCGAAATCCGGAAAATCCTTCCGTAACGCGGTAATGCGATTGACAAAATCGAATCCTGTCTTTAAAATTTACAACTTTCTATATCTATCTGGATTTCCACTATGAAAACCTTTTCAGCGAAACCCCACGAGGTGAAGCGCGAATGGTTCGTCATCGATGCCCAAGACAAAGTCTTGGGTCGCGTTGCGGCCGAAGTCGCCAGCCGTCTGCGTGGCAAACACAAACCTGAATACACCCCCCACGTCGATACCGGCGATTACATCATTGTTATCAATGCGGACAAACTGCGTGTAACCGGTGCCAAATTCGAAGATAAAAAATACTTCCGCCATTCCGGTTTCCCAGGCGGTATCTACGAACGCACCTTCCGCGAAATGCAAGAGCAATTCCCGGGCCGCGCTTTGGAACAAGCTGTAAAAGGTATGCTGCCCAAAGGTCCTCTGGGTTACGCCATGATTAAAAAACTGAAAGTGTATGCGGGTGCGGAACACGCCCATGCTGCGCAACAACCCAAAGTTTTGGAACTGAAATAAGGACGCGACATGAACGGTAAATACTACTACGGCACAGGCCGCCGCAAAAGTTCAGTGGCTCGTGTATTCCTGATTAAAGGTACAGGTCAAATCATCGTAAACGGTCGTCCCGTTGACGAATTCTTCGCACGGGAAACCAGCCGAATGGTTGTTCGCCAACCCTTGGTTCTGACTGAAAACGCCGAATCTTTCGACATCAAAGTCAATGTTGTTGGCGGCGGCGAAACCGGCCAGTCCGGCGCAATCCGCCACGGCATTACCCGTGCCCTGATCGACTTCGATGCCGCGTTGAAACCCGCCTTGTCTCAAGCTGGTTTTGTTACCCGCGATGCCCGCGAAGTCGAACGTAAAAAACCGGGTCTGCGCAAAGCACGCCGTGCAAAACAATTCTCCAAACGTTAATGTTGGAAATTCAAAAAACCCTGCTTATCGCAGGGTTTTTTATTTGTAGTAGACGGTTCCCCATTGGCAATCTAAAGATTACAGATTGGGCAAAAATCAAAAACAGTATAGTGGATTAACAAAAATCAGGACAAGGCGACGAAGCCGCAGACAGTACAAATAGTATGGCAAGGCGAGGCAACGCTGTACTGGTTTTTGTTAATCCACTATACATGAAAAAATAGAAAAACTGCCGGGTATGGTTGAATAAGGGGTCAGACCGATTCCAGTTCGCTCAGTCCGGGCAAATCTGCAAAACCGCGTTCACGTATGATTTGGCAAAAGTTGTTCAGATAGCTCTTGTCCGTATCTTCAGTGCGGATGGCAGCATACAGTTTGCTTTGCAGTCCGTCGTCGGTAATCTGCCGGTGAACGACATAGCCTTTTTCAAGGTAGGGCATGACTGTCCAATAGGGAAGGGCGGCAATGCCACGTCTGCTGGCAACCAGTTGGATAATGGCGATGGTCAGTTCGCTGTGTCGGCGCGGCGGGTTGATGTTTTTCGGAATCAGGATTTTTTTGGGCAAATCCAGCATCTCGTCGGGAACGGGATAAGTAATCAGGGTTTCCCCGATAAAGTCTTCCGCCGTCCAAACGTTTTTGGCGGCAAGCGGATGGTCTGGTGCGCAAATGCCGACCATTTCGTAGGCAAACAGCGGTTGGAAAGAAATACCGTTTTGTTTTTCCGCTTCGGAAACAATGGCAAGGTCGGCACGGTGTTGCAGCAGCAGTCCGACGGGATCCGCTTGGAATCCCGATACGATATCCAATTCGACTTGGGGCCACATCGGGCGGAATTCGCCCATGGCGGGCATCAGCCAGTCGAAACAGGTATGGCATTCGACGGCAATCCGCAGCTCTCCCGCCTCCCCTTCTGTGATTCGCGCCAAATCTCGTTCTGCAACAGCAACTTGAGGTATCAGTTCGTGGGCGAGGCGCAGCAGCCTTTCGCCCACCGGGGTAAAGCGCAAGGGCGTGGATTTGCGTTCGAACAGCGGCGTGCCGTAGTGGTTTTCGAGCATACGGATCTGGTGGGAAAGGGCGGATTGGGTAAGGAAAACCCGTTTGGCGGCAAGGGAGACGCTGCCGGTTTCTTCAAGTGCCAGCAGGGTTTTGAGGTGGCGCAATTCGATAATGGAATCCATGGGGCTTCAGACGGCATATTGAACCGGCGCATATTAAAATAATTCATATGCGGGTGCAAATCGGAAAAATGTGAATTCCGGACATTTTGCGATTAGAATGCCCGCTTGTTTAAAGCGATTAGGAAAAAAGATGGTATTGCGCAGGGATTTTCTGACTTGGTGTAATGAAACATTGCAGACAGCGTTGTTTAAAGATTACGCCCCTAACGGTTTGCAGGTTGAAGGGAGGGAATATATCGGGAAAATCGTTACGTCGGTAACGGCAAGCAGGGCAGCGATTGATTTTGCTGTGGAGCAGAAGGCAGATTTGCTTTTGGTACATCACGGTATGTTCTGGAAAAACGAGTTGCCGACCGTTACTGGTTGGAAAAAAGAACGGATTGCCGCACTGTTACGGCACGACATCAATATGGCAGGCTACCATCTGCCCCTGGATGCACATCCCACACTGGGCAACAATGCCCAACTCGCCGACAGATTGGGTTTTGCGACAGAAAAACGGTTCGGCGAACAAAACCTGCTCAACTCGGGCAGCCTGAAACAAGCCAAGACACTCGGCGCATTGGCGGCGCATATTGAAACAGTTTTGCAACGTAAGCCTGTCGTCATCGGCAAACCCGAACGCGAAATCCGACGGGTTGCATGGTGTAGCGGCGGGGCGCAGGGGTTTTTTCAGACGGCAATAGACGAAGGTGTCGATCTGTATTTGACGGGGGAAATCTCTGAAGCTCAATACCACCTTGCCAATGAAACGGGTACGGCTTTCATTTCGGCAGGGCATCACGCGACGGAACGTTACGGCGTACGCGCGCTGGCAGAATCGGCGGCAGAGGTTTTCGGGTTGGAAGTGTGCCATTTTGACGAAAACAATCCGGCTTGAGTCTTGAGAAATATCATAAAACTTTACCTTATTTTAAATAATGCTTTGAGTATCACTGCAAACTGGGTAAAATTGCAACGTTTAATGGCTCGGTATTCCCAAAATATTAGGACGACTGAATAATGGATAATCAAGAAATCAACAACGGCCGCCGCCGTTTCCTGACACTCGCGACCTGCGGCGCGGGCGGAGTGGCAGCATTGGGTGTGGCAACGCCGTTTGTGGCCAGTTTTTTCCCTTCGGAAAAAGCCAAGGCCGCCGGTGCTGCCGTCGAGGTGGATGTCAGTAAAATCGAAGCGGGTCAGTTGCTGACCGCCGAGTGGCAAGGCAAACCGATTTGGGTGCTCAACCGTACAGATCAGCAGCTTAAAGACCTGAAAGGCCTGAACGGCGAACTTACCGATCCCAATTCCGATGCGGAACAGCAGCCGGAGTATGCTAAAAACGAGACCCGTTCGATTAAGCCGAACATCCTTGTCGCCATCGGTATCTGCACCCATTTGGGCTGCTCGCCCACCTTCCGTCCCGACATTGCCCCTGCCGATTTGGGTGCAGACTGGAAAGGCGGCTTCTTCTGCCCCTGCCACGGTTCGAAATTCGACTTGGCCGGCCGCGTATATAAAGGTGTTCCTGCCCCGACCAACCTGGTTGTCCCGCCATATAAATACTTGAGCGACACAACTATCTTGGTGGGCGAAGACTAAGAATAAGGAACGATAATTATGGCAAACCAAACCAATAGCAAAGCAAAAGCATTGTTAGGCTGGATGGACGCTCGTTTCCCCCTGTCTAAAATGTGGAATGAGCATTTGGCTCAATACTACGCACCGAAAAACTTTAATTTTTGGTACTACTTCGGCTCTTTGGCCCTGCTTGTCCTCGTGATTCAAATCGTCAGCGGCATTTTCCTGACCATGAACTACAAACCCGACGGCAACCTGAACGCCTACCATCTGCCTGCTGCCTTTACTGCAGTCGAGTACATCATGCGCGACGTGTCCGGCGGTTGGATTATCCGCTACATGCATTCCACCGGCGCATCTTTCTTCTTCATTGTTGTTTATCTGCACATGTTCCGTGGTTTGATTTACGGTTCGTACAAAAAACCCCGTGAGTTGGTGTGGATTTTCGGTTCTCTGATTTTCTTGGCATTGATGGCGGAAGCCTTTATGGGCTACCTGCTGCCTTGGGGTCAGATGTCCTTTTGGGGTGCGCAGGTAATTATTAACCTGTTCTCCGCCATCCCTGTTATCGGTCCGGATTTGTCCACTTGGATTCGCGGCGACTTCAACGTTTCCGACGTTACCCTGAACCGCTTCTTTGCCCTGCACGTTATCGCGGTACCTCTGGTATTGCTCGGCTTGGTTGTGGCGCACATCATCGCCCTGCACGAAGTGGGTTCTAACAACCCTGACGGCGTTGAAATCAAGAAAAACAAAGACGAAAACGGTATCCCGCGCGACGGTATCCCATTCCATCCTTACTATACCGTTAAAGACGTCTTGGGTGTGGTTGTATTCCTGATTGTCTTCTGTGCCGTATTGTTCTTCGCACCGGAAGGCGGCGGCTACTTCCTCGAAGCGCCGAACTTCGATGCGGCAAATGCGCTGAAAACACCTCCGCACATTGCGCCGGTATGGTATTTCACACCGTTCTACGCCATTTTGCGTGCGATTCCCTCGTTCTTGGGAACGCAGGTTTGGGGTGTAATCGGTATGGGCGCGGCGGTCGTGTTGATTGCCCTGCTGCCTTGGCTGGATAGGGGCGAGGTGAAATCCGTCCGTTACCGCGGCCCGATTTTCAAAACCGCATTGGTCTTGTTCATCATTTCCTTTATCGGTTTGGGTATTTTGGGCGCGATGGTGGCAACCGATACGCGTACTTTGGTCGCGCGCATCCTGTCCTTCGTCTATTTCGCATTCTTCCTGGGTATGCCGTTCTATACCAAGCTGGATAAAAACAAACCGGTTCCCGAACGCGTAACCATGAGCACCGCCAAACAAAAAATCATGTTCTTTGTTTACGTCGGCATTACCGCCGTGGGTGCTTACCTGTTTGCAACCAACATCTGATGAGGGCAGTCAAAATGAAACAAGCTATGAAAAATTGGTTTGCTGCCTTGCTGTTGGCAGTACCCATGGGTGCGGCATTTGCTTCGGGCGGTCATGCACACTATGAGAAAGTCGATATCGATTTGCGCGACCAAGTCAGCCTGCAGCGCGGCGCACAAATCTTTACCAACTATTGCCTGTCCTGCCACTCGGCAAGCGGTATGCGTTTCAACCGTTTGAAAGACATCGGTTTGACTGACGAAGAAATCAAGAAAAACCTGATGTTTACCACCGATAATGTCGGCGATGTCATGCATTCGGCGATGAACCCGAAAGATGCGGCAAAATGGTTTGGTGCTGCTCCGCCCGATTTGACATTGATTGCGCGTTCCAAAGGTGCAGACTACCTTTACGCTTATATGCGCGGCTTCTATAAAGATCCGACCCGTCCGAGCGGCTGGAACAATACTGTATTCGATAAAGTCGGTATGCCCCACCCGTTGTGGGAACAGCAAGGCGTTCAAGCCGTTGAGTTGGATGCCAAAGGTCAGCCGGTTATGGTAAAAGACGAACACGGCGAGATGAAGCCTAAGCTGTATTGGGAATCTACCGGTTTGCACAGCCGCCGTCTGCCTAACGGCAAAGTGATCCAAAAAGAGTACGACGCATATGTACGCGATTTGGTCAATTACCTTGTGTACATGGGCGAACCTGCACAACTGCAACGCAAACGTATAGGCTATGTCGTGATGATTTTCCTATTTGCGGTTATGCTGCCTTTGGCGTATTTCCTGAAAAAAGAATATTGGAAAGACGTACACTAAGCGTTTGGAACAAAAGGGCAAATCCTTTAGGGTTTGCCCTTTTTTCATTTTGCCTGCCGTTTGAAAAGCCTGAATCCGTATGCCGTCTGAACATAGCTGCAACATTTCAGACGGCATCATTCTAAAAATGTCAGACATCGGGAACTTAATCAGGGTTTGTGGCAGATTGATATTGAATTAGGAAAAGGTCTGAAACCGCAAGCAGCATGGTAAGGCGATGTCGAACAGGTTTAAAGCCAATCCGCTATATTTTTTGGAGCTATGTCGAACAAACAGGTAGAATCGGAATAAGCGGCGGTTTTGTCCGGTGTGAAAATGTTTGAATATTAGGATGATTGATGGAACTGATGACTGTTTTGCTGCCTTTGGCGGCGTTGGTGTCGGGCGTGTTGTTTACATGGTTGCTGATGAAGGGCAGGTTTCAGGGCGAGTTTGCCGATTTGAACGCGCAACTGGCGGAAAAGGCGGCAAGATGTGATTTTGTCGAACAGGCACACGCAGAAATTGCATCGGAATTGGCCGTTTTGGACGGGAAATACCGACATTTGCAGGACGAAAATTATGCTTTGGGCAACCGTTTTTCCGCAGCCGAAAAGCAGATTGCCCATTTGCAGGAAAAAGAGGCGGAATCGGTTCGGCTGAAGCAGTCGTATATCGAGTTGCAGGAAAAGGCACAGGGTTTGGCGGTTGAAAACGAACGTTTGGCAACGCAGCTCGGACAGGAACGGAAGGCGTTTGCCGACCAATATGCCTTGGAACGCCAAATCCGCCAAAGAATCGAAACCGATTTGGAAGAAAGCCGCCAAACTGTCCGCGACGTGCAAAACGACCTTGCCGATGTCGGCAACCGTTTTGCCGCAGCCGAAAAACAGATTGCCCATTTGCAGGAAAAAGAGGCGGAAGCGGAGCGGTTGAGGCAGTCGCATACCGAGTTGCAGGAAAAGGCACAGGGTTTGGCGGTTGAAAACGAACGTTTGGCAACGCAAATCGAACAGGAACGCCTTGCTTCTGAAGAGAAGCTGTCCTTGCTGGGCGAGGCGCGCAAAAGTTTGAGCGATCAGTTTCAAAATCTTGCCAACACGATTTTGGAAGAAAAAAGCCGCCGTTTTACCGAGCAGAACCGGGAGCAGCTCCATCAGGTTTTGAACCCGCTAAACGAACGCATCCAAGGTTTCGGCGAGTTGGTCAAGCAAACCTATGATAAAGAATCGCGCGAGCGGCTGACGTTGGAAAACGAATTGAAACGGCTTCAAGGATTGAATGCGCAGCTGCACAGCGAGGCAAAGGCCCTGACCAACGCGCTGACCGGTACGCAGAATAAGGTTCAGGGCAATTGGGGCGAGATGATTCTGGAAACGGTTTTGGAAAATTCCGGCCTTCAGAAAGGGCGGGAATATGTGGTTCAGGCAGCATCCGTCCGAAAAGAGGAAGACGGCGGCACGCGCCGCCTCCAGCCCGACGTTTTGGTCAACCTGCCCGACAACAAGCAGATTGTGATTGACTCCAAGGTCTCGCTGACAGCTTATGTGCGCTACACGCAGGCGGCGGATGCGGATACGGCGGCACGCGAGTTGGCGGCGCATGTCGCCAGCATACGCGCGCATATGAAAGGCTTGTCGCTGAAGGATTACACCGATTTGGAAGGTGTGAACACATTGGATTTCGTCTTTATGTTTATCCCTGTCGAACCGGCCTACCTGTTGGCGTTGCAGAATGACGCTGGCTTGTTCCAAGAGTGTTTCGACAAACGGATTATGCTGGTCGGCCCCAGTACGCTGCTGGCGACTTTGCGGACGGTGGCGAATATTTGGCGCAACGAGCAGCAAAACCAAAACGCGCTGGCGATTGCGGACGAAGGCGGCAAGCTGTACGACAAATTTGTCGGCTTTGTACAGACGCTCGAAAGCGTCGGCAAAGGCATCGATCAGGCGCAAAACAGCTTTCAGACGGCATTTAAGCAACTTGCCGAGGGGCGCGGGAATCTGGTCGGCCGCGCCGAGAAACTGCGTCTGTTGGGCGTGAAGGCAAACAAGCAGCTTGCACGCGATTTGACCGAACGTGCCAATGAAACAACGGCGTTGTCGGAATCTTTGGAATATGTGGCAGAAGATGAAGCAGTCTGACTTGTGCGGAAAAGCTTGTTTCAGCAGGGGCGGGAATGCCGAAAGCGCGGCGTAACTGTACCGGTTCTGATTCGGGGTTGGTTTGAAGTACTTACCAAAGCCTTGTCCGGCGAGGTACACCGGCAAGGCGGCGGTTGCCTGAGCCTTTTGTGTTTCAGACGGCATCAGTGCAGATGATGCCGTCTGAAGACCGTAGGGAAGGCGGTTAGAAAAACGGATTGTGCCGCTTTTCGTGTCCGATGGAAGTCATACGCCCGTGTCCGGCGACAACTTGCACGGTTTCGGGAAGGGTGAATAATTTGTTGCGGATATTATTGATTAAGTCGGCGTGGTTGCCGCGCGGAAAATCGGTTCTGCCTATGGTTTCGTAAAACAGCACGTCGCCCGCAATCAGCAATTCCGCCTCGGCACAATAAAAGACGATATGTCCCGGCGTATGGCCCGGAATATGCAGCACTTGAAAGGCATAGCGTCCGACCGTGAGCGTTTCGCCTTCTTCGAGCCAACGGTTCGGCGCAAAGGCGGGCGAGACGGGAAATCCGTATTGCGCGGTGGTTTGCGGCAGCGATTGGAGCAGGAATTCATCGTCCGGATGCGGCCCGAGGACAGGGACTTTATGCGTTTTCAACATTTCGACCACGCCGCCCGCGTGATCGAGATGGCCGTGCGTCAGCCAGATTGCCGTGAGCGTAAGTTTGCGGTTTGCCAACGCTTGCAGCAGGAACGGCACGTCGCCGCCGACATCGGTCAGGACGGCTTCGCCGCTTTCGTCGTCCCAAATCAGGGTGCAGTTTTGGCGGAAGGGGGTAACGGGGAAGATTTCGTAACGTAGGGTCATCGGCGTGTTCCTAAACGGTTTTTCAGACGGCATCGGGTTTGCCGTTTGTTTTATGGCGGTTTGCCGCCCGTTTTGATATTGGGGGAATCAGATGATTAAGAAGACAATCGGCGGCATCATACCGATTTTTACGGCGGTTTTCATCCCTGCATCAGCAGGCGCGGCGGATTTGATGCTGGCGCAGGAATACAAAGGTCAAGAGATTGCAGGCTGGGCGATGAGCGAGAAACTCGACGGCGTGCGCGCGTATTGGGACGGTAAACATTTAGTCAGCCGGCAAGGATATGTATTTACACCGCCCAAAGGCTTTACCGCGCAGTTTCCGCCTTATCCTTTGGACGGCGAATTGTATAGCGGACGCGGTCAGTTCGAGCAGATTTCCGCTACCGTGCGTTCTGCTTCTTCAGACTGGCGCGGTATCCGCCTGCACGTTTTCGATGTACCCAAGGCGCAGGGCAATCTCTACCAACGTTTGGCAGTCGCAACGCAGTGGCTGAAAACGCATCCGAACGCGCCGATTACCATCATCCCACAAATCAAAGTGCGCGACCGGCAGCACGCGATGGACTTTTTAAAACAAATCGAAGCGCAGGGCGGCGAAGGCGTGATGCTGCGCCAGCCCGAATCCCGTTATAGCGGCGGCAGGAGCAGCCAATTATTGAAGCTGAAAAGCCAATACGACGACGAATGCACGGTAACGCGGCACTATGAGGGCAAAGGGCGAAACGCCGGACGGCTGGGCGCGGTCGGCTGCAAAAACCGACACGGCGAATTCCGCATCGGCAGCGGTTTCAAGGACAAAGACCGCGACAACCCGCCCAAAATCGGCACGCTGATTACCTACCGTTACCGTGGCTTTACGCGGAAAGGCACGCCGAAATTTGCCACATTTGTGCGCGTGCGTACCGACCGCTGAGCAGGACAGTTCAGACGGCATCCGATACTTTGGTTTATAATTTTCCTTTTACCGACCGATTCCGACATATGACCGATTTAGAAACCAAACGCCTTGAAACACAGGCGATGCTTGAAAACGCTGATCTTTTGTTCGACCAAGGCCAATGCCGTGCCGCACTGCAAAAAGTGGCGGACGAGATTACGCGCGATTTGGGCGGCAAATATCCGCTGCTGCTGCCCGTGATGGGCGGCGCGGTGGTGTTTACGGGGCAGTTGCTGCCGCTGTTGCGTTTTCCCTTAGATTTTGATTATGTTCACGTTTCCCGTTACGGCGACAAGCTGGAGGGCGGCGCGTTCAACTGGAAGCGTATGCCCGATGCGGAACAAATCCGGGGCAGGCACGTCGTCGTGCTGGACGATATTTTGGACGAAGGGCATACGATGTCCGCCATTCAAGCCAAACTTTTGGAAATGGGTGCGGCAAGCTGCCGTGCGGCGGTGTTCGCCAACAAGCTGATTGACAAACCCAAGCCTATCCGAGCCGATTATGTCGGACTGGATGTGCCGAACCGTTATGTTTTCGGTTACGGCATGGATGCGGCGGGCTGCTGGCGCAATCTGGGCGAGATTTACGCATTGGACGGAAAATAAGGACGCGATGCCGTCTGAAGGCCTTTCAGACGGCATCGCGCCCATACGCCGGTAGGACAACGAGGAACAGGACGCATAATATGATAGGGCTTTTAATCATCACACACGAAACCATAGGCGAAGCCTACCGCAAGCTGGCACATCATTTTTTTCCGGGCGGACTGCCTGAAAACGTCCGCATACTCGGCGTGCAACCGACGGAAGACCAAGACGACATCATCAACAACGCCATTGCCGCGCTTCAGGAGTTTCCCGACAACGACGGCGTGCTAATTATGACCGATATTTTCGGCGCGACCCCCTGCAATGCAGCCCGCCGCCTCGTGCGCGAAAACAAATCGGCGATTTTGACCGGGCTGAACGCGCCGATGATGGTTAAGGCCGTCCAATATTCGCCGGCGGCGGAAGACCTTGCCGCCTTTACCGAATGCGTCAGGGAGGCGGCGGTAAAAGGCATTTTCGCCATCACGTCCGCGCCCGAAGATTTGGTGTGCCGGCGCAGCGGCGATGCCGTCTGAAGAAGCGGCAGGGCAGGAAAACATTTTAAACGGCGTCTGCTGCCGATATACATAACACGGGAATCGAAATGCTCAAACAATCCATCGAAATCATCAACAAACTCGGACTCCACGCCCGCGCGTCCAACAAGTTCACCCAAACCGCGTCCCAATTCAAAAGCGAAGTCTGGGTTACGAAAAACGACAGCCGCGTCAACGGCAAAAGCATTATGGGGCTGATGATGCTCGCCGCCGCCAAGGGTACGGTCATCGAACTGGAGACGGACGGCGCGGACGAGGCGGAAGCGATGCGCGCCCTGACCGACTTAATCAACGGCTACTTCGGCGAGGGCGAATAATGAGTATCGTGCTGCACGGCGTGGCGGCGGGCAAAGGCATTGCCGTCGGTTGCGCCCACCTGATTGCGCGCGGTACGGAGGAAGTGCCGCAGTATGATGTTGCGGAGGCGGACACCGATGCCGAAGCCGAACGTTTCGATGCCGCCGTCAAAGCCACGCGCAAAGAGTTGGAACAGCTCCGCAGCGCGATTCCCGAAAACGCCCCGACCGAGTTGGGCGCGTTCATCTCGCTGCACCTGATGCTCTTGACCGATGTTACCTTGTCGCGCGAACCCGTCGATATTTTAAGGGAACAAAAAATCAACGCCGAGTGGGCATTGAAGCAGCAGAGCGACAAACTCGCCGCCCAATTCGACAATATGGACGATGCCTATTTGCGCGAACGCAAGCAGGATATGCTGCAAGTCGTCCGCCGCATCCACAACAACCTGATCGGGCAGGGCAACGAGTTGGAAGTTGCCGACAACCTGTTTGACGAAACCGTTCTGATTGCAAACGACCTTTCGCCCGCCGACACGGTTTTGTTTAAAGAGCAGCGCATTGCCGCCTTCGTTACCGATGCCGGCGGCCCCACCGGGCATACGGCGATTTTGGGCAGGAGCTTGGACATCCCGTCCGTCGTCGGGCTGCACAACGCGCGCAAACTGATTACCGAGGGCGAAACGGTCATTGTGGACGGTATCAACGGCGTGTTGATTATCGCGCCGGATGAGTCGGTGTTGAACGAATACCGCCGCCGTGCCCGCGAATACCGCAGCCACAAACGCGATTTGAACAAGCTCAAAAAAACCGCCGCCGCCACCGCTGACGGGGTCTGCATCGAGCTTGTGGGCAATATAGAATCCGCCGAAGACGTGAAACCGCTGCACAACCTCGGCGCAGACGGCATCGGGCTGTTCCGCAGCGAGTTTCTTTACCTGAACCGCGATACGATGCCGTCTGAAGACGAGCAGTACGAAGTGTACAGCGCGATTGTCAAAAAAATGAAAGGCAAAAGCGTAACGATACGGACAGTCGATTTGGGTGTGGACAAAAACCCGCGCTGGTTCGGGAAAAACAGCACGCCCAACGGCAGCCTCAACCCCGCGCTGGGCATGACCGGCATCCGCCTGTGCCTTGCCGAACCGGTCATGTTCCGCACCCAGATGCGCGCCATCCTCCGCGCCGCCGCCCACGGCCCCGTGCGGATGATGTGGCCGATGATTACCTCCGTATCCGAAGTGCGCCAGTGCCTCATCCACCTCGACACCGCGCAACGCCAGCTTGCCGAACGCGGCGATGCCTTCGGTAAAGTCGGCATCGGCTGTATGATTGAAATTCCGTCTGCCGCGCTGACCGTCGGCAGTATTTTGAAACTGGTCGATTTCATCTCCGTCGGTACCAACGACCTGATTCAATACATCTTGTCCGTCGATCGCGGCGACGACAGCGTCAGCCACCTCTACCAGCCCGGCCATCCCGCCGTGCTGAAAATGCTGCAACACGTCATCCGTACCGCCAACCGCATGGACAAAGACGTATCCGTATGCGGCGAGATGGCGGGCGATACCGCGTTTACCCGCGTTTTATTGGGTATGGGGCTGCGCCGTTTTTCCATGAACCCCAACAACATCCTGCCCGTCAAAAACATCATTCTGCACAGCAATGTCGGACAGCTCGAAAGCGATATTGTGAAAGTCATCCGCTGCGAAGACGAAGAGAAGTCGGAAAAGCTGATCAAACAGATGAACAGCGTGTCTGTCGAGGAAGAAGCCGACTTCAAGGGGCGGAAATAAATACGGCAGGTAAAAAATAGAAATACTTAACAATGCCCGCAATCTGAAATTTTGCCATTCTTGCAAAATAGAAAACCGAAACAGAAACCCAAAATCGGCCATTCCCTCAAAAACAGAAAACCAAAATCAGAAACCTAAAATCCGTCATTCCCGCGCAGGCGGGAATCTAGGTCTGTCGGTGCGGAAACTTATCGGGTAAAACGGTTTCTTGAGATTTTACGTTCTAGATTCCCGCCTGCGCGGGAATGACGATGAAAAGATTGTTGTCGCTTCGGATAAATTTTTGCCGTGTTGGGTTCTAGATTCCCGCTTTTGCGGGAATGACGGCAGGGTGGTTTCTGTTGTTTCGGATAAATTTTGCAGCCCTGATAAAAAATATGGCTGCTTTGGTAAAAAAATGCCGTCTGAAAGGTTTTCAGACGGCATTTTGTTTTTAAGAAGCATCAGCGGAAGCGGACGATTTCCCTGTCTTCGATATGGATGCGTACCGTATCGTTTCCCGATATTTCACCGGCGTGCGGCATATCGAGGTTCAGCCACAGGATGCCGTGTTCCGGATGGAGGACGGACAGGCTGAACGATTCGGGCAAACAGGTACGGGATAATACGCGGCACTCCATGCCGTCTTGGTCGAAACGCACCGCATGTTGCGGAATATGGCGGTCATCGTCGGTATTGGGCAGCCCCATCAGATGGGCGACCTGCACGCCGGCAGGCGTTTGAACCAAGGTTTCGGGCGTACCGCATTGAAGGATTTTCCCCTCGTGCATGACGGCGATTTCGTCTGCCGCCGTGCAGGCCTCTTCGGGCGAATGCGTTACCAAAACGGCAGGGATGCCGCCCTTGCGGATACGTTCGGCAGTCATGCGGCGCAGCCGGTCGCGCAAATGCGTGTCCAAACTGGAAAACGATTCGTCCAACAGCAGCAGGGAAGGGCGGACAACCAAAGCGCGCGCCAGTGCCAACCGTTGCTTTTCGCCTCCGGAAAGTTTTTCAGGCTTGCGGTGCGCCTCGTTTTCCAGTCCGACTTCGGCAAGTGCCGCCATGGCGAGGCTTTCGGCTTCGGCTTTCGGCATTTTTTGCATTTTCAAACCGAATGCCGCATTTTCCAGTGCACTCATATGGGGAAACAGCGCGTAATCTTGAAACATCAGCGAAATACGGCGTTTTTCGGGCGGCATACGGGTAATGTTTTCCCCATTCAGCCATATTTCCCCGCCGTCCGGCCGGACGATGCCCGCAATCATATTCAGCAGGGTGGATTTGCCGCAGCCCGACCGCCCCAAAACGGCGAGTATTTTGCCGCGCCCGACAGTCAGGCAGATATCGTCGGCAACCGTTTTGCCGCCGAAGCGTTTGCAGAGTCCGTTCAGTTCAAGCATGGCGCATCCTATAAACGTATGCCGTCCAGCCACTCGGACAGCGGATGGGCGGCATCAATCAGACCGTAACGGCAAAACGCGTCCAGCGTAACCAGTTGCGCGTCGTGCATCATGTTTCCCGACAACATGGCAGCCAACAGACCGCCGATGTCCATTTTCTCAAAACCCGCCACTTCGCCATCCTGATTTTCAGGCAGGAAGGTTTCGGGCAGGACGGCATCGAATACATACAGGATTTCATTGTGCACACCCCGGCTGACGGGGCGCAGGCTGTGCAGCTGCGATACCGGGCGGATGAGCGGAAGCAGCGTTTTATCCAAACCGGCTTCTTCGCTGCTTTCGCGACACACGGTTTCAGACGGCAATTCACCGCTGGAAACACCGCCGGCGGCAGTATTGTCGAGTTTGTCGGGATCGACTGCTTTGTGCGGACTGCGCCTGCCTATCCAGAAATGCCATCGGCCGTCCGATTCGACCAAACCGTTGAGATGGACGGCGCGGCTGAGCAGTCCGAACGGACGGAAAGCGGCGCGTTCGAGCGCGAACAAGGGATTGCTGCCGCCGTCGGTCAGGTCGAAACACTCGTCGCGCCAGCCGTGAAGCAGTCCCGCTTCTTTCCATATTCGGGCGAGGTGCTGCAAGCGTCTGCCCATATCTGGCCAGCCGTCCGCATTCAGGAAAATGCCGTCTGAAGACTCCGAGCAGCCTGCCTCCCAGTCTTTTTTGACGCGCTCCGCCCATTCCGGCGACAGATTGCCCAAAGGCAGACCGTTCAGATACAGCGTTTTCCAGCAACTTTCCGCACCGTAACTTGCCTTTGCCCACTCGAATAGGGCATCAAGGTCGTGTTTGCTGACGGATTCGGTAAAACGGACGGTCGGCATAGTCGGCTTTCTTGAACATAATGCGGAAGATTGTAATCAAACCGCCTGAATTTGCAACTGCAAACAGACGGCGGGCTGCCGTTCCGATATTGCGGCAGGAAGGAAAATCCGGCAAAAAACGGAGGCGGCAGGAAACAGGCAAAACAAAACCCCTCGGCATTGAACCGAGGGGTTTGATATTTGGTTGCGGGAGCAGGATTCGAACCTACGACCTTCGGGTTATGAGCCCGACGAGCTACCATGCTGCTCCATCCCGCGTCAGAAGATGAAACTATACGGCAGATTTTTTATGTTGTCAAACATTACTTCCGCGAAAAATCATAAAATTTTGCCGTCCGTCGGTTTATGCCTGATTTGAAATATTATTTTCTTTACAAAAATCCAAGCCCGTGTTTTAATTTTGCCCAACATCGAAACAGGGGTGCTGCCTGATGTTCAGGCGGCTGAGAAATACCCTTTACACCCGATCGGGATAATACCTGCGTGGGGAGTTTTCACGGATTCTGCCTTTCAGACGGCATCGGTTTTCAAATGCCGTCTGAAAACGCGAAACGCTCCTGTTTCTTTATTTTAAACGAGAAAACAGGAGCATTTTTTATGACTACGCCAAAAAAAACTGCCAAAACTTCCGGCAACGAAGCGCGCGAACTTGCCGACTTGAGCGAAGACATCGGTATCCGCTTCAAATATCCGAACTCGGAACGCGTGTATCTGCAAGGCAGCCGCGACGACATCCGCGTGCCTTTGCGTGAAATCCGTCAGGACGACACCTATACGGCGCAAGGCGCGGAAGCCAACCCGCCGATTCCCGTCTATGACACCAGCGGCGTGTACGGCGACCCGGCGGCACACATCGACCTGAAACAAGGTCTGCCCCATATCCGCACGGCGTGGCTGGACGAACGCGGCGATACCGAAATCCTGCCCAAGCTCTCCAGCGAATACGGCATCGAACGCGCACACGATCCGAAAACCGCCCATCTGCGTTTCAACCAAATTACCCGCCCGCGCCGCGCCAAAGCAGGACGTAACGTTACCCAGCTCCATTACGCCCGCCAAGGCATCATCACGCCGGAAATGGAGTTTGTCGCCATACGCGAACGTTTAAAATTAGACGAATTGTCCCAAAAACCGGAATACGCCAAGCTCTTGAAACAGCACGCAGGGCAAAGTTTCGGCGCGAATATCCCGACCCATCCCGACCAAATCACGCCTGAATTCGTGCGCCGAGAAATTGCCGCCGGACGCGCGATTATCCCCGCCAACATCAACCACCCCGAACTCGAACCGATGATTATCGGCCGCAACTTCCGCGTCAAAATCAACGGCAACTTGGGCAATTCCGCCGTCACTTCCAGTCTGACCGAAGAAGTCGAAAAAATGGTGTGGTCGCTGCGTTGGGGCGCGGACACAATTATGGACTTATCCACAGGCGCGCACATCCATGAAACGCGCGAATGGATTATCCGCAACGCGCCCGTCCCCATCGGCACCGTGCCTATTTATCAGGCTTTGGAAAAAACCGGCGGCATTGCCGAAGATTTGACTTGGGATTTGTTCCGCGACACCTTAATCGAGCAGGCGGAACAAGGCGTGGACTATTTCACCATACACGCGGGCGTGTTGCTGCGTTATGTACCGATGACCGCCAACCGCCTCACCGGCATCGTCTCGCGCGGCGGTTCGATTATGGCGAAATGGTGTTTGGCACATCATCGGGAAAACTTCCTTTACACGCATTTCGACGAAATCTGCGAAATCATGAAAGCGTATGATGTGTCGTTCAGCCTCGGCGACGGCCTGCGCCCCGGCTGCATTGCCGATGCCAACGACGAATCCCAATTCGCCGAGCTGCACACCTTGGGCGAATTGACCGATAAAGCGTGGAAACATGACGTACAAGTCATGATCGAAGGCCCCGGCCATGTGCCGCTGCAACGCGTCAAAGAAAACATGACCGAAGAGCTGCAACACTGCTTTGAAGCACCTTTTTACACACTCGGCCCGCTCGTTACCGACATCGCACCCGGCTACGACCACATCACCTCGGGCATAGGCGCGGCCAATATCGGCTGGTACGGCACGGCGATGCTTTGTTACGTTACCCCCAAAGAACATTTGGGGCTGCCCGACAAAGAAGACGTGCGCACCGGCATCATCACCTACAAACTCGCCGCCCACGCCGCCGATCTCGCCAAAGGCTGGCCGGGCGCACAATTACGTGACAACGCTCTGAGCAAGGCGCGTTTCGAGTTCCGTTGGCGCGACCAATTTCGCTTAAGCCTCGACCCTGAACGTGCCGAAAGCTTCCACGACGAAACCCTGCCTGCCGAAGGCGCGAAAATCGCCCACTTCTGCTCAATGTGCGGCCCCAAATTCTGCTCGATGAAAATCACGCAGGAAGTGCGCGACTACGCCGACAAGCAAAAAGCCCAACGGCAGGGCATGGAGGAAAAAGCGGTCGAGTTCGTCAAAAAAGGCGCGAAGATTTACAGTTGAAACGTCAAGCAAAAAATGCCGTCTGAAACCCGGAAAAAAGGCTTCAGACGGTATTCTTTCGCTTGTGAAAATATAGTGGATTAACAAAAATCAGGACAAGGAGACGAAGCCGCAGACAGTACAAATAGTACGGAACCGATTCACTTGGTGCTTCAGCACCTTAGAGAATCGTTCTCTTTGAGCTAAGGCGAGGCAACGCCGTACTGGTTTTTGTTAATCCACTATAATTTTTAAAATTTTTATATTCACATAGATGGGGATGATGGGATTTAGGGTTCTGATTTTGTTTTTGAGAGAATGAAGGAATTTGAGATTGTGGGCGATTATCGGGAAAAATAGAATCTTTCCGCCGTCATTCCCGCGCAGGCGGGAATCTAGACATTCAATGCTAAGGCAATTTATCGGGAATGACTGAAACTCAAAAAAACTAGATTCCCACTTTCGTGGGAATGACGGCAGAGCGGATTCTGTTGCTCCCGATAAATGCCGCAACCTCAAATCCCGTCATTCCCGCGCAGGCGGGAATCTAGGTCTGTCGGTGCGGAAACTTATCGGGTAAAACGGTTTCTTGAGATTTTACGTTCTAGATTCCCACTTTCGTAGGAATGACGGAATGTAGGTTCGTAGGAATGACGGAATGTAGGTTCGTAGGAATGACGTGGTGCAGGTTTCCGTATGGATGGATTCGTCATTCCCGCGCAGGCGGGAATCTAGGTCTGTCGGTGCGGAAACTTATCGGGCAAAACGATTTCTTGAGATTTTGCGTCCTAGATTCCCACTTTCGTGGGAATGACGGCAGAGCGGATTCTGTTGCTCCCGATAAATGCCGCAACCTCAAATCCCGTCATTCCCGCGCAGGCGGGAATCTAGGTCTGTCGGCACAGAAACTTATCGGGTAAAACGGTTTCTTGAGATTTTACGTTCTGAATTCCCACTTTCGTGGGAATGACGGGATTAAAGTTTCAAAATTTATTCTAAATAGCTGAAACTCAACGCACTAGATTCCCGCCTGCGCGGGAATGACGAATTTCAGGTTGCTGTTTTTGGTTTTCTGTTTTTGTGAAAATAACAGGATTTTAGCTTGTGGGTATTTACCGGAAAAAACAGAAACCGCTCCGCCGTCATTCCCGCGCAGGCGGGAATCTAGGTCTGTCGGCACGGAAACTTATCGGGTAAAACGGTTTCTTGAGATTTTACGTTCTGGATTCCCACTTTCGTGGGAATGACGGAATGTAGGTTCGTGGGAATGACGTGGTGCAGGTTTCCGTACGGATGGATTCGTCATTCCCGCGCAGGCGGGAATCTAGACATTCAATGCTAAGGCAATTTATCGGGAATGACTGAAACTCAAAAAACTAGATTCCCACTTTCGTGGGAATGACGGAATGTAGGTTCGTAGGAATGACGTGATGCAGGTTTCCGTATGGATGGATTCGTCATTCCCGCGCAGGCGGGAATCTAGGTCTGTCGGTGCGGAAACTTATCGGATAAAACGGTTTCTTGAGATTTTACGTTCTGGATTCCCACTTTCGTGGGAATGACGGGATTAAAGTTTCAAAATTTATTCTAAATAGCTGAAACTCAACGCACTAGATTCCCGCCTGCGCGGGAATGACGGCATATTTTGACATTGAATAAAAAAGACTAAAAACAGAAAACAGCCAAACAGAAAACAGCGAAACAGAAAAAAGCCAAACAGAAAAAAGCCAAACAGAAAAAAGCCAAACAGAAAAAAGCCAAACAGAAAAAAGCCAAACAGAAAAAAGCCAAACAGAAAAAAGCCAAACAGAAAAAAGCCAAACAGAAAAAAGCCAAACAGAAAAAAGCCAAACAGAAAAAAGCCTGTCTGGCGACAGGCTTTTTGTTGATACCAATCTTTGCAGATTAGAATTTGTGGCGCAGACCGACACCGCCGGCAGTCGCTACGAATTTGTTTTCGCCTTTGCCTTCTTGCAACCAACCGGCAGAAACCAAGGCAGAAGTGCGTTTGGAGAAGTCGTATTCCGCACCGACAACCACTTGGTCGTAAGTATTGTCGCGTTTTGCATCATCAACCGAGCCTTTGAAGCCGTGGGCGTAAGAAACGCGGGGCGTTACGTTGCCGAAGCGGTATGCCAAGGTAGCGGCAACTTCGGTTTGAGAGTTGTGCGAATTGTCTTCAACCAGTTTCGCGTCTTGTTGCTGTACGGCTACGGAAGCGTATAGGGCATCATTGTCGTAACCGCTGACCAAACGGTGAA
Source organism: Neisseria meningitidis (assembly GCF_022869645.1). Lineage (NCBI taxonomy): Bacteria > Pseudomonadati > Pseudomonadota > Betaproteobacteria > Neisseriales > Neisseriaceae > Neisseria > Neisseria meningitidis. The sequence continues at coordinate 1,114,105 of NZ_CP064367.1, read as the reverse complement.
TCTGGTATTTCTCAATCTTCACGTCATCCACATCCTGATGTCTTTTATAGGCACCGCCATATTGCACGAAGAAGCCGCCGTTTTTGTAGTTGAAGCCGGCGTGGTAAGATTCGCTGTTATGTCTGCCTACATTGTCGTTAAGCGCGTATTGTACGCTGCCGCTGAGGCCGGCAAATTCGGGAGAATCGTAGCGTACGGAAATGAGGCGTGCTTCGGGTTCGGCAATTTTGTTTACACCCAAATAGTCGCTTTTGCTATCCCAAGGATTGATGTCGCCGGTGTCTTTCAGGACGCTGTTCAAACGGCCGACGCGCAATTTACCGAAGCCGCCTTTCAAGCCGATGAAGGATTGGCGGTTGCCCCAACCGGAGTCAGTGCCGGCGATAGATGCCTTTTGCTCAACCTGCCAAATGGCTTTCAGGCCGTTACCGAGGTCTTCTTGGCCTTTGAAGCCGATTTTCGAACCCAAATCAACGATGCCGGTACCGGTTTCAACGCTAACCACCTGACCTCCATTGTGTTCTACAGAGCGGGAAGTTTCTACGCCGGTTTTGATGGTGCCGTACAGGGTAACGTCAGCCATTGCTGCAACAGGAAGGGCTGCCAAAGTCAGGGCAATCAGGGATTTTTTCATTGCTGTATTCCTTTTTTGGTTAAGAAATTTAAGCAGGCCGGGCTTTCCAAGCCGCTTAGCTTTGCATTTACCGCCGAGGGGCTCGGCGATTACATGTCTGAAACTATAGATGTTCCTGTCTGAAAAAACAAACTTCTGCCTGTTTTTGTGTGGAATTCGATGTGCATTTTGAAGGACGGATAGAGATATTATGGGTATTTTTTGTTTTATAACATATGGTTATTTAAATTTTTTAAGATTTGCATTTTTACAACACTTACTCGGGAGGGTATTGGAGGGCATTGCAAACCGGGGGTTATAAAGACGGCAAAAAACGCACACGCGGTTTCTTTCGGAACGGGCGGATGCAAAACCCGCCCCTGCGGCAGGAGATAGTGGATTAACAAAAATCAGGACAAGGCGACGAAGCCGCAGACAGTACAAATAGTACGGAACCGATTCACTTGGTGCTTCAGCACCTTAGAGAATCGTTCTCTTTGAGCTAAGGCGAGGCAACGCTAACCGTCATTCCCGCCACTTTTCGTCATTCCCGCTCAGGCGGGAATCTAGAATCTCGGACTTTCAGATAATCTTTGAATATTGCTGTTGTTCTAAGGTCTAGATTCCCGCCTGCGCGGGAATGACGAATCCATCCGCACGGAAACCTATATCCCGTCATTCCTACGAACCTACATCCCGTCATTCCCTCAAAAACAGAAAACCAAAATTAGAAACCTAAAATCCCGTCATTCCCGCGCAGGCGGGAATCCAAACTTGTCCGCACGGAAACTTATCGGATAAAACGGTTTCTTAGATTCCACGTTCTAGATTCCCGCCTGCGCGGGAATGACGAATCCATCCGCACGGAAACCTATATCCCGTCATTCTTACGAACCTACATCCCGTCATTCCCTCAAAAACAGAAAACCAAAATTAGAAACCTAAAATCCCGTCATTCCCGCGCAGGCGGGAATCTAGGTCTGTCGGTGCGGAAACTTATCGGGTAAAACGGTTTCTTTAGATTCCACGTTCTAGATTCCCGCCTGCGCGGGAATGACGGCTGCAGATGCCCGACGGTCTTTATAGTGGATTAACAAAAATCAGGACAAGGCGACGAAGCCGCAGACAGTACAAATAGTACGGAACCGATTCACTTGGTGCTTCAGCACCTTAGAGAATCGTTCTCTTTGAGCTAAGGCGAGGCAACACCGTACTGGTTTAAAGTTAATCCACTATAATGAACACAATCAATTCAGACTATTCAATCAGGCAAACATCTCCTGCAATACTGCAAACAGTTTTTCAGCCGTACTGTTGTCTAAATTTCCAAGATGTTTGACCAATCCGGCTTTATCCACAGCCCTAATCTGTTCGGGCAAAAGCAAACCGTCTTTATCCTGAAAGCGGACATTGACGCGGAACGGGGCAGGACGGCTTCCGCTCGTCATGGGAACGATCAGCACAGTCTTGAGATAGTTGTGTATTTCAGGAGGAGATACTACGACACAAGGACGTGTCTTTTTGATTTCGCTTCCTACGGTCGGGTCTAAGGAGACTAGATAGATTCCGCCGCGTACTACCATATCCATTCTTTATCCGCTTCGTTTTCAATTTCGGAAAAAAAATGCTCCTGCTCGGTTTCGACAAGCATTGCGGCAGCTTCTGCCCATCCCCTGCGAACGGTAGGACAGCTTAAAATAATATTGCCCTTTTCAACTGTAACAGCCAAGCTGTCCACTGCCCCTATTTGACCCAATAATGATTTGGGCAGAATCACGCCTTGCGAGTTTCCCATTTTGCGTATGTTGAGAATCATATACGTACCCTATTTACCAGTTTATGTAATAACAATGTTATTACCTTGATGAGGTAGTGTCAACATTGAAAAAGATTGCCTGACAGTTTGTCCGATTTCAAAATCTCCGCGACAAGAATGTTTTAAAGCCATTCGGGGATTTGGGGGCGGATGATGCCGTATGCCTCGGGATAGTCGACGCCGGTCAGGTAAAGCCCGTCGGGCATAAAGGTCGGTGGGGCTTTGAGGCGACTGCGTTCTTGAATCAGTGCGGCGAAGCCTTCGACGCTGAGTCTGCCGCTGCCGACATAGACGAGCGCGCCCATGATGTTGCGTACCATGTGGTGCAAAAAGGCGTTGCCGTGCAAATCGAGGCGGACGAGTCCTGCGCTTTGGGTAAGGTCGGCGCGGTAGATGGTTTTGACGGGGGATTTTGCTTGGCATTCGGCGGCGCGGAAGCTGGAGAAGTCTTGTTCGCCGATCAAATAGGCGGCAGCCCGACGCATCGGTTCGATGTCGAGTTTGAGGTGTGTCCAGCCTGCCCTGTTTTTGAGCAGGGGGGAACGGACGGGGGCGGATTCGAGCAGGTAGCGGTAGTGCCGTCCGTATGCGTCAAATCGTGCATGAAATTCGGGGGCGACCTGTCGGGCGTGCAAAACGGCAATGCCTTCGGGCAGGTGGGCATTTACGCCGCGCACCCATGCCTGTTGGGGACGGGCGGCAGTTGTGTCGAAGTGGACGACTTGGGCGGTGGCATGCACGCCGGTGTCGGTCCTGCCGGCAACGGTGGTGGAAACCGCTTCCCCTGCTATTTGGGCGAGCGCGGTTTCCAATGCCGCCTGAACGGTCGGTACGCCGTCAGCCTGTTTCTGCCAGCCGTAAAAGCGGCTGCCGTCATAGGATAGGGTTATTGCCCAGCGTTGTTTTTGTGCGGTATCCATCGGATTTGGGATTCGGATAAATGTTCAGACTGCATTGTATCGCAGATTTTGCAGGGAAACGGCAAACGCCCAGGGCGAGCGGCGTTGTTTGGGGAGTTGTTGGGGGGGGATGCAGTTGCTACGAATCGCTATCCTGTGAATTCACCCTGTCAGGAGTGCCCGAATCGTCATTCCCGCGCAGGCGGGAATCTAGGACGTAAAATCTAAAGAAACCATTTTATAGTGGATTAACAAAAACCAGTACAGCGTTGCCTCGCCTTAGCTCAAAGAGAACGATTCTCTAAGGTGCTGAAGCATCAAGTGAATCGGTTCCGTACTATCTGTACTGTCTGCGGCTTCGTCGCCTTGTCCTGATTTTTGTTAATCCACTATATCCGATAAGTTTCCGCACCGACAAAACTAGATTCCCACTTTCGTGGGAATGACGGGATGCAGGTTCGTGGGAATGACGCGAACAGAAACCTCAAATCCCGTCATTCCCGCGCAGGCGGGAATCTAGACCTTAGAACAACAGCAATATTCAAAGATTATCTGAAAGTCTGGGATTCTGGATTCCCACTTTCGTGGGAATGACGGAATGTAGGTTCGTAGGAATGACGGAATGTAGGTTCGTAGGAATGACGGGATGTAGGTTTCCGTATGGATGGATTCGTCATTCCCGCGCAGGCGGGAATCTAGACATTCAATGCTAAGGCAATTTATCGGAAATGACTGAAACTCAAAAAACTGGATTCCCACTTTCGTGGGAATGACGCGAACAGAAACCTCAAATCCCGTCATTCCCGCGCAGGCGGGAATCTAGGTCTGTCGGTGCGGAAACTTATCGGGTAAAACGGTTTCTTCAGATTTTACGTTCTGGATTCCCACTTTCGTGGGAATGACGGGATGTAGGTTCGTGGGAATGACGCGGTGCAGGTTTTCTTAACCCCGCGTTCTAGATTCCCACTTTCGTAGGAATGACGGCGGTAGATTTGGCAGATGCGGCGGATTCGGCAGGTCTCAACCCATCCTACAATCCACCCTGACCGCCTTTTACGAATCCGCCGCCATCCTGGGAAACGCAAAAAAATGCCGTCCGAAAACCTTTCAGACGGCATTTTCGCGGGCAAATCAGTAAAAGACTTCGCGCCAGCTTAAGCGTTTCATACCGCACGTCGGACCGGGCGGGTTTCGGGTTTCGGAAGAGCGGTGTGAAATGAAACGCGGCAGACGGCGCGTGTGCCGCCATCCTGCCCCGAACCGGCGGCAAAGCGTCATCGCGGTTTGAATCGGGCGGGCGCGTGCCTGTTCCGGCACGGATGCCGTCTGAAAGCGGCGGCAGCGGTATGTGTCGCCGGCTGTGATGCTGCTTTCCGGATGTCCGTTTGGGAGGAGGTCTGAATTGGCGGATGCCTGCCCGGGCCGCGTCAGCCTAAGGCGAAAAGTTCCCTGCCGTGGATTTTGAGCCACTGTTTCGCTTCGGGCGTGTAGGGTGCGAAGCGGCGGGTCAGTGCCCAGAACGCGCGGCTGTGGTCGGCGTGGGCGAGGTGGCAGAGTTCGTGTATGCAGACATAGTCGGCAACGTATTCCGGTGCGCCGACCAGCCGCCAGTTGAAGCGTATGCCTGTGGTTTTGCGGCACACGCCCCAGAAGGTTTTGGCAGAGGTCAGCGAGGAGGGGGCGGGGAACAGTTGTGTGGTGCGGGCGTGGCGTTCGAGGCGGGGAATCAGGTAACTGTGCGCCTGCCGTTCCAAAAAGTCCCGCAGCAGCGCAAGCTGTTTTTCGGGTGCGCCTTCGGGAACACGGATTTCAGACGGCATCAGCAGGATTTGCGTGTCTTGATGGGCGGTGAGGGCAAGCTGTCTGCCGTGGAAGAGGATGGATTCGGGCAGCCGGTTTTCGGCAGTTTGCGGCGGCGGTGTTTTCGCCAGTGTTTGCCGCAGGACGGCTTCGTTTTCATACAGCCAGCGGTTTAGAGCGGAGACGGAGAAGCAGGGTGGGACGCTGATGCGGACGGTATGTGTGCCGGCGGGGCGGATAATCAGGTTTTTCTTGGCACGGCGCTTGATTTCGACGGTCAGTTCCATGCCGTCTGAAAGGGTGTGGACAAAGGCGGTCATGCGGTTTCAGACGGCATTTTGGCGGCAAACGGGCCTGCGCCGGAAATGAGCGGCTGCTGCGTTTCGATGAGGTGTTCGCATTTTCCCATCAATTCGGCTTCGCTGCCGCTTGCGTGCGGGATGGTCGGACAGATGACGACGGTGATTTCCCCCGGATATTTCAGAAAGGAGTTTTTCGGCCAAAATTCGCCGCTGTTGAGGGCGACGGGGACGATGTCCATCTCAAACATTTTCGCCATGCGCGCGCCGCCGAGTTTATATTTGCCGCGTTTTCCGGGCGCAAGGCGTGTGCCTTCGGGGAAAATGGTAATCCAATAGCCTTCGTTTTTGCGCGCCAACCCCTGTTTTATGAGCTGCTCGTTGGCTTCGCGGCGGTTGTTGCGGTCTATGCCTATGGTTTTGACCAGTTTCAAGCCCCAGCCGAAAAAGGGGATTTTGAACAACTCGCGTTTGGCAACGTAAACCTGCGGCGGAAAAATGTCCTGAAGGGCGAGCGTTTCCCAGCCGCTTTGGTGTTTGGCGCAGATGACGGCGGGGCGGTCGGGGATGTTTTCCGCGCCGATGATGCGGTATTTGAGCCCGACGATGTGTTTGAGCGAGAGGTTGAGGATTTTGACCCAGACCCGCGCCATCTTGTGCGCCCCGTCTCGGAAAGGCGAGGCGAGCAGCATAAAGGGAAAGAGGAAAATCAGGGTGGAACAGAGTATCAGCCAGTAAATCAGGTTGCGGATGATGAGCATGGTTTTGCCTTGTCGGAATGCGGTATGTTCAGTCGGCTTGCGGTGCGGCGTTTTCCTGCATGATGTATTGTGAGAAATCGAGCAAGGTATCGAAAACCTGTGTGTGTTCGGGTAATTCGTGTCCGTGTTGGGAGAGCGTTTTTTTGCCTTTTCCGGTCAGAACCAGCGCGGGTTTTCCGCCGACGGCATCGATTGCCTGCAAATCGCGCAGGCTGTCGCCGACCAGCCAGGTTTCCGAGGCTTGGGCGTTGAAGCGTCCGATGATGTCTTCAATCATACCCGGTTTGGGCTTGCGGCAGTTGCAGTTGTCGGCATCGGTGTGCGGGCAGAACCAGATGCCGTTGATTTCGCCGCCTGCCTGACGGACGAGGCGGTGCATTTTGGCGTGCATTTCGGTAAGGTTTTGAACGGTAAAATATTTGCGCCCGATGCCGGATTGGTTGGTGGCAACGGCGACGGTGTAGCCTGCCTGCGTCAGAAATGCCACCGCATCCATGCTGCCTTCGACAGGTATCCACTCGTCAACGGATTTGACGAAGTCATCGCGGTCCTGATTGATGACGCCGTCGCGGTCGAGAATGATGAGTTTCATCGCGTTTCCTTTGGGTTGGGGCGTGTCGGGGATGGGATTATAGGACATAAATCTAGATTAAATTCTGCTACAAGATGTTTCTCTAACTCCAATATTTTATCTTGTGATCTGCGCTTCAGTGGTTTACAATCTACCCCGACATAAATAGTCCACGGCTCAAGATTTTTTCTCACTATAGCCCCTGCTCCAACAGCAACCCCATCACCAATAGTAACGCCTGGTAATACTGTTACATTTGTTCCTAAAATTGCATGTTTTCCAATTCTAACACTAGATTTTTTAACATTAGTATATTTAGATGGGACTGTTGGATTGGTTAACCCCCCCCCATAAAATCATCGCTACCGGTAATAATTCTACACCCTGCGCTTAATCCTGAAAAATGATCCATATAAAATTCTCCACCACCAATAATACTGGTAAATGATGATATATGAACAAAACTTCCTAAAATACTTTTCTCTCCACAATTAAAAAATACAAAATCATCAATTTGAGAATAATCCCCAATTGATAAATTTTCTTTTTTAATAATCTTTGCACCATCGTATATTTTATAATTCACTTTTTAGTTCCTCTAAAAGGGCTCATTGTAACTTCACCATTTTCAGTGATTCCATCTCGAATAATTATACTGAAATATCGGCAGTGATGCGCCTGTGCTGCATTATAATGCACGCTTTCGATAATAATTCGCAACGGCTCAGGTGTGCCGTTTTGAGGAGTGGGGCGGGATGGTTGCCTATGTTTTCCTATTTTTGTTTGTAACGGCGGCGTTGGTGCTGATTATCAGGTCGCACTACCGTTGGACGTATTTTTTCGCATCCGCGCTGTTTGTCTTTTTGGCGGGCGGTATGCTGATGTTGACGGCTCAGTGGCAGCGCGCCTTGAATTTCGCTTCGGTCTGGTTTGTGGTGCTGATACTGTTCCACAGGTTGAAAATCCATTATTACAAACAGCCGCTGTTGATTTCCGACTTTTTGCTGATTGCCGACTGGAGGAATTGGGAAACGCTGTTCCACTATAAGGAAGCGGTTATCGGTATGGCGGGGCTGCTGGCTTTGGCGGCATATGCGGTTTTCGGCTGGAGCGGTGCGGATACTTTGGGTGTGCCGTGGCGTTGGGCGGGCGCGGCGTTGTTTGCGGCATCGTTTGCGTTGATGCGGCATTTTTCCAAGCACCCCGGCGCGGTAAAGACGTGGCTGGACTCGCTGCCGGACGACGGGCGCGACGTGTTTTTGAACCTGCCGATGTCCTGTCGTGCGGTGTTTTTCCAAGTACCCGTGTTCGAGGGCGACGGAGAGGGGTTTGCCAAACAGATGCCGTCTGAACCTCCTTTGCGCGGCAGTTCGGATGAAAAACCCGATATTGTCGTTACCCTGATGGAATCGACGCTCGATCCGCACTGTTTCGACTTTGCCGCCGCCAAGATTCCCGATTTGAAAATGTTCGGACGGCAGGAAGATACCGTATTTTTCTCACCTTTGCGCGTGCATACTTTCGGCGGCGCAACGTGGAAGTCCGAATTTGCGTTTTTAGCGGGTGTTCCGTCCACGGATTTCGGCGCGTTGGCAAGCGGCGTGTTTTACTCGGTCGTACCGCATTTGCAGACCGGTTTGGTCCGCAACCTGCGCGAACACGGTTATTTTTGCGTGGCGCTCTCGCCGTTTACCAAGGGCAACTACAATGCCAAGGCAGCATACGACCATTTCGGCTTTAATCTGATGTTTCAGCCGCAAGATTTGGGCTATCCCGCGCCGATGGGCAAAAACCTGTGGCATATTTCCAGCGAGGAAATGATGCAGTATGCGCGGATGATTCTCGAAAAACGCCATCCCGATTTGGAAAACGTGCGGCAGCCGATGTTCGTATATGTGCTGACCATGAAGGAGCACGGGCCGTATCGGACGGATACCGACAATGTGTTTGATTTGGATGCACCTGATTTGAATGCGAAAACCGTATCCGCGCTTAACGACTACATCGGGCGCATTGCCGATTTGGACAAAGCGGTGGAAAGTTTCGACCGTTATCTGCACGAACGCGGCAAACCCTTTGTTTTCGGTTATTTCGGCGATCATCAGGTACCGTTTGAGGGCGTGTCCGTCAGGAAGAAATGGGATTACGCGCAGCCGGATTATGTAACGCAGTTTGCCGTCAGGAGCAATATTGCCGGCGGATTCGTACAGCGGCAGGATTTCCTCGACCTTGCCTTTGCAGGCGGCGTGCTGATGGAGGCGGCTGGTCTGGAAGCCAAAGACGGCTTCATGCGTGCGAATATGGCGATGCGCGGTTTGTGCGGCGGAGGGTTGGAAGACTGCCCGAACCGGAAACTGGTCGGAGACTATCGGAACTATCTGTACGACGTTTTGAAAATTGTCCGTTAGCTTTTTGCCGCACGGCTGCAACGGTTGCAAAAATGCCGTCTGAAAACTCGTTCAGACGGCATTTTGTTATACGGATGCCAGCATGTCGGTCAGTCGGTCGATGTGGTGCGACAGGGACGGGTTGTAGTTCAGTGCACGCATCGGGTCGGACAGGCGGTGTCCGCCCTGTTTTTTAAGGCTGACGGCTTGGGCAACGGCTTGCGCCAGGGTTTCCGGGTTTTGGCGTGAGAAAAAGAATCCGGCTTCTTCGTTCATGACCTCTGTACATGCCATGTTTTCGGAGAGGACGACGCGTGTGCCGCATAGGACGGATTCGACACCGACCAGCCCGAAGGGTTCGTACAGGGATGCCATAATGGTAAAGTCGGCGGCGCGGTAGAGTTCGGGCATATCGGTGCAGAAGCCCAGTCCGACGACGTTTTTCATAGGGCGGGGGAGCGGGGAGCCGACAACGGCAAGCTTGACGGGCAGGCCGGTATGTTCGAAAAAGTCGGCAAGCAGTTCCAGACCTTTGCGCGTGTGGCCGGTCGATGGGAACAGGAAAACGGTTTCATGGTCGGCAAAGCCGTATTTGGCGCGCAGGTCGGCAGTTTCTCCGGGTTGTGGAAAGAAGCGTTCCGTATCTGCGGGGGGGGGGCGACTTGGATTCTTTCAGGGGGAACGCCGTACAGTCCGACCAGTTCGCGCCGCATCATATGGGAATGCGCCATAATCAGTTTGGCGGTGGCGTAGTTGCTGCGGTTGCGGCGTATGGCGAGACGGTCGAGCAGGTTCGGTTTTTGCGCCATATGGTGCAGGTAGCCCAAGTGTGTGCCGCCGCAGATGAGGAGGTCGGCGTAATCGGCGTGGTGGCAGGCAATCAGTTTGGCGGCACTGTTTTTTCTGGTTTGAGCGAGCCGACTTGAAAAGAGGAATGAGCGTAGTTTTTTCAGCATCCGGTGTTGATCGACAAGATGGGGTTCGATCATGGCGTATTCAGGAATGCCGTGATCAAATTTCGTCGCATAAACGGCCGGTGTGATGTTTTGTCTGTTCAGACCCTTTACCAAATCCAATGTGTAGCGTTCCGTGCCGCCGCCGTGTTTGAAGTTGTTGGTTGCAATGTCTATTTTGAGTTCCATATGATTTTCCGAATGTCGTAAGGCTGTCTGAACAGGGCTTCAGACGGCATTTTGCCTTTATCCTTTAAATACGGGGACGAGTTCCATTTGGCTCAATACCTGTGCGGCGATGTTGACGATGCCGAAAAGGAAGACCCAAACCATCAGCCACAAGCCGCCGTAAACTTTATAGGTTTTGCCTGCGCCGAATTTTTTGCGCGAACGATAGAGCAGCATGGCGGGGATGATGCCTGTCCAGACGGTTGCCGCCAGGCCGACGTAGCCGATGGCGGTAACGAAACCGGTGGGGAAGAGCAGGCAGGAAATTAGAGGCGGCAGGAAGGTCAGCGCGGCGGTTTTGGTGCGGCCGGAGATGCTGTCGTTCCATTTGAAGATGTCGGCGATGTAGTCGAAGAGTCCGAGCGTTACGCCTAAAAACGAGGTGGCGATCGCCATATAGGAAAACAGGGACAATATTTTATCCATATTGCCGGTTTGGGCGAATTTGGACAGGGTTTCGATGAGGACGGAGACTTGCCCTTCGGCGGCGATGACGGGGGCGAACTCGTTGCGCGGCAGGTTGCCTTGGATGGCGGTTTGCCAGAGGACGTAAATCACCAGCGCAATCAGTGTGCCCGTCCAGATGGATTTCGCCACTTTGGGCGCGTCGCCTTTAAAGTATTTGAGCAGGCTGGAGACGTTGCCGTGGAAGCCGAAGGAAGCGAGGCAGACGGGCAGGGCGGTGGCGGCGTAAATCCAGTAGTTTGTGCCGGTAGGGGCTTGGGTGTCGAAGAGGACGGGCAGTTTGGCATCGGCAATCAGGCCGCCGGTTGCCCAAATAAAGGTTAATACCATGCCGCCGATGAGGACGCTGGTGAATCGGTCGACCAAGCGTGCGGATGCCCATACGCAAAAGGCGAGAATGCCGAAGAAGACGAGTTGTCCGACGGTGAGTGAAACGTCGCCGCCTGCCGCGCTGCCTAAGCCTTTGGCGGTCAGGTCGCCGCCAACGAAGATGTAGGCGTAGGTGAGCAGGTATAAAACGAAGGCGACGGCGATGCCGTTGATGATGTTCCAGCCGCGCCCGAGCAGGTCTTTGACCATGGTGTCGAAGCTTGCGCCGTGGGGGTAGTGGGTGTTGACTTCCAAAATCATCAGGCCGCTGGAAAGCATAGAAAACCAGGTGTACAGCAACACGGCCAGCGAGCCGGCAAACCATACGCCGGAGGTGGCGGTGGGGTTGGCGAGCATACCTGCGCCGATGACCGTGCCGGCGATAATCATCGCGCCGCCGAACAGTGAAGGGGTTTTGGTGGGCATATTTTATCTTTCTGACGAAAAGCGTGGCCGCCATTATGCCGTAAAGTGCGGGGGGCTGTAAGATGTTTGCAGTCATGCCGTCTGAAAGTCTGTTCAGACGGCATGACGTTCCATAGTATAATCTTTTTCCTTTTGGGCAACGGCGGACGCCGCCGTGTTTTTGAATGATGGGAGGCAGGATGTCTGACAGAAAATATAATGTGGACGCAGAGGAAATCGCCAAATTCAGCCGGATTGCCGACAAATGGTGGGACAAGTCGGGCGAGTTCAAAACCTTGCACGACATCAATCCGCTCCGGCTCAATTATATCGACGGACACGCGGATTTGCGCGGCAAACGGGTTTTGGATGTAGGCTGTGGCGGCGGCATTCTTGCGGAAAGCATGGCGCGGCGCGGCGCGGCGTTTGTCAAGGGCATCGACATGGCGGAGCAGTCGCTGGAAACCGCCCGCCTGCACGCGGCTTTGAACAATGTCGCCGATATCGAATACGAATGTATCCGCGTGGAAGACCTTGCCGAGGCGGAACCGCACTCGTTCGATGTGGTAACGTGCATGGAAATGATGGAACACGTCCCCGATCCCGCCGCCATCGTGCGTGCTTGTGCCAATCTGGTCAAACCGGACGGCATGGTGTTTTTTTCCACCATCAATAAAAACCCGAAATCGTACCTGCATCTGATTGTGGCGGCGGAATATCTGTTGAAGTTTGTCCCCAAAGGCACGCACGACTGGAAAAAATTCATCGCACCTGCCGAGCTGGCGCGAATGTGCCGTCAGGCAGGCTTGGATGTGGCGGATACGAAGGGTATGACTTACCATGTGTTGTCGCAAACTTATGCCCTGTGCGATTCGACCGATGTGAATTATATGTTTGCCTGCCGTCCGGCGTTCTGACGGCGGGTTTGCCCGTTTTTGAGCAAGTGAGTTGATATGTCTGTCTATACCAGTGTTTCCGATGATGAAATGCGCGGCTTCCTGAGCGGTTACGATTTGGGGGAATTTGTTTCCCTGCAGGGCATCGCGCAGGGGATTACCAACAGCAATTATTTTCTGACGACAACTTCGGGACGTTATGTGCTGACCGTGTTTGAAGTGTTGAAACAGGAAGAGCTGCCGTTTTTTCTGGAGCTTAACCGGCATTTGAGTATGAAGGGCGTGGCGGTTGCCGCGCCGGTTGCGCGCAAAGACGGCCGGCTTGATTCCGTTTTGGCGGGCAAGCCGGCTTGTTTGGTTGCCTGCCTGAAAGGTTCGGATACCGCGCTGCCGACGGCTGAGCAGTGTTTCCATACCGGCGCGATGTTGGCGAAAATGCACCTTGCCGCCGCCGATTTCCCTTTGGAAATGGAAAACCCGCGTTACAATGCGTGGTGGACGGAGGCGTGCGCCCGGCTGCTGCCCGTCCTGTCGCAAGACGATGCCGCGCTGCTGTGTTCCGAAATCGATGCGCTGAAGGACAATCTCGGCAATCATCTGCCTTCGGGCATCATCCACGCCGACCTGTTTAAAGACAATGTGTTGCTTGACGGCGGTCAGGTATCGGGCTTCATCGATTTCTATTATGCCTGCCGGGGCAATTTTATGTATGACTTGGCGATTGCGGTCAACGATTGGGCAAGGACGGCGGACAATAAGTTGGATGAGGCGTTGAAAAAGGCGTTTATCGGCGGTTATGAGGGCGTGCGCCCCTTGAGTGCCGAAGAAAAGGCGTATTTCCCGACCGCCCAACGTGCAGGCTGCATCCGTTTTTGGGTGTCGCGCCTGTTGGATTTTCATTTTCCGCAGGCGGGCGAGATGACGTTTATCAAAGACCCGAACGCGTTCCGCAACCTGCTGTTGAGTTTGGGTTGAGTGCGTCCGGCGTTTGACAGAAATGCCGTCTGAAAGGGTTTCAGACGGCATTTTTATGGCTGATTAAAACGAAAATGAGACGATAGCCGGGTATTTTCCATTTTATAGTGGATTAACAAAAATCAGGACAAGGCGACGAAGCCGAAGACAGTACAGATAGTACGGAACCGATTCACTCGGTGCTTCAGCACCTTAGAGAATCGTTCTCTTTGAGCTAAGGCGAGGCAACGCTGTACTGGTTTTTGTTAATCCACTATAAATCAATGTAATCCATTCTGTTCCCGATGTTTATGCCGTCTGAAACCCATCCTGTGTCGGGCTTCAGACGGCATATTGCTTCAAAGCAGGTTTTCCGAGGCAACCCAGTTCAGAATATCGGCTTCGACCGCTTCGGGCGTGCCGGGGTTGGCGATTTTGACCCCGTATTCGCCTTCGCCCAGTTCCTCGAGGATTTCCAGTTGCGAATCGAGCATCCCTGCTTTCATGTAATGTCCTTTGCGCGACATCATGCGCTCGAGGTTGATGTCTTGCGGCGGACTGAGGTGGATGAAAGCAGCTTTGCCTTCGGCTCCGCGCAGAATGTCGCGGTAGCCGCGTTTGAGGGCGGAACAGGTTACGATGGTGTGGTTCGCACCGTTTTGCGCCTGTTGCGTCATCCAGTCGCGCAGATTGCCCAACCACGGATAGCGGTCTTCATCGGTCAGCGGAATACCCGCGCCCATCTTGTCGCGGTTGGCTTGGGTGTGGAACTCGTCGCCTTCGGCATGGGGACATTGACCGAGGTGTTTCTGCAGGGACAGCGCGGCGGTGGTCTTGCCGCAGCCGCATACGCCCATAACGACAAAATGCGTAGTCATTTACTATCCTTTCCGTCTGTCAGACGATGGCGAACAGCAGTGCGGACAAGGCAAAGCCGATGAGTGCGATGAGGGTTTGGTTGACCGTCCAGGTTTTCAGCGTGGTCGGTACGTCCATGTCCAAGAGGCGGCCGACCAGCCAGAAGCCGGAGTCGTTGAAGTGGCTGCAACCGACCGAACCTGCCGCCGTTGCCAATACGATACAGGCGAGCTGCCAGTCGGTAAAGCCGGCGGCGGTAACGGCAGGAGCCATCAGCGCGGCGGCGGTGGTCAGGGCGACGGTTGCCGAACCTTGCGCGATACGCAGTGCCAAGGCGACAAGGAAACAGCCCAAAAGGACGGGAATGCCCAAATCCGCCATGCTGTCGGCGAGTGCCTTGCCGATGCCGGAAGCGCGCAAAACGCCGCCGAACATACCGCCCGCGCCGGTAATCAGAATCACGGAACAGACGGGGGCGAGTGCGCCGTCCACGGTTTTTTCCAATGCGCTGCCGCTTTCGCCGCGTTTGCGTCCCAAGACAAACAGTGCGACCAATACGGAAATCAGAAGGGCGATCGGTGTCGAACCGATTATTTTTGCCGTCTGAACCCAGGTTTCGTCCGCACTTACGAGTTTTTCGCTGATGAGGGCCGATACGCCGGTATTCAGGAAAATCAGCAGCATGGGAATCAGCATGATGGCGACGACCGTTCCTGCTTTGGCAGGTTCTTTCGGCAGG
Source organism: Neisseria meningitidis (assembly GCF_022869645.1). Classification (NCBI taxonomy): domain Bacteria; kingdom Pseudomonadati; phylum Pseudomonadota; class Betaproteobacteria; order Neisseriales; family Neisseriaceae; genus Neisseria; species Neisseria meningitidis. The sequence continues at coordinate 1,099,092 of NZ_CP064367.1, read as the reverse complement.
TCGTTGTCTTGCGTGCCGCCGCTGAGCAGTTCGGGAACGGGAACATGGATGGTGCGCCCCAACACTTTGCCGAGCATATAGCCGCTGAAATACCATGTGATGAAGGCGGTCGGCAGACCCAAAATCAAAACTTGGCCGATGTTCGCGCCGTAAAATTCGGAAGCGGCAATCGGGCCCGGATGGGGCGGCAGGAAGACGTGCATGACGGAAAATGCGCCGATGGAGGCAAGCGCGAAGGGCAGTACGTCCTGTTTCATGCGCCGTGCGGTGGCGAACACGATGGGCAGCATGACGATTAGTCCGGCATCGAAGAAAATCGGGAAGCCGAAAATCAGCGAGGCAACGCCCAGCGCGAACGGTGCGCGTTTTTCGCCGAACATCCGGATCAGCGCGTCCGCCAGCGACTGTGCGCCGCCGGATGTTTCGACCAGACGTCCGAGCATCGCGCCCAGGCCGACCAGAAGCGCCACGCCGCCGAGCGTGCCGCCGAAGTTTTTGACCAGTACGTCGTTGACAATGCTGCCTGTGGGCAAACCGGTTGCCAAAGCCGTCAGCAGGCTGACGATGACCAGTGTCAGCAGCGCGTGGATGCGGAATTTGACGATTAAAATCAGAATGAGGATGATTGCCGCCGCCGAAATGCCCAACAGGGTTTGCGCGGACAGCGTCTGTGTCCAGCCGTCCATTTGTAAAGCCTTTCTCTGTAATAAAAGTACAAAATTGTCAGGTTTTTTTAAGTTGTGCGAAAACGATAGCACAAATCGGGCGGTAAGTTGTTTGTCTGAAGTTATATTCCTGTTTATTTGAACGATTTATTTCAGACGGCGGGAGGAAGGCGGATACGGTATGTAGTCGGATTGAAATATACGGTATGTGGGGCTTTTGGGTACAATCGCAACATCAGTGTTTCAAGTGGGGAAGGCGATGGATGGACGGCGTTGGGCGGTATGGGGTGCTTTTGCCCTGCTGCCTTCGGCTTTTTTGGCGGTAATGGTCGTTGCGCCTTTGTGGGCGGTGGCGGCGTATGACGGTTTGGCGTGGCGCGCGGTGCTGTCGGATGCCTATATGCTCAAACGTTTGGCGTGGACGGTATTTCAGGCAGCGGCAACCTGTGTGCTGGTGCTGCCTTTGGGCGTGCCTGTCGCGTGGGTGCTGGCGCGGCTGGCGTTTCCGGGGCGGGCTTTGGTGCTGCGCCTGCTGATGCTGCCTTTTGTGATGCCCACGTTGGTGGCGGGCGTGGGCGTGCTGGCTCTGTTCGGGGCGGACGGCCTGTTGTGGCGCGGACGGCAGGATACGCCGTATCTGTTGTTGTACGGCAATGTGTTTTTCAACCTTCCTGTGTTGGTCAGGGCGGCGTATCAGGGGTTTGTGCAAGTGCCTGCGGCACGGCTTCAGACGGCACGGACGTTGGGCGCGGGGGCGTGGCGGCGGTTTTGGGACATTGAAATGCCCGTTTTGCGCCCGTGGCTTGCCGGCGGCGTGTGCCTTGTCTTCCTGTATTGTTTTTCGGGGTTCGGGCTGGCATTGCTGCTGGGCGGCAGCCGTTATGCCACGGTCGAAGTGGAAATTTACCAGTTGGTCATGTTCGAACTCGATATGGCGGGGGCTTCGGCACTGGTGTGGCTGGTGTTGGGGGTAACGGCGGCGGCAGGGTTGCTGTATGCGTGGTTCGGCAGGCGCGCGGTTTCGGATAAGGCGGTTTCACCCGTGATGCCGTCGCCGCCGCAGTCGGTCGGGGGATATGTGCTGCTGGCGTTTGCGGCGGCGGTGTTGTCTGTGTGCTGCCTGTTTCCTTTGTTGGCAATTGTTGTGAAAGCGTGGTCGGCCGGCGAATCGTGGCGTGTGTTAATGGAAAGTGAAACGAGGCAGGCAGTGTGGAATACTTTGCGCTTCTCGGCGGCGGCGGTGTTTGCGGCGGCGGTTTTGGGTGTGGTGTATGCGGCGGCGGCGCGGCGGTCAGCGTGGATGCGCGGGCTGATGTTTTTGCCGTTTATGGTGTCGCCGGTTTGTGTTTCGGCGGGCGTGCTGCTGCTTTATCCGGGGTGGACGGCTTCGTTGCCGTTGCTGCTGGCGATGTATGCGCTGCTGGCGTATCCGTTTGTGGCAAAAGATGTTTTATCAGCCTGGGATGCACTGCCGCCGGATTACGGCAGGGCGGCGGCGGGTTTGGGTGCAAACGGCTTTCAGACGGCATGCCGTATTACACTCCCCCTCTTGAAACCGGCGTTGCGGCGCGGTCTGACTTTGGCGGCGGCGACGTGTGTGGGCGAATTTGCGGCGACATTGTTCCTGTCGCGTCCGGAATGGCAGACGTTGACGACTTTGATTTATGCCTATTTGGGGCGTGCGGGTGAGGATAATTATGCGCGGGCAATGGTGTTGACATTGCTGTTGTCGGCATTTGCGGTGTGCATTTTCCTGCTGTTGGACGGCGGCGAAGGCGGAAAACGGACGGAAACGTTATAATGCGAACCCTTTTTCAGAGGACGGCAAAATGAGCGAGTTGGATAACATCCTTGCCCACAACCGGCAGTTTGTCGAATCGGGCGAATATGAAAAATACTTTACCGACAAATACCCCGAACGCGGGCTGGCGGTTTTGTCCTGTATGGATGCGCGGATTATCGGGCTGCTGCCCGACGCGTTGGGTTTGAAAAACGGCGATGCCAAGCTGATTAAAAATGCCGGCGCGCTGGTTACGCACCCGTGGGGTTCGGTGATGCGGAGCCTTTTGGTTGCCGTGTTTGAATTGAAGGTCAGAGAGATTATGGTCATCGCCCATCACGATTGCGGTATGCAGGGGCTGAATGCCGAAGAATTCCTCGGGCGCGTCCGGGAAAGCCGGATTCCCGAAGACCGTATCGAAACCCTGCGTTATGCCGGTATCGACCTCGACGGCTGGCTGACCGGTTTCGACAACGTCGAAGACAGCGTGCGCCACACGGTGGACCTTATCCGTAACCATCCGCTGATGCCGCGCCATATTGCCGTTCACGGATTGGTCATCCATCCCGTTACCGGCAAACTGACGCTGGTTGTGGACGGCAGTGTTTCAGACGGCATGGACTTATCGGAAGGAATGGAAACATCATGAAGAAAATCGGACTGTTCGGCGGCACTTTCGACCCGATACACAACGGGCATCTCCACATCGCCCGCGCCTTTGCCGACGAAATCGGCTTGGACGCGGTTGTTTTCCTGCCGGCAGGCGGCCCGTACCACAAAGATGCCGCCTCCGCTTCCGCCGCCGACCGCCTTGCCATGGTCGAACTGGCGACGGCAGAAGACGCGCGTTTTGCCGTCAGCGACTGCGACATCGTCCGTCACGGCGAGACTTATACTTTCGACACCGTCCAAATTTTCCGCCAGCAGTTCCCCTCGGCGCAACTCTGGTGGCTGATGGGCAGCGACAGCCTGATGAAGCTGCATACATGGAAAAAATGGCAGATGCTCGTGCGCGAAACCAATATCGCCGTCGCCATGAGGCAGGGCGACAGCCTGCACAAAATGCCGGGCGAACTGCACGCATGGCTGGGCAAGTCCCTTCAGGACGGCAGCGTCCGCATCTTGTCCGCCCCGATGCATAATGTGTCGTCAACGGAAATCCGCCACAACCTTGCCGGCCAAGGCGTTTCAGACGGCATCCCGCCTGCCGCCGCACGCTACATCCGCGAACACGGTTTGTATGAAAAATAAAGTCAAATCAGTAAGGAACGGCTATAATGCCGTCTGAAAACATCCCGTTAGGAACATAATGAACGAGCAAGAACTGCAAGACCTGCAAAAAATGGTCGAGGTCGCCGTCAACGCCCTCGAAGACATCAAAGCCAAAGATATTTCCGTTCTCGAAACGCAAGACAAAACTTCGCTGTTTGCTAGAATGATTATCGCCAGCGGCGACAGTACCCGCCAAGTCAAAGCACTGGCCAACAACGTTGCCGTCGATTTGAAAGAAGCCGGTTTTGAAATCCTCAGTACCGAAGGCGACAGCGGCGAATGGACGTTGGTTGATGCAGGAGACCTCGTCGTCCACGTCATGCTCCCTGCCGTGCGCGACTTCTACGACATCGACACCCTCTGGGGCGGCGAGAAACCGAGTTTCCACGCCGGAATGCAGAAGCCGTGGCACGCGGCAGACTGATTCCCGATGCCGTCTGAATGTTCAGACGGCATTTTCCTGTCAGGGAGAAAGCATTGAACATTACCGTTTTGGCAGTCGGCACCAAAATGCCGCGCTGGGTTGATGAGGCCGTCGCCGAATACGCCAAACGCTTCGGACGCGACGTCGCCTACGCACTCAAAGAAATCAAACCCGAAAAACGCGGCGCGGGCGTGAATGCCGCCCAAGGTATGGCGGCGGAAGAAAAACGCATCCTCGAAGCCGTTCCGCAAGGCGCGTTCCTCGTCGTTCTTGACGAACGCGGCAAAGCACCGACCTCCGTCGAGCTGGCGGAACACCTCAAAAGCTGGCAGCAAAACGGCGAACACGTCTGCTTCGTCATCGGCGGCGCGGACGGCATGACCGACCGCCTCAAACAACAGGCGCGCATAATGATGCGCCTGTCCAGCCTCACCCTGCCGCACGGCATGGTGCGCGTCCTTCTGACCGAGCAGCTCTACCGCGCCGCCTCCATCCTGCACAACCATCCCTATCATCGGGAATAAGAAGGCTTTTGTCCGTACCCCTAATCGGTTAAAATCACCCCGTTATTTCTGAACACACAGCAAAGGAATCCGCTATGGCACGCATGGTATTTTGCGTTAAGCTCAACAAAGAAGCCGAAGGCATGAAATTCCCACCGCTTCCCAACGAATTGGGCAAGCGCATTTTTGAAAACGTATCGCAAGAAGCATGGATGGCGTGGACGCGCCACCAAACCATGCTGATTAACGAAAACCGCTTAAGCCTTGCCGATCCGCGCGCGCGCGAATACCTGGCTCAGCAGATGGAGCAGTATTTCTTCGGCGACGGCGCGGATGCCGTTCAGGGATACGTTCCGCAATAACGGTTTTCCGTTTTGAACACAGGCTGTCCGAAACTGCTTCAGACGGCCTTTAAAATACGCCGGACAACTTTATCTTCACGCAACCGGACAAATTTTGACATTGGGCAATGTTAAAATCCCCCATTATTCCCAACCGCGCTTTCAGGAGCAGATGATATGCAACACGACGTTTACGACTACACCGCGCATACGGTTTCTAAAAACACCGTCCTGCAGAAAACCTACCGCCTGCTCGGATTTTCATTCATTCCGGCTGCCGCAGGCGCGGCACTTGCCGCCAATGCCGGTTTCAATTTTTACGCCGCCTTCGGTTCGCGCTGGATAGGGTTTGCCGTCGTGTTGGCGTTTTTCTACGGTATGATCCACTTCATCGAGAAAAACCGTTACAGCAATACCGGCGTTACCCTGCTGATGGTATTCACATTCGGTATGGGCGTATTGATCGGCCCCGTGCTGCAATACGCGCTCCATATTGCCGACGGTGCGAAAATCGTCGGCATTGCCGCCGCGATGACCGCCGCCGTCTTTTTAACGATGTCCGCCTTGGCGCGCCGAACCCGGCTCGATATGAACGCGCTCGGACGCTTCCTGACCGTAGGTGCGGTCATTCTGATGGTCGCCGTGGTTGCCAATCTGTTTTTGGGTATTCCCGCACTCGCCCTGACCATTTCCGCCGGTTTTGTCTTGTTCAGTTCCTTAATGATTATGTGGCAGGTACGCACCGTCATCGACGGCGGCGAAGACAGCCACATCAGCGCGGCACTGACACTGTTTATCTCGCTTTACAACATCTTCAGCAGCCTGCTGAACATCCTGTTGTCTTTAAACGGCGAGGATTGATGCCGGTAAAACGCCGTCCGACTATGCCGTCTGAAAATGCTTCAGACGGCATTTTACTTTGGGCATACAATACGGATGCACACGCACCAACACACAGCCGACTATGAAGCCGGGAGGAATCAAATGTTACCGAATACACCGCGCCGCGCCGTTTATGCCGGCAGTTTCGATCCGCCCACATTGGGGCATCTGTGGATGATACGGCAGGCGCAATCTATGTTTGACGAACTCATCGTCGCCATCGGCATTAACCCCGACAAACGCAGCACCTATACCGTCGCTGAAAGGCAGGATATGTTGTGCGATATTACTAAAATGTTTCCCAACGTCAGAACCGATGTATTTGAAAACCGATTTCTGGTGCATTACGCCCGTGAGGTAGATGCAGGATTCATCGTGCGCGGCATCCGTTCTGCTTCGGATTACGAATACGAACGTTCCATGCGCCATATCAACAGCGACCTCGCCCCCGAAATATCCACCGTATTCCTCATGCCGCCGCGCGAAATCGCCGAAGTGTCGTCCACTATGGTCAAAGGACTGGTCGGGCCGGAAGGCTGGACGGAAACGATCCACCGCTACGTGCCGCAAGCTGTGTACGAAAAAATCCTTGCCGAACATCAACACGAAAATTGAACCCTTCTATTTTTGCAAGGCATATATGGATATGTTGGAAATTTTGTTCCGCCATCAAGACTTCGTCGCCATCAACAAACCGGGCGGCATATCCGTCCACCAAGACAGCGGCGAGACCGGACTGGCCCGAACACTCGCCATACAGTTGGGCGTAGAGCGTGTGTGGCTGCTGCACCGATTGGACAAACAGACCAGCGGCATTTTACTGTTTGCCCTCAACAAAGAAAGCGCGTCCGCCCTTAGCGGACAGTTTGCCGGCAAAAGCATCAAAAAAACCTATTTGGCACTGTCCGACCGCAAGCCGTCCAAAAAGCAGGGTTGGATTAAAGGCGGAATGGAAAAATCCAGATGTGGAATGTGGAAGTTGACGCGCAATACAGAAAATATCGCCGTTACCCGATTCCACAGCATCAGTATCGCCGAAAAACTGCGGCTGTTCATCCTAGAACCGCATACGGGCAAAACGCACCAATTGAGAGTGGCGATGAAAAGTTTGGGCAGTCCGATTCTGGGTGACAGCTTATACGGCGGAACAGAATCCGAAACCATGTTTCTGTATGCATGGAAAATACAATTTGACTACCAAAACCGACAAATCGAAATTGTTGCACCCTTAAAAAACGAATGGCAGACTGAAAATATCCATCGGGCACTGGAAGAATTCTGTATGGAAAATAAAATTGACTGATATAAATTAAATTTATAAACAAATAGATAAATATTTTTAAAAAAATTTCTTCAGAAAAGTATTGACCGTTTTCCCCTGTGGGCGTATAGTTCGGTTCTTCGCTGCTGCAGAAGTGGCGGACGAACTGAAAAGTATAGCACAGAATGTTGGGGATATCGAGAGATATCTTGACAAGCGGAAGAAATACTTTATAATTCAAACGCTCTTTAACAAAACAGATTACCGATAAGTGTGAGTGCCTTGAGCCTCACACTGTTTGAAAGACAGACAAGATAATGTTTTGAACATTGTCCTGTCGGTTTCTTTGAAGCAGACCAGAAGTTAAAAAGTTAGAGATTGAACATAAGAGTTTGATCCTGGCTCAGATTGAACGCTGGCGGCATGCTTTACACATGCAAGTCGGACGGCAGCACAGAGAAGCTTGCTTCTCGGGTGGCGAGTGGCGAACGGGTGAGTAACATATCGGAACGTACCGAGTAGTGGGGGATAACTGATCGAAAGATCAGCTAATACCGCATACGTCTTGAGAGAGAAAGCAGGGGACCTTCGGGCCTTGCGCTATTCGAGCGGCCGATATCTGATTAGCTAGTTGGTGGGGTAAAGGCCTACCAAGGCGACGATCAGTAGCGGGTCTGAGAGGATGATCCGCCACACTGGGACTGAGACACGGCCCAGACTCCTACGGGAGGCAGCAGTGGGGAATTTTGGACAATGGGCGCAAGCCTGATCCAGCCATGCCGCGTGTCTGAAGAAGGCCTTCGGGTTGTAAAGGACTTTTGTCAGGGAAGAAAAGGCTGTTGCTAATATCAGCGGCTGATGACGGTACCTGAAGAATAAGCACCGGCTAACTACGTGCCAGCAGCCGCGGTAATACGTAGGGTGCGAGCGTTAATCGGAATTACTGGGCGTAAAGCGGGCGCAGACGGTTACTTAAGCAGGATGTGAAATCCCCGGGCTCAACCCGGGAACTGCGTTCTGAACTGGGTGACTCGAGTGTGTCAGAGGGAGGTAGAATTCCACGTGTAGCAGTGAAATGCGTAGAGATGTGGAGGAATACCGATGGCGAAGGCAGCCTCCTGGGACAACACTGACGTTCATGCCCGAAAGCGTGGGTAGCAAACAGGATTAGATACCCTGGTAGTCCACGCCCTAAACGATGTCAATTAGCTGTTGGGCAACCTGATTGCTTGGTAGCGTAGCTAACGCGTGAAATTGACCGCCTGGGGAGTACGGTCGCAAGATTAAAACTCAAAGGAATTGACGGGGACCCGCACAAGCGGTGGATGATGTGGATTAATTCGATGCAACGCGAAGAACCTTACCTGGTCTTGACATGTACGGAATCCTCCGGAGACGGAGGAGTGCCTTCGGGAGCCGTAACACAGGTGCTGCATGGCTGTCGTCAGCTCGTGTCGTGAGATGTTGGGTTAAGTCCCGCAACGAGCGCAACCCTTGTCATTAGTTGCCATCATTCAGTTGGGCACTCTAATGAGACTGCCGGTGACAAGCCGGAGGAAGGTGGGGATGACGTCAAGTCCTCATGGCCCTTATGACCAGGGCTTCACACGTCATACAATGGTCGGTACAGAGGGTAGCCAAGCCGCGAGGCGGAGCCAATCTCACAAAACCGATCGTAGTCCGGATTGCACTCTGCAACTCGAGTGCATGAAGTCGGAATCGCTAGTAATCGCAGGTCAGCATACTGCGGTGAATACGTTCCCGGGTCTTGTACACACCGCCCGTCACACCATGGGAGTGGGGGATACCAGAAGTAGGTAGGGTAACCGCAAGGAGCCCGCTTACCACGGTATGCTTCATGACTGGGGTGAAGTCGTAACAAGGTAGCCGTAGGGGAACCTGCGGCTGGATCACCTCCTTTCTAGAGAAAGAAGAGGCTTTAGGCATTCACACTTATCGGTAAACTGAAAAAGATGCGGAAGAAGCTTGAGTGAAGGCAAGATTCGCTTAAGAAGAGAATCCGGGTTTGTAGCTCAGCTGGTTAGAGCACACGCTTGATAAGCGTGGGGTCGGAGGTTCAAGTCCTCCCAGACCCACCAAGAACGGGGGGCATAGCTCAGTTGGTAGAGCACCTGCTTTGCAAGCAGGGGGTCATCGGTTCGATCCCGTTTGCCTCCACCAATACTGTACAAATCAAAACGGAAGAATGGAACAGAATCCATTCAGGGCGACGTCACACTTGACCAAGAACAAAATGCTGATATAATAATCAGCTCGTTTTGATTTGCACAGTAGATAGCAATATCGAACGCATTGATCTTTAACAAATTGGAAAGCCGAAATCAACAAACAAAGACAAAGCGTTTGTTTTGATTTTTTATTCTTTGCAAAGGATAAAAAATCGCTCACAAGAGAAAAGAAAACAAACACAGTATTTGGGTGATGATTGTATCGACTTAATCCTGAAACACAAAAGGCAGGATTAAGACACAACAAAGCAGTAAGCTTTATCAAAGTAGGAAATTCAAGTCTGATGTTCTAGTCAACGGAATGTTAGGCAAAGTCAAAGAAGTTCTTGAAATGATAGAGTCAAGTGAATAAGTGCATCAGGTGGATGCCTTGGCGATGATAGGCGACGAAGGACGTGTAAGCCTGCGAAAAGCGCGGGGGAGCTGGCAATAAAGCAATGATCCCGCGATGTCCGAATGGGGAAACCCACTGCATTCTGTGCAGTATCCTAAGTTGAATACATAGACTTAGAGAAGCGAACCCGGAGAACTGAACCATCTAAGTACCCGGAGGAAAAGAAATCAACCGAGATTCCGCAAGTAGTGGCGAGCGAACGCGGAGGAGCCTGTACGTAATAACTGTCGAGATAGAAGAACAAGCTGGGAAGCTTGACCATAGTGGGTGACAGTCCCGTATTCGAAATCTCAACAGCGGTACTAAACGTACGAAAAGTAGGGCGGGACACGTGAAATCCTGTCTGAATATGGGGGGACCATCCTCCAAGGCTAAATACTCATCATCGACCGATAGTGAACCAGTACCGTGAGGGAAAGGCGAAAAGAACCCCGGGAGGGGAGTGAAACAGAACCTGAAACCTGATGCATACAAACAGTGGGAGCGCCCTAGAGGTGTGACTGCGTACCTTTTGTATAATGGGTCAACGACTTACATTCAGTAGCGAGCTTAACCGAATAGGGGAGGCGTAGGGAAACCGAGTCTTAATAGGGCGATGAGTTGCTGGGTGTAGACCCGAAACCGAGTGATCTATCCATGGCCAGGTTGAAGGTGCCGTAACAGGTACTGGAGGACCGAACCCACGCATGTTGCAAAATGCGGGGATGAGCTGTGGATAGGGGTGAAAGGCTAAACAAACTCGGAGATAGCTGGTTCTCCCCGAAAACTATTTAGGTAGTGCCTCGAGCAAGACACTGATGGGGGTAAAGCACTGTTATGGCTAGGGGGTTATTGCAACTTACCAACCCATGGCAAACTAAGAATACCATCAAGTGGTTCCTCGGGAGACAGACAGCGGGTGCTAACGTCCGTTGTCAAGAGGGAAACAACCCAGACCGCCAGCTAAGGTCCCAAATGATAGATTAAGTGGTAAACGAAGTGGGAAGGCCCAGACAGCCAGGATGTTGGCTTAGAAGCAGCCATCATTTAAAGAAAGCGTAATAGCTCACTGGTCGAGTCGTCCTGCGCGGAAGATGTAACGGGGCTCAAATCTATAACCGAAGCTGCGGATGCCAGTTTACTGGCATGGTAGGGGAGCGTTCTGTAGGCCGATGAAGGTGCATTGTAAAGTGTGCTGGAGGTATCAGAAGTGCGAATGTTGACATGAGTAGCGATAAAGCGGGTGAAAAGCCCGCTCGCCGAAAGCCCAAGGTTTCCTACGCAACGTTCATCGGCGTAGGGTGAGTCGGCCCCTAAGGCGAGGCAGAAATGCGTAGTCGATGGGAAACAGGTTAATATTCCTGTACTTGATTCAAATGCGATGTGGGGACGGAGAAGGTTAGGTTGGCAAGCTGTTGGAATAGCTTGTTTAAGCCGGTAGGTGGAAGACTTAGGCAAATCCGGGTCTTCTTAACACCGAGAAGTGATGACGAGTGTCTACGGACATGAAGTAACCGATACCACGCTTCCAGGAAAAGCCACTAAGCTTCAGTTTGAATCGAACCGTACCGCAAACCGACACAGGTGGGCAGGATGAGAATTCTAAGGCGCTTGAGAGAACTCAGGAGAAGGAACTCGGCAAATTGATACCGTAACTTCGGGAGAAGGTATGCCCTCTAAGGTTAAGGACTTGCTCCGTAAGCCCTGGAGGGTCGCAGAGAATAGGTGGCTGCGACTGTTTATTAAAAACACAGCACTCTGCTAACACGAAAGTGGACGTATAGGGTGTGACGCCTGCCCGGTGCTGGAAGGTTAATTGAAGATGTGCAAGCATCGGATCGAAGCCCCAGTAAACGGCGGCCGTAACTATAACGGTCCTAAGGTAGCGAAATTCCTTGTCGGGTAAGTTCCGACCCGCACGAATGGCGTAACGATGGCCACACTGTCTCCTCCTGAGACTCAGCGAAGTTGAAGTGGTTGTGAAGATGCAATCTACCCGCTGCTAGACGGAAAGACCCCGTGAACCTTTACTGTAGCTTTGCATTGGACTTTGAAGTCACTTGTGTAGGATAGGTGGGAGGCTTTGAAGCAGAGACGCCAGTCTCTGCGGAGCCGTCCTTGAAATACCACCCTGGTGTCTTTGAGGTTCTAACCCAGACCCGTCATCCGGGTCGGGGACCGTGCATGGTAGGCAGTTTGACTGGGGCGGTCTCCTCCCAAAGCGTAACGGAGGAGTTCGAAGGTTACCTAGGTCCGGTCGGAAATCGGACTGATAGTGCAATGGCAAAAGGTAGCTTAACTGCGAGACCGACAAGTCGAGCAGGTGCGAAAGCAGGACATAGTGATCCGGTGGTTCTGTATGGAAGGGCCATCGCTCAACGGATAAAAGGTACTCCGGGGATAACAGGCTGATTCCGCCCAAGAGTTCATATCGACGGCGGAGTTTGGCACCTCGATGTCGGCTCATCACATCCTGGGGCTGTAGTCGGTCCCAAGGGTATGGCTGTTCGCCATTTAAAGTGGTACGTGAGCTGGGTTTAAAACGTCGTGAGACAGTTTGGTCCCTATCTGCAGTGGGCGTTGGAAGTTTGACGGGGGCTGCTCCTAGTACGAGAGGACCGGAGTGGACGAACCTCTGGTGTACCGGTTGTAACGCCAGTTGCATAGCCGGGTAGCTAAGTTCGGAAGAGATAAGCGCTGAAAGCATCTAAGCGCGAAACTCGCCTGAAGATGAGACTTCCCTTGCGGTTTAACCGCACTAAAGAGTCGTTCGAGACCAGGACGTTGATAGGTGGGGTGTGGAAGCGCGGTAACGCGTGAAGCTAACCCATACTAATTGCTCGTGAGGCTTGACTCTATCATTTGAAGAACTTCAAGAGATAAAAGCTTACTGACTGATTCAGTTATTACCGAATATATTGATTAAGGCTTTACCGATTTGTAACAGTTTAAGTTTGGCGGCCATAGCGAGTTGGTCCCACGCCTTCCCATCCCGAACAGGACCGTGAAACGACTCAGCGCCGATGATAGTGTGGTTCTTCCATGCGAAAGTAGGTCACTGCCAAACACCCTTTCAGAAAACCCCCGATTATTCGGGGGTTTTTGCTTTGCCCGGAAAAAATGTCGGGGATGGCGGGACAGTATCCGTACGGCGTCCGGTCGGGTTTGCGGAGGAACGGCTTGAAACTTTGGGATATTCATTTTAGAATGACCCGTTTTATCGTCGCAAGATGCGGTTTATTGTTTGCAACCCTTAAAGGAAAAACCATGAAGAAAATGTTCGTGCTGTTCTGTATGCTGTTCTCCTGCGCCTTCTCCCTTGCGGCGGTAAACATCAATGCGGCTTCGCAGCAGGAGCTGGAGGCGCTGCCGGGCATAGGCCCTGCGAAGGCGAAGGCCATTGCGGAATACCGTGCGCAAAACGGTGCGTTCAAGTCTGTAGACGATTTGACCAAGGTAAAGGGCATCGGCCCTGCGGTGCTGGCGAAGCTGAAGGATCAGGCTTCTGTCGGTGCGCCCGCACCAAAAGGCCCAGCCAAACCAGTGCTGCCCGCGGATAAAAAATAGAGTGGGAAATATGCATACTGCTGAATGGGATAGTAAGTCTGTTCAAAGAAATATGTTGAATAATCTGTTCTTATTGGAAGTAAAGTAATGACTGATAATCGGGGGTTTACGCTGGTTGAATTAATATCAGTGGTCTTGATATTGTCTGTACTTGCTTTAATTGTTTATCCGAGCTATCGCAATTATGTTGAGAAAGCAAAGATAAATACAGTGCGGGCAGCCTTGTTAGAAAATGCACATTTTATGGAAAAGTTTTATCTGCAGAATGGGAGATTTAAACAAACATCTACCAAATGGCCAAGTTTGCCGATTAAAGAGGCAGAAGGCTTTTGTATCCGTTTGAATGGAATCGCGCGCGGGGCCTTAGACAGTAAATTCATGTTGAAGGCGGTAGCCATAGATAAAGATAAAAATCCTTTTATTATTAAGATGAATGAAAATCTAGTAACCTTTATTTGCAAGAAGTCCGCCAGTTCGTGTAGTGACGGGCTGGATTATTTTAAAGGAAATGATAAGGACTGCAAGTTACTTAAGTAGGCTTGTTTACAAATCGATCGATAGTGTTTCAGTATTTGTGCGGTTTTCCGCCTTGATGGAATGAAAATCGTGTAATATTAAGCCTATAGTTATGACTCGTAATCTGTATCTGGATTGTTTCTGGATAAAAGAATAAACCCAATCGTTGGGTCGTTTGGGTTTATTTCATTGATTGACAGAAGTTTTTTAATAAATGGAAAGACAACGCCTTTTTTAGGGGATGGTTTTGTTTTTCTCTCTGATATTGCCTATAGGTTTCTGCCCCTTCCATTCTAAATATATTATCCGATTCGGATAAGTCGAATAGGGCACTTGATGCTAAGCCGATTACAAGTCGTTTCGATAAATCATAGGACATAATAAGGATATCTTTAGCCGTGGATTTATGGGGTATAGTAGCAAAAATTGTATAGGGGTGTACATTACTCATCTGAAAAGGTGAACAGATTTTATAATGCCGTCTGAAGATGTTTTCAGACGGCATTTTGTTTCCAATTCGTTATAGGCTTGTATTTTGCCTATGTAATATAGTAATTTAAGGTATGTTTGCACCTTTAGACATAAGGGCAATCGCAGCTTTCGTCTTTAATATACAAATCACTATCCAGCTTCAGCCATACCCAATAGTTTTCCAAACCGCATACCTCCGCCCGATAACGCCCGGCGGAAGTTTTTCGGACATCGCGAACCTTGCCCTGCTGAAAATACAAAAGGCCGCGTTCGGCGATATGGGGCGGGAACAGGTGAGGAGGGTGGATACGGGGCATGGTTGGCTTCCAAGAAGTTGTTGAAATATGGGGAGTTTACTGGTTCGGGCGACGTTTGGGGAGGGGGTGGGAATTCTTGTTTTGGGAAGTGGAAAAAGGTCGTCTGAAAATGGGTTTCAGACGACCTTTCTGTGAAGTGTGCATTTGAAGACATCCGCTCGTTTGGAGGAAATTAAGTTCTGCTTATTTAGATGCATGAATTTTAATAAAATCTCAAATTATTTTTGATAAGCAATAAATTATATGTTATATAAAGTTAGTTCTCACTAGTCTAATTATTTAAATAGAAATGAAAAACAGTAAGTTAAAGGCGGTTGATTTTTTCTGTGGCGGAGGTGGAATGAGCTATGGAATGCAATCCGCCGGTATTCAGGTTTTAGCCGGGATAGATTACGAACCCAGCTGCAAAGAAACATATGAAGCCAATATAAATGCCAAATTTATACAGGCTGATGTTTTTGAATTGCAGCCTGAAACCTTGGAAAAAGAACTCGGGTTAAAAAAGAATGATGATGATTTGATTCTTATAGGTTGTAGTCCTTGTCAATATTGGAGTGTTATTCAAACAGACAAAAGAAAATCGGAAAAATCCAAGAGTTTGCTTTTGGAGTTTCAGCGGTTTGTAGAATATTTCAATCCCGGATATGTTGTTGTAGAGAACGTACCGGGAATTCTGAGCAGAATGAAAGAAAGCAGGCTTGATAATTTCATAAAGTTATTGGAAGAAAAAGGATTTACCGTCCATTTCGGTATTCACAATACGGCTGATTACGGAATTCCCCAAAGCCGTAAAAGATTTACGTTAATTGCAAACAGAATAACCAAAGAAAAGCTGGAACCAGTCAAGTATTCGGGCAAACGGCTTACGGTACGCGATGTTTTGGGAATGGAAAATGGCTTTCCCAAAATTATTGCAGGACACCAAGACGAAACGGATTTTATGCATAGCTGTGCGGGATTATCTGATATCAACTTGAAACGATTGGCTTTGATACCTAAAAACGGAGGAAACCGTTTGGCTTTTGCGCATATTCCCGAATTACAGCTGGAATGTTTTATCGGAAAAGACAATAGTTTTAAAGACACGTTTGGTAGGCTATGGTGGGATAAGCCCGCACCTACCATAACGACCAAATTCTTTAGTATTTCCAACGGGAGGTTTGCCCATCCTGAAGAAGATAGGGCGTTATCACTGCGCGAAGGTGCAACATTGCAATCGTTCCCTCGTAACTATGTCTTTAAAGCGGGCAGCAGGGACAAGATAGCCCGTTTGATTGGTAATGCCGTTCCTCCGATGTATGCGGAAAAAATAGGCAGGGCAATTGTTGATAATATCGAATGTTAGAAAAGGAGAAAACATGTCTGAAGAAAAATTGAAAATGAGTTTCGAGCCAACCGTAATCGAACATTTGGGTGTAAAGATGTATTCGCACACTGTTCCTGCGATTGCCGAGTTGATAGCGAATGCCTACGATGCATGTGCTACGGAAGTGGAAGTTAGGTTATTCGATAAACCGGAGCATAAAATCGTTATTAAAGATAATGGTATAGGAATGAGCTTCGATGAAATCAATGATTTTTATTTGAGAATCGGTCGGAACAGAAGGGAAGAAAAACAAGCCTCCCCGTGCGGAAGAATTCCAACGGGTAAAAAAGGCCTTGGTAAATTGGCATTATTCGGGCTTGGCAACAAAATTGAAATTTCTACTATCCAGGGAAACGAAAGGGTTACTTTTACTTTGGATTATGCAGAGATTCGAAGAAGCAAGGGTATTTATCAACCGGAGTTTCGAAAAGAATCTGTTGAATCCAATATCGAAAGCGGGACAACCATAACTTTAACCGAACTGACGAAAAAGCAAGGATATCCGTTAGATAATTATGTAGAGCATCTTTCCCGCTTGTTTGATTTTCCGGCTCAGGATTTTAAAATCAAAGTAAGCTTGAACGGCTCTGAACCTAAAATCATTGATGGAAATCTAAAATATGATCTTGTTACCCCACAATTCGAATGGGAATACCAGGATTTAGCAACCAATATTTCATCGTTATCTTCAAAATTCGAACAGTATGAATACAGCGGATTAATACAAGGTAAGTTCATTACAACGGAAAAACCTTTAAAGAATAATATGAAAGGTATTACCTTGTTTGCCAACGGCAGAATGGTAAATATGCCCGAGTTTTTCACTGATAGCGAATCCAGCCATTTCTATTCATATTTGACTGGATGGCTGAATGTGGACTTTATAGATAATGACGATGAAGATTTAATTGCTACCGACAGGACATCATTAGACTGGAAGCATTCAAAAACCTCAAAATTACGTGTTTTCCTTGGGGAGATCGTCCGAGCCATCGGGCAAGATTGGAGAAAAAGAAGAAAAAAAGAGAAAGATGACGAAGTGAAAGGCGAAAGCGGAGTTGATATCGAAGATTGGAAAAACAAATTGCCAGAAAAGGAAAGGGAACCAGTAGAAGTTATTTTGAATCGTTTGGAAGATTCGGAGCTTACAAATAAAGAGCAAGCGGAAGTAATCTCTGCCTTACATAGTATTATTCCAGAATATCCTTACTATCATTGGCGGCATTTGCATCAGGATTTGCATACTGCCTGTAATGATTTTTACAATGAAAAGAAGGATTATTTAAGTGCTGCAATCGAGGCAGTTAAAGTTTTCGAAGATAAGGTTCAGAAGCAAACAGGTCTTCATAGCATAGACGGAAGAGAATTGATTGAACAAGCTTTCGGGAGTAAAAATTCTATACTTCTATTAACGAATAACAAAACGAAGGCGGAACAAAATTTAGAAGATGGTCTTGAACAGCTTGCATGCGGAACATGGACTGGATTTAGAAATCCTGTACAACATGAGTTAAGAGCAAATTTATCTCCTAGTATTTTTAATGATAAGGATGCTTTGGATTTAATAAGCTTGGTTTCGTATTTGTTAAGAAAAGTGGAACAGACAAAAAAACGATCGAAGGTGGTATCTTCCAAGTAATTTATGACCGATATTTTCACTACATCCAAACGTTCTTTCGTGATGTTAAAAATCCATAGCAAAGAAACCAAACCGGAAGTATTGGTAAGGAAATTTCTTTTTTTCCAAGGTTTCCGTTATCGGAAAAACGATAAACGCTATGTAGGCAAACCGGATATCGTTTTGTCGAAATATAAAACAGTCGTGTTTATACACGGCTGTTTTTGGTACGGGCATTCTTGTAATAAAGGACATATCCCGAAAAGCAATACGGATTTTTGGTTGGAAAAAATCACAAAAAATTGCGAACGTGATATTAAAAATGAAACCGAGCTGGAAAAGATCGGTTTCAAAGTGATTGTCGTTTGGGAGTGCGAATTAAAAAATAAAGCTATTTGTAGGGAGCGATTAAATCGGTTGGTCAGGGAAATAAAAGATGCCGTCTGAAAAAATTAGACGGCATCTTCCTTTAATTAAGATCCTCCCACTCTTTCAACAGCCGCTTCACCGACACCGGATACGGTGTCTTCAATTCCTGCGCGAACAGCGACACCCTCAATTCTTCGATCATCCATTTAAACGCGGTGAGGTCGTCTGAAACGGGTAGTCCTTGTTTCACCAAACCGTCGTTTTTTTCCTGCCACATTTGTTCCAATTCCTGTATATCGGCTTCGCGGGCTGCGTCGCGGGCGGGGTTGCTGCTGTATTTTTCGAGGCGCAGGGTCATGGCTTTGAGGTAGATGGGGAGGCGCGGCCATTGTGCCCACGGGGTGCGGGTGGCGAAGCCGGCGGCGAGCAGGGTTTGCAGGCGTAGTCTTAGAAGGTGGGTCAATGGGTGTTTGCCGAGTTTGCCGTTCAGTTCGGCGTAGGCGGCGGCGGTTTCCTGCAGGTAGCGGCTGAGGGCTTCTTTGACGGCGGGCAGGCGGCTGCGGGCGCGTTTGATTTGTTCTTTGAAGGCTTTTTCGTTGCGCGGCAGCTCGTCTTCGCCGATAAAGGCGCGGTCACAAACGGCTTGGGTGAGGTCGTCGCGCAGGGTGTCGGCGTTGATGTGTTTGAGCAGCATGGCGGCTTGGGTAAAGCCTTGGATGCCTTTGTTCAGGTCTTTTACCTGCTCTTTTAATTGCAGCTTCATCAATTCGATGACGCCTTGACGGTGTGCCTGTTCGGCAGCTTCGGTGGTGTCACACAGGCGCAGGGCGATGCGGCCGTCTTTTTCTTTTTGCAGACCGAGGTAGCCGGTGAGCTGTTGTTTGCCGCGGGCGAATTTGATGGATTCGGGCAGGGTACCGATATCCCATGTGGTAACGTTGTCGCGCTCGAATTCTTGGGTGTTGTCGCGGAAGGTGACGGCGGCGGCTTGGCCGAGCTGTTGTTGCAATTCGTGCAGTTTGCGGCCGCCGGCAAGCTCTTGTCCGCCGTCGTCGATGATGAGCAGATTCAGATAGCAGTGTTCGGGCAATTCTTGCGCCGCCCATGCGTCTTGGTCGATTTGCTCGAAAATCCGCATATCGCCTGCGCTTTTGGCGATAAAGTGCGCCAACTGGGGAATAATGACCGCTTGGCGGTCGGGATTGCTTTCGAGAAATTTGGTGATGAAATCGGGTACGGGCACGCAAATGCGGCGGATTTGCTTCGGTAGGGCTTTAATCAGCAGCTGGATTTTTTCGCGCAACATACCGGGCACCAGCCATTCGAGCGACGGCGCGTGCAGGCGGTTGAGGACGGTCAGCGGCACGGTCATGGTTACACCGTCGAGCGGATGGTGCGGCTCGAAGCGGTAGGAAAGTTTGAACTTACCGTCTGCGGTTTGCCAGAATTTGGGGAATTGCTCTTCGGTAATGTGCGCGGCAGCGTGTTGCATCAAATCGTCGCGGCTGAGGAACAGCAGGCGCGGATTGTCGCGCTTGGCGGTTTTGAGCCAGGCTTGGAAGGTACGGATGTCGGCGAGGGGGAGGGGTTTCAGACGGCCTTTTGGGGGTGCAGGCTGCTTTTTGGGTTTGGGGTCGTTTGAAACCGCTGAAGCTGCGGCACTCTGTTCCCCCTCCTGTGGGAGAGGGTTAGGGAGAGGGTTTGCTGTGGTTGCGGAGAAGTTGGTTTGAGAGGCAACTGTTTTGCCCTCTCCCCGACCCTCCCCCACGGGGGAGGGGGCGGTTTGTTGGGGATTTGCAGGATGCAGGTCGTTTGAAACCGCTGAAGCTGCGGCACTCTGCTCCCTCTCCTGTGGGAGAGGGTTAGGGAGAGGGTTTGCTGCGGTTGCGGAGAAGTTGGTTTGTGCGGCAACTGTTTTGCCCTCTCTCCGTTCTTCCCTCGCGTAGGAGGGGGCAGTTTGCTGGGGATTTGCAGGACGCAGACCGTCTGAAACCGCATCCGCCGTATAAAAATCGGGCAGCCGTTCGTGATAAAACGCAAACAGGGCTTCGTCGTCGACCAATACGTCTTGCTTGCGCGATTTGTGTTCGAGTTCGGTAATTTCTTTAATCAGCTTTTTATTGTGGACAAAAAAATCCGCTTTCAAATCGCATTCCTGCGCCACCAACGCGCTGCGGATAAAGATTTCACGTGCTTCTTCGGGCGCAACTTTGCCGTAAGGCACGGGGCGGCGCGGCAATACGGTCAGGCCGTAAAGCGTCACGCGTTCGCTGGCGACGACTTCGCCGCGTTTTTGTTCCCAGTGCGGCTCGAAATAGTGGTAGCGGACGAGGTGCGGGGCTTCCTGCTCAATCCATTCGGGCTGGATAACGGCGACGTCGCGCGCATAAAGTTTTGTCGTTTCAACGAGTTCTGCCGCCATCACCCATTTGGGTTTGGCTTTGAACAGGGCGGAGGCGGGGAAAAGGTGGAAACGGCTGCCGCGCGCGCCGGTATAGTCGTTGCCGTCGGGCGATTTCATGCCGACGTTGGCGATAAGGCCGGTGAGCAGGGCGCGGTGGATTTGTTCGTAGCCCGCTTCTTTGGCGGCGCGGATTTGGGCGCGGTGTTGTTTCTTATCCAGTTGTTTTTGTTTGCGTTTGGCGGATAAGTCTTGATCGCCTTGGTTTTCAGACGACGTAAGCTGCTTGATTTCGGAAAGTCGTCTGAAAGCCGCTTCCTTGGTGGTCAAACCCATTTCAATCGCGGTTTGGGCAAGCTGGTGGTGCAGCTCGCGCCACTCGCGCATCCGCAGGTGCGACAGGAAATATTGACGGCACCACTGCACCAACTGCTTGTTGGACAAGCCCTTGTCGCGCTCGCGCTGGAAGCTGTCCCAAATGTTCAGATAGGCAAGAAAGTCAGATTGCTTGTCGGTAAAACGCTCGTGCGCCTTGGCGGCGGCATCGCGCGCTTCCAGCGGCCGCTCGCGCGGGTCTTGAATCGACAGCGCGGACGCGATCACCAATATTTCCGCCATGCAGTCGTGCTTCTTCGCCGCCAACAAAATGCGCGCGATTTTCGGGTCGATGGGCAGGCGCGCCATTTGTTCGCCGAGTTTGGTCAGGCGGTAACGCGTGTTGGTACCGATATGACCCGAACTGTTTTGCAGGCCGTCTGAAACATTGGCCGGATTGGATCGTGCATCCATGCCTGATCCGCGTACTTGGTTTTTCATATTTTGCATAGTCTTGTCGGTCGGGCATCTTCCCCGACATCATCTAAATTTGTCTTTATTGGTTTTTACGCCACTCATTGCGGATAAACATATTCCGCCTTGCCGTCGCGAATGTTCAAGCTGCCTGCATCACCCGTAATCAGGTTGCCCGTTACCGAGCCTTCGCGACAACCTGAAACCGGCATATCGTAGCCCAACGTGTGAATCAGGAACGTTGAAAGCTGCTGATGGAAGGCAATCTCGCAAGGCGCAAAAGCCTGGTTGGCAGCCTGTTGCACGGCCTTATCCGGGCTGTACAACACCAGCGGCACGAGATAGCTGTCGGGCTGCACCGTGCCTTGATTGTAGATATCTTGGCGAACATACTGGCCATGATCGGAGGTATAGGCAAACAGCTAGTTGCCGTCAGGCTGCTTTTGCAGCTGCTCGAATACGGTTTGAATCATTTGGTCGGTTTTGTGGATGGTGTTGTCGTACTTATCCACAATATCGGCTTCGCCGAATACTTTATCTTGAGGCTGCAACAATGCGCCGTATGGGGCGTGCGAACCGCGTTGGT
This sequence comes from Neisseria meningitidis, assembly GCF_022869645.1. NCBI lineage: Bacteria > Pseudomonadati > Pseudomonadota > Betaproteobacteria > Neisseriales > Neisseriaceae > Neisseria > Neisseria meningitidis. The sequence goes on along the minus strand of NZ_CP064367.1, from coordinate 1,077,342 downwards.
GCAACACGATAAAATGCCTGCCCTGCTGCAAATTGATTTTGTCGAACAGCGGCAGCAGCTTCTCATCGGGCATATTGTCGCCGTTGCCGTAGCCAAGCTGCGTCGGCTGAATCAGATGGTCTATCCATTTCTTACCGATTAAGTTCAAAATTGCCATTTGGTTTTCAGCCTGAGCACTGTAAAAATACGTCTCATAGCCCTGCTCTTTGGCGAGGCGGAACATATTGGTATCGCCGCCGCTGATTTGTTCCAAGCCGTTGGCATGCGGTATGACGTTAAAGAAACTGGGCAGGGATACTGCCGTCATAAAGCCTGCGGAATAACTTTGTTTCACAATCGGCTTAAAATCGGCTTGCGAAAGCTGGGTCAAAAACGGCGAAGTTTCGCGCCCGTAGCCAAACAATTTCAAATGCGCCGCGCTTTCGCTTTCGCCCATAATCAGGACGATATTTTGAATACTGCCTTGCCCGATTCTGCTTGGAGCAGGCTGTTTGAACACAGGAATCTTGCTTAAATCAAACAACTGATACGGCAACACGCGTCCGACAAAATAACCGAAGCTGAAATAATTGGCTTTGATGCGGCTGTATGTCGGTTTGGGCGAAATACCGTGTTCTTGTTTCGTGTCGAACGAACGCACGAAAATCATCAGCATTAGGAAGGCAAACAGTATATCGGCAGAAAAATGCGTCTTACGGCGGAACTTGGCAAGGCTGCAAAACAACATGACTTCCAACACGCCCCACAACGCAGGCAGCCACAACTTATCCAACATCGACGCCCCTGCGCCGCCAACTTCGGTAATCTCTTTCAGCATCAGCCAATAATTAATGCCCGTTATCCAGCTTTGATAAACCGCGTAATGCACATTGTTGGCAATAATGCTGAACGCGAAAAACACCGCAATCAACAAACGCGTTGCCTTATAACGCGCAAACAGATACAGCGCAGCAATCACAAATGTCAGCGCAAACGTTTCTGCCATTTTTGCAGCCGGTAAGGTTTCAATTCCGAATACAAAGCGATAAGCAATTTCGCTGGCAGTAAGTAGGGACGAATACAGAAAGAGAACGAAAAGGGATTTTTTCATAATGGGAAGTTCACAATAAAAGTTGCAGTACGGGTTTTGGGGCTCGGCAACGGTATTCTTCAGCAGTTATCTGTTTACAGATTGTTTTTCAAAAAACGAGGTTGTCTGAAGAGGGTTTGTGGAGTTGATTAAGGGTGGTAGGTTGTTTTTGGTTTTGTAGGTCAGGCATAAATGCCCATCCTACTTGATATACACAATTTTAGTACCGTCAATACGTAGGACTTGGGTATCTTGTAAATGTTGTAGCAGTTTGTCAGTTTCTTGTGCATTGGATTTTGTGAGTGCCTGGATTGTATTGCGTAAAGTTTTGGTTTTATTAGGACGGTTCTTTAACGATAACGCGGCAATCACTTTTTTCCAAATAATTTCATCAGGTTCCCATGCGGTTTTTTTAGGCTGCTTGGGCGTTGGCTGTGGTTTAGGTTCAGTAAACGGTGCATATTCAATTTCCCCATTGTTTTGGCGGATCAGGTTTTGGTCGCGCAAATGTCGCGCAAAGGATTGAATGTCGTTGGTACCGACTGTTAAGTGAAGTGCATCTGCTCGGTTTTGCACGACGGCTTGAAAATCAGCGTAGGTTTTGGGACGTTGGCTTAAAATATGGCGTTGGATTCTTTGTAACAAATCATTATCACTGAGATGGTAGGAAACGGTTTCCTGTTCATCAATGCTGATGAAGTTTTGTGCTTTGAGTTTATTGATAACGTTAGCAGTGGTTATTTCGCATTCTTCATCGGTTTTTTCTTTAAACAAATCACTCAAAATATGCTTACGCAGATTTTGTCGCAGGTTATGCAGGCGGCAGGGGCGGAAAGCGTCGGGGCGGCGCAGTGCAGTTAGGGCTGCTTGGAAATAGGAAGTTAATGGTTGCTGTGGTTTGAGGGTGGTTTCAGGCTGAGGAGTGTTTTCCAGCAATGCTGACGGCGGTTCGGTAGTAATTTTCTGATGTTGTACTTCATCTATATTGGCTAGGCGCACGATACCCTTCGCCTGGTGGTTTTTCAAAATATGTTCGACCAGAACATCGTATCCTCCATCACGCGAGAGTATGCCGATTTGGGCATTGGGGTCTGTGGCGGTAATTTGTCCGAGGTAATAGGACAGGTAAAAATCCAATGCGTTTTTCCCCGTTTTTTGTAACTGGACAAGATGGACACGTTCGCCGAAACGTAGTAGGGATTGCACCAGACTAATAGGTAACATTTTGTGTAATACACCTATAAATAGCCAAATATGGGTATTTTCGGTTGGTAATTTGTCTAAGTTTTGCGGCTGGACGTTTTCAAAATCGATGAGTAAGTGTTTCATGTTTTTACCGTGTGCAATGTTGTAGGTTGGGCATCTAGATGTGCCGTAGTTTTATCGTTTGTTGGTCTTTGTCAGGTAGAAGTGTATATCCTACTTGTTTTCAGACGGCCTCTACCGCCCCCAATTCCAGCAATACCTGAAAACCGTCATTGATATACCGCGAATCGGGCATTTCTAAAAATGGGAATGCCGCCACATCGCCCAGGTTCAGCGATGCCATGCGCAGGATGACGGCGGCGAGGTTGCTGCGGACGATTTCTGGGTCGGTAAATTCGGGGCGGCTGTTGAAATCTTCTTCTGAAAACAGTCTGATACACACGCCTGCGGAGACGCGTCCGCAGCGGCCGGAGCGTTGGCGGGCGGCGGCTTGAGAGATTTTTTCGACATGAAGCTGCTCCACCTTTGCCCGTGCGGAATAGCGTTTGACGCGCGCGAGGCCGGTGTCGATGACGTATTTGATGCCCGGCACGGTAAGCGAGGTTTCGGCGACGTTGGTTGCCAATACGATGCGGCGTTTCGCGCCTGAAGGGTGGAAGATTTTGTGCTGCTCGGCGTGCGACAGGCGTGCGAACAGGGGAAGGATTTCGTCGTTGCGGCGCAGTGTAGATTTGCGTAAGGCTTCGGCAGTTTCGCGGATTTCGCGCTCGCCCGGCAGGAATACCAAAATATCGCCTTCGCCGTGTCGCGCTAATTCGTCCGCCGCATCGACAATCGCGTCGGTCAACTCCACTTCTGCGTCGTCTTCGTCTTTGCCGGTCAGCGGTCGGTAGAGGATTTCGACGGGATAGGTGCGTCCGCTCACTTCCAGCACGGGCGCGCCGTTGAAGTGTTGGGAGAAGCGTTCTGCGTCTATGGTTGCCGAGGTGATGATGACTTTCAAATCGGGGCGGCGCGGCAGCAGTTGTTTCAAATAGCCCAAGAGGAAGTCGATGTTCAGGCTGCGCTCGTGCGCTTCGTCAATGATAATCGTGTCGTAGGCGGCGAGATAACGGTCGGTCTGCGTTTCCGCCAGCAGGATGCCGTCGGTCATCAGCTTGACGCAGGCATCGCGCGAGGTGTGGTCGGTGAAGCGTACTTTATAGCCGACCGCGCTGCCGATTTCGGATTTCAGCTCTTCGGCAATCCGCTCTGCCACGGAGCGCGCGGCCAAACGGCGCGGCTGGGTATGCCCGATCAGCCCCGCCGCCCCACGCCCGAGTTCTAAACAAATCTTGGGCAGCTGCGTGGTTTTGCCCGAACCGGTTTCGCCGCAAATAATCGTTACCTGATGCTCGGCAATGGCTTTTTTGATTTCGTCAAGTTTCTCGTGAACGGGCAGGGTGTTGTCGAATTCGGGTTTGGGCAAGGCGGCCAAACGTTTCAAAAAGATTTCGTGCGATTTTCGGTATTTTTCCTCGACTTTGGACAAGCCGCCGTATTTGTTGGGATTTTTGAAGGCGGATTGCAGGAAGTGGCGGTCTTTGGAGAGGGTTTGGGCGAAATTGGGGGACATATTTGTGTGCGGGTACGGTAAAAATGAAATTATAGCAAACGCTTTGGTTGGGTTCGGGCAATATCGGGATGGGGAAATGCCGTCTGAAAACCGCATTCTGTCGTTCAGACGGCATTGTTGCTGAAATTTCAAGCGGCGGCGGAACGGTATTCAAATCAAGGCGGCTGCCGGCGTTTGATCGGGGGCGTTTTAATTTTCAGACGGCATTCCCGTTTTGCTGTTTGCTGTTTGCGGTCTTGCGGGCGCATTGCCGGTTTGGGCGGCGGTTTCTTGAAGCACGCGCTGGCGGAAGCGCATTCCCGATGCGTGGTAGAACGGACGCGGCGAAAACTGGCGCGAAACCTGCGAGGCGAAAATGCAGGCAATCAGCATCCAAAACAGCAGGCTTTGTCCGCCCGTCATTTCCATGACGACGACGGCGGAAGTAATCGGGGATTGTGTCGCGCCCGCCAGAAATGCCGCCATGCAGATGAGGACGATGATGTTTGCACCCTGCGATATGTCGGCGATGGCGGCGATATGCTCGCCCAAAACCGCGCCTATGGTCAGCGAGGGAGTGAAAATGCCGCCCGGAACGCCTGCCCAATAGCTGAATACGGTGGCGAGCCATTTGGCGGCGGCGAGTCCGAAGGGGGCTTCGTAGATGCCGTGCAGGGCTTGGGCGGCTTCGTGGTAGCCGGTGCCGTAGGTTTTGCCTTGGTAGAACGTGCCGAGCAGGGCGAGCAGCAGCCCCATCAGTGCCGCCAGCAGCAGCGGACGGTTGCGGATGAAGCCGCGTATCTTGCGCGGTGCAAACGCCGCCGCACCGCGATAGAGCAAACGTCCGAACAGCCCGCCCGCCGCGCCGCAAACCAGGCCGGACAGTGCGACCCACAGAAAGATATGTTCCAATACGCCGCCGTTGAAGCCGGAAAAATACGGGTTGTTGCCCTGAATGGCGACCTGTATGAAACCGGAGGCGAGCACGCCCAAAAGAATTTGCCTCTCCCAGCGCAACATGATGCCGCGCCCGAGTTCCTCAATGGCGAAAATCACGCCCGCCAGCGGCGCGTTGAACGCGGCTGCCAAACCGCCCGCCGCGCCCGCCGCCATCAAATCGTTTTCCTGCATCCCTTTGAATGCCAAGCCGTGTTTCTTGCACCACGCGCCCCACGCGCCCCACGCGCCCATCACTGCCGCGCCGACCTGCACGGACGGACCTTCGCGTCCGATGGACGCGCCGAACAGCATACCCAAAAAGGTTAGCGGAATCTTCAGCAGCGTCTGCCCGAGGCGGATCAGCCGCGTTTTCTGTGCGCCGTAGGGCAGCGACAGTGAGGCGATGACCTGCGGGATGCCGCTGCCGGCGGTGAAGGGGGCGAATTTGCGTGTGAGCCACGCAATAAGCGGTAAACCCAAAGGAAGCGCGACCCACGCGAACCACGGGTATTGTTGAACCAGTTTGGCGTTCAGTTCCAGCGCAAAATCGGCAAGATGGGCAAAAAACAGCGCGGTCAGGGCGACGAGTGCCGAACCTGCCAAAAGGAACAGAAAGGCGATGCTTTTGCGCGACAGGCGGCGGGTTTGGCGGATTTTGCGGGCGAGGCGGCGGGGGAATGTGGAGGTCATGGTATGTTGTCCGGCGGTTCAGACGGCATTTTATAGTGGATTAACAAAAACCAGTACAGCGTTGCCTCGTCTTGCCGTACTATTTGTACTGTCTGCGGCTTCGTCGCCTTGTCCTGATTTTTGTTAATCCACTATATGTATGCCGTCTGAAGCCGTGTCGGGTCAGGAACGGTAGTCGGCGTTGATGGAAACGTATCCGTGCGACAGGTCGCAGGTATAGACGGTGGCGGCGGCTTGTCCGCGATGCAGCTTGATGCGGACGGTGATTTCGGCCTTCGACATTACCGCCTGCCCTTGTGCTTCGGTGTAGCTTGCGGCGCGTCCGCCGTGTTCGGCAACCAAAATATCGTCGAGATACATTTCCACGAGGTCGGTATCGAGGTCGGCAACGCCGGCATAACCGATGGCGGCGAGCAGCCTGCCGAGGTTGGGGTCGGAGGCGAAAAAGGCGGTTTTGACCAGCGGCGAACGTGCCACGGCGTAGGCGGCTTGGCGGGCTTCGTCGCGGGTTTTGGCGTTTTCGACGCGGACGGTGATGAACTTGGTCGCACCTTCGCCGTCGCGGACGATGGCTTGGGCGAGTTCGAGCGCGAGGCTGCACAACAATTCTTTGAGTTGGGCGTAACGCGGGTCGGCGATGTTGTCGATTTCGCTTTGGCTGTTTTTGCCGGTGGCGATGATGACGAAGCTGTCGTTGGTGCTGGTGTCGCCGTCAACGGTGATGGTGTTGAAGGTTTCGTCGGCGATTTCCTGCGTCATCAGTTGGAGGACGGGTTGGGAAACTTTGGCATCGGTGGCGATGAAACCGAGCATGGTCGCCATATTGGGATGAATCATGCCCGAGCCTTTGGCGATGCCCGTGGCGCGGACGGTGTGTTTGTCGCCGACCTTGCCTTCGCGCGAGGCGGCTTTGGGCACGGTGTCGGTGGTCATGATGGCGCGTGCCGCTTCGTTCCAGAAGGCAGGCTGCATTTTGGGCAGGGCGGCGATGATTTTGTCTGCGGGCAGCGGTTCGAGAATCACGCCGGTGGAGAAGGGCAGCACCTGGTTCGGTTTGCAGCCGATTTGCCGGGCGGCGGCGGCACACACTGCCAAAGCATCGATTCTGCCCTGTGCGCCCGTACCCGCGTTGGCGTTGCCCGTGTTGATGACGAGGGCGCGCACGCCGTCTTCGTCGAAAAGGTGCGATTTGGCGATGTGGACGGGCGCGGCACAGAAACGGTTGGTCGTGAAGACTGCACCGACGGTGCTGCCGGCGGCTACGGCAATCAGTGTCAGGTCGGTATGCCCGGGCTTCTTCACGCCTGCTTGGGCGGTGTAGAGGGCAATGCCGTCGATGTCGGGCAGTTGTTCGGCGGTTTTTTCGGTCAGGTTGACAGCCATAACGGTTCTCCTTGCGAGTGTGTCGGCGTTCAGACAGCATGGGCTGAAATGCCGTCTGAAACGGGTTCAAAATCCCAAAACGGGGATAAGCAGCGGCGCAATCAGCGCGGTCAGTACGCCGTTGAACGTCAGCCCCAGCCCCGCGTATGCCGCCATGCGGCGGCTGCGTTCGAGCGAGGCGGCAATGCCCATCGCGTGCGAAGCCGTGCCGAGCGACATTCCGACAGATGAGGGCATAACGACCGTGTTTTTCAACATTTTGTAACCGGCAATCTGTCCGACCAGGCCGGCAATGATGACGGTGGCGGCGGTAATGGCGGGAATGCCGCCGATGGAGCGGGTGATTTCGATGGCGATAGGATTGGTAACAGATTTGGACGCGAGCGAGAGGACGACTTCGCGTTCCGCGCCCAGCCATTTGGCAAAATACATCCCCGTAACAATGCCCGTAACGCTGCCCGCAAGCTGCGAAACGATGACGGGCAGCCATTGGTTGAAGATTTTACGGCGGTTTTGGTAGAGCGGCACGGCAAGCACGACGACGGCGGGCTTGAGCCAGAAATCGATAAACTGCGCGGCGTTGTGGTACACCGCATAATCGATACCGAGGATTTTCAGGTAGGCAATCAGCACGATAGTGCTGACGAGTACGGGGTTGCAGAAGATATTACCCGTGCGCGTGCGCACGATAATCGCAAGCGCGTACACGGCAAGCGTGAGGAAAAGCAGGATGCTCGGCTGCCTGAGGATTTCGTTCATCAGATAATGCTCCGTATCCAGCGGTGAACCTTGCCTGTAACCAGCAGTACGCACAAAGTGCTGGCGGAGGCGGAAACCAGTATCGAAAACCAATCGTCGGCAATCAAATCCAAATAGCTGATGACCGCCACGCAGGGCGGCACGAGAAACAACGTCAGATTCGCCATCAGCGCGTCGGTAAGCTGTTGCAGCCAAGACGTTTTGACCCAACCCGCCTGCAAAAGCGCAAACAGTACGCCCATGCCGACGATGCTGCCGGGCAGTTTGATGCCTGCTAGGAAAACGGCGGTTTCGCCGGTGGCGAGGCAGCCGAGGATGATGAGGAGCGCGCGGATGATGTTCATGTTGTGTGTCTGTCTTTTGACGGCGTTGTGATAAATCTTGTTAACTGTTTAATCATAACGTCAAATATGCCGTCTGAAAAGCCGAAGCCGCGCACAAACGCAAAAACGGCACGGATAAACCGTGCCGCAGCAACCGGGGCGTGTTCAGACTTTGCGGTAGGGATTTTCCAAACCTTCAATCAGCGCGAGCAGGTAATCGCGCAACTGACGTTCGCCGCAACCCATCAGCAGCGCGTCTTCAAACGCGTCTTGTGCCGTCTGATACAGCTCGGCCATATTTTCGGACATCACTTTGACCTTTTCGGTACAGGACACGATCTGTCCGTCATCGTCGTACCATTTGGGCATTTCGGGCATACTCATTGCGTATTCCTTGGGAAATCAGTTCAGAAAGCGGGACGGGTCGTTTTTCTTGACCCGGCGGGCGAACGCGTATTTGCCGCTCCAATATTTGTGGCTCAGGCTGGTGATTTCGATATTTTTCCCCGTGCGCGGCGCGTGGATGAAGCGGTTGTTGCCGATATAAAGTCCGACATGGGAAATGCGGCTGCCGCCGAGCGTGCGGAAAAACACCATATCCCCGGGCTGCAATTCGCTTCGGGCAACCGGCGTACCCATCCGCGCCTGTTCTGCCGACGTGCGCGGCAGGTTGATGCCCATGGCGCGTTTGAAGATGTGCTGCATGAAGCCGCTGCAGTCAAAACCGGTAGAAATCGATGTGCCGCCGTAGCGGTAGGCAATACCCAAAAGTCCCATCGCGTTGCCGATGAGTTCGTCGGCATTGCCCGCCCGCCGGGCGGGGGCTCGGTTGACGGGTAAAACGGGCTGTTCGTTAAGCCCCATCGCGTTGCCGATGAGTTCGTCGGCATTGCCCGCCCGCCGGGCGGGGACTCGGTTGACGGGTAAAACGGGCTGTTCGTTAAGCCCCATCGCGCTGCCGATGAGTTCGTCGGCATTGCCCGCCCGCCGGGCGGGGGCTCGGTTGATGGGTAAAACGGGCTGTTCGTCTTCGGCAAACTGTCTGAGAATCTGCTCGCGGCTGCTGAGCAGGTTGGTCAACTCGTCGGCAAGGGCGGGGCGGACGGCAAACATCAGCCACAAAACCGCCCAAACTGCCGGTTTGAAAAAAGAATCCATATCGGTGTTTCCGCGCAGGAGGCATCGTGCCGCCGTGCGATGTTATGCTGTATCAGTCGAAAATATCTTGTTGATTGTATATAAAAAAACGGCTGTTTGGCAAAAAACGGCTTGTTAGATTGAGTTAATATGTTGATTTTTATATAATTTATTGATAATTTGGGAAGTGCATCCGCCGTCCGTCTTGTTTTCGCGCCGACCGCAACCATATAGCCGCCATCCGAACAATCAGTCAGAGAAAATCATGAATCAAACCGCCATCAACCGCGCCGATGTGCGTACCCGCTTTATCTTCGACGATATGCCCGTGCGCGGGCTGCACGTCCGTCTGGAAAACGTGTGGCAGCACATTGTAAAACAGAAAAACTATCCCGCCGCCATCCGCCGCGCCTTGGGCGAGCTGTTGGCTGCCGGTGTTCTGCTGTCGGGCAACCTCAAAAACGAAGGCACGCTGATTGTGCAGGTTCAGGGGCAGGGGCGGCTGAAAATGCTGGTTGCGGAAGCGACTTCCGACCGTACCGTCCGTGCGACCGCGCGGTGGGACGAAACCGCAGAAATAGCCGATGACGAAAGCCTCGGCGATCTTTTGGGCGAGGGCGGCGTATTCGTGCTGACGCTGCAGCCTAAAGACGGCGAACCCTGGCAGGGTGTAGTGCCTTTGGAAGGCGACGGTATCGCGCAAATGTTGGTGAACTATATGAAACGTTCCGAACAGCTTGATACGCACATCGTCCTGTCTGCAAGCGACGAAGCGGCGGGCGGTCTGCTGGTGCAGCGTCTGCCTGAAGAGGTATTGGATGAAGAGGCATGGGAACACGTCAGTACGCTGGCGCGCACGCTGACGGCGGAGGAGCTGGCAGGACTGGACGCGCAACACGTTTTATACCGCCTGTTCCACGAAACGCCGCCGCGCGTGTTCGAGCCGGAAACGTTTGAATTTTCATGCACCTGTTCGCGCGGCAAAGTCAGCGATATGCTGTTGATGCTGGGCGGGGAAGAAGTCGGCGGCGTGGTGGTGGAACAAGGCAGCATCGAAGTCGATTGCGATTTCTGCCACAGCAAATATGTGTTTGACGAAACCGATGTCAACGCGCTGTTCGGGGAGGATGTGGTCGGCGTTGCCAAAGGGCTGCCCCGGCATACCGTCCAATAATCTTGTGCAACAAGGATAAATAGTCAAATGCCGTCTGAAGCAGCTTCCGCTTCAGACGGCATTTTTGCGCGGGTTCAGACGGCATTTAAAGCAGGAATAGGGTGGCGAGCCCCAAGAAAATCAGGAAGCCGCCGGAGTCGGTAACGGCGGTAATCAGCACCGAGCTGCCCAGTGCGGGATCGCGTCCGAACTTTTCCATTACCACGGGAATTAATACGCCGACGGTTGCCGCCAGCAGGAGGTTGAGCGTCATCGCGGCAATCATAACCAGCCCGATGCCGAGGCTGCCGTAAAGCAGCCAAGATACTGCGCCCATGACCGTTCCCCAAATGATGCCGTTGACCAAGGCGACACCGACTTCTTTTTTCAGCAAACGCCCCGCCTGCATATCCGTCAGCTGCCCCATCGCCATCGCGCGGACAATCATGGTAATCGTCTGGTTGCCCGAGTTACCGCCTATGCCGGCGACGATGGGCATCAGCGCGGCGAGTGCGACGATTTTTTCGATGCTGCCTTCAAACGCGCCGATAACACGGCTGGCGAGGAAGGCGGTGCAGAGGTTGACGGCGAGCCACATCCAGCGGTTTTTGACGGAATCCAAGACGGGGGCGAATAAGTCTTCCTCTTCTTGCAAACCCGCCATATTCAACATATCCGCTTCGGATTCTTCGCGGATCACGTCCACCATTTCGTCAACGGTCACCCTGCCGATGAGCTTTTTGTTTTCATCGACGACGGGCGCGGTAACCAAGTCATAGCGTTCGAATGCCTGCGCCGTTTCTTCCACGTCGTCTTCGGCGCGGAAACGCACGACATCTTTCGCCATCACGTTTTCCACCAAATCTTCGGGATCGGCGACCAAAAGTTTGCGGATGGGCAGCACGCCCTGCAACACATCGTTTTCATCGACCACAAAAATCTTGTCGGTATGGTCGGGCAGGCTGTCGAAGCGGCGCAGGTAACGCAGCACCACTTCGCAGGCGACATCGGCGCGGATGCTGACCAACTCGAAGTCCATAATCGCACCGACTTGGTTGTCTTCGTAGGACATTGCCGCCTTGACTTGGGCGCGTTCTTCCTCATCGCGCGTCTGTAAGGCTTCATAAACCACTTGGTGCGGCAAATCGTCTGCCAGCTCCGCCAATTCGTCCGCGTCCAAATCATCGACCGCCGCCAACAATTCGTCTTTGTCCATCGACTCGATCAGCGTTTCGCGCACCGCGTCGGATACTTCCAGCAATACTTCGCCGTCGTCTTCGGGTTTCACTAAAATCCAGATGATATTGCGTTCGCGCGGCGGCAGCGATTCCAACACCGCCGCCACGTCGGCAGGGTGCAGCTCGCTCAAGAGGACGGTCAGCTCGGTCAGCTTGTCGCGCAGCGGCGCGTCTTCGAGCGGTGTACCGTTTTCGATTTGTTCAAAAGCAGGTTCGAGGATTTCGCAGAGGGAGTGGACACGGTCGAAATCGGCGGAAACGCGTTCTACATCGTTTTCGATACCGTCGTTTTCAAGGTTCGGAGGGGTTGGTTCGATGCTCATAAATGCTCCGCCCGCCGTGCGCGGGGAGGCATTCCGGCGGGATGGTTATTGTCGTTTGGAATCGGAAGGGGTGTTCAGTAAAAACGAACTGGGAAGGTCCATAATAAAAGCCTGACGGTACAGGCGCAGGGTTGGAAACGGCACTATTCTACTCCCTTTTGAAACGGTTTACTATTTTTAACGCAAATGCCGTCTGAAACGCGGGTTTCAGACGGCATTTTTCGGAGGGCAGGTCAGCAGTAGGCGTTTTTCAGTTCGCGCAGGGCGGCGAATACTTCCAAACCGCTGTTCAGCGTTTTGCCGACCAGGGCTTCGGCACGTTGGCGGACGGCGGGGATTTCTGTCCGTAAGAACGGGTTGACGCGGCGTTCGTGGGCGAGGGTAACGGGCAGGGTGGGCGTGCGTTCTGCCGCTTTCAATGCCGTCTGAATGTCGGCGTTGTCCGGCTCGATATGGGCGGCGAAACGCAGGTTGGCGGCGGTGTATTCGTGTGCCGGGTAGAACAGGGTGTTTTCAGGCAGGCGGTTGAAGCGTTGGAAGCTGTCGTAAAGCTGTTCGATTGTGCCGGTAAACACGCGTCCGCAGCCGGCGGAAAACAGGGTGTCGCCGCAAAAGACGTGTATGCCGTCTGAAGTTTCGAGAAGGTAGCTGGTGTGGCGGTCTGTGTGGCCGGGTGTTGCCCAAACGGTGATTAACCCTTCGCCGAAGGTAAATTGGGTGCCGGCGGTTACGGTGTGGGTTGCCGCTTCGATGTCGGATTCGCCGTAAACGGGCGATTCCATGTAGCCGCGCCAGAGTGCCGCCGCACCGCCTTCGTGGTCGGGGTGGGGGTGAGTTACCCATGTTTGGGCAAGCATGAGTCGGTTGCGGACGAGGAATTCCAATACGGGTGTGGGGTCGGAGGGGTCGACGCAGACGGCATGGTTGCCTTCCTGTATCATCCAGATGTAGTTGTCGGTCAAGGCTTTGACGGGTGTGATTTTCATGAGTGTTCCTAGGTGGACGGATACCGTTTAAAGGATGGTATGCCGGAACGCCGTCTGAAATATTCTTCAGGCGGCATTGGTTTGAGTAGGGCGGTTAGCCCAAGGCTTTACGTGCGCCGGCGAAGAGGCGGTACCAGCCGGACAATTCCGTCCAGTCTTCCGGTTTCCAGCTCATTTGTGCGGCGCGGTATACACGTTCAGGATGCGGCATCATGATGGTAACGCGGCCGTCGGCGTTGGTCACGCCGGCGATGCCTTGCGGCGAGCCGTTGGGGTTGAGCGGGTAGGTTTGGGTAATTTGGTTTTGTCCGTCCACATATTGCAACGCAATGCCCAAATCGGCAGAAATGTTGCCGCCGTGAAGCGCGAAGTCGGCGCGGCCTTCGCCGTGGCTGACGACGACGGGCAGGCTGGAGCCTTGCATTTCGTTCAGAATCAGGGAGGCTGATTTGGGGACGTGAACCATGCTCAGGCGCGCTTCGAACTGTTCGCTCAGGTTGCGCTTGAACTTCGGCCAGCCTGCCGTGCCGGGGATGATTTCGGCGAGGTTGCTGACCATCTGGCAGCCGTTGCACACGCCCAATGTCAGCGTGTTCGGGTCGGTGAAGAAGGCGGCGAACTGGTCGCGTAAGGCGGGGTGGAACAGGATGGATTTCGCCCAGCCTTCGCCCGCGCCGAGTACGTCGCCGTAGCTGAAGCCGCCGCACGCCGCCAGCATTTTGAAGTCGGCAAGGTGGACGCGGCCTGCCATCAGGTCGGACATATGCACGTCGTAGGCATCGAAACCGGCACGGGTGAAGGCGGCGGCCATTTCGATTTGCCCGTTTACGCCCTGTTCGCGCAGGATGGCGATTTTGGGTTTCGCGCCGCTGTTGATAAACGGCGCGGCGATGTCTTCGTTCACGTCGAATTTCAGGTTGGCAAACAATGCGCTGCGTCCGTTGTCGCCAATCAGGGCAAACTCGCTGTCGGCGCAGGCAGGGTTGTCGCGCAGGCGTTGGATTTGATGGCTGGTTTCTTGCCAGGTTTGTTGCAGTTTGATTAGGTTGTCAGAAATAAGGTGCGTTTGCCCGTCGCGGATGATTAACGTGTTCTCATCAGTTAACGTACCGATTTCAAAGACATTATGATGCAGCTGTTGTTGATAGAATAAATTGATAATATCGGCAACATCTTGTTTTCTAACTTGGATAACAGCACCCAACTCTTCATTAAATAATGTGCGGGCAATGGTTTCTTGCCATTCAGCCAACGCTTTTACCTCTTCAGTCCGCAATGATTGAGACAGAGCGGTATGGTTGGTAATAAATGTTTGTGCAAGCAATAAATTTAAATCTATATCCAAGCCGCACCGCCCTGCAAACGCCATTTCTACCAAAACGGCAAACAAGCCGCCGTCGCTGCGGTCGTGGTATGCCAAGAGTTTGTCTTCGGCGACAAGCTGTTGAATCACGTTGTAAAACGCTTTCAGACGGCCTGTGTCGTCCAAATCGGGCGCGTCGCCGCTCATGTTGTTGTATACCTGACCGAATGCAGAGCCGCCCATACGCGCTTTGCCGAAGCCCAAATCGACAAACAGCAATACGCTGTCCTCGACGTTTTTCAATTCGGGCGTAACGGTTTTGCGTACGTCTTGAACCGGCGCGAACGCGGAGATAATCAGGCTTAACGGCGAAACGACGGATTTTTTCTCTTCGCCATCCTGCCATACGGTTTTCATCGACAGGCTGTCTTTGCCCACGGGAATGCTCAAATCCAATGCCTGACAGGCTTTGGAAACCGCTTCGACGGTGCGGTAGAGTTTTTCGTCTTCGCCTTCGTTGCCGCACGCCGCCATCCAGTTGGCGGAGAGTTTGATATTGCCGATGTCGCCGATGTTGACCGCCGCGATGTTGGTGATGGCTTCGCCGACGCACATTCTGCCCGAGGCGGGCGCGTCAAACAGGGCAACGGTCGGTTTTTCGCCCATAGACATTGCTTCGCCGCGATAGGTATTGAAGCCCATCATGGTAACGGCGCAGTCGGCTACGGGGGTTTGGTATTTGCCGACCATTTGGTCGCGGTGGGTCATGCCGCCGACGCTGCGGTCGCCGATGGTAATCAGGAAGTTTTTGGCGGCTACGGCAGGCAGGCGCAAAACGCGGTAGGCGGCTTCGGTGATGTCGATATCGTCGGCGTGAAACGGTTTTTTGGACGGCGTAACCGTTTTGTCGGTACGCGTGGTTTTGGGCGGTTTGCCGAGCAAGACGTTCAGCGGCAAATCGACGGGGTTGTTGGCGAACAAATCGTCGCGCACTTTCAAATGGCCGTCGTCGGTCGCCGTGCCGACCACGGCAAACGGGCAGCGTTCGCGTTCGCAGATGGCGCGGAAGGTGTCCAAATCTTTTTCCAAAATCGACAACACATAACGCTCTTGCGATTCGTTACACCAGATTTGCAAAGGCGTTAAACCGTGTTCTTCCAACGGCACTTCGCGCAGCTTGAATACCGCGCCGCGTCCGGCATCGTTGACGAGTTCGGGGAAGGCGTTGGACAAACCGCCCGCGCCCACGTCGTGGATGGAGATAATCGGGTTTTTGCCGCCGAGCTGCCAGCAGCGGTCGATGACTTCCTGCGCGCGGCGTTCGATTTCGGGGTTGCCGCGTTGTACGGAATTGAAGTCTAAAGACGCGTCGTTCGTGCCGGTATCCATCGAAGAAGCCGCGCCGCCGCCCAAGCCGATAAGCATGCCCGGGCCGCCCAGTTGAATCAGCAATGCGCCTTCGGGGATTTCGTCTTTATGCGTCTGCTGCGCCTGAATGCTGCCCAGACCGCCGGCAATCATAATCGGTTTGTGGTAGCCGCGAACCTGACCGTCAAATTTTTCTTCAAAGGTGCGGAAGTAGCCCAAGAGGTTGGGGCGGCCGAATTCGTTGTTGAACGCCGCGCCGCCGATGGGGCCTTCAATCATAATGTCCAGCGGCGAGGAAATATGTTCCGGCTTGCCGTAATCTTGTTCCCACGGCTGTTTGAGGCCGGGGATGTTGAGGTTGGACACGGTAAAGCCGGTCAAGCCCGCTTTCGGACGCGAACCTTTGCCCGTCGCACCTTCGTCGCGGATTTCGCCGCCCGCGCCCGTCGCCGCGCCCGCAAACGGCGCGATGGCGGTCGGGTGGTTGTGCGTTTCCACTTTCATGATGATATGCGTGTCTTCCTCGTGGAAACGGTAGCCTTGGTTTTCCGCCGCATCCGGATAGAAACGCTCGATTTTCGCGCCTTCGATTACGGACGAATTGTCTTTATAAGCGACGACCGTACCTTCGGGATGCGCGTTGTGCGTGTCGCGTATCATGCCGAACAGGGATTTCGGTTGTTTTTCGCCGTTGAGGATGAAATCGGCGTTGAAGATTTTGTGGCGGCAGTGTTCGCTGTTTGCCTGCGCGAACATCATCAATTCAACATCGGACGGATTGCGCTGCAAAGCCTGATAGTTTTCAACCAGATAATCGATTTCGTCGGCGGAGAGTGCCAAACCCATTTCGGTATTGGCTTTGACCAAAGCCTCTTTACCGCCGCCCAAAACATCGACGCCGGAGAAAGTTTCGGATTCGAGATGGTGGAATAATTTGGATGCCGTCTGAAAATCGGGCAGCACGGATTCAGTCATGCGGTCGTGCAGCAAAGCCGCCCATTGCTGTTTCTGTTCATCGGTAAGCGCACCTTCCAGCCACACCGCCATGCCGCGCTCGATGCGCTCGATGCCTGCCAAACCGCAGTTTTCCGCGATATTGGTTGCCTTGGAAGCCCAAGGCGAAATCGTACCCAAACGGGGCGTGACCAAAAATAAATGCAAGCCCTCGCGCGCTTTGGGCGTTTGTTCAACGCTTTGCGCCGCCAACAAGGCTTGCAGTTTTTCGACAGTCGCGGCATCAAGTGCTTTCTCGCTGCCGACGAAATACCAAAATTCGCTGCTTAATTTGACTTCGGGCAGACCGAGTGCGGCGGCTTTTTGCAAGAGTTTTTCAACACGGAAATCGGAAAGGGCGGTAACGCCGCGCAAGGGCAAAACGACAGACATAATTCGGCTCACAAATGCGGTTGGGAAAAAGAGGGATTATACGCCGGACAGGTTTGTATTGCTTGGATATTTTGGCTTAAAATGTTGACAATCTTCAGACGGCATACAGTTGGGGAAAATACAGGTGCCGTCTGAAGATATTAAGGAATAAGGGTTTTATCTGTTTTTCTGATTTTTACCCAAAGCCGGGTATGCGGATAATTGCAGGAAGTAGAGGGGCGGGCAACTGCTTCCGTATGTTTTTAGATCAAATGCCGTCGTTTCCGCACGGTTAGGAATATGGAAGTTTGGATTTACAGAAACCTTTAAATATTGCTGAAATGCAGAGATCGGGATTCCCGCCTGCGCGGGAATGACGGTTTCCGGCAAATCGCCGCATCGCCGGGCGAACAGTACCGTTTATCGTTTGCCGGCGGTTTCTGCTATATTTGTCGTGTGTTTACGTTAATTAATGGAGAATGTGATGAAAAAAATCGAGGCGATTGTCAAACCGTTCAAACTCGACGACGTGCGCGAGGCGTTGACGGAAATCGGCATTACGGGGATGACCGTCAGCGAGGTCAAAGGGTTCGGCAGGCAGAAGGGGCATACGGAAATCTATCGCGGTGCGGAATACGCCGTCGATTTCCTGCCCAAGGTCAAAATCGAGCTTGTGTTGGCGGATGATGCTGTGGAACGCGCGATTGACGTGATTGTCGAGGTGGCGCGTTCGGGAAAAATCGGCGACGGCAAGATTTTTGTGCTGCCGGTCGAGGAGGCAATCCGTATCCGCACGGGCGAACGTGCGGACGCGGCGGTTTGAGCGTTTGGAATGGAAATGCCGTCTGAAAGCCTTTCAGACGGCATTTTTTTCGGGTTCAGATGTGGTGGACGATGAGTTTTTTGCCTTCGTAGTCGAGTACGTCCACGTCCATGTCGAACAGTTCTTTGATGTTGTGTACGGTGAACACTTCTTCGGGCGTGCCGGTCAGGACGGCTTTGCCGTTTTTCATGGCGACGACGTGGTCGGCGTAGGCGGCGGCCTGGTTGATGTCGTGCAATACGGCGACGGTGGTGCGTTTGTGTTCGCGCGTGAGCTTTTGCAGAATCTGCATGAGCGAGCGGGCGTGATACATATCGAGGTTGTTCAGCGGTTCGTCCAAAAGGACGTAGTCGGTGCTTTGGCAGAACACCATCGCAATCATGGCGCGTTGGCGTTGGCCGCCGGAGAGCTCGGTCAGATAGCGGTCGGAGAGGTCTTGCAGGTGGAATTCTTCGATTGCACCGTTAACGATACGGCGGCATTCGGCAGTCGGTCTGCCTTGATGGTAGGGGTAACGGCCGAACATCAGCAGGTCGCGCACGGTGATGCGGCTCATGATGCTGTTTTCTTGGGTGAGGATGGAGAGCGTGCGGGCGAGTTCGGCGGTGGGGGTGCCGGCAAGGTTTTTGCCGCGGTAGGCGATGCTGCCGCTTTCAAGCGGGCGCAGCCGCGCCATAAAGGAAAACAGGGTGGATTTGCCTGCGCCGTTCGGGCCGATTAGCGCGGTAATGCCGCCTTCGGGGATGTCGAGGCTGATGTTGTCGAGGATGGGGTGCGTGCCGATGCGGTAGCTGACGTTGCGGATGGTAATCATGGCGGATGCTTGTCGGGCGTAGGTTTGTTGTTGTTTGGCGGGGGTTCGGACGGCATTTGAAATTCGGAATGCCGTCTGAACGTTCACACTTCGCGGACGATGACGAACTGCGGGTCGTCCGCCGATTCGGTCAAAAATGCTTTAACGCGTGCCTGCCAGAGTTGTCCGAAGCGTTCGAGTTCTTCTGCGCTTGCGCTGCCGCCGACGGCTTTGGGCATAAGTTCGCGCGTTTCGGGTGCAAAGGGTTGCAGGGCGGCGTTGAGGCTGACGGCAACGGTTTTGCCGTTGTCTTTGCGGCGCAGGGTCAGTGTGCCGTTGATTTCGCCTGCACCAAAGGATAAGAGGTTGCGGCGGGCGAAGCGTCCCTGCATTCCGATGCCTCCGAAGCCGGTTTCCGGGGCTGCGCCGGTGAGGAGTTGGACGACGGACGCGGTTACGCCGACCGTGCCTTCGTCGCGCACTCCCTGCATGGCGGCTTCGATGCCGCCGCGTTCGGGCAGCTCTTCGCCGTAAAGGGCTTTCAGACCTTTGATAACCATCAGGTACGCGCCCGCGACGGTCGGGCAGGAATGTCCGCACAGGCGCACGGCATCGGCGTAGCGGTAAGTGAGGATGCCGTTTTCGGCCGCGCCGAGGAATGCGGCAAGCGGGTCTCTGACGGTGATGGTCGGGGCTTGGTTGAAGAATGATGGGAAACGTTCTTGCGTCATATGGTTTGTCCTTTCGGAGCGGGCTGCCGTTCAGACGGCATCCGTCATTTTTTGTGTCTTAAAACGAGATAGAGGAAAACGAGTCCGCCCGCAAATTCGACCACCACGCTTAATACCGCCTTCATGCCCAAGAAGTGTTCGAATACGGTCTGTCCGCCGACCAAGAGGATGCCGCCGACACAAACCGTCATCGGCAGGCGGACGGAATGTTTGACCGACGGGGAAAAGTGGTTGGCAAGCGAGGCGGCGAGAAGCCCGAAAAAGCTTACCGGGCCGACAACGGCGGTCGCCGTCGCCACCAGCGCGGCAATCCAAAGCAGTATCCATAAGGTGTTGCGCGTGTAGCTGATGCCCAAATTTATGGCTTGGTCGCGCCCCAAAAGGTGTACGTCCAAGCGGTAGCGTTCGCGCCAAACGACCGCCGCGCTGACGAGCAGAATCAGCGCGCCTATGCCTAAAAGCTCGCTGTGGACGGTATTGAATCCGGCAAACATATTCGCCTGCGCCGCCGTAAATTCTTCGGGGTCGATCATGCGCGAAAGCAGCGACGACAGGCTGCGGAACAAAATCCCGAAAATCACGCCGATTAAAATCATACGCGGCAAATCGCGCCCGCCCTGTTTGATGAGCGTGTAAAACAGCAGCAGCGAGCCGCCCATCATAACGACCAGTTCAAAGCCGAATTTGCCCGTCAACGGCAGGGAAGCATAGCCCACGCCGCCGAACGTAAACACCAGCAAGGTCTGCAAAAACACATACAGCGAATCGAAACCCAAAATCGAAGGGGTCAGAATCGGATTGTTGGTCAGCGTTTGAAAAAGCTGGGTCGAAACGCCGACCGCATAGGCGACCATCAGCAGCGCGGCAAGCTTGGTCAGGCGCAGGTGCAAAACAAAATCCCAATCGCCTTTGACGTTGAGCGTCATAAACAGGATGCAGGAAACCAGCAACAGCGCAAAGGCAACCCACAACGGACGGCTGCTTCCTGCCATAAAACCGATATTTTTTTCAGACGGCATGAGCAGGTTTCCTTAACAAAAGCCATAAAAACAACGCCGTACCCAATACGCCGAAGACGGTCGATACCGGAATTTCAAACGGAAACACAATCACTCGTCCGATAATGTCGCACAATAAAACCAAAGACGCACCCAGCAAAGCCACCGCAGGCAGGCTTTGGCGCAGCCTGTCGCCTATCAGGCGGCTGATGATGTTCGGCACGACCAGCCCGATAAACGGAATATTGCCGACCGTAACGATAACCAGCGACGTAATCAAAGCCACAATAATCAGCCCCGACCACAGAATCGCCGTCCGGTTCAGCCCCAAGTTCACGCTTACCGTTTCGCCCAAACCCAAAATCGTCAGCTGGTCGGCAATCAAATAGGCAAACAAAGCCAAAATCCCCGTTGCCCACAACAGTTCATACCGTCCGAGCAACACGCCGGAAAAATCGCCCTGTTGCCACACGCCCAGCATTTGCAGCATTTCGTTTTCATACGCAATAAAGGTGGCCACCGCCTCAACCACGCCGCCGAAAATAATCCCGACCAAAGGCACCATCAGTTGCGCCGTCGGCGGCAGGCGGCGGATAAGCATCATAAACACCAACATCCCGATTAACGCGGCAACGGCGGCAACCGACATTTTGACCGGCAGCGGCGCGGCAGGCAGCAGCAGGGACATCAGAAGCAAACCCAAAGCCGCACTCTGACCCGCGCCCGCCATAGAAGGCTCGACAAAACGGTTACGCATCAGAATCTGCATAATCATCCCCGCCACCGCCATCGACGCGCCCGTCAACACAATCGCAAACGTGCGCGGCAGGCGGCTGATGAACATAACCTGCTGGCTGTCCGACAGCGAAAACACATCCGACCAGCGGAAATCGGCAACGCCCACCGACAGGCTGACGGCAAACAACACCGCCAGCAGCAGGAGGTTAGTCAGGTTGAGGGAAAAAGGTTTGGCAGTCATAAACAGAAGGGAAAAGCGTTAAGGCGTAGAAGATTCAAACAAGGCAGTCCGAACCGTCGGAGCGGAAAGCCTTGTTTGAAGCCTCCGTATCGGGCAGAGGATAGGGCAAGTTCCAATATAGTGGATTAACAAAAACCAGTACGGCAAGGCGAGGCAACGCCGTACTGGTTTTTGTTAATCCACTATAACGCCCGTATCGGGCAATGCCGTCTGAAACACGGGAAGCGGTTTGCATCCGTGTTTCAGACGGCATCGAATGCCGCCGTTTCATTATTTTGCCGCGTTAAAAGCGTCGGCAACCTGTTTGCTTGCATTCAGTAGCTCTTGCGCGCCACCGGCTGCCAAATAAGTTTCAGGAACAAGGTAAACGACTTGTCCTTTTTTCCAAGCGGTTGTTTCGGCAACCAGCGGATTGTTCAACACGTCTTTCGCCGCCTGACCCTCTTCGCCGATGGCCGCGCTGCGGTCAAGGACAAACAGCCAGTCGGGATTTTTCTCTTTCAGGTATTCAAAGCTGATAGGCTGACCGTGGCTGCCTTCTTTGATGGCTTCGTCAACAGCGGGAACGCCGATGTCTTTGTGCAGCCAGCCGCCCAGTCGTGAAGACGGGCCGAAGGCGGACATCTTGCCGCCGTTGACCAAAATCACCAAACCCTTGCCTTTGCCTTGCGCGGCAGTTTTCGCGGCTTCAAAAGACGCGTCGATTTCCGCCTTCAGCTTGTCGGCTTCCGCCTTTTTGCCGAAGATTTGCGCCAGCGCGTCGATACGCTCTTTGGCACTTTCTTTGAGGTTGGCGGTATCGGCGGTCATTTCGATGGTCGGCGCGATTTCGTTCAATTTGTCAAACGCTTTGGCTGCGCGGCTGCCGATGATGATGAGCTGCGGTTTGTAAGCGTTGAGCGTTTCGTAATCCGGCTCGAACAAAGTTCCGGCAGGTTTTGTCGTTTTGAAATATTCCTCTAAATACGGCAGGCGGTTTTTATCGACGGACAAACCGGTTTTCACGCCCAGTTTGCTCAAGGTGTCGAGCATACCCAAATCGTAAACGGCGATACGTTCGGGGTTTTGCGGTATTTGAACATCGCCGCGCGCCGTTTTGACGGTAACGGACACGCCTTCGGATTGTGCGGCGGAAACCGCCTGTTCTTTGGCTTGTGGGGCAGAGTCGGAATTTTGCGGCGAACACGCGCCCAAAGCGAGGGCGGTGCATACGGCTAAAGCAGTCAAACGTAACATAGGTGTCTCCAAAATGGGGATATTGGGGCAAAGCCGCCGGTCGGACAAACCGGAACGGCTTTAGAAAGGATAAATGATAATCTATAGTGGATTAACAAAAATCAGGACAAGGCGACGAAGCCGCAGACAGTACAAATAGTACGGAACCGATTCACTTGGTGCTTCAGCACCTTAGAGAATCGTTCTCTTTGAGCTAAGGCGAGGCAACGCCGTACTGGTTTTTGTTAATCCGCTATATTCCGCCATCTCTAAGATTTACAGCGATACACGGGTAATTTAAGGAATGCCCGAACCGTCATTCCCATCACTTTTCGTCATTCCCACCACTTTTCGTCATTCCCGCAACCTTTCGTCATTCCCGCGAAAGCGGGAATCTAGAATCTCGGACTTTCAGATAATCTTTGAATATTGCTGTTGTTCTAAGGTCTAGATTCCCGCCTGCGCGGGAATGACGGCTGCAGATGCCCGACGGTCTTTATAGTGGATTAACAAAAATCAGGACAAGGCGACGAAGCCGCAGACAGTACAAATAGTACGGAACCGATTCACTTGGTGCTTCAGCACCTTAGAGAATCGTTCTCTTTGAGCTAAGGCGAGGCAACGCCGTACTGGTTTTTGTTAATCCACTATATATCAAATTATCAGGACAGATGCCGCCTGAAAGGCTTTCAGACGGCATTTTTTCGGGATGTGCGTTTTAGAACTTGTAGTTCACGCCCAGGCGCACATCGCGGCCCACACCCGGCAGGGTATTGGTCCAGCGTTGGCTGTGCGGATAGTAGAACGTGTTGAACACGTTGTTAACCGAAAGATTAACATTGAGCGTGTCTTTGCCCAGCGGTTTCCAGTTGGCGAAGACATCGTTCACACCGAAACCTTGGCGTACAACGTTTTCCAATTTGCCGCTGCGGTCTTTTTGACCTGCCACCAATATCGAACCCACGGCTTTTTGAACATAACGGCCGCGCCAGCCGATTTCCAGATTCGGGTTTTTGAAGCGGTAGGCAAGGGAGGCCGTCCAAGTGCGGCCGACTTGTGCGCCAAATTCAGGATTCGCGCTCAACAGCTTGTCTTTGTGCGTATCGTAAAAGCGCGGTTTGCTGTGGCTTACGCCGACTTTGGCAGTCAGGCCGCCGGTGCGGTAGGACGCGCCCAATTCGTAACCGTGGTTTTTGATGTAACCGGCATTGACGGCTTCACGGACGGCGACAGAGTCGTGGCGGTTTTGCGGATTGGCAAGCGCGTCTTTGATGGTCTGCCAGAAGTAGCTGCCGTTTGCGGCAAACGTGCCGTCGTTGTAGTTGAAGCCGATTTCGGTATTGCGCGCGCGTTCGGCTTTTGTGCCGTCGGCAATCGAGATGATGCCGCGTTTACCGTGGGTTTGCAGCGCGTCATACAGGCGCGGGCTGCGGCTGGCGTAGTTGTGGCTCGCGCTGAAGCTCCAGTGTTCGTGCGGCTGCCAAATCACGCCGAAACTCGGGTTAAGGCTGCTGCTTGAAACGGTTTTGCCGTCGTGGGTTTTCACCTTGAAGCGGTCGTAACGCAGCCCGCCGGTCAGGGTAAAGCCGTCAATCTCGTGAATGGCTTCGATATACGCTCCGGCATCGGTTTTGGTCGGGTTGGTCAGACGGTAGGCTTTGGCAATTTTTTCATTTTCACGGTTCTTATTTTTCTCTTCATCAGTTGCTTTTTCTTTATCTTCAATTTTAAATTGTGAATTCAAAAACGCTTGCGGTTTGATTTCCTGATGGCGGTAGTTGATACCGTATTTCAACAGGGTTTGTTCGGCAAGGCGGCTGTCGAAGTTGAAGTTCGCACCACGAGTGGTGATTTGGGTATGGTTAGGGCCTTTTACATTGCCTGCGTAACCGCTGCCGCTGTCATCGGCGGAATAGCGTTTCTTTTCCAACACATAGGCGTTGGCATCCAGTTTTTCGACAAAGCCCAAATCTTTGCCGGTGTACGCCAAATTGGTGTTGGATTGGGTGGTTTCGCGGTAGGATGGGGCTTGGCGTTCCATACTTATTCGCTCTTTATCGCCGCCGACGGTAAATTCTTCACGGACGGTACGGATGCCCCGGTGCTGGTCTTTCATATGGCTCAATACGATGCGGTGGTCGCCGTCGCCGAAGCTTGTTCCGATTTTGGCGAGGTAGCTGCGTTTGTCCAGTGCGCTGTACGGTACGGTTTTGCCGCCGTTGAAATTATTACGGAAGCCTTTACCTGCTTCGTAATCTTTTTCATCGTTGCGGCTGTAAGAGAATAAGCCGTCGAAGTTGCCCTCTTTTCCGAATACGCTTGCGCCGTAGCTTACGCCTTCGTTGCTGGCAAAGCCGCTGTTGAGGCGCACGCCCCAGTTTTTATCCAAGCCTTTGAGCAGGTCTTGGGC
Source organism: Neisseria meningitidis (assembly GCF_022869645.1). Taxonomy (NCBI): domain Bacteria; kingdom Pseudomonadati; phylum Pseudomonadota; class Betaproteobacteria; order Neisseriales; family Neisseriaceae; genus Neisseria; species Neisseria meningitidis. The sequence continues at coordinate 1,052,557 of NZ_CP064367.1, read as the reverse complement.
ATCGACGGTTTTGGCGATAATCGCGCCGTTGGTCGCGCCGATACCGGCAGAGGCGGAACCCGCGCCTTTTTGTACGGAAACGACTTTAACCAAAGCGGGATCGACAATAAATCTGCCTTGGTGGTAAAGGATTTGGCTGTCGGAATAGGCGTTGTCCACCTTGATGTCGACAGAGTTCTGACCCATGCCGCGCAGCGTCAGGAATTGGGACGTGCCGTTGCCGCCGCCGAAATCGATGGAGGGCTCTTCTTTTAAGAGTTCGCGCATATCGGTTGCGGTGCTTTCGTCTTTTTGTTGAAGCGTAACGATGTTGGTACGGATTTTGCTGCCTTGGCGGTCGCCTTTTACGGTAACGGTATCCAATGCGACATTGGCATTATTTTCTGCCGCATGGGCAAAACCTGCCGCCAGGGTAAGCGAGAGCAGGCTGAGGCGGAAAAACGGGGCGTTCATTTGTTCGTCCTTTTGAGTGTATGAAGGGAAGTAAATCCAAACCGTTAAGGTTTGGCAGGATAAGAAAAATAATAATTATTTTTGTTTATATTAACGAGAGAGGGGATTTGTGTAAAGCTGATTATCGTTTTTATTTGCGAAGTGTTGTTTTTTGTTGACAGGTTTTGTCGGAAATGTAAAAAACGGCGGAAATATAGTGGATTAACAAATGCGGGAATGACGAAAAGCAACTTTTCCACGTCATTCCCGCGAAAGCGGGAATCTAGAACCCCTAACGCGGCAGGAATCTATCGGAAATGACTGAAACCGAACGAACCTAGATTCCCGCCTGCGCGGGAATGACGAAGCCTGCGCGGGAATGACGAAGCCTGCGCGGGAATGACGAAGCCTGCGCGGGAATGACGAAAAGCAACTTTTCCGCGTCATTCCCGCGAAAGCGGGAATCTAGAACCCCTAACGCGGCAGGAATCTATCGGAAAAAACCGAAACCGAACAGACTGGATTCCCGCCTGCGCGGGAATGACGAAGCCTGCGCGGGAATGATGAAAAGCAACCTTTCCGCGTCATTCCCGCGAAAGCGGGAATCTAGGAACTCAAAGCTGCAAGAATTTATCAGAAACAACTGGAACTCAAAAAAACTAGATTCCCACTTTCGTGGGAATGACGGCGGAAGGGTTTTGGTTTTTTCCGATAAATTCTTGAGGCATTGAAATTCCAGATTCCCGCCTGCGCGGGAATGACGGCGGAGCGGTTTCTGTTTTTTCCGATAAATTCCTAAAACTTAAAATTTCATCATTCCCTCAAAAACAGAAAACCAAAAACAGAAACCTAAAATTCGTCATTCCCACGAAAGTGGGAATCCAGAACGTAAAATCTGAAGAAACCGTTTTATCCGATAAGTTTCCGCACCGACAGACCTAGATTCCCGCCTGCGCGGGAATGACGGCGGAGCGGTTTCTGTTTTTTCCGATAAATTCCTAAAACTTAAAATTTCATCATTCCCGCAAGGACAGAAAACCAAAAACAGAAACCTAAAATTCGTCATTCCCACGAAAGTGGGAATCTAGAATCCCGGACTTTCAGATAATCTTTGAATATTGCTGTTGTTCTAAGGTCTAGATTCCCGCCTGCGCGGGAATGACGATATTTCTGTTTTTGATTTTTTGTTTTTGGGGAATGACGGGATTTGAGATTGCGGGCATTTATCGGGTAAAACGGAAATTATGCGTTACGAAAATTTATCCGAAATCACGGCAACTTTTCCACCGTCATTCCCACGAAAGTGGGAATCCAGGTCTGTCGGCACGGAAACTTATCGAGAAAAACGGTTTCTTTATAGTGGATTAACAAAAATCAGGACAAGGCGACGAAGCCGCAGACAGTACGGATAGTACGGAACCGACTCACTCGGTGCTTCAGCACCTTAGAGAATCGTTCTCTTCGAGCTAAGTCAAGGCAACGCTGTACTGGTTTTTGTTAATCCACTATAGATTTTACGTCCTGGATTCCCGCCTGCGCGGGAATGACGAATTTCAATTTTCTGTTTTTGATTTTTTGTTTTTACAGGAATGACGGTCTTTTCATATCGAAAAAAGTTGCCGTACCGCACCGATAATTTCCGCCTGCGCGGAATGAAGATTCAAGCGTTGCCCGAAATTCAAAAAAACTATAGTGGATTAACAAAAACCAGTACGGCGTTGCCTCGCCTTAGCTCAAAGAGAACGATTCTCTAAGGTGCTGAAGCACCAAGTGAATCGGTTCCGTACTATTTGTACTGTCTGCGGCTTCGTCGCCTTGTCCTGATTTTTGTTAATCCACTATAAAACCAAACGGATCGGATTCCCGTTTTTATGGGATAACGGAATGTTCAGCCGGACACCGCCACGATGCTTTCGATCCGTTTATTTTCCGATGCAGAATCTCGAAAAAATCACGCCGAGCAGGTCGTCCGCCGTAAACTCGCCCGTGATTTCGCCGCACGCGACCTGCGCCAGCCGCAAGTGTTCGGCAAACAGCTCGATTTGATGGTTGCCGCACAATGCCGCCAGCGACAATTCTTCCTGCGCTGCTTTGAGTGCGTTGACGTGCCGCGTCCGCGCCAAAAACAGCCCTTCGCTTTCGCCCTGCCAACCGGCCTCGCGCAACAACGTCCGTTTCAGCGCGTCCAAGCCGTCGCCGGTTTTCGCCGACAGTGCGATGACGGTTTCCGCGCCCGTACCGAACCCGCCTGCCGCGTGTGCGTGCAAATCGGATTTGCTGTGGATTTCGATGCGTTTCAACTCCAGCGGCAACGCGTCCAAAATCGCCCGTGTCTTTTCATTCAAACCCTCGCGCGGATCGACCAACACCAGCGCGACATCGGCTTCGGATACGGCTTTGCGGCTGCGTTCGATGCCGATACGCTCGACCACGTCGTCCGTCTCGCGCAAACCTGCCGTATCGACAATATGCACCGGCACGCCGTCAATCAGGATACGTTCCCTGACCGCGTCGCGCGTCGTTCCGGCAATATCGGTAACAATCGCCACTTCGTCGCCCGCCAACGCGTTCAGCAGGCTGGACTTGCCCACATTCGGCGCGCCGACCAATACGACATTCAGACCTTCGCGCAAAATCGCGCCCTGCTGCGCGTTGGCAAGCACATCATCCACGGCGCGGCGCAAGCCGTCCAGTTTGCCGCGTGCGTCTGCCGCTTCGAGAAAATCAATGTCTTCCTCGGGAAAATCCAGCGTCGCTTCGACCAGCATCCGCAAGGTAATCAAATCTTCGACCAGACCGTGTATCCGCCGCGAAAAATCGCCCTTGAGCGAGCGCAACGCCAGACGCGCCGCCGAACGGCTGGATGCGTCAATCAAATCCGCCACGCCTTCCGCCTGTGCCAAGTCCAGTTTGTCGTTCAAAAACGCACGTTTGGTAAACTCGCCCGGTTCGGCAAGGCGCGCGCCCAATTCCAAACAGCGGTTCAGCAGCATATCCATCACCACCGGCCCGCCGTGTCCCTGAAGCTCGATGACATCTTCGCCCGTAAAACTTGCCGGTGCGGCAAAAAACAGTAGCAGCCCGCTGTCGATTGCCTGACCGTCCTCGTCCGTAAAATCAGCATAGGTTGCCACGCGCGGCTTGGGCGTTTTACCGCACAAAGCCTGCGCCATCGGCAGCAGGTTTTTCCCCGATATGCGTATCACGCCCACGCCGCCGCGCCCTGGTGCGGTAGCGACTGCCGCAATCGTTGGAACGTTATCCGACATAAAACCCCCGAAAATTCAAAACAGCCGCGATTATAGCAAATGCCGTCTGAAGTCCGACGGTTTGGCTTTCAGACGGTATAAAACCGCAAAAATGCTTGATAAATCCGTCCGCCTGACCTAATATAACCATATGGAAAAACGAAACACATACGCCCTCCTGCTCGGTATAAGCTCGCTGCTGGGTCTGTTCCATCCCGCAAAAACCGCCATCCGCCCCAATCCCGCCGACGATCTCAAAAACATCGGCGGCGATTTTCAACGCGCCATAGAGAAAGCGCGAAAATGACCGAAAACGCACAGGACAAGGCGCGGCAGGCTGTCGAAACCGTCGTCAAATCCCCGGAGCTTGTCGAGCAAATCCTGTCCGACGAGTACGTGCAAATAATGATAGCCCGGCGTTTCCATTCGGGACCGTTGCCGCCGCCGTCCGACTTGGCGCAATACAACGACATTATCAGCAACGGGGCAGACCGCATTATGGCAATGGCGGAAAAAGAACAAGCCGTCCGGCACGAAACCATACGGCAAGACCAAACCTTCAACAGGCGCGGGCAACTGTACGGCTTCATCAGCGTCATCCTGATACTGCTTTTTGCCGTCTTCCTCGTATGGAGCGGCTACCCCGCAACCGCCGCCTCCCTTGCCGGTGGCACAGTGTTTGCCTTGGCGTGTGCTTTCGTGATTGGAAGAAGCCGAGACCAAGGCAAAAATTAATGACAAATCCTAGGGCGTGCTTCATATCCGCCCGAACGCCGAACCGCACATATAGGCACATCCCGCGCGCCGCCTGGAAGCGGAAGCCGCGCCCTCCCAAACAAACCCGAATCCCGTCAGATAAGGAAAAATAATGAAAACAACCGACAAACGGACAACCGAAACACACCGCAAAGCCCCGAAAACCGGCCGCATCCGCTTCTCGCCTGCTTACTTAGCCATATGCCTGTCGTTCGGCATTCTTCCCCAAGCTTGGGCGGGACACACTTATTTCGGCATCAACTACCAATACTATCGCGACTTTGCCGAAAATAAAGGCAAGTTTGCAGTCGGGGCGAAAGATATTGAGGTTTACAACAAAAAAGGGGAGTTGGTCGGCAAATCAATGACAAAAGCCCCGATGATTGATTTTTCTGTGGTGTCGCGTAACGGCGTGGCGGCATTGGTGGGCGATCAATATATTGTGAGCGTGGCACATAACGGCGGCTATAACAACGTTGATTTTGGTGCGGAAGGAAGAAATCCCGATCAGCACCGTTTTTCTTACCAAATTGTGAAAAGAAATAATTATAAGCCTGACAATTCACACCCTTACAACGGCGATTACCATATGCCGCGTTTGCATAAATTTGTCACAGATGCAGAACCTGTCGAAATGACGAGTGACATGAGGGGGAATACCTATTCCGATAAAGAAAAATATCCCGAGCGTGTCCGCATCGGCTCAGGACACCACTATTGGCGTTATGATGATGACAAACACGGCGATTTATCCTACTCCGGCGCATGGTTAATTGGCGGCAATACACATATGCAGGGTTGGGGAAATAATGGCGTAGTTAGTTTGAGCGGCGATGTGCGCCATGCCAACGACTATGGCCCTATGCCGATTGCAGGTGCGGCAGGCGACAGCGGTTCGCCAATGTTTATTTATGACAAAACAAACAATAAATGGCTGCTCAACGGAGTTTTACAAACCGGCTACCCTTATTCCGGCAGGGAAAACGGTTTCCAGCTGATACGCAAAGATTGGTTCTACGATGACATTTACAGAGGCGATACACATACCGTCTTTTTTGAACCGCGCAGTAACGGACATTTTTCCTTTACATCCAACAACAACGGTACGGGTACGGTAACAGAAACCAACGAAAAGGTTTCCAATCCAAAGCTTAAAGTACAGACAGTCCGACTGTTTGACGAATCTTTGAATGAAACTGATAAAGAACCAGTTTACGCGGCAGGGGGTGTTAATCAGTACCGTCCAAGGTTAAACAACGGTGAAAACCTTTCTTTTATCGATTACGGCAACGGCAAACTCATCTTATCAAACAACATCAACCAAGGCGCGGGCGGTTTGTATTTTGAAGGTGATTTTACGGTCTCGCCTGAAAACAACGAAACGTGGCAAGGCGCGGGCGTTCATATCAGTGAAGACAGTACCGTTACTTGGAAAGTAAACGGCGTGGCAAACGACCGCCTGTCCAAAATCGGCAAAGGCACGCTGCACGTTCAAGCCAAAGGGGAAAACCAAGGCTCGATCAGCGTGGGCGACGGTACAGTCATTTTGGATCAGCAGGCAGACGATAAAGGCAAAAAACAAGCCTTTAGTGAAATCGGCTTGGTCAGCGGCAGGGGTACGGTGCAACTGAATGCCGATAATCAGTTCAACCCCGACAAACTCTATTTCGGCTTTCGCGGCGGACGTTTGGATTTAAACGGGCATTCGCTTTCGTTCCACCGTATTCAAAATACCGATGAAGGGGCGATGATTGTCAATCATAATGCCACAACAACATCCACCGTTACCATTACAGGGAATGAAAGTATTACACAACCGAGTGGTAAGAATATCAATAGACTTAATTACAGCAAAGAAATTGCCTACAACGGTTGGTTTGGCGAGAAAGATACGACCAAAACGAACGGGCGGCTCAACCTTGTTTACCAGCCCGCCGCAGAAGACCGCACCCTGCTGCTTTCCGGCGGAACAAATTTAAACGGCAACATCACGCAAACAAACGGCAAACTGTTTTTCAGCGGCAGACCGACACCGCACGCCTACAATCATTTAGGAAGCGGGTGGTCAAAAATGGAAGGTATCCCACAAGGAGAAATCGTGTGGGACAACGACTGGATCAACCGCACGTTTAAAGCGGAAAATTTCCATATTCAGGGCGGGCAGGCGGTGATTTCCCGCAATGTTGCCAAAGTGGAAGGCGATTGGCATTTGAGCAATCACGCCCAAGCAGTTTTTGGTGTCGCACCGCATCAAAGCCATACAATCTGTACACGTTCGGACTGGACGGGTCTGACAAATTGTGTCGAAAAAACCATTACCGACGATAAAGTGATTGCTTCATTGACTAAGACCGACATCAGCGGCAATGTCAGCCTTGCCGATCACGCTCATTTAAATCTCACAGGGCTTGCCACACTCAACGGCAATCTTAGTGCAAATGGCGATACACGTTATACAGTCAGCCACAACGCCACCCAAAACGGCAACCTTAGCCTCGTGGGCAATGCCCAAGCAACATTTAATCAAGCCACATTAAACGGCAACACATCGGCTTCGGGCAATGCTTCATTTAATCTAAGCAACAACGCCGCACAAAACGGCAGTCTGACGCTTTCCGACAACGCTAAGGCAAACGTAAGCCATTCCGCACTCAACGGCAATGTCTCCCTAGCCGATAAGGCAGTATTCCATTTTGAAAACAGCCGCTTTACCGGACAACTCAGCGGCAGCAAGGATACAGCATTACACTTAAAAGACAGCGAATGGACGCTGCCGTCAGGCACGGAATTAGGCAATTTAAACCTTGACAACGCCACCATTACACTCAATTCCGCCTATCGCCACGATGCTGCAGGCGCGCAAACCGGCAGTGTGTCAGACACGCCGCGCCGCCGTTCGCGCCGTTCCCTATTATCCGTTACACCGCCAACTTCGGTAGAATCCCGTTTCAACACGCTGACGGTAAACGGCAAATTGAACGGTCAAGGAACATTCCGCTTTATGTCGGAACTCTTCGGCTACCGAAGCGACAAATTGAAGCTGGCGGAAAGTTCCGAAGGCACTTACACCTTGGCGGTCAACAATACCGGCAACGAACCCGTAAGCCTCGATCAATTGACGGTAGTGGAAGGGAAAGACAACAAACCGCTGTCCGAAAACCTTAATTTCACCCTGCAAAACGAACACGTCGATGCCGGCGCGTGGCGTTACCAACTCATCCGCAAAGACGGCGAGTTCCGCCTGCATAATCCGGTCAAAGAACAAGAGCTTTCCGACAAACTCGGCAAGGCAGAAGCCAAAAAACAGGCGGAAAAAGACAACGCGCAAAGCCTTGACGCGCTGATTGCGGCCGGGCGCGATGCCGCCGAAAAGACAGAAAGCGTTGCCGAACCGGCCCGGCAGGCAGGCGGGGAAAATGTCGGCATTATGCAGGCGGAGGAAGAGAAAAAACGGGTGCAGGCGGATAAAGACAGCGCCTTGGCGAAACAGCGCGAAGCGGAAACCCGGCCGGCTACCACCGCCTTCCCCCGCGCCCGCCGCGCCCGCCGGGATTTGCCGCAACCGCAGCCCCAACCGCAACCGCAGCCCCAACCGCAGCGCGACCTGATCAGCCGTTATGCCAATAGCGGTTTGAGTGAATTTTCCGCCACGCTCAACAGCGTTTTCGCCGTACAGGACGAATTGGACCGCGTGTTTGCCGAAGACCGCCGCAACGCCGTTTGGACAAGCGGCATCCGGGACACCAAACACTACCGTTCGCAAGATTTCCGCGCCTACCGCCAACAAACCGACCTGCGCCAAATCGGTATGCAGAAAAACCTCGGCAGCGGGCGCGTCGGCATCCTGTTTTCGCACAACCGGACCGAAAACACCTTCGACGACGGCATCGGCAACTCGGCACGGCTTGCCCACGGCGCCGTTTTCGGGCAATACGGCATCGGCAGGTTCGACATCGGCATCAGCACGGGCGCGGGTTTTAGCAGCGGCAGTCTTTCAGACGGCATCGGAGGCAAAATCCGCCGCCGCGTGCTGCATTACGGCATTCAGGCACGATACCGCGCCGGTTTCGGCGGATTCGGCATCGAACCGTACATCGGCGCAACGCGCTATTTCGTCCAAAAAGCGGATTACCGCTACGAAAACGTCAATATCGCCACCCCCGGTCTTGCGTTCAACCGCTACCGCGCGGGCATTAAGGCAGATTATTCATTCAAACCGGCGCAACACATTTCCATCACGCCTTATTTGAGCCTGTCCTATACCGATGCCGCTTCGGGCAAAGTCCGAACACGCGTCAATACCGCCGTATTGGCTCAGGATTTCGGCAAAACCCGCAGTGCGGAATGGGGCGTAAACGCCGAAATCAAAGGTTTCACGCTGTCCCTCCACGCTGCCGCCGCCAAAGGCCCGCAACTGGAAGCGCAACACAGCGCGGGCATCAAATTAGGCTACCGCTGGTAACCGCCGGATATGCCGAAAGGGGTCTGACGATGCCACCGTGCGCTGTCAAACCCTTTTTCTGCCGCCGCCTTGTGCCTGCTCCATTGTCTGATAACCGTCAAATTGATTTTTAGCCCATGTTTGGTGGGTCGGGGAAATCTATATCTTCGTCCGTGCCGAAATAGTCTGAGACCTTTGCAAAATTCCTTTCCCTCCCGACAGCCGAAACCCAAACACAGGTTTTCGTCTATTTTCGCCCCAAATACCTCCTAATTCTACCCAAATACCCCCTTAATCCTGCCCGGATACCCGATAATCAGGCATCCGGGCTGCTTTTTAGGCGGCAGCGGGCGCACTTAGCCTGTTGGCCGCTTTCAAAAGGTTCAAACACATCGCCTTCAGATGGCTTTGTGCACTCACTTTGCTCAGCCCGAAATAGGCTGCCCGCGCATAGCGGAATTTACGGTGCAGCGTACCGAAGCTCTGTTCGACCACATATAGTGGATTAAATTTAAACCAGTACGGTGTTGCCTCGCCTTGCCGTACTATTTGTACTGTCTGCGGCTTCGTCGCCTTGTCCTGATTTAAATTTAATCCACTATAACGGGTCTTCGATAAATATCGGTTACGTTTGGTTTGCGTTTCCGTCAGCGGACGGTTGCGGCAGGCTTTGCGCATAATGCCGTTCTGCAACCGATGTTCTTTCAGATGTTGCCGGTTTTCCGCACTGTCGTAGCCTTTGTCGGCATAGACGGTCGTACCTTCAGCTATCCCTTCCAACAACGGCGACAGGTGTTTGCACTCATGGGCATTGGCGGGGGTGATGTGCAGTTTCTCGATATAGCCTTCTGCATCGGTACGGGTATGTTGTTTGTAACCGAGTTTGTAGAGGCCGTTTTTCTTGATTCAACGGGCATCGCTGTCCTTACTCGGTGTGGTTTGGCCGCTGATTTGTCCTTCTTCGTCAACTTCTATGGCCTGACGCTGTTTGCTGCCAGCGGTCTGAATAATGGTGGCGTCAATGACGGCGGCGGATGCTTTCTCTACTTTTAAGCCTTTTTCGGTCAGTTGGCAGTTAATCAGTTCCAACAGTTCGGACAGGGTGTCGTCTTGCGCCAGCCAGTTGCGGTAGCGGCATAAGGTGCTGTAATCGGGGATGCTTAGTTCGTCAAAACGGCAAAACAGGTTGAAATCGATGCGGGTAATGAGGCTGTGTTCGAGTTCGGGATCGGAGAGACTGTGCCATTGTCCGAGCAGGACGGCTTTGAACATGGACAGCAGGGGATAGGCGGGACGGCCGCGGTGGTCTCTAAGGTAACGGGTTCTTTGACGATTCAGGTACTGTTCGATCGGCTGCCAATCAATCACCCGGTCCAACTTCAATAGCGGGAAACGGTCGATGTGTTTGGCAATCATGGCTTGGGCGGTTTGTTGAAAGAAGGTGCTCATGAGAAATCCCCTAAATGTCTTGGTGGGAATTTAGGGGATTTTGGGGAATTTTGCAAAGGTCTCAGTCTATGCCCGATATACAATTTTGATACACAAACTTGGAAATATCGGTATCGTCGCCGGAGCGATAGAATGCGGACAGTTTTTCATTGAATTGCGGCATCTGCATTTCGGAGATTTCCAAGATGCCGCAGCCCCCCGCCATCATCAGACCGTTGGCAAATAAGGTTGCCGTTCGTTTGTTGCCGTCCCAAAAAACCTGCTGCCGCATACAATAAAGCATAAAACGGACGGCTGCCTCCGTCGTCGAACCGCTTTGCAGTCCGATATTTTGTAACACGCGGGCCACTTCAATTTCCTTCACTGGATTCGGGGCATGACGGGAACCGTCCAATAGCGTTACGCCGACCGAACCGGTACGGAAATCACCGGGTGCCAAAGAATCGTCCTTGGCAACAATGTTGTTGATTTTTTTAAGGAGTGAAATATCGACCGGTTCGCCGTTTGAAATATGCGAAATCACATATTGATAGGCACGTTTCAGGTTCAAGATGGTTTGGATGTCTTCCAGTGACGCGGAGGCTACATTTTTGCCATGGATAATTTGCTCAGTCTGCAATAAGGTCGTCTGACAATTCTCAAAACGGCTGAGGTTGTGAATTTGGGCAACCAATACTTTCTTTGCCAAAAAAATATTTTCTTTCAAACTCAACTTGTATTTGTCGGGAAACATGATAATTCCTTAAATAATTAAAGCAGTACGTTAAATCATCATCTTATCATCACTTTCGAGGTTTATGTTGCGTGCGTCCGTTTTCTAATACGGTTTCCCATCCCGCGAAACGAGGCGGAGGCCTGTGCAAAAAACCTGTTCACGAAATTTTCCGCATTAACGATACGCTGAAAATGCGCTAAAAATGACTGTGTTTGAATATCGGTTGATTTCATCCGCCTGAGACCTTTGCAAAATTCCCCAAAATCCCCTAAATTCCCACCAAGACATTTAGGAGATTTCTCATGAGCACCTTCTTCCGGCAAACCGCCCAAGCCATGATTGCCAAACACATCGACCGTTTCCCACTATTGAAGTTGGACCGGGTGATTGATTGGCAGCCGATCGAGCAGTACCTGAACCGTCAAAAAAACCGTTACCTCCGAGACCACCGCGGCCGTCCCGCCTACCCGCTGTTGTCCATGTTCAAAGCCGTCCTGCTCGGACAATGGCACAGTCTCTCCGATCCCGAACTCGAACACAGCTCCATCACCCGCATCGACTTCAACCTGTTTTGCCGTTTCGACGAACTGAGCATCCCTGATTACAGTATAGTGGATTAACAAAAACCAGTACGGCGTTGCCTCGCCTTAGCTCAAAGAGAACGATTCTCTAAGGTGCTGAAGCACCAAGTGAATCGGTTTCGTACTATTTGTACTGTCTGCGGCTTCGTCGCCTTGTCCTGATTTTTGTTAATCCACTATACTTTATGCCGCTACCGCAACCGGCTGGCGCAAGACGACACCCTGTCCGAATTGCTGGAACTGATCAACCGACAACTGACCGAAAAAGGCTTAAAAGTAGAGAAAGCATCCGCCGCCGTCGTTGATGCCACCATTATTCAGACCGCCGGCAGCAAACAGCGCCAGGCCATAGAAGTCGATGAGGAAGGACAAGTCAGCGGCCAAACCACACCGAGCAAAGACAAAGATGCCCGTTGGATCAAGAAAAACGGCCTCTACAAACTCGGTTACAAACAACATACCCGTACCGATGCAGAAGGCTATATCGAGAAACTGCACATTACCCCCGCCAATGCCCATGAGTGCAAACACCTGTCGCCTTTGTTGGAAGGACTGCCCAAAGGTACGACCGTCTATGCCGACAAAAGCTACGACAGTGCGGAAAACCGGCAACATCTGGAAGAGCGTCAGTTGTTAGACGGCATTATGCGCAAAGCCTGCCGCAACCGTCCGCTGTCGGAAGCGCAAACCAAACGCAACCGATATTTGTCGAAGACCCGTTATGTGGTCGAACAGAGCTTCGGTACGCTGCACCGTAAATTCCGCTACGCCCGGGCAGCCTATTTCGGACTGATTAAAGTGAGTGCGCAAAGCCATCTGAAGGCGATGTGTTTGAACCTGTTGAAAGCCGCCAACAGGCTAAGTGCGCCCGCTGCCGCCTAAAAGGAGACCGGATGCCTGATTATCGGGTATCCGGGGAGGATTCAGGGGGTATTTGGGTAAAATTAGGAGGTATTTGGGGCGAAAACAGCCGAAAACCTGTGTTTGGGTTTCGGCTGTCGGGAGGGAAAGGAATTTTGCAAAGGTCTCTTTTCGTCATTCCCGCGAAAGCGGGAATCTAGAATCTCGGACTTTCAGATAATCTTTGAATATTGCTGTTGTTCTAAGGTCTAGATTCCCGCGTTCGCGGGAATGACGGTTCAGTTGCTACGGTTATTGTCAGGTTTCGGTTATGTTGGAATTTCGGGAAACTTATGAATTGTCATTCCCACGCAGGCGGGAATCTAGTCTGTTCGGTTTCAGTTATTTCCGATAAATTCCTGCTGCTTTTTATTTCTAGATTCCCACTTTCGTGGGAATGACGAAAAGTTGCGGGAATGACGGTTCGGGCATTCCTTAAATCACCCGTGTATCGCTGTAAATCTTAGAGATGGCGGAATATAGCGGATTAACAAAAACCAGTACAGCGTTGTCTCGCCTTAGCTCAAAGAGAACGATTCTCTAAGGTGCTGAAGCACCAAGTGAATCGGTTCCGTACTATTTGTACTGTCTGCGGCTTCGTCGCCTTGTCCTGATTTTTGTTAATCCACTATACTATAGGAACATTTAGAAAAAATATACCAAAAATTAAATTTTATTTAAATAAAGATAGCATATAACACCTTTCAATCAATGTGCCTCTTCCCAATTCTCCCCTACGCCAACCTCAGCCACCAGCGGTACATCCAATAATCCGCCGTCCACTTTCGCCATAATCTGCGGCAGTTTTTCTTTGACAAAATCCAGTTCGGTTTCAACGACTTCCAGCACCAGTTCGTCATGCACCTGCATAATCAGTTTGCTTTGTAAGAGTTCGTCCCACGGGGAGGCTTCGCACTCTGAAAGCCAGCGGGACACGTCTATCATGGCGCGTTTGATGAGGTCGGACGCGGTGCCCTGCATGGGAGCGTTGATGGCTGCGCGTTCGGCTCCGGCGCGGGCGTTGGTGTTTTTGTTGCGGATGTCGGGCAAATAGAGCCTTCTGCCGAACAGGGTTTCGACAAAGCCTTGGGCGGCGGCTTGTTCTTTGGTGCGCTGCATGTATTCGGCGACGCCGGGGTAGCGGGCGAAGTAGCGGTCGATAAAGTTTTTAGCGGAGATGTTGTCGATGCCCAATGATTTGGCAAGGCCGTATTGGCCCATGCCGTAAATCAGGCCGAAGTTGATGGTTTTGGCGTAGCGGCGTTGTTCGGACGAGACGTTTTCGGGGACGATGCCGAACACTTCGGCGGCGGTGCGGCGGTGTACGTCTTCGCCGTTTTGGAACGCGGCAATGAGGGTTTTGTCGCCGGAGAGGTGCGCCATGATGCGCAGCTCGATTTGGGAATAGTCGGCGGAAACGATGACGCTGCCTTGCGGTGCGGTGAAGGCGCGGCGCACGCGTCGGCCTTCGGCGGTGCGGATGGGGATGTTTTGCAGGTTGGGGTTGTTGCTTGCCAAGCGTCCTGTAATGGCGACGGCTTGGGCGTAGGTGGTATGCACGCGGCCGTCTTTGGGGGAAATCATTTCGGGCAGTTTGTCGGTGTAGGTGGATTTGAGTTTTGCCAGGCTGCGGTTTTGCAGGATGATTTTGGGCAGGGGGTAGTCGGGCGCGAGCTGTTCGAGCACGGCTTCGTTGGTGGAAATGCCGCCTTTGGCGGTTTTTTTCAGGCCTTTGGTGGGGATGCCCATTTTGTCGAACAGGATTTCTTGAAGCTGTTTGGGCGAGTTGAGGTTGAACGGCTGTCCTGCGGCGGCATAGGCTTCTTGTTCAAGCTTCATCAGCTCGGCGCCGAGTTCTGCGCTTTGGCGGGCGAGTTCGGCGCGGTCGATTTGCACGCCGTTGCGTTCCATTTCAAACAATACCTGCGCGACGGGCAGCTCCATTTTCTCATACATTTCAAGCTGTTTTTCGTCCATTTGTGCGCGCAGGTGCGCTTCGAGGCGCAGGGCGAAATCGGCGTCTTGGGCGGCGTATTCGGTCGCCTGCCCGATGGCGACATCGGCAAAACCGATTTGCTTCGCGCCTTTACCGCACAACGATTCGTAGGTAATGGTTTCCAAGCCCAGCCAGCGTTCGGACAATTCGTCCAAGCCGTGTCCGAGATGGCTCTCAATGATGTAGGAAGCGAGCATGGCGTCGCCGGCGATGCCGTTCAGGGCGATGCCGTAATTGGCGAAAACGTGTTGGTCATATTTGAGGTTTTGCCCGATTTTTTTCAGGGCGGGGTTTTCCAAATGCGGTTTCAGACGGCCTAACACGTCTTGCAAATCAAGCTGTTCGGGTGCGGCGGTCAGGCTGTGTCCTACGGGGATGTAAACCGCTTCGCCTGCTTGGAAAGCGATGCTGATGCCGACCAGCGAGGCGTTCATCGCGTCTAATGACGTGGTTTCCGTATCGATGCCGATTGTGTCCGCCCGCGACAGTTTGTCCAACAAAGCGGCAAACTGCGCTTCGGTGGTAACGGCTTGATAATCCAGTTTTTCGGGGGCGGTGGCTTTTTCGGCTTGTTTTTCAAACGGCATTTCCGCATTCAAAGCCGCCTGCTCGCTGATGCTGTCGCTGCCGAACAAATCATCGGTCGAGCCGGTATTCATGTTTGATTCCGCTTCTTTCAGCCAGGTGCGGAAGCCCCAGCGTTTGAAATCGACAACCAGTTGCGCCCATTTCGGCGCGGTACGGCGCAGGCTTTCGATGCCGTCTGAAAGCTCGGCGTGCAAGTCCACATCGGTTTTAATCGTGACCAAATCATACGACAGCGGCAGTTGGGGCAGCGCGGCTTGCAGGTTTTCGCCCACTTTGCCCTTGATTTCCGAAGCGTGTTCTATCACGCCTTGCAACGAGCCGTAGGCTTCCAGCCACTTCACCGCCGTTTTCGGGCCGCATTTTTCCACGCCCGGCACGTTGTCCACCTTATCGCCCATCAGCGCGAGATAATCGCGGATTTGGTCGGGGCGCACGCCGAATTTTGCCTTCACGCCTTCAATATCCAGCGTTTCTCCGCTCATCGTGTTCACCAGCGTAACGCGCTCATCCACCAACTGCGCCATGTCCTTATCGCCGGTCGAAACAATGACTCGCAAACCATGTTCCGCCCCCTGTTTCGCCAGCGTGCCGATCACATCGTCCGCCTCCACTTGCCCAATCACCAATACCGGCCAGCCCGTCAGGCGCACTAAATCCGGCAGTGCTTCCGCCTGCGGGCGCAAATCGTCGGGCATCGGCGGGCGCGTCGCCTTGTATTCTTCAAACATTTGATGGCGGAAATTTTTGCCTTTCGCATCAAAAACCACCGCGCAATAATCGTGCGGATATTCCGACCGCAAACGGCGCAACATATTCAATACGCCATACAGCGCACCCGTCGGCGCGCCGTCGGGGGCGGTCAGGTTTTGCCCCATCGCGTGATACGCACGGTAGAGGTAGGACGAGCCGTCAACGAGGAGGAGTGTAGGTCTATTGGACATAAAAAACCCGCTTAAAACCGATAAGGGACAGAAAAAAATAGGGAAGGACGATGCCGGCTTAAAACCCGCCCCCGCACAACCCCGGATTATAACGGAAAAGGCAAATGCCGTCTGAAACCCTTGTTCAGACGGCATTTTTGGCGGATTAGGCGTTCAGCAGCCCTTCATCCAGCGTCAGTTCTTCGTTTTTATTCACCGCCACTTTGCGCGCCAACACGTTTTGCGCGATTTGTTGCGCTTCGGCAAGCGAGTGCATCAGATAAGTGCCGCATTGGTATTCGTTCAACTCAGGGATTTTGCTTTGGTCTTTGACATTGACCACATCCTGCATCGAAGCCAGCCACGCATCGGCGACCTGCTGTTCGGAAGGCGTACCGATAAGGCTCATGTAGAAACCGGTGCGGCAGCCCATCGGGGAAATGTCGATGATTTCGACGCCGTTGCCGTTCAAGTGGTCGCGCATAAAACCTGCGAACAAATGCTCCAGCGTGTGTATGCCTTTTTCGGGCAGGATTTCTTTGTTGGGAATGCAAAAGCGCAGGTCGAACACGGTAATGGTGTCGCCTTTGGGCGTGGTCATGGTTTTCGCCACGCGTACGGCGGGGGCGTGCATACGGGTGTGGTCGACTTTGAAACTGTCTAACAGGGGCATCGTGTTATCCTTTTGAGTAGGTTATGTAGATTTTCGGGATAGGATTTTGTCCAGCAATTCATCGTCCAAGATGCGGTTTTCGACTTTCACCCATTCGCCGCCTGCTTCAGGGAAGCCGTTGCGGCAATATCCTGCCTGCGCGACAAAATCATAGACGGCATGAATGTAGTCGTTGATACGCAATGCGGCTATGGTGCAGGCATCATCCCATAAAATCAAAACATGATTGGGATATGTTTGTCGGATACATCTTCGACATTATAGATGTGCAAGGCATCTATAATCCCGTCTTGCGAAGCGGCATAGAAGTAGCCCGTGTCGCCGTCGTCTTCAAAGACAACACCATAAGGATATGTTTGGAAAATGATTCCAAAACTTTAGGCGTGCCGACAGTAAAGTCTTTGATTTCAGAAGTCAGATATAGCGGTAATTGTGCCATTGGGTAACGCTCTCTTTAGTGAATTTTATATTAATTTTGATATTCCATAGTTCACTAAAAATCCACCAACCACTAGCCATAAATAAGTTAGTATTCCTAAAACAAACGGTTTTAATCCTGCCTTTTTGATTGCGCTTGCTTGCGTCGTTAAGCCAAGCGCAGCCATTGATGAAATTAATAAGAAAGAATCGATTTCAACGAATAATTTCACGAGTTCTTTTGGTAATAAATCAAAAGAATTAAAAATGGCAACACCAATAAAAAGTACAGCAAACCAAGGAATTGTAATTTTGTGTGATGTATTTTCTGATACTCCATTACTACGTGTTAATAACCAAGAAAGCATTAATAAAAAGGGGGCGAGCATCATCACTCGGATCATTTTGGAAATGACGGCAGTATTCGCCACGATAGGATCAATATTTTCCCCAATCGCATAAACTTGAGCCACTTCGTGTACACTAGAACCAACATAAATACCGAATTGATGGGCGTTAATTAAATGTTGTGACCACGTGTAGAACAAGGGGTAAGTAAAAATAGCAAGCGTCCCGAAAATGACCACTACGGCAATCGCCACTGAAACTTTATGGGATTCTGCTTTGGTAACAGGCTCTGCCGCCATCACTGCTGCCGCACCGCAAATGCTGCAACCTGCCCCAGTGAGATAAACCAATTGTTTATCCATTTTTAGATAACGAATGCCTAAAAGTGCGGTAAAAAAGAAGGTTGAAATTAGCATGATTGCATCGGTAACGACAGCATTTAATCCTACATCGGCAATATCGCCAAAAGTGAGGCGGAAACCATACAGCACAATGCCAGTGCGAAGAAGCGCGCCTTTGGCAAACAAAACGCCTTTTTCCACTTGTGTTGAAAATTGCGGATAAATGGTATTGCCGATTGCCATTCCCAGCAAGATAGCAATAATTAAAGCACTGATATGATAATGATGGGAAAAATCAGTGTTTCCTAAATAGTTAGCAAGTATAGCGATAATCGCGATAAATATAAGTCCGAAATAAAAGGGACGTGTGTTCATTTTTTCTCTCCGTGATAACACTCAAATTACAATTCGGCAATCTTTACCGCTTCGCCCGAAGCCGCGCTCAGGGCTTCGTTTAAAACGTCATAAAAATCTCGTCCGTCTCGCGTTGCCAGCCATTTGCCGTTTTGCTCGGCGAAATGGTAGCCGCCGCTTTTTGCGGCAATCCACAATTCCTGATTGGGCGTGTGGCGGTTGACGATGATTTGCGTGCCGTCTCCGGCTTCGATGGTCAGGACGTTTCCGGCAAACTGGCAGTCGAAATCCCAGCCGTTTTCGTCGATTTGGTCTTCGATGTGTTCGAACAATTCTTCGCTCATGCGGATGAATTCGCTTTCGGTCATCATGGCTTTTTGCGTGTTTTTTGTTTAAGATACCGAATCTTGCCACATTCGCGCTTATGAAGGAAGTTTACCGATGAAATACGGCGTATTTTTTGCGGCGGCAACCGCCCTCCTGCTCTCGGCCTGCGGTTACAAAGGCGATCTCTACCTGCCCAAAGAAGGCGACAAGGCGCGTTTCGGCGTAATCCAAACCGGTTTGCAACTTCAAAGCAAACCGCAATCCGCTTCACAAACCCAAAAATGAAAACGAAAACATGACCCTATTTTGCGAACAAGTCCCCTACCCCCGCCTTGCCGAAGCATTCGGCACGCCGCTTTATGTGTACAGCCAATCCGCGCTGACCGAAGCATTTGAAAACTATCAAACTGCCTTTGCCGAGCTCTCCCCGCTCGTCTGCTATGCGGTTAAAGCCAATGGCAACCTAAGCATCATCAAACACTTTGCTTCTTTGGGGAGCGGTTTTGACATTGTGTCCGGCGGCGAATTGGCACGCGTTTTGGCGGCTGGCGGTGATGCGGCGAAAACGATTTTTTCCGGCGTAGGCAAAAGCGAGGCGGAAATCGAGTTTGCCCTGAATGCGGGCGTGAAATGCTTCAATATGGAAAGCATTCCCGAAATCGACCGTATTCAAAAAGTTGCCGCGCGTTTGGGTAAAACCGCGCCCGTCTCCCTGCGCGTCAACCCCGATGTCGATGCCAAAACCCATCCCTACATCTCCACAGGTCTGAAAGCCAACAAATTCGGCATCGCCTACGCCGACGCGCTCGAAGCCTACCGCCACGCCGCACAACAGCCCAATTTGAAAATCATCGGCATCGACTGCCATATCGGTTCTCAACTGACCGACTTAAGCCCGCTTATCGAAGCCTGCGAACGCATTTTAATTCTGGTTGACGCACTTGCCGCCGAAGGCATTGTTTTGGAACATTTGGACTTAGGCGGCGGCGTCGGCATTGTTTACCAAGACGAAAATGTGCCCGACTTGGGCGCGTATGCCCGGGCGGTTCAAAAACTGATGGGGACACGCCGTCTGAAACTCATTCTTGAGCCCGGCCGCAGCTTGGTCGGCAACGCAGGCGCGTTGCTGACGCGCGTCGAGTTTGTCAAACACGGCGAAGAGAAAAACTTCGTCATGGTCGATGCGGCGATGAACGATTTAATGCGCCCGGCCCTATACGATGCCTACCACCACATCGAAGCGGTTGAAACCAAAAACATCGCGCCGCTGACCGCCAACATCGTCGGCCCGATTTGTGAAACCGGCGACTTCCTCGGCAAAGACCGCACCATCGCCTGCGAAGAAGGGGATTTGCTGCTTATCCGCAGCGCCGGTGCGTATGGCTCAAGCATGGCGAGCAACTACAACACGCGCAACCGTGCGGCGGAAGTATTGGTTGACGGCAACGAATACCGACTCATCCGCCGACGCGAAACCTTAGAACAGCAAATGGCAAACGAACTCGCCTGCCTGCAAGCCGAACATCAAAATGCCGTCTGAAGCAGTTCAGACGGCATTTTTAACGCTCTAAAGGCTTACTCGTTCGGCAGCCTTAACAGGGAAAGCAGCAGCCCTCCCCAGATTATCACGATTGAGACAATCATCATCACAATGGCGGAAGTACTCATTTTTCGTCTCCTTGTTCATGTTCGTGTTCGTCTTTGACGTTGAAATCCTGACCGTGTTTCCAAGGCAGCAACGACAGCAGCAGCCCGAACACGACCAACGCCGCCGACATCCCCCAGCCGAAAATACTGAGGAAACCATCCGGATAACCTTCGTAATTTTTCTCCATCAGGCCGCTGGTATCTTTAAACAGCATATAGCCGAGCATTACGACGGTAACCACGACGCAGACCGTCCACAAGCCGCCGATGCGGATGGAGGACAAGGCATTCAGGTGCCTGCGTAATTCCGGCAGCCTGCCGCTGATGATGATGGCGGCAACATAAACAAAGCCGGCGGCAACAATGCCGTAGGTGTTGACGAATTTGTCCATCACGTCCAAAACCGGCAGCCCCGTCGCCGTACCGAACAGCAGCGTGGAAACAATGCCCATCGGAATGCAGACCAGCAGCGTGGCGTTGACGCGCCCGATGTTCAGCTTGTCCTGAATCGCCGCCACAATCACTTCAAGGATGGAAATCATCGACGTAACGCCGGCGAACACCAGCGAACCGAAAAACAATATGCCGATCAGCCAGCCCATCGGTGCCTGGTTGATAATGGTCGGAAAGGCGATAAACGCCAAACCGATGCCGCCGGAGGCAACCTCGTTGACCGCCTTACCGCCCGCCTGCGCCATAAAGCCCAATGCGGCAAACACGCCGATACCCGCGAGCAGTTCAAAGCTGCTGTTGGCAAAACCGACCACCAAGCCCGTGCCGCCCAAATCCGTTTTCTTCTTCAAGTAAGAAGAATAGGTAACCATAATGCCGAAGCAGATGGAAAGCGAAAAGAAAATCTGCCCGTATGCCGCCACCCAGACCTTGGAATCGGCGAGTTTCGACCAGTCGGGCGTAAACAATGCGTCCAAGCCCTTTGCCGCGCCCGGCAGCGTCAGCGAAATGCCGACCATAATCAAAAACATCACCAAAAGCAGCGGCATAAAGAACGACGAGGCGCGCGCCACGCCCTTTTGCACGCCCAAAGCCATAATGGCGGCGGTAAAAACCCACACGCCCGCCAAAGGACCGGCGACTTTGCCGACAAAATCCAAACCCAAGGCTTCCGGGCCCGCCATTTGCAGGAAGTCCTTAAAGAAAAAACCCTGCGGATCCGCACCCCAGGCAGCGTTGACCGAATAATAGGTATAGCTTGCCGCCCAACCGATAATCACTGCGTAATAGATGCAGATGACGATATTGGTCATCACGTTCCACCAGCCGACCGGCTCAAACCAGCGTCCGAGGCGGCGGAAAGCCAAGGGCGCAGAACCCCGGTAACGGTGGCCGATGGCATAATCGAGCAGCAGCAGCGGAATGCCCGCCGTCAGAAGCGCGACCAGATAGGGCAGGATGAACGCGCCGCCGCCGTTTTCAAAAGCAATATAGGGGAAACGCCAAATATTGCCCAAGCCGACGGCGGATCCGATGGCGGCAATCATAAACGCGCGGCGCGTGCCGAATGTGGCGCGTTCTTTCGTTTTGGAATCAGACACGTTGATACCTCTTGAGTTATTTATTAAAAACAAGCCGTTGTAGGCAAACATATATAGAAACAGCGTCTGACAGGGATAATGTCTTCTGAAAAAACAAACCGGCTTGTGACCGATTGTTTACAATCTATGTGCTTATCGTAAAAAAATTTAACGCTGATGGCAAGCGGTGAAGGTTTGAAAACGAAAAATTTTAGGGGCTGTACTAGATTAGCCCTAAATTCCACACCAATCCCGCAGGATTTTAAGCTGTTGAGACGGTGTGCCGAAGTTAAATCGAAATTCGCATTCTTTCAAGAACAGCGGGAAAAATTTACGATCGATTCCGTTGTATTTTCGCAAGACGCGTTTTGCCTGATTCCAAAAATTCTCAATGCCGTTAATGTGGTTCTGACGGTCTGCAAACTCCTTGGAATGGTTGATGCGGTAATGGATAAAACCGCTCACGTCCAACTTGTCGCCGCTGCTCAGACTATCGGTATAAACAATGCTGTCCGGCATGATTTTCTTCTTGATGACAGGGAGTAACGTTTCAGACTTGGCATTGTTTACGACAACGGTATAGACCCGTCCGTTGCGTTTCAGAATGCCGAAGACAACCACTTTTCCTGCCGCACCGCGACCACGTCTGCCTTTACGCCGTCCGCCGAAATCGCTTTCGTCCGGCTCGACAGGGCCCTCAAAAACCTCATCGGCAGCCAAGGCCAAATGATGGTTGATAACCGTGCGGATTTTACGGTAGAACAGTACTGCCGAATTGGGATGGATACCCAAAATATCGGCGGCAGAACGGGCGGTAACTTCGAGTACAAAAAAACGGATCAGTTCTTTCTGTACTTTTTTCTTTAATTTGCAGTGCGTTATCTTCATATTTCGAGGGTAACATATCTGCTAATCTAGTACAGCCCCTTAAATTTAGTCCACTATAAAAAACGGCGGAAATAAATTTTTTCCGCCTCACTTGAATTTGCCCGCACACACCCTAATTTTGCCGACTTATACGGGCAGCCGCCTGACGGCTGTCCGGTTTCCACTTCAATCTGTCCGAACCGTTCGGGCAGATGATTGTTTTCAAAACATTTATCGGAGCATAAATATGACCATCCGTCCTTTACACGACCGCGTCGTCGTCAAACGCTTGGAAGCTGAAGAGAAAACCGCATCGGGCATCGTTTTGCCGGGTGCGGCCGCCGAAAAACCCGATATGGGCGAAGTGATCGCCGTGGGTGCGGGCAAAATCGGTAAAGACGGCGCGCGCCGTCCGCTGGATGTCAAAGTCGGCGACAAAATCATCTTCGGCAAATACAGCGGCCAAACCGTAAAAGCCGACGGCGAAGAGCTGTTGGTAATGCGCGAAGAAGATATTTTCGGCATCGTTGAAAAATAAATACGGACACGATGCCGTCTGAAACGGCAAACCGCCTTCAGACGGCATAAACGGTTTTATCAGACAGTTTTAATGATTTTTGGAGAATTGAAATGGCAGCAAAAGACGTACAATTCGGCAATGAAGTCCGCCAAAAAATGGTAAACGGCGTGAACATTTTGGCAAACGCCGTGCGCGTAACCTTGGGTCCCAAAGGCCGCAACGTGGTGGTTGACCGCGCTTTCGGCGGCCCGCACATCACCAAAGACGGCGTAACCGTCGCCAAAGAAATCGAACTGAAAGACAAGTTTGAAAATATGGGCGCGCAAATGGTGAAAGAAGTCGCGTCCAAAACCAACGACGTGGCGGGCGACGGTACGACTACCGCCACCGTATTGGCGCAATCCATCGTTGCCGAAGGTATGAAATACGTTACCGCCGGTATGAACCCGACCGACCTGAAACGCGGTATCGACAAAGCCGTTGCCGCTTTGGTTGACGAGCTGAAAAACATCGCCAAACCTTGCGACACTTCCAAAGAAATCGCCCAAGTCGGCTCGATTTCCGCCAACTCCGACGAACAAGTCGGCGCGATTATCGCCGAAGCGATGGAAAAAGTCGGCAAAGAAGGCGTGATTACCGTTGAAGACGGCAAATCTTTGGAAAACGAGCTGGACGTAGTTGAAGGTATGCAGTTCGATCGCGGCTACCTGTCCCCTTACTTCATCAACGACGCGGAAAAACAAATTGCCGGTTTGGACAGCCCGTTTGTATTGCTGTTCGACAAAAAAATCAGCAACATCCGCGACCTGCTGCCTGTTTTGGAACAAGTGGCCAAAGCCAGCCGTCCGCTCTTGATTATCGCTGAAGACGTAGAAGGCGAAGCCTTGGCGACTTTGGTGGTGAACAACATCCGAGGCATCCTGAAAACCGTTGCCGTTAAAGCCCCTGGCTTCGGCGACCGCCGCAAAGCGATGCTGCAAGACATCGCCATCCTGACCGGCGGCGTGGTGATTTCCGAAGAAGTCGGCCTGTCTCTGGAAAAAGCGACTTTGGAAGACTTGGGTCAAGCCAAACGCATCGAAATCGGTAAAGAAAACACCACCATCATCGACGGCTTTGGCGACGCAGCCCAAATCGAAGCGCGTGTTGCCGAAATCCGCCAACAAATCGAAACCGCAACCAGCGATTACGACAAAGAAAAACTGCAAGAGCGCGTGGCTAAATTGGCAGGCGGCGTGGCAGTCATCAAAGTCGGTGCCGCTACCGAAGTCGAAATGAAAGAGAAAAAAGACCGCGTGGAAGACGCGCTGCACGCTACCCGCGCAGCCGTTGAAGAAGGCGTGGTTGCAGGCGGCGGCGTAGCCCTGTTGCGTGCCCGTGCTGCTTTGGAAAACCTGCACACCGGCAATGCCGACCAAGACGCAGGCGTACAAATCGTCTTGCGTGCCGTTGAGTCTCCGCTGCGCCAAATCGTTGCCAACGCAGGCGGCGAACCCAGCGTAGTCGTGAACAAAGTGTTGGAAGGCAAAGGCAACTACGGTTACAACGCTGGCAGCGGCGAATACGGCGACATGATCGAAATGGGCGTACTCGACCCCGCCAAAGTAACCCGTTCCGCGCTGCAACACGCCGCATCTATCGCCGGCTTGATGCTGACCACTGATTGCATGATCGCTGAAATCCCCGAAGACAAACCGGCTGTGCCTGATATGGGCGGCATGGGTGGTATGGGCGGCATGATGTAAGCAATGCCGTCTGAAGCCTTCAGACAACAAGCCGCACGGTCAACGCCGTGCGGTTTTTTTGCGAATAAGTGCGGCTAAGGCGCAAACCTTAAAATTGCCAACACCGTTCTTTGCATTGTTATTTTTTGATACGCGCGCTTTTGTTTTATTTCCCGCCATCCCAAAAACGAAGAGCGGCAGGAATTTATCGGAAAAACAGCAACCTTTCCGCCGTCATTCCCGCGAAAGCGGGAATCTAGGTCTGTCGGTGCGGAAACGTATCGGATAAAACGGTTTCTTCAGATTTTACGTTCTGGATTCCCACTTTCGTGGGAATGACGTGGTGCAGGTTTCTGTGCGGATAGCTTCGTCATTCCCGCGCAGGCGGGAATCCAGGTTCGTTGAGTTTCAGTCATTTCCGATAAATTCTTGCAGCTTTGCGTTTCTAGATTCCCACTTCCGTGGGAATGACGGAGAGTCGCGGGAATGACGGAGAGTTGCGGGAATGACGGAGAGTTGCGGGATTGGGCTTGGTACAAGCCTGAAAGGGGGCGGCGGTGCGACCGTAAAAAATGCCGTCTGAAACCCAAATCATCGGGTTTCAGACGGCATTGGCACATCAGGAGCTTAGAACTTCGCTTCGATGGTGAAATTGTAGCTCCTGCCCGGCGAGGTAAAGCGTTGGATGCCGGCGTGGGTTTTGTTGTCAACGCGGTTGACTGTGCCGAATTCGCGGATGCTGCGTAAAGATTCCCAAGTGTAGTACTGCTTGTTGGTAATGTTGTACGCGGCGGCGCGGAGCGTAACCTGTTTGCCGATGTTGAGGTAGGCGGAAAGGTCGAACAGCGTATAGGCCTTGCTGTGTTTGGCATAAGGCCACGGGTTGTTCAAATCGTCGTTGCTGTGGACGGTGTCGGACGGCTTTTTGGCGGCGGTGCGCGTGGCGTAGGCGTTGATGCCCCAGCGTTTGGAAGGCGCGTCATAGCCCAGGCTGTAAACCGCCGTCCACGGCGAAAGCGCGTTGATGGGCGTTTCTTTGCCGTTGTTTTGCGTTGCCTTGCCCTTGATGTAGCTGACGTTGAGGCCGGTGTGCAGCCCTTTGGGCAGCCCGATGCTGTCGAGGTTCCAAGTGCCGTTAAACTCTATGCCTTTCACCCAGGCGGCGGTGCGGTTTTGGTTTTGCCAAACGGGCGAGCTGACCAATGCCGTACCGTCTGAAAGCGGGGCGTAGGTGGGCTTGTTAGGGTTGTCTGACGAAACGCCCATATACGTCAATTCGATAAAGTCGCGGTATTTGGTTTTGAAGCCCGAGAGCTTGAAGTTGCCCGCTTTGCCGCTGCCCGCCAGACCCAATTCCCAGTTTTTGGCTTTTTCGGCTTTCAGGTTTGGGTTGGCTTTCAGGTAGAAATCGGGGTGTGGGAACAGTAGCCAAGTTTCGTCCGAAGTCGGTGCGCGGAAGCCGGTGCTGTATTTTGCCAACAAGTGCAGATGCTTGGTAAACCGCCAGTCGAACCCCGTGCCGTAGCTGAAGCCCGCGTGCGCGCGTTCCGAACCCAAATGGGGAATCTGCCCCCGGATGGCGGTGGTGTATTTCGGATCGTCTTTCGCGCTGCTGCTGTTTTTGTCGTAGCGTATGCCCGCATTCAGGCGGAAGCGGTCGTTGCCGCCCAAGTGAAACGCATTGTTCCAATAGGCAAATTTATATTTCGACCGGTTTTCGATCAGCATTGTGATTTTGGCTTGGTTGGAAGCGAGGATTTTGGGGGCGTACAGTTTTGCGAAATAGCTGTAATCCGAGTTGGCATTGTCCCCTCTGCCGCCGCCCAAGCCGTATTGCGCCGCCCAAACGGCTTTGGAAAAGTCGAGTTGTTTTTCAAAATCGGCAGTCCATTGCGCGGTGTTTTGGCGGATATGCCGGAACGAATGGTAAACCTCGCCGTTGATGCCGCGCAAATCGTAATTTTTCGGGATGTCCCAAGTCCAAGTGTTCATATCGATGCGCTGCTTGTCGTAGCGCAGCTTGAGGCTGTCCCACGGGCCGTGTTCCAATTCGTTTTTGTATTCGACGCCGGAGCGGCGGCGGTAGCTCACGTCTTGGCGGTGGCGGTAGTCGCCCGTTGCGGGAGAGTAAATTGTACCTGTCCACAAATTAGACAGCTCGTTGGTAAAACGGTCGGTGCGGGAGTCTTCAAAAATCCAGCCGATGCGGTTGCGGTCGTTGAAATTGTAGCCCAGCTTGAACAAGGTGCTTTTGTTTACCCATTCTTGCGGGTCGGGTTGGGAGCGCGCAACCCCTGTGGCTACGTAGGTCTGGTACTTGCTGAATGATTGGGTTGGGCTGAAAACATATCCCTTGTTTTCAATTTTGACATCGCCCTCGGTCGAGCGGTTTTTGGTTTCTTTGCCGAAGCGGCGGGTATAAACCAATAAGGCATCCAAACCAAAGAGCCTGCCGGCGGCGGTGATGCTGCTGAACTTTTGGCTGTTTTTGCCGACGCTGCCGCCCTTTATCCCCAAATGGTAGGGCTTGTCTTCGGAAACATAATCGCTTGCGGATTTGGTTTGGTAATTGACTGCGCCGCCCAATGCGCCGCTGCCGGATTTGAGCGAGTCCGCGCCTTTGGTGATGGTTACTTCGGAAAAGTTTTCCGGCTCGGAAGTGTTGCGGTTGGCGTTGAAGTTGCCGTACGCGCCGAACAATTCTTGGAAGGCTTCGGAAGAGCGGCTTTCCGCCTGCGCCAGCCCGTCAACGTTGATGGCGACGCGGTCTTTGTCCACGCCGCGTATGGTAAAGCCGTTAGAACCCGCCCTGCCGCCTTCGACGACGGAAATGCCGGGGTCGTAGCGCACCAGGTCGTGTTCGTCGTTGACCAAGAGCTTGTCTAAGGTTTTGCGGCGGATTTTTTCTTCGCCGAGTTTTTGGGTTTTGTGCGTGCCGGTAACGGTGATTTCGTTCAGCGTTTGGGCGGACTGCGGCGCGGGGTCTGCCGCAAAGGCGGGAAACGCTTGGGCGATGGCGGCGGCAGCCAATACGGGTTTGAAGGGGATGGACATAAGAAACCTTTGTAGGGATGAGATGGTTTATTGTTTAGTAAGGTGTTCGGTATCTCGATTGGCGGTTTCATCAAGTTTTTTTACATAACTCACACCGCCGAATACGGTATCGAGGGAGCGGTCGTCTTTAAAAGTGATTTTGCCGCCTATGCTGGTTTCAGTGTTGCCGTAGCTGCCGTTGAATTTTCCAAAAAACTTGCCTTCCAAGTTGCCGGTTTTGCCGCCGGAGGTGGCATTGCCGGAAAAGCTCGGACCGCTGATCGTTGCGTTTTCAATTTTCACACTCGGTCCGTAATCGCTGTTGCCGCGGATTTCGCCTGCCAGTTTGTTGCTGTTGAAATTGGCGGTGATAAAGGAAAGGACGGGGGTGTTGGTGTAGCCGGTAAAAGAGCTGCCTTTGGGCGGCGTATAAGAGGAGGTAACAAATTGCCCGTCTTTGACGCGGATGC
Source organism: Neisseria meningitidis (assembly GCF_022869645.1). Lineage (NCBI taxonomy): Bacteria > Pseudomonadati > Pseudomonadota > Betaproteobacteria > Neisseriales > Neisseriaceae > Neisseria > Neisseria meningitidis. The sequence continues at coordinate 1,024,278 of NZ_CP064367.1, read as the reverse complement.
CCCAAACCTGATAAGTGATTTTGCCTTTGCCTTGGGTTTCGGGCGTGCTGCTGCCGTAATAACTGCTTGATGTCGGTGTTTTGCCGACGGGGAAGCCGCCGGCGAAGAGGTCGATTTCGCCGTTGGGACCTATCCATGCCCCGAATTTCATATAATCTTGTTTGGTAATTTCCGCTTCTCTGGTTGCCCCGGAGTCGCTGCAGCAGATAAAGATGCGGCTGCCGTCTGCAAGCCGCTGCCCTGCGTGGCGGTCGGGAATTTTGAAATCGGGGGAGGAGTAGCTGGGGACGATGGGGTCGGCGTAGGATGAAAGGGTGTATTGCGCGCCGCCGGGTGTTTTGAAGATGAATGATTTTTCTTGTGATTCAACACCGAAATAGTTTTTTGTAACCGCCCGCTCTTGAATGGAAATGACGGATGTGCTTCCGGTGCTGGTGGTGTTGATGTTTTCGATTTTGCCGTTATCGCTTGATAACGTTACCTCGCCTTTGGGCAGCGGCGTGGCGGTGGGGATGGACACGGGGACGTGCGGTTCGGCTACCCCCCCCGGCACAGGCGGCAAGGGCAGCGACAAGCGGCAGTAAGGACAGGGCTTTGTATTTCATCGCATACTCAATCTTGATGATGTGTTAATAATAGTTTTGATTATCAGTTTAAATGTTATATGATGTCAACTGGTTTTGTGGGTCGGTGCAAAAATCGGTATAGTGGATTAACAAAAACCAGTACGGCGTTGCCTCGCCTTAGCTCAAAGAGAACGATTCTCTAAGGTGCTCAAGCACCAAGTGAATCGGTTCCGTACTATTTGTACTGTCTGCGGCTCCGTCGCCTTGTCCTGATTTTTGTTAATCCACTATAAAGACCGTCGGGCATCTGCAGCCGTCATTCCCGCGCAGGCGGGAATCTAGTCTGTTCGGTTTCAGTTATTTTCGATAAATGCCTGTTGCTTTTCATTTCTAGATTCCCACTTTCGTGGGAATGACGGTTCAGTTGCTACGGTTACTGTCAGGTTTCGGTTATGTTGGAATTTCGGGAAACTTATGAATCGTCATTCCCGCGCAGGCGGGAATCTAGAACGTGGAATCTAAAGAAACCGTTTTACCCGATAAGTTTCCGCACCGACAGACCTAGATTCCCACTTTCGTGGGAATGACGGGATGTAGGTTCGTAGGAATGACGTGGTGCAGGTTTCCGTGCGGATGGATTCGTCATTCCCGCGCAGGCGGGAATCCAGACCTTAAGGCAGCGGCAATATTCAAAGATTATCTGAAAGTCTGAGATTCTAGATTCCCACTTTCGTGGGAATGACGGTTCAGTTGCTACGGTTACTGTCAGGTTTCGGTTATGTTGGAATTTCGGGAAACTTATGAATCGTCATTCCCGCGCAGGCGGGAATCTGGAATTTCAATGCCTCAAGAATTTATCGGAAAAAACCAAAACCCTTCCGTCATCATTCCCGCAAAAGCGGGAATCTAGAAATGAAAAGCAACAGGAATTTATCGGAAATGACCGAAACTGAACGGACTGGATTCCCGCTTTTGCGGGAATGACGGCGACAGGGTTGCTGTTATAGTGGATGAACAAAAACCGGTACGGCGTTGTCTCGCCTTAGCTCGAAGAGAACGATTCTCTAAGGTGCTGAAGCACCAAGTGAATCGGTTCCGTACTATCTGTACTGTCTGCGGCTTCGTCGCCTTGTCCTGATTTTTGTTAATCCACTATAAATGTGAAATCCGCCCTTTGAAAATCGGGCGGCGGTTTTTTGCCTGCCCGCTTTCAGACGGTAAAGCCGGTTTTCACGGGTTTCTGCCTGTTTTTCGGATGGTTTGACGTGCTTCGGCGGCGTGTTTGCCAGAAAGGTAAATGACAGGGTATGTTGTATTTCAGATACGGTTTTTTGGTTGTTTGGTGTGCGGCAGGTGTTTCTGCCGCCTATGGGGCGGATGCGCCCGCGATTTTGGATGACAAGGCATTGTTGCAGGTGCAGCGGTCGGTGTCGGATAAGTGGGCGGAATCGGATTGGAAAGTTGACAATGATGCCCCGCGCGTGGTTGACGGGGATTTTTTGTTGGCGCATCCGAAAATGTTGGAACATAGTTTGCGCGACGTGCTCAACGGCAATCAGGCGGATTTGATCGCTTCGTTGGCGGATTTGTATGCCAAGCTGCCGGATTATGACGCGGTTTTGTACGGCAGGGCGCGGGCTTTGCTGGCGAAATTGGCGGGAAGGCCGGCGGAGGCGGTGGCGCGGTATCGGGAACTGCACGGGGAAAATGCGGCAGACGAGCGGATTTTGCTGGATTTGGCGGCGGCGGAGTTTGACGATTTCCGGCTGAAGTCGGCAGAAAGGCATTTTGCCGAGGCGGAAAAATTGGATTTGCCGGCGCCGGTTTTGGAAAATGTGGGGCGTTTTCGGAAAAAAGCGGAGGGGCTGACGGGCTGGCGTTTTTCGGGCGGCATCAGTCCGGCGGTCAATAGAAATGCCAATAATGCCGCGCCGCAGTATTGCCGGCAAAACGGAGGCCGGCAGATATGCAGTGTCAGCCGGGCGGAGCGGGCGGCAGGCTTGAATTATGAAATCGAGGCGGAAAAACTGACGGCGTTGGCAGATAATCATTATTTGTTGTTCCGTTCCAATATCGGCGGCACGAGCTATTATTTCAGTAAAAAATCAGCTTATGACGACGGGTTCGGCAGAGCGTATTTGGGTTGGCAGTATAAAAATGCACGGCAGACGGCGGGGATTTTGCCGTTTTATCAGGTGCAGTTGTCGGGCAGCGACGGCTTTGATGCGAAAACAAAACGGGTAAACAACCGCCGCCTGCCGCCGTATATGCTGGCGCACGGAGTCGGCGTGCAGTTGTCCCATACTTACCGCCCAAACCCGGGATGGCAATTTTCGGTCGCGCTGGAACATTACCGCCAACGCTACCGCGAACAGGATAGGGCGGAATACAATAACGGTCGGCAGGACGGGTTTTATGTTTCGTCGGCAAAACGTTTGGGCGAATCGGCAACTGTGTTCGGCGGCTGGCAGTTTGTGCGGTTTGTGCCGAAACGCGAAACGGTGGGCGGCGCGGTCAATAATGCCGCCTACCGGCGCAACGGTGTTTATGCCGGCTGGGCGCAGGAGTGGCGGCAGTTGGGCGGTTTGAACAGTCGGGTTTCCGCGTCTTATGCCCGCCGCAACTATAAGGGCGTTGCGGCTTTCTCGACAGAGGCGCAACGCAACCGCGAATGGAATGTCTCGCTGGCTTTGAGCCACGACAAGTTGTCGTACAAAGGTATCGTGCCCGCGTTGAATTATCGTTTCGGCAGGACGGAAAGTAATGTGCCGTATGCGAAACGCCGCAACAGCGAGGTGTTTGTGTCGGCGGATTGGCGGTTTTGAATGGTGGGATAATGCCGTCCGAACTTTGGAAACAGGTTCGGACGGCATTTTTGCGCGTTCAGGCAAGGGCGGCGGCAAATACGCCGCGCAAGGCGTTGGAGAGGCGGATTTCTTCGGCTTCTTGCAGTGTTTTTTGTGTGATGTGTGTTTCGATTACTTGATTTGTTTGCAAATATTTTTGCGGTTCGTCCAACACGGCTTGGCGCATTATGCCGTTTAAAATGTCTAAATCTAAAGAGGGCGTGAGCCATTGTCCGCGATGTTTGACGAACACGTTGCTTCTGCCGCCTTCGAGCAGGATGCCGTCTGAATTGAAAAACAGGCTGTCGAACGCGCCTTGTGTTTCGGCGGTTTGCCACGCTTGGTCGAAGACGGTGCGGCAGGTGGTTTTGAAGCGGCGCAGGTAGTTTTGTGCGGGCAGGATGGTCGGCGAAATGATGACGCGTTGTTTGTCGGTCAGACGGTTTAAAACGGCGCGGGACAGGCTGATGCCGTCTGAAGCGAGCAGGGCTTTGATGCGGAACGCGCCGTCGGGCAAGCGTGCGATGTATTGTTTGATTTGATTTTCGCAACCGTCGGGCAGGGGCAGGTTGAGGGCTTGGGCGGAGGTTTTCAGACGGCATAGGTGGCGGTCGAGCAGGGCGCAGCGTCCGTTTTCCACGCGCAGGGTTTCAAAAATGCCGAAGTCGGGGCGCAATTCGTTGAGGAAACGGGCTTTCCAGCCGCATTCCCGATATTCGGCGGCAGGGTCGCTGTCGATGACGATGCCGGAACCGACACCGTACACGCCTTGATAAATGCCGTCTGAAAGCGGCGTGAGCGACAAGGTGCGGATAACGACGTTGAACGTGCCTTCAAACCCCAAGCCGCCGGAACACGGGTTCAAATAGCCGATGCTGCCCGTATAAAGTCCGCGCGCTTCGGCTTCGAGCGATTCGATAATCTGCATACTCATTTTTTTGGGCGCGCCGGTGATGCTGCCGCAGGGGAAGGCGGCGCGGAGGATGTCGGCGAACGAGGTGTGCGGCAAGGCTTGGGCTTGGATGGTGCTGGTCATCTGCCAAACGCTGCCGAAACGCGATACTTTAAACGGTTCGGGTACGCATACTGTGCCGGTTTGGGCGATTTTGCCGAGGTCGTTACGCAGCAAATCGACAATCATCACGTTTTCGGCGCGGTTTTTCGGGTCTGCTTGCAACTCGGCGGCGCGGCGTTCGTCTTGTCCGTCGCCCAAAATCGGCGCGGTGCCTTTCATCGGTTCGGTGCTGATGGTGCCGTCCGAACCGATTTTGAGGAAGAGTTCGGGCGAGAAACACAGCGTCCACGCGGATTGCCCTTGTGCATCGGGCAGGTGGGACAAAACGGCATAGGGGACGGGCTGGCGCAGGCGTTGGTAAAGTTTGACGGGATTGCCGTAGGCTTGCAGGTGCAGGCGGGTAGTGTAGTTGATTTGATAGGTGTCGCCGCGTCGGATGGCTTCGTGGATTTGGCGGATATGGTCGAGGTAATCGGCTTCGGATACGGAGGATTGCGGCGTGGAAATGCCGGCGGGGAGGCCGTCTGAGTGTCGGGCAAGCCAGCTTGCGGCATCGGTGTCGGCGCAGTCGGCAAACCAGTGCAGGGCAAGGTTGCCGCCGCGTTCGGACTCGACCCCCGTCAGCGGCAAACCGAATCCGTAGTCTGCAAACAACACGGCATGCAGCCCTTTTTGCCAGCCCGATTGCAGCGCGCCGTCCAAAGCATCGAGTTCTTCGGGACGGAAAAAACGGCTTTCCACATGATTTTGATAGCGTTTTGCGCGACCGCTTACGGCATCGTCAAACAGGGCGAAATAGGGCATGGCAATTCGGGGCAAATGTTTTGATTATACGCTCTTTTTACACATATTTTCAGACGATTCGGCAAATATCGGCAAAATGTAATTTTATGTAGAGAAAGTGGGGGCGAGGGTGTAAAATTGTGAAAATGGATTTTCATCGTATTTCCTTTTCGGTTTAAACCCCGCCCTTTAGGGCGGTAGAATCAGACTTTATTTGGGAGGGGCGTAACCCCTTCCAAATCAGGGCAACACATAGGGCGACGCTTTATGTGTCGTCCTGTGTGTTGAAACATTTCCAACCTGAAATACAATAAGGAGACCTTTATGGCAGACCACCAGCTGCAACCGTTTGAAAGTGTGGAATTGGGCGAAAAGCAAGATCAGCTCCAAGTATAGTGGATTAACAAAAACCAGTACGGCGTTGTCTCGCCTTAGCTCAAAGAGAACGATTCTCTAAGGTGCTGAAGCACCAAGTGAATCGGTTCCGTACTATTTGTACTGTCTGCGGCTTCGTCGTCTTGTCCTGATTTTTGTTAATCCGCTATAAAGACCGTCGGGCATCTGCAGCCGTCATTCCCGCGCAGGCGGGAATCTAGGTCTGTTCGGTTTCAGTTATTTCCGATAAATGCCTGTTGCTTTTCATTTCTAGATTCCCACTTCCGTGGGAATGACGGTTCAGTTGCTACGGTTACTGTCAGGTTTCGGTTATGTTGGAATTTCGGGAAACTTATGAATCGTCATTCCCGCGCAGGCGGGAATCTAGGTCTGTTCGATTTCAGTTATTTCCGATAAATGCCTGTTGCTTTTCATTTCTAGATTCCCACTTCCGTGGGAATGACGGTTCAGTTGCTACGGTTACTGTCAGGTTTCGGTTATGTTGGAATTTCGGGAAACTTATGAATCGTCATTCCCGCGCAGGCGGGAATCTAGACCTTAGAACAACAGCAATATTCAAAGATTATCTGAAAGTCCGAGATTCTAGATTCCCGCTTTCGCGGGAATGACGGGATGTAGGTTTTCTTAACCCTGCGTCCTAGATTCCCGCTTTCGCGGGAATGACGGAAAGTGGCGGGAATGACGGTTCGGGCATTCCTTAAATCACCCGTGTATCGCTGTAAATCTTAGAGATGGCGGAATATAGCGGATTAACAAAAACCAGTACGGCGTTGCCTCGCCTTAGCTCAAAGAGAACGATTCTCTAAGGTGCTGAAGCACCAAGTGAATCGGTTCCGTACTACCTGTACTGTCTGCGGCTTCGCCGCCTTGTCCTAATTTTTGTTAATCCGCTATACATCTGATTGATGCCGAATCTTTGGAAGAAGTCTTGAAACAATAGAAGCAGGCAATTGGAATAGGGTCTTCTTTTCATAAGAAACAGCCGCAAAGACCGTGATCTTTGCGGCTGTCTGCTTCCTGTCCGTCAGAACCGGTAGCCTACGCCGACTCGTCCGCTGTGGTTGCCGTACTGTTTGGAACCGGCGTAGCTGTAACGTGCCAAGCCGTTCCAGCCGTTGCCGAATTCGACATCCGCGCCCAGACCGGCAACCAGGCGGGTGTGCGGCATATTGCGTGCCCCCGTCTTGCCGGTTGCTGCAGTCGCGCCGGTAAAGCCGCCCGTTACCGTGTAGTCGCGTCCGTTCAGGTCGCGTTCCACGCCCGCCGTTGCAAACAGGACGGCTTTATCGCTCAAGGGTTGCGACAGCTTCAGACCCGCGAGTCCGACCAGTGTGCCTTCAGTGATGCTGTTGCCGCTCCAGCCCAAAGCACTGCCTTTTTCGGCGAATGCATCCTGTTTGAGCAGGTCGTAGCGCAGACCGCCTTCGACCGTCAAATCTCCCGTTGCGGCAAACGGAACGTTGACACCGCCCAGTGCGCCCAGCTGCATCAGCGTGCCGTTGACGCTGCCTTCCGCATGTTCGTCCGCACCGGTGCTGCGGCTGATGCTGTTTTTGTAGCGTCCGTAGGAGAACAGGCCTTTGAGATAGCCGATATCGCCCGCATCGTGCCGTATGCCTGCAAACAGACTAATGCTGTCGGTTTTTGCATTTGCACTGTTTTCGCTCCATGTGCTGTGTCCCATGCCCAGTGTGGCGGCTGCTGTCGTATTTTCGCCGGTTTTCGCGGCAATGCCGACGGTTTGGGTACTGCCGCGCATTTTGCCTTCAACACCGCCCTGTTCCCACGTTCCACCGTCCTGTTGGGTTTGCGCGATGACGCGCAGACCCGTAGCGTTGTGGTCCAACCCGTCCGATACGGCTTTCAGGCGGCGTCCCTGCATATCGGCATGGGCGGCGGTACTGTCGGCATAGACGGTAGCGGCGAGATTGTTGAAGATGCGTACACCGTCGGCGGCATTCGCATGCTGTACGGCTGCCGCTGCGCGGAAAGTTGCGCCGTAGGGGCGGATGCCCGGCATATCTGTGCGGTCGGCGGCCGCAGTTTCAACCGTCTCGGGTGTTGCGGATGATTCGGAGGCATCCAGTTCGACCATCAGGTTTTCCAGATTGCTGCCGCCCTGTTCTACGGCGTGTTTCAGACCGGCGGGCGCGGAATGTGCCGCTGCCGAAGCAGTCCGTGCCGCATTGCCGCGACGGACATAATAGGACAGCGTGTCGCCTTCACTACCCGCTGTTTTTTCGACGCTGTCGAGGGAAGCCAGCAGACCGCCGTCGGTTTCGATGTTTGTGAAGAAAGAATAATCCCGCCCGATTTTGGCGGCACTCAGGAAGGGAACACGTTGTCCGGTACGGTTGAGATAGCCTGCCCCCTTACCGCCTGCCGACATGTACAGCTTGCCGCCGGTCATCGCCGTACCGTCCACTTTCAGCAGTTTGCCCAAACGTGTGTACAGCGTACCTTCGCCGCCCAGCTGCAGATCGCCTTTGATGTGCACGGTTTCGTTTGCGCCGGATCGGTCGGTATCTGCCAGATAGACAATGCCGTCGCTGTTCAGGCTACCGCCGGATGCCGCCCCGTTATAAATCAGCGCACCTTTGGTTTCGACGTGCATATCCGATTTGTTGTTGCCGTACAACACCAGCGAACCGCCTTCGATAACGGTTTTGCCCGTATAGGTGTTGTTGCCGTGCAGTTGCAGTTGGCTGCCGCCTTTTTTGATCAGGCCGCCCGTGCCTGAAATGTCGTTACGGAAGGAGTAGGCAATATCGGATGTACCTTTCGTATCGGCGGTAAAGTCGCCGAACGGAAAGGACGCGGGTCCGTTCATGGCCTTACCCGTATCCAGCAGTCCCCAGCCGAACTTGCTGTCCACGCCGACTGCACCGATGTCCTGAGCCGTTGTCAGCAGCGTGGTACGCAGGTTGTCGTTGCTCATCCACGGGTATTTCTGCAGCAGCAGAGCCGCCGTGCCGGTTACGATGGGTGCGGAAAAGGATGTTCCGGCAATTTGAATCGGGTTTGTACGGGTGAAACGGACGCTTGCTTCATAGGGTGCCGACAGGCACCACATGGCAGTAATTCCGCAATGGTTGGAGCCATTGAACTTTTCTCCACTGCGGTCTACGCCTGCAACTGTGATAATGCCTTTTTGAGCGTCTTTTTCATAAAATGGCAATAGGGTCAGTGTGTTGGGCTGAGCTTGTGCGTCATTGCTTGCCGAAAAAATGAAAAGCATGTTTTTATTACGGATGTGGTAGGACAAGTTGCCGTAATCGCTCTGTTGCATCAGGCGGATACCCTCGTCTGTTTTATCACCGCCGGAATAGGCGAGCAACGCTTGGCGGTACTGCTCCTCCGAATTGGCTATTTGGAAATGGTCGGCAGTGCCTGCCCTCGATGTTGTTCCAAAACTGTTATTGACGATGCGCACGCCACGTTCGCCCAGCTTGACCCATGCATTGCGGATGGCTGCAGACATTATTTCGTTCTTGGTTCCATCATGCGTATTCATTATGTGTAGCGTCGCATCGGGCGCAATACCGCCTGCAGGTCTGCCGTCCACGGAACGCCCGCCAATAATATGGGAGACCACATCGATGTGTCCGATTTCTTTTACGTGGCGGATATCCGTCGGCTTTGCTTCAGTCTCTATAACGGCCTCATCGTCGAAAGAAGCTTCAATGTCTTTACCGTCTCCGTCTTCAGGCGCTTCCTTCCGCATATACGCCGTATAGTTTTTGTAATTTTCGTTATAGCCGTGTTCTTTTCTGCCATACAGTTCGGGAAAGGATATGCTGCCGACGGATTCGCCTGTGTCGACGATACCTACCTCTACCCCGCGTCCTGTATAGCCTGCTTCAATTGCAGGTTTGAGGTTGATCAAATTCTTGTATGCGTCATTTGGGTTTGTAAAGTCTCCGGTATGCAGATTCGGGGGGGGCATTGATTTTGGCATCCCTGTCTGTAACCGCAACGTCATCCCGACCGGCACAGAGCATGCTTCTGTCTTTGCACATTTCGTTCTTGATACCGGCGTAAGATATTGCTGCTGATTTCGCTGTTGTTGCCCTGCTGTTGCTGCCGATACCGGTGCCGCCTGCATTGAAGTCGGGCGCAGAAGTGCCGCCTCCGCCGCCGCCTAAGCAGGCAGAAAGTGTTGTTGCAACAGCTAACGCCATGGCAGCCGGTTTGAAAGTTTTTGTAGGGAAGGTTGGGGTCGTTCGCATGATGAGGTCTCCTTGAATCTGACAATAGAATTCAGGCGAGGGAATAAAAATTCCGTAATGTTTAGATGTAACCCGTTTTTATATTTTGAATTATATTATTATAGGGGTTGTCTTGGACAACTAGGATAAACTCGATTTTACTAATTGTTTTAAAATGGAAATTTGAACTTTCGACAAATAGCTCAATGAGTTTATTTTGTTTATACCGGCTTAGACGGCTTTTTCTCATAGGGATAATTCTAACTTAATTTGAATTTCCCTAGTTATAGTGGATGAACAAAAACCAGTACGGCGTTGCCTCGCCTTAGCTCAAAGAGAACGATTCTTTAACAAGTGAATCGGTTCCGTACTATCTGTACTGTCTGCGGCTTCGTCGCCTTGTCCTGATTTTTGTTAATCCGCTATAAAGACCGTCGGGCATCTGCAGCCGTCATTCCCGCGCAGGCGGGAATCTAGTCTGTTCGGTTTCAGTTATTTCCGATAAATGCCTGTTGCTTTTCATTTCTAGATTCCCACTTTCGTGGGAATGACGGGATGTGGGTTCGTGGGAATGACGCGGTGCAGGTTTCCGTGCGGATGGATTCGTCATTCCCGCGCAGGCGGGAATCTAGACCTTAGAACAACAGCAATATTCAAAGATTATCTGAAAGTCCGAGATTCTAGATTCCCGCTTTCGCGGGAATGACGGAAAGTGGCGGGAATGACGGTTCGGGCATTCCTTAAATCACCCGTGTATCGCTGTAAATCTTAGAGATGGTGGAATATAGCGGATTAACAAAAACCAGTACGGCGTTGCCTCGCCTTAGCTCAAAGAGAACGATTCTCTAAGGTGCTGAAGCACCAAGTGAATCGGTTCCGTACTATTTGTACTGTCTGCGGCTTCGTCGCCTTGTCCTGATTTTTGTTAATCCACTATACAAAGACAAAAACATCGACCTCGGTCATGACTGATTGCCGATGAAGCAATAAAAATGCCGTCTGAACCTGAAAACGGGTTCAGACGGCATTTTCTATCGGGGTTTTAAAGCGGCATTAAATGTCGGTTTCCAAATAAACGACTTGGGTTTGCAGATATTCTTCCAAACCGTGTTTGCCGTCCGCGCCGCCGATACCGGATTTTTTCCAACCGGCGTGGAAACCCTGCATGGCTTCGAAGTTTTCGCGGTTGATGTAGGTTTCGCCGAATTGCAGGCGGCGGGTAACGTAGAAGGCTTCGTTTAAATTAGTCGTATAAACAGAACTGGTCAGACCAAACTCGCAATCGTTAGCCAGTGCGATGACTTGGTCGAGCGTGTCGAAAGCGGAAACGGGCAGCACGGGGCCGAAGGTTTCTTCTTTCATAATGTCCATACTGTTGTCGGTGTCGGTCAGCAGGGTCGGCTCGAAGAAATAGCCGCGCCCTTCGGCGCGTTTGCCGCCGCAAACCAATTTCGCACCTTGTTTGACTGCCCGTTCCACTTTTTCGGCAACGGCTTTGACGGCGCGCTCTTCAATCAGCGGGCCCATTTCCAATGCGCCTGCTTCGGCTTCGGCAGGGTTGCCGTAGCGCACGCCTTTCATCGCGGCGGTCATTTTTTCGATAAACGCGTCTTTCAGGCTGCTGTGGACATAGACGCGCTCGGCGCAGTTGCAGATTTGACCGGTGTTGCCGACGCGCGAAGCCAAGATGGATTTCACCGCCAAATCCAAATCCGCGTCTTTCAACACGATGGCGGGGGCTTTGCCGCCGAGTTCCAACGAAACTTTGGTGATGTTGGCGGAAGCGGCTTCCATCACTTGGCGGCCCGCTTCGACGGAGCCGGTCAGGCTGACCATATCGACTTGCGGATGGGCGGACAAGGCATTGCCGATTTCCGCGCCCGGGCCGTTCACCACGTTGAACACGCCGGCGGGCAGTCCGACCGCATCGACGATTTCGGCGAAGATGTGGCAGTTGATCGGGGTTACGCTGCTGGGTTTGACGACGATGGTATTGCCCGTTACCAAAGCGGGGCCCATTTTGCGGGCAATCAGGAAGAAGGGGAAGTTCCACGGCAAAATGCCGGCAATTACGCCCAGCGGACGTTTGAACAATAAAATATTTTCGCGCGGACGGTCGCTTTGGATGATTTCGCCTTCGTAACGGCGCGCCCATTCGGCTTGGTAATCGAGATAGTCGGCGGTGAACATCACTTCCACGCGCGCCAAGTCTTTGGTTTTGCCGCCTTCGGCGACAATGGTGTCGGTCAGCTCGTCGGCGCGTTCGCGTATGCCTTGGGCGATTTTGCGCAAATACGCGCCGCGTTCGACCGCAGGCAGACGCTCCCAAGCCGGTTGCGCCGCACGCGCCGCCGCTACGGCGCGGTCAACGTCTGCTTTGCCGCCTTTGGGTTCGCGGGCGATGGCCTCTTCGGTGGACGGGTTCAATACGTTGCGCCATTCGCCGTTGAAATCGTTTTCAAAGCGTCCGTTGATGTACATGGCCAATTGTTTCATTTCAGGTTCTCCGGTTTTGTAGTCAGATGTAGTTTTAGTTTATTCCCAAATAAACTACCGTACAAGTTTCTTTTGAAATGTTTAGACGAGAAGCTACTATGTCTGCATATTGTTCTGCTAATTTATATTCACTCGAATGCAACTGCCGATTATTCCAATCTGCATTCGCACCAGTAAAAGCCCCAGCATTGCCGCCTGTGGCATAACCAATCGCTAAACTGCCAACGGTATCCACAACAGGTTTCAGGCTGCCTGAATTTCTCTAATAAATGAAACACTTATTCTATCAACCGTTAATGTAACCAAACAATTATCAAGATAAGAGTAGTTTATTAAATACTCATCTTCTTCAAATTGTATATTTTGTAGGGTTAGATGATTATTTTTTAATTCTGCCGTTATTTCATACTTGAAACTATCATCTATTTTTCTAAATCCAATATTTGAAGTTGATTTATCCAGTATGTAATCATTAAAGATTTCATAGGATAATTCCACTTCATAAAATTGATTTTCAAATATTTTGAATGGGCAGTACGATATAAAACAATGTAGTTCATAACCATTTATTTCAATCAATACTGCCTCTTCAATGGTGTTATCTAACTTTTTGATTTTACATTTATATAACATTTATCTTGCCTTTGGATAAATTGTTTTGTTTTTTGGATTGTTATTCAAAGTTCTCCAAAAGTCTTTTCCTGATTTTGTATGTATCGTGGTAATACTACCATTTTCATTGGTTCCAACAAAAATAAATTTAGATTGACCTTTGGAATCAGTACCCAAAAACTGAACATATCCAGACATGCGGATTTCGGGTTTTAAATCAAATGCGGCTTACCGGTTTTCTTTTTTGGTTTCCGCAGGCGTGCTGCCGAAATATTGCCTGAATGCCTGAGTAAAGCTGGAAACGTGGCGGTAGCCGCATAAATATGCGGTTTCGCCTATGCTTTTTCCCCCGTTTTGCAACAGATAGAGCGCGTGCTGCATTTGTTTGTGGTGCAGCCATTCGCTTGCCGTAATGCCGAAATGGTCGCGCATACGGCGTTGCAGCGTCCTTTCGCTGATGTTCAGCGTGTCTGCCAGCCGGTTGACTTGATGTGCGCCGCCGGCAAACGCGGCATTCAGGATGCGGCTGAAGTCTTCAGACGGCATAGCGTCTGCTTCCGCCGTTTGCCCCGCCGCCGGCCCGATGCCGTCTGAAACCGTGTCCCACAAGTCCGACAGCAGCCGCAACACGTCCGCCTCGCGGCGCAATGTTTCGCCCAAATGCCCCTTTGGGACGGCTTTCAGGCAGGATGCCGCCAAGCCGCGCAGGTTCGGGGGCAAATCCCATATCCTGACCGGTTCGCGGTAAAGCAGGGGTGCGAAACGCGCGTATTCCGGACGCAGCAGCCATTGTTCCATACCTTTAATTGTCATTTTGACCGTTTTGCCGCCTCGGTAAAGATAGCGGCTGAACAGGACTTCTTCCCCGACAGCAATTAGGACAATCTTGCCGCCGTCCGCATCGATTTGGAAGCGGCAGCGGTTGATGCCGAAGTCCAAACTGCCTTCCAGCAAGAGCACGAACGACACATAAGGTTCGGCGAGGCGGCTGCTGCAAAAATCACACCGTGCCGTTACTGTGCCGCCGTGGATGGAAATGCCGTTGGACAAAGTATCGAAACGGTAGCTGCCCTCCACATAGCTGCCGCCGCCGCTTTTGACTAGATTGACGAACCGGCTGCTGTTCAAATGTTCTGCTTTTTCCATAGTTTTCTGATAAAGGTTATCATTTGAAAGATAACATTTTTCGCCACAGCAAACAATCCGCCGCCGACAACGGCATTTTCACAACATTTACCGTCCGTATGCCGTCTGAAAATTGCCCGTCTTCCCGATAAGCCTTAAAATACACGCCGTCAAACCTACCGTCCGTCCGTACATGAGCCCATCCCCCTTTATCGAAATGAAAGACGTCGCTTTTGCGTATGGCGACCGCCCGATTCTGAACGACATCAATTTCAGCATTCCGCAAGGCAATTTTGCCGCCGTGATGGGCGGTTCGGGCAGCGGCAAAACCACGCTGATGCGGCTGATTACGGGTCAGATCCGTCCGCAGTCGGGCAAAGTTCTGATAGAAGGGCGTGATTTGGCGGGCTTTTCGGCTGACGAACTCTACGAACACCGCCGCCGCATGGGCGTATTATTCCAACACGGCGCGCTGTTTACCGATTTGTCGGTATTCGACAATATCGCTTTTCCGATGCGCGAACTGACACGCCTGCCGGAAGCGGTGATTCGAGATTTGGTTTTGTTGAAACTGAACGCGGTCGGTTTGCGCGGCGTGGAAAACCTGATGCCGTCCGAGTTGTCCGGTGGGATGTCGCGCCGCGTCGCGCTTGCCCGCACGATTGCGCTCGACCCTGAAATTATGTTGTACGACGAACCGTTTACCGGCCTCGATCCGATTTCCTTGGGCGTGATTGCCCACTTGATCAGCCGCGTCAATAAGGCTTTGCGTTCGACCAGCGTTATGGTAACGCACGACATTGAAAAATCTTTGGAAATCGTCGATCAGGTGATTTTTTTGGCGCACGGCGAAATTATGTTCTCCGGCTCGCCGCAGGAAATGCGCGAACTGGATTCGCCTTGGGTGCGCCAGTTTGTCGGCGGGCTGGCAGACGGCCCCGTAGCATACCGCTATCCGGCGCAAACGTCGTTGCAGCAGGATTTGCTCGGGTAAATGAGCAGGTGCCGTCTGAAACCGTTGAACTTTACATATAGAAATTTATGAATTTTATCCGTTCCGTCGGGGCGAAAACCCTCGGCCTTATTCAATCTCTCGGCAGTATCACGCTGTTTCTGCTGAATATTCTGGCGAAATCCGGTACGGCTTTCGTCCGTCCGCGCCTGAGCGTGCGCCAAGTGTATTTTGCCGGCGTGCTGTCGGTGTTGATTGTTGCCGTTTCAGGGCTGTTTGTCGGCATGGTCTTGGGTTTGCAGGGCTATACGCAGTTGTCGAAATTCAAATCCGCCGATATTTTGGGCTATATGGTCGCGGCTTCGCTGTTGCGCGAACTGGGTCCGGTGTTGGCGGCGATTCTGTTTGCCAGCAGCGCGGGCGGTGCGATGACCAGCGAAATCGGTTTGATGAAAACGACCGAACAGCTCGAAGCGATGAACGTGATGGCGGTAAACCCCGTCGCCCGAGTGGTTGCGCCGCGCTTTTGGGCGGGCGTGTTTTCCATGCCGCTTTTGGCTTCGATTTTCAACGTGGCGGGTATTTTCGGCGCGTATTTGGTCGGTGTAACCTGGCTGGGCTTGGACAGCGGTATTTTCTGGTCGCAAATGCAGAACAACATCACGATACATTACGATGTAATCAACGGTCTGATCAAATCCGCCGCGTTCGGCGTGGCGGTAACGCTGATTGCCGTGCATCAGGGCTTCCACTGCGTCCCGACCTCGGAAGGCATTTTGCGCGCCAGCACGCGCACGGTGGTTTCGTCCGCCCTGACGATTTTGGCGGTCGATTTTATATTGACCGCGTGGATGTTTACAGATTGACAGGCCGTCTGAAGACGAAACGCGGAACATCGGATATTCAAGGAACTTTAATGAAAAAGAACATATTGGAATTTTGGGTCGGACTGTTCGTCCTGATTGGCGCGGCGGCGGTTGCCTTTCTCGCTTTCCGCGTGGCCGGCGGTGCGGCGTTCGGCGGTTCGGACAAAACTTACGCCGTTTATGCCGATTTCGGCGACATCGGCGGTTTGAAGGTCAATGCCCCCGTCAAATCCGCAGGCGTATTGGTCGGGCGCGTCGGCGCTATCGGACTTGACCCGAAATCCTATCAGGCGAGGGTGCGCCTCGATTTGGACGGCAAGTATCAGTTCAGCAGCGACGTTTCCGCGCAAATCCTGACTTCGGGACTTTTGGGCGAGCAGTACATCGGGCTGCAGCAGGGCGGCGACACGGAAAACCTTGCTGCCGGCGACACCATCTCCGTAACCAGTTCTGCAATGGTTCTGGAAAACCTTATCGGCAAATTCATGACGAGTTTTGCCGAGAAAAATGCCGACGGCGGCAATGCGGAAAAAGCCGCCGAATAAACGTATGCCATCATATTCAAACTAGGACACTTAATCATGAAAAAATCCTCCTTCATCAGCGCATTGGGCATCGGTATTTTGAGCATCGGCATGGCATTTGCCGCCCCTGCCGACGCGGTAAACCAAATCCGTCAAAACGCCACTCAAGTATTGAGCATCTTAAAAAGCGGTGATGCCAACACCGCCCGCCAAAAAGCCGAAGCCTATGCGATTCCCTATTTCGATTTCCAACGTATGACCGCATTGGCGGTCGGCAACCCTTGGCGCACCGCGTCCGACGCGCAAAAACAAGCGTTGGCCAAAGAATTTCAAACCCTGCTGATCCGCACCTATTCCGGCACGATGCTGAAATTAAAAAACGCCAACGTCAACGTCAAAGACAATCCCATCGTCAATAAAGGCGGCAAAGAAATCATCGTCCGCGCCGAAGTCGGCGTACCCGGGCAAAAACCCGTCAACATGGACTTCACCACCTACCAAAGCGGCGGTAAATACCGTACCTACAACGTCGCCATCGAAGGCGCGAGCCTGGTTACCGTGTACCGCAACCAATTCGGCGAAATTATCAAAGCGAAAGGCGTGGACGGACTGATTGCCGAGTTGAAGGCTAAAAACGGCAGCAAGTAATCCATAAGCCATGCCGCCAGACTGAAGATGGCATGGATTTTTTCCTACCGAACACTATGCATACAGAACTCAACAACGGAACACTGCACATCAGCGGCGACGTAACCGTCAAAACCCTGACCGCCGCCGCCTTTACCCGCTTCAGACAGCAATGTCGTCTGAAAGACACCCGCGCGGTTGATTTGAGCGGCGTCGGACGCGCCGATTCCGCCTGCGTGTCGCTGCTGCTCGAAGTGCTGCGCGGTTGCAAAGGCAGCGTCAGGCTGACCGGCATTCCCGAATCCGTGCGCGCGCTGTCCGAACTGTACGAAATCAAAGACTGGCTGAAATCATGAAAAAAACCGCCTATGCCTTCCTCCTGCTGATCGGGTTCGCTTCCGCCCCTGCATTTGCCGAAACCCGCCCCGCCGACCCTTATGAAGGCTACAACCGCGCCGTTTTCAAATTCAACGACCAAGCCGACCGCTACATTTTCGCCCCTGCCGCGCGCGGCTACCGCAAAGTTGCGCCGAAACCCGTCCGCGCCGGCGTGTCCAATTTTTTTAACAACCTGTGCGACGTGGTCAGCTTCGGCAGCAATATCTTGCGCTTAGACATCAAACGCGCAAGCGAAGACCTTGTCCGCGTCGGTATCAACACCACTTTCGGTTTGGGCGGGCTTATCGACATCGCCGGCGCGGGCGGCATTCCCGACAATAAAAACACCTTGGGCGACACGTTTGCTTCGTGGGGATGGAAAAACAGCAATTATTTCGTGTTGCCCGTCTTAGGGCCGTCCACCGTCCGCGACGCGCTCGGCACGGGTATTACCTCCGTTTATTCGCCCAAGAATATCGTCTTCCGCACCCCTGTCGGACGCTGGGGCACGACTGCCGTATCCGCCGTCAGTACGCGCGAAGGCCTGCTCGATTTGACCGACAGTCTGGACGAAGCCGCCATCGACAAATACAGCTACACGCGCGACCTCTATATGAAAGTCCGTGCGCGGCAGACCGGTGCAACACCTGCCGAAGGTACGGAAGATAACATCGACATCGACGAATTGGTCGAAAGTGCCGAAACCGGCGCGGCGGAAACTGCCGTTCAAGAAGATTCCGTATCCGAAACACAGGCAGAAGCAGCAGGGGAAGCCGAAACGCAACCTGGAACACAACCTGGAACACAACCTTAAAGCCATGCCGTCTGAAAATCCGTGTTCGGACGGCATTCCCTTCTGTCGGAACGGACAGTCCGAAACCACAGATTGGGCTATAATCTCTTTTTTGCGCATACCGCGCGACAGCAAAGGAAAAACCATGTACGAAGTCAACCGCAGCGTATTCGTCCTCATCCCTTTAGAACCTTTTTGGAACTGGCTGCAAACCCTGCCGGGCAACCACCTCGACGGACTGACTCTTGAAGACATCCAAGCCGACGCCAATTCCTACCTTGTCCGCCCGTGCGAAACCGCCGACGAAGTATGGGACGAAATCGAAGCCCGTTTTGAAGACATTTTCGCCGCCGAACTTGCCGACTGGTGCGAAGACGAACGCGAGTGGCCCGCGCTCGATGCCGACATTTTCAACGAATGGTTCGACATCCAGCTTTCTACCGTCATCACCGACCTCGAACACGAACCGCTTGCCCGCGAAGCCTTCCAACCCATCAACCTGAACTGATGAAGCTGACCGTCCGCAACTACCATCTCGACGGCTACGGCCATGTCAACAATGCGCGCTACCTCGAATTTTTCGAAGAAGCGCGCTGGGCGTTTTTTGAAGAACGCGGACTGCTGCACGAGTTGGCAGGCCTCATACTGATTGTCGCCCGCATCGACATCCGATACAGCCGCCCCGCCGTCGAAGGCGACGTATTGCAGTTTTCATGCCGCCTGAAAACCCCCGGCACGCGCCGTATTGTGCTGACCCAGACGATTACACTGCCAAACGGCAAAACCGCCGCAGAAGCCGACATTACCCTGATGCCCGTCCACGCCGCCACACAACGCACCGTCAGCCTGCCCGCCACCCTTGCCCGCGCATTGGAAGCCTTGTCCGAATGAAAAAAATACTCACCGCCGCCGTCGTCGCACTGATCGGCATCCTCCTTGCCATCGTCCTCATCCCCGACAGCAAAACCGCGCCCGCTTTCTCCCTGTCCGACCTGCACGGAAAAACCGTTTCCAACGCCGACCTGCAAGGCAAAGTTACCCTGATTAATTTTTGGTTTCCCTCCTGTCCGGGTTGTGTGAGCGAAATGCCCAAAATCATTAAAACGGCAAATGACTATAAAAACAAAAACTTCCAAGTCCTTGCCGTCGCCCAGCCCATCGATCCGATAGAAAGCGTCCGCCAATATGTCAAAGACTACGGTTTGCCGTTTACCGTCATGTATGATGCGGACAAAGCTGTCGGACAGGCGTTCGGCACACAGGTTTATCCGACTTCCGTCCTTATCGGCAAAAAAGGCGAAATCCTCAAAACTTATGTCGGCGAACCCGATTTCGGCAAACTCTACCAAGAAATCGATACCGCGCTGGCACAATAGCGATGCCGTCTGAAGCGCAAAAAACAGAAACGATGTTCCTGTTTTTTCAGATCATCCGCCCCGACACGTTCAGACGGCATTCAACCTTCCGGCAGATTCTTTTTCACCACTGCCGGATTGCCTGCCGCCAAAGAGTAGGGCGGAATGTCTTTTGTAACCACCGCGCCTGCGCCCACGACCGAGCCGCGTCCGACGGTTACGCCTGCCATTACAATCACCCTGCGCCCCGGCCAGACATCGTCCTCCAACGTAATCGGACGGATTTCCGTGTAGCCCTCAAAGCGTTTGTTTTCACGGTCAAACTTGTGGTTGGTCGAATAGAGCAGGCATTCCGGCTCCATCATCACATTTTTGCCGACCACCGGCCCACGGCAGATTTCACAGTTTGCCCCGATGCCCGAGCCGTCGCCCAAAACCGTATCCGGAAACACATACGCCCCGCGTTCGATATTGACCCCGCGTCCGATATGCGGAGAAACCCGCCGCGCCAAAAAACCGCGTACCCGTCTGCCGACGATGCCGCGCATATGCGACGGCGGCAACACCGAACCGGCAAAACGCAGCAGCAGGAAAAAGAATTTTGATCCCATCAAACCTCCCTCAAAAGAACTTTTTATAGTGGATTAACAAAAATCAGGACAAGGCGACGAAGCCGCAGACAGTACAGATAGTACGGCAAGGCGAGGCAACGCTGTACTGGTTTTTGTTAATCCACTATACATTTTATCGAATATCCTCTTGACGAAACAACAGAAAATAGCGAGAATGCCGAGCTTGTCTGTAGCATAGGTACATCCCCTATGCCCGCTTTTTTGAAAGGAAATCAAATGAAACAAGGTATTCACCCGAACTACCACGAAGTCAACGTTACCTGCTCTTGCGGCAACAAATTCGCAACCAAATCCGCGATGGAAAAAGAAAACTTCAATATCGAGGTTTGCTCCCTGTGCCACCCGTTCTATACCGGCACCCAAAAAATCGTCGATACCACCGGCCGCGTGGACAAATTCAACAACAAATTCGGCAACCTGTTCAAACGCTGATTGCCGCTTTGCAAGAATTAAGCCCTGCCATCATTTCGATGGCAGGGCTTTTTAATATTTGGCATACTGACTTCTTATCTATATAGTGGATTAACAAAAATCAGGACAAGGCGACGAAGCCGCAGACAGTACAAATAGTACGGAACCGATTCACTTGGTGCTTCAGCACCTTAGAGAATCGTTCTCTTTGAGCTAAGGCGAGGCAACGCCGTACTGGTTTTTGTTAATCCACTATATTTTGATGGGGTTGAAGTTGACATCTACAAAGTTTAATGTTTGAATACATTAAAAAATATATTTGAATGAGATGTTTTATGATTCAAAATGTCGTTACTTCAATAATCCTGTATTCTGGGACAGCCGTAGACTTACTTATTATCCTAATGTTATTTTTTGCCAAAAGAAAAAGCAGAAAAGACATCATTAACATCTATTTAGGACAATTTCTAGGCTCTGTTAGCCTGATATTGCTAAGTTTGCTTTTTGCATTTGTCTTAGATTATATTCCTAGTAAAGAGATTTTAGGTTTGCTCGGCTTGATTCCGATTTTCCTAGGCCTCAAAGTTTTGCTTTTAGGAGATTCCGATGGAGAGGCTATTGCCAAAGAGGGTTTGCGCAAAGATAATAAAAACCTGATTTTTCTAGTCGCTATGATTACTTTTGCAAGTTGTGGTGCTGACAATATTGGTGTCTTTGTTCCATATTTTACTACCTTAAATTTAGTGAATTTGATAGTGGCTTTACTTACCTTTCTAGTCATGATTTATCTCTTGGTTTTTTCTGCCCAAAAATTAGCACAAGTCCCTTCTGTTGGAGAAACTTTGGAAAAATATAGCAGATGGTTTGTTGCTGTTGTTTATTTAGGATTGGGGGTATATATCCTGATTGAAAACAACAGTTTTGATATGCTATGGACTGTGTCGGGCCAGGAAAAAATATTATGAAAAAGATAGTATCTGCAAAGACTGCCATGTGCAGTCTTTTTTGTTGCCGGTCTTTTTGTGTCTGATGCTGTCGGATTTTATCTGATGCCGTCTCTGCACGACCTTTGTGCGAATATTTGCTACACTTGGCAATCCGTCCATTTCTTCTCACGCTTATGCTGACCTATACCCCGCCCGATGCCCGCCCGCCCGCCAAAACCCACGAAAAGCCGTGGCTGTTGCTGTTGATGGCGTTTGCCTGGTTGTGGCCCGGCGTGTTTTCCCACGATTTGTGGAATCCTGACGAACCTGCCGTCTATACCGCCGTCGAAGCACTGGCAGGCAGCCCCACCCCTTTGGTTGCCCATCTGTTCGGTCAAATCGATTTCGGCATACCGCCCGTGTATCTTTGGGTTGCCGCCGCGTTCAAACATTTGCTGTCGCCGTGGGCTGCCGACCCGTATGATGCCGCACGCTTTGCCGGCGTGTTTTTCGCCGTTGTCGGACTGACTTCCTGCGGCTTTGCCGGTTTCAACTTTTTGGGCAGACACCACGGGCGCAGCGTCGTCCTGATTCTCATCGGCTGTATCGGGCTGATTCCGACCGTACACTTTCTCAACCCCGCTGCCGCCGCCTTTGCCGCCGCCGGACTGGTGCTGCACGGTTATTCTTTGGCTCGCCGGCGCGTGATTGCCGCCTCTTTTCTGCTCGGTACGGGTTGGACGCTGATGTCGTTGGCAGCAGCTTATCCGGCGGCATTTGCCCTGATGCTGCCCCTGCCCGTGCTGATGTTTTTCCGTCCGTGGCAAAGCAGGCGTTTGATGTTGACGGCAGTCGCCTCGCTTGCCTTTGCCCTGCCGCTTATGACCGTTTACCCGCTGCTCTTGGCAAAAACGCAGCCCGCGCTGTTCGCGCAATGGCTCGACGATCACGTTTTCGGTACGTTCGGCGGCGTGCGGCACATTCAGACGGCATTCAGTTTGTTTTACTATCTGAAAAACCTGCTTTGGTTTGCATTGCCTGCGCTGCCGCTGGCGGTTTGGACGGTTTGCCGCACGCGCCTGTTTTCGACCGACTGGGGGATTTTGGGCGTCGTCTGGATGCTTGCCGTTTTGGTGCTGCTTGCCGTCAATCCGCAGCGTTTTCAGGATAACCTCGTCTGGCTGCTTCCGCCGCTTGCCCTGTTCGGCGCGGCGCAACTGGACAGCCTGAGACGCGGCGCGGCGGCGTTTGTCAACTGGTTCGGCATTATGGCGTTCGGACTGTTTGCCGTGTTCCTGTGGACGGGCTTTTTCGCCATGAATTACGGCTGGCCCGCCAAGCTTGCCGAACGCGCCGCCTATTTCAGCCCGTATTATGTTCCTGATATCGATCCCATTCCGATGGCGGTTGCCGTACTGTTCACACCCTTGTGGCTGTGGGCGATTACCCGCAAAAACATACGCGGCAGGCAGGCGGTTACCAACTGGGCGGCAGGCGTTACCCTGACCTGGGCTTTGCTGATGACGCTGTTCCTGCCGTGGCTGGACGCGGCGAAAAGCCACGCGCCCGTCGTCCGGAGTATGGAGGCATCGCTTTCCCCGGAATTAAAACGGGAGCTTTCAGACGGCATCGAGTGTATCGACATAGGCGGCGGCGACCTACACACGCGGATTGTTTGGACGCAGTACGGCACATTGCCGCACCGCGTCGGCGATGTACAATGCCGCTACCGCATCGTCCGCTTGCCCCAAAACGCGGATGCGCCGCAAGGCTGGCAGACGGTCTGGCAGGGTGCGCGCCCGCGCAACAAAGACAGTAAGTTCGCACTGATACGGAAAACCGGGGAAAATATATTAAAAACAACAGATTGAGCCGAATTTCTGGATTAAGTGCCGGAAATCGCGTATAATTGCGCGATTAAACCTTTATAAATCAGCCGTTTTGCAGGCATCACACAGGAGCGACAATCATTATGATGACCCTCTATTCCGGCATTACCTGCCCCTTCAGCCACCGCTGCCGCTTCGTTTTGTACGAAAAAGGTATGGATTTTGAAATCAAAGACGTCGATATTTACAACAAGCCCGAAGACCTCGCCGTCATGAACCCGTATAACCAAGTTCCCGTGCTGGTCGAGCGCGATTTGGTGCTGCACGAGTCCAACATCATCAACGAATACATCGACGAACGCTTCCCCCATCCGCAGCTTATGCCCGGCGATCCCGTTATGCGCGGCAGGGGCCGGCTGGTGCTGTACCGTATGGAAAAAGAATTGTTTAACCACGTCCAAGTTTTGGAAAACCCCGCCGCCACCAACAAGGAACAGGCAAAAGCGCGCGAAGCCATCGGCAACGGTCTGACCATGCTTGCCCCTTCGTTCAGCAAAAGCAAATACATCCTCGGCGAAGATTTTTCTATGATTGATGTCGCCCTTGCCCCGCTGCTGTGGCGGCTCGGCCACTACGATGTCAAACTGGGCAAAAGTGCCGCGCCGCTGCTCAAATACGCCGAGCGCATCTTCCAGCGCGAAGCCTTTATCGAAGCACTGACACCCGCCGAAAAAGCCATGCGCAAATAAGTCCGAAATGCTTGCAAAACCCGCCGTTTTGCAGGCATTTTCACATTCAGGCACACCACACGGAACCCATCATGCCCACCTCAACCAAACCCTACATCCTCCGCGCACTTTGCGAATGGTGCAGCGACAACAGCCTCACACCGCACATCCTTGTCTGGGTCAACGAACACACGCGCGTCCCCATGCAGTACGTCCGCGACAACGAAATTATGCTCAACATCGGCGCGACCGCCACGCAAAACCTTCAAATCGACAACGATTGGATCAGCTTTTCCGCCCGCTTCGGCGGACAGGCGCACGACATATGGATACCTGTCGGACACGTCCTCAGCCTTTTCGCACGGGAGACCGGCGAAGGTATGGGGTTTGAATTGGAAGCGTATCGCCCCGACACGTCGCCTGAAAACACCTCTGCCGAAACCGCGCCCCGGCCCGCCAAAAAAGGCTTGAAATTGGTCAAATAAATCTATGCCGTCTGAACGGAATCGTGTTTCAGACGGCATTTTGTCCGATGGGGCGCAAACGGAATCCGTTTATCGGCAAAACCCGTTTCGGTGTATCGAAACCGTGTTGCCCCTGCCAATTCGATATTGGGACGTTATTGCATCAGCATTAGAGTGCAATTATGGTGCAGCTAACCAAGCGATAGAGCGGCAACGCCAACGAGCAGCGGCAGTTGCTGTGCATGAGCGTGTTGCAAAATTTTTATAAATATCATCAAACCATGAAAATGCCGTCTGAACCTGCGATATGGGGTTCAGACGGCATTTTTCCTTATATTCATACAATCAGGCGGTCAGCACGGCTTTTAAGATTTTGTTGACTTCGCCCATATCGGCCTTGCCGGCAAGTCGGGTTTTCAATACGCCCATCACTTTGCCCATATCCGCCATACCTGCCGCGCCGGTTTCGGCAACGGCGGCATCGACCGCAGTACGGATTTCGCCGGCGGAGAGCATTTGCGGCAGGTAGCGGTGCAGTACCTCGATTTCGGCGTTTTCTTTGTCTGCCAAATCCTGACGGCCGGCTTCAGTGTAGATTTTCACGCTGTCTTTGCGCTGTTTGACCATTTTGGTCAGGATGGCGGTGATTTTGGCATCGTCGGCTTCGGTGCGTTCGTCCACTTCAAACTGTTTGACGGCGGCGTTGATGAGGCGGATGGTGCCGAGGGAAACTTGGTCTTTGGCGCGCATCGCGGTTTTCATGTCTTCGGTAAGGCGGATTTTCAGGCTCATAATGTTCTCGCTGGGATGTCGGATGGAAACGGCGGGTTTCGATGCCGTCTGAAAAGCAAAACACACCGCAGAGCAGGTCTTGCGGTGTGTCCTCATATCACAGGGCTGACCTGTAATCTGTACTTGAACGTTTAGTACATTTTGGGCGGCAGTTGTTGGCTGCGCAGGCGTTTTTGCAGGCGTTTTACGGCTGCCGCTTTTTTGCGTTTGCGTTCGGTAGTCGGTTTTTCGTAGGCTTCGCGGGCGCGCAGCTCGGTCAGCAGGCCGGTTTTTTCTACGGCGCGTTTGAAACGGCGCATAGCGACTTCAAAGGGTTCGTTTTCTTTTACGCGGATTGCAGGCATTTTATTTCCTTTAATAAATTCGGTTGTTTCATCTGCCCATCATATCGGTGGAAAGGGTAGGGCAGACGGTGTTGAAGGTTTACCGTATCGCTGTGCCTTGCGGCGGCGGGATACGCGCCGTGACGGAAACATCACCTCCTAACGGGTCGGCTTGTGCCGTGTCAAGCTGCTTGAAAAAGCAGGAAAAACAATTTTCGGATTGTCTTATATTTATGGTTCGCCGTCAATGCCGTTCGGGATAAAAATGCCGTCTGAAAGACCGGGCGGGTTTCAGACGGCATCGGTACGTCAGCGGGCGGGGACAATGCCCATACGCTGTTTGAGCGGGATGTGCGGCGCGCCGAAGAGGGAGGCGTAGTAGGCGGCATTGGCCATCACTTTTTTGACATAGTCGCGCGTTTCGGAAAACGGGATGGTTTCGGCATATACCGCGCCTTCGAGGGGCGTGTCCGCCTGCCATCGGCGCGCCCTGCCGGGACCGGCGTTATAGCCTGCGGTGGCGAGGACTTCGTTGTTTTGCAGGCGGCGTTTGGTGTCCGCCATATACCACGTCCCCATACGGATATTGCCGTCGGCGGTGTAAAGTTGTGCGGCATCCATACCGATTTTGCCGGCGATTTCGCGCGCGGTGGCAGGCATAACCTGCATCAGCCCCTGCGCGCCTACGCGGGATTGCGCGCCCATAACGAAGCGGCTTTCCTGACGAATCAGCCCGTAAACCCACGCCGGATCGACATTAACATTTTGCGCGTGGCGGATTACCGTGTCTTTAAACGGCGAAATGTAGCGCAAGGTGTAGTTGAGTTTGCGGTCGGTGCGTTCCGCGCTGTTGACCGCCATATCGTAAAAACCGTGGTCGAACGCGGTTTGCGCGGCGGTCAGCAGCTTGTCTTCATCGAAGCCGCGTGTGGCGAAACGCCATTCCGCCTGAGCCTGACGGCGCATTTTCGCATCGCCGGCGGTTCGGCTGTTTCGGAACAGCACCAGCGCGCGCTTAATCGCGCCGTCTTCCGCCATACGGAGGACGCTGTTTTTGCCGGCATCGGGCACATTGTTGCGCGTATCGATTTTGCGCCCCAACTCTTCCCCCGCCAGCACCGCATAAAAATTCCTGCCCGTTGCTGCCGCCTGTTTGTAAAGTTTTTCCGCCTCTTGCGTGTTGCCCGTTGCGGCGCGGCTGCGTGCCAGCCAGTAGAGCCAGGTCGGGCTTTTTTGCAGTTTTTCGGGCATATGCGAGATTACGGAAGCCAGCTCGTCCCAACGTCGGGCGCGCAAGGCGGCGCGGGCGTACCACTCGATTTGGTCGTCGGTCAGTTGGCGGCGGTCGGCAACCTTGCCGTAATAGTCCAAGGCGGCAGGCACATTGAGGTTTTGCGACTGATAATGCCCCAATACGCCCCACGCGAAACTGCGTTGTTCGAGGCTTAAACCGCTTTCCATTTCGGACAGCAGGGCGGCGGCATTCGGCGATTTGCGTGCTTCTTTGCCGATGACGTTCAACAGGGCATATTCGCGCGAACCTTGTGTACCGCCGTCAAACGGGCTGCCCAATGCGGCGGCAAGGTTGCGTGCGTCTGTGGTTTGGCGGCCGGCCAGCAGTCCGCGCACGCGCCTCCAGGCGTCGTTGCCGTCCAACAAGCCGGATGCGGCTGCCTGTTCCAACAGTTTGGTGCAGCCCGAAGGCAGTTTGCCCGTATTTTTGACCAGTTCGGCGGCACGCGTATAGTCGTTGCGGCTCGAATCGGCGTAGCATTCGACTTCTTGGGCGCGCCCTGCCGGTTCGAGTTTGGCATATTCCTGTGCAAACAGCGTCCACTGTCTGCGCGCGCCCAAAGACTTCAGCCACTCGTTGCGGACATTTTCCGCCATCGCGCTGTCGCCGGCGTTTTCCAAATAGGCGGCGACGGCGGCATCGTTTTTCTGTTTCACTGCATCCAGTGCGGACGGGTAGCCGCCGTAATCTGCCAACGTTTTTCCTTCGGGTTCGGCAGGGCGGGTGGGAACGCTTGCCGAAAGGTCGGCAGTTTCTATATTGTCTGCCGGGGTCTTGTCGGCTGACAGTGTGTTTGTCGAAGAACACGCGGCAAGCACCAGGGCCACCAGCAGCGGCAGGGAATGCTTCAGAGAGGGTGGGTACATCGGATTTCCTTAAGAATCGGAACCCTGAACGGTCAGGGTTGGAAAAGACAAAATGCCGTCTGAACAGGCGTTTGCATGAATTATATGCCGAAACTGCACCGCCTTTGGAATGTTTCCGACATAATTTATAGTGGATTAACAAAAACCGGTACGGCGTTGGCTCGCCTTAGCTCAAAGAGAACGATTCTCTAAGGTGCTGAAGCACCAAGTGAATCGGTTCCGTACTATTTGTACTGTCTGCGGCTTCGTCGCCTTGTCCTGATTTTTGTTAATCCACTATATATTTTTCAATTATTTGCCGTTTTGGTGAGAACCGCTGCCTTTGCCCGTTTCAGACGGCATTGTCCGAAATGGTTGCCCGCTTCCTGCCTTATTGACAAAAAAACGCTTTCCCGATAATATCCTACGAAAATTAACCTGCCGATTTGACACAGCTTGCGGGCATAACAGCTAAAGCGTTCCGACAATTTCAGCTTTATCTTCCGTGCCCGTTGTGTCCGACATCGGGCTTTGTTGTATGGGAAAGACAATGATTATTTTGGACAAGGTTTCCAAGCATTACCAAACGCGCGACAAGACCCGTTTTGCCGCCGTCGAGCCGACCAGCCTCGAAATCCGCGACGGCGAAATCTTCGGGCTGATGGGTTATTCGGGTGCAGGCAAATCCACCCTGTTGCGACTGATTAACCTGTTGGAACGTCCCGACACGGGCAAGGTCAACGTCTGTGGACAAGAGCTGACCGCGCTTGATGCCGCCGCATTGCGTCAGGCGCGGCAGAATATCGGCATGGTGTTTCAGCAGTTTAATCTTTTGAGCAACCGCACCGTTGCCGACAATGTTGCCTTTCCTTTGGAAATCGCCGGATGGCCGTCTGAAAAAATCAAAGCGCGCGTTGCCGAATGCCTCGAAATCGTCGGACTGACCGAACGCGCCGGCCACTATCCCGCCCAGCTTTCCGGCGGACAAAAACAGCGTGTCGGCATCGCCCGCGCGCTCGCGCCCAAACCCCAAGTCATCCTCGCCGACGAACCCACTTCCGCCCTCGATCCCGCCACCACGCGCAGCGTCTTGGAATGTTTGGAAGACATCAACAAACGATTCAACGTAACCATCGTCATCGTAACCCACGAAATGAGCGTCATCCGCCGCCTGTGCGACCGCGCCGCCCTCTTGGATAAAGGCAAAGTCGTCGAAATCGTCGAAGTACGCGGCAACCAAATCCACGCCCGATCCGACATCGGGCGCGAACTCATCAGAGAGGACTGAAATGGCAGACCTGACCTTCCAACAAGCCGTTTCCAACATCATCGGTATGAAAGGCGAAATCGTCCGCGCATTGGGCGAAACCTTCGTCATGGTCGGCTTATCCACCACATTCGCCGTCATCTTCGGCACGCTGCTGGGCGTGCTGCTCTTCGTAACCTCCAGCCGCCAACTGCATTACAACAAGCTGGTGAACTTCCTGCTCGACAACCTCGTCAACCTCATGCGCGCCTTCCCCTTCGTCATCCTGATGATTGCGATGATACCCGCCACACGCGCCATCGTCGGCAGCACCATCGGTCCGGTTGCCGCCTCGCTGGTGTTGAGCGTGTCGGGATTGTTTTATTTTGCCCGTTTGGTGGAACAAAACCTGCGCGAAGTCCCCAAAGGCGTGATTGAAGCCGCCGCCGCTATGGGTGCGCCGCCGGTTGCCATCATCCGCAAAGTCCTCTTAAACGAAGCGCGCGCGGGCATGGTTTCCAGCATTACCGTGCTTGCCATCGGGCTTTTGTCATACAGCGCGGCGGCAGGGATGATAGGCGGCGGCGGCTTGGGCGACCTCGCCATCCGCTACGGCTACTACCGCTACCAAACCGAAGTCATCGTCTTCATCGTCGCCCTCCTCGTGCTGCTGGTCATCCTGATTCAAAGCACCGGCAACGCGTTGGCGCGGAAACTCGACAAACGTTGAACCCAAATGCCGTCTGAACGCCAAAACCCCCACCGCTATCCGAAAAATGCTATAAAATCCCCCTGTTCGCGGCAAATGCCGTCTGAACGCCGAATCCGGACGGCAGGACTCCCTGCCCGTCATTTTTGTTTGAAACCGCCACAACATCAGGAGAAAATATGAAAACCTTCTTCAAAACCCTTTCCGCCGCCGCACTCGCGCTCATCCTCGCCGCCTGCGGCGGTCAAAAAGATAGCGCGCCCGCCGCATCCGCTTCTGCCGCCGCCGACAACGGCGCGGCGAAAAAAGAAATCGTCTTCGGCACGACCGTCGGCGACTTCGGCGATATGGTCAAAGAACAAATCCAACCCGAGCTGGAGAAAAAAGGCTACACCGTCAAACTGGTCGAGTTTACCGACTATGTGCGCCCGAATCTGGCATTGGCTGAGGGCGAGTTGGACATCAACGTCTTCCAACACAAACCCTATCTTGACGACTTCAAAAAAGAACACAATCTGGACATCACCGAAGTCTTCCAAGTGCCGACCGCGCCTTTGGGACTGTACCCGGGCAAGCTGAAATCGCTGGAAGAAGTCAAAGACGGCAGCACCGTATCCGCGCCCAACGACCCGTCCAACTTCGCCCGCGTCTTGGTGATGCTCGACGAACTGGGTTGGATCAAACTCAAAGACGGCATCAATCCGCTGACCGCATCCAAAGCGGACATTGCCGAAAACCTGAAAAACATCAAAATCGTCGAGCTTGAAGCCGCGCAACTGCCGCGTAGCCGCGCCGACGTGGATTTTGCCGTCGTCAACGGCAACTACGCCATAAGCAGCGGCATGAAGCTGACCGAAGCCCTGTTCCAAGAACCGAGCTTTGCCTATGTCAACTGGTCTGCCGTCAAAACCGCCGACAAAGACAGCCAATGGCTTAAAGACGTAACCGAGGCCTATAACTCCGACGCGTTCAAAGCCTACGCGCACAAACGCTTCGAGGGCTACAAATCCCCTGCCGCATGGAATGAAGGCGCAGCCAAATAAGGCAGTCGTATAAAATGATGCCGTCTGAACCGTATCCGTGTTCAGACGGCATTTTTGTCCTTTAATCCGCCATTCCCTGCCATTCCGCCGAATCCGGCGTATCGATTCCGAACAGCGACAAAGCGTGTGCAACACTGTGCGCCACTATGTCGTCCGCCGTCTGCGGTTTGCGGTACATCGCAGGAACAGGGGGAAACACCACGCCGCCCATTTCCGTTACCCGCTTCATATTGTCCAAATGGGCAAGGTTCAGCGGCGTTTCGCGCACCATCAGCACCAGCCGCCGCCTTTCCTTCAAAACCACATCCGCCGCACGCGTCAAGAGGTTGTCGCCGAAGCCGTGCACGACCGAGGCAAGCGTCCGCATCGAACAGGGGGCGACCAGCATCCCGTCCGTTTTAAACGTACCGCTGGCAATGCACGCCCCGATATTGCCGATCGGATGCACGAAGTCCGCCAAGGCATATACCTCGTCTCTCGCATAAGCCGTTTCCGAAGCGCGCGCCATCTCCGCACCTTTCGATACCACAAGGTGCGTTTCGATATCTTGCGCGCGTAAAAGTTCCAAAGCCTTCACGCCGTATTGGAAACCGCTCGCCCCACTGATGCCGATTATCAAACGCCGTACCATCATCCGCCTTTCCCATAAAACCGCCTGCAACGGCAAACCGGCTATTATAGTGAAAAAACAGAAATCCGATAAATACGGATACAAATTGTCGGCAACACCCAATATCCGATAAAATATCCGATTTAACATCCTATCTGAATAGGCACGGGAGGGCGGTATGGCAAAAGTAAAAGGCGGATTGGGGCGCGGTTTGGATTCGCTGCTCGCCAACGGCGCAGACAACAGCAGCGGCGACCGATTGACCACGGTTGCGGTTAAAGATATCCGGCCCGGCCGCTATCAGGCGCGTGTTCAAATCGATGACGAAGCCTTGCAGGAGCTGGCAGATTCGATTAAGGCGCAAGGCGTGATACAGCCCGTCATCGTGCGCGAACACGGACTGTCCCGATACGAACTGATTGCAGGCGAACGCCGTTGGCGCGCCGCACAGATTGCCGGTCTGACCGAAATCCCTGCCGTTATCAAAACCATCAGCGACGAAACCGCATTGGCAATGGGTTTGATCGAAAACCTCCAGCGCGAAAACCTCAACCCCATCGAAGAAGCACAAGGCTTGAAACGCCTTGCCGACGAGTTCGGACTGACCCACGAAACCATCGCCCAAGCCGTCGGTAAAAGCCGAAGCGCGATTTCCAACAGCCTGCGCCTTTTAAGCCTGCCCGAACCCGTGCAGGAAATGCTTTACCAACGCCGCCTCGAAATGGGGCACGCCCGCGCACTGCTGACCCTGCCCGTCGTCGAACAGCTCGAATTGGCGCAAAAGGCCGTCAAAAACGGCTGGTCGGTGCGCGAAGTCGAACGCCGCAGCCAAGCCGCCCTTCAAAACAAACGTCCCGAGCCCAAAAAGACTGCCGCCGCCGACATCGGCCGCCTGAATGATTTGCTGACTGAAAAACTGGGTGTCAACGCCGAAATCAAAACCGCCAACCATAAAAAAGGCAAAATCATCCTGCATTTCGACACGCCCGAAACCTTCGACCATATCTTGAAGCAGTTGGGCATAGATTACCGACCTTAATTTTGCGGGATATACCGTCTGAAATATAGAGAATAGCTTTCCAGATTTTAAGTGGGAAATATAATTCTATTGACATTTTTCTGCTTCACGTAAGAATCGTTTTCCTGTTTTCATTTTTAATTTTCGAGGAAATTATGAACACACGCATCATCGTTTCGGCTGCGTTCGTTGCGTTGGCATTAGCAGGTTGCGGCTCAATCAATAATGTAACCGTTTCCGACCAGAAACTTCAGGAACGTGCCGCGTTTGCCTTGGGCGTCAGCCCAAATGCCGTAAAAATCAGCAACCGCAGCAATGAAGGCATACGCATCAACTTTACCGCAACTGTGGGTAAGCGCGTGAGCCAATGCTATGTTACCAGTGTAATCAGCACAATCGGCGTTACCACTTCCGATGCAATTTGTTTGGGAGGCGGAACGCACAAAGGCAAAAGTCAATGCAATGCTTTGCTTAAAGCGGCAGGCCGTTGCTAATCCTTTATTCGGAAAAGGTCGGCGGATTCGCATTTGGAGTGCAACTTTCCCTAACAGAAAAAGGCCAGTATGCGGTAGCATACGGCCTTTCCTGCAAGAAAGATTGCCATGAGCTACACGCAACTGACCCAAGGCGAACGATACCACATCCAATACCTGTTCCGCCACTGCACCGTCACCGAAATCGCCAAACAGCTGAACCGCCACAAAAGCACCATCAGCCGCGAAATCAGACGGCACCGCACCCAAGGGCAGCAATACAGCGCCGAAAAAGCCCAGCGGCAAAGCCGGACTATCAAACAGCGTAAGCGACAACCCTATAAGCTCGATTCGCAGCTGATTCAGCACATCGACACCCTTATCCGCCGCAAACTCAGTCCCGAACAAGTATGCGCCTACCTGTGCAAACACCACCAGATCACGCTCCACCACAGCACCATTTACCGCCACCTTCGCCAAGACAAAAGCAACGGCAGCACGTTGTGGCAACATCTCAGAATATGCAGCAAACCCTACCGCAAACGCTACGGCAGCACATGGACCAGAGGCAAAGTACCCAACCGTGTCGGCATAGAAAACCGACCCGCTATCGTCGACCAGAAATCCCGTATCGGCGATTGGGAAGCCGACACCATTGTCGGCAAAGGACAGAAAAGCGCATTATTGACCTTGGTCGAACGCGTTACCCGCTACACCATCATCTGCAAATTGGATAGCCTCAAAGCCGAAGACACTGCCCGGGCAGCTGTTAGGACATTAAAGGCACATAAAGACAGGGTGCACACCATCACCATGGATAACGGCAAAGAGTTCTACCAACACACCAAAATAACCAAAGCATTGAAAGCGGAGACTTATTTTTGTCGCCCTTACCATTCTTGGGAGAAAGGGCTGAATGAGAACACCAACGGACTCATCCGGCAATACTTCCCCAAACAAACCGATTTCCGTAACATCAGTGATCGGGAGATACGCAGGGTTCAAGATGAGTTGAACCACCGACCAAGAAAAACACTTGGCTACGAAACGCCAAGTGTTTTATTCTTGAATCTGTTCCAACCACTAATACACTAGTGTTGCACTTGAAATCCGAATCCAAGGTCGTCTGAAAATATTTTCAGACGACCTTTTATTTATTGAGCAAATTCCCCAAACTGCCGACAATCCGACCGATAAACTGCTACAATTTCGCGTTGATTTTTTATTATTTCCACGTAAAGCAAACAAATCACGTAAGAACATTAAAAGTGTAAAGAAATTGCGGACAAACTCCTTAATATCCTGTAATTATATGTAATGTGTGTTAGAATGACACCTGTCGCCGTTATTCAGGCGGCGAGCGCGGCGGATTGGGATACGTTGTTTCACAAAGATTAACATATTGCTTGACGTAATAAGGCTTCTAAATTATATTAGCCGCGCCTCAAATTCGAGGCGGAAACATTCCCTTTATGAAGCAGATTATCATCCTACAATCCGCCGTATTGTCCATATGCGCCGCAGTTGCCTTTGCCGTATGGGGTTTTGCCGGATTCCTTTCGGCGGTCGGTGGCGGTTTGTCCTACCTGCTTCCCACGTTTGTTGCAGTTTTACTTTTAAAACTTTTCAGGGGAAACCCCTTCCTGCAAAGCAGGATGTTCGTCTTCGGAGAGATTTTAAAAGTAGTGCTGTCGCTGTTGTCCATGCTCGCCGTATTTGCTGTATGGCATCAATCGCTGGTGTTCGCCCCGTTTCTGATGGGGCTGCTCGGTGTCAGCCATTTGGTTTTTTTAGTATTGTTGAGAGTGAAAGATTATGGCAGGTGAAACCATTACCGCTGCCGACTACATCAAGCACCACTTGCAGAGCTTGACCAGTTTGTCGGATGTTACTCAGGGTCAGGGACTGAAAAACATTGCTGATTTTTCGTTTATTAACCTTGATGCCGTCTTTTTTGCCGTCCTGTTGGGCGTAATCGGCAGCTTCCTGTTGTGGCGCGGTGCAAAAAAAGCGACGGCAGGCGTTCCCGGACGTTTCCAGGCCGCCGTGGAAATCTTGTTTGAGTTTGTGGACGATATGTGTAAGAGCATCATTCACAACGAAAAGTCTAGAAAAGCCGTCGCGCCGTTGGGTCTGACGCTGTTTGTCTGGATTTTCCTGATGAACGCGATGGATATGCTGCCGGTCGATTTGCTGCCGATGGTATGGCAGGGCATTACCGGCAACCATCACGCCCTGTTGCGCGTCGTACCGACTGCCGATTTGAACACCACTTTGGCACTCGCTGTCGGCGTGTTGCTGATTTGTATCTATTACAACATCAAAATCAAAGGATTGGGCGGATGGTTTCACGAGTTGTTCAGCGCGCCGTTCGGTGCAAAACTCGCACCTGCGAACTTCCTGCTGAATTTGGTCGAGTTTCTTTCTAAAACCGTATCCCACGGTATGCGGTTGTTCGGCAATATGTATGCAGGCGAGTTGGTATTCTTGTTGATAGCCTTGCTTGGCGGTGCTTGGGCGGCTTCCGGCAGCGTCGAAGTCATGGATCCGATTCTGTTTGTATTCCACATTATTGCCGGTTTGGCATGGGCGATTTTCCATATTTTGGTGATTACCCTGCAGGCGTTTATTTTCATGGCGTTGGCGTTCGTCTATATCGGACAGGCACATGATGCGCACTGATTTTCCTAAGTAGTTTGTTTTTGTAGTTTAACCTTTGTTTCTTTAAGGAGTTTAAAATGGGTTTGATTGCTATCGCATGTGGTTTGATCGTTGCATTGGGCGCACTGGGTGCCTCTATCGGTATCGCAATGGTCGGTTCTAAATATTTGGAGTCTTCTGCCCGTCAGCCCGAACTGATCGGTCCGCTGCAAACCAAACTGTTCCTGATTGCCGGTTTGATTGATGCCGCATTCTTGATTGGTGTCGCCATTGCACTGCTGTTCGCCTTCGTTAACCCGTTTGCAGGTGCATAATCAGGACGGATTCGTCCGTTCCGTACAGGCGCAGCCTGTTTGATTAACCCCAATACGAAGGTTAAGTAACGTGAATATCAATGCAACATTATTCGCTCAAATCATCGTCTTTTTCGGTTTGGTATGGTTTACCATGAAATTCGTGTGGCCGCCGATTGCAAAAGCTTTGGATGAGCGTGCCGCAAAAGTCGCCGAAGGCTTGGCAGCTGCCGAGCGTGGTAAAAGCGATTTCGAGCAGGCTGAAAAAAAGGTTGCAGAACTCTTGGCAGAAGGGCGTAATCAGGTTTCCGAAATGGTTGCCAACGCCGAAAAACGTGCCGCCAAAATTGTCGAAGAAGCCAAAGAACAGGCTTCTTCCGAGGCGGCGCGCATTGCAGCTCAGGCAAAGGCCGATGTGGAGCAGGAATTGTTCCGCGCACGCGAATCCCTGCGCGAGCAGGTTGCCGTGTTGGCTGTCAAAGGTGCCGAATCTATTTTGCGCAGCGAAGTCGATGCTTCCAAACACGCAAAACTGCTCGATACCCTGAAACAGGAGCTGTAATCTTATGGCAGAGTTCGCAACGATTGCCAGACCTTATGCAAAGGCATTGTTCGGTCTGGCTCAGGAAAAAAGCCAAATTGAGTCTTGGTTGGGCGGACTGGAAAAACTTGCGGCGGTTGTTCAGGAAGGGAAGGTGGCTTCATTGATTGACCGTCCTGAAACGAATGCTTCAGAAAAAGCAGATATCCTCATCGATTTGGTCGGTTTGAAAGACAAGGAGTTGAAAAACTTTGTTATCGTCTTGGCCGGGCAGAAACGTTTGTCGATATTGCCGGAAGTATATGCTCAATATCAAGACTTGACCTTATCATTCAACCATATCAAATCTGCCGTCATTTACAGTGCCTATCCGTTGACCGACAAACAGGTCGGCGAGTTGGCGCAAATGCTGAATAAGCGTTTCGACAGCGAGCTGAAAATCTCTGTCGAAATCGAACCGGAGCTGATTGGCGGCATAAAAGTTGAAGTGGGTGATCAGGTTTTGGATTTGTCTGTACAAGGCAAATTGAGTGCCTTGTACACGACTATGACGAATTAGGAGAGTTTTCATGCAGCTTAATCCTGCTGAAATTAGCGATTTGATTAAAGCCAAGATCGAAAATCTGTCTGTAAATGCCGAAGTGCGTACCCGTGGTACGGTGATTTCGGTAACTGACGGTATCGTTCGCATCCATGGTTTGTCAGATGCAATGCAAGGTGAGATGCTCGAATTCCCGGGTAACACTTTCGGCTTGGCGATGAACCTGGAGCGCGACTCCGTCGGCGCCGTAGTGTTGGGCGAGCACGAACATATTAAAGAAGGCGACACGGTTACCTGTACCGGTCGTATCTTGGAAGTGCCGGTCGGACGCGAACTGGTCGGACGCGTCGTTGATGCATTGGGTCGGCCTATCGACGGCAAAGGCCCGATTAATACAACTTTGACCGCCCCTATCGAAAAAATCGCACCGGGCGTGATTGCGCGCAAATCGGTTGACCAGCCGATGCAAACCGGTCTGAAGGCGATTGACTCTATGGTTCCTGTCGGTCGCGGTCAGCGTGAGTTGATTATTGGCGACCGTCAAACCGGTAAAACGGCCGTAGCGCTGGATGCCATCGTCAACCAAAAAGGTACGGGTGTTATCTGTATCTATGTCGCTATCGGTCAAAAAGCATCTTCTATTGCCAACGTGGTCCGCAAATTGGAAGAGCATGGCGCGATGGAACACACGATTGTGGTTGCTGCAACTGCATCTGAAGCGGCGGCATTGCAATATATCGCACCTTACTCCGGTTGTACGATGGGTGAATTCTTCCGCGACCGCGGCGAAGATGCCTTGATTGTTTATGACGATTTGTCCAAACAGGCTGTGGCTTACCGTCAAATTTCCCTGCTTTTGCGCCGTCCGCCCGGCCGCGAAGCCTATCCCGGCGATGTGTTCTACCTGCACTCCCGTCTGTTGGAACGTGCAGCACGTGTCAATGAACACGAAGTGGAGAAATTGACCAACGGCGAAGTAAAAGGCAAAACCGGTTCTCTGACTGCTTTGCCGATTATCGAAACCCAAGCGGGCGACGTATCTGCTTTCGTTCCGACTAACGTCATTTCGATTACCGACGGTCAGATTTTCTTGGAAACCGACCTCTTCAACGCCGGTATCCGTCCTGCAATCAATGCCGGTATTTCCGTATCCCGCGTAGGCGGTGCTGCACAAACCAAAGTGATTAAAAAGCTGGGTG
Organism: Neisseria meningitidis; assembly: GCF_022869645.1. Lineage (NCBI taxonomy): Bacteria > Pseudomonadati > Pseudomonadota > Betaproteobacteria > Neisseriales > Neisseriaceae > Neisseria > Neisseria meningitidis. The sequence goes on along the minus strand of NZ_CP064367.1, from coordinate 986,158 downwards.
GCGGTATCCGTTTGGCGTTGGCACAATATCGTGAATTGGCGGCGTTCTCGCAATTTGCATCCGATTTGGATGAAGCTACGCGCAAACAATTGGAGCATGGCGAAGTCGTAACCGAACTGATGAAACAGAAACAGTTCAGTACGTTGAATACGGCTGAAATGGCTTTGACCCTTTGGGCAATCAACAACGGTTCGTATTCTGATGTTCCGGTTGCCAAAGCTCTGGCTTTTGAATCTGAATTTTTGAGCTTTGTCCGTACCCAACATCCGGAAGTTTTGGAAGCCGTCAATGCTTCAGGTGCAATGTCCGACGAGAGCGAGAAAACGCTTGAAGCAGCCATGAAATCCTTCAAATCTTCTTACGCCTATCAGGCATAAGGCTTGAAGTGAAAGGAGTCTGAAATGGCAGTAGGAAAAGAGATTCTCACCAAAATCCGCAGTGTTCAGAATACCCAAAAGATCACTAAAGCGATGCAGATGGTGTCAACCTCTAAAATGCGGAAGACTCAGGAACGGATGCGTTTGGCGCGTCCGTATGCCGAAAAAGTGCGTATGGTGATGAGCCATCTTGCGCAAACCAATACCGATCATGGTATTCCGTTACTGGAATCTCATCGGGAAATCAGACGTGTCGGTTTTATTTTGATTACGTCTGATAAGGGTTTGTGTGGCGGTTTGAACGCCAACGTGCTGAAAAAGTTTTTGGCACAAGTTCAAGAGTATCAGAATCAAGGTATTGAAGAGGAAATCGTATGCCTTGGCAGTAAAGGTCTGATGGCGTGTCAGAGCATTGGTCTGAATGTGGTTGCCAGTGCCGTAAATTTGGGCGATACCCCAAAAATGGAAATGCTGTTCGGACCTTTGACAGAACTCTTCCAACGGTATGAGAAACATGAAATTGACAGAATCCATCTGGTGTATTCGGGTTTTGTCAATACCATGCGTCAAGAACCGAGAATGGAAGTATTGCTGCCTATCGGTGAGAACGTGATTGGCGATTCAGCTCCCAAATCACCGTTCAGCTGGGAATACCGCTACGAACCGACTGCACTTGCAGTGTTGGAATATTTGGTTCGCCGCTATTTAGAGTCTGTGGTTTATCAGGCGTTGAGCGACAATATGGCATCCGAACAGGCAGCCCGCATGGTTGCCATGAAAGCTGCAACAGACAATGCAGGCAATGCCATCAAAGAGTTGCGTTTGGTATATAACAAATCGCGTCAAGCTGCGATTACCACGGAATTGTCAGAAATTGTAGCAGGTGCGGCGGCTGTCTGATGCCGTCTGAATCCTGTACGGAAATTAGGATACGATAATGAGCCAAGGCAAAATCGTACAAATTATCGGTGCGGTTGTTGACGTGGAATTTCCACGCGACATGATTCCGCGCGTTTACGACGCTTTGAAATTAGACGAAAACGGTCTGACTTTGGAAGTCCAACAGCTTTTGGGCGACGGCGTAGTCCGTACCATTGCGATGGGCAGCTCGGACGGTTTGAAACGCGGCATGACTGTGAGCAATACCGGTGCGCCCATTACTGTGCCGGTAGGTAAAGGTACGTTGGGACGCATTGTCGATGTATTGGGAACGCCTGTTGACGAGGCAGGTCCGATCGATACCGACAAGAGTCGTGCCATCCACCAAGCCGCTCCTAAGTTTGACGAACTGTCTTCCACAACCGAATTGCTCGAAACGGGCATTAAAGTGATTGACTTGCTGTGTCCGTTTGCCAAAGGCGGTAAAGTAGGTCTGTTCGGCGGTGCCGGTGTGGGTAAAACCGTGAACATGATGGAATTGATCAACAACATCGCCAAAGCGCACAGCGGCTTGTCCGTGTTCGCAGGCGTGGGTGAGCGTACCCGTGAAGGTAACGACTTCTACCACGAGATGAAAGATTCCAACGTATTGGATAAAGTAGCTATGGTGTATGGCCAAATGAACGAACCTCCGGGCAACCGTCTGCGCGTTGCTTTGACCGGTTTGACTATGGCCGAATACTTCCGTGACGAAAAAGACGAAAACGGTAAAGGTCGCGACGTATTGTTCTTCGTGGACAACATCTACCGTTACACCCTGGCCGGTACCGAAGTATCCGCATTGTTGGGCCGTATGCCGTCTGCAGTGGGCTACCAACCGACATTGGCAGAAGAAATGGGTTGTTTGCAAGAGCGTATTACCTCTACCCAAACCGGTTCCATTACTTCCATCCAAGCCGTATATGTACCTGCGGACGACTTGACCGACCCGTCTCCGGCAACAACGTTCGCCCACTTGGACGCAACCGTCGTATTGAGCCGCGATATTGCCTCTTTGGGTATTTACCCGGCAGTCGATCCGCTTGATTCTACTTCGCGCCAACTGGATCCGATGGTATTGGGTCAAGAGCACTACGACGTAGCGCGCGGCGTACAGTCCACCCTGCAGAAATACAAAGAATTGCGCGACATCATCGCCATCTTGGGTATGGACGAATTGTCTGATGAAGACAAACTGACCGTAATGCGTGCGCGTAAAATCCAACGCTTCCTGTCCCAACCGTTCCACGTTGCCGAAGTGTTTACAGGTTCTCCGGGCAAATATGTCGCCCTGCGCGATACCATTGCCGGCTTCAAAGCCATCTTGAACGGCGAATACGATTATCTGCCCGAGCAGGCATTCTATATGGTCGGCAGCATTGAAGAAGCAGTAGAGAAAGCGAAAACCTTAAACTAAGGAGGTCGGCATGAGCATCATGCAAGTTGAGGTGGTAAGTAGCGAGCAGAAAATCTATTCAGGCGAGGCAACATTTATCGTTGTTCCGACTGTACAGGGCGAACTCGGTATTTATCCGCGACACGAGCCGATTATGAGTTTGGTGCGGCTGGGGGCTTTGCGTTTGACCGTTCTGGGCGAGGATAAAGAGGTTTTGGTTGCTGTTTCCGGCGGTGTTTTGGAAGTACAGCCTGATAAAGTAACTGTCTTGGCGGATGTTGCCGTCCGCAGTGCGGAGATGGATCAGGCACGTGCGGAAGAGGCGAAAAAAGCCGCAGAAGCGGGCATTTCCCAAGCTAAAGACGATAAGGCTTTGGCGGAGGCGCATAAAGCATTGGCTGCTGCGATTGCACAGCTCAAAACTTTGGACTATATCCGTTCGCACAAGAAATAAACTTGTTTGGTTTGGAAAAGCACGACCGTTTGGTCGTGCTTTTTATTTTCCGGATTTAAATTAAAGACTGTGTTTGGATATGGCGTTGGCAGGCATAGCCTGCTTTAAGGTATTCAATAGGGCAGCCTGCCGCCTAACCGAAACATATAGCGGATTAACAAAAATCAAGACAAGGCGACGAAGCCGCAGACAGTACAAATAGTACGGAACCGATTCACTTGGTGCTTGAGCACCTTAGAGAATCGTTCTCTTTGAGCTAAGGCGAGGCAACGCTGTACTGGTTTAAATTTAATCCACTATATCATGTATGCCGTGTTTTCAAATCAGTCTGTCTTTGAGATAAACCTATCCAAACAGCAATGGAAACAGTAAAATAAACCCTTTATTTTATCGAATCATAAGCCATGCTTACCTTCCAACAAATCATCTTCAAACTGCAAACATTCTGGGCAGACAAAGGCTGCACCGTCATCCAACCCTTCGACATGGAAGTCGGTGCCGGCACATCCCATCCCGCCACCTGTCTGCGCGCACTCGGCCCCGAGCCTTGGTTTGCCGCCTACGTCCAACCCAGCCGCCGCCCCAAAGACGGTCGCTACGGCGACAACCCCAACCGCCTGCAACACTATTACCAATTCCAAGTCGCCCTCAAGCCCGCTCCCGCCAATATCCAAGACCTCTATCTCGACTCCCTGCGCGAATTGGGCATCGACCCCAAAGTGCACGACATCCGCTTTGTCGAAGACGACTGGGAAAACCCCACCCTCGGCGCGTGGGGTTTGGGCTGGGAAGTCTGGCTCAACGGTATGGAAGTAACCCAGTTCACCTATTTCCAACAAGTCGGCGGCATCGACTGCACCCCCGTACTCGGCGAAATCACCTACGGCATCGAACGCTTGGCGATGTACCTGCAAGGCGTGGAAAACGTCTATGACCTCGTTTGGGCAAAAACGCTGGACGGTAATACAGTAACTTACGGCGACGTGTACCACCAAAACGAAGTCGAACAATCCACCTACAACTTCGAATACAGCGATGCCGATTGGCTGCTGCGCCAGTTCAACGACTACGAAGCGCAAGCCAAACGCCTGCTTGCCGAAGAAAACGCCGCCCTCGCCCTGCCTGCCTACGAGCTTGTCCTCAAAGCGGGGCATACGTTCAACCTTTTAGACGCACGCGGCGCGATTTCCGTAACTGAGCGGGCAACTTATATTGGACGTATTCGTGCATTGAGCCGCGCCGTGGCGCAAAAATATGTTGAAAGCCGCGAAAAACTGGGCTTCCCTTTAATGAAGGCAAACGCCGCCTAAGGGGGCGACGATTTTTTACGTTCGGGCGGCACGATAAGGCAGCCGTCCGGAAGCCATTATATTTTTTAGGAAAATCATGCCTGTCTATTTCCGCACCCCAAGCAGGAAACGCCTGCACAAAATGAACCGCCGCCAGCATAAAAAGCTGCATTTGGGCGAGTTTCAAGCATTGATTTTCGGCGTTCAAGGCAGTTTGCACCAAGCTGAGGACGATGCCGAAGCGTTTGGCCGCTTTATGGACGAGCTGATTGCGTATCTTGTGGTAAACGGCTTGGAAATGGCGGGCGGGGGCGATTGCGGCGATTTTTCGTGCCTGTTTCAAAAATCCGGCGCCCGAAGCTTGGGAGAAACCGAGAAAAAAGCCATTATCTCTTGGCTGGCAGACCGCGAAGATGTCGCCACTTTGCACGCCACCCCGCTGGTTGACGGTTTTTACGGGGATGACGGCTGGGAAAATTACAGCGAAACCTATAAACAGGCAGATTAACCAAATTCAAAGAAAGCCGAATGATGACCCAAACCCTTTTAATTGAACTTCTCACTGAAGAACTCCCGCCCAAAGCCCTGAATAATCTGGGCAACCATTTTGCCGCCGCCGTTGCCGAAGGCTTGGAAAAAGCGCAACTGGTTGACGGCGCAGCTGAATACACTGCCTACGCTTCTCCGCGCCGTTTGGCGGTTCAAGTCAAAAACGTCAAAGCCGTTCAAGCCGACCAGAAAATCGTGAAAAAAGGCCCTGCCGTGGCGAATGCCGTAAAAGACGGTGCGCCGACCAAGGCTTTGGAAGGTTTCGCACGCGGTGCGGGCGCGAAAATCGAAGACTTGACCATCGTCCACGACGGCAAACAGGATGTGTACGCCTACGAATACGTCCAAACCGGCAAACTGTTGGGCGAACTTTTGGAAGACATCATCAATGCCGCAGTGAAAAAACTGCCGATTCCGAAAGTGATGCGTTGGGGCAGCAGCACGTTTACCTTCGTGCGCCCCGTCCACGGGCTGATTGTGCTGCACGGCGGCGACATTGTGAACGTCAGCGTTTTGGGCCTGCAAAGCGGCAACAAAACCTTGGGGCACCGCTTCCTCTCCGACGGCGAAATCACTATTGAAAACGCCGACAGCTACGCCGAACAAATGCGCGAGCAAGGCAAAGTCGTCGCTTCGTTTGCCGAGCGCAAAGCTGCGATTCAGACGGCATTGGAAGGGCAGGCGCGCCGTCTGAACGCCGCCGTCGCCGCCGATGAAGCATTGTTGGACGAAGTAACCGCGCTGGTCGAATGGCCTGTTGTTTTGGAAGCCGGTTTTGAAGAACACTTCCTCGCCGTACCGCAAGAATGCCTGATTCTGACCATGCAGCAAAACCAAAAATACTTCCCGCTGCTCGATCAAAACGGCAAGCTGATGAACCGCTTCCTGCTGGTGTCCAACCTGCAAACCGAAGACCCGTCACACATCATCCAAGGCAACGAACGCGTCTTGCGCGCACGCCTGTCTGATGCCGAGTTCTTCTACAAACAAGACCAAAAAGCGACTTTGGAAAGCCGTCTGCCGAAATTGTCCGGCGTGGTTTACCACAATAAAATCGGTTCGCAGGCCGAGCGCATCGAACGCCTGCAAAGCATCGCCGCCCATATCGCCAAAGCATTGGGCGCGGATGCCGCCGCAGCCGAACGCGCCGCGCGTTTGGCAAAAGCCGACTTGGTAACCGAAATGGTCGGCGAGTTTCCCGAACTGCAAGGCACGATGGGCAAATACTATGCCCGCTTGGACGGCGAAACCGAAGAAATCGCCGAAGCCGTCGAGCAACATTACCAACCGCGTTTTGCCGGCGACAAGCTGCCCGAAAGCAAAATTGCCACTGCCGTTGCACTTGCCGACAAGCTGGAAACCCTGGTCGGCATTTGGGGCATCGGTCTGATTCCGACCAGCGACAAAGACCCATACGCCCTGCGCCGTTCCGCATTGGGTATTTTGCGTATGCTGATGCAGTACGGTTTGGACGTAAACGAACTGATTCAGACGGCATTCGACAGCTTCCCCAAAGGTTTGCTCAACGAAAAAACGCCGTCTGAAACCGCCGACTTCATGCAGGCGCGTTTGGCCGTGTTGCTGCAAAACGATTATCCGCAAGACATCGTTGCCGCCGTATTGGCGAAACAGCCGCGCCGTTTGGACGACGTAGTGGCCAAACTGCAGGCCGTTGCCTCGTTCAAACAGCTGCCCGAAGCCGCCGCGCTCGCCGCCGCCAACAAACGCGTGCAAAACCTGCTGAAAAAAGCCGATGCCGAGTTGGGCGTGGTTAACGAAAGCCTGTTGCAACAGGACGAAGAAAAAGCCCTCTTTGCCGCTGCGCAAGGCTTGCAGCCGAAAATCGCCGCCGCTGTTGCCGAAGGCAATTTCCAAACCGCCTTGTCCGAACTGGCTTCCGTCAAACCGCAAGTCGATGCATTCTTTGACGGCGTGATGGTAATGGCGGAAGATGCCGCCGTAAAACAAAACCGCCTGAACCTGCTGAACCGCTTGGCAGAGCAAATGAACGCGGTAGCCGACATCGCGCTTTTGGGCGAGTAACCGTTGTACAGTCCAAATGCCGTCTGAAGCCTTCAGACGGCATCGTGCCTATCGGGAGAATAAATTGCAGCCTTTAGTCAGCGTATTGATTTGCGCCTACAACGTAGAAAAATATTTCGCCCAATCATTAGCCACCGTCGTGAATCAGACTTGGCGCAACTTGGAGATTTTGATTGTCGATGACGGCTCGACAGACGGTACGCTTGCCATTGCCAAGGATTTTCAAAAGCGGGACAGCCGTATCAAAATCCTTGCACAAGCTCAAAATTCCGGCCTGATTCCCTCTTTAAACATCGGGCTGGACGAATTGGCAAAGTCAGGAATGGGGGAATATATTGCACGCACCGATGCCGACGATATTGCCGCCCCCCGACTGGATTGAGAAAATCGTGGGCGAGATGGAAAAAGACCGCAGCATCATCGCGATGGGCGCGTGGCTGGAAGTTTTGTCGGAAGAAAAGGACGGCAACCGGCTGGCGCGGCATCACAGGCACGGCAAAATTTGGAAAAAGCCGACCCGGCACGAAGATATTGCCGACTTTTTCCCTTTCGGCAACCCCATACACAACAACACGATGATTATGCGGCGCAGCGTCATTGACGGCGGATTGCGTTACAACACCGAGCGGGATTGGGCGGAAGATTACCAATTTTGGTACGATGTCAGCAAATTGGGCAGGCTGGCTTATTATCCCGAAGCCTTGGTCAAATACCGCCTTCACGCCAATCAGGTTTCATCCAAATACAGCATCCGCCAACACGAAATCGCGCAAGGCATCCAAAAAACCGCCAGAAACGATTTTTTGCAGTCTATGGGTTTTAAAACCCGGTTCGACAGCCTTGAATACCGCCAAATAAAAGCAGTAGCGTATGAATTGCTGGAGAAACATTTGCCGGAAGAAGATTTTGAACGCGCCCGCCGGTTTTTGTACCAATGCTTCAAACGGACGGACACGCCGCCCGCCGGCGCGTGGCTGGATTTCGCGGCAGACGGCAAGATGAGGCGGCTGTTTACCATGAGGCAATACTTCGGCATTTTGCACCGGCTGATTAAAAACCGCCGGCAGGCGCGGTCGGATTCGGCAGGGAAAGAACAGGAGATTTAATGCAAAACCACGTTATCAGCTTAGCTTCCGCCGCAGAACGCAGGGCGCACATTACCGATACCTTCGGCGTGCGCGGCATCCCGTTTCAGTTTTTCGACGCACTGATGCCGTCTGAAAGGCTGGAACAGGCAATGGCGGAACTCGTACCCGGTTTGTCGGCGCACCCCTATTTGAGCGGAGTGGAAAAAGCCTGCTTTATGAGCCACGCCGTATTGTGGAAACAGGCATTGGACGAAGGTCTGCCGTATATCGCCGTATTTGAAGATGATGTCTTGCTCGGCGAAGGCGCGGAGAAATTCCTTGCCGAAGACGCTTGGCTGCAAGAACGCTTTGACCCCGATTCCGCCTTTATCGTCCGCTTGGAAACGATGTTTATGCACGTCCTGACCTCGCCCTCCGGCGTGGCGGACTACTGCGGGCGTGCCTTTCCGCTGTTGGAAAGCGAACACTGGGGGACGGCGGGCTATATCATTTCCCGAAAGGCGATGCGTTTCTTTTTGGACAGGTTTGCCGTTTTGCCGTCTGAACGCCTGAAGGCGGTGGATTGGATGCTCTTCAGTAGTTTTCTCGACAAAGGGGGGATGACGGTTTGCCAACTGACCCCCGCCTTGTGCGTCCAAAGCGAAACCCTGCCCAGCCAACTGAAAAACGGCAGGCAGGAATCGTACCGCAACCGCCGCTCCCCGAAGGTTTTGTTGAAACGCGCTTTGGGAAAAATCGGCAGGGAAATCGAAAGGGCGAGGGAACGGAAACGTCAGAAAAAATTGGAAAAACACCTCGGGCGGCACGTTGTCCCGTTTGAATAGGTTTTGGCCTTTCCTTATTTGGCGGGTGTGCGCTGTCCCTAAATTTATGTCGGGGAATCCGGTTTGTTCGGTTTCACTTGTTTTCGGGTAAGCCCTAATTCGTGATTCCCGAGAAAACAGAAAGCCAAAAACAGAAACCTAAAATCTCGTCATTCTCGCGCAGGCGGGAATCTAGGTCTTTAAACTTCGGTTTTTTCCGATAAATTCTTGCCGCATTAAAATTCTAGATTCCTGCCTGCGCGGGAATGACGGCGGGGGGATTTCTGTTTTTCCGACAAATTCCTAAAACTTAAAATTCCGTTATTCCCGCGAGAACAGAAAACCAAAAAACAGAAACCTAAAATTCGTCATTCCCGCGCAGGCGGGAATCCAGTCCGTTGAGGTTCAGTCATTTCCGATAAATCACCGCAACATTAAATTTCCAGATTCCCGCTTTTGCGAGAATGACGGCGGGGGGATTTCTGTTTTTCCGACAAATTCCTAAAACTTAAAATTCCGTTATTCCCACGAGAACAGAAAACCAAAAACAGAAACCTAAAATCTCGTCATTCCCGCGCAGGCGGGAATCCAGTCCGTTGAGTTTCAGTCATTTCCGATAAATCACCGCAACGTTAAATTTCTAGATTCCCGCTTTTGCGGGAATGACGGCGGGGGGGATTTCTGTTTTTCCGACAAATTCCTAAAACTTAAAATTCCGTTATTCCCGCGAGAACAGAAAACCAAAAACAGAAACCTAAAATCTCGTCATTCCCGCAAAAACAGAAAACCAAAAAACAGCAACCTAAAATTCGTCATTCCCGCGCAGGCGGGAATCCAGTCCGTTCGGTTTCGCTTGTTTTGGGTTTCGGGTAACTTCCACTTCGTCATTCCCGCGAAAGTGGGAATCCGGTTCGTTGAGTTTCAGTCATTTCCGATAAATCACCGCAACATTAAATTTCTAGATTCCCGCTTTTGCGGGAATGATGGCGGAGAGGGTTTGTTGTTTCGGATAAATCCCTGTAGTTTTTCGTTTCTAGATTCCCGCTTTTGCGGGAATGACGGCGGCGGGATTTCTGTTTTTCCGACAAATTCCTAAAACTTAAAATTTCGTTATTTCCGCGAGAACAGAAAACCAAAAACAGAAACCTAAAATCTCGTCATTCCCACGCAGGCGGGAATCCAGTCTGTTGAGTTTCAGTCATTTCCGATAAATCACCGCAACATTAAATTTCCAGATTCCCGCTTTTGCGGGAATGACGGCGGGGGGGATTTCTGTTTTTCCGACAAATTCCTAAAACTTAAAATTCCGTTATTCCCGCGAGAACAGAAAACCAAAAACAGAAACCTAAAATCTCGTCATTCCCGCGCAGGCGGGAATCTAGTCCGTTCGGTTTCGCTTGTTTTGGGTTTCGGGTAACTTCCACTTCGTCATTCCCGTGAAAGTGGGAATCCAGTCCGGTGAGTTTCAGTCATTTCCGATAAATCACCGCAACGTTAAATTTCTAGATTCCCGCTTTCGCGGGAATGACGGAGGGGGGATTTCTGTTTTTCCGACAAATTCCTAAAACTTAAAATTCCGTTATTCCCGCGAGAACAGAAAACCAAAAACAGAAACCTAAAATCTCGTCATTCCCGCGCAGGCGGGAATCTAGTCCGTTCGGTTTCGCTTGTTTTGGGTTTCGGGTAACTTCCACTTCGTCATTCCCGCGAAAGTGGGAATCCGGTTCGTTGAGTTTCAGTCATTTCCGATAAATCACCGCAACGTTAAATTTCTAGATTCCCGCCTGCGCGGGAATGACGGCGGAGAGGGTTTGTTGTTTCGGATAAATCCCTGTAGTTTTTCGTTTCTAGATTCTTGCTTTCGCGGGAATGACGGCGGGGGAAATCTTATTTGAACCTACTATCTTAATCGGCTGCAAAATGCCGTCTGAACGGGTTTCAGACGGCATTTCTGTTTATGCGAAATCGCCCCAAAGCGTCTGCATCGCGGCGAGGGCGGCGAGGGCGACGGTTTCGGTGCGCAGGATGCGTTTGCCCAATGTTACGGTTTGGAAGCCGGCATCAAATGCCTGTTGTTCTTCCTGTTCTGTCCAGCCGCCTTCGGGCCCGACCATAAAGACGATTGCGCCGGACGGGTGGCGGATGTCGCCGAGTTTGCGGGCGCGGTTGATGCTCATAATCAGCTTGGTGCTTTCAGACGGCATTTTGTCGAGTGCTTCACGGTAGCCGATGATGGGCAGTACGGGGGGAACGGTGTTCCTGCCGCTTTGTTCGCACGCGGAGATGACGATTTCCTGCCAGCGTGCGAGGCGTTTGGCGGCGCGTTCTCCGTCGAGGCGGACGATGCAGCGTTCGCTGATGACGGGCTGTATGGCGGTTACGCCGAGTTCGACGCTTTTTTGCAGGGTGAAATCCATGCGATCGCCGGAGGAGATGGATTGTATCAGTGTGATGTTGAGCGGGGACTCGTTGTCGGTTGTGTCTTCGTGCAGGATTTCGGCTTCGGCGCGGCGTTTTTCCAAAACGGTCAGCTGTGCGGCGTGTGCCTTGCCTTTGCCGTCGAAGAGGGTGATGTTTTCGTTGGGGCGGACGCGTAGGACGTTGAGGTGGCGGACGATGTTGTCGGGCAGGGCGACGGTTTGTCCGACGGAAAGGTTTTCGGGCAGGTAGAATCGGGGCATAGTTTTTGGCGGTTCGGACGGTTATAATCTGTCGCAGCGGCGTGATGGAAACGGACATTATAGTGGATTAAATTTAAACCAGTACAGCGTTGCCTCGCCTTGCCGTACTATTTGTACTGTCTGCGGCTTCGTCGCCTTGTCCTGATTTAAATTTAATCCACTATATACGTTCGCGTGCCGCAAGTTCAAAATATGAGGACAGTAGGAAGTGTTACACCGTTTGCAGAAAGTCGTGCGCCATATCGCGCAAACCGAAATTATGCCGCGTTTTTTGAATACGCCGTCTCACCGCAAGGAAGACGGTTCGATGTTGAGCGAGGCGGACATTGCCGCGCAGACGGCTTTTGCCGCCGCGTTGCCGCTTCTGATCGATTGCCCGATGTTGGGCGAGGAAATGTCGCGGCAGGAACAGTCGGCTTTGTGGGAACAATATTCGGGGGAAAAGGGGCTGTGGATTGTCGATCCGATAGACGGGACGAACAATTTTGTCAACGGGCTGCCGCATTTTGCCGTGTCGGTGGCGTTTGTCCGCAACGGGCGCGCCGAATTGGGTGTGATTTACAATCCGGTCAGCGGCGAATGTTTTTATGCCGAACGGGGGCAGGGTGCGTTTCTTAATGGAACCCGCCTGCCTTTGCGTCTCGTGGATAAGAAGTTGAATGAGGCAATTGCGGGTGTGGAAATCAAATATCTGCGTTCGGGCAAACTGTCCAGCCGCATGAGTACGCTCGCGCCTTTCGGGACGATACGCAGTATGGGCAGCAGTACGTTGGATTGGTGTTATCTGGCGTGCGGGCGTTATGATGTTTATGTCCACGGCGGGCAGAAGCTGTGGGATTATGCCGCCGGCGCGTTGATTTTTGAGGAGGCGGGCGGCAGGCTGACGACTTTGGAAGGCGACGGGTTTTGGAGTGGTGAACACGTGTTCAAACGCTCGGTCGTTGCCGCGCTCGAACCGAAGCTGTTTGAACGCTGGGTCGGGTGGATACGGGAAAACCAATAGGTTTCAACAGGTTTGTTAATATATTTTCGCGATTAACGTTTCTTAACATTAATTCGGGTACAATCCTTTCCGCTGATTACCGCTGCCGTTTCTCCCTTTTCGGCAGTGCAGCAAGTAAGACGTTTTCCCGCAATGTATTGACCATTCATACTTACCCTTGGTATGAATGGTTTTTTTGCACGTTGAAAATGCCGTCTGAACGTTCAGACGGCATTTTTATGCGACAGGTTTCAGATATTTGCCGCAGCAGGCTTTGAATTTTTTGCCTGATCCGCAAATGCAGGGTTGTTTCATCGCAGGATGCGGAACGGTGGGATCGATAAAATACCATTGTCCGCCGATGTTGACGAAGCCGGACAGTTCGTGATGCGCGGATCGGTGTTGTCCGTCTCGGAAGTAGGCTTCAAATTCGACTTGGGCGTGGTCTTTGCCGAGTATCTTGTGCGAGATGACGTTCAAGCCCAGCCCTTCGGTTTCTATACTCCATTGCATCAGTTCGGCGGCATCGAGGAATGCCTGTTGCGCCGGAACGGTAGTAGCGATGATGTATAGTGGATTAACAAAAATCAGGACAAGGCGACGAAGCCGAAGACAGTACAAATAGTACGGAACCGATTCACTCGGTGCTTCAGCACCTTAGAGAATCGTTCTCTTTGAGCTAAGGCGAGGCAACGCTGTACTGGTTTTTGTTAATCCACTATAGTCGATAAGGTGCAGCACATACGCGCTGTACCGCGAACGCATGAGGGCTTCGGCGGTGGGCGGCAGGATTCGGCGCAGATGAAGCGGGCGGCAGCAGCCGGCATAGCTTGAGACCTTTGCAAAATTCCTTTCCCTCCCGACAGCCGAAACCCCAACACAGGTTTTCGTCTATTTTCGCCCCAAATACCGCCTAATTCTACCCAAATATCCCCTTAATCCTGCCCGGATACCCGATAATCAGGCATCCGGGCTGCCTTTTAGGCGGCAGCGGGCGCACTTAGCCTGTTGGCCGCTTTCAACAGGTTCAAACACATCGCCTTCAGATGGCTTTGCGCATAATGCCGTCCTGCAACTGATGTTCTTCCAGATGTTGCCGGTTTTCCGCACTGTCGTAGCCTTTGTCGGCATAGACGGTCGTACCTTCGGGTAACCCTTCCAACAACGGCGACAGGTGTTTGCACTCATGGGCATTGGCGGGAGTAATGTGCAGTTTCTCGATATAGCCTTCTGCATCGGTACGGGTATGTTGTTTGTAACCGAGTTTGTAGAGGCCGTTTTTCTTTATCCAACGGGCATCTTTGTCCTTACTCGGTGTGGTTTGGCCGCTGACTTGTCCTTCTTCATCGACTTCTATGGCCTGGCGCTGTTTGCTGCCGGCGGTTTGAATAATGGTGGCGTCAACGACGGCGGATGCTTTCTCTATTTTTAGGCCTTTTTCGGTCAGTTGGCGGTTAATCAGTTCCAGCAATTCGGACAGGGTGTCGTCTTGCGCCAGCCAGTTGCGGTAACGGCATAAGGTGCTGTAATCGGGGATGCTTAGTTCGTCAAAACGGCAAAACAGGTTGAAATCGATGCGGGTAATGAGGCTGTGTTCGAGTTCGGGATCGGAGAGACTGTGCCATTGTCCGAGCAGGACGGCTTTGAACATGGACAGCAGGGGATAGGCGGGACGGCCGCGGTGGTCTCTAAGGTAACGGGTTCTTTGACGATTCAGGTACTGTTCGATCGGCTGCCAATCAATCACCCGGTCCAACTTCAATAGCGGGAAACGGTCGATGTGTTTGGCAATCATGGCTTGGGCGGTTTGTTGAAAGAAGGTGCTCATGAGAAATCCCCTAAATGTCTTGGTGGGAATTTAGGGGATTTTGGGGGATTTTGCAAAGGTCTCAAACCGTTTTTCTCGATAAGTTTCCGTGCCGACAGACCTGGATTCCCACTTTCGTGGGAATGACGGTGGAAAAGTTGCCGTGATTTCGGATAAATTTTCGTAACGCATAATTTCCGTTTTACCCGATAAATGCCCGCAATCTCAAATCCCGTCATTCCCCAAAAACAAAAAATCAAAAACAGAAATATCGTCATTCCCGCGCAGGCGGGAATCTAGGTCTGTCGGTGCGGAAACGTATCGGATAAAACGGTTTCTTCAGATTTTACGTTCTGGATTGCCACTTTCGTGGGAATGACGGGATGTAGGTTCGTAGGAATGACGTGGTGCAGGTTTCCGTGCGGATGGATTCGTCATTCCCGCGCAGGCGGGAATCCAGACCCCTGACGCGGCGGGAATCTATCGGAAATGACTGAAACCCCGAGATTCCAGATTCCCACTTCCGTGGGAATGACGGTTCAGCAAGCGTAGGTCGGATACTTGTATCCGACAAAACCTTTAACATTCCCATCATTGCAATCCATTGCAGCAATGCCCAAAATGTCGAATTCAAGAATCCGACCTACAAAATCATTCCGAGCATAATACTATGAAATACCGTCGTTTTTACCGCAATGGCGGCACTTACTTTTTTACGGTTGTAACCAATAAACGGCAGAAGATTTTGACCGATGATGCGGTGCGTTTGGCTTTGCGGCAGGCGGTAATGGCGGTGCGCGAACGGTATCCGTTTGAAATTTTGGCATGGGTGTTGATGCCCGATCATCTGCATACCATATGGCGGCTGCCGGACAATGATTCTGCTTATTCGGAACGCTGGCGGCAAATCAAGCGGCACAGCCAATATTTAATCGGCGGCAATCTCAGGCTTTGGCAAAAACGCTTTTGGGAACATACTATCCGCGATGAGGCTGATTTTGCCTGCCATTTTGATTATCTGCATTTCAATCCGGTCAAACATGGCTATGTAGGACAAATTTCCGATTGGCGGTTTTCTACGTTTCACCGTTATGTCAAACAGGGTATTTATCCGCATAATTGGGGTGGCGGCAATGCGGACTTTTCTATTGGATACGATTGAAGTAATGTCGGATTCGAGAATCCGACCTACGGAAAACTGAAAGAGCATCGGCTGCAGGACAGCATTATGCGCAAAGCCTGCCGCAACCGTCCGCTGACGGAAAATCAAACCAAGCGTAACCGATATTTGTCGAAGACCCGTTATGTGGTTGAACAAAGCTTCGGTACGCTGCACCGTAAATTCCGCTACGCTCGGGCAGCCTATTTCGGACTGATTAAGTGAGTGCGCAAAGCCATCTGAAGGCGATGTGTTTGAACCTGTTGAAAGCCGCCAACAGGCTAAGTGCGCCCGCTGCCGCCTAAAAGGCAGCCCGGATGCCTGATGATCGGGTATCCGGGGAGGATTAAGGGGGTATTTGGGTAAAATTAGGAGATATTTGGGGCGAAAATAGACGAAAACCTGTGTTTGGGTTTCGGCTGTCGGGAGGGAAAGGAGTTTTGCAAAGGTCTCAGCTTGTGCCTGATCCGCAGGGGCAGGGCGGGGTGTGGCGTGTGTTCATTTTGCCTGAGAATGCAAATGCCGTCTGAAAGGGCTTCAGACGGCATTGTCGGTACGGCTGCCCGTCAGGGCATCAGCATGCCGCCGTTGACGTGCAGCGTTTGACCGGTAATGTATTTTGCCTGATCGGAAGCCAAGAACAAGACTGCATCGGCAATGTCTTGCGCGTCGCCGAATCTGCCCAAGGCGGTTTGGGCGGTAAAGGCTTGGCGGGTTTCTTCCGGCAGGGCGCGGGTCATATCGGTATCGATAAAGCCGGGGGCGACGCAGTTGACGGTAATGCCCCGGCTGCCGACTTCGCGCGCCATGGATTTGGCAAAACCGATTAAGCCTGCTTTGGCGGCGGCGTAGTTGGTTTGCCCGGCATTGCCCATCACGCCGACGACGGATGTGATGTTGATGATGCGGCCGGAACGTTGTTTCATCATGCCGCGCAAGACGGCTTTAGAAGCGCGGAAGACGGATTTGAGGTTGACCTGCATGATGTCGTCCCACTCTTCTTCTTTCATACGCATCAGGAGGTTGTCGCGGGTGATGCCAGCGTTGTTGACCAGAATGTCGAGTTTGCCGAATGCTTTTTCGATGTCGGCAATCAGGCTTTCGATGGTTTCAGGTTCGGCGGAATCCAATGCACGGCCTTCGCCGCCCCATTGCGCCAACCGCTCGCTAATCGCCGCCGCACCGCTCTCACTGGTCGCCGTACCGATGACTTTGGCACCGGCTGCCGCCAGTGTGTCGGCAATTGCTGCACCGATACCGCGCGAGGCGCCGGTTACCAAAGCGATTTTGCCGCTTAAATCTTGTGTGCTCATATTTTTTCCTTTTGTCCGATAATCGAAAGACTGCGCCGGACGGTGCAGCCCTGTTTGCTGGTTATTCCCACTCGATGGTGGCAGGCGGTTTGCCGCTCACATCATAAACCACGCGGTTGATGCCTTTGACTTCGTTGATGATGCGGTTGGACACGCGTCCGAGCAGTGAGTAAGGCAGTTCTGCCCAGTGTGCGGTCATGAAGTCGCTGGTGATGACTGCGCGCAGTGCGACGACGTAGTCGTAAGTGCGTCCGTCGCCCATTACGCCGACGGATTTCACAGGCAGGAATACGGCAAATGCCTGGCTGGTCAGGTCGTACCAAGATGTGCCGTTTTCGTCGGTGGTGTTGCGTAATTCTTGGATGAAAATATCGTCTGCTTGACGCAATAAGTCGGCGTATTCTTTTTTCACTTCGCCCAAGATGCGCACGCCCAAACCGGGGCCGGGGAACGGATGGCGGTACACCATTTCGCGCGGCAGACCCAAAGCAACGCCCAGTTCGCGCACTTCGTCTTTAAACAAGTCGCGCAACGGCTCAAGCAGCTTGAGCTTCATGTTTTCAGGCAGGCCGCCGACATTGTGGTGGGATTTGATGGCGTGGGCTTTTTTGGTTTTCGCGCCTGCGGATTCGATTACGTCGGGGTAAATCGTGCCTTGCGCCAGCCATTTGGCGTTGGTGAGTTTTTTCTCTTCGGCATCAAATACTTCGATAAATTCCGCGCCGATGATTTTGCGTTTTTTCTCAGGGTCGGTAACGCCGGCGAGTTTCGCCATAAACTGCCCTTCGGCATCGACGTGAATCACTTTCACACCCAAGTTGCGGGCGAACATATCCATCACCATTTTGCCTTCGTTCAGGCGCAACAAACCGTGATCGACGAACACGCAGGTCAGTTGGTCGCCGATGGCGCGGTGGATCAGCGCGGCGGCTACGGAAGAGTCCACGCCGCCGGACAAGCCTAAAATCACTTCGTCGCTGCCGACTTGTTCGCGGATTTTGGCAACGGCTTCTTCGATGTAGTTCGGCATTGTCCAGCCCGGTTGTGCGCCGCAAATATCCAAAACAAAGCGGTTCAACAGGGCGCGGCCTTGTTTGGTGTGGGTTACTTCGGGGTGGAATTGGATGCCGTAGAATTGTTTTTCGGCGTTTTCCATCATGGCAATCGGGCAGGACGGCGTGTCGCCGATGACGGTGAAACCGGTAGGCAGTTTGGAAACTTTATCGCCGTGGCTCATCCATACGTCGAGCGTGTTTGGCGTATCGTCTTGAATGCCGCGTGTCAGCTCGCTGTCGATGGTTTTGACTTGCGCGTAACCGAATTCGCGCTGGTTGCCGGGTTGCACTTCACCACCCAAGTGGTGCGCCATAAATTGCATGCCGTAGCAAATGCCCAAAATCGGAATGCCCAAGTCAAAGATACCGGTATCGGCTTGATAGTCGGATTCGTAAACGGAATTAGGGCCGCCGGAAAGGATGATGCCTTTGGGGTTGAAGGCTTTGATTTCGTCCAAAGGCATATCGAAGGAATGCAGCTCGCAGTAAACGTGGGCTTCGCGCACGCGGCGGGCGATGAGCTGGGTAACTTGCGAACCGAAGTCAAGGATGAGGATTTTGTCTTGGGTCATAATGGGTTTTACAGTGATTGAAGATAATCGGATGGGTCGGCGGATATGATGCCGTCTGAAAGGGTCGGGGCGATTGTACCATTTCAGACGGCATTTTGTTTATGCCGTCCGGACGGCGGCATCTTTGTTTGAGATATTGCGTAACATCGTGTAGTAGCCGTTTTGGGACATCAGTTGTTCGTGTGTGCCTTGTTCGATGATTTTGCCGTCGTCCATTACGATGATGCGGTCGGCCCCTTCGATGGTGGTCAGGCGGTGGGCGACGATGATGCCGGTGCGGTTTTCCATCAGGCGTTCGAGCGCCTGTTGGACGAGGCGTTCGGATTCGTTGTCCAATGCGCTGGTGGCTTCGTCCAATAATAATATCGGCGCGTCTTTCAAAATGGCGCGGGCAATGGCAACGCGTTGCCGCTGTCCGCCGGATAAGTTGCTGCCGTTCGATCCGATGGGCTGGTGCAGTCCGAGCGGTGATGCGTCGATCAGGCTTTGCAGGTTAGCGGCTTGGAGGGCGGATAGGACTTCGGCTTCGCCCGCGTCGGGACGGCTATATCGGACGTTTTCAAACAGGGTGTCGTCAAACAGGAATACGTCTTGGGAGACGAGGGCAAATTGGGCGCGCAGGCAGTCGAGTTTGATGTCGGCGATGTCGATACCGTCTATGCAGATGTTGCCGGCAGACGGTTCGACAAAGCGGGGCAGCAGGTTGACGACGGTGGATTTGCCGCTGCCGGAACGTCCGACCAGGGCGACGCGTTCGCCTTGTCTGATGTCGAGGTTGAAGCCGTCGAGGGCTTTGATGCCGTCCGAACGGTATTCGACATCGACGTTGCGGAAGCTGATGCGCCCTTCGACACGCTGCGGTGCGAGCGTGCCTTTGTCCTGTTCGGGCGGGGTGTCGAGAAATGCACATACGCCGTCGGCGGCGAGGAACATCGTCTGCATAGGGATGCTAATGTTGGCAAGGCTTTTGATGGGGGCGTACATTTGCAGCATCGCGACGATGAATGCCATAAATTCGCCGATGGTGGTGTAGCCGTTTTGGCTTTGCCACAGGGCGATGAAGATGACGACGGCGAGGGCGATCGAGGCGATTAGTTCGCTGAACGGGGAATGTGCCGCCGTTGCCTGCGTGATTTTTTTGCTGAGGCGGACGATGGTGCGGTTGATCGCGTCGAACCGGTTTGCCGCCTGCGCCTGCCCGTTGAACAGCTTGACGACGCGGTGTCCCTGATGGGTTTCGGCAATCACGTTGTTCATCGTGCCTATGCTTTTTTGCGAGTCGGAAATGACGTGTTTCAGACGGTCGCGGTAGTAGCGCGAGAGCAGGGAGAGCAGGGGGAACATCAGGACGACGATAAGGCTGAGCTGCCAGTTGAGGTAAAGCAGGACGATGGTCAGGCCGGTAACGATCATCGTGTCGCGCGTGAGGACGGTGAATATGTCGCTGGCGTTGCTGACCGACTGTTCGGTCAGGTTGAGCATATTCATCAGTACGGTGCCGGACGGCGTTTCCTGATGGTAGCGGGAGGAAAGGGTCAGCATTTTGGCAAACATATCTTTGCGGATTTTGCTGATGGTCATCACGGAGACCCAAGTCATCAGATAGGTGCTGGTAAAGCGGCAGATGCCACGGATGACGACGAGAATGATGAGGAAGAGCGGGACGGTCCAGATTTTGTTTTCCGTCCCCCAAACCATATAGGTAAACTGTTCGCGCCAGTTTTGCAGGGTGGAAAGGATGCCGGCGGCGGCAGACAGCTCGGGCGGCGCGGCGGGTGCGGAAAAGCCGTGGTTAATCAGGGGGGCGATGAAGGCGGCAAGGTAGCTTTCGGTGGCGGCAACGCCGAAAATGGCAATCAGGGCGGCAATGATGCGGATTTTGTAGGGGCGGACGTATGCCATCAGGCGCATAAAGCTGCGCGCGTCTTCTTTTTTAAACAGTCCGAAAGTCAGTTTTTCTATCATATCGGTAGGGCGGGAACTGCAACGGCAGCCGCTGTCGGTGGTTTGGTCGGGATGGATTATAGCGTAAATATGGGGCTGCCGCCGTTCGGACGTGAAAAGCAGCCTGAAGAGGGCAGGCTGCTTTTTACAGAACGAAGTCAGTGCGTTTCGATAAAGGCGGCAATCTGTCCGGCATCGGTCAGTGCGCTGCACGCGGCGGCTTTGTTGATGCGTTTTGCCAGACCTGCCAGAACTTTGCCCGGGCCGCATTCGGCGGATTCGGCAATGCCGTCTGAAACGAGGGCGTTGACGGTTTCCGTCCAGCGTACGGGGCTGTAAAGCTGGCGGACGAGCGCGTCTTTGATTTTGTCGGCATCATCGTAGGCGGCAACGTCGGCGTTGTGGATAACGCGGATTTGCGGCTGCTTGATTTCAACGGTTTTCAGGGCTTCGGCGAGTTTGTCGGCGGCGGGTTTCATGAGGCTGCAATGGGAAGGTACGGACACGGGCAGCGGCAGGGCGCGTTTGGCACCGGCTTCTTTGGCGGCGGTCATGGCGCGTCCGACGGCGGCGGCATTGCCTGCAATTACGACTTGTCCGGGCGAGTTGAAGTTGACGGCTTCGACCACTTCGCCTTGGGCGGCTTCGGCGCAAATTTGTTTTACCTGCTCATCTTCCAAGCCGAGAATCGCCGCCATTGCGCCCACGCCTTGCGGTACGGCGGACTGCATCAGTTCGGCGCGCAGGCGCACGAGTTTGACCGCGTCGGCAAAATCCAATGCGTCGGCGGCGACAAGCGCGGTATATTCGCCGAGGCTGTGTCCGGCAACGGCGGCAGGCGTTTTGCCGCCCGCTTCCAAATAGGCGCGGTAAACGGCAACGCCGGCGGCGAGCATGATGGGTTGGGTATTGACGGTTTGACCGATGATTTCGGCATCGCTGCCGTTAATCATCGCCCACAAGTCCTGCCCTAATATGGCGGAGGCTTCGTCAAATGTGTTTTTGACGATGGCGTGTTCGGCAAAGCCGTTCATCATACCGAGGCTTTGGGAACCTTGTCCGGGAAAAAAGAAGGCAAAAGACATAGTATTCCTTTGTTTGGTTGGATAATCAGGTATTCTGCCCGAGTTTTACGAAAAATTCAGGCGGGACAAAATAATATAGTGGATTAACAAAAATCAGGACAAGGCGACGAAGCCGCAGACAGTACAAATAGTACGGAACCGATTCACTTGGTGCTTCAGCACCTTAGAGAATCGTTCTCTTTGAGCTAAGGCGAGGCAACGCCGTACTGGTTTAAATTTAATCCACTATAAATCAGGATGAGGGTCGCCAGGACATTGCCCGAAACAGTCAGACGGAACAGCACAACAAAACGCTTTTTCGCCGTTTTATGCCTGAATATCCTGCTGCCCAAGTATGCGCCCGCCCAACCGCCGAACAAGGCAGGCAGCAGCAGGCGGTGTTCGGGAATGCGGCGTTTTCCCCGCACGGCACGCCGTTTGTCGATGCCGTAAAGTGCAAACGCATAGAGGGACAATATTGCGTAACACGCGCCCAATACGGGGAGGCGCAGCGAAACGGCAGACAGAAATGCCGCACACGCCATCAGTTTGAAGAAAGCCTGCCGCTTCATGATATGGGAAATGCCGTCTGAAAACCTGTTTCAGACGGCATGGTATTCAATATTGCAGCAATACCGCGCCCCACGCGAAACCGCCGCCGATGCCTTCGAGCAGCAGGTTTTGACCGCGTTTGATTTGTCCGCTGCGGATGCCCGTATCCAAAGCCAGCGGAATCGATGCGGCGGACGTGTTGCCGTGGTCTTGGACGGTCAGGACGACTTTGTCCATACTCAAACCTAAATGTTTCGCGGTCGATTCGATAATGCGGCGGTTTGCCTGATGCGGCACGATCCAGTCGATTTGAGCGGCGGTATAACCGGCTTCTTCGATAACGTCATCGGCGATTTTGGACAGCATTTTGACGGCAAACTTGAACACGCCGGGACCGTCCATCGAAATGTACGGCGAACCGGAAACTTTGCCGCAGGCGATTTGCCCGGGGACGTTTAAGAGTTTCAGATAATTGCCGTCGGCTTTGAGTTTGCTGTGGATGATGCCCGGTTTGTCCGCCGCGCTCAAAACCACCGCGCCCGCGCCGTCGCCGAACAATACGCAGGTTGTGCGGTCGTTCCAATCGACGATGCGGCTGAAGGTTTCCGCGCCGATGACCAGCGCGTTTTTCGCCATGCCACTTTTAATGTAGGCGTTTGCCGTGGTCAGCGCGTACATAAAGCCCGCACACACCGCCTGTACGTCAAACGCGGGGCAGCCGTTGGTGATGCCCAATTTTTGTTGGACGATGGTGGCGGTAGAAGGAAACTGCATATCCGGCGTTGCCGTCGCCACAATAATTAAATCGATTTCGCCGCTGTCTAATCCGGCTGCATCCAGTGCGCGGCGGGCTGCTTCGGCGGCAAGATCGCTGGTTTTCTCATTTTCGGCTGCAATATGGCGGAACTTGATGCCCGTACGCGCGGTAATCCACTCGTCAGAGGTATCTACCTTTTGGGCAAGGTCGTCATTGCTGACGCGGTTGGCGGGAAGATAGCTGCCCGTGCCGGAAATTTTTGCATACTGCATGGGAACGGCCTTTTTAGAGAGTTGGTTCAGATTCGGCTATTGTAAGCGAAAAACCGATGATTGCCCAATACGGACAGGGTGCAAATGACGGAAACAGGGATGGGGGTGTGGTTTGGGATACAGATGGTTTTCAGATGCAGATTGCCGTGGACAGGCAGGGCGGGGTTGCCGATACGCTGTTTTAAGCGAAGGAAATGCCGTCTGAAAACCAAACATGCTTCAGACGGCATTTTGATTGCCGGGTTGCCGTCAGGCTATTGGCGCGGGTGTTTGTTTTCGTCTGATATAGTGGATTAACAAAAACCAGTACGGCAAGGCGAGGCAACGCCGTACTGGTTTTTGTTAATCCACTATAATATCCTTTTTTAAAATAGACAGTTAATTCGGTATGGCCAAATTCCGGCTCGGGGATGATTCTGAAAACAAGGACGCCGGCTTTTTCTCAAAATTTGATACGGAAAAAAAGTGATTGATTTCCCTAATGTCAGGATTTTCCAAAACGGGGATTTGGATTCGCTCTCCGTTGTCTGCCATAAAAAATCCGCCAAAAACGACCGTCGATGTTTTCATGTTTATCAACCCATTGGCTTTATTGGTTAATCGGACGTGCTTTCTATCTCAAATTCCTTGTTGATAAAAGAAATTTCCCGGGATTCTTGTTCCGTCAGCCGGACATCGAAATCTTCGATATAAGTACACAGGATTTCAAAAGCCAAAAAACGTTCCGAATAATGAATATAATCCAATGCGGATTCAATCAGACGGGCATCAAGCCTGCCTTCAAGGGATTTTTCGAACTTCATAATCCGTTTGTCTAGAGCTTTCATCCGTTTTTCTAATGT
This sequence comes from Neisseria meningitidis, assembly GCF_022869645.1. Taxonomy (NCBI): domain Bacteria; kingdom Pseudomonadati; phylum Pseudomonadota; class Betaproteobacteria; order Neisseriales; family Neisseriaceae; genus Neisseria; species Neisseria meningitidis. The sequence continues at coordinate 962,241 of NZ_CP064367.1, read as the reverse complement.
CTTCATTTTTCAAATACTCCTTATTTTACAGGGAAGTATTTGGGAAGTGCCGGACAGGCGCATCGCCGTCCGCGCCCGCAGGTTTGGTGCGGGCGGATGCCGTCTGAAAGGGGCGGGGGCGTTCAGACGGCATCGTGTGTGTTACAGACCGTCGGCATTTTCGTTTTGGACGGCTTTGGCAGTTTCGAGTGCGGCGAGTTGTTCGGCAACGCCTTGTTCGATTTTGGAAAGGCCGGCGGACTTGGCTTCGTGGTAGGCTTCTTCGAGTGCGTAGCGGAAACCGGTTTCGTCTGTGCCGCCGTGGCTTTTGATGACGATGCCGCGCAGCCCGAGCAGGATGGCCCCGTTGAATTTGCGCGGATCGAGTTTGTTTTTCAGCCCTTTGAGGGCGGGTAGGGCGGCAACGGCGGCAAGTTTGTTGAACAGGTTGCTTTGGAATTCGCGGCGGATGGCTCCGCTCATGAATTTGACCGCGCCTTCGATGGTTTTGAGCATGACGTTGCCGACAAAGCCGTCGGCGACGACGACATCTGCTTCGCCGTACAGGATGCCGTTGCTTTCGATGTTGCCGATAAAGTTGAGTTTGCTGTTTTGCAGCAGTTTGTAGGTTTGTTTGACGGTGTCCGTACCTTTGATGTCTTCCGTGCCGACGTTGACCAGCCCGACACGCGGCTGTCCTTTTTGAGGATGGAGTGCGTGGACGAGTTCGCTGCCGATAACGGCAAATTGGGCGAGCTGTTCGGGCGTGCAGTCGACGTTTGCGCCGAGGTCGAGGGCGAGGGTAACGTGGTCGGTGTCGGAAGGAAGGAATTTGGCGATGGCGGGGCGTTCGATGCCGGGAATGGTTTTGAGGACGAAACGTGCGGTTGCCATGAGCGCGCCCGTGTTGCCTGCGGATACGGCGGCTTGGGCTTTGCCTTCTTTAACTTGGTTGATGGCAACGCGCATGGAGGAGTCTTTTTTGTTTTTCAGGGCGGATTGCGGCGCTTCGTCCATGCCGACGATTTGTGCGGTGTGGCAGATGTCGATGCGTTCCATCGGTGCGCCTGCCGCGGTCAGGGCTTGGCGCAGTTGCGTTTCGTCGCCGGTCATAATCAGGCGGACATCGGGGTGTGCTTGGAGGAATGCGGTTGCGCCGGGTACGGTAACGGCAAGTCCTTGGTCGCCGCCCATGGCATCTACGGCAAGTGTAATCATAGGGTTCTCCGGTAGGTTTTCGGTCTGCGGCAGGGGTCGTGCGGGCTTCAGACGGCATCGGTTCGGAAAATATGCCGTCTGAAAGGGTCAGCCTCGGCCGGCCTCGGCAAGGCGGTTGTGTTCGTCGATGTCGAGTGCGTCCCATGGATAGTTGATCCACCAGTCTTCTACGGTGATGCCGCTGAAATAGGGAATGCCTTCGGGGATTTTACCTGCTTTGGCTTTGATTTTTTCGTGCAGTACGGCGACGCCGATGGTGCCGAAGTCTTCTTTAAGCAGCTCTGTCAGGCAAAATTCCATGGTTACGCGGCTGTCGTCCACTTCATCGACAACAAGGACGTTTTTGCCTCGCAGGGCTTCGGGAACGGGGTCGAGCCATTGGACTTTTTTGACTTCTTCTGTAACCTGTCCTTCGTTGTCGCTGTCGTAATAGGCGGTGGTTACGGCATAAATCGGAATTTCCAGAAAACAGCGCAGCATACGTGCCGGAATAAAGCCGCCGCCGCCGATGGCAATCATGGCATCGTATTTGATGTCGGCGTTCCGGATTTTTTCTGCCAATGCTTTGATGACGCGGTGGATGTCATCGTAGGTGTACCAGATTTTCTGTTTCATCGGAATTTCCTTGGTGGTTGGGGCTTTTGGAATATAGTGGATTAACAAAAACCAGTACGGCGTTGCCTCGCCTTAGCTCAAAGAGAACGATTCTCTAAGGTGCTGAAGCACCAAGTGAATCGGTTCCGTACTATTTGTACTGTCTGCGGCTTCGTCGCCTTGTCCTGATTTTTGTTAATCCACTATATTTTCACGGGGTATTATACGGAACGCTTTGCCCCTGTGTGTTGACGTATGGCGAAAGTTTGGACGGATGGTGCGTCCAATGCAAAAAAAGCCAGTAATTGCATGGCAATGTTCTGGCTTTTTCAGTCAGTCGAATAGGGATTATTCGCCTTTGACTTTGACCACTTTGCGGCCGCGGTACATACCGTTGGGGGAGATGTGGTGCGGGCGGTGTACTTCGCCGGTTGTGCTGTCGACAGACAGTGCAGGCGCGGTCAGCGCGTCGTGCGAACGGTGCATACCGCGTTTGGAAGGGGATTTTTTGTTTTGTTGAACGGCCATTTCAAGCTCCTAGATAAATAAACTGTGTCCTAATCAATTGCTTTTCAAACCTGCCAAAACAGCAAAGGGGTTGGGTTTGTCCCGATTGACTTCTTCCAGTGTCCCATTGTCGCCGCAGTCTTCGTGTCGCGGCGAAAAGGGCAGGGACATCAGGATTTGGTCTTCTACCAATGTGCGCACGTCGAGTTCTTTTTCAATCAGTATGCCTTCGAGTTCTTCGTCGGCAAGCATGGATTCGTCCAAGGACTCTTCGTTGGAAAACAGGACGATACGGCTGCTTTCATCAAGCATGAACGGCATGGGTTTGATACATCTCTGGCAAATCAGGGGCATATCGGCTTTGACGTTCAGGTCGAGGAACAGGCGTTGCAGCCGGTCGCGACCGCCGGTCAGTGTAAACGATATTTTGGTCTGCCTGTCGGCGGGATAATCGTGCGAACTGACGCGTTCATCCAATTCTTCCAGCAGAAAACTGCCTTGCAGGTTCTGCCCTTCGGCGGCAAAAATTTCCGGGTCAATCAAATTAGGGTCTGACATAAACGGGATATGATATAATTTAGATGTTCTAACGTCAATATTTTTAAGAAAAATGTTGCGGTACGCCGAAGGCGGGTATCCGTGTTTCGGCGCATGGCTGGATTTTACTGCCCCTTCGGGCGTGTTTTCAACGGTAAGGAGGATGGGATGGGTTTGGAACTGCCTTTGATTTTGGGTACGAGTTCGGTTTTCCGCCGCGAACAGATGGAAAGGCTCGGCATTGCCTTTCAGGCGGCGTCCCCCGATTTTGACGAAACGCCGATGTTGGGGGAATCCGCCCCTCAGACGGCATTGCGCCTTGCCGAGGGTAAGGCGAGGTCGTTGGCCGGACGTTTCCCCGAGGCGTTGATTGTCGGTGCGGACCAGGTGGCGTGGTGCGACGGCAGGCAGTGGGGCAAGCCGATGAACCTTGCCAACGCGCAAAAGATGCTGATGCATTTGAGCGGCAGGGAGATTGAGTTTTACAGCGCGGTCGTTCTGCTAAATACGGTTACGGGCAGGATGCAGCGGCATATCGATAAGACGGTGGTCGTGATGAGGAAGTTGGACGAGCTGCACATCCTCCGCTATTTGGAGCGCGAGCCTGATGCGGTTTATTGCTCGTGTGCGTTGAAGAGCGAGGCTTTGGGTGCATTGTTGATCGAACGGATTGAGAGTACCGATCCGAATGCTTTAATCGGTTTGCCGGTTTTCCGTCTGGTCGATTTTTTGAAAAATGAGGGCGTGGATGTTTTGTAACTGCCCGTTTATGCCGTCTGAAGGGTTCAGACGGCATTTTTAACCGATGAGTGAGGGAATGATGTCTCCTGTTTTGTATTTGATTCCTACGCCTTTGGGTACGCCCGATACGCCGTGCCTGTTGCCGCATGAACAACAGGCGATTGTCGGGCTGACGGATTTTGTCGTGGAAGCGGAAAAAACGGCGCGCGCGCATTTGAAACATTTGGGCGTGACAATGCCTATCCGCGAACTGAATTTGCAAACGCTGAACGAACACACGGATTTGAAGACTTTGCTGGAATTGCTGAAACCTTTGCAAGAAGGGCGCAGTATGGGCATTGTCAGCGAGGCGGGTTGCCCGGCTGTTGCCGATCCGGGTGCGAATCTGGTGGCTTTGGCGCATAAACACGGTTTTGAAGTGCGTCCGCTGGTCGGGCCTTCCAGCCTGCTGCTGGCTTTGATGGCTTCGGGTGCGAACGGGCAGAGTTTTGCGTTTAAGGGTTATCTGCCGTCTGAAAAAAACGAGCGGATTCAGAGTTTGAAGGCTTTGGAGCAACGTTCGCGCCAGCAGAATGAAACGCAGCTGTTTATCGAAACGCCGTATCGCAACGATGTGTTGTTGGCGGATGCGGTGGAAAACCTGCATTCTGAAACGCGTTTGTGTACGGCTACGGATTTGACGTTGCCGACTCAGGAAATCATCAGCCAGACGGTTGTGCAGTGGCGAAAAAGAAAAGAAATGCCCAATCTGAAAAAACGCCCGACGATTTTTGTGATGTATGCAGGTTGAAGATTTCCGCCCCGATAGGGGGTGAACAATAAAAATGCCGTCTGAACAGGTTTCAGACGGCATTTTTCATGCTGCGGCATTTAGGAAACGACTTCGCCTTGGGCGCGTTGTTTTTCGATGCTGCGGTTGATGTGCCATTGCTGGGCGATGGTCAGGAGGTTGTTGACCACCCAGTACAATACCAGACCGGCAGGGAAGAAGAAGAACATGACGGAGAAAACCAAAGGCATGATTTTCATCATTTTCGCCTGCATCGGGTCGGTCGGCGGCGGGTTCAGATAGGTTTGGGCGAACATCGTTGCCGCCATAATGATGGGCAGGATGTAGTAGGGGTCGGCGCGGCTGAGGTCGGTAATCCAACCCAGCCAAGGTGCCTGGCGCAATTCTACGGAGGCGAACAATGCCCAATACAATCCGATGAAGACGGGGATTTGCAACAGCATAGGCAGGCAGCCGCCCAGCGGGTTGATTTTCTCGTCTGTGTAAAGCTGCATCATGGCTTGTTGCTGCGCCATACGGTCGTCGCCGTATTTCTCTTTGATGGCTTGCAGTTTGGGCGCGGCGGCACGCATTTTCGCCATCGAACGGTAAGAGGCGTTGGTCAATGGATACAGTACGGCTTTGACGATGATGGTTAAAACGATAATCGCCCAGCCCCAGTTGCCGATGATGTTGTGCAGTTGGTTCAAAAGCCAAAAGAGGGGGGAGGCGAACCAGTGTACTTTGCCGTAGTCTTTGGCCAGTTGCAGGTTGTCGGCGATGTTTGCGATAACGGATGTGGTCTGTGGGCCGGCGTAGAGGTTGATGGAGGCTTCGGATTTCGCACCGTTTTGGATAGCGGCTAAAGGCACGCTGACGCTGGTGCTGTACAGCTTGTCGTTGCGGCGTTTGATGTCGATACGGCAGTCGCCAGCGGCGCAAACGCTTTGTCCGCCTTTGGGTTGGAGGATCCAGGTGGACATGAAGTGGTGTTCAATCATGCCGAGCCAGCCGGTCGGGGTTTTGCGGATGTATTCGGCCTCGGATTTGCCGGATTTGGCATCGTCGTCCAAGTCGGAGAAGCTGACTTTTTGGAAGTTGCCTTCAGGGGTATAAACAACAGGGCCGACGTAAGAGTGGGTAAAGTAGCCTTGACCCTCGGGTTCGCTGTGGTCGCGGACGATGCGGTAGTCCGCGCTCAGGTTGGCGGTTTGACCGCTGCCGTTGGCGATGTCGAAGCGGACGTTGACCAGATAGCTGCCTTTGGTGAAAGTATAAACTTTGTCGATTTTCAGACCGCGTGTTTCAGGTGCGCTCAGGCGGACTTCAACTTTGTCGCCTTCCAAGCTGTACTGTTTTTTCGGTGCGCTAAAGCCGATGCCTTTTAGAATGTTGTTGCCCTGCGCGTCCAAAAGTTCGGATTGGGCGACGTAGGTGTATTCTTTGCCGTCGCCAAACAGGATGAACGGTTTATTTTCGTCGCCGGTTGCTTTGTATTTGAGCAGGGTCAGCCGGCGCAGGTCGCCGCTTTTTTCATCAATGACGGCTTGAACCGTGTCGGTCGTTACGGTAATCGGCGTTGCGGGCGCGAGCGCGGCTTCGGCGGAAGCGGTTACGGCCTGTTGTTGTGCCGTCTGTTGGGGCGCGGGGACGGGCTTCGGAGTGGGGAACATCTTTTCCCATCCGATCATAATCACCAGTGCGATGGCGAAAAACGCCGTGAGTCTTTTAAAATCCATAAGAGTTTCCTGAATGGTCGGAAATGCCGCAGGTTGCGTGTTCCGATAGACGGGGAATAAGGGCGGGCTTCATACCCGACGGTCGTGCCGCCAGCCCGAAAGTTCAGACGGCATTATATAGAAACCGATGGGAAATAAAAGGAAAGCGTGCAATTTGAATATTGCGTCGGGTCAGGGAACGGGGTCGTGTCCGTGTCCGCCGAAAGGGTGGCAGCGTGCAATGCGCTTGATGGCGAGCCGGCCGCCTTTGAATGCGCCGTATTTTTTGACCGCTTCGACCGCGTATTGCGAACAGGTCGGCGTATAACGGCAGCGCGGCGGAATCAGCGGGCTGATGCAATATTGGTAGAACCGTATCAGTCCCAGCAGGAGTTTGGACAATAGGAAGTTCATCGGGATGTTCCTTAGTATGGGAAACCCGTTGCCGTCTGAACCTTGCCTGCAGAGTACCGTTCTGATCATGCCTGTTTCCTGCATCCGGTTGCGGGGTTGCCGAACATGAGTTGTGCCAGTTCCGCCCTTGCCTGTTTTGCGGTAGCCCTGTCGAATTTACGGCGGACGCGCACGACGAAATCCTGCGGCGGCAGCCGGTTTTTGTTCAATCTGAACCAGTCGCGGATGACGCGCTTCATATAATTTCGTTCGTTGGCGCGTTTGGCGGTTTTTTTGCCGACCACCAGACCGATGCGGGGATGATCCAGCCCGTTGCCGTTTGAACGCGAAACTTGCAGCAGGTCGCGGCTGCGGCGGTTTCTGAATGCAAAAACGGATGAAAAATCATCCGTTTTCAACAAGCGGTACTGCCTTCCGAAGCGGTAGTCCAAAATTACACCGCCAGGCGTTTGCGGCCTTTGGCGCGCCGTGCGGCCAATACTGCGCGTCCGCCGCGCGTTTTGGAGCGCACGAGGAAGCCGTGGGTGCGTTTGCGTTTGGTAACGGAAGGTTGATAAGTGCGTTTCATGATGTTTCCTAAAAATCGGTAGATAGATAAACCGTGAATTACACTCCAATTTGCCGCTTTTGTCAATCAATATAGAAACTTTGCAGGAGGATTGCCCGATTGCCTGCGGATTTCTGCCGCCTTTCTGTGGATAAATTTTTGCACGGGTTGTGGATAAAATATTCGTGAGTCGGTATAATCGGGCAGTCGCGTTTTGAACCGACGCGCGTTCAACAGATTTGTTTTCTTTTTGAAAATATTATATTTTCTTTGTTTTCGATTTCATTTTTACCGATTCGAGCCTATCCATGACATTAGCAGAGTTTTGGCCGCTGTGCCTCCGCCGTCTTCACGATATGTTGCCTCACGGGCAGTTTGCGCAATGGATTGCGCCCCTTACCGTCGGTGAGGAGGGGGGCGTATGGGTGGTGTACGGCAAGAACCAGTTTGCCTGCAATATGCTCAAGAGCCAGTTTGCCGGAAAAATAGAAGCGGTGAGGGAAGAGTTGGCTGCCGGCCGTTCCGCCTTCGTATTCAAACCGGGAGAAGGCGTGTGTTATGAGATGGCGGCGGTTGAAGGTGCTGTCGAACCTGCCGAGCCGTCCTTGCACGCGGGGTCGGAGGAGATGCCTGTGCAGGAGGTTCTGTTGGACGAGCTGCCGTCTGAAGAGCCTGTCAAACCCGCTGCGTCGAAAACGGCGGCGGATATTTTGGCAGAACGTATGAGAAACCTGCCGCACGAGCCGCGTCAGGCTGCCGGGTCTGCTTCCCGGCCGGAATCGGCGGCAGTTGCCAAAGCACGGACGGACGCGCAGCGCGATGCGGAAGAGGCGCGTTACGAGCAGACCAATCTGTCGCCGGACTATACGTTCGACACATTGGTCGAAGGCAAGGGAAACCGCCTTGCGGCGGCTGCGGCGCAGGCGATTGCGGAAAGCCCGGGACAGAGTTACAACCCGTTCTTCCTCTATGGCAGTACGGGTTTGGGTAAAACCCACCTTGTGCAGGCGGTCGGCAACGAACTGTTGAAAAACCGTCCCGATGCCAAAGTGCGCTATATGCATTCGGACGACTACATCCGCAGCTTTATGAAGGCGGTTCGCAACAATACCTATGACGTATTCAAGCAGCAATACAAGCAATACGACCTGCTGATTATCGACGATATTCAGTTTATTAAAGGAAAAGACCGTACGATGGAAGAGTTTTTCTATCTGTACAACCATTTCCACAACGAGAAAAAACAGCTCATCCTCACTTGCGATGTGTTGCCTGCGAAAATCGAAGGCATGGACGACCGCCTCAAATCCCGTTTTTCATGGGGACTGACTTTGGAACTCGAGCCGCCCGAATTGGAAATGCGCATCGCCATTTTGCAGAAAAAGGCGGAAGCGGCGGGCATCAGTATCGAAGACGAAGCCGCGCTGTTCATTGCCAATCTGATCCGTTCCAACGTGCGCGAGCTTGAAGGCGCGTTTAATCGTGTCGGAGCGAGCAGCCGCTTTATGAACCGTCCCGTCATCGACATCGATTTGGCGCGTACCGCTTTGCAGGACATTATTGCCGAGAAGCACAAAGTCATCACCGCCGATATCATCATCGATGCGGTGGCGAAATATTACCGCATCAAAATCAGCGACGTACTCGGCAAAAAACGCACGCGCAACATTGCCCGTCCGCGTCAGGTTGCCATGAGCCTGACCAAAGAACTGACCACTTTGAGCCTGCCGTCTATCGGCGATTCGTTTGGCGGACGCGACCATACGACCGTTATGCACGGCATCAGGGCAGTGGCGAAACTGCGCGAGGAAGACCCCGAGTTGGCGCAGGATTACGAGAAACTGCTGATTCTGATTCAAAACTGACCGAACGCGCCTTTCAGACGGCATGATATTGCCCATGCCGTCCGAAGGGTAAAAAATCCAACCGATTTAAGGAGCGAAAATGTTGATTTTACAAGCCGAACGCGACAGCCTGCTCAAGCCGCTGCAAGCCGTTACCGGCATCGTCGAACGCCGCCATACCCTGCCCATCCTGTCCAACGTCCTGATTGAGGGAAAAGGCGGTCAGACCAAACTCTTGGCAACCGATTTGGAAATCCAAATCGACACTGCGGGTCCCGAGGGCGGCGCGGACGACTTCCGCATCACCACCAATGCCAAGAAATTTCAGGACATTTTACGGGCACTGCCTGCCGGTGCGCTGGTGTCGCTGGATTGGGACGACAGCCGTCTGACGCTGAAGGCGGGCAAATCGCGTTTTGCCCTGCAGACCCTGCCTGCCGCCGATTTTCCGATGATGAATGTCGGCGAGGACATCAGCGCGACTTTCTCGCTGGAGCAGGAGCGTTTCAAAACCATGCTGTCGCAAGTGCAGTACAGCATGGCGGTGCAGGACATCCGCTATTATCTCAACGGTCTGCTGATGCAGGTTGAGGGCAGCCAGTTGCGCCTTGTGGCGACCGACGGACACCGCCTTGCCTATGCAGCCTGCGCGATTGATGCGGATTTGCCGCGCGCCGAAGTGATTTTGCCGCGCAAAACGGTGCTGGAACTGTTCAAACTGTTGAACAACCCCGACGATCCGATTCAAATCGAGCTGCTGGACAAACAGGTGCGTTTCCAATGCAACGGCACGACCATCGTCAGCAAGGTCATCGACGGCAAATTCCCCGATTTCAACCGCGTGATTCCTTTGGACAACGACAAGATTTTCGTTTTGTCCCGTGCCGAACTTTTGGGCGCGCTGGAACGTGTGTCCATTCTTGCCAACGAAAAATTCCGTGGCGCGCGCCTGTTCCTGCAATCCGGCCTGTTGAGCGTCGTGTGCAGCAACAACGAGCAGGAAGAAGCGCGCGAAGAAATCGAGATTGCCTATCAGGGCGGCGAACTCGAAGTCGGTTTCAATATCGGCTATCTGATGGACGTGTTGCGCAACATCCATTCCGACGATATGCAGCTTGCCTTCGGCGATGCCAACCGCTCGACGCTGTTTACCGTGCCGAACAATCCGAATTTCAAATATATCGTGATGCCGATGCGAATTTGACGGTTTTCCGGAGCACGATGCCCGTATTGGAGATATGCCCCGAACCGTGCAGACGGATTCGGGGTTTTGTTCGGCTGTCGGAAAGGTATAGTGGATTAACAAAAACCAGTACGGCGTTGCCTCGCCTTAGCTCAAAGAGAACGATTCTCTAAGGTGCTGAAGCACCAAGTGAATCGGTTTCGTACTATTTGTACTGTCTGCGGCTTCGTCGCCTTGTCCTGATTTTTGTTAATCCACTATATTTTCGCAAGACGCGTTTTGCCTGATTCCAAAAATTCTCAATGCCGTTAATGTGGTTCTGACGGTCTGCAAATTCCTTGGAATGGTTGATGCGGTAATGGATAAAACCGCTCACGTCCAACTTGTCGCCGCTGCTCAGACTATCGGTATAAACAATGCTGTCCGGCATGATTTTCTTCTTGATGACAGGGAGTAACGTTTCAGACTTGGCATTGTTTACGACAACGGTATAGACCCGTCCGTTGCGTTTCAGAATGCCGAAGACAACCACTTTTCCTGCCGCACCGCGACCACGTCTGCCTTTACGCCGTCCGCCGAAATCGCTTTCGTCCGGCTCGACAGGGCCCTCAAAAACCTCATCGGCAGCCAAGGCCAAATGATGGTTGATAACCGTGCGGATTTTACGGTAGAACAGTACTGCCGAATTGGGATGGATACCCAAAATATCGGCGGCAGAACGGGCGGTAACTTCGAGTACAAAAAAACGGATCAGTTCTTTCTGTACTTTTTTCTTTAATTTGCAGTGTGTTATCTTCATATTCCCAGGGTAACATATCTGCTAATCTAGTACAGCCCCTAAAATTTAATCCACTATAATGCCGTCTGGAATGCGGCGGCTTGGGGTTGGGAGCGTATAGGGGAAGTGCTTGTGCAGGAATGGCGAAGGTGTGTTTTTGACTCCGGTCCGCCCTGTTTAGATTGCTGTAAAACTATGCCGTCTGAAACGGAAAGGTTTCAGACGGCATGGTTTTTGATTGGGGCGGTGCGGGTCAGCCTCCGAGCAGTGTCCACAAATCGTTTTGCAGGTCGGCTTCGGATTCGCCCTCGGCGGGCGCGGCGCGGATATAGCCGCCGTCGGGCTGCATCAGCCACGCGTGCGTATTGTCTGCCAATGCCATTTCCAAACCTTCGCGGATGACGCGTTTTTTGAGTTCGGGCGCGGTAATCGGCGCGGCGGTTTCGATGCGGCGGAAGAAGTTGCGCCCCATCCAATCCGCGCTGGAGATAAAGGTATCGTCCGCGCCGTTGTTGTGGAAGCAATACACGCGCGCGTGTTCGAGCTGCCTGCCGATGATGGAGCGGACGCGGATGTTTTCGGACAAGCCTTTTACACCCGGGCGCAAGGTGCACATACCGCGCACAATCAAATCGATTTGTACGCCTGCCGCGCTTGCCCGATACAGGGCTTCGATGACGGTCGGTTCGATGAGCGAATTCATCTTGGCGGTAATCCGCGCCGGTTTGCCGGCTTTTGCGTGTTCGGTTTCGCGTGCGATGCGGTCGATAACCATTTTGTGCAGGGTAAACGGGCTTTGGTAGAGTTTGTTCAGCCGCCCGGGTTTGCCCAAGCCTGTGATTTCCATAAACAATGTGTTCACATCGGCGGTGATTTGTTCGTCGGCGGTAATGATGCCGAAGTCGGTGTAGATGCGCGATGTGCCTTGGTGGTAGTTACCCGTGCCGAGGTGGGCGTAACGCTTGAGTACGCCGTCTTCGCGGCGGATGACCAGTGCCATTTTGGCGTGGACTTTGTAGCCGAACACGCCGTACACGACGTGCGCGCCCGCCTCTTCGAGCTGCTTCGCCCAGTTGACGTTGTTGGCTTCGTCAAAACGCGCCATCAGTTCGACGACGACGGTTACTTGTTTGCCGGCGAGTGCCGCCTTCATCAGGGCGCGGACGAGTTCGGAACGCGTGCCGGTGCGGTAAATCGTCATTTTGACGGCAAGCACGTCGGGGTCGGCGGCAGCTTCGCGCATCATTTCGACAACGGGGTCGAACGATTGGTAGGGGTGGTGCAGCAGGATGGGCGATTGGCGCACCAAATCGAATATGGACGCGGTTTTGCCCAAGGCTTTCAGTCTGCCCGGCGTGTGTGTGGGAAATTTCAAATCGGGGCGGTTGACTAGGTCGGGGACGGCGTTGAGGCGCACGAGGTTGACCGGGCCTTTGACCTGATAGAGTTCGGCGGCGGTCAGTTTGAATTGCGCGAGCAGAAAGTCGCGGATGTAGGCGGGACAGGTGTCGGCGACTTCGAGCCGCACGCCGTCGCCGTATTCGCGGTCGTGCAGTTCGTTTTGGATGGCGGCGCGGAGGTTTTGCAGGTCTTCTTCGTCAACGGTCAAGTCGCTGTCGCGCGTCAGGCGGAACTGGTGGCAGCCTTTGACGTTCATGCCCGGGAAGAGTTTGCCGACGTGGGCGTGGAGGATGGACGACAGGAAGACGAAGCCGTGTCCGCCGCCACACAGTTCGGACGGCAGGGGAACGACGCGCGGCAGGATGCGCGGTGCCTGCACAATCGCCATCCCCGAAGGCCTGCCGAATGCGTCCGTGCCGTCGAGTTCGACGGCGAAGTTGAGCGATTTGTTCAGCGGTCGCGGGAAGGGGTGGGACGGGTCGAGTCCGATGGGGGTCAGGATCGGCAGCAGTTCGCGGTCGAAATAGTCTTCGATCCATTTTTTCTGCGCGCCCGTCCAGTTGCGGCGGCGGTAAAAATGGATGCTTTCCCGCGCCAACTCGGGCTGAAGGACGTTGTTGAACAGGTCGTACTGGTGCCGTATCAGGGAGCGCGCCGCTTCGGTAACGTCGGCGATGGTTTCAGACGGCATTTTGCCGTTGTCCAGCCTGCGCCGGGGGTGCAGCTTGTTTTCACGCTTGAGCCACGCCATGCGGACTTCGAAAAACTCGTCAAGATTGGACGACACGATGCACAGGAAGCGCAGGCGTTCCAAAAGGGGGACGTTTTTGTCTTCCGCCTGTGCCAACACGCGGCGGTTGAATGCCAGCAGGCTTAGTTCGCGGCAGAGGATGCGGTTTTGTTCGGGCATAAGGTTCTCCCAAAGATGGTTGTTGTTCGGTCGGAGCGGGCAGGCAATGCCGTCTGAAGGCTTGGCGGCATCTGCGCCGGTTTCAGACGGCATGACGTGGCGGACAGCCTGTTTCAGGCATCGGGGCAATGTGAAAACAGATACCGGCGCGTGCGGTATCCGTCTGTTTCAAATCACTTCCAACACAAAATAATGACGCAGTTTTTCGTACACCGCATCGCTGACGTTGATGCAGCCGTTGGTCATAATCCTGTCGGACACGGACGGGGAGGCGATGCGTTCGTTCCGCCTTTCCGACGGTATCTGATTCCAAACGCGGTGCAGGGCGAAAAGAAAATCACCCTCCTGCTTGAAACCGATGACTTCGCCGCCGTATCCAGGCTTGTCGGTACTGTTCAGCGTCAGCCCGAACGTCCCCTTGGGCGTGGCAACACCGATGAGGACGGGGTGGCACTGCCTGTCATCGGCAAAACAGAGTTCCGCTTTGGATGTGTTTACGATGACTTTTTTCTTTTGAATATAAGCGTTGACCGCATCCGGTTGCCCCTGTGCATATACGGGGGCAACCATTGACAGGCCGCATAATATCCCTAAAAACAGGCGGAACGGCATGTCGGATTATTGGCGGATACGTTTCGGTTTTGCCGGCACGATTTCGCGGATGATGACTTGCGGCTCGGCTTTGGGTGCGGGCGGCGGACAGGCGGCATCTTTCGGGAAGACGGGGTTCCAGTAGAAGCTGCGGGCAAATTTGTCTTTATCGAAAATCACTTTGTATTGGCAGGTAGTAACATCTTCTACGCCGGAAGTGTTTTCAGGGTCGATACCTACGCCCGGGGTATGGAAGTGGAACAGGTAATCCCATTCGCGCACGCCGTACATACCTTCGTCGTAATGCGGGCGGCCCAGGATTTTGTAGATGTCGTCTTTGGTCAGGCCGGGGCGCATCTGATCCAGTTCGTCATAAGTCGGGAATGTGCCGCGCTTGTTGTCGAGCGTTACGGAATAGGGTTTCGGGAAAACCGGATTGTCGGTCGTGCCGTCGGCTTTGACGTTGCTTTTGGTTGCGCAGGCAGACAGAACGCCCGCCGCCAATACTGCCAAGCCCGGTTTGACGATTTGTTTGATTTTCATATGCAGAATCCTCTTTTACCCGATGCCCGTCTGCCTTTTGTTCGGAAGAGCCGCATCAGGAGAGTTTTAAACATTTGATTTTGGTTTGTAATATTAGCATAAAAAACGTGCGTATCAATAAACGCGGTGTATTTGTACGGCATACGGAATAATGCGCGTGCGAATTTACGCATCCTGCCGGCAATCTGCCGATTCGCCGCTTCCGGCAACCTGTTATAATTGATGCCGACTTTATTTTTCCAACGTTTTTAAGCGAAAACAGAATGACTATGCAAGAACAATATCAACCCGCCGCCATCGAGCCTGCGGCGCAGAAAAAATGGGACGACGCCCGTATTTTCAACGTCTCCGAAGACGCTTCCAAACCCAAATATTATTGCCTCTCCATGTTCCCCTATCCCAGCGGCAAGCTGCATATGGGGCATGTGCGCAACTACACCATCGGCGATGTATTGAGCCGCTTCAAACTTTTAAACGGCTTCAACGTCATGCAGCCTATGGGTTGGGACGCGTTCGGCATGCCGGCGGAAAACGCGGCGATGAAAAACAACGTCGCCCCTGCCGCTTGGACGTACGATAACATCGAATACATGAAAACCCAGCTCAAAAGCCTGGGTTTTGCGATTGACTGGGCGCGCGAAACCGCAACCTGCAAACCCGAATACTACCGCTGGGAACAATGGCTGTTTACCAAGCTGTTTGAAAAAGGCATCGTCTATCGCAAAAACGGCACGGTAAACTGGGACCCGGTCGACCAAACCGTCCTTGCCAACGAGCAAGTTATCGACGGACGCGGCTGGCGTTCCGGCGCATTGATCGAAAAACGCGAAATCCCGATGTATTACTTCAAAATCACGGATTACGCCGAAGAACTGCTCAACGACTTGGACAAGCTGGAACACTGGCCGGAACAAGTCAAAACCATGCAGCGCAACTGGATCGGTAAATCTCGCGGTATGACCGTGCGCTTCGCCGTTTCAGACGACAGCAAACAAGGCTTGGAAGGCGATTACGCGAAATTCCTGCAAGTTTATACCACCCGTCCCGACACGCTGATGGGCGCGACTTATGTTGCCGTTGCCGCCGAGCATCCGCTGGCAACCGCCGCAGCCGCCGACAAACCCGAATTGCAGGCATTTATTGCCGAATGCAAAGCCGGTTCGGTTGCCGAAGCTGATATGGCGACGATGGAGAAAAAAGGCGTGCCGACCGGCCGCTACGTCGTCAACCCGCTCAACGGCGACAAGCTGGAAGTGTGGATTGCCAACTATGTATTGTGGGGCTACGGCGACGGCGCGGTAATGGCGGTTCCGGCGCACGACGAACGCGATTTCGAGTTCGCCGCCAAATACAGCCTGCCGAAAAAACAGGTCTTACAACGCGTAACAATCGGACTTTCGCCAGAGCAAGAAGAAGCTATGGGTTTTGGTGGCGGTTCCGGATGTGGTGCTGGTTATGGTGATGGTAGTGGTTCCGATTCAAGAGATTTGCCGTTTATGCCTAATAAATGGCAAGCATGGTATGGAGTCAAAGATGACTTCATGGTCTTAATCAACTCAGGTGAACTGGACGGCATGAATTATCAGACAGCATTTGATGCTGTCGCCGCTAAATTACAAGCTATCGGAGCTGGCGAACCGAAAACCCAATACCGCCTGCGCGACTGGGGCATTTCGCGCCAACGCTACTGGGGCTGCCCGATTCCCATCGTCCATTGCGAACAATGCGGCGACGTACCCGTCCCTGCCGACCAATTGCCGGTCGTTTTGCCTGAAAACGTCGTACCCGACGGCATGGGTTCGCCGCTGGCAAAAATGCCCGAGTTTTACGAAACCACCTGCCCATACTGCGGCGGCGCGGCAAAACGCGAAACCGACACCATGGACACCTTCATGGAATCAAGCTGGTACTTCTTCCGCTACATGTCGCCAAAATTTTCAGACGGCATGGTCGATCCTGCCGCCGCGAAATACTGGGGCGCGGTCGACCAATACATCGGCGGCATCGAACACGCGATTTTGCACCTCTTGTACGCGCGTTTCTTCACCAAACTGATGCGCGACGAAGGTTTGGTCAATGTTGACGAACCGTTTGAACGCCTGCTGACGCAAGGCATGGTCGTTTGCGAAACCTACTACCGCGAAAACGACAAAGGCGGCAAAGATTGGATCAACCCCGCCGATGTCGAGCTGACTTTTGACGACAAAGGCCGCCCTGTTTCCGCCGTCCTGAAAGTCGACGGACTGCCCGTCGTCATCAGCGGCACGGAAAAAATGTCCAAGTCCAAAAACAACGGCGTCGATCCGCAAGAACTGATTAACGCCTACGGCGCAGACACCGCCCGCCTGTTCATGATGTTCGCCGCACCGCCCGAACAGTCCCTCGAATGGAGCGACAGCGGCGTCGAAGGCGCGCACCGCTTCCTGCGCCGCCTGTGGCGTACCGTTTACGAATACTTGAAGCAAGGCGAAGCAGTCAACGCGTTCGCAGGCAGCCAAGACGGTTTGTCTAAAGAACTCAAAGACCTTCGCCACAAACTGCATTCCACCATCGCCAAAGTCAGCGACGACTACGGCCGCCGCCAGCAGTTCAACACTGCCATCGCCGCCGTGATGGAACTGCTCAACCAATACGACAAAACCGACACCGGCAGCGAACAAGGCCGCACCGTCGCCCAAGAAGTATTGGAAGCTGCCGTACGCCTGCTGTGGCCCATCGTGCCGCACATCTGCGAAACCCTGTGGAGCGAATTGAACGGCGCGAAACTGTGGGAAGCTGGCTGGCCGGCAGTCGACGAAGCCGCCTTGGTCAAATCCGAAATCGAAGTGATGGTTCAAGTCAACGGCAAACTGCGCGGCAAAATCACCGTCGCCGCCGACGCCTCCAAAGCTGACCTCGAAGCCGCCGCACTCGCCACCGAAGGCGCGGTGAAATTCATGGAAGGCAAGCCCGCGAAGAAAATCATCGTCGTTCCCGGACGCTTGGTGAATATCGTCGTCTAAGCCGCTTTTAAGGTTTAGCCATACGGATAAAGGCCGTCTGAAACTTGGAAACAGGGTTTCAGACGGCCTTTTTAAGGCAGATGGAGTTGTCTGCATTACAGACCTCAAATATAGTGGATTAACTTTAAACCGGTACGACGTTGCCCCGCCTTGCCCTGCTGTCTGCGGCTTCGTCGCCTTGTCCTGATTTTTGTTAATCCACTAAAACTGAAATCTCAAAATCCAAAACATGAATTTATTTTTCGATACCAAATTGGGAAAGCAACAAAATAAAGCAACCCATAAAATCCGTGTAATGAGCGAGGCTTGGCTGGAAAAAAACGGCTACTGTCCCTGTTGCGGAAGCAAGCCGATGCAGAGATTTGCCAATAACAAACCTGTTGCAGACCTCTTTTGCCCAAATTGCCACGAGCAATATGAATTAAAGAGTAAAAATCAAAAAACCATAGGCAACAGCGTGCCTGACGGTGCATATCACACCATGTTGGAGCGCATCCGGTCAGATACCAACCCCAACTTTTTCTTTCTTGCATATAAAAAAGCGGATTACTCCATACGGCAATTGGTGCTTGTACCCAAACATTTCATCACGCCGGATATGATTATTCCCAGAAATAAAGGCATTAAAAACCGGCCGCACCATATTATGTGTTCCATCAATCTCGCCCCTTTGCCTGAAAGCGGAAAAATATTCTTAATAGACGATTCCCGCATTATCGAACCCGAAACCGTTCTGAAAAAATGGCAATCCAACCTGTTTTTACGCAACCAAAATGCGGAGCGCAAAGGCTGGCTTCTGGCTGTTATGAAATGTATCGACCAACTCCCCGAAGAATTCACATTGTCGCAAATGTATGAATTTGAAAACAAACTATCCATCCAATTTCCCCAAAACAACCATATCAGAGACAAAATCCGCCAACAGTTGCAAATTCTGCGCGACCAAAATACGATCGAATTCATTGGTCGCGGACTTTACAAAAAAATCGACAAATTGCGTCCGACTCTCAAGGCGTTTTGATTTCAAATCATGATACTGAATTCACAAGGGATATTTATTCTTCTGTCATTCTGAAAACAGTTGAAGTACAGCGCAATATTGCCGCCAAAGGTAGTAGTCGTAAGAAAGTCGGAGAATTATTGGCAATTTATGCGTGATTTCGACAAATTGGCTGAAGAAGCTGCCGAACACGCCGCTGAAGGCGCGGTGAAATTCATAGACGGCAAGCCTGCCAAGAAAATCATCGCCGTACCGGGCAGACTGGCAAACATCGTGGTGTAAATCTTTTTAAAAACATTAAACAATGTTAAGATGCCGTCCGAAATCCGTTTTGGATTCAGACGGCATTTTTTTGAAATTTAATTTTTTAAGGAGTAAACCTAAATATGAAATTTCCTTCCTTCCTTCCTTTAAACGGATACTCTGCCTGTCGGCAGTAATCTCGGTATTGGGGGCTTGTACGGTCGTTGCTGATGTTTACGGTCAGGATTCCGCCACAATGAATGCTGCGGCTGCCGAAGATTATATGAAAACGGTTGAGTTGAACAAGTCTGCCGGCAATGTCGATACTACATCCAAAACAGCCCGTAGGGTGCAGGCAGTATTTCGACGTATGTTGCCTTATGCCGATGCGGCAAATAATACCGGCCATAAGTTTGACTGGAAAATGACGGTTTTCAAAAACGATGAGCTGAACGCGTGGGCAATGCCCGGCGGGAAAATGGCGTTTTATACGGGGATAGTCGATAAACTTAAGCTGACCGATGGCGAAATTGCCGCCATTATGGGGCATGAAATGACGCATGCCCTGCATGAACACGGTAAAAATAAGGTCGGGCAGAAAATCTTGACTAATATGGCGGCGCAGATAGGCACGCAGATTATATTAGACAAAAAACCGGACACTAATCCGGAATTGGTCGGATTGGGTATGGATATTTTGGGGATGTACGGCATTACCTTGCCTTATAGCCGCAGCTTGGAAGAAGAAGCCGATGAGGGGGGAATGATGTTGATGGCGCAGGCAGGCTATCATCCGGCAGCCGCTGTCAGGGTTTGGGAAAAAATGAATCAGGAAAACGACCAAAACGGCTTTATTTATGCTATTACCTCTACTCATCCGACAAACAATGCCCGTATAGAAAATCTAAAACGGTTGTTGCCGACCGTTATGCCGGTTTATGAGCACAGTGTTAGAAATAAGGGGCGCGTTAATAAAAACCGTCGGCGTTAAGGGAAGGGAGTCGAGAATTTGAGCCGTTGTTTCAAAATGCCGTCTGAAATCGTTTGAGATTCAGACGGCATTTAAACAGTTCTGAGCCCCGCCCGTTTTGCCTTCAAGCCCGCGCCGCTTAAATCCAATCCCCCTGCAACGGGCGCAAAAAAATCCCCGTGCCTCGCGGTCGGGGATGTTTCGGGTTTCGCGCCCGTCTGCGCCGTGCCTTGCTGTCGGGCTATGTCGTCTGCACCGCCGCCGTTTCGGCTTGGTTTGATGCGGTCGGGCATTTGTGCGGCTACGCCCTGATATTCAGTTCGGCGGTCTTGCCTGTTTCGTCAGGCATATTCAGCAGCGCGTCTATTGTGAACTTGCTGATTTTGCCGTTTGCCAAGCCGGTTACGCAATGGCTTCGATGCCCTTGTTTTTGACGATGGTCAGCAGCTTCAACGCCGCGCCGCTCGGCTTTTTAACGCCCCGCTCCCAAGCCGAAACGTGATTTTTTCCCACGTTGAGATAGATGGCGAAAGCGGCTTGCGATAGTGCCTCCTTCTCCCTGATTGCCTTGATGTCTCCGCCGCTCAACGGTTTGATTTCGGTCAGGCAGGACTTGTCAAAGCCGCGCATAGTCTTTTTGTCGATTGCGCCGATGTTGTAAGCCCCTTCCATCATTTCATGAATGGCGGCTAATGCCTCGCTTTTGTATTTCATGATTCTATCTCCGTGATAATGCCGTCTTCTTTCAAAGCCGCCAGCTCTGCCCGCGTGTATTTCAGATAATATGCGGCGGCTTTTCGGTAAACGTCCAGTTCTTTATCCGAAATGTTTTCCCTGTCGTTCTTGGCAAAGGCGTAAACGAAAAATGCCCTATCTGCCTGTTTGAACAATATCAGGCTGCGATAGCCGCCGCTTCTGCCTTGTCCTTGCCTTGCTATGCGCTGCTTAATCACACCGCCGCCTAAATCTGCGTCTATCAGCCCGTTATCCGCCCGCTCTACCGCTTCCAGCAGCTCGGAATCGTTGATTTTGTGCTTCTTGGCAAATTTCACTATCCATTGGTTTTTGAATATCCGCATTGTGTAGCCGTTGATTAGTGATACTTGGAATTATACCAGAGACAGACAACACGGCAAGCTGCCTTTTTTATGCCCCGCAATTTCTCCGTTTATGCCGCCTGAAACACTGGCGGCTAACCTGATTATTTTTTAATCAATCGCTTTTAATGGCTCAAATTGCGTTTTTAGCGCGTTTCGCTGTCTTCCTATGCCCCCATATATAACCAAGTGGTTTAACCGCCATTCCTGCTCAAAATAGGCGCGGTTCCGTGCGTTTTGGCTTTTCATTCCGCTACGCTCCCACTGCCAAGACGGTGAAAAACCGGAAAACCCCAAAAGTTGTTACCGATTCGTTACCATTTGTTACCGCATTTGTTACCAATTTTTTATCTTTTTCTTATTTTATAGTGAATTAAATTTAAACCGGTACGGCAAGGCGAGGCAACGCCGTACCAGTTTAAATTTAATCCACTATAGTATAGGTTTTTTCCAAAAACCCAAAAAAACCGCTCTGCATCTTGGACGGTTTCCCCCTCATTCCCTACGGTGCGTCAGTATTCCCCGCAAGCTATTTCCCGCTTGGCATTCCTGATTTGGTGGTCGTTCAGCTTTATTTTCACGTATTTTTCGCGGTATTTTCGGATGCCGTAAAAAATCAGGTTAGTTCAATTAGGGCGGATTGGACGGGATTGTACGGTCAGGAAGGGGGGGCGGCAGGATAACAATCAGCCTGAAAGCCTTGTATTGATTGGGATTGGTTGATGGCATCAGGCAGGATTAAACGAAAAAAACGCTTAGAATTTCTAAGCGTTTTGTGTGTTGGTGCCGACAGCGAGATTTGAACTCGCACAGCCTACGGCCACTACCCCCTCAAGATAGCGTGTCTACCAATTTCACCATGTCGGCATTTGAAAAACTGTTATTTCTGCTGCTGAGGAACAGGGGCAGAAGGTTCGGTATTGCTTACGGGTTTGGGTGCTTGCTGAGTTTGTTGTACGTTGCTGAAGTCCAAACCGTGTTTTGTCGTGTGGGTGTGAATATACACCATAGCCATGCAGGTTGCAAAGAAAAATGTTGCTGCAACGGCGGTCGAGCGGCTGAGGAAGTTAGCGTTGCCGGCAGAGCCGAATACGCCTTGCGCGCTGCCGCTTCCCGATCCGAAAGTCGCGCCGGCATCCGCGCCTTTGCCGTGTTGGAGCAATACTAACACGATGACGGCCAAAGCGGAAATTATATTAACAATCCAAATTAGGGTTTTGAAGGCTTCCATATTTTTCTACGCATTTTGTGCGGCACTGATGATGGCGGTAAAGGAGTCGTACGACAATGACGCGCCGCCGACGAGTGCGCCGTCCACATAAGGTACTGCGAAGATGTCGGCCGCGTTGTCCGCTTTCACACTTCCGCCGTAAAGGACGCGGATTTTAACATCGCTTCCGCACAAAGACAAGATTTCTTTGTAGATGAATGCGTGCATATCGGCAATCTGTTCGACGGTGGCGACTTTGCCGGTGCCGATCGCCCAGACGGGTTCGTAGGCGACGGCGATGTTTTTGGTGTCCAGTCCTTGCAGGATGGAAAGCTGATGGGCGATGACTTCGTGTTCTTTGCCGGCTTCGCGCTCTTCGAGGCTTTCGCCGACGCACAATAACGGGATGAGTCCGACGTTGAGGACGTTTTCCATTTTGCGGCGTTGGATTTCGTTTTTTTCGCCGAAATAAAGGCTGCGTTCGGAGTGTCCGATGAGGACGATGTCTGTGCCGGTGTCGGCGAGCATTTCGGCGGACACTTCGCCGGTGTACGCGCCGTTGTCGGGGAAGCGGCTCACGTCTTGGGCGCAGGTGAGGATGCGGTTGTTTAAGACGATTTGCATGGCGTTGTGCAGTTGCAGCAGGTAAACGGTCGGGGCGGCGAGTCCGATGAGGACGCGTTCGGCGGTGGGGAGGATGCGGAAGCGGTGCATGAGCGAATTGTTGTTCTGGAGCCGGCCGTTCATTTTCCAGTTGCCGATGACCCATTTTTGATCCCACATTCCGATTTGGTGATACATCTTTTTTGCTCCGTGTCGTGTTTTTTCTGTCTGCCGCGTGTGGCGCGTTGCAATGTGAAGTTTAGTGGATATGCGGCGGGTTCGCAACTTGGGGCGGGCGGCTGCGGGGGCGGTTTGGAATGTTGTTTCGGGCAGGTTGTTTTATAATGGCCGCCTGATATGTATGCAACTATAGGAGATGTGATGCACGCGCTTCATTTTTCGGCTTCGGACAAGGCCGCGCTTTATCGGGAGGTGTTGCCGCAGATTGAGTCTGTGGTGGCGGACGAGACGGATTGGGTGGCGAATTTGGCGAACACGGCGGCGGTTTTGAAGGAGGCGTTCGGTTGGTTTTGGGTGGGTTTTTATTTGGTCGATACGCGTTCGGACGAATTGGTTTTGGCACCGTTTCAGGGTCCTTTGGCGTGTACGCGGATTCCGTTCGGTCGCGGGGTGTGCGGTCAGGCTTGGGCGAAGGGCGGGACGGTGGTCGTCGGGGATGTGGACGCGCATCCCGACCATATTGCCTGTTCGTCTTTGTCGCGTTCGGAGATTGTCGTGCCGCTGTTTTCAGACGGCCGCTGTATCGGCGTGTTGGACGCGGACAGCGAATATTTGGCGCAGTTTGATGAGACAGATGCTTTGTATTTGGGCGAACTGGCGAAGATTTTGGAGAAGCGGTTTGAGGCTTCGCGTCAGGCGGCTTGAGTGATGGAAAGGGGCGGGCGGCGCGTGCCGAAGTTGGCGCGGCGGGAGTGTGGTTTTATAATGCCTGCCATTGTTGAAACAATTATTTGACGGAGCACTAAATGGATTTTGAAAAAGCGCGGTTCAATATGGTCGAACAGCAAATCCGTCCTTGGGATGTATTGGATTTTGATGTGTTGGACGCTTTGGCGGAGATTCCGCGCGAGCTTTTTGTCGATGAGGACTTGCAGGGTTTGGCGTATGCGGATATGGCACTGCCGCTTGCCAACGGGCATAAGATGCTGGAGCCGAAAGTCGTGGCGCGGCTGGCGCAGGGCTTGAAGCTGACGAAAAACGATACGGTTTTGGAAATCGGCACGGGCTCGGGCTATGCGACCGCGCTTTTGGCAAAATTGGCGGGCAAAGTAGTCTCGGACGACCTCGATGCCGAACAGCAAAACCGCGCCAAAGCGGTGTTGGACGGCTTGGGTTTGGACAATATCGATTATGTGCAAAACAACGGGTTGACCGAACTTTCCGCAGGTGCGCCGTTTGATGCGGTTTATGTCGGCGGTGCGGTAAACCTTGTGCCTGAAGTGTTGAAAGAACAGTTGAAAGATGGCGGACGCATGGCGGTTATCGTAGGCCGCAAGCCTGTTCAGCGCGCGCTTTTGATTACGCGCAAGGGCGATGTGTTTGAAGAGAAGGTGCTGTTCGATACTTTGGTGGCGCATTTGGACGATAAGGATACCGATCCGTTTGGCGGTTTCGATTTTTAAGATGTTGACAGGTCATGCCGTCTGAAAGCGGATTTGGGGCTTCAGACGGCATTTTGCTTGGTTTTTTGGGATTTTTGCGATGGATATTGTGCAACTTGGGTCGGCGGAATTGAAGGCGTGGATGGACGAAGGGCGGATGTTTTGTTTGTTGGACGTGCGTACGGATGAAGAAGCGGCGATTTGTTCGCTGCCCGATGCGCTGCATATCCCGATGAATCTGATTCCGCTGCGGCAAAATGAGTTGCCGGACGATGTGCCGCTTGTGGTGTATTGCCATCACGGTATCCGCAGCCTGCATACGGCGATGTATCTGGCGGACGCGGGTTTTGAAAACCTGTACAACCTTCAGGGCGGCATCGACGCGTGGGCGGTTGAGGTTGACGCGGAAATGGCGCGTTATTGAAGGCGGCTTCAGACGGCATTCCTTAAATGCGTGTACCTGTGGTGTTCCAAAAGGTCGTCTGAAAGTGCAGCTTCTGCGAAGCTAAAGCGCGGTATCAACGAAGTTAAAATTTGCCTGAACCTTAAAGGCAGCCTGCACCCCAATCCCCTCTCCCCGTGGGAGAGGGCTAGGACGAGGCTGGCAAACTGAAAGTTTGCTTGGGCGGCATTTTCAATGTGCAGGCTGCTTTTATAGTGGATTAACAAAAATCAGGACAAGGCGACGAAGCCGCAGACAGTACAAATAGTACGGAACCGATTCACTTGGTGCTTGAGCACCTTAGAGAATCGTTCTCTTTGAGCTAAGGCGAGGCAACACCGTACTGGTTTTTGTTAATCCACTATAGCTTCGCAGAAACTCCGTTTTCAGACGACCTTATTTAAACCGATAGGTAAACGCCGCGTTCACTGTCCGCAGTGCGCCGTAGCTGTGGCGGTCGGGCTGGGTGCGGTAGTGTTTGTTGAACAGATTGTCCACGTTCAGCGACAGTTCGGCGCGCGGATTGAAGCGGTAACGCGCCATGATGTCGGCGACGGCGTAGGCTTTTTGGCGGCTGTTGTCGGCGGCGCGGGCTTTGGCGGCGGGGTTGGGGATGCGGAG
This sequence comes from Neisseria meningitidis, assembly GCF_022869645.1. Classification (NCBI taxonomy): domain Bacteria; kingdom Pseudomonadati; phylum Pseudomonadota; class Betaproteobacteria; order Neisseriales; family Neisseriaceae; genus Neisseria; species Neisseria meningitidis. The sequence continues at coordinate 937,157 of NZ_CP064367.1, read as the reverse complement.
CGTGGCAGGGTCGGTGTGGGTTTCGCTCTGCCAGCGCACGCCTGCGCCGATGGTCCAGCCGCTGGGGGCTTCGGGGGCAAAGTGGTAGGCAGTGAAGAGTTTGAAGCTGCGTTCGGGTACGCTGTCGGGGTTCAGGCGGCTGCCGTCTTGGTCGCGGGTTTTGCTTTGGCTGTAACCTGCCTGTATCTGCCATTCGGGCGTGATGCGGCCGCCGACTTCGATTTCCCAGCCGTGGGTTTTGGCTTGGTTGGCGGCGCGGTAGTAGGTGTTGCCGCTCGGGTCGCGTCCTGCTGCGGTGGCGAGGTTGTTTTTACGGGCGCGGTACACGGCGGCGGATGCGTTCAGACGGCCTTCAAGCCATTCGCCTTTGATGCCGGCTTCCAGATTGTTGCCGGTTACGGGTTTCAGGTAGCTGCCGTGTTCGTCTTTTTGCGATTGCGGGACGAACAGGCTGCTGTACGAGCCGTAAAGCGACAGGTTGCCGGTCAGGTCGAACACGATGCCTGTGTAGGGGGTGAAACGGTTGGCGGACACATAGGTCATGCCTTGTGTGCGGCTGTCGTAGCTGCCGGTGCGGTAACGGCTGTATCTGCCGCCGAGTATCAGCGAAAGGTTGTCGGCGGCGCGGAAACGGGTGGCGAGATAGCCGCCGATTTGCCGCCTGGTGCCGTATTGCGGGATGGTTTGGGCAAACGATGCAGGCTGCGGGTAGGCACCCGTGCGGGAAAATTCGTAGGCGTTGGGAATGGCGTTGGGGATGATGCTGCGTTCGCCGTATTTGTTGCTGGCGTATTTGTAACCGTTGATACCCGCGATTAAATCGTGTTCGCGGCCGAACAGGCGGTATTTGCCGATCAATGACACGCTGGCGCTGTGGGTGCGCGGGTCGGCGTGCCAATAACCGGGAATCAGGTCGGTGGCGGCGGTGTTGTGGTCGATGGAAAGCACGCCTGCTACGCCGTAGGGCTGGCGGAAGCGGCTGCGGGTGTAGTCGTATTCGGCTTTGAGTTTCCAGTCTTGGTTGAAGCGGTGTTCGATGCCGGCGAACAGGTTGAGCGCACGGTGGCGGCTGTTCGCCCAATTTGTGGCGGGGTTGTCTTTCGGGCCGAAGGCGGTGGCATAACCTTGGCTGTCGTACACGGCGTAGCTGAGCGGCGCGTCGGCGGTTTCTTTCGCCTGCTGGTAGTCCATGCCTGCGTGGACGCGGGTTTGCGGTGCGATGTCGTATTCCAAAATGCCGTAGAGTTCGGCATCGCGGCTGCGTTCGCGCTGCCGCCACGAGTCGCCGCGTCCGAAGGTGGAAACCAGGCGGCCGCGCAGCGCGCCTTCGGCATTCAGGCTGCCCGATACGTCCGCGCCCAGCCCGAAATGTTTGCGGTTGCCCGCTTCGGCGCGGACTTCAAACAATGGCTTGCGGGTCGGGCGTTTGCGCACCAGATTGACGGTGGCGGAAGGCTCGCCCGTGCCGTCCAGCAGCCCCGCCACGCCGCGCACGACTTCTACGCGCTCATAGGCGGCGGTGTTGGCATTGCCCGTATCGGCCAGCGCGTCGGCAACGGGGATGCCGTTGATTTGGTAGTTGGCGATGCGGCTGCCGCGCGCGAACAGGTAGTTGTAGCCCGCGCGGTCGGAGCCGTAAATCTGGCGGCTGGTGCCGGTCGCCTGCAACAGGGCGCGGTCGAGCGCTTTGATGTTTTGGTCGCGCATTTGTTGCGATGTGATGACGCTGACGCTCTGCGGGATTTCGCGCAGGGTCATGGGCAGCCCGAGCGGGGTGTGCGTGCCGGAAACAGTGTAGCCGTCGTTGGAACTCGCGGTGCGGTCGGCGGTAACGGTGATGGTCGGCAATTCAGTGCTTTCCTGCGGTTTGGGGTCGTCTGAAACAGAAACATCGGCCTGCGCGTACACGGGCAACAGGGCGGCAAACAGCAGGGAATATTTGAAGCGTGTCATGGGATTTCCTTTGTGTGTTGGTGTGCGGTGGGGTTGTATTTTCGGCATATTGATTGAAGGTGCAGGCTGCTTTTAGCTTCGCAGAAACTCAGCTTCCTTCGGAAACTTCGTTTTCAGACGGCCTCGGACGGGTCGGACAACTCAATCAGCACCAACGAGCAGCCGTTTTCCGAACGCGGGCGGTGCGACACCGACTTCGGCACGACCGCCATCTCGCCCTCGCGTATCGTCATGCTGCCGCCGTCGGCGAAGTCCACCGCCATGTCGCCCTCCACGGCAAACAGCACTTTGTCGCTGTATCCGTGCGTATGCCAGCCGTAATCGCCCAAAAGTTTGACCAAACGGAATTGGAACCCGTGGCGGTTGATGATTTCGGGCTGCCAGTATTCTTTGATGGCGGCAAGGTGCTGTTTCAGGTTGATGGTTTCGTTTTGCATGGGGTTCTCCTATGGGTTGGGTGGTTTACGATGCGGTTTGTCGTTTTGGCTTCGTTCAGTGGGCGGAGTTGTAACGAAAGCGTTATCGACTTTGATGCAAGCCTGCGGCTTACCGCCCTCTCCCTAACCCTCTCCCACAGGGAGAGGGGACGGGTTGCCGTAGCCTCGCTGTTTGCCGCATAAACTCGGGTGCGGGCTGCCATCGGTCTGAACTTTGATTCAGCCGTTCGATGCGTGTGCCTGTGGTGTTCCAAAAGGTCGTCTGAAAACGGAGCTTTCGAAGGAAGCGGAGTTTCTGCGAAGCTAAAACGGAGCTTCTGAAATCGCAGCTTCAACAAGAGTTAAAAATCGCCTGAAGCTTAAAGACAGCCTGCACCCCAATCCCCTCTCCCTGTGGGAGAGGGCTAGGGAGAGGGCGGCAAACCGTAGGTTTGCTTGGGCGGCATTTTCAACGTGCAGGCTGCTTTTCGATTTTTTGCAGCTTCGGTTTTAGCTTCGCAGAAACTCTGCTTCCTTCGAAAGCTCCGTTTTCAGACGACCTTTCAGTTTTCAGTGCACACAGGCTTTGTGAAAGCGTTATCGACTTTGATGTAAGCCTACGGCTTACTGCCCTCTCCCTAACCCTCTCCCACAGGGAGAGGGGACGGGTTGCCGTAGCCTCGCTGTTTGCCGCATAAACTCGGGTGCGGGCTGCCATCGGTCTGAACTTTGATTCAGCCGTTCGATGCGTGTGCCTGTGGTGTTCCAAAAGGTCGTCTGAAAACGGAGCTTTCGAAGGAAGCGGAGTTTCTGCGAAGCTAAAACGGAGCTTCTGAAATCGCAGCTTCAACAAGAGTTAAAAATCGCCTGAAGCTTAAAGACAGCCTGCACCCCAATCCCCTCTCCCTGTGGGAGAGGGCTAGGGAGAGGGCGGCAAACCGTAGGTTTGCTTGAGCGGTATTTTCAACATACAGGCTGCTTTTCAATTCGTTGAAACCGCACTTTAGCTTCGCAGAAACCCCCCGCTTCCTTCGGAAGCTCCGTTTTCAGACGACTCCCTACTCTTTCCCCGCCGCAACGGGTTCTGCCTTTTCAAACGCCTCCTTCAACTGCTCCGCCGCCTGAATCAACTGCCGCGAGCCGCCCGCGACAATGTAGTTCGCGGCAGGCATGACGATGATTTGCTTGCGCTTCCAAGCGTTCGTGCCGCGTACCAGCGCGTTATCCAATACTTCGACAGCCGCCGGCCCTTCCTGCCCGATGGCGGCGGTACGGTCGATGATGAAAATCCAATCGGGGTTTTTCTCTTTGATGTATTCGAAGGAAACAGGCTGCCCGTGCCCCTCGTTGCGTAAAGATTCGTCTACAGGCGGTAGGCCGATGTCGCCGTGTATCCAACTTGCCAACCGCGACTGCGTGCCGAAGGCGGACACCTTGTTGCCCGTAACCGACAGCACCAGCCCGCGTCCTTTGCCTTTGGCGGCTTCGCGCGTTTGGGCGAACAGCGCGTCAATCTGCGCCTTCAATTCCGCCGCGCGCGCTTCCTTGCCGAAAATCCGCGCCAAGGTCTCCATCTGCTTTTCGCCGCTGGTGCGGATATTGCCGTTGTCCACCGTCAGATCTATGGTGGTCGCGTTTTTCGCCAACTGTTCATACGCTTCCGCGCCCGGCCCGCCGGTAATGACAAGCTGAGGATTGTAGCGGTGCAGGGCTTCGTAATCGGGCTCGAACAGCGTCCCCACCGTTGCCGCCTTGTCAAATGCAGGCTGCAAATAATCCACGCGCACCGGCGCGGTGGTTGCGCCCACATTCACACCCAATTCGGTCAGCGTATCCAACGCCGCCCAGTCGTACACGGCGACGCGTTCGGGATTCTTCGGCACAACGGCATCGCCCCGCGCGGTCGGCACGGTCAGTGTGGCGGCAGATGCGGATGCGGCGGATACAGTTTTTTCGGCGGCAGGTTCGGGCGAACAGGCGGTCAGCAGGACGGCGCAGGCTGCCCAATAAAAACGCGGTTTCACGGTGTGCGGTTCCTTTGCATACGAATAAGAATGTTTATTATTAAGCAAACAACCTGCAGAAACCACGCCGCAAAACGCAAAATTCCCGATACGGCAAAACAAATTCCCGATACGGAAAAGGTCGTCTGAAACACCCTTTCAGACGACCTTTTCCGTTTCAACCAATCCCTGCGCTTGATTATTGGTAATAATTCCTATTTAATTCATTTGTTAGACAACTCGTTCCTATCCAATCATGAACACCGCCGCCATCTACCGCCAGTACCAAACCTATGTCCGCTCCGATAAATCCGGCTGGGCGTTGGACGGCTGTTCCGACAGCGCGCTCATTGCGCAGGCAAAACAGCCCGGTTTGCATCTGGAAATGTGCATCAACCGCTTCGACTCGGGCATCACCTTGTCGCGGATGCGCGGCGGCGGAACGGGCGCGTTTCCCACCGAAATCCACAATTTCAGCCACAACTGCGCCTTGTTCGTCATGGTGTCGGGGCAGAACCGGTTACAAATGGGCGGCAGGGAATACCGCCCGTCTGCCGGCGAAATCTGGCTGGTACGCGGCGAGTTGGCGGACGTATCCGAAACCCTGCTGCCCGACAACAGCGGCATGTGCGCGCTGCATTTGGATTTTTCGCTGGAAAAACTGCGCCGCTGGCACGACGAAGGCTTGCTGGACGAACGCCTGTTTTCGCCGCAAACGATAGGCCGATTCGCCCTGCAACGGCTGGCGCAAAACGCAGCGGCACTGACGGCGGCGGCCTGCCCACTGCTGCAACGCTCGTTCGAATCGGACGGCTTCGGCCTGCTTGCCGACGAAGCCGCCGCGCTGGAACTCTCCGCCCGATTATTGCGCTTCACCTTCCGCCGCCACGACAACGGTTACCGCCGTCGGCGCATAGACGAAGCCGCCGACATCCTGCAACACGAATTCGCCCGTCCGCTGACCATCGCCGAAATCGCCCGCCGCGTCGGACTGAACGAATGCTACCTGAAACGCTATTTCAAAGCGCAAACCGGCGAAACCGTCGCCGGATGCCTGCGCCGCCTGCGGCTGGAACACGCGCTCGCCCTCATCGAATCCGGCAGCACCGTCCAAGCCGCCATGCACTTTTGCGGCTACCGCCACGCGGGACGGTTCAACGAAGCGTTCAGACGGCATTACGGATTTTTGCCTTCGGATGTGAAGAAGTGCTGATGGGGCCGGCGGCATAGATATTTTGATTTGAAACAACCATTAAAAAAGGTCGTCTGAAAAAGCAGTTTCAGACGACCTTTTTTCATTCGCGGCGGCAGTGCCGCTCCCCGCCCTTAGCCCAAAAACTCTTTCAAAAACAGCAACACGCAGGCGAGTTCGTCGGCGGATTCGCGTTGGGTGCCGTTGCCGGTATGGCCGCCGCCGTCAGGTGAGTAGAGCCAAGATTGCGCGGAGGTTTCGCGCAGTTTGGCGTAGAACTTGAGCGCGTGGGCAGGATGGACGCGGTCGTCGCTGAGGCTGGTGGTAATGAGCGCTGGCGGATAATCGATGCCGTCTGAAAGATTGTGATACGGCGACAATTCGCCCAACCGGCATTTGCAGACTTCGTATTTCTGCGGGTTGCCGTATTCGTCCGTCCAGCTTGCGCCGGCGGAGAGCAGCGGATAGCGGATCATATCGGTCAGCGGCACTTCGCACACCAGCGCGCCGATGCTTTGCGGTTCGCGCACGAAGGCGGCGGCGGTAATCAGGCCGCCGTTGCTGCCGCCCTGCAAGCCGATGTGTTGGGGCGAACTGATACCGCGTTCGGACAAATCGCGCACGACGGCAAGCAAATCGTCGACGCTTTTGTGTTTGCTGATTCCCTGCGCCGCCTGATGCCAGCGCGGGCCGAACTCGCCGCCGCCGCGGATGTTTGCCAACACAAAGGCATTGCCCTCTTCCAGCCAATATTTGCCGACGCTGCCCAAATAATGCGGCAACTCGGGAATGCCAAAACCGCCGTATGCATAAACCAAAGTCGGCGTGTCGGGGGCGGCGTTTTTGCCGACGTGAAAATAAGGAATACGCTCGCCGTCGGCCGAAGTCGTCCAAAACTGCTGCACGTTGATGCCGTCTGAATCGAACTGCTGCGGCTGACGGCGCATGACGGTCAGTTCCATCACGTTCAAATCCAGCGCAAACAGCGTCAGCGGCGTAGTGAAATCACTGGCGGCAAGGTAAACCACATCGCCGCCCCATGGCTGGTCGGTCATTTCCAACGCGCCCGAAGGCAGGCGCGGTAGTTCGACTTCCTGCCATTTGCCGTCGGCAAACCGCCACGCTTTCAGACGGCCTTGTACGTTTTCCAGCAGGCTCGCCACCACAAAACGCTTGGTCGTTTCCACGCTTTCCAATGCCTGCGTTTCATCGGGCGCAAACAAAAGCTGCGCCGCCCCGAGTTCGCCTCGGTTTAATTTTACTGCCACCAATGCGCCGCTCGGATAGCTTTGGTTCGCGCGGTGCCAGTCTTTACGCAATGTCAGCAAAAGATGTCCGGCTAGATAGCCGGCCACGTCGCAATCGTTGGGCAGGTTTAACGGTTTCGCCTCGCCTTCCGACGACACCTGCAAATAGGTTTTGGTGTAAAAACCGTCCGACGCTTCAATCAAATCAATCGGCGAACCTTGCGGATCGAGATAACGCCACGCGTTCACCATCATTGCACCTTTATCGATTTGATACACAGGCAGGCTTTCCTCGAAACTCTTGCCGCGTTCCACCAGCCACACCTCGCGCGGATAGCCCGATTCGGTCAACTGGCGTTCGCCCCAAGCCGGACACCCCCACACGCTGTTTTCATCGCGCCACGACACATGGTTTTTGCCTGCCGGAAAGTGAAAACCGCCTTCTACCAACTCCCCTGCTTCCAAATCCACTTCCAGCGTGTACGCCGTATCGCCGCCCGATTTGCTCAGTGTTAACAACGCACGGTTGGGCTGTTCCACCAAGTGCGACACGCCGCCCAAATATACATCGTCGCCGAGCAATTCGTCGAAATCCGCCACTGAAAACAGGATTTTCCACCCGGGATAGCCGGAACGGTATGTCGCCGCGGTACACACGCGGTACACGCCCTTCGGATATTCTGCGTCCTGATGGAAATGGTACATCCGCGCGCGGTGTTCCTGACAAAACGGAATCTGCCGCGTGTCCTGCATTTGATTCAAAATGCCGTCTGAAAGCGCGCGCGCCTTGTCGTTGTTTAAAAAACGCGCGCGCGTTTCGGCATTCGCTTCAGCAGCGAAGTTTTGCGTTTCGGCGGAATCGAGGTTTTCAAAATGGCGGTAGGGGTCGGGGTAGGATTTCATCGGGGTCCTTGAGGGTTGGGCAGGTCTTTATAATCGGGGAAATGCCGTCTGAAACGGGGTTCAGACGGCATTTCTGCGGCGGCTTTCCGTTGCGGTCAGCGGTGCAGGCGACGTACCAGAATATGTGAGTTTCGTCCGTTGCTGCGGTAGTCTTTGCGCCGCGTTTCGGGCAACTCGTCTTCCGATGCCGTCTGAAAGCCGCGTTCGGCAAACCATTCGCCGGTATTTGTGGACAGTGCGAACAGCCTGCTTATGCCTATGCCGCGCGCCTTATCGATAATGTGGGCAAGCAGGCGTTCGCCGTAGCCGCCGTCCTGTGCCTGCGGCGAGACGGCAAGGCAGGCGATTTCGCCGCAATCGGCTTCGGCAAAGGTTTTCAGGGCGGCGCAACCGTACAGGTTGCCGTCGTGTTCGAGGATGGAAAATTCGGAAATGTGGTTTTCGAGGTATTCGCGGCTGCGGTGCAGCAGGATGCCCTGTTCTTCCAGCGGGCGGATGAGGGCGGCGATGTGCGGGATGTCGCCGCTGTGCGCCTGCCGGATGGAGACGAAGGCTTCTTTGGCAATGGATGTGCCGATGCCGTTGCGGGTGAAGAGTTCTTGCAGCAGGCTGCCGTCGGAGGCACCGTTGAGGATTTGGACGCGATGCACGCCGCCTTCGAGCGCGGCAACGGTGGACGAAATCAGCCGTCGCGTTTCGCCGCCGGCGTGTTCCGCCAGCGATTGCGCTTCCTGTGCCGAGAGGGTTTCGGCGAGCGTGCCGTCGGGGCGGGAAATGCCGTCTGAAAGGGTCAGGTAAACGAGTTTTTCGGCCTGAAGCGAGACGGCGACGGAGGCGGCGGTTTGAAGCATATCGAGATAGAAGGTCTTGCCGCCGTAGGAATGTCCGAGCGGCGGCAGCCAGACGATATTGCCCGCGTCGAGTTGGAAACGGAGGGCGGCGGTGTCGGTTTTGCGGATAACGCCCGCGTACTCCATATCGGTTCCGTCAATCACACCTATCGGACGGGCGGTCAGGAAGTTGCCCGATATGAGCGGGACGGAAGGCGCGCGCGCGAACCCGGAAACGCTGCCGCACAATGCGGCTTCAAAACGGCTGCGGACGGTGCCGGCAAACTGCTGCGCCTGTTCGAGCGAGGTTTCGTCGGTAACGCGCAAGCCCCGGCAATAATGCGGCGTGCGGCCTTGCGCGGCGGCGTGGCGGTCGAGGAAGTGGCGCGCGCCGTGGATGAGGACGAGCCTGATGCCCAGTTGCGACAAAAGCCCGATGTCGGCGGCGAGCTTGTTTAAGGTATCACCTTCGAGCAGGCGGTCGTCTATGCCGGCGACCAGCGTTTTGCCGCGCATTTGGCGGATGTAGGGGGCGGCTTCGCGGAAGTGGGCGACAAAGAGGTCGGGCGCGCTCATAGGATGACGAGGTAGGAAAGCTGCATAATGAGGACGATAAGGGCAAACAGGGTTGCAATCGTCCAGTTGAACCCATCCTGACGGGCGGGCGCGGCGGGCGGTACGGTAACCTGCGGTGCGGCAGCAGGGGTGGCGGCGGTTGCGGGCGGAATATCGGGCTGGGTTGTGCCGCCGTTGAGGATGCCGGCGATTTCGTCACGGGAAATCTGTTTCTTGCCGATGGCGCTCGTGCCGATGCGGTGAACGAGTTTGACATCCGAAACAGCTTCGGGCAAATCGTTGAATATGGGTTCTTTCGTGCTTGCCAGATGGTCTTTGGCTTTAAACATTCCTTCGCATTTTTGGCAGACGACGAAGCCTTGGGCGACATTGAGTTGGGTTTCTTTGACCCAGAGACGGGTTTTGCAGTGGGGGCAGAAACAGGCGGGCATGGTATTTCCTCGTGTGTGTCAGGTTTGATGCCGTCTGAGGCGTAAGGCGGTTCAGACGGCATATGCTTTGTTTTTATTCTACGCCGTACTGCCGACGGTAGGCTCGGACGGGTTCGAGGAACTGTCCGAATTCGGGGTTGTTTTGCAACAGAATAAACAAATCGTTCAGGCTGGCGATGGGGGCGACGGGCAGGCCGTATTGTTTTTCCACTTCCTGAACCGCGCTCAATTCACCCGTGCCTTTTTCCATGCGGTCGAGCGCGATGGCGACACCGGCGGGGGTTGCACCCTCCGCTTCAATCAGTTTGATCGATTCGCGTACGGATGTGCCGGCGGAAATCACGTCGTCGATAATCAGCACGCGCCCTTTAAGCGGCGCGCCGACCAACACGCCGCCTTCGCCGTGGTCTTTGGCTTCTTTGCGGTTGTAGGCAAACGGGACGTTCACGCCTTTTTCCGCCAGCATCATCGCGGTTGCCGCCGCCAAAATAATGCCTTTGTAGGCGGGGCCGAACAGCATATCGAATCGGATGCCGCTTTCAATGATGGATTGTGCGTAAAATTTTGCCAGTTGCAGCGTGGACAAGCCGTCGTTAAAGAGGCCGGCATTGAAGAAATAGGGCGACCGCCGTCCGGCTTTGGTGGTGAATTCGCCGAATTTCAAAACATTTTGGGCGAGGGAGAATTTGAGGAAATCTTGGCGGAAATCGGTCATTTTGTGCTTTCTGTCAGATATTGGGACGCAGTTGCGATTCTACCGCCCCGTGCGGTGCGCTTCAACTGCCGCCGCCTTGCCGCAAGGCGCGTTTCAACTGTTTCAACACCTGCCAGGCGCGGGCTTTGAGTTCGGGTTGGCGTAAAAGCCGGGCGGGATGGTCGATGATGAAGAAGGGACGGCTGCCGCACAAAGTTTCAATCATCGCCTGCCGTTCCGGGTTGACAAACGCCTGTCCGAGGAATAGGACGGCGGGGGCGCGGCAGCCGTCGAGTTCCTGCATGACGGAAACCGTCGCGGTTTCGATTGCCGCTTCAGACGGCATCGGGTTGCCGACGGCGGCGGTTTTCACCCAACAGGTTTTGTGGACATAGGCGGCATCCAGTCCTACGGCTTTGAGTATGTTGTCAAGCAGAACACCCGCTTTGCCGTAGAACAGTTGCCCGTAAACCGCATCCTCAATCGGTGGGCAAAGGCTGACGACGGCAAGTTTGGTTATGCCCGAAGCGGCGGGAACGGGGGCGATGCCGTCTGAAAGGCCGGGCGGGGGCGTTTCGGTTTCAGGCGCGGGTTTGCGCGTATGTACGGCGGCGGTTTCCAACGCTTTCATCGTTTCGAGCCGCGCCTGACCGTTATGGGGTTGGGAAGGGCGGATCGGGGCGGCGCGGACGGTTTGGGGACGTGCCTGTGCCGAGGGTGCGGGTGTGTTTTTGGGCGGCAGGACGGCGGCGGCCTGTTTCAGCCACATCGGACCCAAACCCAAAGCTTCGTGCAGGTGGAGGTAGCGCGCGCTTAACATATTTTCTCCATTAAGACGGCATCTTCGGTTTTACCGTCGGCTGTACGGTAATAGTTTTTCCGCCTGCCCGTAATGCTGAAGCCGTGCGCCGTGTACAGTGCCTGTGCGGCGGTGTTGCCTGCACGGACTTCGAGCAGCAGGCGTTGCGTGTCTTCGGGCAGATGTGTGAACCAATATTCGAGCAGGGCGGACGCAATTCCTTGGCGGCGGCATTCGGGCGCGGTGGCAATCAGGTGCAGTTCGGATTCGTCGGGCAGGTTCTGCCAAACGATAAAGGCGGCAATCCCGCCGTCTTTTTCCGCAAGGAAAACCTGTTCGGACGGCGAAACCAGTGCGGACTCAAATTGGCGTTGCGTCCACGCGGACGGGTTGCAGACGGCATCGAGCGCGGCGAGTGCGGCGCAATCGGCATAAACGGCGCGGCGGATGTTCACAGGCGCGCCCTCCGTTCCGCCTGTTCTTTGGCAGTCAAGGCGATTTTGTTGCGGACGTAGAGCAGCTCGGCGTGTGCCGCAGCGACGGCGGGAAAACCGCCTTCAGCCGCCAGATTGAGGAAGTCGGCGGCGGTCGGCATATCGGGTTTGCCTGAGAAGGGCGGACGGTTTTCCAGCGCGAACGCATTGCCGATGCCGTCTGAAAAGGCGCATCCTTCCGGCAGCCGGATGTCTGCCGCCCGACCGACCTGATAATCGCTCAAACGGCGGCGGTTCAGCGTGTCGAACCATGCATAAAACACTTCGCCCATACGTGCGTCCGCAGCGGCAAGGATGCAGCTTTGCGGCGGCGGCAGCGAGGCGGCGGCATCGAGCGAGGGTACGCCGATTAAAGGAGTATCAAACGGCGTTGCCAAACCTTGCGCCACGCCGATGCCGATACGCAGTCCCGTAAACGCGCCGGGGCCTTTCGCATAAACAATCGCCCCCAAATCGGCGGCGGTAATGCCTGCATCGTGAAACAACGTGCGGATTTCCGGCAGAATCAGTGCGGACTGGCGGCTGCCGACTTCCTGATGGAACAGGCAGGTTTCGCCGTCGGCGCGCAGCGCGAGCGACAAATAGGAAGTTCCGGTATCGACGGCGAGGACGGGGCGGTTGAAATCGGCTTGCATGGTGTGGTTCTCGTTGGTTCAGACGGCATTATATAGTGAAACCGGCTTGCCTGCCGTGCCGTCGTATCCTAGGGCGGTATGGCGCAAAAATGCCGTCCGAACGGTAAATTATCGTGTTCGGACGGCATTTTCACAATGGTTACTGCTTGGCGGCAAGACCGATATGGCGTATGCCGTTTGCGGTTTCCACTTCTGCGCTGCCGGCAACTTCCTGGGCTTGCCCGCCAAAGATGCCTAGAGAGTAACTGCCTTTCTCGGCTTGGTTGTAAAGGACGGAACCGCTGATGACGGCATGGCGTTTTTTATCCGGCTTGATATCGGAGGCGGCCAGGTCAACATTGAGTTCTGGCGATTTCAAATGTTCGATTTTGCCGTGTCCCTGCTTGGCGGCGAAATCTATGGTGTAGGTCAGTTTTCCACTGGCATCGTCTGAACCGAATGCCGTCCCGCGATATGTCGCCCTGCCGCCTTCGGGAAGCTTGTCAAAAGATGTATGTTCACCCGCTATATCGCCGATTCTGAACTGGCGTTTCGCAACCATCTTCCCTGAATGCTCCGAATCTTGTACTTGCTCGGTCTGAAGGGCGGTTAAGGCGGAATGGCTTTGTTTGTACACTTGGAACTCTCCGCTCTCCAAGGTAATGAGCTGCCCGTCCACTTCGATTTGACGGATAAAGTCGAAGCGGCTGACCTTGTCGTTCTTCAATTTGCCCGTATTGAGGCTGTCGCCGTTTCCATAAGTTTTTTCCGCACCTTGTGCCGCCAGCTTCAGTTTCTCGTTTTTCCTGACGGACTGATCCAGCGTCAAAGACTGCAAACTTTTGTCTTTATGGTCGAGCGGTGCGGTTAGTGCATCGGCAAGCACCGCGCCGATGTCGGCGGCGACACCGCCGCCTCCGCTGCTGCAGGCGGTCAGAATCAGGGCGGCGGTCAAAGAAAGGCAGCAGAAGGCAGTTCGGTTCACAGGTTTGCTCCTAGTCATACGCAGAATAGATAATATGAGACCTTTGCAAAAATAGTCTGTTAACGAAATTTGACGCATAAAAATGCGCCAAAAAATTTTCAATTGCCTAAAACCTTCCTAATATTGAGCAAAAAGTAGGAAAAATCAGAAAAGTTTTGCATTTTGAAAATGAGATTGAGCATAAAATTTTAGTAACCTATGTTATTGCAAAGGTCTCAATATATAAACATTTTGGTTATGGTATCTTTTTTTGCATACTGCATCAATGAGGCAGGTCAAAGAAGCAAAAATCAAATGCCGTCCGAACAACGGTTCAGACGGCATTTTGTTTACAAGCAACCTGTTATTTGACGATTTGGTTCAATTCGCCCTTGGCATAACGGTTTGCCATTTTTTCCAAGGAAACCGGTTTGATTTTGCCTGCCTGACCTTCGCAACCGAACGCGAGGTAGCGGTCGAGGCAGATTTGCTTCATCGCTTCAATGGTTTTGCTCAAATATTTGCGCGGATCGAAGTCGGACGGGTTTTCGGCAAGGTAGCGGCGTACCGCGCCGGTGGAAGCAAGGCGCAAGTCGGTATCGATGTTGACTTTACGCACGCCGTGTTTGATGCCTTCGACGATTTCTTCAACCGGCACGCCGTAGGTTTCGCCGATATTGCCGCCGTATTCGTTGATGACTTTCAGCCATTCTTGCGGAACGGAGCTGGAGCCGTGCATCACGATGTGTGTATTGGGCAGGGCTTGGTGGATTTCTTTGATGCGGTCGATACGCAACACGTCGCCTGTGGGCGGACGGGTGAATTTGTACGCGCCGTGGCTGGTGCCGACGGCAATCGCCAATGCGTCAACGCCGGTATCTTTAACGAAACGCACGGCATCTTCGACGCTGGTGAGCATTTGGTCGTGGGAAAGTTTGCCCACTGCGCCTACACCGTCTTCTTCGCCGGCTTCGCCAGTTTCGAGGTTGCCCAATACGCCGATTTCGCCTTCAACGGATACGCCGCAGGCGTGGGAGAAATTAACCACGGTACGGGTGGCGTTGACGTTGTATTCATAAGAAGAAGGGGTTTTGCCGTCTTCCATCAGCGAGCCGTCCATCATCACGGAGGAAAAGCCCAGTTGGATGGAGCGTTGGCACACGTCGGGCGATGCGCCGTGGTCTTGGTGCATCACGACGGGGATGTGCGGAAATTCTTCGACAGCCGCCAAAATCAGGTGGCGCAAAAACGGCGCGCCCGCGTATTTGCGCGCACCTGCGCTCGCCTGTACGATGACGGGCGCGTTGACTTGGTCGGCGGCTTCCATAATGGCGCGCATTTGTTCGAGGTTGTTGACGTTGAACGCGGGCAGGCCGTAGCTGTTTTCGGCAGCATGATCAAGCAGTTGGCGCATGGATACGAGTGCCATTTGTGTCTCCTTGGGCAATAGGTAAATAAGGCGGATTATAATGTTTTTTGCGGCAAAAAACCATAAACGGCTCATTGATTTTATGTTAACGATAACGGCGGGCGGACGGGTCGGATTTTGGGCGGTTCGGGGTTTTGGTGTGTCGTTTATGATAATGTTTTCACTGTTTTTTTGATATTTGTGTGGGGCGGTTATGGTTTTGGACGGGTTTGCGGCGCATTTTGACGCTTATTTGGAAAACATCGTGCGCGAGGGCAAGTCGGAGCACACGGTGGCGGCATACCGGCGCGATTTGGAAGAACTGTTTGCGCTGTTGGCACAAATGCCGTCTGAAGATGCAGGCGGCGTGCCGCAGGGCTTGTCGCAGCGCGATTTTACGGCGGCGTTGCGGCGGCTGTCGCAGCGCGGTTTGAATGCGCGGACGCTGGCGCGCAAGCTGTCGTCTTGGCGGCAGTATTGCGCCTGGCTGGTCAAACGCGGTCTGCTGCATACCGACCCGACCGCCGACATCAAACCGCCGAAGCAGCCCGAGCGCGTACCCAAAGCCCTGCCGCAGGAATGGCTGAACCGGATGCTGGATTTGCCCGTGGACGGCGGCGACCTGCTGGCGGTGCGCGATCACGCGCTGTTCGAACTGATGTACGGCAGCGGTTTGCGCGTGAGCGAGATACACGGCTTGAATGCAGATGATGTATATTTGGACGAGGCGTGGGTACACGTTACCGGCAAAGGACGCAAGCAGCGGCAGGTTCCGCTGACCGGCAAAAGCGTGGAAGCCCTGAAAAACTATCTGCCGCTGCGTCAGACGGCATCGGACGGCAAAGCCCTGTTTACCGGCAGGAACGGCACGCGCCTGAGCCAACGCCAAATCCAAAAACGTTTGGCGCAATGGGCGGCGCAAAACGGCGACGGCAGGCACGTTTCGCCGCATATGATGCGCCACAGCTACGCCGGACACCTGTTGCAGGCTTCGCGCGACATCAGGGCGGTGCAGGAGCTGCTCGGGCACAGCAGCCTTTCGACCACGCAGATTTACACCAAACTCGATTTCGACCACATCGCCCGCCTGTATGACGAAGCCCACCCGCGCGCCAAGCGGCAGGACGAATGACATACGGCAAAATCAGCCGTCAGCCGCACGCTCTTGATATATAATTGGCCGTTGCACCCGGACGACACATAAAAAAGACACACCATGAACCCAAGCCCCCTACTCGACCTGATTGACAGCCCGCAAGATTTGCGCCGTCTGGACAAAAAACAGCTGCCGCGCCTTGCCGGCGAGTTGCGCACCTTTCTGCTGGAATCTGTCGGGCAGACCGGCGGGCATTTCGCCAGCAATTTGGGCGCGGTCGAGCTGACGGTTGCGCTGCACTACGTTTACAACACGCCCGAAGACAAGCTGGTGTGGGATGTCGGACACCAAAGCTATCCGCACAAAATTCTTACCGGACGTAAAAACCAGATGCACACCATGCGCCAATATGGCGGTTTGGCGGGTTTTCCGAAACGTTGCGAGTCCGAGTACGACGCGTTCGGCGTGGGGCATTCCTCCACCTCCATCGGCGCGGCGTTGGGCATGGCGGCGGCGGACAAACAGTTGGGCAGCGACCGCCGCAGCGTCGCCATCATCGGCGACGGCGCGATGACGGCGGGTCAGGCGTTTGAAGCCTTGAACTGCGCGGGCGATATGGATGTGGATTTGCTGGTCGTCCTCAACGACAACGAAATGTCGATTTCCCCCAACGTCGGTGCGTTGCCCAAATACCTTGCCAGCAACGTCGTGCGCGATATGCACGGACTGTTGAGTACCGTCAAAGCGCAAACGGGCAAGGTATTAGACAAAATACCCGGCGCGATGGAGTTTGCCCAAAAAGTCGAACATAAAATCAAAACCCTTGCCGAAGAAGCCGAACACGCCAAACAGTCACTGTCTTTGTTTGAAAACTTCGGCTTCCGCTATACCGGCCCCGTGGACGGACACAACGTCGAAAATCTGGTCGATGTATTGGAAGACCTGCGCGGACGCAAAGGCCCGCAGCTTCTGCACGTCATCACCAAAAAGGGCAACGGCTACAAACTCGCCGAAAACGATCCCGTCAAATACCACGCCGTCGCCAACCTGCCTAAAGAAAGCGCGGCGCAAATGCCGTCTGAAAAAGAACCCAAGCCCGCCGCCAAACCGACCTATACCCAAGTGTTCGGCAAATGGCTGTGCGACCGGGCGGCGGCAGATTCCCGACTGGTTGCGATTACCCCCGCCATGCGCGAGGGCAGCGGCTTGGTTGAGTTTGAACAACGATTCCCCGACCGCTATTTCGATGTCGGCATCGCCGAGCAGCACGCCGTTACCTTTGCCGGCGGTTTGGCTTGCGAAGGGATGAAGCCCGTCGTGGCGATTTATTCCACCTTTTTACAACGCGCCTACGACCAACTGGTGCACGACATCGCCCTGCAAAACCTGCCCGTTTTGTTTGCCGTCGACCGCGCGGGCATCGTCGGCGCGGACGGCCCGACCCATGCCGGTTTGTACGATTTAAGCTTTTTGCGCTGCATTCCGAATATGATTGTCGCCGCGCCGAGCGATGAAAATGAATGCCGCCTGCTGCTTTCGACCTGCTATCAGGCAGACGCGCCCGCCGCCGTCCGCTATCCGCGCGGCACGGGTACGGGCGTGCCGGTTTCAGACGGCATGGAAACCGTGGAAATCGGCAAGGGCATTATCCGCCGCGAAGGTGAGAAAACCGCATTCATTGCCTTCGGCAGTATGGTCGCCCCTGCATTGGCGGTCGCCGGAAAACTGAACGCCACCGTCGCCGATATGCGCTTCGTCAAACCGATAGACGAAGAGTTGATTGTCCGCCTTGCCCGAAGCCACGACCGCATCGTTACCCTTGAAGAAAACGCCGAACAGGGCGGCGCAGGCAGCGCGGTGCTGGAAGTGTTGGCGAAACACGGCATCTGCAAACCCGTCTTGCTTTTGGGCGTTGCCGATACCGTAACCGGACACGGCGATCCGAAAAAACTTTTAGACGATTTGGGCTTGAGTGCCGA
This sequence comes from Neisseria meningitidis, assembly GCF_022869645.1. Taxonomy (NCBI): domain Bacteria; kingdom Pseudomonadati; phylum Pseudomonadota; class Betaproteobacteria; order Neisseriales; family Neisseriaceae; genus Neisseria; species Neisseria meningitidis. The sequence goes on along the minus strand of NZ_CP064367.1, from coordinate 919,558 downwards.
AGCGGTGGAACGGCGTGTGCGCGCGTGGCTGTCGGATCGGGATGCGGCAAATTAAGCCGCCCGGCCGCGCCGTCGTCTGCCGATACAAGGCAAAATGCCGTCTGAAACGCTGCAGACGGCATTTTTTCGGCGTGAGGGTTTAGGCTTCGACAATTTTGCCGCGCAGGGAGAAGGTGTAGGCCTCGGTGATTTCCAAATCGATCATTTGGTTGATCATGTCGGGCGTGCCGGTGAAGTTGACGACGCGGTTGTTGGCGGTGCGGGCTTGGAGCTGGTCGGGGTCTTTTTTGGAGATGCCTTCGACCAGGCAGCGTTGAACCGTGCCGATCATCGTTTGGTTGATGCGCGCGGTTTCGGCTTCGATGACTTCGTTCAAGGCTTCGAGGCGGCGCACTTTTTCTTCGTGCGGCGTGTCGTCGTGCAGGTTGGCGGCAGGCGTGCCGGGGCGCGGACTGTAAATAAACACGAAGCTCAAGTCGAAGGCAATGTCTTTCACCAGTTTCAAGGTTTGCTCGAACTCGCGTTCGGTCTCGCCGGGGAAGCCGACGATGAAATCGCTGCTCAGGCATAAATCAGGACGGATGGCACGCAGTTTGCGGATGATGGATTTGTATTCCAAAGCGGTGTAGCCGCGTTTCATCGCGCTCAATACGCGGTCGGAACCGCTTTGAATCGGCAGGTGCAGGTGGGAAACCAATTTGGGCAGGTCGCGGTAGCACTCGATAATCGAGTCGGTAAACTCGCGCGGGTGGCTGGTGGTGAAGCGCATACGTTCGATGCCGGGGATTTCGTGGACGATGCGCAGCAGGGTGGCGAAGTCGCAGATTTCGCCGTCGTCCATTTCGCCGCGATAGGCGTTGACGTTTTGTCCCAAGAGGTTGATTTCTTTCACGCCTTGCTGGGCAAGGTTGGCGATTTCTGTCAATACGTCGTTGAGCGGGCGGGAGAATTCTTCGCCGCGCGTGTAGGGGACGACGCAGAAGGAGCAGTATTTGGAACAGCCTTCCATAATCGATACGAATGCCGCGCCGCCTTCGACGCGGGCGGGCGGCAGGTGGTCGAATTTTTCGATTTCGGGGAAGGAAATATCGACTTGCGACAGCCCGCTGGTTTCTTTGTCCACAATCATTTTTGGCAGGCGGTGCAGCGTTTGCGGGCCGAAAACCACGTCCACATAAGGCGCGCGTTTGATGATGTTTTCGCCTTCTTGCGAGGCGACGCAGCCGGCAACGCCGATGATGAGGCCGGGGTTTTTTTCTTTGAGCGGACGCACGCGCCCCAAATCGGAGAAGACTTTTTCTTGCGCTTTTTCGCGCACGGAGCAGGTGTTGAACAAGATGATGTCGGCTTCGTCGGCTTGGGTAACCTGTTCGATGCCGCCGTGTTCTTCGGCGAGGACGGCGAGCATTTTGTCGCTGTCGTATTCGTTCATCTGGCAGCCGAAGGTGCGGATAAATACTTTTTTCATGGTTTGTGTCTTTCTCAGGCAGCCGTAATCGCGGGGCTGATTGTTGTTGGAATGAAAAAATTTCAGACGGCACGACGATGCCGTCTGAAAATCGGTGCGGATTATAGCACGATGTGGGTTTGGGAGGTAGAATATTGTTTTAAAATATGAATTTAATCGGTCGGGACGGCTGTATAATGTTTGGCTTTAATGGGAGGTGTGTATGAAACCGGCTGTGTGGGCGGCATTGCTGCTGTGTGCGTGTACCAGCAATTTCGGCGACAGGGAACATCAGTTCCTGCGTTATAGTGGATTAACAAAAACCAGTACAGCGTTGCCTCGCCTTAGCTCAAAGAGAACGATTCTCTAAGGTGCTGAAGCACCAAGTGAATCGGTTCCGTACTATTTGTACTGTCTGCGGCTTCGTCGCCTTGTCCTGATTTTTGTTAATCCACTATATCAGACGGAAGAGGGAATCGCACAAACGGTTGTTAAAGGCAAAACGACCCGGGCGGAGGTAGAGGCACGTTTCGGGAAGCGCAACCCTTTCGGTTGTTATGCCTATCATGAAGTCAGCCTGCCGATTTATAATTTTTTGCCGACCAATTTCATTTATATGAAATCAGAACGCCGGCATTGGGAGTGGTGTGTGGATTACGACGGGGAGGGAGTTGTCCGGGACTACCGCTTTACACATAAAGTGGAAAAAGACGAACGTTCCGTCAACCGGGATGCGGTTGGCGTGATCCGCAAAGAAGCGGGCAAATCCTTGTCGCAACCTGAAAAATGATAAAATGGGGCTTTCTGCTTCCAAGCCCGAAACCTGCCGTTCAGGCGGCATTTGAGGATAAATATGAACCGTAACGAAATTTTATTCGACCGCGCCAAGGCGGTCATCCCCGGCGGTGTGAATTCGCCAGTCCGCGCATTCGGCAGCGTCGGCGGCGTGCCGCGCTTCATCAAAAAAGCCGAAGGCGCGTATGTTTGGGATGAAAACGGCACGCGCTACACCGACTATGTCGGCTCGTGGGGGCCTGCGATTGTCGGCCACGCGCACCCCGAAGTCATCGAAGCCGTGCGCGAAGCCGCGTTGGGCGGTTTGTCGTTCGGCGCGCCTACCGAGGGCGAAATCGCCATTGCCGAAGAAATCGCCAAAATCATGCCGTCCGTCGAACGGCTGCGCCTCGTCAGCTCCGGTACCGAAGCGACCATGACCGCCATCCGTCTGGCACGCGGCTTTACCGGCCGTGACAAAATCATCAAATTTGAAGGCTGCTACCACGGCCATTCCGACAGCCTGTTGGTGAAAGCAGGCAGCGGTCTGCTCACCTTCGGTAATCCCTCTTCCGCCGGTGTGCCTGCCGACTTTACCAAACACACTTTAGTCCTCGAATACAACAACATCGCCCAACTCGAAGAAGCCTTTGCTCAAAGCGGCAATGACATTGCCTGTGTGATTTTGGAGCCTTTTGTCGGCAATATGAATCTGGTTAGGCCGTCTGAAGCCTTCGTCAAAGCCCTGCGCGAATTGACCGAAAAACACGGCGCAGTGTTGATTTACGACGAAGTGATGACCGGTTTCCGCGTCGCGCTCGGCGGCGCACAATCGCTGCACGGCATCACGCCCGACCTGACCACGATGGGCAAAGTCATCGGCGGCGGTATGCCACTTGCCGCGTTCGGCGGACGCAAAGACATTATGGAATGTATTTCCCCGCTGGGCGGCGTGTATCAGGCAGGCACCTTGTCGGGCAACCCGATTGCCGTCGCCGCCGGTTTGAAAACGCTGGAAATCATCCGCCGCGAAGGGTTTTATGAAAACCTGACGGCGCGTACCGAACAGTTGGTTCAAGGTTTTCGGACGGCAGCGGATGCGGCGGGCATCGAGTTCACCGCCGACAGCGTGGGCGGTATGTTCGGTCTGTATTTTGCCGCACACGCGCCGCGAAATTATGCCGATATGGCGCGTTCCAATATTGAAGGCTTCAAACAGTTTTTCCACGGGATGCTCGACCGCGGCATTGCCTTCGGCCCGTCCGCTTATGAAGCAGGTTTCGTTTCTGCCGCGCATACGCCCGAGCTGATTGACGAAACGGTTGCGGTTGCGGTTGAAGTGTTCAAGGCGATGGCTGCATGATGTTTTGACGGACAGAGTTTCTCTGTTCGATTTGTTTGGCAGATTGAAGTAAGAATGCACACCGCCGTCATTCCCGCGCAGGCGGGAATCCAGACCTTTCAGTTTCTGTAATGATTGAAAATAACGGGCCGAAATCAGCCGCGCCCGGCAGGAAGCCGCCGCCACCTGAAACAATGCCGTCTGAAGCCTTCAGACGGCATTTTATCGGAAGCGCATCAGAAAAAACGGATAGCGACATATGCGGTAAAAGCAAGGGCAATTACATAGATAAACCCCTTTATAAATTCAAAAGTCTCATCTATATCGCTATATTTTTCTTTCAGTTCGTCAGATTTTCGATAACGTTTCATTTTCAAGACCACTTCATGACCAACAAGCCCGACCTTCCGGATTCCCGCCTGCGCGGGAATGACGGGCGTGTATATTTTTGATTTCAATCTGCTGTAAAAATGCCGTCTGAAATGCAGGATTTGCGCTTCAGACGGCATTTTTTGTTTCTTATTGCGCTTCGGCTCTCGGGGCGGAAATCAGAAAGTGTTCGCGGTAGTGGCGCATTTCTTCGATGCTCTCCAAAATGTCGTCCAATGCCTTGTGCGAACCGCGTTTGACGACGCTTTTGGCAACGGGCGGATTCCAGCGTTTGGCAAGCTCTTTCAGTGTGGAAACGTCAAGGTTGCGGTAGTGGAAGTAGTTTTCCAGTTTCGGCATATATTTGACCATAAAACGCCGGTCTTGGTGGATGGAATTGCCGCACATCGGCGTGGCGCGTCTGGGTACCCATTCCGACATAAAGTCCAGCAGTTTCTGTTCGACTTCGGCTTCGGTATGCGACGATTCGCGTACGCGCTGTGTCAGCCCCGTCCTACCGTGTGTGGCGGTGTTCCATTCGTCCATATTGTCGAGCAGCTCGTCGCTTTGGTGGATGGCGTAAACTTCGGATTGCGCCAATACATTCAAATCCGAGTCGGTAATAATCATCGCGACTTCGATAATGCGGTCGGTTTCGGGATTAAGCCCCGTCATTTCCATATCGAGCCAGCATAGGTTGTTTTTATCCTGCATGATGTTTCCTTTGCTTGTCAGCGTTTTGTCCCGCTCAGTCGCGCCCATCCTTCTTCTGTTTCCGCAGGATCGAGATCGAACCATTGGCTGTAAATGCCGCCGAGTTCTTCGGCTTGTTCGTCCAACAAACCGGATAACACGATGCGGCCGCCTTGTTTGGTGCGGGCGGCGAGCATTTCGCCGAGCATACGTAAAGGGTTGGCGAGGATGTTGGCGACAACTACGTCGAATTGCCCTTGAGGCAGACCGTCGGGCAGGAAGAATTGTGCATCGACGTTGTTCTGTTCGGCGTTGTCCTTGCCGGCGCGGACGGCTTGTTCGTCAATATCCACGCCGACGGCGAAACCTGCACCGAGTTTGAGGGCGGCGATGGTCAGGATGCCCGAACCGCAGCCGTAGTCGAGGACGCTTTCGCCGTTTTTGAGTTGCGTATCCAGCCATTTGAGGCAGAGGCGCGTGGTCGGGTGGCTGCCGGTGCCGAAGGCGAGGCCGGGATCGAGGCGGAGGTTGACGGCAGTGTCTTCGGGGGCTTCGTGCCAAGAGGGGGTAATCCACAGGCGTTCGGAAATTCGGATGGGGTCGAATTGAGCTTGGGTCAGGCGTACCCAGTCTTGGTCTTCGAGGATTTCGCCGGTGTATGCCAAGTCTTTTAATCCGCATTCTTGTGCGGCGGTTTGGATGATGGCGGCGGCTTCGTCGTGTTCGCCGAACAGGGCGATGACTTTGCTCTGCTGCCAGATTTGTTCGGCGGGCATACCGGGTTCGCCGAAAATCGCCTGTTCGTTTTGCGTGCCGGCGTAGGCATCTTCGATGGCGGCGGAGAGTGCGCCGTGTTCCATCAGCGCGTCGGCGAGGCGTTCGGCGACGGCATCGTTGACGTTGACGGTGATTTGTTGGTAGGGCATAACGGGCTTTCTTGGAAATATAGTGGATTGAATTTAAATCAGGACAAGGCGACGAAGCCGCAGACAGTACAAATAGTACGGAACCGATTCACTTGGTGCTTCAGCACCTTAGAGAATCGTTCTCTTTGAGCTAAGGCGAGGCAACGCCGTACTGGTTTAAAGTTAATCCACTATATCGAAATCGGTTTCAGACGGCGCGGGGCAAGGGAAATGCCGTCTGAACGCGGACGGGCGGCTTCAGACGGCATATCGGCGGCGGTTTACTTGTCCTGTTTGGCTTTGCGATCTTCCAGCCAGTGTTCCAAATAGTGGATGCTGACGCCGCCTTTTTGGAAACCTGGGTCGTTGAACAAGTCGCGGTGCAGCGGCGTATTGGTTTTGATGCCGGTAATCGCCAGTTCGGCAAGGGCTACGCGCATTTTAGCCATGGCTTGGTCGCGGTCTTTACCGACGACGCAGACTTTGCCGATCAGGCTGTCGTAGTAAGGAGGGATGCGGTAGCCTTGGTAAATGTGGCTGTCGACGCGGATACCGAAGCCGCTGGGCAGGTGGCAGCTTTCAATCGGGCCCGGGCTGGGGATGAAGTTGTATGGGTCTTCGGCGTTGATACGGCACTCAAACGCGTGGCCTTCGACTTGAATATCCTTTTGTTTGTATTGCAAAGGCAGGCCGGCGGCGATGCGGAGTTGCTCCTGCACAATGTCCACGCCGGTGATGAGCTCGGTAACCGGATGCTCAACCTGAACGCGTGTGTTCATCTCGATAAAGAAGAACTCGCCGTCTTCGTACAGGAATTCAAACGTACCTGCGCCGCGATAGCCGATGCGTTTGCAAGCGTCGGCACAGGCTTTGCCGATTTTGGCGCGTTCTTTTTCAGTGATGAACGGAGCCGGTGCTTCCTCGATGACTTTTTGGTGGCGGCGTTGCAGCGAACAGTCGCGCTCGGCAAGATATACGGCGTTGCCGTGTTCGTCGGCAATCACTTGGATTTCGACGTGGCGCGGACGTTGCAGATAGCGTTCCATGTAAACCATCGGGTTGCCGAATGCCGCGCCTGCTTCTGCCTTGGTCATTTCGACAGATTGGAGGAGGTCTTCTTTTTTCTCGACCACGCGCATACCGCGACCGCCGCCGCCGCCAGAGGCTTTGATAATGACGGGATAACCGATTTTATCGGCGATTTTGAGGATTTCTTCGCCGTCGTCGGGCAATGCGCCGTCAGAACCGGGGACGCAGGGTACGCCTGCCGCTATCATCGCGTGTTTGGCGGAGACTTTGTCGCCCATCAGGCGGATGGTGTCGGGTTTCGGGCCGATAAAGGTAAAGCCGGACTGCTCGACCTGTTCGGCGAAATCGGCGTTTTCGGCAAGGAAACCGTAGCCCGGGTGGACAGCGTCCGCGCAGCTTACTTCGGCGGCGGCAATAATGGCGGGGACGTTGAGGTAGCTTTGTGCAGATGCGGCAGGGCCGATGCACACGGATTCGTCGGCGAGTTTGACGTGCAGGCTGTCTTTGTCGGCCTCGGAATGCACGGCGACGGTGGCAATGCCCATTTCGCGGCAGGCACGGAGTACGCGTAATGCGATTTCGCCTCGGTTGGCGATTAAAACTTTTTTCAGCATGATGACTGTTCCTGTGATTCCGGCAACCCGTCCGTAAAAAAAAGGTGCGGGAACGCCGAAGGGGGAAAGCATTTCAGACGGCATCGGAAGTTTATGCCGTCTGAAAACAGGATTATCCGATAATGAAGAGCGGTTCGCCGAATTCGACGGGCGTACCGTTTTCGACCAAAATTTCTTTGACCGTGCCGGATTTTTCGGCTTCGATTTCGTTCATCAGCTTCATCGCTTCGATGATGCACAGCGTGTCGCCGGCTTTAACCTGTTGGCCGACTTCGACAAAAGGCGCGGCATTCGGGCCGGGTGCGCGGTAGAACGTGCCGACCATAGGTGATTTTTGCGCGTCGGACAAATCGCGGGCGGCAGGTGCGGCGGCAGGCGCGGATGCCGCAACGGGTGCGGCGGCAGGCGTTACGGCCGGCGCGGCGGCAGGTACGGGCGCGGCGTAAACGGGTGCGGCGGCGATGGTTCGGGTGATGCGGACTTTTTCCTCGCCTTCGGTTACTTCGATTTCGGCGATACCCGATTCTTCAACCAAATCAATCAGTTTTTTTAATTTGCGCAAATCCATTTCTGTTCCTTTAAAGGCTGCCGGTGTTTCGGCGGGTTGTTGCGTTGGTTTTTCAGAAAACAGCCGGCTTGCGGCAACGGCGCAAACCGGGCGGAATGGTGTTCGGATACGGTTTTCCTGTGGTGGAAAACAACCGTGAGAATGTGTTTATTTTCCCGAAGTTGTCGGTAAATGTCCAGTAAAATATCAAAAAACGGCGGTTTTTGGGGGAAATGTGCAGGAAGTTTGATTTTGCGCACAAGATGCCCCGGGTCAAGAGTGTTTATTCTAATCTGTTGGTTTTTCGGGCAAAGATGCCGTCTGAAAAAGGGCTAAAGTGCGTATAATGGCGGCTTACCCGAACGAGAGTGTAAAAATGGATATTTCAGATTTTGATTTTACCCTGCCCGAACACCTGATTGCCCAGCATCCGCCCGAAGTGCGCGGCAGCAGCCACCTTTTGGTCGCGCTGCCCGATATGCCGCTGCAAGACCGGGTGTTCGGCGATTTGCCGGATTATGTCGAGGCGGGCGACGTTTTGGTGTTCAACAACACCAAAGTCATGAAGGCGCGGCTGTTTGGGCAGAAAGACAGCGGCGGCAGGATCGAAGCCCTGATCGAGCGTGTTTTAGACAGTCATACCGCACTGGCGCACATCCGTTCGTCCAAGTCCCCCAAGCCCGGTATGGGGCTGGTGTTTGAAGGCGGCATCCGCGCCGTGATGGTCGGGCGTGAGGGCGAACTGTTCTGCCTGCGTTTTGAAGGCGGAGAGACCGTTTACGAACTTTTGGAACAGAACGGACACCTGCCCCTGCCGCCTTATATCGAACGTGCCGCCGATGCGGACGACGACAGCCGCTACCAGACTGTTTATGCCAAATATCAGGGCGCGGTCGCCGCGCCGACGGCGGGCCTGCATTTTACGGAAGAACTTTTGCGCCGTCTGAAAGACAAAGGCGCGGTAACCGCAGAAGTAACCCTGCACGTCGGTGCGGGAACGTTCCAACCCGTGCGCGTCGATAAAATCGAAGAACACAAAATGCACAGCGAATGGTTTGAAGTGCCGTCTGAAACCGCCGCCACCGTTGAGGCGGCAAAAGCCCGGGGGAACAAAGTCTGGGCGGTCGGCACGACTTCCATGCGCGCCCTCGAGTCTGCCGCGCGTGCGACGGGTCGTCTGAAAGCGGGGCAGGGCGACACCGATATTTTCATCACGCCGGGCTACCGTTTTAATGTTGCCGACAGGCTGGTTACCAATTTCCATCTGCCGAAATCGACGCTGCTGATGCTTGTCAGCGCGTTTTCGGGTATGGGTCATATCCGCGCCGCGTATCGTTATGCGGTCGAACGCGAATACCGTTTCTTCAGCTACGGCGATGCGATGGTTTTGGGGCGGAACGAAGGGGTGGTACGTTAGAACAGCCTCAAGTCTATTGGGGGAAGACAAGTGCCGTCTGAACGGACGTTCGGACGGCATTCTTTTGTTGATTTGAATGAAAGGAACTGTATATGACATAGATTCAGGCGCGAGAGGCGAGAAACTCAGTCATTGTTGATGACGCGCAATACGTTAAAATTCATTCCGTTTTGGTCGTATAAACATATTACATACGCCATTTTTTGTATTCAAGGCTGCCTGAAAACAGTGGGCAAGAATATCTAACCCAACGAAAAGCTGAAAAAGCAACAAAAAATAATCTGCACCTTAGTCGGTTGGTTAGTCCAACCTTAGGGGTGCAGACCATTCAATCTTTCAGGCTGCCTTTGTTTGTTTATAAGATAAATTTTTAGCCGAACACTTTTTCCAAGTGTGCCTGATAATCTGCCAAGTATTTTTCCACTTGCGGATTTTTAACCACATCGTTACATAAGAATGTCGGCAGGCGGGTCATACCCAAAAACTCGTTGGCTTTGTGGAAGTGCATATACAAAACATCAACGCCTTTGCCTTCAAAGAAATCGCCTTCGCGGGTAAACGCCTCAATCGGCGCATTCCAAGTCAGTGAAAGCATATGTTTTTTGCCTTGCAACAAGCCGCCTGTGCCGTAGCCCTCAGTCGGATTGACGCTGTGTCTGCCGTCGCTTTGGTAGAGTTTGCCGTGTCCAGCGGTTAATACTTCGTCTATGTATTTTTTCACTGTCCAAGGCTCGTGCATCCACCAGCCCGGCATCTGCCAAATCACAGCATCCATCCAAACGAATTTTTCGATTTCTGCCTCAACATCATAGCCGGCATCAATCACGGTTTCTTGAACATTGTGTCCGAGCGCGGTCAAAACTTCTTTCGCTTTTTTGTGAAGCGTGCGGTTTAACCCGCCGTGAGAATGTCCGAACGCCTTGCCGCCGTCTAATAATAAAATATTCATTTGTTACCTCGTTTGTGAATTGATGAATGTATTGTGCCGTTTTACTTTATAATTTAAAAGTGCAAAAATAAGAAAACACTTTTGCTTCAAATGAAATAATCAGATGTTCCAACACACGGGATGGCACATAAAGCACCGCCCTGTGTGCCGTCCTGATTCGGAAGGGGTTACACCCCTCCCAAATAAAGTCTGATCCTGCCGCCCTAAAGGGCGGGGTTCCAACCGAAAAGGAAACACGATGAAAACCAATTCAGAAGAACTGACCGTATTTGTTCAAGTGGTGGAAAGCGGCAGCTTCAGCCGTGCGGCGGAGCAGTTGGCGATGGCAAATTCTGCCGTAAGCCGCATCGTCAAACGGCTGGAGGAAAAGTTGGGTGTGAACCTGCTCAACCGCACCACGCGGCAACTCAGTCTGACGGAAGAAGGCGCACAATATTTCCGCCGCGCGCAGAGAATCCTGCAAGAAATGGCAGCGGCGGAAACCGAAATGCTGGCAGTGCACGAAATACCTCAAGGCGTGTTGCGCGTGGATTCCGCGATGCCGATGGTGCTGCATCTGCTGGCGCCGCTGGCAGCAAAATTCAACGAACGCTATCCGCATATCCGACTTTCGCTCGTTTCTTCCGAAAGCTATATCAATCTGATTGAACGCAAAGTCGATATTGCCTTACGGGCCGGAGAATTGGACGATTCCGGGCTGCGTGCACGCCATCTGTTTGACAGCCGCTTCCGCGTAATCGCCAGTCCTGAATACCTGGCAAAACACGGCACGCCGCAATCTACAGAAGAGCTTGCCGGCCACCAATGTTTAGGCTTCACCGAACCCAGTTCTCTAAATACATGGGCGGTTTTAGATGCGCAGGGAAATCCCTATAAGATTTCACCGCACTTTACCGCCAGCAGCGGTGAAATCTTACGCTCGTTGTGCCTTTCAGGTTGCGGTATTGCTTGCTTATCAGATTTTTTGGTTGACAACGACATCGCTGAAGGAAAGTTAATTCCCCTGCTCGCCGAACAAACCTCCGATAAAACACACCCCTTTAATGCTGTTTATTACAGCGATAAAGCCGTCAATCTCCGCTTACGCGTATTTTTGGATTTTTTAGTGGAGGAACTGGGAAACAATCTCTGTGGATAATTCTATAAAAACCTGTCATAAAATTGTTTTTACTCACTTAATAACTTTGAGAAAAAATAAATAAGATGATGTATAGCCGCGGCAATGGCAGTCTATATGGGGAGCGTGATAGGGCTGTTCCTTATGTACGGCTTGTGTGTGGCAACATCGGCTTTCCAAATGACAAAATGCCGTCTGAAACCGCAAAACGGTTTCAGACGGCATTTTCAACCTGATTCAGGTATCAGTTGCGGTTTTTCAAACGCCCGTGCAACTCTTGAACGCTGTACACGCCCAGATGGTCGCGGCTTTTCGCGCCTTCGCTCATCGCTTCGCCGCCGGCAGTGGTGGTGTATTGCGGCACACGTTGCTGCAATGCGCTTTGGCGGATGATGTGGCTGTCGGACACGGATTGCGGATCGCTGGAAACGGTATTCACGACCAGTGCGATTTCACCGTTTTTCAGCGCGTCGCCGATGTGCGGGCGGCCTTCGGGGACTTTATTGATGGTTTGGACAATCAGCCCGTGTTCGGTCAGGTATTGCGCCGTGCCGCGTGTGGCGCAGATGCCGTAGCCTAAGGCTTGGAAGTTTTTGGCGGTTTTAATGACGCGTTCTTTGTCTTCTTCGCGCACGGAGAGGAAGATTTTGCCGGTCGGGTTGAGGCGTTCGCCCGCGCCGAGTTGGGCTTTGTAGTAGGCTTCGCCGAAGCTTGCGCCCACGCCCATGACTTCGCCGGTGGAGCGCATTTCCGGACCCAAAATCGTATCCACGCCCGGGAATTTGATGAAGGGGAACACGGCTTCTTTAACGGCATAGAAATCGGGGACAACTTCTTTTTCCACGCCTTGTTCTTTCAGGGAGATGCCTGCCATGCAGCGCGCGCCGACTTTGGCGAGCGGCACGCCGGTGGCTTTGGAGACGAAGGGCACGGTGCGGCTGGCGCGCGGGTTCACTTCCAATACGAACACTACGCCGTCCTGCACGGCAAACTGCACGTTCATCAGTCCGACCACGCCCAGCGCGTACGCCATCGCTTTGGTTTGGCGGCGGATTTCGTCTTGGATTTCTTCGCTTAAGGAGTAGGGCGGCAGCGAGCAGCCGGAGTCGCCGGAGTGGATGCCCGCCTGTTCGACGTGCTGCATGATGCCGCCGATAACCACATCTTTGCCGTCTGAAACGCAGTCCACATCGACTTCAATCGCGTTGTTCAGGAAGAAGTCGAGCAACACGGGGCTGTCTTCGGAAACCTGCACGGCTTCGCGCATATATTTTTGCAACTGCTCGGCGGAGTGGACAATCTGCATCGCGCGTCCGCCCAAAACATAAGACGGGCGCACGACCAGCGGATAACCGATTTCTTCGGCTTTGACGAGTGCTTCTTCTTCGTTGTGGGCGATGCGGTTGGGCGGCTGGCGCAGGCCTAAGTCGTTCAACACTTTTTGGAAGCGTTCGCGGTCTTCGGCGGCATCGATGCTGTCGGCGGACGTGCCGATGATGTTCACGCCGTTTTCAACCAGCGCGTTGGCGAGTTTGAGCGGGGTTTGACCGCCGTAATGCACAATCACGCCCCACGGGTTTTCGGTGCGGACGATTTCCAACACGTCTTCCAATGTCAGCGGCTCGAAATAGAGGCGGTCGCTGGTGTCGAAGTCGGTGGACACGGTTTCTGGGTTGCAGTTGACCATAATCGTTTCAAAACCGGATTCGCGCAGGGCGAGCGCGGCGTGAACGCAGCAGTAGTCAAACTCGATGCCCTGACCGATGCGGTTCGGGCCGCCGCCGAGAATCATCACTTTTTTGCGGTCGGAAGGACGCGCTTCGCATTCCTCTTCGTAAGTGGAATAGAGGTAGGCGGTTTCGGTGGCGAACTCGGCGGCGCAGGTATCGACGCGTTTGTAAACCGGATGCAGCTTCAGCGCGTAGCGGTGTTCGCGAACTTCTTTTTCGCTTACGTTCAACAATTGTGCCAAACGTTTGTCGGAGAAGCCTTTGCGTTTCAGACGGCGTAGGGCGGCGAAATCCAAATCACTCAAAATGCCGTCTGAAACCGCTTTTTCTTCCTTCATCAAGTCTTCGATTTGCGCCAGGAACCAAGGGTCGATGGCGCAGATTTCGTGGATTTCTTCCAGCGTGAAGCCCGCGCGGAACGCGTCTGCCACAAACAGCATACGTTCGGGGCCGGGGTTTGCCAGTTCGCGGCGGATTTCCGCTTTGTCGGAGCTTCTCGGATTGAAGCCGCACAAGCCTGTTTCCAAGCCGCGCAGGGCTTTTTGGAAGCTTTCCTGAATCGTGCGGCCCATCGCCATCACTTCACCCACGGATTTCATCTGCGTGGTCAGGCGGTCGTCTGCGGCAGGGAATTTTTCAAACGCAAAACGCGGGATTTTGGTTACCACATAGTCGATGGACGGCTCGAATGACGCGGGGGTTTTGCCGCCGGTGATGTCGTTGCGCAACTCGTCCAGCGTAAAGCCGACCGCCAGTTTCGCCGCCACCTTCGCAATCGGGAAGCCCGTCGCTTTGGAAGCCAGCGCGGACGAACGGCTCACGCGCGGGTTCATCTCAATCACAATCATCTCGCCGTTTTCAGGGTTTACTGCAAACTGAACGTTTGAGCCGCCGGTATCCACGCCGATTTCACGCAACACTGCCAACGAAGCGTTGCGCATGATTTGGTATTCCTTGTCCGTCAGCGTTTGCGCCGGCGCAACCGTAATCGAGTCGCCTGTATGCACGCCCATCGGGTCGAAGTTTTCAATCGAGCAGATGATGATGCAGTTGTCGTTCTTATCGCGCACCACTTCCATCTCGTACTCTTTCCAGCCGAGAACGGACTGCTCAATCAACAGCTCGTGCGTGGGCGACGCATCGAAACCGCGTTCGCAAATCGCCAAAAACTCGTCTTTATTGTAGGCAATGCCGCCGCCCGAACCGCCCATGGTGAAAGAAGGACGAATCAGGGTAGGGAAGCCGACCTGTTCTTGCGCCGCCAAAGCTTCGTTCATCGTGTGGCAGACAAAAGATTTCGGGCAAGACAAACCGATTTTTTCCATCGCTTCTTTAAAGCGGCCGCGGTCTTCCGCCTTGTCAATCGCGTCTTCCGTCGCGCCAATCAGCTCGACATTGTATTTTGCCAGCACGCCGTTGCGTGCCAAATCCAGCGCACAGTTCAGCGCGGTCTGACCGCCCATCGTGGGCAGAATCGCATCAGGCCGCTCCTTGGCGATAATCTTCTCCACCGTCTGCCACATAATCGGCTCGATGTAGGTAACATCCGCCATTTCAGGGTCGGTCATAATCGTGGCGGGGTTGGAATTCACCAAAATGACTTTATAGCCTTCTTCACGCAAAGCCTTGCAGGCCTGTGCGCCCGAATAGTCAAATTCGCAGGCCTGACCGATAACGATAGGGCCGGCGCCGATGATAAGGATGGATTTTAGGTCGGTACGTTTGGGCATGGGTGGTTACTCTTGAATTAAAGAAGGTTGTTTTGTTACATAGCTTTTAAGAAAAGTATTTCCCTTTTCTAAAATTGAAGCTAAAACATCATCTTCTATGTTAGATAAAATATTCTCTAAATCTGCGCTTGATTTAATTTTAAAGAATTCTTTTGTTTGAGAATGGTATACAAGAGAAGGTTTATTTAGCTGTAAAAGTTCTGCTATATTATTTAATGAACCAATACTCTTACCATCCCATAAAATAAAGCCATAATCAGCAATTTCTGCCATTTTCTTATCTTTTGCTGTATAAAATACCCTTCCAGTTCCTTTGCTGTCTACTTGGACAAACTGCCAATTCCCCACATTATTTCGGTAAATTTTGCCAGAAAAGTAAATATGCACATTAGCATAATCTTGTTCTTGTAGAAATTTTTGGATAGCTTTATCAGCCCCATTAGCATCTCCAATAACAATATCAAAATTATTGCTAAGAATATTGTTAATTCTTTCTCGTATTTGTGGATTTAGTCGTGAAATGCTGCGTGAACCAGAAAAGAAAATAGTGCGCATTTTTATCCTCTAGTCTTTGTCATTGCTAAAACAATTACAGATCTAGCATTTTTTGAAAACAATTTTTCAGTTGATATTTCCAATGTTGCTCCGCTATCAAATAAATCATCAATTACTAAAATATTCTTATTGGATAGATCTATATTGTCAATTGTGATGGAATTATTCAGTATTTCTAGTTTTTCTGATTTTTCTTCAATATTTTTGAGTGGTGTGTGTGAGCTAGATTTTCTTAAAATAGGAGAATATGGAATATTCAAGCGATCACTTAGTTCTTTGGCAATTAATTGAACTGGTTGATTAATACGCTCTGTTGTAAAAGGGGCGGGAACAATTAAATTTATAGATTCTAAACCACTAAATTTTTGTAAAATATAGTCTACCAGCAAAGAAACATTTTGGGTTTGATTACGATATTTTAATTGATAAACCCATTCTCCAATCACACTTCTCTTGCTATCAAAGTGAGGATGCCCTAATTCATCATAACCTAACAAAATACTTTTTTGCATATGATGGTCTAAAGCAAATCCTTTTGTCCAGTTACCATTTAGTTCTATCGCCATTTCATTGACTCCTTGTCAAAATTAAGTATAACGAGCAATCCTAGCAAGCCGTAGCCCGCATGTAGGGTATGTGCGGTACGCACGCACGCGTTCTCCATTTTCCCTGCAACCCCAACCCACCGCGTGCGTGCCTTGCGGCACACTCTCTGCCGATGAGTTCAAAGGTCGTCTGAAAAAACGTTCGCGGCGTTTGTTCCACCTGCCTTGCGATAAAGGCTGCCTGAAAAATTCCCGCTGTTGATATTTCGGGCATTCTTTCTCAAACCGCCTGCAACCGCAAAATCCGCTGCAACCTGCCCCCTCCCCCGTGGGGGAGGGTTGGGGAGAGGGCATTCCCCGAATTTCGGCAACCTTTCCCAACAACTCAACCACCGAAATACAAGCCTTGTGGCTTGTTGCCCTCTCTCTAGCTCTCTCCCACGGGAGAGAGGACGGAGTGGCTGTAGGGCTAAGGGTTCTGCAAGGAAACAGGTTGTGCAGGTTGCTTTTTGCTTTTCAGACGACCTGAAATCAACGGTAAATCCAAGTCGCTTTCAAACCGCCTGCAACCGCAAAATCTGCTGAAACCTACTCCCTCCCCCGTGGGGGAGGGCTGGGGAGAGGGCATTCTCCGAATTTCGGCAACCTTTCCTAACACTCTAACCGCCAAGACACAAGCCTTGCGGCTTGTTGCCCTCTCTCTAGCTCTCTCCCACGGGAGAGAGGATGGGGTGGCTGTTGGGGCTAAGGTTTCTGTAAACTAATCAGGTTATGCAGGCTGCTTTTTGTTTTTCAGACGGCCTTTATAAATGCTCAATTCAGTCGGCTTTATCCTATTATTTTCAATAATCCAATCAAAATCAGCCATCTGCTATCGTGCAGCTTGCTTTTCCAATTCTTGCAACACGAGCAGGATTTCTGTCAGCACATCGTTTGTCTGCTGTAAAATCTCGTGATTCCAAAACCGCAGTACGGTAAAGCCCAAGCTGTTGAGATATGCCGTCCGCGCGTGGTCGTATGCGGCTTGTTCTGTGTGCTGCCCTCCGTCTGCTTCGACAATCAACTTGGGCGTTACGCACATAAAATCAACAATATAGTTTCCCATCGGCTGCTGGCGGCGGAATTTATAGCCGTTCAGACGACCTGCCCGCAGGTGCTGCCACAATTTTGCTTCCGCCCCGCTCATTTCTTGGCGCATGGCTTTGGCGCGTTGGCGCAAGATGGGGTTGTCGGTGGTCAAGAGTTTCTCGTGCGGGTTCATTTTGTTGTCGTGCTGTTTGCTGCCCTCTCTCTAACTCTCTCCCACGGGAGAGAGGACGGTGCGGCTGTAGTGATTAAGGGTTTTGCAAGGAAAACAAGGAAAACAAGTTGTACAGGCTGTTTTTTATTTTTCAAGCGACCTGAAATCAACGCTTGTAAATCCAAGTCGCTTTTCAAACTGCCTGCAACCGCAAAATCTGCTGCAACCTACCCCCTCCCCCGTGGGGGAGGGCTGGGGAGAGGGCATTTTCCAAGTTGCGGCAATCTTTCCCAAATCCCTTAGTCTTCTAAAATACAAGCCTTACGGTTGTTGCCAAATGAAACTTCTTCCATACCCAAAACTTGCGTGTAAAACGCAATGGTTCGGTCAATGTCGGCAACGGTCAGTACCAGATGGTCGAGTGCGCTAATCTTCATTTCCCGCTTTCTTTTTCAGGCGGCGGCAGTGCCGTCTGAAAGCCATTATGCCCGTTTTGCCGCTTTCATATTGCCAATGAATTTGTCAAACAAATAGCCGACATCTTGCGGACCGGGGCTGGCTTCGGGGTGGCCTTGGAAGCAGAACACAGGTTTGTCGGTCAGCTCGATGCCTTGCAAAGTGTTGTCAAACAAGGATTTGTGGGTAATGCGTGCGTTAGCGGGCAGGGTGTCGGCATCAACGGCAAAACCGTGGTTTTGGCTGGTGATGACGACTTTGCCGCTGTCCAAATCTTGCACAGGGTGGTTCGCACCGTGGTGGCTGAAGCGCATTTTCAGGGTTTTCGCGCCGATAGCGAGGCTGATGAGCTGGTGTCCCAAGCAGATGCCGAAAATCGGTTTGCCGCTTTCCATCAGTTTTTGCACGGCTTCGATGGCGTAGGTGCAAGGCTCGGGGTCGCCGGGGCCGTTGGACAGGAACACGCCGTCGGGATTGAGTGCCAACACGTCTTGTGCGCTCGTTTGGGCGGGGACGACGGTCAGGCGGCAGCCGCGCGAGGCGAGCATACGCAGGATGTTGGTTTTCACGCCGAAATCGTAGGCGACGACGTGGTAAGGCTGTTCGTCAGGGGTAACGAAACCCTTGCCCAATTCCCATTCGCCTTCCGTCCATTCGTAAGTTTCCGTGCAGGAAACTTCTTTTGCCAAGTCTTTGCCGACCATACTGCCGAACGCGGCGATGAGTTCTTGCGCTTTTTCGATTGTGGCATCCGCGCCGGTCAGAATCGCGCCGCCTTGCGCGCCTTTTTCGCGCAACAGCGTGGTCAGGCGGCGGGTGTCGATGTCGGCGATGGCGACGGTTTTGTTGTGTACCAAATAGTCGTGCAGGCTTTCGGAGGCACGGAAGTTGCTGTGCAAGAGCGGCAGGTCGCGGATAATCAGGCCGGCGGCGTAAACGCTGCGGCTTTCTTCATCTTCGGCGTTGGTGCCGGTGTTGCCGATGTGGGGGTAGGTGAGGGTAACGATTTGTTTGCAGTAGGACGGGTCGGTCAGGATTTCCTGATAGCCGGTCATCGAAGTATTGAACACGACTTCGCCGGAAGTCGAACCTTCGTAACCGATTGATGTGCCGTGGAATACGCTGCCGTCAGCGAGGACGAGGAGGGCGGGGGTGCTCATGATGGGAATCCTGTTTTTAATAAAATTCTTGACAATGCCGTCTGAAGGGACTTCGGCAGGGGGCATCCGGTCGGAAAAATCCGGTCAAAAAAAAACACGCCGCGCAAGATAGACGCGTAACGTGCTTTTCGGGCAAGTGCCTATACCCTGAAAGCAGCATATTTTAAGACGAAACATACCCGATTTCAAGCGCAAACGCGGCAGGCGGGCTGATATGTTCGCGCGAAAACGGAAATCCGTGGCGTAAAACCGCCCGCTCTGCGCCCACTATGCCCGTTACGCATTTCCCCACGTCCGTCCGGCGAAACTATGGGAATACCCGAATCGTCAGGAATACCTGAATCGTCAGGAATACCTGAATCGTCAGGAATACCCGAACCGTCATTCCCGCGCAGGCGGGAATCCAGACCTGTCGGCACAGAAACTTATCGGGTACAACGGTTTCTTGAGATTTTACGTCCTAGATTCCCGCCTGCGCGGGAATGACGCGTTTCATTTGCCGCCCCCTCCCGAAAAACGCAAAAAATGCCGTCTGAAAGCTCTGTAGGGAGGGCTTCAGCCCACCGATTCCATCAATCCCACATTTCCGCCGTTTTCACCGAATCCGCCCCTTTTCACAATCCAGTCCTACGCAACTGAACCGTCATTCCCGCGCAGGCGGGAATCCGGACTTGTCGGCACGGAAACTTATCGGGTACAACGGTTTCTTGAGATTTTACGTCCTAGATTCCCGCCTGCGCGGGAATGACGGCGGAGCGGTTTCTGTTTTTTCCGGTAAATTCCTAAAACTCAAAATTTCATCATTCCTACAAAAACAGAAAACCAAAATCAGAAACCTAAAATTCGTCATTCCCGCGCAGGCGGGAATCCAGTGCGTTGAGTTTCAGCTATTTAGAATAAATTTTGAAACTCTAATCCCGTCATTCCCACGGAAGTGGGAATCCAGAATCCCGGACTTTCAGATAATCTTTGAATATTGCTGTTGTTCTAAGGTCTAGATTCCCGCCTGCGCGGGAATGACGGCAGAGCGGTTTCTGTTGCTCCCGATAAATGTCGCAATCTCAAATCCCGTCATTCCCACGAAAGTGGGAATCCAGAATCTCTAAAGCTTCAGCTAACCTTTGAATATTGCTGTTATCCCAAGGTCTAGATTCCCGCCTGCGCGGGAATGACGGCATCGGTTTGACGGTATTTAATTGAATTGTGGAAATTGATGGATTCAGTGAGATTGGCGAGATGAAGCCTACCCTATAGCCCGCCTTTTACGAACCCGCCCCTCCCGAAAAACGCAAAAAATGCCGTCCGAAAACCTTTCGGACGGCATTTTCGCGTGCAAATCAGTAGAAGATTTCACGCCAGCTGATTCGTTTCATACCGCACGTCGGGCCGGTAATGTCCAAGCTGTCCAAATCGTTCATCAGCAGGGTGCGCACCCCTTTTTGGGAGAAGCAGCGGTTGTTTTTGCCGGCACGCTTGCCGTCGGGGTCTATACCGCTGCCGCCCGCATCGCCGTCTGCCGTTGTTGAAAATCCGTCTGTTTTCTTTTCATCCAGATAACGCACATTAACCGGTTTGTCGTAAACATATCCGTTCGGGCAGGCGATTCCATTGTCTTTTTCCATACAACCTATAGGGATGGATTTGCCTTTGGTGGTTTGCTTATGGCCGGAATATTGCGCGACAGCCGTATTGGTGTCCGGCACAATCGGGCGCGCGCTTTTCTTGGTCAGCTTGCCGCCGTCGGCGGTATTGATGCCCAAAATGGCGGTTTCCGCGCCGCAGCCGCCGTCGTTATATTTGCGGATGGTTACAAAGGCGGTACGCAATACCACGGTCGGTTTGACGGTAACGCGCTGTCCTTCCTTCAGCTTCACTACCCACCCCTTACTGCCCGATCCGTCGGATCGCTTATAATCGGTCAGGAATAAGGTTTTATTTTCCTCACTAAGCACTTGCTCGAGCAGCCCGTTGCCCTGCCCGTCTTTCGCCACACCTGTGTTTGTGTCATTGTCAAAAATACCGTAAACGTGTTGGATTTCTTTGCTGTCCACATCCTCCTCACTCAAATCACTGCCCGTGCCGAAGATGACCACGCGTTTGTCTTTCAGTTGGGAAATGGCGGGCGCGGAAGTAATCGGCTTCGTGCCTTGGAAAATAGTGCGTACAGTCCAGCTGGACGGATTGTCGCTGCTCAAATCAAAGCGGTACATATTCCCGCCGCGATCGCCGGCATAGGCGATATCGACCGTGCCGTCCAAATCTTTATCCACCAGCGTGGGGGACGAAAGCCCGCCCTTGCCGTCCTTCACTTCGATTTTTGCAATCGGCGTACCGTTGTTGTTTTCCAAATCATACACATACAGCGCGGTTTTATTTTGTTGGTCGTCAATGGTTTTAGTCGCATAACCGGAGGCGAGGAAAGCGGCGTATTTGCCGTCGTGGGTTTTGCCGATTTGCGGCGTGCCGACGGTGTAGCCTAATTGCACGCTATTATTGCTATTATTGCCATTATTGTCATGTTTGACATCAAACAGGGAAACGGCGGTCGGGTCACCGTTTTCGGCTTTGGTCAAATCCAAGGCATACGCACCTCTGCCGCCAAAGCCCATCGCGCCGAACATAAACACGTGTTTTTTCCCGCTCAGTTCGACTTCGCGCAAGACAAAGCCGCCGTCCACGCCGTAGCGGTCGCCCACATAGCCTTTTTCGGCAAAGGCGCGCAGCTCTTTGGCGAGGGTGGAGTCTTTGAGAGCGGAAGTGTCGTTATCAAAATATTGGCGCGGCATCGTGCCGGGGATGTAGCTGAGCTTCAGATTGTAGCTGCGTTCATCACTGCCGCCGTTTTTTTTGAAGATATGCACCATCCCGTCGTTGGCGGAAGTAGCCAAATACTCGCCGACCGCGACAATCGGGCTGTTGACGATGTCGCCCAAATCGCGCTTGCCGTTGTTGCCGTTTTCGCGGATGCGGTATCTTTGGCTGTATTTTGGCTTGTTGTCGTTGTTTTCTTCTTTGTTGAATGCTTTAAATTTACTGTCATCAGCAAAACCCCGAACCGTCCAAGGCAGCAATACTTTTTTCCACTCGCTGGCATCAGGCATGAAGCTCCCTTCTCTAAATAATGCCGAAAGTGTCGTTTTTGCCGTCATTTCCATTTAAACCGGTGGCCTCATTGTTTCTATCCAGTTGGATATGCCGTACGCCGCCATCCAATCGGATGACGGTTTGCCGCCCCGTGAAACTCGGCTCTTTACTTTTAATCTCCGACGTACTCAAGGGTTTGAGGGAATAGCGGCCCGGTTTGCTTGTGTCATCCTTGCGGGAAAGGTTTTGCAGGAAAATTTGGCTGCTCGAACTGTCGGGGTAGGTAGAAACCGAAGCGGAATACATCTCCGCCTTACCATCTTTCACAGGTCCGAACCACAGCGCGGGGGCGGTCAGTGCCGGCGAAGGGACTTTGGTATTATTATTGGGGTTCGGTTTGTTGACGCAGCGGCCTGCTTTGACTTCCGGCAGGTCGAGGCGGACTGTAATGTTCCCTTTATCTTCAATCTTCCACGTAGCCCAAAAATTTAGCCAGCTTCGTCCTGTCGTCTCGACGCGCGGTCTCAAGGTGCCCAACTGCACTGTTTTGTCGGTGATATTTTGAATCTGTTTTTTATCCAGCAGGTGCAGCTTGGCGTTCAGATAATAGACCACGGCGGTATGTTCGCGCTGCTGGTCGCCAAGGGAAATAGGGGAGCCTTCTGTCGTAGAGACGATGGTTTGATTATTATTGTCTTCACTAAAAGAAGATATCAATTTGTTGAATGAGTTGCCATTTTTGACGGTATTCTCGCTGCCCAAATTGAAAGACACGCCCAACCATGGATGATCCTTCAATTTGTAAATGGGCGAATTTTCGCGGCTTGGGTCCGGGTGCCTATCCAGGCTGCCCGCATTTTTTGCCAAACCGGTGTTGTCGAAGGAAAATCGGGTTTTATAGACAAGTTTGGGACAGCCTGTGCTGTCTCTGCATACGACACCGGCGTAGCTGTAGCCTATCAACCCTGGGTGGGTCGTATGAATCCAATTAACGGCATTGCCGCGCTCTTTCAGCCCGTCGGCATCAAAACCGGAAACCTTGCCGTAGGGCGGCAGGTAGGTGGCTGTGCCAAAAACGGCAGTACCGCTTTGTCGGGAAACAAGGGTATCGGTATTGTCGAAAAAGACAGAGCCTCCACCCTGGCCGCTTTTATTATAGATAAATTTGCGTTCCCTGTCTTTGTCCTTTATTGTTGAATATTGCCCATTCCCCTTTACCTCGGGCTGGTTTCGCTCGTTCATGATAATAGCGTATTTATGGGTTTGCGCCATCGCCCCCCCCCGCCGGTATGGGAAAACATCAAGATGGCGGCATAAAGCGCGGTATGGCGGAAAACCCGCCTTTTTAAAGTTTTATTCATCGTATTTCCTTTTCGGTCAAACCCCCCGCCCTTCGGGCATCCGTCCTTCGGGGCGGCAGGATCAGGCTTTGTCCGGGAGGGGTGCAAGCCCTTCCGAATCAGGGCGGCGCCTTATGTGCCGCCCTGCGTGTTGGAACATATTTTATCCCTTAAATCTTGCTTCGCGGGATACCGTCGGCGGCAGGCGCGCCGCAAACGGCGGGATTCGGTAAACCGCCCGATTCCGCGCCCGCCGAATTGCTGGTTGGAAAACCCCTTTGGCCCGGCTGCCAAAGGGGGATGTTCGGAAAAGTAACACGCCCCTTTGGCCGGATGCAATGTATAGGGTTACCGCATTATTCTACCCTTGCGCGCTGATCATGGTAAAGCGGTTTTCGGCAATCCGCAACCGCCTCCTTGGCCCGCCATTGCCGCGAAAGCGGGAATCCAGACCTGTCGGTGCGGAAACTTATCGGGCAAAACGGTTTCTTGAGATTCCGCATCCTAGATTCCCGCCTGCGCGGGAATGACGGCGCATAAGTTTCTGTGTTGATTTGAGTCTATGGGAACGGTGTAGGATTGGTGGAATCGTTGGAATCGGTGGGCTGAAGCCCACCCTATAACTCACCTTTTACGAATCCTCCTACACCCTATACAACACCTTGAAAATCCACCTTGTCGGGAATGCCTAAATCGTCAGAAATACCCGAACCGTCATTCCCGCGCAGGCGGGAATCCAGACCTGTCGGTGCAGAAACTTATCGGGTATAACGGTTTCTTGAGATTTTACGTTCTAGATTCCCACTTTCGTGGGAATGACGGCATCGGTCTGCCTTTACAACACGGTTTCTTAGATTCCACGTTCTAGATTCCCGCCTGCGCGGGAATGACGGCATATCGGCAGGCGCGGGGCTTGGGACGGCATTGCTGTTGCGGTTTCGGGCGCGGCTTTATTCGATGACGATTTTGGGGAAGCGGCTGCTGAAGTCTTTGCCTTTGTCGGCAACGCCCAGGGCGATTTGGAATGCGGCATCGGTGTAGATTCGGGCGATGGCGGGGTGTTCGTCGAACAGTTGCGCCGGTGTGCCGCCGTCCATGGCTTCGCGCACGGGCAGGCTTAGGGGAAGCTGTCCGAGCAGGGGGACGTTGAGGCGTGCGGCTAAATCTTTGCCGCCGTCCGTGCCGAACAGTGCTTCGCTGTGTCCGCAGTTGGTGCAGATGTGGACGGACATATTTTCCAATACGCCCAAAATGGGAATGTTGACTTTGCGGAACATATCCACGGCTTTGCGCGCGTCTATCAGGGCGATGTCCTGCGGCGTGGTTACGATGACGGAACCGGTTACGGGGATGCGCTGGGACAGCGTGAGCTGGATGTCGCCCGTGCCGGGGGGCAGGTCGATGAAAAGATAATCCACTTCGTCCCACTCGCTTTGAAACATCAGTTGCTGCAAGGCTTGGCTGACCATCGGCCCGCGCCAGACGACGGCTTGGTCGGTATCGACGAGAAAGCCGATAGACATGACCTGTATGCCGTCTGAAGATTCGACGGGAATGAGTTTTTGGTTTTTCTGATCGGGTTTGCGGTCGTCCACACCCAACATGGTCGGTTGGCTCGGGCCGTAAAGGTCGGCATCGAGTACGCCGACGCGCGCGCCCATGCGCGCCATTGCGGCGGCAAGGTTGGCTGTCGTCGTTGATTTGCCCACGCCGCCTTTGCCAGAGGCGACGGCGATGATGTTTTTCACGCCTTTGATGGTGGTAACGCCGGGCTGGACTTTGTGTGTGCCGATTTCAGTGTCCATGGACAGATGGATGTGTGTGTCGCCTGTCAGCGGCATCAGGATTTCCTGTATGCGGTCGGCTGTTTCTGAGGCAATGTGCGCGACGGGGAAGCCGAAATGCAGGGCGATATGGATGCCGTCTGAACGCTGTTCGACCGAACGGACGGCCTTTTCGCCGCCGAGCGTGCGTGCCGTATTCGGAACGGCGACGGTGTCGAGGAGGGTGCGGATGTTTTGTATGTTCATAATGTGTGTTTCTGTGTGCAGTTTGGGAAACGGGCGGAAAGTGTACATTGATTTCGGGCGGTTTGCCTTTCCTTGTGCGAACTTTTACACGGTATGCGGCGGATTGTGAAAATCCGTTGTCAAAATATCCCGTGCAAACAGTGGTCTGCAATTAAGCCTGTAAAATTTGCTTGACGAGGCAGGATGGTGCTGTATAATGCACGGCTTATCGGGTCGTTAGCTCAGTCGGTAGAGCAGCGGACTTTTAATCCGTTGGTCGAGCGTTCGAATCGCTCACGACCCACCAGATAACCGGAAGCCAAGTTTTGAGACTTGGCTTTTTGTTTGCCTGCCGGTTGCGCGGGCGTACCGTTTGAGAGAGCGTATGAAAAAGAAACTGCTTTCGGGCATCAAATTTGCCGTTCAGACGGCATTGGTGTTTTTATTGGTGTCGCTGTTTTTGGATTGGATACGCAAGCCCGAAGAGCCGGCCGGTGCGGCAGGGCGGCCTTTGACCCTGCTGTCGGGGCAGCGGCTGACTTTGGGACAGTTTAGCCGGGATAAGGCGGTTTTGGTGTATTTTTGGGGGAGCTGGTGCGGCGTGTGCCGTTATCAGTCGCCGATAATCGATGATTTGGCGGCGGACGGCGTGCCGGTCGTCGGCGTGGCGGTACGTTCCGGCAGCGCGTCCGAAGTGGCGGCGTATATGGCAAAGCGGGGCTTGGGCTTTCCGACGGTCAACGATGAGGACGGGGGTTTGGCAAGGTCTTGGCGGATTGTCGCAACGCCTGCCGTCGTTTTGGTCAAAAATGGGAAAATGGTTCACTATACGACGGGAATCAGCAGTTATTGGGGCTTGCGCGCACGAATTTTTCAGGCGGATGTTTTCGGTTAACTTTTGTTTTTGTTAAACTTTACGCTATGTAGAGAATCAAACGGCATATACCTTGCTCGTCTGATGCGGCGGCTTTTGTTTTTTCTGGAAGAAAGTTCTTTCGACAGTAAATGTAATACTTTGTTGAGATTGTAGGGAAAATAGACTAAGATATAACTATTAAAATATTTTTAGATAGGATTATCGGAATTAAAGTCTTTTATACCCAGTCGTCCGATGCGGTTTATAGCGTATTGTTGCTATATGTTCGTTTTGTTATATAACGGTTGCATCAAAATTTACGCCCACAGGCTTTCCCGACGGTTTGAAAGTTTGATTTTCGATAACTTGGAGACTTAAAACAATGCCTACCCAATCAAAACATGCGTCTATCAATATCGGTCTGATACAGGCAAGGGAAGCCCTGATGACCCAATTCAGGCCTATTCTGAATCAGGCGAATATTACCGATCAGCAATGGCGGATTATCCGTCTTTTGGCGGAAAACGGCACGCTGGACTTTCAAGATTTGGCGAATCAGGCGTGCATTTTGCGCCCCAGCCTGACCGGTATCCTGACCCGCCTTGAAAAAGCGGGTTTGGTTGTCCGCCTGAAACCTTCCAACGACCAACGACGTGTTTTTCTGAAGCTGACTGCCGAGGGCGAGAAGCTGTATGAGGAAATCGGCGAAGAAGTGGACGAGCGTTACGACGCTATCGAGGAAGTGCTGGGCCGCGAGAAAATGCTGCTGCTTAAAGACCTGTTGGCAGAACTTGCCAAAATCGAGGATGCGTTGAACTCGTAATACGCCGTAACGCGCGGAAATGTCCGACCGACGGCTTTTTGAATCAGAACTGCTGCACATGGGGGGTGCCTTGTGTGCAGCATTCTTATATAGGGGACAGTTTAAAGGGGAAAAATGGCGGATTTGCAGAAAACTTTTCAAACTTCGTTCCGTGATGCGATGGCATCCTGTGCGGCAGGCGTTCATGTCATCACGACAGACGGTGCGGCAGGGCGTTACGGCATTACAATGACGGCGGTTGCGCCGGTTACGGACGAGCCGCCGACCGTGATGCTGTGCATCAACCGGAGTGCGCGAATCATTCCGATCCTGTCGGAAAACGGCAGCCTCTGCATCAATACGCTGGCGGACGAACATCAGGATGTTGCCGAACATTTTGCCGGGCTGACCGGCCTGTCGCCCGAAGAGCGGTTTGCCTACCACATCTGGCATCGCGGCAAAACGGGACAACTTGAAATAGAGGGCGCGTTGGCGCACCTGCACGGGCATATTGTCGGCAAACATGAAATCGGCACGCATTTTGTGTTTTACGTCAGGCTCGACGAAATCAAAAACTGCGGGTGCAAACGCCCCGCGCTGCTGTATTTCAGACGGCAGTTTAGATTTTTAGACTGATATTCGGACAGATATATATGAAAGCGATGATACTGGCGGCAGGACGCGGCGAGCGTATGCATCCTTTGACCGATACCACTCCGAAGCCGCTGCTCGATGTGGCGGGTAAGCCTCTAATCGGTTGGCACCTATGCCGTCTGAAGCAGGCGGGGTTTACCGAAATCGTCATCAACCACGCTTGGCTGGGCCGGCAGATAGAAGATGCTTTGGGCGACGGCTCGGCTTATGGCGTGAACATCGCCTATTCGCCCGAACCCGCAGGCGGTTTGGAAACGGCAGGCGGTATCGCACGGGCATTGCCGCTGTTGGGTGGGCAGCCGTTTTTGGTCGTCAACGGCGACGTGCTGACCGACATCGATTTTACCGCCGCGTTTCAGACGGCATCGTCCCTGCCGGAACATATTTCCGCCCATCTGTGGCTGGTGGAAAATCCGCCGCACAACCCCGACGGCGATTTTTCCCTGCTGCCCGACGGCAGCGTGCGGCCGGAAGTAAATGGCGGCAACGGATTGACATTCAGCGGCGTGGGTATTTACCGTCCTGAAATGTTTGACGGAATCGAAGCGGGCAGTGTGGCGAAACTCGCGCCCGTATTGCGTGGCGAAATGCGGCAAAACCGCGTGAGCGGTCAGAAGCATACGGGCTTGTGGCTGGATGTCGGCACGGTATGCCGTCTGAAAGAGGCTCAAGCCCTTGCAGGGGCTTGGAAGTGAAATAAAACGGTGGCTTGCCGAGCCGGCTGCCGAACGGTTCCGACCGGATGTCCGGCATATTTTCGTGGAGGCGTGAAAATAGGGCGTTCGGGGCTTTCCGTCCAACAAATGCCATCTGAAGCCGACCCCTGTCGGATGCGGCGGTTTGCCGTCGGCGCGGTGTCGGATTTTATTGGGTAACTTTGTTCAGACCGCCGCCCGTCAGATTGTCAAAACCCGGTTTCAGACGGTATGGCGGATTCGGTTTAACGTTTCAACGCCAGCACCAACACGCCCGCCGTTACCAGTCCCAAGCCTATCCATTCCTGCGTGTTCGGGCGTTCGTCCAAAAAGACCACCGCCATCAGGGCGACCAGGACCAGGCTGAATTTGTCGACGGGCGCGACTTGCGAGGCGTTGCCCAGTTGCAGGGCTTTGAAGTAGGCGAGCCAGGATGCGCCGGTCGCCAAACCCGACAGAATTAAGAATGTCCAGTTTTTTCCTGTAAACCCGTTCACGCCCTGCCATTTGCCGGTGTAGGTTAAAAACAATAACAAAGCGGCGAGGATGACCAAGGTGCGGATGAAGGTAGCGAAATCTGAATCTATACCCTGTAAACCCATTTTGGCGAAGATGGCGGTCAATGAGGCGAAGCCTGCCGATGCCAATGCCCAAAACAGCCATGCGTTGCTGCCCATGTTTTCTCCTTGGATTGTGAACAATATGAACGGTATTTTTGTTGCTGCGTCAAAAATTTCACTGCGGGTTTGGTGCGGATAACGTTATAATATGCCTGATATTATTTTCAATCCACCTGTTTGTCGCCTGATGCTTTCAGACGGCATGTCCCTCCTCATTTCTAAAGGAAAATCATGAGTTTCAAAACCGATGCCGAAATCGCCCAATCCTCCACCATGCGCCCGATTGGCGAAATTGCCGCCAAGCTGGGTTTGAACGTTGACAACATTGAGCCTTACGGTCATTACAAAGCCAAAATCAATCCTGCCGAAGCGTTCAAACTGCCGCAAAAACAGGGCAGGCTGATTTTGGTTACCGCCATCAACCCGACTCCGGCGGGCGAAGGTAAAACCACCGTAACCATCGGTTTGGCGGACGCATTGCGCCATATCGGCAAAGACTCTGTGATTGCTTTGCGCGAGCCTTCTTTGGGTCCGGTGTTCGGCGTGAAAGGCGGCGCGGCAGGCGGCGGCTATGCCCAAGTTTTGCCGATGGAAGACATCAACCTGCACTTCACCGGAGATTTTCACGCCATCGGTGCGGCAAATAATCTGCTTGCCGCGATGCTCGACAACCATATCTACCAAGGCAACGAGTTGAACATCGACCCCAAACGCGTGCTGTGGCGGCGCGTGGTCGATATGAACGACCGCCAGTTGCGCAACATCATCGACGGCATGGGCAAGCCTGTTGACGGCGTGATGCGTCCTGACGGTTTCGATATTACCGTTGCTTCCGAAGTGATGGCGGTATTCTGTCTTGCCAAAGACATCAGCGATTTGAAAGAGCGTTTGGGCAACATCCTTGTCGCCTACGCCAAAGACGGCAGCCCCGTTTACGCCAAAGATTTGAAAGCGAATGGCGCGATGGCGGCATTGCTTAAAGATGCGATTAAGCCCAACTTGGTGCAAACCATCGAAGGCACGCCCGCCTTCGTACACGGCGGCCCGTTCGCCAACATCGCCCACGGCTGCAACTCCGTAACCGCAACCCGTCTGGCGAAACACCTTGCCGATTACGCCGTAACCGAAGCAGGCTTCGGCGCGGACTTGGGCGCGGAAAAATTCTGCGACATCAAATGCCGCCTTGCCGGTTTGAAACCTGATGCGGCTGTTGTCGTGGCGACTGTCCGCGCGTTGAAATATAACGGCGGCGTGGAACGCGCCAACCTCGGCGAAGAAAATTTAGACGCTTTGGAAAAAGGTTTGCCCAACCTGCTGAAACACATTTCCAACCTGAAAAACGTATTCGGACTGCCCGTCGTCGTTGCGCTCAACCGCTTCGTGTCCGACTCCGATGCCGAGTTGGCGATGATTGAAAAAGCCTGTGCCGAACACGGCGTTGAAGTTTCCCTGACCGAAGTGTGGGGCAAAGGTGGTGCGGGCGGCGCGGATTTGGCGCGCAAAGTCGTCAACGCCATTGAAAGTCAAACCAATAACTTCGGTTTCGCCTACGATGTCGAGTTGGGCATCAAAGACAAAATCCGTGCGATTGCCCAAAAAGTGTACGGCGCGGAAGATGTTGATTTCAGCGCGGAAGCGTCTGCCGAAATCGCTTCACTGGAAAAACTGGGCTTGGACAAAATGCCGATCTGCATGGCGAAAACCCAATACTCTTTGAGCGACAACGCCAAACTGTTGGGCTGCCCCGAAGACTTCCGCATCGCCGTGCGCGGCATCACCGTTTCCGCAGGCGCAGGTTTCATCGTCGCCCTGTGCGGCAACATGATGAAAATGCCCGGCCTGCCCAAAGTTCCGGCTGCCGAGAAAATCGATGTGGACGCAGAAGGCGTGATTCACGGCTTGTTCTGAACGGTTTTCTGAAACCGGATGCCGTCTGAAGCCGTTTCAGACGGCATTTTTTCGGAACGCGGGCGGCGGTATGCTATAATCCGCCGTTAAATTTCTCTATTTTCAGGAAAAAACATGAGTTTGAAATGCGGCATCGTCGGTTTGCCCAACGTCGGCAAATCCACCCTTTTTAACGCGCTGACCCAATCGGGTATCGAAGCGGCAAACTATCCTTTCTGTACCATCGAACCCAACGTCGGCATCGTCGAAGTCCCCGATCCGCGTATGG
Organism: Neisseria meningitidis; assembly: GCF_022869645.1. Taxonomy (NCBI): domain Bacteria; kingdom Pseudomonadati; phylum Pseudomonadota; class Betaproteobacteria; order Neisseriales; family Neisseriaceae; genus Neisseria; species Neisseria meningitidis. The sequence goes on along the minus strand of NZ_CP064367.1, from coordinate 888,703 downwards.
CCGAATTGGCAAAAATCGTCAATCCGCAAAAAATGCAGCCTGCCATCGTCGAATTTGTCGATATTGCCGGTTTGGTTGCAGGCGCGAGCAAAGGCGAGGGCTTGGGCAACCAGTTCCTTGCCAACATCCGCGAAACCGATGCGATTGTGAATGTCGTGCGCTGCTTTGACGACGACAACATCGTCCACGTTGCAGGCCGCGTCGATCCGATTGCCGACATTGAAACCATCGGCACAGAGTTGGCACTTGCCGACCTGGCAAGTGTCGAAAAAGCCATCGTCCGCGAAGAAAAACGCGCCCGCTCAGGCGACAAAGACGCGCAAAAGCTGGTCGATTTGTGCAAAAAACTGCTGCCGCATCTGGACGAAGGCAAACCCGTGCGTTCCTTCGGTTTGGACGCGGAAGAACGCGCGATGCTCAAACCGCTGTTCCTGCTGACCGCCAAACCGGCGATGTATGTGGGCAACGTCGCCGAAGACGGTTTTGAAAACAATCCGCACCTCGACCGCCTGAAAGAATTGGCGGCAAAAGAAAACGCCCCCGTCGTCGCCGTTTGCGCCGCGATGGAGAGCGAAATTGCCGAATTGGAAGACGACGAAAAAGCCGAGTTCCTCGCCGAAATGGGCTTGGAAGAACCGGGCCTGAACCGCCTGATTCGTGCCGGTTACGACCTCTTGGGGCTGCAAACCTATTTCACCGCCGGTGTGAAAGAAGTCCGCGCGTGGACGATACACAAAGGCGATACCGCCCCGCAAGCCGCCGGCGTGATTCACACCGACTTTGAGCGCGGCTTCATCCGCGCCCAAGTCATTTCTTACGACGACTTTGTCTCGCTCGGCGGCGAAGCCAAAGCCAAAGAAGCCGGCAAAATGCGTGTGGAAGGTAAGGAATACGTCGTGCAGGACGGCGATGTAATGCACTTTTTGTTTAACGTGTAACCCAAATGCGGCAGGTTTTCAGACGGCTTTGCCGGAAATGCCGTCTGAAGCCGGTTTTGGTGGTTTTCGGCGTTTCCATACCGCCGGAATGCAGCCGCATCAAAATAAAATCCCGCCCGCATTTCCGATTTGCCCTCCCCGATTCCTGCAAAACAAACCGCCTGCCCCGCTGTTGCAAAAAGCCGTCCGGCATTCCGAATATCCCGTACAAAATGACCTTTCAGACGGCATTTGCGCCGCCGCGATGAAAGCAAAAACATTATGAGCCAAGCCTTACCCTATCGTCCGGACATCGACACATTGCGCGCCGCCGCCGTCTTGTCCGTCATCGTGTTCCATATCGAAAAAAATTGGCTGCCGGGTGGGTTCCTCGGTGTCGATATATTTTTCGTGATTTCAGGCTTTTTGATGACGACGATTCTTCACCGCGAAATGTCGGGGGGGGGGGGAGGTTTTCCCTGAAGGCATTTTATATCCGCCGCATCAAGCGGATTCTGCCCGCATTTTTCGCCGTATTGGCGGCAACGCTGGCAGGCGGCTTCTTTTTATTCACCAAAGATGATTTCTTTCTTTTGTGGAAATCCGCGCTGACCGCCTTGGGTTTCGCCTCTAACCTGTATTTTGCAAGGGGGAAGGATTATTTCGATCCCGCGCAGGAAGAAAAGCCCCTGCTGCACATCTGGTCTTTGTCGGTCGAAGAACAATTTTACTTTGTCTTTCCGATACTGCTGCTGCTTGTCGCCCGCAAAAGCCTGCGCGTACAGTTCGGCTTCCTTGCCGCACTGTGTGCCTTAAGCCTTGCCGCCTCCTTTATACCTTCCGCGCTCGATAAATATTACCTGCCCCACCTGCGCGCCTGCGAATTACTGATAGGATCGCTGACCGCCGTGTGGATGCGCTGCCGGCAACCTGCCGTCGGCAGACGCTGTGCCGCCGTCGGCGCATTGTTTGCCGTGTGCATATTGTCAACCTGCCTGTTTTCCTATTCGGAACAAACCGCCTATTTCCCGGGCCCCGCCGCTTTGATTCCCTGTCTGGCTGTTGCCGCGCTGATTTATTTCAATCATTACGAACACCCGCTTAAAAAATTTTTCCAATCGAAAATCACTGTTGCCGCCGGTTTGATTTCCTATTCGCTTTATCTGTGGCATTGGCCGATATTGGCCTTTATGCGCTATATCGGCCCGGACAACCTGCCGCCTTATTCGCCGGCGGCGGCGGTCGTCCTGATATTGCTGCTTTCCCTGTTTTCTTACCACTGCATCGAAAAACCGTTTAAAAAATGGCAAGGTTCGTTCGCACAATCCGTTTTATGGATTTATGCCTTGCCTATGCTCATTTTGGGGGCGGGCTCGTTTTTTGCGATGAGACTGCCGTTTATGGCGCAATACGACCGCTTGGGGCTGACGCGTTCCAACACCTCCTGCCACAACAATACCGGCAAACAATGCCTATGGGGGGATACGGAAAAACAGCCGGAACTGCTGGTTTTGGGCGACTCCCACGCCGACCATTACAAAACATTCTTCGATGCCGTGGGCAAAAAAGAAAAATGGGCTGCCACTATGGTTTCCGCCGACGCTTGCGCCTATGTGGAAGGCTACGCGTCCCGCGTATTCCAAAACTGGGCCGCCTGCCGCGCCGTTTACCGCTATGCCGAAGAACACCTGCCCCGGTATTCAAAAGTGGTTTTGGCGATGCGCTGGGGCAGCCAAATGCCCGAAAACAGCCGCTCCCTTGCCTATGATGCCGGTTTTTTCCAAAAATTCGACCGTATGCTGCACAAACTCTCATCCGAAAAACAAGCCGTTTACCTGATGGCGGACAACTTGGCCTCGTCTTACAACGTCCAGCGCGCCTATATCTTGTCTTCCCGCATACCGGGTTACCGCCAAGCCCTGCGCCCGGACGACGAAAGCACCCTGAAAGCCAATGCACGCATCAGGGAATTGGCAGCCAAATACCCCAACGTCTATATTATTGATGCCGCCGCCTATATCCCCGCAGATTTTCAAATCGGCGGATTGCCGGTTTACTCGGACACAGACCACATCAACCCTTACGGCGGCACGGAATTGGCAAAGCGTTTTTCCGAAAAACAACGGTTTCTCAATACGCGCCATAACCATTGATTCGCTTAAATTTGTTACAATCGGCGGTTTGCAAAAACGCTAATTTTTTTGAAAGAGACCGATGAGCGTCATCCAAGACCTGCAATCGCGCGGCCTAATCGCGCAAACGACCGACATCGAAGCCTTAGACGCTTTGTTGAACGAACAAAAAATCGCCCTTTACTGCGGTTTCGATCCGACCGCCGACAGCCTGCACATCGGACACCTGTTGCCCGTATTGGCATTGCGCCGCTTCCAACAGGCGGGGCATACGCCGATTGCTTTGGTGGGCGGCGCGACCGGTATGATCGGCGACCCCAGCTTCAAAGCCGCCGAACGCAGCTTGAATTCCGCCGAAACTGTTGCCGGCTGGGTGGAAAGTATCCGCAACCAATTAACCCCTTTCTTGAGCTTTGAAGGCGGAAATGCCGCCATTATGGCGAACAACGCCGACTGGTTCGGCAAAATGAACTGCCTCGACTTCCTGCGCGACATCGGCAAACATTTCTCCGTCAACGCTATGCTGAACAAAGAATCCGTCAAACAGCGCATTGACCGCGACGGCGCAGGCATTTCCTTCACCGAGTTCGCCTACTCCCTGCTGCAAGGCTACGACTTCGCCGAGTTGAACAAACGCCACGGCGCGGTTTTGGAAATCGGCGGCTCCGACCAATGGGGCAACATCACCGCCGGTATCGACCTGACCCGCCGCCTGAATCAAAAACAAGTGTTCGGCCTGACCCTGCCTTTGGTTACCAAATCAGACGGCACCAAATTCGGCAAAACCGAAGGCGGCGCAGTATGGCTGAACGCGAAAAAAACCTCGCCCTATCAGTTCTACCAATTCTGGCTGAAAGTTGCCGATGCCGATGTGTATAAATTCCTGAAATACTTTACCTTCCTGTCCATCGAAGAAATCGATGCCATCGAAGCCAAAGACAAGGCAAGCGGCACCAAGCCCGAAGCGCAACGCATCCTCGCCGAAGAAATGACCCGCCTGATTCACGGCGAAGCCGCCCTGCAAGCCGCGCAGCGCATTTCCGAAAGCCTGTTTGCCGAAGACCAAAGCAGCCTGACCGAAAGCGACTTCGAGCAGCTCGCCCTCGACGGCCTGCCTGCATTTGAAGTTTCAGACGGCATCAATGTCGTCGAAGCCTTGGTAAAAACCGGTTTGGCATCCTCCAATAAAGAAGCGCGCGGCTTTGTGAACAGCAAAGCGGTTTTGCTCAACGGCAAACCTGCCGAAGCCAACAACCCCAACCACGCCGCCGAACGCCCCGACGATGCCTGCCTGCTGACCGACGAACACAAACGTTTCGGCAAATACACCATCCTTCGGCGCGGCAAACGCAACCACGCGCTTTTGGTTTGGAAATAATCCGATTGCCGCAGAAATGCCGTCATTCCCGCCTGCGCGGGAATGACGGCGGAGGGTTGTTTGTCTCGGTTTACCTGGTTAAAAAAGAACGATTTTCACTGATGTTGCATCAGGTTTGGGGCGATGTTTCAACACATAGCACCGCGCCTGCTGCGCGCTTTATGCGTTTGGCGCGTTCGGCTGCGGGAAATTTGCCTACTTTTCCCGCGTCGGGCGGGCGTAACGGGCGGCACACTGTCTATAAACCGCAATACCGTTTACAATGACCGCCTGTTTCACCACATACCCGAACATAACAATGAGAATCAGGCTGGGGCGGCACAACTCGCCCGACTTTCCGCACGGGGCCGCCGTAACCATAGGCAATTTTGACGGCGTACACCTCGGACACAAACACATCCTCCAAAAACTCCGCCTCGAAGCCGATACGCGCGGATTACCCGTCGTGGCCGTCGTTTTCGAACCCCAACCCAAAGAATTTTTCGCACTCCGCACCGGCAGGATGCCACCGTGCCGCATCAGTCCCCTGCGCACCAAGCTCGAATTATTGGAAGGCACAGGCTGCGTCGATGCCGTCTGGGTTTTGTGTTTCGATCGGAATTTTTCCGAAATATCCGCGCAAGCATTTATCGACCGCCTGCTGCGTCAAACCTTGAATACGCGTTATTTGCTCGTCGGCGACGATTTCCGTTTCGGTGCGGGGCGGGAAGGCTGTTTTGAACTTTTGGCACAACAGCCCGATATGCAGACCGAGCGTACGCCTTCCGTCATCGTCGAAGACATCCGCACCAGCAGTACCGCCGTGCGACAAGCCCTTTCAGACGGCAACCTTGCCTATGCGAAAAAACTTTTGGGACACGACTACGTCTTGAGCGGCAGGGTGGTGCACGGCAGAAAACTCGGACGCACCTTAAACGCCCCGACTGCCAACATCCGCCTGCCCCGCCACCGTTATGCACTCGGCGGCGTGTTCGTCGTCGAAGCGGACGGCGCATTCGGCACGCGGCGCGGCGTGGCGAGCTTCGGCTTCAATCCCACCGTTGATAGCGGCTGTTCTCAAAAGCTTGAAGTCCACCTGTTCGACTTTCAAGGCGACCTGTACGGACAACGGTTGAACGTCCGCTTCCTGCACAAACTGCGCGATGAAGAAAAGTTTGACGGTATGGCAGAACTGAAAAGGCAGATAGCAGCCGATATGGAAGCCGCAAAGTGTTGGTAGAAAAACCTTATACAAACCATCCGATTGGGCTACAATTAATCTTTTAACTTTTCAGACGGCATAGGGGTTTCCCGTTGTGAAATACTGTTTGAGGCGCAATGCCGTCTGAAACCGAAATATTGTAACAATAGAGATTAAAAAATGACCGATTACAGTAAAACCGTAAACCTGCTCGAGAGCCCGTTTCCGATGCGCGGCAACCTTGCCAAGCGCGAGCCTGCATGGCTGAAAAGCTGGTACGAGCAAAAACGCTACCAAAAACTGCGCGAAATCGCCAAAGGCCGTCCGAAATTCATCCTGCACGACGGCCCTCCGTATGCCAACGGCGACATCCACATCGGTCATGCCGTCAATAAAATCCTCAAAGACATCATTATCCGCAGCAAAACTCAAGCCGGTTTTGACGCGCCTTATGTGCCGGGTTGGGACTGTCACGGTTTGCCTATCGAAGTAATGGTGGAAAAACTGCACGGCAAAGACATGCCCAAAGCGCGCTTCCGCGAATTGTGCCGCGAATACGCCGCCGAACAGATTGCCCGTCAGAAAAAAGACTTTATCCGTCTGGGTGTGTTGGGCGACTGGGACAATCCTTACCTGACCATGGATTTCAAAACCGAAGCCGATACCGTGCGTATGCTCGGCGAAATCTACAAATCCGGCTATCTCTACCGCGGCGCGAAACCGGTTCAATTCTGCTTGGACTGCGGTTCTTCGCTGGCGGAAGCGGAAGTGGAATACAAAGACAAAGTATCGCCTGCGATTGACGTGGGCTATCCGTTTAAAGACACCGCTGCGCTTGCCACTGCATTCGGTTTGGCAGGTATCGAAGGCAAAGCGTTTGCCGTTATCTGGACAACCACGCCTTGGACGCTGCCGGCGAGCCAAGCCGTGTCTGCCGGTGCGGACGTGGTGTATCAATTAATCGATACGCCTACAGGCAAATTGGTGCTGGCGAAAGATTTGGCAGAAGACGCGCTCAAACGTTACGGTTTTTCAGACGGCATTGCTATTCTTGCCGAAACCACCGGCGACAAGCTGGAAAACCTGCACATGAATCATCCGTTCCTCGAGCGTGATATTCCCATGCTCAACGGCGAACACGTTACCACCGACGCCGGTACGGGTTTGGTACATACCGCCCCTGCGCATGGTTTGGAAGACTACGCCGTCTGCAACAAATACGGCATCGAGCTTTACAATCCTGTCAACGCCGAAGGCAAATACATCGGCGAAACGCCGCGCGTTGCCGGTATGCGCGTTTGGGAAGCCAATTCCGTTATCCTGCAATGGCTGGAAGAAACCGGCAACCTTTTGGCAAGCAGCAAAATCGAACACAGCTACGCCCACTGCTGGCGCCACAAAACGCCGCTGATTTACCGCGCGACAGGTCAATGGTTTGTCGGTATGGACAAAGCCGGTGCCGACGGTAAAACCCTGCGCGACAAAGCCATCAAAGCCGTGGACGACACCGAATTCTTCCCGTCTTGGGGGCGCGCGCGTTTGGAAGCGATGATCGAAGGCCGCCCCGACTGGGTGGTTTCGCGCCAACGCTATTGGGGCACGCCGATGACTTTCTTTGTTCACAAAGAAACGGGCGAGCTGCATCCGAACTCTGCCGAACTTTTGGAAAAAGTCGCGCAACGCATCGAAGAAAAAGGCATCGAGGCTTGGTTCTCCCTCGATAAGGGCGAATTGTTGAGCGCGGAAGATTGCGAACATTACGACAAACTCTCCGACACGATGGACGTATGGTTCGACTCCGGTTCGACCCATTATTCCGTCTTGAAACAGCGCGAAGAATTGGACTGGCCGGCTGACTTGTACCTCGAAGGCAGCGATCAACACCGGGGCTGGTTTCAGTCGTCCATGCTGACCGGCTGCGCCTCATCAATGGGTCGCGCGCCGTACAAACAGCTGCTGACCCATGGTTTCGTGGTGGATCAAAACGGGCGCAAAATGTCGAAATCCATCGGCAACGTCGTCGCGCCGCAAGAAGTGTATAACGAGTTCGGCGCGGACATCCTGCGCCTGTGGGCGGCATCCACCGATTACAGCGGCGAATTGGCGATTTCCAAAGAAATCCTCAAGCGCGTAACCGAAAGCTACCGCCGTATCCGCAATACCTTGAGCTTTTTGTTTGCCAACTTGAGCGACTTCAATCCTATTGAAGATGCCGTGCAACAGGCGGATATGGTGGAAATCGACCGCTATGCCTTGGTGTTGGCAAGGCGGCTGCAAGAACGCGTTGCCGGTGATTTTTATCCGCGTTATGCCTTCCACTTTGCCGTGAAAGAAATGGTTTCTTTCTGCTCGGAAGACTTGGGCGCGTTCTACCTCGATATCCTGAAAGACCGCCTCTATACCACCAAAGCCGACAGCCGCGCCCGCCGCAGCGCGCAAACCGCCCTGTACCACATCACGCGCAGCCTGGTTCTCTTGATTGCACCGATTTTGTGCTTCACCGGCGAAGAAGCGTGGGACATCATCGGCGGCGGCGCAGAAGACAGCGTGCTTTTCCATACTTGGCACGAGTTCCCGACCATCAACGAAAAAGCCGAAGCCGAACTGGTGAAAAAATGGACGGCAATCCGCGAAGCCCGCGAAGCGGTAACCGCCGCCATCGAGCCTTTGCGCGCCGACAAAACCGTCGGTTCGTCCTTGCAAGCCGAAGCCGAAATTACCGCGCCGGAAGAAATGGCCGGCTATCTGAATGCTTTGGGCGAAGAATTGCGCTTTGCTTTGCTGGTGTCTAAAGCAGAAGTGAAAGTAGGCAGCGAACTTGCCGTTGCCGCTAAAGCCAGTGATGGTGAAAAATGCGAACGCTGCTGGCACTACACCCGCGATGTGGGCGCGGTTGCAGGCCATGAAACCGTCTGCAAACGCTGTGCAGAGAATGTCGGCGGAGAAGGCGAAACGCGCCATTACGCCTGATAAAGTTTGAGCAAATGCCGTCTGAAACCGCCGAACAGCATTTCAGACGGCATTTTTTGTGCCGCGATTTGTCTTTATAACGGCGGAGGGGTTTCAAGATTGCGGTGTTGTCGGAATGCAACTGAACCGTCATTCCCACGAAAGTGGGAATCTAGAATCTCGAGGTTTCAGTCATTTCCGATAGATTCCCGCCGCGTCAGGGGTCTGGATTCCCGCCTGTGCGGGAATGACGGATTTCGAGATTGCGGTGTTGTCGGAACGCAACTGAACCGTCATTCCCACGAAAGTGGGAATCTAGAATCTCGGGGTTTCAGTCATTTCCGATAGATTCCCGCCGCGTCAGGGGTCTGGATTCCCGCCTGCGCGGGAATGACGGGTTTCAAGATTGCGCTGTTATCGGGAATGACGGATTTCAAGATTACGGTGTTGTCGGAATGCAACTGAACCGCCATTCCCACGAAAGTGGGAATCTAGAATCTCGGGGTTTCAGTCATTTCCGATAGATTCCCGCCGCGTCAGGGGTCTGGATTCCCGCCTGTGCGGGAATGACGGATTTCGAGATTGCGGTGTTGTCGGAACGCAACTGAACCGTCATTCCCACGAAAGTGGGAATCTAGAATCTCGGGGTTTCAGTCATTTCCGATAGATTCCCGCCGCGTCAGGGGTCTGGATTCCCGCCTGTGTGGGAATGACGGATTTCGAGATTGCGGTGTTGTTGGAACGCAACTGAACCGTCATTCCCACGAAAGTGGGAATCTAGAATCTCGAGGTTTCAGTCATTTCCGATAGATTCCCGCCTGCGCGGGAATGACGGATTTCAAGATTACGGTGTTGTCGGAATGCAACTGAACCGTCATTCCCACGGAAGTGGGAATCTATAGTGGATTAAATTTAAATCAGGACAAGGCAACGAAGCCGCAGACAGTACAAATAGTACGGCAAGGCGAGGCAATGCCGTACTGGTTTGAATTTAATCCACTATAGAACGCGGGGTTTGGGCAACTGTTTTTATCCGATAAGTTTCTGTGCGGACAGGTCTGGATTCCCGCCTACGCGGGAATGACGGGTTTCGAGATTACGGTGTTGTCGGGAATGACGGGTTTTAAGATTACGGCATTTGCCGTTTCGGGTACAGGAAAGGGGGTTTTCGGGTAAAATGGTACTCTTTTACCGGCTGTTGAAAAATATGTCTTCATCTGTTTCAAGTAAAACGCGCTATTGGGTATTGGCACTTGCCGCCATCGTGCTGGACCAGTGGTCGAAGTGGGCGGTGCTGTCGTCGTTTCAGTATCGGGAACGCGTCAATGTCATTCCTTCCTTTTTCGATCTGACGCTGGTGTACAACCCGGGTGCGGCGTTCAGCTTCCTTGCCGATCAGGGCGGCTGGCAAAAATACTTTTTTTTGGTGCTGGCGGTGGCGGTGAGCGCGTATTTGGTACGCGCCATCTTGCGCGATGAGTTTGCAACCCTCGGCAAAACGGGTGCGGCAATGATTATCGGCGGTGCGTTAGGCAATGTCATCGACCGCCTGATACACGGTCATGTCGTCGATTTCTTATTGTTTTATTGGCAAAATTGGTTTTATCCCGCCTTTAATATTGCCGACAGCTTTATCTGCGTCGGTGCGGTGTTGGCGGTGTTGGACAACATCGTCCACCGTAAAACCCAAGAAGAAAAATATTGATGCCGTCTGAAAACGAAATACCGGGCTTATGAACGAGAAAACCATCATCCTTGCCAATCCGCGCGGCTTCTGCGCTGGTGTGGATCGGGCAATCAGTATTGTCGAACGTGCTTTGGAAGAGTTCGGCGCGCCGATTTATGTGCGCCACGAAGTCGTTCACAACAAATTCGTCGTGGACAACCTGCGTGAAAAAGGTGCGGTGTTTATTGAAGACTTGGCGGAAGTGCCGCCGGGCGCGACACTGGTTTATTCGGCACACGGCGTATCGAAGGCGGTGCGGCAAGAAGCGGCGGAGCGCGGTTTCCGCGTGTTTGATGCGACTTGCCCGCTGGTGACGAAAGTGCATAAGGAAGTCGCCCGACTGGATGCCCAAGACTGTGAAATCATCATGATCGGGCATAAGGGGCACGTCGAGGTCGAAGGAACGATGGGGCAGCTTGCGCCGGGCAAAATGCTTTTGGTCGAAACGGTCGGAGATGTGGCAAAACTCGAAGTCAGAAACCCCGACAAACTCGCCTATGTCAGCCAAACCACGCTCTCGGTCGATGAAACCAAAGACATCATCGCCGCGCTGAACGCGCGTTTCCCCAATATCCGCAATCCGCACAAGGAAGATATCTGCTATGCGACGACCAACCGGCAAACCGCCGTCAAAGAGTTGGCAGAACAGTGCGACATCGTGATTGTGGTCGGTTCGCCCAATTCGTCCAACAGCAACCGCTTGCGCGAAGTGGCGGCATCGCGCGGAATCGATGCGTATATGGTGGATAATGCAGGCTACCTGCAACGCGCATGGTTTGAGGGCAAAAACAAAGTCGGCGTAACGGCAGGCGCGTCCGCGCCCGAAGTGTTGGTGCGGGAAGTACTGGCAACCATACGCGGATGGGGGCACGAAACCGTACGCGAAGGCGAGGGTGCGGAAGAAAGCATTGTGTTCGTCCTGCCCAAAGAGTTGCGCCGCGAGGGCGAAACCAAACCCGATTTGTGCAAACGTTGACGCAGGCGTTGAATGTTTGGGCAACACAAATGCCGTCTGAACAGGCTTCAGACGGCATTTTTGCCGTGTGCCGGATGCGGAAACCAATCAGGCGTAATGTTGTGCAAGAAAACCGGGCAGTTCGGACAAACCGTCCAATACGGCGAGATGCGGTGCGCTAAGGAGCTGTTCGCGCGAATGTGCGCCGGTGGCCACGCCGACTGCCGCCGCGCCTGCGTTTGCCGCCATATGCAGGTCGTGCGCCGTATCGCCGACGACCAATGCCTCTTTCGGGTCGAGTCCCAGTTCGCCGCAGATTCCGAATACCATTTCGGGCGAGGGTTTGGAGGGATATTCCCCCGCGCAGGCGGTGGCGAGCCAATAGCCGCCGGTGGCGGTTTGACTGATGGCGTTGTCCAAACCCGCCCGCCCTTTGCCCGTGGCGACGGCAAGCCAGTATCCTTGTGCTTTGAGCTTGTCCAGACAGGGCAGGGCATCGGGAAAGAGCGTCATATTGCGGTTGTTGGGATTGAGGTAATGTGCGGAATAAGTGCGTGTGATGTCGGCAATGGCGGTTTCAGACGGCATTTCGAGCAGGTCGCGGATGATTTCGGGCAGGCTGAGACCTTTGCAAAATTCCTTTCCCTCCCGACAGCCGAAACCCAAACACAGGTTTTCGTCTATTTTCGCCCCAAATACCTCCTAATTCTACCCAAATCCCCCCTTAATCCTCCCCGGATACCCGATAATCAGGCATCCGGGCTGCCTTTTAGGCGGCAGCGGGCGCACTTAGCCTGTTGGCGGCTTTCAACAGGTTCAAACACATCGCTTTCAGATGGCTTTGCGCACTCACTTTGAGCAGCCCGAAATAGGCTGCCCGCGCATAGCGGAATTTACGGTGCAGCGTACCGAAGCTCTGTTCAACCACATAACGAGTCTTCGACAAATACCGGTTGCGTTTGGTTTGCGTTTCCGACAGCGGACGGTTGCGGCAGGCTTTGCGCATAATGCCGTCCAGTAACTGATGTTCTTTCAGATGCTGCCGGTTTTCCTTACTGTCGTAGCCTTTGTCGGCATAGACGGTCGTACCTTTGGGCAGTCCTTCCAACAACGGCGACAGGTGTTTGCACTCATGGGCATTGGCGGGGGTAATGTGCAGTTTCTCGATATAGCCTTCCGCATCGGTACGGGTATGTTGTTTGTAACCGAGTTTGTAGAGGCCGTTTTTCTTGATCCAACGGGCATCGCTGTCCTTACTCGGTGTGGTTTGGCCGTTGATTTGTCCTTCTTCATCGACTTCTATGACCTGACGCTGTGTGCTGCCGGCGGTCTGAATAATGGTGGCATCAACGACGGCGGCGGATGCTTTCTCTATTTTTAAGCCTTTTTCGGTCAGTTGTCGGTTAATCAGTTTGAGCAATTCGGACAGGGTATTATCTTGCGCCAGCCAGTTGCGGTAGCGGCATAAAGTATAGTGGATTAACAAAAATCAGGACAAAGCGACGAAGCCGCAGACAGTACAAATAGTACGGAACCGATTCACTTGGTGCTTCAGCACCTTAGAGAATCGTTCTCTTTGAGCTAAGGCGAGGCAACGCCGTACTGGTTTTTGTTAATCCACTATGCTGCTCAGTTCGTCAAAACGGCAAAACAGGTTGAAATCGATGCGGGTGATGAGGCTGTGTTCGAGTTCGGGATCGGAGAGGCTGTGCCATTGTCCGAGCAGAACGGCTTTGAACATGGACAACAGCGGGTAGGCGGGACGGCCGCGGTGGTCTCGAAGGTAACGGGTTCTTTGACGGTTCAGGTATTGTTCGATCGGTTGCCAATCAATCACCTGGTCCAACTTCAATAGCGGGAAACGGTCGATGTGTCTGGCAATCATGGCTTGGGCGGTTTGTTGAAAGAAGGTGCTCATGAGAAATCCCCTAAATGTCTTGGTGGGAATTTAGGGGATTTTGGGGAATTTTGCAAAGGTCTCATTTTGCAAGATTTTAGTTTAATCATCAAACAGGGAACAGCAAAAATCCCCGCTGCAACGGGGATTTTTGTTCGGCTCTCGCCTGTGTGATTAACTTCACTAGGAGAAGCTAAAATGCTTAAATTCCTTATGCGTGGGAAAAAGTTGCTGCTGTCCGTTGAAGTGAACCACAAGTTCATTTTAGCGGTTGCTTTGCTGTTAAGTCAATGCAGTAGCTAACCCGACCACAATCAAAAAAACGCAAGTTTTCCGCCTACTCTGTGAGTGGGCGGTTTTTTCTTATTTCAAATCTGTGACACAATATCTGTCGCCTTTCTTGCCATAATTGCACTGTGTCTCAATGACTTTAACGCACGTTCGCTTATCGCAACGGCTGGTTGTAGCGCCCATTCTCATTTCGCAGTGCTACAATTTTTTGTATCCATTCCCAGCCGGAAATTAAGTTGTAGCTCCCTTTCTCATTTCGCAGTGCTACAATCTTCTGCCTTTTTACAAGCTCGCTTTCTTTGTTGTAGCTCCCTTTCTCATTTCGCAGTGCTACAATTTTGGTAAAGGTTTCTGTTGCGACCCGAATGTTGTAGCTCCCTTTCTCATTTCGCAGTGCTACAATCTTTAACTTTGACCGTGTGCAATCCAGTTAGTTGTAGCTCCCTTTCTCATTTCGCAGTGCTACAATAACGGCAACCCACTAAATTTTGCAAATGCGGTTGTAGCTCCCTTTCTCATTTCGCAGTGCTACAATATGCCTTTTTTTGTACTGTTGTTTGAACGAGTTGTAGCTCCCTTTCTCATTTCGCAGTGCTACAATAAATTCGTTTCAGATAGCAAACGCAGTAGTGTTGTAGCTCCCTTTCTCATTTCGCAGTGCTACAATATTTCGCTTTTGTATTGATTCAAGGTGCTTGTTGTAGCTCCCTTTCTCATTTCGCAGTGCTACAATAAATTCGTTTCAGATAGCAAACGCAGTAGTGTTGTAGCTCCCTTTCTCATTTCGCAGTGCTACAATGGGTAGCCAGTGCTAAAACCGCACCCGCTTGTTGTAGCTCCCTTTCTCATTTCGCAGTGCTACAATATGATGCAGGCTGCTCCGTCATCGTCTGCAGTTGTAGCTCCCTTTCTCATTTCGCAGTGCTACAATCCAAATAGAAATACATACGCCGAGTAATTAGTTGTAGCTCCCTTTCTCATTTCGCAGTGCTACAATTTTCTTTTTGTAATTGTTCTGCCTTTTTTAGTTGTAGCTCCCTTTCTCATTTCGCAGTGCTACAATCAATAACGGCGAGTTTACGCATCAATGCGGGTTGTAGCTCCCTTTCTCATTTCGCAGTGCTACAATTACCCACGGCGGAAACCATTGCCACAAAACGTTGTAGCTCCCTTTCTCATTTCGCAGTGCTACAATTTAAAATAATAACCCAATACACGATGTTAAGTTGTAGCTCCCTTTCTCATTTCGCAGTGCTACAATTCCTGCCAATTATCATACATAAGATTTTGCGTTGTAGCTCCCTTTCTCATTTCGCAGTGCTACAATTTGCGTCTATGGTGTCCTTTGAGATGTCCAGTTGTAGCTCCCTTTCTCATTTCGCAGTGCTACAATACTTCGACGGGAAATCCTTATTTCATAAGGGTTTCCCGTTTTATTTGTTATGAAAAAATGGGCTTAAAATAACAATAATTGGTCTGAATTGACCTTTTTTTCTTGGGTTTTCAGCTCGCCCAACAGCAGTTTCATGGCGGCATATTGCTTTTCTGTTATCTCCAAACAGCGGATTGAGCCTTCTTGCGGAAGGTTTGCACACAGTCTGTTGTGGTGTTTTTGCAACGAATCGCGGCCTTTGACGATACGGCTGTATACGGAAAGTTGCAGCATTTGGTATCCGTCTTTTAATAAAAACTGGCGGAATTGATTGGCGGCTTTGCGCTTTGCCGCCGTGATAACCGGTAGGTCGAAGAAGACGATAATCCTCATAAATTTGGCCTCACTCATATTGGTATTCTTTCAATGGTAGGATTTCAGGCAGTTTCAGTTGTTTGGCGTTTTTATCGGTTACGCCGGCTTGAAATGACGAAATCATTTTGTCGATGGCAGCCAAGGTGCTGAAATGTTGCCGTTCGATGCTGGTTTGATAGTAGAGGATTTTGATGAGGTGTTGTTTGATGCCGAGCGTCAGTTCAGTTTTCAGACGGCCTTGTTCGTACAAATGTATCACGGTCAGGTCGGCCAATGGGCGTAAGGGTTCGATAAAGTCATCGGCGAGATTAAATGGATTGAGTTCACTTCTATGAAACAAGCCTAATGCAGGTAACCAACCGTATAAGGTCAGGGCGCGTGCAACTGCGGCACGGAGTACGGCGTAGGTGTAGTTCAATGCGGCATTGACGGCGTTGTTGTCATTACGGGTAAATTTTTCGCCAAAGAGGGCTTGAAAGTAGAGGGCGGCAGCTTGGGCTTCACGGTTTCCTGTATCGCCTGAACGGACTTCAGATGCCAAAGTGCGCAGCCGTTTGGCTGCAAGATCATTGCCTGTTTCGTCTGCGACAAATGCTTGGTTCAGGATTTTTTGGCGGACGATATGTTGCCAGAGTTGCTTTTTTAAGGGTTCGCTTATGTTCAGTTGCAGTTTGAGGATTTTAAGTTGGCGGTGATATTGGGCATAAGGCAGCCATTGTCCGCAGGGCAGGAACTGCTCGTCGCAGGTCAGCAGGGTTGCACCATGCTCGGCTAAGGCTGATAGGAGCGGGGCGGTAATCAGGGTTTCGCGATTTTCGATGATGATAACGGCGATGTCCTCTAATGGTACGGTGTGGGACTCGCCGTTTTGTTGAATCAGCAGTTGCCGGCGTTGCAAGGATAGTTTGCCGCCGTTTTGAATAAGCAGGCTGCGCCAAGTCATGTTTTTCCCCTTATTTTTATATAAAAAATCCCTGCTTCAGGCCGCCTGAAACAGGGATAGATTAATTTAACGGACAGGCGGGCGTTTTTTCAGACGGCATGGTCTGATTTCTTTGCCCAGTTCGTCAATTTGGTATTTTTGGAATGAAAGGGCGGTTTTGACGCCGATACCTTCCAGTATTCCATTTTTGCCAATTTTATGATCAAGATCATGAATGCGTATATTGATATTACCGGTGCCTCGATGGCAGCTGGCAAAGTAACCAAACATTCTAGCTTTTTTTGTTATAACCTCGACTAAATCATTAGGGTGTAATGAGAATTTAAAGTTGAAACTATCATCAATAAGTTGCCAATCTTCTTCATCTTTTCCTTGTACAACAGCCCTATCCGGCAAAATCCCTTTCGCTACCTGCCAACTGTAAATCGGTACCAGATAATACTTGTCGCCTTTCTCAAACACATCTACGCGCACCATGGTTGCGTTGTCGGCAATACCGTTATGGTTGCGCACCCATACGCCGGTTTTCTGTACTTGCTCTACGCGTACGGCTTTTACCTGTTGGGTGCGGTTGCCTGCTTTATCGTATTTGTAAAACGGCTCGGCAAAGGCTTTGGCAGGATCGTCTTTATGTGCTTCCAGCCGTGCTTTCAGTGCTTCGTATAGCTTAGGTTCGCGCTCCCGATTGACCATTTTTTCCAAGTCTTTCAGTTTTAACTGTGTTAACGGTACGCGCAACACGCTGACGCCTTCGTCCAGTCGTTTGGCGGATTTGACGGTCTCCATATGCCCTTGCCCGCTCATCTTCCGATTGGGCGCGCGTGAAACAAACAGTGGCGTAACGTATTCGTGTACGGCTTCGGGGCGAGATGATAATTTTTCGGCAAGCAACGTGCGCAGTTTTTCTGGGGTATCGGCTTCTTCGAATTCGGGTTTGCCGTCCGGTTTGCCGAAGACGCGAATCATGACTTCTTGTGCGAAAAATTCCCAAGGTTGTGGGAAGTGTGTTTTTTGATGCAGCACTTCTCCTGTTTCTTTGTCTATGGTTTTACCGTCAAACGCGTTCATCTCTTTATAGCGTACAAAACGGGTAATTTTCTGCTGCATGGCAACGGTCGAGCAGGCAACGACGACGGCGTCCAAGGCGTGATGGCGGTCGTTTTCCGCACGCACTTTGCGCAATCCCCAAAAGCCGCGCAACAGATTGGTAATTTGTCCGTTGGATGCAAAGACACGTTTCTTGCCTTTACCTGTCAGCCGCATACGGTCGGCAACAAATTGACACAGGAAACGGTTGACGTAGCGCGTGTCGTTCAGATTGCGTTCTTTAAAGCCGTCTTCATCGAATTTTTGCAGCAGAATCCGTTGTTTTTTACTGCGCGGGAAACGGCTGGTTTCGACACGCGCTTTAAATTCCTGCCATTCGCGGCTGTTGTCTTTGCCGTTGAAGTATTCGTAAGGGGTTTGATTGCCTTTGTTTTGGTTTTCGCTGCCCAATACCAGCACTTTATTGTTGAAACTGTCGTCCCATGTGCGCGAGAACGGCAGGGCATGGTCAATTTCGACATAGCCTTTTTCGTTCAGACGGCCTAAGTTGATTTCTTTGCCCGAATACAGGCATTTGCCGTGTTGTTGCTCGTACAGGCGCAGTTTCAGAATATCTTTGGATTTGGGTTCGCCGACAAAATTGGGGAAATACTCTCGGAATTTGGCGGCGGCTTTTTCACGGTCTTTACGGTTTTCTTCCTGACGTTTCTCAATTTCTTTGCGGTCTTTAAATGATTTGCCTACTTCCCTTGCCGTTTCAATATGGATACGCGCAGGTGAGCCGTAACGCCGAACCACGCCGTTAATGACTTTTCTGGCTTGAGATAAGGCGCGCAAGACGACTGGATTGCGGATTTCGTCGGCAGGGATGGGCGGCAGATAAATCTTTTCTTCCGCATTTTTCTTGCCGTAATGGTCTCCGTAGATTTCGGCGCAGGCTTCATCGTAACGTTTGCCTTGCTCCATTAGAGGCACAATTCGGCGCAATGCTTTCAAGGAAATTTGGACGAACTTGTCGAAGCTGATGTGTTTTAACAGCGCTTCTAATATTTCGGGCTGTACACGGTCTTTCAGACGGCCTGTAATGTCTTCATCGGTTTTGAACAGAGAGAATGCTGTGCCGATTTCGTCTTGTAATTCGGGAGAAAGGCGTAATGGGGATTTTTTATCTTTCAATCCTTCTTTTTCCAGTGCACGGCTGATGGCATGGTAGGCCTTCATTTCCATCAATGTTGAGGCTTCGGCATTGTCTTTACCATAGCGCAAGCCTTTGAAAAAGGCGGTATCTTCTAAACCCAGCAGCTTACGGGCTTGTGCGTAAGTCAGTTTGGATTTTCTGTATGGCTCGTCCATAAGCGTGGCGCGTTCGGTATCGGTCAATGGCCGCTCGCTGCCTTGCTCTAAAATACGCAGGTTGTTCAGCTTGGTCAGCCAGACGAAACGTTCGGCGGTATAGGTGTTTTTAGCGGCTTTCGGCTCTGCCGGCTCAAAGGTGCAATGTCCCAACATTTTTTGAACGGCATCGCCGGACAGGGCAGGGCGTTGCGTCATCAGTAGGGTTTCAATACCTTCTTTAAGGCCGCCTGAAACATGCGGATTGCCAAATTCTTTTTGTTTTTCAAACAGCAAAATCAGCTCCGCCTGCAAATCTTTGCGGCTGAACGTATGCGAATAATCGCCGCGCTGATTGCGGATATGGCCGCTTTCTTTCTCAAATTTATTTAAAGCCAATTCGGCCGGTGTGCGGAAATCGCCTGTCTGTAAGGCATGGGCATTGTCGGCTACGCCTTTGAGCAAAGCGCCAAGCTCTTTATCGGCAGTTTCGCCCTCGTTTTTCCGTTGCGATAAATAGCCTCGGTGTTTGATTAAATGCAACAAGACTGCCGACCACTCTAAAGGCGTCAGTTTGCGGTCTAATGCGGCTGCGCGAAGTTGCCATGGTGTATTCGGTAAGGATTTGATCAAGCCGTTTTCGTCAAAATCAGCGGCTTGTAATACGCCTTCGCGTTTCAATAGGCGGCGGGCCCGAAGCAGGCGATGGGCGCGACGGCGGGTCAGGCGGCGGACACTGCGCGCCAAACGCCTTGCCATGGCAAGGGAGTCGCCTGTTTTCGGTACTTCGGCACGCTCAAATACGCGCACGCTCAAATCAATCAGGCGGATGGGGTTTTCTTCTTCGTCAATTTCTACCATCGCCCAGCCGACGGATGCGATGCCGATATCGAGGCCGAGGATGTAGTTGATTGGATTAGGTTTGAAGGCAGCCATTTATTACTCCGTAAACAACGTTGCAAATAATGATAATATATCTTATTGTCTTATTTATATACAAATAGATTATTGACTTATCATCTCACAACGGCTAGAATCCCAAACATATTGTCGCACTGCGAAATGAGAACCGTTGCTACAATAAGGCCGTCTGAAAAGATGTGCCGCAACGCTCTGCCCCTTAAAGCTTCTGCTTTAAGGGGCATCGTTTATTTCAGTTAAAAAATGCCGTCTGAAACCGGTTTTTGGGCTTCAGACGGCATTTATATTTTGGGTTACCAGTTGACGCGCACCGACCGGCTGCCGAGCAATGTTTCCAGTTCGCCGAACAATGCGGAACTCGGCGTAACCGTCCATTTCGGCGGCACTTGAAGCCTGCCCGACGCTTTTTCGTTGGCATACGACAGTTGCAGCGGGATGCGCGGCGTGTCGGGCAGTTGGTGGGCGGCAAGCAGTTGTACCAGTCCGCCGATGTCGTGATGCGGGGCGAGGGCGAGGCTGAGGCTGCGGGCGTAGCGTTCGCGCGCCGTTTGCAGGGTCATGACTTGGTTTGCCAGAATACGCAGCCCGTCGCCGCCGCCGTAGTCGTCGCGGCTGACTTTGGATTCGATAATCAGCACTTGGTCAGCTTTGAGGCAGTCGGCGCAGTTTTCCAACGTCTGACCGCCGACCATGATTTCAACCTGTCCGCTCAAATCTTCAAGGCTGACGAAGGCGATTTTGCCGCGCTTGCCCATCATCGTACGCACGGCGGTAACGAATCCGGCGAGGCGCACGCTGTCTTGCGGCTTCAGACGGTCTAATTTGGTCGGTGCGATTTGGCGGACTTCTTGGGCATACGGGCCGAACGGGTGACCGGACAGGTAAAAGCCGATGACGGTTTTTTCTTCGGCGAGTTTTTCCGATTCGCTCCACCTCGGCAGGTCGATGAGCCGCACCGGTTCGATGGCGTCTTCCATCATATCGAAAAGTCCGCCCTGATTGGCGTTGGCGGCTTTTTGGTCGGCGTTGTCCATAGCGAGGTCGATGTTCGCCAAGAGCATGGCGCGGTTGGGTTCGATGCTGTCGAACGCGCCGCCGCGTATCAGGGCCTCGAGGGTGCGGCGGTTCATGTGTTCTTTGCCGACGCGCTCGCAGAAGTCCAAGAGGCCGGTAAACTTGCCGCCGCTTTGCCGCGCGGCGATGATGGATTCGACGGCGGCTTCGCCCGTGCCTTTAATCGCGCCGAGTGCGTAGCGGATTTTCATGTTCGGATACGGCGTGAAGCGGTAGTCGGATTCGTTGATGTCGGGCGGCAGGAACTCGATGCCGTTGGCGCGGCAGTCGTCGTAGAAATGCTTGAGCTGGTCGGTGTTGTCCAATTCGGACGACATCGTCGCCGCCATAAATTCGGCGGGGTAGTGCGCCTTGAGCCATGCGGTCTGGTAGGAAATCAGGGCGTAGGCGGCGGCGTGGGATTTGTTGAAACCGTAGCCGGCGAATTTTTCCATGTAGTTGAAGATTTCGTCGGATTTTTCGCGCGAAATGCCTTGTTTCGCCGCGCCTTCGGCGAAGATTTCGCGGTGTTTCACCATTTCTTCGGGCTTTTTCTTACCCATCGCGCGGCGCAGCAAGTCCGCGCCGCCGAGCGAGTAGCCGCCGATAATCTGCGCCGCCTGCATCACTTGTTCCTGATACACCATAATGCCGTAGGTCGGCGCGAGGATGCCTTCGAGCAGCGGATGGATGTATTGGAATTCCTGGCCTTTCATGCGCGCGACGAAGTCGGGGATGTTGTCCATCGGGCCGGGGCGGTAGAGCGATACGAAGGCAATCAGTTCTTCAAACTTGGTCGTATGCGCCGTTTTCAGCATTTTTTTCATGCCGGTCGACTCGAACTGGAACACGGCGGTGGTGTTCGCATCTCGGAAGATTTGGTAGGCGGCTTGGTCGTCGAGCGGAATTTTGCCGACATCGACGATATCGCCGGTGGTGTTTTTGATGTTGTTCTGCGCCATTTCGATAATGGTCAGGTTACGCAGACCTAAAAAGTCGAATTTCACCAAACCCACGTCTTCCACGTCGCCCTTGTCGTACATGGATACGGGAGAGGCGGATTCATCCGCCTGATACACGGGGCTGTAATCGGAAATCTTGCCCGGCGCAATCAACACGCCGCCCGCGTGCATACCCAGACCGCGCGTCAAATCTTCCAGCTTTTTCGCCAGCGTAATGAGTTCGTCCGCTTCTTCCGCTTCGATTAATTCCTGAATCTGCGGCTCCGCCTTCATCGCGTCGTCCAAACCCAGAGGTTTGTTGGCTTCCAACGGAATCAGCTTGGACAGTTTGTCGCACAGCATAAACGGCAGCTCTAACACGCGCCCCACGTCGCGGATGACCGCTTTAGACGACATCGTGCCGAAGGTAACAATCTGGCTGACCGCCTCCGCGCCGTATTTTTCGCGCACATACTCAATCACGCGGCCGCGGTTTGCCTGACAGAAGTCAACGTCGAAGTCGGGCATGGAGACGCGTTCGGGGTTTAAGAAACGTTCAAACAGCAGCGCGTATTTGAGCGGATCAAGGTCGGTAATCTTCAATGAATACGCCACCAGCGAGCCTGCGCCCGAACCGCGCCCCGGCCCCACCGGACAGCCGTGCGTTTTTGCCCAGTTGATAAAGTCTTGTACGATAAGGAAATAGCCGGGAAATTTCATCTGGATGATGATGTTCAGCTCAAAATCCAAACGTTCCTGATATTCCGGCATTTTTTCTGCGCGTTCCGCTTCGTCGGGATAAAGCTGAACCATGCGTTCCTGCAAACCCTCGTTGGAGAGTTTGATGAGATAGTCATCGAGTGATAAACCGTCGGGCGTGGGGAAAAGGGGCAGGAAGTTTTTGCCCAATGTGATGTGCAGGTTGCAGCGTTTGGCAATTTCTACCGTGTTTTCCAAGGCTTCAGGCAAATCGGCGAAACGTTCGGCCATGGTTTCCGGCGGAATGAAAAACTGGCCCGGCGTGAAATCGCGCGGACGTTTTTTGTCCGTCAATACCCAGCCGCCTGCGATACACACCCGCGCCTCGTGCGCGTTGAAATCGTCGCGGCTCATAAACTGCGTCGGGTGGGTCGCCACCACCGGCAAACCCAGTTCCTCCGCCAGCTTCACGCTGCCGGAAACGCAAGCCTCCCATTCGGGGCGTTCGGGCAGGCGTTGCAGCTCTAAATAAAACGCATCGGGAAACCATGCCGCATATTTCAACGCCGCCGCACGCGCCGCGTCTTCATTGCCGTTCAAGAGATTCACGCCCACTTCGCCGTAATGCGCGCCGCTTAAACAAATCAAGCCGCTGTTGTCGCCGTTTTCCAGCCATTCGGGATTGAGTTCCGCATGATGGATATTGCGGTCTTTGCCGACATAAGCCGCCGTCAGAAGCTCGCTCAAGCGCAGATAGCCCGCATCGTTGCGGATAATCAGCATGGCGCGGAACGGCTTGTCGGGCGCATTCGGATTGCCTATCCACACGTCCGCCGCGCCGATGGGTTTAATCCCTGCGCCGCGGCAGGTTTTATAGAATTTCACCAAACCGAATTCGTTCATCAAATCGCTGATGCCCAAAGCAGGCAAACCGTATTCCTGCGCTTTGGCAATCAGTTTTTTAATCCGCACCATACCGTCGGTAATCGAGAATTCGGTATGCAGGCGCAGGGGGATGTAGGTCGGCTCGGTCATGGCAAAATCGGCGTGAACAATAAAAGGCGTATTGTAGCAGGGTTGTCTTTAGATGGCGGTGTAGGTAATGCTGTTTCGGATTCAGACGGCATGACCTGCAAATGTTTTTGAGCTTTTACGACGGCAAAAAAATGCCTCCTACCGTGTGGTGGAGGCTTCCCAAGGAGTATTGATAGATATAAAGGACTATCAAACTAGTTATAAAGAACTATATACATTATTCGGACGGATGGCAAGCAGTTAAATCGATTTTACGTTCAAACAGGTTTTTGATTTCGTTTTGATGCCGATTGCCGGTGTATCGGGCAGTTCGCGTTTGAGGATGTGCATCAGCGTCAATGCGGATTCGTCGGGGAACAGGATTTGCAGCTTGCCGTTGGACAGGATTTCTTTGATCGGATGGCGGCATATGGGGTTTCAGACGGCATTTTTACTTTTACGGAACAGCTGGTGTGGGATGTGCTGCCGGTTTTGCGGTAATTTTGGGTACGGCGGCGGCAGGTGCTACAATAACGGCCTCTTTCTGCAAGGGAACATTATGGAAGCCACCGTCTATCTCGAAGACAACGAATACATCGCCCTGTGCGACCTCTTGAAATTGGCCGGACTTGCCGAAAGCGGCGGACAGGCAAAAGCATTTATCGCCGAAGGGCTGGTGTTGCGCAACGGCGAAACCGAAACCCGTAAAACCGCCAAAATACGCGGCGGCGAAGTCATCGAGTTTGACGGCGCGCGCTTGGAAATCGCCGATGGATACGACCCTGAAGTATAAAGCCGAAGCCCTTTTGGGCGAGCCGCTTTTAGAAGAACCCGTCCGCCCTGAGTTGTGGGAATGCTGCGGCAGCGACTGCGGCGAGGCGTGCATTCAGACGATTTACTGGGCGGATAAGGCACGCTACGACGCGCAACGGCGGAAGTTGAAAGAAGCGGGTTGGGCGGAAGACGAAAATGCCGTCTGAAACCAGTTCGGCTTGATAAAACCACGTTTTCAGACAGTCTTTTATAGTAGATTAAAATTGAAAACGGTCATATCGCCATTCCCTCGAAAGCAGGAATCCGGAAGTTTGAAATAGCGGTTAACCTTAAACATTTCCAATAAATCAAAGTCTGGATTCCCGCCTGCGCGGGAATGACGGCATAGCGGCTTTTCCTTTGCATTTGCCATACACTTGTTTTTTGAAATCACCGCCGCCACACCGCCCGACAATATTGAAACACCCTGCCCACCATTTACCACGCACATAACGCCTTATGATAGACCTGCACTGCCATTCCACCGTTTCCGACGGTATGCTCTCCCCCGCCGAAGTTGTGCGCCTCGCGCATCAAAACGGCTGCACGCTGCTGGCGTTGACCGACCACGACCACACCGGCGGCATCGCCGAAGCGCGTGCCGAAGCCGACAGGCTCGGTTTGCGCCTGATTAACGGCGTGGAAATCTCCGTAACGTGGCGCGGGCGTACCATACACGTTGTCGGCTTAGACTTTGACGAACAAGACGAAAACCTGCAAAACCTGTTGGCGCAAGTGCGGCAAGGCCGTCTGAAACGCCTCGAAGCCATCGCCGCCAAGCTGGAAAAACGCGGCATTTCGGGCGCATACGACGGCGCGCTCGCGCTGGCGGCAAACAAAGAAATGGTCAGCCGCACACACGTCGCCGAGTTCCTCATTCGGGTGGGACACGTCAAAAACAAGCAGCAGGCGTTCACCAAATACTTGGGCGACGGCAAATCCTGCGCCGTCCGCCACGAATGGGCGACGCTGGAAGACTGCGTCTCCGCCGTCAACGGCGCGGGCGGGTTGGCGGTCATCGCCCATCCGATGCGTTATGATTTGTCCGCCACCGCCAAGCGCAATCTGTTTGAAGAATTTAAAAACCTCGGCGGCGCAGGCATCGAAGTCCACAGCGGCAACTGCTGCAAAAACGACCGCCTCAACTACGCGCTTTTGGCAGAACGCTTCGGTATGCTCGCCAGCGCGGGCAGCGACTTCCACCGTTTAAACGACTTTAGCGGCGGCATTCTCGGCGCGTGTCCCGAACTGCCGGAAAACTGCAGGCCGGTGTGGGCGCATTTTTCCCGATATTGAATGCAGATAAAAATGCCGTCTGAAAACCTTTCAGACGGCATTTTTTGCGGTTTAAACGTTGTCGTACAGTTTTCGGACGGTTTTGCCGATGGCGGCGATGCCTTTTTCCAGCGTTTGAGCGTCCTGCGCGATGCTCATGCGGATGCACTCGCCCGCGTGCGGGTAATCCCGCGTGTCGATGCCGACGAAGAAATGCTCGCCCGGAATAATCAGCGTACCTTCGGCTTTGAGCATTTCGTACAGGGTTTGCGAAGAAACGGGCAGGTTTTCAAACCAGAGCCACAGGAAAATCGCGCCTTCGGGTTTGTGGATTTTCATCGGGTACGCGCCCAGCTCGCGCTTGAGCAGCGAGACGGCGGTTTGCGCCTGATTGCGGTAAAACGGCCGGATGACTTGGTCGGCAAGCCGTTTCATCTCGCCGCTTTCCAGCAGCGGGGCGGCGATGGCCGCGCCGAAGCGCGTGGGGGCAAGGTTCACAATCGCGTTCAGGCTGCTGACGGCTTTGACGACTTCGGGCGCGGCGACGATGATGCCGGTGCGAACGCCCGGCAGGCCGACTTTGGAAAGGCTGAAGCAGAGGATGATGTTTTCGTGCCAATTCAGCGTTACGTCGCTGTAAATGATGTTGGGGAACGGCATTCCGTAGGCGTTGTCGATAATCAGCGGAATCCCGTGTTCACGCGCCAAAGCGTCCAAACGTGCCATTTCGCCGTCGGTCAACACATTGCCGGTCGGGTTGGTCGGGCGCGAACAGCAAATCGCGCCGATTTTGCCCGCTTTGAGTTCGGGCAGGTTTTCCAGTGCGTCAAAGTCCACGCGGTATTTGAAGAAGCCTGCTTCGCCTTCGTGTTCGACGTTTTCGATTTTGGGCTTGACAGAAACGAAGTGCTGCCCTTCGATATGTACGTCGGCATAGCCGATGTATTCGGGCGCGAGCGGCAACAAAATGGCTTTTTCTGCGGATGTGCCGTCTGAAAGCTTGAATTTGCCGCCGAAGAGGTTGAATAAATAGAAAAACGCGTTTTGCGAACCGTTGGTCAGCGCGATATTGTCGGCGGTCAGGTTCCAGCCGTATTCGCGGTTGAGGAAGGCGGTCAACGCGTCAATCAGCGCGGCATCGCCTTGGGGGTTGGAGTAGTTGCCGATGTTTTCGACGGCGTGTTCTGCCGCCAGTTTGGAGAATATGTCGGCGAACGCCCGATCGATTTCCGGAATGCGCGCCGGGTTGCCGCCGCCGAGCATGTTGACGGGCTTGTCGCTTTTGAGCGCGTCGCCGAGGTCGTCCATCAGTTGGAGGATGCCGCTGTGTTGCGTGAATTTTTCGCCGAATGCCGAAAACTGCATGTCAAACTCCGTGTGTGTGTAAGGTAGGTTGGTTTGTACGTTATGCCGTCTGAAGGTTCAGACGGCATTTTTTCTGTGTGTTTCTCGTACCCAAAGCAGGTCGCAGATACCGTCGCTTGGGGTAAAGCCGGTCGGGGCGTTGATGAGCAGGGTGCGGATTGCCTGCTGGTCGTAACGGTCGCAGGCCGCACGGATGCGGTCGAGCAGGACAGAGAGCTCGTGCCACGGCAGCATCGCCTCGTCAGCCGTCATAATGCGCGGATGGCCGGTTTTGCGGACGTTGTCGCCGATGAGCAGCTCTTCGTAGAGTTTTTCGCCGGGACGCAGTCCGGTAATGAGGATTTCGATGTCGCCGTCGGGTTGTTCGGGTGTTTTGGGTTTGAGGCCGCTTAAGGTAATCATTTGGCGGGCAAGGTCGATGATTTTGACGGATTCACCCATGTCGAGGACGAATACGTCGCCGCCCGTACCCATCGCGCCTGCCTGTATGACGAGTTGGGCGGCTTCGGGTATGGTCATGAAATAACGTGTGATGTCGGGGTGGGTCAGGGTAAGCGGGCCGCCTTCTGCAATCTGTTTTTCAAACAGCGGGACAACGGAGCCGGACGAACCTAAAACATTGCCGAAACGTACCATGCTGAAGCGGGTTTTCTGTCCGGGTTCGGCGGCGAGTGCCTGAAGGCAGAGTTCCGCCATGCGTTTGCTGGCACCCATGGTGTTGGTGGGGCGGACGGCTTTGTCGGTGGAGATGAGGACGAAAGTTCTTACGCCCGATGTCGTGGCGGCAAGCGCGCACTCGAGTGTGCCGAAGATGTTGTTGCGTATGCCTTCGACGGTGTTGAATTCGACCATGGGGACGTGTTTGTAGGCGGCGGCGTGATAGACGGTCGCAACGGAAAAGGCGGTCATGACGTGTTCGAGCAGCGTGCGGTTTTGCACCGAACCGAGAAAGGGCAGGATTTCGGTGTCGAGGCGTTTTTGGATGCAGGTTTCGCGCAATTCTTTTTCGATGGCGTACAGGGCGAATTCGGATAACTCGAACAGCAGCAGCTTTTCGGGGCGGCGGCGGATAATCTGGCGGCAGAGTTCCGAACCGATGGAGCCGCCCGCGCCGGTTACCATGACGGTTTTGCCTTCGATGTCGGCACTCATCAGGCGGTCGTCGGGTGTGACGGAATCACGCCCGAGCAGGTCGGACACGGAGATTTTTTTGAGCGTGCCGATGCTGATTTTCCCGTCCATCAGGTCTTTCATTCCGGGAATGGTCAACACTTCGCAGGGATAGGCTTCCAGTTTGTTGATGATTCGGCGGCGTTGTTCCTGGGTCGCGCCGGGGATGGCGAGCAGGATTTTTTCCACGCCGTAGCGTTCGATGAGGAAGGCGATGGCATCGGGCTGGTAAACGGCAAGGTCGTAGATGACGGTGTGCCACAGTTTGGGGTCGTCGTCCACAAAGGCGGCGGCGGAATATTCGCGCATTTGTTTGACGGCCTCGAGAAGCTGTCTGCCCGCCTGCCCCGCGCCGTAAATAATGACGGGGGTCATCTGTTTTTTGGGGTGTTCGGACAACAGCCCGCGCAAAACCATACGCGAGCCGGTCACGGAAACAAACAGCAGTAAGAAATAGACAATCGGCAGGGCGAGGCGCAGCCTTTCTTCAAAAATCAATGTGTTGAGGAAGAACAATACGGCGGAGGCGAGGCTGCCTGCCAGCGCGGTGGAGAGGATGCGGAAGCTGATGAAGCGTGTAACGGCACGGTAGAGCCCCATTCTGACGAACAGACCGATGGTCAACAGCGCGGTCAATAGGAAAGACTGCCAGTTGGCAGGGTCGAACCATTCGTTCGAGTAGTCGGCCTTTAGGCTTTGGGTGAACCAAAAGGCAATGAAAATCATCAGAAAATCGTGTATGAGGAAACAGATTTTCTTGATGTTGCGCGGCAGGGCGATCAGGGTTTCCAGAGTCATATCGTGGGGCGGTATGTGCTTTCAGGCGGCATATGCCGTCTGAAGGGTTATCGTGTGGCTTCTGCCAATACGGCTTCGATGTGTTCTTTGCAGAACGCGATTTCGCCGTCGGTCAGCGTCGGGTGCACCAAGAACATCAGGCTGGTGTCGCCCAGTTCGACAGCATTTTTCAAACGCTCTTTCGGTCGCCAAGGCGTGTTGTCGAAGGCTTTTTCCAAATAGACTTCGGAGCAGCTGCCTTGATAGCAGGGGACTTTGCGTGCGTTCAGTTCGTTCACGATGCGGTCGCGCGTCCAGCCGTCTTTGAGGTGTTCGGGTTTGACGAAAGCGTAGAACTTATATTGCGCGTGTCCGATGTAGTCGGCGACTTCAACCAAGCGGATACTTTTGAATTTGCCTAGGCTTTCCGCCAGCTTGGCGGCGTGCGCTTGACGGCAGGCAGTCCATTCGGGCAGGCGTTTGAGCTGGATGCGCCCGATTGCCGCCTGCATTTCCATCATACGCCAGTTTGTGCCGAAACTTTCGTGCAGCCAGCGGAAACCGGGCGCGTGTTCGCGGTGGTACACGGCATCGTAGCTTTTGCCGTGGTCTTTGTACGACCACATTTTTTCCCACAGGGTTTTGTCGTTGGTCGTAACCATACCGCCTTCGCCGCCGGTGGTCATGATTTTGTCTTGGCAGAACGACCACGCGCCGACGTGTCCGATAGAGCCGACGGATTTGCCTTTGTATTTTGCGCCGTGCGCTTGGGCGCAGTCTTCAATCACCCACAAATCATGTTCTTTTGCCAAAGTCATAATGCCATCCATTTCGGCAGGCATACCGGCAAGGTGAACCACGATAATCGCCTTGGTATTCGGGGTCAGCACGGCCTTGACGGTTTCCGCGCTGATGTTTTGGCTGTTCAAATCCACATCAGCAAACACGGGATTTGCGCCCGCGTTCACAATGCAGGACGCGGAAGCCAAGAAAGTGCGCGAAGTGACAATCACATCATCGCCCGCGCCTATGCCGATTGCTTTGAGCGCGGTATCGAGCGCCAGCGTGCCGTTGGCAAGGGCGACGGCGTATTGCGTACCGGCGAATGCCGCGAATTCTTTTTCAAATTCGCGGCATTCGCTGCCCGTCCAGTAATTGACTTTGTTGGACAAGAGGACTTTGGAAACGGCATCGGCTTCTTCTTGGGTGAAGCAGGGCCACGGGGAAAGGGAAGTGTTCAACATGATGGTTTGTCCGTCGGGTTCAGACGGCATTTCCGACCCTATGCCGTCTGAAGGGGGCGTGTTCCGAGGAATCGGGTGCACGCCGCAGGTGTTGTCAAAATCGGTCTGTACGGGGGTGTATTTTAATCGCTTATGCTGTCGCGGTCTCGGGGTTTTTGCGCGGCAGGGGCTTTGCCGGGTTGCCCGCGACGGTTATGCCGTCTGAAACGTCGCGTATGACGACTGCGCCCGCTCCAATGGTTGCGCGGCTGCCGATACGGATTTGCTGGCGGCTGCACGCGCCCGTGCCTATCCAGCTTTCTTCGCCGATACGCGTGTTGCCCGACAGGTGCGCGCCCGGGCTGATGTGGACGAAAGCGTCAAGCAGGCAGTCGTGATCGACGGTGGCGGCAGTGTTCACAATCACGCCGTCTTTCAATACGCTGCCTGCCTGTACGACTGCCTGAGCCATCACGACGCTGCCCTGACCGACGGTTGCCGACGGGGAAACATATGCGTCCGGATGAATCAGGACGGGCAGTTTGAAGCCGAGCACGGCGGCTCGTCCGGCGATTTGGCGGCGGATGCGGTTGTTGCCGACGGCGACGGCGACGTCGTATTGTTCGGGCGATAAACTGTTTTCAAGCAGCAGAGTCGTGCCGATGACGGGAAAGCCGTCGATGCTGCCTTGTGCGCGGTCGTCCAGAAAAACGATTTCGCCGTATGTGCCGAGTGCGGCGGCAAGGTCGGCAACGACTTTTCCGTGTCCGCCCGCGCCGACGACGGCAAGTTTGCGTTTTCCTGTGAAAGGGGGCATAGTGGCTTCGCCCTCCGCCGAAATACCTTCTTTAATCAAGACTTTTCTGACTGTCAAAAACAGGATTTTCATATCCAGCCAAAAACTGTAATGGTCGATATACCAAACATCGCAGGCGAATTTTTCGTCCCACGAAAGCGCGTTGCGCCCGTTGACCTGCGCCCAGCCGGTAATGCCCGGTCTCATTTCGTGGCGGCGGTTTTGGAAGTTGTCGTACAGCGGCAGATATTGCATCAGCAGCGGGCGCGGGCCGACCAGGCTCATGTCGCCTTTGAGGACGTTCCACAGTTCGGGCAGTTCGTCCAGGCTGGCGGCACGCAGTTTTTTGCCGAAATCGGTCAGGCGTTCGCTGTCCGGCAGCGGGTTGCCGTATTTATCGACCGCATCGCGCATAGAGCGGAATTTAATCATTTTAAACGGTTTGCCGCCTTTGCCCGGCCGCTCTTGGATGAAGAACACGGGCGAGCCTAGATTTTTGCGGATGAGGTACGCCAAAATCAGGAAAACGGGTGAGAGGACAATCAGCCCCGATGCGGATGCGATGATGTCGAACAGGCGTTTGACGGCTTTACTCATTTGCCAATCTTTCAATCAGGTTGACGATTTTCCGATAGGAAATGTCGCGCCTGAAGCGGCGGACGATTTCGTCGGACTGAACGGGGTCGTTTTTGCGTTTCAAAATATCTTTGGCGGCTTGAACGAAGCTGTCCACGTCGCCGGAACGGTAGTTTTCGTGCGGTAGTAGGTTCAAGAGGCCGAGGACTTCGGCATTGGTCTGGCTGTTTAAAATCGGTTTTTGCAAAGCCATATAGTCGGAAAGTTTGTTGGTAACCGATTGCATGGCGTGGCTATGGATGGCGTTGACGGCGATGTCGCAGCCTTTGGCGATGGAAATCATGTCGGCGTAGGGGAGGTAGCCGTAAAACTTGATGGCGCGGTTTTCATGCTGTTTCAGCTTTTCTAGGTCGGGGCCGCCGCCCATGATGTGCAATTCGACGTTTTCGCCGTCGTCTAAAAGTTTCCGAACACCTTTGCACACGGTTTCCACGTCGTAGCTGTAACTGAGCGTTCCCAAGTAGAAAAGGCGGGTGGTTTTGGAGCGGAATCGCGGGGGGGGGGGCGATGGCGGCAAAATCCGTACCGATATAGACGGCTTCGCCGGGTACGTTCGGATTGGCTTCTTTGGCGCGGTCGAGATAAGTCTGCGATACGGCAACCAGCGCGTCGGCGCAGCGGTAGGCACGGTTGGCGCGTGAAGCAAAGGGCAGCAGCTTGTGCGGTACTTTTTTCAAAAATGGTACGACCGAGGAGAAAGACTCCGGCCATACGTCCTGCACATCGACAATCAGTTTGTAGCCCAAACGCGCTTTGTGTTTGCCCAACAGCAGGTTGGTCGCCATCAGCGGATAGGCAGAATAGACGATGTCCTGTTCCGCCGCCTGCGGGCTGTGCAGCCAGCGTGCCAAATTGCGGACGAATACGCGGTGGCTGGCGACGCGGGCGAGGGAGACGTTTTTTCGGTAGCCAGGTTCGTCCAGCAGCTTGACGCGCAGCCTGCCGTTTGAAGTGGCGGCAGCATCTTCATGCCGTCTGAATGATTTGTCGTAGTGGCGGAAACGGCTGGTAATCAGCAACACGTCGTGCGATTGCGACAATCGTTCTGCCAGATACCAAAAGCGGTTGAAATACGGTTCGGACGGCAGCGAGCAATAAGGGGCGACTATGGTGATGTTCATCGGCGGCTTTCAGACGGCATTACATGGTATACGCCGCCATGGTGGTACGGTAGATTTCGTCGTCGGAACAGAGTGCGGCGACGTGTGCGTGCAGCCTTTTGCCCATTGCTTCGCGCAACAGCGGTTGTCTGACGAGCGTGTCTACGGCGGCGATAAAGGCTTCTTCGTCGCCGAAGGGGATGCAGTAACCCGTTTCCCCGTTGACGACCATTTCGGAAATGCCCGCCATATCGTAGGTAACGACGGGCGTGTCGTAAAGTCCGGCTTCTAAGATGTTGTTGCCCACGCCTGCGCCGTGGTCGCCGATGCAGTGGGGCGTGTTCACCAAAATATCCACGTCTTTGAAGTAGGCGGTCAAATCGCGCACGCCGCCGAGGAAGGTAACTTTGCCGTCTATGCCCAGACGTTCCGCCTGCGCTTTCAAATTGTCCATTTCTTCGCCTATGCCCGCCACGTTCAGGCGTACGGGCATATCGCGGTCGACCATTTTTTTGAAAATGTCCAGCATCAGATGCACGGCGCGGACGGTGTCCAGACGCGACAGCGTGCCGAGCATGACGCAGCCTTTGACGGTTTTCCAGAAAGGAAATTCCGGGGGGGGGAGTGCGTTGTAGGCGTAGACAATCCGGTCGGCGGGGAAACCGTGGCGGATGAGTTTTTCGCGTTCGTGTTTGCAGTTACCGATGATGTACACGCCCAGCTTGTCGAAGAGTTTGGCGATTTTGGGGTAGGTTGCCGCGTCCAAACCGTGCGAGTGGTAGATGATTTTGGTTTTCGGCGAAACGATTTTGGCGGCAAGGGCGCAGGCGGGTACGACGCGCGCCATTTGGCAGTCGATGATGTCGGGTTGTTCGCGCCGCAGCATTCGGGCGTAGGCAATCATACCTTTGAGGTAGCCGAAAAGGCCGCCGCGATAGAAATTGACGGGTTGCCAACGTATGCCCAAGGCTTGCGCCTCTTTGAGCAACGGTCCGTCCGAAGAGGCAAGCATGATGTCGTGTCCGTGCTGCCTGAGTAGCCTGCCGAGGCGGACGGTGGCGGTTTCCGTGCCGCCCAAGCCTGCCATAGATGTGGTCAAAACGATTTTCATAATGGGAAACCTTGTTTTTTCAAATAATGAAACAGTTTGTGCAAATCTTTCCGGTGGCGCAGGATGCAGCCTGCCAGATATACCGCCCATACGCCGGCAAACAGGGGGTAGTTTGCCGGAGTGCCGAAGCAGGTGTAGGCCGCCGAGGAGGCCAGGCAGAACAATGTGTGCATATAAAGCGGCAGGCGTTTGAGCGGCTGCCACAGGCGGCAGGAGCTTTCGGTCTTGAAAACAAAAAACAGCCAAAATGAGGCGGCACAGGCAACCGCCGCGCCGCGCGCGCCGCCGGACGGTACGGCAAGCCCCAGCAGCAGCAGGTTTGCCGCCAGCGCGCCCAAGGTGGCGAGCGCGATCGGGCGCGTTTTGCGGACGACGTTCAAACCGATGCCGCTGATTTCTACCAGCGTGCAAAACAGCGGAGGCAGCATACACGATACGACGATAAACCGGACGGCGGCGTAGTTTTCCGGCAGCAGGAGGGAGGCGAGGGGCGAGAAAATGCCGGTCAGGCAGAGGGCGGCGGCAAGCAGGGCGGCGGCGGATTCTGCCGTTGCCGAGAGGCGGGCGGGCGGGGCGTTTGCTTCGATTGCGCGGAAAATATACGGTGTCCAGACCGTTGAAAAGATGCTTTGGAACAATAATGCCGCTCCGCCGAACGAAATACCCATCGAATAAACGCCGAGCTGTTCTAGGCCGGCATATTTTTTCAGGAACAAACGGTCGGCGGATGCCAGCCCCCAATAGGCGATGCTGCTTAGTGCGATCGGTATGCCGTAGCGCAGGCCGCGATGCAGGACGGCGGATGAAAACGGTGCGCGCCGGACGGCCTTCAGACGGCATCGGTTTTGAAACAGCAAAAAGGCGGCGGCGGCAAGGTTTGCCAGCGCGTAAACGGCGGTCAGGACGGCGGTGTTCGCCGGAAAGTGCAGCAGCCCGACCGTCAGCGGCAGCAGCAGCAGGATGGCGAGCTTGGACACGAGTTGCGCGGACGAAAAGGCAAGGGCGCGTCCTTCCATACGCAAAACCAGTAAGAGAAAGCGGATGGGCAGGAAGCTCAGTTCAAACAGCACCAGCCCGATGCCGGCGGCGGCATCGTCGAGCGAAAACAGGATTTCAGACGGCAGGGACGGGCGGGAAAGCAGCAGGGCGGCTATCGCGGCGGCAGACAGCAGCGGCGGCAGGAACAGGGTTTTGAACAAAGTGTCTTTGTCGGCGGCGGCATAGTATTCGCGGACGTATGCCTGATCCAGCCCGAGGCACAATACCGACACCGTCAGTCCCGCCGCCGTCTGCATCAGCACGATGCGCCCGATGTCGTCGGCAGGGAAATACCACGACAGCAGCGGCAGGATGATGACGGCTAAAACCGCGCTGCCGATCGAGCCTGCCGCGTAGCCGAGGATTTCTTTTGTGTCCATTTTTGATGTCCGGTCGGCAGCGGGATTCTGCCTGTGTCGTCTGAAGCCTTTCTTGATCGGAATTTGACGGCTTTCAGGCCGTCGCGGCTGCCGGCGGGGTGCGGCAGTCCGGGTTGCGCTTTTTCGGGTGGGCGGCGGTCTGAATGGTGCCGTTTTTTATCGGCGTTATTATATAGTGAAATGGCGCAAACCCTTTAAAAGGCGTTGCCGTTTTTTCGGAACACGGTTTTGATGTCGTGTCCGAGGATTTCGCTTGAAACAGGTGTCCACAAGGGCGGTGCGGAAAGGGCGGCGCGGTTTTCGGGCAGGCAAAATAAACCGCTGCCGCCGCCGAGGATTTTGGGCGAGCGGTATAAAACGATTTCGTCCGCCAAATCTTCTGCCAAAAATGCGGATGTGAGTTCGGAGCCTGCTTCGACCATGATTTCGCCGAAACCTTCGTCGGCAAGGAGGCGCATCAGGTGGTGCAGGTCGATTTTGCCGTCTGCCGTTTCAGACGGCATCAGGATGCGGATGTGTGCGTGTTCCCGATAGGGGCGGAGTTTATCTTCATCGCGTTCCAAGGTGGCGATGTAGGTTGGAGATTGTCCGTCGGTCAGAAGGTGGCTGTCCAAGGGCAGGCGCAGGCGGCTGTCTAAAACGATGCGTGCGGGTTGGCGCAAAGTTGGAAAAGCGCGGACGTTGAGCCGGGGATTGTCCGCCAACACCGTGCCGATGCCGGTCAGCACCGCGCAGCTTTCGGCACGCAAAACCTGTACGTCGGCACGCGCGTCTTCGCCGGTAATCCAAAAGCTGCTGCCGTCTGAAAGGGCGGTTTTGCCGTCCAGCGAAACGGCGCATTTGAGGCGGACAAAGGGGCGGCGGCGTTCGATGCGCGACAGGAAGCCTCGGTTGAGTTCCCTTGCCTGATGTTCGAGTAAACCGCATTCCGTCTTGATGCCTGCTGCTTCGAGCATGGCAAACCCTTTGCCTGCAACCGGCGGGTTGGGGTCGCGCATGGCGGCAACGACGCGTGTTACGCCGGAACGGAGCAGAGCTTCGGCGCAGGGCGGTGTGCGCCCGTAATGGCTGCACGGTTCGAGGGTAACAAAGGCGGTCGCGCCTTGAGCCATTTCGCCCGCCTGATGCAGGGCGTGGACTTCGGCGTGCGGTTCGCCCGCTTTGACGTGGAAGCCCTGCCCGACAACTTGGCTGCCGTGTGCGATAACGCAGCCGACGCGCGGATTGGGCGAAGTGGAAAAACGCCCCAAAGCGGCAAGTCGGAGGGCGTTTTCCATCATGGATATATCTGTGTCCGAAAACATGGGGATACCGTATCAGTATGGGTTGGGGGAATCAGGCTTTGCCGCCTGTTTTGACGGCTTGCGCCAGCCACGAGGCAAAGTCTGCCGGATTGTCGAAGCGTTTGTGCAGGGCGGCGAAACGGACGGCGGCTTCCGTGTTGTGCTCAAGCAGCTCTTTTAGCACCATGTCGGCAAGTGCGGCAGAGGGGATGTCGCGCTGACCCGAAGTGTAGAGCCTGTGTTCCGTCAGGCGGACGGTTTCGTCGATCTGTTCGGGTGTCAGGGCGGATTTTCGGGCGGCGGCGGTCAGGTCGTTGCGGAGGCGTTGTGCATTGAAGGGCGAACGTTTTTTGTCCGGACCGATGACGGCGGGCATTTTGAGTTCGGCGGTTTCGAGCGTGCCGAAGCGTTTGCCGCAGTTGGGGCAGTGGCGGCGGCGGCGCACGGCGTTGCGTTCTTCCATCAGACGCGAATCGGCAACGCGGGTGTCGGGGTGGGCGCAAAACGGGCATTTCATGGCGTTTCTTCCTGATGCCGTCTGAACGTCAAACCGATACGCCGGCGGCGCGGGCGATTTCCAGACCTTCTTCGGCACTCATATAGACGGGGTTTTCGGGACGGTCGTGTCGGACGATGTTGCCTTCGCGGAACATGACCAGTTCGTCCACGGCAAGTTGGGACCATGATTCGTCGCGGGTCAGCGGCAGGGTGGCGATAACGGCGACGCGGTCGGAGGGCGTGGTTACTTCGGCAAAATCGACCATCACGTCGTCGTCGAGCAGGCGCGCCTTGCCGAACGGGGCTTGGCGGACGATGTAGTGCAGTAGTGTGCTGGCGTGGGCAAACAGGGCAATGCCGTCTGAAAGCATAAAGTTAAACAGCCCGAACTTGCGGATTTCGTGCGTCAGCCCCGCAATCGCGTCAAACAGCGTGTCGTCGTCGGGACGGGCGGCAAAGCGGGTGCGCAGGCGGTTAAGGATGTGGCAGAACGCGCGTTCGGAATCGGTTGTGCCGACGGGGTGGAAAAATTCGCCCTGTTCGGGAAAAAAATCAATCAAATGTCCGTTGTGGGCAAACAGCCAGTAGCCGCCCCACATTTCGCGCATAAAGGGATGGGTGTTCGCCAGCGAGGTTTGTCCTTGTGATGCTTTGCGGATATGGGCGACGACGTTTTCCGATTTAATCTGGTAGGCGCGCACGAGGTCGGCGACGGGCGAATTGGCACTGGGTTTGTCGTCATGGAACAGGCGCACGCCTTTGCCTTCGAAAAAGCCGATGCCGAAACCGTCGGCATGGTGGTCGGTAATGCCGCCCCTGCGGCGGAAGCCTTCAAAGGAAAACATAATATCGGTCGGCGTATTGCAGTTCATGCCCAGCAGTTGACACATGGTTTGTCCCAATGATTCAGATGGTCGCAAGTATTCGGATTATACCCCGAACTGAAAATGCCGTCTGAAATACGGCTTGTTCCCCGTTATTCCCTCGAAAACAGAAAACAGAAAACAAAGACGGAAACTTA
Organism: Neisseria meningitidis; assembly: GCF_022869645.1. Classification (NCBI taxonomy): domain Bacteria; kingdom Pseudomonadati; phylum Pseudomonadota; class Betaproteobacteria; order Neisseriales; family Neisseriaceae; genus Neisseria; species Neisseria meningitidis. Next base: position 851,095 of record NZ_CP064367.1, on the reverse strand, counting down.
AGATTCCGTCATTCCCGCGCAGGCGGGAATCCGACTTGTCCGGTTTTGGTTGTTTTTCGTTCCGTAACTTTTGAGCCGTCATTCCCGCGCAGGCGGGAATCTGGAATTTCAATGCCTCAAGAATTTATCGGAAAAAACCAAAACCCTTCCGCCGTCATTCCCACGAAAGTGGGAATCTAGAAATGAAAAGCAACGGGAACTTATCGGAAACGACCGAAACCGAACGGACTGGATTCCCGCTTTTGCGGGAATGACGAGGTTTTAAGTTGCTGTTTTGGGTTTCTGTTTTTTGTGGAAATAACGAGATTCTAGGGTTGCAGAAACTTCTCCGAAACAACAAAAACCTTTCCACCGTCATTCCTGCGAAAGTGGGAATCTAGAAATGAAAAGCAACGGGAACTTATCGGAAACGACCGAAACCGAACGGACCGGATTCCCGCTTTTGCGGAGAAAGATGATGGAAAATCATCATCGTGCGTCAAACCCGCGCGGCAGCACATCGGCAGAGGAAATCAGAGATACGGTTGCAGGGTGCGGCGGAGGATGTCCGTGTCGGTAATTTCGGTGATGTTGGCTTCGCCCAGCCGGTTCAGACCGATAAAGCGCATGATGCCGCCGCTGACTTTTTTATCGTGGCTCATGTGTTCCAGCCATTTTTCAAAGGCAAACACGGGTGGCGCGGACGGCAGTCCGGCGGCTTCGAGCAGGGCGGCGAGCCGCGCGGTATCTGCGGCGGAGATTTTGCCCAGTTGTTCGGACAAACGCGCCGCCAACACGCAGCCGGCGGCGACGGCCTCGCCGTGCAGCCAAGTACCGTAACCCATCTCGGTTTCAATGGCGTGTCCGAAGGTGTGTCCGAGGTTGAGCCATGCGCGTATGCCCTGTTCGGTTTCGTCTTGGGCGACGATGTCTGCCTTCATTTGGCAACAGCGGTACACGGCTTGGATGAGGGGCGCGCGTTCGAGTGCCATCAGTTCGGGCATATGCTGTTCCAGCCATTCAAAAAAACTAATGTCGCCGAGCGTGCCGTATTTGATGACTTCCGCCATACCGGCGGACAGTTCGCGGGCGGGCAGGGTGTGCAGCGTGTCCAAGTCGGCAAGCACCGCCTGCGGCTGGTAGAACGCGCCGATCATATTTTTGCCGAGCGGGTGGTTGATGGCGGTTTTGCCGCCGACGGAGGAATCGACCTGACTTAATAAAGTAGTGGGAATTTGAACAAATGGCGCGCCGCGTTGATAAGTAGCCGCCGCAAAACCCGTCATATCGCCGATCACGCCGCCGCCCAGTGCGATGAGCGTGGTTTTGCGTTCGGCGCGGTTTTGCATCAGCCCGTCAAAGATGAGGTTGAGCGTCTGCCAGTTTTTGTGCGCCTCGCCGTCGGGCAGGATGATGCTGAAATGGGATACGCCTGCCGCATCCAATGCCGTCTGAAGCGTGCCGAGGTAGAGCGGGGCGACGGTTTCGTTGGTGATGATGGCGGCGCGTTTGCCCAAATGCGGTTTGAGCAGGCTTCCTGCCTGCGGCAGCAGTCCGTTGCCGATAAAGATGGGGTAGCTGTGGGACGGGGTGTGTACGGTCAGTGTTTTCATTGTTGTTCCTTAAAGTTTGAACCGCCGGCCCGCCGGGCGGGGCGCGGTTTGGTTTTCTGGGCGCGGCGCATATGCCGGTTTATCGGGATAAGCGTTTGAGCAGGGTTTGCACGGTTTCCCGGCAGTTTGCCGATTCTACGGTAAAGTCGGCGGTTTGGCGGTAAACGGGGTCGCGTGCGGCGTAGAGTTCACGTAATTTCGCCAAAGGATCGGCAACTTGCAGCAAAGGACGGCTGTTGTCGCAGCGCGTGCGTTCGAGCAGGGTTTCGGGCGGGGCGTGCAGATAGACGACCGTGCCGCTTTTGCGGATAAGGGCGCGGTTTTCTTCTTTTAACACCGCGCCGCCGCCGGTGGACAGGACGATATGGGGCAGGATAACCAGCTTTTTGAGTATGGCGGTTTCGCGCGAACGGAATCCCTGTTCGCCTTCCATTTCAAATATGGTGGGGATGGGAACGCCGGCGGCTGCGGCGATTTCGTGATCGCTGTCGTAAAAACGGTAATCCAGCCGCTGCGCCATTTGCCGGCCCAGCGTGGTTTTGCCCGCGCCCATCAGTCCGATGAGGATGAGTTTGCCGTTAAAGTTTTTCATCACAATTCCTTAATGTTTGACACCCCGCCTTTCGGGGCGACAGGGTTCGGGCTTGTCGGGTTACGGCGGAATTTTATACGAAATCGGCAGGGCGGCGGTACGTTTGGAAAAATAACCCGACCATCCCGAACCTTTCTGATTTTAAGGACAAATAAAAGAAATCAGGGAGGTTTTTTATTTCAGGCTGTGTTTTGACAATCCGTTGATTTCACTTATTTGTCAGGAAAAGGCAATTATCTTTGCTTAGGTAAACAATTATCCAATTGAATATATTGAAGATAATATGTTTATCAATACTATAGTGGATTAACAAAAACCAGTACAGCGTTGCCTCGCCTTGGCTCAAAGAGAACGATTCTCTAAGGTGCTGAAACACCAAGTGAATCGGTTCCGTACTATTTGTACTGTCTGCGGCTTCGTCGCCTTGTCCTGATTTTTGTTAATCCACTATAAAGACCGTTGGGCATCTGTCGCCGTCATTCCCGCGCAGGCGGAAATCCGAACACGTCCGCACGGAAACCCATATCCCGTCATTCCCACGAAAGTGGGAATCTAGAACGCAGGGTTGGAGAAACCGTTTTATCCGATAAGTTCCTGAACCGACAGACCTAGATTCCCGCCTGCGCGGGAATGACGGGGTTTTAAGTTGCCGTTTTGGGTTGCTGTTTTTTGTGGAAATAACGAGATTCTAGGGTTGCAGAAACTTCTCCGAAACAACAAAAACCTCTCCGCCGTCATTCCCACGAAAGTGGGAATCTAGAAATGAAAAGCAGCAGGAATTTATCGGAAACGACCGAAACTGAACGGACCGGATTCCCGCTTTTGCGGGAATGACGAGGTTTTAAGTTGCTGTTTCGGGTTTCTGTTTTTTGTGGAAATAACGAGATTCTAGGGTTGCAGAAACTTCTCCGAAACAACAAAAACCTCTCCACCGTCATTCCCACGAAAGTGGGAATCTAGAAATGAAAAGCAGCAGGAATTTATCGGAAACGACCGAAACCGAACGGACTGGATTTCCGCTTTCGCGGGAATGACGGCTCAAAAGTTACGAGACGAAAAACAACCGGAACCGGACAAGTTGGATTCCCGCCTGCGCGGGAATGACGGCATTTCGGTCGCGGCAAAAAGCATAAAGAAAGGGCATATGCCGTAAAACATATGCCCTTATTTTGACGCATCAATAGCGCAGGCTGTTGCCGGCCGTACCCATAATCCTCGGGGTAATGAAAATCAGCAGTTCGCGGCGGTCGGTTTTTTTCCCGCGTGTTTTAAAGAGGTTGCCGATAACGGGGATGTCGCCCAACAGGGGGACTTTGGTCAGCGTATTACCGTTGTCTTCTTCATAAATACCGCCGACAATCAATGTGCCGCCGTTTTCAACCATAGCCTGCGTATTCAGGTTTTTGGTCGAAATACACAGAATCGTCTGATTACCGGAGGCACATTGCGCAGGCGAGTCCTTGTTGATTTTGACGGTCATAATGATTTGGCCGTCGGGCGTGATGTTCGGCGTAACGGTCAGCCCCAAGACGGCTTTTTTGAGTTCCGTGTTCGTGCTGCTGCCGCCGTTCGCGATTGAGGTTACGGTGAAAGGAATTTCGTAACCAGATTCGATTTTGGCCTCTTTGCGGTTTTGGGTCAGCACGCGCGGATTGGCAAGCGTTTTGGTTTTTGAAAGCGATTCGGATGCGGACAATTCCAAATTCAAGGCACCGGAGGAAATCGCGCGCACCAGCGAAATGCTGTTTGCGGCAGCGGTAATCGGCAGGTTGATTTTGGTTTCGGCCCCCCATTTATCGTCGCCGCCGAAGCCGGAGTTTACCCCCCAGCCGAATGCGCTTGTATCATTTTTCAGCTTTTTCTTGCCTGTCGCGCCGAATTTAACGCCCAAATCGCGCGAGAAGCCGTCTGCCGCTTCGACGATACGCGCCTCAATCATCACTTGTTGCGCGGGTACGTCCAATTCGTCAATCAGTTTGCGGAATTTTTCGATGACGCTGCGGGTATCGGTAACAATCAGGGTATTGGTGGCGGGATCGATCAGCACGCTGCCCCTGCCGCTGACAAGCGTATTGCGGTTTCCGGTTGTGTCGGCATTGTCCAAACGCAGGATGCTGCGGAATTCTTCCACATTTTTGTATTTCAATTGGAAGTTTTGTGAATACAGCGCGCCCAGATCGGCAATGTCTTTTTCCGCCTGTAAGAAGGCTTTGTCTTTGGCAAGCAGCTCGTCGCGGGGCGCGATGTTGACGATGTTCCCTTGTTGGCGCATATCGAGGTTGCGTGCCTGCATAACCAAATCCAAAGCCTGATCCCAAGGTACGTCTTTGAGGGAGAGGGTCATTTTGCCGTTGACGGAGTCGCTGGCAACAATGTTCATCCCGGATTCTTTTGCCAAAATCTGCAGGATGGTGCGGATTTCGACATCTTGGAAGTCAAGGGAGATTTTCCGGCCTGTGAAGGTTTTGGGCGCATTGTTCACGCCGCCTGACTCGAGGTTTTGTTTTTTCGGCAGGACTTGGAAGGTAAAGTATCCGGGCGCGGCGGATTTGTTGACGAGTTCCCAGTTGCCGGCTGTTGTGATAATCAGCTGGGTGTCGTTATTGAGGCGTTTCAGCGTAACCTTTTGAACCGGTGTTTTAAAGTCTGCCACATCCAAACTGCGTTGGAGCGTGGTCGGCAGGGTATGGTTTTTCAGCGTAACGATGATGTGGTCGTGCTGTTGGCTGATGTCGGGCTGCCCGGCAAAGCCCAATGCCGCCAATTCGATAATGCCGGCATTTTTGCCGTCTTTGCGGAAATCGATATTGGTTTGTTTTGCTGGTGCCGCCGCCTGTTGTTTTGCTGGTGCCGCCGCCTGTTGTTTTGCTGGTGCTGCCGCCTGTTGTTTTGCTGATGCCGCCGCCTGTTGTTTTGCCGGGCTGAACGGTGCGGATACGGATACTACGGACTCGGTAAACGGTGCGGCAGCCTGTTGTTTTGCCGGGGTAAAGGGTTCGGATACGGATACTGCGGACTTGGTAGACGGTGCGGCAGCCTGTTGTTTTGCCGGTGCGGCAGGCGCGGCTTTTACGGCGGGGCGTGCGGGGGCGGACACGGTATCGTCCGATTCGTTAATGAATATCCAAACTTTGTTCCCGCGTACTTCGGTATTGTATTGGCCCGGTTTGTTCAGATTCAGAACCAGACGCGCACGGCTGCTGTTTTGTGCGGCACTGATTTTGCTCAACAGAGGATCGGCATATTCGAGTACCTGTTGATCCATGGAAATGCCGGTTTGTTCAAAGTCCAAGGCGATGCGGGCCGGTGAGGAGGTTACGAAGCCGGTCGGGTTGACAATCTCTTTGTCAAAGCTGACTTTGACGATTTTCTGTTTGTTGGGCAGGGAGGAAACTTTGATGTCTGTAATGTTTCCTGCCGATGCTGTCTGAAAGGCGGCGGTTGCGACAAAGAGACCGGAAATGATTTTTGTCAGTTTGGTATTCATAATGGAGTAATCCTCTTCTTAATTTTGTTCTGCGGCAGGTGCTGCCGCTTGTTCGGTGTTTTTGTCGGAAGAATTCAACAGCAGTTCTGCTTTACGGGAAACCCAGTTGCCCGTGCTGTCTTCTATCAGCTCGTTCAGGACGATGCTGTCGTCGGTAATGCTTTCGATTCTACCGTAGTTTTGTCCCAAATAGTTGCCGACACCGACAGTGTAGACATAACCTTCAGCCTCGATGAAGCCGGAGACTTTCTGTCCAGACTTCAAAATGCCGACATAACGCATATTTTCCAAACTGAATTTTTCCAGCGTTTCTTTAATACGCTTGGTGTCGGGGGCATTTTCCCCTTTTTTGTCGGTTTCCATGCGGCGGAAGTCGAATGCGTTCGGCCCTGTAAGCTGCGGCGGGCTGTATACCGGCGCAACCGGCAGGGTAGGTGCTTGGAAAGGTATGATTTCTGCTTTGGCTTCGCGTCGCGTTTGTGCCATCCATTCGTTTAGGTCCTCAGAACCTTGGGAACACGCGGAGAGAGCCAGAAAGCTGATGAGTAAGGCATAGTGTTTCATGGTTTCCCTAACGTAAGTTATTTTTGCTCGGCATTTTGTGCCGCTTCTGCGGCAAGCTCTTCTACGGATTTTGCTTGGTAGGTGGTGGCAATGGCGTTGAGGTTCAGGATGCTGCTCTTGCCGTCAGGATTGCCGCCGTTTTCCGGAGATTGGGCGATTTTCAGCGACTCAAGGGTAATGATTCGGGAGAGGCTGCCGACATCGCGGGTAAATTGGCTGATCTGTTCGTAATTTCCGGTAATGGAAATGGAATAGGGTAATCTTTTGATGGGGCCGTCATCTACGGGAGGTTGGGGCATAACGCTGTCCAAGCGCAGACCGTTGCTCGAACCTGCCTGATGAAGCTCTTGAACCAGATTGGGAATTTCTGCATCTGTCGGCAGCTGTTTCAACATGATATCGAAGGCAGAGCGGATTGAGGCAAGTTCGTCCCTCAGGTTGTTCAGGCTGGCCGCGTCGATACTTTTCTGTTTGTAGGTGTTTTTCAGTTCGGTTTCTTTTGCTTCGTATTCCTCAAGGGATTCCATCTGGCTTTTGAACAATCCGGCATAACCGAGCCCCAGCACGGCGGCAACGGCCAGCAGGGCGATAAAAAGCCTGGCAGGAAGGTTGAGCAGGTGAAGGTTGTTGAGATCCAAGTTGGTTTTAGATGATTTAGAAGCCATTCAGTTTGCCTCCTGTGCGTTTCCCGAAGCCGGATTCTCTTTGGATTCGGCCGCCTTTACGATGGGTTGTAATGTTGCCTGAAGGGTAAATTCTTGATGCGAATTGTTTTTCTTGATGCTTAACAATTCGGGTTGCTTGAATATGCCGGTATTGGGCATCGCCCTCATCATGGCGGCAACGCGGTTGTCGCTGGATGTCCTGCCGCTGAGCCGATAAGAGTCGGCGGTAACGGCATCCAGCGAGGTCAGGTAGGTGCTTCCGGGGACGGCCTCATTCAGGCTGTCGAGGATTTTTGCGGCTTGGAGGCGTTTGAGCTGGAGCTCCTCGATTTTGTTTTTCTTAATCAGGAAGGCATCTTTTTCCTGTTTGAGCTTTTGTATTTCCGACAGCTCGGTATCCAAGTGTGCGATGGAGGTTTCCAGCAGCGTGTTTCTTTCCGACTGGTTATTGATCATATTGTCGATAAACAGGTAGGTTGCCGCAACGGCGGCAACGCCCGTCAGCACGGCACCGTACATCAGCGTTTTAAACTGCTGCTGTTTGCGCTTGTTCATCTCTTCCCTGTAGGGGAGGAGGTTGATTTTGATTAAATTGTTCATAATTATAATCCCCGTACCGCCAAACCGAACGCCCTGGTCAGTGTCGGCGCATCAAGTTCGAATTGTTGTTTGTCTGTTTTGAGGTTGTCCGCAAAATAACGCGCGGGATGGACGCATTGTACATCTGCATTGGTTTGTGAGGCGACGGTTTGGGCGATGCCTTCCTGGCGCGCCGCTTCCCCGGTCAGCAGGATATGCTTGATGTCGGTCATATCGTCTGCGGTCTGAGTGGTGTAATAAAACTGCAAGACCCTTTGTATTTCTTGGGTAATCTGCTGGTTGAAATAGTTTGCCACGCTTTCTTGGTAATCGGAAGGTTTTTGCGGGGAGTTGATGATTTCTTCCGCTTTTTCTTCTGTTACCTGATAGGTGCGCTGGATGAGTTGGTTGAGCTGTTCTTCGCTGACGGAGGTTTCCTGTTTGTATAGGATTTTTCCGTCTTGGATGACCAAGGCGTAGGTCTGTGCGGCATATACGCCGAAAATGGCGACTTTTTCGGCTGCAAGCTCGGGGGCGAAATGGTTTATCCATAGCGCGTAGGCGTTGTATTGTCCGAAAATGTCCACATCAAGCGCGGATAATTTCATACCGGCGGCGTTGAATGCGTCAATCAGGGGTTCGATTTCATCCTTTCTCGATGCGACGGCCAACACAGCTTCGCCGGCGGCCGATTGGGACAAGACCTGATAGTCGTAATTGGCTTCTTCGAGCGATATCGAGCTGACTTCGGAGATGGAGGACTCCACGAACCCCTGCAGGTCTAATTCTGCATCTTTGTCTGTGTAGGTCAATTGTTCGATGGTTGCCAGATTTTGCGGGACGGACGCGATGATGTTTTTGCACGAAGTACCCAGTTTGGCATAGGCTTGTTGCAAATATGTAACAAGTTGATCGTAATTTTGGACTTTATTGCCTTGAATGATATTCTTTGGTAATTTGGCAATGACGTATTTTTCCAATTGAATTTGGTTTAAACTACGTCCTGACAATTGGACCATTTTGATGGAATGCTGGTCGATATCGATGCCGATTGCCGCGCGGTTATTGAGTCCCGAAGATTTTTTAGGGAGCTTGGCATCTGTTTTTTTAGGGTTTTTCAAGCTTTTAAACAAGCGCATGATGAAAGTTCCTGCTTTATTTGTACAGTGAGTAACCGTTTCGGTATCCGTAATGGATTCCTTGTTCTTTACACATTGAAACCGTGCTTTGTAGAAATCGGTTGCTATTTTACTTTATTTAATACCAATAATGGTAAATTATTATTCAGCTATGATTAAAAAGATTTTAACGACTTGTTTTGGTTTGGTTTTTGGGTTTTGTGTATTTGGAGTGGGTTTGGTTGCCATTGCTATTTTGGTAACGTATCCGAAACTACCGTCTTTGGATTCTTTGCAGCATTACCAGCCTAAAATGCCGTTGACTATTTATTCGGCGGATGGGGAAGTCATCGGTATGTATGGGGAGCAGCGGCGCGAATTTACAAAAATCGGCGATTTCCCAGAGGTGTTGCGGAATGCGGTTATCGCCGCCGAGGATAAACGCTTTTACCGGCATTGGGGGGTGGATGTTTGGGGTGTTGCCCGCGCTGCCGTCGGCAATGTCGTGTCCGGCAGCGTGCAGTCGGGTGCGAGTACGATTACGCAGCAGGTGGCGAAAAATTTTTATTTGAGCAGTGAAAAAACGTTCACACGCAAATTCAATGAGGTGTTGCTTGCCTATAAAATCGAGCAGTCTTTAAGCAAAGACAAAATCCTCGAGTTGTATTTCAATCAGATTTACCTCGGTCAGCGCGCCTATGGTTTTGCATCTGCCGCGCAAATCTATTTCAATAAGAATGTCCGAGATTTGACTTTGGCGGAAGCCGCCATGCTTGCGGGACTGCCCAAGGCTCCGTCTGCCTATAATCCGATTGTTAATCCGGAACGTGCCAAGTTGCGCCAGAAGTATATTTTGAACAATATGCTCGAGGAGAAGATGATTACCGTGCAACAGCGCGATCAGGCGTTGAATGAGGAACTGCATTACGAGCGGTTTGTTCGGAAAATCGATCAGAGTGCTTTATATGTGGCGGAAATGGTGCGTCAGGAACTGTATGAGAAATACGGTGAAGATGCCTATACGCAGGGTTTTAAGGTTTATACCACGGTCCGCGCCGATCATCAGAAGGTGGCAACCGAGGCATTGCGCAAGGCTCTACGGAATTTCGATCGCGGCAGCAGCTACCGCGGTGCGGAAAACTATATCGATTTGAGTAAGAGTGAAGATGTCGAGGAGACTGTCAGCCAGTATCTGTCGGGACTCTATACCGTCGATAAAATGGTTCCCGCCGTTGTGTTGGATGTGACTAAAAAGAAAAATGTCGTCATACAGCTGCCCGGCGGCAGGCGGGTTACGCTTGACAGGCGCGCCTTGGGTTTTGCGGCCCGCGCGGTCAATAATGAAAAAATGGGGGAGGACCGTATCCGCAGGGGCGCGGTCATCCGTGTCAAAAACAACGGCGGGCGTTGGGCGGTGGTTCAAGAGCCGTTGCTGCAGGGGGCTTTGGTTTCGCTGGATGCAAAAACCGGAGCTGTGCGCGCGCTGGTCGGCGGTTATGATTTTCACAGCAAAACATTCAATCGTGCCGTTCAGGCAATGCGGCAGCCGGGTTCGACCTTTAAGCCGTTTGTCTATTCGGCGGCATTATCTAAGGGGATGACCGCGTCCACAGTGGTTAACGATGCGCCGATTTCCCTGCCGGGGAAAGGGCCGAACGGTTCGGTTTGGACACCTAAAAATTCAGACGGCAGATATTCCGGCTACATTACTTTGAGACAGGCTCTGACGGCTTCCAAGAATATGGTTTCCATCCGTATTTTGATGTCTATCGGTGTCGGTTACGCGCAACAGTATATCCGGCGTTTCGGCTTCAGGTCGTCCGAGCTGCCGGCAAGCCTGTCTATGGCTTTAGGTACGGGCGAGACAACGCCGTTGAAAGTGGCGGAGGCATATAGCGTATTTGCGAACGGCGGATATAGGGTTTCTTCGCACGTAATCGATAAGATTTATGACAGAGACGGCAGGTTGCGCGCCCAAATGCAACCTTTGGTGGCCGGGCAAAATGCGCCTCAGGCAATCGATCCGCGCAATGCCTATATTATGTATAAGATTATGCAGGATGTGGTCCGTGTTGGTACGGCAAGGGGGGCAGCTGCGTTGGGAAGAACGGATATTGCCGGTAAAACGGGTACGACCAATGACAATAAGGATGCGTGGTTTGTCGGTTTTAACCCTGATGTGGTTACTGCCGTATATATCGGCTTCGACAAACCTAAGAGTATGGGGCGTGTCGGCTACGGCGGTACGATTGCGGTGCCGGTTTGGGTGGACTATATGCGTTTTGCGTTGAAAGGAAAGCAGGGCAAGGGGATGAAAATGCCTGAAGGTGTGGTCAGCAGCAATGGCGAATACTATATGAAGGAACGTATGGTAACCGATCCGGGCTTGACGCTGGACAACAGCGGTATTGCGCCGCAACCTTCCCGACGGGCAAAAGAAGATGACGGGGGCGCGGCAGAAGGCGGACGGCAGGCGGCGGATGACGAAGTCCGCCAAGATATGCAGGAAACGCCGGTGCTTCCGAGTAATACTGGTTCCAAACAGCAGCAGTTGGATTCTCTGTTTTAAAGACTCCGCAAAATGCCGTCTGAAAAGTCTTTCAGACGGCATTTTAGATTTGGCAGTGGCAATTTTTTAAATGTTTGCGGTCGGTCAAGTGGGGGGAATACGGTTTCCGTATAATTGGGGTCAGTTTTCCTTTGGAGAGGAAGCGGCGGCATCTGCTGCGTCAAACCAGCTTCCGACAGTTCGGTTGGCCTCGTCAATACCTTGTTTTTTCAGGCTGGAAAACAGCTGTACGCTGATGTTTTGCCTGTCGGAATAAGGTTTGAGCAGTTTTTTGACTTGGGACAGGGTTTTTATCTGTTCGTTTTTGGATAATTTGTCGGCTTTTGACAGCAGGATGTGAACCGGTCTGCCGGTCGTGTGGAAAAAGTCCAGCATACGGATGTCGAGTTCTTTTAAAGGATGGCGGGCATCCATAATCAAAACCAGCCCGATAAGCTGTTTGCGCTGTTGCAGATAGTCGCCGAGCAGATTGACCCAATGTGCGCGTACTGCTTCGGGGACTTGGGCATAACCGTAGCCGGGCAAATCGACCATAAAATTGCCGTTCTGCAGCTCGAAGAAGTTGATATGCTGCGTCCGTCCGGGTGTTTTTGAAACGTAGGCAAGACGGACATGGTTGGTCAGGGTATTGATGGCACTGGATTTTCCGGCATTGCTCCTGCCGACAAAGGCAATTTCGAGCGGTGTGTCCGGCAGGTCTTTAAGGTGGTTTACCGTCGTGAAGAATTTGGCGTTTTGAAAAAGGTTCATGGGCATATCCTTGTTTTCCGCCGCCGTTTGTCCGACAGCAAAAATATGCGGTTGGTTTTATGTGAAACACAGTGGTAATTTAATGTAAATTTAGTATAGAATAACACGTTTGCAGAATCATCGGTTTTAATCGGGTCAAAAATCCCGTATTTGAATATAAAAAGAGCATTGTTGCGTTATCCAATGCTGTAATCAGGAGCACTCCATGAAACGATTGACTTTATTGGCCTTTGTTTTGGCTGCCGGTGCGGTTTCCGCATCTCCCAAAGCAGACGTGGAAAAAGGCAAACAGGTTGCCGCAACGGTTTGTGCGGCTTGCCATGCAGCAGACGGTAACAGCGGCATTGCGATGTATCCGCGTTTGGCGGCACAGCATACTGCTTACATCTATCATCAAACCATCGGCATCCGCGACGGTAAACGCACCCACGGTTCGGCAGCTGTGATGAAACCGGTGGTAATGAATTTGAGCGATCAGGATATTTTGAACGTATCCGCATTCTATGCCAAACAGCAGCCCAAATCCGGTGAAGCCAATCCTAAGGAAAATCCCGAATTGGGTGCGAAAATCTATCGCGGCGGTTTGAGCGATAAAAAAGTGCCGGCGTGTATGTCCTGCCACGGTCCGAGCGGTGCGGGTATGCCGGGAGGCGGAAGCGAAATTCAGGCTTATCCGCGTTTGGGCGGTCAGCATCAGGCATATATTGTTGAACAGATGAATGCCTACAAGTCCGGTCAGCGTAAAAATACCATCATGGAAGATATTGCAAACCGTATGTCTGAAGAAGATTTGAAAGCGGTCGCCAACTTTATCCAAGGTTTGCGTTAATTCCGCAATAGTCTGTTTTAGAGGCCGTCTGAAAAGTTTTCAGACGGCTTCAGGCAATTCTGCGATAAGTTTTTTCAATCGCAACCGTTGGAATCGATGCAGGCTGTCTTCATTGTCTTGAAATAAAAAGCATCAAGACAGTAGAATCGGGACGTTGTTTTCTGTTTGCCCAATTCTGCTTTCCCATATTCCTGATGGCGGAATAAACACACAATGAGTAAATCCCGTAGATCTCCCCCACTTCTTTCCCGTCCGTGGTTCGCTTTTTTCAGCTCCATGCGCTTTGCGGTCGCTTTGCTCAGTCTGCTGGGTATTGCATCGGTTATCGGTACGGTGTTGCAGCAAAACCAGCCGCAGACGGATTATTTGGTCAAATTCGGATCGTTTTGGGCGCAGATTTTTGGTTTTCTGGGACTGTATGACGTCTATGCTTCGGCATGGTTTGTCGTTATCATGATGTTTTTGGTGGTTTCTACCAGTTTGTGCCTGATTCGCAATGTGCCGCCGTTCTGGCGCGAAATGAAGTCTTTTCGGGAAAAGGTTAAAGAAAAATCTCTGGCGGCGATGCGCCATTCTTCGCTGTTGGATGTAAAAATTGCGCCCGAGGTTGCCAAACGTTATCTGGAAGTACAAGGTTTTCAGGGAAAAACCATTAACCGTGAAGACGGGTCGGTTCTGATTGCCGCCAAAAAAGGCACAATGAACAAATGGGGCTATATCTTTGCCCATGTTGCTTTGATTGTCATTTGCCTGGGCGGGTTGATAGACAGTAACCTGCTGTTGAAACTGGGTATGCTGACCGGTCGGATTGTTCCGGACAATCAGGCGGTTTATGCCAAGGATTTCAAGCCCGAAAGTATTTTGGGTGCGTCCAATCTCTCATTTAGGGGCAACGTCAATATTTCCGAGGGGCAGAGTGCGGATGTGGTTTTCCTGAATGCCGACAACGGGATATTGGTTCAGGACTTGCCTTTTGAAGTCAAACTGAAAAAATTCCATATCGATTTTTACAATACGGGTATGCCGCGCGATTTTGCCAGTGATATTGAAGTAACGGATAAGGCAACCGGTGAGAAACTCGAGCGCACCATCCGCGTGAACCATCCTTTGACCTTGCACGGCATCACGATTTATCAGGCGAGTTTTGCCGACGGCGGTTCGGATTTGACATTCAAGGCGTGGAATTTGGGTGATGCTTCGCGCGAGCCTGTCGTGTTGAAGGCAACATCCATACACCAGTTTCCGTTGGAAATTGGCAAACACAAATATCGTCTTGAGTTCGATCAGTTTACTTCTATGAATGTGGAGGACATGAGCGAGGGCGCGGAACGGGAAAAAAGCCTGAAATCCACGCTGAACGATGTCCGCGCCGTTACTCAGGAAGGTAAAAAATACACCAATATCGGCCCTTCCATTGTTTACCGTATCCGTGATGCGGCAGGGCAGGCGGTCGAATATAAAAACTATATGCTGCCGGTTTTGCAGGAACAGGATTATTTTTGGATTACCGGCACGCGCAGCGGCTTGCAGCAGCAATACCGCTGGCTGCGTATCCCCTTGGACAAGCAGTTGAAAGCGGACACCTTTATGGCATTGCGTGAGTTTTTGAAAGATGGGGAAGGGCGCAAACGTCTGGTTGCCGACGCAACCAAAGGCGCACCTGCCGAAATCCGCGAACAATTCATGCTGGCTGCGGAAAACACGCTGAACATCTTTGCACAAAAAGGCTATTTGGGATTGGACGAATTTATTACGTCCAATATCCCGAAAGAGCAGCAGGATAAGATGCAGGGCTATTTCTACGAAATGCTTTACGGCGTGATGAACGCTGCTTTGGATGAAACCATACGCCGGTACGGCTTGCCCGAATGGCAGCAGGATGAAGCGCGGAATCGTTTCCTGCTGCACAGTATGGATGCGTACACGGGTTTGACCGAATATCCCGCGCCTATGCTGCTGCAACTTGATGGGTTTTCCGAGGTGCGTTCGTCGGGTTTGCAGATGACCCGTTCCCCGGGTGCGCTTTTGGTCTATCTCGGCTCGGTGCTGTTGGTATTGGGTACGGTATTGATGTTTTATGTGCGCGAAAAACGGGCGTGGGTATTGTTTTCAGACGGCAAAATCCGTTTTGCCATGTCTTCGGCCCGCAGCGAACGGGATTTGCAGAAGGAATTTCCAAAACACGTCGAGAGTCTGCAACGGCTCGGCAAGGACTTGAATCATGACTGAACACTATAAAACCCTTCCGGAACACGAGCTGCTGATTCAGAAGTCTTTGATCAGCAATCTGAATCTTTGGGATTGGGTATTTGCCGTGCTGGTTTTTGCGGCTACGGTTTTCGTACAGACCCGTTCCGGTATGCATATGGACATTTACGAAACGGTCATGTTGTGGGCAAGTGCCGGTATTGCCGTGTTTTTGGGTTGGTTTTTCAAACCGATGCGCTGGTTTGTTCCTTTAAGCGTATTGCTTGCCTATGCCGCCGTCGGTTTGTATGGCGGCAACATCAAATCGGCAGAGATTTTCCTGTTGCGGTATTTCCTCAGCAGCCAGTCGGCGATCATGTGGCAGTGCGCCTTTGTCTTCTTCGCCCTGTTCGCCTATATTTCGGGCGCGGTTTTGGCAAGCGTAAAAAATGTGCCGACCAACACGCTGTTGGGTATGGGAACCGTGTTTGCATGGGTGTCTGCCGTAGCAGGCTTTACCGGTCTGCTGGTACGTTGGCACGAAAGCTATCTGCTCCGTCCCGATGCGGGGCATATTCCGGTTTCCAACCTGTATGAAGTGTTCATCCTGTTTTTGGTGATTACCGCGCTGATGTATCTTTATTATGAAGGTAAGTTCGCCATACAGAAATTGGGCGGCTTCGTGTTCGGCTTTATGGCGGTCGTGGTTGGATTTGTCTTGTGGTACAGCGTGTCCCGCGAGGCGCATACCATCCAGCCGCTGATTCCCGCGCTCCAGTCCTGGTGGATGAAAATCCACGTTCCGGCAAACTTTATCGGTTACGGCGCGTTTTGCATTTCCGCGATGCTCGGTATTGCCGAACTGGTTTCCCTGCGTGCGGAAGGAAAAGGCGGAAAACTGTGGCTGCCGCCGTCGGCATTGATCGACGAGGTGATGTATAAGGCGATTGCCGTCGGCTTTCTGTTCTTTACCATTGCCACCATTTTGGGTGCGCTGTGGGCGGCAGATGCTTGGGGACGCTATTGGAGTTGGGATCCGAAAGAGACGTGGGCGTTCATCGTCTGGCTCAATTACGCCGTTTGGCTGCACTTGCGGCTGGTTGCCGGTTGGCGCGGCAAAGTGCTGGCGTGGTGGGCGATTATCGGTTTGTTCGTAACCGCATTTGCCTTTATCGGCGTGAATATGTTTTTGAGCGGGCTGCATTCTTACGGAACGCTTTGATACGGTGCGACGATGCCGTCTGAACGGTCTTCAGACGGCATGTTCCGTTTTTGGGATACGGCAGTCGTGCCGAAATCCGCTAAAATACGTTTTTCAGTTTTTAACGGCATCAGACCATGTTGGTATTAGGAATCGAGTCTTCTTGCGACGAAACCGGTGTTGCGCTTTACGATACGGAACGTGGATTGCGGGCGCACTGCCTGCACACTCAAATGGCAATGCACGCCGAATACGGCGGGGTTGTGCCGGAATTGGCAAGCCGCGACCATATCCGCCGCCTTGTTCCGTTGACTGAAGGCTGTTTGGCGC
The DNA here is from genome assembly GCF_022869645.1 of Neisseria meningitidis. Taxonomy (NCBI): domain Bacteria; kingdom Pseudomonadati; phylum Pseudomonadota; class Betaproteobacteria; order Neisseriales; family Neisseriaceae; genus Neisseria; species Neisseria meningitidis. The sequence goes on along the minus strand of NZ_CP064367.1, from coordinate 834,632 downwards.
AGGCGGGCGCATCGTATGGCGACATTGACGCGGTTGCCTTTACGCAGGGGCCCGGTTTGGGCGGTGCGCTGCTGGCGGGTTCGAGCTACGCCAACGCGCTGGCTTTAGCGTTGGACAAGCCTGTTATTCCCGTCCATCATTTGGAAGGACATCTGCTGTCGCCGCTGTTGGCGGAGGAAAAACCCGACTTTCCTTTTGTCGCGCTGCTGGTTTCGGGCGGGCATACGCAGATTATGGCGGTCAGGGGCATAGGCGACTACGCGCTTTTGGGCGAGAGCGTCGATGATGCGGCGGGCGAGGCATTCGACAAAACGGCGAAACTGCTGGGCTTGCCGTATCCGGGCGGTGCGAAACTGTCGGAACTTGCGGAATCGGGCAGGCCCGAAGCGTTTGTTTTTCCGCGCCCGATGATTCATTCCGACGATTTGCAGATGAGTTTTTCAGGTTTGAAAACCGCCGTATTGACCGCCGTTGAGAAAGTGCGCGCGGAAAACGGGGCGGATGACATTCCTGAGCAGACACGCAACGACATCTGCCGTGCGTTTCAAGATGCGGTGGTCGATGTGTTGGCGGCGAAAGTGAAAAAAGCCCTGTTGCAGACAGGGTTCAGAACCGTAGTGGTTGCCGGCGGGGTCGGTGCAAACCGCAAACTCCGCGAAACTTTCGGCAACATGACGGTGCAAATCCCGACCCCCAAAGGCAAGCCGAAACATCCGTCCGAAAAAGTCAGCGTGTTTTTCCCGCCGACGGCATATTGCACGGACAACGGTGCCATGATTGCCTTTGCCGGTGCGATGCACCTGGGCAAGGGCAGGGAGGTCGGTGCGTTCAATGTCCGTCCGCGCTGGCCGCTGTCGGAAATCGTCAGATGACAAAATGCCGTCTGAAATTGTTCAGACGGCATTTTTATTTTCGTTACGGCATTTTGTAGCGGTTGTACATAAACAGATACTGCGTCGGAAAACGGCGTATCCAATATTCGGCATTGCGGTTGAACACGGCGGCATCATGGGCTTTGTCGCCGTTCAATTCCCCTTGGACGGGGCGGATGTGCAAATCGAAACCTTGTCCGCCAGGCAGGCGTTCGCAGCAGAAAAACAGGGTTTTCACGCCTTTGACGTGTGCCAATTTTGCCGCCAGCGTCATGGTATAGGCAGGTTTGCCGAAGAAATCCACCCATACGCCTTCCCCGCCTTCTTGAGGGGAGGGGACGTGGTCGGGCAGGACGATGGTTGCTTCGCCCGAACGCAGGGCTTTGATGATTTGTTTGACCCCTTGTATGCTGGTAGGCGCGGTTTTTCCTTTGCCGCGAACCCTGCCCGCCTGCATGATTTTGTCTATCGCTTTGATTTTCGGCGGTTTGTACATGGCGGTCAGCGGGAACGGAAGCTGCTGGCTGATGTAGCGTCCGCCCAAATCGTAGCTGCCGATGTGCGGCGTGATGAATAGCAGCCCTTCGTGTTTGTCCAAAGCCTGCTGCACATGTTCCCAGCCGTGTACCGCTTTGAACATTGTTTCTATGTCTTCCGGTTTTCTGAAAAACGCGGGGGCAAGTTCCAAACCGCCTTTTGCCGTTTCCGCAAAAACGGCTTTGACTGTTTTGGGGTCGGGATTCATGCCTGCCTGACGCATATTGGCGACGATGCGCGCGCGGTCTTCCTTTAAAAGGTAAAACGCCAGATGTCCGAGCCGGTTTCCCAGCGTGTGCAGACAGGAAAGCGGCAGCAGGGAGAGGCATTTGAGCAGGGCGGTCAACAGGATGTGCATGGCGGTTCGCAAAGGGGGAAACAGCCTGAATTGTAAACGAAACATGCCGTCTGAAAAAGGGAAGTATTGCGGCAATATGCCTTTTCTGCTACGATGCGTGCTGCATTAAGAGTTGGGAATTCCATGCCAACCTGCTTTTCAAATGGAAAGGTAAGGTGGACGGTTGAAAAACCGATGTGGCTCACCAGAGCAATCCAAACCCGCTTGATGCGGGAATTTTTTTGCCTGTAAGAAACGTACGGGCAGAGATTTCAAAGTGCCATTCAAATGGGAATATTTCTCAACTGAATGGTATGAATAGGGAAATTTTGCTATATTTCCCGCTGTCGACATTATGTTCATACAACATGCCGTCTGAAGAAGATGGTTTGTTTTTCAAGGAAAATCTCAATGAGCGAATATCTGTTTACTTCCGAATCGGTATCCGAAGGCCATCCGGATAAAGTGGCCGACCAAGTGTCCGATGCGATTTTGGATGCGATTCTGGCGCAAGACCCCAAAGCGCGTGTCGCCGCAGAAACTTTGGTCAACACAGGCTTGTGCGTATTGGCAGGCGAAATCACTACCACCGCCCAAGTGGACTACATCAAAGTCGCACGCGAAACCATCAAACGCATCGGCTACAACTCCTCCGAGCTGGGCTTTGACGCCAACGGCTGCGCAGTCGGCGTGTACTACGACCAACAATCTCCGGACATCGCCCAAGGCGTGAACGAAGGCGAAGGCATCGATCTGAACCAAGGCGCGGGCGACCAAGGTTTGATGTTCGGCTATGCCTGTGACGAAACCCCGACCCTGATGCCGTTTGCCATCTATTACAGCCACCGCCTGATGCAGCGTCAAAGCGAATTGCGCAAAGACGGCCGCCTGCCGTGGCTGCGCCCTGATGCTAAAGCGCAACTGACCGTGGTTTACGACAGCGAAACCGGCAAAGTAAAACGCATCGACACCGTCGTCCTGTCCACCCAGCACGATCCGTCTGTCGGTTACGAAGAGCTGAAAAACGCCGTCATCGAGCAGATTATCAAGCCCGTCCTGCCGTCTGAACTGCTGACTGACGAAACCAAATACCTGATCAACCCGACCGGCCGCTTCGTTATCGGTGGCCCGCAAGGCGACTGCGGTTTGACCGGCCGTAAAATCATTGTTGACACCTACGGCGGCGCGGCTCCGCACGGCGGCGGCGCATTCTCCGGCAAAGACCCGTCCAAGGTTGACCGTTCCGCCGCTTACGCCTGCCGTTATGTGGCGAAAAACATCGTCGCCGCAGGCTTGGCAACCCAATGCCAAATTCAAGTTTCCTACGCCATCGGCGTTGCCGAACCGACTTCGATTTCCATCGATACTTTCGGCACAGGCAAAATCAGCGAAGAAAAACTGATTACCTTAGTTCGCGAACATTTCGACCTGCGCCCCAAAGGCATCGTCCAAATGCTCGATCTCTTGCGCCCGATTTACAGTAAATCCGCCGCTTACGGACATTTCGGCCGCGAAGAACCTGAGTTCACTTGGGAGCGCACCGACAAAGCTGCTGCATTGAGGGCGGCAGCGGGGCTGTAATTCCGGTTTGAAAATCAAAAATGCCGTCTGAACAGTTCAGACGGCATTTTTATATAGTGGATTAACAAAAATCAGGACAAGGCGACGAAGCCGCAGACAGTACAGATAGTACGGAACCGATTCACTTGGTGCTTCAGCACCTTAGAGAATCGTTCTCTTTGAGCTAAGGCGAGGCAACGCCGTACTGGTTTAAATTTGGGGCTGTCCTAGATAACTAGGGAAATTCAAATTAAGTTAGAATTATCCCTATGAGAAAAAGTCGTCTAAGCCGGTATAAACAAAATAAACTCATTGAGCTATTTGTCGCAGGTGTAACTGCAAGAACGGCAGCAGAGTTAGTAGGCGTTAATAAAAATACCGCAGCCTATTATTTTCATCGTTTACGATTACTTATTTATCAAAACAGTCCGCATTTGGAAATGTTTGATGGCGAAGTAGAAGCAGATGAAAGTTATTTTGGCGGACAACGCAAAGGCAAACGCGGTGGCGGTGCTGCCGGTAAAGTCGCCGTATTCGGTCTTTTGAAGCGAAATGGTAAGGTTTATACGGTTACAGTACCGAATACTCAAACCGCTACTTTATTTCCTATTATCCGTGAACAAGTGAAACCTGACAGCATTGTTTATACGGATTGTTATCGTAGCTATGATGTATTAGATGTGCGCGAATTTAGCCATTTTAGCTTCGCTGAAACTTCGTTTTCGTATCAATCACAGCACACATTTTGCCGAACGACAAAACCATATTAATGGAATTGAGAACTTTTGGAACCAGGCAAAACGTCATTTACGCAAGTTTAACGGCATTCCCAAAGCGCATTTTGAGCTGTATTTAAAGGAGTGCGAATGGCGTTTTAACAACAGTGAGATAAAAGTTCTTGTTCCATTTTAAAACAATTAGTAAAATCGAGTTTGTCCTAGTTATCTAGGACAGCCCCTTAAATTTAATCCACTATATTTTCCTGTTTCAGGCTCGGCGTTCTTTGCACATCAGTTTCGCATCCAGCCAGCCATCGCCGCCGGAGATGATGTTGTTGGCAACGAAGTTGTCCAAGTCGGGCAGCAGGGAAACGGCGCGGCCGCTGTTGATGATGACGACCACCGCCATCGGTTTGTCGCCCAGCCAATAACCTGCAAGGGCGCGGACATTGTTGAGCGTGCCGGTTTTTAAGCGCAACAGCCCGCCGCTTTGTTTGAAGCGGTTGCGTAAAGTCCCGTCTGTGCCGGCGATGGGCAGCGTATCGATGAAATCTTGTGCAAACGGGCTGAAATAAGCCGTTTCCAACATTTGCGCCATCATTCTCGCCGTTACCCTTTCTTTTCTGGACAGACCTGAACCGTTTTCCAAAACCAAATCCGCAACATCGATGCCCGACACGGCAAGTTCACGCCGGACGGCAGACGCTGCCTGTTCGGAAACGGCGGGCAGTTTGCCGTCGCCGCCGAGTTTGAGGAAGACGGAACGCGCAATTAGATTGTCCGAACGCTTGTTCATGTCCGTCAAAATTTCCTTCATCGGCTTTGAGTGTGCAACGGCAAGCGTCTGCGCGCCTTCCGGCGTGTCGGATATGCCGATGCCGTCTGAAATCCGTCCGCCGCCGAGCAGCCAGTGGTTGGTAAAACTTTGCCGGATCAGTTCGTCAAGCGCGAACATCCGGACACCGACAGGCTTGCCCAAACAGCTCTCGGGAATATTGCCGCGCAATTTCAGCGTATTGTCCGAAAAAGATGCACGCATCAGTTTTTTGATCGAAGGGCAGGCAGCTTGGGAGGCGGTAATTTTTAAGTTGTTTTGGGCGAAAATATGCGGCAAAGGCGGATCGGTGAGGATGTCGGTACTGTCGGCGGCATTGCGTTCGGCGCGCACCATAACCATACCGGCAGACAGCATAGTTGGATTGGGGGGCGTCATAAACGGCGAACCGCTGTCGGCTTCGAAATCGTCGGGGCTGCCGACTTCGCCCCACAGGCTGTGGTCGAGCATCAGGTGTCCCGTGATATTGCGTATGCCTTGTTCGCGCAACTGGCGTTGGACGGCAAGCAGGTTTTCCTGATTGAAAACGGGGTCGCCGCTGCCCGCCCAATACAGGTTTCCGTCAAGCGTGCCGTCGTTTACCGTACCGTTGCTTTTAAACTCGGTCGCCCAGCGGTAATTGCTGCCGAAGGTTTTGAAGGCGGCAAACGCGGTAACGAGTTTCATTGTGGAGGCGGGGTTGACGGGGACATCCGAGCGGTGGTCAATGATGACTTTTCCGCTGTCAAGCTCTTGGACATATACGGCGATTTCGTTTTGCGGAATGCGACCTGTATCGAGCGCGTGTGCGGCGAGGGAGGCGAGAAGCAGCAGCAGGGAGGCCGCTGTTTTGGGGAAATTCATAGGTAAATCTGTTACATAAAAAAAGCAATTATAAGGCAAAGCCGGATAAGTGGGAACGCTGTGGCGGCGGGCCGGCTTGTTTGCAGGGGAAATCACATATATAATAATCGCTATCATTATGAAATGATTGAGACGCACAAACTTAATATTCAGGAGGAATGATTATGGCTAAGAAAATCAGTATTTTGGTGGGCAGCCTGCGCCGTGCTTCTTTTGCGCGCAAAGTGGCATTGAATGCGGCGGAGATGTTCCCCGAAGGCTGGCAGGCGGAAATCGTCGAAATCGGACATCTGCCGCTTTACAATTTCGATTATGACGACCCTGCGGTGGAAGATGTGCCGCTGCCCGAAAGCTACACGGTTTTCCGCGAAACGATTAAGGCTTCGGACGGCATTTTGTTCGTTACGTCCGAAAATAACCGCACCATTCCCGCCTGTTTGAAAAATGCGGTGGACATCGGCTCGAAACCGAATGCCGACGTGGCGTGGAAAAACAAACCGGCCGGCATCATCAGCCATTCCGTCGGCAAGATGGGCGGTTACAGTTCGCAAAAAAACCTGCGCCTTGCGCTGTCTTATTTCGATATGCCCGTAACCGGACAGCCGGAAGTGTTTTTGGGCAATTCGCCGACACTGTTTGATGAAAACGGCAAATTGATCGACTCGGCAAGGGATTTTGTTCAGTCATATATTAATCAGTTTGTCGGTTTGATTGAAAGAAATGCCAAATAAACAAACAAGTCGAAAGGCCGCAAAACCGGTTCGGGTTTTGCGGCTTTTTTATATGGGCTGGGCAGCGTCAAGGTTTGCCGTTTGCCGGATAATGCGCGGCAAATGACCGGCGTGTTTATAGCGGATTAACAAAAACCAGTACGGCGTTGCCTCGCCTTAGCTCAAAGAGAACGATTCTCTAAGGTGCTGAAGCACCAAGTGAATCGGTTCCGTACTATTTGTACTGTCTGCGGCTCGCCGCCTTGTCCTGATTTTTGTTAATCCACTATAAAATCCCGCGTGTACGGCATGCCCCGCGCTCCGCAATGATAGGGGCGGTTTCGTTTGAATCGGCGCACCGGGATGAATGCCCCCGCGCCGTCCCGATACCGATTTGCCGGTTGTTCCGTATCGGTTGCCGCCGTGAAATGACGGACGGATGCAGGAATGGCGGCAGGCGTGAATGGGAGGAAATGACCGATTGACTTGTTTCAAAATAAAAAAGTAGAATGCAGGGCTTATCCCGCGTCTGTGGGCGGTTTTGCCTGCACGGTCGGTTTTCTGTTTAAAATAAAATAAAGGAGAAATGATGCTGACGTTTATCGGACTGCTGATTATCGGGGTCATCGTATGGTTGCTGCTGACGGAAAAAGTGTCGCCCATCATCGCATTAATCTTGGTGCCGCTGTTTGGGGCGTTGCTGGCGGGGTTTGATGTATCCCAATTAAAAGAATTTTATTCGGGCGGCACCAAATCGGTGATGCAGATTGTGATTATGTTTATGTTTTCCATTTTGTTTTTTGGAATCATGAACGATGTGGGGCTGTTTCGTCCGATGATAGGCGGTTTGATTAAGCTGACTCGGGGTAATATCGTGGCAGTGAGTGTGGGGACGGTCTTGGTGTCGGTGGTGGCGCAGTTGGACGGGGCGGGTGCGACGACGTTTTTATTGGTCGTCCCCGCCCTTTTGCCGCTTTACAAGCGTCTGCATATGAATCCTTACCTGCTGTTTTTGCTGCTAACTTCCAGTGCGGGATTGATTAACCTTCTGCCGTGGGGCGGGCCGACTGGGCGGGTTGCAAGCGTGTTGGGCGCAGATGTGGGCGAATTGTATAAACCTTTGTTGACGGTGCAAATTATCGGTGTAGTGTTTATCCTTGCGCTGTCCCTGCTTTTGGGTGTGCGTGAAAAAAGGCGGATTGTCCGGGAGTTGGGCGCGTTGCCCGCCGTGGCGGATTTGATAAAGCCGGTGCCTTTGTCGGAAGAAGAACAAAAATTGGCGCGTCCGAAACTGTTTTGGTGGAATGTCCTGCTGTTTTTGGCGGCGATGAGCCTGCTTTTTTCGGGCATCTTCCCGCCGGGTTATGTATTTATGCTGGCTGCAACGGCGGCGTTGCTTTTGAATTACCGCAGCCCGCAGGAACAGATGGAGCGGATTTATGCCCACGCCGGCGGCGCGGTGATGATGGCGTCCATTATTTTGGCGGCAGGTACGTTTTTGGGGATTTTGAAGGGTGCGGGGATGTTGGACGCGATTTCCAAAGACATTGTGCATATCCTGCCGGACGCGCTGCTGCCTTATCTGCATATTGCCATCGGTGTGTTGGGCATTCCGCTTGAGTTGGTTTTGAGTACGGACGCTTATTATTTCGGACTGTTTCCGATTGTGGAGCAGATTACCTCGCAGGCGGGCGTGGCGCCCGAAGCAGCAGGTTATGCGATGTTGATCGGCAGTATCGTCGGCACTTTTGTTACGCCGCTTTCGCCGGCTTTGTGGATGGGCTTGGGTTTGGCGAAATTGTCGATGGGCAAACACATCCGTTATTCGTTTTTCTGGGCGTGGGGTTTGTCGCTGGCGATATTGGCCAGTTCGATAGCGGCAGGAATCGTGCCTCTGCCGTAAACGGCGAAGCCGTCTGAAGCCTGAATCGTTCCTGTGGTCTGTCGCAGGCTCTGCCTGCCCGTGTGTTGCAATCGCGCCCCAATGCCGTCTGAAGGCAGTTGCCGGCGCGGTTTTTTGTGCCGCAGTTTTGAAAAATACCGGCAAGCGTAAAGGCCGCTAAATTGCGGCTAATTTTGGGGTGTTAGAATAGGCACGGTTTATTTTGAAGGGAAAGTTGATGCGTGTTTTGCTGGTGGAAGACGATGCGATGATTGCGGAGGCGGTGTCGGCAAGTTTGAAAGACGGCGGCTATGCGGTGGATTGGGTCAAAAACGGCGCGCGGCTGCCGCTGCCCAGCCTTATGACTTGATGCTGCTGGATTTGGGTTTGCTGGGGCGGGACGGTTTGGATGTTTGTTCCGCTGGCAATGCTTGCAGGTATGTTTTCCTACTACGAAACCTTCCACGAAACGGAAGCGTTGCAGGACGACCTGCTCCGTCAGGCGGCATTGTACGTCGCACCCGATTCCAAACCCGAAACTTTGCCCGAGGGCGACGGCGATACGCGCATTTTCGTGCAGATGCCGCAGCAGGAAGACCCTGTTGTCAGCCTGCCTGCGCATCTGGCGGACGGTCTGCACACGCTTCAGGCGGACGGGGACGACGATTATTACCGCGTCTATATCCGCACGACCGAACAGGGACGGATTGCCGTTATGCAGGAAAACGAATACCGTGAAGATTTGGCGGCGGATGCGGCACGGCAAAGCGTGTTGCCCCTGCTGGCGGCACTGCCGCTGATGATACTGCTGACCGTGTGGATTACGCACAAAGCCATGCGCCCCGTCCGCAAATTGTCGCAAAGTCTCGAACAACGCCGAATCAATGACCTGTCTGCTTTGAGTGTGGACAATATTCCCAGTGAAATCAGAGGGTTCGTAACCGCCATCAACCTGCTTTTGAAACGTGCGGATGAAGACATCCGCCACCGTCAGCGGTTTGTCGCCGACGCGGCACACGAATTGCGTACGCCGATGACAGCCCTTTCCCTTCAGGCGGAACGGCTCAACAATATGTCGCTCCCACCCGATGCAGCGCGGCAGCCTGCCGTTTTGCAGCAGAGCATCAGGCGCAACAAACACCTGCTCGAACAGCTTTTGGCACTGGCGCGTTCGCAGTCGGATGAAACCCCTCTGACGAAAACGACATTCGGTCTGCAAAGCCGTTTCCGCCAAGTGTTGCAGGAACTGATGCCGCTGGCTTTGGAAAAACGTCAGGACATCGGCGTGGCGGTCGGAGGCGATGTCGAAGTGTCTGCCGACGAAACGGAAATCTATACGCTGATTAAAACCTTTGCCGACAACGCGGTACGTTACACGCCGCCCGAAGGCAGGATCGATTTGGGTTTCACGGACGAAGGGAAATATCTCGCCGTGTGGGTGGAAGATAACGGGAACGGCATTCCCGAATCCGAACGCGCCCGCGTCCTCGATCCGTTTTACCGTATTTTGGGAACGGAGCAGCAGGGGACGGGGCTGGGTCTGTCCATCGCCGACACGCTTGCCAAAAAATACGGCGGACATTTGGAACTGACCGACAGCCGACGTTTCGGACACGGTCTGTTGATACGGGCGTTGTTGGACAAGGAAACCCTGAAATAGACAGATGCCGTCTGAAGGCTTCAGACGGCATTTTTTTACATCAGCACAATATCGTATTGTTCCTACGTGTAGGCGGTTTCGACTGCCAGAGAAATAAAGAAATCGGGTTGCCGATAAAGCCTGTTGCCAAAAAATACGGCGGACATTTGGAACTGACCGACAGCCGACGTTTCGGACACGGTCTGTTGATACGGGCGTTGTTGGACAAGGAAACCCTGAAATAGACAGATGCCGTCTGAAGGCTTCAGACGGCATTTTTTACATCAGCACTATATCGTATTGTTCCTGCGTGTAAGCGGTTTCGACTGCCAAAGAAATCGGTTTGCCGATGAAATCTATCAGCATTGCCAAGGATTGCGATTCTTCGTCCAAAAACAAATCGATGACGTTGGGGGCGGCGAGGATGCGGAAACTTTCGGCATCGTAACGGCGCGCTTCGCGGACGATTTCGCGCTGGATTTCGTAGCATACGGTTTGCGGCGTTTTCAGACGGCCTCTGCCTTGGCAGGAAGGGCAGGGTTCGCAGAGGACTTGGTTTAAGTTTTCGCGCGAGCGTTTGCGCGTCAGCTCGACCAGTCCCAGGCTGGTAAAACCGTGCAGGGTAACGCGGGTACGGTCGAAGGCGAGGGCTTTGGCAAGCTCCTGCAACACGGCTTCGCGGTGGCTTTCCTGCGCCATATCGATGAAGTCGATGATGATGATGCCGCCGAGGTTGCGCAGCCTCAATTCGCGGGCGATGGTGTGGCAGGCTTCGAGGTTGGTGCGGAAAATCGTTTCATCGAAATTGCGTGCGCCGACGAAGCCGCCGGTGTTCACGTCTATCGTGGTCATCGCTTCGGTGGATTCGATAATCAGGTAGCTGCCGAAGTTGAGGTTGATGCGCGGTTGCAGGGCGCGGCTGATTTCCTGCTCGACGTTGTGGGTTTCAAATAGCGGGCGTTCGCCTTTGAACAATTCTATCCTGCCCAATGCGCCGTGGACGTATTGTTCGGCAAAACGCGTCATGCGGCCGTGGTTTACGGTGGAATCGACGAGGATTTTTTGCGTGTCGCAGCCGACCATATCGCGCAACACGCGCAAACTCAAGGGCAAATCCTGATAAAGCAGGGTTTCCGGCGGCCGGATTTTCGCCTGTTCTTGGATGTGTTCCCACACTTTGGTCAGGTAGTCGATGTCGGACTGGAGCTGTTCGTCGGTGGCGTTTTCGGCGTTGGTGCGGATGATGTAGCCCCGGCAGGCATTTTCCGGCAGGAGCTTGTCGAGGCGTTCGCGCAGGCTGCTGCGTTCGGCATCGTCTTCGATGCGTTGGGACACGCCGATGTGGTCTTCTTGCGGAAGATGGACGAGGAAACGCCCCGCCAGCGAGATTTGGGTGGAAAGCCGCGCGCCTTTGGTGTTGATCGGGTCTTTGATGACCTGCACCAAAACAGACTGCCCTTCAAACAGCATATGTTCGATGCGCTGGGTTTCTTCGGGGTTGCGGCGTTGTTCGAGGACATCGACGATGTGTAAAAACGCCGCGCGTTCCAAGCCGATGTCGATAAACGCGCTCTGCATCCCAGGCAGCACGCGGCGCACCACGCCCAAATAGATATTGCCGACTAGGCTGTGTTCGCTGTTGCGCTCGATGTGCAGCTCGCAGATATTGTTTTCCTCCAACACCGCTACGCGCGTTTCCTGCGGCGTGATGTTGACCAATATCGTTTCGGGCGGGCGCGCGATGTCTTTGGGGATGGGGAGTCCTGACAACATGGTTTTTCCTGAAAATGTAATAAAAATATTTTTGCATCCGTTCCGCCGCGCAGCGCGGGTGCAAAAATATTTTTCACAATGTCTATCATACTTTAAAAAAGAAACTTTGACACATTCCGCACATGCCGTTTGAACGTGCATCTGTTCCGCACTTGCCAAACGGGGGAAATGCCCCTATATTGATTATCATTGCAAAACTTTCGGAAACCCAATATGCAGACCGTTACCATGTACACAGGTCCGTTTTGCCCCTACTGCACGATGGCGAAAAGGCTGCTGCACGCGGCAGGTGTCGGACATATCGACGAAATCCGTGTCGATGCAAGTCCCGAAGCCTTTGCCGAAATGCAGCAGCTTTCCGGACAGCGCAGCGTGCCGCAGATTTTCATCGGCGAAACGCACGTCGGCGGATTTACCGACCTCTACCGCCTCCAGCAGGAAGGCGGGCTGGACGGACTGCTGAACCCTTAACCCCCAACTAGGAAAACAAAATGAGCGAAGAACTGCAACCCGTATTCAGCATCGAGCGACTGTATGTCAAAGACTTGTCTTTGGAAGTGCCGCACGCGCCGCAAATCTTTTTGGAACAGGGCGAGCCCGAAGTGGATATGCGCGTTTCCACCGGCAGCCAAAAGCTGGAAGACGGCTACTACAACGTGGACGTTACCGTAACCGTTACCGCCAAGCTGGATAACGAGCGCACGATGTTTTTGAACGAAGTAACCCAAAGCGGCATCTTCCGTTTGGAAAACATCCCCGAAGAAGATGCCGACCTGCTGCTCGGCGTGGCGTGTCCGAACATCCTCTTCCCTTACGCGCGCGAAGCGGTTTCCGGTACGGTAACGCGCGCCGGCTTCCCGCCCGTCCTGCTCGCGCCGATTAATTTTGAGGCGATTTACCAACAACAGCAGGAAGCCGAAGCCGCCGGGGCTTGATTCCTGCCTGTCGATGCCGTCTGAATCCGTTTCAGACGGCATTTTTGTTTTCGGATAAAATAGGCGCGTCCAAAGGAATCTGCCTATGATGTCGCCCGAAACCCAGAAACAGCTCAAAATCACCGATGTTTCCGCCAAGAAGCTCGACAAACTCAACCTCCATACCGCGTGGGATTTGGTGTTGCACCTGCCGCTGCGTTACGAGGACGAGACGCACATTATGCCGATTAAGGACGCGCCGATTGGCGTGCCGTGCCAGGTCGAGGGCGAGGTTATCCATCAGGAAGTAACGTTCAAACCGCGCAAGCAGTTGATTGTCCAAATCGCCGACGGTTCCGGCAGCGTCCTTTTTCTGCGCTTCATCCACTTTTACGCCAGCCATCAGAAACAGACGGCGGTCGGCAAACGCATCCGCGCCGTGGGCGAAATCAAACACGGCTTTTACGGCGACGAGATGATTCATCCCAAAATCCGCGATGCCGAGGGCGGCGGTTTGGCGGAAAGCCTCACGCCGGTTTACCCGACCGTAAACGGTTTGAACCAGCCCACTTTGCGCCGTATTATTCAGACGGCGTTGGACGTTACGCCGCTGCACGACACGCTGCCCGATGCCCTGCTGTGCCGTCTGAAGCTGCCACACCTCGCCGAAAGCCTGCGTCTTTTGCATTCGCCGCCGCCGAGTTTCACGATTCATCAGCTTTCAGACGGCACGCTGCCTGCATGGCAACGGCTCAAATTCGATGAACTTTTGGCGCAACAGCTTTCGATGCGCTTGGCGCGACAGAAGCGTATCGGCGGCACGGCGGCGGCATTGGGCGGCGACGGCACATTGACCCAAGCCCTGCGCCACGCCTTACCGTTTGCCCTGACTGATGCACAAGAAAAAGTTGTTTCCGAAATCTGCCGCGATATGGCGCAAACCTACCCGATGCACCGCCTGCTGCAAGGCGATGTCGGCAGCGGCAAAACCATCGTCGCCGCCTTGTCCGCGCTGACCGCCATCGAATCCGGCACGCAGGTGGCTGTAATGGCGCCCACTGAAATCCTTGCCGAACAACATTTTATTAAATTTAAACAATGGCTCGAACCTTTGGGTATTGAAGTTGTCCGCCTTTTTGGCAGTTTGCGTAAAAAAGCCAAAGACGAAGCCAAAGCCAAACTCGCCGACGGCAGCGTCAAAATCGCCATCGGCACGCACGCCCTGTTTTCAGACGGCGTGGCGTTTCACAATTTGGGCTTGACCATTGTGGACGAACAGCACCGTTTCGGCGTTGCCCAACGCCTCGCCCTCAAAAACAAAGGGCGTGAAGTCCATCAGCTGATGATGTCCGCCACGCCCATCCCGCGCACGCTTGCGATGAGTTTTTTCGCCGATTTGGACGTGTCCGTCATCGACGAATTGCCGCCCGGGCGCACACCGATTAAAACGCGCCTCGTCAACAACGTCCGCCGCGCCGAAGTCGAAGGCTTCGTCCTCGGCACTTGCCGAAAAGGGCGGCAGGCGTATTGGGTCTGCCCATTGATTGAAGAAAGCGAAACCCTGCAACTGCAAACCGCCGCCGAAACCCTCGCCCGGCTTCAGACGGCATTGCCCGAACTCAATATCGGACTGGTACACGGGCGCATGAAGGCCGCCGAAAAGGCCGAAGTGATGGCGCGGTTTTCTTCGGGGGGGCTGAACGTCTTGGTCGCCACCACCGTCATCGAAGTCGGCGTAGATGTGCCCAATGCCGCCCTGATGGTCATCGAACACGCCGAGCGCATGGGCTTGGCGCAGCTGCACCAATTACGCGGTCGGGTCGGGCGCGGCGCGGCAGAAAGCGTGTGCGTCCTCCTGTTTGCCGAACCCTTGGGCGAACTCGCCAAAGCGCGGCTGAAAGTCATCTACGAACACACCGACGGCTTCGAAATCGCCCGCCAAGACCTCAATATCCGCGGCCCGGGCGAGTTTCTCGGCGCGCGCCAAAGCGGCGTGCCTATGCTGCGTTTCGCCAAACTCGAAGAAGACCTGCACCTTTTGGAACAGGCGCGCGAAACCGCCCCTTTGCTGATTGAGCAAAACCCCGAAATCGTCGAAGCGCATTTGGCAAGATGGCTTTCCGGCAGGGAAGGTTATTTGGGCGTGTGAGCAAAATGCCGTCTGAAATATTAGAAAAAAAAGTGTAACGGAAATCTGATTTTTTATAGTGGATTAACAAAAATCAGGACAAGGCGACGAAGCCGCAGACAGTACAAATAGTACGGAACCGATTCACTTGGTGCTTCAGCACCTTAGAGAATCGTTCTCTTTGAGCTAAGGCGAGGTAACGCCGTACTGGTTTTTGTTAATCCACTATATTATTTTTGACACATTTTCATGATTTCAAATCCCGTTATTCCCAAGTGGACGGAAACCCGATAATGGGAAGCCGCAGAGACTTATCGGGAAAACGGCAAGCCCTCCGCCGTCATTCCCGCGCAGGCGGGAATCTAGAAATAAAAAACCACGGTGTTATCGGCAATGACTGAAACCGGAGAAATGACGAAATTGAAGCGTGCGGAAATGTGTCGGAAATCGCTGAAGCCGGATAAACTAGATTCCCGCTTTTGCGGGAATGACGGGATTTTAGGTTTTTGGTTTGTTTTCGCGGCAATGATGGGATTTTAGGTTTTTGGTTTGTTTTCACGGCAATGATGGGATTTTAAATTGCAGGTATTTACCGGGAAAAACGGCAAGCTCTCCGCCGTCATTCCCGCGCAGGCGGGAATCTAGAAATGAAAAACCACGGTGTTATCGGAAATGATTGAAACCGGAGAAATGACGGAATCGAAGCGTGTGGAAATGTGTCGGAAATCGCTGAAGCCGGATAAACTAGATTCCCGCTTTTGCGGGAATGACGGGATTTTAGGTTTTTGGTTTGTTTTCGCGGCAATGACGGGATTTTAGGTTTTTGGTTTGTTTTCACGGCAATGATGGGATTTTAAATTGCAGGTATTTACCGGGAAAAACGGCAAGCCCTCCGCCGTCATTCCCGCGCAGGCGGGAATCTAGAAATGAAAAACCACGGTGTTATCGGCAATGACTGAAACCGGAGAAATGACGAAATTGAAGCGTGTGGAAATGTGTCGGAAATCGCTGAAGCCGGATAAACTATAGTGGATTAAATTTAAATCAGGACAAGGCGACGAAGCCGCAGACAGTACAGATAGTACGGCAAGGCGAGGCAACGCTGTACTGGTTTAAATTTAATCCACTATAGATTCCCGCTTTTGCGGGAATGACGGTATTTTAGATTTTTGTTTTCGCGGAATAATGAGCCAAAAGCCGTCTGAACCTAAAAAACCGCCACTTTCAGATGGCATCAAAAAACCGCAGGCACGATACCTGCGGTTTGCCGTTTGCGTTTCAGGGGAGCAGGGGGATTGCGTCCAAGCCGTGTGTTTCCTTCAGTCCGAACATGATGTTCATATTTTGCACCGCCTGTCCCGCCGCGCCTTTGACGAGGTTGTCGATGACGGAAAGGACGACCCACACATCGGATTGCGCCGCCTGTTGGATGCTGATGCGGCAGAGGTTTGCGCCGCGCACGCTGCGGGTTTCGGGTGTCGAACCGGCGGGCAGGATGTCCACGAACAGGCTGTCGCGGTAATAGTCGCGCAGGATGGTTTCGGGGCAGATGCCGTCTGAAAGGTGGAGGTAAACGGTGGCGTGCATACCGCGTATCATCGGCGCGAGGTGCGGCGTGAACACGAATCCTTCGGCGATGCCGTCCTGAAGCCCGGCGATGGTCTGCCTGATTTCGGGCAGGTGGCGGTGTCCGGCTATGCCGTAGGCTTTGAAGTTGTCGCCGGCTTCGCACAACAGCGAACCGACATTGCCTTTCCTGCCCGCGCCGGACACGCCGGATTTGCAGTCGGCAATCAGCGGCATACCGGGCTTCAGACGGCATTGCCGCAACAGCGGCACGAGCGGCAGGGATACGCAGGTCGGGTAGCAGCCGGGGTTGGCGACGAGGCGTGCCTGTGCGACGGCTTCGCGGTTGAGTTCGCTCAATCCGTACACGGCTTGGGAAACGAGGTCGGGGGCGGCGTGGGTCATGCCGTACCAGTGTTCCCAGGTCGGAATGTCCCGTATGCGGAAGTCGGCGGAAAGGTCGATGACGCGCACGCCCTGTTCAATCAGGCGCGGCGCGTCTTTCATGGCGATGCCGTTGGGCGTGGCGAAGAAGACGATGTCGCATTGTTCCAAACCTGCCTCGTCGGGCGTTTGGAAGGCGAGGCCGTACACGCCGCGCAAACTCGGAAAGTAATCGGCAACTGCAGTTCCCGCTTCGCTGCGGCTGGTTACGGCGGCGACTTCGACATCGGGATGGGCGGCAAGCAGGCGCAGCAGTTCCACGCCCGTGTAGCCCGTCGCGCCGACAATGCCGACTTTGATTTTTTTACTCATGGTTTTTCCTTTGTGTGGTTGGCGGGTATGCCGTCCGAACGCTGTCCGACGGCTTGTCCGACGGGGTTTTGATTGGCGGCGGAAGGACGGTACACAAAGCGTTTGAAAAGCGTGTCTAATTTAATGGCATCCGCCTCTGTTTTTAAAACCCAGCCCTGCCGTCCGGAATAAACATAACCGTAGGCGCGAAAGTCGGCAGGATATTTCGGTGCCTGCCCCAAACCCAAACCGTATGCGGCGAAAGCGGTGGTCGTGGAGAAGGAAAGCAGGAGGAGGACGAGGGTTTTCATAAGGTTCCAAACCGAACGGGGCGATGAAGCCCGATTATAGCAAAAGGTCGTCTGAAAACCGTTTTCAGACGACCTTTTATTTAATTACAATAAAAATGTTAACAACAAAAAACAAACCGCTTTTTTTCGTTTGGAAACAAAACAAATTTTTATAGTGGATTAAATTTAAACCAGTACAGCGTTGCCTCGCCTTGCCGTACTATTTGTACTGTCTGCGGTTTCGTCGCCTTTTCCTGATTTTTGTTAATCCACTATAACAAAATTGGCAACAATTCCTTGACGCACACACAAAAAAAACTTTAATATTTGTAAATATATGTAACATTATAAATTTTAAATATTTTCTGAGTAAGGGGAAGTAATGAGCATCCATCTCGACTTCGGCATTAGTCCTAAAACGTTCCGACAGACTTATCTGTATCAAAAGCCCAAGCTCTTTAAAGGAGCGGTTCGGAATCTCGAATCCGCATCTTGGAAAGATATCAACGAGATATACCAACGAGCAGACCCAACCGCACCGCTGTTTCATCTGCGTAAAAAAGGCGCAATCGTTCCTAAAGAAGAATACGTCGAAAGTTTCGACGATTTGGGCAAAACTCGCTACCGTTTTATTAAATCCGTTATCTACGAACATATGAAGAATGGTGCGTCGTTAGTCTATAACCATATTAACAACGAGCCGTTTTCAGACCATATCGCCCGTCAAGTCGCCCGCTTTGCCGGCGCACATACTATTGTTAGTGGATATCTTGCTTTTGGCAGCGACGAATCTTATAAAAACCATTGGGACATCCGAGATGTGTATGCCATCCAGCTTTTCGGCAAGAAACGTTGGCAACTTACTGCCCCTGATTTCCCTATGCCATTGTATATGCAACAGACTAAAGATACTGATATTTCCATTCCTGAACATATCGATATGGATATTATCCTTGAAGCAGGTGATGTCCTCTACATCCCGCGCGGTTGGTGGCACAGACCTATCCCGCTCGGCTGTGAAACCTTCCACCTCGCTGTCGGTACCTTTCCGCCCAACGGCTATAATTACCTCGAGTGGCTAATGAAGAAATTCCCCACCATAGAAAGTCTGCGCCACAGTTTCTCAGACTGGGAGCAAGATAGGACGCGTATCAACGATACTGCCGCACAAATTGCTGCCATGATTGCCGACCCCGTCAATTACGAAGCCTTCAGTGAAGACTTCCTCGGCAAAGAACGTACCGATACCGCTTTTCATCTCGAACAGTTCGCGAATCCCAACGCTACTCCGCTTTCAGACGACGTCAGGTTGAGATTAAATGCCAATAATTTGGATACGTTGGAAAAGGGATATTTGATTGGGAATGGGATGAAGATAAGCGTAGATGAGTTGGGGAAAAAAGTGTTAGAACACATCGGTAAGAATGAACCGTTATTGTTGAAAAATCTACTGGTTAACTTCAATCAGGGAAAATATGAAGAAGTTAGGAAGTTGATTTATCAGTTGATAGAGTTAGATTTTCTGGAAATTTTGTGAGGGATTCTATGAAAAACTGGAAGCAATTTACATTTTTCGTAATATTAGTAATAGCTTGTTATCAAGTGCTATATTTTTTATCAGATATGTTTCTTCTCGACTACATTAACAAATATAGTTGGAATTTGAATTTTATTCAGGGTACTTTGAATTTTTTTTCAATATATCTGCCATATGTTTTTGTTAGCCGAATTTTTAGGAATACCAACCAAGAAAAGGAGTATAAAAATGATTGAACTTCAACTTCATGAATTGAAGCTGGTTTCAGGGGGAGGTCCTGTAACAGACAATATAGCTGGAAATGTAGCTAATGCTGCCACAACCAAAGGAGGTCCCACATGGGGGGATTTGGTTGCAATACCTGCTGCCGCAGCGGCAGTTTATTATCTGCCGAAAAATGCTTACGGTGCTGCTGGTGCAAATGGTGTATACAATGTGACTCGTAATTGGGTAAATGATGCCGTTAATGCACCTCCTTATAACGGAAGACCAATCTTTGAGATTGAACATGGATTAACTGCTCCCGCAACAAAAGCAGATAAATCAGGAAACGGCTACACTGACGGTACAGATTACTGCTGATATTTCTCATCGTCCAGACAATCTCTAGGGGTCGTCTGAAACTTTCTTAACTTCAATTTTATGAATAGACCCAAGCAACCCTTCTTCCGTCCCGAAGTCGCCGTTGCCCGCCAAACCAGCCTGACGGGTAAAGTGATTCTGACACGACCGTTGTCATTTTCCCTATGGACGACATTTGCATCGATATCTGCGTTATTGATTATCCTGTTTTTGATATTTGGTAACTATACGCGAAAGACAACAGTGGAGGGACAAATTTTACCTGCATCGGGCGTAATCAGGGTGTATGCACCGGATACGGGGACAATTACAGCGAAATTCGTGGAAGATGGAGAAAAGGTTAAGGCTGGCGACAAGCTATTTGCGCTTTCGACCTCACGTTTCGGCGCAGGAGGTAGCGTGCAGCAGCAGTTGAAAACGGAGGCAGTTTTGAAGAAAACGTTGGCAGAACAGGAACTGGGTCGTCTGAAGCTGATACACGAGAATGAAACGCGCAGCCTTAAAGCAACTGTCGAACGTTTGGAAAACCAGGAACTCCATATTTCGCAACAGATAGACGGTCAGAAAAGGCGCATTAGACTTGCGGAAGAAATGTTGCAGAAATATCGTTTCCTATCCGCCAATGATGCAGTGCCAAAACAAGAAATGATGAATGTCAAGGCAGAGCTTTTAGAGCAGAAAGCCAAACTTGATGCCTACCGCCGAGAAGAAGTCGGGCTGCTTCAGGAAATCCGCACGCAGAATCTGACATTGGCCAGCCTCCCCCAAGCGGCATGAGACAGAACAAAGCTGGCTTGAACGCACCATTGCCGATATTTCTCAAGAAGTTTTGGATTTTGAAATGCGCTCTGAACAAATCATCCGTGCAGGACGGTCGGGTTATATAGCAATACCGAACGTCGAAGTCGGACAGCAGGTTGATCCTTCCAAACTGCTCTTGAGCATTGTTCCCGAACGTACCGAGCTATATGCCCATCTATATATCCCCAGCAGTGCAGCAGGCTTTATCAAGCCGAAAGACAAGGTTGTCCTACGTTATCAGGCATATCCCTATCAAAAATTCGGGCTTGCTTCCGGCAGTGTCGTATCAGTAGCAAAAACGGCACTGGGCAGACAGGAATTGTCGGGATTGGGCATGGTATCCTCCGATTTGGCGAAGAGCAACGAACCTGTTTATCTCGTGAAAATAAAACCCGACAAACCAACCATCACTGCATACGGTGAGGAAAAACCGCTGCAAATCGGCATGACGTTGGAAGCAGACATCCTGCACGAGAAACGGCGGCTGTACGAATGGGTATTGGAGCTGATTTATAGTATGTCGGGCAAACTGTAAGACTTGAGGCTGAAAGATAAAGAAGTTGTCTGAAACCTTTTCAGACGACCAGAAGACAATAAAAAACACAAACTTCAAAACTGCCTGAAACCATCCTCTTTTACAGGCACTCCGTCTGTAAAAGCAAGGATAGGGCATCTGCCCTTTTGATTGTTTGATTAACGATACAAGGAGTTTCAAAATGAGAGTTTTATAGTGGATTAACAAAAACCAGTACAGCGTTGCCTCGCCTTGCCGTACTATTTGTACTGTCTGCGGCTTCGTCGCCTTGTCCTGATTTAAATTTAATCCACTATATGTGTTCATGAAATGACTTGGGTCGGAGGCTCAGGTAATGCGTAACAAAGCTCATATTATTGCGAAATTTGCGAATCTGCAGGGCTTAACGATACGGGAAATCCTGATAAATCTTTAGGATTGCCAAACAATACGTTCAGTAATCCGCCTGGTTGGGGAGCTACAATCGGAGCTTTAGCAGGTAGCCGCATAGGGATGCCTGAATTTGGTACGTTTGCGAGCCATGCCATTGAAAATTTCGACTGGTCATGGTATCGACGTTATAGGGAAATTGCCGAAACGATTGAACGAGAATATTCAGGCGGTTTGCCTTAATAGTTGAGGAGGTCATGATGTTTGCCAAACATTATCAATTCATCGCACTCGGCATCATGCTGCTTCTTTATATGTTGATTCTCTATACGACCGATTTTTCCAATCTGACGTATTGGATGCTGTTTTTTATCTGTTTTATTACAGGAAAAATATTAGCTCGTTTGTTAGAGAAAAGCTTTAAATAAAATAGCAGCTAGTCGCAAAAGGTCGTCTGAAACCTTTTCAGGCGGCCTTTCTAAAATACATCCAACTTCCTAATCCCTATTTTTCAAAAAGGAAATCTATGCCCCATCTGCAAAACCTGTCTTTGGGCTTAAAGAAAAAGCTGCCTGTTATCCTGCAAACAGAAATATCAGAATGCGGCTTGGCATGTCTGGCGGCTGTGGCGGGATTTCATGGTTTCCATACGGATTTACGCGCACTGCGTTCAAAATACTGTCCGAGACCTTTGCAAAATTCCCCAAAATCCCCTAAATGTCTTGGTGGGAATTTTGGGGAATTTTGCAAAGGTCTCATTCTATAACTGTAAATACTTTTAAATTTATGACAAAATAGTAAATATTGCTAAAATAATATTGATGTCATGAAATTTTTTCCTGCTCCATGTCTGTTGGTTATCCTGGCTGTCATACCCCTTAAAACCTTAGCTGCCGATGAAAACGATGCAGAACTTATCCGTTCCATGCAGCGTCAGCAGCACATAGATGCTGAATTGTTAACTGATGCAAATGTCCGTTTCGAGCAACCATTGGAGAAGAACAATTATGTCCTGAGTGAAGATGAAACACCGTGTACTCGGGTAAATTACATTAGTTTAGATGATAAGACGGCGCGCAAATTTTCTTTTCTTCCTTCTGTGCTCATGAAAGAAACAGCTTTTAAAACTGGGATGTGTTTAGGTTCCAATAATTTGAGCAGGCTACAAAAAGCTGCGCAACAGATACTGATCGTGCGTGGCTACCTCACTTCCCAAGCTATTATCCAACCACAGAATATGGATTCGGGAATTCTGAAATTACGGGTATCAGCAGGCGAAATAGGGGATATCCGCTATGAAGAAAAACGGGATGGGAAGTCTGCCGAAGGCAGTATTAGTACATTCAATAACAAATTTCCCTTATATAGGAACAAAATTCTCAATCTTCGCGATGTAGAGCAGGGCTTGGAAAACCTGCGTCGTTTGTCGAGTGTTAAAACAGATATTCAGATTATACCGTCCGAAGAAGAAGGCAAAAGCGATTTACAGATCAAATGGCAGCAGAATAAACCCATACGGTTCAGTATCGGTATAGATGATGCGGGCGGCAAAACGACCGGCAAATATCAAGGAAATGTCGCTTTATCGTTCGATAACCCTTTGGGCTTAAGCGATTTGTTTTATGTTTCATATGGACGCGGTTTGGTGCACAAAACGGACTTGACTGATGCCACCGGTACGGAAACTGAAAGCGGATCCAGAAGTTACAGCGTGCATTATTCGGTGCCCGTAAAAAAATGGCTGTTTTCTTTTAATCACAATGGACATCGTTACCACGAAGCAACCGAAGGCTATTCCGTCAATTACGATTACAACGGCAAACAATATCAGAGCAGCCTGGCCGCCGAGCGCATGCTTTGGCGTAACAGGTTTCATAAAACTTCAGTCGGAATGAAATTATGGACACGCCAAACCTATAAATACATCGACGATGCCGAAATCGAAGTGCAACGCCGCCGCTCTGCAGGCTGGGAAGCCGAATTGCGCCACCGTGCTTACCTCAACCGCTGGCAACTGGACGGCAAGTTATCTTACAAACGGGGTACCGGTATGCGCCAAAGTATGCCCGCACCGGAAGAAAACGGCGGCGGTACTATTCCAGGCACATCCCGTATGAAAATCATAACCGCCGGATTGGATGCAGCGGCCCCGTTTATGTTGGGCAAACAGCAGTTTTCCTACGAAACCGCTATCCATGCACAATGGAACAAAACGCCTTTGGTTGCCCAAGACAAGTTGTCTATCGGCAGCCGCTACACCGTTCGAGGATTTGACGGTGAACAGAGCCTTTCCGGAGAGCGTGGTTTCTACTGGCAGAACACTTTGGGCTGGCATTTCCATCCGCGCCATCAATTCTATCTCGGCGCGGACTATGGTCGGGTATCGGGCGAAAGTGCCCAATATGCCTCGGGCAAGCGGCTGGCGGGTGCAGTGGCCGGCTTCAGAGGCAGCCATAAAGTAGGCGGTATATTTGCTTATGACTTATTTGCCGGCAAGCCGCTGCACAAGCCCGAAGGTTTTCAGACGGCCAACACCGTTTACGGCTTCAACTTGAATTACAGTTTCTAACCTCTGAATTTTTTTACTGATATTTAGACGGTCTTTCCTTATCCTCAGACCGTCAAACTTTACCTACGTACTTGGCGCGCAGTACGTTCATCTTCAAAATGGAATAGACATGAATAAAGGTTTACATCGCATTATCTTTAGTAAAAAGCACAGCACCATGGTTGCAGTAGCCGAAACTGCCAACAGCCAGGGCAAAGGTAAACAGGCAGGCAGTTCGGTTTCTGTTTCACTGAAAACTTCAGGCGACCTTTGCGGCAAACTCAAAACCACCCTTAAAACCTTGGTCTGCTCTTTGGTTTCCCTGAGTATGGTATTGCCTGCCCATGCCCAAATTACCACCGACAAATCAGCACCTAAAAACCAGCAGGTCGTTATCCTTAAAACCAACACTGGTGCCCCCTTGGTGAATATCCAAACTCCGAATGGACGCGGATTGAGCCACAACCGCTATACGCAGTTTGATGTTGACAACAAAGGGGCAGTGTTAAACAACGACCGTAACAATAATCCGTTTCTGGTCAAAGGCAGTGCGCAATTGATTTTGAACGAGGTACGCGGTACGGCTAGCAAACTCAACGGCATCGTTACCGTAGGCGGTCAAAAGGCCGACGTGATTATTGCCAACCCCAACGGCATTACCGTTAATGGCGGCGGCTTTAAAAACGTCGGCCGCGGTATCTTAACCACCGGTACGCCTCAAATCGGCAAAGACGGTGCCTTGACGGGATTTGACGTGCGCCAAGGCACATTGACCGTCGGTACGTCAGGTTGGAACGACAAAGGCGGAGCCGATTACACCGAAGTGCTTGCCCGTGCGGTTGCTTTGCAGGGGAAATTGCAGGGTAAAAACCTGGCGGTTTCGACCGGCGCACAGAAAGTAGATTACGCCAGCGGTGAAATCAGCGCAGGAACGGCAGCAGGTACGAAACCGACCGTTGCCCTCGATACTGCCGCATTGGGTGGTATGTACGCCGACAGCATTACCCTGATTGCCAATGAAAAAGGCGTGGGTGTCAAAAATGCGGGCACACTCGAAGCGGCCAAGCAATTGATCGTTACTTCCTCCGGCCGTATTGAAAACAGCGGCCGCATCGCCACCACTGCCGACAGCACTGAAGCATCACCGACTTATCTCTCCATCGAAACCACCGAAACAGGCGCAGCAGGCGCATTTATCTCCAATGGCGGCCGGATAGAGAGCAAAGGCTTATTGGTTATTGATACCGGGGAGGACATCGGTTTGCGTAACGGAGCGGTCGTTCAAAACAACGGCAACCGCCCTGCTGCTACGGTATTAAATGCCGGCCGTAATTTGGTTATCGAAAGCAAAGCAAATGTGAACAATGCTAAAGGTTCGACCAATCTGTCGACCGGCGGCCGTACCGTCATCAAGGAGGCCAGTATTCAGACTGGCACTACCGTATACAGTTCCAGCAAAGGCAACGCCGAATTAGGCAATAACACACGCATTACCGGGGCAGATGTTACCGTATTATCCAACGGCACCATCAGCAGTTCCGCCGTAATAGATGCCAAAGACACCGCACACATCGAAGCAGGCAAACCGCTTTCTTTGGAAGCTTCAACAGTTACCTCCGATATCCGCTTAAACGGAGGCAGTATCAAGGGCGGCAAGCAGCTTGCTTTACTGGCAGACGATAACATTACTGCCAAAACTACCAATCTGAATACTCCCGGCAATCTGTATGTTCATACAGGTAAAGATCTGAATTTGAATGTTGATAAAGATTTGTCTGCCGCCAGCATCCATTTGAAATCGGATAACGCTGCCCATATTACCGGCACCAGTAAAACCCTCACTGCCTCAAAAGACATGGGTGTGGAGGCAGGCTCGCTGAATGTTACCAATACCAATCTGCGTACCAACTCGGGTAATCTGCACATTCAGGCAGCCAAAGGCAATATTCAGCTTCGCAATACCAAGCTGAACGCAGCCAAGGCTCTCGAAACCACCGCATTGCAGGGCAATATCGTTTCAGACGGCCTTCATGCTGTTTCTGCAGACGGTCATGTATCCTTATTGGCCAACGGTAATGCCGACTTTACCGGTCACAATACCCTGACAGCCAAGGCCGATGTCAATGCAGGATCGGTTGGTAAAGGCCGTCTGAAAGCAGACAATACCAATATCACTTCATCTTCAGGAGATATTACGTTGGTTGCCGGCAACGGTATTCAGCTTGGTGACGGAAAACAACGCAATTCAATCAACGGAAAACACATCAGCATCAAAAACAACGGTGGTAATGCCGACTTAAAAAACCTTAACGTCCATGCCAAAAGCGGGGCATTGAACATTCATTCCGACCGGGCATTGAGCATAGAAAATACCAAGCTGGAGTCTACCCATAATACGCATCTTAATGCACAACACGAGCGGGTAACGCTCAACCAAGTAGATGCCTACGCACACCGTCATCTAAGCATTACCGGCAGCCAGATTTGGCAAAACGACAAACTGCCTTCTGCCAACAAGCTGGTGGCTAACGGTGTATTGGCACTCAATGCGCGCTATTCCCAAATTGCCGACAACACCACGCTGAGAGCGGGTGCAATCAACCTTACTGCCGGTACCGCCCTAGTCAAGCGCGGCAACATCAATTGGAGTACCGTTTCGACCAAAACTTTGGAAGATAATGCCGAATTAAAACCATTGGCCGGACGGCTGAATATTGAAGCAGGTAGCGGCACATTAACCATCGAACCTGCCAACCGCATCAGTGCGCATACCGACCTGAGCATCAAAACAGGCGGAAAATTGCTGTTGTCTGCAAAAGGAGGAAATGCAGGTGCGCCTAGTGCTCAAGTTTCCTCATTGGAAGCAAAAGGCAATATCCGTCTGGTTACAGGAGAAACAGATTTAAGAGGTTCTAAAATTACAGCCGGTAAAAACTTGGTTGTCGCCACCACCAAAGGCAAGTTGAATATCGAAGCCGTAAACAACTCATTCAGCAATTATTTTCCTACACAAAAAGCGGCTGAACTCAACCAAAAATCCAAAGAATTGGAACAGCAGATTGCGCAGTTGAAAAAAAGCTCGCCTAAAAGCAAGCTGATTCCAACCCTGCAAGAAGAACGCGACCGTCTCGCTTTCTATATTCAAGCCATCAACAAGGAAGTTAAAGGTAAAAAACCCAAAGGCAAAGAATACCTGCAAGCCAAGCTTTCTGCACAAAATATTGACTTGATTTCCGCACAAGGCATCGAAATCAGCGGTTCCGATATTACCGCTTCCAAAAAACTGAACCTTCACGCCGCAGGCGTATTGCCAAAGGCAGCAGATTCAGAGGCGGCTGCTATTCTGATTGACGGCATAACCGACCAATATGAAATTGGCAAGCCCACCTACAAGAGTCACTACGACAAAGCTGCTCTGAACAAGCCTTCACGTTTGACCGGACGTACGGGGGTAAGTATTCATGCAGCTGCGGCACTCGATGATGCACGTATTATTATCGGTGCATCCGAAATCAAAGCTCCCTCAGGCAGCATAGACATCAAAGCCCATAGTGATATTGTACTGGAGGCTGGACAAAACGATGCCTATACCTTCTTAAAAACCAAAGGTAAAAGCGGCAAAATCATCAGAAAAACCAAGTTTACCAGCACCCGCGACCACCTGATTATGCCAGCCCCCGTCGAGCTGACCGCCAACGGTATCACGCTTCAGGCAGGCGGCAACATCGAAGCTAATACCACCCGCTTCAATGCCCCTGCAGGTAAAGTTACCCTGGTTGCGGGTGAAGAGCTGCAACTGCTGGCAGAAGAAGGCATCCACAAGCACGAGTTGGATGTCCAAAAAAGCCGCCGCTTTATCGGCATCAAGGTAGGTAAGAGCAATTACAGTAAAAACGAACTGAACGAAACCAAATTGCCTGTCCGCGTCGTCGCCCAAACTGCAGCCACCCGTTCAGGCTGGGATACCGTGCTCGAAGGTACCGAATTCAAAACCACGCTGGCCGGTGCCGACATTCAGGCAGGTGTAGGCGAAAAAGCCCGTGTCGATGCGAAAATTATCCTCAAAGGCATTGTGAACCGTATCCAGTCGGAAGAAAAATTAGAAACCAACTCAACCGTATGGCAGAAACAGGCCGGACGCGGCAGCACTATCGAAACGCTAAAACTGCCCAGCTTCGAAAGCCCTACTCCGCCCAAATTGTCCGCACCCGGCGGCTATATCGTCGACATTCCGAAAGGCAATCTGAAAACCGAAATCGAAAAGCTGTCCAAACAGCCCGAGTATGCCTATCTGAAACAGCTCCAAGTAGCGAAAAACATCAACTGGAATCAGGTGCAGCTTGCTTACGACAGATGGGACTACAAACAGGAGGGCTTAACCGAAGCAGGTGCGGCGATTATCGCACTGGCCGTTACCGTGGTCACCTCAGGCGCAGGAACCGGAGCCGTATTGGGATTAAACGGTGCGGCCGCCGCCGCAACCGATGCAGCATTCGCCTCTTTGGCCAGCCAGGCTTCCGTATCGTTCATCAACAACAAAGGCGATGTCGGCAAAACCCTGAAAGAGCTGGGCAGAAGCAGCACGGTGAAAAATCTGGTGGTTGCCGCCGCTACCGCAGGCGTAGCCGACAAAATCGGCGCTTCGGCACTGAACAATGTCAGCGATAAGCAGTGGATCAACAACCTGACCGTCAACCTAGCCAATGCGGGCAGTGCCGCACTGATTAATACCGCTGTCAACGGCGGCAGCCTGAAAGACAATCTGGAAGCGAATATCCTTGCGGCTTTGGTCAATACCGCGCATGGAGAAGCAGCCAGTAAAATCAAACAGTTGGATCAGCACTACATAGTCCACAAGATTGCCCATGCCATAGCGGGCTGTGCGGCAGCGGCGGCGAATAAGGGCAAGTGTCAGGATGGTGCGATAGGTGCGGCTGTGGGCGAGATAGTCGGGGAGGCTTTGACAAACGGCAAAAATCCTGACACTTTGACAGCTAAAGAACGCGAACAGATTTTGGCATACAGCAAACTGGTTGCCGGTACGGTAAGCGGTGTGGTCGGCGGCGATGTAAATGCGGCGGCGAATGCGGCTGAGGTAGCGGTGAAAAATAATCAGCTTAGCGACAAAGAGGGTAGAGAATTTGATAACGAAATGACTGCATGCGCCAAACAGAATAATCCTCAACTGTGCAGAAAAAATACTGTAAAAAAGTATCAAAATGTTGCTGATAAAAGACTTGCTGCTTCGATTGCAATATGTACGGATATATCCCGTAGTACTGAATGTAGAACAATCAGAAAACAACATTTGATCGATAGTAGAAGCCTTCATTCATCTTGGGAAGCAGGTCTAATTGGTAAAGATGATGAATGGTATAAATTATTCAGCAAATCTTACACCCAAGCAGATTTGGCTTTACAGTCTTATCATTTGAATACTGCTGCTAAATCTTGGCTTCAATCGGGCAATACAAAGCCTTTATCCGAATGGATGTCCGACCAAGGTTATACACTTATTTCAGGAGTTAATCCTAGATTCATTCCAATACCAAGAGGGTTTGTAAAACAAAATACACCTATTACTAATGTCAAATACCCGGAAGGCATCAGTTTCGATACAAACCTAAAAAGACATCTGGCAAATGCTGATGGTTTTAGTCAAAAACAGGGCATTAAAGGAGCCCATAACCGCACCAATTTTATGGCAGAACTAAATTCACGAGGAGGACGCGTAAAATCTGAAACCCAAACTGATATTGAAGGCATTACCCGAATTAAATATGAGATTCCTACACTAGACAGGACAGGTAAACCTGATGGTGGATTTAAGGAAATTTCAAGTATAAAAACTGTTTATAATCCTAAAAAATTTTCTGATGATAAAATACTTCAAATGGCTCAAAATGCTGCTTCACAAGGATATTCAAAAGCCTCTAAAATTGCTCAAAATGAAAGAACTAAATCAATATCGGAAAGAAAAAATGTCATTCAATTCTCAGAAACCTTTGACGGAATCAAATTTAGATCATATTTTGATGTAAATACAGGAAGAATTACAAACATTCACCCAGAATAATTTAAAGGAAAAATTATGAAAAATAATATTTTTCTAAACTTAAATAAAAAATCTATAAATAACAACCATTTTGTTATTTCGATTTTTTTTGAAACAATTTACCAATTTGAAACTAAAGATACGCTTTTAGAGTGTTTTAAAAATATTACAACTACCGGACATTTTGGAGTAATAGGTGCTCAATATGAAAAAATAGATGCTACCAGATGGATTGGAGATTATGAAGAGGTAAATGGATTTGAGTATATTGATAAAGCTCCTTCTATTTATTTTTCAGTTGGAGATGATTTCAATCCTGAAGAATTAATTATACCTATTAATTTAGCATATCATTACTTTAATATTGCAATATCTGATTTCTTAATAGCTCACCCTGAATATCAAAAAAAGTGTAAAGAAATACAAAAAACATATTCTCAAACAAACTGTAGCCTGCATGAAACCTAAAATCCATGCGTAAGGTGTGTGCTTCAGCACGCACGCGTTCCATGATTTACGGCTCAATGCCGTCTGAAAAGCTCACAATTTTTCAGACGGCATTTGTTATGCAAGTAAATATTCAGATTCCCTATATACTGCCCAGACGCGTGCGTGCTGAAGACACCCCCTACGCTTGCTGCAGAACTTTCGGGTAAAACCGGTGTGAGCATTAGCGCACCGTATGCCAATGAGAACAGTCGCATCCTGCTCAGCACCACGGATATCAGTTCGGAAAACGGCAAAATCAAAATTCAATCTTACGGTGACCAATATTACTATGCGAGACAGAGCGAACTCTATACCTTTGAACGCCGCAGCTACAAAACTGGCAAATGGTACAACCGCAAACACATTACCGAAGTCAAAGAACACAAAAACGCCAAGCCCGACGCAGTAAACCTCAGCGCATCCCAAGGCATCGACATCAAATCTGGTGGCAGCATCGACGCCTACGCCACCGCATTCGATGCCCCCAAAGGCAGCATTAACATCGAAGCCGGGCGGAAATTGACACTCTATGCCGTAGAAGAGCTCAACTACGACAAACTAGACAGCCAAAAAAGGCGCAGATTTCTCGGCATCAGCTACAGCAAAGCACACGACACCACCACCCAAGTCATGAAAACCGCGCTGCCCTCAAGGGTAGTTGCAGAATCAGCCAACCTCCAATCGGGCTGGGATACCAAACTGCAAGGCACACAGTTTGAAACCACACTGGGTGGCGCAACCATACGCGCAGGCGTAGGTGAGCAGGCACGGGCAGATGCCAAGATTATCCTCGAAGGCATCAAAACCACGATCCACAACGAAACCGTGAGCAGCAGCAAATCTGCTCTATGGCAAAAACAGGCAGGACGGGGCAGTAACATCGAAACCTTGCAATTGCCGAGTTTCACCGGTCCCGTTGCGCCCGTACTGTCCGCACCCGGCGGTTACATTGTCGATATTCCCAAAGGCAATCTGAAAACCGAAATCGAAAAGCTGGCCAAACAGCCCGAATACGCCTACCTGAAACAGCTTCAGACGGCCAAGAACGTCGATTGGAAACAGGTGCAGCTGGCCTACGACAAATGGGACTATAAACAGGAAGGCTTGACCGGAGCCGGTGCAGCGATTGTGGTGATTATTGTAACCGCTCTAACTTATGGATACGGAGCGGCTGCAGCGGGTAGCGTAACTGCCGCAGGAAGTAGTACAGCCGCAGCTGCAACAACGACAGCGGCAGCAACTACCACTGTTTCTACTGCAGCTGCCATGCAAACCGCAGCTTTAGCCTCCTTGTATAGCCAAGCAGCTGTAGCCATCATCAATAATAAAGGCGATGTAGGCAAAGCATTAAAAGATCTCGGCACCAGTGATACGGTCAAGCAGATTGTTACTTCCGCACTGACGGCGGGTGCATTAAACCAGATGGGAGCAGATATTGCCCAATTGAACAGCAAGGTAAGAACCGAACTGTTCAGCAGTACGGGCAATCAAACCATTGCCAACCTTGGAGGCAGATTGGCCACCAACCTCAGCAATGCAGGTATCTCAGCTGGTATCAATACCGCCGTTAACGGCGGCAGCTTGAAAGACAACTTAGGCAATGCCGCATTGGGAGCATTGGTTAATAGCTTCCAAGGGGAAGCCGCCAGCAAAATCAAAACAACCTTCAGCGACGATTATGTTGCCAAACAGTTCGCCCACGCTTTGGCGGGTTGTGTTAGCGGACTGGTACAGGGAAAATGTAAAGATGGGGCAATTGGCGCAGCAGTTGGGGAAATCGTAGCTGAATCCATACTTGGCGGCAGAAACCCTGCTACACTCAGCGATGCAGAAAAGCATAAAGTTATCAGTTACTCGAAGATTATTGCGGGCAGCGTGGCGGCACTCAACGGCGGCGATGTGAATACTGCGGCGAATGCGGCTGAGGTAGCTGTGGTGAATAATGCTTTGAATTTTGACAGCACCCCTACCAATGCGAAAAAGCATCAACCGCAGAAGCCCGACAAAACCGCACTGGAAAAAATCATCCAAAGTATTATGCCTGCACATGCGGCAGGTGCGATGACTAATCCGCAGGATAAGGATGCTGCCATTTGGATAAGCAATATCCGTAATGGCATCACAGGCCCGATTGTGATTACCAGCTATGGAGTTTATGCAGCAGGTTGGACAGCTCCGCTGATCGGTACAGCTGGTAAAGCAGCTATCAGCACCTGCATGGCTAATCCTTCTGGTTGTACTGTCATGGTTACGCAGGCTGCTGAAGCGGGCGCGGGAATCGCCACGGGTGCGGTAACGGTAGGCAACGCTTGGGAAGCGCCTGTGGGGGCGTTGTCGAAAGCGAAGGCGGCCAAGCAGGCTATACCAACCCAGACAGTTAAAGAACTTGATGGCTTACTACAAGAATCAAAAAATATAGGTGCTGTAAATACACGAATTAATATAGCGAATAGTACTACTCGATATACACCAATGAGACAAACGGGACAACCGGTATCTGCTGGCTTTGAGCATGTTCTTGAGGGGCACTTCCATAGGCCTATTGCGAATAACCGTTCAGTTTTTACCATCTCCCCAAATGAATTGAAGGTTATACTTCAAAGTAATAAAGTAGTTTCTTCTCCCGTATCGATGACTCCTGATGGCCAATATATGCGGACTGTCGATGTAGGAAAAGTTATTGGTACTACTTCTATTAAAGAAGGTGGACAACCCACAACTACAATTAAAGTATTTACAGATAAGTCAGGAAATTTGATTACTACATACCCAGTAAAAGGAAACTAACTAAATATGAGTAACTTTGAAAAAAAATATATTTTAGAATTAAATGATGCTTTAAGCCATTTAAATCATAACTCTACCTCATTTGATTTATTGAAAGTTTTGATTTCATGGTTATCAAACGATATTGTCATTGATAAATTTAAAATTTTAGGTTATGACTTTAGTAAATATATCGAAATGAATCCCGATGACTATCCGGTTGAAAAATCTATATTGAATAGAGAGGAAATTATTTATCTCAAAAACAATATTTATCGTAAAATATCATCAGGAAATTTTAAATTTCAATACTTTGTACAATATATTAGAGATATTTTAGAATATTTATTTATTGAACATATTGAAAGAGTCTGTCCTTACTGCGAATGGGGTGAAATGCAAAAATTAGAAGAACAAAATACGCATGAAACGGTGTATCTCTGTACTCAATGTGGATGTGCTTTTTATAACGATAATTCACAATTTTTATTAAAAACCCCTTTAACCATTCCAATGAAACGTGATGAATTTAAATAAACAAGCCGTAGCCTGCATGAACCCTAAAATCCACGTGTAGCGTGTGTGCGCCAGCACGCATGCGTTCCATGATTTACGGCTCAATGCCGTCTGAAAAGCTCACAATTTTTCAGACGGCATTTGTTATGCAAGTAAATATTCAGATTCCCTGTATGCTGTACAGACGCGGGAGTGTTAAGCCCCCCTTGTTTGAAGCTCCGCGGCTCCTGCCGAGCTTCACCGACCCCGTTGTGCCCAAGCTCTCTGCTCCCGGCGGCTACATTGTCGACATCCCCAAAGGCAATCTGAAAACCGAAATCGAAAAGCTGTCCAAACAGCCCGAGTATGCCTATCTGAAACAGCTCCAAGTAGCGAAAAACGTCAACTGGAACCAGGTACAGCTGGCGTACGACAAATGGGACTATAAACAGGAAGGCTTGACCGGAGCCGGTGCAGCGATTGTGGTGATTATTGTAACCGCTCTAACTTATGGATACGGAGCGGCTGCAGCGGGTAGCGTAACTGCCGCAGGAAGTAGTACAGCCGCAGCTGCAACAACGACAGCGGCAGCAACTACCACTGTTTCTACTGCAGCTGCCATGCAAACCGCAGCTTTAGCCTCCTTGTATAGCCAAGCAGCTGTAGCCATCATCAATAATAAAGGCGATGTAGGCAAAGCATTAAAAGATCTCGGCACCAGTGATACGGTCAAGCAGATTGTTACTTCCGCACTGACGGCGGGTGCATTAAACCAGATGGGAGCAGATATTGCCCAATTGAACAGCAAGGTAAGAACCGAACTGTTCAGCAGTACGGGCAATCAAACCATTGCCAACCTTGGAGGCAGATTGGCCACCAACCTCAGCAATGCAGGTATCTCAGCTGGTATCAATACCGCCGTTAACGGCGGCAGCTTGAAAGACAACTTAGGCAATGCCGCATTGGGAGCATTGGTTAATAGCTTCCAAGGGGAAGCCGCCAGCAAAATCAAAACAACCTTCAGCGACGATTATGTTGCCAAACAGTTCGCCCACGCTTTGGCGGGTTGTGTTAGCGGACTGGTACAGGGAAAATGTAAAGATGGGGCAATTGGCGCAGCAGTTGGGGAAATCGTAGCTGAATCCATACTTGGCGGCAGAAACCCTGCTACACTCAGCGATGCAGAAAAGCATAAAGTTATCAGTTACTCGAAGATTATTGCGGGCAGCGTGGCGGCACTCAACGGCGGCGATGTGAATACTGCGGCGAATGCGGCTGAGGTAGCTGTGGTGAATAATGCTTTGAATTTTGACAGCACCCCTACCAATGCGAAAAAGCATCAACCGCAGAAGCCCGACAAAACCGCACTGGAAAAAATCATCCAAAGTATTATGCCTGCACATGCGGCAGGTGCGATGACTAATCCGCAGGATAAGGATGCTGCCATTTGGATAAGCAATATCCGTAATGGCATCACAGGCCCGATTGTGATTACCAGCTATGGAGTTTATGCAGCAGGTTGGACAGCTCCGCTGATCGGTACAGCTGGTAAAGCAGCTATCAGCACCTGCATGGCTAATCCTTCTGGTTGTACTGTCATGGTTACGCAGGCTGCTGAAGCGGGCGCGGGAATCGCCACGGGTGCGGTAACGGTAGGCAACGCTTGGGAAGCTCCAGTAGGAGCGTTGTCGAAAGCGAAGGCGGCTAAGCAAGCTGCTCCTAAAGAAACAATAAACAATTTGGCAAATTTAGCCAAAGCAGAACAGCAGATTTTATTCCGTATTGCCCAACGCGATACGCAACTGGATGCATGGAAGACGGGATTTAACAATAGAGTAAGGAAAGGAGCAGGCTTGCTTGATGCAAGTAATATTCCGATAACCATTAACGGAAAAACCATCAAACCTGTACAAGCCATAAGCTTAAAGGGAGCACCCGTTTACAGCGGCGTAAGCGAACAGGAGATTTTTGCGCTTTATCGGCAGATGACTGGCCAGAATCCGAATTTTAGAGTTTTGCCTGACGGAAGATTAGCAAATGGCATTATCAGTACTGGAGAATGGGCAGGAACAAAAATTGCATTAAGAAATTTTTCAAAAACAGAGAATTCAACTCAAGCACGATGGACATTAGATTTGCAGAATCCTCCATCATTTATTAAAGGTACTAAATTGGAGCTTAAATTCCAATAATTTACAAAGGATTTTACCGTGGATGAGAAACAAAAAATTAAGATTCTTGATTTTCAAATCGATTTATCCTCAATTTTTAACTCTTATAAAAATCAAATGGGTATTAATATTCAAGATAAAAACTTAAAAAACAATTTCTGTTCTTTTATGGAAGAACTGTTAAATGACGGTTCAATCCGTTTACATGATTATACCGACGGTATCGGAATTCCTCTAACTGGAACTTCAAAAGAACAAGTGCAGAAATTGAAAGACATATGGCCTACTTTGGAAGATGCCCAAGCAATATGGCCTGAAGACCCTTGGTATTACTTAGAATGGCTTTGGTGGGATATTGCGTGTCCAATAGATTTGGCCGATTTGCCGAATATTGATATTTATGAGCAAGCGTAGGTATGGTTAGCCGCCTTTAGCGGCGTAACCGTACGCATATCAGCAAACTTTATAAAATAACAAGGCCGTCTGAAATCTGTTTTTCAACTTTTTCAGACGGCCTTGCAACTTGGCATTTCATTCGTACGGTTACGCCGCTAAAGGCGGCTAACCGTACCTACGAGCTCTGATAAAAATGATTTATGGAAGCAAGCTGTAGCCTGCATGAAACCTAAAATCCATGCGTAAGGTGTGTGCTTCAGCACGCACGCGTTCCATGATTTACGGCTCAATGCCGTCTGAAAAGCTCACAATTTTTCAGACGGCATTTGTTATGCAAGTAAATATTCAGATTCCCTATATACTGCCCAGACGCGTGCGTGCTGAAGACACCCCCTACGCTTGCTGCAGAACTTTCGGGTAAAACCGGTGTGAGCATTAGCGCACCGTATGCCAATGAGAACAGTCGCATCCTGCTCAGCACCACGGATATCAGTTCGGAAAACGGCAAAATCAAAATTCAATCTTACGGTGACCAATATTACTATGCGAGACAGAGCGAACTCTATACCTTTGAACGCCGCAGCTACAAAACTGGCAAATGGTACAACCGCAAACACATTACCGAAGTCAAAGAACACAAAAACGCCAAGCCCGACGCAGTAAACCTCAGCGCATCCCAAGGCATCGACATCAAATCTGGTGGCAGCATCGACGCCTACGCCACCGCATTCGATGCCCCCAAAGGCAGCATTAACATCGAAGCCGGGCGGAAATTGACACTCTATGCCGTAGAAGAGCTCAACTACGACAAACTAGACAGCCAAAAAAGGCGCAGATTTCTCGGCATCAGCTACAGCAAAGCACACGACACCACCACCCAAGTCATGAAAACCGCGCTGCCCTCAAGGGTAGTTGCAGAATCAGCCAACCTCCAATCGGGCTGGGATACCAAACTGCAAGGCACACAGTTTGAAACCACACTGGGTGGCGCAACCATACGCGCAGGCGTAGGTGAGCAGGCACGGGCAGATGCCAAGATTATCCTCGAAGGGATCAAAAGCAGCATCCACACAGAAACCGTGAGCAGCAGCAAATCTGCTCTATGGCAAAAACAGGCAGGATGGGGCAGTAACATCGAAACCTTGCAATTGCCGAGTTTCACCGGTCCCGTTGCGCCCGTACTGACCGCTCCCGGCGGCTATATCGCCGACATCCCCAAAGGCAACCTCAAAACCGAAATCGAAAAACTCGCCAAACAGCCCGAGTATGCTTATTTGAAACAACTTCAAGTTGCGAAAAACATCAACTGGAATCAGGTGCAGCTTGCTTACGACAGATGGGACTACAAACAGGAGGGCTTAACCGAAGCAGGTGCGGCGATTATCGCACTGGCCGTTACCGTGGTCACCTCAGGCGCAGGAACCGGAGCCGTATTGGGATTAAACGGTGCGGCCGCCGCCGCAACCGATGCAGCATTTGCCTCTTTGGCCAGCCAGGCTTCCGTATCGTTCATCAACAACAAAGGCGATGTCGGCAAAACCCTGAAAGAGCTGGGCAGAAGCAGCACGGTGAAAAATCTGGTGGTTGCCGCCGCTACCGCAGGCGTAGCCGACAAAATCGGCGCTTCGGCACTGAACAATGTCAGCGATAAGCAGTGGATCAACAACCTGACCGTCAACCTGGCCAATGCGGGCAGTGCCGCACTGATTAATACCGCTGTCAACGGCGGCAGCCTGAAAGACAATCTGGAAGCGAATATCCTTGCGGCTTTGGTCAATACCGCGCATGGAGAAGCAGCCAGTAAAATCAAACAGTTGGATCAGCACTACATAGTCCACAAGATTGCCCATGCCATAGCGGGCTGTGCGGCTGCGGCGGCGAATAAGGGCAAGTGTCAGGATGGTGCGATAGGCGCTGCAGTCGGTGAGATTGTTGGTGAGGCTTTGGTTAAGAATACTGATTTCAGTCGTATGAGTGCGACCGAAATCGAAAAAGCTAAAGCGAAGATTACTGCCTATTCAAAACTGGTTGCCGGCACTGCGTCTGCCGTTGTAGGCGGGGATGTGAATACAGCGGCGAATGCGGCACAGATAGCGGTGGAGAATAATACTTTGTATCCTAGATGCGTTGGTGCAAAGTGTGATGAATTTCAAAAGGAACAACAAAAATGGATACGTGAAAATCCTGAAGAATATCGAGAAGTTTTGCTTTTTCAGACAGGATTTATTCCAATTATCGGTGATATACAGAGTTTTGTACAAGCACAGACCGCTGCCGATCACCTGTTTGCTTTGCTGGGTGTGGTTCCGGGTATCGGTGAATCGATACAGGCCTATAAAGTAGCGAAAGCGGCAAAAAATTTACAAGGCATGAAAAAAGCCTTGGACAAGGCAGTAACCGTTGCCACTGCACAGGGCTATGTCAGTAAAACCAAAATCAAAGTCGGTCAAACTGAATTAAGGGTTACTGCAGCAACTGACAAACAATTGCTGAAAACCATTAGCGAAGGAAGGGACACGACAGGTAAAATGACTGAGCAGTTATTTGACTCTTTAGCTAAACAAAATGGCTTCAGAGTGCTTTCGGGCGGCAAATACGGCGGAAATAACGGTTTTGATCATGTATGGCAGGCTGCCGATGGTAGTGTCGTTTTGATTGTAGAAAGTAAGCAGATTAGGAACGGTACGGTACAGCTGAATCCGAATGGTGCGGGTGGATATACGCAAATGAGTGAGGATTGGATTAAACAAGTTGCAAATAGCTTACCTGATGGTAGTCCTGCTAAAGCTGCTGTCTTCAAAGCGGAGCGGGAAGGCAAATTAAAAACGGCAATAGCAGGCGTTGATCGTCAAACAGGTAAGGCCGTTATTCTTTCTGTCAAAGTTCCTTCTAAAACCAATATAAGGAGATAACAATGGGGCACAATATGATGACCACCCAAAAATGGTATGAGCATATTACTAATGTAATCATAGGCAATACTGCTAATTTCAATAGCGGTTGCCCTGAAGCTATAGATTATGTAGATGAAAGAAAAGGCGTTCCGCTTGCAGCGATGAGACATATTTTAATGTATACTGAAGCTGCGGCTTCCCATGCCTATCTATTTGAACATGATCTTAATAAATTCAAGCAATATGCTTATGTTGCAGGAAAGCTGGGTATTTTGCGGAGTGTAAATTCTACAGACCCTGAACCCTTCTTCTTTCCCTGTGACATGCTCAACATTCAAGATCCGATGTTTCTGATGCTGATGAGCGACAGCCCGCAGCTGCGTGAGTTTCTGGTGCGCAATATCGACAACATCGCCAACGATACAGAAGCCTTCGTAAACCGCTACGACCTCAACCGTCATATGATTTACAATACTCTGCTGATGGTGGAAGGTAAGCAGCTTGATCGGTTGAAACAACGTAGCGAGAAAGTCTTGGCGCATCCCACCCCTAGCAAATGGCTGCAAAAGCGGTTGTACGATTACCGCTTCTTCCTCGCTTTCGCCGAACAGGATGCCGAGGCGATGAAGGCCGCCTTAGAGCCGTTTTTCGATAAAAAAACCGCGCGTATGGCTGCCAAAGAAACATTGTCCTATTTCGATTTCTACCTGCAGCCGCAAATCGTTACCTATGCCAAAATCGCATCCATGCACGGTTTCGATTTGGGCATAGACCACGAAATCGCACCGAGGGATTTGATTGTTTACGATCCGCTGCCAGCAGACGAATATCAAGACATCTTCGATTTTATGAAACAGTATGACTTGTCTTACCCGTATGAATATCTGCAGGATTGGATAGATTACTATACGTTCAAAACCGATAAGCTGGTATTTGGTAACGCGAAGCGAGAGTGAGCCGTAAAACTCTGAGCTCCTGTTTTATAGATTACAACTTTAGGCCGTCTTAAAGCTGAAAGATTTTCGAAAGCTATAAATTGAAGCCTTTCCACAGTACATAGATCTGTGTTGTGGCGGGGCTTTACCACGCTGATTGCCGGAGAAGAACTCAACCTGCTGGCAAAACAAGGCATGAGATCTTTGCAATAACATGAGTTGAGACCTTTGCAAAAAAGCCCTTCCCCGACATCCGAAACCCAAACACAGGATTTCGGCTGTTTTCGTACCAAATATCCCCTTTTCCACCGGACACCCCATAATAGAGCATCCGCTCCGCCTTTTAGGCGGCAGCGGGCGCACTTAGCCTGTTGGCCGCTTTCAACAGGTTCAAACACATCGCCTTCAGGTGGCTTTGCGCACTCACTTTGTCATTTCCAATGTTCCAAGTACACCTGCTCCGCTAAGAGGAAGAAAACTTACAGGAAAACTTATTTTAGAAGTTCCTGCTCAGGTCAATCCAATTCCACAATCTGTATTAAGGGCGGCACGAGAAGAAAATGTTATCATTAGAGATACAACAGGAAGGATTTACAATAGGTGGTGGTTTAGTATTAGGTGGTTGTGCAGGTGCACATCTTGCAAGAAAAGAACCATTGATACTAACAGGGAAAACAGGGGCAGGTGCGTCAGCAATTGCAAATGCAAGCATTGGATATCAATGGACTGTCAATTTGTCAAAGCCAAAAGAAGGAGCTAAATAATAATGCATTCCCACTATATATTTGGTATTTTGATGATTTCATATGTTTTCGCAATGTTATTTAATTTTATAATATCATATAAAATATTTAAAGAAGAAAAATTAATTAATGGTTTTTTTGATTTTCTAATTAAATCAAGCTACCTTAACTTTAAATATTTCAATATATTATTTGGAAAATAAAAAATCTCAAATATTTTTTATTTGAAATTATTAAGAATTAATCTGGCGTTGGGGGTTTTTATCTTATCCTTAATAATTATAAATATTTTTTGTTTTTAGTAAAAATATGGTACAGATATGTACAGCTAGCTTTGTTTCAGTAAGGTATAACTGTATATAATACTCAGATTTTTCACGTTGGGCTATACATGGAAATATATCTGTGATTAAAGATGTTAATGGTAAGTATCGATTAGCACCTGAAAAGCATGATTTTAAAATGCATTCCTTTGGGGGGAGAAAAAAGTAATGTAAAAACAATATTTAGAAATATGGAAACTATAATTGGTAGCCCAGGGTAAGGGGTACCTTTCAGGATTGAATTTAAAGGAGAGGTAAATATTGTTAACTAAGTTGAAAATTTTGCTATTTTTGTTCTTATTTGTTTTTGTGTTGGCTATTAATTTGCTTTTCTTCTTTTTTAGTTCGGATATCGAGAGTTTCGGGAACTATCAGTTTGAATATGTTTACGATAAAGGTTGGCCTGCTAATTATATTTTAGTCATGAAAGATGGAAATGAAGGGAATTTTGATAAAATAATATCCGGATTGGTTTTAGAATATTATAAGGAGGATGATAACATTTATTTTTCTTATATTGACGGGCAAGGATTTGCTTCAGACTCTTGCTATTACAAACCGGAAATTTTATATGGAAAAATTATTTTAAATAAAAATCATATCATTAATATTAATAGCATGGAAAAAAATAATTTTCTTTCAGAAGATAAAATAATGAAGGGAACAAGAAATTGGCTAGCAGACCCTAAAAATAAATGTAATATACAGACTCTAGACTAAACGTGTCTTGCGAAAATACAACGGAATCGATTGCAAATCTTTCCCGCTGTTCTTGAAAGAATGCGAATTTCGATTTAACTTCGGCACACCGTCTCAACAGCTTAAAATCCTGCGGGATTGGTGTGGGATTTAGGGCTAATCTAGTACAGCCCCTTGTTTTTTCGATACAGAACCGGATAGAGGAAAAATCGAACATTGCGCCTGCCTTGCTATGATTCACGAAGAAATCTCCGCCATGCCTATGGGCTATGAAACCTTAATCGGCGATATGGGCAGCGCACTGTCAGGCGGACAAAAACAACGCATCGTATTGGCGCGGGCCTTATATTGCGAACCGAAAATCCTATTTTTAGATGAAGCGACCAGCCATTTGGATATTGCCAATGAAAAAGCAGTCAATGCAAACTTGAATGGCTTGTCTATCATAAAAATTATGGCGGCACACAGAAAGGAAACGGTGGAATCAGCAGATAGGAAAATGTCTTTAGGATAAAAATACAGTTTCAAAAATACTCAAGATTGCTGCTGTTTTTTCGCCTGAGCGTCAAACTCTGCCAGCGTCATGTTCAAAGTCTGCAAACACGGCATCATTACCGCATCGACAGCTTGGTTCACATGATCCCTTTCCACAGGCAACGGACGGTAAACGAAGAGCTTGAAGAGTTCGTTCAACTCAATCGAATCCGCCCCCGTTTTCAACACCCAACCCTGTCTGCCGGAATAAATGTAGCCGTGCCGCGCCAGCTTTTCCAAAAGCTCGCCCAACTCGTCGTAGCCCATATTGATATGCCGTCTGAACTCCTGAACAGGCAAGGCTTTGCCTTCTTTTTGCGCCGCATCCAGAAGCAGCAGGATTTTCAACACGTCGTCAAACCGTCCGCGCGAGTCGAAGCCCCTGCGGAACGCTTCTCCCTGCCAGTAGGAGAGTGAAGAAGTCAGCACCGCGCCGCCCAAGACCAGCGTCCACAACAGGTTCAGCCACAACAGAAAAAACGGCACGGCGGCAAACGCGCCGTAAATCGAGCGGTAGCCGTCGAAATTGCCCATATACCAAGTAAAGAGGGAACGCGCGGTTTCCAGACAGAACGCTGTTGCCAAAGCCCCGACAAACGCCTGCCGCGCGGGAACGAAGCGGTTTGGCACGAAGCGGTACAGCCCCCACAGCAAAAGCGTCATGAAGGTCAGCGTCGCCGCCGTTCGCAACGCGCCCGACCACTGCGGCGCACCTGAGGCAAGCGCGGCATCCTGTACCGAGCCGACCATAAAGGAAATGCCCACGCCCAAAGACAGCGGCCCGAACGTCAGTAAAGCCCAATAGACGAGAAACTGCATCATCCACGGACGCTGGGAATTGACCCGCCAGATGCGGTTGAACGTATTGTCTATCGTCCGAATCAGCATCAGCGAGGTAACGACCAGCATCACGCTGCCGATTGCCGTCAGCCGGTTCGCCTGCTCGCGGAACGCATTGATATAGTCGAACACCATGTCCGCGCCCTGCGGCACAATGGTTTGGTTGACGAAGGAGACGAACGAATCCGACCAGCGGTCGAACACGGGGAAAATCGAAGCGACCGCCACCATCACGGTCAGCACGGGGACGAGTGCCAGCAGTGTCGTAAACGTCATGCTTGCCGCCGCCTGCGGTACGCGTTCTTCATCAAAGCGGCGGACGACGAACCATGCAAACGCACAGATTTTATTGTCTGCCAAACCTTGCAAACGTTGTAAAAAGGTCATAATTTCTTGCCCGGTCAGTAAGTTGGGCATTGATGCCCGATGTTATAGCCAATTTTGCCGTCAGGAACAAATGCCTGAACTGCGGCTGTTTCAGACGGCATCGGAACAACTGTTATGCCGTCTGAAGACCGAACCATTTTAACGGAATCCGCCCATGAACCCAAATCCCCCTCAAAATCCTCGTCCTCTACTATTTCCAAAACGGCAGCACCCGCAATCCCGCCCGCCGAATCGCTCGCGGCATCGACAGCGTTGAAGGTTGCGAAGCCGTATTGCGCACCGTCCCCAAAGTGTCCGCCGTCTGCGAAGCCGTCGAAAAAGATATTCCCGACAGCGGCCCCGTCCCGACCGCCGAAGAAAACAATATCGCCTTCGCACAAAGCAAACGCTTGGCGGAACTCGCCATCAAGTCGGCATAAGCCGCGTGTTCAGACGGCATGGCGTTCAGATGCCGTCTGAACGCGTTTGCCTGTATAATCCGCGTCTTTACTGTCCAACTTCGCGGTTCGAAAA
Source organism: Neisseria meningitidis (assembly GCF_022869645.1). Classification (NCBI taxonomy): domain Bacteria; kingdom Pseudomonadati; phylum Pseudomonadota; class Betaproteobacteria; order Neisseriales; family Neisseriaceae; genus Neisseria; species Neisseria meningitidis. The sequence goes on along the minus strand of NZ_CP064367.1, from coordinate 790,680 downwards.
CCTCCCGCGTCACCAAAACTAGGATTCGATATGTCAAACCAAAAAGCCTTGGTCATCTTTTCGGGCGGTCAGGATTCGACCACCTGCCTGATTCAGGCAATCCAAACCTACGGGCGCGAAAACGTCCAAGCCATTACTTTCCAATACGGGCAACGCCATGCCGTCGAGCTGGAACGTGCCCGCTGGATTGCGCAGGATTTGGGCGTCAAACAAACCGTACTCGACTTGAGCCTGATGCGGCAGATTACGCACAATGCCCTGATGGACGACACCGCCGCCATCGAAACTGCCGAAAACGGCGTTCCGAATACCTTTGTAGACGGCCGCAACGCGCTTTTCCTGCTCTATGCCGCGATTTACGCCAAAGGGCAGGGGATACGGCACATCATCGCGGGCGTGTGCGAAACCGACTTCTCCGGCTATCCCGACTGCCGTGACGTGTTTGTCAAATCCATGAACGTTACCCTTAATCTGGCGATGGACTATGATTTTCAAATCCACACGCCGCTGATGTATCTGACCAAGGCGCAAACTTGGGCGTTGGCGGACGAAATGGGCGCGCTGGACTATATCCGCGAGCAAACCCACACCTGCTATAACGGCATCGTCGGCGGCTGCCGCGAATGCCCGAGCTGTATCTTGCGCGAACGCGGGCTGGCGGAATATCTGGAAAGTAAAAAGGCCGTCTGAACACGCGCAAACCATAAGGAATACGATATGCCCAAGCTCCATATGTTTTACCTCGGCGGCAATGCCGGCAGGTCGAATATCGAAGTGCACGACATCCAATTTGCCGTGTGCGACGACTACCGTGAAGCCGTCCCCGCACTCAAAGCCGCGTGGTTCGGCGATGCGGACAAAATCCACATCGACGGCTGGCAGGTTGTCGAATGGGCGGACGGTTACGACATCGCCGTATCCGAAACGCCCAAAACGAAAATGCCGTCTGAAAACGCCCCGCGCCTGTATTTTGCCAATGTCGGCGGCTATCGCGCAGGGCAGCTCGCCGAAGCGCACGCTTTCGGGTTGTTCGCCGCCGCCACGCCTGCCGAAGCCAAACAAAAAGCCCTGCAAACCCTGTTGACCGACAGCTATGTTCAGCAGCATAAAGACAACTTAAAAGACGTGGACAACCTGCTTGCGCTCGACCGCATCGGCAATTTCCATATCCGCCTGACCCCGAATCCGCACGGCAAACCCGCCGAAATCGGCTTTCAGGGCTATTTGCCCATTTGAGAACCCATGAAAATCACCAAAATCTTCACCTTCGACTCCTCGCATATGCTCGACGGGCATGACGGCAAATGCCAAAACCTGCACGGGCATACCTACAAACTCGAAATCACCGTTTCAGACGGCATTATCAAAGGCGGCGCGAAAGACGGTATGGTGATGGACTTTACCGACTTGAAAGCCATTGTCAAACAACACATTACCGACCCCTTCGACCACGCCTTCATCTACCACGGCGGCAACAGCCGCGAATGCCAAATCGCCGCGCTTTTGGAGGGCTGGAACATGAAAACCCTGCGCCTGCCCTGCCGCACCACTGCCGAAAATATGGCGGTCGAAATGTACGACCGTCTGAAAAACGCGGGGCTGAACGTGTGCCGCGTGAAATTGTGGGAAACGCCGACATCGTGTGCGGAGTATGAAGGGGAGTAGGGAATATCTTGAACGTATCGATATAGTAAATTCCAATAAGACATGCCCAACCGCGTCATTCCCGCGCAGGCGGGAATCCAGACCTTGATTTATCAGGAATATTTAAAAATTGCAGCAATTCCAAATCTCTGGATTCCCGCCTGCGCGGAAAGGACGGTTTAGAGCGTCCTTATTTGAATTTACCGTAAAACGGTTTTTTCTCCTGTACGGATTCCCCGTTTTTTCAGACGACCTTCCATATCAAATACACCCATTAAAAGGAATATCCATGAAACTCCTCTTCATCCCCCTAGTCCTCTTCGTCGCCGTCGAACATTTCTACATCGCCTGGCTTGAAATGACGCAGATTCCCAGCGAAAAAGCGGCGGAAACGTTCAAGCTGCCTTATGAATTTATGGAACAAAATCGCGTGCAGACCCTGTTCGGCAACCAAGGGCTGTATAACGGCTTTCTCGGCATCGGGCTGGTGTGGTCGCGGTTTGCCGCTCCGGATAACGCGGTGTACGGCGCAACGGTACTGTTTCTCGGCTTCGTCCTGATTGCCGCCGCGTGGGGCGCGTTCTCTTCCGGCAACAAAGGCATACTCGTCAAACAAGGTTTGCCCGCATTTTTGGCAGCGGCGGCGGTGTTGGCGGTATGAAAAAAATCAGCGTCGCCCCCGAAAATCCCCAATACCGCATCGTCGAAATCTTTGAAAGCCTGCAAGGCGAAGGCTGGAACACGGGCATGCCCGCCGTTTTCGTCCGCTTGGGCAAATGCAACCTCGCCTGCGGCTGGTGTGATACCGATTATTTGACATTCGGCATGATGAGCCTGTCCGACATCTTAGGCCGTCTGAAAGCCTATGCCGCCCGCAACATCATCATCACCGGCGGCGAACCGACCATCCAGCCGCATCTCGATATGCTGCTGGACATGCTCAAGGCGGAAGGTTATTTCCTCTGTATCGAAACCAACGGACTCAATCCCGCGCCGCCGCAAATCGACTATGTCGCCACCAGCCCCAAAGCCTGCTATGCCGCCAAATACGAAAAAAGCTGTATCGAAACAGCCGACGAAGTGCGGATTGTTGCCGACGGCGATGTCGTTGCGTTCTGTGAAAATATGGAACGCAAAATCCGCGCGCATCATTACTACCTTTCGCCCTGCGAACAAGACGGTGCGATGAACATCTACGACACCATCCGCCAAATCGGTATTTTAAACAGTCGCCCCGACGCGCCGGTGCATTGGCAGTTGAGCGTGCAGACGCACAAATGGGCGGGAATAGAGTAGTTTAAGCAGTGTAACTCAAAGGGACGGCGTACGGTTTTACCGATGTTTGACATATGGGAAAAGTGTGCCGCTTCCGCGTGAAACTGCCCACATTTCCGCTGCCTGATTGAGGCGGAGCCTTACTGAATAAGATGCCGCCGTTGGGTACAAGCCCGGCTTCCTAAATTCCGATGGTCTTTTGAACCTTGCCGATACTCTGTGCCAGTGCGCGCAAATGGCAGGGTTAGGGAAAACGAAATGCCGTCTGAAACAGCATTCTGAGACCTTTGCAAAAATAGTCTGTTAACGAAATTTGACGCATAAAAATGTGCCAAAAAATTTTCAATTGCCTAAAACTTTCCTAATATTGAGCAAAAAGTAGGAAAAATCAGAAAAGTTTTGCATTTTGAAAATGAGATTGAGCATAAAATTTTAGTAACCTATGTTATTGCAAAGGTCTCATTCTGTTTCAGACGGCATTTTTCTGTTGACGTCAAAAGGAAAAACTGCCTCGGCAATGGATACCGAGGCGGTTTGGATTTGGTCGGAATGAGAGGATTCGAACCTCCGACCCCTTCGTCCCGAACGAAGTGCGCTACCGGGCTGCGCTACATTCCGAATTAAGTAAGGCGTGATTATAGCGCAAAAAATACGGCGTGCCTATACCGTTTTGCCTTTTTGCCGCGTGTCGGGCGGATTTAAAAGGCTTCGCCGACTTTTACGCCGCCCGCCGTGTCTTGCGGCGAGGCAAGGCCGGCAACAAAGGCTTGCGCCGCTTGGAAATCCGCCGTCTGTATAACGGCTTGCGCGGCGGCACTGCCGAGCGTGTTGGCCATATATTGCCAACGTTGCGCCAAAGCGGGATTGTCAGGAATGCGGAAATCATCGCGCAGTTCGTCCACAAGGTCGGGACGGTTGCAGACGAGGACGATGTCGCAACCTGCCTCAAAGGAAATGCGGGCGCGTTCTTTGATGCCGCCTGCCCCGCACGCGCCCTCCATAGTTAAATCGTCCGAGAAAATCACGCCTTTGAACCCGATGTCGCGGCGCAAAATTTGTTTGAGCCAGATTTCGGAAAACCCGGCGGGCTTTGTGTCCACTTGCGGATAAACGACGTGGGCGGGCATAACCGCTGCCATACCTTCGCGGCTCATAATGCGGAAGGGGGCGAGGTCGGCGGCTTCGAGTTCGGACAGGCTGCGCCCGTCTTCGGGTAGCACCAAATGGCTGTCTCCTTCGACAAATCCGTGTCCGGGAAAATGTTTACCGCAGGATTTCATACCGCCTTTTTCCAAACCTTTTTGAAGGGCGAGGGCAAGGCGGGCGACCGCTTCGGGATTGCGGTGGAAACTGCGGTTGCCGATGACGGCGCAGTTTCCCCAGTCCAAATCCAAGACGGGAGTGAAGGACAAGTCGATGCCGCAGGCGGAAAGTTCGGTTGCCAAAACCCAGCCTATCTGCCGGGCTGCGGTTTCGGCGGCGGACGCGCCGTCTTTGTCCCAAATTTGCCCTAAAACGTTCATTGCGGGCAGGCGGGTAAAACCTTCGATGAAACGTTGCACCCTTCCGCCTTCGTGATCGACGGCGATAATGAGTTCGGGTGTGCGCAGGGCTTTGATTTCGGCGGTGAGTTCTTTGAGCTGTGCGATATTTTGGAAGTTGCGGCGGAACAGGATGACTCCGCCGACGGCGGGATCGAGAAGGCGTTGCTTTTCCTCTTCGGTCAGGCGGAAGGCGGCAATGTCGGCCATGACGGGGCCGCGCGGAATACAGGGAACAGTCATTTCGGTTTGCTCCAAAAAGCTTCAGACGGCATATGCCGTCTGAACAGGGAAAGGGGTCAGGCGTTGGCGCGTTTTTTATCTTTCAACAGAAAAATCAGCACCGCCAATACAATGCCTGTCGTGCCAAAACCCAACAGCGCGGATTTTGTCAGACCCAATGCGAGGTAGCCCGATGCGGCGGCGGCAACGGTTAAGGCGTAAGGCAGTTGCGAGGTAACGTGGTCGATGTGGTTGCAGCGCGCGCCGGTGGACGACAGGATGGTCGTGTCGGAAATGGGCGAGCAGTGGTCGCCGCATACCGCCCCCGCCATCACGGCGGACATACACGGGATAATCAGTGAGGGATCGACTTTGACCGCCATGGCGGCGGCAATCGGCAGCATGATGCCGAACGTCCCCCAGCTTGTGCCTGTGGCAAACGCCATCACGCTGGCGAGCAGGAAAAGGATGACGGGCAGGAAGCCGGGATGGATGTTGCCCGCAACCAGCGTGGAGAGGTAGTCGCCCGTGTGCATTTCGCCGACAACCGTACTGATGAGCCAGGCAAGGATTAAAATGGCGATTGCGCCGAACATGGATTTCGCACCCTGCCAAACGGCTTTGGGATAATCGGCGATTTTAATCGTGCCGAGCGTGCAGAGGACGACGGCAAGCACGCCGCAAGTGCCGCCGAATACCAGCGAAGTGTTCACGTCCGTATTTTCAAATGCACCCAAAATGCTGAAGGTTTCGCTTGCCTGTGCACCGGTGTAGATCATGGCGGAAACCGTTGAGGCGATTAAGGCCAAAACGGGAATAATCAATGCGTAAACCCTGCCCCAGCTGCCGTCTGAAACGGCAGTTTCATCGTGGGCTTCGTTCAACGCGGCTTGTTCGAAACGTGCCATCGAGCCGATGTCGAAGGAGAACCATGCGACGACGAACACCATAATCAGGGCAAACAGTGCGTAATAGTTCATCAGGCTCATGGCGACAAACGTCCCCATCGGCGTGTATTCGGTGATTTTGTAGGTAACGAGCAGTCCGGCAAGCGTGGCGATAATCGACGCGCCCCAGCTTGAAACGGGCATCAGCACGCACATAGGCGCGGCAGTGGAGTCGAGGATGTAGGCGAGTTTGGCGCGGGAAACTTTAAACTTGTCGGTAACGGGGCGGGCAATCGCACCGACGGCGAGACTGTGGAAATAGTCGTCGATAAAGGTTACGAACACGAGGCAGGCGGTCAGCATTTTCGCGCCGCGCCGGTTTTTAATGTGCCGTTTTGCCCAGTCGGCAAACGCCTGATTGCTGCCGGAGTAGGTCAGCAGGGAAGTAAAAATACCCAAAAGTATCAGGAAAACCAAGATTTTTGGTTTGCCCAGCGACCAATCGCCGTCTGACCAAGCCAAGCCGACGACCATGTCTTTCAGGTGTGTCAGACCGTCGACGGGGTTGCCGCCGACCAAAAAGGCAACGCCGACCAGAATACCGATGCCTAAAGACAGCAGTACGCGGCGGGTAATGACGGCAAGTGCCAGTGCCAAAAAGGGTGGCACAACCGAGAAAAATGAATGTGAATAGTCGATCAGCTGCATGGTTATGGGGGTGTTAAGCGTCCGGATGGGAGCGTATCTGTCCGCCTCCGGTTTGGGTTTTGTTGGCAAAATGGGCGGAAATATTTTTTGTCGTAAAAAATATTTGTTTAAAATCAACCAACTGATTTTTGTAAAATGCCCGTTAATCGGTATTGACGGGCATTTTATCATTTAAAAAATATTTTGGTTAAATTATGTGTGTTATTGCAGGTTTAATGCGATAAACAGCGTGTTGCCACGGCGCATGATCAGCAGGGGGACGTTTTTGCCTGCCTTGTCCATAGCTTTGCGGAAACCGGCTTCGTCATTGACGGGGACTTGCCCGACGGCAAGAATTTCGTCGCCGCGCCTCAAGCCTGCGCGTTCTGCCGCGTCGGAAACCCGTACGACGACGAGGTGTCCGCCGCTGCTGTCGGTATGTGTCTGAAGGGTAATGCCTGCGGATTCGACCGAGAACGTACCGGATTGCTGTTCGGTGTAGGGGGCTTCATCTGTTTTGGATGATGCGCCGATATGCTCGGCGGCGTTGCCCAGCTTGACTTTGATTGTGATTTCTTCGCCTTTGCGCCATACGCCGAGGCTGACTTCTTTTCCCGGCGTAATGGCGCCGACCATAACGGGAAGGTCGCCGGAAGAACGTATTTCTCCGCCGTCGAGGCTGAGGACGATGTCGCCCGCCTGCAGGCCGGCACGTTCTGCGGGGCTGCCGGGAAGGATTTTGGTAATCAATGCGCCGCCGGCTTTATCCAGACCGAACGACTGTGCCAAACCGTAGGATACTTCTTGAATAATCACGCCCAGTTGCCCGCGTTGGACTTTGCCGGTGTTTTTCAGTTGTTCGGCAACATTCATGGCAACGTCGATGGGGATGGCAAAGGAGATGCCCATAAATCCGCCGCTGCGGCTGTATATTTGCGAATTGATGCCGACGACCTGTCCTTTCAGGTTGAACAGCGGACCGCCGGAGTTGCCCGGATTGATGGCAACGTCGGTTTGGATGAAGGGTGTGTAGCTTTCGTTGGGCAGGCTTCTGCCTTTGGCGGACACGATGCCGGCGGTCACGCTGTTGTCGAAGCCGAAGGGCGCGCCGATGGCGGCGACCCATTCGCCCGGTTTCAAATCTTTGGGATTGCCGATTTTGACGACGGGCAGCTCTTCCGTTGCGTCGATTTTCAGAAGGGCGACATCGGATTGGACATCCGAACCGATGAGTTTGGCGGTATATTCGCGCTTGTCGTTGAGCAGGACTTTGATACTGCCCATGCCGGTAACGACGTGGGTATTGGTCAGGATGTAGCCGTCTTTGCTGATGATGAAGCCCGAACCGAAGTTCAATCCGCCGTCATCTGCTTCTTCTTGGGGGATTTCGGGCATGTTCGGGACGAGGCGTTTGAAAAATTCGTAGAACGGGTCGCTGTCGGCAAGCGGGTCGGAATCGGTTTCGGCATTGCCGCTGCCGTTTTGGGTGCGCGGGGCGGGGGCTGCCTGAATATTGACGACTGCCGGGCCTTCGCTTTGAACCAGTTGGACAAAGTCGGGCAGCAGCATACTGACGCTGCCGTCGTCTTTGGTGTGTTCGATGCGTTCTACGAAAGATGCTTCTTTTTTGTCCGCACCGAAAAAGCTGCCGGCTTTGTCGCAGCCTGCCAGCGAGGCGGCACACAGTGCTGCCAAAGCGAGGTATTGGTATTTTTTGAACACGTTTTGTCCTTTGTCGGATGCCGGTACCGGCTTTAATGCCGTCTGAAGCGCATTTTGTCGGCTTCAGACGGCATAGGTTGAAATTCTACAACGTCCGTCCGAATTTTCAAGCGTTTCATTTTGAAGGGCGGCGGCGGTCAGGCTTTGGCGGGATATTCGCACAAATCGTTGATGATGCAGGTTTGGCATTGCGGTTTGAGTGCCTTGCAGGTGTAGCGTCCGTGCAAAATCAGCCAGTGGTGCGCGTCCATCAGAAATTCTTTAGGAATGAAGCGCATCAGTTTGTCTTCGACTTCGCGCACATCTTTCCCGGGGGCGATTTTGGTTCGGTTGGACACGCGGAAAATATGCGTATCGACCGCCATAACGGGGTGTCCGAACGCTGTGTTCAATACCACGTTTGCCGTTTTGCGCCCCACGCCAGGCAACGATTCCAAAGCCTCGCGGTCTTCCGGCACTTCGCCGTTGTATTTTTCCAGCAGGATGCGGCAGGTTTGCATGATGTGCTTGGACTTGGTTTTATACAGCCCGATGGTTTTCGTGTATTCCATCACGCCGTCCAAACCCAAATCCAGCATCGCCTGCGGCGTATCGGCAACCGGAAACAGCTTCGCCGTCGCCTTGTTTACGCCGACATCGGTCGCCTGCGCCGAAAGCAGAACGGCAATTAAAAGCTCGAAAGGGGAGTTGAAATTCAGCTCGGTGGTCGGATGGGGGTTGGCGGCGCGGAAGCGTTCGAAAATTTCTTGGCGGATGTGTCTGTTCATTTTTTTATACGGTGGGTTTGTGTGTTCGGCATTATAACGTATGGTTCAGGCGGCGTAATATTGCATTCCCCACAGAATGAAGGCGTAACGCGCCGTTTTGCCGATAACCAGCATCAGCCCGCTTGTCCACGGATTCAACCGCAGCCAGCCGGCGGCAAGCGGCAGTGCGTCGCCGACGACGGGCAGCCAGGCAAACGCAAGCAGCCAAATACCGAAACGCCGCATCAGATTCAGTGTTTTTTCAGACGGCATTTTTCGGGAGGGCAGCAAACGCCCCATCCAATAGGAAACCATACTGCCCAATCCGTTGGCAAGGCCGGCGCACAGCAACGCGCCGTATGCGTGTTCGGGAAAGCGGTGGACGAACAGGGCAAAGGCGGCTTCGGATGTGCCGGGCAGGAGGGTGGCGGAAGTGAAGGCGGAAAAGGCGAGCGCGGCGTAGGCGTAGGCGGGCATCATTGCAAACAGTCTCAAACAGGCAAAAATCGGCGACGGATTGTACGGTATAGTGGATTAACAAAAACCAGTACGGCGTTGCCTCGCCTTAGCTCAAAGAGAACGATTCTCTAAGGTGCTGAAGCACCGAGTGAATCGGTTCCGTACTATTTGTACTGTCTGCGGCTCCGTCGCCTTGTCCTGATTTTTGTTAATCCACTATATTTTCACGCCCCCGCCGAAGGGCGGAGGACGGTGCAAAAAATACGGCACAGCCGTATGCCCCTTTTTTGTCGGGCATACGACATTCTTTCCGCTCCGGTTTTGATGCCACGATGCGGCATTTCCGAATTTTCCGGATACGGCGGCGGATTTTCATTTTATTGGGAACGGTTTTTGCGAGTCCGCCGGAATTTTTTAAAATCTATTAAAATCTATGCAAGCAACTGTAAAATATTAATTTCTGCTGCTTGAATTTCAGATCGGCGCATTGCCTGCATCCGATAAAGTTTGCAAAATGTTCAAATATCAGTATGATTTGCATTGCCGTTAAGAAATGTCAATTTCTATTTTCTTGAAACGGGTAATATTCCGACACCACGAAAGGCAAATCATGTCTGCGCAATCACAAAACAATCATACGTCCCCATTGGTCGTCTTGACCACGCTGTTCTTCATGATGGGTTTTATTACCTGCATGAACGACATCCTTATCCCTCATTTGAAAGAAATTTTCGACCTGTCTTACGTTCAGGCGATGCTGATCCAATTCTGTTTCTTTACCGCCTATGCGGTGATGTCCATCCCGATGGGGGCTTTTGTCGGCAAAGTCGGCTACAAAAACGGCGTTATCGGCGGCTTTCTGCTGACGGCGGTCGGATGCCTGCTGTTTTATCCTGCTGCGGGTAGCCATTCTTACGCGGTATTTTTGGGCGCGTTGTTTATTTTGGCTTCCGGCGTAACGCTGCTTCAGGTCGCCGGTAATCCTTATGTTACCCTGCTGGCGAAACCCGGCAAGGAATCGGCAACACTGACGCTGGTTCAGGCGTTTAACGCTTTGGGTACGACCATTGCGCCGCAAATCGGCGCGTTCCTGATTCTGGCGGACGCAACCCAAACCGTCAGCAAGGCGGAACAGATTTCTTCCGTACAGATTCCCTATTTGGGACTGGCGGGGCTGCTGATTATCCTTGCCGTTTTCGTGAAAATGATCCGGCTGCCCGACGCGCGCAAAATTGCCGCCGAGGAAAGCGCGCACAACCACGACGGCAAAACCAGCGTATGGCAATACAAACATCTCGTGTTCGGTACGGCAGGCATTTTCTGCTATGTCGGCGCGGAGGTGTCTATCGGTTCGTTGATGGTCAACGTATTGGGTTATCTGAAAGGGCTGGATCATGCTTCTGCCGCGCATTACCTGTCGTTCTATTGGGGCGGCGCGATGGTCGGACGTTTCCTCGGTTCGGCGGTGATGGCGAAATTCGCGCCCAACCGTTATTTGGCGTTTAACGCATCGGCTGCGGTCGTACTGCTTGCCGTCGCGATGGCGACGGGTAGCGGCAATGCGGATGTGGCGATGTGGTCGCTGCTTGCCATCGGTTTTTTCAACTCGATTATGTTCCCGACGATTTTCTCTTTGGCAACCAAAGGATTGGGAAAATTTACCAACGCGGCTTCCGGTGTACTGTGTACCGCGATTGTCGGCGGTGCGGTCGTTCCTGTCGTGCAGGGCTGGGTGGCAGATACTTACACCCTGATGTCTTCGTTTGTCGTTTCCGTCATCTGTTATCTGTATATCGTGTTTTTTGCGGTGTACGGATATAGGGCGGACAAATAATCTTTTTCTTGAGAAATGTCGTCTGAACATCTTTCAGACGGCATTTTTGCGTACCGGTGTTTGCGGCGTGTGTGCCGAGGTTTTAATACTTCAATCCATAAAAGTCTTATATGTCAACAAACAAAAAAATAAAAAATTATATTTCAAAAAAATTAATTTAAATTGAGAAAATTGCCGTTTTGTTTCTGTCCGGCTTTTGTAAAACGCTAAAATGTCGTCTGAAAACGTCGGGCGGATTCGGTATGGTGTGTTAGAATCCGTTAACTTTATATCAAATCGGGCAAAGAATCATGTTCGCTTTCAAATCCTTACTCGATATGCCGCGCGGTGAGGCACTTGCCGTCGTCGTCGCTCTGATTGCCGCGATGGGCTATACCATCATTTCATTGGAGTGGCTGCCGCATATGTCCATTATTGCCGCCATCGTCGTGCTGATTTTGTACGGCTTGGCGCGCGGTTTGAAATACAACGATATGCAGCAGGGCATGATAGGCGCGTTGAATCAGGGTATGGGCGCGATTTACCTGTTTTTCTTCATCGGGCTGATGGTCAGCGCGCTGATGATGAGCGGCGCGATTCCGACGCTGATGTATTACGGTTTCGGACTGATTTCCCCGACTTATTTTTATTTTTCCGCCTTCGCGCTGTGTTCCGTCATCGGCGTGTCCATCGGCAGCAGCCTGACCACCTGCGCCACTGTCGGCGTTGCCTTTATGGGTATGGCGGCGGCGTTTCAGGCCGATATGGCGATGACGGCGGGCGCGATTGTTTCGGGCGCATTTTTTGGCGACAAAATGTCCCCGCTTTCCGATACGACGGGCATTTCCGCGTCCATTGTCGGTATCGACCTGTTTGAACACATCAAAAATATGATGTACACCACCATTCCCGCGTGGCTCATCAGTGCGGCACTGATGCTGTGGCTTCTTCCCAGCGTCGCCGCGCAGGATTTGAACAGCGTCGAATCCTTCCGCAGCCAGCTTGAAGCCACGGGATTGGTGCACGGCTATTCGCTGATTCCGTTTGCACTGTTGGTCGTTTTGGCATTGATGCGCGTCAATGCCGTGGTCGCCATGCTCTTTACCGTCATTGCCGCCGTTGCCGTAACGTATCTGCACAGCACGCCCGATCTGCGTCAGCTCGGCGCGTGGTTTTACGGCGGTTACAAACTCGAAGGCGAAGCGTTTAAAGATGTTGTCAAACTGATTTCGCGCGGCGGTTTGGAAAGTATGTTTTTCACGCAAACCATCGTGATTCTCGGGATGAGTTTGGGCGGGCTGCTGTTTGCGCTGGGCGCGATTCCTTCCCTGCTGGATGCCGTCCGCAGCTTTTTGACGAATGCCGGGCGTGCCACATTCAGCGTTGCTATGACTTCGGTCGGGGTTAATTTCCTGATTGGCGAGCAATATTTGAGTATTTTGTTGTCGGGTGAAACGTTCAAACCCGTTTACGATAAGCTCGGTCTGCATTCGCGCAACCTGTCTCGGACGCTCGAAGATGCGGGGACGGTGATTAACCCGCTCGTACCGTGGAGCGTATGCGGCGTGTTCATCAGCCACGCGCTGGGCGTGCCGGTTTGGGAATATCTGCCGTATGCCTTTTTCTGCTATTTGAGTTTGGCTTTGACCCTGTTATTCGGTTGGACGGGGCTGACTTTGAGCAAAAAATAAGCGGATAAGCGAAATGCCGTCTGAAACTTGCAACGGTTTCAGACGGCATTTTTATGTTTGGCGGATGGGGCGGATTGAAACAGAAAACGCCCGTACCGTCATCCTAAACTGTGCAGAAACGGCAGTGCTTACTTCACGCGGGTCGCCATCAGCGTGTGCAGGCGGCGGTTGTCGGCGCGGGCGACGGTGAACTGCAAACCGCCGATAAGGACTTTTTCGCCGCGTACGGGCAGATGCCCTAACTCTTGAATGACCAGGCCGCCGATGGTATCGGCTTCTTCGCTGCTGTATTCTGTGCCGAAGAAGGTATTGATGTCTTCGATTTCGGTAGCCGCGTGGATGCGCCAGCGTTCGGAAGAAACGGCGTGGATATTATCGGCACTGTCGTCTTCGTCAAACTCATCTTCGATTTCGCCGACGATTTGCTCGATGATGTCTTCAAAGGTGACCAAACCCGACGTGCCGCCGTATTCGTCGATAACAATCGCCATGTGGTTGCGCTGTTCGCGGAACTCTTTTAAAAGGGCGGTCAAAGATTTGCCTTCGGGAACGAAAACGGCAGGGCGCAAGACGGATTTCAGGTGGAACTGCTCGGGGTTGAACATATATTTGAGCAGGTCTTTGGCGTGCAAAATGCCCAAAACTTCGTCTTTGTCTTCGCCGATGACGGGGAAGCGCGAATGGGCGGTATCGATGACGTAGGCGGTGATGCGCTCGATGCTGTCGTTTTCTTTTAAAACGTTCATACGGCTGCGCGTAATCATGGCATCGCGCACTTCCAAATCGGAAAAATCGAGGACTTTTTCCAACCTTAAAAGCGTATCCGCATCAAAAACTTCCTGCTCGTGCGCTTGGCGCAGCAGGGTCAATACGTCTTCGGCGGAGTCGGGCTCGCCGGCAAGTCGGGAGATCAGGCGTTCGAAAAACTTGGGTTTCGACTGCGTACCGTCCATTTTAATATTCGTCCTCTTGGTAGGGGTTGGGGAAGCCTGCCGCCCGCATCAGGCGGATTTCTTCGGCTTCCATTATTTCGGTTTCATTGTCTTCGATGTGGTCGTAGCCCATCAGGTGTAAAGTACCGTGTATGGTCAGGTGGGCAAAATGCCGTTCGGGCGTTTTGCCCTGTTCGGCGGCTTCTTTTAAAACGACTTGCGGGCAGATAATCAAATCGCCGTACAGTTTTTCCGAAACTTGGCAGGGCAGGATTTCGCCTTCGTTGAGCGCGAAACTCAATACATTGGTGGCGTAATCTTTGCCGCGGTAGTCGCGGTTGTAGGCTCGGGCTTCTTCTTCGTCCAGAAGAATCAGGCTGATGTCGGCGCGGCGGTATTCATTTTTCAAGGCAGACCACGCCCAGCGGTAGAAATCACGTTCGGCGGGGATGTCGGCGGCGGAAGAGGCGTTTTCAAAGTTCAAATGGAAACGTTGCCGCTGCAACGTTAAGAAAGGGTATTTTTTGGCGCGTTTCATTGTGGCGGGTTTCGTGTTTTGTGGGCGTAAATATAACATAGACCACGGCATACCGTCTGAAGAAACGTTCAAAATATGATAGACTTTACGCCGTTTCCATTCTTTGAACGCATTGAACATGAACCCGAAAAAACTCGTCATCGCCAGCCGCGAAAGCCTGCTTGCTATGTGGCAGGCAAAGCATATCCAAGGCCGTCTGAAGGCTCTGTATCCCGATTGCGAAGTCGAGATTTTGGGCATGACCACGCGCGGCGATCAGATTTTGGACAAAACTTTGTCAAAAGTCGGCGGTAAAGGCTTGTTTGTCAAAGAGTTGGAACAGGCTTTATATGACGGGCGCGCCGATTTGGCGGTGCATTCGATTAAAGACGTACCGATGGATTTGCCTGAAGGTTTCGCGCTTGCGGCCATCGGCGAACGCGCCAATCCGTTTGACGCGTTTGTGTCCAACCAATACGCGCGTTTGGAAGAAATGCCCGAAGGCGCGGTTGTCGGCACATCCAGCCTGCGCCGCGAAGCCCAGTTGCGTGCGCGCTATCCGCATTTGCTTATCAAACCTTTGCGCGGCAATGTGCAAACCCGTTTGTCCAAACTCGATAACGGCGAATACGACGCAATTATCTTGGCTGCCGCCGGTTTGCAGCGTCTGAAATTGGACGGACGCATCCGCATGATTTTGTCGGAATCCGACAGCCTGCCTGCCGCCGGACAAGGCGCATTGGGTATCGAAATTGCCGCGCACCGCGAAGATTTGTATGAAGTTTTGAAACCCTTGAACCACGGTGTTACCAATGCCTGCGTTACCGCCGAACGCGCCCTCGCACGCGCTTTGGGCGGAAGCTGCCAAGTGCCTTTGGCCGCATATTGCACGGAAGAAAACGGCTTGCTGACCTTGCGCGGCTTGGTCGGACACCCCGACGGTTCGGTTGTGTTGCGGGCGGACGCGCAAGCCCCTGCCGAATATGCCGACGCGCTCGGACGCGCTGTCGCTAAGAAATTGGCGGACGACGGTGCGCGGGAATTGATTGGAGCAGTATTGAATACGGAAAATTGATTTTATCGAAAATTTAAATAAAATAATATAAGTTATTGTTTTTAATCAATTTGTTTCATCAGTTTCACTCGCCTTATTTCGTCATTCCCGCGCAGGCGGGAATCCAGTTTGCTCGGTTTCAGTTGTTTCTAATCAATTCTTGCAGCATTGGATTCCCGGATTCCCGCCTGCGCGGGAATGATGGCGGAAAGGTTTTTGTGGCTTCGGATAATACTGTGGCGTTCAAATTTTGAATTTGAGAATGATGATATTCGTATTTTTTATTTGAGTTCATCATATTTGGTTGATTTTATAGATGTTTTTAGCTTGTTTGAAATTGTTATAGTTTATTGTTTTTTAACAAAAAACAGATGCCGTCTGAACTGGTTAAGGTTCGGACGGCATTTTCATATGGCTGTGCTTTTTACAGTACTTTCACGATGCTTTCGCACAGATAATCGATGTTGTTGTCGGTAATGCCGGCGACGTTGATGCGGCCGGAGCGGACGGCATAAATGGCAAACTCGTTTTTCAGGCGGTCGACTTGTTCGGGAGTCAAGCCGCTGAAAGAGAACATACCGTTTTGTTTGATAATGAAATCAAAGTTTTGGCTTGCACCTTTGGCTTTGAGCAACCCGACAAATTTTTGGCGCATGGCTTTGATGCGGCCGCGCATTTCATCGAGTTCGGCAATCCATTGTGCTTTCAAATCATCATTTTTCAACACCAGCGCAATGGTGTTCGCACCGTGTGAAGCCGGGTTGGAATACAAGGTACGGATGATGGTTTTGACTTGGCTGTGGGCGCGGGCTGCTGTTTCTTCATCTTCGGCCACCAAAGTGAACGCGCCGACGCGCTCGTTGTACATACCGAAGTTTTTGGAATAAGAGCTGGCAATCAGCAATTCTGTATTGTGTTTCAAGAACACGCGCAAGCCGTAGGCATCTTCTTCCAAACCATTGCCGAAGCCTTGGTAGGCAAAGTCAAACAGCGGCAACCAGCCTTTTTCGGCAGAAAGTTTTGCCAAAGTTTCCCATTGTTCGGGCGTAGGGTCGATGCCGGTAGGATTGTGGCAGCAGCCGTGCAGCAGGACGATGTCGCCTTTTTGCGCTTGGCTCAAGTCCTCAATCATGCCGTCCCAATCCAAACCGTGTTTGGCGGCATCATAGTAACGATAAGGTTTGTCTTGGATACCGACCGCTTTGGCGATGGCGTTGTGGTTGGGCCAAGTCGGATTGGAAATCCAGATGGTTTGCGCGTTCAACTGGCGTTTGGCAAACTCGGCCGCAATACGCAATGCGCCCGTACCGCCGAGGCTTTGCGCTGTTTTGGCGCGACGGCTGGCGATGATTTCGTGGTCTTTGCCGAACAGCAGGATTTGGGTTTGCGCGTTGTAGTCGGCAACGCCGTCGATGGTGAGGTAGTTTTTGGTGGTTTCGCTTTCCAACAGGCGTTTTTCGGCTTCTTTGACGGCTTTGACGAGGGGTGTCGCGCCGGATGCGTCTTTATAAACGCCGATGCCGAGGTTGACTTTTTCGGGGCGGGTTTCGGCTTTGAACGCTTCGCCCAAACCGAGAATCGGATCGGCGGGGGCGGCTTCGATGTGCTTGAAGAACATAGCTTGCTCCTTGATGGGGACGGAAGGTCATTCGGGTTTGCCGATTTTACGCTGTTTTACACGGGCTGGAAACAGACGCAATCACGCCTGCCCGATATGGGCGAAGGTTTCCCAGTTTGACTGTATGTGTTCTGCAAGCAGGGGCAGGTCTTGTTCGGCGGCTTCGTAGTATGCGCCGTCCCATTCTTCAAAGTCGGGGAACTGTTTGCGCAGGGATTCGATGTCTGCGCCTCCGTCGGCGAGCGTTTCGATGGTTTTGCCGTGTTGTTCGTAGAGGGCTTTGGCTTTGTCCAAGACTTTCGGCACGGCTTTGATTTTCCAGCGGCGCAGGCTGTCGGCAAGCGGGTTGCGGAAAATATATTCGCCGTAACCGGAGGCGATGAGTTGCACGAAGCCGCCTTCTTCGACTTGGCTGTCGAGGTAGCAGAATGCGGTCAGCGTGTGCTGGTCGTCGGACAGGCAGGAGAGGGATTCGTCGCCGGTTTGGGCGGTGTGTTCGAGGTAGGCGGAAACGAGGGTATAGAGCAGAACGGATGGTTCTTGTTGGCGGATGTCTTCCGGAAGGGTAAGCTCAGTCATGGTATGCCGTCTGAAAAGTGGGGATTATAGCGGATTGCGGCTTTGCGCCGAAAATATCCTTTAGCCTGCCGATGGCGTAAAATGGGCGCACGCCAACCACGCAAAGGAAAATCAAATGGACAATCTGAATCTGCAGGAAATTTCCGTGTTGCCGGAAAATCTGCCGCTGTATTGCTCGGGACCCGACAACGAGCAGTGGAACGGGCATCCGAGAGTGTTTTTGCCTTTGGGCGAAGGAGAATCGGGCAGCGTTGCCTGCCCGTATTGCGGCACGCGCTACCGCCTTGACGGAAAGATGCCGCATCATCATTACGCCTGAATGCAAACGGCGGAAAAATGCCGTCTGAAGCCTTTTCCGGTTTCAGACGGCATTTGTTTGGCGGGGCGGGCTGTTCCGGCACCGAGATTCTGCCCGATGCGCCGCCCAGACGGGGAACGGCGGTTTCCGTTCCCCGCGTGCTGCCGCTATGGATGGTGGCGTTTCGCCTAGAGGAAGAAAATCATTGCCGCGACGACGGCAATCACGCCGTAAATCGCCATCGGGATAACGGTTTTCTTGATAATCGCACCTTCGGAATTTTTCACATCCAATACGGTACATACGGCGATGATGTTGTTGAGGCACACCATATTGCCCATCGCGCCGCCGACGGACTGCAACGCCAGAATCAGGGTAACGGACAGGCCGGTATCCAAGGCGATTTGCTGCTGAATCGGGCCGAAGGTCAGGTTGGACACGGTGTTGGAACCGGAGAAGAACGCACCGATCGCGCCCAGATACGGCGAGAAATAAACCCAGTGTTCGCCCGCCATTGCGGCAAATTCCTTACCGATGATTTTCACCATCGAATTGTCGCCGCCGACCAGCATCAGCTGAACCATAATCAGCGCGCCCATCAGGGCAAGCAGCGGTTTTTTGGTTTGATTGAAAGTTACGGAATAAATCGTCCAGGCATCTTTGAATTTGGTTTTATACAGCAGGATGCAAATCCAAACGGTCAGCACAAACGGAATCCAAGCCGGGACGTACAGCGTTTGGTAAGACGCGCTGACATCTTGTCCGAAAATATTGCCGAAAGTAATCGTCAGGGAGTCGCTGACGGTGATTTTGGACAAATCAAACGGCAGTTGGAAGCTGAACCATTCTTCTTTGCTGGTCAAAATGCCTTTGATGCCGAGCTGTTTGATGCGCGTAACCACCAGCATGCCGATCAGCATACCCAAAGGGGCGAGTGCTTTGGCGACTTGGGCGAACGGCACTTTTTCGGCATTCGGGTCTTTGGCGTGGTCTTTGCTCAAGCCCCAGCCTTGGTTGGCGGCGAATACGGACACCATCAGGCCGATCGCGCCGGCGACGAGCGACGGGAATTCTTCGTTGACCATCGCCAATGCGACATAAGGAATGGTGCAGGAGAAGACGGCAATGGCGACGAAGCCCAAGTTTTTGCGGATTTCAGACCAAGGTACGATGAAGCCCAAGCCGATGACGGGGATGACGAAACCTGCGAAGAAGTGCATTACGCCGGTCTGCCTGCCGATGGCGAGGATGTCTTCGGCACTCAGGTTCAGCGGTGCGAAACCGAACCAGGTCGGCGTACCGACCGCGCCGAAAGAGACGGGGACGGAGTTCATCACCAAAGTGAAAATCGCCACTTTCAACGGGTTGAAGCCCAAGCTCATCAGAATCGGCGCGGCAATCGCGGCAGGCGTGCCGAAGCCGGATGCGCCTTCAATCATAAAGGCAAAAGCCCAGCCGATAATCATCAGTTGCGCTACGGGGTTGGGGCTGATGGTCGCCAGCCATTTGCGGATGACATCGATGCAGCCCGTGGTTTCCATCATACGGTTGAACATAATCGCGCCGAAAATCACGGTAATCGGCGTGAGCGTTTTGACGAGGCCGGAAGCGGCGGTGGCGTTGAGCAGCATGCCCGCATCGTCGAAGTAGAAAAGTTTGATGGCGTAAATCAGCACTGCGGTAATCGGCAGCGCGACGTAGGAGGGCATACTGTTTTTTTTCACCATCAGCCAAATCAGCAGGACGATGGGGAATATGCTGAGGAAAAGTGCCATAACGAATCCTTTTTAGGCATTTGCATCATAAGGCGCGTCGAGGTTTGGAAAGACGTTCAAATCCCGTACACCCGATATTTTGGTTAAAAGATAAATTGGTAAGACCAATTGTTATGCGTTTGCACACTTTACGTAATCTTATGTAATCGGTCAAGCATTTTATCGATAATGGCTATTAATGCGGGTTAAGGATGGTGATGATGCGGCGGAGGGAGTGTGGGAAAGGGGCGTGTAAAAAAAGCCGCCCGAAAGGCTTCAGACGGCATTTTCAGCATTTTTCCAGCGGCACGAATACCGCGCCGTCCCCGTCCACGCGGAGGATTGAAGCATAGTCGTTATGCCAGTCGCCCAAAACGATGCGGGTAAAGCTGTTTTCGTGATGGATATGCTCGCGGTGGGTGTGCCCGTGTATCAGCCTTTCCGCACCGAAGGCGCGCACCTGCCGCGCGGTAAAGGCGGCATTGGCATCCATAATATCGGCGGGCTTGACCTGTTTTTCCATTTTGCTGACACGCCTGATTTTGGCGGCAAGGCGCGTGCGCCACTTCAGGGGCAGCATTAGGAACAGTTTTTGCAGCCGCCTGCAATGCACGATGCGGCGGAAACGCAGGTATGCCCTGTCATCCGTACACAGAGTGTCGCCGTGGCAGATGAGGGTTTTGCAGCCGAACAAGTCCAAAACCGAGTAATCCGGCAGCAGCGTCATACCCGCCTGTCGGCAAAAATCCCGCCCAATCAGGAAATCGCGGTTGCCCCTGACGAAGAACACGGCAACGCCTTTGTCGGACAATTTCCTGATTTCACGCGCAACCGAAGTATTCAATTCGGAAACTTCGTCATCGCCCACCCAGAAATCAAACAAATCGCCCAAAATATAAACCGCCCGCGCCTGCCCGGCGGCGGAAGAACGTAAAAAACGCAGCAACAGCGCGGTCAGTTCGGGGTGCTTTTCGCTCAAATGCAGGTCGGAGATGAAATAGGCGGGTTTCATAGGCAGGTTTCCAAATCGGGCGGATGTCGTGGCGGATTATAACGCGCCCGGCGGCGGGGCAATACGGCAAATGCCGCGCCAAGCATCGGGCGTTGGCGGAATCGGGGTTCGGGCGCGTTAAAAATGCCGTCTGAAGGCTTCAGACGGCATCGAGGGTGCGGGATGCGGTAAGGTTTTGCCGGCAAGATATGGGGTGGTGCGGCGGGATTTCCGTTAAAATACGCTTCTTTTTTATTTTTTCCGACCATTATGCGCCTGACCCATATCAAACTCTCCGGCTTCAAATCTTTTACCGACCCGACCACGATTCATGTGCCGGGGCAGCTTGTCGCGGTTATCGGGCCGAACGGCTGCGGCAAGTCGAATGTGATTGACGCGGTGCGCTGGGTGTTGGGTGAGGCTTCGGCGAAGCAGCTTCGCGGCGAGAGTATGCA
This sequence comes from Neisseria meningitidis, assembly GCF_022869645.1. NCBI lineage: Bacteria > Pseudomonadati > Pseudomonadota > Betaproteobacteria > Neisseriales > Neisseriaceae > Neisseria > Neisseria meningitidis. The sequence goes on along the minus strand of NZ_CP064367.1, from coordinate 769,795 downwards.
GGACGTGATTTTTAACGGTGCGGCGACGCGCCGTCCTGCGCCGAGGGCTTCGGTGGAGCTGGTGTTTGACAACAGCGACCACAGTTTGCAGGGGGCGTGGGGGCAGTATGCCGAGGTGAGCATCAAGCGGCAGTTGACGCGTCAGGGCGAATCGACTTATTTCATCAATAATCAGACCGTGCGCCGCCGCGACATTACCGATTTGTTTTTGGGTACTGGCGTGGGCGCGCGCGGTTATGCCGTTATCGAGCAGGGGATGATTTCGCGCATCATCGAAGCGCGGCCGGAGGAGTTGCGCGCCTATATCGAGGAGGCGGCGGGCGTGTCCAAATATAAGGAACGCCGCAAGGAGACGGAAGGCCGTCTGAAAGACACGCGCGAGCATTTGCAGCGTTTGGGTGATTTGCAGAACGAGTTGGCGCGTCAGGTGGAAAAGCTGGAAAAACAGGCGGAAACCGCCGAACGCTACAAATCCCTGACCGCGCAGTTGAACCAACAGCAGGATTTGCTCGATTACGCCCAATGGCAGCAATCGCTTGCCGCCGCCGACAAGGCGACCGCGCAGCATCAGTCTTTGCAGGCGCAGCAGGACGAAACCGCCGCGCAGGTTCAGGCGTTAAACGACGAAGTACACGCATTGCAGACCGCCGAACAGTCGCAGCAGCAGGCGGTACACGAACTGGGCAACAAACGCGGCGTGTTGCGCGAGCAGATTGCCCGTTTGGAAGAACAAATCCGCCATCAGCAAAACCTGCACCAACGCATCGAACGCGACAAGCAGGCGGCGCAGGCGCAGATGCAACGCATCCATCAAGAGCAGCAGCAAATCCGCGTCAAGCTGGAAGAAAACGAGTCGCAGACCGAAGAAAAGCAAACCGAATTGGCGGAATGGGCGATGCAGGTTGCCGAACACGAAGAGCGTCTGCCCGAATTGGAAGAAGCCCAAACCGCGCTCAACGCCGCCTTCCAAACCCAGCAGGACGAGGCAAACCGCATCCGCCGCGAACTGGCGTTGAAACAGCAGCAGCTTGCCCATACCGGACAAACGATTGCCGGGCACGAAGAGCACAAAGGCCGTCTGAAACAGGAAAACCAAGCCCTGAACCTGCCCGACGAAGCCGAAACCGCCGCCGCGCAGGAAGCCGCCGCCTTGTTGCAAAACCGGCAAGAGCATTACGAAGAACAAATCATCGCCGCCGAAGAAGCTCTACACGCCGCCCGCGAGGCGTTTCAGACGGCATCGAGCCGCTTCCAAAGCCTGAAGCAGCAACACATTACCTTGCAGGCGCAGCAGCAGGCGTTGTCGCAAATCCTGTCGCAACAGCAGGAAGCCGCCGATTTCTGGCAGGCAACCGACCACGCCGCCGCGCCGCAACTGTGGCAACACATCACCGCGCCCGCCGAGTGGCAGCACGCCTTGTCCGTCATTCTTGCCGAACGCCTGCACGCCCGCGCCGTGCCGCAAGGTTTCGTGCCGCCCGAGCCTTTGCCGCAGGGGCAGGCGGCATGGCTTTCAGACGACCTCTCAGGCGGCATCAAAAAATCCCTGCCCGTACAGGCATTGCTGAACCAAATCCAAGCGCAGCCGCCGTTTCAGACGGCATTGCACCACTGGCTCGACGGCGTATTGTGTGCGCCCGATTTGAGCTATGCCCTCGCGCATCAAAACGATTTGGGCGCACACCAAATCTGGCTCACGCCCGAAGGTCATCAGGTCGATAAAGTCAGCGTCCTGCTCTATGCCAAACCCGCGCAGGAAAGCCTGATTGCCCAAAAAGCGCGCCTCGACGGCATCGCGTCCGAACTGGAAAACCTCGCCCCCGAACTTTCCGCCGCCGAAGCCGCGTTCAAACAGGCGGAAGCCGCCGTGCGCTCGTCTGAAGTGCAACATAAAAACCTGATGCAGCAGCAACAGCAGCACACGCGCCAATACAGTCAAGCACAGCAACGCGCCGCCGAACTCTTAGCGCGTACCAACCAAGGGCAAATCCGCCGCGAACACATCGAGCGCGAACTGGCGCAGTTGGCGGAAGAGCAGACCGTGTTGCAACACACGTCCGACGGGCTTTCAGACGACATCGCTACTTTGCAGGAAGCCGCCGCCGAACTCGAACACCAACAGCAGACCACCGCACACAGCCGCCAAGAGCAGCAAGGCCGTCTGAAACAGGCGCAGCTTGCCCTGTTGGAAGCCAACCGCCAATACGGGCTGGCCGAAGTCGCCGTCCACAAGCTCAACCAGCAAAAACAAAACTACCAACAGCAAATTGCCCAGCTTGAACAACAAACCTTCGATTGGCAGGAACGCCAGCAAGAGCTTGCCCTCGCCTATGAAACCGAGTTCCAAAACGACGAGCAGCACATCAAGCTCGAAGAGTTGAGCGAAGCCGTACAGAGTTTGGACGAAGAATATATTGTCGTACAGGAGAAACTCGCGCAGATTCAGGAGCAGGGTAGGGAACAATACGCCCGCGTACAAACCCTGCAAACCAAGCTGCCGAAGCTTCAGGCCGCCACCCAAACCGCCCTGTTGCAGCAGCAGGAAGCCCTGATCAACGCCAAACGCTACCATCAAAACCTGACCGAACGCGCCGCCGATTTGGACGCGCTCGAAGCGTTGGCGAAAGAATCGCCGAAAGTATTGAACAGCAGCATCGGCAGCCTTTCGCAACAAATCGAAGCACTCGGCGCGGTCAACCTCGCCGCCCTGCAAGAACTCGAAGAAGCGCGCGAACGCGACGGCTACTACCGCAGCCAAAGCGAAGACGTGCAGGCAGCCATCACCCTTTTGGAAGAAGCCATCGCCCAAATCGACGACAAAACCAAAGCGCGTTTCAAAGAAACCTTCGACGCCGTCAACGGCAAAGTCCAAACCTTCTTCCCCACCCTGTTCGGCGGCGGCGAAGCCACCCTCAAAATGATAGGCGACGACCTCCTGACCGCAGGCGTATCCATCATGGCGCGTCCGCCCGGCAAGAAAAACAGCACCATCCACCTCCTCTCCGGCGGCGAAAAAGCCCTCACCGCCATGAGCCTCGTGTTCGCCCTGTTCAGCCTCAACCCCGCCCCCTTCTGCCTTCTGGACGAAGTCGATGCCCCGCTGGACGATGCCAACACCTCGCGTTTCTGCAACCTGGTCAAAGAAATGTCGGCGCAAACCCAGTTCCTCTACATCTCCCACAACCGCCTGACCATGGAAATGGCGGAGCAGCTGGTCGGCGTAACCATGCAGGAAAAAGGCGTGTCGCGCGTCGTTGCCGTGGACATCAAACAGGCGTTGGAAATGGCGGAATCCGTCTAAACGGGTTGCAGAACGGTTGAATCTTGCCGTTCTTAATGACGTGTTGCGATACGGGTTTTCAGACGGCATTTCAAACAGAACGGATTAAAATCAAATCCAAATCCATAAAAAATGCCGTCTGAACAGCGTTCAGACGGCATTTCGATGTGTATCGCCACGTCAAATCAGTGGTGATGGCCGCAGCCGCATTCTTTTTTCATATCGATTACCATACGGCCGGTAATTTTACCTTCGCGCATTTCTTGGAAGATGGCAGGCGCTTCATCCAAAGCACGCAACTCGACTTTCGGCACAACCAAACCTTCCGCGCCGAATTGGAAGGCTTCTTCCAAATCTTTGCGCGTGCCGACCAAAGAGCCGACCACTTCGATGCCGTCCAAAACCAAACGCGGGATGGACAAATCCATCGATTCCGGCGGCAGCCCGATGGCAACCACACGTCCGCCCGCGCGGACGCAATTCACGGCAGAGTTGAATGCGGCAGCAGATACGGCGGTTACGACCGCAGCGTGTGCGCCGCCGGTTTTTTCCTGAATCACTTTGGCAGCGTCTTCTTTGGCGGCGTTGACAACCAAATCCGCGCCGCTTTCTTTGGCAAACGCCAGTTTGTCGTCGTTGATGTCGATGGCGACAACGTGCGCGCCGAATACTTTTTTCGCGTATTGGACCCCCAAGTTGCCCAAACCGCCCGCGCCGTAGATGGCAATCCACTGTCCCGGACGAACACTGGAAACTTTAATGGCTTTATAAGTGGTCACGCCGGCACAAGTGATGCTGGACGCTTGGGCGGGGTCGAGACCGTCGGGGACTTTGACCGCATAATCCGCATTGACGATGCAGTGGGTCGCCATACCGCCGTCGGCGGTGTAGCCCGCGTTCAATACGGAACGGCACAGGGTTTCGCGGCCGGTATTGCAGTATTCGCACGAGCCGCAGCTTTGGAACAGCCAGGCGATGCTGACGCGGTCGCCGACTTTCAGATTTTTCACACCGTCGGCAACTTCTTTAACCAAACCGATGCCCTCGTGTCCCAGCACGCGGCCCGGTTTTTCGCCGTAGTCGCCTGCCGCAACGTGCAGGTCGGTGTGGCACACGCCGCAATATTCGACTTCGACCAACGCCTCGCCGTATTTCAACGGGCGAACCTCGCGTTCGACTATTTCCACATCGCCCGCTACATTTTTATTCACAACAACTGCCTGCATTTTCATGATTGCGCTCCTTAGTTACGGCAAAAAAACCTGTAAACGGAATGTTGTCCGATATAAGGGTAAGCATACGCTTCCGCATCTCACAGGTCAAGTGGTATGTTGTTGAAAAATATAGATTATATGTTATATTATAACAGCTTGGAAAGGCGCGGCATCGGGGCGGTTGCCGGATGAGGGGCGGCAGGTTTCAAGTTTGAAAAACCGGACGGCAAACCCGTAAAGATACCGTCTGAAGCTGTGTCCAGACGGCATCTTTACGGGTTTGCGGGCTTCGGCGGAGGATTAGTCGAAGCCGGGGCAGGATTGGTTTGTATCGGAAGCGGCAATGGTACCGCCGTCGTTGAGCGTAACGACGCAGGTTTCGCCGTCGTTGGTGGTGGGATTGGGCGTTGCCTTAAGGGTAAAATGGTCGGGGCTGACTTCGCTTAAGGTAATGTTGAAATATTTGTTTTGTTTCAGTTTGTTTTTGTCGTAGTTGTCAAACCTCCCTTTTTGGCGGTAGTAACGTTCCATGGTCTGCGCGTTGTGCAGCAGGGTCGTCCTGACTTCCGACAGGCGGACGCGCCGGATGTAGGTTTTATAGGAAGGGTAGGTGATGAGCGTCAGGATGCCGAGGATGGCGACGGCAATCATCAGCTCGAGCAGCGTAAAGCCTTTTTGAACGTTTTTCATAGCAATGTGTTTCCATTTGTTTATCGGTCGACGGCATTATAACGCCGTATCGGAAATGGCGGAATATGTAAACGGATTGAAATTTTCGGGAAAGCAGATTGTATAAGCCATTTAAAACAAATGGTTATTTTTATTGTCGGCAGTTTGCCGCCTTGGATGGGGCAGGGACTTGCGGTAGAATCCGCTTCCGATTTATGGGATTGACGCATACAGAGAATTGAAAACATGGCAAAAATGATGAAATGGGCGGCTGTTGCGGCGGTCGCGGCGGCAGCGGTTTGGGGCGGATGGTCTTATCTGAAGCCCGAGCCGCAGGCTGCTTATATTACGGAAACGGTCAGGCGCGGCGACATCAGCCGGACGGTTTCTGCAACAGGGGAGATTTCGCCGTCCAACCTGGTATCGGTCGGCGCGCAGGCATCGGGGCAGATTAAGAAACTTTATGTCAAACTCGGGCAACAGGTTAAAAAGGGCGATTTGATTGCGGAAATCAATTCGACCTCGCAGACCAATACGCTCAATACGGAAAAATCCAAGTTGGAAACGTATCAGGCGAAGCTGGTGTCGGCACAGATTGCATTGGGCAGCGCGGAGAAGAAATATAAGCGTCAGGCGGCGTTGTGGAAGGATGATGCGACCTCTAAAGAAGATTTGGAAAGCGCGCAGGATGCGCTTGCCGCCGCCAAAGCCAATGTTGCCGAGCTGAAGGCTCTAATCAGACAGAGCAAAATTTCCATCAATACCGCCGAGTCGGAATTGGGCTACACGCGCATTACCGCGACGATGGACGGCACGGTGGTGGCGATTCTCGTGGAAGAGGGGCAGACTGTGAACGCGGCGCAGTCTACGCCGACGATTGTCCAATTGGCGAATCTGGATATGATGTTGAACAAAATGCAGATTGCCGAGGGCGATATTACCAAGGTGAAGGCGGGGCAGGATATTTCGTTTACGATTTTGTCCGAACCGGATACGCCGATTAAGGCGAAGCTCGACAGCGTCGACCCCGGGCTGACCACGATGTCGTCGGGCGGCTACAACAGCAGTACGGATACGGCTTCCAATGCGGTCTACTATTATGCCCGTTCGTTTGTGCCGAATCCGGACGGCAAACTCGCCACGGGGATGACGACGCAGAATACGGTTGAAATCGACGGCGTGAAAAATGTGCTGATTATTCCGTCGCTGACCGTGAAAAATCGCGGCGGCAAGGCGTTTGTGCGCGTGTTGGGTGCGGACGGCAAGGCGGCGGAACGCGAAATCCGGACCGGTATGAGAGACAGTATGAATACCGAAGTAAAAAGCGGGTTGAAAGAGGGGGACAAAGTGGTCATCTCCGAAATAACCGCCGCCGAGCAGCAGGAAAGCGGCGAACGCGCCCTAGGCGGCCAGCCGCGCCGATAAACGAATATGCCGTCTGAACACGGAAACGGTTTCAGACGGCATTTGTTATTGATTTACGGAATATTATGAGCTTGATCGAATGTAAAAACATCAACCGCTATTTCGGCAGCGGCGAGAACCGCGTCCATATTTTGAAAGACATCAGCCTGTCGATAGAGAAGGGCGATTTTGTCGCCATCATCGGGCAGTCCGGTTCGGGCAAGTCCACGCTGATGAACATACTCGGCTGTTTGGATACCGCCGGTTCCGGTTCGTACCGAATCGACGGCATCGAAACTGCCAAAATGCAGCCTGACGAGCTGGCGGCATTGCGCCGCGAACGCTTCGGTTTCATCTTCCAACGCTACAACCTCTTAAGCTCGCTGACCGCAAGGGATAACGTCGCGCTGCCAGCCGTCTATATGGGCGCGGGCGGCAAAGAGCGTTCCGCGCGGGCGGACAAACTCTTGCAGGATTTGGGTTTGGCAAGCAAAGAGGGCAACAAGCCCGGCGAACTCTCGGGCGGACAGCAGCAGCGCGTCTCCATCGCCCGCGCCCTGATGAACGGCGGAGAAATCATCTTCGCCGACGAGCCGACCGGCGCGCTCGATACCGCCAGCGGCAAAAACGTGATGGAAATCATCCATAAGCTGCACGAAGCCGGGCATACCGTCATTATGGTCACGCACGACCCCGGCATCGCCGCCAATGCCAACCGCGTCATCGAAATCCGGGACGGCGAAATCATTTCCGACACCTCGAAAAATCCCGAAATCCCCGCAAGCAATGTCGGGAGGATTCGGGAAAAAGCCTCGTGGTCGTTTTATTACGACCAGTTTGTCGAAGCCTTCAGAATGTCGGTGCAAGCAGTATTGGCGCACAAAATGCGTTCGCTTCTGACGATGCTCGGCATCATCATCGGCATCGCGTCGGTGGTTTCCGTCGTCGCATTGGGCAACGGTTCGCAGAAAAAAATCCTTGAAGACATCAGTTCGATAGGGACGAACACCATCAGCATCTTCCCGGGGCGCGGCTTCGGCGACAGGCGCAGCGGCAGGATTAAAACCCTGACCATAGACGACGCAAAAATCATCGCCAAACAAAGCTACGTTGCTTCCGCCACGCCCATGACTTCGAGCGGCGGCACGCTGACTTACCGCAATACCGACCTGACCGCTTCTTTGTACGGCGTGGGCGAACAATATTTCGACGTGCGCGGACTGAAGCTGGAAACGGGGCGGCTGTTTGACGAAAACGATGTGAAAGAAGACGCGCAGGTCGTCGTCATCGACCAAAATGTCAAAGACAAACTCTTTGCGGACTCGGATCCGTTGGGTAAAACCATTTTGTTCAGGAAACGCCCCTTGACCGTCATCGGCGTGATGAAAAAAGACGAAAACGCTTTCGGCAATTCCGACGTGCTGATGCTTTGGTCGCCCTATACGACGGTGATGCACCAAATCACAGGCGAGAGCCACACCAACTCCATCACCGTCAAAATCAAAGACAATGCCAATACCCAGGTTGCCGAAAAAGGGCTGACCGATCTGCTCAAAGCGCGGCACGGCACGGAAGATTTCTTCATGAACAACAGCGACAGCATCAGGCAGATAGTCGAAAGCACCACCGGTACGATGAAGCTGCTGATTTCCTCCATCGCCCTGATTTCATTGGTAGTCGGCGGCATCGGCGTGATGAACATCATGCTGGTGTCCGTTACCGAGCGCACCAAAGAAATCGGCATACGGATGGCAATCGGCGCGCGGCGCGGCAATATTTTGCAGCAGTTTTTGATTGAGGCGGTGTTAATCTGCGTCATCGGCGGTTTGGTCGGCGTGGGTTTGTCCGCCGCCGTCAGCCTCGTGTTCAATCATTTTGTAACCGACTTCCCGATGGACATTTCGGCGGCATCCGTTATCGGGGCGGTCGCCTGCTCGACCGGAATCGGCATCGCGTTCGGCTTTATGCCTGCCAATAAAGCAGCCAAACTCAATCCGATAGACGCATTGGCGCAGGATTGAGGTTGGCACAAAGATGCCGTTTGAAGCTGCCGGACCGGTCATTTTGGAGCAGAAACTTATCGGACAAAACGGTTTCTTAGATTCTACGTTCTAGATTCCCACTTGCGTGGGAATGACGGCGGCGGGGCTTCGTATTGTTCAATTTATTATTTTCAATCATTCAATGGGTTAGGATGTGTTTGTTGGCTTGCTAACTTTCAGGGCGGATTGGTTTTCAGGCGGCATTTCCCGCAAAAAAGGCTTGGAATTTTCCAAGCCTTTTTTGCGGATGGATTATTGATTTTTGCGGATGATTTCCTCCAGTTGGGGCATCGGGCTGTAGCCGCTTTGGCTGCGCCCGTTGGGGAAGACGAGGGTCGGCGTGCCGTTGAAGCCGAATTGTTCGCCCAAGGAAGTGGTTTCCGCGACGGGATTGTCGCAGATGCTGCCGCCGACCGGGAATTTGCCTTTACGCATCCAATCCGTCCACGCTTTGGCGCGGTCGGGCTGACACCATAAGATTTGCGCCTTGCGCGCGGCATCGGGGTGCAGGCCGGCAATGGGCATCATAAAGCTGTAAACCGTCACGTCGGTCATTTTTTCAAACTCGTGTTCCAAGCGTTTGCAGAACGGACAATCGGGGTCGGAGAAGACGGCGACTTTCAGCTTGCCGTTGCCGCGCACTTCTTTGATGGCTTTGTCCAAAGGCAGGGAGGCGAAGTCGATTTTGTTCAAATCGGCGGCGCGTTCTTCGGTCAGGTTTTTGCGCGTGTCGATGTTGATGAGTTCGCCGACGAACATATAGCCGCCTTCGGCATCGGTGTAGATAATCTGCCTGCCGCTGACGACGACTTCGTAAATGCCTTTGACCGGTGTTTCGCTGACGCTCAACACTTTCAAATCTTGGGCGGAATAGGTTTTTTCCAAACGCGCTTTCAAAGAGGCGGCAACGGATTTGCCGGCGGACTCGGCTTTGACGGCGGGTTCGGCGTTGGCATTGGAAACGGGCGTTTGCCCGCAAGCCAGCAGCGGGAGGACGGTAAAGGGGGTCAAGATTTTGATTAACTTGGTTTTCATATAAAGATGATTGCGCGTGTTGGAAAAGCGGAATTGTATCAAATCTCTGTTGCGCCTGCATTGCGCCTAGGCTCAATTTATCGTCTGAAAATAGCTTCCGCCTGTTAAAATACGCAAAAAAATGATTTGCCTGCCTGTATGATCTACCACCGCATCGCCGTAAACGTGCCGCTTTCAGACGGCCTTTTGACTTATTCCCATTCCGATCCGCTTCCTCCGGGAACGCGGGTGCTTGTGCCTTTCCGCAATAAAACCGTGGTCGGGATGGTGTGGGAAACGGATATTGCGCCGGATATGGATACGGCGCGGATTTTGAGCGTTCGGACGGCCTTTTCGGACGAGCCGCTGCTGCCCGAAAGCTGGCGTGATTTGTTGGCGTTTACGTCGCGTTATTACCACTATCCGACCGGGCAGGCAGTATTTGCCGCATTGCCGCAAGGTTTGAAGGAAACGCGCGCGGTGGAAATGCCGCAGCCGCCGTTGTTTTACGCGTTGAACGAAGCGGGCAGGGCGCAAACGCCGCCGCCGGCGCGGTTCAACAAAAAAGCGGCTCTGTGGGACGCGCTGCTGTCGGGCGGGATGACGATGGCGGCGTTGAAGCAGGTGAACGCGCAGGCGGCGAAATTAATCGAAGATTGGGCGGAGCAGGGCTGGATCGAAACGACGGAAGCGGCGAAGCCCATTTTAAGGTCGTACCACGGGCAGGCTTCGCACGCCGGATTTGTGTTGAACGCCGGCCAGCGGCAGGCTTCCGATGAGATTCAGACGGCATTGGGACGGTTTCAGCCGTTTTTGCTGTACGGCATCACCGGCAGCGGCAAGACCGAGGTGTATTTTGATGCGATGGCGAAAGTGTTGGCGCAGGGGCGGCAGGTGTTGTTTCTGTTGCCCGAAATTAATCTTACGCCGCAGCTTTTGAAGCGGGTGGAAAACCGTTTTGCCGACGTGCCGACCGCCGTGTTGCACAGCCGGATGGCGGCAGGCAGGCGAACGCAGGATTATCTGCGCGCGATGTCGGGGCAGGCGAAGCTGGTGATCGGCACGCGGCTGGCGGTGTTCACGCCGATGGATGATGTCGGGCTGATTGTGGTCGATGAGGAACACGACGGCTCGTTCAAACAGGACAACGAATTGCGCTACCACGCCCGCGATTTGGCGGTGTGGCGTGCGAAGCAGGGCGGCTGTCCCGTCGTGTTGGGCAGCGCGACCCCAAGCTTGGAAAGCTGGCACAAGGCACAAAGCGGCGCGTACCGCCTCTTGCAACTGACCGAACGCGCCCATGCCGCCGCGCAACTGCCGCAAGTAGAAATCCTCAACGCAGGCCGTCTGAAACTCGACAACGGTTTCTCGCCGCAAGCCTTGCAGCTTCTGAAACAGAATTTTGAAGCAGGCGGTATGTCGCTGGTGTACCTCAACCGGCGCGGCTTTGCGCCCGCGCTGTTTTGCGGCGACTGCGGCCATACCTTCGGCTGCCCGAACTGCTCCGCCAAAATGGTGCTGCACCAACGCGCCCGCCAACTGCGCTGCCACCACTGCGACCACCGCGAACCCGTCCCGTTCAAATGTCCCGACTGCGGCAACCAAGACCTGACCGCCGTCGGACACGGCACGCAGCGCGTCGAAGAAACCCTGCGCGCCTTCCTGCCCAAGGCAGCCGTCGTCCGCGTCGACAGGGACAGCACCGCGCACAAAAACGACTGGGCGGATTTGTACCGCCGCATCGCCGACAACGAAATCGACATTTTGGTCGGCACGCAGATGCTTGCCAAAGGCCATGATTTTGCGCGGCTCAACCTCGTTATCGTGTTGAACGCCGACGGCAGCCTGTACAGCGCGGACTTCCGCGCACCGGAAAGGTTGTTTGCCGAGTTGATGCAAGTGTCCGGCAGGGCGGGGCGCGCCGACAAACCCGGCAAGGTGCTGATACAGACCCAACTGCCCGAACATCCCGTCTTCGCCGCCGTCAAAGCGCAGGATTATGCCGTGTTTGCCGAAAATGAATTGAACGAGCGGCAAATGTTCGCGATGCCGCCCTTCGGTTTCCAGACCGCCGTCCGCGCCGATGCGCCGCGTGTTGCCGATGCGATGGAATTTCTCAATGCCGCCAAAGAAACCCTCGCCCCGCTGTTGCCCGAAAGCGTTTCCCAGTTTGGCGCCGCCCCTATGCTGATGGTGCGCCTTGCTGAACGCGAACGCGCGCAAATCTTCCTCGAATCGGTATCCCGACAGGATTTGCACCGCGCCGTGAGTTTGTGGGTGCAGGTGTTGCAGCAAAACCGCGACAGCAAAATCAGATGGTCGGTGGATGTCGATCCGCAGGAGGCTTGATTATCGGCAATACGATGCCGTCTGAAACCGTTTCAGACGGCATTTTTATTCCGGGTCGCCCGTAAACGCATTCGCCCGAAAAATCGGAACAAACGTGAAAAGATAAAGCGTGAACACGACGGCGGTCAGAATCGCGGGGACGGTGATGAAGAATATTGGATTCACGTTCATCAAGAAAGCACGCGAGACGGCAGCCATAAAGAGCAGGAGGACGGCGATGAGGCAGAGTTTCGGGTAGTCGAGCTTGGTAAAGCCGCTGTGCCACAGTCCGGCGGTCAGCCACACCATCATCACGCCGCCCATCATGTCGCCGAGGGTAATCAGGTGCAGGGGCGCGGAGGCGGGCAGGTTTTGCAGTTTCGCCGCACCTGTCCACAAATAGCCTGCGGCGGCAAAAAGCTGGAGCAGGTAATAAGTGCGGACGTAGTGTTTGCGCAGGAGTTCGTGATGGTGCAGTTCGCGCAGCTTGGCGAGCAGGATGAAACCGACGGCAAGCGCGGTAAAACCGGCGGTTTGCGCAGGCAGCCAAAGTTCGGCGGCGGTGTGCAGCAGCAGGAAGGTGATGGCGATGTTTTTATAGACGATGTTGGGGATGAATACGGGGTCTTTCAGACGGCATTCTTTAAGGGCTTCCGCGCCCAGCAAAACACTCACACGTATGGAAACAAACATCACCGCAGCCATATTTAAATGCACTTGCGCGCGCAACAGGTTCAAGTCGCCGGTTGCCGCGTATGCCGTCTGAAAAACGGTGAACGCGGCAAGCAGCATCAGCAGGGCGAAGTTATCCGTGTTGCGGGCCAGCCAAATCAACCAAGCGCAGAACAGCAATAAAACCAGCCAATAAGCCGCTACAAAGAATGCGGCAAGTTGCGGTAAAAACGGCAATAAAACAGCCGCAACAAGCAACAACACCGCCATCAAAGTAGTGGCAGGTTTCAGGTTGCCCGAAAAACCCGTCCAGTCCAACAAAGCCGCAGTCAGGAAACCACCATATGCTGCAGGCAGCATGAGTTCTAAGAAGATTTGGCGGTGCAGGACGACGACACCGGGGCTGATGAAAAACACCAACGCGCCGAGTATGGCAAGCACTGTCGCGCCGACGCAAAACGGGCGCATAGCAACAGTATTTTTCACCCCGTCGGGCAAAAATACCAAAACTCAAATCAAGCCGTCCGGATACCGTTTTCGGCGGTATCGTTTTCGGCAAAATAATCACGCATCCGGGCATTCGATATCGTCAGCAGTTTACGCATACATGCCGTAACGGCAACCTTATACGGCTTACCCTCGGACGGCAGGCGTTGGTAGAAATCCCGAATAAGCGGTTCAAAACGTGTCGCTGCCACGGTAGCCATATACAGTGCCTTAAGCACCGCAGACCTTCCGCCAAAGCAGCGGCTTTTGAATTTGGTTTCCCCGCTCTCCCTCGGGTGCGGGGCAATGCCGACCAAACTCGCTATCCGTTTGTGCGACAGCCGCCCCAACTCAGGCAGCATCGCCATCAGCGTAGCCGTCGTTATCGAACCGATGCCTTTGATTTGTTCTGCCACTTGGGCTTTGCCGTCAAAATGCGTGTGGGTGTGGTCGTCGATTTGTTTGTCCAATTCGTCAATCAGCCGGTCAAAATGGGCAATCAGTTGTTTGACGCTTCCGACTTGCGTTTCGTGAACCTGATGCAGACGGTTTTTCTCGGCAGTCCGCATATCCGCCGGTTGGTTGCGGCGGTTAACCAAGGCTTCCAACACTTCTTCCGCTTCGGTGGGCGGTTGGTAGGGCATGGTTTGCGAATCTTCTTTCTGTGCCGTCATCTGTGCGAAGAAGGCGGGCATTTTGGCATCTTTGGCGTCGGTTTTGGTCAGCGGCTGCGATTGGGCAAACTGATGCGTCTGACGCGGGTTGGCGATAATCACGGCTATGCCTGCTCGGCGGATGGCTTTGGCGGCGGGGATTTCGAGACCGCCGGTACTTTCCGTCACGACGAGGGCGACCTGAGACCTTTGCAAAATTCCTTTCCCTCCCGACAGCCGAAACCCAAACATAGGTTTTCGGCTGTTTTCGCCCCAAATACCTCCTAATTCTACCCAAATACCCCCTGAATCCTCCCCGGATACCCGATAATCAGGCATCCGAGCCGCCTTTTAGGCGGCAGCAGGCGCACTTAGCCTGTTGGCGGCTTTCAACAGGTTCAAACACATCGCCACGGGTCTTCGACAAATACCGGTCGCGTTTGGTTTGCGTTTCCGACAGCGGACGGTTGCGGCAGGCTTTGCGCATAATGCCGTCCTGCAACTGATGTTCTTCCAGATGTTGCCGGTTTTCCGCACTGTCATAGCCTTTGTCGGCATAGACGGTCGTACCTTTGGGCAGTCCTTCCAACAACGGCGACAGGTGTGTGCATTCATGGGCATTGGTGGGAGTGATGTACAGTTTCTCGATATAGCCTTCCACATCGGTACGGGTATGTTGTTTGTAACCGAGTTTGTAGAGGCCGTTTTTCTTGATCCAACGGGCATCGCTGTCCTTACTCGGTGTGGTTTGACCGCTGATTTGTCCTTCTTCGTCAACTTCTATGGCCTGACGCTGTTTGCTGCCGGCGGTCTGGATAATGGTGGCATCAACGACGGCGGCGGATGCTTTCTCTATTTTTAGGCCTTTTTCGGTCAGTTGGCAGTTAATCAGTTTGAGTAATTCGGACAGGGTGTCGTCTTGCGCCAGCCAGTTGCGGTAGCGGCATAAGGTACTGTAATCGGGGATGATCAGTTCGTCGAAACGGCAAAACAGGTTGAAATCGATGCGGGTGATGAGGCTGTGTTCGAGTTCGGGATCGGAGAGGCTGTGCCATTGTCCGAGCAGGACGGCTTTGAACATGGACAGCAGAGGGTAGGCGGGACGGCCGCGGTGGTCTCTAAGGTAACGGTTTTTTTGACGGTTCAGGTATTGTTCGATCGGCTGCCAATCAATCACCTGGTCCAACTTCAATAGCGGGAAACGGTCGATGTGTTTGGCAATCATGGCTTGTGCGGTTTGCCGGAAGAAGGTGCTCATGGAAAATCCCCTAAATGGCTTGGTGGGAATTTAGGGGATTTTGGGGAATTTTGCAAAGGTCTCGACCTTGTGTTTTTTAAGGTATTCGATAGTATGGGCGATACCTTTGGGGTTGTTGGTTTCGGTTTTGGTTTTAGACAAAGACGAAACGGCGATGACGAAGTTTCGTTTGGCGATGTCGATATAGTGAATTAACAAAAATCAGGACAAGACGACGAAGCCGCAGACAGTACAGATAGTACGGAACCGATTCACTTGGTGCTTCAGCACCTTAGAGAATCGTTCTCTTCGAGCTAAGGCGAGACAACGCCGTACCGGTTTTTGTTCATCCACTATAACAGCAACCCTGTCGCCGTCATTCCCGCAAAAGCGGGAATCCAGTCCGTTCAGTTTCGGTCATTTCCGATAAATTCCTGTTGCTTTTCATTTCTAGATTCCCGCTTTTGCGGGAATGATGACGGAAGGGTTTTGGTTTTTTCCGATAAATTCTTGAGGCATTGAAATTCCAGATTCCCGCCTGCGCGGGAATGACGAATCCATCCGCACGGAAACCTGCACCACGTCATTCCTACGAACCTACATCCCGTCATTCCCACAAGGACAGAAAACCAAAATCAGAAACCTAAAATTCGTCATTCCCGCGAAAGTGTGAATCTAGAAATGAAAAGCAACAGGCATTTATCGAAAATAACTGAAACCGAACAGACTAGATTCCCGCCTGCGCGGGAATGACGGCTGCAGATGCCCAACGGTCTTTATAGTGGATTAACAAAAATCAGGACAAGGCGACGAAGCCGCAGACAGTACAGATAGTACGGAACCGATTCACTTGGTGCTTCAGCACCTTAGAGAATCGTTCTCTTTGAGCTAAGGCGAGGCAACGCTGTACTGGTTTAAATTTAATCCACTATATAAAAAATTTCCAGAGAACCGATACAACAGTTGGAACTTGGGCTTGGGAATATTACGGTAGATAAACTTGGAAACTCTGTTATGCTATGGTCTTTTGTCGCAATTGAAAAAAACGCGAACCGAATGGTTCGCGTTTTTTCAGACGGCATTAATTATTTTTTGTCGTCTTTTACTTCTTCAAAGTCGGCATCTACGATGTCATCGTCTTTCTTTGCAGAAGCATTGGCTTGTTCGCTTTCGCCTGCTTGGGCTTCAGCTTGTGCTTGCGCGTAAACCATTTCCCCCAGTTTTTGGCTGGCTGTGCCCAGCGCTTCGGCTTTGGCATCGATAGCTGCTTTGTCGTCGCCTTTAACTGCTTCTTCAGCTTCTTTCAACGCGGCTTCGATTTTTTCTTTCTCGGCTGCATCGAGTTTGTCGCCGTAGTCGGCCAAAGATTTTTTCACGGAGTGAATCAGGGCTTCGGCTTGGTTGCGGGAAGCGACCAATTCAGTCAGCTTTTTATCTTCCTCAGCATTGGCTTCGGCATCTTTCACCATGCGTTCGATTTCTTCTTCGCTCAAACCTGAAGAACCTTGGATGGTGATGTTGGCTGCTTTGCCTGTGCCTTTGTCTTTGGCAGAAACGTGCAGGATACCGTTGGCGTCGATGTCGAAGGTGACTTCGATTTGCGGCACACCGCGAGGTGCGGGTGCGATGTCGCCCAAGTTGAACTGACCCAAAGATTTGTTGGCGGAGGCGCGTTCGCGTTCACCTTGCAGTACGTGGATGGTTACTGCACTTTGGTTGTCTTCGGCAGTAGAGAACACTTGAGACGCTTTAGTCGGAATAGTCGTGTTCTTTTGAATCAGCTTGGTCATCACGCCGCCCATGGTTTCGATACCCAAGGACAGAGGGGTTACGTCCAGCAGCAATACGTCGCTGCGGCCGCCGCTCAATACTTCGCCTTGGATCGCTGCGCCTACGGCAACGGCTTCATCAGGGTTCACGTCTTTGCGCGGTTCTTTGCCGAAGAAGTCTCTCACGGCTTCTTGTACTTTCGGCATACGGGACTGCCCGCCGACTAAAATTACGTCGTCGATGTCGCCGGTGCTCAAGCCGGCATCTTTCAATGCGGTGCGGCAAGGCTCGATAGAGCGGGCAATCAGGTCTTCAACCAGGCTTTCGAATTTGGCGCGGGTAATTTTCATTGCCAAGTGTTTCGGGCCGGTTGCGTCCATGGTGATGTACGGCAGGTTGATTTCGGTTTGCTGGCCGCTGGACAATTCGATTTTGGCTTTTTCGGCAGCTTCTTTCAGACGTTGCAGAGCCATGACGTCTTGTTTCAAATCAATGCCTTGTTCTTTTTTGAACTCGTCAATGATGTAGTCGATCAGACGTTGGTCGAAGTCTTCACCGCCCAAGAAAGTATCGCCGTTGGTAGCCAATACTTCAAATTGTTTGTCGCCGTCGAGGTTGGCGATTTCGATGATGGAAATATCGAAAGTACCGCCGCCCAAGTCATATACGGCTACTTTGCGGTCTTTGTTGTCGCCTTTGTCCATACCGAATGCCAAAGCGGCTGCGGTCGGCTCGTTGATGATGCGTTTTACGTCCAAACCGGCGATACGGCCTGCGTCTTTGGTGGCTTGACGTTGGCTGTCGTTGAAGTAGGCCGGAACGGTAATCACGGCTTCGGTTACTTTTTCGCCCAAGTAAGCTTCGGCGGCTTCTTTCATTTTACGCAGGACTTCTGCGGAAATTTGAGGAGGAGACAGCTCTTTGCCTTGCGCTTTCACCCACGCGTCGCCGTTGTTGGCTTTGATGATTTCAAAAGGCATGGATTCGATGTCGCGTTGGACTTCTTTGTCTTCAAATTTGTGGCCGATCAAACGTTTGGCGGCGTAAATAGTGTTTTTGGCGTTGGTTACCGCTTGGCGTTTGGCAGGCGCGCCGACGAGGATTTCGCCGCCGTCCAAATAAGCGATAACGGACGGCGTGGTGCGTGCGCCTTCTGCGTTTTCGATCACTTTGGTTTGACCGTTTTCGGAAATGGCCAAACAAGAGTTGGTTGTACCTAAGTCGATACCGATTACTTTTGCCATGTGGATAATCCTATTTGATTTTGCTTATTTTGAGAAATATGTTGGAACATTTTGTCCCGATGGGCTGTAAATAGGGCGGGCGGCGGGCTGTTTCAAGCTACAGCATGGCTATAAGTATATAACTTTATGAATATATTGGTTTTATATTTGATTTAATACATTTGGCTCCAATGCATTTAAGCATAATATTTCAAATGGCAGGCAGGTTTATTCATAGACGATGCCGGCGAGCATTTCCTGTTCGTTCAAGTTGCCGTACTCTTTTTCCCAGTCGTGTGAAGACTCGATGATGTCGCATTCTTTGGAAAGGGAGACTTGTTCTGCATCCATATCTTTGGCGTTCAGTATGTTGAATTTTTCGCACAGGGATGCGGATAAAGTGATGTCAGGCTGTTTGGCTTCAGAACGGTTTTCTTGGAAGGCAAAGCAGAATGCGGTAAATGCCGCAGCATAGATAAGATATTTGCCGGTTTTCTTCATTTTCTATCCTTTTTCTGTCAACTCAGGATTAAACCTATGGAAAATCTTAAAAATTATGTATTGAGTAAGAAAAATCATAATTTAAATTTAGTTTATCATAGTTGTTCCGTTTTTGGGATAGCTAAGGTAAAATATATTTCATGTTTACTTTAGATGATTGAATGAAGGGGAGCGGAAGGATATTTATGGAAACCTTTAAAGACAGACTGGTTTTTTTATGGAAAAGCGAAGCGAAGCAGGCAAAAATCGCATCCGATATTGAAATGACGATTGCGGGCTTCAGCAGGATATGGAATGAAGGCGGTCTGCCGAAGTCTGAAACATTAAAAAAAATCAAGCAGTTGAAGGGGTGTAGTATCGATTGGCTGCTGACCGGGGAGGGTAATCCGTTTCCGGATGAAGCCCCAAAAAAATCCCTTGCTTACGATACCTTGGGCAATGAAGTTGATACGGACGAGTTTGTCTTTGTGCCGAGATATGATATTCGGGCGGCTGCGGGATACGGGCAGTTTGTCGATCATGAGGAACCGGTATTTACAATGGCGTTCAGACGGCATTGGATTGAGAATTATGTTACCCGCGATACGAAAAACCTGTCTGTAATTTCCGTCAAGGGGGATTCTATGGAGGGGGTTTTGAATGACGGCGATTCGATTTTGGTCAATCATGGTGAAAATACGCCGAGGGACGGTCTGTATGTGTTGCGGATTAATGAAAATCTGCTGGTTAAACGTTTACAGATTGTACCGGGCGGGATTATCAATGTGATTTCTGCAAACGAGGCTTATCCTGCTTTTGAAATCAATTTGAACGATTTGACCGATGATGTGGAGATTATCGGGCGTGTCGAGTGGTTCGGCAGGACGATTTGAGTTTGGGGCTTGAAATTGCAGGCGGTCAAACTTATCTATTGGAACAATTCCTTTTTCAAAGGCGAAGCCTGCTTGCCTTTAAAGGGGGTTTGAGAGAGAATGCAGAAAATATTATATTAAGGAATCACACCATGTCGGATGAAAGCCCTATTATTTTTACTGACAGCTGCTGTGCCAAAGTTGCCGATTTGATTGCCGAAGAAAACAATCCCGATTTGAAATTGCGGGTTTTTGTCAATGGCGGCGGCTGTTCGGGTTTCCAGTACGGATTTACTTTTGACGAAATCAAAAACGACGACGATTTTGAAATTGAGAAAAACGGTTTGGTCTTTTTGGTCGATCCGATGAGCTATCAATATCTGGTCGGTGCGGAAATCGACTATACGGAAAGTTTGCAGGGTTCGCAATTCGTCATCCGCAATCCGAATGCGGAAACAACCTGCGGTTGCGGATCGTCGTTTTCCGTATGACCGCTTGGTTTGTGTGATGCCGTCTGAACGTTCAGACGGCATTTTTACTTTTAGAAAATATATTATCGGGATGAATTCACATATAATCCGATTGTTTGAAGATGAATCGGGTTTCCCGAAAGGAACGGGCGGAACGGTATCAGGCGTATTTGTTCCCTTATGATTGAGATGAGTAAAGATTACCGAAACGATTTGTACGATGTATATGTTTCTTACCCGCCCCAAGTGGATCGCGGGCTTATCCGGGAGTGCCTTAAGGAGAATCTCGGCGAGGAAAAGGCGGAAGGATTGATCGAATCGCTCGATTCCAAACCTCAAGTGCTGGTTGAGGAAAAATGCACTTGGGCGAAACGGGAAGAGTTGCATGATTATTTCAGCTATTTGGGTTTGGATATTATTACCCGGAGATATATGGAGTTAGAAACGGTCGTGCCGCCGGAGGAAGGTGAGGGCGAAGGAGAGGGCGCGGATGGGGAAATGCCCGAATATCTTGAACTTCATGGCGGGCGGGAAGATGATATTTCCGCACCTTCGCAACCCGAACTGCCGACCCGCAATATCAAACCGCTGCTTTTCGGGCTGCTGATTGCCTTTTTGGGCTATCTGCTCGGTAAGATTTTTTGATTGTCCGATAAATGCTGTATTCGGGATTTTATATATGAAATGGTTGAAACGCCTGACGGTCATTGTCGGGACTTTTTACCGCTATCGGCTGGCAGGTCTGTGTGCTTCGCTGATGGGTAGCGGTTGGATATGCGCTCTGCTGAAAATGATGCCGCAGTCGTCCAAATTGAAAAACGAACCGCCTGCCGTCCGTCTGCGCCTTGCCTTGGAAAGCCTGGGGCCGATTTTCATCAAGTTCGGGCAGGTTTTGTCCACACGCCCCGATTTGATTCCGCACGATTACGCCGTCGAACTGGCAAAGCTGCAAGACAAAGTGCCGCCTTTTGACGCGCGGCTTTCGCGTGAACAAATCGAAAAATCGTTGGGTCAGTCCATCGAAAAGCTGTATGCGGAATTTGAAACCGAGCCCATCGCCAGCGCGTCCATCGCCCAAGTACACAAAGCCCGCCTGCATTCGGGCGAACGAGTGGCGGTTAAAGTTTTGCGCCCCAACCTTTTGCCCCTTATCGAACAGGATTTGTCGCTGATGCGTTTCGGCGCGGCCTGGGTCGAACGCTTGTTTTCAGACGGCAGGCGTCTGAAGCCGCTCGAAGTGGTGGCGGAGTTCGACAAATACCTGCACGACGAGTTGGATTTGATGCGCGAAGCCGCCAATGCCGGACAGCTCGGGCGCAATTTCCACAACAGCAATATGCTGATTGTGCCCAAGGTGTTTTACGACTACTGCACCAGCGACGTGCTGACGATTGAATGGATGGACGGTACGCCGGTTGCCGACATCGCCAAACTCAAAGCAGACGGCATCGATTTGCACAAACTCGCCGATTACGGCGTGGAAATCTTTTTCACGCAGGTCTTCCGCGACGGCTTTTTCCACGCGGATATGCACCCCGGCAATATTTTGGTTGCCGCCGACAACCGCTACATCGCCCTCGATTTCGGCATCGTCGGCACGCTGACCGATTACGACAAACGTTATCTCGCCATCAATTTCCTCGCCTTTTTCAACCGCGATTACCGGCGCGTCGCCACCGCCCACATCGAATCGGGCTGGGTGCCTGCCGACACGCGTGCGGAAGAATTGGAAGCCGCCGTCCGCGCCGTGTGCGAACCGGTGTTCAACAAACCGATTTCGCAGATTTCCTTCGGCTTGGTGCTGATGCGCCTGTTTGAAGTCAGCCGCCGCTTCAATGTCGAAATCCAACCGCAGCTTGTGCTGCTGCAAAAAACGCTGCTCAACATCGAAGGCTTGGGCCGCCAGCTCGATCCCGATTTGGACTTGTGGAAAACCGCCAAACCGTTTTTGGTGAAATGGATGAACGGGCAGGTCGGCCCTAAAGCCCTTTGGCGCAACCTCAAAAACGAAGCCCCCGACTGGGCGCAAATCATTCCTTCATTGCCGCGCAAAATCAGTGCGTTGATTGATGAAAACCGCCAGCAGGAAATGCGTGATGCCTATATCCATTTGGTCAAAGTGCAGCAGCGGCAAAGCCTGTGGCTGGCTGTGATTGCGGTTGTTTTGCTGCTGATTTTGCTTTTGAAATAGGCTTTGTCCGAATCATCGCCCGACTCCGCCCGTTTATAAGGAAATCGGTTATAGTGGATTAACAAAAACCAGTACGGCGTTGCCTCGCCTTAGCTCAAAGAGAACGATTCTCTAAGGTGCTGAAGCACCAAGTGAATCGATTCCGTACTATCCGTACTGTCTGCGGCTTCGTCGCCTTGTCCTGATTTTTGTTAATCCACTATATTTCCGGTTGCGTGGGAATCGGGTGTATCGAATAAAAGGCATTTTGTCCGACTGGCAAGTGCCGACATCGGCGGCATATCAAGGCGCAGGCTTGAAGCGGGCAATGTCGTCTGAAGCCCGTTTGGCGTTTCAGACGGCATTGGTGCGGATATTCAAATCATAAAGTCGATTTCGGTAAACTGGATATTTTGATCCATATCCGCCGACGGTGTTTTGAGCGATCGCGCCACGGGTTTGGCGGGTACGCCGACAACCGTGATGGACGGCGGCACGTCTGAAACCACGACGCTGCCCGCCCCGATTTTGGCATTGCTGCCGATGCGGATATTGCCCAATATCGAGGCGTTTGCGCCGATCATCACGCCGTCGCCGATTTTAGGGTGGCGGTCGCCGCCTTCTTTGCCCGAACCGCCGAGCGTTACGCCGTGCAAAATCGAAATATTGTTGCCCAACACGGCGGTTTCGCCGGCAACAAAGCCGGTGGCGTGGTCGAGCATCAGCCCGTATCCGAAACGGGCGGCGGGATGGATGTCCACGCCGAATACTTCGGACATACGGTTTTGCAGGAAATACGCCAGCGTTTTGCGCCCGTCGAGATACAGCCGATGGTTGATGCGGTGTGCCTGAATCGCGTGGAAGCCTTTGAAATATAAAAGCGGCAGCGAATATTCGTCGCAGGCGGGATCGCGTTCGTAGATGGCTTTTAAGTCTGCTTCGACGCATTTGCCGATTTGGGTGTCGCTGCCCAACGCCTGCTGGTAGATTTCAAACAGCGCGCGCACGTCCATAATCGGGCTGCCGAGTTTGCTGGAAAGGTGGTAGGCAAGGACGGAGCCGAGGGACTCGTGGCGCAACACGGTTTGGTGCAAAAAACTTGCCAGCATCGGTTCGGCGGAGACCGCGGCCGCGGTTTCTTCGCGGATGGTGTGCCAGAGGTCGAAACCGGTTGTGTTTAAATGGTCTTTTTTCATGAGTGATGACGTTTGAAAATCGATATGGTCGGCAGTATCTTACCGTCTATATTATTTTTTCGGTAGGGGATTTGAAAATGAATTTGAAATTCTCTGCCTTTGCTTGAAGTTTCTTGAAAATGTCCTTATCTTGCGCGGGTAATAACTGGATTTTGATTTCCAATTTGTTTTAAGGGATACGATATGAGCGAACAGACACAGCAGCAAAACAGTGAAGAAGCGGTTGAAAATGTGGAGGCGGTGGAAACCGTCGAGACAGTAGGAAATGCGGACGGTGTGCAGGAACAGGCTGCCGCAGAGCCGGCTTATGAGGATTTGCAGGCGCGGATTGCCGAGCTGGAAGCGCAGTTGAAAGACGAGCAGCTGCGCGCTTTGGCAAACGAGCAAAACCTGCGCCGCCGCCACCAGCAGGAAATTGCGGATACGCACAAGTTCGCCGGACAGAAGTTTGCCGTGGAAATGCTGCCGGTCAAGGATTATCTGGAAATGGCGCTTTTGGATCAGAGCGGCAATTTCGATGCGCTGAAAATGGGCGTGCAGATGACTTTGAACGAGTTGCAGAAAGCATTTGATGCTACGCAAATCAAGGAAATCAATCCTAAAGCGGGCGATAAGCTCGATCCGAATATCCATCAGGCGATGCAGGCGGTGGCAAGCGAACAGGAACCCAATACCGTGGTGGGCGTGATGAAGAAGGGTTATACGCTGTCCGACCGCGTGTTGCGCCCGGCTATGGTTACGGTGGCACAGAAGGAAGCCTGAAGGCGTCTGGGGAATAATCTGATTTATTTCCTGAAGCGCGTTTTGCGTATAAACCGATCGAAGTAAAGCGGCAATGCCGTCTGAACCCGCCTGTCGGGCTTCAGACGGCATTTTGTTTCGGCGTTAACGGTCAACCCGTATGCCGCCTGCCTGTTTTTCTTCATCCAGTTTCTTTTGCAGGGTGTCGCAAGGTGTGTCGCAGTCGCACATTTTTTTCATACCCAAGGCAGTAATGCCGCCGCAACTGCCTTTGATGCTGCGTTTGGAGAAAATATAGCCGACCGCCATACCGATGATGACGGTCAGGAAGATGCCGAAGGTAAGGAGCAGGGTTTTCATGGTGTTTCCTAATCGGTTTGTATGTTTAGCGGAGCAGTTTTTCAAATTCGGAAGACATGGCGGTGCGGTAGCCGCCTTTATCCCTGACAATCAGGAAAACAGCGAGTTTTTCGCGCTCTGCCAGCTTTAAGGCTTCGGTTTCGCCCAATACGAATAATCCTGTGGACAAGCCGTCCGCCGTCATCGCACTGTCTGCGACCACGCTGATGGAGGCGAGGTTGTGACTGATGGGTCGTTTGTTGTTCGGATTAATGATATGGGAGAGGCGTTTGCCGCTTTTATCGACGTGGAAAATACGGTAATCGCCGGAAGTGGCAAGCGAACGGTTGTTCAGCGGGACGATAATCTGCGTATTGCCGCCTTGGACGATGTTGGGCTGTTCGATGCCGATGCGCCAAGGTTCGCCGCGCGCGTTTTTGCCTTTGCCGTGCAACTCGCCGCCGATTTCGACCAGATAATTTTGAATGCCGTATTTTTCCAGTTCGCCCGCAACTTTATCAACGCCGAAGCCTTTGGCAATCGAAGATAAATCCAAATAGGCCTTGGGGTGGGTTTTGCTCAAGGAAGCGTAATCTTTGCCTTGTTTCAAAATGATTTTGTCTATGCCCGTATAAGATGCTGCTTGTTTGATTTGTTCCGGCGACGGTTCACGGGTAACGGATTTGTCGGGGCCGAATCCCCAAAGGTTGACCAAGGGGCCGACGGTTACGTCCAGCGCGCCGTGTGTCAGGCGGTTCAGGTGGACGGCTTCGGCAGTAACGTGTGCGAAGTCGCTTGAAATGCGGAGGGGCTTGCCGGCTGTGTGTTGGTTGAACCGGCTGATTTCGGAGTCGGGCTGATAGGTGGACATCTGCCGGTTGACTTCTTTAAGCGCGTCATCGATGCGCTTTTGTATTTCGGCAGGTGAGGGGAGTTTGTCCCGATTATTTGAAAGGTATTTGACGGTATAGGTCGTGCCCATCGTTTCACCTTGCAGGGTAACGGTTTGCGCGGTTTGTTCCGAACAGGCGTTCAGGAAGATAAAACTCAGGGCAAATATCAAGGTGCGGATAAAGTTCGGCAGGCGTGTTTCAGACGGCATAGTGTTTGACGGTTTTGGCAAATGGTTTGAATTATATCGCAAAACGGCCGGTATGTTTCTATGCCGATGCCGTCTGAAGGGTGTTCGGATGGCATCGGCATAGAAAAAGGAAGAAACCGAGGTTTCTTCCTTTTGTATTTGAAGCCGAATACTCAACCGCCGAAATCATCCAAGAGGATGTTTTCGTCTTCCACGCCCAAGTCTTTGAGCATTTTGATCACGGACTGGTTCATGATTGGCGGACCGCACATATAAAATTCGCAGTCTTCCGGTGCTTCGTGGTTTTTCAGATGGTTTTCGTAAACCACGTTGTGGATGAAGCCCGTGTAGCCGTCCCAGTTGTCTTCCGGCAGCGGGTCGGACAGGGCGACGTGCCACGTGAAGTTCGGGAATTCTGCTGCGAGTTGGTCGAAGTCTTCGACATAGAACATCTCGCGTTTGGAACGTGCGCCGTACCAAAAGGTAATCTTACGTTTGGAGTTCAAACGTTTCAACTGGTCGAAAATGTGGGAACGCATCGGAGCCATACCCGCACCGCCGCCGATAAATACCATTTCGGCATCGGTGTCTTTGGCGAAAAATTCGCCGAACGGGCCGGAAATCGTAACTTTGTCGCCGGGTTTGAGCGACCAGATGTAGGACGACATTTGTCCCGGAGGCGCATCAGGTACGCGCGGGGGCGGCGTGGCGATACGCACGTTCAGCATAATGATGCCTTTTTCTTCAGGATACGAAGCCATAGAGTAGGCACGCAAAATCGGCTCGTCCACTTTGGAAACGTATTGCCACAAATTGTATTTGTCCCAGTCTTCGTGGTATTCCTCGGGAATGTCGAAGTCTTTGTAGGCAACGGTGTGCGGCGGGGCTTCAATTTGAATGTAGCCGCCGGCGCGGAAGGGGACTTCTTCGCCTTCGGGAATGGCAAGCTTGAGTTCTTTAATGAACGTGGCTTTGTTATCGTTGGAGATGACGGTGCATTCCCATTTTTTCACGCCGAACACTTCTTCGGGGACTTCGATGTCCATGTCGGTTTTGACGTTGACTTGGCACGACAGACGGCAGCCTTCGCGTGCTTCGCGTTTGCTGATGTGGGACAGCTCGGTCGGCAGGATGTCGCCGCCGCCGCTTTTTACGACGACGCGGCATTGTCCGCACGAACCGCCCCCGCCGCAGGCGGAGGGGATAAAGATGCCTTCGTTGGCAAGCGCGCCCAAGAGTTTGCCGCCGGCGGGCATCGTCAGCTCTTTTTCGCCGTTGACTTTGATGGTGATGTCGCCTTCGCTGACCAGTTTGGATTTGGCAAACAGAATCATCAGTGCCAAAACCAAAACGATGACGGTAAACATCACGATACCTAAAATAATCTCCATACCGATCCCTTTCTTATAACTGGATGCCAGAGAACGACATAAACGCCATCGCCATCAGGCCGGCGGCGATAAAGGTAATGCCCAAGCCTTTGAGGCCTTTGGGAGCGTCCGAATATTTCATTTTTTCGGTAATGCCCGCCAAAGCGACAATCGCCAACATCCAGCCCAAGCCCGCACCGAAGCCGTACACGACGGATTCGCCGAAGCCGTATTCGCGCTGCGCCATAAACGATACGGCACCGAAAATCGCGCAGTTTACGGTAATCAGCGGCAGGTAGATGCCCAGCGCGTTATAGAGGGCGGGGACGAATTTATCCAAGAACATTTCCAAAATCTGCACCAAAGCGGCAATCACGCCGATGAAGGTGATGAATTTCAAAAAGGTCAAATCCACGCCTTCGACAATCGCGCCGTCTTTGAGCAGCGAGTAAACCAATTGGTTGGCGGGGACGGACAGTCCGAGTACGAAAATCACCGCCACACCCAAACCGAATGCGGTGGATACTTTTTTGGATACCGCCAAAAACGTACACATACCCAAAAAGAAGGATAGCGCCATATTTTCGATGAAGACGGATTTGATAAAGAGGCTCAAATAGTGTTCCATAGCTTATTCCTCCGCCTGTTCGGGTTTCCAGGTACGCAGTCCCCAAATCAAAAAGCCGATGATGAAGAACGCGCTGGGGGCGAGCAGGAACAAGCCGTTGGTCTGATACCAGCCGCCGTCCTGCACGGTTTGGAAAACGGTGTAGCCCAAGAGTTTGCCCGAGCCAATCAGTTCGCGGACGGTGGCGACGACAAGCAGCATCATCCCGTAGCCCGCGCCGTTGCCGATGCCGTCGATCAGGCTTTCCAGCGGCGGCTCTTTCATCGCAAATGCTTCGGCGCGGCCCATCACGATACAGTTGGTAATAATCAGACCGACGAATACGGAAAGCTGTTTGGACAATTCGTAGGCAAATGCCTGCAAGAGTTGGTCGACCAGCGTAACCAGCGACGCGATAATCGCCATTTGCACGATGATGCGGATGCTGTTGGGGATGTAGTTGCGTACCAGCGAAATGAAGAAGCTGGAAAAACCGGTTACCAAAGCTACGGAAATACCCATCACGATGGCCGTCTGAAGTTTGGTGGTAACCGCCAAAGCCGAACAAATACCCAAAACCTGCAAGGCAATCGGGTTGTTGTCGATAAAGGGTGAAAACATCAAATGTTTCAAGCGTTTCATATCAGCCATTATTGCGCTCCTGCTGATTTCAATTTGTTCAGGTAGGGGATATAGCCGTTTTCGCCGAACCAGTAGGCGAACGAACCTTGTACGCCTTTGGATGTCAGCGACGCGCCGGAGAGGGCATCTACGCCGTGTTCTTTGTCCGAACCCGCGCCTTTGCCGACGTGCAGGGCGAGTTTGCCTTGTCCGTCAAACAGTTTTTTGCCGACGAATTTTTGCTGCCACAAAGGATTGCCGATTTCGCCGCCTAAGCCCGGGGTTTCGCCTTGCTCGTAGTAGGTAATGCCGTTGATGGTGTTGCCGTCGGGTTGGATGGCGACAAAGCCGTACATGACCGACCACAAACCGTTACCGTGCATAGGCAGGATGATTTGGCCGATTTTGCCGTCTTCACCTTTTACCAAGTAAACCTCGGTGTATTTGGCACGGCTTTTGATGCCTGCCAAATCGTCTTCGGGTTTGATGCGGATGCTTTGCGCGGGGTCTTTGCCTGCGATGCGCGCACTGAAGTCTTTCGGCGCGTCTTTCACATATTCGCCGGTCGCCAAATCGACCACGCGTTGCTCGATACGCTCGGCAAAAGTTTTACCGATGTCGGTGTCCTTATCCATCAAACCGGCTACGCTCAAGATATAGCCTTGTTTGTCTTGGAGTTTTTGTTTCTCTTGGATGGGTTTCAAGCCGACGACCGCACCGGCAACGATGACCGAGCAAATCAGGCTGACCGCCAACACGACAATCAGCGTGCCGCTGAAGCTGTCTTTATCGAATTTCTTAGCCATTGCTGCGCGCCTTTCTGCGTTTGATGTTCGCTTGTGCGACGAAATAGTCGAAAATCGGGGCAAACAGGTTGGCAAACAGAATCGCCAACATCATGCCTTCGGGGTAAGCCGGATTGACCACGCGGATTAATACGCACATCACACCGATCAGTGCGCCGTACCACCATTTGCCGACATTGGTAAAGGAAGCGGAAACGGGGTCGGTCGCCATAAACAGCATACCGATGGCGAAGCCGCCGACGACCAAATGCCAGTACCAAGGCATAGCAAACATAGCGTTGGTGTCCGAACCGATGAAGTTGAACAGCGAAGACATGGCAATCATACCGATCATCACGCCGGCAATAATGCGCCAAGAAGCGATGCGGGCAAACACGATAAACGCGCCGCCGATTAAGAGTGCCAAAGTGGAGACTTCGCCGATGGAGCCGGGCAGTTTGCCGATAAACGCATCCATCCAAGTGATGGTTTGACCGGTTATGGCGTTTTTCAGGCCGTCTGCACCGTGTGCCGCCCATTGCGCCAGCGCGGTTGCGCCGGAATAGCCGTCAACCGCCGTCCAAACCGCATCGCCGCTCAAGTTGGCAGGGTAGGCGAAGAACAGGAAGGCACGGCCTGCCAGCGCAGGGTTCATGAAGTTTTTACCTGTACCGCCGAATACTTCTTTCGCAACCACAACGCCGAAAGAAATACCCAAAGCTGCCTGCCACAGCGGCAGCGTGGGCGGAACGATTAAGGCAAACAGAATCGAGGTAACAAAGAAACCTTCGTTGATTTCATGTTTGCGCACGGTGGCGAACAAAACTTCCCAGAAACCGCCGACAATAAATACGGTCGCGTAAATCGGCAGGAAGTAAATCGCGCCGAACAGCATTTTGCCCAACACGCCCGCTTCAGACGACATATTGATGCCCAAAGCGTTGGCAAGGGCGTAATGCCAGTCGTTGGCGATGCTTTGTTGCAGCAAATCGGGCGTTAACGCACCGAATGCCTGTGCGCCGACGTTGTACATACCGTAGAACATGGCAGGGAACAAAGCCAGCCACACCAAAATCATCATGCGTTTGGAGTCGAGCGCATCGCGGACGTGTGCCGCTTTGCGCGTTACCGCACCGGATGTATAGAAAATCGTCGCCGCAGCTTCGTAGAGGGCATACCATTTTTCATGTTTGCCGCCCGGCAGGAAGTGCGGTTCGATTTTTTCCAGAAAATGTTTCAAGCCCATAATCAGCCTTCCTTCTCAATGGTTTCCAGCACCTTACGCAACAGCGGGCCGTATTCGTATTTGCCCGGGCAGACGAAGCTGCACAAAGCGAGGTCTTCTTCGTCCAATTCCAAGCAACCCAATGCTTGCGCGCTGTCGGTATCGCCGACGATTAAATCGCGCAAAAGCAGGGTAGGCAGGATGTCTAGCGGCATTACGCGCTCGTAAGTACCAATCGGCACCATGGCGCGGTCGCCACCGTTGACGGCTGTCGTGAACTTGAAGAGTTTGTTTTTCAGGAAATGGCCGAGGGTCGTACGCGTGATGGAGTATTTGTCCGGCTGCGGCGCAACCCAGCCGAACAGCTCTTTGCTGCGGCCTTCTTCGATAACGGAAATCTGATTGTGGTAGCGTCCCAAATAATCGTGCGCGCCTTGTGTAATCGCGCCGTTCAATACCGAACCGGAAATCACGCGGTTGTCTGCGTCAACCAATTCGCCCGCAGTAATTTGCGATACTTTCGCACCCAAAACGGTACGCAAGAGGCGTGGTTTGTTGACTTGAGAACCACCCAAAGCAATCACGCGCTCGGTGTTCAGACGGCCTGTTGCAAACAAACGTCCGATGGCAATTACATCTTGATAATTGATGGTCCAAACGGTTTTGTTTGCACCGACCGGCTCAATGAAATGAATGTGCGTGCCACTCAAACCGGCCGGATGCGGGCCGCCGAATTCATGTGTTTCGATGTTGGCAGCATTTTCAGACGGCACGTCTGCGCCAGCTGCCTTACACACATGGATTTTACGCTCGGTCAAACGGCTCAATACCAGCAAACCTCGTCTGAAATCCTCGGCGGCTTCTTTGATCACAACCACAGGGTCTGCCGCCAGCGGATTGGTGTCCATCGCATTGACGAAGATGGCGAACGGCTCGGCATCGACGGCAGGGATTTTGCTGAACGGACGGGTACGCAGCGCAGTCCACAAACCGGATTGGATCAGATTGCGGCGCACTTCTTCGCCGCTTAAGTTTGCCAACGCTTCGGGCGCGTAGCGTTCGAACTCGATTTCGTCGTTGCCTTCAACGGCAATCACGACCGACTGAAGTACGCGCTTTTCGCCGCGATGGATGGCGGCGATTTTGCCTGAAACCGGCGCGGTAAACACCACGCCCGGATTCTTTTTGTCTTCAAACAGCACTTGGCCTTTTTTGACGGCATCGCCTTCCTTGACTTTCATCGAGGGGCGCATACCGGCATATTCTTCGCCAAGCAACGCGACTTCGGTAATGACGGGCCCGTCATAAATGACTTGCTCCGGTCTGCCCGCGATGGGCAGGTTTAGACCTTTTTTGATTTTAATCATATATTTGCATTACTTGTGATGGTTAAGGTAAAAACGGCGTGTTTTGATACCGTGTCGCGTGGCATCAAAAGCATTGAATAAATTAATGTAGCAAAGTGTTAGATTCTATCAGGAATTGTACCTGTTTGTCAGATTTGCTGCTTTTTTCCTTGCGGAAGCTGTTTTTATAGTGGATTAAATTTAAACCAGTACGGCGTTGCCTCGCCTTGCCGTACTATTTGTACTGTCTGCGGCTTCGTCGCCTTGTCCTGATTTTTGTTAATCCACTATAATTGTCGGAAGGGGGGATATTGATTTGATTATGCCGGAATTTAAAATGCCGTCTGAATGTTCAGACGGCATAGCGTTTACAGCAGTTTGAAAACGAAAAAGATAAGGGTATGTACGATGAAGACGGGTGTCAGGAAGGCGACCGACCACATCATATAGCCGAAGAAAGTCGGCATCGGTACGCCGCGCTGTTCGGCAATGGCCTTGACCATGAAGTTCGGTGCGTTGCCGATGTAGGTCAGTGCGCCCATGAATACCGAACCCATAGAAACCGCCAGCAGCGAATGAAACAGGGAACCCGTCATCAAGGCTTGGGCATCGCCGCCCGCCATATTGAAAAAAACGAGATAAGTGGGCGCGTTATCCAAGAATGCCGACAATATGCCGCTCATCCAAAAATACATCACATTAATCGGATGACCTGCCGTATCGTGAACCAGCGATACCACCCCGCCCAGCGCGCCTGCCTCGCCTGCTTTCAGAATGCTCAGGACGGGAAAGATGGTGATGAAGATGCCGAGGAAGAGTTTGCCCACTTCGGCGATGGGTTCAAAGTTGAATTCGTTGCCTGCGCGGACTTGTTTGGGCGTGATTGCCATAGATACGGCGGTCAATGCAATCAGGATGACATCGCGGACGAGGTTTTGCAGGGCGTAACGGCTGCCGAGGATTTCAAATCCCGGGTGTTCGGGTTTCCAAAGGCCGGACATTAGAACCGCGCCGACCACGCCCGAAAGCAGGAGGAAGTTCCATTTGCCGAAGATGGCGATTTTTTCGGGTTTTTCCTGTTGTGCCGGCGTATCTTGTGCAATGCTTTCCTGTTTGAAGAAACGGTTGTCGATGAAATAGAAGGCGGTCAACAGGACAGCGGTGCTGATCAGGACGGGGGCGAACATATGTTTGACCGTCCACATGAAATCTACGCCTTTGAGGAAGCCGAGGAAGAGTGGGGGGTCGCCCAAAGGGGTCAGACCGCCGCCGATGTTTGCAACCAGGAAAATGAAGAAGATGACGATGTGCACGCGGCGGGTACGGTTTTGGTTGGCTTTCAGCAGCGGACGAATCATCAGCATTGCTGCGCCGGTCGTTCCCATGATAGAGGCAAGTGCCGTACCGACGGCAAGCAGGGCGGTGTTGAGCTTGGGTGTGCCGTTCAAGTCGCCCCAAACCAAAATGCCGCCTGAAATGGTGTACAGGGCAAGCAGCAGCAGGATGAAAGGGATGTATTCTTCAACGAGTGCGTGTGCGACGGTATGGATACCGGCGGACGCGCCAAAAACCAAACTGAACGGAATGAGGAAGAGCAATGTCCAAAAGGCGGTAATTTTGCCGTAATGGTGATGCCAGGTATGCGAAAAAAACAAGGGACCCAATGCGATAGACAGCAAAATCAGGGCAAAGGGCAGGCTCCACAGCAGGTTTAGGTTTGCGCCGTCCAAATCTGCGGCGTAAACCGATGCGGGGAAAAGCATTAGTGAAAACAGGGGTAGGTGGCGCATCGTGTTTCCTCGATTCAAGCACTGCCTTGCGCGGCGCGTGGGAGTGATACAGGCACCGTGCCGCCCGGACATAGGCGGACTGTGCTGCCTGTTTGTTTTTGAAAAAAGTTTTCCGATTGATTGTAAAGTAAATAATCAGGATAAACCAGTTTCCCAAACCGGAAGGCGGCGGGAAGGCGGATTGCTGTGCTTGGGAATATATGTTCTTTTTGATAAATAATTTTATTTAAAACAAATAAATATATGTCTTTAATAAATAATCTATCGAAAACGAAAAATGAATTTATTTTAACATATATTTGCAATGAAACAGGTTTGCCCCCCGTTTGTTTGCCCTTATCCCTTTCAGTACGGCATTCAAGATTCGGGCCTGCGCCACATCCATATGGCGACAAGGGAACAAAAAACCGATGAAACCGCCCCGACCCACCAGCGTTGGGGAAACTGCCAAAACATTATCAGGCAGGATGCGGTCATCATACTGATGGCGAATATTTTGGCTTTGCGCGGCACTGCGCCGTTTTGTTCCCAGTTATGAACCATCGGACCGAAATAGCGGTGCCGGTGCAGCCAGCGGTGAAAGCGCGGGGATGCCTTTGCCCAGCAGGCGGCGGAGAGCAGTACGAACGGCGTGGTCGGCAACAGCGGCAAAAAAATGCCGATGATACCCAACAGCAGGGAAATGCAGCCGCAGGCAATTAAAAGATAACGTATCATTTTGAAATATTTTTCTTATTGTGCGGATAAGGGCAGGATGTGATACCGAGTTTTGCCCAGCCCTCATGTCCCATTTTTTCCAGCAGGGCGATATTGCGTTCGAATATTGCCGAAGCGTCGGGAAAGGCTTGTGCGGCTTTGGCAATGCTGTCTTCGCGGATGAGGTGCAGCGTCGGATAGGGAGAACGGTTGGTGTAGTTGCCGATGTCGTCTGAATCCGTGCCTTCAAATTGGAAATCGGGATGAAACGGGGCGATTTGGATGATGCCTTCCAAGCCGTTTTCGACAACGGCGGCATCGGCAATGTCGAGCATATCGTTGAATACGTCGAAATCGGGGAATAGGGTCGGGTGAACCAGCAGGGTAGTTTCCAGTTCGGTGGCGGGTGTATTGCCCAGTCGCTGCAGTTCTTCGTCCAAGTCTTCCAAAAAACTGTCAAGGTGTTTGGCTTCGCTGATTGCGATGCGGACAAGGTTTTTAACGTGGGGGGCTTTGGCAAAGGGACACAGGTTCAGACCGATGACGGCTTTTTCCAACCATTGTCCGGTGTGTTCGGCAACAGCATCTTTATTTTCGGAAGTATTGATATTCATTATTGTCATGTAAATGTGTTTGCAGATTGCACGTGCGGGAAAATCGGGAAGGGCACTATTCCTTCAGCAGGTGGTTGAGCGGCAGGGAGGTGGTTTGTTTGATTTCTTTTAAAACAAAGCTCGATTGTGCATCTTGTACGCCGTGGTGGGACAGGAGCGTATCCAAAACAAAATGGGAAAACGCGTTCATATCGGTAAAAAACGCCTGAAGCAGGTAGTCGGTTTCCCCTGTCAGGGCGAAGCAGCTCAAGACTTCCGGCCATTTTCGGACCGATGCGGCAAAGTCTTCCCGCGCGTCTTTTGCTTTGCGGATGGAAACGCGGATAAATGCCTGAAGCCCCAGGTTGACGGATTCCGGAGACAGCAGCGCGGCATATTGGCGGACGATGCCGGCATCTTCCAACTGCTTTAGACGGCGCAGGCACGGAGAAGGCGAAAGTGCGACACGTTCGGACAGTTCGACATTGGTCAGCCTGCCGTTTTCCTGGAGAACCTGTAAGATTTTAATATCGGTTTTGTCTAAAGTGAGTTGGGGCATATTTGCGTTCCGTTTTAAGGAATTCGGATTGTCTGTCCGTATGTTTGCGGCAATCCGCACAGATGGAGACCATATTAACATATAAAAAGTTATACCGTCATCCGGGACAAATTTTGTTTTCGGAAAATCATGTGAAAACAGAGGCGGTCGGTTTGCATCTCTTTTAAGACGGCTTGCCCAAACCGCCGATTCAAGACATAATCGGGAAATGTGCAGGAGAGTGTTACACCCAACTACAATGTAACCACCGAAGGCGCAGACACCCTTAAATCGCTCAGGTATCAGGGACTGCACATTGAAACAAACAATCTGGAGAGCGGCGTTGGAATAACGTCCACCGAAGGGGAGAAGGCCGTCTGAACCACCATTCAGACAACCGCGCAAAGCAGTGAGCAGACTGGTTTGCCATCATGCGGATACGGCCGAAAATCTCAGGTTCAAGGACAGATAGGGTCATCCGCGCACAGGTGCGCGGGTGGCATCTGAACAAAAAATCCGGAGAAACTTGAGAATGATTACTCTGAAAACCACCCCATTTCATCAAGCCCATCAAGATGCAGGCGCGAAGCTGGTAGATTTTGCCGGCTGGGAGCTGCCCATCCATTATGGTTCGCAAATCGCCGAACACGAAGCCGTGCGCACCGACGCAGGTATGTTTGACGTATCCCATATGCTTGTTACCGACGTAGCAGGCGCAAATGCCAAAGCCTTTTTCCGCAAATTGATTGCCAACGATGTCGCCAAGCTCGCTTTTGTCGGCAAAGCCCTTTATTCCGCTTTGCTCAACGACAACGGCGGCGTGATTGACGACTTGATCGTTTACCGCACCAATGAAGCCGAAACCCAATACCGCATCGTGTCCAACGGCGCGACTCGCGAAAAAGATACGGCACAATTCCACAAAGTCGGACAAGAGTTCGGTGTTTCCTTCAATCCGCGCTACGACCTCGGCATGCTCGCCGTACAAGGCCCTAAAGCCATTGAAAAACTCCTGACCGTCAAACCCGAATGGGCAGATGTCGTCCATAACCTCAAACCGTTCCAAGGCGCGGATTTGGGCAACGACTGGTTTGTCGCCCGCACCGGCTACACCGGCGAAGACGGCGTCGAAGTCATCCTGCCCGGCACCGAAGCCGTCGCATTCTTCAAAGCCCTGCAAGCAGCAGGCGTACAACCTTGCGGTCTCGGCGCGCGCGACACCCTGCGCATGGAAGCCGGCATGAACCTCTACGGCAACGATATGGACGACGATACCAGCCCGCTCGAAGCAGGCATGGGTTGGACCGTTGATTTGAAAGACGAAAGCCGCGATTTTGTCGGCAAAGCTGCCTTGTTGGCATTGAAAGAAAAAGGCGTTGCCGTCAAACAGGTCGGTTTGCTGCTCGGCAAAGGCGGCATCCTGCGCGCGCATATGGAAGTGTTGACCGACAAAGGCAAAGGCGAAACCACCAGCGGCGTATTCTCTCCAAGTCTGAAACAATCCATCGCCATCGCCCGCGTACCGAAAGATTTTGACGGCGATACCGCCAAAGTGCTGATTCGCGGCAAGGAAGCGGACGTGCGCGTACTGAAGCTGCCGTTCGTCCGCAACGGTCAAAAACAGTTTGATTAATATCGGTTCAGACGGCATTTTCATTTCATATGCCGTCTGAAAGCAGGTTTTAATTGTCGTCCGATACGGACGTTTGTAGAAAGCATTGAACAAGGCATCTGTGGATATTGATTCATGCAGATGCCGTCTGAAAATAACCCCCTATCAATGGAGTATCAAACCATGAGCAGCAACATCCCGGCAGAACTGAAATACGTTGCCAGCCACGAATGGCTGCGCCTTGAAGAAGACGGTATCATCACCGTCGGTATTACCCACCACGCGCAAGAGCTGTTGGGCGACATCGTGTTTGTCGAGCTGCCTGAAGTCGGCGCAAACCTTGCCGCCGAAGAACAAGCCGGTGTGGTTGAGTCTGTAAAAGCCGCGTCCGACGTGTACGCACCGATTGCAGGTGAAGTCGTTGCCGTCAACGAAGATTTGCCAAGCGCTCCGGAAACTGCCAACAGCGATCCTTACGGTGCAGGCTGGTTCTTCAAACTCAAACCGGCAAACGTTGCCGATTACGACGTTCTGCTGACTGCCGAACAATACGCGGGCGAAGTGGATTAAACCGCCCGGCTGCCCGATGGCAACCGCCGGACAAACGGAAACTGCACCTTCAGACGGCATTTTTGCGGTCGGAGGTGCAGTTTTTTGTCCGTGTTTTAAGGAAGCAGTTAGGCTATAATAACGGTCTATATTCATCTTTACCGATTTTTTCATGCAACTTACCGCTGTCGGACTCAATCATCAAACCGCACCTTTAAGCATACGGGAAAAGCTGGCGTTTGCCGCGGCCTGCCTGCCCGAAGCCGTCCGCAATCTTGCCCGAAGCAATGCGGCAACGGAGGCGGTAATCCTTTCTACCTGCAACCGTACCGAGCTTTACTGTGTAGGTGATTCGGAAGAAATCATCCGTTGGCTCGCAGACTATCACAGCCTTCCCATAGAAGAAATCAGCCCCTACCTTTATACTTTGGGGATGCAGGAGACTGTGCGCCATGCTTTCCGCGTCGCCTGCGGCTTGGATTCGATGGTGTTGGGCGAGCCGCAGATTTTAGGACAGATTAAGGATGCGGTCAGGGTTGCTCAAGAGCAGGAAAGTATGGGTAAGAAACTCAATGCCCTGTTCCAAAAAACCTTTTCTGTTGCTAAAGAGGTCCGTACCGATACTGCCGTCGGCGAAAACTCGGTTTCCATGGCTTCCGCTTCCGTCAAGTTGGCAGAGCAGATTTTCCCCGACATCGGCGATTTGAATGTCTTGTTTATCGGTGCGGGTGAGATGATTGAGCTGGTTGCCACTTATTTTGCCGCCAAAAGTCCCCGGCTGATGACGGTTGCCAACCGGACGCTGGCGCGTGCACAGGAGTTGTGCGACAAGCTCGGTGTCAACGCCGAACCGTGCCTGCTGTCCGATCTGCCTGCCATTTTGCATGAGTACGACGTGGTGGTTTCTTCAACGGCAAGCCAGTTGCCCATTGTCGGCAAAGGTATGGTGGAGCGCGCATTGAAACAAAGGCAGAGTATGCCGTTGTTTATGCTTGACTTGGCCGTGCCGCGAGACATTGAGGCGGAAGTCGGAGATTTGAACGATGCCTATCTTTATACGGTGGACGATATGGTCAATATCGTCCAAAGCGGCAAGGAGGCAAGGCAGAAGGCCGCCGCCGCCGCCGAAACGCTGGTGTCCGAGAAGGTTGCCGAATTTGTCAGGCAGCAGCAGGGCAGGCAGAGTGTCCCGTTAATCAGGGCATTGAGGGATGAGGGAGAGAAAGCGCGCAAACAGGTCTTGGAAAATGCGATGAAACAGCTTGCCAAAGGCGCAACGGCAGAAGAGGTTTTGGAAAGGCTGTCGATCCAACTGACCAACAAGCTGCTGCATTCGCCGACCCAAACCTTGAATAAGGCGGGGGAAGAAGATAAAGATTTGGTTCACGCCGTCGCGCAGATTTATCATTTGGACAAATAACGGTGCGCCGGAAAAGGATGCCGTCTGAAGGGGTTTCAGACGGCATTTTTTGTGCAGGCCGGCAACATCGTGAAATCCCACATTATATCGATGTAATCACAAAGTATAGTGGATTAACAAAAATCAGGACAAGGCGACAAAGCCGCAGACAGTACAGATAGTACGGCAAGGCGAGGCAACGCTGTACTGGTTTAAATTTAATCCACTATATTATCCCGTATGCGGATTGGTTTTAAGATTTGTAAATTTGATTTGCATCAAAAAATCGCCGATAGATGATTCATATAATATCAATATTAAAGAGTATCGGTATATCGGGGATAGTCATGTCCTGTTTTTCAATCAAACGTATGTCCGCGTTTCGGGCGCGGATAACGGCGTTTTTTGCCGCCTTTGTCTTTTTGACGGCGGCACTGCCCGCTTATGCGGAGCGTCTGCCTGATTTTCTGGCGAAAATACAGCCTTCGGAAATTGTTCCGGGTGCGGACCGTTACAGCAAGCCGGAAGGTAAGCCTATGGTTGCCCGCGTTTACAAAGGCGATGAGCAGTTGGGCTTGGTCTATATCACGACCGATGCGGTCAATACGCGCGGTTATTCGAGCAAACCGATTGATACGCTGATGGCGTTGGCTAAAGACGGTACGATAGCCGGAGCGAAATTGGTTGATCACCATGAGTCGATTATGCTGATCGGTATCCCGCATTTGCCCGCGCCCGGGCGGGCGATACGCTCAAACTGGCTTCCGGCGTATATCAAACCAAACTTCACATCGACAAACCGATTACGATTGAAGGGCCTGCCGACCGTTCTGCAACCATCGAAGGAGACAGGAGCGGGCGTACCATAGCCGTACACGCGCCGGACGTAACGCTCCGCAACCTGACCGTTACCCGTTCCGGTATGAGCCTGCCCGCAATGGATGCCGGTATTTATCTCGAAGAAACTGCCCCGCGCGCCCTGATTGAACACAATAATATTTTGGATAATTCGGTCGGCGTCTATCTGCATGGTTCTGCCGATGCGATGGTGCGGGAGAATAAAATCGTCGGCGACGCGACTTTGCGCGTGAACGAGCGCGGCAATGGCGTTACCGTTTGGAACGCGCCCGGCGCGCAGGTCGTCGGCAACGATATTTCCAAAGGGCGGGACGGCATTTTTTCCAATACCAGCACGCACAACACCTATAAAAACAACCGCTTCAGCGATTTGCGTTTCGCCGTCCACTATATGTACACCAACGACAGCGAAATCAGCGGCAATATTTCCGTGGGCAACAATATGGGCTATGTGCTGATGTTTTCCGAGCGGCTCAAAGTGTTTGACAATATCGCCGTCGGCAGCCGCGACCAAGGCATCATGCTCAACTATGTCAACTATTCCGATATTCACGACAACATTATCAACAAAGCGGGCAAGTGCGTTTTTGCCTACAATGCCAACTACGATAAACTGTCCGCCAATCATTTTGAAAACTGCCAAATCGGCATACACTTTACCGCCGCCATCGAAGGCACGTCCCTGCACGACAATTCCTTTATCAACAACGAAAGCCAGGTCAAATACGTCAGCACGCGCTTTCTCGACTGGAGCGAGGGCGGACACGGCAACTATTGGAGCGACAACAGCGCGTTCGATTTGAACGGCGACGGCTTCGGAGACAGCGCGTACCGTCCCAACGGCATCATCGACCAAATCATCTGGCGCGCACCCGTATCGCGCCTCTTGATGAACAGTCCCGCAATCAGCATCGTCAAATGGGCGCAGGCGCAATTTCCCGCCGTTTTGCCTGGCGGCGTGGTGGACAGCAAACCGCTGATGAAGCCTTATGCCCCCAAAATTCAAACCCGTTATCAGGCGATGAAGGACGGGCTGCTCAAAGAAGTCGAAACGCGGCAGTTGGAATGGGGCAGGGCGGAAAACGGTTCTTTGAACTAGTCTGCTTCAGACGGCATCCGGATTCAAATGCCGTCTGAAAACACAAAAGGAACAACCATGACCACACATCATGTCGAATTGAGGAAGGTAACCAAACGCTTCGGCGCGCAAAAAGCCGTCAACCAAGTCGATTTGGTTTTGAAGGCCGGAGAAAGCGTCGGACTTGCCGGACACAACGGTGCGGGCAAGTCCACCATTATGAAGCTGATACTCGGTCTGATTACCCCGACCGAAGGCGAAGTGATGCTTTTGGGCGAACGTACCGGCAGCAAAGCGGGGGCGCGGCTTCGCAGCCAAATCGGCTACCTGCCCGAAACCGTTGCGTTGCACCCTTCGCTGACCGGCATCGAAACGCTGGACTTTTACGCCAAACTTAAAAAACAGCCGCTCACCCAGAACAGGGGGCTGCTCGAGCGCGTCGGCATTTCACAGGCGGCACACCGCCGCGTCGGCACCTACTCGAAAGGGATGCGCCAACGCCTTGCCTTGGCACAAGCCCTGCTGGGCGAGCCCAAAGTCCTGCTGTTTGACGAACCGACAACCGGCCTCGACCCTGCATCAAGGCAAATGTTTTACGAAGTCGTGCGCGAACTCAACGGGCGCGGCGCGACCGTATTGCTCAGCACCCACGCCCTTGCCGAGTTGGACGGACACGCCGACCGCATTATCGTGGATTAAATTTAAACCAGTACGGCGTTACCTCGCCTTGCCGTACTATTTGTACTGTCTGCGGCTTCGTTGCCTTGTCCTGATTTAAATTTAATCCACTATATGCGGGTATGGCGGGTTTGAGCGGACAAATCAGCCTGACCGTCCCCGTTTTGCTGACCGCTCAGGTTTTATGGGTTATCATTCCGCTTGTTTTGGCAGCCGGAATTTTTAGAAAGCGACAAATATGAAAAAAACCCTGTTGGCAATTGTTGCCGTTTCCGCCTTAAGTGCCTGCCGGCAGGCGGAAGAGGGACCGCCGCCTTTACCCCGGCAGATTAGCGACCGTTCGGTCGGACACTATTGCAGTATGAACCTGACCGAACACAACGGCCCCAAAGCCCAGATTTTCTTGAACGGCAAACCCGATCAGCCCGTTTGGTTCTCCACCATCAAGCAGATGTTCGGCTATACCAAGCTGCCCGAAGAGCCTAAAGGCATCCGCGTGATTTACGTTACCGATATGGGCAATGTTACCGATTGGACGAATCCCAATGCCGACACGGAGTGGATGGATGCGAAAAAAGCCTTTTACGTCATCGACAGCGGCTTTATCGGCGGTATGGGTGCGGAAGACGCGCTGCCGTTCGGCAACAAAGAGCAGGCTGAGAAATTTGCAAAGGATAAAGGCGGTAAGGTTGTCGGTTTCGACGATATGCCTGATACCTATATTTTCAAATAATATTGAAAAAACCGGCCGAAACTTTAAAAACGAGTTTCGGTCGGTTTTTCTTTTCTTGTTCGGTATAGTGTCGGCAGGAAAGAACCTTCACATCCCGCCGTAATTCGGCCCGCTCGCGCCTTCGGGACAAATCCAAGTGATGTTTTGCGTCGGGTCTTTGATGTCGCAGGTTTTGCAGTGCACGCAGTTTGCCGCGTTGATTTGCAGGCGCGGGCTGCCGTTTTCTTCGACGATTTCATACACACCCGCCGGACAATAGCGCGTTTCGGGCGAGGCGTATTCTTTGTAGTTCACGTCTATCATCGTTTGCGGATTGTTCAGCACCAAATGGTCGGGCTGGTTTTCTTCGTGCGCAAGATTGGCAAGGAAGACGCTGCTCAAGCGGTCGAAGGTCAACACGCCGTCGGGTTTCGGATAATCAATCGGTGTGCA
Organism: Neisseria meningitidis; assembly: GCF_022869645.1. Taxonomy (NCBI): domain Bacteria; kingdom Pseudomonadati; phylum Pseudomonadota; class Betaproteobacteria; order Neisseriales; family Neisseriaceae; genus Neisseria; species Neisseria meningitidis. The sequence continues at coordinate 727,544 of NZ_CP064367.1, read as the reverse complement.
CGCGGCAGCTTTTTTGAGCTGCTCGTTGTCTTTACCGTGATGTTTCAAGGTCCACGGGGCTTTGCCTCTGAAAATCATCTGGTCGATACCGGTATAAAGCGAGCCGAGGTAAACGCCCCATTTGAATGACGGACGGACATTGCGCGCGGCGTAAAGCTCTTGATACAGCCAGCTTTGTTCAAAACGTTGCTGATAATCCGCCGCCTCTTTGCCGCTGTCGAAGTTTTCCACTTCTTCAAGGTTTTCCAACAAGGGGAACACGGCTTCGGCGGCGAGCATGGCGGATTTCATCGCGGTATGAATGCCTTTGATGCGCGGCATATTGAGGAAACCCGCCGCATCGCCGACCAAAACGCCGCCTTTGAACGAGAGCTTCGGCAAACTTTGCAAACCGCCTTCAATCAGCGAACGCGCGCCGTAAGCGATGCGGCGGCCGCCTTCAAAGGTTTTGCGGATTTCGGGATGGGTTTTGAAACGTTGGAACTCTTCAAACGGCGACAGATAAGGATTTTGATAGTCCAAACCGACCACGAAGCCGACGGCGACTTTGTTGTCGTCGAAATGGTAAACAAACGCGCCGCCGTAGGTTTTGCTGTCCAGCGGCCAGCCTGCGCTGTGCATCACCAAACCGGGCTGATGCTGTTCGGACGGCACTTCCCAAACTTCTTTAATGCCCAAGCCGTAAGTTTGCGGCTGGCTGTTTTGGTCGAGTTTGAAGCGTTCGATGATTTGCTTGGAAAGCGAACCTCGGCAACCTTCGGCAAACAGGGTTTGCTGTGCCCAAAGCTCCATGCCGGGCTGGAATGAATCGGTCGGCTCGCCGTTTTTGCCCACGCCCATATTGCCGGTCGCAATGCCTTTGACCGAACCGTCTTCGTGATACAGCACTTCGGCAGCGGCAAAGCCAGGATAGATTTCCACGCCCATATTTTCCGCCTGCTCCGCCAACCAGCGCACGATTTCGCCCAAGCTGACGATGTAGTTGCCGTGATTGTCGAAATTGGGGGTAATGGGCAGATTGAACGCTTTTTTCTCCGTCAGGAACAACACCTTGTCCTGCGTTACCGTGCGCGTCAGCGGCGCGCCTTTTTCTTTCCAGTCGGGAATCAACTCATTCAGCGCAATCGGGTCAATGACCGCGCCCGCCAGCGAATGCGCGCCCGCCTCCGAACCTTTCTCCACCACGCAAACGCTGATTTCGCGCCCGTTTTTTTCGGCAAGCTGCTTGAGTTTGATGGCGGCGGACAAACCCGACGGGCCTGCGCCGACAATCACGACATCGTATTGCATACTGTCGCGGGTGATGGATTCTGTCATGGCGGTTCCTGTGTATTTATTATTGAATTGCAAATCCGTAATTATACAACGGGAACATATAGTTACCAAATACAACAAAGGTCGTCTGAAAACCATATTTTCGGTTTTCAGACGACCTTTGTCGAAATTTCAATAAGCACGCCACCATTTTACCTGTCCGACCGCAAACTCCGTCTGACGTTTCGGACTGCGTGTGAAAAACGCCTTATCCCCGCCGGCATCCCTCCCTTTCGGCACAACCGCCAAAATCTTACCTGCCAAATTTCCCTCACGGGTTTGCCAAGCATCCAAAAACTGCGCCCTGCTCATCGAAACATGACCCAGCGACGGGTCGGCAAGCAAAACCGTATTGCCGTCTATACCGCGCAATACCGAGAAATGATCATCCTTGCGGTATTTCAGATACACGATGACGGGGATTTGCAACTGTGCAAGCTGCTCGAAAGACAGGGCATAGCCTTTCGCCTCAAAACCCAAATCAGGCATGATGCGCCGCATATCCTCAAACGACGCGCGCATCTGCTCCTTATCCAGCTTTTTCAACACGTCCTCTTCCGTCAGCTTTTGCCCGTGAAAATTGTTCAAAAGCCGTCGCCACCGAAGCCGCCCCGCAGGAAAAATCCAAATCCTGCTTTACAATATTGAAATCGCGCCTTTCTTTCCAACTCTGCACTTTGATTTTTCCATAAGCAACAGGATTATAGTGGATTAAATTTAAACCAGTACGGCGTTGCCTCGCCTTGCCGTACTATCTGTACTGTCTGCGGTTTCGTCGCCTTGTCCTGATTTTTGTTAATCCACTATAGGTTTCCGTGCGGACGTGTTCAGATTCCCGCCTTCGCTGGAATGACGGCGGAGCGATTTCTACTTTTCCGATAAATGACCGTAACTTAAAATCCCGTCATCCCCATGAAAGCAAAAATCCCGCCTGTCGGATTTCGGTTTTTTTGGGCGTTTCGGGAAACTTATAAATCGTCATTCCCGCGCAGGCGGGAATCCGGTTTGCTCGGTTTCGGTTTTTCGGGCGTTTCGGGAAACTGATGAATCGTCATTCCCGCGCAGGCGGGAATCTAGAACGCGGGACGGCGGCAATATTCAAAGGTTGTCTGAAAATTCAGAGGTTCTAGATTCCCACTTTCGTGGGAATGACGGGATATAGGTTTCCCTACGGACGTGTTCAGATTCCCGCTTTCGCGGGAATGACGGCGGAGCGATTTCTACTTTTCCGATAAATGACCGTAACTTAAAATCCCGTCATCCCCACGAAAGCAAAAATCCCGCCTGTCGGATTTCGGTTTTTTTGGGCGTTTCGGGAAACTTATAAATCGTCATTCCCGCGCAGGCGGGAATCCGGTTTGCTCGGTTTCGGTTTTTCGGGCGTTTCGGGAAACTGATGAATCGTCATTCCCGCGCAGGCGGGAATCTAGAACGCGGGACGGCGGCAATATTCAAAGGTTGGCGGATTCGCATTTGAAGTGCAACTTTCCCTAACAGAAAAAGGCCAGTATGCGGTAGCATACGACCTTTCCTGCAAGAAAGATTGCCATGAGCTACACGCAACTGACCCAAGGCGAACGATACCACATCCAATACCTGTTTCGCCACTGCACCGTCACCGAAATCGCCAAACAGCTGAACCGCCACAAAAGCACCATCAGCCGCGAAATCAGACGGCACCGCACCCAAGGGCAGCAATACAGCGCCGAAAAAGCCCAGCGGCAAAGCCGGACTATCAAACAGCGTAAGCGACAACCCTATAAGCTCGATTCGCAGCTGATTCAGCACATCGACACCCTTATCCGCCGCAAACTCAGTCCCGAACAAGTATGCGCCTACCTGTGCAAACACCACCAGATCACGCTCCACCACAGCACCATTTACCGCTACCTTCGCCAAGACAAAAGCAACGGCAGCACGTTGTGGCAACATCTCAGAATATGCAGCAAACCCTACCGCAAACGCTACGGCAGCACATGGACCAGAGGCAAAGTACCCAACCGTGTCGGCATAGAAAACCGACCCGCTATCGTCGACCAGAAATCCCGTATCGGCGATTGGGAAGCCGACACCATTGTCGGCAAAGGACAGAAAAGCGCATTATTGACCTTGGTCGAACGCGTTACCCGCTACACCATCATCTGCAAATTGGATAGCCTCAAAGCCGAAGACACTGCCCGGGCAGCTGTTAGGGCATTAAAGGCACATAAAGACAGGGTGCACACCATTACCATGGATAACGGCAAAGAGTTCTACCAACACACCAAAATAACCAAAGCATTGAAAGCGGAGACTTATTTTTGTCGCCCTTACCATTCTTGGGAGAAAGGGCTGAATGAGAACACCAACGGACTCATCCGGCAATACTTCCCCAAACAAACCGATTTCCGTAACATCAGTGATCGGGAGATACGCAGGGTTCAAGATGAGTTGAACCACCGACCAAGAAAAACATTTGGCTACGAAACGCCAAGTGTTTTATTCTTGAATCTGTTCCAACCACTAATACACTAGTGTTGCACTTGAAATCCGAATCCAAGGTTGTCTGAAAATTCAGAGGTTCTAGATTCCCACTTTCGTGGGAATGACGGGATATAGGTTTCCCTACGGACGTGTTCAGATTCCCGCTTTCGCGGGAATGACGGCGGAGCGATTTCTGCTTTTCCGATAAATGACCGCAACCTAAAACCCATCCTTCCCGCAAAAACAGAAAAACAAAAACCTAAAATCCCGTCATCCCCACGATAACAGTTGCGTAATTGCGTAGAGTGGGCTTCAGCCCAACGTTTTTTCTTTTTCGGTCGTTGATTGGTGGGCTGAAGCCCACCCTTGTATATCGGAACTCCCGTATCATAGCAACAAACCGCCCGGCCGCCACCCGCGCCCACCCAAGGCACACAACCGTTGCGCAGCACAGGGAGCGGCAGGGCAACCCATCGACACAACCGGACAGTTGCCGGACAACACAACCGAATGCAAGGCAGGTTGATGATGAGTACCCGATACCATTACGCAGGTATAGTGAATTAAATCTAAGGGGCTGTACTAGATTAGCCCTAAATCCCACAGGATTTTAAGCTGTTGAGACGGTGTGCCGAAGTTAAATCGAAATTCGCATTCTTTCAAGAACAGCGGGAAAGATTTACGATCGATTCCATTGTATTTTCGCAAGACACGTTTTGCCTGATTCCAAAAATTCTCAATGCCGTTAATGTGGTTTTGACGGTCTGCAAACTCCTTGGAATGGTTGATGCGGTAATGGATAAAACCGCTCACGTCCAACTTGTCGCAGCTGCTCAGACTATTGGTATAAACAATGCTGTCCGGCATGATTTTCTTTTTGATGACAGGGAGTAACGTTTCAGACTTGGCATTATCCACCACAACGGTATAGACCCGTCCGTTGCGTTTCAGAATGCCGAAGACAACCACTTTTCCTGCCGCACCGCGACCGCGTCTGCCTTTACGCCGTCCGCCGAAATAGCTTTCGTCCAACTCGACAGAGCCCTCAAAAACCTCATCGGCAGCCAAGGCTAAATGATGGTTGATAACCGTGCGGATTTTACGGTAGAACAGTACTGCCGAATTGGGATGGATACCCAAAATATCGGCAGCGGAACGGGCGGTAACTTCGAGTACAAAAAAACGGAGCAGTTCTTTTTGTACTTTTTTCTTTAATTTGCAGTGCGTTATCTTCATATTTCGAGGGTAACATATCTGCTAATCTAGTACAGCCCCAAAAATATACCAAAAACAGCAAAACAAATTGTAAGGATACGTATAGGCTTTGTAAAGGTAAATTGTGAAAAAAGCAGTTTTTTAAACGAATGAAACGGCTTCGGGCTGAAATATATGCTGATGCCCTGTCCTTCCCGTATTTCTCGTGTGTTGTCAAAGTGCAGGCTGCTTTGAAATCGGTATTGCCATCTATGAACCACCACTTTGCTTTATTTCAGCGGGTTTGAGATGTATATAAGAATATTGTTTTGAATAAGTTTAAAAAAATTGATAACCATTCTTGACGGTTTTTTAAGGAAAGAGTAGAGTGCCAATTCTATCTTGTGTGATACACGAAGCAACAAGGAAAACTATCTAGAATGTCCTTGTATGGGCATAGATCATAGATCATTTCCAGGCTGCCTGTGGTTGTTTTAACTTTAAGATGGAGGGGTTTGCCTAGAACATCAGTGCTTATCTCCAAGACAGCCTTCCCAATCCCTTGTGCCTCTTAATAAAGATGTTTCTTGATTATTCAAACAAAATAAATTGTAAATTTATTATCTTGTTGTTTTCATTGGTTATTTAGTTTTGCATTTTTTCGGAATACAAAAATCCAAGCGGATTTTTTACAATCCGCTTTTGCTATTTTTATCAGTTCGGTTAGCTAAGCCGTCTGATAACGTGTTTTATCGAAGTCGGTTTCTGTTTTATAAAGATTAAATGCAACGACTAAAATTTTTCTCATCAATGCGCCGATGATCAGCATTTTGGGCTTTTTGGCTTTTTTCAGCCTGTTTGTGAATGCTGGAAAGTAGTTGTTTTTGAATGCGACTAATGCGGCCATGAACAGGGATCCGCGTATTCTTCGGTTTCCGTATTTGGTCATTTTGCTTTTTTTGTTGACGCTTGTCCCTGATATGTTTTGATGCGGATTTAATCCGGCATAGGCTGTAAACTGCTTTGCGTTTTCGAATGTGCTGTTAATAAGGTAGCTCATTAGCGATATGGCTGTTGTTTTGCCTACTGACGGTATTGTCTCTAACCGTTTTGTCAGCTCTTTCATTTTTTTGTCTGATTTGATTGTTTGGTCGATTTTCTTTTTTACTGCATTTAGATGGTTTTCAAGTTCTTTTAGCTGTTTTTCATGTATTTTCTGTACAAATGAATCTTTTGCTGCTTTGATTCTATTTTTTTGCGATGTCTGTTGTTCTAAAAGTTGGCTTTGAAGTGATAGCAGTCTTTTCAAGCTGTATTGCTGTTCAGTCGGTTTTTCTCTCTTTGGCAGCTCTTCTATTAATGCTGTTTGGCAAAACTCTGCGATTAATTTTGCGTCTTGTTTGTCGTTTTTGACTCTGCTGAATCGCTTTTGTGCATAGGCTTTGATTTTTAGCGGGTTTATTACTGATACGTGGTATTCTTCGGCCAAGCAGTCTGCGGCCTGTTCGTAGTAGTTTCCTGTTGCTTCCATGCATACGTATATGTCTTTTTCTCTTTTTGCCGATATCCATTCTTTCAGGTTTTTGCAGCCTTGTTCATCGTTGCTGAATTTTCTGTAATCGGTTTCGCCGTTGATTATGGTAACGACATCAAATGTTTTTGCGGATATGTCTAATCCTACTGCGTTTCTCATGTTAATTTTCCTTACGATTCAGGCTTTAATGCCTTTGATGTTTCTCAATTTCAAACATAAGAAAACCGCCGTCCTTATCTTTCTTTCAATCTTGCGATTAGGAAGTAATCAGGTTCGGCGGCTTTGTCGTCGGTTAGCTATTCCGAGACGTTTGAAGTATATCAGAATCGTATGAATTAATTTTTTGTATTTGCTGGTTTATTTAAAAATTTCTGTTGCGACCCGCTGCATTGTGTTTTTTTACTGCTTTCAGTCCGGTTTTCGCCGGTATGGGGTTTGTGTGCGATTGGAGAACAACCGATAAAAAGGTGCAAGGGGGTATTCATAAAGATTTGGAAAAAAACACTCCAAATCTTTACAAAACTTCCCCCTTGCACCTTTTTATCGGCCGTTCTCTGTCAAACGCACCCCCATACCTCAGCGAAAACCGGACTGAAAGCAGTAAAAAAAAACAATTCCGCTAGATATTTTCCCCCGCCCTAGCTCCTCCGTCCTGAAGGGCTGGGAAAGGTTTCTGAAACTCAAACAGGCGCGGCAAGCGCGGAAAGGTAGATTGATATGACTTAGATTTGATGATATGACAATTTGTAGAGCGGTGGGGATAAGCAAAATCCCCGAGCGCGAACTAGGGGATTTTTGCATTCCTGCCAAGTTTTAAACTTTACAGGAAATTTTAAAATGCGAATTACCGTTAGCCTCGGAAAACTGCATTTGACTGTATCGGTAGATACGCGGTTTATTCTAGCCGTGTTCATGCTGTTTAGTCAATAACCCACGATTAGAAGGCCGCCATGCAGCGGCCTTTCTTAATTCGCTGCGCCGACAACCGCGCCGCTTTGCGGCTCGAACTTCGCGCCCGCTTAGGACGTTGTAGGGGCTTTTTGCGCGTTGTTTGCGCTGTTGTCCTGTTCTTTGTATGGATTAAAGGGTAGGCCGTTTCTTGCGTACTGTTTGCACATTTCTTTTGTTACTTCTTCCAGCGGTGTGGCTTGATCGCTGTAGCAGGTGCAGCCGGTTTTTCCGCCTTCGATACAGGCCGCTATGCGCTCAAAGGTTTTGACTTGGCGGACGTTGTTGTAAATCGGTTTGGATTCGGGTTTTTCGGCCAACGTCGGGATAAAATCGTCTGCTTTCAAATCCTGATTGATTTTTTGTGATTGTGCTGCTGTATTTAAATCTGCTTCTTGATTTATCGTCTCTGATGCTGCTGAAACTTGTGATGTTGTTTCAAACTGTTCTGGATTTATGGCTTTTTGTGATATTCCATAAACTGTATAGATTTTCCAGCCGATAAATCCGATTATCAGAATTAAAGCCCAAACGGCCAACGGTACTTTTTTCTTAAATTTGATGTGCTGGCTTGATGATTTGTAGTATTTAAATGCTTCTTTGGGCGGTGTGAAGTTCTTCGATTCTGTATTTGAAACGGCTGCGGGATTTTCTAAGCTGGTTACGCATTTGTACCACGAATATTGTTTTGTTCCTAATGCTTTTCTTTCTAAATGGATGTGCTTGGATATCAGGTTTCTAACGAAGATATCAAGCTGCTGCGGGTGTTGTGTCATCATTATAACCGTATGGCCGTGATGTCTTAATTCTGTTAATTCTTGAATATAAGGTGGTACGGCTCGGCCTGATGATCTTACCGGATAGGTATAGTGTGCTTCGTCTACTATCAGAACCGCGCCATCAGGGATGATGTCTCTTAGCGGCGCGGACATGATTTGTTCTTCCGTTAGTTCGTGTGCGTTGAACTTTTTTGCGTCTAGTCCGTCGATATGGCAAAAATATAAGGGCCGATCTACTTCTGTTCCGTCTTCGAGTTGCATTTTAAACAATCCGTCTTCGTTGTTTAAAATCATTGAAACTGCTTTTGATGTTTTTCCGGTTCCCATGTTGCCGGTAATCAGATAAATCATTTTTATCCCCTCGGTAATACCGTTGTCAGTTTGTTCAATGCTTTCATGCTTACCCAAAAAGAGAACGCGCCGAAAAGATAGTTAAAACCTGTTCCGAATCCGCCTATCAGTAGAAGGTTATAAATGTCTCCAGGCATGGAGTTTGCCGCATTTAAAAAGTATTCTTTGAATTTATTTAACGCAACCAAATACCCCGCAAACGATACAAATGTCAGACCTGTTGCAATAATGATCCGAACGATCAGCATTCTTAGCAGAAATGCAATTAATGGAATTAGAGCAGCCGGCATTTTATTCCTTTCTCAATGATCCGAATGTGATAAATGCGGACATGATGATAAAGCCGATAATTACGGCGAATCTTACGTTTTCCATTAATGTGCATAATGGCTGATAACTTACGCTAAATGCTTTTCCGAAAACGTGGAATGTTTTGTCTTTCGGACAAACTCCGCTTGACGGAAACATGTTATCGGGCGACCACGTTTCTTCATTTACGGCTTTGGGTATGGCTATGCCTTCAAAATCGTTTTCTGAAGGTTCGCCCATTTCGGCACAGGCTAGGATTTTAGGAAAGAGATCACAGAGCAATCCGCCGTTTCCGTCTGGTTTCTTTTCTTCTCGCCGATCTTTTGGGCTTTCGTTCGGGCTTGGTGTTTCGCCCGGTGTGGGCGTGGGTTTGGGATTGTCTTGATCTTCTTCGCGCGGGTTTTCTTTTTCCTTTGGATTGGTTTCGGGCGTAGGCGCTGGCTTTGGCTTGGTTTCAGGTGCTTCTGCGCTTCCGGGTGTGAGGTCGGGACGCGGGATTACTTGAACATCCACTGTGGTGTTGCCTTGCGAATCCCTGCCGAATGTTGCGACAACCTGAACGGGATTCCCGTTCCTGTCCGTGACGGGCCCCATATTCACTTTTGTTCCGGGTGCGACTTCTACTTTTTCGGAATAACCGGGATAACCGGTTGCCTGTATGTATTTGTCGGGATTGGCATCGACTTTTAAGGCTAAAATCTCTTCCAGCTTTTTGGCATCCATTTCTTCTTTGTATTTCGGATTGCGTATAAGGGAAAAATTGATGAAAGATCTTGCGTCATTTATATCTTCACCGATATTGCAATTACCGCCGTTCCAGTTGAAATAACAACGACTAAAATTGTAGTTCCTAAAAGAATCATTCCTATTCTTGCGTACCATTTCCCAATAATTGCGCCCGACAATTTCCATTTGATGCTCCATCAGTTCTTTTACTTCCGGAAATCTGCTGTAATCTGACATAAGACGCATAATTGAACTATCAACGCCGTAACAGCCATAGGTTTTAATACCGTTTTCGGCGTGTTCCCAAATGCAATTACTGTATTCGTAGCCTTTTACAAATTTATCGGTTTCGGGATCGTATTGATAGCCTTGTTCTTTAATTTCGTCTTTAAATGTTTCGTAGATGTCATAGGCCAAGAGCGCGGTTCCGACATATGGAACCGCCCTTTTACCCAGTTTTGCGCCTTGACGGACTAATGCGCCAACGCCTGCCAAGACTCCGGCGCGGGATACTGATGCAGTTACTTTGACAGGAATTTTTTCAAGAGAGCGTGCACCTGTTGGCACGTGTTCTATTATTGAAGGTTCGATAATTCGACCTGAAAAACGCTGACCATCAACACGAAAATCTGTTACTACAGATTTTGTATGATCAATATCCAATCTAACATCTGAATTTCCAATGGGATATTTAAAACGTTCGGCATAAGAATTAACCGAAAACATCCCCAGCATTAATATTAAAATCAAACGTTTTAATTTCAATTCCACGACTAGAATCATCCTGTAATTCTAAAATTTTTATATACGCAACAGACTCATCAGAAAAATAAATTTTCCAAATATTATTAGAAATCCTTATATTTAAAAACCATTGGATTGCTTCATGAATTATAAATTTATTTACTTTTGAATATTCTAAAAGCTCACTAGCGAAAGTAGATGACATTGTTTTGCCAAAATACTTGCTGGACGGCTGGTATTTATAAAGTGCCAACTGGGCTTCAGTGATAAACATGATTCCAACTTCCTTTTTTGTTGTTCGGAAGTCGGATTATCTGCCTAACCGTTTTGAATATCAATCCTTGAACAGGATGGCGGCAATGATGATCGGAACGGAAAGACCGACATAGAAATAGAAATCCATCATCTCAAGAGCCTTTTAATCACGGTTACGAAATAGACGGACGCCACGATTCCGAAAATCAGCCAGCCTATATACATGCCGTCTTTCAGGTTTTCGGACGGGTCGCATTTAGGTAAATCGGCCTTGATGATTTGGCCGTCTATTTTCCAATCTTTGCCGTTGTATTCGGGTTTTATGATTTTCCCGTCTTCAGTTATTTTAGGTACTACCAAGCTGAAATAGACGTTTTCGGCCTGATTCTGCTCTAAACACTGATTTCCAACTTGGTAGTACATTTTGCCGACCTTATCGCATTACACGTTTCACAATCGCGATCACAAACAGTGCCGCGAATACGCCGATAACGATCCAACCGGCTTCTAGACCGTCAGCTTTTGCGCCTTCTAATGCTTGTTTTGCAGTTTCGGGCAATGCTGCATAGGTATTGGCTGCCAGTGCTAACGGAGCAGCTGCGAAAACGGCGATTTTCGCGCCGTATTTTTTCAGGTTATTCATGATTTTCATGATGTTTTCCTTAGTTGGTTAAAAAAATGGTTTCGCGGGCTTTGTGAAGGTTTTACAGACCGCCCGCCGAGCCTGTTAACTTTTATTCTTCTCTGATGTAGAAGCTGAAAATCTGAAAATGTCCGCCAATCTCTTCTAATCCGGCATTGAATGCGTCTTCATAATTTTCATACTGTCCGGCTTCTTTCAGATTTTGGGTAAATCCAATATCGCCGAACTGATCGGGGAAGATGAATTCATAGTTTTCCAGTTCCTGAACGATAAATTTTTGCTGATACCTGCTCATATTCTGGACTTTCTGCCTTAGGCTTTGGTCGACGCGCCTTTCACTTCAAAATCAAGCAGCTTGGGTACTAAGCCTTTGCCGGTAGATTCCATTGCGACGGTTACATTTACGGAGCAGGGGAATTTGAGGTTTTTCAGCCGATCGAAATTGTGGCTTTCTCCAAATTTCATGCTGGCAGCAGTAAAACCTACGCTGTTGCCGTTGGCGGGCATGGGGCTGGCTACCAGTACGGTACAGGTATCGATTTTGTTGCCGTCAATCTCACCTTTGAACTGTTTTGCGCCCAGGAGCGTGGCGGGATAGGTGGTTACTTGTAATTGATCAAACATGGGTATTTCCTTTCTTTGATTTATAGATATTTCCAGTCTTCTAACTGGTCTGATATTTGATACTGCTCTTTGTCGTAATCGCGCTCATGCTGTTTCTGCCTATCTTGCGGATACTCGTATTGCTTTTCCTGATTTAATTCAAGCTCTAAGACTTCGATATTCAGGGCGTTTATGGCTTTTTGCTCTTCATGAATATAGAAAGCACAGGCGTTGCTACTGTCGTACTCTTCGGGCTGAAGACCTTTGGGATAGCCTTCAACGCCTTTGGTTAGGTCTTTGACGATATCTTCGGCCGTCCAACCGATGTCTTTTAAAAAATTGACCCATTTGCCGACTTGTTGCCTTGCGTAGAATTGTTTGTGTTCAAACGTGAGATTGACCTCTTTAACTGTTGAATCCATGCGCTTGGCTTCGCATTTGAATATCTGTTCACAGACGGGATACGCTCCGCCAATATACGAACCGGCATGAATCAATATGTCTATGGGGACTTCTATATCTCCGTTTCTGAACTCTGTTTCAAATCGAACCCACGGGCTTGATTTATCGCCTAACTGCTTGCCTTTTTCGTAAATCCGGGTGTATTTGGCGTTGCCGCGTTTGCCGATATAGAAGCTTTTGCCGCTTCCGTCTTCGTGTCTCCAAGCAACTCCTTTGCATTCGCTTTTCGGGCGGACGTTATGGCAGTCAAAAAAGCCGTTATCGTGGTCGGTTAAAGCGTGTTGGGGCGTGTACTCTCCATTGAAAAAATCATGTGCTACGTCAACCCTTGTTATTTTTGGCCGGACACACTTTTGCAGAAATTCATAAAGCCTGTTTTCCCAACCGGGTTTTGCTGCTGTGCAGCCGGTGCCGTTCAGCTCTACGAGTATGGTTTCTCTTTGGCCGCCGTAGTGGACTTTGCCGTACTCGACATTTGTAGGGCCTAGCTGATAGCAGGACTGATAGAAAAATTTGCCTTTGTATGGTAGTTTGGCACTGATGCCAAAACCTAGAATTTCCTGCAGCAATTCGCTGTACTTTGCGAGGTACTCGGCATCTGTTACATAGGCTTTTTGGGTTACTTTGGGTATGGATTCCTCATGTATCGTAAATGTGATCTGGTCGATGAATGCACCGTCTTCCCTGCCGCGTCTTAGCGGAATTTCTATCAGACGGCCTTTACCGTCGGTTACGTATTGAGAAAAATATTCAAATTCGACTTGATGCGATTCAAGAATTTCTATGGGCTGTTCCCCACCCTGCAGATTAGGGTTTTTTTGCTCCCCCCCTATTAGCCTAGGGGGGGCATTCAACGGCGTGGCCGTTTGCGGCGCGCAAGGCGCGCCCACACACGCCCCCGCCGTTTCTGCTCTGTCTTCGGCTCTCATGCGGTTTTCTCCTGCTTATCCATAAGAGCCTTGACAGTCAGACGGCCGTATTCTTCAGCTTCTTGCCTTGTTTTATATGTGTTTTGCGGGTTTGTAATAGGAAATACTGTTGTCTCGACAATTTCGTCATTTACGAAAATGCGCACAATGTAGGCGCGTGATTTTTCGTATTCGTATTGATCGGGATTAACGGTATAAAAAGCGATGCACATAAGAAAGCCCCTTCACTGGCTAGAGTTAAAGGGGCTTGATGTTTGTAAAGACTTGCGCCCCTTGATGGGGTGCAATATATAAGAAGTGATTAGGAAGTAATTAGTGTGTGAAACTATAGTTCCTTTTATAGCTTTCCAATAAAATTAAAGTATTTAAAAGCTTGTTTAGTTCCAATTTGTTAATTTCTGTATCTAAATAATGTTCAGAATAGTATTATTTTTTAAATAAACCATGAATAGTACTTCACATTGTTTGTCGTATTATTTAGCTTTTAAATTTCTAATGTGAAAGATAGTTTAATGGATTTCTTTGATTTTTTTGCGCAAGGTAAGTATAAAAAAATTGCAACTGAACAAGGTTTAGACCGTAAATATTTTATATTCCACTATATCGTATGTAATTTATCTGCCATTTCTTCTTTTTGTTTAATGAAGGTTATCCATAGTTATACTATCCTTTGTTTATTAATAATGATAATTGGCATTGCATTTGGATTTATCTTGAGAAATAGGGTTCTATCTATAGTAAAAAATAAACAAAAGTTTTTATCTGATATGTTTCCCTTGGAAATGCCTTTCTTTTCTAGAGTATACAAAATACCTATCTTGGCCAGATTCTTGAATAGGGGAATGAAATGGCTTTATCTCCAAAATTTTTTCTGTTTAGTTATGATTTGTTTCTCGATATCTCTTATCCTTAATGAAGAAAGGGGGTGGATGCCTTATTTTATCTGCTATTGGTTTGGACTTTTTTATCCAGCAAACACTTATTACGTTTTTTTATCCAGAGATTATAAACGTATCTAAGTTGTAGTCTCTTAATAATATAATATTTTAGTTGATGGAAGGTGTTGTCATGCAACCCGGTTCTAAGAATGATGAAAAAAATAAGATTACACTAAATGAATTCAATAATGCCATTGTAACTATTTTCTCTGATGAAAATGTGGTTAGGGCAATCGGTACAATTAACACAATGCATGGGGAGTATTTAACTCGTTCGCATAAAATAGATCAACAAAAATTTTTGAGTGATGGTGAGCGGTTGTCTAGTAAAGCGAAAGATTTTCAGCACTCAGCAGAAAAAACTCAAAGGGCTTTAAAAGAAGGGATTGGAAGGGCTGCTAGTAAATTTCATGCCAATTCGAAGGAGGCATTTGTTGCAAGAAAAATGCAAAGTGATTTGCAAAAGAAGTTAAATGCTAGTAACTATAACAAGCAACAATATGCAAGACAAGCAGTCACAGCTTTGGAAAATGCTTCAAAAGCAGAAAATAAAGGTAATATTGCATTTTATCTTAACTAAACTAAAATTAGTTTTCTTGAGAGGAAAGTATTAATGGATTTTTTTAATTTTTTCGAGCAAGGATATTTTAAAAAACTCGCGGTTGAAAATGGATTAAATACTGAATATTTTATATTTCAATTTATAGTATGTAATCTATTTAGTATTTTCGTTATTATTTTAATGAATTTTATAAAAAATTACGCTGTGCTTATTGTTTTAATAGTAATTGTTAGTATATTATTTGGACTAATTTTAAAAAATAAAACTATGTCTTTAATAAAGAATAAAGAAAAATTTTTATGTGGTTTGTTTCCGTTGGATGTGCCGATTTTTAAATATACAATGCCTAGTTATTTTAAACTTATAAATAAGAATATGAGGTGGCTTTTTCACATGAATGTTTTCTGTTTATTTTTTATTTGTTTTTCAATATATCTAATTAATAAAGGAGAGAATCAGTATATTGCTTATTTTAGTTGTTATTTTTTCGGACTTACTTATCCATTAATTAATTATTTGATATTATTACACAGAGAATATAAACGTATTCAGTTCTAAATTTGGAGGTGCTATTATGTATTCGAATAATGCTATAACTAATAATAGAAACAATATTACACTAGGTGCGTATAGGGATGCTATTATTTCCATATTTTCTGATGAAAATGTGGTTAGGGCGATTGGTACGATTAACTCAATGTACGAAGAATATTTGACCCGTTCGCACAAGATAGATCAAAAAGAATTTTTAAGGGAGGGTGAGCGTCTGTCTGCTAAGGCAAGAGAATTCCAACGCACAGCAGAAGAGGCACAAAAAAGCTTAAAAGAAGGAATTGGAAGAGCTGCTAGTAAATTTCGTGGTAATTCAAAGGAGGCATTTGTTGCAAGAAAAGTACAAAGTGATTTGCAAAAAGCATTGAATGCTAGCAACTATAACAAGCAGCAATATGCAAGACGTGCGGCAACAGCGTTAGAGAATGCTTCAAAATCAAAAGTTATGGCAGCGAATTTGGGTAAGTTTACTTATGGGGCAACTGTTGCCATGGGAACTTTGAGTATGGGAAGTGCTTGGTGGAAAGCCTTGGATGGAGAAGGAAATTGGAGTGATGTTGGTCTCTCATCAGCTTCTTTTTTGGGTGGGCTAATGGGCGTCCAATGGGGTGCGGCTTTGGGTGTTGGGGCTTTTGGTTTACTTACTGGTGGCGCAGGTTGGCTAGTAGTTGGAGCTATACTTGGAGGTGGCGCAGGAGCTTGGTGGGGATCATTAGGAGCTGAAAAAGCTTGGAGATGGTTTGAGGATTTCTTAAATCTTAACCGCAGCGACAAATACCACGTTTACGACCCCCTTGCCCTGGATTTGGACGGTGACGGTATAGAAACCGTTGCCACCAAAGGCTTTTCAGGTGCATTGTTCGACCACCGCAACCAAGGCATCCGCACCGCCACCGGTTGGGTTTCTGCCGATGACGGTTTACTCGTCCGCGATTTGAACGGCAACGGCATCATCGACAACGGTGCGGAACTCTTCGGCGACAACACCAAACTGGCAGACGGTTCTTTTGCCAAACACGGCTACGCGGCTTTGGCCGAATTGGATTCAAACGGCGACAACATCATCAACGCGGCAGACGCCGCATTCTAAACCCTGCGTGTATGGCAGGATCTCAACCAGGACGGCATTTCCCAAGCTAATGAATTGCGTACCCTTGAAGAATTGGGTATCCAATCTTTGGATCTCACCTATAAAGATGTAAATAAAAATCTCGGTAACGGTAACACTTTGGCTCAGCAAGGCAGCTATACCAAAACAAACGGTACAACCGCAAAAATGGGGGATTTACTTTTAGCAGCCGACAATCTGCACAGCCGCTTCAAAGACAAAGTGGAACTCACTGCCGAACAGGCAAAAGCCGCCAATCTTGCGGGCATTGGTCGTCTGCGCGATTTGCGCGAAGCTGCCGCATTGTCCGGTGATTTGGCCAATATGCTGAAAGCTTATTCTGCCGCCGAAACTAAAGAAGCACAGTTGGCATTGTTAGATAATTTGATTCACAAATGGGCGGAAACCGATTCGAACTGGGGCAAAAAATCGCCAATGCGACTTTCAACCGATTGGACGCAAACGGCTAATGAAGGTATTGCACTGACACCATCCCAAGTAGCACAACTAAAAAAGAACGCTTTAGTTTCCCTTTCTGATAAAGCTAAAGCAGCTATTGACGCCGCCCGCGACCGCATTGCCGTGCTTGATGCCTACACGGGGCAGGATTCCAGCACGCTTTATTACATGAGCGAAGAAGACGCGCTTAATATCGTCAAAGTAACCAACGATACATACGACCATCTCGCCAAAAACATCTACCAAAACCTGTTGTTCCAAACCCGTTTGCAGCCATATTTGAATCAAATCAGTTTCAAAATGGAAAATGATACGTTCACTTTGGATTTTAGTGGTCTTGTTCAAGCATTTAACCATGTCAAAGAAACTAATCCGCAAAAAGCTTTTGTGGATTTGGCCGAGATGCTTGCATATGGCGAACTTCGTTCTTGGTATGAAGGTCGAAGACTAATGGCCGATTATGTGGAGGAGGCAAAAAAAGCAGGTAAATTTGAAGATTACCAGAAAGTGTTGGGTCAGGAGACCGTTGCATTATTAGCTAAAACATCGGGTACGCAAGCAGATGATATCCTGCAAAATGTAGGCTTTGGTCATAATAAAAATGTTTCTTTATATGGTAATGACGGCAACGACACTCTAATCGGCGGCGTCGGTAATGATTACTTGGAGGGCGGCAGCGGTTCGGATACTTATGTCTTCGGCAAAGGCTTCGGTCAGGATACGGTCTATAATTACGACTACGCTACCGGACGCAAAGACATCATCCGCTTTACCGACGGTATTACAGCCGATATGCTGACTTTTACCCGAGAGGGCAACCATCTTCTTATCAAGGCAAAAGACGGCAGTGGACAAGTGACTGTTCAGTCCTATTTCCAGAACGATGGCTCAGGTGCTTACCGTATCGATGAGATTCATTTCGATAACGGCAAAGTACTGGATGTTGCCACTGTCAAAGAACTGGTACAGCAATCCACCGACGGTTCGGACAGATTGTATGCCTACCAATCCGGAAGTACCTTAAACGGCGGATTGGGCGATGACTATCTGTACGGTGCCGACGGGGATGACCTGCTGAATGGTGATGCAGGCAACGACAGTATCTACAGTGGCAATGGCAATGATACGCTCGATGGAGGAGAAGGCAACGACGCCCTGTACGGCTATAATGGTAACGATGTACTGAATGGTGGCGAAGGCAATGATCATTTGAACGGCGAAGACGGTAACGACACTCTGATCGGCGGTGCCGGTAATGATTACTTGGAGGGCGGCAGCGGTTCGGATACTTATGTCTTCGGCAAAGGCTTCGGTCAGGATACGGTCTATAATTACCATGTGGATAAAAACTCTGACACTATGCACTTTAAAGGATTTAAAGCAGCAGATGTTCATTTTATCCGTTCCGGAAGTGATTTGGTGCTTAGCGCTTCTGAACAAGACAACGTACGTATTTCCGGATTTTTCTATGGTGAAAACCATCGTGTAGATACATTTGTCTTTGATGATGCAGCTATCAGTAATCCAGATTTTGCCAAGTATATTAATGCTGGCAATAATTTGGTACAGTCTATGTCTGTGTTCGGTTCTAATACTGCTGCGACAGGAGGAAATGTGGATGCCAATACACAATCCGTACAGCAGCCGTTATTGGTAACGCCATCTGCATAAGGAGCCTAATTACATTCATGGCTTAAACTGAAAAACAGCAATCAAGTTTATTTTGATTGCTGTTTTTCTTAATATTGGGATAAGGGTCGTATTTTAATTAACCTTAATCGGTGCACTTCTAGCAATATAGTGGATTAACAAAAACCAGTACAGCGTTGCCTCGCCTTACCGTACTATCTGTACTGTCTGCGGCTTCGTCGCCTTGTCCTGATTTTTGTTAATCCACTATAATTTTCAGACGGCCTTTTGCCTTTTCAAATTCAAACCAATCAAACGGTTTTATTGCTTCATCGCGTTGGTTAAGGCTTTGATGTTGTGGCGGTACATGCCGATGTAGGTGTCTGCGGGTGCGTTGCCGAGTGCGTCGGAATACAGTTTGCCGCTGACGTTGACACCGGTTTCTTTGGCGATGCGGTCAACCATGCGGGTGTCTTTGATATTTTCGGTAAATACGGCTTTGATGCCTTCGCGTTTGATTTGTCGGATGATGGCGGCGACTTGTTTGGCTGAAGGCTCGGCTTCGCTGCTCACACCTTGTGGGGCGATGAATTCGATATGGTAACGTTTGCCCATATAGGAAAAGGCATCGTGCCCGGTCAGGACTTTGCGTTTGGCGGCAGGGACGGCATTAAATGCGGCTTGTGCGTCACTGTGCAGTTTTTTGAGCTGCATTTGGTAGTTGCCCAAGCGTTGTTGATAATAAACTTTGCCTTCGGGGTCGGCCTTTATCAGGGCTTCGGCGACGTTTTGGGCATAGGCGGACATAAGGACGGGGTCGTTCCAGACGTGGGGGTCATATTCGCCGTGGTCGTGGTGGTGTCCTTCGTGGTCATGGTCGTGGTCATGATCGTGGTCGTGATGGTGTCCGCCTTCTTCTTCGGCTTTGAGGGGTTGGATGCCTTTGGTCGCTTCGGCATAGGATACTTTGCTCTGTTTGACGGCACGTTGGATGTCGGCAGCTTCAAGTCCTAAGCCGTTAATCAGGACGAGTTTTGCACTGCGGATTTTTTTAATGTCGCCGCTGGTCATATGATAGGCGTGCGTATCTTGGTTGGCTCCGACCAAACTTTGTATGGATACGCGCTCTCCGCCGATTTGTTTGGCTACGTCGCCTAAAATGCTGAAGCTGGTTACAACCGGCAGGGGGGCGGCAGTTGCGGCAGTGGTCAGCAATGCGGCGATAAGGGTGAGTTTGGGGTGTTTCATAATTGTTCTCCTGTGATATAACGTAACATCTGTTATGGTAAAACAAGCCGCCTGTTTGTTCAAGCGGCTTGCGGGGTCAGGTGGTGTGGTGGCGGTGGTTTTTGAGCCATTTGGTCAGAATGCCGCCTTCTTTGCCGAGTATGACGGAAAAGAGATAAAGGACGCTGCAACAGAGGATGATGGCGGGACCGGAAGGAATTTCGATGTGGTAGGAAATGAGCAGTCCGCTCAAGCCGCACAGCAGGGCTGTCAGAACGGATAGGAGGATGAGTGCGCCCATGTGCTTCGCCCATAGGCGGGCGGTAATGGCTGGCAGCATCATAAGTCCGACGGACATGAGTGTGCCGAGGGCTTGAAAGCCGGATACGAGGTTCATGACGACCAGGACGAGAAAGAGGACGTGCCAAAGCCCGCCTTTGCCGCCGACAGATTTGAGAAACAGGGGGTCGATGCTTTCGAGTACGAGCGGGCGGTAGATGACGGCAAGGGTAAGCAGTGTGAGGGTGGATACGGCGGCGATGAGTTGCAGGGCAGGAATATCGACGGCAAGTACGGAGCCGAAAAGGAGGTGGAGCAAATCGACGCTGCTGCCGTTTTTGCTGACGAGGACTACACCGATGGCGAGGCTGCTGAGATAAAAGGCGGCAAAGTTGGCATCTTCTTTCAGGGTGGTGAAGCGGCTGACGAGTCCGGCAAGCAGTGCCATCAGCATACCTGCGGCTACGCCGCCCAAACCCATGGCGGGCAGGCTTAAGCCGGCAAACATGTAGCCGACGGCGGCACCGGGCAGGACGGCGTGGCTCAATGCGTCGCCTATCAGGCTCATACGGCGCATGACGAGGAATACGCCGACGGGTGCGGCACTGAGGGACAGGCAGAAGACGGATGCGAGGGCGTAGCGCATAAAGTCGAATTCTGCAAAGGGTGTGATAAGCAGGTCGTAGGGGTTCATAGTGTTTGGTACGGGGACATGGTTTCAGACGGCATTTATGAGGCGCACCACTCGGGGCTTTCCTGTTGCTGCATTTTGGCGTTGGCTTGGGCGAGGTAGGGTTCTGTCAGAATGGTCTCGGTTGCGCCTGCCGCAATTTTTTCGCGGGCGAGCAGCAGGGTATTGGGAAAGTAGGCACGGACTTGTTCGTAATCGTGCAGTACGGCGATGATGGCGTGTCCGCCGCAATGGCATTTCTGCAATACGTCGAGAAGTTCGTAGGTCGTCCGTGCATCAACAGCGTTGAAAGGTTCGTCTAGAAGTAGGAATTTGGCGTTTTGAACCAGCATTCGGGCAAAAAGGACACGCTGGAATTGTCCGTTTGAGAGGTGGGCGATTTGGCGGCCGGCAAACTGCCGCATCCCGACGCGTTCCAAAGATTCGTGAACGCGTTGTTTTTGAACGGCATTTATTCCTCTGAAAAAACCGATTTCATACCATAGCCCCATTGCCGCCAAGTCGAAAACGGTCATAGGCTGCGAGCGGTCGATGTCGGACTGCTGGGGAAGGTAGGCAATGTTCTGACGGGTCAATCCGTCCAGCCGGATGCTGCCCGTATCGATAGGCTGCAATCCCATTAAGGATTTGAGAAAGGTGGATTTCCCTGCGCCGTTGGGACCGAAAACCGCCCACATACTATGTTCTTCAAAAGTAATGTCCACATGGTGCACGGCAGGTCGGCGGCGGTAGCTGACGGTCAGGTTTTCGACAATGATGCTCATGCGGATACTGCCCAAAAGTAAACGCCCCATAAAAGGGATACGGCAATCAGGGCAAGGATGAGGCGGAAAGTCAATCCTGATAGTAAAAGGGAAGGTGTCATGATGATTTGCGGTTTTGAAAGGGAAGGCGGTAAAGCGTTTATCGTTATATGGCTGATATGATACTGTATAACGTTTGGTCTGTAAATTATGCTTGAATAGGCGGGAGTGATTGTTAATCAAGGTGGATGAGGGGCAGGCATATCGTTGACTTGCCGGCATCGCAGCAATAAGAAATGCCGTCTGAAAGTTCAGACGGCATTGGGGGAAATCGCTTATTAACCTTTGCGTGCAGGCAATTTTTCTTTAATGCGTGCAGCTTTGCCGGTCAGACCGCGCAGATAGTAAAGTTTGGCACGGCGGACATCGCCACGGCGTTTGACTTCGATTTTCTCAACGGTAGGGGAGTACAGTTGGAAAGTACGTTCCACACCTTCGCCGCTGGAAATTTTACGGACGATGAAGTTGCTGTTCAGACCACGGTTGCGGCGTGCAATGACAACGCCTTCGTAGGCTTGCAGACGGCTACGGGTACCCTCTACGACGCGTACGGATACGACTACGGTGTCGCCCGGTGCGAATTCGGGGATGTCTTTGTTCAGACGGGCAATTTCTTCTTGCTCGAGCTGTTGAATCAGGTTCATTGTTTTTTTCCTAAATTATGATTGGATTTCCCGTTGCTCTTGCCGGATGGTTTCTAAGAGGCGGGATTCCTTTGGGATTAAAACGCGCTTTTCCAAAAGATCGGGTCTGCGCTCCAAGGTGCGGCGCAGCGATTGTTCCAACCGCCATTCCGCTATCAAGCCATGATTGCCGGAACGTAATACTTCCGGAACAGCCATGCCTTGAAATTCTAAGGGTTTGGTGTAGTGGGGGCAGTCCAAAATGCCGCTTGAGAACGAATCTTGTTCGGCAGACTGCATATCGCCCAATACGCCGGGTACGAGCCTCAATACCGCATCCATCAGCATCATGGCGGGAAGCTCTCCGCCGGAAACAACGAAGTCTCCGATGCTGATTTCTTCATCGACGCTGGTTTGCAGCAGTCTTTCGTCTATTCCCTCATAGCGTCCGCACAGCAGAATCAGATGCGGAAGTTCTGCCAGTTCTGCCGCTTTTGGGTGTGTCAGCGGTTTTCCTTGGGGGCTGAGGTAAATGACTTTTGCAGCTTGGGAAGATTGTGCTTTGGCGTGTTCTATTGCTGCATGAAGCGGCGGAGCCATCATAATCATTCCCGGGCCGCCGCCGAACGGGCGGTCGTCGATGTAGCCCAATCTGTTGTCGGCAAACTTTCGGGGATTGACTGCTTCAAACTGCCAGATTCCCTGTCTGTTCGCGCGTCCCGTTACGCCGTAGCGGGTAATGCTGTCGAACATTTCGGGGAAAATGGTAACTGCCTGGATAAGCATCAGTAGTCCAAACCCCAGTCGGCAGTAATAATCTTGCTGCCGGTATCGACGGTTTCGATATATTGGGAAACGAACGGAATCAGAATCTGCCCGTGTTCTCCGTCAATCATCAATACGTCGTTTGCGCCGGTTTCCATCAGGTTGCTTACCTTGCCTAAAACGGTATGGTCTTTGTTGACGACGGTCATGCCGACCAAGTCTGTCCAGTAGTATTCGTCTTCTTCTGTCGGGGCGAATGCTTCACGGGGTATTTCGATGGTGTAACCGTGCAATGAGAATGCCAAGTCGCGGTCGTTTATGCCTTCGAATTTGACTTGGAGTTCGCTGTTGACGACTTTTCCGGCTTCAAGGGTAACGCTGATGGTTTTGCCGTCCTTGACCAAATGCCACTCGGGGTAGTCCAAAAGGCTGTCGGAATATTCGGTGTTGGCGGCAATTTTCAACCAGCCTTTTATGCCGAATACGCCTTTGATGTAGCCCATGGCTACCCGGTTTTGAGTGTCTGTCATGGCGGCAAATGTGGATTAGGCGGCTTTTTGTTCTTTAATCAGTTTTGCAACGGAGTCGCTGACTTGCGCGCCTTGTGCAATCCAGTGGTTCAGGCGGTCTGCGTTGAGGCGGACGCGCTCTTGTTTTTCGTTGGCTACGGGGTTGTAGAAGCCTACGCGTTCGATGAAGCGGCCGTCGCGGCGGCTGCGTGAGTCAGTAACGATGACGTTGTAGAAAGGGCGGTGTTTCGAGCCGCCGCGTGCCAAACGGATAACTACCATTTTGAGTCCTTTTGAGAAAATCGGATATATGGAAACTGCCGATTTTAGGTTATTTTGTGGTCGGTGCGCAAGTTTTTATTTGTTTTTTCTGTTGTTTTGTCTGCCGCAAGGTTCAGATATGCGCGGTACAGGTTTTTTTCGGTGTCCGATTCCTTGAGGGTAAATCCTGATTTTTCAGCAAGTTTGATCATGGGAGTATTGGTTTTGAGAATGTCGGCACTCATAGTCCGGTAGCCTTGCTGTGCGGCGGTTTGGATGATGAGTTCCATCATTTTCTGTGCCAGTCCGCTGCCGCGCATATGTTCCGCCAGTGTGATGCCGAATTCGCATTCGTTGCGGTTCAGGCGGCTGTGGCGGACGACGGCGACGATGTTGCTGTCGGCATCCCTTGCCGTCCATGCGGCTTCACAGTGGTAGTCGGGGTTGCACAGGCGTGCCAACGTGGCTGCGGGCAGTTCGTTGGTGTGGGTCATGAAGCGTGTGTACCGTGCTTCGGGGCTGAGGCTGCGGACGAACTGCTGTTTGGCTTCTGCGTCTTCGGGCAAAAGGGGGGTAATGGTAACGGTCGTGTTGTTTTTTAGGGACAGTGTTTTGAGGTGTGCTGCGGGATAGGGGGCAAGTACGTTGGGTACGGCTGCTCCGGTTTCGGTTTTGCTGCCGAGCAGTTCTGCGGCGGCTTCGCTTGTGTGGCGGAGAAATTCGGCGGCTGTCGGGTTTTTGTGTTTCAGGTATGCGGCGGCACTCTGCATTTTTGCGGCGGCATGTTCGAGGGTTTGGGCGGCTTTGCCTGTGTTCTTGCGTTTGGGCGTGTCGTGTGTTTCGGGTGTCTTTAAGATGAAATCGCTGCTGTATTGTCCGCCGTTGAGGTTGAGGGTGATGCCGAGAATGTGTTGGCGGTATTCGGGAATGACGGTCAGTGTGTGCAGGAACTGGTCGAGGGTTTGTGTGCCGTCGAGTTCGGCAAAGCGGGCAAGGTGGCGGCTGTCGAGCGTGGTAAACGGCGGGAGTACGGCAGTGGTTTGTCCGTTGCAGCATGCGGTCAGGATGTCGCCATAGAGGGGGTGGCTGCCGAATTGGAATTGGACGGCGTTATGGGTAGTGTGCCGGTAGGGGGGGAGGTGCAGGGCTTCGGCGATTAGGGCGGGGTCGGCGGCTTCGAGGGCTTTTTTGATGTTTTGGGGTTGCGGTGTTTTCAGACGGCACGGTTGCGGCGGTGCAATGTCGAGCTGTGCCTGTTTCAGGGCGGCGGCGGTGTTGCGGTAGGAAAGGGTGCGGATTGCCTGAGTGGGGGTGTCGAAATGTGTTATGCCGTCTGAAAAGGGGCTGCTGACGAGCAGGGGTTTGGCGGTCTGTTCGGACAGGCGGATAAGGGCGCGTGCTGTTTTTTTGTAATCCTCGTGTCCGGAGGGGCTGAGGATGGTCAGGACGGCTTGGGTGTCGGGGCGGGCAAGCTGACGTGAGGCGATGTCGTGGCAGATTGAGGGTGTGGGTGTGCCGGTCAGGTGTCCGTTGCGGATGTGGTGGGGAAGGTTGGGAAAGTGGAGGGCGAGGGTTTTTGGCGCGTGCGCGTTCAGCCATTCGGCAGGCGTGTCGGACAGGATGTCGAGTCGGGACAGGGGTGGAAGGTCGGACAGTTGGGCGCGCAGTGCGGCTTCGAGGTCGTCGGCGTTGAAACTGATGAGGAAGTTGCAGTGTCGGGCGAGGCAGTGCAGTACGGCACGGTCGGTTTCTGTCGTGCGGCAGGTGATGTGGAGAATCAGCGGCGTATGGCGGGTAAATTGGCGGATTGCGCTGAACAGTTTGCGCTGATCCTCTTCAGGGTTGTGGTGTAGGACGGCGGTTTTGGTGTGCAGGCTGTGTCCGAAGCGGTTGAGCCAATCGGCGGATGTGATGGGGCTGATGCCGGGATGCAGGCTGATGTGGCGGGATGTGCCTTGACGGAGTTTGTTCAGGATGTTGTCGATTTGGCGGCTGACGGCGGCATTGCCGGTCAGTATGGCGGTATGGCCTGCGGCGTATCCGTCTTGGGTACTGATGTTAAGTCCGAGTGAGGGCAGTTGGATGCCTGCGGTGGTGCAGGCGGTGATGTTGAGTCCGTTGCCGTGGTGTTTGCGGATGGCAGTTTCGGCGGTGTGCAGTTCTGCGGCAGGCAGGCTGTCCCAGTCCTGTATGAGGATGATGTGTCGGAGCTGCTTTTTGCGGCAGGTTTTGAAGAGGGTGTCGTAACTGTCGGGTAGGGTAACGGCAATAATCAGGTCTGCATTGCCGGGGATTTTGTTGAGGCTGGTGTAGGCGGGAAGCCCAGCTATGGTGTGGTGGCGCGGGTTTACGGGGGTGATTTTTCCTTGAAAGGGCGTACTCAGCAGGTTGCTGAGTACGCGTTCGCCCAGGCTGTACGGACGTTCGCTCGCGCCTATCAGAATAATGTGGTTGGGCATGAAAAAGTAGCCCGGATCGGTTTGTGCCGACATGATATATTCCTTTGCGGACGGTATGTGCGTGATTTTTGGAGATGCACCCGCTGTGTGTTTGTTTTGGGGTAACTGTTTGTGCAATGCCGTCTGAAGCCGGTTCAGACGGTATTATGGTCAGTTCGCACTTTTTTCTGTTTTGGAACCGGTTTTTTTCTTGGGCAGGATAAAGCGCATCCGCAGACCGTTCGGTTTGATGTTTTCGGCGATGATTTTGCCGCAGTGCTGTTCAATAATATGTTGGGTCAATGCAAGCCCCAGTCCTGTTCCGGGTTTGTTGGCACTGGAGTCTGCACGGTAGAAAGCGGTGAAGATGTGCGGGAGCTGCATTTCGTCCACGCCGGGGCCGTTGTCGGTAACGTCGATTATCCAGTGTTTGTGGTCTTGTCCGATGTTGATCAGGATGGTGCTGCCTTCGGGACTGTAGTTGACGGCGTTGCGGATGACGTTGTCGAAGGCGCGGTACAGGTAGCTTTCGTTGGCAAGGATGGTTGTGTTTTCGGGGATTTTTCCGTCGGCAGACAGGGTAACCGTTTGTCCGTTTTTCTGGGCAATGCTTTGATTGTCTTCTACCAGGTTGCCCAGGAAGGGCAGGAGTTTCAGGCTTTCTTTTTCCAAAGCCATATTGGAAGTTTCGAGACGGGACAGGGTTAACAGTTCCCCGGCCAGCGTATCCATGCGGGTCAGTTCGCCTTCCAGCCGTTTGAGATATTGCTCCTGTTTTTGGGGCTGCGCCTGAATCAGTCCGACAATTGCCTGCATGCGCGCAAGGGGAGAACGCATTTCATGGGAGACGTGATGGAGCAGGTGGCGTTCTTTGGCAACGAGTTTTTCGAGTTTTTCCACCATTTTGTCGAATTGGATGGCAAGATGGGACAATTCGTCGTCGCGGTCGTCGACCTGTTGGGAGATACGGGTTTCAAGTTCTCCGTTTGCCACCCTGTCCATGCCGTTGCCTAAGATTCTGATGGGTTTGGCAATGTTGCCGGCGAGGATGTACGCCATCAGCAGTCCGACGATGATGATGAAGGACAATATGATGAGTTCGTGCCAAATCGGGGCGAGCGGCAGGCCGGGGATCAACAGGGGGCTGGGCAGGCGGCGGGCTTGGAGTTTGTCCCAGTCTTTGGTGAAGAACAGGTATTCTTCGCCGAAGCGGTCGTATTCGATATGGACGAGGTTGGAATGCGGGTGTCCGGCGGCGAAAAGCCGGGCGCGTTCGATGGTGTAGCTGTCGATATACCGGTTCAGGATATCTTTTTTCTCGTCGCCCTGTATAACGTACACGCCCGATGAGACGGGGCTGTCTTTCCATTCCGTCAGGATTTCGCGCGCACCCGCGTCCCCGCGTGCCCGGAATGCGGAAATGATGCTGCCCATCAAAGTGGTTTCGATGGTGCGGCGTTGGTTGAACTGGTTTTCGGCAAGGGTGTTCTGCACCAGCCAGAAAGAAAAACTCGCCACAAAGATTGCACAGACGATAACCGCGCAAAATGTGGCGAAGATGCGTTGGAACAGTTTCATTTATCTGTTTATTTCAGTTTTTGACAAACAGGTAGCCCAAGCCGCGTACGGTTTGAATCAGAGAGGCATCGCCCAACTTGTGGCGGATGCTGGAGATGTGTACGTCGATACTGCGGTCGAATTTTGCCAGCTTGCGGTCGAGTGCTTCGACGGACAGGGTTTCTTTGCTGACTACCTGTCCGGCATGGCGCATCAGGACTTCGAGCAGGTTGAATTCGGTGCTGGTCAGTTCGAGCGGCATGTCTTTGACGGATGCCTGGCGTTTGGCGGGGTACAGGACGACATCGCTGACGGAGATGCTGTTGGGTGCGTTGTTCTGTTCGCCGCTGTGTTGTGCGCGGCGCAGGATGGCATTGATGCGTGCCAAGAGTTCGCGTGGTGTGCAGGGTTTGGGGACATAGTCGTCCGCGCCCATTTCCAAGCCGATGATTCGGTCGATGTCGTCGCCTTTGGCGGTCAGCATGATGATGGGGACGGTGCTTCGGGCGCGTACGTTTTTCAAGACATCCAAGCCGTTCATTTTGGGCATCATGGAATCCAATACGACTACATCGTACTGCCCGCTCAGGATTTCCTGTACGCCTGCTTCCCCGTCGGGAACGCTGCGGACGTTCAGACCTTCGGCGCTCAGGTATTCGGTCAGCAGTTCGGTTAGCAGGGCATCGTCATCTACGAGTAATACGCGGCTCATGGTGTTTCCTTTTCGTAAGGGTATGCCCCGACCCTGTTTCGGGCGGGGCGTGAAAAGATTGTTTGACGGTTTATCTTAACACGGCTGCAATGTTTTTTGATAGCGTATTTCCCTACCGGTTTGCTGTTTTTTGCAATGTCTTGCATGGAGCTTTACATTTCGGGCGGTATCCGCATCCGCCGGCGCGGGTCATTTGCAGGGTTTTGCTTCCGGATGACCGGGCGCGGCGGCGAAGGCTTTGCAGTCTTTGAGCAGTTCGGGTAGCAGCGGCGCCCATACGGGCAGTTTGCGGATTTCGTCGGCGTATCGGGGCATCAGGTAGGGGTAATAGGACTGTGTCGCCCGCATCCATTGTTTTGCTTCTGCAACTTTGCCTTGCCGCATCAGGTAGAGGGCGATGCGGTAGGTGGCGGAGTGGGGGTGGTATTTTAGTGATTTGAGGGTTGCTTCTTCCGCCCAAGTCTGGGTTTCGGGGTATTCCGGCAGGGCGAAGTTTACGAGGGAGAAGTCGGCATAAAAGGACAGCATCGGACTGTTTGCGGAAATATAGCGCAACTCGTTGATTTTCCGGTTGAGGGTTTTGGCACTGTCGTCAGTGGCGGGGGAAAAGGCGTTAACCATCCGGGTGTATGTCCAGTCCAAGTGCAGCAATCCTGCGAATATGGCGGCGGAGGCGGTTAGTATGCCGAGATTGGCGGCTTTTTTGAAGGCGATGCCGTCTGAAGCCTCTGCGGGGGACAGAAAGAGCATCAGTCCGAAGGGGATGAGGAAATAGACATACCACAAAGGATATTCGAGCATACTGTGGCACATACTGACGGCAAGTGTGCAGATCAGGAAAAGCGATGCGGGGGTCAGGGGGCGTTTCAGCAGCCCGGCAATGCCCGTCAGCAGGGTTGCGGCAACCAGAAGCGTGCCGCTGATCCCCATCTCTGCAAGGAGTTGGAGAACGATGTTGTGGGAATGGGTGAACAAGTTGCTGAGGAGGTTGTCGTGTATGTTGTGCTGTTCGGCATTGATGAGGAAGGTTTGTTGGGCAAAACTGTTCCAGCCGTGCCCGAATATCGGGGCGGACTGGAAGGCGGCGAGGGCTTTGCGCCATTCGATTTGGCGCGGCAGGTCTGTGAAACCGCCGTTGGCGACGCGTTCGACGGCGGTTTCGTAGCGGATGCCGGTAAAGGTTTCCAGAATGGTGTTCATGGAAAATTGGAACAGCGCGGTAAGGAATACGGCTGCGGCTATGCCGAGTATCGTCCGCCTGTTGGATTTGTCCGAACGGAAATACCAGAAGGGAAGGATGAGGGCGATGGCGGCTATGTAGGTCAAGATGGTGCGCGAATTGACCAAACCTAAAACGGCGGTCTGCATAATCAGGCAGATTGCACCCAAGGCGGGCGGGATTTTTCGTTGTCCGTTGAGGTAGGCGGCGGCGAGTATGCCCCACATGAGGTAGTGTCCGAGGTTGTTGCGCTGTCCGATGTGTCCGATTACGCCTTGCCCGCTGTAAACAATGATGTTTTGAAACAGAGGGGTGTCTTCCCAGCCGGCAAACTGGATGACGACGATGCAGGATTGAAGCAGGGAGCCGATAAGCAGCGACCAGGCAAACAGGGTAACGATGCGTTCTTGTCCGTAGTGTGCGACCAAGCTCCGGCAGGCCCACGCGCTGACGGCGAGTAAGATGAAAATCCAAGAGACGATGTCGTTCATACCGGGGTAAATCAGGTTCATCAGGCGTGCCTGAAGATACCAAAACGCCGCCATTGCAAACAGAAGGAAGCTGATAGGTGGGATTTTGACATCAAACAGCTTTTTTCCTGCCGTGAGGAACAACAGGACAATCAGGCCGGCTGCGGCGGCGGCATCGTGGTAAAAGTCGGGCGACGGTTGCAGCCTGAGCGCAAAGGTAAAGGGGACGATGCCTATCCAAAGGAAGCAGGGCAGGATGTAAATCGGCAGTTTGGCGGCGGGGTGCGCGCCGGATACGGTCGTTTCAGCGGGCATTGTTTGTTTCCTTGTATTGTTTGACGAACGACAGGCAGGATATGAAGAAGATGATGCTGAATACTGCGGAAAGCGCGGCGCAAATCTGTTCTGCCGGATAAGCGTCGAACAGGCGCATAACGGCTTCGGCAAAATAAATCAGAACCAGCATGGAGCTGTATTGGTAGGTATAGATTTTCTTTTTCAAGATGCCTGAAAGCGGCAGACAGAGGGGGAGGGCTTTGAGCGCGAGCCACGAGCCGCCCGGGCGCAACGGTGCAATCCACAGTTCCCAGGAAAGGGATAGGATTATCAGTGCGATCAGGCTGAAAGAGGCAAGGAGGTAAGCGGTTTGTTTGTTCACGGCGGTCTTTACGGGTTAGGCTCGGATGAAGGGTGGGGTACGGTATCCCAAATCCTGCAACATCGAAACGGTTTCATAAACGGGCAGCCCCATAATGCCGCTGAAGCTGCCTTCGATAGATTGGATAAAGATGCTGCCTATGCCTTGTACGGCGTAGGCACCGGCTTTGTCCATCGGTTCGCCGCTTTGGACATAGGCGGAAATTTCTTCCGAACTCAGGGGCTTGAAAACGACGCGGTTGGTTTGGACGCGGTTTTCCGCATTGCCGCGATAATGAATGCAGACGGCAGTCAGGACGGTATGTTGTTTGCCGGACAATCGGTTTAAAAATTCGATTGCTTCGGCTTGGGAGTGGGGTTTGCCTAATATAATGCCGGCTGAAACGACGCAGGTGTCGGCGGTAATCAGGGGGAAATCGGGCATTGTGCCGTTGGTTTCGCAAAAGAGGGTCAGGGCGGTTCGGTTTTTTTCTTCTGCCATCCTTTGAACGTAACGGGCAGGGTCTTCGTTCTGTCTGACCGTTTCGTCGATGTTGGCAGGCAGCTTGACGACCTGATAGCCCAACTGTGTCAGGATTTCCATTCGGCGCGGGCTGTTTGAACCTAAATAGAGGGTATTCAAAGGTATTCCTTAATCTGTGGCGGTATGAGGCGGAGGTTCGGACGGCATAGTGTCAGGTTGTTGCAGGCGGCTGTATGTCGCCATCCTGTTCTGAACGTGGCGTGAAAAAGCGTCCGAACCAAATACCTGCTTCGTATAAGAGAATCAGCGGAATGGCAAGCAGGGTTTGTGAAATCACATCGGGCGGCGTGATGATGGCGGCAATGACAAACGCGCCGACAATCACATAGGGGCGGGCGCGTTTGAGCTGTTCGGTTGTTACCACACCAATTTTGGTTAACAGGATAACGACAATGGGGACTTCAAACGTTGTACCGAATGCGACAAACATCCCCAAGATGAAGGAGAGGTATTTGTCGATGTCTGTCGCCATATTGACACCGACAGGGGTAACGCTGGCAAGGAATTTGAAAATGACGGGGAAAACCAAAAAGTAGGCAAATGCCATGCCGATGAAAAACAGGCTGACGCTGGAGAGGACGAGCGGCGTAATCAGGCGTTTTTCGTTTTGGTAGAGTGCGGGGGCGACGAATGCCCAGATTTGGTAGAGCGTATGCGGCAGCGAAATTAAAAATGCCGCCATCAGGGTAACTTTGACCGGCACGAAAAATGGTGCGATGACATCGGTGGCAATCATGCTGGTGTCTTTGGGCAGGTTTGCCATCAGCGGGTCGGCGATAAAAGTATAGAGTTGTTGGGCAAACGGCATTAGGCCGAAAAAGCAGACTAAGATACCGACAACCGTCCACATCAGGCGGCGGCGCAGCTCGATGAGATGCTCGACAAGCGGTTGGACGGGTTGTTCGTTTTGTGTTTCGGACACCGGATTGCCCTCTTTATGATTTACGGACGCGCAATTTAGGTTTGGCGCGGGATTTAGGACGCAAATCGCGTTTGCGGCTTATTGCCTGTTTACGCAGCGAAGTGGTATGCGGAACAGGGGTTTCAACAGCGGTATCGATATAGCTGACTTCGACGGTCTGTACGACGGGTGCGGCGGCAGAAGCAGTCAGGTATTCCCGCCATGCACGGTCTTGGTCGGTTTCCGCGGGTTCGGCTGTACTGCCGGTTTGCCCGCTGTCCCCAAGGGTTTCGGCGGAAGCGTAGGAACGTTCGGACGGCATAACGTCGGAAATGCCGTCTAATAGGGTGTTTGCCGCATCGGGAAAGGGATTGCCGTTTTCATCGACACCGAAATCAGCAGGCGTGCGCTGTTCGGGCAGTTTTTCCCAAGGCTTCAGACCGTCGGAAATGTCGTGCAGATTACCCTCCATATCCGTACCGGTTTCTTTGAGGCTGTCTCGAACCTGAGCAGCGGCAGCTTCAAATTCCTGCTTTGCCTTCCTTAGTTCTTCCAGTTCGATTTGCGTGTCAAATTCCTGTTTGACGCTGCCGACAAAGCGTTGCAGCCTGCCGATGAGCCGTCCGGCGGTGCGGGCGGCCTCGGGCAGGCGTTCGGGGCCGAGGACAATCAGGGCGATAATGCCGACAAAAACCAGCTCGCCCAAACCGAAATCAAACATAAATTACGCTTTGTCTTCGTCTTTTTTGTGTTCGATTACATCGTCTTTTTGGGCTTCTTTGCCGTCTGTACCTTCGTTCAGCCCCTGTTTGAAGTCATGAACCGCACCGCCGAGGTCTTTGCCGACGTTGCGCAGTTTTTTGGTGCCGAATATCAAAACGACGATAATCAGTACGATAATCCAGTGCGTCAGAGAAAAACTGCCCATGATGTATCCTTAAGTAAGTATTAGGGGTTGATTGTGAAATAACGGTTTATACGGGTGTGCCCATGATGTGTATATGCAGGTGGAAGACCTCTTGTCCGCCGCCTTTTCCGGTGTTGATCAGGGTTTTGAAGCCGTCTGCCAGTCCTGCCGCTTTGGCGATTTCGGGAACTTTCAGCATCATTTTTCCCAAAAGGGGCTGATGTTCGGGCGCGGCGTGTGCCAACGAATCGAAATGGACTTTGGGAATCAGCAGCAGATGAACCGGAGCAGCGGGGTTGATGTCTTTGAAACAAACCATTTCGCCGTCTTCATAGACGGTTTGCGCCGGAATGTCTTTGGCGGCGATTTTGCAGAAAATACAGTTGTCCATAACGGCTCCGATGCCGTCTGAACAGCGGTCAGACGGATTGAATGTGGGAAAGTGCGGATTTTAATATAAATTCAAGATTCTGTGCGAGCGGCTTTTTCGGCCAAGCCCGACAAACCTTGGCGGCGCGCAAGTTCGTCCAATACGTCTTCCGCCTTCAGGTCGTGGTGTGTCAGAAGAATCATGGTGTGAAACCATAAGTCGGCAACTTCGTAAACCAGGTGGGACGGGTTTTTGTCTTTGGATGCCATCAACACTTCGCCCGCCTCTTCAATCACTTTTTTTAGGATTTTGTCTTCGCCCTTATGCAAGAGCTGTGCGACGTAAGATTCGGACGGATTGGCAGATTTTCGCTGGGTGATGGTTTGTTGGATGGCGGATAGTACGGAATCTCCCATGATTTTCCTTCTGTTTGTTTCTGTTTGTTCGGAATGATAGGCTAAACGGCTGCTCTCGGGCAATACGCCTGTTGCGCTTCGTTGGAAAATGCCGTCTGAGCGTTTCAGACGGCATTTGTGCTGTTGCAAATGTAATTTGCTTACAGGTTTGGACTCACAATAATTTTAACGGCGGATTCGTTGTTGTGGATCAGACGCTCGAAGCCTTCGGAAACCAGTTCGTCCAGCTTGATGCGCTGGGTGATGAAGGGTTCGAGGTTGATTTTGCCTTCTTCGACCAGTTTGATGGTTTCGGCGTGGTCGTTACAGTAGGCAATCGTGCCGCGCACATCCAGCTCTTTCATCACGACGCTGTGGACGTTGACGGTTGCAGGGTGGCTCCAGATGGATACGATAACCAAATTGGCGGCAGGTTTGCAGGCTTCGACCAAAGTATCCAACACTTTGTTCACGCTGGTACATTCGAATGCCACGTCCACGCCTTCGCCGTTGGTCAGTTTTTTCACCTCTTCGACAACATCGACTTCGGACGGGTCGAGGATGTAGTCGGCAACGCCGGATTCGCGCGCTTTGTCTTTGCGTGCTTTACTCAACTCGGTGATGATGACTTTGATGCCTTTGGCTTTCAACACGGCAGCCAACAGCAAACCGATCGGACCTGCGCCGCCGACCAATGCGACGTCGCCTGCTTTCGCGCCGCTGCGTACATAGGCGTGGTGTCCGACAGACAGCGGTTCGATCAAAGCGGCTTGATCCAACGGGATTTTGTCGGAAATCGGATGCACCCAACGACGTTTGACGGCGATTTTTTCGGACAGACCGCCGCCGCAGCCGCCCAAGCCGATAAAGTTCATATCTTTGGAGAGGTGGTAGTTGCTGCCTTCTCCGGTCGGTACGTCATCGTGGATGATGTAGGGTTCGACCACGACGTGTTGGCCGACTTTGATGTCGTCCACGCCTTCGCCGACGGCATAGACCACGCCGGAGAACTCGTGTCCCATCGTTACGGGTGCGGACTCGCCGGAAATCGGGTGCGGATGACCGCAAGGCGGAATGAAAATCGGGCCTTCCATGAATTCGTGCAGGTCAGTACCGCAGATGCCGCACCAGGCGACATTGATGCCGACAGTGCCGGGGGCGACGGTCGGTTCGGGGATGTCTTCGATGCGGATGTCGCCTTTATCGTAAAAACGTGCTGCTTTCATTGTAACGCTCCTTGTTTTCAAGTAGGAATACCGTCTGAATCTGGCAGGCGGCGGTTGAAATGGGAATGGCGTGAAGAAGCCTGACCGTTTCCAGTTGAATCTGTTTAGATATTTTACTACAAGAGATGTGTTTAAGCACGCGGAAGGCTTTCTGTTTGCGTCAGGTCAAATAATGATGTCGTCTGAAAACCGAATCGGCTTCAGACGGCATTTATAGTGGATTAACAAAAACCAGTACGGCGTTGCCTCGCCTTAGCTCAAAGAGAACGATTCTCTAAGGTGCTGAAGCACCAAGTGAATCGGTTCCGTACTATTTGTACTGTCTGCGGCTTCGTCGCCTTGTCCTGATTTTTGTTAATCCACTATATGTCGTAACGGTCGGATTGGGTAGGTTGGCGCACCTGTCCGGTTTTCGGTTTGGCAAACCGTTTTTTTGTTGGGTCCAGTGTTTTCTGATAGGCGGTTGCGGCATCGGATTTGCCCAGCCCTGCCAGCACGCGGATATGCTCGGCAGCAGATTGTGCCAGAGGTTCAAGGGTGTAGCCGCCTTCGAGTACGGATACGATTTTGCCGGGGCAGCCCGATGCCGTCTGAATGATTTTGTGTGTCAGCCAGGCAAAATCCGCCTCGTGCAGGTTGAGCCTGCCCGATTCGTCTAGACGGTGTGCGTCGAATCCTGCCGACAGCAGCACCAGTTCGGGTTTGAATGCGGCAAGTCGGGGCAGCCACTGCCTGCGGACGGCTTCGCGGAATGTGCGGCTGCCCGTTCCCGGCGGCAAGGGCAGGTGCACCATATTGCCGCCGTCGGGCATATCGTTGTTTTCGGGGAAGGGGAAAAGGTCGGTTTCAAACAGGTTGAAAAACAGGATGCGCGGATCGTCTTTGAATATTTCTGCCGTACCGTCGCCGTAGTGGACATCGAAATCGATGACGGCAATGCGTTTCAGGCGGTATTCGGCAATGGCATGCATGACGCCGGCGGCAACGTTGTTCAGCAGGCAGAATCCGCCGGCTTTGCCGCTGCCCGCATGGTGTCCGGGCGGGCGGGCGGCGCAAAAGGCATGCCATGCTTTGCGGTTCATGACCATGTCGACTGCCTGAACTGCCGAACCGGCGGCAAAGCGTGCGGCAGACAGCGA
Source organism: Neisseria meningitidis (assembly GCF_022869645.1). Classification (NCBI taxonomy): domain Bacteria; kingdom Pseudomonadati; phylum Pseudomonadota; class Betaproteobacteria; order Neisseriales; family Neisseriaceae; genus Neisseria; species Neisseria meningitidis. The sequence continues at coordinate 691,370 of NZ_CP064367.1, read as the reverse complement.
GCCTGTGCTGATTGCAGTGTCGTCATTCAGGCGGAAAATCTTGCCTTTTTGGGGCTGGCAAGATTCCAAACGGTTCAGATATTTGCTCGAGTGGACAAGTGCGAGGCGCGTATCGCTGATTTCTTCCGCCTCTATGGTTTGGAGGTGCTGCCAAATACCGGCGCGGCGCAATGCCTGCTCGATGCAGAGGATGCGGTCGGGCGAATCGGGATGGTTTGCGCCGGGTTCGTGCCCGGCACAGGCGGGATGCGAAATCCATGCGGTGCGGGCGTTTTTGCCCAAAAAAAGGCGCAACAGTGCATAGAATTTCAAGATTAGGCGGGTCAAGGATATGGGTTTGTGGACGGGCAGGCTGCGGTATACGGTCGGTACGGACGGCAAACCCGATATATTGTTTACGGTCTTATGTTATTATATACCCCTCTCGATTTTCAACCATATTAGAAAGAACGGATAAATTATGAATCAAGCTGTTGCACAATTTGCTCCTTTAGTGTTGATTATGGTGGTGTTCTACTTCCTGATCATGCGTCCGCAGCAAAAGAAATTCAAAGCGCATCAGGCAATGCTTGCCGCCTTGAAAGTCGGCGACAAAGTGGTCTTGGCGGCAGGTTTCAAGGGTAAGGTAACCAGAGTCGGCGAACAGTTTTTTACCGTGGATATCGGACAGGGTACAAAAATCGAGGTCGAAGTGGAACGCAATGCGATTTCTGCAAAAGTCGATTGATTTGTGCCGACAAGCCGCATCGGAAAAGCCCGAATGCGGCACTTTGTTTTGAATTCCAACCGAAGGCTTGACCATGTTCCGACACGCAGGGCGGCATATTCAAGATGCCGCCTTCCGGTCTTGCCTGGCTGGGAAGGGTTTTTGCCTCTTCTGAAATAGCCCGATTCCGACACCACCGAAAGGGTGGGGTTCCAACCATTAAGGAACAATGATGAACCGTTATCCTTTATGGAAATATCTGCTGATTGTGTTCACGATTGCGGTTGCCGCAGTGTATTCGCTGCCCAACCTATTCGGCGAAACACCCGCCGTGCAGGTATCGACCAACCGACAAGCCATCATCATCAACGAACAGACTCAATTCAAAGTGGATGCCGCGCTGCAAAACGCGGGTATTCAGACCGACGGGATGTTTGTTGTGGACAATTCACTGAAAGTGCGTTTCAAAGACACCGAAACGCAGCTTAAAGCGCGCGACGTCATCGAAAACACTTTGGGCGAAGGGTATATTACCGCGCTCAACCTGTTGGCGGACAGCCCCGAATGGATGGCGAAAATCAAAGCCAATCCGATGTTTTTGGGTTTGGACTTGCGCGGCGGCGTGCATTTCACCATGCAGGTCGATATGAAAGCGGCGATGCAGAAAACGTTTGAACGTTATTCGGGCGACATCCGCCGCGAACTGCGCCGCGAAAAAATCCGCAGCGGCACGGTGCGTCAGGCTGGAAACAGCCTGACCGTCCCTTTGCAGGATGCAGGTGATGTGCAAAAGGCTCTGCCGCAGTTGCGCAAGCTGTTTCCTGAAGCAACGCTGAATTCAGACGGCAGCAATATCGTCTTGATGCTTTCGGAAGAGGCGGTCAATAAAGTGCGTTCCGATGCGGTCAAACAGAACATCACTACCCTGCACAACCGTGTGAACGAGTTGGGCGTGGCCGAACCCGTCATCCAGCAGTCCGGTGCCGACCGTATCGTCGTGCAGCTTCCGGGCGTTCAGGATACTGCCAAGGCAAAAGACATCATCGGCCGTACCGCGACTTTGGAATTGCGTATGGTGGAGGACGATCCTGCCAAGTTGCGCGAGGCATTGGAAGGCAACGTGCCGAGCGGTTATGAGCTGCTTTCAAGCGGCGGAGATCGTCCCGAAACTCTGCTAATCAGCAAACAGGTCGAGCTGACGGGCGACAACATCAACGATGCGCAACCGAGTTTCGACCAAATGGGCGCACCTGCCGTCAGTCTGAGCTTGGACAGCGCGGGTGGCAGCATTTTTGGCGAACTGACTGCCGCAAATGTCGGCAAACGCATGGCGATGGTTTTGATCGACCAAGGAAAATCCGAGGTTGTAACCGCGCCGGTTATCCGTACTGCCATTACCGGCGGACGCGTGGAAATTTCCGGAAGCATGACGACAGCCGAAGCCAATGATACGTCTTTGCTGTTGCGTGCCGGTTCTCTTGCCGCGCCGATGCAGATTGTCGAAGAACGTACCATCGGTCCGTCTTTGGGTAAGGAGAACATCGAAAAAGGCTTCCATTCGACTTTATGGGGTTTTGCCATCGTTGCTGCATTCATGGTGGTTTACTATCGTCTGATGGGTTTCTTTTCTACCATTGCATTGAGTGCCAACATACTGTTCCTAATCGGTATTTTGTCTGCCATGCAGGCAACGTTGACGTTACCGGGTATGGCCGCGCTGGCGTTGACTTTGGGTATGGCAATCGACTCCAACGTCTTGATTAACGAACGTATCCGCGAAGAATTGCGTGCCGGCGTGCCGCCGCAGCAGGCAATCAATCTCGGTTTCCAACACGCATGGGCGACCATTGTCGATTCCAACCTGACTTCGCTGATTGCCGGTATCGCGCTTTTGGTATTCGGTTCCGGCCCGGTACGCGGTTTTGCGGTCGTACACTGTTTGGGTATTCTGACTTCGATGTATTCGTCCGTCGTCGTATTCCGTGCGTTGGTCAATCTGTGGTACGGACGCAGACGCAAATTGCAGAATATTTCCATTGGTTCGGTGTGGAAGCCGAAAGCCGAAATGGCAGGAGGCAAGGAGTAAGCTATGGAACTCTTTAAAATCAAACGCGATATTCCGTTTATGAGCTACGGCAAACTGACGACCTTTATTTCGTTGGTTACCTTTATTGCCGCCGTATTCTTTTTGGTTACCAGAGGTCTGAATTTCTCTGTCGAATTTACCGGCGGTACGGTAATGGAAGTCCAATATCAGCAGGGTGCGGATGTCAATAAGATGCGCGAACGCCTCGATACGCTGAAAATAGGTGATGTACAGGTTCAGGCATTGGGTACGAACAAACACATCATGATCCGCCTGCCGAACAAAGAAGGTGTTACTTCCGCACAGTTGTCCAATCAGGTTATGGATTTGCTGAAAAAAGACAGTCCCGACGTTACCTTGCGCCAAGTCGAATTTATCGGCCCGCAAGTCGGTGAGGAATTGGTAAGTAATGGATTGATGGCTTTAGGTTTTGTCGTTATCGGCATCATTATTTACCTGTCGATGCGTTTTGAATGGCGTTTTGCCGTATCTGCCATTATCGCCAATATGCACGACATCGTGATTATTCTCGGCTGCTTTGCCTTCTTCCAATGGGAATTTTCGCTGACCGTCTTGGCGGGTATCCTTGCCGTATTGGGCTATTCTGTGAACGAATCCGTCGTCGTCTTCGACCGTATCCGTGAAAACTTCCGCAAGCCGGCGATGCGCGGACATGCCGTGCCGGAAGTCATCGACAACGCGATTACCGCAACGATGAGCCGCACCATCATTACCCACGGTTCGACCGAGGCGATGGTCGTATCCATGCTGGTGTTCGGCGGTGCGGCCTTGCACGGCTTTTCTATGGCGTTGACCATTGGCATCGTGTTCGGCATTTATTCTTCCGTATTGGTTGCCAGCCCGCTTCTGCTAATGTTCGGTTTGAGCCGCGACAATATCGGTAAAGAACCGAAGAAGAAAGAAGAAATCGTGGTTTGAAGCGCATATGCCGTCTGAACATTGCCGTCTCAAGCAGACAATGCTTCAGACGGCATTTTTAACGGTTACTTCCACGGTCTTAAAATATTGTGCAGAAATGCGGGAATTGTGTCATAATGCCACGTTGTCCTATCTTGGGCATAGGGAGTTTGCCGTTGTCTTCAGGCTTGGCAAACTTGTCTGAATCCCTATGGGGATTCTTATATTTTTGGAGTTTTCATTATGGCACTGACCGTAGAACAAAAAGCACAAATCGTTAAAGATTTCCAACGCAAAGAAGGCGACACCGGCTCTTCCGAAGTACAAGTCGCTCTGTTGACTTTCCGCATCAACGACCTGACCCCCCACTTCAAAGCCAACCCCAAAGACCACCACAGCCGTCGCGGCCTGTTGAAAATGGTCAGCCAACGCCGCCGCCTGCTGGCCTACTTGCGCCGTACCCAGCCCGATACGTATCGCGCGTTGATTACCCGCTTGGGTCTGCGTAAATAATTACGCTTTCCGACACCGCCCAGAAAAATGGGCGGTGTTTTCTTTTCTGTTGCTTTCCGACAAGCTCAAATCCATATTTATAGTGGATTAAATTTAAATCAGGACAAGGCGACGAAGCCGCAGACAGTACAAATAGTACGGCAAGGCAAGGCAACGCTGTACTGGTTTAAATTTAATCCACTATATTGCCCGAAAACCGCATAAACTAATATAATATAAAGTTCTTTGGAATCTTGTTCCATTTCATGCTGCCCGTGCGCTTTACAAGAGTTTCAGACGGCATCAAACGTTTAACTCCCGCCAGCAATCAAACAGCTTTTTATCACCCATTCGAACATCCGTTTTGCCGGTACTCGTCTTTTTATTGGAGTATTGCCATTATGACCGCAACCACTGCGTCTTCAGCCAAACCTTATCTCAAAATCCAAGGTTTGGTGAAAAAGTTTGGTGACAATTACGCTGTCGATAACATCGACTTGGACATTTATCAACACGAAATCTTCGCCCTTTTGGGCAGTTCCGGCAGCGGAAAATCTACACTGCTGCGTATGCTGGCGGGTATGGAAAGTCCCAATCAGGGAAAAATTATCCTTGATGGTCAGGATATTACCAAACTTGCACCCTATGATCGCCCCATCAATATGATGTTCCAAAGTTACGCGCTTTTTCCGCATATGACCGTAGAACAAAACATTGCCTTCGGTCTGAAACAGGACAAAATGCCTAAAGGCGAAATCGCCGCGCGCGTCGAAGAAATGCTCCGCCTGGTTCAGATGACCAAATTTGCTAAACGCAAACCGCACCAATTGTCCGGCGGTCAGCAGCAGCGCATTGCTTTGGCACGCAGTCTGGCAAAACGTCCGAAAATTCTACTGCTGGATGAGCCCCTCGGTGCATTGGACAAAAAACTGCGCCAACAAACCCAGCTTGAGTTGGTCAATACGCTGGAACAAGTCGGCGTAACCTGTATTATGGTTACGCACGACCAAGAAGAGGCGATGACGATGGCGACCCGCATCGCCATTATGTCTGACGGTCAGTTGCAGCAAGTCGGCACACCCAGCGACGTGTACGACTATCCCAACAGCCGCTTCACTGCCGAGTTTATCGGCGAAACCAACATCTTTGACGGTGTGGTGATTGAAGATCATGCCGACTATGCCGTTATCGAATGCGAAGGTTTGGAAAACCACGTCCGCATCGATCACGGTTTGGGTGGTCCGAGCGAGCAGGACCTTTGGGTTAGTATTCGACCAGAGGATATTGATTTATATAAAGAAAAACCCGAATATTTGGGCGACTACAACTGGGCGAAAGGCACGGTAAAAGAAATCGCCTATTTGGGCAGCTTCGCCATTTACCATATCAAGCTCGGCAACGGGCGCGTCGTCAAAAGCCAAGTCCCCGCCCCTTACTGGTATGTGCGCAACATTACACCGCCGACTTGGGACGAAACCGTCTATATCAGCTGGCCGGAAAACCAACCGACTCCGTTGTTCCGTTGATTTAAGGGGAATGCAATGAACCTTAATAAACTGAAAAACAAACTGTTCCGCCGTCCGGGGCAGCGTGCGGTGATTGCCGTACCGTATATTTGGCTTTTGGTGCTGTTTCTGATTCCGTTCGCCATCGTGCTGAAAATCAGCTTTGCCGAACAAGAAATCGCCATTCCGCCGTTTACGCCGCTGACCAGCATCGACGAAGATTTAGGTCGTCTGAATATCGCCATCAGTTATCAAAACTATGCCGATATTTTCCAAAATTTTTGGCATACCCTTAACCCGTTCGGCGACAGTGAAAACAGCAATATCTATCTGATGACCTACTGGTCTTCAATCAAAACCGCATTGATGACGACAGTGATTTGCCTGTTGGTCGGTTATCCGACCGCCTATGCGATTTCTCGTGCCAATCCTTCTGTCCGCAATGGTTTGCTGCTTGCCATTATGCTGCCCTTTTGGACATCGTTCCTGTTGCGCGTCTATGCGTGGATGGGTCTGCTCGGGCATAACGGTATTGTAAACAACCTGTTGATTAAAATGGGTATTATCAGCGAGCCTTTGGATTTGTTCTACAATGCCTTTTCGCTCAATTTGGTGATGGTTTACGCCTATCTGCCGTTTATGATTCTGCCGCTATACACGCAACTGGTGAAACTCGACAACCGCCTGCTTGAAGCGGCTTCCGATTTGGGCGCGGGGCCGGTCAAATCGTTCTTGACGATTACCCTGCCTTTGTCGAAAACCGGCATTATTGCAGGCTCCATGCTGGTTTTCGTCCCTGCTGTCGGCGAGTTCGTCATTCCCGAGCTGGTCGGCGGTTCGGAAAACCTGATGATTGGTAAAGTCTTGTGGCAGGCGTTCTTCGATCAAAACAACTGGCCGCTGGCTTCCGCCGTCGCCGTCGTGATGGTCGCGCTGCTGGTCGTGCCGATTGCCCTGTTTCAGCATTATGAAAACCGCGAATTGGAAGAAGGAGCCAAATAATGCAGAAATCCAAATTATCTTGGTTCTTGAAACTGATGTTGGCACTGTCGCTGGCGTTTCTGTATATCCCGCTGGTTGTTTTGGTCATCTATTCGTTTAACGAATCCAAGCTGGTAACCGTTTGGGGCGGCTTTTCGACCAAGTGGTACGGCGCATTGCTGGAAAACGACACCATCTTGGAAGCCGCTTGGCTGTCGCTGCGGATTGCCGTTGTGTCTTCGCTTGCTGCCGTCGTTTTGGGCACGCTGGCAGGCTATGCGATGGCGCGGATTAAACGTTTTCGCGGCAGTACCTTGTTCGCCGGTATGATTTCCGCACCTATGGTGATGCCCGACGTGATTACCGGTCTGTCTATGCTGCTGCTGATTATTCAGGTACAGATATTTTTGCAGGGCAGCGAATGGTTACAACATCTCTACTTCGATCGTGGCTTTTTCACTATTTTCTTAGGACATACGACGCTGTGCATGGCATACATTACCGTTGTTATCCGTTCGCGTCTAGTTGAGCTTGACCAATCGCTCGAAGAAGCCGCAATGGATTTGGGCGCGCGTCCGCTGAAAATCTTTTTTGTCATCACTTTGCCTTTGATTGCCCCTGCCATCGTTTCAGGCTTTCTGCTCGGCATTACCCTGTCTTTGGATGATTTGGTGATTACCTCATTCCTCTCCGGCCCCGGTTCATCCACATTGCCGCAGGTGATTTTCTCCAAAATCAAGCTGGGTCTTGATCCGCAGATGAACGTTTTGGCAACCATCCTGATCGGCATCATCGGAACATTGGTCATCATCGTCAATTATTGGATGATGAGGCAGGCAACCAAGCGTGACCGAGAAGCGGCAGAAGCCTACCGCCAAGAAAAATTGGCTGCCGAGAAAGCAAATTAATTAATAAGGCAGGCTGACCGCATGACTGGGTCAGCCTGTTTTCTTCAACCGATTTTCTGTTTGGACGATATGGCTCGACAGCCTGTATCATTCCGTCCGAAAATATACCCGATAAAGCAAACACAATGATTCGCCCTGATTTTCAAGAATATCTGCCTTCTTATTATTTCAGTTCGGTTAATCCTCATACTGTTTATCCGAAACTTCAATGCCGTCTGAAAACCGATACCTGTATCATCGGCGGCGGATTGAGTGGTTTGTGCACTGCATTGCCCTTGGCGGAGCAGGGACATGAAACGGTTGTGTTGGAAGCCGCGCGTATCGGTTTCGGCGCGTCGGGACGGAGTGGCGGGCAGGTTATCAGCGATTACGCCTGCGGTATGGAGGAAATTGAAAAACAGGTCGGTTTGGAGCAAGCGCAATGGTTTTGGCAACAGTCTTTGCAGGCGGTCGAACTGGTGGACGAACGCGTCCGCAAACATGCCATTGATTGCGATTGGCAGCGCGGTTATGCCACGGTTGCCATCCGTTCGCAGCATTGGGAAGAATTGCAACAATGGCATGAGCACGCCCAAAAATATTACGGTGCAACTCATTATCAACTCTGGGATAACACTGAACTGAAGCAGCAGCTTGACAGCGATATGTACCAAGGCGCACAGTTCGATCCCTTGTCCGGGCATCTCCATCCGCTCAATTACACGTTGGGCATCGCCCGCGCCGCTGCCGAAGCTGGTACGAAGATTTTTGAGCATTCTCCCATGATACGCATTGAACCTTATCAAAACGGTTGGCTGGTTTACACCCCCGAAGGCAGCGTCGAATGCAAAAATCTGGTGTACGCCGTCAATACTTATGCCGGTTTGAATCCGATATTCAAGCCTTTGGAGCGCAAGGCGATTGCTGTCAGCACCTTTATTATTGCCACAGAACCCTTGGGCGCGCGTGCAAAAGGGCTTATCCGCAACAATATGGCAGTATGCGACAACCGTCATATTTTGGATTATTACCGCCTCAGCGCGGACGGCAGACTGCTTTTCGGCGGTAAGGATAACGAGTTTATCGACAATCCCGCGCGTATGACCGAGCTTGTCCGCCAAGATATGCTTAAAGTTTTTCCGCAGCTTGCCGATGTCAAAATCGAATATTCGTGGGGCGGGGAGTGCGACATTACCGCCAACCTTGTCCCGCATTTCGGACGTTTAGCCCCGAATGTTTTTTATACGCAAGGTTATTCCGGACACGGGATGGCGATAACAGGCATTGCAGGTCTGGCGGTTGCCGAAGCAATTTTAGGGGACGAATGCCGTCTGAAGCCGTTTGAGCGGTTGCGCCAGCCGAATATTATCCTGCAACCGTTTTTGCGCAAACTCGGTTCTTTCCTCGGCTCGAAATATTATCAGTGGAAAGACAGCCGTTAAGCGTCGCAGGCAGTATAGTGGATTAACAAAAACCAGTACGGCGTTGCCTCGCCTTAGCTCAAAGAAAACGATTCTCTAAGGTGCTGAAGCACCAAGTGAATCGGTTCCGTACTATTTGTACTGTCTGCGGCTTCGTCGCCTTGTCCTGATTTTTGTTAATCCACTATATGTTTATCCATCGGCGGCAAACGTGAAAAATGCCGTCTGAAACCCGATTTTCAGGCTTCAGACGGCATAACCGCCCTTATTCCACGCGTTCGCCGTGGATATTCAGATCCAAACCTTCGCGTTCGACATCCTTGCCGACGCGCAGGCCGCCGCAGATTTTCCCCACGACCTTCAAAATCGCCCAACTCATCAGCCCGCTGTATGCCGCCATAACGAACCCGTCTTTTACCTGTATCCACAACTGCTGCCAAACTGCCGCATCCCCGCCGAAAATGCGGTTGTCGAAAAAGATGCCGGTCAATATTCCGCCCACCAGCCCGCCGAATCCGTGTATGCCGAAAGCGTCCAAAGAATCATCGTAACGCAATTTGTGTTTGACGACGGTGACGGACACAAAGCACGCGGCGGCAGTCAATATACCGATGGCGGCCGCGCCCGACGGGCCGGTAAAGCCGGCGGCAGGGGTGATGCCGACCAGACCGGAAACCGCGCCGGAAGCCAGCCCCAAAGCGGAAGGTTTGTGTCCCGCTATTTTTTCGCAGGCAAGCCAGCCTGCCGCGCCGAATACGGCCGACACCTGCGTTACCGCCATCGCCATACCCGCCGCCGCGTCTGCCGCAAGCGCCGATCCGGCGTTAAAGCCGAACCAGCCGAACCACAACATTGCCGCGCCGATCAGTGTCATCGCCATATTGTGCGGAGGCATCGCCTCGCGCCCGTAGCCTATGCGCCTGCCCAAAACCAAGGCGGCGACGAGTCCCGCGATACCGGCATTGATGTGCACCACCGTACCGCCGGCATAATCCAATACGCCGCCTTTGCTCATAAAGCCGCCGCCCCACACCCAATGCGCTCCCGGCACATAAACCAATAAAAACCATATGCCCGAAAACAGCATCATTGCCGAATATTTCATCCGTTCGGCAAACGCGCCGGTAATAATGGCGGTCGAAATAATGGCAAACGTCATCTGAAAAAACATAAATACCGGTTCGGGAACAGTCGGCGCATTGGGCGACACGGTCAGCATCTGTGCGGCAGCGTCTATCTGCATCCCGCTTAAAAATACGCGCCCCAAACCGCCGATAAAGGCATTTCCCGGCGTGAACGCTAAAGAATAGCCGACGGCGACCCAAAGGATGCCCACCAATGTCGCGATGGAAAAGCTGTGCATCATCGTCGAGAGCAGGTTTTTTTTCCGCACCATCCCGCCGTAGAATAAAGCCAGCCCGGGAAGCGTCATCAACAGTACCAAGGCAGCCGCAGTCATCACCCAGGCGGTATCGCCCGAATTGACGGCGGAATAAGGCTTCCACCAGTTTAAAGGTTCTGCCGATAGGGATGCCGGCAGCAAAGATGCCGCCCATATGTGTTTTTTCATTTTGATTAAAGTTTCCTTAATGGTTGAGCCCGTCTTTCGGAAAGGCGGGGTCGGGGCTTGTCCGGGAGGGACGCAAGCCCTGCCGGACCGGGGCGGCGCGGGGATTTTGCCGATGTGCCGCCCTGTGCGTGAAACAAATCCCTTGTTTGAATATGGAAATATCGCATCCAATCCCTTGCACCCGTTGTCCGGCGGGAGGATTTATCCTTAGGCGGCGCATATGTGGGCGTATGGATTGTCAACAATTTACTGTAGGAAAATATACAGAGGTTTGGGCGATAAGGCAAAATATTGTTGACAATATTTTTATTTTATAAAATTAATTTATTGATTAATATATTAAAAATTTTTAATTGGAAATATAGTGGATTAACAAAAATCAGGACAAGGCGACGAAGCCGCAGACAGTACAAATAGTACGGAACCGATTCACTTGGTGCTTCAGCACCTTAGAGAATCGTTCTCTTTGAGCTAAGGCGAGACAACGCTGTACTGGTTTTTGTTAATCCGCTATATTCCGCCATCTCTAAGATTTACAGCGATACACGGGTAATTTAAGGAATGCCCGAACCGTCATTCCCGCAACTTTTCGTCATTCCCACGAAAGTGGGAATCTAGAAATAAAAAGCAGCAGGAATTTATCGGAAATAACTGAAACCGAACAGACTAGATTCCCACCTGCGTGGGAATGACAATTCGAGACCTTTGCAATAACATAGGTTACTAAAATTTTATGCTCAATCTCATTTTCAAAATGCAAAACTTTTCTGATTTTTCCTACTTTTTGCTCAATATTAGGAAGGTTTTAGGCAATTGAAAATTTTTTGGCGCATTTTTATGCGTCAAATTTCGTTAACAGACTATTTTTGCAAAGGTCTCAATTCATAAGTTTCCCGAAATTCCAACATAACCGAAACCTGACAATAACCGTAGCAACTGAACCGTCATTCCCGCGAACGCGGGAATCTAGACCTTAGAACAACAGCAATATTCAAAGATTATCTGAAAGTCCGAGATTCTAGATTCCCGCTTTCGCGGGAATGACGAAAAGTGGCGGGAATGACGAAAAGAGACCTTTGCAAAATTCCTTTCCCTCCCGACAGCCGAAACCCAAACACAGGTTTTCGGCTGTTTTCGCCCCAAATACCGCCTAATTTTACCCAAATACCCCCTGAATCCTCCCCGGATACCCGATAATCAGGCATCCGAGCCGCCTTTTAGGCGGCAGCAGGCGCACTTAGCCTGTTGGCGGCTTTCAACAGGTTCAAACACATCGCCTTCAGGTGGCTTTGCGCACTCACTTTAATCAGTCCGAAATAGGCTGCCCGAACATAGCGGAACTTACGGTGCAGCGTACCGAAGCTTTGTTCGACCACATAACGGGTCTTCGACAAATACCGGTTATGTTTGGTTTGCGTTTCCGCCAGCGGACGGTTGCGGCAGGCTTTGCGCATAATGCCGTCTAACAACTGACGCTTTTCCAGATGTTGCCGGTTTTCCGCACTGTCATAGCCTTTGTCGGCATAGACGGTCGTACCTTTGGGCAGTCCTTCCAACAACGGCGACAGGTGTTTGCACTCATGGGCATTGGCGGAGGTATAGTGGATTAACAAAAATCAGGACAAGGCGACGAAGCCGCAGACAGTACAAACAGTACGGAACCGATTCACTTGGTGCTTCAGCACCTTAGAGAATCGTTCTCTTTGAGCTAAGGCGAGGCAACGCTGTACTGGTTTTTGTTAATCCACTATAAAAATTTATGGGGCTGTCCTAGATAACTAGGATAAACTCGATTTTACTAATTGTTTTAAAATGGAAATTTGAACTTTTATCTCACTGTTGTTAAAACGCCGTTCGTACCCCTTTAAATACAGCTCAAAATGCGCTTTGGGAATGCCGTTAAACTTGCGTAAATGACGTTTTGCCCGGTTCCAAAAGTTCTCAATTCCATTAATATGGTTTTGTCGTTCAGCAAAATAACTTTCATCTGCTTCTACTTCGCCATCAAACATTTCCAAATGTGGACTGTTTTGATAAATAAGTAATCGTAAACGATGAAAATAATAGGCTGCGGTACTTTTATTAACGCCTACTAACTCTGCTGCTGTTCTTGCAGTTACACCTGCGACAAATAGCTCAATGAGTTTATTTTGTTTATACCGGCTTAGACGACTTTTTCTCATAAAGGCAACTCTAACTTAATTTGAATTTCCCTAGTTATCTAGGACAGCCCCAAATTTATACAAAAATGAGCGCGGTTCGGCGCAACCTTGAATCAAGTTCCCGCATCGGTTTTCATTGCCGGTACGGATGCGTTCAAGCCGGTTTTGCAAAGGCCGCGCTTTCGGCAAGCGGACACGGACACTGCCGGCGGTTGCGCCGTTAACGGGGGGAGGGAGGAGCTGCGCCGGCCGTGTGAATGAAAGTGCCGTCTGAAACCCGATTTTCAGGCTTCAGACGGCATTTCGCATTAATGCGGGTGGCGCGTTTATTTGCCGCGCATCAGTTCAAAGAAATCATCATTGTTTTTAGAGGCTTTGATTTTCCCGATTAAAAATTCGGCTGCCTCGATTTCGTCCATCGGGTGCAGGAACTTGCGTAAGAGCCACATACGTTGCAACTGGTCGTTCGGCACAAGCAGCTCTTCGCGGCGCGTGCCGGATTTGTTGATGTTGATGGCGGGGAAGAGGCGTTTTTCCGCCATACGGCGGTCAAGGTGCAATTCCATATTGCCGGTGCCTTTGAATTCTTCGTAAATCACATCGTCCATACGGCTGCCGGTTTCAACCAATGCGGTGGCGATGATGGTCAGCGAACCGCCTTCTTCCACGTTGCGCGCCGCGCCGAAGAAACGTTTGGGGCGGTGCAGTGCGTTGGCATCGACACCGCCGGTTAGGATTTTGCCCGAGGTAGGCACGACGGTATTGTAGGCGCGGGCAAGGCGGGTAATCGAATCCAGCAGGATGACCACGTCTTTTTTGTGTTCTACCATACGCTTGGCTTTTTCAAGCACCATTTCGGCAACTTGGACGTGGCGTTGCGCCGGTTCGTCAAAGGTGGAGGAAACCACTTCGCCGCGGACGGAACGGCTCATTTCGGTTACTTCTTCGGGACGCTCGTCAATCAAGAGGACGATGAGTTCGACTTCGGGATAGTTTGAGGTAACGGCGTGGGCAATGTTTTGCAGCATCACGGTTTTACCGCTTTTGGGCGGGGCAACCAAGAGGGCGCGCTGACCTTTGCCGATAGGGGAAATCAGGTCGATGGCACGTCCGGTCAGGTTTTCTTCGGACTTTAAGTCGCGTTCCAGCTTCAACTGTTCGGTCGGAAACAGCGGGGTCAGGTTTTCAAACAGGATTTTATGGCGGCATACTTCCGGGTGGTCGCCGTTGATGGTATCAAGCCTGACCAGGGCAAAATAGCGTTCGTTGTCTTTTGGGACGCGCACGCTTCCTTCGATGGTGTCGCCCGTATGCAGGTTGAAGCGGCGGATTTGGGTGGGCGAGACATAGATGTCGTCGGGGCCGGCAAGATAGGACGTGTCCGCGCTGCGGAGGAAGCCGAAGCCGTCGGGCAGGATTTCAAGCGTGCCGGAGCAGGTGAAACCCTCGCCTTTTTTCATCATCTGGCGGACGATGGCAAATACGAGATCTTGTTTGCGGAATCGGTTGGCGTTTTCGATGCCGTGTTCTTCCGCCAATTCTAAGAGTTTGGAAATGTGCAGGGTTTGTAATTCGGAGACGTGCATAATAATGATGTATTTTGAAGAGGAAAAAGACAGGCAGATGCCGTCTGAAAGAAGAAGCTGACCGTTGCCGGTTGCTCGGGGAAGGGGGAATTGTAGGCAGTCGGCGCGTGGGTGTCAAATATTATCGCGGACGGGGCATCGGCAGGAAATGCCGTCTGAGCGGAGCTGCTTGGAAAAAAATACCCCCGCGCTTTTCAGGCTCGGGGGTATGGGCATTGATTATTTGTTCAATTCATTCGCCAAATATAGCCAAGTTTCGATGACGGTATCCGGGTTCAGGGAAACGCTTTCAATGCCTTCCTCAACCAGCCATTTGGCGAAGTCCGGATGGTCGGACGGGCCTTGACCGCAGATGCCGACATATTTGTTCTGCTTGCGGCAGGCGGAGATGGCAAGGTGCAGCATCACTTTGACGGCAGGGTTGCGTTCGTCAAACGATTCGGATACCAAGCCGCTGTCGCGGTCGAGACCGAGGGTCAGTTGGGTCATGTCGTTCGAGCCGATGGAGAAGCCGTCGAAGTATTGCAGGAATTGTTCCGCCAATACCGCGTTGCTCGGCAGCTCGCACATCATAATCAGGCGCAGGCCGTTTTTGCCGCGTTCCAAGCCGTTTTCTTTCAGGGCTTTGACAACGGCTTCGGCTTCGCCCAAAGTGCGGACGAACGGAATCATGATTTCAACGTTGGTCAACCCCATTTCATCGCGGACGCGTTTCAAGGCTTTGCATTCCAAGGCGAAACAGTCTTTGAAGTTGTCGGCGACATAACGCGCCGCACCACGGAAGCCCAACATCGGGTTTTCTTCATGCGGTTCGTATACGTTGCCGCCGACCAGGTTGGCGTATTCGTTGGATTTGAAGTCGGACATACGGACGATGGTTTTACGCGGATAAACCGATGCGGCCAATGTCGCCACGCCTTCGGCGATTTTATCGACGTAGAAGTCGACAGGGGACGCGTAACCGGCGATACGGCGGGTAATTTCCGCTTTTAATTCGTCGTCTTGTTTGTCAAATTCCAACAAGGCTTTGGGGTGGATACCGATTTGGCGGTTGATGATAAATTCCATACGCGCCAAGCCGATGCCTTCGCTGGGCAGGTTGGCGAAGCTGAATGCGAGTTCGGGATTGCCGACGTTCATCATGACTTTTACAGGTGCTTTAGGCATGTTGTCCAAAGCAACATCGGTAATTTGTACGTCCAGCAGGCCGGAGTAGATGAAGCCGGTATCGCCTTCGGCACAGGATACGGTAACTTCTTGACCGTTTTTCAGCAATTCGGTTGCATTGCCGCAGCCGACAACGGCAGGAATACCCAGTTCGCGCGCGATGATGGCGGCGTGGCAGGTACGTCCGCCCCTGTTGGTCACGATGGCGGAAGCGCGTTTCATCACCGGTTCCCAATCTGGGTCGGTCATGTCGGTAACCAGTACGTCGCCGGCTTCGACGGAATCCATCTCGGAAGCATCTTTAATCAGGCGTACCTTGCCCTGACCGACTTTCTGACCGATGGCGCGGCCTTCGCACAAGACGGTTTTTTCGCCGTTGATAGAAAAGCGGCGCAGGTTGCGGCTGCCTTCTTCCTGGGATTTGACGGTTTCGGGACGGGCTTGCAGGATGTAGAGTTTGCCGTCCAAGCCGTCGCGTCCCCATTCGATGTCCATCGGGCGGCCGTAGTGTTTTTCGATGGTCAGTGCGTAATGCGCCAACTCGGTGATTTCTTCGTCGGTAATGGAGAAGCGGTTGCGGTCTTCTTCGGGGACATCGACGTTGGTTACCGATTTGCCGGCTTCTGCTTTGTCGGTAAAAATCATTTTGATGTGTTTTGAGCCCATGGTTTTGCGCAGGATGGCAGGTTTGCCTGCTTTCAGCGTGGGTTTGAACACATAGAATTCGTCGGGATTGACTGCGCCTTGTACGACGTTTTCGCCCAGACCGTAGGATGAAGTGACAAAGACGACTTGGTCGTAACCGGATTCGGTATCGAGGGTGAACATCACGCCGGACGCGCCGCTGTCGGAACGCACCATACGCTGCACGCCGGCGGAAAGGGCGACGATGTCGTGTTCGAAGCCTTTGTGGACGCGGTAAGAAATGGCGCGGTCGTTGTACAGGGAGGCGAATACATGGCGCATCGCTTCTTTAACGTTTTCCAAGCCGTTGATATTCAGGAAGGTTTCCTGTTGGCCGGCAAATGATGCGTCGGGCAGGTCTTCGGCGGTTGCGGAAGAGCGTACGGCAACGGAAATGTCCGCGCCGCCGGCATCGGCAACCATTTTGTTCCATGCCGCTTCGATTTCGGCATCGAGCTGTTCGGGGAAGGGCGTGTCCAAAATCCATTGGCGGATTTCTTTGCCGACGCGTGCCAGTTCGGCAACGTCTTCGACATCTAATTTTGCCAGTGCGGCGGAAATGCGTTCGCTCAGACCGTTGTGTGCGAGGAATGCGCGGTAGGCATCGGCTGTGGTGGCAAAGCCGCCGGGGACGCGAACGCCTTTTTCGGTCAGCTGACTGATCATTTCGCCCAGCGAGGCGTTTTTACCGCCCACGCGTTCAACATCTGTCATACGCAGGTTTTCAAACCAAATTACGTAGTTGTCGGCCATTTGTGTGTCCAATCCAAAATATGTTAAAAAAGAAACAAATCCGCGTGCTTATTTTAAGCGATTCGTTCCTCTGCTGTCATGTGTTTTATCCGTTTTAAAATCATGATGCCGTCTGAAAAATTGCGGTTTCGGCGTGTGTAGCGGTTTGAAACTTGCAGCCGGTATACTTCTTTTTTTGGGTATTTTCTTTGTAAAACAGGTGGTTTGAATAGGTTAATGTTTTTTCTGTTTGATTTTTTTGTTTATTTTTTAAAATTTTCTGCCAAAAAATACTTTATATAAATAATTTTATTTCAAAATTATATTGTGTCTGTTTGGGTGTAATCCGAGGTAGGTGTGCTGCGAGTGCTTTCCTTGTGTCTGCCGCTGCTGTTATGATGGGATTTTAAACCTGTGTTTTAAGGATGGAAGATGAGCAGTCCGCGCCATGTGTTTTACATTTCCGACCGTACCGGTCTGACTGCCGAGAATATCGGCGAGGCTTTGCTGAACCAGTTTGGCAATCTGTCGTTCAAACGCCATACGCATCCGTTTGTCGATACGCCGGAAAAGGCGCGCGCGGTGGTGGAGAAGGTCAATCGGAGCCGGCAGGAAAACGGTCAGCGTCCGATTGCGTTTGTCAGTGTGGTTGATGACGAAATCCGTCGGATTATCAAAGGGGCGGATGCTTTTCAGATTAATTTCTTTGAGACTTTTTTGGGACTGTTGGAGAAAGAACTCAATACCGAAGCCACGGCATCCGAGCAGGGGCATCACAGTATCGGTAATACGAAGCGTTACGATGCGCGTATGGAGGCGGTGAATTTCTCATTGAACCACGATGACGGGGTCAGCGATAAGAACCTTCAGGAAGCGGATGTAATCTTGATGGGTGTATCGCGTTCGGGCAAAACGCCGACCTGCCTTTACCTCGCCCTGCAATACGGCATCCGTGCGGCAAACTATCCGCTGATTCCCGACGATTTGGAATCGGCCGATCTGCCGCGTATGGTCAAGCCTTATAGGGATAAGCTGTTCGGGTTGACCATCCAGCCGGAACGTTTGCAGGCCATCCGCCAAGAGCGCCGCCCGAATTCAACTTATGCCAAAATCGATACATGCCGCAGCGAGGTGGCGGACGCGCAGAGTATGTTCAGACGGCATGGGATTCCGTTTGCGAATACGACGGATAAATCAGTGGAAGAGCTTGCCGTACACATCCTTCAGGCGTGCAAGCTCAAACGCAGGTTTTGACGGGTTTTGATTCGGTTTGAAGGTGGAACTGCCGTCTGAAATCAGGTTTCAGACGGCAGTTTTATAGTGGATTAACAAAAATCAGGACAAGGCGACGAAGCCGCAGACAGTACAAATAGTACGGAGCCGATTCACTTGGTGCTTCAGCACCTTAGAGAATCGTTCTCTTTGAGCTAAGGCGAGGCAACGACGTACTGGTTTAGATTTAATCCACTATATGTTTGTGGGGCGGATATTTTTCAGGGCTGTATTTTGTCCAGACATTCGAGCAGATCGAGCGGCGTGCGGATGTGGAAATCCGCCTGCCATGAGCCGGTATCGTCTTCGGGAGCGATGTAGCCCCATTCGGCGAGGACGGTTTTCATGCCGGCGTTGCGGCCTGCTTGGATGTCGCGTTCGGCATCGCCGACGTAGAGTGTGTGTTGCGGGTCGGCGTGGATTTGTCCGCACGCATACAGCATGGGTTTGATGCTGGGCTTGGGTTCGCCGCAGGTGTCGCCGCTGACGACGACGGCGGGTGGGATGATGAAGCCGAGTTTGGGGGCGAGTTTGTCGGTGAAGCGCATGGGTTTGTTGGTGATGATGCCCCATTTGATGCCGCGTCTGTCGAGTTCGGCGATGAGTTCGTTTACGCCGCCGAAGAGGGTGGTGTCTTGGGCGTAGCGGCTGTCGTATTCGTCAAGGTATTCGGTGCGCCATCGGGCATAGTCGGGGTGGTCGGGGGTGATGCCTGTGCCGAGCTTGAGCAGTCCTGCTGCGCCGTGGCTGGCTTGGTTGCGGATTTCGTCCATGCTTTTGGGCGGCAGTCCGTGGCGGGCGAGCAGGGTATTGAGTGCGCCGCCGAGGTCTAGGGCGGTGTCGGCAAGCGTGCCGTCGAGGTCGAAGAGTACGGCGTGTATCATGTATGTTCCTTTTCAGACGGTATTTTTGTTCTGTTTCAAACTCTGCTCGAAATCTTCCAGCATATCCAATTCGAAGCGGCTGAAGCCCGCTTTTTCGCGCGCTTCGATGTTAACATAGCCGCGGAAGATAAACATATCGTAACGGGCAATCAGGCTGCGGAACAGGGCAATCGGTTCCAAACCGCGTTCGCGGCAGAGGTGTTGATACCACCGGTTGCCGATGGCGACATGGCCCACTTCGTCGCGGTAAATAATGTCCAACACGCCGCAGGTTTCCGAATCGCCGCGCTGCGCCACCTTCGCGCGTATCCCCGGCGTAACGTCTAGCCCACGAGCTTCCAATACGCGCGGCACTAAAGCCATACGCAACAAAGGATCGTAGGCGGTTTTGTATGCCATATCCCATAAATGATTGTGCGCCTCGAAATCGCCGTAATCGAAGCCGAAAGCGCGCAGCCTTTCGCGCATCAGGCGGAAGTGGTACACCTCTTCCTTCGCCACTTTCACCCAGTCGCGGACAAACTGAAACGGCAGCGTGCGGAAACGGTATGCCGCGTCCAAAGCCAGATTGACGGCATTGAACTCGATATGCGCAATCGCGTGCAGCATCGCCGCATAGCCTTCGGTCGTGTTCATTTTGCGCGGGGTCAGTTGTGACGGCGCGACCAAAACCGGCTTGTCCGGCCGCCCTGCGCGGGGGAAATCCAGCGGCGGCGTGTTTGTTTCAGCACCGTCCATGTTCTGAACGGCGGCAAACGCCTCATCCGTCAGCCGTCCTTTTTCATCGGGGTCGCCCGAAAGCAGGGCGCGTTCCAGCAAAGCATAAATATCGGGTTTCATCTCAAGTCCGCCGTGTTCGGAAAACAAATATTATAGCGTTTAAAAAAAACAAGATGAGGCATATAATCTCCGCGATTCGGCATTCCGCGCCCAAACCGTCAAATATAGTGGATTAACAAAAACCAGTACGGCGTTGCCTCGCCTTAGCTCAAAGAGAACGATTCTCTAAGGTACTGAAGCACCAAGTGAATCGGTTCCGTACTATTTGTACTGTCTGCGGCTTCGTCGCCTTGTCCTGATTTTTGTTAATCCACTATAACGCGGCACACATTAAAGGGCAGCGTGGCGCGCCTGCCTTTTCCGAGCGGTCAAAAAAATCAGCCCTCGGAAAACGCGGTTTGCAAAATACAAACTGCCCGTAACGCCGCCCGTATGATTGTTTTGCCGCGCCGATACTTTACGCCACACTCATTCCAACAAGGAAAAATAATGATGAAACCGCACAACCTGTTCCAATTCCTCGCCGTTTGCTCCCTGACCGTCTCCGTCGCTTCCGCACAGGCGGGCGCGGTGGACGCGCTCAAGCAATTCAACAACGATGCCGACGGTATCAGCGGCAGCTTCACCCAAACCGTCCAAAGCAAAAAGAAAACCCAAACCGCGCACGGCACGTTCAAAATCCTGCGCCCGGGCCTCTTTAAATGGGAATACACTTCGCCTTACAAACAGACTATTGTCGGCGACGGTCAAACCGTTTGGCTCTACGATGTCGATTTGGCACAAGTGACCAAGTCGTCCCAAGACCAGGCCATAGGCGGCAGCCCCGCCGCCATCCTGTCGAACAAAACCGCCCTCGAAAGCAGCTACACGCTGAAAGAGGACGGTTCGTCCAACGGCATCGATTATGTGCTGGCAACGCCCAAACGCAACAACGCCGGCTACCAATACATCCGCATCGGCTTCAAAGGCGGCAACCT
Organism: Neisseria meningitidis; assembly: GCF_022869645.1. Classification (NCBI taxonomy): domain Bacteria; kingdom Pseudomonadati; phylum Pseudomonadota; class Betaproteobacteria; order Neisseriales; family Neisseriaceae; genus Neisseria; species Neisseria meningitidis. The sequence goes on along the minus strand of NZ_CP064367.1, from coordinate 670,560 downwards.
CGCCGCCATGCAGCTTAAAGACAGCTTCGGCAATCAAACCTCCATCAGTTTCGGCGGTTTGAATACCAATCCCCAACTCTCGCGCGGCGCGTTCAAGTTTACCCCGCCCAAAGGCGTGGACGTGTTGAGCAACTGATGCCGTCCGCCCCGATGCCGTCTGAAAGCCGCCGAGGCTTCAGACGGCATTTTCACGCAGGCGGAACAATGTCCCGCATTACCGCCCGATCGGGCATCGGAACGGCAAACCCGTGAAAATTAACGGTTGCGCCCCGGTTGTTTTTGCCGTTTAATGCAAACCTTGCTGCATCAAGGGCCAAGAAAGCCGACCGGCCGCCCCCACAGCTTCCGATGCAGGCGGCCAGGCCGTCCCTGCAATGTTTTTTATTTTTGAACGAAAGGTCGAAAACCATGAAAAAAACACTGGTGGCGGCGGCAATCCTGAGCCTCGCCTTGACTGCGTGCGGCGGCGGAAACGATACCGCCGCCCACCCCCCCTCCGCCAAGCCCGAAGCCGAACAATCGGGCAAACTCAATATCTACAACTGGTCGGATTATGTCGATCCCGAAACCGTCGCCGCCTTTGAAAAAGAAACCGGCATCAAGACGCGTTCCGATTATTACGACAGCAACGAAACACTGGAGGCAAAAGTCCTGACCGGCAAATCCGGCTACGACCTGACCGCGCCGTCCATCGCCAACGTCGGCCGGCAAATCAAAGCGGGCGCGTATCAGAAAATCGACAAGGCGCAAATCCCCCATTACGGCAACATCGATAAAGATTTGCTGAAAATGATGGAAGCCGTCGATCCGGGCAACGAATACGCCGTCCCCTATTTCTGGGGCATCAACACCTTGGCAATCAACACGCGGCAGGTGCAAAAGGCATTGGGTACGGACAAGCTGCCCGAAAACGAATGGGATTTGGTGTTCAACCCTGAATACACCGCCAAACTCAAATCCTGCGGCATCAGCTATTTCGACAGCGCAATCGAACAGATTCCTTTGGCGTTGCACTATTTGGGCAAAGACCCCAACAGTGAAAATCCCGAAGACATCAAAGCCGCCGTCGATATGATGAAAGCCGTCCGGGGCGACGTGAAACGCTTCAGCTCTTCCGGCTATATCGACGATATGGCGGCGGGCAACCTGTGTGCCGCCATCGGTTACGGCGGCGATTTGAACATTGCCAAAACCCGTGCCGAAGAAGCCGCAAACGGCGTGGAAATCAAAGTATTGACCCCGAAAACCGGCGTGGGCGTGTGGGTGGATTCCTTTATGATTCCGCGCGACGCGCAAAACGTCGCCAACGCCCACCGCTATATCGACTACACGCTCCGGCCCGAGGTGGCGGCGAAAAACGGCAGCTTCGTTACCTACGCGCCCGCCAGCCGTCCCGCGCGCGAGCTGATGGATGAAAAATACACCTCCGACGCATCGATTTTCCCGAACAAAGAACTGATGGAAAAAAGTTTCATCGTATCGCCCAAATCCGCAGAATCCGCCAAATTGGGCGTGAAGCTGTGGCAAGGGCTCAAAGCGGGCAAATAACCGGAATCCCTGCCGTCTGAAACCTTTCGGGCGGCAGGAAACGGCGCGTCCGTTATCAAACAGGGGGGCGTTTCCCCTCCTGCCGGTTATGATTGGGTTAAGATTAAAATGATTTAGTAAAATGAGAAAGATATGGATTTAAGTATCGTAGTTCCCATTTATAATGTCGAAAGTTATTTGGAAGCGTGTTTAAGTTCCATAGAACCTATATTAAGTAATGAAAATGTCGAACTTATCCTTGTGAATGACGGGTCAAAAGACGGAAGTGAAGATATATGTTATAAATATATAGATAAAACAACAAACAACAAACAACAAACAACAAACACCGGACACCAAATATCAAATATATCTATCAGGATAACCAAGGGACGGCAGAAGCTAGGAATACCGGAATAAAAAATTCAAACGGAAAATATATAGTCTTTATTGATTCGGATGATTTTATTAATTGTCAGGTCTTGCTGGATTTTCTTAGTAAAGATGATATTGATATGCCGGATGTGGTTTTTTTAAATGCGGTTAAATATGATAAGGGAAGTGTTTCACATTTTGGCGAAGATTATCAGCCTGAAAAAATACTCAATCAATCCAAAGTCGAAGTTTTGAAAGGATTATGCCGATTTAGAAAATTTCCGGGTTCGGCGTGTAATAAGATTATAAAAAGGGAATTGATTATCAAAGAAAAACTATTTTTTGAAAAAGAGGTTTATGCCGAAGATATCGAATGGTCAATGAGATTATTTAATGCGGCAACAACTTTTTCTTATTTGGACGGTTGTTATTACTATTATCGGCAGGGAAGAAAAGATTCTAAAACAGGAACTGTTTCGGAAAAAAGTATAAAGTCATTATTATATATTTTGGAGAAAAATGCGGAAATGGAATTTAATAGGGATATATCAAGTTATCTTTATTCTTTTCTTTCCTACGAATATCTCGTTTTGCTTTTTATCATGACGAGTAAAAATATAGCGTGTGATGCTGATATAAAAAGAAGGGCGTATCATTTAAGGTTTATGCTGTTAAAGTCCAATAAATTGATATATAAGCTGATATTCCCGATAATCACATTATTCGGGGTCGATATTACAGGCAGGATTTTAAAAGCAATCAGGGGGAATATTTAATAAATCCTTTAACACTATACATCTTACCGAAGGAGGAAAAATGAACGCAATCCGAACTTTCCAAAACCGCACGCCCGAAATCCACGAAAGCTGTATGATAGACGAAGCGTGCGTCGTCATCGGCGAAGTGTCGCTTGCCGAAGACGTTTCTGTGTGGCCGTGCGCCGTGTTGCGCGGCGATGTGAACAGCATCACCGTCGGCGCGCGCAGCAATATACAGGACGGCAGCGTCCTGCACGTTTCCCACAAAACCGCCGCCAAACCCGAAGGGTCGCCGCTGGTTATCGGCGAAGACGTTACCGTGGGGCACAAAGTGATGCTGCACGGCTGCCGTATCGGCAACCGCGTCCTGGTCGGCATGGGGACGACGGTTCTGGACGATGCCGTGATTGAGGACGAAGTGATGATCGGCGCGGGCAGCCTCGTTCCGCCGCGCAAACGTTTGGCGGGCGGCTACCTTTATGTCGGTTCGCCGGTCAGACAAGTGCGCGTGCTGACCGATGAGGAAAAAGCCTTTTTGAAATATTCCGCCGCGCATTATGTGAAGCTGTCGAAACAGTACGGGATGTGAAATCACATCGGCGTTCCTACGTCAGCCCCAAATTCACGCGGACGGGACGCATCCGATAACGGTATCCGATGCGCCTTGATTTTGACCGTCTGCGTTTGAGTTGCAGGCAAAAATGCCGTCTGAAGCCCTTTTTTCGGGTTTAGACGGCATTTTATCGCCGATTGCTTTTTAGAGTTTGACCGAATGTTCGCGCGTTTCGTGGAACACGACGTCCGGCCAACGTTCTTGCGTCAGCCCTAAATTCATGAGGACGGGATGCCCGATAACGGTATCCGATGCGCCTTGATTTTGACCGTCTGCGTTTGAGTTGCAGGCAAAAATGCCGTCTGAAGCCCTTTTTTCGGGTTTAGACGGCATTTTATTGCCGATTGCTTTTTAAAGTTTGACCGAATGCTCGCGCGTTTCGTGGAACACGATGTCCGGCCAGCGTTCTTGCGTGAGTCCCAGATTCACGCGGTTAGGGGCGAGGTAGGCGAGGTTGCCGCCCGCGTCGATGGCGAGGTTGCCCGCGTTGGCTTTTTCAAATTCCGCCAGTTTTTTCTTGTCGTCGCACGATACCCAGCGCGCCGACCAGATGGATGCGTTGTCGAACACGGCTTCCACGCCGTATTCGTTGGCAAGGCGCGAGGTAACGACTTCAAACTGCAACACGCCGACCGCGCCCAAAATCAAATCCGCGCCGCTCATTGGTTTGAACACCTGCACCGCACCTTCTTCGCCAAGCTGTTGCAAACCTTTTTGCAGTTGCTTGATTTTCAGCGGGTTTTTGATGCGAACGCTGCGGAACAGTTCGGGCGCGAAGAATGGGATGCCGGTAAACGTCAGTTGTTCGCCTTCGGAGAAGCTGTCGCCGATTTGGATGTTGCCGTGGTTTGGGATACCGATAATGTCGCCGGCGTAGGCTTCTTCAACCAGCTCGCGGTCGTGGGACATGAAGGTTACCACGCTGGAGGCGGCGATTTCGCGGTTGATACGCAGGTGTTTCATTTTCATGCCGCGCTCGAATTTGCCGGAGCAGACGCGCAAGAAGGCAATACGGTCGCGGTGTTTCGGGTCCATATTGGCTTGGATTTTGAAGATAAATCCGGAAAACTTCGGCTCGTCCGGCTCGACCATACGCACGGTCGCATCGCGTGGTTTCGGCGCGGGCGCCCATTCAATCAATGAATTGAGGATTTCCTGAATACCGAAGTTGTTAATCGCAGAGCCGAAGAATACGGGCGTGAGTTCGCCGGCGAGGAATTCGTCGAGATTGAACTCGTTGGAAGCCGCCTGCACCAATTCGATTTCGTCGCGCAACTGCTGTATTTCTAACGGAAAGCGTTGTTCCAATTCGGGATTATCGATGCCTTTGATGATGTCGAACTCGTGCGGCAAGCGTTCGCCGCCCGCTTCAAAGAGATAGATTTCGTCGTTCAGGATGTGGTACACGCCTTTGAAGTTTTTGCCCATGCCGATCGGCCAGGTTACGGGCGCGCAGCGGATTTGCAGGATGTTTTCCACTTCGTCCAGCAATTCCAGGGAATCGCGCACTTCGCGGTCGTATTTGTTCATGAACGTAACAATCGGCGTATTGCGCAGGCGGCAGACGTTCAAGAGTTTGATGGTTTGCGCTTCCACGCCTTTTGCCGCGTCGATGACCATCAAGGCACTATCGACGGCGGTCAAAACGCGGTAGGTGTCTTCGGAGAAGTCTTGGTGTCCCGGCGTGTCCAAAAGGTTGACGGTGTGGTCTTTATAGTCGAACTGCATCACGCTTGATGCCACGGAAATGCCGCGCTGCTTCTCGATGTCCATCCAGTCGGAGGTGGCGAATTTGCCGGTTTTCTTGCCTTTTACCGTACCCGCGCTTTGAATCGCACCTGAAAACAGCAAGAGTTTTTCAGTCAACGTGGTTTTACCCGCGTCGGGGTGGGAGATGATGGCAAACGTGCGGCGGCGGCGCACTTGGTCGAGGATTTCTTGGGACATGGTTTTCTTTGCAAAAAGGTTCAGGCCGCTTTTCAGACGGCCCGGACAGTGTTTGAGACGGCGAGATTGTACAAAAAAATGCCTGATAATTCAATGTTGGAGGCGGTCAGTGCGTGCTGCCGTAAATCTCTTTTTCGTCTTTCAGGACGGTATCGGCGGTTTCCCACGCGCCGCCGCGCCAGACTTTGTAAAAGCAGCTTTCTCGCCCGGTGTGGCAGGCGATGCCGCCGTTTTGGGCGATGAGCATCACAATGGCGTCGCCGTCGCAGTCGAGGCGCAGTTCGCGGACTTTTTGCGTGTGTCCCGACTCTTCGCCCTTCATCCATTGTTTTTGGCGCGAACGGCTGTAATAGTGGGCAAAGCCGGTTTCGACGGTTTTTTGCAGGGCTTCGGCGTTCATCCACGCCACCATTAAAACACGTTTGGTTTCGGCATCTTGGGCGATGGCGCAAACCAAACCTTTTTCGTCAAATTTGACGGCTTCAAGCAGGTTTTTATCCATATTTTCTTTCAGACGGCATAGTCGGGGCGGTCAGAGGCGCACTTCGATGCCGGCTTCGCGCATAGCGCGTTTGGCTTCGCGGATGGCGATTTCCCCGAAATGGAAAACGCCGGCGGCAAGTACGGCATCGGCTTTGCCTTCGGTTATGCCTTCAATCAGGTGCCGGACATTGCCGACCCCGCCGGAGGCGATGACGGGGATGTCGACGGCTTCGGCAACGGCGCGGGTCAGCGGCAGGTTGAAACCCTGTTTCGTACCGTCCCTGTCCATACCGGTAAGCAGGATTTCGCCCGCGCCGCGTTTTTGCATTTCGATCGCCCATTCCACCGCATCCAAACCGGTCGGATTGCGCCCGCCGTGGGTAAAGATTTCCCAGCGTGTGTTTCCGGGGTTGACGGCTTTGGCATCGACGGCGGCGACGATGGCTTGCGAACCGAAAAATCCGGCGGCTTCGTCAATCAGGTCGGGACGGGTAACGGCGGCGGTGTTGATGCTGACTTTGTCCGCGCCGGCATTGAGCAGGCGGCGGATGTCGGCAACGGTGCGTACGCCGCCGCCGACGGTCAGGGGGATGAAGACTTGTCCGGCAACCTCTTCGATGATGTGCAGGATGGTGTCGCGGTTGTCGGATGAGGCGGTGATGTCGAGGAAGGTCAATTCGTCCGCGCCTTCGCCGTTGTAGCGTTTGGCGGCTTCGACGGGGTCGCCCGCGTCGCGCAAACCGATGAAGTTCACGCCTTTGACGACGCGCCCGTCTTTTACGTCGAGACAGGGGATGATGCGTTTTGCCAGTGCCATAATCGGATGCCTTTAGTCGAGGGAATCTGCCAGTTGCTGCGCTTGGGCAAAATCGATGCTGCCCTCGTAAATCGCGCGGCCGGTAATCGCGCCTGCTACGCCATGTTTTTCGGCGGCACACAGGGCGCGGATGTCGTCCAAGCCGGTCAGTCCGCCGGAGGCGATGACGGGAATGCGGACGGCTTGGGCGAGTTTGACCGTCGCGTCGATGTTCACGCCGCTCATCATACCGTCGCGCCCGATGTCGGTGTAGATGATGCTGTTGACGCCGTCGTCTTCAAAGCGTTTTGCCAAATCAATTACATGATGCCCGGTTACGGTTGCCCAGCCGTCGATGGCGGCCATACCGTCTTTGGCATCCAGCCCGACAATAATCCTGCCGGGGAAGGCTTTGCACGCCTCGCGCACGAAGTCGGGGTTTTTGACCGCCGCCGTGCCGATAATCACGTCGTTCAGACCCAAATCCAAATATTGTCCGATGGTTTTCAAATCGCGTATGCCGCCGCCGAGCTGTACGGGGATGTCTTTGGCGACGGCGGCAAGGATGTCTTTGATGGCGGGCAGGTTTTGCGGAACGCCGGCAAACGCGCCGTTCAAATCTACCAGATGCAGGCGGCGCGCGCCTTGTTTGAACCAGTGCAGTGCGGTTTCGGCGGGCGAATCGGAAAAGACGGTCGCCTCTTCCATCAGCCCTTGTCTCAGGCGGACGCAGCGTCCTTCTTTCAAATCGATGGCGGGTATCAGCAGCATAATTTTTCTCCTTGTGCGGGGCCGTGTCCGGCTTACCAGTTTAAAAAGTTTTTCAACATCGTCAGCCCGGCATCGTGGCTTTTTTCGGTGTGAAATTGCGTGGCGAATACGTTGTCTTTGCCGACGATGCAGGCAAACGGGGACGGGTAGTCGCTTTCGCCCAATATGGTTTCGGGATTTTCGGGGGCGAAATAGTAGCTGTGGACGAAGTAAAAACGCGTGTCTTGGGGAATATCTTTAAACAGCGGGTGGTTTTGGGTTTGGCGCACGGTGTTCCAGCCCATATGCGGGACTTTCAGACGGCATCCCTGCGGGTCGCGGAGGTCGCGCTCAAAGCGTCTGACTTTGCCGCCGAACCAGCCCAAGCCGTCGGTGTTTCCTTCTTCACTGTGGTCGAATAAAAGTTGCGCGCCGACGCAGATTCCGAAAAAGGGTTTGTTTTTTAAGGCATCTTTGACTGCCTCGTCCAGGCCGCCGCGTTTTAATGCCGCCATACAGTCGGGCATCGCGCCCTGACCGGGAAAAATGACTTTGTCGGCGCGGGACACGCGGTCGGGGTCGCCGCTTAAAAAGATTTCGGTATTTTTTCCGGCAAGCTGCCCCGCCGTCCGGACGGATTTCAATACGGAATGCAGGTTGCCCATACCGTAATCGATAATGGCGATTTGCATGGCTTCCTCCTCTTTTTTTGCAATATGGCTGCGATTTTAACAAACAAATGTGCCGTGCTGATAAAAATGCCGTCTGAAAACGGGAGTCTGTCTTCAGACGGCATAGGGTTTAAACCCGGAAAGCCGTTTGTCAGCCTTCCATTTGTTTTGCCTGAACGGCAGTCAGGGCGATGGTGAACACGATGTCTTCCACCAGCGCGCCGCGCGACAGGTCGTTGACCGGTTTGCGCAGGCCTTGCAGCAGCGGGCCGACGCTTAAGACGTTGGCACTGCGTTGGACGGCTTTATAGGTGCAGTTGCCGGTGTTCAGGTCGGGGAAGACCAAAACGGTTGCCTGTCCTGCCACCGGGCTGCCCGGAGCTTTGGATTTGCCCACGCCCGGCACGGTTGCCGCATCATATTGCAGCGGGCCGTCGATGGCGAGGTCGGGGCGTTTTTCCCGGGCAAGTTTGGTTGCTTCGATGACGGTATCGACATCGGGGCCGCTGCCGGAGTTGACGGTGGAGTAGGAAATCATCGCCACTTTCGGGTCGATGCCGAAGGCTTTTGCGGAATCGGCAGACTGGATGGCGATGTCGGCAAGCTGTTGCGCGGTCGGGTTCGGATTAACCGCGCAGTCGCCGAAGACGAGGACTTGGTTGGGCAGCAGCATAAAGAATACGCTGGACACGAGGCTTGCGCCCGGTGCGGTTTTAATCAGTTGCAAAGCGGGGCGGATGGTGTTGGCGGTGGTGTGAACCGCACCGGATACCAAACCGTCCACATCATTTTGCGCCATCATCATCGTACCGAGTACCACGGTGTCTTGCAGTTGCTTGCGCGCGTCTTCGGGTGTCAGGCCTTTGGATTTGCGCAGTTCGCACATCGGTCCGACGTATTGTTCGACCAATGAGGCGGGATCGATGATTTCCAAAGAGTCGGGCAGGCTGATACCGCGTTCTTTGGCAACGGCTTCGACTTCTTCGCGTTTGGCAAGCAGGACGCAGCGGGCAATGCCTTTTTCGTGGCAGATGGCGGCGGCTTGGACGGTGCGGGGTTCTGCGCCTTCAGGCAGGACGATGCGTTTGTCGGCTTGGCGGGCGAAGTCGATCAGGTTGTAGCGGAATTGCGCCGGCGACAGGCGTTTTGCTTCGCGGCCTGCCAATACGGATACGTCTTTCAGCGCGTCGCTCGAACCGAAGAAGGTCAGGCCGGTTTTTTCGGCTGCCGCTTCGGCAACGGAGGCTGCCGCGCCGTCCACGACAAAACCTTCCAATACGCCCGGCGCGGCGGCGAAGAACTGTTTGGCAAGGTTCACCCGATTTGCCAGTTCGTCGGCATCGGCGTTGTCGGAACGGACGGCGAAGACGGCTGCCGCGTCAAGGGACAATGCCAGTTCGACGTTTTTGCCTGCGAGGTAGATTTTGTCGGCATCGGGCGCGATGCCTTCGATGACGAGGTTGGCGGCATCGAGTGCGGCAACTTTGCCGACCAGTGCGTCGAACCAGTCGTCGCTTTTGCCTTGCGCGAGCAGGGTTTCGGCGGTTGCGTCAACGGCTTGGAAAATTTGTGCGTCCAGTGCTTTTGCAAAGGCTTGTGCGACGGCGGAGGCGTCCAGTCCGGCAGATACGGGTACGATGAGTACTTTTGCCATGATATATCCTTTCGTATGCTGCGGTGTGCGGCATATGTGGTTGGAAGGGGCGGCATATAGGCAGAAACGGCTGCCTGCGTGCCGTGCGTGCCGTGTTTGGCTTGAGGCGCGCAGGTTGAATATAGCAAACAAATTCTGTTTCCAACAAGATAAATATCCGCAGGTTTGTGGATGCTGCCGCCTTTCAGAGGGTATTTCCGGGGAAGAACAGGGCGGGACCGTCCAAATGGAGGACGGCGGAAATGCCGTCTGACAGGGTGGGGGCGGAAGGGAGGTTGAGCGTGAGGACGGTTTGTCCGACCCGGAGACTGATTTCGGTATGCCGCGCTTTGGGCGTGGTTTTGAGAACCACGGCGTGAATGGAGGCGGTGGGTGCGGAATGGGGGTGAAGGCTGAACTGTTCCGGACGGATGAGCAGTGTGCCGCGTGTGCCTGCGGGTGCGCCGCTTTGAACGGGCAGGCGGCCCAATCCGCAATCGGCGGTGCCGTCGGCGTTGAGCGCGGCGGGGAACACGATGCCTTCGCCGATAAACAGGGCGGCATCAAGGTCGGCAGGTTGTCGGTACAATTCGTGAGGGCTTGCAGTTTGGAGGATGCGCCCCTGTTTCATCACGGCAATCCGGTCGGCGTATTGCAGGGCTTCTTCGCGGTCGTGGCTGACGAAAACGGCAGATTTGCCGTTGGCGCGCAGGGCGGCAATCATGTCTTCGCGAATCTGGCGGCGCAACTGTTCGTCCAGCGCGCTGAAGGGTTCGTCCAACAAAATCAGTTCGGGATCGGGTGCGAGGGCGCGGGCGAGGGCGACGCGCTGTTGCTGTCCGCCCGAAAGTTCGTGCGGATAGCGTCCGGCAAGTTCGGAAATGCCGGTCAATTCCAACATAGCTTCGATGCGCTGCCGCTCTTGCGCCGTCTTGCCTTTGCCGTTGCCCAGCCCGTAGGCGGTGTTGCGGTAAACGGTCAGGTGGGGGAACAGCACACCTTCCTGTACGACATAACCCAAACGGCGTTCGCGGACGGGGAGGTTGGTATTTTTCGAGAAGATGGTTCTGCCGGAAAGCGAAATTTCGCCAAAATCGGGTTGTTCAAAACCGGCAAGGCAGCGTAAAAGGGTGGTTTTGCCGCAGCCGGACGCGCCGACGATAAAGAGGATTTCGCCCGGGTCGAGGCTGAGCGAAATGTCGTTTAAAACCGGGGTGTTTTGAAAACTTTTGGACAGGTGTCCGATGTGCAGGGCGGCGGTCATGGCGGTACTTCCTCAAGCTGTTATTTGAAGGCGTATTTCTTCAGCAGGAATACGGGGATGCCGGAAAATAATACCAGCATCAGCGCGTAAGGGGTGGCGGCGGCGTATTGTGCGTCCGATGTGTATTCCCAAACGGCGGTGGAGAGTGTGTGGACATCGTCGGTGGTCAGCAGCAGGGTGGCGGTCAGCTCTTTCATCAGTTTGAGGAAGACGAGTGCGAATGCGGCGGTAATGCCGGGCAGGATGGACGGCAGTACCAACGTCCTGAAAATAAAGAAGTGTCCGCGCCCCAATGTTGCGCCGACCTGTTCCATCCCTTTTGGGAGTTGTTCCAAGGAAGTCCTCAGGGTGGTTTGCGCCATCGGCAGGTAAAGCATGAAATAGGCAAGGATGACGACGATAAAGGTTTGGTAAACGGCAGGGGTGTAGTTGATGCTGAAATAAACCAAGGATAGGGCGATAACCAAACCGGGGACGGCGTGCAGTAAAAACGGCAGCCTGTCTATCCAAACGGTTAAAAAATTGCGATAGCGAACCGATGCCCAAACAAGGGGCAAGGCACATAATATAGTCAAAATCGCACCTAAAGCCGATACGCTTAAGGAACGGATAAAGGCATCAAATACGGATACGAGCGCGAATGTGCCGGAAGTGCCGACCATCATCCAATGTATCAATACGCCAAAGGGGATAATAATGCCCAAAGTCAACAAGCTGCTTAAAAAAACAATCGCGCCGATCTGACCGGGCAGTTTGAGGGTTTTGACGGGATAAGGACGGGCAACGCCTTTGCCGCTGTGGTAAATCTTGGCTTTGCCGCGAAATATGCTTTCTCCAAATACGACGATGCCGCACACCGCCATTAAAACAGCGGAAAGCAGGGCGGCGGTATTGTTGTTGTAGGACATTTCGTATTCTTGGAAAATGGCGGTGGTAAAAGTGGGGTAGTTCAAAATGGATACCGCGCCAAATTCGACCAACATATGCAGGGCAATCAGTAACACGCTGCTGCCGATGGCGGGTTTGAGCTGGGGGAGGATGGCGGAAAAAAAGGTTTGCAGGCGGCTTTTGCCCAAGGACAGGCTGACTTCTTCGTAAGACAGGCTGATGCGTTTGAGTGCCGCCTCGACGGGCAGGTAGGCGAGCGGGAACGAGGACAGGCTCATAATCATCACTGTCCCCCAAAAGCCTTCGACACGGAAGGTCAGGCTGATCCAGGTGAAACAGCTGACAAATGCGGGGATGCACAAAGGCAGGGTGATTGCCGTCTGAAAAAAGGTTTTGCCGAAGAAGCGGTAACGTTGGAACAAAAGGGCGCAGGCAATGCCCAAAACAATGGAAATCAGGGTAACGCCCGCCATCATCGTCAAGGTGTTGGAGAGCAAATCCCACATACGCGGGCGGAACAACAGTTCGACGGCGCGGTTGATGCCGACCTGCCACGAACGCATAGCGACATATAAAAAAGGCAGGGTAAGCGGTAGGGCAATCAGTAGGATGAGGCCGGTAAGCCAAATGGGTATTTTTTTAGGAGACATAGTGTTTTTCATCGGCAAAACGGGCGGACAGTATAAATGTCCACCCGTTTGACAATCCGAAAACGGCTTATTTCATACCGGCTTGCTCAAGCAGCCGGGTGGCGTGTTCTTTTTCGGAAACAGTGGTGGCGGACACTTGGGGTGCTTCCAACTTGGCGATGGGTTCCAAATTGAAAGTGGATACCACGTGCGGATTCAAAGGATATTCGGCACGGACGGCGGTCAGGGCGCGCTGTCCTTCCTTGCTGGCGAGGAAGGCGACGAATTTTTTCGCCTCATCCTTGTTTTGGGAGGATTTTAACACGGCTGCGCCGGAATAGGTAATGAGTGCGCCGGGATCTCTGTGGCGGACGAAATTCAGGCGGGTGTGGACATTTTGTACGCCTTTTTCACGCGCAAAAGCGTGCCAGTAGTAGTTGTTGATGAGGGCGGCATCGATTTCGCCGTTTTCAACCGCTTGAAGGGCGACGGAGTTTTTAGCGTAAGGCTTGCCGTATTCTTTCAGACCTTTGAGCCATTTCAATGCGGCCGCTTCGCCTTTCAGTTTGACGATGGCGACAACCTGTTCCAAGAACGCGCCGGAAGTGGGGGCGTAACCGATGCGGTTTTTCCATTTCGGCGTGGCGTAATTCAGGACGGATTTTTCCAAATCTTTTTCAGACAGTTTGCGGGTGTCGTAAACGACGACGCGCGAACGTCCGCTCAGTGCCACCCAGTCTTTTTTGGCGGCAACCGGCACGCCCTTGCCGCGTGTTTCGTTGATGGTGGAGGCGGGCAGGGGCTCTAGGAGGTTGGCGGCGGAAAGGGTGGCGAGTGCCGGGATTTGTTCGGAATGGAATACGTCGGCGGGGCTTCGGCTGCCTTCTTCTTTGATTTGACCGGCAAGCTGGTCGCCTTTGGCGCTGTTGAGTTTGACTTTGATGCCGGTAGCCCGGGTAAAGGCATCTGCAACGGCTTGTGCTGCTTCTTTGTGTTGGCCGTTGTACACGGTAATGTCTGCCAGCGCGGGGGTTGCGGCGGTCAGGGCTGCGGCAAGCAGTGCGTATCGGATAGATGTTTTCATATCGATTTTCTCCTAATGAATGAGAGTGTACACCTTGTTAAAACATAACGGTGTGTAGTGTATTCCTTCTTCTTTATAAATGCAAATAATTATTTTTTAAATTTGTTATTATCCGATCCGGTTATTGTTTGTTCTGACTTGTATTTTTTCCGTGCATCGCGCCCGTAAGGCGGAAGCGGCGGGCAATGCGTGGCGGAATGTGGGTAAAGGCGGCATTTTGATTTGTCGGAATGCTTGAGAACCCCTCTCTTTAAAACAGCGTCTGAACAGGGTTGCCGGAATAGTATTGCCATCCCGGCAGATACAGTTTGTCGGGGTCTTGCCAATATTGTTCATCCAGACTGTTCGGCAGTGAGGCGGTTTTGTTGTCGAGATGTTTTGTTATATCCCACATTTCTTTCAGGTTTTTACCTTCCGATTGGAGGTGGCGGATTTCTTTTCTCAATGCGTCTGCCGCCCGATGGATCAGCATTGCGCTGTGTATCGCGCCGATTTTTTCAGAACGGAACAAGTCTTTTCGGCGGCGGGAAAACCCCAATTGCAGACAAATTGCAGTATGCCGCCGTTGCCGATGTCGGCTTCCGCCCGCCAAATCAAAACCAGCTCCTGTTCACGTCCGTCCATGCTTTCGAGTTTGCCGTCATGCTGTTCAAAAAGTTTGTCTACCGCCTGCCACATCATCTGTTCGAAGCGGTCGGCTTGGGTATCCGTATCGGTCATGGTGTTCTTGTCTTTTAAAAATGCCGTCTGAACATTTCTTCAGACGGCATCGGGGGTTAAGCTGACATTTCCCGCCAGCGTTTGACTTGGAAACGGACTTGTTCAGGCGCGCTACCGCCCAAGTGGTTGCGCGCGTTTAAGCTGCCTTCGGGTGTCAGCACGCCGTAAACGTCGTCGGCAATCAAATCGCTGAAACCTTGTAAGACTTCGAGCGGCAGTTCGCTCAAATCGACGCCGGCTTCATCAGCATGGCGCACGGCTTGGGCGACGACTTCGTGGGCATCGCGGAAAGGCATGCCTTTTTTTACCAAGTAATCTGCCAAATCGGTGGCGGTAGCGAAGCCCTGCATCACGGCGGCGCGCATATTGTCGGGTTTGACGGTTACGCCGCGCATCATATCGGCGTAAATCCGCAACGTGTCGATAAGCGTGTCGGCGGTGTCGAACAAGGGTTCTTTGTCTTCCTGATTGTCTTTGTTGTACGCCAAGGGTTGGGATTTCATCAGGGTAATCAGACCGATAAGGTGTCCGATGACGCGGCCGGATTTGCCGCGCACGAGTTCGGGCACGTCGGGATTTTTCTTCTGCGGCATGATGGACGAACCTGTGCAGAAACGGTCGGCGATGTCGATAAAGCCGAAACGCGGACTCATCCACAAAATCAATTCTTCGGACAGGCGGCTCAGGTGAACCATAATCAGCGAGGCGGCGGCGGTGAACTCGACGGCAAAATCGCGGTCGGATACGGCATCGAGCGAGTTTTGGCAGATTTGCTCGAAACCCAGTAATTCGGCGGTAATTTCGCGCCGAATCGGGTAGGTCGTACCGGCAAGGGCGGCTGCGCCGAGCGGCATACGGTTGACGCGGCGGCGGCAGTCCGCCATCCGTTCGTTATCGCGGCCGAGCATTTCGACGTAGGCGAGCATATGGTGTCCGAAGCTGACGGGCTGGGCGACTTGCAGGTGGGTAAAGCCGGGCATGACGGTTTCGGCGTTTTGTTCCGCCAAATCCAGCAATGCCGTCTGAAGGCTTTGAATCAGGCTTTGGATAACGGTAATCTGGTCGCGCAGCCAAAGGCGGATGTCGGTGGCGACTTGGTCGTTGCGGCTGCGGCCGGTGTGCAGGCGTTTGCCTGCATCGCCGATTTTGTCGGTCAGGCGGCGTTCGATGTTCATGTGGACATCTTCCAAATCGGACGACCATTCGATTTTGCCGCTGCGGATTTCTTCGAGGATTTCCGCCATGCCCCGACGGATGTCCGCCAAATCGCCTTCGTCCAACACGCCGGTTTCTTTCAGCATTTGCGCGTGGGCAAGCGAGCCTTGGATGTCCCATTCGGCAAGGCGTCGGTCGAAACCGATGGAGGCGGTGTATTGTTTGACGAGTTCGGAAACGGGTTCGTTGAAACGTCCGGACCAGGTTTTGTCGTGCATAAGGATTCCTTGATGGGGTTATTCGGTACGGTATTTTTCCAAAAGGCGGCGGAAGGGTTCGCCGGTTTCGGGGTGTTTCAGGCCGTAGGCGACGGTGGCTTCCAGATAGCCCAGTTTGCTGCCGCAGTCGTAGCGCGTGCCTTCAAAGGGGTGCGCTAGGACAAATTCGTGATCGAGCAGCTTGGCGATGCCGTCTGTAAGCTGGATTTCGTTGCCCGCGCCGCGCGGCAGTCCGGTCAGTAAGTCGAAAATGCGCGGGGTAAGGATGTAGCGTCCGACGACGGCAAGGTTGGAGGGCGCGTCTTCGGGCTTGGGTTTTTCGACAATGCCGGTAATGCGTTGGAACTGTTTGAGCTGTTCGGTTTCGACGATGCCGTATGAGCCGGTTTGCGACGGTTCGACAGTTTCTACGCCCAAAATGCTGTTGCCGCTGCGTTCGTACACTTCGACCATTTGTTTGAGCGCGCCTTTTTGGGCATCGATTAAGTCGTCAGCCAAAATCACGGCGAAGGGTTCATCGCCGATGGCGGCGCGGGCGCACAAGACGGCGTGTCCGAGCCCCAGTGCTTCGGCTTGGCGGATGTAGAGGCAGGTAATATGAGGCGGCAGGATGTTGCGGACGTGTTCCAGAAGTTTATCTTTATGACGCATTTCCAACTCGGTTTCGAGTTCGTATGCCTTGTCGAAATGGTCTTCGATGCTGCGTTTGTTGCGTCCGGTAACAAACACCATTTCCGTGCAGCCGGCTTCCACGGCTTCTTCTACGGCGTATTGGATCAGCGGCTTGTCGACGATGGGCAGCATTTCTTTCGGGCTGGCCTTGGTGGCGGGCAGGAAGCGTGTTCCCATCCCTGCGACGGGGAAGACGGCTTTCCGTATGGGTTTCATTCTTTTTCCTTTGTATTGTTTTGATGTTTAAAGGGCGAGTTTGCGTAAGAGTTCGGCAAGTGCCTGCGCGCGGTGGCTTTCGCGGTTTTTGACCTCCGAATCCAATTCGGCGGCGGTTTTGCCGTGTCCGGGCAGATAAAAATACGGGTCGTAACCGAAACCGTTTTCACCGGCGGGAACGCCGTTCCATTGTCCGTGCCATACGCCCTCGGCGATAATCGGACGCGGGTCGTCTTTATGGCGGACAAAAACCAATACGCAGACGTAGCAACAGCTTTTGTCGGCTTTGCCGACAAGTTCGGCGGCAAGTTTCAGGTTGTTGGCGGTATCGGATTTGGGATGGTCGCCCGCGTAACGTGCGGAATGTATGCCCGGTGCGCCGTTTAGGGCGGCGGCACAGATGCCGCTGTCGTCGGCGAGTGCGGGCAGCCCGCTGTATTCGGCAGCATGGCGTGCTTTTGCCAGCGCGTTTTCGACAAAGGTGGAATAGGGTTCCGGACATTCGGGTATGCCGAACTCGGATTGCGGCAATACGGTGATGCCGTAAGGTTTGAATAGGTTGCCGAACTCTTCGAGCTTGCCGACATTACCGCTTGCCAAAACGATTTTTTCCGGTTTTTCAGACATAGCGGTTTCCCTGTGATGAAGATGGGGCGGCGCGTAGGGATTTGTGCCGCAGGTAGAGGGCGAGTGCGCCGATTTGCCCGAACAGCGCGCCGAATGCAAAAAGGAAGGAGGCGACGGCGAAGGCTTTGCTGCCGACGGTCAGCAGATAAGCACCAAAGAGGACGAGCAGCATAAATGCCAGTGTGAAGAGGGCAACAGACAACAGATAGATTTTTCGGCGGTTCATGGCGTTCGGTCGGAAACGGTATGTTCGGATTATATCCGATTGGGACGGTATTCCCTAGAGCTTGGAAAAATGCCGTCTGAAGGGGCGTTCAGACGGCATGGCGGGCGTTATGCCTGTTTGTTCCAACGTTCGATGGATTCTTTGATGACTTTTTTCGCTTCTTCCGCATCGCCCCAAGATTCGACTTTGGTCGTACCTGCTTTTTTCAGGTCTTTGTAATGGTTGAAGTGGAACTCGATTTGTTTGATGAGCTGTTGCGGCAAATCGGACAAAGTTTTGTAGGCGTTGCCGTTGTTGCGGTCGTCGGCAGGAACGCAGACGATTTTGTCGTCTACTTCGCCGTCGTCAACGAATTTCATCACGCCGATAACGCGCGCTTCCAAGAATACGCCGGTTGCCAGAGGTTGTTCGGTAACGAGCAGCACGTCCAATTCGTCGCCGTCTTCGTCCAAAGTTTGGGGAATGAAGCCGTAGTTGGTCGGTTTGGCGAAGATGGCGGGTTCGACGCGGTCGAGTTGGAATGCGGCGAGTTTGCGGTTCCACTCGATTTTGTGGTTGCTGCCGGCGGGGATTTCGTTGACGACGTTGATGATGCCGCCGTCCACGTCGCCGGTGGTCAGGATTTGGTTGAAGTCTGCCATTTGGTTTCCTTTATTTGGGAAAGTTTGAAGTTTGAAAGTATAGCACAAACGTCCGGCTGGAAATGCGCCCGATGCCGTCTGAAAGGGTGTACGGGCGCGTGTTACCGTTTGCCCAAAAACCTGCCCAGTTCCAGAATCGCGCACCTGTTGGACGAGGAAAACACTTTTTCCGCCGCTTCTTCCATATCGAACCAACCGTAGGAGACGTGTTCTTCGGGTTGCAGGGTGATGGGCGTATCACGCGGGATTTCGGCAGAGAAGAGGTGTTCGCGGTTTTCAAAC
The DNA here is from genome assembly GCF_022869645.1 of Neisseria meningitidis. Lineage (NCBI taxonomy): Bacteria > Pseudomonadati > Pseudomonadota > Betaproteobacteria > Neisseriales > Neisseriaceae > Neisseria > Neisseria meningitidis. Next base: position 652,325 of record NZ_CP064367.1, on the reverse strand, counting down.
ACGCCTTTTGGATAGCGGTGCCGCCAGTGGTGGTAGATTTCGTAAACCGTGCTGTCGTGCCAGTCTTGAAGCTGCCCGTCCGCCAGCAGGATGCCGGTTTCTTCCCAAACTTCGCGCCTTGCCGTTTGGGCGACGGTTTCGCCCGGTTCGAGGCTGCCGGTTACCGACTGCCAAAATCCTTTCGGATGCGTGCGTTCGATGAGCAGGATGCCGCCGTCCCCGCTATAAAGGACGACCAGTGCGGAAACGGGGTATTTGAGCGGTTTTGCCATCGGCATCTTTCGGCGGGCTGCGGTAATGAAGGGGCGGATTATAGCAAACGCGCACGTTATGGCGTTTATCCTTTTCCGTATCCTTTTTTCTGCACGGATGGGACGCGCCGGTGTTTGCCGGTAAATTTTCCGTTGTGTCAAAAAGATAAGGGCGGTTGTGATTTTAATGCTTGCCAAAGCGTCGGGCGGAAACTATAATCCGAAACTTATCGAGTCGGAGTGTGGCGCAGTCTGGTAGCGCACTTGCATGGGGTGCAAGGGGTCGAAGGTTCGAATCCTTTCACTCCGACCAAAAATTCCGAAAGCCGCTTTCAAAAGCGGCTTTTTTGCCGTCCGTATGATTATGATGTAGAGTACGCGGCGACAGACATTCAAATACCGTCCGAAAACCGTTCAGATGGCATCTCTTTATCTTAATAGTGGATTAACAAAAATCAGGACAAGGCGACGAAGCCGCAGACAGTACAAATAGTACGGAACCGATTCACTTGGTGCTTCAGCACCTTAGAGAATCGTTCTCTTTGAGCTAAGGCGAGGCAACGCCGTACTGGTTTAAATTTAATCCACTATAGTTTCATTCCGTACCATCTTAAGGAACATCAAATTGGGCATTTCCCGCAAAATATCCCTTATTCTGTCCATACTGGCAGTGTGCCTGCCGATGCATGCACACGCCTCAGATTTGGCAAACGATTCTTTTATCCGGCAGGTTCTCGACCGTCAGCATTTCGAACCCGACGGGAAATACCACCTATTCGGCAGCAGGGGGGAACTTGCCGAGCGCAGCGGTCATATCGGATTGGGAAACATACAAAGCCATCAGTTGGGCAACCTGTTCATCCAGCAGGCGGCCATTAAAGGAAATATCGGCTACATTGTCCGCTTTTCCGATCACGGGCACGAAGTCCATTCCCCCTTCGACAACCATGCCTCACATTCCGATTCTGATGAAGCCGGTAGTCCCGTTGACGGATTCAGCCTTTACCGCATCCATTGGGACGGATACGAACACCATCCCGCCGACGGCTATGACGGGCCACAGGGCGGCGGCTATCCCGCTCCCAAAGGCGCGAGGGATATATACAGCTACGACATAAAAGGCGTTGCCCAAAATATCCGCCTCAACCTGACCGACAACCGCAGCACCGGACAACGGCTTGTCGACCGTTTCCACAATACCGGTAGTATGCTGACGCAAGGAGTAGGCGACGGATTCAAACGCGCCACCCGATACAGCCCCGAGCTGGACAGATCGGGCAATGCCGCCGAAGCTTTCAACGGCACTGCAGATATCGTCAAAAACATCATCGGCGCGGCAGGAGAAATTGTCGGCGCAGGCGATGCCGTGCAGGGTATAAGCGAAGGCTCAAACATTGCTGTTATGCACGGCTTGGGTCTGCTTTCCACCGAAAACAAGATGGCGCGCATCAACGATTTGGCAGATATGGCGCAACTCAAAGACTATGCCGCAGCAGCCATCCGCGATTGGGCAGTCCAAAACCCCAATGCCGCACAAGGCATAGAAGCCGTCAGCAATATCTTTACGGCAGTCATCCCCGTCAAAGGGATTGGAGCTGTTCGGGGAAAATACGGCTTGGGCGGCATCACGGCACATCCTGTCAAGCGGTCGCAGATGGGCGAGATCGCATTGCCGAAAGGGAAATCCGCCGTCAGCGACAATTTTGCCGATGCGGCATACGCCAAATACCCGTCCCCTTACCATTCCCGAAATATCCGTTCAAACTTGGAGCAGCGTTACGGCAAAGAAAACATCACCTCCTCAACCGTGCCGCCGTCAAACGGAAAGAATGTGAAACTGGCAAACAAACGCCACCCGAAGACCAAAGTGCCGTTTGACGGTAAAGGGTTTCCGAATTTTGAAAAAGACGTAAAATACGATACGAGAATTAATACCGCTGTACCACAAGTGAATCCTATAGATGAACCCGTCTTTAATCCTAAAGGTTCTGTCGGATCGGCTCATTCTTGGTCTATAACTGCCAGAATTCAATACGCAAAATTACCAAGGCAAGGTAGAATCAGATATATCCCACCTAAAAATTACTCTCCTTCAGCACCGCTACCAAAAGGACCTAATAATGGATATTTGGATAAATTTGGTAATGAATGGACTAAAGGTCCATCAAGAACTAAAGGTCAAGAATTTGAATGGGATGTTCAATTGTCTAAAACAGGAAGAGAGCAACTTGGATGGGCTAGTAGGGATGGTAAGCATTTAAATATATCAATTGATGGAAAGATTACACACAAATGACTAATTTAAAATTAGATTTCTACTCTGAAGTTATTATAAAAGATTCTTGCCCTAATGATTTGTTAGAAAATGGTGAGACTATTAAAGGAAAAAAAGGAGTGGTATTAGGTATAAGCGAAGAAGATGGTATAATCTATGGCTATACTATTTTACTTTTTGATATAAAATATTGTATATATATAGATAAGAAATATATTATACCGACTGGAAAAAAATTCTCTCGCGATGATTTTTATTAGCTAATTTAAGTAATTTAAGCAAGTTTTTTAGATACTGAAACTGGTAATTATGTTTATGTAAGCATAAGGAGTTCAGATTGAAGGATTCTACAGGGCAAATGAGGCTGGCAACCAAGGATTTGGCGGAAGCCATTAAACGAGGAGAAGTACGTAGTTCTGCTTTTACAACAAAGCAACTAAAGGCAATCGAAAAAGGAGAATCTAAAATACCGGATTACACTTGGCATCATCATCAAGACACTGGAAGGATGCAATTGATTAATGAAGACTTGCATCATGATACCGGCCATATCGGTTGGAGAGCGATGAGTAAAGGAAAGTAACTATGTGGAAAATCATAAAAGAGGATAGTGATGATTTAGGATTTGCAATTAAATGCTTATTCTCTCAATCTATTGATTTAAATGAATTCAAGTTATGGATTGAACAAGTAATACGCGATATGCCCATCGAGGACATCCCTTTTTATATTTTTGACTTGGCGGATTTCGATGTAGGAATTGGCGATATTGGCAATATTGTAGGTTTTGCTCCGAGTTCCAGCCTGCCGAAATCGAAAAAAAATGCCTTGACCGGCATTGCCTTCTTAAGGGGGATAGATGTCTATGACCCTCCCGTTTCAAAAGAAAAAGCATTAAAAGCCTTAGAGAAATATCCTGAAATTTATCAGAAATTTCAGCATTTCTTTCCGTTTGTAGAGCTGCCTCCGCTTTAAACAGTCAAAATGCCGTCTGAAACAATATTCGGCTTTCAGACGGCATTTTTGATATAAAGCGGATAACTAAAAGAGCGTTTGACAGCAAAGGAACATCTGAAATACCGGATTACACTTGGCATCATCATCAAGATACAGGATGTATTGGTTGGAAAGCGATGAACAAAAGAAGATAATTATGTGGAAAATTTATAAAGAAAATAGCACTGACTTAAATTTTTCCCTAGGTAGTATATATTGCCAAGCAATCAATATTACCGAATTTAAAATGTGGGTCGAAAAAATCATAAGGGAAATGGACTTAGATGAAATTCCAAATTATTTTTTTGATCTAACAGATCTTCAATCACTATTCCATCTAATTGATATTATAGGATTTGTTCCCGAAAATAACTTATCAAAAAATCAGGATAATGCATTAACAGGCATTGCCTTCTTAAGGGGGATAGATGTCTATGACCCTCCCGTTTCAAAAGAAAAAGCATTAAAAGCCTTAGAGAAACATCCTGAAATTTATCAGAAGTTTCGGCATTTCTTTCCGTTTGTAGAACTGCCCCCGCTTTAAACAATCAAAATGCCGTCTGAAACAATATTCGGCTTTCAGACGGCATTTTTGATACAAAGCAGGTAACCAAAAGAGCGTTTGACGGCAAAGGAGAATCTAAAATACCGGATGTATCGGTTGGGAAGCAATGGATAAAGGTAAATAATTATGTGGAAAATTAGTAAAGAAAATTGTGAAGATTTAGGATTTGCAATAGTCTGTATGTTCTATGATGCTATTAATCTTTCTGAATTTAAATTATGGTTGGATATAGTTGTCAGAGATACTCCTATTGATACAATTCCATTGTATATTTTTGATTTGATTGATTTTGATAAGAGTATAGGGGAAATTTATGATGTAATTGGAGTCGTTAATTATGGTTACATTTCAAATGATCAAAAAAATGCATTAACGGGCATTGCCTTCTTAAGGGGGATAGATGTCTATGATCCGCCTATTTCAAAAGAAAAAGCATTAAAAGCCTTAGAGAAACATCCTGAAATTTATCAGAGGTTTCAGCATTTCTTTCCTTTTGTAGAGCTTCCGCTTCTTTAAAGGACAAGATGCCGTCTGAAAAGTTTTCAGACGGCATTTTTTATTTCTTCCAGTAGGCGGGGGTGAAGAGGATGAAGACGGTGAAGATTTCCAGCCTGCCCAAGAGCATGGCGGTAACGCAGATCCATTTCTGCATCACGTCCAAACCGGCGTAATTGCCGGCGGGCCCGACTTCGCCCAGGCCGGGGCCGGCGTTGGTGATGCAGGCGATGACGGCGGTGAAGGCGGTGGTAAATTCCATACCGCTCGCCATCAGCAGGAAGCTGAAGAGGACGACGGTCATAAAGTAGATGAAGATGAAGGACATAACGGTCAGCGCGAGGCGGTCGGGTATGGCCTTGCCGCTGATTTTGACGGTGCGGACGGCTTTGGGGTGCAGCAGCACCATCATTTCGCGCAGGCTGAATTTGAACAGGACGAGGGCGCGTATGGTTTTGATGCCGCCGCCGGTCGAGCCGGAGTTGGCGAGGATGTTGGCGAGGAAAAACATCCACAGGGAAATCAGGAGCGGCCATTGTGCGAAGTCGGTGTTGGCCAGCCCGTTTGCCAGTCCGATGGAGACGAAGTTGAAGGCGGTGTAGCGCAGGGATTCGGTAAAACCGGCGTAATAGCCGGTGTGCCACAGGTACAGGGCGGCGGTAAGGATGCTGCCGGAGAGCAGCAGCAGCATCGTCCGGCATTCTTCGTCTTTCCAATAGGTTTTGAGGCTGCGGCTGTTGAGGGCGGCGAAATGGCTGGCAAAATTGATGCCGCCGACAATGGTGAAAACGATGATGACCGCCTCGATGAGGGGGGAGTTGTAATAAGCTATGCTGGCATCGTGGGTGGAAAATCCGCCCAGCGAGAGGGTCGCCATTGCGTGACAGACGGCATCGAACCAGCTCATCCCGGCAAAATGCAGGCAGGCTGCCGCGAGGATGGTGATCAGGGTGTAGCCGAACCAGAGTTTTTTCGCCACTTGGGAAATGCGCGGCGACATTTTGCTTTCTTTGTCAATGCCGGGGATTTCGGCTTTGAATAACTGCGTGCCGCCTACGCCGAGCATAGGCAGGATGGCGACGGCAAGGACGATGATGCCCATCCCACCCAGCCAGTTGAGCATATGCCGCCAAAAGTTGACGGAGGGGGCGAGCCCGTCGACGTGGGGGATGACGGTCGCGCCGGTGGTGGTCAGTCCCGACATCGATTCAAAAAATGCGTCGGTAAAGCCCATATTCGGGAAATACAGGTACATCGGCATCGCCGCCATAGCGGCAAACGCCAGCCACAACATCAGGACGAGGGTGAAGCCGTCGCGCGGGCGCAGTTCGCGCCTGAACCGGAGGGTGGCGAGCCGGACGATGTACGAGCCGGAAAGGGTAACGGTCGCGGTGGTGGCGAAGGCGGTGTACGCGCCGTCCGAAAAGGCGTAGGAGAGGGCGGCGGGTATCAGCAGGATAAAGGAAAACAGCATACCCAGTCGGGAGAGGACGTGGGCGATGGGCAGGATTTTGTGCATAGTGGGGCGGTCCGTTATTTTGTGAAGCTTTTCCAGTCTATGCCGCCGGCGGCTTGGACTTGGGTAATTTCTTCCGTTTCGAGATTGACGGCGGTCAGCTGTCCGCCCCACAGTGCGCCGGTGTCCAGCGAGATGACGTTGTCGGCATTCGTGTAGCCCAAGGAAGACCAGTGTCCGAAGATGATGGTGTGGTCGAGGTTTTGCCGGTCGGGGGCTTTGAACCACGGGCGCAGGTAAAGCGGCATTTTTTTCACTGTGGATTTGTAGTCGAAATCCAGTTCGTTTTTAAAGGTCAGGGCGCGCATCCGCGTGAAGGCGTTGACGATGAAGCGCAGGCGGGCATAGCCTTCCAAACCTTCGTCCCATGCGGCCGGTTTGTTGCCGTACATTTTGGAGAAGAATTTGACGTATTTTTTGCCGCGCAGTTCGGCTTCGGCTTCTCCGGCGAGCGATTCGGCTTTGGTTATGCGCCATTGCGGCAGGATGCCGGCGTGTACCATCACGCGGTTGCCCTCGCGTATCAACAGCGGTTGCGCGCGCAGCCAGTCGAGCATTTTTCTGCCGTCGGGGTGTTTGAGTATGGGTTCGATTGTGTCGCTGCGTTTGGGCGCGCCTTCGCCGTAGCCGACGGCAAGCAGGTGCAGGTCGTGGTTGCCGAGGACGATTTGCACGCTGTTTTCGTGCCGGATGCAGAATTGCAGCGTTTCGAGGGATTTCGGGCCGCGGTTGACGATGTCGCCCGTCAGCCAGAGGGTGTCTGTGCCGTGGTTGAAGCCGATTTTGCCGAGCAGCGCGGTCAGTTCGTCGAAACAGCCTTGGATGTCGCCGATTGCGTAATGTGCCATTGCAGATGTTGTGAAGTGGGAAAGTGTTGCGGTTCGGACGGCACGGTCTTGAAATATCATGCCGTCTGAACGTGGAATTATGCGTTCAAAACGAGGACGGCTTCGGCTTCGACCTGCACGCCTTTGGGCAGCGAGGCAACGCCGACGGCGGCGCGGGCGGGGAAGGGCTCGGCAATAAATTCCGCCATCACTTCGTTGAAGACGGCGAAGTTGGCAAGGTCGGTCAGGTAGGCGTTGAGCTTGACGATGTCGGCCAGCGTGCCGCCTGCAGCTTCGGCGACGGCCTGCAGGTTTTTAAAGACCTGGCGCGCTTCGGCGCGGAAATCGCCGTTGCCGACAACGGTCATCGTGGCGGGATCGAGGGGGATTTGACCGCTCATGTAAACGGTGTCGCCTGCTCGGACGGCTTGGCTGTATGCGCCGATGGCGGCAGGGGCTTTGTCGGTGTGGATGATGGTTTTGGACATTTCGGATTCCTCAAAAAATAGGGCGGCAGAAGCCGCAGCATTCGGGATTATCGTACAAAACCGCCGGCTTGTGTAGTTGCGGTGGCAGAAAACAAAACCGCCGAAGGCTCGGCGGTTTGCAGAATAAGGCGCATATCAGAATTTGACGCGCACACCGGCGGACAGTTCGCCGGAACGGACGTTTTTGACAGTGTTGACTTTGCCGATGTAGTTGTAGCGGTAGCCGGCATCCAAATCGACATTCGGGGTAACGGCATAGCTTACGCCCGCCAATACGCCGAGGCCGGTGGAGGTTTGGCTGAAGCTGTCGCTGCCGCCCAAGTCGACGGAGGCGCGGTTGAGGCTCAAGCGCGCGCCGAGATACGGTTTGACGGGCGATTGGGTGTCGAAGTCGTAAATGGCGGACGCGCCGATGCTGTAAAGTTTGAAATCGGTGGATGGGGCTTTATAGTTTTTGTAGCGCGTGTAATCGACGGCGAAGCGGAGGTCGTTGATGCGGTAGCCTGCGGAGATGCGCGGGCTGAAGCCTTTGGCAGAACCTAAAGAGCTTGAGGCTTTTGCGTGTGCGGCATCGGCTTGGACGTAAAAGCCGGATGCGCCTTCCGCCAGTGCGGCGGCCGGGAGAGCGAGGGCAATCAGTGTGGCAAGTGCTTTTTTCATATTTTGGTTCCTTTATGGTCAGTTAGAAAAATTGTTAAGAATCCGTTAAAGAATTCTGCTTTATTATACTTAAATTTTCTTTTTGCATCGTAATATTTTTAATACTTCAAGATACGTAGCGGTATCCGGCTGCTTTGCCGACGGCAAAGCCGTTAACCCGCGCGTTGCCTTTAAATGGTGGTGGCGGCATCACGCGGCGGATGGGTGAAACTTGCAAACGGTTTGGAAAAAACAGCGGTATCTGTCGGATTGTTGCAGGTGCAGGCATACGGTTTTTTGTGTGCGTCTGTGCCTTAAGCGTCGGACATTTCCGGCGGCGGCTGTGCCGTCTGAAACGCCCGGCGGGGGATGCGGCTGCGTTTTCCATCGATAAGCATATTTTCCGGACGCGTTCGGGGGGGTTTTCCCGGGCGGCCGCCGATTTGTTTGCGCTTATATAGTGGATTAACAAAAATCAGGACAAGGCGACGAAGCCGCAGACAGTACAGATAGTACGGAACCGATTCACTTGGTGCTTCAGCACCTTAGAGAATCGTTCTCTTTGAGCTAAGGCGAGGCAACGCCGTACTGGTTTTTGTTAATCCACTATAAAAAACACTGCAGCAAATCGTTTAAAAACAAGCGTCCTTTTTCGGTCGGGCGGAATACGGCGGGGTCGGTTTCCAGCAGGCCTTTTTGCCTTGCCGTTTCGATTTGCGCCATGATTTTGGCACTCGGTACGCCCGTGCGCTCCTGCAACATCGCGGTGGGTACGCCGTCGGTCAGGCGCAGGGCGTTCATCATGAATTCGAACGGCAAATCTTCGGCGGCGACGGTTTTGCGTTCGACGGCTTCGCTCGGTCGGTTTTGCATTAAGGCGAGGTAGTCGTTGGGGTGGCGGCGGCGGACGGTGCGCTCGATGCGGTCGGGATAGGAAATTTTGCCGTGCGCGCCCGCGCCTATGCCTAAATAATCGCCGAACTGCCAGTAGTTCAAATTGTGGCGGCACTGCATGGCTGGTTTCGCAAAAGCCGATGTTTCGTAGTGGACAAAACCCGCGCTTTCCAGCGCGCCGTGTACCGCGTCTTCGATGTCGAGGGCGGCTTCGTCTTGCGGCAAACCTTTCGGCGGCGTATGACCGAACGGCGTGTTCGGTTCCATCGTCAGATGATACGCGCTGATGTGGGTCGCACCCGTAGCGATGGCGGTTTGTACGTCGTCCAATGCCGTCTGAACGGTTTGGTTCGGCAGGGCATACATCAAGTCGATATTGACTTTATCAAATAATTTCAAGGCGGTATCGATAGCGGTTAAGGCTTCCTTACCGTTGTGGACGCGCCCCAGCCTTGAGAGCATATCGTCGTTGAAACTCTGTACGCCAATAGAAAGCCGCGTGATGCCTGCGTCTTTAAATCCTTGAAACTTCTCGATTTCAAACGTCCCCGGATTGGCTTCCAACGTAATTTCCGCTTCCGGCTGCAAGCGCAACAGCGAACGCACGCCGCTCAACAAACGGTCAATCGATTCCGCCTGAAACAGGCTGGGCGTACCGCCGCCGAAAAAGATCGTTTCCACCGGTCTGCCCCAAATATTGGGCAATTCAAGCTGCAAGTCGGTCAGCAGCGCGTCGATATAGGCGGCTTCGGGCAATCCGTTTTTCAGGCTGTGGGAATTGAAGTCGCAATACGGGCATTTTTTGATGCACCACGGGATGTGGATGTAAAGCGACAGGGGCGGCAGGGCGGTGAGTCGGGTGCGGTTTGGAAAGGAAATGGTGTGCATGGTGTGGTTCGGAAAAGTGGACAATGCCGTCTGAAGGCGGTTCAGACGGCACAGGTTCAGCCGAGCAGGGTAAGCAGTTCGGCTTCGCTGAGGATGGAAACACCCAAGGCATTGGCTTTTTCCAGCTTGCTGCCCGCGGCTTCTCCAGCGACGACGTAATCGGTTTTTTTGGAAACGCTGCCGGAAACTTTGCCGCCTGCGGCTTCGATTAGGGATTGGGCTTGGTCGCGTTTGAGGGTGGGCAGTGTGCCAGTTAACACGAAGGTTTTGCCCGCTACGGCTTTATTGATGCCGTCTGAACCTTGCGCCGCCTCGTCTTCAGACGGCATTTGCGCGAAGAAGGTTTTCAGGTTTTCGAGTAGGGCGGCGTTTTGTGGTTCGCTGCGCCATGCTTGCCAGTCGGCGGGGAGGGCTTTGTCGTTTTGTAGACCTTCTATGTTTTTACCAGCGAGTTCCCATAAGGCTTGGGCTTTGTTTTCGCTAATTTTGAAGTCGGGCAGGCGGGCGATCCAGCGTTGCGGTTCGGCGTGGCGGGCGGGCGGGATGGTAACGGCTTGGGTTTGCGGGGCAACGCCTGCGGCGAGCAGTTCGTCTATCATCGCCTGCTGTTCGGCTTGGGCGAAGAAGTGGGCAATGGAACGCGCCACTACCGTACCGATGTCGGGCAGGCAGGCGAGGACGGGTTCGGGTGCGCGGCGGACGCGTTCCAATGTGCCGAATGCCTGTGCCAGCGTTTTGGCGGTGCGTTCGCCGACGTGGCGGATGCCGAGCGCGAACAGGAAGCGCGCGAGTTCGGGCGTTTTGCCGGATTCTATGCCTGCGAGGATGTTTTCCGCCCACTTGACCGGTTGTTTTTTATGTTTGCCCGACGCGCCGACCGAACTGCCTTCAGACGGCATTTGATCCGATTCGGCAACGGTTTTGTCCGCCGTTTCCTTCATTTTTTGCAGGGTCGGAATATCGAGGCGGTAGAGGTCGGCGAAGTGGAGGACGAGGTCTTGGGCGACCAGCTGTTCGATTTGTTTTTCACCCAAGCCGTCGATGTCCATGGCTTTGCGCGAGGCGAAGTGGATTAAGCCTTGCGCGCGTTGTGCCTGACAAAGCATACCGCCGCTGCATCGGGCGACGGCTTCGCCTTCTTCGCGTTCGATTTCGCTGCGGCAGATGGGGCAGTGGGTCGGCAGGCGGTAGGGCTTGTGGAGCGGAACGGATTGGGTTTGATTGGCGGACGGTGTTTCGGCAAACAAATCGTCCTGCCGATGCCCGATGCCGTCTGAAACAGCAACGGCGGTTTCCCGCATCGGGCGGCGTTCAAAAATCACGCGCACAACTTCGGGAATCACGTCTCCGGCACGGCGTACGACGACGGTATCGCCGACGCGAACGTCTTTGCGCGATACTTCGTCCTGATTGTGCAGGGTGGCGTTGGTAACGGTTACGCCGCCGACGAATACGGGTTGCAGGCGGGCGACGGGGGTAACCGCGCCGGTGCGCCCGATTTGTACGTCTATGGCTTCGACAATGGTCAGGGCTTCTTCGGCAGGGAATTTGTGGGCAACCGCCCAGCGCGGCGCGCGGGAGATGAAGCCGAGTTCGCGCTGTTGCGCCAAGCTGTTGACTTTGACCACCATGCCGTCGATTTCGTAGGGCAGTTCGGGGCGTTTTTGCTGCATTTGTTCGTAAAACGTCAATACTTCGTCGATATTTTTGAAACAGCCGAAATTGCCGTTGGGCAGACTGAAGCCGAGTGCTTGGAAATAGGCGAGTTCTTGGATGTGTTCTTCCGCGACGAAACCGCCTTGCTGACGGGCGACGGAGTAGGGGAAAAAGTGCAATTTGCGTTGCGCAGTGATGCGCGAATCGAGTTGGCGTAGGCTGCCGGCGGCGGCGTTGCGCGGATTGGCAAAGGGTTTTTGCCCGTTTTCGGCTTGTCTTTTATTGAGGGCGGCAAAATCGGCTTTGAGCATCAGCACTTCGCCGCGCACTTCGATGAGTTCGGGCGTGTTTTCGCCGTGCAGCCGCAGGGGGATATTGGCGACGGTTTTGACGTTTTGGGTAACGTCTTCGCCCGTTGTGCCGTCGCCGCGCGTTGCCGCCTGTACCAATACGCCGTCGCGGTAGAGCAGGCTGATGGCGAGGCCGTCGAATTTGGGTTCGATAACGTATTCGGGTTTGCCGCCGTCCAAACCGTCGCGCACGCGTTGGTCGAAAGCGTACATTTCTGCATGGTCGAACACGCCGTTTTCATCTTGCGGGGAAAAGGCGTTGGTCAGCGACAGCATCGGCACTTCGTGGCGTACTTCGGCAAATCCCGCCAGAGGCTCGCCGCCGACGCGCTGGGTCGGGCTGTCGGGCAGTTTGAGCTCGGGATGGTTTCGTTCCAACGCTTCGAGCTCGCGGAATAATTTGTCGTATTCGGCATCGGGTACGCTGGGCGCGTCGAGGGTGTAGTATTCGTAGGCATAGCGGTTGAGCAGGTCGGTGAGGTGGCGGATGTGTTGTGCGGCAAATTGTTTTATATCACTATCAGACGGTTTAAGAAGATTGGTAAAGTTAGTGTTATGTTTTGAGTTTGGATTCATGAGAGAAGGTTTTCAGACGACCTTTGTCTGATACGGGATGAAACGGGCAAAGGTCGTCTGAAAAATGATAGGTTGAAAACAGCTGAATTTTACCCGAAAAAAAGCGGATATGCCGTAACGACATATCCGCTTTGATTGCATTCGATTTTAGGAGAACAGGCGCAATGCGGTTTTGCCGCCCGGTTCGATACCGACTTTGAGCATCTCGGACTGACGAGCCAATACATAAGTGCGCACGTCTTTGAGCCATTGGGTCGAAACTTCTTCCATTTTGTCGTTGACCAGATTCAGGTTCAACTGGCCGGACAGGCGTACCGCCAAATCCATAAACAAATCGTCGAAGGTTTTTTCGCCTGCCGGAGAGTGCGGGATGTCGAGCAGCATACTGAAGCCTTTATAGGACTGGTTGTCCAAAAGGGCATTGGTAAACGGCTCGTTGTTGAGCGAGCAGATGGAGAACATGGTCGAGCCCGACGTGTCGGTATAGTGGAACGCGCCGTCGTCTTCCAAAACGAAACCCACGCCCGTTACGGCGGAACGCAGTTCTACGCCGCTGATGCTGGTCGGGGAAACCAAATGGATGGCGATAGTCTGGTCGACGCGCGCGCAGAATGCGTCCAGTGCGGAAGCCACTTCGATAAAGGCGGCAAGGTCGGTGTGCAGCGTCTGACCGCCCATGCTGTGTGCGAATGCATCCACCTGGCGGTTGAATGCGGAGAGTTCTTCCTGCGAGGCAAGTCCGTTGCGGCTGACTGCCTGAATACCCACGATAAATGCCTGATAGCGGATGCCCGGGATGGGTTCGGCAATCTGGAAATGGTCGTCCATGGTGCAGCCGACAATCTGGTAGCGGCAGCGGTTGGAAAGGCGCGGCAGTGCGTGCAGTTCTTTGGCTTCGGTCAGCGCGATATAAGAGATGAAGTCGAAGCGCACGTCAAACCAGGGCAGCTCGACCTTCGACAGCTCTTTGAGCGTAATCAGCGGTTTTGCCGGCGTTTGCGGAACGGGAACAGGTTTTGCCGGCGCGTCGGCAGGTTTTGGTGCGGAATGTCCGGTTTGGGGTTCGGGAACGGTGTGGGCGGAGTTGCCGATAATGCCGCTTTCTTCCAAGGCGGTTTCGATTTCGGTTTTGAACGGGGAGGCTTTTGCCTGTTTCTGCTTGGCGATGTAGACGGCATCCTGCTCTTGCAGGTTGCGCATGGCGGGGTCTTGGGATTTTGCCGTTTTTTTGACCGCCGGTTGGGGTTTCGGCATCATGACTGGCCCGCCGGACGGTTTGCCGTCGCGGACATGGCTGGTTTTGCTGTTGAGCAGGGCATCTTTGTCGGAGTGCCCGAACTGGTCGCGCACTTTTTTGCGGTATTGGTTTTCCTGATACATATTGTAGGCGACAACGGCGAGGACGGCGGCGAGGAACAGTACGATGTAAATCATGGCAATCACTTTAAATTTCGGGATGCAGGATGCGCAAAGTGCGGGTACTGCGGTTAAATCGGGCTTGCGTTTCCGGCAGTCTGATGGAACGGCCGGTTATAACGTTTGAATTATAACGAAAATTGCAGGGTCTGACAGCAGTGTGTCGAAATAAGCGGAAATTTTCCGAAATGCCGTCTGAAATCTGTGGTTTTCAGACGGCATTTCTGTCTACGGGAAACCCTTTCTCCCGTATCCGCCGCCAGTCGAAAAAGTGGCCGGGGTCGGTTTTGCGGCCGGGCGCGATGTCCTGATGTCCGGTTACTGCGGTAACGGGGTAGCGGCGGCAGAGTGCTTCCAACAATGTTTCGAGCGAACGGTATTGCGCTTCGGTAAAGGGTTCGAAATCGCAGCCTTCCAATTCGATGCCGATGGAAAATGCGTTGCATTTTTCCCGTCCGCGAAACGAGGATACGCCCGCGTGGTACGCCATATCGCCGCATGATACGAACTGCACCGTTTTGCCGTCGCGTTTGATTAAGAAATGGCTGGATACGCGCAAAGTGTGTATCAGGCTGAAGAACGGATGTCCGTTGGGGTCGAGCCGGTTGGCAAACAGCTTTTCCACAGCATCCGTGCCGTATTCGAACGGCGGCAGTGAAATGTTGTGCAACACGATCAGGGAAACCGTTTCCCCCGTTTCCCTCGGGCTGAAATTGGGCGACGGGGTATGGCGTATGCTTTGAAGCCAGCCGTTTTGCCAGTGTGCTTCGGCGTGATTGTCCATGATGTTCTTCCTGTCCGGCGGGCAATTTGGGTTATACTGTCGCCCGAATTTTAAGACGTATTCCGAATGCTGGGAATCCTACCATGTTGAGAAAATTGTTGAAATGGTCTGCCGTTTTTTTGACCGTATCGGCAGCCGTTTTCGCCGCGCTGCTTTTCGTCCCTAAAGACAACGGCAGGGCATACAGGATTAAAATTGCCAAAAACCAGGGTATTTCGTCGGTCGGCAGGAAACTTGCCGAAGACCGCATCGTGTTCAGCAGGCATGTTTTGACGGCGGCGGCCTACGTTTTGGGTGTGCACAACAGGCTGCATACGGGGACGTACAGACTGCCTTCGGAAGTGTCTGCTTGGGATATCTTGCAGAAAATGCGCGGCGGCAGGCCGGATTCCGTTACCGTGCAGATTATCGAAGGTTCGCGTTTTTCGCATATGAGGAAAGTCATCGACGCAACGCCCGACATCGAACACGACACCAAAGGCTGGAGCAATGAAAAACTGATGGCGGAAGTTGCCCCTGATGCCTTCAGCGGCAATCCTGAAGGGCAGTTTTTCCCCGACAGCTACGAAATCGATGCGGGCGGCAGCGATTTACGGATTTACCAAATCGCCTACAAGGCGATGCAACGCCGACTGAATGAGGCATGGGAAAGCAGGCAGGACGGGCTGCCTTATAAAAACCCTTATGAAATGCTGATTATGGCGAGCCTGATCGAAAAGGAAACAGGGCATGAAGCCGACCGCGACCATGTCGCTTCCGTCTTCGTCAACCGCCTGAAAATCGGTATGCGCCTGCAAACCGACCCGTCCGTGATTTACGGCATGGGTGCGGCATACAAGGGCAAAATCCGTAAAGCCGACCTGCGCCGCGACACGCCGTACAACACCTACACGCGCGGCGGTCTGCCGCCAACCCCGATCGCGCTGCCCGGCAAGGCGGCACTCGATGCCGCCGCCCATCCGTCCGGTGAAAAATACCTGTATTTCGTGTCCAAAATGGACGGTACGGGCTTGAGCCAGTTCAGCCATGATTTGACCGAACACAACGCCGCCGTTCGCAAATATATTTTGAAAAAATAAACCATGCCGTCTGAAAAGTTTGTGTTTTCGGACGGCATACCCTTACCGGAACTGCAAGCATGAAACCGCAATTCATCACTTTGGACGGCATAGACGGTGCCGGCAAATCCACCAACCTTGCCGTCATCAAGGCATGGTTTGAACGGAGGGGGCTGCCCGTGCTGTTCACGCGCGAACCGGGCGGAACGCCGGTCGGTGAGGCCTTGCGCGAAATCCTGCTCAACCCTGAAACCAAAGCCGGTTTGCGTGCGGAAACACTGATGATGTTCGCCGCCAGAATGCAGCATATTGAAGACGTGATATTGCCTGCACTTTCAGACGGCATCCATGTCGTGTCCGACCGTTTTACCGATGCGACCTTCGCCTATCAGGGCGGCGGGCGGGGAATGCCGTCTGAAGACATTGAAATTTTGGAACATTGGGTGCAGGGCGGTTTGCGCCCCGATTTGACCCTGCTGTTGGATGTGCCGCTGGAAGTGTCGATGGCGCGTATCGGGCAGACGCGCGAGAAAGACCGGTTCGAGCAGGAACAGGCAGATTTCTTCATGCGTGTGCGCAGCGTTTATCTGAACCGTGCCGCCGCCTGTCCGGAACGTTACGCCGTTATCGACAGTAACCTCGGCTTGGATGAAGTCAGAAACAGCATAGAAAAAGTGTTGGACAGACATTTCGGCTGTTGATGCGGCAAATATTGAAACAAGCGCATCCGCCCGCGCCGAAAATCAAACGGCAGTGCCGCAGGTGAAAATGGCGGTATGCGCCAAACTTTCGGCATGATAGAATTACGCTCGGTTACAAGGCAGGATGCGTCGGCAATATTAACGAACCGCCCGTAACATGATGACCCGAAAGCGTTTCGGACAGTCCGATTCAAATCTTTTTCTCGCAACAGGATTGACACATGGAAAACTCATTGAAAGAAGCCGCCCTCAAGTTCCACGAATTACCCGTTCCGGGCAAAATTTCCGTTACCCCGACCAAATCTCTGGCGACCGACAAAGATTTGGCGTTGGCGTACTCTCCGGGCGTAGCCGCTCCTTGTATGGAAATCCATGCCGATCCGCAAAATGCCTACAAATACACCGCCAAAGGCAACTTGGTCGCTGTCATTTCCAACGGTACGGCCGTTTTGGGCTTGGGCGACATCGGCGCGCTGGCGGGCAAACCCGTGATGGAAGGCAAAGGCGTATTGTTCAAAAAATTCGCCGGTGTGGACGTGTTCGACATCGAAATCGATGAAAAAGACCCGCAAAAACTCGTGGACATCATCGCCGCTTTAGAGCCGACCTTCGGCGGCATCAACCTCGAAGACATCAAAGCACCCGAGTGTTTCTACATCGAACGCGAATTACGCAAACGCTGCAAAATCCCCGTATTCCACGACGACCAGCACGGCACGGCCATCATTACCGCCGCTGCCGTATTGAACGCCCTGCGTTTTACCGGCCGTAAAATCGAAGAAGCGACTTTGGTGTGTTCCGGCGCAGGTGCGGCCGCGATTGCCTGCTTGAACCAATTGCTGGATTTGGGCTTGAAACGCGAAAACGTGACCGTTTGCGACTCCAAAGGCGTGATTTACCAAACCCGCGAAGACAAAGACCGTATGGACGAGTCCAAACAGTTCTACGCCATTGAAGACAACGGCCAGCGCGTGCTTGCCGATGCCGTCAAAGGCAAAGACATCTTCTTGGGCCTCTCCGGCGCGAACCTGCTGACGCCTGAAATACTGAACACCATGAACGAAAAACCCATCGTGTTCGCTATGGCCAACCCGAATCCGGAAATCCTGCCGCCGCTGGCGAAAGAAACCCGTCCGGACGTGGTTATCGGTACCGGCCGCTCCGACTTCCCGAACCAAGTGAACAATGTATTGTGCTTCCCGTTCATCTTCCGCGGTGCGTTGGATGTCGGCGCGACGACCATCAACGAAGAAATGAAACGCGCCTGCGTGTATGCTTTGGCGGATTTGGCGATGGAAGAGGTAACCGAAGAAGTGGTTGCCGCTTACGGTAAGAAATTTGAATTCGGCGCGGAATACCTGATTCCGACTCCGTTCGATTCCCGCCTGCTGCCGCGCGTTGCTACGGCTGCCGCCAAAGCAGCGATGGAAAGCGGCGTGGCAACCCGTCCGATTGCAGATTTGGAAGCTTACGCTGCCAAGCTGAGCGAATGGAAGCTGTAAGCCGTTTGCGGTTTAAAATGCCGTCTGAACTGTTTTCAGGCGGCATTTTGCTGTCAGATTGATATAGTGGATTAACAAAAATCAGGACAAAGCGACGAAGCCGCAGACAGTACAAATAGTACGGAACCGATTCACTTGGTGTTTCAGCACCTTAGAGAATCGTTCTCTTTGAGCTAAGGCGAGGCAACGCCGTACTGGTTTTTGTTAATCCACTATAAATGAAAGATACTGAAAAATGAAAGAGATGAAACCTGTCCGTTATCATATTGGCGATATGCCCGAGACTTCAAAACAAACCGCCTCCCGTCATGACGACAGGGCAGTGGGTGTTGACGATGATTGTTTTCATGATTCCTTTGGTCAATTTTTGTTTGGGTGTTCGGCAGAGGCAACCCGAACCGCGCCAATTTCTGTAAAGCGCAGTTGCTTATTTACCTGATTGGTTCGCTTATCGGTTTGGTCTTCGCGTTGTTTATAGGTGGGTCTGTATCAGGTACGCATGATTAATGCCCCGGGCTGATTTTGCTTCGAGGATTTGTATCGAATATGCCGAATTGTTTCAAATTTCATACCGTTATCGAACGGCATTGGCAAAAACCTTATCCGGTTTTGTCTTTTCTGCTTAAGCCGCTCTCCGGGCTGTTTGCCAAAATTGCGGCAAAACGGCGGACGGATTTTTTATCGGGAAAACGGCAAAGCGAAAAGCTGCCCGTGCCTGTGGTCGTGGTCGGCAATATTCACGCGGGTGGGACGGGGAAAACGCCGATTGTTGCCGCGCTGGTGTCGGGTTTGCAGGAAAAGGGCGTCAAGGTCGGCATCATCAGCCGGGGCTACGGGCGCAAGAGCAAGGCGGTTCATGTATTGAATGCTGAGAGCCGAGCGGAAGATGCGGGCGATGAGCCTTTGCTGCTGTTCCGCAAAACCGGTGCGCCGACGGCGGTGGGCAGCAGCCGTGCAGAGGCAGGCAGGGCGTTGCTGGCGGCGCATCCCGACATCGGACTGATTGTGGCGGACGACGGTTTGCAGCATTACGCCCTGCGGCGGGATGTGGAAATCGCGGTGTTTCCGGCGGCGGATACGGGGCGCACGGATTTGGATTTACTGCCCAACGGCAATTTGCGCGAACCTTTGTTGCGGCTGGATTCGGTGGATGCGGTCGTCGTCAGCGGCGGCAAGGCGGATGCGCTGTTTAGGCCGTCTGAAAATATGTTTCACAGCCGTATCGAAGCGGGACGGATTTACCGTTTGAACAATCCGTCCGAAATACTGGACACAGGCCGTCTGAAAAATCAAACCGTCGTCGCCGTGGCAGGTATTGCCAAGCCGGCGCGGTTTTTTGATTCGTTGCGGAATATGGGCATTACCGTGAAGCGAACCGTCGCGCTGCCCGACCACGCCGACATTTCGGCGGCAGATTTGCCCGATGCGGACGCGGTCATTATTACGGAGAAAGATGCGGTCAAATTTTCAGACGGCATTTGCACCGATAATGTTTGGGTGTTGCCCGTTTGTGCGATAATCGAACCTGATTTGGCGGCGTTTGTGTTGGAGCGGTTGGAAGATGTACCGAAGGCCGTCTGAAAGCACGGTTTGGGCGGAGTGATTACGGATTTGAATAAGAACGCCTCGCGCCGTCATTCCCGCGCAGGCGGGAATCTAAGTCTCGAATTTTCAGGAATGCCTAGGAGGCTCCAGAAATCCCAAATCTCCGGATTTCCACTTGGACAGGAATGAGAAAACCGGTCGTATTTTTTATCTGCATTAATCATTCATTAAAGGATTGAATATTAAACTGAAAACCTTGTTATTGCCCTTCGCCACGCTGGCATTGTGCACCAATGCTTTTGCCGCCCCGCCCAGCGACGCGTCGTTGGCGCGTTGGCTGGATACGCAGAATTTTGACCGGGATATAGAAAAAAATATGATTGAGGGCTTTAATGCCGGATTTAAACCGTATGCGGACAAAGCCCTTGCCGAAATGCCGGAAGCGAAAAAAGATCAGGCGGCAGAAGCCTTTAACCGTTATCGTGAGAATGTTTTGAAAGATTTGATTACGCCCGAAGTGAAACAGGCTGTCCGCAATACTTTATTGAAGAATGCCCGTGAGATATACACGCAAGAAGAAATTGACGGCATGATTGCCTTTTACGGTTCGCCTGTCGGTCAGTCCGTCGTTGCCAAAAATCCGCGCTTAATCAAGAAATCGATGAGTGAAATAGCGGTATCTTGGACTGCATTGTCAGGGAAAATCGCGCAACATCATCTGCCCGAGTTTACGGAAGAGTTGCGGCGCATCATCTGCGGCGGTAAAAATCCCGATGCGGGCTGTAAACAAGCCGGACAGGTTGGGAAAAGGCATCAGAAATAAATGATAGCCGTCTGAAATATTGAAGAGGGCATCCGATTGATTGAACCATCAAACCCGAAAGCAACCCTATGGAAAAAAAATTCTTAGACATCCTCGTCTGCCCCGTTACCAAAGGCAGGCTGGAATATCATCAGGACAAACAGGAATTGTGGAGCCGTCAGGCGAAGCTTGCCTATCCGATTAAAGACGGCATTCCCTATATGCTGGAAAACGAAGCGCGAGCGTTGAGCGAAGAGGAACTCAAAGCATGACCGAATTCGTCGTATTGATTCCGGCGCGGCTGGATTCGTCGCGCCTGCCTGGAAAAGCCTTGGCGGACATCCACGGCAAACCGATGGTCGTGCGCGTTGCCGAACAGGCGGCAAAAAGTAAAGCCGCGCGCGTCGTCGTCGCCACCGACCATCCCGATATTCAGACGGTCTGTCAGGCGCACGGCATCGAAGCGGTTATGACTTCAAACCGGCACGAAAGCGGCACGACGCGCCTTGCTGAAGCTGCCGCCGCGCTGAAGCTGCCGCCGCATCTGGTGGTTGTCAACGTACAGGGCGACGAGCCGCTGATTGCCCCCGAACTCATCGACCGCACCGCCGAAGTACTCGTCGAAAACAACGTCCAAATGGCGACCGCCGCCCACGAATTGCACGATTTCGACGAATTGATGAATCCCAATGCCGTCAAAGTCGTCCTCGACAAAAACCGCAACGCCATCTACTTCAGCCGCGCCCCGATTCCCTATCCGCGCGATGCAATGCGTGCCGGAAAACGCGAAATGCCGTCTGAAACCGCCGTCCTGCGCCATATCGGCATCTACGCTTACCGCGCCGGCTTCCTGCAACGCTATGCCGAAATGAGCGTTTCGCCGCTGGAAACCATCGAATCGCTGGAACAGCTGCGCGTCCTGTGGCACGGTTATCCCATTGCCGTCGAAACCGCCAAAGAAGCCCCCGCCGCCGGTGTGGATACGCAGGAAGATTTGGACAGGGTCCGCGCCGTATTTCAGACCGTATAAAACAGGTTCAAAGGGAAAAGATATGCAGCAACATATTGAAAAGTGGCAGCACTTGAGCCGTGAAGAACAGAAAATCCTTGCTGAAGTATGGGGTCTCGTGCAAAACGACGATCAGGAGGTTCACTATGAAATGCTCAAATTGAACGCACCCGACGAAGCCAGTGGCGAATTTTGGTTCAGAATGGCAGAAACACTCAGCACCCTGCCGCCCAACCGTTCCCTCGACCTTAGAATGAACGGCGGCAGGCTGGCGACCGCCGTATCCATCCTTTCCGTCATGATTGAAGACAATCCCGACATACCGCAGCTTTGGGCGCAAAAAATTACCGCGCTCAATTATAGTGGATTAAATTTAAACCAGTACGGCGTTGCCTCGCCTTGTCGTACTATCTGTACTGTCTGCGGCTTCGTCGCCTTGTCCTGATTTTTGTTAATCCACTATATTTGGCACACGGACACAAAGCCCGTGCCGACGGTTTGGCACAACAGCCCGACAAAGCGGCAGAAGCCAACGAGGAGGAATACCTGACCAAAGCCCTGTCGCAAAACCTGCTGTCAACATTGGATGTCGCGCTTGCACGTTTTCCTGAAGACGCGTGGTTTCAGGAAATCAAACAGGATGCACAAAAGCATTTTGCTTGAGGATGTGGCAGTCAGGAATATTTCCATTCAGGAAGAAAAGAAGTGCCTGATTGGGTATAATCAGGGTAAATCTTATTTTATTTCAAAAGATTAATATTTGCTTTCTGTTTTTCCTTGACGGTATCGGAAAAGTTGATTATAGTTACAGCTTCCTTAGGAGTAATGGCTGAGAGGCTGAAGGCACTTCCCTGCTAAGGAAGCATGTGGGGTCAACCTGCATCGAGGGTTCGAATCCCTCTTACTCCGCCAGATAAAAAATAGACGCTGTGTTTTACAGCGTCTATTTTTTATGCAATTTTATAGCGGGTTGGTGCAAAACCAGTATGGTATTGCCGTGTCTTGATTCTGAATTTTGTTATAGTGGATTAACAAAAACCAGTACGGCGTTGCCTCGCCTTAGCTCAAAGAGAACGATTCTCTAAGGTGCTGGAGCACCAAGTGAATCGGCTCCGTACTATTTGTACTGTCTGCGGCTTCGTCGCCTTGTCCTGATTTTTGTTAATCCACTATAATCCGAGATGCTTGCCGTTTATTTCCGCCTCGTTCAAACGGCGGCTCTGATTTGCGCGGTTTCTGTTTGCCGTATTCGCCTATCCGTACCGCAAATGTTATACTGGGAAAAATTTACTGATTGTGTTTTACGGCATATTTGCCGATAGGATGGAAGAGACAAATGAGCAGAATCCGGCAGGCTTTTGCCGCTTTGGATGGCGGAAAGGCATTGATTCCCTATATTACGGTGGGCGACCCCGATATTCGGACAACTTTGGCATTGATGCACGGCATGGTTGCAAACGGTGCGGATATTTTGGAGTTGGGTGTGCCGTTTTCCGATCCGATGGCGGATGGGCCGGTTATTCAGCGTGCGGCGGAGCGGGCGTTGGCAAACGGGATTTCGCTGCGCGATGTCTTGGATGTCGTCAGAAAATTCCGTGAAACCGACACGCAAACGCCGGTTGTTTTGATGGGATATTTGAACCCTGTACATAAGATGGGTTATCGGGAGTTTGCTCAGGAAGCCGCAAAGGCGGGTGTGGACGGCGTGTTGACGGTGGATTCCCCTGTCGAAACCATCGATCCGCTCTATCGCGAGCTGAAGGATAACGGGGTCGACTGTATTTTCCTGATTGCGCCGACGACGACGGAAGACCGTATTAAAACCATTGCCGAGCTGGCAGGCGGATTTGTCTATTATGTTTCGCTCAAGGGCGTAACGGGCGCGGCAAGTTTGGATACGGATGAGGTTTCGCGTAAAATAGAGTATTTGCATCAGTATATCGATATTCCCATCGGTGTCGGTTTCGGCATCAGCAATGCGGAAAGCGCGCGCAAAATCGGCCGGGTTGCCGAAGCGGTCATTGTCGGCAGCCGGATTGTGAAAGAGATTGAAAACAATGCGGGCAACGAGGCTGCGGTCGTCGGTGCTTTGGTCAAAGAGTTGAAGGATGCCGTGCGCTGATTCTGTCACGCATTCTAAATATTTTAGGAGTTGTCCATGAGCTGGTTAGATAAAATCCTGCCACCCAAAATCAAAAACCGCAGCAAAGACGGTTCTTCCAATGTTCCCGAGGGTTTGTGGCACAAATGTCCGTCTTGTTCGGCAACCGTTTATTCGACCGAGTTGCAGCAGAACAATCAGGTTTGTCCGAAATGCAACCACCACAATCCGTTGTCGGCACGACAACGCCTGAATCTGCTTTTGGATGAGGATGGCAGAGAGGAGGTTGCCGGAAATGTCAAACCGACAGATCCTTTGAAGTTTAAAGACGGCAAAAAATATCCGGATCGTTTGAGTGCGGCACGCAAGCTGACCGGGGAAGATGATGCTTTGGTGGTAATGAAAGGCAAGATGAACGGTCTGCCCGTTGTGGTTGCTGCGTTTGAGTTCCGCTTTATCGGCGGTTCGATGGGTTCGGTTGTGGGCGAACGATTCGTACAGGGCGTCCGCCGGGCGGTTGCCGACAATTGTCCGTTCGTCTGTGTGGCGGCTTCCGGCGGTGCGCGTATGCAGGAGGGTGTGAACTCATTGATGCAGATGACGAAAACCAGTGCCGCGCTGCATTTGCTGACGGAAAAACGCCTGCCGTTTATATCGGTGTTGACCGATCCGACTATGGGCGGCGTATCCGCCAGCTTCGCATTTTTGGGTGATGTTGTGCTTGCCGAACCGAACGCGCTGATCGGTTTTGCCGGTCCGCGCGTGATTGAGCAGACGGTGCGCGAAACGCTGCCGGAAGGCTTCCAACGCGCCGAGTTCCTGCTGGAAAAAGGCGCAATCGACCAGATTGTCGACCGCCGCGATATGAAGCGGCGCATCAGTGATTTGATTACGCTGTTGTGCCGTCAGGACAAAGTTTCTGCCGCCTGATGGCTGATGAATCGAATACCGTCTGAAACCGATGTTTCAGACGGTATTTTTGTGTCTGGTTATTTGTCGTGCGGCTTTATCGACGGGGCATAGCGTCCGGCACGTTCTTTCAGGCGTTGTACCAAACCTTTCGTGTCGGCGGGTACACCGCCCTCGCAGAATGCCTGATACAGGACGGTGCGCAGTGCGTCGTTGCGGCTTAATGTACCGCCTATCGGTTTCCATTCGGCGTTTCGGGGCTGTATCCAGCGGCGGTTGACCGTGTCGCCGTAGCCGAACACTTTGTAGGAGGAAAGTTTGTCGTTGCCGAACCTGATGGAGAAGCGGGCGCAGAATATGCCTTCGGCAGTCAGGTTGTCGTAGCCTTTGTCGGAGCGGATATTGAGAATGTAGCGGATGCTGCCGTCGGGCGCGGGCATAATTTGCAGGCTGTCGAGCAGGATTTTCGGCTGTTTGCCGTAATTTTCATCCACATAAATGTCGAACCAGCCGTCCGAGTGCGTATCGGGCAGCGGCGGCAGTTTGGCGGTATGTTCTTTAAATTCGCGGGCGGCGGCCTCTTCGGGCGTTTCGCGGTAGCGGGTGTTGATCGGCGTGTCTTTTTGGCTGAAGCCGGCAGCGAGGGACGTGCCGGCGGCGAGTGCGAGCAGCAGGAGGGCGGTGCGGCGCATAAGTTTCTCCAAATTGAAAACGGCGTTATTTTATGGGTTGGCAAAGGGGGCTGCAAGCAACTGGGGTATAATCTCCCCCCGATTCCCATTTTTTAAACGGTACAAACGATGAACAGCGAAACTTTAGACGTAACCGGATTGAAATGTCCCCTGCCGATTTTGCGGGCGAAAAAGGCTTTGGCGCAAATGCAGCAGGGCGACGTGTTGACCGTTCTGGCAACCGACGGCGGCGCACCGGGGGATTTTGAGGCTTTTTGCCGCCAAACCGGTCATGTGCTGTTGGATGCTTCCGAACAGGACGGCGTGTTCACGCTGGTCGTCCAACACAAATAAATGCCGTCTGAAATGCGGATGTCCCGATTGATGTTATTGCTGTCGGCATTTGTGCTTGCTGCGTGTAATGCCCAAAACCGGCAATCCGGTGTACGGCATCAGGATTTCGCGCGTGTAGCCGTCGATTTGTTTCGGAGTGCCTGCGTCCTGACTCAAGGCAGTTTTGAATCGGTTTCCAAGTTTGCCGCTGTCGGACATTTTGTCCCTGTCGGAAAGGAAGACCTGTCCCATCTGCCGCCCACTGTTGCAGAACCCGATGTACAGGCGTTGTGGACGCTTGAACGCGATGGCGGCATTTATTATTTGAGCCTGACGCGCGACAGTTGCAGTGTGAAAGCCGAGCGGGCAGACAGTGCCGCGCTGTTGGAACATTTTGACGGACTTGTCCGACAGCCGCCGAAAAATGCCAATATAGAATTGAGGGCGGAACAGTCGGTGCAGGCATCATTTGAAATCCGCCAAGTCAGCTATGCCTGGCGGGAAGCGGGCAGCTCCGAAGAAACCGTATTGACCGCACAAACCGCCGATTCCCCGGATTTACCCGTACAGGCAGTTTTGAACCTGACGCACCGTTCCCACAACGGGAAACCCCTAATTCTCCCCTAACTTCAGACGGCATAAAGTCGGCATGCCGTCTGAACATTCAAATAAAACAAAGGAAAACCATGCAAACCCTGACCATTATCCGCCCCGACGATATGCACCTGCACCTGCGCGACGGCGACGCGCTCAAAGCCGTTGCTCCTTATACCGCCCGCCAAATGGGGCGTGCCGTCATTATGCCCAACCTCAAACCGCCTGTCGTCAGCGTTGCCGACGCGCTTGCCTACAAAGCGCGCATCATGGCGGCATTGCCCGAAGGCAGCGCGTTTGAGCCGTTGATGACGCTTTACCTGACCGACCAAGCCACGCCTGCACTTGTGCGCGAAGCCAAAGCCGCCGGCATCGTCGCCTTCAAACTCTACCCTGCCGGCGCGACCACCAATTCCGATTCCGGCGTAACCGACCTGTTCAAGCTCATCCCCGTGTTGGAAGAAATGGCGAAACAGGGCATTTTGTTCCTCGTTCACGGCGAAGTAACCGACCCCGAAATCGACATCTTCGACCGCGAAGCCGCCTTTATCGGGCGCGTGATGAAACCCGTTTTGGCGCAAGTGCCGAATCTTAAAGTCGTGTTCGAACACATCACCACCGCCGAAGCCGCCCGCCTGGTTTTGGAAGCAGGCGACAACGTAGCCGCCACCGTTACCCCGCAACACCTCCTGCTCAACCGCAACGACCTCTTGGTCGGCGGCGTGCGCCCCCATCATTTCTGCCTGCCCGTACTCAAACGCGAAACCCACCGTCAGGCATTGGTTGCCGCCGTTACCGGCGAGAAGGCGCATAAATTCTTCCTCGGCACCGACTCCGCGCCGCACGCCAAATCCGCCAAAGAAAACGCCTGCGGTTGCGCCGGTATGTTCAGCGCGATGACCGCCATCGAGCTTTATGCCGAAGTGTTTGAAAAAGCAGGCGCGTTGGACAAACTCGAAGCCTTCGCCTCGAAAAACGGCGCAAGGTTTTACGGCATTCCTGAAAATACCGACACGATCACCCTCGTCAAACAAAGCCAAACCGTCCCCGCAAGTATTCCCTACGGCGACGGCGAACTTGTCCCGATGCGCGCGGGCGGCGAAATCGGCTGGACGGTACAGTATTGATGGGGCTGGAAACAAAATGCCGTCTGAAAGGTTTTTCAGACGGCATTTGTGTTGTTGACTGATTGATACGTCAACGGCGTTTGAGTTTGTTACGTTTCGGTTATTTCCGATAAATTCCCACAATTTTCAAATTTCGCCATTCCCACGAAGGCAGGAATCCGGAAATTCGATGCGACCAGAGTTTATCAAAAACGGCAGCAACTCAAAAAACCGGATTCCCGCCTGCGCGGGAATGACGAGATTGAAGTTTCAGAATTTATTTGAAATACCCAAAATTCAAAAAACCAAATTCCCACCTGCGTGGGAATGACGAAACAAAGAAAGCAGAAATAAGGACATAGAACTTTCTTTAAATTTGTGATGCATCAACGGCGTTTGGGCTCGTCGGGACGGATTTGGGCGGCGAGTTTGTCGAGGATGCCGTTGACGAATTTGTGCCCGTCCGTGCCGCCGAAGGTTTTGGTTACTTCGATGGCTTCGTTGATGATGACGGGGTAGGGCGTTTCGGGCATGGCGGACAGCTCGTGGCAGGCGGTCAGCAGGACGGCGCGTTCGATGGGGTTGAGGTCTTTTTCGTCGCGGTCGAGCAGGGGGCGGATTTGTCGGATGTACTCTGCCGCATTGGTTTGCGTGCCGAAGAAAAGTTTGTTGAACAATTCTTCGTCTGCCTTGGCAAAGTCGGGCATTTCGCGGATGTTTTTAGCAATCTCGGGCGCGGCGGTGCGGTTGATAAGGGATTGGTAAACGGCTTGTACGGCAAGCTCGCGGGAACGGCGGCGGGCTGTTTTCATGATTTTTCCTTGAAACGGTTGGGCGGCACGGTATGCCGTCTGAAACGGAAAGGGCGTATCGGTGTACGCCCTGTTTGTTATTCTTCGTCTTCAAACTGTTCTTCGAGCAGGAGGTTGACGAGGTTGGCGCATTCTACGGCGACTTTGGCGGCATCCGAGGCTTTTTCTTCAATCCGTTCGATTGCCTGTGCGTCGTTTTCCGTGGTCAGGACGGCATTGGCAATCGGGATGTTGTAGTCGAGTGCGACGCGGCTGACCCCTGCTCCGGATTCGTTGGAAACCAGCTCGAAATGGTAGGTTTCGCCACGGATAACGACGCCGATGGCAATCAGTGCGTCAAATTTTTCAGAAGAGGCAAAGTTCATCAGCGCGATGGGGATTTCAAGCGCGCCGGGTACGGTGGCGACGGTAATGTTTTCGTCTGCCACGCCCAATTCTTGGAGGGTGCGGCAGCAGACTTTGAGCATTTCGCTGCCGATTTCGTTGGTGAAGCGTGCCTGTACGATGCCGATGCGGAGGTGTTTGCCGTCGAGGTTGGGGGCGATGGTGTTCATTGAGTGTCCTTTGGTATTCGGAGGTTTCGGAATGCCGTCTGAAGGGTCAGTCCTTAGGTTGCCAGTCGGCGACGGTTTGGAATGTGCCGTCTTCTGCCAATTCCCACGCGCTGCCTTCAGGTTGGGAGAGCAGTGCGGCGGTTTCAGGGTTGGTTTTGGTGATATCGGCGAGGCTGACGATGCTGAAGTTGTCCGGGTCGTCGGTGTATTCGTCGGTCTCGTCGCCGCTGAAGAAACGCCAGCCGCTGTCGTTTTCAAAAACGGGGGCTTCGCGGTAGAGGAAGCCGACGGGCTGGTTTTGTTTGGCGACGGTGTTGGTGGCGATGCAGCGGTCGAGTGCCGAGGAAAGTGCTTGTGCAAATGCGTTCATTGCGGGAATACGTTGGGGGAAAACTTGCGGATTTTACCACGATTCTTGCGTTGTCGGCAGACGGCGGCGGTTTGGTGGTACAATGTGCGCCGTTTGCAGCCTTAAGGTGTTTCTGTATTTTTGGAGTATGGAAACGCATTCGGGCTGTTTTTTGCGGAAGACGGTAATGAAAGACGATGTTTTGAAACAGCAGGCACACGCGGCGATACAGAAGAAACTGGGCTACGCGTTCCGCGATATTTCGCTTTTGCGGCAGGCTTTGACGCACAGGAGCCATCATGCGAAGCACAACGAGCGGTTCGAGTTTGTCGGCGATTCGATTTTGAATTATACGGTGGCGCGGATGCTGTTTGACGCGTTTCCGAAGTTGACCGAGGGCGAGTTGTCGCGGTTGCGGGCAAGTCTGGTCAATGAGGGCGTGCTGGCGGAAATGGCGGCGGAAATGAATGTCGGCGACGGCCTGTACTTGGGGGCGGGCGAGTTGAAGAGCGGCGGCTTCAGACGGCCTTCGATACTGGCGGACGCGATGGAGGCGATGTTTGCGGCGGTCAGCTTCGATGCGGATTTCAACACGGCGGAAAAGGTGGTGCGCCATTTGTTTGCAGAACGCGTCCGGCGAGTCGATTTCCAAAATCAGGCAAAAGACGGCAAAACTGCTTTGCAGGAGGCGTTGCAGGCGCGCCGTTTCGCCTTGCCGAAATACCGTATCGAAGAGCAAATCGGCCATGCCAACGACAGTATGTTTGTCATTTCCTGCGATTTGGGCGAACTGGGTTTCGTGTGCCGTGCCAAAGGGACGAGCCGCAAGGCGGCGGAGCAGGAAGCGGCGAAAGAGGCTTTGAAATGGCTGGAAGAGAAGCTGCCGCTGAAGAAGAAAAAGAAATGAGGCGGCGCGTGAATATGCCGTCTGAAATATGGATACGAAAGCAAATATGGATATTGAAACCTTCCTTGCAGGGGAACGCGCCGCCGACGGATACCGTTGCGGCTTCGTAGCGATTGTCGGCCGTCCGAACGTGGGCAAATCAACGCTGATGAATCATCTCATCGGTCAGAAAATCAGTATTACCAGCAAAAAGGCGCAGACGACGCGCAACCGCGTAACGGGGATTTATACCGACGATACCGCGCAGTTTGTGTTTGTCGATACGCCCGGTTTTCAAACCGACCACCGCAACGCGCTCAACGACCGTTTGAATCAAAACGTTACCGAGGCACTCGGCGGCGTGGATGTGGTGGTTTTCGTCGTGGAAGCGATGCGTTTTACCGATGCCGACCGCGTCGTGTTGAAACAACTGCCCAAGCACACGCCGGTCATTTTAGTGGTCAACAAAATCGATAAGGACAAGGCGAAAGACCGTTACGCGCTGGAGGCGTTTGTTGCCCAGGTGCGCGCCGAATTTGAATTTGCGGCGGCGGAGGCGGTCAGCGCGAAACACGGATTGCGGATTGCCAACCTGTTGGAGCTGATTAAGCCGTATCTGCCCGAAAGCGTGCCGATGTATCCCGAAGATATGGTTACGGACAAATCGGCGCGTTTTTTAGCGATGGAAATCGTGCGTGAAAAATTGTTCCGCTATTTGGGCGAGGAATTGCCTTATGCGATGAACGTCGAAGTGGAGCAGTTTGAAGAGGAAGACGGTTTGAACCGCATCTATATCGCCGTTTTGGTCGATAAGGAAAGCCAAAAGGCGATTTTAATCGGCAAAGGCGGGGAGCGTTTGAAGAAAATTTCCACCGAAGCGCGGTTGGATATGGAAAAACTGTTTGATACCAAAGTATTTTTGAAGGTCTGGGTCAAAGTCAAATCCGGTTGGGCGGACGACATCCGCTTCCTGCGCGAGCTGGGTTTGTAGTTTTTCTTGCTGAACTTTACGCAAATGCCGTCCGAACAGGTTTCAGACGGCATTTTGTTTCAATCGGGAATATCTTTGTTAAAAACGGGTTGATATTATCTGTGCATATTATAGTGGATTAACAAAAACCAGTACGGCGTTGCCTCGCCTTAGCTCAAAGAGAACGATTCTCTAAGGTGCTGAAGCACCAAGTGAATCGGTTCCGTACTATTTGTACTGTCTGCGGCTTCGTCGCCTTGTCCTGATTTTTGTTAATCCGAGACCTTTGCAAAAATAGTCTGTTAACGAAATTTGACGCATAAAAATGCGCCAAAAAATTTTCAATTGCCTAAAACCTTCCTAATATTGAGCAAAAAGTAGGAAAAATCAGAAAAGTTTTGCATTTTGAAAATGAGATTGAGCATAAAATTTTAGTAACCTATGTTATTGCAAAGGTCTCAATCCACTATAAAGACCGTCGGGCATCTGCAGCCGTCATTCCCGCGCAGGCGGGAATCTAGTCCGTTCGGTTTCGGTTTTTTTGGCTAGTGCCGCAACATTAAATTTCTAGATTCCCACTTTCGTGGGAATGACGCGATTAGAGTTTCAAAATTTATTCTAAATAGCTGAAACTCAACGCATTGGATTCCCGCCTGCGCGGGAATGACGAATTTTAGGTTTCTGTTTTTGGTTTTCTGTTTTTTCCGATAAATGCCGCAACCTCAAATCCCGTCATTCCCGCGCAGGCGGGAATCTAGACATTCAATGCTAAGGCAATTTATCGGGAATGACTGAAACTCAAAAAGCTAGATTCCCACTTTCGTGGGAATGACGCGATTAGAGTTTCAAAATTTATTCTAAATAGCTGAAACTCAACGCACTGGATTCCCGCCTGCGCGGGAATGACGAATTTCAGGTTTCTGCTTTTTCCAATAAATGCCCCCAACCTAAAATCCGTCATTCCCGCGTAGGCGTGAATCTAGACATTCAATGCTAAGGCAATTTATCGGAAATGACTGAAACTCAAAAAACTGGATTCCCACTTTCGTGGGAATGACGGGATGCAGGTTTCCGTATGGATGGATTCGTCATTCCCGCGCAGGCGGGAATCTAGGTCTGTCAGTGCGGAAACTTATCAGGTAAAACGGTTTCTTGAGATTTTGCGTCCTGGATTCCCACTTTCGTGGGAATGACGCGATTAGAGTTTCAAAATTTATTCTAAATAGCTGAAACTCAATGAACCGGATTCCCGCCTGAGCGGGAATGACGGGATTAAGTTTTCAAAATTCATCAGAAATTACTGATTTAATAGCATAAATTTTTTAGATTATAGTGGATTAACAAAAATCAGGACAAGGCGACGAAGCCGCAGACAGTACAAATAGTACGGAACCGATTCACTTGGTGCTTCAGCACCTTAGAGAATCGTTCTCTTTGAGCTAAGGCGAGGCAACGCCGTACTGGTTTTTGTTAATCCACTATAAGTCATTCCGGCGGCAATTTTTGTTGCTTTAACGGGATAGGCGGTTGGCGGTTGCGATAAAGGCGGCAACTTTGGCTGGGTCTTTTTTGCCTTTAGACGCTTCCACGCCGCCGGATACATCGACCGCTTCCGCTCCGGTGATGCGGATGGCTTCGTCGACGTTTTCAGGGGTCAGCCCGCCGGCAAGCACCCACGGTTTGCCCGAATATTCCGCCAACAGCGTCCAGTCGAAGCGGTGTCCGGTGCCGCCGTATTCCGAAGGATGGTAGGCATCGAACAGCAGTGCCTGAGCGTCGGGGAAGCGGTCGGCGGCGTTTCGGATGTCTGATGCCGTCTGAACACGAATGGCCTTGATATAGGGGCGGTGGAACTGGCGGCAGAATGCGTCGTCTTCGTCGCCGTGGAATTGGATGATGTGTATCGGTACTTCGGCAAGGATGCGGCGGATGTTTTGCGCGCTTTCGTTGACGAAAAGGGCGACAACGCTGACAAACGGCGGCAGTGCGGCGGTGATTTTTTGTGCTTTAATGATGTCGACAGCGCGGGGGCTTTGGGGGTAAAAAACCAGTCCCAATGCGTCTGCGCCGGCGTGGGCGGCATACAGTGCGTCTTCCGGTGTGGTGATGCCGCAGATTTTGGTGCGGATTTTCCTCATTCGGTATTCCTTTATTTGGGAAACGGCGCGTTTGTGCCGTTTCAGACGGCATTCCCGATCAGTCGATTTTGATGTATTCGACAGAAAGGATTTCAATTTCCTCACGCCCTTCCGGCGTGTTTAAAACCACTTCGTCGCCTTCACGCGCTTTAATCAGACAACGAGCCAGCGGCGAAATCCAAGAAATTTTGTTTTGCGCGGTATCGATTTCATCGATGCCGACGATTTTGACGGTTTGCTCGCGCCCGTCGCCGCGCAACAGACCGACGGTCGCGCCGAAAAACACTTGGTCGGTCGCTTCGCGCAATTCGGGATCAACGACGACGGCGGCTTCCAAACGCTTGGTCAGGAAACGGATGCGGCGGTCGATTTCGCGCATACGGCGTTTGCCGTAAAGGTAGTCGCCGTTTTCGCTGCGGTCGCCGTTGCCTGCCGCCCAGTTGACGATTTGGACGATTTCGGGGCGTTCTTTATTAACCAGTTGATAAAGCTCGTCTTTCAATGCCTGCCATCCGGCGGGCGTAATGTAGTTTTTGGTTTCGGTACTCATATTGTGTGCGGATGAAACGGGAAATGTGATGCCGATATGGGAAATGCCGTCTGAAAACCCGGCGTTCGGATTTCAGACGGCATCGCGGTTTGGGAAGCCTTATTCTTCGTCGCCCGCATCGCTGATGCTGATGCTGTGTTCCATCCTGCTCGGGTGGATTTTCAGACCGCCGCAGCCGGATTTCTCGGCAGACAGGCGGTCGAGGTAGGCATCATCGATGTCGCCGGTCTGATAAATGCCGTTGAAACAGGACGAATCGAAGGATTCGATTTTCGGGTTGAGTGCTTTGACGACGGCTTCCAAATCGCCCAAGTCTTGAAACACGATGCCGTCCGCGCCGATTTCGGCGGCGATTTCCGCCGCGCTGCGCCCATTGGCAATCAACTCTTCGCGCGTGGGCATATCGATGCCGTATACGTTGGGATAGCGCACTTCGGGCGCGGCGGAGGCGATATAGACTTTGCGCGCGCCAGCCGCGCGTACCATTTCGACGATTTCACGGCTGGTCGTACCGCGCACGATGGAGTCGTCCACCAGCAACACGCTTTTGCCTGCAAATTCGGTTTCCATCGGGCTGAGTTTTTGGCGCACGGATTTTTTGCGCGTCGCCTGGCCGGGCATAATAAAGGTGCGGCCGATATAGCGGTTTTTAATCAAACCTTCGCGGTAAGGCTTTTTGAGGTGGACAGCAAGCTCCATCGCGCTGGGGCGGCTGGTGTCGGGGATGGGCATCACGACATCGATGCCGTCCACGGGCAGCTCGCGTTTGATTTTTTCCGCCAAGGACACGCCCATATCCAAGCGCGACTGGTAAACGGACACGCCGTCAATCACGGAGTCGGGACGGGCAAAATAGACGTATTCAAAAAGGCAGGGGCTGAGTTTGGCCTTATCGCTGCATTGTCGGGCGATGATTGTGCCGTCAAAGCCGACAAATACCGCTTCGCCCGGCCGGATATCGCGTTCCAAATCGTAGGCAAGCGCGTTGAAGGCGACGGATTCGGAGGCGACGGCATAGGATTTCCTGCCTTCGCTGTCGGTTTGCGAACCCAATACCAGCGGGCGGATGCCGTAAGGGTCGCGGAAGGCAAGCATACCGTAGCCCGCAATCATGGCAACCACACCGTATGCGCCGTGCACCAGGCGGTGGACTTCGGCAACGGCGTTGAAAATATTGTCGGCATTGAGCCGGTGCGGGTCGGCGTTTTTAGAGACTTCGCGGCGCAATTCGTGCGCGAATACGTTGAGCAAGACTTCGGAATCGGAGCTGGTGTTGACGTGGCGCAGGTGTTTGTTGCACACGTTTTCATAAAGTTCGGCCGTGTTGGTGAGGTTGCCGTTGTGCGCCAAAACGATGCCGAACGGCGAGCTGACGTAGAAAGGCTGCGCCTCCGCGCTGCTGCCCGCGTTGCCCGCAGTAGGATAACGGACGTGGGCGATGCCGGCGTTGCCGACCAAATCGCGCATATTGCGTGTGCGGAACACTTCGCGCACCATGCCTTTGCCTTTGTGCATATGGAAGGTACCGCCTTCCGCCGTTGCAATGCCCGCCGCATCCTGCCCCCTGTGCTGCAACATCTGCAAACCGTCGTACAGAAGCTGGTTCACGGGTTCATGACTGACCAAACCTAATACGCCGCACATATCGTCTTCTCCGATTCGAGGTTTAAGGGTAAAACGGAATTATAAAGCAAACGGTGGTTTTTTGCCTGAATTGTTGACAATATTTGAGTGAAGGACAGATAGGTGGGTTTATGGAGGATAAGATTTAATCTGTGATATGGCTGAGGAAAGGAAAAAAACATTTCAGACGGCATAAAAGAGAATGCCGTCTGAAATATCCGTATGGCAATCAATCGTCTTCCGGAGTTTCCGCCGTGCCGCCGCTATGGTTCAACACGGCTTCGGAAAGCGATACGAAAAACGGCAGTGTGTAAGATTGCCGCCATTCTTCGGTATCGGGCAGGTCGGTTTTTGAAGCGAGCATGACCAGCAGGGTAATAATCAAAATGCCTTTCAATGCACCGAATACGCCGCCCAAAATGCGGTTGGCAAAGCCCAAACCGACCGCCGAAACTGCCCCGGTCAGCAGCGAGCGGAGTATTTTCTGGATCAGACAGGCAATGACGAATAGGGAAATGAACGACAGAGCCAATGCAAACAGGCGGGGTTGGAACGATGCAAAGGCGATGTCGGCGAAGGGTGCGGCAAAGAGTTTGGCGAAAAAAAAGGCAACCACCCATGCCGCCATTGAGCCAGCCTCCGCAATCACGCCGCGCATCGCGGATAGCACGATGCAGGCGGCGATGATGGCGGAGACGAGGAGGTCGGCAACGGGGAGGTTATTCATTCGTTACCTGACCGGCGATACCGTGTACGCGCAATTTGTTCAAATCGCGTTCGGCATCCCTTGCGTTTTTATAGTTGCTTGATTTGACGCGGTAAACTTTGCCGTTGTCGGTCATAATTTCGGTGATGGTCGAATCGATACCCGCCGCCTTCATTTTGCGCTGGAGGCTTAAGGCGCGTTCTTTTTCGGCATAACCTGCCTGAATGGCGGCTTTTTTACCGGATTTTTCCTTCTCGGCGGTTTTGGTCTTGTCCGCTTTGTCGGTTTTTTGTGCCGTTTCGTGTTTTTTGCCGTCCGAACGGTCTTTTTCGGCTGTTTTTTTGCTTTCAGCCTTGTCGGCTTTTTTCGCTTCTTTTACCGCGCTGTCGGATTTTGCCGTATCCGGTTTGGTTTTTTCGGCGGCAGTTTTCGGTTTGTCGGCAACTTTTTCGGCGGTTTTGGTTTCTTTGGCTTTGGGCTTGGCTTTGGCAGTGCGTTCCGCTTTTTGCGGTTTTGTTTCGGCAGTGCGTTTCGGTTTTTCAACCGCTACCGTATCCGTACTGTCGGCAGTTGCCGGCACTTTTTCGGCAGCGCGTTGTTTTGCCTGCTTCGGTGCGGTTTTGGCGGTTTCTGCCTGTTGCAGTTTCTCGGATGCTTCCAAACCTTTGATGTTGCTGTCTTCGAGGCGGTCGTTAATCAGCACCAGCGGCGCGCCTACGTTTTCAGGCTCGCTGATTTCGCTGTCGGCGGCAGAAGGCTTGTCTTCGCCTGCCAAGTCCTGCGGTTTGTCGGCGGCGGATTTCAAGGCAGGGGTTTGTGCCGCACCTGCCGCTTTGTTTTCTACGCCGCTTGTTTCGCCGGCAGTCTGTTCGGCAGGGCCGGAACTGAGGGCGGCTGCCAGCAGGATGCAGGAGGCGGCAACCAGGCAACTTGCCGTTACGAGGCGGCGGCGGTTGCGCCGTTTGAGTTGTTCGTAACCGCTCAGGACTTCGTTTTGTTTGTTTTCGGACATAGAAGTTTCCTTTTAAAGTACCGACATGACATCGGCAACGGTATGAAATGAGCCGAAAACGACGATTCTGTCGTTCTCGCCCGCTTTTGAGGCTGCCGCCCGGTAAGCTTCGCGGACGGCGGCGAATGTCTGTATGTTTTCGATGCTGTGTTCGTGCAGTTTGTTTTGCAGGCTCTCGAGCGTCATGCCGCGCGGTACGTCCAACGGTGCGATATACCACTCGTCAAA
The DNA here is from genome assembly GCF_022869645.1 of Neisseria meningitidis. NCBI lineage: Bacteria > Pseudomonadati > Pseudomonadota > Betaproteobacteria > Neisseriales > Neisseriaceae > Neisseria > Neisseria meningitidis. The sequence goes on along the minus strand of NZ_CP064367.1, from coordinate 615,550 downwards.
CTGGTCTTTAACGATTTCCAACACGCCGTCTATGTCTTTGTCGGACAGCATACTGAATACGGCGGTGCGTTTTTGCGCAAACGCCAAATTAATCAGGCTGCGGCGCAGGGCGCGGGCAGCGTGGGGATTGTGTCCGACATCCAAAACGGTCAGCGGACGGCCGGGCAGGACTTGGAAGCGTCCGGGATTTTCAACCAGCAGCAATCCGCGTTTGATTGCACCGATGTCCACAGGCAATTTGTCGTTCAAGCATTCCAATACGGTCAACGTGCAGGCGGCGTTGGAAAGTTGGTATGTGCCGCGCAATGCGGGGAAGGGCAGGGCATTGCGGTTGCGCGCGGGGTTGTCTGAATGTTGCGGCCGGAAGCGGTAGTTCCATTGGATGTTTTCCATCGCGTGAAACTCGAAATCGCGCTGCACCATCAGCAGTTTTGCACCTATGGCTTCGGCGTGTGCGACCAATGATGCGGGCGCGGGGTTTTGACCGCAGATGGCAGGTTTGCCGCTGCGGAACACGCCTGCCTTTTCAAAGCCGACCTGTTCGACCGTATCGCCCAAAAACGCCTGATGGTCCAAATCCACGCTGGTAACCACCGCGCAATCGCCGTCAAATGCGTTGACCGCGTCCAAGCGTCCGCCCAAGCCGACTTCCAATATCATCACGTCAACCTGTTCGCGCATGAAGATGTCGACGGCCGCCAAGGCATTGAATTCAAAATAAGTCAGTGATATTTCACCGCGCGCGGTTTCAATGCGTTCGAAGGAAGCGGTGATTGTATCGTCCGAAACGGGTTCGGCGTTGACGGCGATGCGTTCGTTGTAACGCAATAAATGCGGGCTGGTCAGCGTACCGGTTTTGTAGCCCGCCTGTTTGTAAATCTGTGTCAGGTAGGCACAGACCGAACCTTTGCCGTTGGTTCCCGCGACAACGACGACGGGGCATTGCGGCTCGAGCTTCATGCGTTTTTTCACTTCGCTCGTGCGCTCCAAACCCATGTCGATCAAACCGCCGCTGTGGGCGGTTTCCAAATGCGAGAGCCAGTCTTGTAGTGTTTTCATGAGTGTTTCGTTTTCAAATGCCGTCTGAAATCAGTCTGATGTATCGGTTTCGGCGGTTTTTTTCGGTTGCCGCCAAAGCACCCAGACTTTCAGCCTGCGGTAGGATTCTTTGTCCGCCATATCGGGGGTGATGCAGTGGCGGACGGTTTTGCCGCCGGTGTCCCATTGTAAGAATAAGGCATAAGGCGTAACCATACTGCTGCCCGACAGTGCCGCCGCCTTTGCCGTTTTTTCTTTGCCGGATACGATTTCCGCCTGTCCGTCGCGGTCTATGGTAATGGCGGTTATGGCATGGCGGTGTTTCAGATTCGTTATCCTGAGCGAGTATGCGTAACTTGCCGCCAAAGCCGCCAAACCGAACCACATCATCCGGCCGTAAAACCAGGTCAGGCAGACGGCAAGGGAAGCCGAGTGGAGCGATACGGTCAGGATGTTCAGAATGCGGGACGGCCTCAATGCCGTCTGAAAGGCGCGCACAGCCTTACATCATGTTGTCGAACACGGGGGTAATGTTCAATTCCGCTTCTTCCATGTCTAAAACCATATCGTGGATTTCGGTATCGAAAAACTCCCAAAACGCCTTCAGCCCCATATCTTGCGGCCATTTATCCTTATCGATGTCCCAACCTGCCAGCTCCGCCTCGAAAATCTGGCGGTAGCGTTCGTCGAAGTAGGAAACGACGGCTTCCGGTTCGTCGAACTGCGGAACGAGGAAGACGGAACAGTTGGCACGAAGCTGCTCTATGGTCAGGTCGGGCATATTTTCGTCGGTGCTTTTGAGCCATTCCAAAAAGCGCGCGGTCGGCTTGAGGACGACGGCGGTGCGGTCAACAAAATACATGGTTTTCTTTCTCAATCATCTTGCGGTGTCGGGATATGCTGTCTGAACGTTCGGTTTTCAGACGGCATAGCATCAATGGGTCATGACCTGTTGCAGGAACTGCTTGGCGCGTTCGTGTTTCGGGTTGGTAAAAAACGCTTCCGGCGTTTCGTCTTCGAGGATTTGCCCTTTATCGACGAAAATCACGCGGTCGGCAACTTCGCGGGCAAACCCCATTTCGTGGGTTACGCACATCATCGTCATGCCGCTTTCTGCCAAGTCTTTCATCACTTTCAACACTTCGCCGACCATTTCGGGGTCGAGTGCGGAGGTCGGTTCGTCAAACAACATTACGCGCGGTTCCATCGCCAAACCGCGTGCAATCGCCACGCGTTGCTGCTGGCCGCCGGAAAGTTGGGAAGGGAAGGCGTCTTTTTTGTGTGCCAGTCCGACGCGTTCCAAAAGCTCCATTGCCTTTTTCTCCGCCTGTTCCGCATTTTGCCCCTTAACCTTCATCGGTGCGAGGGTAATGTTTTCCAATACGGTCAGGTGCGGGTAGAGGTTGAAGCCTTGGAATACGAAGCCGACTTCTTCGCGGATTTTGTTCAAATCGGTTTTGGGGTCGGCAACGTTGACACCGTCCACCCAAATCTCGCCGCTTTCGATGCTTTCAAGCTGGTTGACAGTGCGGATGAGTGTGGATTTGCCGCTGCCCGAAGGCCCGCAGACGACGACCACTTCGCCTTTTTTGATTTCCAAGTTTACGCCGTTGATGACGTGCAGGTCTTTGAAATGTTTGTGTACGTTTTTGAATTTGATCATGTCTTTTCTTTCAGACGGCATTTGCCGTTGCAGGTTGTCGTTACGGGAGCTCCATATGATGAAGCGTGTAGCGTCTGCCGTCAAAAAAACGGTCGTTCGGATTGGTCAGGCAGGCTGCAAGCGGCAGTATCAGGGGTAAAAGCAGGTATTTCGTCATCGGCTTACTCCCTTTTCAGACGGCCTTGCCCGCCAGATAATTGCTCAACGCCACATATTTCTCCGGCGCGATATGTTCGGCGCGGTCTTGCGGATTGATGCCGACTGCCTGCAAATCATCGTCGCCTGCAAGCTCTTTCAGATTGTTGCGTATGGTTTTGCGGCGTTGGTGGAAGGCGAGTTTCACGAGTTTGGCGAAATGCTCGAAATCGTCCGCCTTGCCGATACGGTGTTTCACCGGAATCATGCGGACGACGGCCGAATCCACTTTCGGCGCGGGGTCGAACGATTCGGGCGGCACGTCAATCAGCATTTCCATATCGAAGAAATATTGCAGCATCACGCCCAAGCGGCCGTAGTCGTTGCTTTTCGGCGCGGCAACCATACGATCGACCACTTCTTTTTGCAGCATAAAGTGCATATCGACGACATCGTCCGCCACCTCCGCCAGCTTGAACAAAAGCGGCGTGGAAATGTTGTAGGGCAGGTTGCCGACGATTTTCTTTTTGCCTGCGATGCCGTTGAAATCAAACTGCAATACATCGCCTTCGTGAATCACCAGTTTATCCGCAAACGGCAGCGTTTTCAGACGGCATACGATGTCGCGGTCGATTTCGACAACGTGCAGGCGGTTCAGCTTTTTCGCCAAAGGTTCGGTAATCGCCGCCAAACCCGGACCGATTTCAATCACGACATCATCCGCCTGCGGGCGCACGGCGTTGACAATATCGCTGATAATCCGCGTGTCCTGCAAAAAATTCTGCCCGAAACGCTTGCGGGCTTTGTGTTCTTTCATCGTGTTTCCTTTTCGGTTGAAACCCCGCCCTTTAGGGCGGTAGAATCAGACTCTATTTGGGAGGGGCGTAACTCCTTCCAAATCAGGACGGCACATAGGGCGGTGCTTTATGTGTCGTCCTGTGTGTTGAAACATAAATGTGTTTACAGTATCCGTTTGATGTCGGCATTGTAACCGAAAACGGCAGGGCGTGATAATGCTGTTTGAAGGCTTGCCGTGTTTGGCGGTTTGGTGCAAAAACCGGCTGTCTGCCGTTTTGCCTGTTGGAGGATTGAACGTGTCTGAAAATCTGCTTGAAATCGAAACCCATCCCTTCGATTCCGTGTTGCCGCCGAAGGCTGCGGTCATGATGATGGGGACGTTTCCGCCCAAGGAAGACAAACGCGCGATGCAGTTTCATTATCCGAATTTCCAAAACGATATGTGGCGCGTTTACGGGCTGGTGTTTTTTAATGATGCGGCGCATTTCCAAAGGTTGTCTGAAAAAGCGTTTGACGCGGAGAAAATCAAAACGTTTTTGCACGAACGGGGGATTGCGTCCTGTCCGACCGTGTTGAAGGCGGCAAGGGAACACGGCAATGCGTCCGACAAGTTTTTAAAGGTAGTTGAAACCGTCGATTTGGCGGCGGTGTTGGCAAAAATACCCGAGTGCCGCCATATTTGTACGACAGGCGGCAAGGCGACGGAAATCCTGCTCGATATTCAGGGCGGCGGTATCAAAATGCCGAAAACGGGCGAAACCGTGCCGTTTCCGTTTGCCGGACGGGATTTGACGCTGACGCGCCTGCCTTCGACTTCGCGCGCCTATCCTTTGAGTTTGGCGAAAAAAGCGGCGGCGTATCGGGCGTTTTTCGAAATGGCGGGCTTGTGTGAAAAACAGTTATAATTGCCGACAATTTCCCGTTCAGACGGCATGTTTGCAAAAACGGAAATGCCGTCTGAAAATTTGAAGCACAAGGAAGAATCCGATGAAGAACTACCACGCGCCCGACGAGAAGGGCTTTTTCGGCGAACACGGCGGGCTTTATGTCTCCGAAACCCTGATTCCCGCCTTGCAAGAGCTGGCGGATGCCTATAAGGCAGCGAAAAACGATCCTGAATTTTGGGAAGCGTTCCGCCATGATTTGAAACATTATGTCGGCAGGCCCAGCCCCGTTTACCACGCCGCGCGGTTGTCCGAACATCTGGGCGGCGCGCAAATCTGGTTGAAGCGCGAAGACTTGAACCACACCGGCGCGCACAAAGTCAACAACACCATCGGTCAGGCACTGTTGGCAAAACGCATGGGTAAAAAACGCGTCATCGCCGAAACCGGCGCGGGTCAGCACGGCGTGGCGAGTGCCACCGTTGCCGCACGCTTCGGTATGACTTGCGACGTGTATATGGGCGCGGACGACATCCAACGCCAAATGCCCAACGTGTTCCGTATGAAATTATTGGGTGCGAACGTGGTCGGTGTAGAAAGCGGCAGCCGCACGCTGAAAGACGCGATGAACGAAGCCATGCGCGAATGGGTCGCCCGCGTGGACGACACGTTCTACATCATCGGTACCGCCGCCGGCCCCGCGCCGTATCCCGAAATGGTGCGCGATTTCCAATGCGTGATTGGCAACGAAGCTAAAGCGCAGATGCAGGAAGCCATCGGCAGACAGCCCGACGTTGCCGTTGCCTGCGTGGGCGGCGGATCGAACGCCATCGGTTTGTTCCACCCGTATATCGGCGAAGAAAACGTGCGCCTCGTCGGCGTGGAGGCTGGCGGTTTGGGCGTGAACACCCCCGATCACGCCGCGCCGATTACTTCGGGCGCACCGATTGGCGTATTGCACGGTTTCCGCAGCTATCTGATGCAGGACGAAAACGGTCAGGTTTTGGGTACGCACTCTGTTTCCGCAGGCTTGGATTACCCCGGCATCGGCCCGGAACACAGCCATCTGCACGACATCAAGCGCGTCGAATACACTGTTGCCAAAGACGACGAAGCACTCGAAGCCTTTGACTTGCTCTGCCGCTTCGAGGGCATCATCCCCGCGCTCGAATCCAGCCACGCCGTTGCTTGGGCGGTGAAAAACGCGCCGAAAATGGGCAAAGACCAAGTGATTCTGGTCAACCTATCCGGTCGTGGCGACAAAGACATCAATACCGTCGCGAAGCTCAAAGGGATTAAACTGTAACCTCGTCCGTCTGATATAGTGGATTAACAAAAACCAGTACGGCGTTGCCTCGCCTTGCCGTACTATCTGTACTGTCTGCGGCTTCGTCGCCTTGTCCTGATTTTTGTTAATCCACTATAAAAATGCCGTCTGAAGCCTGAGTTCAGACGGCATTTTATTTTGCTATGAATTTAGTATTTTAGAAACGAATCTGTATTTTAATTTGTCCGGATTTTTGTTTTTCCAATTGTTTTCCTTTTGTAATACTGCCATTTACGTTTAATGTAACATTACGGTACAGTAACGCGGCACCTGCTGAATATTGCTGTTGATTATCTGCTTTATAGACGAAGGAATTACCGCCCACATTCACGCCGCCTTTGCCATAATTGGCAAAGTAAGCTGCAGATAACAAGGGTTTTACGGTAAGGTTGCCGACTTTAAACCGATAAGCAAAATCCAGTCCGGCCGTCAGTGTTTTCACTGACATAGAACTTACTTTAACACTGTCGTTACCCAACTTGTAATCTGCAGATGACAGGCGGCTGTAACGGATCCCCGCACTGGGGACAATCTCGAATTGATTGATTTTCAGTGTATTGCCCAAAGTAAGGCCGGTTTGGATGCTTGTTCGGTTAAAGTTTGCTTTTTGCTGCGTTTGTAACCGGCTTCTCAAGCTGCCTGCACCAATATCGCCGGCCATATACCAAGCATCATTTAAATAATACTTACCATAAAGGTTGGCTTGCACAAAAGTATTTTTGCCGCTCGCCTGATCAAAAGTATGCTGACTGTCAGAGTAAGTCAATACGCCGCCTATCTGCATATTTTCGGACAAGCTGCGGTCAATGCCGATTTGTGTTTGCGTGCGTTTCGAACTAAACCGGCGATATTGTGCGGAAGCATAATCACGGCCATAACCGATGTTCGACATCCAAACGCTGTTTTTTTCGGCATCAGCGCGTGATTTTTGTGCAATGTGCCGTGTTAATGAAGCACCTGTATCCAACAAGATAGATTGCGTGCTTGCCATTGCGTCAGATAAAGCCGAGTTGGTATTGGTGCTGACTGCATCAGCTTGCGCGGCGGCTTGGGCTTGCGGCTGAGTGGCGGCTTGGGCTCGCGGCTGCGCGGCTCTTGGTTGCAAACTCACTGTCTCAACTTTTTCATGAAGTTCCGTATTGTCTTGAGGCTGTTTGTCTGATGTGTCAACCGATTCGGATACATCTTCGTCTTCCAACGCATCCAAGGGGATTTCTTCATAATCATTTTCATATTTTTCATGAAGTTCCGTATTGTCTTGAGGCTGTTTGTCTGATGTGTCAACTGATTCAGATACATTTTCATCTTCCAACGCATCCAAGGGGATTTCTTCATAGTCATTTTCATACCAGTCCGGATTATGCAAGGCCCTGGGTGCTGCGTAAGCTGACGAATCAAATGATGGCGAGGGCGGTGCCGGCAGAGTAGATCTGCGTCCGCGACGTTTCGGACGATTTTGGGAAGCTGCCATATAATCCTGAGGTGCGGCACGGCGTTTTCGGCGTTGCGGCTGGGATTGGGCTGCTTGACGGTGCTCTTCTTCCTCAGCTTTTCGTTTCGCCGATTCTGCCGCTTCTCGATCTGTTTCGGCTTTTTGTTTTGCCGACAACTCTGCTGCTTGGCGTTCCGCTTCTTGACGACGTGCAAGTTCGGCGGTCTGGCGAGCTTCTTGCTGGCGTTTTGCTGCTTCGGCTGCTGCCCTTTGCTTGGCAAGTTCGGCGGTTTTGCGTTCGGTTTCCGCTTTTTGTTTGACGGCTAACTCTGCAGCTTTTCGTGCTTCTTCCTGTTGACGCGCAAGGGCTTTTTGTTGGCGTGCCGCCAATGCTTGGGCTTCAGCTGCGGCTTTTTGGTTTGCCGACAATTCTGCCGCTTTGCGTTCTGCTTCCTGGCGATGTGCAAGTTCGGCAGCTTGGCGTTTTGCCTCTTCGGCTTCTGCTTTTCGGCGCGCAGCCAATGCTTGAGCCTCACGTTCGGCTTCTGCCCTTTGTTTTGCCAACAACTCTGCCGCTTTGCGTTCTTCCTGCTGTCGGCGCGCAAGTTCTGCTTGGGCTTGGGCAATTTCCACATTGTTTTGCTGTACCGAACGGTGTCCGCGGCGTTTAGGACGGTCTTGGGAAGCTGCCATATAATCCTGCGGTGCGGCACGGCGTTTGCGGCGTTGCGGCTGGGATTGGGCTGTTTGACGGCGTTCCTCTTCCCCGACCCTTTGTTTTGCCGACAACTCTGCCGCTTCGCGTTCTTTTTCATGCCGGCGTGCAAGCTCTGCAGCTTGGCGTTTTGCCTCTTCGGCTTCTGCTTTTCGGCGTACCGCCAATGCTTGAGCCTCACGTTCGGCTTCGACTTTTTGTTTTGCCGACAACTCTGCCGCTTCGCGTTCTTTTTCATGTCGACGTGCAAGTTCGGCGCTGCTGCGTTCTTGTTCTGCTTTTTGGCGGGTCGCCAGCTCTCTTGCTTCGCGTTCGGCTTCTGCTTTTTGTTTTGCTAACTCTGCCGATTTACGCTCTGCTTCTGCTTGCTGACGCTTCACTTGCTCCGCTTTTGCTTGTTGGCGTTTTGCTTCTTCGGCTTGATTTGCCTGCGGGCTAGGCGGTGCGACGACGATATTTTGAGGCTTGGCAATTTGTGCACTGTCCGTTTGTGCTTGAGAAGCCGTGTTTGTGGCAGGAGACGGGGCCGGTTTGACTCGGCGGCGGTTCTCGGCATAAGGATTGTACAATCGGGTAATACCGTTTTCTGTTTTGATTGTATAACGCAATGCGCCTAAATCGACGTGATGATTCGCCAAGGAAACGGAAAGGTGAGAACGGTCTCGTACGGATGATGCATCAAAGAGATTCAGCCCTTCCTGATTGGGTTCGCCTGTTTTATCTTGAACATGGAGCTGATAATGACCGGATGCGGATTCCTTCACAAGCACTTTATCCCCAAGATTTTCCGCCAAGTGCGTCAGATAATGAAAATGCCCGTTACCGGATAAATGATTGATTTTGAGCGTGTGGTATTGATTTGCACTTTGCGCATCGGAGGCATTGTTCAAATGAATATGGCTATCCGCCAATGACAGATTGTGTACTTGGCTGTCGCCAGTCAAATGCCATTTGCTATGTTGGTTTAGGCTGACACGGCTGTTTCCTTGCCCTTGAATTTGCCCCCATAATGCAGCCTTGCCCAAGACCAATGCCGCATTCTGGTTCAGATTCACATTGCCGTTAATCTGTGTCGCTCCAAAGCTGTTTAAAGCCTTATCGGATAAGTTGCCTGTGTTGCAGGTAACATAACCGGTATAGTCCGAGCGCACGCAAACCTCATCGCCGTTTTTGTAACCCAAATTTACTTTGGCGTTGTCTGTTGCGGTGATGTTGGCGGTAATGTTGGATACATTTCTGCCGGAAGAGAATGATGCGGATTGATTAACCGTAATTTCTGTGGCTTTGAATGTGCGGTTTATCCAGTCGTCTTCAAATACGACTTCATTGTTTTTGGAGAAATGTGCGTCTTTTTGGGCTGAAGATTTGTTCACAAAATCTCTTGCGTGTGGTGTTGGACGACCTGATAACAAGACATTGCCTTGAGTTACGCTTATTTTTCCGTTTAAATTCGTGCCGCCTGTTAACAAGAAACGGTTTTGCGCGCTTTTGCCGTTGAAATTAAGGTTTAATGCGCCGTTATGTCCTTTTCCGTTTTCTTCGCCAAAGAAACCGCTAAAACCGCTAATACGCTGATTGTTTTTGTGGTTCATCGCGTTTTTCTTGGCTTCTTCTTGTGTGCTGCCCATTAAAATCCAGTCGTTATTTTCCGTTTGTCCGTTTTCGGGCATCGGTGCGTTCACGCTGCCGCCGGATTTTAGGGCGTAATAACGATAGTTTTTGTAATAAAGATCTTTGCCTTGCGGAATGGGTTTTCTATAGCTGTAATAGCCATAATAATCGTCATCATCGTAATCATTTCGGATTTCATAAACAGAAAGATTTTGAGGAGCGGTAATTAATGATTTGCCGGTTAATGTGATTGTGGAGGCGCGGTCTGTGTTGTGGTTGACAATGCGCGCGCCTTCATCCACGTTGCGGATGTGTTCAAAAGTCAAGTCATTGCCATTGGCATCCAAACGACCGCCACGGAAACCGAAATACAGATTATTCGGGTTAATCTGGTCCGGACTGTTCAGCACCAATGTACCGCGCCCGCTCACAATGCCGACTTGGGAGAAAGCCTGGACTTTTTTGTCGGCATCGGCTTGTTGATTCAGAATAACCGTACCGTCGCCGACTTTTAATTGCCCTTGGTTAACGCCTGTGCCGTTTATTTCTAATGTGCCTTTGCCGATTTTTGCCAATCTGTCGCCATTCGGATTTTTGACTTGCCAAACGACTTTTTTGCCGTCGGCAACATCAATCCCTGCACCTAGCCAAGTGATGCCATTATTTGCACCTTTGACTGTGTAATCGCCTTTGAAAAACAGACCGCCCGCGCCTTGGTTGATGTTTTGATCCAATACCAAAGTGCCGTTGTTTTCAAAGGTAACATTCTGTCCGTTGTTTGCACCCCTTTCATTGCCGGCAAGCCTTACCGCTGTCGAACCGATATGGCTGTTTGTGCCCGTGGTTTTCCAATGATGTTCGCCATAACCTTTGATGGTGCCGGCGTTATCGCGTTGTTTGATTTCATCTGCAAATTCTTTTTTATAGATATTCCATTCTTGCCAAGAGTTTTTTTGATAGCCTGCCCAATAATCGTAAGCACCTAAAAAGACCCAGCGTTTTTCTTGTTTATCATAAGCAAATAATGGTGAACCGCTATCGCCTAACACAGCATAGTTAGTCAATGCGTTTTGAGATAAAACTTCTTTGAGTTTTTCTGGGGAATGATGTTTTGAATTATCACCGAAGCCAATCAAGCCTTCTTGATTTAGATTCGATGTGACATTCACGTCTTGATAAGGCGTACCTGCAATGGCATAACGATAAGCTCGTGAAAGCTCTGTCATATTGTAGCGGCTGTTATATTCAAATTGCGTACCTGCTCCAACTCGCACAAACTCAGAAAAACGGTTTTTATCTTTATAGGTTTCAACGCCGCCGCCTGCACTGGTTGGTGCAATAGGTGCGACTTCTGTTACGAATTTATTAAGGCGTGCCATGTTGTAGTCTTCAAGACGACCTTGATTACCGTGATGCCAATTTTTATTTGGTTCGTAGTCATTTTGTGCAACTGAACGATATTCGTTTTCATCATTGCTAACATCTAAGTGCCCATTGTGATGCCCGTAATAAGAGATTTCGTCTCCTTTTACATGTTTGACGCTGACGGCATACTGGGGATCGATGACGGTTAATGTACGTCTGTTGACATCTGCAACGCTAAAATCAATCATCGGTACGTTGGATAATGCGTTGCCGATGTTTTGACCTTGTTTGTTTTTCACTGATAAATCGGTTGCGCCGACAAAAAATTTGCCTTTGTTTTCTGCAAAGTCACGGAATATTTGATAATCGACATCGTCTCTGACCAATGCCGCTTCTGAGTATGGCGTAAGGGCATAGGCAAGAAAGATGGATAAGGATATGGCGTTAATTTTAAAACGTTTGGTTTTCATAAGGTTTTACCGTTTTAAGGGTGATAATGTCTTGTATTTTACGCCGGTTTGGCGGTGTTGACTATTTTTTGTTGTGTAAATCATTAATTTTGGTGTTTTATTGTCAATTTAAAAAAAGAATCCCGATGTTTTTATTTCCGCTTCCTTTGTTCTGTTATTCAAGCGAAGGCGGGAAGCCGATTTTCGGGGTTCGGTTCTTCCGTTAAATTTCTGCGACTTTTTGTTTTTGGATTCCCGCTTGTGCGGGAATGACGGGATGTAGGTTTTCTTAACCCTGCGTCCTAGATTCCCGCTTTCGTGGTAATGACGAGATGGGGGTTCGTGGGAATGACGCGGTGCAGGTTTCCGTACGGATGGATTCGTCATTCCCGCGCAGGCGGGAATCTAGACCTTAGAACAACAGCAATATTCAAAGATTATCTGAAAGTCCGAGATTCTGGATTCCCACTTTCGTGGGAATGACGAAAAGTGGCGGGAATGACGAAAAGTAGCGGGAATGACGAAAAGTGGTGGGAATGATGGTTCGGGCATTCCTTAAATCCCCCGTGTATCGCTGTAAATCTTAGAGATGGCGGAATATAGCGGATTAACAAAAACCAGTACAGCGTTGCCTCGACTTAGCTTAAAGAGAACGATTCTCTAAGGTGCTGAAGCACCAAGTGAATCGGTTCCGTACTGTTTGTATTGTCTGCAGCTTCGCCGCCTTGTCCTGATTTTTGTTAATCCACTATAAAGACCGTCGGGCATCTGCGGCCGTCATTCCCGCGCAGGCGGGAATCCAGACCTTAAGGCAGCGGCAATATTCAAAGATTATCTGAAAGTCCGAGATTCTGGATTCCCGCGTTCGCGGGAATGACGAAAAGTGGTGGGAATGACGGTTCAGTTGCTACGGTTACTGTCAGGTTTCGGTTATGTTGGAATTTCGGGAAACTTATGAATCGTCATTCCCGCGCAGGCGGGAATCTAGAACGTGGAATCTAAAGAAACCGTTTTACCCGATAAGTTTCCGCACCGACAGACCTAGATTCCCACTTTCGTGGGAATGACGGGATTTTAGGTTTCTGATTTTGGTTTTCTGTTTTTGAGGGAATGACGGGATGTAGGTTTTCTTAACCCTGCGTCCTAGATTCCCGCTTTCGTGGTAATAACGGGATGTGGGTTCGTGGGAATGACGCGGTGCAGGTTTCCGTACGGATGGATTCGTCATTCCCGCGCAGGCGGGAATCTAGACCTTAAAACAACAGCAATATTCAAAGATTATCTGAAAGTCCGAGATTCTGGATTCCCACTTTCGTGGGAATGACGAAAAGTGGTGGGAATGACGAAAAGTGGTGGGAATGACGGTTCAGTTGCTACGGTTACTGTCAGGTTTCGGTTATGTTGGAATTTCGGGAAACTTATGAATCGTCATTCCCGCGCAGGCGGGAATCTAGAACGTGGAATCTAAAGAAACCGTTTTACCCGATAAGTTTCCGCACCGACAGACCTAGATTCCCACTTTCGTGGGAATGACGGGATTTTAGGTTTCTGATTTTGGTTTTCTGTTTTTGAGGGAATGACGGGATTTTAGGTTTCTGATTTTGGTTTTCTGTTTTTGAGGGAATGACGGGATGTAGGTTTTCTTAACCCTGAGTCCTAGATTCCCGCTTTCGTGGTAATAACGGGATGTGGGTTCGTGGGAATGACGATGGAAAGTTTGCCGTTGTCTCGGATAATACTGAGGCTTTTCGTTTGCATTCTTATAGTGGTTTAACAAAAACCAGTACAGCGTTGCCTCGCCTTGTCGTACTGCTTGTACTGTCTGCGGCTTCGTCGCCTTGTCCTGATTTAAATTTAAACCACTATATCATTTTCAAATCTTGTTATGACGGTTTTTCGGATTTGCTTTATTATCCGTTTATTTTTGAAATATCTGGGGTGGGGAGACGTGTTCCGTCGTTGGTTTTTGCCGTGTTGGGTTGTCGGCGCGGCGGCTTCGTTTGCGCTGCCGGTCGTGCCGCATTGGCTGTTTTGGCTGGCGGCTTTTGCGGTTTTTGCTGTGTTTGCAAGGCGTTTTGCGTTTGCCGGTCTGATGCTGTGCGTGTTGGCGGGCGCGGCTTACGGCGTATTCAGGACGGAGGCGGCATTGTCTTCGCAATGGCGGGCGGAGGCGGTTTCAGGCGTGCCTTTGACAGTGGAAGTGGCGGATATGCCGAGGTCGGACGGGCGGCGCGTGCAGTTTGCGGCAAAGGCTGTGGACAGCGGTGGTCGGACGTTTGATTTGCTGCTGTCGGACTACAAACGGCGCGAATGGGCGGTCGGGAGCAGATGGCGGATAACGGCACGTGTGCACCCCGTCGTCGGGGAGTTGAACCTGCGCGGTTTGAACCGTGAGGCGTGGGCATTATCCAACGGGATAGGCGGCGCGGGGACGGTCGGTGCGGACAGGGTTTTGCTGCATGACGGAAGCGGTTGGGGGATTGCGGTTTGGCGCAGCCGCATCAGCCGTAATTGGCAGCAGGCGGATGCGGACGGCGGGCTTTCAGACGGCATCGGGCTGATGCGCGCGTTGAGCGTGGGCGAACAGTCGGCATTGCGCCCCGAATTGTGGCAGGCGTTCCGGCCGTTGGGGCTGACGCATTTGGTCAGTATTTCGGGTTTGCACGTTACGATGGTGGCGGTGATGTTTGCGTGGCTGGCGAAGCGGCTGCTTGCCTGTTCCCCGCGCCTTCCTGCCCGGCCGCGCGTGTGGGTTTTGGCGGCGGGGTGTGCAGGCGCGCTGTTTTACGCGCTGCTTGCCGGTTTTTCCGTGCCGACGCAGCGCAGTGTTTTGATGTTGGCGGCGTTTGCGTGGGCTTGGCGTAGGGGAAGACTGTCGGCGTGGGCGACGTGGTGGCAGGCGTTGGCGGCGGTGCTGCTGTTCGACCCGTCGGCGGTCTTGGGTGTGGGGACTTGGCTGTCTTTTGGTTTGGTGGCGGCCCTGATATGGGCGTGTTCGGGGCGTTTGCACGAGGGGAAACGGCAAACTGCTTTGCGCGGGCAGTGGGCGGCTTCGGTGTTGTCGTTGGTTTTGCTCGGTTATCTGTTTGCTTCGCTGCCTTTAATCAGCCCTTTGGTCAATGCGGTGGCGATTCCGTGGTTTTCTTGGGTATTGACGCCGCTGGCGTTGCTGGGTTCGGTCGTGCCGTTTGCGCCGCTTCAGCAGGCGGCAGCATTCTTGGCAGAATATACTTTGAGGTTTTTGGTATGGCTTGCCGGTGTGTCGCCGGAGTTTGCCGTTGCCGCCGCACCTTTGCCGCTGCTGGTGTTGGCGGTGTGTGCCGCTTTGCTGTTGTTGCTGCCGCGCGGCTTGGGTTTGCGTCCGTGGGCGGTGTTGCTGTTGGCAGGGTTTGTGTTTTACCGTCCGCCCAGCGTGCCGGAAAATGAGGCTGCGGTTACGGTTTGGGATGCGGGGCAGGGTTTGTCGGTGTCGGTTCAGACGGCAAATCATCATCTTTTGTTTGACACCGGAACGGCAGCGGCGGCGCAGATGGGGATTGTGCCGAGTTTGAATGCGGCGGGTGTCCGCCGTTTGGACAAGCTGGTTCTGTCGCATCACGACAGCGACCACGACGGCGGTTTTCAGGCAGTCGGCAAGATACCGAACGGCGGGATTTATGCCGGGCAGCCGGAATTTTATGAGGGGGCGCGGCATTGTGCGGAACAGCGTTGGCAATGGGACGGCGTGGATTTCGAGTTTTTGATGCCGTCTGAACGCAAAAACATCGATGATAATGGGAAAAGTTGTGTTTTGCGTGTTGTGGCTGGTGGTGCGGCACTGCTGGTAACGGGCGATTTGGATACGAAAGGCGAGGCGGAGTTGGTTAAAAAATACGGCTCAAACCTGTACAGCCAGGTGTTGGTATTGGGGCATCACGGCAGCAATACTTCATCATCAGGGTTGTTTTTGCATACGGTCGCACCGGAATATGCGGTAGCGTCAAGCGGTTATGCCAACGCCTACAAACATCCGACCGAAGCGGTGCAGAACCGTGTCCGCGCACACGGCATCAAACTGCTGCGTACCGATTTGTCGGGCGCGCTGCAATTCGGCTTGGGGCGCGGCGGCGTGAAGGCTCAACGTTTGAGAGGGTATAAATTCTATTGGCAGAAAAAACCGTTTGAATGAGGTTTGAAACATAAAATGCCGTCTGAAAGGGCTTCAGACGGCATTTCGAGGATGGGCTTAATGCCAGTAACGCCACCAAGGCATATCGTCGGGCTGCCAAGCGTGCGTCAAAAACGGGCTTTTCGGGAAGTTGGTTTCCAACACGCGGCGCGTATCGGCGGCAAGCTGTGGTTTGCCGAGTTTTTGGTAGGCAAGTTCCAAGATGGCGAGCGATTCTTCGACATAGCGTGTATTTTGGTAGCTGCCGATAATTTTTTGGGCGCGGTTGGCGGCGGCGATATATGCGCCGCGTTTCATGTAGTAGCGCGCCACCGACATTTCATTGCCGCCCAGTGCATCGACCAGTTTGACCATGCGTGCGGTCGCATCGGCGGCGTATTTGCTGTTGGGGAAGCGTTGGACGAGTTCCGCAAACGCCTGGTACGCTTCGCGGTTGGCTTTCGGGTCGCGGTCGGACCAGTCTTGCGAGGCCAGTTTGTTCAGGAAGGACTGGTCTTCGTTGAACAGCACCAAGCCGCGCAGATACAGCGCGTAATCCATATTCGGGTGTTGCGGGTGAAGGCGGCGGAAGCGTTCGATTGCCGCCAGAGCTTTGTCTTTTTCATCGTCTTTATAATAGGCGTATGCGGTATCCAGTTGCGACTGCCGGGCATGGCGGCTGGTGGGGAAGCGCGATTCCAAGATTTCGTATAACTTGACAGCCCGCGTATAATTGCTGCTGTTCAGCTCGTCCTGGGCTTCGGCATAGAGCTTCTCCACACTCCAATCTTGGGTAATCTGGGCATCTTTATCGACCGTACCTTGAGTGGCACAGGCACTCAGTGCCAAACCTAATGAAACCGTTAAAAGAATTTTTTTCATGCAGAATACTTCCTTTGATAATGAATCCGATTATAGCGACGATTCAGACTTTGCGTCAGCTTCCGAAACTGAAAACCGTATCGGTCTGACCGTTCCGCTCGAGCTTGCCGGCGGGCGGTTGGATGCGGTGTTGGCGAAACTTCTGCCCGACTATTCGCGCAGCCGCCTGACATTATGGATTAAAGAGGGCGCGGTTATTGTAAACGATAAACCTTCGCAACCCAAAGACAAAATGATAGGCGGTGAGCAAATCCGTGTAACCGTCCGTCCGAGTGAGGAAAATCTGGCGTTTGTTCCAGAGCCTATGGCTTTGGATATTGTTTACGAAGACGATACCGTCATCGTCGTCAACAAACCGGCCGGACTGGTGGTGCATCCGGCGGCGGGCAACTGGACGGGGACGCTGCTCAACGGCCTGTTGGCGCATTGCCCCGAGCTGTCCCAAATTCCGCGCGCGGGCATCGTCCACCGCCTCGACAAGGAAACCAGCGGGCTGATGGTGGTTGCCAAAACCCTGCCGGCGCAAAATTCCCTTGTGCGGCAGCTTCAGGAACGCACGGTCAAACGCATTTACCGCGCCGTCGCCAACGGCATCGTTCCCTTTGACGGTAAAATCGAAACCCAAATCGGACGCGATCCGCACAACCGCCTGAAAATGGCAGTCGTCAAATTCG
This sequence comes from Neisseria meningitidis, assembly GCF_022869645.1. NCBI lineage: Bacteria > Pseudomonadati > Pseudomonadota > Betaproteobacteria > Neisseriales > Neisseriaceae > Neisseria > Neisseria meningitidis. The sequence continues at coordinate 598,430 of NZ_CP064367.1, read as the reverse complement.
GCGGCAAACCAGCCGTTACCCACGTCAAAGTGTTGGAACGCTATCTGGCGCACAGCTATATCGAATGCTCGCTCGAAACAGGCAGGACGCACCAAATCCGCGTCCATATGCGTGAGGCCAACCATCCGCTTGCCGGCGACCCGGTTTACGGCAACCCGCGCCACCCGTGCGGCGACACGGTGAAAGAAGCCGTTAAAAGTCTGGGCGCGCGTCAGGCGTTGCACGCCTACCGCTTGAGTTTTACCCATCCGGAAAGCGGCGAAACCGTTTCGTTTGAGGCACCGATTCCGGACGACATATATCATTTATTGTCTGTCCTCCGTCTTGAAGCCGGTTTGGATTCGTCTTTGAGCAATGAAGAGGAATGGCAGGACAAATTCGGCGCGGACGACGATGACGATTGGAACGAAGACGACTACGATGTCGAAGTGGTTTATGTAAGGGAGTGAGGCGGCTTGAAAGGCGGGGCGAACGCAGGCAGCCGAACCGGAGCAGCCGGGCAATCGTTCCCGCCGATTTCAAACAAAGGCCGTCTGAAGGGGTCGGGCGGAAACCGCCGGTTTCGTTTGCCCCGTTCAGACGGCATTATGATGAAAGGCGTTTAGGGTTTTTTATGTTTACCGGCTTTGGCCGCCCAATAAGTTGCCAGCAGCGAGCCGGAGATATTGTGCCACACGCTGAACAATGCGCCCGGAACGGCAACGACCGGCGCAACGGCAAAGTGTGCGGCGGCAAGCGCGGCGGCCAGGCCCGAGTTTTGCATACCGACTTCGATGGCCAGCGTTTTTTGTGCATCATAAGGCAGACCGGTCCATTTGGCGGCAAAGAAGCCGAGCAGGTAGCCGATGCCGTTGTGGAGTACGACAACCGCAAAAATCAGCAGACCGCTTTCCATAATCTTGCCTTTGCTTGCCCCAACAACCGCGCCGATAATCAGCACGATGGCGGCAACGGAAACCAGCGGCAGCGCATCGGTCAGCTTTTCGGTTTTACTGCCCAAAACCTTATGGACAATCAAACCCAAAACAATGGGGAGCAAAACCATTTTGACGATGGACATCAACATACTGCCCGCTTGGATTTCCAGCATTTCGCCGGCAAGCATCAGGAAGATGGCGGGAGTCAGCAATGGGGAAATCAGGGTGGAAACAGACGTAACGGCAACCGACAAAGCCACATTGCCACGCGCCAGATAAGTCATCACATTGGAAGCCGTACCGCCCGGGCAGCAGCCGACCAAAATCACGCCGACCGCGATTTCGGCAGGCAGGTTCAACAGTTTGGACAGCAGCCAGGCGGTTGCCGGCATAATGGCGAATTGTGCGATTACGCCGATTATGACGGCTTTGGGATGTTTGAACAAAATATCGAAGTCGGAAGGTTTGAGCGTCAAACCCATACCGAACATAATAATGCCCAACAGCCAAGGAATATAAGGCCCCGCCCATTTGAAGGTGTCGGGCGCGAAAAAAGCGGCGGCGGCAAAGAGCGCGGCCCAGAGGGAAAATGTTTTTCCGATAAAGCTGCTGATTTTACTGAGGATATTCATAATAATGCGTTGCGTGTTTGTTTTTAAGGGAAGGCAAGCATACACGCCTTAACCTTAATTTGCAAAATGACCGTGCCTAAACAATGCCGTCTGAAAGTGGAGATTGGTTTTCAGACGGCATCGCCCGAGAGGTGTCGGAAACGGACTTCATTCCCATTCCTTTTCGGTTGAAACCCGTCTGTTTATAGCGATAGAATCTAATCGGAGGGCAGTCTCGTTCGGGCAACACGCAGTGCGGTGCTTGATGTGCCGTCCTCTGTTGAAACATATAAAGCTCGGAGAAAGTATAGTGGATTAAATTTAAACCAGTACGGCGTTGCCTCGCCTTGCCGTACTATTTGTACTGTCTGCGGCTTCGTCGCCTTGTCCTGATTTAAATTTAATCCACTATATATAAGGGCATCATTCCCGCACCGGCAAGAATCCGAACCCGAACGTTTGAAAACAATCCCGAATCTCCGAATTCCCGCCTGTGTGGGAATGACGAAAAAACAAGCATTCATTTGCCCCGAAGGCAGTTAATCAACCCTTTCCGCCACACACCTATTCCAATATCCAATGAAAACCATCACAGAAACCCTAAATCTCGCCCCGAAAGGCAAAAACTTCCTGACCGCCGATTGGCCCGCGCCCGCCAATGTGAAAACCCTGATTACCACGCGCAACGGCGGCGTGAGCCAAGGTGCGTATCAGAGTTTGAACCTCGGTACGCACGTCGGCGACAATCCCGAAGCCGTGCGCCGCAACCGCGAAATCGTGCAACAGCAGGTCGGATTGCCCGTTGCCTACCTCAATCAAATCCACAGTACCGTCGTCGTCAATGCTGCCGAAGCATTGGACGGCACGCCCGATGCCGACGCTTCCGTGGACGATACGGGTAAAGCCGTCTGTGCCGTGATGACCGCAGACTGTCTGCCTGTTTTGTTTTGCGACAGGGCGGGTACGGCGGTTGCCGCCGCACACGCGGGCTGGCGCGGTTTGGCGGGCGGCGTACTGCAAAACACCATAGCCGCAATGAAGGTTCCGCCCGTCGAAATGATGGCGTATCTCGGCCCCGCCATCAGTGCGGATGCGTTTGAAGTCGGACAGGATGTGTTTGATGCGTTCTGCACGCCCATGCCCGAAGCCGCCACCGCATTTGAAGGCATAGGCAGCGGCAAATTCCTTGCCGACCTTTACGCGCTCGCCCGCCTGATTCTGAAGCGCGAAGGCGTGGGCGGCGTATATGGCGGCACGCATTGTACGGTTTTGGAACGGGATACTTTCTTTTCCTACCGCCGCGACGGAGCGACAGGGCGTATGGCGAGCTTGATTTGGCTGGACGGCAATGCCGTCTGAACACGCCGCTGATATAATCTACCGACTTTGTGCTTTTGAGAAAGGCAAGCCATGAACAAACTGTTTCTTACTGCCGCAGTGCTGATGCTGGGCGCGTGCGGTTTCCACCTGAAAGGTGCAGACGGCATTTCTCCGCCGCTGACCTACCGGAGCTGGCACATCGAAGGCGGACAGGCATTGCAGTTTCCTTTGGAAACCGCGCTGTATCAGGCTTCGGGTAGGGTGGACGATGCTGCCGGCGCGCAGATGACCCTGCGTATAGACAGCGTTTCCCAAAACAAGGAAACCTACACCGTTACCCGTGCGGCAGTCATCAACGAATATCTTTTGATATTGACGGTTGAAGCGCAGGTATTGAAACGCGGCGAGCCGGTCGGCAAACCGATGACCGTGTCCGTCCGCCGCGTCCTTGCTTATGCCGACAACGAGATCTTGGGCAAACAGGAAGAGGAAGCGGCATTGTGGGCGGAAATGCGGCAGGATGCCGCCGAACAGATTGTCCGCCGCCTGACCTTTCTGAAGGCGGAATGACGTGGCGGCACATATCGGACGCATTGATACGGACGCGCCTTTGAAACCTCTGTACGTCATCCACGGCGAGGAAGAACTGTTGCGTATCGAGGCATTGGACGCATTGAGGGCGGCGGCGAAGAAACAAGGTTACCTTAATCGGGAAGTTTATACGGCAGACAATGCCTTCGATTGGAACGAACTGTTGCAAACCGCAGGCAGTGCGGGTCTGTTTGCCGATTTGAAGCTGTTGGAACTGCATATCCCCAACGGAAAACCCGGCAAAACCGGCGGCGAGGCGTTGCAGGATTTTGCCGCCCGATTGCCGGAAGATACGGTAACGCTGGTTTTGCTGCCCAAACTGGAGAAAACCCAGCTCCAGTCCAAATGGTTTGCCGCATTGGCGGCAAAGGGGGAAGTGTGGGAAGCCAAACCGGTCGGCGCGGCGGCTTTGCCCCAATGGATACGCGGACGGCTGGACAAAATCGGTTTGGGTATCGAGGCAGACGCATTGGCACTGTTTGCTGAGCGCGTGGAAGGCAATCTGTTGGCGGCGCGTCAGGAAATCGACAAGCTCGGGCTGCTGTATCCGAAAGGGCATACCGTCAATATCGATGAGGCGCAAACCGCCGTTGCCAACGTCGCCCGCTTCGACGCGTTCCAACTGGCAGGCGCGTGGATGAAGGGCGATGTCCTGCGCGTATGCAGGCTTTTGGACGGATTGCGGGAAGAGGGCGAAGAACCGGTGCTGTTGCTGTGGGCGGTTGCCGAAGACGTGCGGACGCTGATCCGGCTTGCTGCCGCCCTGAAGCAGGGGCAGAGCATCCAATCCGTCCGCAACAGCCTCAGGCTTTGGGGCGACAAGCAGACGCTCGCACCGCTTGCGGTCAAGCGGATTTCCGTCGTCCGCCTGCTTGACGCGCTCAAAACCTGCGCCCAAATCGACCGAATCATCAAAGGCGCGGAAGAGGGCGACGCATGGACGGTATTCAAACGGCTTGTCGTGTCGCTGGCGGAATAAAGCGGTAATCCCCAAAATCCGAAAATACTGTAAAATACCGTTAATCCTGAAAAGTATTCACCAATCCGTCCGAAAACATTTCAGACGGCACGACCACCTCAATAAAGGAACATCAACCCTATGGACAATAAGACCAAACTGCGCTTGGGCGGCCTGATTTTACTGACCACCGCCGTTTTAAGCCTCATTATCGTATTGATTGTCGATTCCTGGCCGCTTGCCATCCTGCTTGCCGCCGTCATCGTCGCCGCCGCTGCGGGCGGCTTTGTTTGGACATCCCGCCGACAGCAACGCCAGTTTATCGAACGTCTGAAAAAATTCGACATCGATCCCGAAAAAGGCAGAATCAACGAGGCAAACCTGCGCCGTATGTACCACAGCGGCGGACAACACCAAAAAGATGCGATTACCCTGATCTGCCTGTCGCAAAAATGTTCGGTGGACGAGGCGCACGCTATGTTCAAAAAACGCCCGACACGTCAGGAAATCAATCAAATGGCGGCAAAACAGTCGCGCGGTCAGAAACGTCCGCACCGTTAACCGTCCGAGGCATATCTGTATGAATGCCGTCTGAAGCCTGTTGGCGTTTCAGACGGCATATTCTGATTGAAAAGATGATGACACTGAAAACCGCCCCGCTCAAACGCCGCTTTGCCGCCATGCTGTACGAAATGCTGCTGGTCGGTGCGGCAACCTGTTTGGCAGCATTGTTTGCCGGTATTGCCGCCATTTTTCTGAATCCCGTTTCTATCGCGGTTTCTGCATTGGTAACGAGTATCCTGATAATGGGATCATGGTGGCTTTATTTTCGCGCCAACTGGCACGGTCAGGGGCAGACCTTGGCGATGAGGACATGGAAAATCGGCTTGTGCGACCTTAACGGCATACAGCCGTCTTTGCACCTGCTGCGCCTGCGCTTTATTTGGGCGTGCATATTTATCGTCTTCATTCCTATGCTTGCTTATGCCGGATTACGCCACTTCCTCGGCATTCCGCCCAAGGGCGCGGCCGGCGCGGCATTGATTTGGCTGATTTTACCGTGGGGGTTCGCACTGCTGAATCCCGATCGGCAGTTTCTGTATGATTTTCTTGCAGGAACAAGATTGGTGGCGGTCAAAGGAAAGCCTTAAGCCTTTATACCGCAAAGGTTTCAAACTGAAAAAATGCCGTCTGAAAGGGCTTTCAGACGGCATTTGGTTATCGGGGAAACCGATTATTCGATATTCTGCACTTGTTCCCGCATCTGCTCGATTAAGACTTTCAGTTCGACCGAGGCTTGGGTGCATTCGGCGGCAATGGATTTGCTGCCCAAAGTGTTGGCTTCGCGGTTTAATTCCTGCATCAGGAAATCCAAGCGTTTTCCGCTGCTGCCTTTGTGTTCGGTAACGATGCGGCGTACTTCGTCGATATGCGTGCGCAGGCGGCTGAATTCTTCGTCGATGTCGGATTTTTGAATAAAGAGGGCAAATTCCTGTTGCAGCCTGTCATTATTGATGTCGCCGACTGCTTCGACGAGGCGGGCGCGGATTTTTTCTTTATGTGTTTCCAGCAGGGTAGGAAAGAGTTCGCTCAATGCATCTATGATTTCTTCCATGCTTTCGAGGCGTTGTAACAGGTGCTCGCCCAATTTTTTCCCTTCGCGCCGGCGTGCGGCAGTAAAGTCTTTTAACGCTTTTTCGGTCAGTTCGGTAATGCTTTTTGCCAATTCCTCCGTATTTTCCCTTTGGCTTGCCAATACGCCGGGGAAACGCAGGATGTCGGCAACGCCCAGTTTTGCCAAATCGTGATGCTTGCGGAGGTTTTTGTTGATTTCGGCAAGCTGGTTCACCAAATCCGAGTTGAGTTCCAAGGACTGTCTGCTGTTTTCCGTATCTTGAATTTGGATTTTGCATTCGACTTTGCCGCGCGCGATATGGGATGAAATTTTCTCGCGGATACCGCTTTCCAAATAGCGCAAATCATCCGGCATCCTGATTTGAATGTCCAAAAAGCGGTGGTTGACGGCGCGGATGTCGAGGTTGATGCGTTTGCTGCCGCACTCTGCCGCCGCGTTGGCAAAGCCGGTCATGCTGTGGATGTGGATATTTCCGCTGCTCATGTCGTTCTCCGAAGCCCGTTAAAATGGAATCAATATATCACATCTGTATGGCGGCAAGCGTTTTCGGGTGTGAAAAATTGAAGGTTTTGCAGCGGCAGATTGGAATCACGCTCTTTTGTTGCTGCAAGGAAGGGAAATGTATAGTGGATTAACCAAAACCAGTACGGCGTTGCCTCGCCTTAGCTCAAAGAGAACGATTCTCTAAGGTGCTGAAGCACCAAGTGAATCGGTTCCGTACTATTTGTACTGTCTGCGGCTTCGCCGCCTTGTCCTGATTTTTGTTAATCCACTATATCAATTCCGCCAATCTGTCGGAAAAGCAGCTGATGCGGCAGTGTCTGGTGCATGTCTGCTTTTTGATTTCGGCAATTGCAACGGCGTGGACGGATAAAATCGTGTACAGCACGATACACAAGCCTCATTGGGGTTTCTATTATAAAAAAACACCCGACAAACCGGCTTGTCGGGTGTTTAATTATGTCTATTTCAAACCGCTTCGGCTTCTTCGGTCAGGAAACCACGCAGTTTCTGCATGGCTTTTGCTTCAATCTGGCGGATGCGCTCGGCAGAGACGCCGTATTCTGCAGCAAGCTGGTGCAGCGTCAGCCCGCCGTCGTCTTGAAGCCAGCGGCTTTCCACAATACGGCGGCTCCTGTCATCCAGTTGCGCCAAAGCGTTTTGTAAACCTTCTGTTTGCAGGGCGTAATGCGCCTGTTTCGATAGTTGTCGGCTCGGTTCGGAATCGTGGTCGGCAAGCCAGTCGATGGGGGCGAAACTGTCCTCGTCGTCGCTGTTGTCTGCCATGATGGCGATGTCGTGTCCCGTCATGCGCTGTTCCATTTCCAGAACTTCGGAAAGTTTGACACCCAAATCGTCGGCGATGTCTTGTGCCTCTTTGGGAGACAGGGCGTTGAGGTTTTTACGCATACTGCGTAAATTGAAAAACAGCTTGCGTTGCGGTTTGGTGGTGGCAACGCGAACCAAACGCCAGTTTCTCAAAATAAACTCGTGGATTTCGGCTTTAATCCAGTGTACGGCAAATGAAAACAGACGCGCGCCTCGACCTGGCTCGTAGCGTTTGACCGCCTTCATCAGTCCGATATTGCCTTCCTGAATCAGGTCTGCCTGATTCAGCCCGTAGCCGTCATAGCCGCGCGCGATGGAAACGACGACGCGCAGGTGGGACAGGATGAGTTGTTTGGCGGCGTTGAGGTCGCCCTTTATCCGGCGTTCGGCGAGGCGGGTTTCTTCTTCCTGGGACAGCATCGGGATGCTGTTGACGGTGTGGATGTATTGTTCGAGGCTGCCGTTGCCGCTTTGGATGGCGGGTAATGCGAAAGCGTTATTCATTTGGGGCATTTCCTTTCGGCTGAAACTGCGTATCGGCGGTTTGCTGTGTTGGGATGCAGTATATCACTGCTTGGCTTGTATTTTGTATGTTTGGCAGGAGATATGCGCTAAGGTTTGAAAGACAGGAAAATTTTGTAAGGCAGGTTTGATTGATTTTGTAAACCTGATGGCTCAATCCGATTTCGGAATTATATTACATACGTAGTTGTATGTAAACAGCCGGTTTGAAAAAAGACAGCCCGTCTGGACGGGCTGTGCAGGTATCAGTGTTCTTTGTTTCGGAAGATGAAAAGAATCAGTGCGGCTAGGGTCAATATGCCCATCAACCACCATGAACTGCCGGTTTTCATATAGGGCGTTTCGCCGACATAGCCTTTGATGTGTCCTTCCAATACGGTTTCCGTATCGGGTTGGGCTTGGGCGATGATGTTGCCTTTGGGGGAGATGATGGCGGTTGCGCCGGTGTTGGTGGCACGGACCATATAGCGTCCGAGTTCCATAGCCCGCGCCTGCGATTGTTGGAGGTGCTGGTACATGGCGTTGGATTTTCCGTACCACGCCATATTGCTGGCATTGGCAAGCAGTGTGGCATCTTTGGCGGCGGCAATCAGTTCGTCGCCGAATCCGTCTTCGTAACAGATGTTGAAGGCGATTTTTTGGTTTTTCATCAGCAGGGCGGATTGCTTACCGCCGCCTTTGCGGAAGTCGGAAAGGGGCATATTCATCATTTTGTAAAGCGGCGTGGTCAGGAAGGGCAGCGGTTTGTATTCGCCGAAGGGGACGAGGTGGTTTTTGGCGTAGTAGGGGATGCCGTCCTGATTGTTTTCCTGATAACCGGTCAGGTTGATGACGGCGTTTTCGTAACCGTTGCCGTCCGAAGTGTATTGGCTGATGCCGACGGCGAGCGCGCTGCCGTTGTTTTGCGCCTGTTCGGCAAATTTTGCCAGTATGTTTTCCGGCAGGTTTTGGCGCATGACGGGGATGGCGGTTTCGGGCAGGATGACGATGTCGGCAGTGGTTTTGCCGACCTGTTCGTAATATTTCTGTATGGTCGGGATGACTTGGTCTTCACGCCATTTGAGGGTTTGGTCGATGTTGCCTTGAAGCAGGGCGACGGTGCTGCGGCTGCCGTCGGGGCGGGTGAAGTCGGTTTGTCGGGCGGTGTAGCCTGCGGCAAGCAGGGCGGCAATCAGGATAATTGGAAGCAGGCGTTTGCCCGAACGTGCGGTGTTATCACTCGCCAAAACCAGCCAGACACCGAGAAAGGCGGTTGCCAGTGTAACCATGTGGATGCCGCCAAATGGGGCAAAGCCGGCGAGCGGGCTGTCCGGGGTGATTTGGGAGTAGCCGATTGCGCCCCAGCCGAATCCGGTCAGGAAACGTTCGCGGGCAAACTCGGTCAGTGTCCACAGGATGGGCAGTACCAAACCGATTTTTATGCCCCGAGGCAGGGTAAATTTTTTCCACAGCCAGAAACACAGTGCCGGATAAAGGGCAAGGTAGGCGGGGAGTAGGAAGGTCAGCGGTACGGCATAGAGGTCGGGCAGGCCGGAAACGTCGTGCAGGGCGGTGTGTATCCAGTAGAACTGTGTCGTGTATGCGGTCAGGCCGAACAGGTAGGCGGAAGAGACAGCAAAACGCGGACGCAGTTCGATGAGGCGGACGAAGGCACCGAAAATCAAGGGCATCAGCCAAAAGTGGTAGTAGGGTGCGAAGGTAAAGGGGGTGGCGGCGGCAAAAAGGATGAGCAAAGGCCAGTAGAGGGCGGGGTGCTGCCAGTATTTGTCCAGTTTGGAAACCATATTCATCTGTCTGTTCGGAAGATACCGTCTGAACATCTTTCAAACGGCATCGGTATTTGAAAAAGAAATCAATGCCTGCCGAAACGATTCATCAGCGGCAAGGCGGGGGCGCAGGCAATCGAACCGGAAAGCAGCCCGACAACGAGGTTGGCGAAGTACTCCGCCCAGCCAGCGTCCCAGTGTTGCGCGTGCAGGAAATCGTGCAGAAGGCCGAGGTTGTGGGCGACCAGTACGCCGCCGATAAGAAACATGGCAAGCGTGCCGACCACGCTCAAACCGCGCATAAAGCAAGGCATAAAGGCAGTCAGCATTTGCCCCAAACTGCGCGAAAAGGTTTGTGGGCGGCGCATCAGCAGCATGCCTAAGTCGTCGAGTTTGACGATGACGGCGACGATTCCGTACACCAAAACAGTCATGCCGATGCCGATTGCCGCCATCACGAGCGAGCGCGTCATGTCGGTGCAGAAACTTGTGCAGCAGCTTTTCCACGCCTTCAAAGCACAGATAAATCCCGCCTGCCGTCAAAAGCGGCGTAATGAGTTGCGGCAGGAAGGTGGAAAGCAGCAGAGCCGCAGGTACCAAAACCGGCTTGTTGGAAAAAGAACCTTTCGCCATCGACCAAACAATCGGCAACTCGCGTTCTGCCGATACGCCCGTAACCCGGTTGGCATCGGGTGCCAAATCGTCGCCGACCATGCCGGCGGTTTTCTTTGCGGCGGCTTTGGTCATCAGGGCAACATCGTCCAAAACGGCGGTGATGTCGTCCGGCAGGGTAAATAGTGAGGCAAATGCCATTAAAGAATCCTGAAATGCGGCGCAAAGTCCGACATTATATAGGAGAACGCGGATTTGGGCGGTTTCAGGCGGCATGAAACAGGAAAATGCCGTCTGAACGCTGTGGCGGACGTGAAGTAAAGTTTCGTGAAAAGAAAATGCCGTGTTACAGTCTTTCGATTTTAATTTAATGAATTTTAAGGGAGAATCGTTAGCGTGGATTGGATGGGCAGTCTGTTCCTGCCGGGTGGCGCACTGTTGTTTCTGAGCGTGGTTTCGACCACTTTGTCCGCACGTTTGGGAATGCCTTTGCTGCTGGTTTCTCCTGCCAACGTGTTGGACGGGGCGGCGGAAGCCTTGGCGATTGCGGCGTTCCTGATGCTGGTCGCGCGTCCGCCGGCAGTGTTCGGCGGTTTGTGGAAATTCAATTACAGCCTGCGTGAAAAGGCGTATATCAGTTGGTTGGGTTTGGCGGAGCCGTGCCGATTTCGCCGGTGATGATGCCGCCGGTAACGGGCGTTCCCAATTCGCACCTGCTGTTTGATGTGGCGTTTGCCGTGGTGGTGCTGTCGCTGCTGATTCGGGGAATGACGATTCCTGTGATGGCGCGGCTGTTGAAGGTTGCCATGCCCAACAAGCCCGAACCGAAAGATACGCATGATATTTGGCTGGCGAAAAAGGAAATTGTCAGAATGTCGGCGTTTAAAGTGGTTGCCGAATCTGAAGCGGAGGGACACCATCCCGATACGGTCGAACCGATTTCCGATTCGTTTGGCGCACGCTGTTTCGCATTGATACGCAACGGCATCCGAATAGAAATGCAGTCCGACACCGTGCTTCAGGCGGGGATTTGGCGTGGTACATCCTGCCCGACGGCAAGGTCGATATAGTGGATTAAATTTAAATCAGGACAAGGCGGCGAGCCGCAGACAGTACAAATAGTACGGAACCGATTCACTTGGTGCTTCAGCACCTTAGAGAATCGTTCTCTTTGAGCTAAGGCGAGGCAACGCCGTACTGGTTTAAATTTAGTTCACTATAAAATGTCGAAATACGTTACCGAGACGGATATCGGTGTCCGTGAGCATTTTGATTTCTTCGGCGAGTTTGTCGTTTCGCCGGCAGCACGTTCGGACGATTTGGCACTTGCTTACGGTTTGAGGCTGGAAGCGGGCGAAGAGGGTTTGAGCCTTGCCGAGCTTTTCGATAAGCGTTCCGACAGTCAGGAGCCGGTCGAGTGCGGCCGTATTGACATCGGCGGCTTTATGCTGACCGCGAAGGAGGTTGACGGGGACGGCAATATCGGGTCTATGGGGCTGAAAGTACCGCGTTAGAAAGGTTTGATTTGAATGCCGTCTGAAGCCGGATTGCCGGTTTCAGACGGCATTTTGTCTGTTTAGTTTTTTTTTTTGTTTTTTGCCTGTTTTACGTCTTTTTCGGTAACGCTTCCGCCGCCGTTGTCAAAGGCGTTCATGATATAAGTGGCGACGGCGGCAATGTCCGCATCGCTGATGGCAGTGGCGGGCATGAATCCGTTGTAGGTTTTGCCGTTGACTTTGATTGTACCGTTGATGCCTTTGACCATGCTGTGCAGCAGCACCTGCGGTTTTTTCATGATGAAGTCGGAGCGGTAGAGCGGCGGAAACATGGTTCCGCGGCCTTCGCCCTTTTTGCCGTGGCAGGCGACGCAGTTGGATTCGTACACTTTTTGCCCTTTTGTCATGATGCTGTTGTCGGCGGCAGAAGCGGCGGCGCAGAGGCAGCCCAAGACGAGGGCGGTCGGCAGTCGGGTTGTGTTCATTGGTGTTTCCTTAATGTTTGAAACCTTGTTGTTGATTTTGCGTAGCGGGTGAAAGATTTTCTTGCCGAATCGGTAGTAAGGTTGCACTTGATGTGTTGTCCAGCATAGATGCCATCATACGCTAAAGTAGCGGGAAAATGCCGTCTGAACACGGCGTTCAGACGGCATTTTAGACATGGGTCAAACAGTTTCAACGCCAGCCGCCAAGGTTTTCTTCGGCAAGTGCGACGAGTGCGTCTATCCAGTCGGGATTGTCGTTGAGGCAGGGGATGTAGCGGTAGCTTTTGCCGCCTGCTTCATAAAACTGTTCCCGCCCCATCAGGGCGATTTCTTCCATGGTTTCCAAACAGTCTGCCAAAAAGCCCGGGCAGAATACGTCCAGCTCGGTTACCCCCTGTTTGGGCAGTTTGCCGAACAAATCCTGCGTGCTCGGTGTAACCCATTTTGCCCTGCCGAATTGGCTTTGGAACGATACGACATATTGGTCTTCGGTCAGTTCCAGTGCTTCGGCAAGCAGTTTGGCGGTGTGGCGGCACTCGTCGGGATAGGGGTCGCCGAGGTCGTAGTGCTTCTGCGGTACGCCGTGAAAACTCAACATCAGTTTTTTCCCACGTCCGTGTTCCGCCCAATATCGGAGGATGTGGTTTTTCATCGCATCAATGTAGCCGGTATCGTCATAAAAGCGCGAAACGGTGCGGACGCTCATTTGGTTCCGTTGCAGCAGTAATTGTTCGCACACCTTATCTACTGCCGCTCCGCTGCTGGAAGCGGCATATTGCGGGTACATCGGGATGACCAGCAGTCTGCCCGCGCCTTGCGCCTTCAGTTCCGACAATACGTCTGCCACCGAAGGATTGCCGTAGGTCATGGCGTGGCGGACGATGAGGTCGGGCATACGTTTGGCAAGCGCGGCAGCTTGGCGTGCTGTGTAAACTTCTAAGGGCGAACCTTCCTTAAACCAGATTTTTTCATAGGCGTGCGCGCTTTTTTTGGGGCGGAGCGTCAGTACCAGACCATGCAGAATGGGATACCACAGCCATTTGGGCAGTTCGACGACGCGCCGGTCGGTCAGAAAGGACTTCAGATAAGGTCGTACCGCCTGCGCGGTCGGCGCGTCGGGCGTGCCGAGGTTCAACAGCAAAACGGCGGTACGGTTTTGTTGCGTATAGGAAAGGGAGGGTTCTGGAAGGAATGGGAGCATGATCGGTTTCTGAAAAATAGTGCGGGTAGGGTAACGCGGCAAAATGCCGTCTGAAGCGGCTTCAGACGGCATTGCAGGGAGTCAGTCTGTGCCGCGTGCGCGGTTTTCGTGGAATTGTGCTTGCCAGTCGGCAAATTTGCCTTGTTCGACGGCTTCGCGCATTTCCGCCATAATGACTTGGTAGAAATGCAGATTGTGGATGGTGTTCAACTGTGCGCCCAAGATTTCGCCGGCGCGGTGCAGATGGTGCAGGTAGGCGCGGCTGAAGTTTTGGCAGGCGTAGCAGGTGCAGCTTTCGTCTATCGGACGCTTGTCGAGCTTGTGTTTGGCGTTTTTGATTTTCAAATCGCCAAAACGGGTAAACAGCCAGCCGTTACGCGCATTGCGAGTAGGCATGACGCAGTCGAACATATCCACGCCGTGTGCCACGCCGTACACTAAGTCTTCAGGCGTACCGACGCCCATTAAATAATGAGGTTTGTGTTCCGGCAGGATAGGGCCGACGGCGCGCAACATGCGGTACATTTCGGGCTTAGGTTCGCCAACGGACAAGCCGCCGATGGCCAAGCCGGGGAAATCGAGCTCTTCCAAGCCTTTCAGCGACTCTTCGCGCAAATCTTCATACATCGCGCCTTGCACGATGCCGAACAGTGCGTTCGGGTTTTTCAAATCTTCAAAGGCTTTTTTGCTCCGTTCCGCCCAGCGCAGGCTCATTTGCAACGATTTTCGCGCCTGTTCGCGCGTCGCCTCGCCCGGCGTGCATTCGTCCAACTGCATCGCGATGTCCGAGTTCAAAACCGTTTGGATTTTCATAGAAATTTCAGGCGATAAAAACAGCTTGTCGCCGTTAATCGGGCTTTTAAACGTACAGCCTTCTTCCGTCAGCTTGCGCATATCCGACAAAGAAAAAACCTGAAAACCGCCCGAGTCGGTCAAAATCGGTTTGTCCCAGCCGATAAAGCCGTGAAGCCCTCCAAACTGTTCGACGACCTCCAAGCCCGGACGCAGCCACAAATGATAAGTGTTGCCCAAAATAATTTGCGCCTTGATGTCGTGCAGGTTTTGCGGGTTCATCGCCTTAACCGAGCCGTAAGTACCGACAGGCATAAATACCGGCGTTTCGATTTTGCCGTGGTTCAACTCCAGCGTGCCGCGTCGGGCGTATCCGTCTTTTTTGTGTAAGGTAAATTTAAGCATAAGATTGAATGTCAGTTGGGCGACAGGGGGCGAAATATGTTTTAAAAGACGGCATTATAAATGATTTCCCACGGTTTTTCAGACGACATCCCCAAATCTTGCCGCAATGTTGCATAAAGAAACGCACATACCTCTTGCAAAAATTAAAACGACCCGATAAAATGCAAAAATTCTTTGAAGGCACGTAGCTCAGTTGGTTAGAGCACCACCTTGACATGGTGGGGGTCGTTGGTTCGAATCCAATCGTGCCTACCAAATTCCCATAACGGCATTTATGCCGTTATTTTTTAATGTTTTGGAGCTTTTTGATGTTGAACATTACCTTGCCGGACGGCTCAGTCCGCCAATACGAATCCCCCGTTACCGTGGCTCAAATTGCTGCGTCTATCGGTGCCGGTTTGGCGAAGGCGGCGGTGGCAGGCAGGGTAAACGGCAAATTGGTCGATGCGTGCGACCCGATTGTTGAAGATTCTGCTGTTCAAATCATTACTCCGAAAGATCAGGAAGGCATCGAAATCATCCGCCATTCCTGCGCCCATCTTGTCGGGCATGCCGTCAAGCAACTCTATCCTAATGCAAAAATGGTTATCGGCCCCGTCATTGAAGAGGGCTTTTATTACGACATTGCCACGGAAAAACCGTTTACACCGGAAGATGTTGCCGCCATTGAAGCGCGTATGAAAGAATTGATTGCCCAAGACTATGATGTGGTCAAAATCATGACTCCGCGTGCGGAGGCGATTAAAATTTTTCAAGAGCGCGGCGAAGAATACAAACTGCGCCTGATTGACGATATGCCTGAAGTGGAAGCGATGGGGATGTATCATCATCAGGAATATGTCGATATGTGCCGCGGACCGCACGTTCCGAATACTCGTTTCCTGAAAAACTTCAAACTGACCAAGCTGGCGGGCGCATACTGGCGCGGCGACAGCAACAATGAAATGCTGCAACGCATCTACGGTACGGCTTGGGCGACAAAAGACGAGTTGAAAGCCTATATTCAACGTATCGAAGAAGCCGAAAAGCGCGACCACCGCAAACTTGGCAAGCAATTGGATCTGTTCCATTTGCAAGACGAAGCACCGGGCATGGTGTTTTGGCATCCTAAAGGCTGGGCTTTGTGGCAAGTGATTGAACAGCATATGCGTAAAGAGTTGAATGCTGCCGGTTATAAAGAGGTGAAAACGCCTCAGATTATGGATAAAACTTTCTGGGAAAAATCCGGCCACTGGGAAAACTATAAAGACAATATGTTCGTAACCAGTTCGGAAAAACGCGAATATGCGGTTAAACCGATGAACTGTCCGGGTCATGTGCAAATTTTTAATAACGGTTTGCGCTCATATCGCGATTTGCCGATGCGTTTGGCGGAATTCGGTTCTTGCCACCGCAATGAACCAAGCGGTGCATTGCATGGTCTGATGCGTGTTCGCGGTTTTGTGCAAGATGATGCGCATATCTTCTGTACCGAAGATCAAATCGTCAGCGAGGCCCGTGCGTTCAATGAATTGTTGGTTCGCATCTACAAACAGTTCGGTTTCCATGATGTATCCGTCAAGCTTTCTCTTCGCCCTGAACAACGTGCAGGTTCAGATGACGTGTGGGATAAGGCAGAGCAGGGTTTGCGCGAGGCATTGACTGCCTGCGGCGTGGAATGGGGCGAATTGCCGGGCGAGGGTGCGTTTTACGGGCCTAAAATCGAATATCATGTCAGAGATGCCTTGGGTCGTTCTTGGCAATGCGGTACATTACAACTGGATTTCGTCTTGCCGGAACGCTTGGATGCAGAATATGTAACCGAAAACAATGACCGTGCGCGACCTGTTATGTTGCATCGCGCCATTTTAGGTTCTTTGGAGCGATTTATCGGCATTTTGATTGAGAACCATGCAGGCTCTTTCCCGTTATGGCTGGCTCCGGTTCAATTGGTAATTATGAATATTACCGAAAATCAGGCAGATTATTGTCGGGAAGTGGCTGCCAAATTGCAGGCGGCAGGATTCCGTGTCGAATTGGATTTGCGTAACGAAAAAATCGGTTACAAAATCCGCGACAACAGCCAATACCGTTTCCCTTATCAAATCGTTGTCGGCGATAAGGAGAAGCAGGAAAACAAAGTGGCGGTACGCCGCAAAGCAGAAGATTTGGGTTCTTTGGATTTGGATGATTTCATTGCGCAATTGCAGCAAGAAATCACTGATGCCCTCGTCAATCATTAATTTTTATAGGAGTATTCATCATCGCTCAAGAACGCGAAGCACGAATCAACGGCGAAATTACCGCCAAAGAAGTGCGTTTAATCAGTGAGTCAGGCGAACAGCTTGGTGTCGTTTCAGTTCGTGAAGCTTTGGCTATGGCCGAAGGGCAGGATGTCGATTTGGTAGAGATTTCCCCAACTGCTAAACCGCCTGTGTGCAAACTGATGGATTACGGTAAATACAAATACCAGCAGGCCAAGAAACGCGACGAAGCCAAGAAAAACCAAAAGCAGGTGCAAATCAAGGAAATCAAATTCCGTCCGGGTACGGATGAGGGCGATTATCAAATCAAGATGCGCAACATTAACCGCTTCCTTGCCGACGGCGATAAAGTCAAAGTGACATTGCGTTTCCGCGGCCGTGAAATGGCTCACCAGCAACTCGGCGCGCAACTTTTGGAACGTGTAAAAGAAGATTTGGCTGAAGTGGCGCAAATCGAGTCCTTTCCCAAAATGGAAGGTCGCCAAATGGTGATGATGATTGCGCCGAAGAAAAAATAAAGCTATAATTCTCCGCTTACTCCGATTGCCGCTTCGGAGTAAGTTTTTAATTGCGGCAAAAAACCGTGGCATTGTGGGTTCAAGTGTTTGAAACCGATGTTTTAAAACCCCCTAATGCCTTATCCGATAACGAATGGAGTTTTCCCATGCCTAAAATGAAAACCAAGTCTAGCGCGAAAAAACGCTTTAAAGTACTGGGTAACGGCGGTGTGAAACGCGCTCATGCGTTCAAACGCCACATCTTGACTAAAAAGACCACCAAAAACAAACGCCAATTGCGCGGTACCTCTATGGTAAACGATCGCGATTTGGCTTCTGTTGCTAAAATGTTACCCTACGCTTAAGGAGTTTAGAATATGCCACGCGTAAAACGCGGTGTTACCGCCCGTGCCCGTCACCAAAAAATCTTCGCGTTAGCCAAAGGCTACCGCGGCCGTCGTAAAAACGTTTACCGCGTTGCCAAGCAGGCGGTAATGAAAGCCGGCCAATACGCATACCGCGACCGCCGCCAACGCAAACGCCAATTCCGTCAATTGTGGATTGTCCGTATCAATGCAGGTGCGCGTGAAAACGGGTTGTCTTACAGCAAATTTATGAATGGTCTGAAACGCGCCTCTATCGAAATCGACCGCAAAGTATTGGCTGATTTGGCCGTGTTCGATAAAGCCGCTTTTGCACAATTGGTTGAAAAAGCCAAAGCTGCTTTGGCTGCTTAATCCAAAAAATTGAAAAGGAAGCTGCGGCTTCCTTTTTTCTTTGTTTGCAGAAATTCTATGTGATTGATTTTCTTTCTTTAAAGTCTATTTTTTTAAATAAATTTGCGTTAAAATATAGTGGATTAAATTTAAATCAGGACAAGGCGACGAAGCCGCAGACAGTACAGATAGTACGGCAAGGCGAGGCAACGCCGTACTGGTTTAAATTTAATCCACTATACAGAAAATTTATCCAATGGATTGACCGTGAAGAAAATAAGGTCGTCTGAAGAGTCTGATATGTCAGGCTATACAGGCGGCCTCGTTGTTTCAGGTGGCATATCATTAATTGACAGACTTGATATTATGGAAAATGTAAACCGCATCGTTGCAGAAGGCATTGCCGCAGTAGAAGCTGCGCAAGACTTCAACGCTCTAGAACAAATCAAAGCCCGTTATCTTGGCAAAACCGGCGAGTTGACCGGACTTCTGAAAACTTTGGGGCAAATGTCGCCTGAAGAGCGCAAAACCATAGGTGCGCATATCAATGAATGCAAAAACCGGTTTCAGACGGCTTTTAATGCCAAACGCGATGCCCTCAACGAAGCCAAGCTGCAAGCCCGACTTGCCGCCGAAGCCCTCGACATTACCCTGCCCGGACGCGCTCAGGAAGGCGGCAGCCTGCATCCCGTAACCCTGACCTTGCAACGTGTGGTCGAACTCTTTCACGGAATGGGTTTCGAAGTGGCGGACGGGCCTGAAATCGAAGACGATTTTCACAATTTCCAAGCCCTGAACATCCCTGCAAACCATCCTGCCCGTGCGATGCAGGATACGTTTTACGTTGAAAACGGTGATGTTTTGCGTACGCACACTTCCCCGATTCAAATCCGTTATATGCTCGACAAAAAAGAGCCGCCCGTCCGCATTATCGCCCCCGGCCGCGTTTACCGCGTGGACAGCGATGCCACGCACTCGCCTATGTTCCATCAGGCGGAAGGTTTGTGGGTGGAAGAGGGCGTGACTTTTGCCGATTTGAAAGCAGTGTTCACTGACTTTATCCGTCGCTTCTTTGAACGCGATGACCTGCAAGTGCGTTTCCGTCCGTCTTTCTTCCCGTTTACCGAGCCTTCTGCCGAAATCGACATCATGGGCGAAAACGGCAAATGGTTGGAAGTCGGCGGTTGCGGTATGGTACATCCTAACGTGTTGAAAAACGTCAATATCGACCCTGAAAAATATACCGGTTTCGCCTTTGGTATTGGTCTCGACCGCTTCGCTATGCTGCGTTACAACGTGAACGACTTGCGCTTGTTTTTTGATAACGATTTGAATTTTTTGAAGCAGTTTGTAAAATGATTGTGTAGGCTGCCTAAAAATGAAAAAAGCAGCCTGTGCCTACCTCAGAAAGCTAAATCATGAAACGCTATGTCGCTCCATTATCCGCCTGCTATGCGTTTACTATGGTGCTGTGGTTGCTGTCTTTTCACAATGTGTCTTGTACAAATATTGTTGATATATATTAGGGGGATTATATGATTAAATCATTTTGGCTTGAAAATTTCGGGCCGATTAGCTTATTGAAGGCTGATAATTTAGGGAAAATAAATTTAATTATTGCAGAAAATAGCAAAGGGAAAACTTTTATTTTAAAGGCATTATATAGTGTTTTAAAAAGTCATGAGGAAGCTCATAAAGGAAAGAATATTCGTGATTTTTCTGAGGAATTGCGAGATAAGCTATATTGGACGTTCCAAGTAGAGGAAATTGGTGATTTAGTTACAAGAGGAAAAGAAAATCCAAACGAACGGCCTCTTAAGTTAAGTATGACTTTAGAAGATAGTTCTTCAGTTTTGTTTTCTTTTGGTAGAACTACCAAAAAGCTAATTAAACCGGAGCTATACGAACTTTCTCCCAGAATAAACGCTAACTCTATTTTTTTACCACCCAAAGAAGTTCTATCACTATTTGATGTAATTAAAAAATCAGAGGAAGAAAAGAGATTTGGTTTTGATGCTACTTACATTGATTTGGTAAAAGCATTGGATATTAAACCAACAAAAGGGAGGAATTACCCTGAGGCAGCGGAAGCTAGAAAGGATCTAGAAGCATTGTTTGGCGGTTATGTTAGCTACAATGATAAAAAGAAGGCATGGGTATATGAAAAAGATAGACAAACTTTCTCTATCAATTCTACAGCAGAGGGGGTAAAAAAGATTGGGATATTAGACACTCTATTAGGAAATCGGTTTTTGAGTCCTGGATCAATCTTATTTATTGATGAGCCAGAAGCTAATCTACATCCGAAAGCAATTAATCAATTTCTAGAAATTCTGTTTTCCTTATCTAAATCCAAATTGGGAATACAGATTTTTATGAGTACGCATTCATATTTTGTTATCAAGAAGCTGTGTTTATTAGCTAGAAAGCATAGTGAAAGTATTCCTGTTTTTATGCCTGGCAAAGAAAAGGAACAGACTACTTGGGTGCAGGAAAATTTACAAAATAGCATGCCGGATAATGAAATTATTGGTGAGTCTATTCGATTGTTCAGAGAAGAAATAGGTGTTTTATCTCCGGAAACAGCATGGATTGGTTAGGTTTTTATGAGTGAAATAATAAATCTCACTGAATCAGGTATAACTTTTAATCTAGTAAAAAATAACCTGTTTTATATAGAACCATATATCCGGAAGAGAAGGCAAGAAGGTATTAAGACAGTAGAGTTTATCTATCTGCAAGAAGATAATTTGTTATTTGTTGAGGCAAAACAAAGTATTCCAAATCAAGAAAGATCTCCTGAGCGTTTTGATGAATATATTTCAGAGATTTATCAAAAATGGTGTAATGCATTAAATGTTGAAATTTTGGGAATATTAGGCAGAGAAGATATCAAAGAAACAATTATGCCTAGTGCTTTTTCAAATTTGCAATGGGGTAGCATAGAAATCAAATTATTACTGGTTATCCCGGATGTGCCGCTTAATTATCTTGGGCAATTGAATGAATTAATAAAGCAAGAATTTAATAAGAAAGATACTTTGCGGTTGATTTCTTTATGGAACATTTCTGTAGAAGTAATTAATAGGGACTTAGCCATTCAAAAAGGTTTAGCTAGCTCTTGAAAATCTAAAGTTAATTAGTTAATTGAGAACATAACATGCAATTCTCCTACTCATGGCTGAAAACCCAAGCCGATACCGAACTTTCCTCCGATAAGCTGGAACATCTGTTAACGATGTCCGGCTTGGAAGTGGAAGAGGCTGAAACTGCCGCGCCTGCGTTTGCGGGCGTGGTGATTGCCGAAGTGAAATCCGTTGAAAAACATCCTGATGCCGACCGTTTGAACGTTACCCGAGTCGATGTGGGCACGGGTGAGTTGGTGCAGATTGTGTGCGGTGCGCCGAATGTGAAAGCGGGCATCAAAGTGCCGTGTTCGCTGCCGGGTGCGGTGTTGCCGGGCAATTTCAAAATCAAGCCGACTAAAATGCGCGGTGTGGTGTCGAACGGGATGTTGTGTTCCACCGACGAACTCGGTCTGCCCGACGACGGTGTGAACGGCCTGCACATTCTGCCTGAAGACGCGCCCGTCGGTACCAATATCCGTGAATACTTGGATTTGGACGATACGCTGTTTACGTTGAAAATTACGCCTAACCGCGCTGATTGCTTGAGTGTTAAGGGCATTGCGCGCGAAGTGTCCGCATTGACGGGGTGCGCGTTCAGGCAGCCCGAAATCCGGAAAATGCCGTCTGAAGGCGGTAAAACCCGGGCTGTGAAAATTGACGCGCCTGCCGATTGCGGCCGTTTTATCAGCCGCGTTATTGAAAATGTCAATGCGAAAGCGGCTACTCCCGATTGGATGAAACAACGTTTGGAGCGCAGCGGCATCCGCAGTATTTCCGTGCTGGTGGACATCGGCAATTATGTGATGCTGGAAATCGGCCAGCCGATGCACGTTTTCGATGCCGACAAACTTTCCGGCAGCCTGCACATCCGCCGCGCGCGCGAAGGGGAAACGCTGGAATGCCTGAACGAGAAAACCGTTTCCCTGTCTGAAAATACGCTGGTCGTGGCAGACGAAAAAGGCGCGTTGAGTTTGGCGGGCTTAATGGGCGGCGCGGCGAGCGCGGTTTCAGACGGCACGCAAAATATCGTGCTGGAAGCGGCTTGGTTTGCGCCCGAAATCATCGCCGGCAAATCGCGCCAATACGGTTTCGGTTCGGATTCGTCGTTCCGCTTCGAGCGCGGCGTGGATTACCGTTTGCAGGCGGATGCCATTGAACGCGCCACCGAATTGGTTTTGCAGATTTGCGGCGGTGCGGCAGGAGAAATGGTGGAAGCGCAAGGCGAATTGCCTGAAGTCAAGCAGGTCGGATTGCGTTTGGGTCGTCTGAAAACCGTGTTGGGCGTGGACATTCCCTCCGAACAGGTGGAAACCATTTTGCAACATTTGGGTTTGCAGCCCGAGAAAACGGCGGAAGGCTTCCGCGTTACTGCGCCGAGCTTCCGTTTCGACATTGAAATTGAGGCCGATTTGATTGAAGAAATCGGACGCGTTTACGGCTATGAAAACATCCCCGACGATTACACGTCAGGCCGTCTGAAAATGCTGGAACTGCCCGAAACACGCCGCCCGCGTTTTGCCGTTTACAACGAAATGGCGGCGCGCGGCTACCGCGAAGTGGTCAGCTATGCCTTTGTTAACGAGCAGTGGGAACAAGATTTTGCCGCCAACGCCGACCCCATCCGCCTGCAAAACCCGCTGGCGGCGCAATATGCCGTGATGCGTTCCACACTCATCGGCGGCTTGGTGGAAATTTTGCAAAACAACCTGAACCGCAAACAAAACCGCGTGCGCGTGTTTGAAATCGCCCGCGTGTTCGGCAAAGGTTCAGACGGCCGGTTTGTCCAAAACGAACGCATCGGCGGCTTGTGGTACGGCGCGGCAATGCCCGAACAATGGGGCGGGAAAACGCGCAATGCGGATTTTTACGACATCAAGGCAGATGTGGAAAATCTGTTGAAAAACAAAGCGGTCGAGTTCGTTAAAACCGGATATCCCGCCCTGCATCCCGGACGCGCCGCCAATATCGTTTCAGACGGCAAAGTCATCGGCTTTGTCGGCGAACTGCATCCGAAATGGCTGCAAAAATACGACCTGCCGCAAGCGCCGCTGGTATTTGAAATCGATATGGCGGCCGTGTTGGAATGCGGGAAAACGCGCTATCGGGCCGTATCGAAATTCCAGCCGGTGCGCCGCGATTTGGCGTTTGTGATGCCGGAAGCTATGAGCCATGATGATTTGCTGCTTGTCTTGAAAGGCGCGGCAAACAAGTTGGTACAGGAAATCAGCGTGTTTGACGTGTATCGCGGCATGGGACTGCCCGAAGGGATGAAGAGCGTGGCGGTCAAAGTGATTTTGCAGGATATGGAAAACACGCTGACGGATGAGGCGGTCGAGCCGCTTATCGGAAAACTGATTGGCGCGGCAACGGCGGCAGGGGCGCGGCTTCGCAGTTAAAAAATAAATATTCGCTTGAATTTTAAATAAAAATTGGTAATAATCCACAACTGTTACAACAGAAGGTAATCATATGACTCTCACTAAAGCAGAACTGGCCGATATTTTGGTAGACAAAGTCAGCAACGTCACCAAAAACGATGCCAAAGAAATCGTCGAACTCTTTTTTGAAGAAATCCGCAGCACTTTGGCAAGCGGCGAAGAAATCAAAATTTCCGGTTTCGGAAATTTCCAGTTGCGCGACAAGCCGCAACGCCCGGGTCGTAATCCTAAAACCGGCGAGGAAGTGCCGATTACCGCCCGCCGCGTGGTAACTTTCCATGCCAGCCAGAAACTCAAAAGCATGGTGGAACACTACTATGACAAACAACGTTGATTTGAAGGTTCCCGCAAAACGCTATTTCACGCTGGACGAGTTGTGCGGACTGTTGCAAATCAGCCCCTATGGTTTTGCGCAATGGCAGCATAATCACGGTGTGGTTGTCGGTTACGGCGGCGAACGCTACACCCGTTTGGATGTGGTGAAACTGTTGAAATTGCAGAGCACGTTTGCACCGTATGCAGAAGGTGCGGAATCGGGTTCGGACGGCAACCGTCCGGTTACGCTTCAGGAAATCGGAGACGCTCTGAAAGACCTGTTGGCGGATTTGGATAAGGAATTGTGCTGATTTGAGGCCGGTTGCAGGTATGCAGCCGGTTTTGTTTTACACGCTAAAAAATAATTATAGTGGATTAACAAAAATCAGGACAAGGCGACGAAGCCGCAGACAGTACAAATAGTACGGAACCGATTCACTTGGTGCTTCAGCACCTTAGAGAATCGTTCTCTTTGAGCTAAGGCGAGGCAACGCTGTACTGGTTTTTGTTAATCCACTATATTGCGTGATTTCACATTGTTTCGGCTTGAAGCACATGGTTTTGTAATCATTTACAGGCAGCTCGCTTGGAGTCCTGTTCGGGCGGTTTGCTGTTTACTTAAATATAAGGATGACGGTCAATGAGATTTTTCGGTATCGGTTTTTTGGTGCTGCTGTTTTTGGAGATTATGTCGATTGTGTGGGTTGCCGATTGGTTGGGCGGCGGTTGGACGCTGTTTCTAATGGCGGCAACCTTTGCCGCCGGCGTGCTGATGCTCAGGCATACGGGGCTGTCCGGTCTTTTATTGGCGGGCGCGGCAATGAGAAGCGGCGGGAGGGTATCCGTTTATCAGATGTTGTGGCCTATCCGTTATACGGTGGCGGCGGTGTGTCTGATGAGTCCGGGATTCGTATCCTCGGTGTTGGCGGTATTGCTGCTGCTGCCGTTTAAGGGAGGTGCAGTGTTGCAGGCAGGAGGTGCGGAAAATTTTTTCAACATGAACCAATCGGGCAGAAAAGAGGGCTTTTCCCGCGATGACGATATTATCGAGGGGGAATATACGGTTGAAGAGCCTTACGGCGGCAATCGTTTCCGAAACGCCATCGAACACAAAAAAGACGAATAAATGTGAATGGAATGCCGTCTGAAGGTTCAGACGGCATTTTTCCGGTTTGAAAATATAGTGGATTAACAAAAACCAGTACGGCGTTACCTCGCCTTAGCTCAAAGAGAACGATTCTCTAATGTGCTGAAGCACCAAGTGAATCGGTTCCGTACTATTTGTACTGTCTGCGGCTTCGTTGCCTTGTCCTGATTTTTGTTAATCCACTATAAAATAGGGCTGTAACCTTCAATCGGAATTTGTTGCCTGCGGGATATACGGTATGAATGTTTGGGATATATGGAGCAGGATGGTGGAAATCTATCATAAGTATAAGAAGCCGTGCCTGGTTTTGGCGGTGGATTTTGTGATGGGTATGGTATTCATAGAGCCGAATGAGGAGCCGTGCATCGGTAGGTGCTATGCGCCTATGTCGGAGTCCCCTGATTTTGCTAACGCTGTTGCGATGGCTGTTGCTATGATCTGTATCGTATGGATTGCCGTTTTGTCTATGACTGATTGAAGCGTTGGCAGAGGCTGTGTGAAACGGTATTGGGCGTTGGGCCGTCTGATTCCAATCGGGCTTGAGGAATGCGAAACGGTGTGCGCTTATACTGCGGACGATTTGTTTCGCGGTTTTGCGCCCGAAACGGATGGAGAGGTGTGGGAAACGGTCTGTCGGAGTAGAATACGCGTTTTGCGTTTGAATACAGTAAGAAGAAAAGAGAGAAACTTATGCCGTCTGAACATCAACACATATCATCATTGCTCGATTTTGACCGTACCCATCTGCTTCATCCCTATACTTCCATGACCGATCCGCTGCCCGTTTATCCTGTCAAACGTGCAGAAGGGGTGTTTATCGAATTGGCGGACGGCACGCGGTTGATTGACGGGATGTCGTCTTGGTGGTGTGCGATACACGGTTACAATCATCCTGTTTTGAATCAGGTGGTTGAGACGCAGATTAAGCAAATGGCGCACGTGATGTTCGGCGGTTTGACGCACGAGTCGGCGGTGGAACTGGGCAAGTTGTTGGTCGGAATTCTGCCGCAGGGGCTGGACCGTATTTTTTATGCGGATTCGGGTTCGGTTTCGGTGGAAGTTGCGTTGAAAATGGCGGTGCAATACCGGCAGGCGCGGGGTCTGATGGCGAAGCAGAATATTGCGACGGTGCGGCGCGGGTATCACGGCGATACTTGGAACGCGATGTCCGTCTGCGATCCGGAAACGGGGATGCACCATATTTTCGGCAGCACTCTGCCGCAGCGTTATTTTGTCGATAATCCGAAAAGCCGTTTCGATGATGAATGGGACGGGGCGGATTTGCAGCCTGTCCGCGCCTTGTTTGAAGCGCATCATGCGGATATTGCCGCCTTTATTTTGGAACCGGTCGTGCAGGGCGCAGGCGGCATGTATTTTTATCATCCGCAGTATCTTCGCGGATTGCGTGATTTGTGCGACGAATTTGATATCGTGTTGATTTTTGACGAAATCGCTACCGGATTCGGGCGCACGGGCAAGATGTTTGCCTGCGAACACGCGGAGGTCGTGCCGGATATTATGTGTATCGGCAAGGGCTTGAGCGGCGGCTATATGACGCTGGCGGCAGCAATCACTTCGCAAAAAGTTACCGAAACGATTTCGCGCGGCGAAGCGGGCGTGTTTATGCACGGCCCGACGTTTATGGCAAACCCGCTGGCGTGTGCCGTTGCCTGCGCTTCGGTCAAACTGCTTTTGTCTCAAGACTGGCAGGCAAATATCCGCCGCATTGAAAGCATCTTAAAAGGCCGTCTGAAAGCCGCGTGGGATATTCGCGGCGTGAAAGACGTACGCGTTTTGGGTGCAATCGGCGTGATCGAGCTGGATAAAGGCGTGGATATGGCGCGTTTTCAAGCGGACTGCGTGGCGCAGGGCATTTGGGTGCGCCCATTCGGCAGGCTGGTGTACCTCATGCCGCCTTACATCATTTCAGACGGCCTCTTGACCGAACTTGCCGACAAAACCGTACAAATCTTGAAGGAACACAGCAAATGAAAGGCGTTTACTTCGTCAGCGGCATAGACACGGACATCGGCAAAACCATCGCCACCGGCGTATTGGCAAAACAATTGTTGCAACAAGGCAAAAGCGTAATCACGCAAAAGCCCGTGCAAACCGGTTGCCAAAACATCGCCGACGACATCGCCGTTCACCGCAAAATTATGGGCATCCCGATGCAGGAAGCGGACAAACAAGGGCTGACCATGCCTGAAATCTTCAGTTATCCAGCTTCGCCTCATCTCGCTGCCCGTCTTGACGGCAGGGCTTTGGACTTGGACAAAATCCGCACCGCCACGCAGCAACTGGCGGCGCAATACGAAATCGTCTTGGTCGAAGGCGCGGGCGGTTTGATGGTTCCGCTGACGGAAAACCTGTTAACCATTGATTATATCCGTCAGCAAGGCTATCCCGTCATCCTCATAACGAGCGGACGGCTCGGCAGCATCAACCACACCCTGCTCAGTTTCGCCGCGCTCAAACAATATGGCATCCGCCTGCACAGTCTCGTGTTCAATCACATCCACGACAGCCGCGACGCACACGTCGCTCAAGACAGCTTGAACTATCTGAAATGCCGTCTGAAAGACAGTTTCCCCGAGGCGGAATGGTTGGAGTTGGCAAAAACAGATGCGGTATAAAGATTGGGAAAAATATGGAACACCTATTTGAGGAATGGTTGCCCGACCTGCCCGCCGACGTTTCAGACGGCATCGGCCTGCCGATGAGCCGGTTATTGAAAGCCCGGTCGCTGACTGCCGCATTGCGCGCCTTGCCGCATCTGTTTTCGGTAGAACTGCTGAAACTGGGCGAATTGGAAACGGAATGCGGAGGGCGGCTGGTGCGCGAAGTTTTGTTGAAGCTGGACGGTATCCCTGTTGTCGCGGCAAGGAGCGAATGCCGTATCGGTTCGGCGTTTTGGCAAAACATTTTGGACTGCGGCACGCGTCCTTTGGGCGAACGTCTGTTTCAAGCCGATTTGGAAGGGGCGCGTTCGGCGTTTGAGTTTGCCGTTTTCGGCGAAGGATGCGGACGGTACTTTGCCGCTCGGCGTTCGCGGTTTTCCCATCACGGCGAGGAAATGCTGCTGACCGAGTATTTTCTGCCCGAACTGAAACGCTTTATCGGATAAAATACCGTTTTTTCAAGCTGCGCGGCAATATGAATCCTAAATCCCCTTTATTTTTACGCCTGTCCGATCGTTTGGACGTTTATATCAGACTGATGCGGGCGGACAAGCCCATTGGGACGCTGCTTTTGCTGTGGCCGACCTACTGGGCGTTGTGGCTGGCTTCAGACGGTATTCCCGATTTGGCGGTATTGGCGGCGTTTACAATCGGCACGTTTTTAATGCGCAGTGCCGGCTGCGTCATCAACGATTTTGCCGACCGCGATTTTGACGGGGCTGTCGAGCGCACTAAAAACCGTCCGTTCGCACAGGGCAGGGTCAAGAAAAAAGAAGCGCTGCTGCTGACGGCATTTTTGTGCCTGCTTGCCGCATTGTGCCTGATTCCGCTGAATCATCTGACATGGCTGATGAGCCTGCCCGCGCTGTTTCTTGCGCTGACTTACCCGTTTACCAAACGCTTTTTTCCGATTCCCCAACTCTATCTCGGGCTTGCCTTTTCCTTCGGTATCCCGATGGCGTTTGCCGCAGTGGGCAACAGCGTCCCCGTTGAAGCATGGATACTTTTTACCGCCAATGTGTTATGGACTCTGGCGTATGACACGGTTTATGCCATGGCGGACAAAGAAGACGATTTGAAAATCGGCATCAAAACCTCCGCCGTCACGTTCGGGCGTTACGACATCGCCGCCGTTATGCTGTGTCATGGCGGCTTTACCCTGCTGATGGCAGTATTGGGGGCGGTTATCGGTGCGGCATGGGCATATTGGACGGCAATCCCCATCGTCCTGCTGCTGCAATACCGCCAATATGCCGCCATCAAAAGCCGCGTCCGGCAAATCTGTTTTGAAACGTTTTTGGCAAACAACAGAATTGGTTGGGTGTGGTTTACCGCCATTTTTGCCCATACGTTTTTTGCGAAATAAGGCAGGGCAATGCCGTCTGAAGAGCCGCAAACTGCTTTGGACGGCATTTCTATCTGTGCCGAAAAGCGTTAAAATATGTTTTTAAAACGCTGTGTTATGTCAGCCCGTACCGTATGCGGGATTGAGATTTGCCCTGGCAGTCGGTACAATCTTTCTGTTTTGCGATGTCTGAAAAGAGAAGCTTATGAGCCTTATCGGCGAAATTTTGCCTTTGTCCCATATTGTTTTGGATATGGAGGTGGGCAGTAAAAAAAGGCTGTTTGAGGAAGCGGGCCTGCTTTTGGAACGCGAATCCTCATTGTCCCATGCTGATGTTTTCGAATGTCTTTTTGCCCGTGAAAAACTCGGTTCGACCGGTTTGGGGCAGGGCGTTGCCATCCCGCACGGCCGTCATGCCGGCGTGAAGCAGGCGACGGGCGCGTTCATCCGCACGCGCGAACCCGTCGGATTTGACGCACCGGACGGCAAACCGGTTTCCCTGGTTTTTATCTTGCTGGTTCCGGAAAATGCGACGGGCGAGCATTTGGAAGTATTGTCCAAACTGGCCGGCAAGTTTTCCCAAAAAAGCATCCGCGAATCGCTGATGACGGTTTCTTCTGCGGAAGAAGCCCGCGCCATTTTGACTGAAGAATAATATGCCCAGTATTTCCGTCCGCCGACTGTTTGACGACAACCAATACAAGTTACAACTTGCCTGGGCCGCCGGCAATTCGGGTGCGGACAACCGTATCGGCGTAGAGGCGGACAAGCCCGTCCTCGCTTTGGTCGGACACCTGAATTTCATCCACCCCAACCAAATCCAAGTGGTCGGTTTGGCGGAATCGGAATATCTGAACCGTCTCGAATCGGGGGAAACGGGTTATCAGTTCGGCGACCTGTTCGATATTTCCATGTCTTTGGTTATTGTGGCAAACGGCTTGCCGGTTTCCCCGGGGCTGCGCGACTATTGCCATAAAAACGATATTCCACTGCTGACTTCCAAACTCGAAAGCCCCTATCTGATGGACGTGTTGCGGATTTACCTGCAACGCACCCTGGCGGCATCGTCCGTCAAACACGGCGTATTTCTCGATGTGTTTGAAATCGGCGTGCTGATTACCGGACATTCTGGCTTGGGCAAGAGCGAATTGGCGTTGGAACTGATTTCGCGCGGCCACAGCCTGATTGCCGACGATGCGGTCGAGCTGTTCCGCATCGGTCCGGAAACATTGGAAGGGCGTTGTTCGCCTATGCTGCGTGATTTTTTGGAAGTGCGCGGCTTGGGGATACTCAATATCCGCCATATTTTCGGCGAAACTTCCATCCGCCCCAAAAAAATCCTGCAACTCATTATCAATTTGGTCGAGGCAGACGACGAGTATATGAAGCAGCTCGACCGGTTGAGTATCCGCACCGAAACCGAATCCATCCTCAACGTCAACGTCCGTTCGGTAACGCTGCCTGTCGCGGTCGGACGCAACCTTGCCGTATTGGTTGAAGCGGCGGTGCGCAATTATATTCTTCAGTTGCGCGGTAAGGATAGTACGCGCGAATTTTTGGAACGCCATCAGACGCAGCTTAAAGAAAACGAACAGAATCATGAAAATCGTCCTGATTAGCGGGTTGTCCGGTTCGGGCAAATCCGTCGCACTGCGCCAAATGGAAGATTCGGGTTATTTCTGCGTGGACAACCTGCCCTTGGAAATGTTGCCCGCGCTGGTGTCGTATCATATCGAGCGTGCGGACGAAACCGAATTGGCGGTCAGCGTCGATGTACGTTCCGGCATTGACATCGGACAGGCGCGGGAACAGATTGCCTATCTGCGCGGACTGGGGCACAGGGTTGAAGTTTTGTTTGTCGAGGCGGAAGAAAGCGTGTTGGTCCGCCGGTTTTCCGAAACCAGGCGAGGACATCCTCTGAGTAATCAGGATATGACCTTGTTGGAAAGCTTAAAGAAAGAACAGGAATGGCTGTTCCCGCTTAAAGAAATCGCCTATTGTATCGACACTTCCAAGATGAATGCCCAACAGCTCCGCCATGCAGTCCGGCAGTGGCTGAAGGTCGAACGTACCGGGCTGCTGGTGATTTTGGAGTCCTTCGGGTTCAAATACGGCGTGCCGAACAACGCCGATTTTATGTTCGATATGCGCAGCCTGCCCAACCCGTATTACGATCCCGAGTTGAGGCCTTACACCGGTATGGACAAGCCCGTTTGGGATTATTTGGACGGACAGCCGCTTGTGCAGGAAATGGCGGACGACATCGAAAAATTTCTGACGCATTGGCTGCCGCGTTTGGAGGATGAAAGCAGGAGCTACGTTACCGTCGCCATCGGCTGTACCGGAGGGCAGCATCGTTCGGTCTATATTGTCGAAAAACTCGCCCGAAGGTTGAAAGGGCGTTATGAATTGCTGATACGGCACAGACAGGCGCAAAACCTGTCAGACCGCTAATTCCGTCAAACCATTATGCCGTCTGAAACCCCGTCCTCCGTTTCAGACGGCATTTCAAATATTGAAAAGAAAGAACAGACATGGCAATCCAATGGTTTCCCGGCCATATGAACAAGGCGAAAAAAGCCATCGCCGAGCGTGCAAAAAGCGTTGATATGGTGATTGAAATGCTGGACGCGCGTATGCCCGCCTCCAGCGAAAACCCCCTGCTTGCCCAGCTTTCCAAAGGTAAACCCAAACTTAAAATCCTCAACAAACAAGATCTTGCCGACCCCGAGCGCACCAAAATCTGGCTCGAACACTATAACAGCCGCCCCGACACCTGCGCCATCGCCCTCGATTCCTCCGAAACAGGCGCACACGGCAAAATTACCCAAGCCTGCCGCGCGATGATTCCCCACCGGCAAGGCATAGACAAACCCTTGCGCGTCTTGATTTGCGGCATTCCCAACGTCGGCAAATCCACCCTCATCAACGGCATGATAGGCAAAAAATCCGCCAAAACCGGCAACGAACCCGGCATCACCAAAGCCGAACAACGCCTTTTCCTTGCCGACGACTTCTGGCTGTACGACACCCCCGGAATGCTGTGGCCGAAAATCATTGTCGAAGAAAGCGGCTACAACCTCGCCGCCGGCGGTTCAGTCGGACGCAACGCATTGGACGAAGAAGAAGTCGCCCTCGAACTTTTAGACTACCTCCGCCGCCACTACCTCCCTATGTTGCAAGAACGCTACCAAGCCGACAAAGACCCCAGCAGCCACTGGGACGAAAACGTTTGGCTCGAATGGATAGCCAAAAAACGCGGCGCAGTCCTCAGCGGCGGACGGATCAACTACCAAAAAGCCGCCGAAAACATCCTTACCGACTTCCGTGAAGGCAAAATCGGCAGAATCACCCTCGAAACGCCGAACCAATGGGAAACTTGGCTCAAAAAAGCCCGTCAGAAAGAAGCCGAACTCAAAGCCATACGCGAAGCCAGAAAAGCAGAGCGTAAAGGGCAGAAGCCTTCGGAAGCATAAAGAATGCCGTCTGAAAAATATTTTTCAGGCAGCTTCTCTCTACTCCAACCGATTTCAGACGGCATATCCAAACCCATGCCGTTTCAGCACGGATACCCGTATGACCGACAAAATTTCTCCCGACGCACTAATTGAAGCCGCACTGCTGACCCAAACCGAACCGCTGACCGAAAAATCTATGCGCGAATTGTGTGTGCCGCCACTGTCGCAGGACAAACTGATTGATGTGTTGGCGCAGTTGAAAACGCGTTGGCAGGATAGGGCGTTGCAACTGGTGCATACGCAAGAGGGCTGGCGTTTTCAGATTGTTCAGACGGCATTCGAGCGGCTGGGCAGCCTGCAAGAACAGCGTGCGCCGCGCTACTCCCGCGCCGTGATGGAAACACTGGCGATTATCGCCTACCAGCAGCCCGTAACGCGCGGCGACATCGAAGGCATACGCGGTGTGGCGGTGTCGCAGAACGTGATCCAGACCTTGCAGGATCGGGGGTGGATTGAAGTCATCGGACATCGGGACACATTGGGAAAACCCGCATTGTGGGCAACAACGGCAACGTTTCTCAGCGATTTGCGCTTGGACGGTCTGGAAGAACTTCCTCCGCTGACCGAACTGGGCGAACTGGTTTTGCCCGATTTGATAGAAATGCCGCCTACGGATGAAGAAGAGCCGACAACCGTACCATCCGATACCCTGCCCAACTGAAATTCCAAATGCCGTCTGAAACGCACATTGCTTCAGACGGCATTGCAACAAATAAGCAGATAAAAACAAGCACTAAGAAAAATTAAGGAAAAACTTATTTTTAATTTAAAAAATCTTAGTTATAATTCGTATATCTAAAGTTGATATTGCTTTTGTCGGTAGAATTGCTAAGGAATCCTCACGATGCTTCTAACACTTTCTTTGCGTGATTTTGTCATTGTTGAAAATCTGAATCTGGATTTTCAAAGCGGCTTTACCGTATTGACTGGAGAAACTGGCGCGGGCAAGTCCATTACTTTGGATGCGATTGGTCTGCTGTTGGGCGATAAAGCCGATTACAGCCAAGTCCGCAGCGGCGCAAAAGAAGCGCAGTTGTCGGCATTGTTCGATATTTCCCATTTGCCTACTTTAAAAGCAGAATTGTATGAACAGGGGCTTTTAAACGACGGAGAAGAAGAACTCAGTATCCGCCGCATTATCGATGCCAAAGGCAAAAGCCGCAGCTTTATCAACAATCAGGCCGCTACCTTGGCGCAACTCAAAGCCGTCGGCAGCCAGCTTATCGACATCCACGGGCAAAACGCCCATCATTCGCTTAATCAGGAAGCCGCCCAGCGCGAATTGTTGGACGCATTTGCGGGCAGCAGGGCGCAGGCGGAAACCGTCAGGCAGCTTTATCAAAACTGGGCAAACTCAAAAAAAGCATTGCAGGAAGCGCAGGAACAGGCAGAAAACATTGCACTCGAACAAGAGCGTCTGGAATGGCAGTTTAACGAATTGAATCAGTTGGACATTAAACAAGGCGAATGGGAAGCCCTCAGCCAAAGCCACGACAGCCTTGCCCATTCTGCCGAGCTGTTGCAGGCTGCCGAAGAAGTCGGAAGCAAGATTGACGGCGACAACGGCATCCAACGCCATATCTATCAATGTCAAAAACTATTGGCCAATCTGCAAAACATCGAGCCGCGCTTTGCCGAGAGCCTGAATATGTTGGCAAGCATCGAGGCCGAATTGGGCGAAATCAGTGCCAATATGCGCGATGTGGCAGGACGCAGCGACATCAACCCCAATGAATTGGCGGCACAGGAACAGCGTATGGGCGAACTGATGGGGATGGCGCGGAAATACCGGATCGAGCCTGAAGAGTTGCCTGCCAAGTTGGCAGAAATCGAAGAACGCCTGCAAAGCCTGCAAGCTGCCGCCGATTTGGACGCGCTCGAGCATAATGTTGCCCACAATTTTGCCGAATATCAGGAAGCTGCCCACATCCTTTCTGCCATGCGCCATCAGGCGGCAGAGCGTTTGAGCGGCGAAACGACCGAGCATATGCAACACCTTGCCATGAAAGGTGCACGTTTCGACATCGTCCTGTTGCCCTCGTCGCCGACGGCACACGGTTTGGAGCAGGTTCAATTTCAAGTTGCCGCCAACAAAGGCAATCCGCCCCGTCCGCTGAATAAAGTTGCCTCCGGCGGCGAATTGGCGCGTATCAGCCTTGCCTTACAGGTTGTTGCCAGCCAATATACCCAAGTTCCCACCCTGATTTTTGATGAGGTCGATACCGGTATTGGAGGGGGAGTGGCTGAAATGGTCGGCAAGGCATTACGTGCGTTGGGCAGAAAACATCAGGTGCTTGCCGTTACCCATCTTCCGCAAGTCGCATCCTGCGGCGAAAACCACTGGCGGGTGCGCAAGCACAGCGAGGGAGAGCAAACCGTCAGCGAAATCAGTATATTGGATGAAATCCAACGGATCGAAGAGGTTGCCCGTATGTTGGGCGGAGAAGTCATTACCGATACGACGCGGCAACATGCGGCAGAATTGCTGCAACTTGCGTCGAAAAATAGTTTATTTTAAAATCAATCAGTTAAAAAATAACTAAAAATAAAAGTCTAAAACAATAGACAGAACTCAGATAAATCCGTATTATCACGCTTTCTTAATCACTTGAACAAGTGATTGTGCTGCACCCGTAGCTCAGTTGGATAGAGTATCTGGCTACGAACCAGAGGGTCGGGCGTTCGAATCGCTCCGGGTGCGCCAGTAAGAAAATACAATATGCGCCCATCGTCTAGCGGTTAGGACATCGCCCTTTCACGGCGGTAACCGGGGTTCGATTCCCCGTGGGCGTGCCAATTCAAAATGCCTCCGATTATATCGGAGGCATTTCTCATTTCTCATTTCTCATTTCTCATTTCTCATTTCTCATTTCTCATTTCTCATTTCTCATTTCTCATTTCTCATACTGAGACCTTTGCAATAACATAGGTTACTAAAATTTTATGCTCAATCTCATTTTCAAAATGCAAAACTTTTCTGATTTTTCCTACTTTTTGCTCAATATTAGGAAGGTTTTAGGCAATTGAAAATTTTTTGGCGCATTTTTATGCGTCAAATTTCGTTAACAGACTATTTTTGCAAAGGTCTCATACTATAGTGGATTAACAAAAATCAGGACAAGGCGATGAAGCCGCAGACAGTACAAATAGTACGGAACCGATTCACTTGGTGCTTCAGCACCTTAGAGAATCGTTCTCTTTGAGCTAAGGCGAGGCAACGCCGTACTGGTTTTTGTTAATCCACTATATTGAGTCCTCGAGAAGGGAAATAAAAATTAACATCCTTATATATTGAGTTCCTGAGAAGGGAAGATTAACAAAAATTAACGCCCTTTACTTCATACAATCAACAGGGCTTTTTCATTCCTTCCTTATCTAACAGGAGGTACAGAAACCGAAACGGCTGGCAGGGTTAAGGAAGTCTTCGAATGTTACGGAACATTCATCTTGGACAGCAAAGGCAATTTGTTAGGCATTCCTTACTCCTTATTTTGGGAAGAAAATGTTATGGGTGTTTTCGATATTTTACCGTCAGGATTGGTATGTTTATTTGAATATGATTTTCTGTGGTCGGGACGGCATGCGGCAAAGGCTTAAGGGGTTAGATCCTTCCTTCTGACGATGGCGCGGATGATGGCGCGGTTGGGGTGTAGGGCGTGGCGCAGGCGTTTTGAGAGGGGATGGGGCAAGCCTAGGATTTCGGCTGCAACGGCGGCGGCGCAGATGGGGGCGGTGGCAAGCCCGCGTGTGCCGTGGGCGGTGTTGGCGTAGGCATTGGGCAGGTACGGGCAGGGGGCATCGATGCGATAGTTTTTGTCCAGCGCGAGTTTGGCGTAAGTTTGTTGCATAGCGGCAATGTCGCCGAGTGCGCCGACTAGGGGAAGGTGGTCGGGGCTGTCGCAGCGTATGGCGGCGTGCCCTTGGTGTTTTTGGGGGTT
The DNA here is from genome assembly GCF_022869645.1 of Neisseria meningitidis. Classification (NCBI taxonomy): domain Bacteria; kingdom Pseudomonadati; phylum Pseudomonadota; class Betaproteobacteria; order Neisseriales; family Neisseriaceae; genus Neisseria; species Neisseria meningitidis. Next base: position 561,823 of record NZ_CP064367.1, on the reverse strand, counting down.
TGGGTTGGCGGCAAACAATGATTCGGAAAGGGCGGGGTTAAGGTGTGCCAATGCTTGGCGGTTTGAGGCTTCTTCGGCTTCGTTCCATCCGGTATGGCTGCTGTTGGGAATAAAACTCGCGCCGTAGCAGTGCAGTCCGTGCCACGACGGGCTGATGTAGCTTTCGCCTGAAACGGCGCAACGCAGTTGTTCGGAAAACGGGGTGGACGGTGTGAGGCCGGTTTGTCCGCGTATTTGCCTGAGGGGCAGGGTGGCGAGGTTGGTTTCGGGTAGGTAGGGGCTGTTCGCACCGGTGCAGTAGATGATGTGTGTGGCGGTAAATGTGCCGTTTGGCGTGCTTGCAATCCACTTTTCCCCGTCGTGGGAAATGTCGGTTAACGGTGTGTCTTCGTGTAGTCCAATGAGCGGATGGCTGAGGAGGGCGCGGACGAATGTGGGAGGATTGAGCCATACGCCGTACTGCCAAAACAGTCCGCATAATGGTTCGGCGTAGGGCGTGTTCAGAGGGATGCCGGCGATTTTTTCGGCTTCTGCCTGCGTGATGCTGCGGTAGAGGTGGTTATGGTGTTTTTGCAAACCCAATTCGTGATTGCGTTGTTGTTCGGTGCGGCTGTAATTGAGGTGGATGATGCCGTTGCCGCCCCAGGTTTCGGATTCGGGCAGGATATGTCCGAGCAGGCGTTTGGTGTAGCCGTAGCCGGCAAGCAGCAGTTCGGTTTGTTCGGTGTCGTGCGGCGAGATTTTGGCGTAGAGCAGCCCTTGGCGGTTGCCGCTGGCGGCTTGGGCGGCTTTTCGGGCTTCCAATACGGTAACGGAAATGCCGTATGATGCTAAGGCGTGGGCGGTTGCCGCGCCGGATATGCCCGCTCCGATAACGAGGATGTGTTCCGGTTTTTGCCGTTCGGATGTTTGTGGAAGTGCAAACCAGGGTTTGTCGGGCTTACTTTCGGTTTGCGGGATGGCTTCGGTCTGCCAGGAAATGTGGTGGAAGTGTTCGTGCAGGCGGCGGGTGCGTGAAGGGGGAACCAGCCAGAAGCGGACATCGGGCAGGATGTGTTCAATCAGGTTGATGCTGTCGAACTGGAGGCACTGGGTTGCCTGATCCAAACGGTGCTTCAGACGGCATTCCGCGTCCGAAGCATCTTGTGCGGTTTGAAAATTGGGAATCTGATTATCGGGGAGGCAGACAATCAGGTTGAGCGGGTGTGCGTGTTTGCGGATGGTTTGGTCGAGTGTGCGGATGTCGGGAATGCCGTTCCATGCGAGATTGTCCATATCAATGCCGTCTGAAATGTGGGTTTGAATATCGGTATCGGGATAAAGCTGTTAAAATACGCGCCGTTTGAAGGCACGCCTGCGCCTGCCGGATATTGTATGCCGAACCGAGGTGTTTTTTGAATAATATTCCTGTTGAAATCCGTTTGTTGAAAAACCGTACCGTGTTGGTTTTGACTTATGGGGACGAACCTAAAAATCTGCCTGCCGAATTTTTACGCGTCTATTCGCCGAGTGCGGAAGTGCGCGGACACGGCGTGGGACAGGATGTTTTGCAGACCGGCAAGGCGGATGTCCAAATCACGGATTTGCAGCCTGTCGGACAGTATGCGCTGAAAATCAGTTTTTCGGACGGGCACGACAGCGGTCTTTACGATTGGGCGTATCTGCACAGACTGGCATACGGATACGATGCGATGTGGCAGGAATATTTGGACAAATTGGCGGCGGCGGGTGCTTCCCGTTTTGAAAAGCAATCAGATTGTTAAGTTTGGGATGCCGTAGGGCGGCATCAGGGAGGTGGTTAGAATATGGGCGGACAGAAAACGCATTTCGGGTTCAGCACGGTCAACGAAGATGAGAAAGCCGGAAAAGTGGCGGAAGTGTTCCACTCCGTCGCCAAAAACTACGACATTATGAACGATGTGATGTCGGCAGGGCTGCACAGGGTGTGGAAGCATTTCACCATCAACACGGCGCACCTGAAAAAAGGCGATAAAGTGTTGGACATTGCGGGCGGTACGGGCGATTTGTCCCGAGGGTGGGCGAAACGCGTCGGCAAGGAAGGCGAGGTTTGGCTGACCGATATTAATTCTTCTATGCTGACCGTCGGGCGCGACCGTCTTTTGAACGAAGGCATGATTTTGCCCGTGTCGCTTGCCGATGCGGAAAAACTGCCTTTCCCTGACAATTATTTCAACTTGGTTTCCGTGGCGTTCGGCTTGCGGAATATGACGCATAAAGATGCCGCGCTGAAAGAGATGTACCGTGTTTTGAAACCCGGCGGGACATTGCTGGTATTGGAGTTTTCCAAAATCTACAAGCCACTCGAAGGCGCGTATGATTTCTATTCGTTCAAGCTGCTGCCGGCGATGGGCAGGCTGATTGCGAAAGATGCGGAGAGTTACCAGTATCTTGCCGAATCCATCCGTATGCACCCCGATCAGGAAACTTTGAAACAGATGATGCTGGATGCGGGCTTCGACAGCGTGGATTATCACAATATGAGTGCGGGCATCGTCGCGCTGCATAAGGGCGTGAAATTTTAAACGGACTGGCTGTGCAGCCAATGCCGTCTGAACACGTTTCAGACGGCATTTTTGTGTTTTTTTGAGAAAGAGATTTTAAATCTTAAAATTAATTCACATATCCATCAATAATTTATAAATTTTTTAAAAAATAGGAACAATTATCATTTGCAAGATTGGGAGATGTCTGTATAATGCAGTCAATCCAGTAAACAACGCAGCAGACGAAAGGAGGGAAAAATGCCGGAAAGTATTTTCAAACAGATTTCCCTTGATATTTTGAAACTGCATCGGGACTCTGTTTATTCGCTGCTTGCCACTTCCGGCTGCAACTGTCAGGTGCATGAAGCGGCGTATGTCAACATCGACGGCAAATATTATATTGCGCTTTCATGCGAGCCCGAGGTGGGGGAAGTCAAAACAGGCATTTTGCTGATTGAGGATGAAAGCCGCAGCCTGCGTTTGAGCTGGGTCGGCAGTGCGCGGGAGCTTGACCGCAAGGATAGTGCCTACAAACGCGCCCTGTCCGCCTTGTCCAGAAAGCTGGGGCGGTGTAAGGACAGGCTGCATACGGCGGTTCAACCGTTTTTGTTGGAGCTGGTGCCGGAGAAAGGCAGATTTTCTGTCGGCGATGAAGAAGTTTGGATTTCTCGAAACGATTTAGTGAGGGCTTTATATCCTGTCGGATACAGTATGCGGCAGGCAATGTTGCAGATTTAAAGTTTTGGTAGTGGTTTGTGTTCCTTTTGCGCCCCTTTCCCAAGGGGCGATTTTTTTGCACGCGTGTTGGCGGCAAAGGAAAAATGCCGTCTGAAACCGGCATTCAGACGGCATCCGCGTGCGGAATTACTTATCCGGTAAAAGACGGATGCCTTGATTGCCCAGCCGTTTTGACAATTCGGCAACCTTTCCGTGTTTTCCCAAAATAAAATCAGGGAGGATTTCTGCCAAAGGGCGTATGACGAAACTGCGTTCGTGCGCGCGCGGATGCGGCAGGGTGAGTCGGGGGTCGTCGCTGGAGATGCCGTCAAAGTCGATAATGTCCAAATCCAATGTGCGCGGCGCGTTGCGGAAGCTGCGTTCGCGTCCGAAATCGGCTTCGATACGGTTGAGTTCGGCAAGCAGGGCAATGCCGTCCAAGGTGGTGGAAACGGTGCAGACGGCATTGACGAAATCGGGCTGATTGTCGTAACCGACGGGCGCGGTCATATACAGTGAGGAAGCCTGTTTAAGACGGATGTCAGGATGGGACGACAGCGTGTCCAATGCGGCGCGTACCTGTTGGGCAGGGTTTTCAAGATTACTGCCCAGGGCGATGACGGCAAAATGTCTGTTGTTCATAACGGTGTTTCAGAAAGGCAGGACTTTGGTTTTGGCAAGGTAAACGATGCAGGCGAGGCAACACATGGCGAGCAGGTAAACGGTGTAGAACTTGGTCGAACGCGGACGGGCGCGCATCATCATCATACCCAATGCGATATAGGCGAGCAGAAGCAGGATTTTTGTACCGAGCCAAGGCGCGTTGAACGGGGAGAAATGGGTAATTTTCATCAGCCACAATCCCGTAAACAGCAGCATGGTGTCGTTAAGGTGGGGCAGTGCCTTCCAAAAGCCCGCCAAGGGCTTTTCTGGATTTTTCCAAAGTAGGAAAACACGGATGTTGAATACCAAAATGGTGATGGTAACGAAGATTTGATGGCTGTATTTGACAATCAGATACTGCATGGTCGGCTCGTATCAAAATAAGGGTTAGAATCGGCTTATTTTACCGCAAACAGTTATTTTTGAGGCAGTTTTTCAAATGCCAAAAGATAGGGTGGGCTGTTTTTCCGGTTGGTAAAGCTGTAACGCAGAACGGCAAACTGTTCTTGAGGCAGGTTTTTTGCCCATTGTTCGATTGCTTCTGCCTCCTGTTTGCCGTTTTCGTGCCCGGGGTAGAGGACGGCAATAAGCATACCGTTTTCTTTCAGTAGGGATAGGGCGGCGGAAAGGGCGGCAATGCTGGTTTCCGTGCGGGTGGTAAGGCTTTTGTCCCCGCCGGGCAGCCAGCCGAAATTGAAAATGGCTGCATCCAGCGGCTTTGGAATATATTGCTTCAGGTTTTCATGTCCGTCCAAGATGAGCCGTACATTGCTGTAACCTACTTCCTGCAGACGGCATCGGGTGTTGTTCAGGGCTTGCGGCTGGATGTCGAATGCCCACACTTTCCCCCGGATGCCTGCGGTTTGTGCGAGGAAAAGGGTGTCGTGTCCGTTGCCGGCGGTGCCGTCCAGCGCATTGCCGCCTTCGGGAAGTGCCTGCCGCAAAAGGCAATGGGCGAATGGAAGGATGTTTTTCAATAACATTTTCAAATGCCGTCTGAAAATAAAAATACCTTACCGTTGTCCGGTAAGGTATTGAAAGATATGACACGTCATGCTTCGTGCGGATTATTCGGCAGGCTGCTGGACGGTTTCCACTTGGACGAGGGTCGAAGTCGGTGCGGCTTGGGGTCTGTTTTCATGTTGTAGGTTGACGGAGCGTGCCGGTACGATGGTGGAAATGGCGTGTTTGTAAACCATTTGGGTGACGGAAGTGTTTCTCAGGAGAACAACGTATTGATCGAAAGACTCAACCTGACCTTGCAATTTGATACCGTTAACTAAGTAAATCGAAACCGGAACATGCTCTTTACGCAGGGCGTTCAGGAAGGGATCTTGCAACATTTGTCCTTTAGCTGTCATATTTTTAACTCCGCTATTATGATTGTGAAATCGGGCAGATGCCCTGTGCGTGTCGAATTGTAGCCTTGAATAGGAAAAATTACCAATTTTTTTTGTGTTTGGGCGGTTTTCCGCCGGGCATTTGTATGTCAGGAGCGTTGCTGCAGCATCCACGATTCGATTTTGCGGGCGTCGTTGACGCGTGTGGCGGATGTGGGCGAGTTCAGCAATACGATGGTAACGGGTTGGTTTTGAATGTTGGCTTTGACAACCATAGACCTGCCTGCTTCGCGTATGTAGCCGGTTTTCTGCAATTCGATGTTCCACATGCCTTCTCTGACCAGGGCATTGGAGTTTTTGTAGTTCTGCTGCCCGTTTTTGGTCTGTACCGAGGCGTAGTTGGAAGTCGAGTTGGTGCGGATTTGCGGATATTGGGCGGCGGCGTTGACCATAAGGCTCAGGTCTTTGGCGGTAGAAACGTTTTGGAAGTTGAGTCCGGTCGGTTCGTAAAAGCGGCTGCCGTACATACCGAGGCTTTGGGCTTTGCGGTTCATGGCGGCGACAAATGCGCCCATGCCGCCGGGGTAGGTTCTGCCCAATGCATGGGTGGCGCGGTTTTCGCTGCTCATCAGGCTCAGGTGCAGCAGTTCTTTGCGTGTAAGTGCCGTACCTATGGCAAGACGGCTGCCGGTCCCTTTGATGCGGTCGATTTCGTCAGGCGTAATGGTAACGGTTTCGTTCATGTCCAAGTTTGCATCCAAAACGACCATCGCGCTCATCAGTTTGGAAATGGAGGCGATGGGCATAATCCTGTCGGCGTTTTTCTGATACAGTATCTGTCCGGTTTTGTTGTTGACGACCAGGGCAGACTGTGAGGAGAGAATCAGACCGCCTGTAATGGCTTGGGTGTTGGTGGGGTGTATCGTGCTTTCGGCGAATATTTCTATCGGATCGGAGGAGGTAAGCATGTTCTGTTCTAAAAATTGCCCTAAAATGTCGTTGTCGGCAAAAAGGTGGGCTGACGGCAGGGAAAGGCAGAGACCGAGCAGCAGCGATGAGGGCAGGCGTTTCAGAGTATGGATGGACATTTTTGATTCCATATTTTTGAGTATTGGCGTTATTTTGTTGAAAAAACAGCCATCTGTAAAGTATGTCGTCTGACAGGAGACTGCCCGTAGGCGGGCGGTCTTGTTGTGTTTTGGGGATTGGGTTTTATAACATTCTGTTTTTAAATCGGAACATATTTTGTGGTTTGACATGGATATTTTTCATGCCGTCGTGTGTCGGTTTGGATGTTTCCGGCAGTTGAATCCTTGTCCTTTGGGGCGGTAGAATCGGGGTTGGTTTGGCAATTGCGGCGGTGCGTCTGCGTGCCGTTTTGAATAATGGGAATATCGGGAGTAGGACTATGGATGTGAAATATGAATTTACCCTGCCTTCGAGCAGCGGTGCGGATTTTCATTCGGCAGAACATCTGCCTTTGGTCGTGTATTTTTATCCGAAAGACAGTACGCCGGGCTGTACGACGGAAGGCTTGGATTTCAATGCGCGTTTGGAACAGTTTGAGGCATTGGGTTATACCGTGGTCGGTATTTCCCGCGACGGCGTAAAGGCGCATCAGAATTTTTGCGCCAAGCAGGGTTTCCGGTTCGAGCTGTTGAGCGACAAGGATGAAACAGTGTGCCGCCTGTTTGATGTCATCAAATTGAAGAAACTGTACGGGAAAGAGTCGTTAGGTATCGAGCGCAGTACGTTCGTCTTGAATAAGGATGGAGAAATCGCCCATGAATGGCGGAAAGTCAAAGTGGCGGGTCACGCGCAGGAAGTATTGGAAACGCTTTCCCGATAATGTGAACCATGCCGTCTGAAGAAGATTCAGACGGCATTTGTTTGGAACGGTATGGAAGAAGGTTTGATCGACAGGCTGCTTGAAACGCTGTGGTTGGACAGGCGGCTCAATCAGAATACTTTAAACGGTTACCGGCGCGATTTGGAAAAAATCGCCCGCCGCCTGTCCCAATCGGGCAGAATGCTGAAGGATGCGGACGAAGCGGATTTGGCGGCGGCGGTTTATGTTGACGGAGAGCAACGGAGTTCGCAGGCGCGCGCATTATCGGCATGCAAACGCCTGTATATATGGATGGAGCGTGAAGGCATAAGGACGGACAATCCCACCCGTTTGCTGAAACCGCCCAAAATCGACAAGAATATTCCGACCCTGATTACAGAACAGCAGATTTCCCGACTGCTTGCCGCACCGGATACCGACACGCCGCACGGTTTGCGGGACAAGGCCCTGCTTGAATTAATGTACGCGACCGGCTTGCGCGTCAGCGAGGCGGTCGGGCTGAACTTCGGCAATGTGGATTTGGACAGGGGCTGTATTACCGCGCTGGGCAAGGGCGACAAGCAGAGGATGGTCCCGATGGGGCAGGAATCGGCGTATTGGGTGGGACGCTATTACACGGAGGCGCGTCCGGCCTTGTTGAAGGGCAGGAGTTGCGATGCCTTGTTTGTCAGTCAGAAAAAAACAGGTATTTCCCGTCAGTTGGCATGGATGATTGTCAAAGAATATGCAAGTCAGGCAGGCATCGGGCACATCAGCCCGCACAGCCTGCGCCATGCCTTCGCCACGCACTTGGTGCAGCACGGATTGGATTTGCGCGTGGTTCAGGATATGTTGGGACATGCCGATTTGAATACGACGCAGATTTATACCCATGTTGCCAATGTATGGTTGCAGGGTGTAGTGAAGGAACACCATTCCCGAAACTGAGGCTTCTGCTTCGGTTTAATAAGAAATCAATCGAAAATGCAAACTTGATAAAAAATTACCAAGACAAACCGTGTATGCCGACCTTGCAATGCGAACCGTTTTTATTTATATTTGCATACGATAATAAAAGCCGCTATCGGTACGATAGTTTGAGAACACACGGAGCACAAAATGTTTGTCTGCATCTGCAATGCCGTTACCGACCATCAAATCAAGGAAACAATCGCCGCCGGCGCGACCACAATGGGCGATTTGCAGTCGCAATTGGGCGTAGCGAGCTGCTGCGGCTGCTGCGGGGAGCTTGCCGCTTCGTTTCTGACGGCGCACAATGCGCAACCGACGGTTACGGCGGGTATCAACGTTCAAGCGTAAAACGGTTTTCGAAATGCCGTCTGAACTGTTCAGACGGCATTTTTACTGTTTTTGGCAGAACTTGAGTATCATCTTCCTTGAAAACATTGTTTTTTCCCAAATAGACCATGATTCTGCTGCGTCTAAGGCTTTGGCGTGTGCAAATTGACAGATAAGGAAACGCGGATGAAATTGACCTTGATGTTTCGTGAATATTGCAGCTTGTGCCACAAAATGCGCGATGCACTCAAACCTTTTCAAAATGAATACGGGTTCGGGCTGGAAGTGGTCGATGTGGATGAAAATCCTGTTTTGGAAGAAAAATACAATGAGCTGGTTCCCGTTTTGTTGGCGGGAGATGAGGAAATCTGCCACTGGTTTTTGGATGAGGACAGGTTGAAACAGTTTCTCGAACGGTAAAAAATGCCGTCTGAAGCAGGACTTCAGACGGCATTTTTTTCAAATTAACGTTCTTTACGTTTTTGCGGGGCGGATGACCTGCCGGTAAAGGAAGCACGTTTGGATGCTTGGTAAATTGCTAGTCTTCTTCGATGTTGCATATTAACCCTTTCTTTATTTTATTTGTCGGTTGGGAGAATTCTTATTTATTGATTTTTTCAATAAAAATTAGAAAATTTATTGTGAGATGTTATTGTTGGCAATCATATCATGTTTTACTGTTGATGGAAGCATGATTGTGTAAAGATGATATGTGTTTGTGTAATCGGTAGATTTTATAGTGGATTAACAAAAATCAGGACAAGGCGACGAAGCCGCAGACAGTACAAATAGTACGGCAAGGCGAGGCAACGCCGTACTGGTTTTTGTTAATCCACTATATAAGAAAACCGCCAAGGCGGTGCTTGACGGCGGAAACGGAGAGGCGGGCGGCATCAGAGCAGCTTGGAAACGACCTGTGCAAGGGCTTTTTGCCAGTCTGACGGTTTGATGCTGAAGTCGTTTTCGATTTTGCGGCAGTCCAAAATGCTGTATGCGGGCCTGGGGGCGGCGGTCGGATATTCCTTGTCTGAAACGGCAGTCAATTCGGGAACGGGGAAGGATGTCTGCTGTTGCGATGCCGCTTGGAAAATATGTTGGGCAAATTCGTACCAGGATACGGATTTGCCGCCGACGTAGTGGTAAATGCCGCGAACGGGATTGGACTGCTGCAACAGGCGGATGATGGCGGCGGACAAGTCGCCGGCATAGGTCGGGCAGCCGATTTGGTTGTGGACGGCGGACAGCGGGGAACGTTCCCGCGCAAGGTTCAGCATGGTGCGGACAAAGTTGTCCCCGTATTCGCTAAACAGCCAAGAAGTCCGCAGGATAAGGCTGTCGGGATTGGCAGACAGTGCGAGCAGTTCGCCGGCGGTTTTGGATTGTCCGTATACATTGGAAGGGTTGGTAAAGTCGCTTTCCTGGTAGGGTCTTTTCCCTTTTCCGTCAAAGATATAGTCGGTTGAGATGTGGATGAATCGGGCATGGGCGCGATGTGCTGCCAAGGCAAGGTTGTAAACGGCGGAAGCATTGACGGCAAATGCCGCTGCCGCATCGCCTTCCGCTTTGTCGACGGCAGTATAGGCAGCCGTGTTGACAATGGCGTCGGGTTGGAAACTTTTGACCATGTTGCAGACGGCATCGGCATCGGTAATGTCTAGGGATGCGGAATCCGTCGCAATGGTTTCCCAGTCTTCCGGAAGACGGTCGCGCAGGCAGCGTGCCAGTTGGCTTTTCGAGCCTGTCAATAGGATTCTCATGAGGTATTTCCTTTGGTAAAAGTGTATTGTAGGACTTGCTGTCGGTATTATAGTGCCAAAACTTTGCCGACGGTTGACGGGTTGGCTTTTTGTGCCATGGGTATTGTTTTGCGCCGACTTCGGCTAGAATATCGGTTTGCGATTCAAACCTGTCGGGTGTCGGGTCGGTATTTTCAAGATATTTTCAGGGGGGCGAAATGAGTGAGATTGGTTTGGTAAAGATCTATTCTGGAAAAGTGCGCGATTTATATGAAATCGACGATAAACGTATGCTGATGGTCGCTTCCGACCGCCTGTCCGCGTTTGATGTGATTTTGGACGACCCGATTCCGAGCAAAGGGGAGATTCTGACGCAGATTTCCAATTTTTGGTTTAAAAAACTGGCGCATATTATGCCCAACCACTTTACCGGTCAAACGGTTTACGATGTTTTGCCTGAAAACGAAGCCAAAGTTTTAGAAAAACGCGCCGTCGTGGCTAAAAAGCTCACTCCGGTGAAAGTAGAGGCGATTGTGCGCGGTTATCTGGCAGGCAGCGGTTGGAAAGATTATCAAAAAACCGGCTCGGTTTGCGGTATTCGGCTGCCCGAAGGTATGCAGGAAGCGCAACAACTGCCTGAAGTGATTTTTACGCCATCGACCAAAGCCGCAGTCGGCGATCACGATGAAAACATCAGCTTTGAAGAATGCGGACGCATTATCGGCAAAGAATTGGCGGAAGAAGTGCGCGCCAAGGCGGTTCGGCTTTACACCGAAGCGGCGGAATATGCCAAATCGCGCGGTATTATTATTTGCGATACCAAATTTGAATTCGGTTTGGATACAAACGGTACGCTGACGCTGATGGATGAGGTATTAACTCCCGATTCGAGCCGCTTCTGGCCGGCGGATCAATATGAAGTCGGCACCAATCCGCCGTCTTTTGACAAACAATTCGTCCGCGACTGGCTGGAACAAAGCGGTTGGAACAAAAAAGCCCCTGCGCCGAAAGTGCCTGCCGATGTGATTCAGAAAACTGTCGAGAAGTATCGGGAAGCATTGACTTTGCTGACTCAGGATTGATTTTTAAGTTTGAAGGCCGTCTGAAAGAAATATGGTTCAGACGGCCTTTTTATTGTATCAATACTGGATTTTAAGGATGGTTGCCTTTATAATCCGGAATTGCTTTCAGCGTCCGAAATGTCGTCTGAAAGCTTGTTTACAACCTGCCGCACGGTCTGAAACCCTAACTATGCACATTCGGATTTTAGTGTGCATTATTAGTGTTTTAGCAGTGCGGTATTTTGAAAGGAACAATGATGTTCGACAAACACGTTAAGACCTTCCAATACGGTAATCAGACCGTTACTTTGGAAACCGGCGAAATTGCCCGCCAAGCCGCCGCTGCCGTTAAAGTCTCTATGGGCGACACCGTGGTTTTGGTTGCCGTTACCACCAACAAAGAAGTGAAAGAAGGCCAAGACTTCTTCCCCCTGACCGTCGATTATTTGGAACGCACTTACGCCGCAGGTAAAATCCCCGGCGGTTTCTTCAAACGCGAAGGCAAACAAAGCGAAAAAGAAATCCTGACCAGCCGTCTGATCGACCGCCCGATTCGTCCGCTGTTCCCCGAAGGTTTCTACCACGACATCCAAATCGTAGCGATGGTCGTGTCCGTCGATCCCGAAATCGATTCCGACATTCCTGCAATGTTGGGCGCGTCTGCCGCGCTGGTGTTGAGCGGCGTACCGTTTGCCGGTCCGATTGGTGCGGCACGCGTGGGTTATATAAACGGCGTGTACGTTTTGAACCCGACTAAAGCCGAATTGGCGAAATCGCAATTGGACTTGGTGGTCGCCGGTACTTCAAAAGCCGTGTTGATGGTGGAATCCGAAGCCAAAATCCTGCCCGAAGACGTGATGCTGGGCGCGGTGGTTTACGGCCACGATCAAATGCAGGTTGCCATCAATGCAATCAATGAATTTGCCGACGAAGTCAATCCGGAACTTTGGGATTGGAAAGCACCTGAAACCAATGAGGAACTGGTTGCCAAAGTCCGCGGGATTGCCGGCGAAACCATTAAAGAAGCGTTCAAAATCCGTCAAAAACAAGCGCGTTCTGCCAAATTGGACGAAGCTTGGAGTGCGGTAAAAGAAGCCTTGATTACCGAAGAAACCGACACGCTGGCAGCCAACGAAATCAAAGGCATTTTCAAACACTTGGAAGCCGATGTCGTCCGCAGCCAAATTTTGGACGGCCAACCGCGCATCGACGGCCGCGACACCCGCACCGTCCGTCCGCTGAACATCCAAACCGGCGTATTGCCGCGCACGCACGGTTCCGCATTGTTTACCCGTGGCGAAACCCAAGCCCTTGCCGTAGCGACTTTGGGTACTTCGCGCGACGAGCAAATCATCGACGCGCTGTCCGGCGAATACACCGACCGCTTTATGCTGCACTACAACTTTCCGCCGTACTCTACCGGCGAAGTGGGCCGCATGGGCGCGCCGAAACGCCGTGAAATCGGTCACGGTCGTTTGGCTAAACGTGCATTGTTGGCCGTATTGCCGAAACCTGAAGATTTCAGCTACACCATGCGCGTGGTCTCCGAAATTACCGAATCCAACGGCTCTTCCTCTATGGCTTCCGTCTGCGGCGGCTGCTTGAGCCTGCTGTCCGCCGGCGTGCCTTTGAAAGCACACGTTGCCGGTATCGCGATGGGTCTGATTCTGGAAGGCAATAAGTTTGCCGTCCTGACCGACATTTTGGGCGACGAAGACCACTTGGGCGATATGGACTTTAAAGTGGCTGGTACGACCGAAGGCGTTACCGCGCTGCAAATGGACATCAAAATCCAAGGCATTACCAAAGAGATTATGCAAATCGCTTTGGCGCAGGCCAAAGAAGCGCGTCTGCACATCTTGGATCAGATGAAAGCCGCCGTTGCGGGCCCGCAAGAGCTGTCCGCACACGCGCCACGCTTGTTCACGATGAAAATCAACCAAGACAAAATCCGCGAAGTTATCGGTAAGGGCGGTGAAACCATCCGTGCGATTACCGCTGAAACCGGTACGGAAATCAATATTGCCGAAGACGGTACGATTACCATTGCCGCAACCACTCAAGAAGCCGGCGATGCGGCGAAAAAACGCATCGAGCAGATTACTGCCGAAGTGGAAGTGGGCAAAGTGTACGAAGGCACTGTGGTGAAAATCCTCGACAACAATGTCGGCGCGATTGTCAGTGTGATGCCGGGCAAAGACGGTTTGGTACACATCAGCCAAATCGCCCACGAGCGCGTACGCAATGTCGGCGACTACCTGCAAGTCGGTCAGGTGGTGAACGTGAAAGCATTGGAAGTGGACGACAGAGGCCGTGTCCGTCTGTCCATCAAAGCCCTGCTGGACGCGCCTGCCCGTGAGGAAAATGCCGCCGAGTAACGCTTAGGGTGAAAGTGCCGTCTGAACAGGTTTCAGACGGTATTTTTTACGGGTATCGGGAATGAATGGGGCTTACAGCCACAGGACGGCAAGTTTCCATAATGCCCATAATGATACGGATAATCCCGTACACAGGCGGATATATCGGTTTTGCATGATTTTTTTCAGTTGCAGGGAAAAAATGCCGATTGCCAAAAGATTGGGCAGCGTACCCAGTGCAAAGGCAAGCATATATAACCCGCCCGTTGCCGCACTACCGCTTCCCAGCGCGTAAAGCGACGCGCTGTAAACTAGTCCGCACGGCAGCCAGCCCCATAATATTCCGACCGCAAGGCAGGCGGGTATGGATTTTATGGGTAACAGCCGGTTGAGTATCGGGTTCAGGTTCCGCCATATCGGTTTGCCGATTTTCTCGATTTTTGCCGCCAAGGAAGAAATACCGCTCAAGTATAAGCCTAAAAAGAGCAGCAGGAGGTTGGCGGCCGTGTATAAAATATTCTGCAGGACGCGGGTTTGGTCGAGTGAAACGCCGACCTGTCCGATTAATCCGAGTATCAGGCCGATTGCCGTATAGCTGCTTACCCGTCCTGTGTTAAGCAGCAGGATCAGCCAAAAGCGGTTGATATGCGGGGGGAGTTGGAGCGCAAACGCGCTGCTTAATCCGCCGCACATACCGATGCAGTGCGTTCCGCCGAAGAAACCGAGTAGGAACAGGGTGAGGAAAGTGATGTCGTGGTTCATAGGCAGTTTGAAGTCAGATATTTTTCGGTGAAAGGGATGATTTCCGGCAGTCCGGCACATAGAATCCGCCGAGGGCATTGCCCGTGCTGTTAAAGTCTTGAATAAGGATGCGGTTTGCACCCTGTATTTCGATAATTTTGTAAAATCCGCCCTTTACTGCGCCGTCGGCGGGTTTGCCGTGTGCGTCAAAATACAGGATGGTGCGGTTTTGAAGATGCGCGCAATTTGAAACGGCCGGGTTTGCCGGTATGTTTCGGGTGCAGGCGGCAAGGATTGCACAAGGGAAAAGCAACAGTAATATGCGGAACATGGTGTTTCTTGTAAGGGGTAACAAACAGTATAATGGCTGATTTTAATCCTCAGGCGGCGGGAGATGGAAGCATTTCCCTTCGGTGCGGGGGATTTCGGATTCGGAAGCAACAGACGATACGGGATTTCGGAACAATATGAACACTTTGAAATTTACCAAAATGCACGGTTTGGGCAACGATTTTATGGTGATTGACGCGGTCAGTCAGGATTTTACCCCCGAGGACGCGCCGATTGCGGCATGGGCGGACCGTTTCCGGGGCGTGGGCTTCGACCAGCTTTTGGTGGTCGGGCGTTCGGAAACCGAAGGCGTGGATTTCCGTTACCGTATTTTCAATGCCGACGGCAGCGAGGTCGGGCAGTGCGGCAACGGGGCGCGTTGTTTTGCCCGTTTTGTTGCAGACAAGGGTTTGACCGATAAGAAAGAAATTTGTGTTGAAACGGCAAATGGCGTTATTTTTCCGAAATTGTCCGATAACGGCATGGTTACGGTCAATATGGGCAAACCGAGGTTTATGCCGTCTGAAATACCGTTTGTCCCCGAATCGGGCGAGGGGGATGATGCCTGTATTTACGGGGTGCATCTCGAATCCGGCATTCAGCCTGTCAGCTGCGTCAATATGGGCAACCCCCATGCGGTGATTGTGGTCGATGACGTAGAATGCGCGCAGGTGCGCGAAACCGGTTCGCTTATCGAACCGCACAGGCAGTTTCCCGAACGCGTCAACGTCGGCTTTATGCAGATTGTCAGCCGAACCGCGATTCGTTTGCGCGTGTTCGAGCGCGGCGTGGGCGAAACCCAAGCGTGCGGTACGGGCGCGTGTGCGGCTGTGGTGGCGGGTATCCGTCTGGGGTTGTTGGATGAAGGGAAAACGGTAGAGGTGATTTTGCCGGGCGGAACTTTATATATCGAATGGGCCTGCGGCGGCGATGTGATGATGACCGGCCCTGCGGAAACGGTGTTTGAAGGCGAGTTGGCGTATTCATGATTTTGCTGCATTTGGATTTTTTGTCTGCCTTACTGTATGCGGCGGTTTTTCTGTTTCTGATATTCCGCGCAGGAATGTTGCAATGGTTTTGGGCGAGTATTATGCTGTGGCTGGGCATATCGGTTTTGGGGGCAAAGCTGATGCCCGGCATATGGGGAATGACCCGCGCCGCGCCCTTGTTCATCCCCCATTTTTACCTGACTTTGGGCAGCATATTTTTTTTCATCGGGCATTGGAACCGGAAAACGGATGGAAACGGATGGCAGGCAGACCCCGAACATCCTCTGCTCGGGCTGTTTGCCGTCAGTAATGTATCGATGACGCTTGCTTTTGTCGGAATATGTGCGTTGGTGCATTATTGCTTTTCGGGAACGGTTCAAGTGTTTGTGTTTGCGGCACTGCTCAAACTTTATGCGCTGAAGCCGGTTTATTGGTTCGTGTTGCAGTTTGTGCTGATGGCGGTTGCCTATGTCCACCGCTGCGGTATAGACCGGCAGCCGCCGTCAACGTTCGGCGGCTCGCAGCTGCGACTCGGCGGGTTGACGGCAGCGTTGATGCAGGTCTCGGTACTGGTGCTGCTGCTTTCAGAAATTGGAAGATAATACGGTGCGGCCGTATCGGAACAAAAAGTTATAAAGAAAGAAATTTTGGATATTGGTTTTTTAGGCGGCATAGGTTTAGGATAAAGCCATATCCGAAATTTGTTTATGTTTCGGCGCAAATCCCCTGCAATCGGACAGGATGCCTATGGGGATTGCGCCTTACTGTCGAAACCTTATTATTCAGGAGCAGAAGATGAAAATTGCAAACAGCATCACCGAACTAATCGGCAACACGCCTTTGGTCAAACTGAACCGTCTGACCGAAGGTTTGAAGGCGGAGGTTGCCGTGAAACTGGAATTTTTCAATCCAGGCAGCAGCGTCAAAGACCGCATTGCCGAAGCAATGATCGAGGGTGCCGAAAAAGCGGGCAAAATCAACAAAAACACCGTCATTGTCGAAGCAACCAGCGGCAATACGGGTGTCGGTTTGGCAATGGTATGTGCCGCACGCGGCTACAAGCTGGCGATTACCATGCCGGAAAGCATGAGTAAGGAGCGCAAAATGCTGTTGCGCGCGTTTGGTGCGGAGCTGATTCTGACCCCTGCCGCCGAAGGTATGGCGGGCGCGATTGCCAAAGCGAAATCCTTGGTGGACGCGCATCCCGACACTTATTTTATGCCGCGCCAGTTCGACAATGAGGCAAACCCCGAAGTCCACCGCAAAACAACCGCCGAGGAAATTTGGCGGGATACGGACGGCAAAGTCGATGTCTTCGTTGCCGGCGTCGGCACGGGCGGTACGATTACCGGCGTGGGCGAAGTGTTGAAAAAATACAAACCCGAAGTTAAAGTGGTTGCCGTCGAGCCTGAAGCTTCACCCGTATTGAGCGGCGGCGAAAAAGGCCCGCACCCGATTCAAGGCATCGGCGCAGGCTTTATTCCGACCGTTTTGAATACCAAAATTTACGACAGCATTACCAAAGTGTCGAACGAAGCGGCTTTTGAAACCGCCCGCGCAATAGCGGAAAAAGAAGGCATTTTGGTGGGTATTTCTTCCGGTGCGGCGGTTTGGAGTGCGTTGCAGCTTGCCAAACAGCCTGAAAACGAAGGCAAGCTGATAGTCGTGCTGCTGCCTTCTTATGGCGAACGCTATCTCTCTACGCCACTTTTTGCAGATTTGGCATAATGCTTTAATCGGATTGTCGAAACATTCAGACGCATTTTTCGGTATCGGTGTAACGCCGTGCCGGAAAATGCGTTTTTGCGTATATGCCGAAAACGCCGGTTGTGTTTTAATCAGGTGTTGGTGCCGCCACATCGCTTGAGGGAAATATTTTTTATAGTGGATTAACAAAAATCAGGACAAGGCGACGAAGCCGCAGACAGTACAGATATAGTGGATTAACAAAAATCAGGACAAGGCAATGAAGCCGCAGACAGTACAGATAGTACGGCAAGGCGAGGCAACGCTGTACTGGTTTTTGTTAATCCACTATAGTACGGAACCGATTCACTTGGTGCTTCAGCACCTTAGAGAATCGTTCTCTTTGAGCTAAGGCGAGGCAACGCTGTACTGGTTTTTGTTAATCCACTATATTCGGGTTTTATCCGGCAGGACGGTTTTTTGCCCCAACGGAAAATAGCCTGCCTGCCCGTAAAATCAGCCGTTTGTCCGGGTGCAGCCGGGGCTTTGGGCTTCAGACGGCATATTTTCGGAATGGCGGCATTCTTGCCGTCGGCGCGGCAGCCGTATGGGGAAGGGAGGGGATATTGTGGTCGGTAACGGCAAAAAATATGCCGCACCATTGCTGGTGCTGGGTTGCGTGGTGTTCGGTCTGGGCAGTCTGATTGTCAGATCCGTCCCCGTCGGTTCGTATGCAATCGCATTTTGGCGGTTGCTGATTTCGGTGTTCGTATTTTGGTTTTTAGCACGGTTTTTCGGGCAAAAATTCCCAAAAAACAGGAAAACCGTCCGATATGCCCTGACGGCGGGCGTGTTTCTCGCTTTCGATTTGGCGTTGTGGCACGAAAGCATACACGCGGTCGGGCCGGGTATTTCCACCCTGCTCAACAGCCTGCAAATCTTTTTCTTGTCGGCAATCGGTGTTTTCTTTTTCGGCGAGCGTTTGAGCGGGCTGAAAAAGGCAGGCTTAATATCGGCAGTTGCCGGCGTGGCGATGATTGCCGGTGCGGAATTCGGCTACAACGGTAATGCGGTTTGGGGATTCGCCAGCGGTTTGGTATCGGGACTGATGCTCGCCCTGTCGATGGTGTTCGTCCGCAAAACCCATGAAATCGAGCCGGTGGCGCTTTTCCCTTCAATGATGATTTTGAGTTTGGGCGGCGCGGTATCGCTGGTTGTTCCGGCATTGCTGATGGATGGCGGCGTGCTTTATCCGACGACTTGGAAAGATGCGGGTTTGGTGCTTGTGTACGGCGTGGTGATGCAGTGCTTCGCGTGGGCGATGGTTGCCTATGCGATTCCGCTGCTTTCGCTGTCGCTGACGGGGCTGCTGCTTTTGTCCGAACCGGTTGCCGCCCTGTTCATCGATTATTTCGGGTTGGGCAAACCGATTGAAGGCGTGCAGTGGGCAGGGGTGGCGCTGACGCTTTCGGCAATTTACCTCGGTTCGCTGAAACAGCAGTCTTAATATTGATTCCATCAAGGCAGTATTGGCAGTTTTCCGTGCAAAACCTGCGTTACCGGACTGATATAGTGAATTAAATTTAAACCGGTACAGCGTTGGCTCGCCTTGCCGTACTATTTGTACTGTCTGCGGCTCGCCGCCTTGTCCTGATTTAAATTTAATTCACTATAGGTAGGAAAATCCGACAACGTTAGATCCGCCTGCAAAAGTGAGGAATAGCAAATGCCGTCTGAAACTATTTTCAGACGGCATTCTTGGCTTCCTGGCCTAACGGATTGCCGTACCGGCCCTGCCGAAATCGCCGAAGTTCATCAAAATGAACATTGCCTTGCCGACAACCAGCTTGTCATCCACAAATCCCCAGTAGCGCGAATCGGCACTGTTGTCGCGGTTGTCGCCCATAGCGAAATAGCGTCCTTCGGGAACTTTGCACACGAAACCGCTGCCGTCGTCGGCATATTGGCAGTGTTCCAAACCGCTTTGCTCTATGGAATATCCGTTTTCAGACATAATATCGGAGGTATATTTGCCCAATACGGGCAGGGAAACGGCAGGCTGTCCTTCTTTTTTCAGAATATTGAAGGATTTGCCGTCCAAACCGCTGTGGAACATATCCGTATTGTGGATTTCGGATGGGTCGGTGTCGTCGGGATAACGGTATGTGCCGTCAGGAATATCGGAAGCAGGTTTTCCGTTTACCGTCAAAACTTTATTCCGATATTCGACCACATCGCCCGGAATGCCGACAATACGCTTGATGTAGGTCATCTCCGGTTGCAAAGGATAATTAAAAACGACCACATCGCCCCGTTCGATTTTGCCCGTGGGGATGAATACATTGTTTAAAACGGGTACGCGCAGGCCGTAGGAAAATTTGCCGACCAAAATGAAATCGCCCTTAATCAGGCCCGGGCGCATCGAGCTGGACGGGATTTGGAACGGTTCGGCAATAAACGACCGGATGAGGAACAATACCAAAACGGTAGGGAAGAAACTGCCGAAATAATCGCCGAAGTGGCTGCTTTCCGAGATTTCGGGATGAGTCTTCAGGCGGTATTTGTATACCCCCCAAGCCGTACCGCACAATACAACGAAAATCAGGAAAACGGCGGTAAAGCTCATAAACAGGGACAAAGCGGCAAACACGCCGACCGCCGTCAGGATATAGGCGTATTCCAGACCGGAACTCCATTCACCGTTTTCCTGCCGCTTTTTGTCGCTTTTGAAATAAAGGATGATGCCGGCAAGCAGCGCGGCAGCCGCGCCCGACATTAGCATAATGTTCATTGTTGTTCCTTAACGGTTAAAAACCCGCCCGTCCGTGCAACCGTTTTTAAGAGGCGGTAAATCACAAAGTTTGTTGGCGGACGTGCTCTCTTACAATCAGGGCGGTTTAAGGGGCATGATGCACTGCCCCGTGTGCCGGATATTATTTGTCGCTCACCTGCAAAATTGCCAAGAACGCGCTTTGCGGGATTTCCACATTGCCCACTTGTTTCATACGGCGTTTGCCTGCTTTTTGTTTTTCAAGCAGTTTTTTCTTACGCGTAATATCGCCGCCGTAACATTTTGCCAAAACGTTTTTACGCAGGGCTTTGACGTTCTCACGGGCGATAATCTGACTGCCGATGGCGGCTTGGACGGCAATATCAAACATTTGGCGCGGAATCAGCTCGCGCATTTTCGATGCCAGTTCGCGGCCCCGGTGAACCGCGCTTTGACGGTGGACAATCAGGCTCAGCGCATCGACTTTTTCACCGTTGACCATGATATCCAGCTTAATCAAATCAGACGGTTGGAACTCTTTGAAATGGTAGTCCAACGAAGCATAGCCGCGCGAAGTAGATTTGAGTTTGTCGAAAAAGTCCATCACCACTTCGTTCATCGGCAAGTCGTAAGTCAGCATCACTTGGCGGCCCATATATTGCATATTGACTTGCACGCCGCGCTTTTGGTTGCACAAAGTCATGACGTTGCCGACATATTCCTGCGGCACGAGGATGGTTGCAGTGATAATCGGCTCGAGAATGGTTTCGATGCTGCCGATGTCGGGCAGTTTGGACGGATTTTCGACTTCGATTTTCTCGCCGTTTTTCAACACGACTTCATAAACCACCGTCGGCGCGGTGGTAATCAAGTCCATGTCGAACTCGCGTTCCAAACGTTCCTGCACGATTTCCAAATGCAACAGGCCCAAGAAGCCGCAACGGAAGCCGAAACCCAATGCTTGGGAAACTTCAGGCTCGAATTTCAACGAAGCATCGTTAAGCTGCAATTTTTCCAAAGCGTCGCGCAAGGCTTCGTAGTCGTGGCTTTCCACCGGATAAAGTCCGGCGAATACCTGGCTTTGCACTTCTTGGAAGCCGGGCAGCGGCTCGGAGGCGGGGTTGGCAATCAAAGTAACTGTATCGCCGACTTTTGCCTGTCCCAATTCTTTTACGCCGGTAATCAAAAAGCCCACTTCGCCGGCTTTGAGTTCTTGTTTTTGAACTGATTTCGGCGTGAATACGCCCAGCTGCTCAACCTGCGTTTCCGCCTTGGTGCTCATAAAGCGCACTTTGTCTTTCAGCTTGATGGTGCCGTTTTTCACACGAATCAGCATAACCACGCCGACATAGTTGTCAAACCACGAATCGACAATCACCGCTTGCAGCGGCGCATTTTCATCGCCGGCCGGTGCGGGGATTTTGGCAACGATTTCTTCCAAAACGTCTTCCACGCCGATGCCGCTTTTGGCGGAACATTGCACCGCGCCGACGGCATCGATGCCGATGATATCTTCGATTTCCTGTTCCACGCGTTCGGGGTCGGCGGCGGGCAGGTCGATTTTGTTCAAAACGGGCACGACTTCAACGCCCAAATCAATCGCGGTGTAGCAGTTCGCCACGGTTTGCGCTTCCACGCCTTGAGATGCGTCAACCACCAAAAGCGCGCCTTCGCAGGCCGACAGCGAACGGGAAACTTCGTAAGAGAAGTCGACGTGTCCCGGCGTGTCAATCAGGTTGAGCTGATACACCTGCCCGTCGCGCGCTTTGTAGTTGAGCGCGGCGGTTTGCGCTTTGATGGTGATGCCGCGCTCTTTTTCGATGTCCATAGAATCGAGTACCTGCGTACTCATTTCGCGCAAATCCAAGCCGCCGCAGTATTGGATAAAACGGTCGGCAAGCGTCGATTTGCCGTGGTCGATGTGGGCAATGATGGAGAAATTTCGGATATTTTTCATTAGAGTTATTTTGAATGTCGGACAGTGGGTTTTGGAAATGCCGTCTGAACAAACGGCGCTGCGTCCGAATGTCGGGCGCAACGGGATAAACAGCCCGACATTCTAGCGGAAAACCGCTGTTTTGGCATAAGTTTGATAAAGGTCTTATAAAGATTTGACGATTTCTGCCACCATTTTTGCGGAATTTGCCGCCGCCGTTTTCAAGAACTCGTCAAAGCTGATGTCTGCCTTTTCGTCTGCCGAATCGGAAACCGCGCGGATGATGACGAAAGGCGTTTCCAACTGATGACAGGTTTGGGCGATTGCCGCCGCTTCCATTTCTACCGCCTTAACTTCGGGGAAGTGCTTGCGGATTTCCGCCACGCCTTCGCTGCTGTGGACGAAGCGGTCGCCGCTGACAATCAGGCCTTGTTCTACCGCCGCGCCTTCAAACACTTCCGCCGCCTGTTTTGCTTTGCCGACCAAGAGGCCGTCTGAAACAAATACGGCGGGCAGTTGCGGCACTTGTCCCCAAACATAGCCGAATGCGGTTACATCGACATCGTGGTGCGCGATTTCTGTGCCGACCACGACATCGCCGACTTTCAAACCCTTGCCCAAGCCGCCCGCGCTGCCGGTGTTGATAACGCAGTCCGGTGCGAATTCACGGATAATCCAAGCCGTTGCAACCGCCGCGTTGACCTTGCCGATGCCGCTCAATGCAAGCACCATGCGTTTTCCCGCTAATTCGCCTTCATAGGCGGCAAACTTGCCGAAAGAGACGGCTTTGACATTTTCCATCATCTCGCGCAAAAGCTCGATTTCTTGTTCCATTGCGCCGATAACGGCTACTGTTTTCAAAGACATATTGCTGACCTGTTGTGAATTTCGGATAGAATGCCTGATTATACACGCTAACACGGCAGGATTGAGTGGAGGTGGTTTGTCCGTGCCGTCTGAAACGGTTTCAGACGGCACGGCGGGTTTTTGGTAGAATGGGAAGGTACAGATTGTTTGAAGATTAGGGGACGAGGATGTTTACCGATGAAAATATGACCGCAAAGGAAGAACTGTTCGCATGGCTGCGCCATATGAACAAAAACAAAGGTTCCGACCTGTTCGTGACGACCCATTTCCCGCCCGCAATGAAGCTGGACGGCAAAATCACCCGCATCACGGACGAACCGCTGACGGCGGAAAAATGTATGGAAATCGCCTTTTCGATTATGAGTGCGAAGCAGGCGGAAGAATTTTCATCGACCAACGAGTGCAACTTCGCCATCAGTCTGCCGGACACCAGCCGCTTCCGCGTCAATGCGATGATACAGCGCGGTGCGACGGCGTTGGTATTCCGTGCGATTACCAGCAAGATTCCCAAGTTTGAAAGCCTGAACCTGCCGCCGGTCTTGAAGGATGTCGCGCTGAAAAAACGCGGGCTGGTTATTTTTGTCGGCGGCACCGGCTCGGGCAAATCGACTTCGCTTGCCTCGCTTATCGACTACCGCAATGAAAATTCGTTCGGACACATCATCACCATCGAAGACCCGATCGAGTTTGTCCACGAACACAAAAACTGCATCATCACCCAGCGCGAGGTCGGCGTGGATACGGAAAACTGGATGGCGGCGTTGAAAAACACGCTGCGTCAGGCGCCGGATGTCATCCTTATCGGCGAAATCCGCGACCGCGAAACAATGGACTACGCCATTGCCTTTGCCGAAACGGGGCATTTGTGTATGGCGACGCTGCACGCCAACAGCACCAATCAGGCACTCGACCGCATCATCAACTTTTTCCCCGAGGAGCGGCGCGAACAATTGCTGACGGATTTGTCGCTCAACCTTCAGGCGTTTATTTCGCAACGCCTCGTTCCGCGAGACGGCGGCAAGGGCAGGGTGGCGGCAGTCGAGGTGCTGCTCAATTCGCCCCTGATTTCGGAGTTGATTCACAACGGCAACATCCATGAAATCAAAGAAGTGATGAAAAAATCCACTACCCTGGGTATGCAGACCTTCGATCAACACCTTTACCAATTGTATGAAAAAGGCGATATTTCCCTGCAAGAAGCATTGAAAAATGCCGATTCCGCACACGATTTGCGTTTGGCGGTACAGTTGCGCAGCCGCCGCGCGCAAAGTTCCAGCCCCGATTTGGAACTGCTCTGATGGCGGTATGGATTTCCGGACGGATGGTTTGAAATGATTTATCCGTGGCATAATGAGCAATGGCGGCAGATTGCGGAACATTGGGAGCGTCGTCCCAATGCATGGCTGTTTGCCGGCAAAAAAGATACGGGGAAAACTACATTTGCCCGCTTTGCGGCGAAGGCACTGTTGTGCGAAACCCCTGCACCGGGCTGCAAACCCTGTGGCGAATGTATGTCCTGCCATCTGTTTGGACAGGGAAGCCATCCCGATTTTTACGAAATCACGCCCCTGACGGACGAACCCGAAAACGGACGCAAACTGTTGCAGATCAAAATCGATGCCGTCAGGGAAATCATCGATAATGTGTACCTGACTTCGGTACGGGGCGGTTTGCGCGTGATTCTGATTCATCCTGCGGAAAGTATGAATGTCCAAGCCGCCAACAGTTTGTTGAAAGTGTTGGAAGAGCCGCCGCCACAAGTGGTCTTTTTGCTGGTCAGCCACGCGGCGGACAAGGTTTTACCGACCATTAAAAGCCGCTGCCGGAAGATGGTTTTGCCCGCGCCTTCCCATGAAGAGGCATTGGCATATCTGCGTGAAAGGGGTGTGGCGGAACCTGAGGAACGTCTGGCTTTCCATTCCGGAGCGCCGCTGTTTGATGAGGCGGACGGTGTCCGTGCGTTGCGGATTAAACTGTTGGATATTTTGGCAGAACCGAGGTTGTTGAAGATTTTGGATTACGCCGCGCTTTTCGATAAGGAAAAACTTCCGCTCGCCGTATTTGTCGGGTGGATGCAGAAATGGCTGGTCGATTTGGGATTGTGCCTGCAACACATGAAACCCGTCTATTATCCCGCTTATGAAGACAGGCTGCTTCAGACGGCATCCGGTTTCCGCCCGCGCAATGTATTTG
The DNA here is from genome assembly GCF_022869645.1 of Neisseria meningitidis. Classification (NCBI taxonomy): domain Bacteria; kingdom Pseudomonadati; phylum Pseudomonadota; class Betaproteobacteria; order Neisseriales; family Neisseriaceae; genus Neisseria; species Neisseria meningitidis. The sequence continues at coordinate 536,806 of NZ_CP064367.1, read as the reverse complement.
CGGCGGAGGATATGCTCAAACAGCTTGCCCCCTACGGGTTTCATACTTTAAATGTCAAAATGCAGATCGAGCATCTGCTCATCAATTATTTGGAATTGAAGAAAGAGAACGGGTGAATTATGTCAGACGGACAAAATATTCCGGCAAAAATGATGTCGTTGCAGCTGAAAGACATGAATCTGCTGTACAGCTCCTACATGCCGTTTTTGGAACACGGCGGTCTGTTTGTGCAGACCGACGACGTATTTTCCATCGGGGACGATATTCTGCTTGCCGTAGAAATCCTCAACTTCCCCAAACTGTTCCTGCCGACCAAAGTCGCCTGGATCAATCCTGCGCGTACTTCCTCCAAACCCAAAGGGGTGGGGCTGGCATTCACAAAACACGAAAACTGCCTGAAAGTCAAAGATCAGATCGAAGTCGAACTGGGCAACACAATCGGCGGCAGCAGACCTACGTTTACCATGTAACGCCATGCATATCATCGATTCGCACTGCCACCTCAATTTTGAAGGTTTGAAAGAACGCCTGCCCGAAGTTTTGTCCAACATGGAAGCAAACGGCGTGGGGCAGGCGCTCGCCATCAGCGTCAGTAGGGAAAGCTTCTCCGAAGTCTTTGCCATCGCCGAAGCGCACGAACACATCTATTGCACCATAGGCGTACATCCCGACAGCAAGGAAGCCGAAGAATTTTCTATTGCGGAAATGGTTGCCGCAGCCGCCTCGCCGAAAGTGGTCGGCATTGGCGAGACGGGTTTGGATTATTACTGGTGCAAAGGCGATTTGTCCTGGCAGCACAAACGCTTTGCAGACCACATCGAAGCAGCCAATCAAACCGGACTGCCCGTTATCGTCCATACGCGTGATGCGGCGGCGGATACCTTGTCTATCCTGAAAGAATGCCGGGTTAATTCGGGCGTTATCCACTGTTTTTCCGAAGACATCGGTTTTGCCCGTGCAGCAATGGATTTGGGGCTTTACATTTCTTTCTCGGGAATCGTTACCTTTAAAAACGCCCCCTTGGTTCAGGAGGCGGCGAAATATGTGCCGGACGACCGCATTTTGGTGGAAACCGATGCGCCGTTCCTCGCCCCCGTTCCCAAACGCGGCAGGCAGAACGAACCGGCTTTTGTGCGCCATACCGCCGAACATATCGCCAAATTGCGGAACCAAACATTGGAACAGGTTGCGGCATATACGACGGAAAACTTTTACCGGCTGTTTCAAAAAGTACCCGATATGCGGGTCGTCTGACCCTGTGCCGACGATAAGGAAAACCATGAAGGCAATTCATCCGTATGCATGTCCGCGCTGCTGCCGGCTGCCTGCCAACACGTTTCGGACAGGCATGGCAAATTCCGCTTCCAAATTCTGCATTGCCAAAGGCGGCAGACGGGAAGTAAAAAAAGACGAAAGCGGCGGCGGATATGCCCTGTGCCATTTGCCGGACAGTAGGATTGTCGAGGAGTGGGAATATTTCCGTTCACAACATTGATATTGCGCGATATACAGCAAATATTGTGGGAAGTTTCCGCTTTTGCGTATAATGCGCCCTACCTGACAAATTTTGTCAACTTTATCAAAAGGAATAAGCGATGGCTTCCATCCACGACCAAATTAAAGAAGTAGTAACGACACACCGCGTCGTATTGTTTATGAAAGGTACGAAGCAGTTTCCGCAATGCGGTTTCTCTTCCCGCGCCGTGCAAATCCTGAACGCGGCGGGCTGCACCGATTACGTTACCGTCAACGTATTGGAAAATCCCGAAGTACGCCAAGGCATTAAGGAATACAGCGACTGGCCGACCATCCCCCAACTTTATGTGAACGGCGAGTTTGTCGGCGGTTCGGACATCCTGATGGAAATGTATGAGGCAGGCGAGCTGCAAGAGCTGCTGAAAGCCTGATGGATTCGGCAATGCCGTCTGAACGTGTTTCAGACGGCATTTTCTTTTCCGGCAAATCAAAAAAAAGTATAATGGCGCGTCTCAAAATCACACTGGAACACCGCGATGAACGTTAATGTTATCAACCATCCGCTCGTCCGCCACAAATTAACCCTGATGAGGGAGGCGGATTGCAGCACCTACAAATTCCGGACGCTTGCCATCGAGCTGGCGCGCCTGATGGCATACGAGGCAAGCCGTGATTTTGAAATCGAAAAATACCTTATCGACGGATGGTGCGGTCAGATTGAAGGCGACCGCATCAAGGGCAAAACATTGACCGTCGTTCCCATCCTGCGTGCAGGTTTGGGTATGCTTGACGGCGTACTCGACCTGATTCCGACTGCCAAAATCAGCGTAGTCGGACTGCAGCGCGACGAGGAAACGCTGAAACCCGTTTCCTACTTCGAGAAATTCGTGGACAGCATGGACGAACGTCCTGCCCTGATTATCGACCCGATGCTGGCGACGGGCGGTTCGATGGTTGCCACCATCGACCTTTTGAAAGCCAAGGGCTGCAAAAACATCAAGGCACTGGTGCTGGTTGCCGCGCCCGAGGGTGTGAAGGCGGTCAACGACGCGCATCCCGACGTTACGATTTACACCGCCGCGCTCGACAGCCACTTGAACGAGAACGGCTACATCATCCCCGGCTTGGGCGATGCGGGCGACAAGATTTTCGGCACGCGCTAACTGACTGATTTTCGGAGTTGATATGAATTTTCAAGACTATCTCGCCACATTTCCTTCAATCGACCATCTGGGCGGTTTGGACGTTCAGGATGCAGATGGCAAAACGGTTCACCACATTCCTGCCGTTCAGGGTAAGCTCGGTTCGCTCAAGTTGTACAACGCTTTGGCAGAACGTTTTGACGGAAAATTGGACAAAGAAGCGGCAGAACAGGGTTTGATATGGTTTGCCGAACACGTTGCCGACGCGCGCGCCCATCCCGGCAAGCATCCCAATATCGACCTGCTTGAAAAAGTTGTGCAAAGCGGCGAAACCTTGCTGCTCAAGCCGCTTGCCGCGCAATAATTTTCGACCATGCCGTCTGAAATCCGTTTCAGACGGCATTTTGTCGGAAAGAAGACCGTAAAACGGGCATTTTCTTTTCTATTTCAGGATACGGGCAATGATGTTTCAACACACAGGACGACACATAAAGCGTTGCCCTATGTGTTGCCCTAATTTGGAAGGGGTTACACCCCTCTCAAATAACATCTGATGCTGCTGCCACGAAGGACGGATGTCCAAATGGCGGAGTTTCAACCATTAAGGAAATACGATGAAAAAAATGTTCCTTTCTGCTGTATTGCTTCTGTCGGCTGCGACCCGAACCGTGTGGGCGGATACGGTGTTTTCCTGTAAAACGGACAACAACAAATATATAGAAGTTCAAAAAATCAACCGCAATCTTTACGAATATTCGTTCGGCAGTGCGGCAAAAAAAGAAATTGCCATACGCAACAGCAAAGCTGACCTGTTGGGGCGTTCCGACAGGTGGCAAGGCATGGGTAGCGGACGCCGGGCAACGATGAAATTCCAAAACGGCGAATTTATGTACACCGTATGGACAGGCTTCGATTCCGTGACTCATACGGAAAGCAGCGGTGTCGTTGTGGAGCGTAAGGGCAAGGAAGTCGCATGGGTCGGCTGTACGCCGAAAACCGCGCAGGCGAATTTCAACGATGCTGATTTTTCCCGGTAATCGGGGCGGATAAGGCGATGGAAACAGTGAAACCCATCATGCTGATTGTCCGACCGTCGGGCAGGGCGAAGGACGATGTGGAAACCTGCCGTCGTGCCGGATGGCAGGCGGAAGTGTTGAGCCCGATTGAAATCGAAGCAGATGCTGCCGGACTGGAACTTTTGTCCGAACAATATGCCCGTGCGGATGCCGTGTTTTGGGTCAGTCCGACCGCCGTTGAAACCGCCGTCCCGTACCTTAACCTTTCAGACGGCATAAAGATGCACATTGCCGTAGGGCAGGGCAGCCGCCGCGCATTGGAACGCTGTTTGGGCAGAACGGTCATCGCGCCTGATGACGGCAACGACAGCGAGGCGGTTTTGCGCCTGCCGGTTTGGAACAGTCTGCCCGAAGGTGCACGCGTATTGTTTGTGCGCGGACACGGCGGGCGAGATTTTCTGATGAATGCCTTGCAGGAGAAAGGTTTGCGGACGGAGGTGGCAGAAGTCTATTTCAGACGGCATAAACCTTTGAACTTTCAAAATTTCCAAACCGAAAATATTGCCGCCGCCTATATTACGTCCACAGAACTCGTGCGCTTGCTGTTCGGACAGCTTCCGCCGCAATTTTCCCGATTCTTCAAATCCTTGCTATACTTTACCCATCATCCGCGCATTGCGGAGGCATTGAAGCGCGAAGGCGTGTGTTCGGTCGAAACCGTCCCTACGCTGGAAGCCGCGCTTTCCCATTCTTCCATTTCCGTTTCAGACGGCATGGTCTTTCCCGGAACCTCAAATTAATAAGGAGCAAAACGGTGGGCGAACCTGAAAACAAATCATCCGAACCCGTACGCGAGATACAGGCATCAAAAGAAATGCCGTCTGAAACCTCTTCCCCACGCAAAGAAAACGAAACAGAAGTACACATTCCTGCCGCTCCTTTTATCGTCAAACAGTCCGGCAGCAACGCTTTGGCAGTCTGCGCCCTGGTATTGGCGGCATTGGGTTTGGGTACAAGTGGTTTTTTGTTTGTCCAAGGACAGAATGTCTTGAAAAACCAAGAGCTGGCATTCAACCAAAAAATCGACAAAGCCGCCTTGGGCGAGTCGGAAAACGCCGCCCTGTTGAAAGACAACCTCAACCGGCAAGCCGCCATACAATCAGAGCTCGACCGTTTGGACGGAAACGTCAAAGCAAACGGCGAACAAATCTTGGAAATGCAAAAATCCTATCGCGAGTTGACCAAAGGACGCGCCGATTGGCTGGTGGACGAAACCGAGACCATACTCAATCTGGCGGCGCAACAGCTGGTGTTGACTGGCAATATCCAAACGGCAGTCGGCGTATTGGAGCATATCGACAGCCGCCTGTCCCGTTTCAATCAGGCAGAGCTTCTGCCGATCAAGCAGGCGGTCAGCAGCGACTTGGCGGAACTGAAAAACCGTCCCTATGTCGATATTTCCGGCACGGCATTGCGCCTCGACAGGCTGGAAACCGCCGTATCCGGACTGCCGCTGATGCTCGACGGCGTATTGAAACCGGGCGTACAGGTGAAGAACGAAGCCGCTTCTGCTTCATGGTGGCAGAACGTATGGGAAAAATCCCTCGGCACATTGAAGGGGCTGGTCGAAATCCGCCGTTTGGAAAACAACGATGCCATGCTGATTTCTCCCGAACAGGCATATTTTGTGCGTGAAAACCTGCGCCTCCGCCTTTTGGATGCGCGGACTGCATTAATGCAGCGCAACAGCGAAGTCTATCAGGGCGATTTGAACAATGCCGAAGCCGCCGTCAGACAGTATTTCGATGCCAAGTCTCCCGCCACGCAGTCGTGGCTGAAAGAACTGGCGGAATTGAAGGCGTTGGATGTGCGCATGACGGCGGATGACGGTTTGAAAAACAGCCTAAATGCCGTCCGCGCCTATCGCGACGGTACGCGCATGACGGCGGCGGAAAATCAAGAAGCAGAACAGGCGGCTTCCGAACCGGCAAACGAAAACACAGCTTCCGAACCGGCTGCCGCATCGGATGTGAAGACCATAGAAGCACCGTCCCTGCCTTCGGAACGCAAACCGGAACAGCCTGCAAAAAAACAGCCCGTACCGGAAAAGGCAGGGCGTTCGCCGTCCGCTAAAGGAGAACGCGCATGAAAACGGTAGTCTGGATTGTCGTCCTGTTTGCCGCCGCCGTCGGGCTGGCATTGGCGTCGGGCATTTACACCGGCGACGTGTATATCGTACTCGGACAGACCATGCTCAGAATCAACCTGCACGCCTTTGTGTTAGGTTCGCTGATTGCCGTCGTGGTGTGGTATTTCCTGTTCAAATTCATCATCGGCGTACTCAATATCCCCGAAAAGATGCAGCGTTTCGGTTCGGCGCGTAAAGGCCGCAAGGCCGCGCTTGCTTTGAACAAGGCGGGTTTGGCGTATTTTGAAGGGCGTTTTGAAAAGGCGGAACTTGAAGCCTCGCGCGTATTGGGAAACAAAGAGGCGGGGGATAACCGGACTTTGGCATTGATGTTGGGCGCACATGCCGCCGGGCAGATGGAAAACATCGAGCTGCGCGACCGTTATCTTGCGGAAATCGCCAAACTGCCGGAAAAGCAGCAGCTTTCCCGTTATCTTTTGTTGGCGGAATCGGCGTTGAACCGGCGCGATTACGAAGCGGCGGAAGCCAATCTTCATGCGGCGGCGAAGATGAATGCCAACCTTACGCGCCTCGTGCGTCTGCAACTTCGTTACGCTTTCGACAGGGGCGACGCGTTGCAGGTTCTGGCAAAAACCGAAAAACTTTCCAAGGCGGGCGCGTTGGGCAAATCGGAAATGGAACGGTATCAAAATTGGGCATACCGCCGCCAGCTGGCGGATGCTGCCGATGCCGCCGCTTTGAAAACCTGCCTGAAGCGGATTCCCGACAGCCTCAAAAACGGGGAATTGAGCGTATCGGTTGCGGAAAAGTACGAACGTTTGGGACTGTATGCCGATGCGGTCAAATGGGTCAAACAGCATTATCCGCACAACCGCCGACCCGAACTTTTGGAAGCCTTTGTCGAAAGCGTGCGCTTTTTGGGCGAACGCGATCAGCAGAAAGCCATCGATTTTGCCGATGCTTGGCTGAAAGAACAGCCCGATAATGCGCTTCTGCTGATGTATCTCGGTCGGCTCGCCTACGGCCGCAAACTTTGGGGCAAGGCAAAAGGCTACCTTGAAGCGAGCATTGCATTAAAGCCGAGTATTTCCGCGCGTTTGGTTCTGGCAAAGGTTTTTGACGAAACCGGAGAACCGCAGAAGGCGGAGGCGCAGCGCAACTTGGTTTTGGCAAGCGTTGCCGAGGAAAACCGACCTTCCGCCGAAACCCATTGAAACCTTCAGACGGCATCGTTGAAATGCCGTCTGAAAACCATTTCACTTGACAAACAGACTGACAGAAAACCCGTATGACTCTTTTAAAAAACGATACCTTCCTCCGCGCCCTGCTTAAACAGCCCGTCGAATACACGCCGATTTGGATGATGCGTCAGGCGGGGCGTTATCTGCCCGAATACAAAGCCACACGCGCGAAAGCGGGCAGCTTCCTCGATTTGTGCAAAAACACCGAATTGGCGACCGAAGTTACCATCCAACCTTTGGAACGTTTCGATTTGGACGCGGCGATTTTGTTTTCCGACATCCTGACCGTCCCCGACGCAATGGGCTTGGGACTGTATTTTGCCGAAGGCGAAGGCCCGAAATTCAAACGCGCCCTGCAACACGAGGACGACATTGCCAAATTGCACGTCCCCGATATGGAAAAACTGCAATACGTTTTCGACGCGGTAACTTCCATCCGTAAAGCATTGGACGGCCGCGTACCGCTTATCGGCTTCTCCGGCAGTCCGTTCACGCTCGCCTGTTACATGGTCGAAGGCGGCAGCAGCAAAGAATTCCGCACCATCAAAACCATGATGTACTCGCGCCCCGATTTGCTGCACAAAATCCTCGATACCAACGCCCAAGCCGTTACCGCCTACCTCAACGCCCAAATCGACGCGGGCGCGCAGGCGGTGCAGATTTTCGACACTTGGGGCGGCGTGTTGAGCGATGCGGCGTTTAAAGAATTCAGCCTCAAATACATCCGCCAGATCGTCGCCGGACTCAAACGCGAAAGCGAAGGCCGCCGCGTGCCTGTTATCGTGTTTGCCAAAGGCGGCGGGCTGTGGCTGGAAAGTATGGCCCAAATCGGCGCAGACGCATTGGGCTTGGACTGGACGTGTAACATCGGCGAAGCACGCCGCCGCGTCGGCAAGCAAGTCGCCCTGCAAGGCAACTTCGACCCGTTCGCCCTCTTCGGTACGCCGGAATCCATCCGCACCGAGGTCGCACGTATCCTAGCCGACTACGGACACGGCAGCGGCCATGTCTTCAACCTCGGACACGGCATCAACCAACACGCCGACCCCGAACACGCCAAAATCTTAGTCGATACCGTACACGAGCTGTCTCGGCAGTATCACGGCGGGTAAGCCGGCAGGAAACCGCCCGATATGCCGTCTGAAGCCGAGAGATGGCCGGTTAGGGTAAAAATAAGGCAATGCGGCAATATCCGCCGTGTACGGATAGTACATGACGGCGGCGTTGTCGTATTGGCGCAATCCCAACCGTCCCTATGTTCAGACGGCATTTTTGTTTTCAGATGCAGGGAAAACCGATGGCAAAAACGCTTAAAACCCTTTACCAATGCACCGAATGCGGCGGCACTTCGCCGAAATGGCAAGGCAAATGCCCGCATTGCGGCGAGTGGAACACGCTTCAAGAAAGCTTAGCCGCGCCCGAGCCGAAAAACGCCCGCTTCCAATCTTGGGCGGCGGATACCTCGACCGTCCAATCCCTCTCCGCCGTTACCGCTGCCGAAGTGCCGCGCAACCCGACCGGCATGAGCGAACTCGACCGCGTATTGGGCGGCGGTTTGGTCGATGGCGCGGTCATCCTGCTCGGCGGCGATCCCGGCATCGGCAAATCCACGCTGTTGTTGCAAACCATCGCCAAAATGGCGCAAAGCCGCAAAGTGCTGTACGTTTCCGGCGAGGAATCCGCCCAACAAGTCGCCCTGCGCGCGCAGCGTTTGGAACTGCCCACCGAAGGCGTGAACCTGCTTGCCGAAATCCGCATGGAAGCCATTCAGACGGCCTTGAAACAGCATCAGCCCGAAGTCGTGGTTATCGATTCCATCCAAACCATGTATTCCGACCAAATCACTTCCGCCCCTGGCTCCGTGTCGCAGGTGCGCGAGTGTGCAGCCCAACTGACGCGCATGGCGAAACAGATGGGCATCGCCATGATACTGGTCGGACACGTGACCAAAGACGGCGCGATTGCCGGCCCGCGCGTGCTGGAACACATGGTTGATACCGTGCTGTATTTCGAGGGCGACCAACATTCCAACTACCGCATGATACGCGCCATCAAAAACCGCTTCGGCGCGGCAAACGAACTGGGCGTGTTCGCGATGACGGAAAACGGTTTGAAAGGTGTGTCCAACCCGTCCGCCATCTTCCTTGCCAGCTACCGCGACGACACGCCCGGTTCGTGCGTTTTGGTTACGCAGGAAGGCAGCCGACCGCTTTTGGTTGAAATTCAGGCATTGGTCGATGACGCGCACGGATTCACCCCCAAACGCCTTACCGTCGGACTGGAACAAAACCGCCTCGCGATGCTGCTCGCCGTGTTAAACCGACACGGCGGCATCGCCTGTTTCGATCAGGATGTGTTCCTCAACGCCGTCGGTGGCGTGAAAATCGGCGAACCGGCGGCGGATTTGGCAGTCATCCTCGCGATGCTTTCCAGCTTCCGCAACCGCCCGCTGCCCGAAAAAATGGTTGCATTTGGAGAAATCGGTTTGAGCGGTGAAGTCCGCCCCGTCGCGCGCGGACAAGAGCGGCTCAAAGAAGCGGAAAAACTCGGCTTCAAACGCGCCATCGTCCCAAAAGCCAATATGCCGCGCAACGTCAAAGAGTTTCCGAACCTGAAAATCTACGGCGTTTCGAGTTTGCAGGAAGCCATCGATATTTGCCGCGACAGCAGGGAATAAACGGAAATGCCGTCTGAAATCGGGTTTCAGACGGCATTTGGTTTGTGGCGGATTGAAACAAGAAGGCATACCGGCGACAGATAAGATTTGTGGCAAAGTTGCCTGTGATGTGGCAAAAACACACACGCCCGTCATCCCCGCGAGGGCGGGAATCCGGAATCGTCCGTTTCGGCAATGATTGAAAATCACGGCAATCCAACCGCTTGGATTCCCGACTTCGCGGGAATGAGGGGCGTGTGCGTTTGATTTCCATCCGCCATATGTCGGCAACGGGCTTATTCGCCTATGGTTTTTTGTATCAGTTTTTCGGCGTTTGCCAAAGTGTTTGCCACTTCGTCGAAACCGATGCGGCTGCCGGCGATGAGGGCGCGCGTATCGGTATAGGCGGCGCGTACTTTGCCGTCCGTTTCGGTAACGAGGACGCGCAGGGGCAGTTGCAGGGCGAAGGCGGGGTCTTTGACCATCAGCGGCGTACCGGCTTTGGGCGTGCCGAAGACGATGACTTTTGCCGGCTGCATCGTTAAGCCGTTTCGGCGGGCGGCTTCCTGATGGTCGATGACGGCAAAAATGTCCATCCCTTTGCTTTTTATGGCGGTTTCAAGGCGGCTGACGGTTTCGTCAAAACTGTATTTTGAGGTGAGGGTATGCGTGGTCATAGCGGTTTCGTTTTGGGTTTGCGGTTCGCTGGCAGGATGTGCCGAAGCGGTTGAAATGCAGAGTGCGGATGCGGCAATCAGGGGGAGTATGTGTTTCATCGTATTTCCTTTTTCCTTTTCGGTTTGTTTATCAGGCTTCGGACGGGGCGGCACGCGCCGCGCCCGATGTTGCGCCGCGTGCCGGGGTGTCGTATGCCGTCTGAAAGCCTGTCCTTTCAGACGGCATTGCGTCATTTCATCCCTTTTTTGAGCAGGTCTTCATAACCGCCGTGATTGGCAACATTCGTATAGCCTGCTTTTTTCAGTTCTTGAAGGGCGGCTTTGGCACGCCGTCCGCTGCGGCAGTAGAGGTTGACCGGCGTGTCTTTGTCGGGCGCGGCTTCGTGTATGCGGCGGACGATTTGGTCGACGGGGATGTTGACCGCGTTGTGCAAATGCCCTTCGCTAAATTCCTGTTCGGAACGGACATCGATCCAAACGGCCGGATGTTGCGCGGTTTGGGCGGCGGATACGGGTTTTTGCGGGGCTGCCTGCGCGGCAAAGGCGGCTGAGGCAATGAGTGCGGCGGTAATCAGGTGTTTGATATTCATAGGGTTTTCCTGCGGTTGTTGTCCGAAAGGACGGGAAGTTATTTTATCTGTTCCAAAGCGGCGGCATCTATGTCCCAACGCCAAACGCCGCCGCCTTTGCCGTCTGTGCCGCGCAAAAACAGGTAGCGGACGGAAACGGCGGCGGGCGGTTGTCCGCGCAGTTTGAAGTAGCGTGCGGCGGCAACGGCGTAAATCAGCGCCTGAAGGTAATAGTGGTGGTGCGTGACGGCTTCGTCCATCGCCTGTTGCGTGTAGGCGGATGCGTCCGCGCCGAGGTGGTTCGACTTGTAGTCGATGACGCAGATATTGCCGTCGGGGTCTTGGCAGACCATATCGATAAAGCCGTTTAAAAAGCCGTTGACGGTGTGGAAGTCTAGCGTTTCGGCGGCGGCACGGCAGACTTCGGGCAGCCGGACATCGTCGCGGGCAAACCAGTCGCGCAGGCGTTTGAGGCTGAAGTCTTCGGTGTGGAGGGTAAAGCCCATTTCGGGACAGCGGCACTCGGGTGAGATGTCGGACAGGTCGTATGCCCCCGTCAGCGGCGTTTTGCGGCAGGCTTCCGCCATTTCGGCAACGGCGGGCAGCCATATTTCTTCAAAACCGTATTTTTTCAGCTTGTCGGCAATGAGGGTTTCCTGTCCGGCGGCTGCTTGTCCGAATTTGAAATCTTCAAGAATTTCGTGCAGGCACAGCCCCGCCTGCGTGCCTTTCGGAAAATCGTGTATCGATATGCCGTCTGAAGCCGTCGGCGTTTCAGACGGCATCGCCGGCACCGAGGTTTCGGCGGCATCCAAGGACGGGCAGGCATCTTCTTCGCCGCCGTCGGGCGTTTGGGTATGGCGGCTTAAGGCGGTAAAGCTGGTGTGGCGGACAAATCGGAATCCGCGTTCGGGAATGCTGTTTGCGGCAAATTCGGCGGTTTGACCGGCGTTGCTGCGATAGGCGGCAGGGGGCGGCGCATTTTCGGTGAAGGCGAAATTTGTGCCGGAAGGGGCGTTGTCCGCCACGCGCCGCCAGTTGCGTTTGAGCATCGCGATGCCGTCTTTTTCACACGCATAGGCACGGCGGACGGTTTCACGGCTGTCTTGGGGCGAGCCTTCAATCAGGTAGGCGAGGGGGTTGTCGGCAGTATTGGTGGAGTACGCGGCGTAGATGTTGAGCTGTTCCTCGGCACGCGTCAGCGCGACATAAAGCAGGCGCAGGCGTTCCGCCATTTCTTCATCGGCGTATTGTTTCTGTTCGTCTTCCGACAGTTGCGCCTTTGCCAACAGTTCGGTTCGGTTTGCGCCTTGGTGGAGGATTTGCCAGTCGGACGGTCCGGTATCTTGCGCGTCCCACGCAAACGGGCAGTACACCAGCGGATACTGCAAACCTTTCGAGGCGTGCATGGTAACGATTTTGACCAAATCTTCGTCGCTTTCCAGACGGATGGCTCGGCTGTCGCCGCCGTTGTTACCGACCAGGCTGATTTGGTCGCGCAGCCATTTGTGCAGCGCGGCGGGGTTGCGGTTTTGGGCGTCTTCGGCGGCAAGCAGTTCGAGCAGTTGGAAATAGTTGGTCAGGCTGCGCCCGTTGTTCCGGCTTAAGAGGCGCGTTTCGATGCCGTGTGTTTGGGAAAATTGCTGCATGGCGGCGAAAATGCCGTATTGATTCCAGTTGTCGAGCGCGGTTCGGGCAGATTCCGCCCAATGCAAAATCTCGCTTTCGTTTTGGTTGAAGTCGTGCAATTGCTGCGCGTTATAGCCGAATATGCTGCTTGTCAGGACAAAGCGCAGCGTTCCGGCGCGGCGCGGTTCGAGCCAGAAGCCGATGAGTGCGGACAGGGCGGCGGCTTCGGGCGAGGCGAACACGGATTCGCGCGAAAGCAGGACGCTTTGCACCTGCCGTTTTTTCAGGGCGGCGGAAACCATCACCGCCTCGTTGTGCGTGCGTACCAGCACGGCAATATCGCCCGACTGCAACGGGCAGCCTTTGAAATTCAGACGGCCTCTGGCGGCTTCGTTGAGCGCGTGGGCGATTTCGTCGGCGCAATAGTCGGCGGCACGGCGGCGCAAAACGTCTTTGTTGGCTTTTTCATTGTCGTTTTCGTGCAGCCAACGAACCTGTACGGCAGGACGTTCGGGGGACAGCCTGCTTTCGGCACGCGCCGCACCGACTTCCGAATAGCCGATGTTTTCCAAAACGAACGGGCGTTCTTTGAGGCGGAACAGCGCGCCTATGCTGCCGATAAGCGCGGCGTGGCTGCGGTAGTTGGTGGCGAGCGTGTAGCGGTGCCGCGCGTCTTCCGCCGCCTGAAGGTAGGCGTAAATGTCCGCTCCGCGAAAGCTGTAAATCGCCTGTTTGGGATCGCCGACGAGGAACAGCGGTCGGTTTTGGGCGATGAAAATCTTTTGGAAGATTTCGTATTGCAGCGGGTCGGTGTCTTGGAACTCGTCGATCAGCGCGGTTTCCCAGTTTTCGGCAACGGCGCGGGCGAGAGTGTCGGCGTGCGGATTGTCGGTCAGCGCGGTGTGGACATCGAGCAGCAGGTCGTCGAAACCGCGTTCGCGGCGCGATTTTTTCATCTCGGCAAGGCTGCGGTTGAGGTATTCGATTAAATCCAGTTGCAGCCGGATCATTGTTGCTTCTTCCGCTTCTTCGAGTGCGTTCAAATCGCGCCCGAAGTCTGCCAGTTTCTGCAATTCGGCAAATACTGCCGCATCGGGCGTTTTGCCTTTTTTCAGTCCGGCTTCGAGTTTGTCGGATGCAAGTTTCAAGAGTCTGTCGTGTGTGTCTTTGTCCAGAAAGGGCAGTTGTCCGGCGGCGGATTTTTGTGCCAGTTCTTTAAAAAGGTTGCCGAAGCTGTTTTTGCGGTAACTGTTGCCGTTGAGGTCGGGATGAATGCGCCAAAAGCCGGCTTCCAGTTCTGGCAGCAGGCGGCAGATGGTTTGCCATGAGGTTTCGGCGTTGCGCTGCGCCTGTTTCAAATCCGCCTGCGGACGGCGGAAATTCAGGTACGGGCGGGAAAGATAGCGCGAAATTTGGGCAAGGACGGTTTGCGGCACAGCTTTGCGTTTAAGCGCCAATGCGGCAAGCACCGGATCATTGCTGACGCGTTCCCGCCAAAAATCTTGCGCCGGGATAAGCAGGCGGTCGCCGTCTTCTTCGGTCATTTCGACATCGAACGGTGCTTGGCACAGGAAGGCGTAGTCGCGCAGGATGCGCTGGCAGAAGCCGTGGATGGTATAGATGGCGGCGTTGTCGAATTGCCCGATGGCGGCCTTGAGGCGGACAATCAGACGCGTCCGGCCCTCTTTTTGCAAAGCCTGTTTTAAGAGTTCGGGCAGGAAGGTGTCGCCTTCGTGGTGTTCGGCGCAGTAGGCGGCAATGCCGTCTGAAAGCGTGTCGTCTCCAAGTTTGGCAATTCCTTTGCTTTCTAAAACTTGTAACACATCGTCCAAACGCCCGCGCAGGCGTGTTTTCAGCTCGGCGGTGGCGGCTTTGGTGAAGGTTACGACCAATACGCGTTCGACGTTTTTTTGTTCTAATACGATCAGGCGTGTAAACAGGGCGGCAATGCCGTAGGTTTTGCCGGTGCCGGCAGAGGCCTCAATCAGGTTGGTGCCGGAAATGGGGACGGTTAGCGGGTCGAATGCTTGGATGCTTGCAGACATAGTGCGCGCTCGGAAAACGGTTGGACGGTATAGTGGATTAACAAAAATCAGGACAAGGCGACGAAGCCGCAGACAGTGCAAATAGTACGGAACCGATTCACTTGGTGCTTCAGCACCTTAGAGAATCGTTCTCTTTGAGCTAAGGCGAGGCAACGCCGTACTGGTTTTTGTTAATCCACTATAAAACGGGAAAATGCCGTCTGAAAAATGGTTTCAGACGGCATCGTCTGGCTTAGAGGTTTTGCAGGCGTTCGACAGACGGCGCGTAGTAGTATCCGCCCGAAACGGCGGCGGAGAGGTGCCGGAGCAGCAGGTCGGTTTTGCCATCCGTGTCGCCGAACATACTCAATAATTGCGCTTCGATATTGTGCAGCGTGCGGCAGTATGCGGTAAACATCAAACCGTGTTCGCCGCTGATTTTGCCGAAGGGCAGGCTGCGGCGGACGATTTTCAGGCCGACTCCGTTTTCTTTCAGGTTGACGCGGCCGAGGTGCGAATCGGGCAGGCGGACATCGTGGCCGAATTCGTCGTCGGTTTCCTTGCCGCGTCCGACCGAGGCCTCCTGTTCGGCGACGGGGACGGCATCCCATTTTTTCAAATCGTGCAGGTATTTTTGCAGCAGGACATAGCTGCCGCCCGCATCGGGTTTTCCTTCGGGGATGATGGCGACTTCGCGGACATTTTCATCGCCCTGCGGGTTTTCCGTGCCGTCGACGAAACCGTCCAGCCCGCGATCCTGATACAGGCGCAAACCGTGTTCTTCGGACGCGACGCATATGCTGTCGCCGAACGCGCCCAAAACGGATTGGGCAAGCGCGTAGGCGGCGTTTTGGCGGAAAGATTGGATGTGGATGGACATATCGTGCTGCGTGGACGGCGCAAGCCCGTTGCCCATTTCGGAGAAGGGTTTGATTTCACTGCCTTCGTCCGTATGTCCGAATGTTGCCCAGGCTTTGCTGCCGAAGGCGATGGTCAGACCCAAAATATCGTCCGGAAAGCGGGTTTTCAAGGCGGATAACGCGTCGAGCGAAGCGCGGCAGGCGGCTTTAATATCGTTGAGGCGGTTGGCGGCGAAGTCGGCTTCGATAAAGATGCCGGCTTGGGCGTGGTCGGGAATGATGGCGGATTGGGGCGTGTTCATGAGATGTTCCTTTTTGGTGTCATCTGTTTCGGATGGATTATAGCACCGAATCGGCAGGCGGATTTTTGCCGGAACGGCGTGCGTGAATCCGCCGTTTGCATACCTGATGCCGCTTTTCGGTTTCGTGCCGCCCGCCGCCTTTCCCGCCCCCTTTATTTCCGCTTCCGGCGGCTTCGGCATATCTTTTCCATTCCGATTTGGAATAACCATATAAAAAAAGTATTCTTTGTGTTTGCCGCAATTTCACTTAGAATGCCGCACTTGCACACTTTTTACAGGAGAGAATGATGTTGAAAAAATTCGTACTCGGCGGCATTGCCGCATTGGTTTTGGCGGCCTGCGGCGGTTCGGAAAGCGGCAGCGGAGCATCTTCCGCGCCTGCACAATCGGCAGTTTCCGGTTCTTTAATCGAGCGCATCAACAATAAAGGCACGGTTACCGTCGGCACGGAAGGCACTTACGCACCGTTTACCTACCACGACAAGGACGGCAAACTGACCGGTTACGATGTGGAAGTAACCCGCGCCGTGGCGGAAAAACTGGGCGTGAAAGTCGAGTTTAAAGAAACGCAATGGGATTCGATGATGGCGGGTTTGAAGGCGGGGCGTTTCGACGTGGTGGCAAACCAAGTCGGTCTGACCAGCCCCGAACGCCAAGCGACATTCGACAAATCCGATCCTTACAGCTGGAGCGGTGCCGTATTGGTTGCCCGTAACGACAGCAACATCAAATCTATCGACGACATCAAAGGCGTGAAAACCGCACAATCCCTGACCAGCAACTACGGCGAAAAAGCCAAAGCTGCAGGCGCAGATTTGGTGGCAGTGGACGGTTTGGCGCAATCGCTGACCCTGATTGAACAAAAACGTGCCGATGCAACCCTGAACGACGAATTGGCGGTTTTGGACTATCTGAAGAAAAACCCGAATGCGGGCGTGAAAATCGTTTGGTCCGCACCTGCCGATGAAAAAGTCGGTTCCGGCCTGATTGTCAACAAGGGCAATGACGAAGCCGTGGCGAAATTCAGTACGGCAATCAACGAGCTGAAAGCCGACGGTACGCTGAAAAAACTGGGCGAACAATTCTTCGGAAAAGACATCAGTGTTCAATAATTTCCTTGCTTCGCTGCCGTTTATGACGGAAACACGCGCCGATATGATTGTCAGCGCGTTTTTGCCTATGGTCAAAGCCGGCTTCGCGGTCTCTCTGCCTTTGGCGGCAGCTTCTTTCGTTATCGGTATGATGATTGCGGTAGCCGTGGCTTTGGTGCGGATTATGCCCGCCGGCGGCATCGTGCGGAAAATCCTGCTGAAATTGGTGGAATTTTATATTTCCGTCATTCGCGGTACGCCGCTGTTGGTTCAGCTTGTGATTGTGTTTTACGGGCTGCCTTCCGTCGGCATCTATATCGACCCGATTCCTGCCGCCATCATCGGCTTTTCGCTCAATGTCGGCGCATATGCTTCCGAAACCATACGCGCGGCAATTTTGTCCGTACCGAAAGGCCAATGGGAAGCAGGTTTCTCCATCGGCATGACCTATATGCAGACGTTCCGCCGCATCGTCGCGCCGCAGGCATTTCGCGTTGCCGTGCCGCCTTTGAGCAACGAGTTTATCGGTTTGTTTAAAAACACCTCGCTCGCGGCAGTCGTGACGGTAACGGAATTATTCCGCGTCGCGCAGGAAACGGCAAACCGCACTTATGACTTTTTGCCCGTCTATATCGAAGCCGCTTTGGTTTACTGGTGTTTTTGTAAAGTGCTGTTCCTGATTCAGGCGCGTTTGGAAAAACGTTTCGACCGCTACGTCGCCAAATAAGGAGTTGTCATGATTAAAATCCGCAATATCCATAAGACCTTCGGCAAAAATACCATTTTGCGCGGCATCAATTTGGATGTGTGCAAAGGGCAGGTGGTCGTCATCCTCGGGCCTTCCGGCTCAGGCAAAACGACGTTTCTGCGATGCCTAAACGCGTTGGAAATGCCCGAAGACGGACAAATCGAGTTCGACAACGAGCGACCGCTGAAAATCGATTTTTCTAAAAAACCAAGCAAACACGATATTTTGGCACTGCGCCGCAAATCAGGCATGGTGTTTCAACAATACAACCTCTTTCCGCACAAAACCGCCTTGGAAAACGTGATGGAAGGACCGGTTGCCGTACAGGGCAAGCCTGCCGCCCAAGCGCGCGAAGAGGCTCTGAAACTGCTGGAAAAAGTCGGCTTGGGCGACAAAGTGGATTTGTATCCCTACCAGCTTTCCGGCGGTCAGCAGCAGCGCGTCGGCATTGCCCGAGCATTGGCGATTCAGCCCGAGCTGATGTTGTTTGACGAACCCACTTCCGCGCTTGACCCCGAGTTGGTGCAAGACGTGTTGAACGCCATGAAGGAATTGGCGCGGGAAGGTTGGACGATGGTCGTCGTTACCCACGAAATCAAGTTCGCGCTGGAAGTTGCCACGACCGTTGTCGTGATGGACGGCGGCGTTATCGTAGAGCAGGGCAGCCCGAAAGAGTTGTTCGACCACCCCAAACACGAACGGACGCGGAGATTTTTAAGCCAAATCCAATCTACCAAGATTTGATTAAGCATTTTTCCTGTGTTTACAGAGGCCAGATTAGATTCGGATTGCTTTCGATGACGGCTTTGAATTGGTTTTGAATCCGCTCGATGGCTGCTTGCGTATCCGCCTCAAAACGCAACACCAGAATCGGCGTGGTATTGGAAGCACGCATCAGACCGAAGCCGTCGGGAAATTCAACGCGCAGACCGTCGATGGTGATGATTTCGGTTGCGCCTTCAAATTCGGCTTTGGCGGCGAGTTCGTCGATAACCTGATGGCCGTTGCTGCCTTCGGGCAGGGCGATGTTGAGTTCGGGCGTGGAAATGCTTTGCGGCAGGTTGTTTAACACTTCGGACGGATTATCGGAGGCAGACAGGATTTCCAAGAGGCGTGCGCCGGCGTACAGACCGTCGTCGAAGCCGAACCAGCGTTCTTTGAAGAAGATGTGTCCGCTCATTTCGCCGGCAACCAGCGCGCCGGTTTTTTTCATGGCGGATTTGATAAAGCTGTGGCCGGTTTTTTCCATTATGGCTTCGCCGCCGTGTTCTTTAATCCAAGGCGCAAGCAGGCGGGTGGACTTCACGTCGAAAATGACTTTCGCGCCGGGATTGCGGTTCAAAACGTCTTGGGCGAACAGCATCAGTTGGCGGTCGGGATAAATAATGTTGCCGTCTTTGGTGACCACACCCAAGCGGTCGGCATCGCCGTCAAACGCCAGGCCGATTTCGGCATCACCGTTTTTCAGCGCGGCAATCAAATCTTGCAGGTTTTTCGGTTTGGATGGGTCGGGATGGTGGTTGGGGAAAGTGCCGTCCACGTCGCAGAAAAGCTCGGTTACTTCGTTGCCCAAGCCTTTATAGAGTTTGCCGGCAAACGCGCCGCCCACGCCGTTGCCCGCGTCGATGGCAATTTTCATGGGGCGTTTGAGTTTGATGTGGCCGACGATGTGGTTGTGGTATTCGCCGGAGATGTCTTTTTCGGTTACGTTGCCTTGTTTGTCGGCGGCAACAAAACCATCTTTCTCAACAATAGCTAAAAGTTCTTGAATGGCTTCGCCTGCGAGCGTGTCGCCGCCGAGCATCATTTTGAAACCGTTGTAATCAGGCGGATTGTGGCTGCCGGTAATCATCACGCCGCTGCCGCCGCATTCGTTGATGGCGGCAAAATAGAGCATAGGAGTGGCGACCATGCCGACGTTGAGTACGCCGATGCCGCTGTCGGTAAAGCCGCGTTGGATGTGCTCCATCAGTTCGGGACCGCTCAAGCGTCCGTCGCGTCCGAGCGCGATGCGGGTCATGCCTTTTTCGGCGGCTTTGGCGGCGATGGCCCTGCCGATGAGATAGGCGGCATCGTCAGTCAGGGTTTTGCCGACAATGCCTCGGATGTCGTAGGCTTTGAAGATGTCGCGGGCAATATTTGCCATGATGGTTTCCTTGTTGTGGTTTCAGGAAAGGAGGCTATTTTAACACGTTGCAACATTGTCCGAAGGCTTGCGGGAGGTGTTCAGACGGCATATGTGCTTGGATTTTATGCCGCCTGAAACAAAAAAAGCAGCCTTTGTGCAGGCTGCTTTCGGATTGCCGGTTTATACCGCTTCGGCTTTAATGATGACGACAGGTTCGCTCGGTACGTCGTCATGGTAGCCGTGGCGTTTGGTGGATACGCCTTCGATGGCATCGACAACGTCAAAACCGTCAACGACTTTACCGAATACTGCATAGCCCCAGTCTTGGACGACGGTTTTGCCGTACAGCTCTTTAGAACGGAAGTTCAGGAAAGCGTTGTCGGCAGTGTTGATGAAGAATTGCGCGCTGGCGGAATGGGGGTCGGAAGTGCGTGCCATGGCGATGGTGTATTTATCGTTGGGCAGGCCGTTGGACGCTTCGTTTTGAATCGGATCGCGGGTTTCTTTTTCGTTCATGTTTTCATCCATGCCGCCGCCTTGAATCATGAAGCCTTTGATGACGCGGTGGAAGATTACGCCGTCGTAGAAGCCGTCTTTGACGTATTGCTCGAAGTTTTTGGCGGTAACGGGGGCTTTGTCGAAATCGAGTTCGATTTTGATGTCGCCTTTGTTGGTGTGCAGGATAATCATGGGTTTCCTTTCGTTAGAATCCGGTTTTGAATGATTCGACAAATTGTGTCTGAACGACAAACTTCAAGGTCGTCTGAAAAATATTCTTTCAGACGGTCTTGTTGTTTAGGTCGATGGTTTACATCAGTACAGCATAAGCCCACAGAGCAACCAATACTACGCAGAGGATGTTCAGCAGTATGCCGACATTCATCATTTCGCGTTGCTTGATTAAGCCTGTGCCGAACACAATCGCGTTAGGCGGTGTGGCAACCGGCAGCATGAAGGCACAAGATGCGCCGATGCCGATGACGAATACCAAGACTTGTTCGGGCAGCCCCATCTGCATAGCGATGCCGGAGAAAATCGGTACAAGCAATGCGGCGGAGGCGGTGTTGCTGGTGAACTCGGTCAGAAAAATAATGAAGGCGGCGACGATGAGTATTACCAAAAATGCGGGTGCGCCGGAAAAGGTGGCGGCAACCTGCTGTCCCAAGGCTTCGGACGCGCCGGATGTTTTCAACAGCGTGCTCAGGCTGATGCCGCCGCCGAAGAGCATCAACACGCCCCAGTCGGTATTGCGGGCGACTTCCTTCCATTGCGCCACACCAAATACAACGACGGCGACGGCGGCACTCAGGGCGATAACGGTGTCGGGATTGGAAATGCCGAAGGCGGTTTTGATTTTGGAACTGAATATCCACGCGGCGGCTGTGGCAAGGAAAATCAACAGCGCGATGACACGGTGCAGCGTCCAAGGGATGGATTCGGCTTTGATTTCCACACGTTCGTTCAAATTAGGTTTGAGGATGACGTACAGGGAGAGCAGCATCAAGGGCAGAATCAACAGCATCATCGGCAGGCCGAGCTTCATCCAGCCGACGAAGTCCAAGTTTAGGGCTTTGGCGGCAATCAGGTTGGGCGGCGAGCCGACGAGCGTGCCCAAGCCGCCGATGCTGGCGCAATAGGCGATGCCGAGCAGGACGAAGACGTAGGTTTTGCGTTCTTTTTCCCGGTCGAGGTGGCTCAGCATACCCATTGCCAGAGGCAGCATCATCGCGGCGGTGGCGGTGTTGCTGATCCACATGGACAGAAAGGCGGTAACGAGGAACAACATCAGCACGGCGGCCTTCATACTGCCGCGCGACAGCCGCAGCAGGCTGACGGCGATTTTGCGGTCGAGACGCTGCATATGCAGGGCGGTGGCGAGTGCGAAACCGCCGAAAAAAATGTAGATAATCGGGTTGGAAAAATCAGCCATCGCCTTTTTGATGTCCATGTCGGGGAAACCGAGTACGACGGCGAGGATAGGGATCATCAGCGCGGTAACGGTAATGTGGACGGCTTCGGTAAACCAAAGTGCGGCAACGAAAATCAGCAGCGCGATACCTTTGTTGGCATCAGGGGCGTAGGGCAGGATATGGTAAATGCCGAAACAGACGACGGCGGAAATAATGGTGGTCAGCAGTCCTTTAAAGTCGGTAATCGGCTTCTGCGCACTGAGAAGCTCGACGTTTTCAGGATGCTGGGTTTTGTCCTTTGCATGCAGGTTCATGAATACTCCTTTAAGGCAATAAAATCGGTTTTTCTTTTGTGTCGTGCAATCCGAAACGGTTTGTGGAACCGCCGATTCTGCAACTGGTTCGAGTATATTTGTAATCTGATGTAGTGTAAATATATTGTAAACGATTTGTCGGTTTTGTTTATGAGATGGGATTGATATGTAAGGGGAAAAATAGGATATATCGGGAAGAGGTGCATCCTGTTTGGGGAAAATAAACCGATTCAGTCCGGGCGGTCGGCGGCGCGGGCGGCAAAGAGTGCGAGAACCGTACCTGCCATATCGGCAAGAACATCGCCCAAACTGCCGGTTCTCGTTGCGGTAAATCATGCCTGCGCGCATTCGCTGAAGAGGGCGAAACAGAGGGCAAAGACCATCAGGCTGCGGTAGGGGATGGGAAGTTTTCCGGTTTTGAATGCTTTGGTCAAAAGCCAGATTTGTGCGAAAAACAGGGCAAGGTGTGCTGCTTTGTCGAAATGCGGAAACGGCGGCGGCGCGGTGTCGGCAGCTTTGAAGAGCAGCGAATAGATGCCGCCGGCAAACCACAATGCGGAAAGCAGGCTGAAGCGGTTGCGCGGCAGCTTCATGCCGCCTCCTCGTCCAGCCACGTTTGGCAGATTTTGGACAGGCGCAGGAATTTGCCGCCGCGTGCGGCAAGTATGTCGCGCCATTGTGCCACTTCTTCGGCGGATGGTGCGTCGTCGATGCTGCATTCGTACAGCAGGAAATCGAGGGTTTCTTCGATGACGGGGATGGATTCGGTTTGGATAAGCTGCTTGAGTTCGGTCATGACTGTTCGGATATGGAAATCGGGAACATGCCGTCTGAAAGGGCTTCAGACGGCATCGGGTCATTTGCTGTGCAGGAAGCGGGTTGCCTCTTCACATTTGCCGGCAAGGATGTCGGGTATGGCTTGCAGGGATTTGGCGACGGCATCGTCAATCTGTCGGCGGTGTTCCGTACTGGGTTTGTTCAGGACATAGCCGACGACGAGGTTGCGGTCGCCCGGGTGGCCGATGCCGAGGCGCAGGCGGTAATAGTCTGCCGTGCCGAGTTTTGCCTGAATGTCTTTCAAGCCGTTGTGTCCACCGTTGCCGCCGCCGAGTTTGAATTTGATCCGTCCGCAGGGAATGTCGAGTTCGTCGTGGACGACGAGGATTTCTTCGGGTTTGATTTTATAAAACTGCGCAAGGGCGGCAACTGCCTGTCCGGAACGGTTCATGAACGTGGTCGGCTTGAGCAGCCAGACATCGCCGTCGGGCAGGGTAGCACGGGCGACTTCGCCGAAGAATTTTTTTTCTTCTTTAAATGAAGCCTTCCATTTCCACGCCAGTTCGTCGAGGAACCAAAAACCCGCATTGTGGCGTGTCTGTTCGTATTCTTTGCCCGGGTTGCCCAAGCCGACAACCATTTTGATTGTGTTTGACATGATATTTTCCGTGTTTCTGCCGAATGCCGTCTGAAGGCTTCAGACGGCATGGTTATTCTTCTTGATTTTGAACGCGTTTGCGGCGCGCTTCTTTGGGGTCGATCAACAGCGGGCGGTACACTTCGATGCGGTCGCCGTCGCGCAGCGGCGTGTCGTCTTTGACGGCTTTGCCGAAAATGCCCAAAGGCGCGGAATGCAGGTTTAAATCTTCAAATATGCCGTCCAAACCGCTTTGCAGTGCGGCGGCGCGGACGGTTGTTCCCTCGGCAAGCTGCATGGTTTTCAAAACCTGTCGGTCGGGCAGCCCGTACACAATCTCAATTTCAAGCATAACGGCGGTCTGCCTCTTTGACGAACGCTTCGACCAGCGTGGCGGAAAGGTGGTTGAAGACGGGGGAAATTAAGGCGGACAAAACGGCATTGGAAAAATCGTATTCCAAATTGAATTCGATTTTGCACATATCGTCGCCCAAATCGATAAATTTCCACGTTCCACGTAAGGTTTTGAACGGACCTTCGAGCAGTTCCATACGGATTTCCCTGCCCGGAATGTTGCGGTTGTGCGTGGCGAATGATTGGCGAACGTGCATATAGTCCATAAACAGCCGCGCCTTCAGTTCGTTGCCGTTGCGTCCGATGACCTCGGTTTTGCTGTACCACGGCAGAAAGTTCGGGTAATCCTCAACCTTATCGACCAGCTCGAACATTTTGTCCGCGCCGTGCAGCACCAAGATGTTTTTTTCAACTTTTTTCACGGGCATCACCAATGCGGGCGTGTATTCGAAGGGCGGTATTATAGCGGTTTAATTTTAAACCGGTACAGCCTTGCCCCGTTCTGATTTCAATTTAAACCGCCATATCGCAGATTCGCAAAAACCGATACGGCTTTGGCGTTTCAGACGGCATTGAGCGGAAAATGCCGTCTGAAAACAGGATGGGAAAACGGCAGCTTGCGGGCTGCCGTTTGTTCGGGAAGTTAAGCCTTGTTTTCAGGCTGCTGCTCGGACTCTGTCGAAGCGGTGTCTGCCGGGGCAGGTGCTTCGGTTTCTTCCCGAGTCGGAGCGTGCGGCGCGTTATCTTCCGCCGCGTCCGCATTCTCGCGCAGGTTGTGGCTGTAATCTTTGGGCGGGCTGGGTTGTTTGCCCGCCATGATTTCCAGTACCTGATCGCGGTCGATGGTTTCCCATTCCATCAGGGCTTTGCACATCGTTTCCATCTTGTCGCGGTTTTCATCGAGGATTTTGTAGGCAACCTGATACTGCTCGTCCAAAATCCGGCGGATTTCCGCATCGATGTCCTGCTGGGTTTTCTCGGAAATGTTTTGCGAACGGGTTACGCTGCGTCCCAAGAAGACTTCGCCTTCGTTTTCCGCATAAACCATCACGCCCATTTTGTCGCTCATGCCGTAGCGCGTTACCATTTCGCGCGCCATTTGGGTTGCGCGTTCAAAGTCGTTTGATGCGCCGGTGGAGATGCGTCCGACGAAGATGTCTTCGGCAATCCGTCCGCCGAACAGGATGGAGAGCTGGCTCAACATCTGATCTTTATACATACTGATGCGGTCGCGCTCCGGAAGCTGCCAAGTCAGACCCAGCGCACGTCCGCGCGGCATAATGGTTACTTTGTGGACGGGGTCGGTAAAGGGCAGGCTTTCGGCAACAATCGCGTGTCCGGATTCGTGATACGCCGTCGCACGTTTTTCGTCTTCGTGCATCACCATACTGCGGCGTTCCGGACCCATATAGATTTTGTCTTTGGCGTCTTCAAAATCGCTCTGATCGACTTTGACTTTATTGCGGCGGCCGGCAAACAGGGCGGCTTCGTTGACCAAGTTCGCCAAATCCGCGCCGGAAAAACCCGGCGTGCCGCGCGCGAGGGACAATAAATCCACAGATTTGTCCAAAGGCACTTTTTTAGAGTGGACGTTCAAAATCTGTTCGCGCCCCCGGATGTCCGGCAGGGGGACAACCACTTGGCGGTCGAAACGGCCGGGGCGTTGCAGCGCAGGATCGAGTACGTCGGGGCGGTTGGTTGCCGCAATCACAATTACAGTCTGATTGCTCTCAAAACCGTCCATTTCAACCAACAATTGGTTTAATGTTTGCTCGCGCTCATCATTACCGCCGCCCAAACCTGCGCCGCGTTGGCGGCCGACTGCGTCAATCTCGTCGATAAAGATGATGCAGGGGGCGTTTTTCTTCGCCTGCTCGAACATATCGCGGACGCGGCTTGCACCGACACCGACGAACATTTCGACAAAGTCGGAACCTGAAATGCTGAAGAACGGCACGCCGGCTTCGCCTGCAATCGCTTTCGCCAAAAGCGTCTTACCCGTACCCGGGCTGCCCGCCAGCAGGATGCCGCGCGGCACGCGCCCGCCCAGGCTTTGATAGCGGTTCGGCGCTTTGAGGTAATCGACGATTTCCTGCACTTCTTCTTTGGCTTCGTCGCAGCCGGCGACATCGGCAAAGGTAACTTTGTTGGCATCTTTGTCCAGTAGGCGGGCGCGGCTTTTGCCGAATGAGAATGCGCCGCCTTTTCCGCCGCCGCCCGTCTGCATACGCATAAAGTAGAACCACGCGCCAATCAGCAGCAGGACGGGCAGCAGGCTGTAAAACAGGGCAGCCAGCGCGCTCGGTTTTTCTTCCGGCGTTACTTTTACACGGACGTTTTTGTCGAGCAGTGTTTTAATCAGGTTGTCGTCCAAAGGCGCGTTGGTGAAGAAGGTGCTTTTGTCGGTGCGCTCGCCCTTAATCAGGTAGCCGCTGACGACGGATCCTTCGATGTTGACGCCGGATACTTCGCCGTTGTTGACCTGTTGGATGAACTGAGAATATTCGATTTGCCCGTTGTCTTCTTTTTTACCGTCTAAAGCGTTGAACGCAGCCATCAGGCCGATACCCAAGGCGACCCAGACAAGGATTGATTTAAAGGTGTTCCCCACTTAGCAAGGCTCCATAATTGAGGTGTAAAACGGAAATGATTGTAAAGCACGCCGTCTGTATTGTCAGCGTTTATTTTTGCCCAATAAATAAATCTCACTGGAGCGATTGCGCGAGGCTTCGGGTTTGCGCGTCTGCACCGTGCCGAAAATTTCGCGCATGGCTGCCATGTATTCCTGATAGCCTGCACCCTGAAAGACTTTGACCAAAAAGCTGCCGCCGGTTTTCAGGTGTTGCGAGGCGAAGTCTAAAGCCAGTTCGCACAGATAAAAGCTGCGTGCCTGATCGCTTACGGCGTTTCCCGACATATTGGGCGCCATATCGCAAATTACAAGGTCGAGCGGGCGGTTGTCCAACAAGGTTTCGAATTGTGCCAGTACGTCGTTCTCGCGGAAGTCGCCCTGAATGAAGGAGACGCCCCCTATGGCTTCCATAGGCAGGATGTCCAAGGCGAAAACTGCTCCGGAAGTACCCGTCAGCTTGGCGGCAACCTGCGACCAGCTTCCCGGTGCGCTGCCCAAGTCGGCAAGTACCGTGCCGGGTTTGATTAATTTGTCTTTTTCGTTGATTTCCAAAAGTTTGTATGCGGCACGGGCGCGGTAGCCGTCTTTTTGCGCCATATGGACGTAGTGGTCGTTGACGTGTTCGTGCAGCCACGCTTTTGAGGATTTGGAACGTACAGCCATAGTGGTTCGCGGGTCGGAATGGAAACCGCGTATTGTACGTTAATTTTGCCGATGTCGTGCCAAATCGCGTACAATGCCGCATTATTCTTTTTATTCAAGCAGTAGGAAAATGACGGATACCAAATTGAACACCAAAGAAATTTTGGAACTGAAAGCGCGCGCGCACCATCTCCATCCTGTTGTGATGGTCGGTCAGCAGGGTCTGACGGACGCGGTCATCAAGGAAACCGATGCGGCATTGACGGCGCATGAGCTGATTAAAGTGCGCGTATTCGGCGACGACCGTGCCGAACGTATCGAAATCTGCACTGCCTTATGTGAGGCGGTTGACGCGCAACCTGTTCAGCATATCGGGAAACTTTTGGTATTGTGGCGTAAGAATATCGAAGGCTGACAGCCTGAAGCTGTTGTTTTGCTATTGTTCTTTAATGGGCGGGACGCCGTCCTTCGGCGCGGCATTTCGGCGGGCCGAAACCCTTTCCGGTGAAAACGGATTTTGATTGCCGCCCGATGCTGTCTGCAAGTTGCGGCGGCTTCCGTATGGTTTGAATTGTTGACAGGATGATTGGAGGGCTTATGCAGTTTCCTTACCGCAATGTTCCGGCTTCGCGTATGCGCCGTATGCGCAGGGACGATTTTTCACGCCGCCTGATGCGCGAACACACGCTGACCGCCGATGATTTGATTTATCCGGTGTTCGTATTGGAGGGGTCGGCGCGCGAGGAGGATGTGCCTTCTATGCCGGGTGTGAAGCGTCAAAGTTTGGACAGGCTGCTGTTTACGGCGGAAGAGGCGGTAAAGCTCGGTATTCCGATGTTGGCACTGTTCCCCGTGGTTACGGCAAACAAAACCGAGCGTGCGCAGGAGGCGTACAATCCCGAAGGACTCGTGCCGTCAACTGTCCGCGCCTTGCGCGAGAGGTTTCCCGAACTGGGCATTATGACGGATGTCGCGCTCGATCCTTATACGGTTCACGGTCAGGACGGGCTGACGGACGAAAACGGTTATGTGATGAACGATGAAACCGTAGAGGTTTTGGTCAAGCAGGCTTTGTGCCACGCTGAAGCGGGCGCGCAGGTGGTTGCCCCTTCCGATATGATGGACGGGCGTATCGGTGCGATTCGCGAGGCGTTGGAGGATGCCGGGCATATCCATACGCGGATTATGGCGTATTCCGCCAAATATGCTTCTGCATTTTACGGCCCTTTCCGTGATGCGGTAGGCAGTTCGGGCAATTTGGGCAAGGCAGATAAAAAGACCTACCAGATGGATCCGGCAAATACCGATGAGGCGTTGCACGAAGTGGCGTTGGACATTCAGGAAGGTGCGGATATGGTAATGGTCAAGCCCGGTTTGCCGTATTTGGACGTTGTCCGCCGCGTAAAGGACGAGTTCGGTGTGCCGACTTATGCCTATCAGGTTTCGGGAGAATACGCGATGTTGCAGGCAGCGATTGCCAACGGCTGGCTGGACGGCGGCAAAGTGGTTTTGGAAAGCCTGCTGGCATTCAAACGTGCGGGTGCGGACGGGATTTTGACCTATTACGCTATTGAGGCGGCAAAGATGTTGAAGCGTTGATTTTCGGCCGGGTTAATTGAAATGCCGTCTGAAACCATGGTTTCAGACGGCATTTTTACAGTTTACAAAGTTGTATCGAGTGCGGCGGAAATATCGTTCCAAATATCGTCCGCGTCTTCGATGCCGATGGAGAAACGCAGCAGACCGACTTTGATGCCCATTTCCATTTTCACATCATGCGGTACGCCGCTGTGGGACTGGGAATAGCAATGGTTGACCAAACTTTCCACACCGCCGAGGCTGGAAGCCATTTTGACCAGTTTCATGTTTTTAATCACGCTGTTTGCCGCTTCACGCGTGTCGTTTTTGAGATAAACCGTAACCACGCCGCCGATGCCTTTGGGCATTTGTGTTTTCGCCAGTTCGTAATGTTCGTGAGACGGCAGGCCGGGATGGAACACTTTTTCAATGGCAGGATGGGCTTCCAAACGGCGCGCGATTTCGAGTGCGTTTTGGCAATGGGCGTTCATGCGCAGAGCCAGTGTTTTGATGCCGCGCAACACCAGCCAGCAGTCCAGCGGGCCGGCAACCGCGCCGGTATGCACCATCATATCGTGCAAAGGCTGCGCCAGTTCTTTGGTTTTGGCAACGACGATGCCCATCAACACGTCGGAATGGCCGCACAAATATTTGGTAGCGGAATGGAATACAAAATCGCAACCCATATCCAACGGCTGTTGCAGATACGGCGTGGCAAAAGTGTTGTCGATACCGACCAGCGCACCGGCTGCTTTGGCTTTTGCGGCAAGGACTTTGATGTCTACCAAGCGTAAAAGTGGATTGGACGGCGTTTCCAGCCAAACCAGTTTGACCTTGTGCGCTTTAAGCAGTTCGTCCAAATTATCCGGATTGCCTAAATCGGCAAAAACAACGTTCACCCCCCATTTTTGATAAACATCGACCAATAAATCATAAGCGCCGCCGTAAATATCGGCGACGGCGACAATGGTATCGCCCGGGCGCAGGAAAGTGCGCCATACGGCATCAATTCCCGCCATACCGCTGGAAAACGCAAAACCTGCCGCACCGTGTTCCAAATCGGCAACGGTGTCTTCTAAAATCTGACGGGTCGGGTTGCTCAGGCGCGAATAACGGTAAGGCACATTTTCGCCAATCTCGTGCAACGCAAACATACTGTTTTGATAAATCGGCGGCATCAGCGCGCGGTTGTGTTCGTCGCAATCGTAGCTGGAATGAATGGCTTTCGTGGCGAATTTCATTTGGTCTCTGCCTATGTAGATGTGAATAATCGAAGATTTTATCACTATCTGAAAAATAGAAACAATCAATGCAGCTGCTAAAAGCGAGTGATATAATCTCGCATTTGCAGATTGACGGTATATTCCCCGGCGGAAACGCCATACCATGCACACATCTCAACAATTACATGAATATTAAGGAAAAACAACTCATGAACACTATTGCAGACGTGCAATCCAGCCGAGATTTGCGCAATCTGCCGATCAATCAGGTCGGTATCAAAGACCTGCGCTTTCCGATTACCCTGCAAACTGCAGAAGGCATCCAGTCCACCATTGCCCGTCTGACCATGACGGTTTACCTGCCTGCTGAGCAGAAGGGGACGCATATGTCGCGTTTTGTCGCATTGATGGAGCAACATGCCGAAGCCTTGGATTTTGCACAATTGCGCAAGCTGACTACCGAAATGGTCGCGCTTTTAGATTCCCGCGCCGGCAAAATCAGCGTTTCTTTTCCGTTTTTCCGCAAGAAAACCGCGCCGGTTTCCGGTATTCGGTCCTTACTGGATTATGATGTCTGTCTCACGGGCGAAATCAAAGACGGGGCATACGGCCACAGTATGAAGGTCATGATTCCCGTAACCTCGCTTTGCCCGTGTTCCAAAGAAATTTCCCAATACGGCGCGCACAACCAGCGTTCGCACGTTACCGTCAGCCTGACTGCCGATGCCGAAGTCGGTATCGAGGAAGTCATCGATTATGTGGAGGCGCAGGCGAGCTGCCAACTCTACGGCCTGCTCAAACGCCCCGATGAAAAATACGTTACCGAAAAAGCCTACGAAAACCCGAAATTCGTGGAAGATATGGTGCGCGATGTCGCTACTTCGCTGATTGCCGACAAACGCATCAAGAGTTTCGTCGTCGAGAGCGAGAATTTCGAGTCTATCCACAACCATTCGGCTTATGCCTATATCGCCTACCCGTAGGCGCGTTTGCAATGATGCCCAAATGCCGTCTGAAAGGCATTGGGGCGTTATTCCCGAGTCTGCCGCCGCTTTGTTTTCCCAGCCGTAGAGAGATGGGTAAAGTCCGGATGAAGCTTGATGGCGAGGACGGATTGTATGGTGCGGCAGTGCCGTATCGGTTTGAAATCAATTTGCAATACAAGTAATGAAAGGATGCACTATGACGGTATTAGACAGAGAGCAGGTTCTATCCGCATTTAAAAACCGCAAATCATGCCGGCATTACGATGCGGCACGTAAAATCAGTGCCGAGGATTTTCAGTTTATTTTAGAACTCGGGCGTTTGTCGCCCAGTTCGGTCGGTTCGGAGCCTTGGCAGTTTGTTGTGGTTCAAAACCCCGAAATCCGACAGGCAATCAAGCCGTTTTCTTGGGGTATGGCGGATGCTTTGGATACCGCCAGTCATTTGGTGGTGTTTTTGGCAAAGAAAAATGCCCGCTTCGACAGCCCGTTTATGTTGGAAAGCCTCAAACGGCGCGGCGTTACCGAACCGGATGCCATGGCAAAATCTTTGGCGAGGTATCAGGCGTTTCAAGCCGACGACATCAAGATTTTGGACGATTCGCGCGCCTTGTTTGACTGGTGTTGCCGCCAGACCTATATCGCGTTGGGCAACATGATGACGGGTGCGGCGATGGCAGGTATCGATTCCTGCCCGGTGGAAGGTTTCAACTATGCCGATATGGAACGCGTATTGTCCGGGCAGTTCGGTTTGTTCGATGCGGCAGAATGGGGCGTGTCCGTCGCCGCGACATTCGGTTACCGCGTTCAGGAAATCGCCACGAAGGCGCGCAGGCCCTTGGAAGAAACCGTTATTTGGGCATAAGGCAATGCCGTCTGAAAACGCAAGGATTTTCAGACGGCATTTTTTAATGCTTATTTAAAACGATTCACCGGGGGCGAGATAACGCCATTTGCCGGGCGGCAGCCTGCCGAGTTTGACCTTGCCCATGCGGATGCGTTTCAGCCCGACGACGCGCAGTCCGACCAGTTCGCACATACGGCGGATTTGCCGCTTTTTACCCTGTTTCAACACGAAGCGCAGTTGGTCTTCGTTTTGCCATTCTACTTGGGCGGGACGCAGTTTCTCGCCGTCCAAACTCAATCCGTGATTCAGTAAGGCAAGTCCTTTTTCGTCCAATTTGCCGCGCACGCGCACCAAATATTCTTTTTCACTGCCGCTGTTTTCGCCGATAAGCTGCTTGGCGATACGGCCGTCCTGCGTCAATACCAGCAATCCGACCGAGTCGATGTCCAGCCTGCCGGCGGGGGCGAGGCCGATTTTGTGTTTCGGATCGAAACGGATGCGTCCGGTGTCGCCTTCCCAGCGGTTTTCAGGGGTAATCAGTTCGGCGGCGGATTTATAGCCTTTTTCCGCTTGTGCGCTGACATAGCCGACAGGTTTGTTCAGCAGGATGGTAATGCGTGCCGCCTGCTGTTCGTGGGCTTTCTTGTTTAGTTCGATACGGTCGGCCGGTGAAACTTTCTGACCGAGTACGGCGGTTTTGCCGTTGACCGTTACCCAGCCTTGTTCGATGTAGCCGTCGGCTTCGCGGCGCGAACAAAGCCCCAGTTGCGCCATGCGTTTGGAGAGGCGCACGGCATCTTCTGTATGGTCGGGGGGAGTTTTTGGATTCATAGGTGTTTTCCGGTAAGGGTCGGTTCAGACCAATTGTTCGCCCCAGTGCAGTTTTTGGCGCAGGGTTTTGAAATATTGGTAGTCGGTCGGATGTAGGATGCGTAAGGGGTTTCGGTAGCGGCGGATGGTGATGCGGTCGAGGTTTTGCACGTCGATATGGGTTTGACCGTCGAAATGGACGCGCGCGTCGCCGCCTTGGGTAACGAGGATTTCGATTTCGGACGTGTCTGGAATGGCGATGGGGCGGTTGGTCATGGATTGCGGGCAGATGGGGACGAGCGTGAAGGCGTGCAATCCTGCCTGCATGATGGGGCCGCCGGCGGCAAGCGAATAGGCGGTCGATCCGGTGGGGGTGGAGACAATCAGCCCGTCCGAACGCTGGGTATAGACGAATTCCCGATTGACGAAGACTTCAAACTCAATCATCTGTCCGGCGCCGCCACGGGAGAGGACGGCATCGTTGAGGGCGATGGCGCGTTCGGCGGTTTTGCCTTCGCGGATGAGTGCGGCCTCAATCAGGATGCGCTCTTCGGCAAGGTATTTCCCTTCTAAAACGGGCAATAGCTTGTCCGTCATATATTCGCGGGGAATTTGGGTCAGGAAGCCCAAATGCCCTTGGTTGATGCCGATAATCGGAACGGCGCGCAGGGCGATTTCGCGGGCGACGGAGAGAAAGGTGCCGTCTCCGCCTAAAACGGCGACCAGGTCGCAGTATTGCCCCAGTTCGGTCTTGTTGACGATATGGCAGCCGACGGTGTCTTGGGTATAGATGCAGCCTTCCTTTATGCCGACTTCGTCGAGATAGACGGTAAAGCCGTGCTGCTTCAAAAAGGTAATCAGCGTGTGTGCGGTGTCTTGGATGTCGGGCGTGTTGGGGCGGGTTACGATGCCGATGTTGTGAAAAGGGCTGTTCATGTCGGATGCCGTCTGAAGGTTAGTCTATCCAAATGTCGCGTTCGAGCCGGTCGAGGCGTTCGTTGAGGCGTTCCACGCCGTCGCGCAGTCTGCTTATTTCGTCGAGGCAGTCGGCAAGGGCTTCGTTGCCGATGTTTGCGGACTCGGGTTCGCGGGAAAATCTGCCGATTTGTTCGGCGATGTTCCTGCCGATTTGTTTGATGCCGTGTCCGATGTCGGCGGCACGGCTGCCGATGTCTGCCTGCGTGCCGAAAATCCGTGCCAATTCGTCCGATGCGCGGGAACGCAGGCTGCCGAGCAGGGACAGTACCGCGATGCCGAGGATGAGGTCGCCTTCGAGCCCGATGTCGCCCGCCCCGGGTTCGCCGCCTTGGAGGATTTTCTGTACCGCGCTGTTGCGGAAGGTGATTTCGGTGTCTGCAAAGCCGTTTCCCGCCGAGAGCAAACCGTCTTCCGTGATGCGTCCCGCCAGTTTCAACCCGGCAATGTTCAGGGTCAGTGTTTTGCCTGCGAAGGCGGCAAGTTCCGAGCGGCTGTCCGGGCTTTGCAGAATCAGGCGGTTGATGATGGGGAGGAGGGCGGACATATTTTCTGATCGGGGCGGAGAATGCCTGTTTGTTGCTGTTGACGCTTATTTTACAGGCTTAAGCCGTTATCGCAAACGGTACGGATGATTTTGCCCACGCTGTCGTCGGGTGCGAAATCAGGAGCCGGCAAGCCGAGTTTGGCGGCTTCTTCCGTATAGAATTCGCGTCGTGTCGGGTGGCGCGGTTCGATAATGTTTTTCAGCCGCCTGCCGCCGGGGTTAAATGCCGTCTGAAACAGGCTTTCGACGGCGATATTACGGTGGACGATGTTGATGGGGCGGTTGCCGCCCGGGATGTTTTGCTTTTGAACAAGGCGGCTGACGGGATGGCGTTCGGCGCAATAAAGCCCGCCCAGCCGCAGGATGTCGATGTTGGAGATGCCGCTGTCGAGCAGGTGTTGTTCGGCGGCGAGGATTTGGCGGGCGGACTCGGTTTGCGGATCGGGTGTGGCGGTTTCGTCGCATTCGCGCGCTGTATCGCCGTAAACGCTGGTGCTGCTTGTGAAAATCAGGTGTTGCACGTTGCACGCCCGGGCAAGTTCTGCCCATTGTTTGACGGTGTCGGCGTAATGCGTCAGCGAGGAGGGCGGTAGCAGGAAGAACCAGACGGGTTTGTCGGCGTGGTGCCGCCACAATGCCGTCTGAAAGGCATCGGTGCTGCCGAGGTCGAAGGTGTCGAGATGTATGGGCAGGTTGATGTCGTCCGAAGTCAGGCTGCGTTTTATGGCGGCGACGCGGCTGCCGTGTTGGTAAAACTTTTGTGCCAGCGGCAGGCCGAGGTAACCTAGGCCTGTGATGGAGATATGGGGCGGGGGGACTGCGCGCATTCGCTGATACCGTCGGGTAAGTGCCGTCTGAAGGCTGATTCGGACGCTGTGGGTTTACGGGTTGCCGTTGCCGATTTTCCGGTCGTATTTCTCGCGGTGTTCGGGCAAAAGATAAGGACGAAGGAGGCTTAAGGTGCGGCGGATGCCGCGTGCTTTGGAGTCTTCGGTCAGCTTGGTGCGGCCGCGCAGGGAGCTGTCGAAGTCGAACCAGTATTTCGTGATCATCCACATATTGACGGCGAGGTCGTTCATGGCGGTTTGGTCGGCTTGGATGATGTTCAGACCGTTGAGCTGGGTCAGCAGGTTGACCAAGAGCGGGGAGACTTTGGCTTGGGTGAAGGTATTGTGTTCGCCCAATAGTTCGGCACTGCGTGCAAGCAGGGTGTTCACGTCGCTGAATAGGAAGCGGTATTCCCACATCACGTCGTAAATGCCCGCCATATAATTGATGGAGTCTTCCACATCAGACGGCAACACGGCTTCGTTGAGGTATTCCAGCAGGGCTTCGCTGTAACGTTTGAACAGTTGGACGATGATTTCGTCTTTGTTGCGGAAGTGGTAATAGAGGTTGCCCGGACTGATGCCCAAGTGGGCGGCAATATGGTTGGTGCTGATGTTGCGCTCGCCTTCCTCGTTGAAAAGCGCAAGGCTGGCGTCGATGATGCGTGTGTAAGTATTGATTTTGGCGGGGCGGGTCACGGGCATACTCCTTGGATTTACAGGCTGAACGAAGCAGGCAGCCAATTGGGTTCGGCGTGCAATTCTACCTGAAACCGAGCAAATACTGTAAATTTGATGTGTTGCGCCAACTGCCGGACATCGTTTGCCGAGGCATTGTTTTTGTTCACTAAGACCAAAGCCTGCCTGTCATGTACCGCCGCGCCGCCGATTTGAAAGCCTTTCAGACGACATTGGTCGATCAGCCAGCCGGCGGCGAGTTTGACCGAACCGTCGGGCTGCGGATAGCGCGGCATATCAGGATGCCGCTGCAACAAGGTGGCGGCTTTTTCTGCGCTGACGACGGGGTTTTTAAAGAAACTGCCGACATTGCCAAGCACGTTAGGATTAGGAAGTTTACTGTTGCGGATTGCACACACTGCATCGGAAACATCTTTCGCCGTCGGCACCCTGCCCGCGCTCAGTTCGGCAACGGCGGCCGCCAAATCGCCGTAACCCAAGTTCGGCACAAAATGCGTTTTTAATGCAAATACGACCGAAACAATCACATAACGCCCTTTACCTTCCTGCTTGAACAGGCTTTCGCGGTAGGCGAAGCGGCAGTCGGCATTGGAAAGGGTTACAAAGGTTTCCGTATCCAAATCGAAGCAGCGCACGCTGTGAATCACATCTTTCGCCTCTACGCCGTATGCGCCGATGTTCTGCACGGGCGACGCGCCGACCGTACCCGGAATCAGGCTCAGGTTTTCCAAACCGTTCAAACCCAGCGCGACGGCGTGCAGGACAAAATCGTGCCAGATTTCGCCCGCCTGCGCTTCAATCAGAACCATGCCGTCTGAACGAGCAATTTCGCGTATGCCTTTGTTTTCCATATGTACGACCAGACCGGCGTAGTCCTCCATCAAAAGGATATTGCTGCCGCCGCCCAGCCATAAAACAGTATCTCGGTTGAACTCGGGTAGCCGGACGATGTCGCGCAACCCGTCGGCGTGTTCAAGCGCAATAAAGGCTCGGGCTTGGGCGCGCAGGCCGAAAGTGTTGTAGGGGGTAAGGTCGGTTCGGTATCGGATGGGTTGCATGGTTTGAACTTTAAAATGAGTATTGCCAGTGGCGGGCTTCAGCCCATCGTTTCTATAGTGGATTAACAAAAATCAGGACAAGGCAACGAAGCCGCAGACAGTACAAATAGTACGGCAAGGCGAGGTAACGCCGTACTGGTTTTTGTTAATCCACTATATTTTTAATCGGCGGAGTTTTCAGACAGCCTTATGCGATCTGACCATCTCCCTACTGCACAATTCCAAGCACCACACCAAGGCGATGGCGGCGATGGTGAGCGAGGCAATCAATGCCGTCCAGAAGCCGTAAATGCCCATATCGAAACGGTAGGCGAGCAGGTAGCCCGGCAGCAGACCGCAGCCCCAAAAGGCGGCGGCGTGGATGAACATCGGCACCTTTGTAACTTTGTAGCCGCGCAAGGCGTAGGAGGCGATACATTGGGTGAAGTCTGCCGGTTGGAACAAGCCGGCGAACAGTAAGACGGTGGCGGCGATGCTTAAAACCGCCGGATCATTGTTGTACATACTTACCAGCGGCGAACGGAATAATACCAAGGAAAGCACGGTAATCACGGCGAGCATCCATCCTGACACCAGTGACACGCCCGAAATATAACGCGCCCGCGAAAATTCGCGCCGCCCAAGCGAAAAGCCGATGCGCACCGTCCCCGCCGAGCCGACGCTTTGCGGAATCATATAGAGAATCCCCGACAAACTGATGCCGACCTGCTGCGCCGCCACATAATCCTCGCCGAAAGGCGCAATCAAAAACACGATAAACGAAAACGCGCTGGCTTCCAAAAAATAAGACAGCCCGATGGGTGCGCCGATTTTCCAAATCTGTTTGAACACCGCCCAATCCGGTTTGCCGAATTTCGCCGTCAGTCCGAATGGGCGGAAGAAATTTTCCTTGGCGATATAAATCCACAATGCCAGCGCGCTGAACCAAAACACCGCCATCGTCGCCAGTCCGCAGCCTGCGCCGCCCAAAGCGGGCATACCGAATTTGCCGTAAACGAAAATATAGTTCAGCGGCACGTTCAACACAAACGCCGCAAAGCTGACCAACATAATCAGGCGCGGGCGGTTCAGGCTGGAGGCGTAGGCGTGCAGTGCGCGGTGTACCATTGCCGCCGGCATCGCCAAGCTGGTGAACAGCATATACTGCGCCATTGTGCCTTCCACATAATCGCTCAAGGTCAGCCAGTTGCGGAACGGCGTAATCGCCGCCCACATCAAGACCATGCCGAACACGCCCAAAAACAGCCCGAACCAAATCCCCTGCCGTCCCGTTTCGCCCACTTCGTCGGTTTTACCCGCGCCGTAAAGCTGGGCAATCATCGGGTTCAGCGCCGCCATAATGCCCATAAAGGTAATATAAACCGTGGCAAACGCGCTGCTGCCCAAAGCCACCGCCGCCAAGTCTTCCTTGCCCGCACCGCCCGCCATCACGGTATCGACAAAACCGATGCCCACCTGCGCGACCTGCGCCAACAGCATGGGCAGGGCAAGAGCGGTCAGCAGGCGGACTTCTTTCAGGAAGACGGAAAAGGAAAAGCGGTTGAGGTCGAGCAGCATAAGTGTTCAATCAACAAAAATGCCGTCTGAAGCAGAAAACGGCAGCAGGAAGTGATGAGAAATAATGGCGCACATTATATAGTAAAAAATGCCGTGCCGTCAGACGGCGGATACAGGGTATAAAAGTATATTCAGATTGTGTGTATTTTATGGTAAAGTTTGGTTTTAACGACTTGACGGCATTGAGCCGTCGGACAGGGGCTGTTCGGATTCTGAATCGGAAGGAAGCATCGCCGTTTTGACAGCGGCGTGATGCGTTGCGGCAAAGATGCCGTCTGATTGCGGATCGGGCAGCCTTTTGTATTGACATGATAAAATAGAAGGCAGATTCTCATGCAGACATGGCAGCTTCCGGAACATATCGCCGACGTACTGCCCACGAACGCGCGGCAGCTTGAAAGCGCGAGGGAGCAGTTGTTGGCACTGTTCCGCGTACACGGTTATGAACTGGTACAGCCTCCGCTGATGGAGTACGCACATTCCCTGCTGACGCATATCGATGCGGGGCTTTCCCTGAAAACCATTTTGGTA
Organism: Neisseria meningitidis; assembly: GCF_022869645.1. Taxonomy (NCBI): domain Bacteria; kingdom Pseudomonadati; phylum Pseudomonadota; class Betaproteobacteria; order Neisseriales; family Neisseriaceae; genus Neisseria; species Neisseria meningitidis. The sequence goes on along the minus strand of NZ_CP064367.1, from coordinate 498,197 downwards.
ACGGACAGGCTCAGCGGCAGGCAGTTGGGCATACGCGCCGACATCACGCCGCAGGTGGCGCGTATCGATGCCCATCTTTTATCCGCCAACCAAGGGATTAACCGGTTGTGTTATGCCGGTCCGGTGTTGCACGCGCAGTCCGACGGTCTGCTGAATATGCGCGAACCCTTGCAGGCAGGGGCGGAAATGTACGGTTTTGCCGACATCCGTGGCGACATCGAGCTGATAGACCTGATGCTGAAAAGCATGAAAATTGCCGATATGGGCAAAGTGCTGCTTTCGCTGGGGCATATCGGCATATTTCGCGCCTTGTCCGATGCGGCGCATTTGGATGCGGGGCAGTCTGCAACGCTGCTTGCCTTGATGCAGGATAAAGATACCGAGACGGTCGAAGCGCAGGTCAAGGCTTGGAAGCTGGACGGTATGTGGGCAAAAGCATTCTCGCTGCTGCCGCGCCTGTACGGCGGGCGTGAAGTGTTGTCCGACGCGCGCGGACGGTTGCCGGATTTGTCGGCGGTCGGCGGCGCGTTGGGCGAATTGCAGGCGGTGTGCGACGCATTCCCCGATTGTGAAATCCATATCGACTTGTCCGAGCTGCGCGTCGACAATTACCACACGGGCTTGCTGTATGCCGCCTATGCCGCCGATTTCCACGACGCGGTCGCGCGCGGCGGGCGTTATGACGGATTGGGCGGATATTTCGGCAGGGCGCGCCCGGCAACGGGATTCAGTTTCGACTTGCGCAGCTTTATCGGGCGTTTGCCCGCCATCGAACGGCAGCCCGCCGTGTTGGTCGATGCGGAAGATGCCGAAGCGGCGCACGAAGCGGTCGAAGCCTTGCGTGAACAAGGGCAGTGTGTCGTAATCGATTACGGTATCGGACACAATGTTTCGGAAGAGCTTGCAGGCCGTCTGAAAAAGACGGACGGCGTTTGGCAGGTCGTGAAACGCTAAATACCCGTTCATGGCGGATGAAAGGCAAATCGTGGCGGGGCGCAAAGCCGCACCGGTTTGGGGATTTCCGCAATAATTTTTAATATCGAAGGTTATATGGCTATGGCTAAAAATGTTGTAGTAATCGGCGCACAGTGGGGCGACGAGGGTAAAGGTAAAATCGTTGACTGGCTGGCGGAAGAAGCCGGAGGCGTGGTGCGCTTCCAAGGCGGCCACAATGCGGGTCATACCTTGGTTGTCGGCGGCAAAAAAACCATTTTGCGCCTGATTCCGAGCGGCATCCTGCATGAAAGTCTGGACTGCTTCATCGGTTCGGGCGTTGTCGTCTCCCCCGAAGCCCTGTTGGGCGAAATCGACGAGTTGAACGCGGCAGGCGTGAAAAACGTCGAAGGCCGTCTGAAAATCGCGCCGACCTGCCCGCTGATCCTGCCTTATCACATCGCGCTCGACCAAGCCCGAGAAGCATCGCGCGGCAAAGGCAAAATCGGCACGACCGGCCGCGGCATCGGCCCTGCCTACGAAGACAAAGTGGCACGCCGCGCCATTCGCGCCGCCGATTTGCTGCATCCTGAAAAACTGCGTGAAAAACTGGATGCCGTCTTTGCTTATTACAACGTCCAACTGCAACATCTGCACAATGCCGAGTCGGTGAAAGCGGAAGACGTGATGGCGGTTATCGAAAAAGTCGCGCCGCGCATTACGCCGATGATTACCGACGTGTCCCGCGTGTTGAACGAAAAAAACAAAAACGGCGAAAAACTGCTGTTTGAAGGCGCGCAAGGTGCGTTGTTGGACATCGACTACGGCACTTACCCCTTCGTTACTTCGTCCAACTGCCTCGCCGGCGCGGCTTCGGCAGGCGCGGGCGTAGGCCCTCAAATGCTGGATTATGTTTTGGGCATCGTCAAAGCCTATACCACGCGCGTCGGTTCGGGCCCGTTCCCGACCGAATTGTTCGACGAAGTCGGCGCAGGTTTGGCAGAACGCGGACACGAATTCGGTTCGGTAACCGGACGCACACGCCGCTGCGGCTGGTTTGATGCCGCCGCCCTGAAACGCTCCATCCAAATCAACGGCATTTCCGGTATGTGTATTACCAAACTCGATGTAATGGACGGCGTTGAAACCATCAATATCTGCGTCGGCTACGAATTGCCCGACGGCGGCAAAACCGACATCCTGCCTTGCGGCTCTGATGCGGTAGAAGCCTGCAAGCCGATTTACGAAACCATGCCCGGTTGGAGCGAATCCACTTTCGGCGTGAAAAGCTACGACGCATTACCTGCCAATGCCAAAGCATATTTGAAACGGATTGAAGAAGTCTGCGGTGCGCCGGTCGCCATCGTCTCCACCGGCCCCGACCGCGAAGAAACGATTGTGCTGCATCATCCGTTCGCATAAGGTTTTGCAGTAAAATTGCCGTCTGAAGCCCTAATCCGCCGTTGGTCATAAATAGTAGGGTATCAACATTTCGGGCTACAATGGTACGTCAGCCAATGCCAAGACGTGCCAGCCTGATTTGTTGATGTGTGTACTATTGCATAGGCAGTTAAGCCATGCAGGAGATGAAAGTGTATATGTCGCGCAAAGCCCATTAGCCGCAAGCGAGGGGCGGGGTGCGCGAGAGAGAGGGGGGCAGGTGCTAAGTCATTGGTTATCTCCTTACTATCTATCTAACTACGGGTGCATTATGCGCCTATGCCTGTTGTTTGTCAAACACTATACAGTTAAAATGTGTAAAGATTTAGTAAAGACGTATACCATTTTTCTTTACATTTAGCTCCATCGGATACCAGTGCGTTCAGAGAAAATTTGAAAATTTCTATATTTTGGTTGTATAATGCTTTCATTTTAGAAAGGTCTATAATGCCAAAATCACTCTCGCTACAAGATGTTCAGTTAAGGTTTTCCAGTAAATTTCCTGATAAGACGGTTTTGAAGTTCACTAAAAACTACGAACCGGTAACAATCCAATGCCCTTTGCATGGGTCGGTTGTTTACGGGAATCTACAAGCTGCCATGAAATCCTCAACAGGATGTCCTGAATGTACTCGAAATCCCGAAAAGCCCTCTCCAAACGCCGTTGCCATTAGGTTGGAGGACACAGAGACAGGGGAAATCTACGAGTTTGCAAGTACACTGGCTGCCAGTAAATTTATCGGTTGCTCCAACAGCACTTTAGCTGTACGTTTAAGCGGACGCACTCCGTTTGACCGATTGATTAGGTATCGTTATAGGTTGGTAAAGTAAGTTCACAACCACTATGGCACTTACATTTACTCAAGCAGTTTCTAAGCTAACCTCTAAATTTCCACATTTGAATCTTGTGGAGTTCAATGGCGTTCGTTACCCGACGGTAATCGTCTGTCCTATACACGGGAGGGTTACTTGCTCTACATTCAAAAGTATGTTGGACTCTAAAAGTGGGTGTCCAAAATGTGCATCTTATGGTGTCAATTCCCACAAAATTCCAGAAGATACAATAGATAAATTATCTAAAAATACAGTATTGGAGGATACTGTAACTGGCGAAACACTTACATTCCCCTCAAGAGCATCTGCTGCAAGGTCATTGGGTATAAACCCAGCAGCTATCACTGACCGTATAAAAGGTCGGGTTCACACAGAGACTTTACTTGCAGGGAGGTATAAGGTTCACATCTGCACTAAATGACGTATACACTTTTTAACAGTGTATACCCCTCGCCACTATCAGGTGCTTCTCGAAAAATTTGACATTTTTATAAATTTGCTATTAAATCCATTTGACAATCAATTTTGGAGTCTCAAATGGCCAAATCTTTCAACCAAGCAGCTTCTGAACTTACTGATATATTCCCTAATATCTCTCTAACCGACTTTGACGGTGTGAATTACCCAGTAACCGTTAATTGTCCTATGCACGGGAACGTTCGTTATTCGACATTTAATGCCCTTATAAAGTCAAAGTACGGGTGTCCTGAGTGTGCTAAGATGTCAAAAACCCAAACACCTCCAAATGTAGGGAAGCCCCTCCTCATCCTCGACACAACGACCAACGAAACACTCACGTTCCCAAGCGTTACTGCCGCAGGTGCTGCTTTAGGTGTACATTTCCAACAAATCAATCACAGGCTCAAGGGTCGAACGTCGCCCGACAACCTTATTTCAAACAGGTACAAAGTGCTTGGGTACGATAGGTAAGGTTCACAACACCCTAAATCCTACGAACCAAGCTCGACGGACGTTCAAATCCCGACAACCTTGTCTGTAACAGGTATAAGGTTCTGCTATAATCAACCTATGGAAAATATTGAAGAATACGCACTGCTGTCTCCCGAAGCCCTGCTGGAACGCCTGGATACCGTTTTGAGTATCAGAATCGGCGGCAAGGGTTGGGAATCCAGTTATGACCGCCAACTTTGCACAGACGCTGGTCGAAATACAGGACAGTCTGTACAGGGTTGTGTCAACCGTCCAATACGGGGATGACAACCTCAAGCGGTTGACAGCGGACAAACGGAAGCAGTATGAGTTGAACTTCAAGATTTCCGAGGGTTCTACGCGTGTAGAGTCCGACTTTAAAGAGACTTTGGTTCGGTTCGGTAGAGATATGCTTCAAGATATGCCCCCTAAAATCCGTTCGGCAACGCTGGTAGCGTTGACGACCCTGCTTGTCGGAGGGGCGTTGGGTTACGGTTATTTGGAATACCTGAAGCAGGTTGCTTCGGAAGGGTATCAGACCGAGCGTCTGTATAATGCCGTCGACCGTCTTGCAGAATCCCAAGAACGGATAACGTCCGCCATCCTGAAGGGTGCTAGAGGTGCCGATTTCGTGCAAATCGGCAGACGTTCCTACAGTAGGGAGGATATATCGGAGGCAAATAGACGTGCAGAGCGTGTCCCGTATGGCGCAGAGTTGGTTTCAGACGGCAATTTTACCGCTGTTTTATCTGATATAGGGGATTAACAAAAATCAGGACAAGGCGACGAAGCCGCAGACAGTATAAATAGTACGGAACCGATTCACTTGGTGCTTCAGCACCTTAGAGAATCGTTTTCTTTGAGCTAAGGCGAGGCAACGCCGTACTGGTTTTTGTTAATCCACTATATTTTCTGTCCGGATACGGTTTATCAGGGTATATCAATGCGGCGTATCCGGTGCGGAAATGGATACGGTTGGTGTCGGTATGGAAACCTGATGTTTTCAGACAGCATATACAAAAAACCGTACTGCTTGCGTGTACGGTTTTTGCCGTTTCAAATCGGTTTAAAGCGATTTGAGGCGGGCGATTCGGTTGTCCAGCGAAGGGTGGGTGCTGAGCAGGGAGTCGCGCGTATCTCCGGCGATGCCCATTGCGTTCATTTCTTCGGGCAAATCGACCGGGTTGCCTTTAAGCCTTTGCAGGGCGGAAATCATTTTCGGCGCGCCGACCAGTTTTGCCGCGCCCGCGTCGGCGCGGTATTCGCGTTGTCGGCTGAACCACATGACAATTAAGCTGGCAAGGAAGCCGAACAGGATTTGGAATACCATGCTGACCAGGAAATAAGTTCCCTGGGACTGGCTGCCGTCGTTGTTTCGGGCAATCAGGTTGGCAATAATGCGCGACAGGAACACGACAAAGGTATTGACCACGCCTTGAATCAGCGTCAGCGTAACCATATCGCCGTTGCCGACGTGTGCCATTTCGTGCGCCAATACGGCTTCCACTTCGTCACGCGTCATATGGTCGAGCAAACCGGTGCTGACGGCGATCAGGGAGCTGTTTCTCGATGCGCCCGTGGCAAAGGCATTGGGTTCGGGGGAGTGGTAGATGGCGACTTCGGGCGTTTTCAGGTTCCATTGCCGCGCTTGGGCTTCGACAGTGTTCAAAAGCCAGGCTTCTTCTTCGGTGCGCGGCGTGTCGATAACTTCCGCGCCGACCGATTGTTTGGCGATGAATTTGGACATCAGCAGCGAAATAATCGAACCAGTGAAGCCGACGACGGCGGAATACGCCAACAGGCTGCCCGTGCCGCCCTGGCTGTTAATGCCCAAAACCGCCAAAACAATGTTGATTACGACCAAAACAGCGATATTGGTAGCCAAAAACAGAAAAATTCGTTTCACGGATGTTCCTTTTTGGTAGGGTGTGATGTTTTGAAATTTTGGGGATTGTCCCAAAAAGTTGCCGGCTTGTGAATATCAGACTCGGCAAAGGTATGCAAAACATTTGCTTGCAAATGGCAGTTTGTGCAGTTGGTTTTTGAACTATTGTGCCAAGCCGTGTAGAATCGTAAACCATCTGTTTGATTCCAATAAACACATTTCAAAGGATCACTTCATGAAAGCATTACTTTTAGGCGCGCCGGGCGCGGGCAAAGGCACTCAGGCGCAATTCATCACCGCCGCGTTCGGCATTCCGCAAATCTCTACCGGCGACATGCTCCGCGCCGCGATTAAGGCTGGCACGCCCTTGGGTTTGGAAGCGAAAAAAATCATTGACGAAGGCGGCTTGGTGCGCGACGACATCATTATCGGCATGGTCAAAGAACGCATCGCGCAAGACGACTGCAAAAACGGTTTCCTGTTCGACGGTTTCCCGCGCACATTGGCACAAGCCGAAGCGATGGTTGAAGCAGGCGTGGATTTGGATGCAGTCGTTGAAATCGACGTGCCTGACAGCGTGATTGTCGACCGTATGAGCGGCCGCCGCGTGCATTTGGCTTCCGGCCGTACTTACCACGTTACCTACAACCCGCCCAAAGTTGAAGGCAAAGACGACGTAACCGGCGAAGATTTGATTCAGCGCGACGACGACAAAGAAGAAACCGTGAAAAAACGCCTTGCCGTTTACCACGAGCAAACCGAAGTTTTGGTCGATTTTTACAGCAAACTGGAAGGCGAACACGCGCCTAAATACATCAAAGTTGACGGCACTCAGCCGGTAGAAGCCGTGAAAGCCGAAGTATTGGGCGCATTGGGCAAATAAATCGAAAAGGTCGTACCCACGGGCAGGCTTCGCACTCTGAAAACAGAAAATCAGGTTTTCAGACGACCTGTTTTTGATAAACAGCGTGTTGCAACCGAAAAATAATCATTTGGCGTCATTCCCGCGCAGGCGGGAATCCATTTCTGAATTTGGGCAATCGCTGTTTAAATCTGATGAACTGAGTTTTATCAATGGATTCCCGCCTGCGCGGGAATGACGGCTGATGTACCGGTTCAAATTTATCCGAAACAGTTTGTCGGAGGCTTGAGTTCGCGTAGGTCGGACATCAATGCCCGACCTACGGTTTGAATTTACGTTGTTATAGTGGATTAACAAAAATCAGGACAAGGCGACGAAGCCGCAGGCAGTACAGATAGTACGGAACCGATTCACTTTGTGCTTCAGCACCTTAGAGAAGCGTTCTCTTTGAACTAAGGCGAGACAACGCCGTACCGGTTTAAAGTTAATCCACTATACTGCGAAAAAGACGATAAAGGTCGTCTGAAAACCCGAAACGAAAACACCATGAATCCTTTAATCTCCGACTTCCAAACTCCGCAACAACGCACCCCCGTTATCGTCGCCCTTGATTTTTCCAACGAAAAAGACACGCTCGGATTCGTCCGCAACCTTGACCCGACATTGTGTCAAATCAAAATCGGCAAAGAGCTGTTTACCGCGACGGGACGCAATTTGGCAGAAAGCTTAATCAATCAAGGTTTCAAACTTTTCCTCGATTTGAAATACCACGATATTCCCCACACCGTCGCGCAAGCCTGCAAAGTCGCTGCCGATATGGGCGTTTGGATGGTCGATATGCACGCATCGGGCGGCCGCCGTATGATGGAAGCCGCAGCAGAAGCCGTTGCCGGATACGGCACGAAGCCGCTCTTAATCGGCGTAACCGTGTTGACCAGCATGGAACAAAGCGATTTGGCGGAAATCGGTTTGAACACCGCCCCTGAAGAACAAGTCATCCGCTTGGCAAAACTGGCGCAAAGTTCGGGCTTGGACGGCGTGGTCTGTTCCGCCCAAGAAGCCGCGCCGCTGCGCCGCGAATTGGGACAGGATTTTGTCTTGGTCACGCCCGGCATCCGCTTGGACGTTGCCGGCAATAATGATGACCAGCGCCGCATCATGACACCGGCCGAAGCCTTGGCTGCCGGTTCGACTTATTTGGTAATGGGTCGTCCTGTAACCCAAGCTGCCGATCCGGTAGCCGTATTGCGCGAAGTGAACCGCGTGGCAAACCTTGAAGCAAACTGATTTTCAGACGGCCTTACAGGCTGAGGCCGTCTGAAAAAATACAACGGAGGCAATATGTCCGCCAAGTTCCAACAAGAAACCCTCAAATCCCGTTTCGCGCAAGCCAAAGTCCTGGTTGTCGGCGACGTGATGCTCGACCGCTATTGGTTCGGCGATGTGTCCCGTATTTCGCCCGAAGCCCCCGTGCCGGTGGCGAAAATCGGACGAATCGACCAACGCGCGGGCGGAGCGGCAAATGTCGCGCGCAACATCGCTTCGTTGGGCGGCAGGGCAGGGCTGTTGTCCGTAACCGGCAACGACGAAGCCGCCGACGCGCTCGATGCGCTGATGGTGCAGGACGGCGTCGCCTCCTATCTGATGCGCGACAAACAAATCGCCACCACCGTCAAACTGCGCGTCGTCGCCCGCAACCAGCAGCTTATCCGTCTTGATTTTGAAGAACATCCCAACTGCGAAGTGTTGGAACAAATCAAGCAGAAATACCGCGAAATCTTGCCCGAATACGACGCAATCATTTTTTCAGACTACGGCAAAGGCGGCCTGTCGCATATCTCCGATATGATCGATTGGGCGAAACACGCCGGCAAAACCGTCTTAATCGACCCCAAAGGCGACGATTACGAAAAATATGTCGGTGCAACTCTGATTACGCCTAACCGCGCCGAATTGAAAGAAGTGGTCGGCAGTTGGAAAAACGAAAGCGAGCTGACCGAAAAAGCGCAAAACCTGCGCCGCCACCTCGACCTGACCGCCGTTTTACTGACCCGAAGCGAAGAAGGCATGACCTTGTTCAGCGAAGGCGAACCGATTTACCAGCCCACCCGCGCCCAAGAAGTTTACGACGTATCCGGTGCGGGCGACACCGTCATTGCCGGAATGGGCTTGGGTTTGGCGGCAGGCTGCACCATGCCCGAAGCCATGTACCTTGCCAATACTGCGGCCGGGGTTGTCGTGGCGAAACTCGGTACGGCGGTTTGCTCGTTTGCCGAATTGATCAAGGCATTGTCAGGGCAATCAACAATGTAGTTTTCATATTGATAAGATAAACAGAACGATATAAGTATGACTATTTCGACAATGGCACAGACACACGATACTCGATTACAAAAAACTTTGCTCTTTCCCAGTCAACAAGGTTGGAAATCTAAAACTTTTCTTAAACCTGATTCACATATTAGATTAGCAACCGTATTCAGCGGGATTGGTGCGGTTGAACAGGCATTCCACCGATTAAATTTAAACCATACCATTGTTTTTGCAGGAGATATTGATCCATACGTTAAAAAAAGTTATCTTGGAAACTATAAATTAAATGAAGATTTTTGGCATAACGACATTACTCAATTTGATGCGAGAAAGTTTAGAAATCAAGTTGATATTTTAGTTGGAGGCAGTCCTTGCCAAGCATTTTCCATGGTTGGCAAACGTGCAGGATTAGAAGATACACGAGGAACATTATTCTATGAATTTGCTCGCGTTGTGGATGAAGTCCAACCAAAGATATTTATTTATGAAAATGTAAAGGGCTTGCTCAATCATGATAATGGAAAAACTTGGAAAGTTGTAAAAAGTGTTTTTTATTCACTTGGTTATGACTTATATTTCCAAATAATGAATAGTAAGGATTATGGGATTCCTCAACATCGTGAGCGTATTTTTGTTGTTGGCTTTCATACCCCTCCTATAAATGGTTTTCAGTTTCCTGAAAAGATTGAATTAGAACATACTATGCAAGATTTTTTGGAGGACTATACTGATAGCAAATATTTTTTACGTGAAAAGGGTGTGAAATTTGTTACCAGTTCTAAAAATAGACAAAAACGTTATACACAGATTAATGGAGAAATTGCCTTATGCCAAAAAGCAAATCAACAATTTAATTGGCATGGTGATTTTATTTTTCAGGCAGCCCGCGAATCTGAATTTGATGACTTTATTTTTGATGTAAATAACGTTGAGGAAAAATATTATCTTTCTGAAAAAATCAAAAATTATGTTTTGGCAGGAGGAACAAAAAATTTTAAAACCAGTACGGAAACTGATTTGCCTGTAGCTCGCCCATTATTGCAAACTATGCATAAAATGCATCGTGCCGGGGTTGATAATTATGTTACTCATAATCGTGGACGTATTCGTAAATTAACACCTAGGGAATGTTTGCGGCTAATGGGTTTTAGAGATGATTTTAAAATTTTAGTTAGTGATACTCAAATGTATCGCCAAGCGGGAAACAGTATTGTTGTTGATGTATTAATCGCTATATTAAAACAAATGGATATTACGCTTTATGGAGAGTAAAATGCCGGATTTTCAAAGAATTACTATTGAAAACATAGAGTATTTTATTGTCGATAGTATTCAAAATTTACGTGCGGAAGATAGTTTTATTCACAGGAATAACAAGTTATCTGTTTTTGGTGGTAATGGGGAAGCACGCAAATATGTAGGTAGTTATATTGATGATAGTGGTCGAAAACTAAGTACATTTTTTGAGTATGAAAATTGGGGGATTACTGAGACAAAAAATGGAAGGAGGGTAGAATATCCTCTCATTCAGAAAAATTGTTTTTTTAATAAGAAAAATTTACAGCGTTATTTGGTTGATGCAAAAGTTGAATATCACAAACAAGAACAGAAATATCATCATGATATTTCAAGGTTTTATGATGATTACGTTTTAAGTATTAATAATCTGCCTACAGAAAATATTTTCTTTTCAATCCATGATGTATCAGACCATTTGGAAAATTCTAAAGGTTACCGTAGGGGTTATATCCGTTCGGAGGATGATATATGGTCAATTTGGCGTAAGATTGTATTGCCCAAAATTAGTTATTTATCAATTCTTAAACTATTGCCTGTCAAAGATATAGAAGATTCAGAACCATTATTTTATTTCCGAATATTTTTGGATTATCAATTTCGCTCTATCGTGCACCCGCAACTCTTATCAAGAGAAAAATTAGAAATACCGGCTTCAGAATTTAATCAATTCGTAGAGCAAGAAATCATTAAACAGAAAAGTAGAAAAGGGCAGCAGAAATATCGCAAGGATGTTATAAATCATATGCCGCAATGTCCATTTACATTAATTACAGATGAGATTTTGTTAAGGGCTAGTCATATTAAACCTTATATGGTTTGTATTACTGAGAAAAATGAGAAAGAGGCATTAGATTATTTAAATGGGTTAGCTTTAACGCCGACTTATGATTGGTTGTTCGATCAAGGTTATATTACTTTCTTGGATGATGGTCGTTTGATTTGCGGTACTCGACTAAGCCGTTACACATGGGAAAAACTTAATATCAATCCAAATGCAAAAAATAAGATGAGAATATATCCCGAAGGAAGAGAAAAATATTTGGAATATCATCGCAAATTTGTGTTTCAGGACAATATCGATGATTTCTTGTAACTAAGTTTATTAATTTTACTCAAAACAAAGGAAACCGAATATGACCATCATCGTAACAGGCGCGGCCGGCTTTATCGGCAGCAACATCGTCAAAGCACTTAATCAACGCGGTATTACTGACATTGTTGCCGTCGATAATTTGAGCAAAGGCGAAAAATTCAAAAACCTTGCCGAGTGCGAAATCGCCCATTATCTCGACAAACATGAATTCATCCGCCAAGTGAGGGAACACATTTTACCTTATCAAAACATCGAAGCCGTTTTCCATCAAGGCGCGTGTTCCGACACCATGAATCACGACGGTTTGTATATGATGGAAAACAACTACCAGTACACGCTGGATTTGTTGGACTGGTGTCAGGACGAACGCATTCCCTTCCTTTATGCCTCCAGTGCGGCGGTTTACGGCAAAGGCGAAATCTTCCGCGAAGAGCGCGAACTGGAAAAACCGCTTAATGTGTACGGCTATTCCAAATTCCTGTTTGACCAAGTATTGCGCCGCCGCATGAAAGAAAGGCTGACCGCCCAAGTCGTCGGCTTCCGCTACTTCAATGTTTACGGACAACACGAACAACACAAAGGTCGCATGGCATCCGTCGCCTTCCACCATTTCCACCAATACCGCGAACACGGTTACGTCAACCTGTTCGGCAGCAACGATGGCTACGGCAACGGCGAACAAACCCGCGACTTCGTCAGCGTCGAAGACGTCGCCAAAGTCAACCTCTACTTCTTCGACCATCCCGAACTTTCCGGCATCTACAACCTAGGAACAGGTCGCAGCCAACAGTTTAACGAACTCGCCGCTGCCACCGTCAACGCCTGCCGCGCCGCCGAAGGCAAACCTGAAATGAGTTTAAAAGAGTTGGTAGAAGAAGAATTTATCCGCTACATCCCATTTCCCGACGCGCTCAAAGGCAAATACCAAAGCTTCACCCAAGCCGACATCACCAAATTGCGCGAGGCAGGTTATACGGAAGAATTTTTCGATGTCAAAGCAGGCGTCGAGCGCTACGTCAAATGGATGCTGGAAAATTTGGCTTAATTTGAATGCCCGTAAAAAATCGTCTGAAAATATCAGGCGATTTCGATTTGTTTAACTTTTATATGGATTTCGATGATGACCGAAATGCAACAACGCGCCCAACTGCACCGCCAAATTTGGAAAATTGCCGACGAAGTACGCGGCGCGGTGGACGGCTGGGACTTTAAACAATACGTTCTCGGCACACTTTTCTACCGCTTTATCAGCGAAAACTTTACCGACTATATGCAGGCAGGCGACAGCAGTATTGATTACGCCGCTATGCCGGACAGCATCATCACGCCCGAAATCAAAGACGATGCCGTCAAAGTCAAAGGCTATTTCATCTACCCCGGCCAGCTTTTTTGCAATATTGCCGCCGAAGCCCATCAAAACGAAGAGCTCAACACCAAGCTGAAAGAAATTTTTACCGCGATTGAAAGCTCCGCCTCCGGCTATCCGTCCGAACAAGACATTAAAGGCCTGTTTGACGACTTCGACACCACCAGCAGCCGGCTCGGCAGCACCGTTGCCGACAAGAACAAACGCCTTGCCGCCGTCCTAAAAGGCGTGGCGGAACTCGATTTCGGCAGTTTTGAAGACCACCACATCGACCTTTTCGGCGATGCCTACGAATACCTGATTTCCAACTACGCTGCCAACGCAGGCAAATCCGGCGGCGAATTTTTCACCCCGCAAAGCGTATCCAAGCTGATTGCGCGGCTGGCGGTGCACGGGCAGGAGAAAGTAAACAAAATCTACGACCCAGCTTGCGGCTCGGGCAGCCTGCTCTTGCAGGCGAAAAAACAGTTTGACGAGCACATCATCGAAGAAGGCTTCTTCGGGCAGGAAATCAACCACACCACCTACAACCTCGCCCGCATGAATATGTTTCTGCACAACGTCAATTACAACAAATTCCACATCGAATTGGGCGACACACTGACCAATCCCAAACTCAAAGACAGCAAACCCTTTGATGCCGTCGTTTCCAATCCGCCCTATTCCATCAACTGGATAGGCAGCGGCGACCCCACCTTAATCAACGACGACCGCTTTGCCCCTGCAGGCGTACTCGCCCCGAAATCCAAAGCCGATTTTGCCTTCATTCTGCACGCACTGAACTACCTTTCCGGCAGAGGCCGCGCCGCCATCGTCTCATTCCCCGGCATTTTCTATCGCGGCGGCGCAGAGCAGAAAATCCGCCAATATCTGGTGGAGGGCAACTACGTGGAAACCGTCATCGCCCTTGCGCCCAATCTCTTTTACGGCACCGGCATCGCCGTCAATATACTGGTTTTGTCCAAACACAAAGACAATACCGACATCCAATTCATCGACGCAGGCGGCTTCTTTAAAAAAGAAACCAACAACAACGTCTTAACCGAAGAACACATTGCCGAAATCGTCAAACTCTTCGCCGATAAAGCCGATGTGCCGCATATCGCCCAAAACGCCGCCCAGCAAACCGTCAAAGACAACGGCTACAACCTCGCCGTCAGCAGCTATGTTGAACCCGAAGACACCCGCGAAATTATCGACATCAAACAGCTTAACGCCGAAATCAGCGAAACCGTTGCCAAAATCGAACGGCTGCGGCGTGAAATTGACGAAGTGATTGCAGAGATTGAAGCATGAGCATCATCCTATACACCGCCAACGACGGCACTGCCCAATTTGCCTTGCAGGAATTTGGCGGACAGCTTTGGCTGACGCAGGCGGACATGGCAGAACTGTACCAAACCACCAAACAAAATATCAGCAAACACATTAAAACCATTCTTGCAGAGCAAGAATTGGAAGAGAAGGCAACTGTCAACTTCCAGTTGACAGTTCAAAATGAAAACGGGCGCAAGGTAAACCGCAAAATCGCCCATTATTCCCTGCCCATGATTATTGCCGTCGGCTACCGCGTCCGTTCCGCGCGGGGCATCCAATTCCGCCAATGGGCAACCGAACGGCTGGACGAATATCTGACCAAAGGCTTTGCCATAGACGACGAACGCCTGAAAGGCACAGGCGGCGGCGACTATTGGAAAGAACTGCTCAACCGCATTCGCGACATCCGCAGCAGCGAAAAAGCCCTATACCGGCAAGTGCTTGATTTATATGCCACCAGCCAAGACTACAACCCCAAAAGCAGCGAAAGCCAAACCTTTTTTGCCGCCGTTCAAAACAAACTGCACTATGCCGCCAGCCGGCAAACCGCAGCTGAGCTGATATACAGCCGTGCCGACAGCAGCAAAGACTTTATGGGGCTGACCACCTTTCAAGGCGCAATCCCCACGCTGAATGAAGCCAAAATCGCCAAAAACTATCTGACCGAAGACGAACTGTTCCGCCTGAACCGTCTGGTTTCCGCCTTCTTCGACCTGGCGGAAATCAAAGCGCAGGAGCAAAGCCCCATGTATATGCGCGACTGGATAGCCGAATTGGACAAATTTTCCGGGCTGTACGGACAAGGCACATTACAGGGTGCAGGCAGCATCAGCCGCAAACAGGCAGAGCAGAAAGCCGAACGCGAATACCGCGCCTATGAAGCGCGCATCCTGTCGCCGGTGGAGCAAGCCTATCTGGAAAGCGTTAAAGCGTTGGAAAAAACAGCCGTGCAACAGATCAAACAGAAAAAAGACCGCACAAAATAACTACCATTCAGGCTACCTGAAAAAGCAGCCTGCACACCATTGCAGGCAGCCTGAAAGCAGGACGGACTTCAGCCCGCAGAAATAACGGCAAACGGACAGAGTGAGCCGAAGCACCCCACAACCGCCCCACATCCCGCCACAGCGGGAAAGAAACGGAAAACAACCATGGATATGCAAAGCAAAGCGAAAAAATTGATTGAGATGATTCAGACGGCACCGGTGGAGTGGAAGCCGTTGGGTGGAGAAAATGGGATAGCTATCATAAAAACAGGACAAGCTGTAAGTAAGCAGAAAATCTCAAATAATATTGGTAGTTATCCAGTTATTAACAGTGGCAAAGAGCCGCTTGGCTATATTGATGAATGGAACACTGAAAATGACCCTATCGGCATCACAACAAGAGGAGCGGGAGTCGGCTCAATAACGTGGCAAGAAGGAAGATATTTTCGTGGCAACTTAAATTATGCAGTTACTATTAAGAATAGAACAGAATTGGATGTTCGTTTTCTCTATCATATATTACTTGAATTTGAACAAGAGATTCATGCCTTATGTACATTTACAGGTATTCCTGCTCTAAATGCCAGTAACTTGAAAAAATTATTAATCCCTATCCCACCCCTGGAAACCCAACAAAAAATTGTAAAAATACTTGACAAATTCACCGAGCTGGAAGCTGAATTAGCCCTGCGCAAACGCCAATACCGGTATTACCGCGACTTTCTTTTAGATTTTGACAATCAAATCGGGGGGGATAGCTGATGGCTATAAAGGCCGTCTGAAAGATGTGGTTTGGAAGACGTTGGGGGAGGTGTTTGACTTGAAGAATGGCTATACCCCTTCCAAATCAAATAAAGAATATTGGGAAAATGGCTCAATCCCTTGGTTTAGAATGGAAGATATTAGGGAAAATAGCCGTATTTTAGATAATTCATTGAAGCATATATCAAAAAGCGCAGTTAAGGGCGGCAAGCTGTTTCCTGCTAAATCAATAATGATGTCGACAACGGCAACCATAGGAGAGCATGCGTTAATAAAAGTTAATTATATTAGTAACCAACAACTGACCAATTTTACAATTAAAGATGAATTTAAGGATGCTTTAGATATAAATTTCGCTTTCTATTATTTTTTCATTATTGCGGAGCAGAGCAAAAAACTTATTAATACTTCAAGTTTACCTATTATTAGCATGAAAGAATTAAAGAAATTAAAAATCCCCATCCCACCACTCCCCGAACAGGAAAAAATTGCCGCCATCCTAGACAAATTCGATACCCTGACCCACTCTATCAGCGAAGGCCTGCCGCACGAAATCGCCCTGCGCCGCAAACAATACGAATATTACCGCGAACAGCTGCTTGCCTTCCCTAAGGCTACCTGAAAAAGCAGCCTGCACATTTTCAGGCAGCCCAATCCGAACATCAAACCGTTTAAAACCCGATACTGCAAAGGACGACCCATGAACCTCGAAACCAAACCCATCGCCGAAACGCCGAATTTCATCGTGCTCGACCAATATGAAAAAATCGAACAGTCGGGCAGCTACCAATCGGAAAACCAGTTGGAAGCGGAGTTAATCGCCGATTTGCAGAATCAGGGTTACGAATACCGCAAGGATTTGAACAGCCAAAGCAGGCTGCTGGAAAACCTGCGCGCGCAGTTGCAGCGGCTGAACGATGTGGCGTTTTCAGACGGCGAATGGGCGCGGTTTTTGACGGAATATCTGGACAGGCCGTCTGAAAACATTACCGATAAAACCCGCAAAATCCATGACGACCATATTTATGATTTCGCTTTTGATGACGGCCGTCTGAAAAACATTTATCTGCTGGACAAGAAAAACCTTGCCCGCAACCATGTGCAGATTATCAATCAGTTTGAGCAGACGGGCACGTATGCAAACCGCTATGACGTTACCGTGCTGGTAAACGGCCTGCCGCTGGTGCAGATTGAATTGAAAAAGCGCGGCGTGGCGGTGCGCGAAGCATTCAATCAGGTGCACCGTTACAGCAAAGAGAGCTTCAACAGCGAAAATTCGCTGTTCAAATTCCTGCAAATCTTCGTGATTTCCAACGGCACGGACACGCGCTATTTCGCCAACACCACCAAGCGCGACAAAAACAGCTTTGATTTCACGATGAATTGGGCGCGGTCGGACAATCATCCGATTAAGGATTTGAAAGACTTTACCGCCACGTTCCTGCAGAAAAGCGTATTGCTGGGCGTATTGCTGCATTACAGCGTGTTCGATGCGAATGATACGCTGCTGATTATGCGGCCGTATCAGATTGCCGCCGCCGAACGCATTTTGTGGAAAATCAACAGCTCGGCGTAGGTAAAGAATTGGAGCAAACCGGAAAGCGGCGGCTATGTTTGGCATACCACGGGCAGCGGCAAAACGCTGACCAGCTTTAAGGCGGCGCGTCTGGCGACGGAATCGGCGTTTATCGACAAGGTTTTCTTCGTGGTGGACAGGAAGGATTTGGACTATCAGACGATGAAGGAATACCAACGTTTTTCGCCCGACAGCGTGAATGGTTCGGAAAGCACGGCGGGCTTGAAACGCAATTTGGAAAAAGACGACAACAAAATCATCGTTACCACCATCCAAAAGCTGAACAACCTGATGAAGAGTGAAGATAATCTGCCGGTTTACCATCAGCAGGTTGTATTTATTTTCGACGAATGCCACCGCTCGCAATTCGGCGAAGCGCAAAAAACCTGAAAAAGAAATTTAAGAAATTCTGCCAGTTCGGTTTTACCGGTACGCCGATTTTTCCCGAAAACGCTTTGGGCGCGGAAACCACGGCGGGCGTGTTCGGGCGTGAGTTGCATTCTTATGTGATTACCGATGCCATCCGCGATGAAAAAGTATTGAAATTCAAAGTGGATTACAACGATGTGCGCCCGCAGTTCAAAGCCGTGGAAGCGGAACAGGATGAGAAGAAACTGAGTGCTGCCGAAAACCGCCAAGCCCTGCTGCACCCCGAACGCATCCGCGAAATCACGCAATATATCCTGAACCAGTTCAGGCAGAAAACGCACCGCCTGAATGCGGGCGGTAAAGGCTTCAACGCCATGTTTGCGGTCAGCAGCGTGGATGCGGCGAAGTGCTATTACGAAGCGTTCAAA
Source organism: Neisseria meningitidis (assembly GCF_022869645.1). Lineage (NCBI taxonomy): Bacteria > Pseudomonadati > Pseudomonadota > Betaproteobacteria > Neisseriales > Neisseriaceae > Neisseria > Neisseria meningitidis. The sequence goes on along the minus strand of NZ_CP064367.1, from coordinate 479,804 downwards.
ACACAACAGGCAGGCAGCCTGCACCCGCTGAAAGTGGCCACCATTTTTTCCTTTGCGGCCAACGAAGAGCAGAACGCCGTCGGTGAAATTGTTGATGAGACCTTTGAACCGGAAGCGATGGACAGCAGCGCGAAAGAATTTTTGCAGGCTGCCATCAACGATTACAACGCCTGTTTCAAAACCAATTTCGGCACGGACAGCAAAGCCTTTCAGAACTACTACCGCGATTTGGCAAAACGGGTGAAAAACCAGGAAGTGGATTTGCTGATTGTGGTCGGTATGTTTTTGACGGGTTTTGACGCGCCGACGCTGAACACGCTGTTTGTCGATAAAAACCTGCGCTATCACGGCCTGATGCAGGCGTTTTCGCGCACCAACCGCATTTACGATGCCACCAAAACCTTCGGCAATATTGTCTGCTTCCGCGATTTGGAGCAGGCAACCATTGATGCGATTACCCTGTTCGGCGATAAAAACACCAAAAACGTGGTGTTGGAAAAAAGCTACGAAGAATACATGAACGGCTATATCGATGATCGGACGGGCGAAGTGCGGCGCGGTTATTTGGATGTGGCAAAAGAATTGCGCGAGCGTTTCCCCGATCCCGACAAAATCGAAACGGAAAAAGACAAAAAAGATTTTGCCAAACTCTTCGGCGAATACCTGCGGGCGGAAAACGTATTGCAGAACTACGATGAATTTGCCGCGCTGCGCGAGTTGCAGAGTGTGGACGCGGCGGACGAAGATGCGATGAAGGCGTTTCAAGAAAAATACTACCTGAGCGATGAAGACGTGCAGGAAATGCGGCAAGTGCCGATGCCGTCTGAAAGGGCAGTGCAGGACTACCGTTCTGCCTATAACGACATCCGCGACTGGCTGCGCCGCCAAAAAGCAGGCGAACAGAAAGAACAATCAAAAATCGATTGGGACGATGTGGTTTTTGAGGTGGATTTGCTCAAATCGCAGGAAATCAATCTGGATTACATCTTGCAACTGGTTTTCGAGCACCACAAAAAAATCAAAGGCAAAGCGGAGCTGGTGGAAGAAATCCGCCGCATCATCCGCGCCAGCATCGGCCACCGCGCCAAAGAGAGCCTGATTGTGGATTTCATCAACGATACGGATTTGGACAAAGTCCCCGACGTTCCTGCCATACTGGAAACCTTTTACACCTACGCTCAAGAGGTGATGAGGCGCGAAGCAGCAGAGCTGATTGCCGCCGAAGACCTGAACGAAACCGCCGCCAAACGTTATTTGACCGGCTCGCTCAAACGCGGCTATGCCAGCGAAAACGGCACGGAACTGACCGAAACCCTGCCGAAAATGAGCCCGCTCAACCCGCAATATCTGACGAAGAAACAAAGTGTTTTTCAAAAGATTGCGGCGTTTGTGGAAAAGTTTGCCGGAATAGGGACAGATATTTAAAAAAATGCCGTCTGAAATTTCAGACGGCATTTTATTTTTCAATCGGTTAAACAGTTTCTGTTTCAGGTTTAACCTTGCTTTTCTTAAATTTCAACACGGCTTCTTCTTTTGCCGCATCCCAGTCTATCCGCACGAAGCCGCCGTTGGATAGTTTGCCGAACAGGAGTTCGTCGGCGAGCGGTTTGCGGATTTTTTCCTGAATCAGGCGGTGCATCGGGCGCGCGCCCATTTGCGGGTCGAAACCTTTTCTCGCCAGATATTTGCGCAATGCCGGTGTGAATTCGGCTTCGACTTTCTTGTCGAGGAGCCGGTGTTCGAGCCGGAGCAGGAATTTGTCCACGACTTTGGCGATAATGGGTTCGGACAGGGGTGCAAACGGGATAATCGCGTCCAAGCGGTTGCGGAACTCGGGCGTGAAGAGTTTGTTGATGGCCTGCATTTCGTCGCCGCGTTCGCGCTTGGCGGTAAAGCCGAGGCCGGGGCGGCTGAGGCTTTCCGCGCCCGCGTTGGTGGTCATAATCAGGATGACGTTGCGGAAATCGGCACTCTTGCCGTTGTTGTCGGTCAGTTTGCCTGCGTCCATGACTTGCAGGAGGACGTTGAAAATGTCGGGGTGGGCTTTTTCGATTTCGTCCAAGAGCAACACGCAATGCGGCTGTTTGTTGACGGCTTCGGTCAAAAGGCCGCCTTGTTCGAAGCCGACGTAGCCCGGAGGCGCGCCGATGAGGCGCGATACGGCATGGCGTTCCATGTATTCGGACATATCAAAGCGTTGCAGCGGTACGCCCATCGAGTAGGCAAGCTGTTTGGCGGCTTCGGTTTTGCCCACGCCGGTCGGGCCGGAGAAGAGGAAGCTGCCTATCGGTTTGTCGGGCAGTCCCAAGCCCGAACGCGACATTTTGACGGCGGCAACCAGCGCGTCGATGGCGTTTTCTTGACCGTAAACCATGTTTTTCAAATCGCGGCCGAGGAATTGCAGCACCTGTTTGTCGTCGTGCGACACGGTTTTTTCTGGAATCCGCGCGACTTTGGCGATGACGGTTTCGATTTGCGCTTTGCCGATGACTTTTTTCTGTTTGGATTTGGGCAGAATCCGTTGCGCCGCGCCTGCTTCGTCCATCACGTCGATGGCTTTGTCGGGCAGGAAACGCTCGTTGATGTAGCGTGCGGAGAGTTCGGCGGCGGCTTCGAGTGCGCCTTGCGTATAGCGGACTTGGTGGAAGGCTTCAAACATCGGCTTCAAGCCGCGCAGGATTTGTACGGTTTCGGAAACGGTGGGTTCGACCACGTCGATTTTTTGGAAGCGGCGGCTTAAGGCATAGTCTTTGTCGAAAATGGTGCGGTATTCGTCGTAGGTGGTTGCGCCGATGCAGCGCAGCGAACCTTTTGCCAGCGCGGGTTTGAGCAGGTTGGACGCGTCCATGGTGCCGCCGCTGGTGCTGCCTGCGCCGATGATGGTGTGGATTTCGTCGATAAACAAAATGGCGTGCGGGATTTTTTCGAGCTGTTTCAAGACGGATTTGACCCGCGCTTCAAAGTCGCCACGGTATTTCGTGCCCGCCAACAGCGAGCCCATATCCAGCGCGTACACTTCGGCATCTTTAAGCGCGTCTGGAATGCCGCCGTTGACGATTTGATGTGCCAAACCTTCCGCCAGCGCGGTTTTGCCCACGCCTGCTTCGCCGACCAAAAGCGGATTGTTTTTGCGGCGGCGGCATAGGATTTGCACCAGCCGTTCCATTTCGTGTTTGCGACCAATCAAAGGGTCGATACGGCCGGCTTTGACTTCGGTGTTGAGGTTGACGGTGTAGTCGGAAAGGGAGCCGGTTTTTTGTTCCGCTTCTTCGCCCTCGCGTCCCAGGCCGTCTGAATCATTGCCATCCTCGTCATCGGGCGAGCCATGGGCAATACAGCGCAAAACTTCAAAACGCGTAACCGATTGCAGCTTGAGGAAATAGACGGTGTGGCTGTCGGTTTCGCTCATCAGCGCGACCAAAACGTCCAACGGTTCGACTGCGGCTTTTCCGGCAGACTGGGTATGCACCATCGCCCGTTGCATCACGCGTTGGAAGCCGAGCGTGGGCCGGGTTTCGACCGTGTCTAAAAGGTGTTCGGGAATCAGGGGGGTGTTTTCGGCAACGCTGGCGGCGAGCTGTTCGGACACCACTTTCAAATCCGCGCCGCATAGTTTTAAGACGTTCGGCACGGAGGCATCTTCTTCGATGAGTACCAAAAGCAGATGCTCGAGGCTGATAAATTCATAATGAGCCTTACGCGCCTCGCGGTAAAGCTGCTGCAAAATCTGTTCCAATTCGGGTGCAAGCATATTAAATCTCCTCGACAATACATTGCAGCGGATGCCCTTCGGCTTTTGCCCGCTGCATGACTTGTTGTTGTTTGGTTTGGGCAATATCGCGCGTGTAAGTGCCGCACAGGCCTTTGCCTTCGTGATGAACCAAGAGCATCACCGCTACCGCCTGTTCTTGTCCGAGCATAAAGATTTCGGTCAGGATTTCGACGACAAATTCCATCGTGGTGTAATCGTCGTTCAATAGGAAAACGCCGTAACGTTTCGGCGGCAGGGTGTTCAGACGGTGCAAGAGCGTGTCGGATTGGTGTTGCGCGGTCATAGTGTGTCCCATTTGAAAGCCGCGTTCAGACGGCATTTTTGTTGTATTTTCGGTACTTTTGCCTATTTTCCCACTTTTTTGAAAACATAGCTTGACGTTTTGTCTTAACAAATGTAAAAAGACGGTTAAGCAGGATTGGGCATCCGCCGAGTATATCAAGCTGGAAGGAACGCCAGACGGCTCGGTTTGCCGTATGCCTTGTTTTGCTGATTTTGTTAATTTTTGAGTATAGGAAGTTTCTAATGGCAACCGGTATCGTAAAATGGTTTAACGACGCTAAAGGTTTTGGTTTCATCACTCCTGATGAAGGCGGCGAAGATTTGTTCGCTCACTTCTCAGTAATCAATATGGAAGGTTTCAAAACCCTGAAAGAAGGCCAACGCGTCTCTTTCGACGTAACCACCGGCCCTAAAGGCAAACAGGCCGCCAACATTCAGGCTGCTTAATTCCTGATGTACGGTCAAATGTATATTTGAAAACGGCGGGACAGGCAATGTCCCGCCGTTTTTGTCTGCCGTTTTGCCGGCGGCGGAAAAACCCCCAATCCTCGCACGCCTTATCCTGAACTTGTGTGTACCCTGTTGTGGACAAGTGGCTTAGTATTTTGACGGATAAGGGAAAATCAGTGCTGATGAAAAAATGTGCAATGTTGTCGGCAAAAGGCGGTGCGGCATAAAACGGCAAACGGGCAGGCACGGGGCAAAACGTGCCGCCTTCGTCTTCAGACGGCATCGGCAGGGCGTTCAGCTTCCGGCAACCGTCATCCCCGCAATCAGAATCGAGCCGATTTTGTTGGACGAACGCCGCAAAGCGTCATCCGCCACGCCGACAATGTCGCGGTACATATCCTGCAAGCGTCCGGCTACGGTAATCTCGTGGACGGGGTAGGCAATCACGCCGTTTTCCACCCAAAAACCCGCCGCGCCGCGCGAGTAGTCACCGGTAATGGTGTTCGCGCCCTGTCCCATCAGTTCGGTTACCAACAATCCCGTCCCCATTTCTTTCAGCAGGTCGGATTGCGTTTCGTGCGTATGGTTCAAATAAAGGTTGTGCGCGCCGCCGGCGTTGCCCGTGGTCTGCATTCCGAGTTTGCGCGCGCTGTAACTGCTGAGGAAATAGCCTTCGACAATGCCGTTTTGAATCACGAAGCGCGGTGCGGTGGCAACGCCTTCCGCATCAAAATAGCTGCTGCGGAAAGAGCGGGGGATGTGCGGTTCTTCGCGCAGGTTGAGGAAATCGGGCAGGACTTTTTTGCCGATGCTGTCGATCAGGAAACTGCTTTGGCGGTAGAGCGCTCCGCCGGAGAGTGCGCCGACGAGGTGTCCGATAAGACCGCCCGAAACGGTGGTATCGAAGAGGACGGGGTAGTTGCCTGTCGGGATGCTGCGGCTGCCGAGTCGGCGCAAAGTGCGGCGGGCGGCGGTTTGACCGATGGTTTCGGGGCTGTCCATATCCGGATGGCGGCAGGCGGAATCGTACCAGTAGTCGCGCTGCATGCCGTTTTCGTCGGCGGCAACGACGCTGCAGGAAATGCTGTGGTGCGTGCTTTGCCGGTGTGCGGCAAAACCGTAGGTGTTGCCGTAAACGTATTGGTAATGGCCGGTTTGCACCGCCGCGCCTTCGGAGTTTTCGATGCGCTCATCCTCGTTCAGGGCGGCTTGTTCGCATTGTTTTGCCAAGCCGACGGCGGCTTCCGTATCCAAATCCCATTCGTGGTAAAGGTCGGGGTCGCCGATGTGTTGCGCCATCAACTCGGGGTCGGCAAGTCCGGCGCAACCGTCTTCGGCGGTGTGGCGGGCGATGTCGGCGGCGGCGCGGACGGTGTCGCGCAGGGCTTGTTCGGAGAAATCGGCGGTGCCGGCGCGGCCTTTGCGTTTGCCGACGTAAACGGTAATGTCCAGCGACTTGTCCTGCTGAAACTCGATTTGTTCGATTTCGCCCAGCCGCACGCTGACGCTTTGTCCCAATGATTCGCTGAAATCGGCTTCGGCGGCGGTTGCGCCCGTCGCTTTTGCCAAGTCGAGCGTGCGGCGGCAGAGGTCGAGGAGTTCGGAAGCGGTGTGGTTGAACAGCATAGAAATCTTTCTTGATGATGCTTTGCGGCATTTTAACCGTTTCGGGCGGCAGGGGCAAAAGCGCGCCGCTTGCAGGGCGTGCGGTGCAAAATGCCGTCTGAACGCGGCGGCATTCTGTTAAAATGCGCTATTGGAAAAAATTCGAGAACCAAGATGTTTGAACAAGAAGACGAGTGGATCAGTAAAACCCAAATGAAAAAGCAGATGAACGGTTTGCAGGATTTGGGTATGGAACTGACCAAGCTCTCAAACGATACGCTGAAAAAAATCGGCTTGGACGAAGATTTGTACGAAGCCGTCGTTACCTATAAAAAAATTACGTCCAACGGCGCGCTCAAGCGGCAGGCGCAATTTATCGGCAGGCTGATGCGCGACACGGATCCCGCGCCCATCGAGGCGTTTCTTGCCAAGCTGCGCGGCGACGATGCGGCGCACAACGCCTTTTTGCAACGCGTGGAACAGGCGCGCGTACGGCTGTTGGCAGACGACGGCGCGTTGACGCAGTTTATGTCGGATTTTCCGCATGCGGACGCCGGTAAATTGCGTACCTTGATCCGCAACACCAAAAAAGAGCAGGAGCAAAACAAACCGCCGAAAAATTTCCGCGCCCTGTTTCAAGAATTGAAAACCGTTATGGAAAGCCAAGGCGGAACAGGGGAAGCCTAGGCATGTTTTCAGACGACATCCGCCGTTATTTAGATTGGAGGATAAAATGTTGTTCCGTAAAACGACCGCCGCCGTTTTGGCGGCAACCTTGATGTTGAACGGCTGTACGGTAATGATGTGGGGTATGAACAGCCCGTTCAGCGAAACGACCGCCCGCAAACACGTTGACAAGGACCAAATCCGCGCCTTCGGTGTGGTTGCCGAAGACAATGCCCAATTGGAAAAGGGCAGCCTGGTGATGATGGGCGGGAAATACTGGTTCGTCGTCAATCCTGAAGATTCGGCGAAGCTGACGGGCATTTTGAAGGCCGGGTTGGACAAGCAGTTTCAAATGGTTGAGCCCAACCCGCGCTTTGCCTACCAAGCCCTGCCGGTCAAACTCGAATCGCCCGCCAGCCAGAATTTCAGTACCGAAGGCCTTTGCCTGCGCTACGATACCGACAGACCTGCCGACATCGCCAAGCTGAAACAGCTTGAGTTTGAAGCGGTCGAACTCGACAATCGGACCATTTACACGCGCTGCGTCTCCGCCAAAGGCAAATACTACGCCACACCGCAAAAACTGAACGCCGATTATCATTTTGAGCAAAGTGTGCCTGCCGATATTTATTACACGGTTACGAAAAAACATACCGACAAATCCAAGTTGTTTGAAAATATTGCATATACGCCCACCACGTTGATACTGGATGCGGTGGGCGCGGTGCTGGCCTTGCCTGTCGCGGCGTTGATTGCAGCCACGAATTCCTCAGACAAATGAACGGCAATGCCGTCTGAAAAGCCTTCAGACGGCATTTCAAACACATCCGCACTGTAAAGTTCCACGCTATGTCCGTCAAAATCCAAACCCGATCCGTCAATACCGACGTTTTCAATCATTTGCTCACCGCCGGCGCCGATCCTTTAATCGCCCGGCTTTGTGCCTCGCGCGGTGTGCAAAGTCCTGCCGAATTGGACGACAAACTCGCTTCCCTCCTGCCTTATCAAACGCTGACGAATTGCGAAGCCGCCGCCCGCCGTTTGGCGGATGCGGTTGAGCGTCAGGAAAAAATCTTGATTGTCGCCGACTACGATGCCGACGGCGCGACCGCGTGTGCCGTCGGTTTGGACGGTTTGGCGGCGATGGGGGCAAAAGTAGATTTCCTCGTGCCCAACCGCTTTGAACACGGCTACGGTTTAACGCCCGAGCTGGCCGAAATCGCCGCCGCGCAAGGCGTGGATTTGCTGATTACGGTCGATAACGGCATTGCCAGCATCGCAGGCGTGGCGCGCGCGCAGGCTCTGGGTTTGGATGTCATCGTTACTGACCACCACTTGCCGGCCGAGACCGTGCCCGACTGCATCATCGTCAATCCGAACCAAAAAGGCTGCGGTTTTCCAAGCAAAAGCTTGGCGGGCGTGGGCGTGATTTTTTATGTATTGATGGCGTTGCGTGCCGAATTGCGCCGCCGCAATTATTTTTCAGACGGCCTAAAAGAGCCGAATCTGGGCGACCTTTTGGATTTGGTCGCACTCGGTACCGTTGCCGACGTCGTCTCCCTCGATCACAACAACCGTATCCTCGTGTCGCAAGGTTTGAAACGGATGCGTTCGGGCAAAATGCGCCCCGGCATCCGCGCCTTGTTTGAAGTGGCGCGGCGCGATTGGCGCAAGGCCCAGCCGTTTGATATGGGCTTTGCGTTGGGCCCGCGCATCAACGCCGCCGGACGGCTGGACGATATGTCGGTCGGCATCGCCTGCCTGTTGGCGCGAGATGATTCCGAAGCTCAGGAACTGGCGGCTCAGTTAAACAACCTCAATATCGAGCGTCGCGAAATCGAGCAGTCTATGCTGCAAGACGCGCTGAATGCTTTTCCTGAAACCCTGCCTTCAGGTCAGATGACTTTGGTGGCGTATCGCGACGACTTCCATCAAGGCGTGGTCGGCATCGTTGCCAGCCGCCTCAAAGACCGTTTTTATCGTCCGACCATCGTGTTTGCGCCTGCCGACAACGGCGAAGTACGCGGTTCGGGACGTTCCATTCCCAATTTGCACCTGCGCGATGCTTTGGACTTGGTGTCCAAACGCCATCCCGATTTGATTTTGAAATTCGGCGGACACGCGATGGCGGCGGGTTTGAGCATACTTGAACACAACATTCCCGCGTTTCAGACGACCTTTGAAGAAGCCGTGCGCGAAATGGTGTGCGAAGACGATTTGTCGCAAACCTTCATCACCGACGGCAGCCTGCCCGCCTGCGACATCACGTTGGAACAGGCGCAAAACCTTGCCCGTCACGTTTGGGGGCAGGGCTTCGCGCCGCCGAGCTTTACCGACGAGTTCCACGTCGTCCGCCAGCAACCTTTGGGCGCGGAGGGCAAACACAAAAAAGTCTGGCTGCAAAAAGACGGCTGCGAATTTGAAGCGATGTTTTGGCGTTGCAGCGAAGACATTCCCGAATACATCCGCACGGTTTACCGCCCCGTTGCCAACGAATGGCGCAACAATCTCGAATTGCAGCTGTATATCGATTACTGGGAAGCCGCGTAGAGGCGGCGGAACACTGTTTGAATGTGATTTCTGTTCCTTCATTTGCCTGTTTGTACGACGGGAATGTTCCCAATCGGAGAAGGCGCATCAAATTTCAGACTCTGCCACAAAAGCAGGGTCTGATTTTTTTGGAGGGCAATCTGTTATAATGACGCGTTGCCGCCGCGAGGACGGCGTGATTCGGACGGCGTAGTTTCTACGCCTTTTGTTTATGGTTACGGCATCTTGCGGAATCGTACCGCCTGATGCCGTCTGAACACGGTTGCCCGTGGAGATGCCGCTCTTCGGGTTAGAATATTTATGCTGAAAAAATGGTTGAATAAGATGCTGCCTTCCGGTCGGAGCAGTAAAAAAGCGGAAAGTAAAACGGTCATTCCTGCCGAAAGACACAACATCCGTGCCGAAATGTTGAGCTTTGCCGCCGAAAACGTCATACGCCGTCTGAAAGGGGCGGGGTTTCAGGCTTATGTGGTCGGCGGCGCGATCAGGGACCTGCTGCTCGGCATCGAACCCAAGGATTTCGATGTCGCAACCGATGCCATGCCCGAACAGGTGCACAAACTCTTCCGCCGCAGCCGCATCGTCGGCAGGCGTTTTCAAATCGTCCATGTGATGAACGGTGCGGAGATTATCGAAGTAACGACGTTTCGCGGCGGTGCGAAAGTTCATCAGAACGCGCACGGCAGGATTATGAAGGACAACACCTACGGCAGCATCGAAGAAGATGCGATGCGGCGCGATTTTACCTGCAATGCCTTGTATTACGATCCGGAAAAAGAAGAGATTTTGGATTTCCACAACGGGATTGCCGATGTTGCCGCCCGCAGGCTGGTTATGATTGGCGATGCCGCCGAACGCTATCAGGAAGACCCTGTCAGGATTTTGCGCGCCATCCGCCTGTCGGGCAAATTGGGCTTTGAGCTGTCGGAAGAAACCGCCGCACCGATTGCCGAATCGATATGCCGTCTGAAGCACGAACCGGTAGCGAGGCTGTTCGACGAAATTATGAAACTGCTGTTTTCAGGGCACGCGCGCGAGTGTCTAAAACGTTTGAACGGATTTGACATACCGGACGACATCCATCCGCTGCTCAATGCCTTGCGCGTTTCAGACGGCATCGCCGGAAAAATGACGGTGCTTGCCCTGAAAAATACCGATGAGCGGCTGCGTGCCGACAAATCGGTTTCGGTCGGTTTCGTACTGGCGGCCCTGATGTGGCCCGAGTTGGAACGCCATTGGAAAAGCAATCTGCAACAGGGTTTGAAACCCGTGCCCGCCCTGTCCGATGCAATCAATACGATGCGCGAAACCGTCGAACGCGGTTGGGGCGTACCGCAACGCTTTTCCGCCACGATGCGCGAAATTTGGATGTTCCAGCCGCAGTTTGAAAACCGCAAAGGCGCAAGGCCGCACAAACTGTTTGCACAGGCGCGTTTCCGTGCCGCCTATGATTTCCTGCTCTTGCGCGCCGAAACCGGCAATGCGGACCGCGCCCTTGCCGAGTGGTGGACGGCGTTTCAGACGGCATCGCAGGAACAACGGACGGAGATGACCAAAAACGAAGCCGCCGCCCGACACGAAAAAAACGAAGGACAGGCGAAAAAACGCCGCCGTCGCAGGCGCAAACCCAAGCCGAAGGTTGTGGGAACGGATTGGGAATAAGGGTCAACAGACAAGGAGCAATGAAGTTTCAACACATGGGATGAAGCATAAAGTGCCGTTCTATGTATTATCCTGATTTGTAAGGGGATTCATCCCCGTAAATAAAGTCTAACCCTGCCTCTCGGAAAAAGGATGTCCGGGTGGGCAGAGTTCAAGAAACAAGGAAAAATTGATGAAAAAATGTATTTTGGGCATTTTGACCGCGTGTGCCGCCATGCCTGCATTTGCCGACAGAATCGGCGATTTGGAAGCACGTCTGGCGCAGTTGGAACACCGTGTCGCCGTATTGGAAAGCGGCAGCAATACCGTCAAAATCGACCTTTTCGGTTCAAATTCCACCATGTATGTATGCAGCGTTACGCCTTTTCAGAAGACGTTTGAGGCAAGCGATCGGAATGAAGGCGTGGCGCGGCAGAAAGTGCGTCAGGCGTGCAACCGCGAAACTTCGGCAATGTTTTGCGAAGATGAGGCAATCCGATGCAGAAAATTCGATTGATGTATCGGTTGGACGGATAAAGAAACGGATACGGAGCTTGGCTTCCGTATCTGTTTTTCTCTGCCCGATTTTCCATGCATCGGGTTTCAGACGGCATTGGAATGTCAGTCGTGTTCTGCCGATTCGTAGGCTTCGACGATTTTTTGCACCAAAGGATGCCGGACAACGTCTTCGCCGGTAAAGGTGTGGAAATACAGCCCTTCCACGCCGTGCAGTTTCTCACGCGCATCTTTTAATCCCGATTTGATGTTTTTGGGCAGGTCGATTTGGCTGGTGTCGCCGGTAATGACGGCTTTCGCGCCGAAGCCGATGCGGGTCAGGAACATTTTCATTTGTTCGGGCGTGGTGTTTTGCGCTTCGTCGAGGATGATGTATGCGCCGTTGAGCGTCCTGCCGCGCATATAGGCGAGCGGGGCAATCTCAATCAGACCTTTTTCAATCAGCTTGGTGACACGGTCGAAGCCCATCAGGTCATAGAGGGCATCATAAAGCGGACGAAGGTAGGGATCGACTTTCTGGGTCAGGTCACCGGGCAGAAAACCCAGTTTCTCGCCGGCTTCGACGGCAGGCCGCACTAAAATGATGCGTTCGACTTGGTGTTTTTCCATCGCATCGACGGCGGCGGCGACGGCGAGATAGGTTTTGCCCGTACCTGCCGGCCCGAGACCGAATACGATGTCGTGGTTGAGTAGGGCGCGGATATAGCCGTTCTGCCGTGGCGTTCTGCCGCCGATGCTGCCGCGCTTGGTGCGGAAATAATAGGCGTGGTCATGGTTTTTTTCTTGATGACCGGCATCTTCGGTTTGGGCTTCGACGGCGGCAAGCCTGATGTCGCCGTCGTTTAGGTCGCGCGTCTGTGCCGTTTCCAAGAGTTTGAGCAGTGCGCGTTTGCCGGCGTGTGCAAATGCGCCGTTGAAAGTGAAATGTTCAAAACGGCGGCTGATGTGGATATCGAGTGCTTTAGCAAGTAAATCAAGGTTGTTGTCAAAAGAACCGCACAGACGCTGCAACGCCAAGTTGTCGGTTTCTTCTAAATGCAGGTGGACGGTATGTGTCATATGAAGGTCCGAATAGTTGGATATTGTGTGATTTTAATCTATAGTGGATTAGATTTAAACCAGTACAGCGTTGCCTCGCCTTAGCTCAAAGAGAACGATTCTCTAAGGTGCTGAAGCACCAAGTGAATCGGTTCCGTACTATTTGTACTGTCTGCGGCTTCGTCGCCTTGTCCTGATTTTTGTTAATCCACTATATTTCACCGGTATTTTCTTACCGTATTCTGCGATTGCCTGTCGGAAAATGCCGATCAACCTGCCTATAACGGCATTTTCGCCAAATTCGTTCAGACAGTTTTCCCTAAGTCGGGCAGGTTCAAAATCAGAGTGGTGTTCATACATTTTGATGAGTGCGTCGGCAAGGGCATCGTCGTCGTCAACAGGAACCAAATATCCGTTGCCGTCTGAAACAATAGATTCCGCACCGCCGCAGCGTGTCGCAATGACGGGCAATCCTTGGGACAGTGCTTCGATATAGACCACGCCGAAGGTTTCGGTGCGGCTGGCAAGGACGAATGCGTCGCTGTTCCTCATCAAATCCAAGACTGCTTCGGGCTGCAATGCGCCCAAAAATGTAACGGCATGGGTAATGCCCAAGTCTGCCGCCTGCTGTTTCAGCCGCTGTTCTTCCTGTCCGCTGCCGCCGATGTTCAGGCGCAGTTGCGGGCATTGTGCCAACGCCCGGGCAAAGGCAGTGAGTAGGACATCGTGTCCTTTGAGACGGCGAAGGTGCGAGACGGTGCAGAACACGAAATGCGGTTTGTTGTTTTTTTCTCTTTGTTCAAACGGTCGGTTGAATATTCCGCCCAGTATGTTGGGGGAGGTACTGCCATTCGCAGCCGTATTTGTGTTGCAGGACGTGTGCGAAATGGCGGCTGACAGCGAGCAGTGCGGAGGCGTGCGCCGCTGCTTTTTCCATCGGCTGCCATTGGTGGGGACGGATCAGACCGCGCGTGATGGTGCTGCTGTGTTCCGTGACGACATAGGGGATGCCGTATTTTTGGGAAATTTTTTGGGCGAGTATGCCGGCATAGTTCATGCGGTGGGCGTGAATCAGGTCGGGCAGCCCGTTTTCGCGGATGTAGTGTTTGAAAGCTTTCAAACCCGCACACACCCAGCGGATGCAGTCGATGTCGATGAACGGAAAGCGGGGGAAGAAATATATGCCGTGCCATGCATAGATGTCCAAACCGCTTTGCCGATATTTTGCAAAACCGTAAGGCCGGTCAGGATGCTTGCTGTTTCTTTCCGCAAGTAGCGGAACATCGGTGCAAGCACGGCGGTTTTGATGCCTTTCCTCTGCAATGCCAGTGCCTGATTTTGAAAAAAATCCCGTCCACATCCTGTTCGGATTGCGGATACCATGAGGGGATGACGAGGACGTGCAAGGGTTCGGGCATAGTGGGATTCCGTATCGGAAAGGCGGTTATTATAAGACAGACGCAGACCGAATATTTAAATTGTTGCCTTACGCTAATGCAATTTAGCGCGCCGATATGCTAGATTGGCGGTTTTATAAGTAAGGATACGGATATGTTGCGTTCTATTTTGGCGGCTTCCCTGCTGGCGGTATCTTTTCCGACGGCGGCTGAAGCATTGAATTACAATATTGTCGAATTTTCTGAATCGGCGGGTGTCGAGGCGGTTCAGGATACAATGTCCGCACGTTTCCAAGTGACGGCGGAAGGACGGAACAAAAATGCCGTCAATGCCGAGTTTGTTAAAAAATTCAACAATTTCACCAGAAAATCAAAAAATGGTAGCTTTAAAACCGAATTGGTATCGCGCAGTGCGATGCCGCGCTATCAATATACCAACGGCAGACGCATTCAAACAGGTTGGGAGGAGCGTGCGGAATTTAAGGTCGAGGGTAGGGATTTTGATGCGTTGAACCGTTTTATTGCCGATGTTCAGGCAGATGCCGCGTTGGAATATACGGATTTCCATGTGTCGCGCGAACGCCGCAACGAGGTCATCGATCAGGTCAGCAAGGATGCCGTTTTGCGTTTCAAGGCGCGTGCCGAAAAGTTGGCGGGCGTTTTGGGTGCGTCCGGTTATAAAATCGTCAAATTGAATTTGGGACACATCGGCAGCCATATCGCGGGAGGGGGAGCTGCTCAGGCAAAAATGCTTCGTGCCATGCCGATGGCGGCAAGCGTCAATATGGAGGGTGCGGATTCCGCCGCGCCTGGTGTGGAGGAAATCAGCATCAGCGTCAATGGGACGGTTCAGTTCTGATTTGAGGTGAACGGCAAATGCCGTCTGAAACCCGACGATAAGGGTTCAGACGGCATTTATATTTCAGGCTTTGGGCAGGGTAACGCCGGTTTGCCCCATATATTTGCCGTTGCGGTCTTTGTATGAGGTTTCGCAGATTTCGTCGCTCTCGAAGAAGAGGACTTGCGCCACGCCTTCGCCTGCGTAGATTTTGGCGGGCAGGGGGGTGGTGTTGGAAAATTCGAGGGTAACGTAGCCTTCCCATTCCGGTTCGAACGGGGTAACGTTGACGATAATGCCGCAGCGGGCGTAGGTGGATTTGCCCAAGCAGACGGTCAGGACGTTGCGCGGGATGCGGAAATATTCGACCGTGCGCGCCAGTGCGAAGGAATTGGGCGGGATGATGCAGCAGTCGTCTTCAACGGTAACGAAGTTTTTCGGGTCGAAGTTTTTGGGATCGACGATGGTGCTGTTGATGTTGGTGAAGATTTTAAATTCGTTTGCGCAGCGGATGTCGTAGCCGTAGCTGGACGTACCGTAGGAGATGATGCGTTTGCCGTCGGCTTCTTTGATTTGGTTCGGCTCGAAAGGGTCGATCATGCCGAATTCTTCGCTCATTCGGCGTATCCATTTGTCGGACTTGATGCTCATAATGTTTTCCTTGTTTCTTGCAGTGTTCGGACAAAGCATTGGGGGATGCCGTCTGAAAACGGGGCTTATTTGTTTTTGGGCAGCTTCACTTCTTTAATCATGCCGTTTTCGCATTTCATAATGAAGAGGGTTTCGCCGTTTTGCGAGACGGTAAATCTGCCGTGTGCCAAGCCTTTTTTGAATGTGCCCGAGAGTACCATGTTGCGGAATTTGGTACTGTCGGAATTGAACGGTTCGATAAATATTTCGCGGTTGGCGGCAACGGTATAAACGCCTTGTCCGTCGAATTTGCCATTTTTAAACGAACCGGTATAGTTGCGCCCGTCTTGGCAGCGCCATGTGCCTTTGCCGGCGGGTTTACCGTCTTTGCCGACATCGCCTTCGTAGGTGCAGCCGGGTTCTTGATAGGAAGTCAGAACGGCGGACGCGGCGGGGAGGGCGAACATCATGGCGGGCAGTAGGAATGCGAGATGTTTAAGCATAAGGGTTATTCCATTGGATTTTGGCTGACGGTATAAAAGCCGTCTGAAAAATCAATCTTGCCAGCCGCCCAAATAGGAAACCAGCTCTTCCAACATGATGCTGACGGATTCCGCCATCAGGATTTGCGAGGCGAAGGCGAGACCGGCGGCATCGTCGCCGTTGCTTTCGGCTTCTTCCTGCAATACGTCGAGGTATTGGATGCGCTTGAGTGTGAAGTCTTGCGTGAGGATAAAGGCAATTTGTTCGCGCCACACCAAGCCCAGTTGGGTAACGGTTTTACCGTTTTTGACGTGTTGAACCACTTCGTCGGCGGTTAAATCTTGTTTGGATACTTTGACGACGGGAACAATATCGCCCGTGCCTTTGAGTTCGCAATCGCTGTCCAATTCAAAACCGCCTTCGCAATGCCCTTGCAACAGCCAGCCGGTCATCAGGGAAGAGGGCGATTGTTTGGTATTCGGCAGCGAGGCTTCCAAACCGCCCAAAGCTTCGCGCAGCTTGGTCAGGATGTTTTCCGCTTTGGCGGAAGCCGCGTTATTGACGAGCAGGTAGCCGTGGCGGGTGTTAAACACCGCTTCTGTACGGCTGCTGCGGGTAAACGCTCGGGGCAGCAGGTCGTCTGTAATTTGCTCTTTAAGCTCTTGTTTTTCTTTGCGACCGACATTGCGGGCTTCATTGTTTTGGATTTCCGCTACCTTCTCTTCCAAAATATCGCGGATGACGCCGGCAGGCAGGACTTTTTCCTCTTTTTTCAGGGCGACGCGCAAGGTAAAGTCGGCAGGGAAAACGAGTTCCGGGGAGAATGAAACCGGTGCGGTAAAGCCTTCGCTGAACCAGTCTAAGCCTTGGCAATGGGTAAATTCAGCTTCAGCAAGTTTGTCGGCAAGTACGTCCGCCTCAGGCAGCTTTTCTTTGTTGAGCGGATAAAAACTAATCTGCTTGAACCACATAATGTTTCCTGTTGTTTGAAATGTCGGGAATTATTTGCTGAATTGTTTTTTCACACTGACTTTGGTTTTCTTCTTGAAGCGGTTTTTCTCTTCTTTGCGGCCTTCGCGTTTCTCAATACGGTTGCTCAGGCTGACGCGGCGCAGCGGTTTTTTCTTCGGTTTGTCGTCGGCGTTTTCATACGGGTTTTCCGAAACATTGTATTGAATCCGCAACGGCGTGCCTTGCAGGTTGAAGGCTTTGCGGAACGTTTGGGTCAGATAGCGCGTATAGCTGTCGGAAATCGCGTGCAGCGAATTGCCGTGTACCACAATTACGGGAGGGTTCATGCCGCCTTGGTGGGCATAACGCATTTTCGGACGCACCAAGCCGGCACGCGGCGGTTGCTGACGCTCGATTGCGCTTTGCAGGACGCGCGTGATTTTCGGCGTCGGCATCTTAATCATCGCCGCGTTGTAGGCAGCCTGAATGCTGTCAAACAAACCGTCTATACCGCGCTCTTTCAATGCGGAAATAAAGTGGAACTTGGCAAAATCGAGGAAATACAGTTTGCGGTTGATATCGCGTTTCACTTGCTCGCGACGTTCTTCGCTGATGCCGTCCCATTTATTGACCGCCACCACCAAAGCACGGCCTGCCTCCAAAGCGAAACCTGCAATCGTCGCATCTTGGTCGGCGATGTCCTGCTGCGCGTCCAATACCAAAACAGCGACGTTTGCCGCTTCAACCGCCTGCATCGCTTTGATAACGGAGAATTTTTCCACTGCTTCATCCACTTTGCCGCGACGGCGCACACCTGCGGTATCGATGATGGTAAACGGTTTGCCTTCGCGCTCGAAATCGATATGGATACTGTCGCGCGTCGTACCTGCCATATCGAAGGCGATGACGCGCTCTTCGCCGAGAATGGCGTTTACCAAGGTTGATTTACCGACATTTGGACGACCGATAACGGCAAAAACAGGATGTTTCGCCTCTTCCTCTTCTTTTTCAGGCTCAGGGAAGGTTTCCAAAATATCTTCAATCAGATAATACACGCCGTCACCGTGCGCACCTGAAATAACATAAGGGTCGCCCAAAGCAAGTTCGTAGAACTCGGCGGCAAGCACGGCCCTGTTGCCGCCTTCTCCTTTATTCACGGCCAAATAAACGGGGCGCGGGCTTTGGCGCAAACGGTCGGCAATGATTTTATCTTGCGGCGTCAGACCGGTACGGCCGTCCACCAAAAACACAACCGCATCGGCTTCATCGACAGCCTGTAAGGTTTGTTTTGCCATTTCGTGCAAAATGCCGCTGTCCACAACCGGCTCGAAACCGCCGGTATCGATGACCAAATAAGGTTTGCTGCCGACTTTGCCGTGTCCGTAATGGCGGTCGCGGGTCAGGCCGGGCAGGTCGTGTACGAGTGCGTCTTTGGTGCGCGTCAAACGGTTGAATAAAGTAGATTTGCCGACGTTGGGGCGGCCGACAAGCGCGATGGTTGGTTTCATGATTGAGTCTTTCTGTGTCAAGTGCCGTTCGGGAGAACTGAACACGAGCAGGTGTCCGTTGGACACGGTAAATAGGTTCTTCACGGCAAGAGGCCATAAAGAGGGAGGGTAAAATGCCGTCTGATAAATAATGGACGGCATTTCAGACGGCATTTATTTCAGCGAATCAAGTTTCATTTGAACCAATTCGCGACCGACAGAATCTTGAGGCATTTTTTCTAAAGCCTGTCCGTAGTTTTTTAAGGCTTCCTGGCTTTTTCCCTGTGCGGCATAGACATCGCCTTTGGTTTCCATCAGCAGGGGGGCGAAGTCCGCTTCAACCGGCGTGTCGAGTGCGGCAAGCGCGGCATCGTATTTTTTTTGTTGCAACAACACAACGCCCAGACGCTGCGCCGCCAACGCCTGGATCAGGCTGTCTTTTTGGTTGGACAATACCCATTTCAAATGGCCTTCGGCAACATCGTAACGCTGCGCGTCAAATTCGGTTGCTGCCGCCATCAGCGTGGCTTGGGCGGCGGAAATGGAATGGGGGTAGCTTTGTTGGAGCTTGGCCAATTCGGCATTGATTTCGCTTTGCGGGGCTTTGTTTTGCGCCTTTTCCACGATGTTTGCCAGCACCGCCGCCGCTTCCTGATTTTGGGAAGCCGCACGGTTTTGGTAAACCGTGTATCCCAAGTAGCCGAGTGCCGCCAAAATCAGCACGGCAAACAGCCATTTGCCCGTGGTTTTCCAAAAATATTTAAAGTTGTCCAACTCTTGTTGTTCTTCCAAATGGGCTGCCATTTATGCGTTCTTCCATTGTTGTAAAGTGTTTGTCAAATCAGCGGCGGCGACGGTTTGCTGACCGTGTGCGCCGTTCATATCTTTGAGCGTAACCGTACCGTTCGCCAGTTCGTCTTGCGCGACAATCAGGGCAAAGCGTGCGCCGCTGTTGTCGGCTTTTTTCATTTGCGCTTTCAGGCTCTGATAGCCGGAATGCTGCATCACATTGAAACCTTGCGCGCGCAAGGCTTGTGCGTATTTCATCACCTGCAAGTCCGCCCCTTCGCCTTGGTGCATTGCATAGACATCAGGCGCGGCGTTTACTTCCAGCGAGCCGTATTCGCTCACCAAAAGCAGCAGCCGCTCGATGCCCATTGCAAAGCCGATAGACGGCGCAGGCTTACCACCAAGTTCCTCAATCAAACCGTCGTAACGGCCGCCGCCGCACACAGTTGCCTGCGCGCCGAGTTTGTCGGTCGTCCACTCAAAAACCGTTTGATTGTAATAATCCAAACCGCGAACCAAGCGCGGATTTTCAATATATTGGATACCCAAACCGTCCAACATCGCTTTGAAGCGTGCATAGTGGTTTTGCGAAGCCTCGCCCAAATAATCCACCAGACGCGGTGCCGCATTGCAGATTTCCTGCAAATCAGGGTTTTTCGTATCCAAAACGCGCAAAGGATTGGTTTTCAGACGGCGTTTGCTGTCTTCATCCAATTTATCTTCATAACGGGTCAGATATTCAACCAATGCCGCACGGTGTGCCGCGCGTTCCTCACGGTTGCCCAAGCTGTTGATTTCCAAAGTCAGGTATTCGCGGATACCCAATTTTTCCCACAAGTCGGCAGACATCGCGATAATTTCCGCATCGATATCCGGCCCTTCAAAACCCAAAGCCTCGATACCGACCTGATGGAACTGACGATAACGGCCTTTTTGCGGACGCTCGCGGCGGAACATCGGCCCCATATACCACAGCTTTTGCGGGCTGTTGTACAGAAAGTTGTGTTCGACCACCGCACGCAGGCAGGAAGCCGTACCTTCAGGACGCAAGCTCAAACTCAAAGAATCGTTTGAATCGGAGAAGGTGTACATTTCCTTGCCGACCACATCGGTTTCCTCGCCGATGGAGCGGACAAACAAACCGGTTTGCTCGACAATCGGCGTACGGATTTGCTGATAACCGTAAGTGCGTGTCCAGCGGCCGACCGTATCTTCAAACGCCTGCCAAAACGCAGCCGTCAGTTTGAAATCTTTTTGCTCGACAGGCAGAAGGTCGTTCATGCCTTTGACGGATTGGATTTTTTGTGCCATTTCAAGTAAGAATGCTTAAATCAAATTGCGGGCGATTATAGCGGATTTTTAAGGGTTTGTGAGGTTGGGGGTGGTTTGCGGACGGCATTTGACTTACTCTGCACGTGCTTGCCTGATTTGTCCGACTGCAAACTCCGTCTGCCGCTTGGGATGATGTGTGAAAAACAATTTATTTGAAATTGTCTCGGCTTTTTTCGGCACGACCGCCAAAATCTTACCTGCCAAATTTCCCTCACGGGTTTGCCAAGCATCCAAAAACTGCGCCCTGCTCATTGAAACATGACCCAGCGACGGGTCGGCAAGCAAAACCGTATTGCCGTCTATCCCGCGCAATACCGAGAAATGATCATCCTTGCGGTATTTCAGATACACGATGACGGGGATTTTCAACTGTGCGAGCTGCTCGAAAGACAGGGCATAGCCTTTCGCTTCAAAACCCAAATCTGGCATAATGCGCCGCATATCCTCAAACGACGCGCGCATCTGCTCCTTATCCAGCTTTTTCAACACTTCTTCTTCCGTCAGCGTTTGCCCGTAAAAATTGTTCAAAAGCGTCGCCACCGAAGCCGCCCCGCAGGAAAAATCCAAATCCTGCTTTACAATATTGAAATCCCGCCTTTCTTTCCAACTCTGCACTTTGATTTTTCCGTAAACAACAGGATTATCGTTAAACATCGGTGCAGCATTCAAACGATAAGATAAAGAAACGACAACACACGCCAACAGAAAAACATATTTGAACTTCATCATATTGTCCACATAAAGGGCAGCCTGAAAATCTTTCAGGCTGCCCTTGTCAAATTATTCCTAGCTTTCGGCTTTTTTGGCAAACCAAACAATCCGATTACCCGCATAATACTTTCCATTTATTGAAATCCGACAAGCCGCGCCCAAAAAATGCCATGCACTGTCGATTTCCGCAGCAATCTTTGTACCGTTTTCTTCAAATTCCAAATATTCACCCAATAATAAACTTGAAACAGAACGCGTGGGCAGCAAGTGCCCACCCTACGCTTATTCAAATAATTTGATTAAATAAAGAATAAAGAAAATGCATCAGGAACAAAATTATAATCTGCCACCTGACTCACACCGCTTTTAAAGTAAGGGGCATCAAAATCAAAACCGCAAAAAAAATAATTTTTGCATTGATTTTTAATAGATTTAAAATTCGAATATAGTGTTTCTCTAGATTTAAAAAGTTTATCTTGATCTATATATTTGATGCTTTCCCTATCCAAAATAAATATTTCAAACATTAAAAAATCATTACATGACCAAGCCAAATCATAAATTTGATTCAAATGGGTATCATAAAGATAAAAATAATAAGGTTTGGGAACAGGTAAAATATTTAATGGAAAAGGAGGACTAATTTTCTTAATATCTGATGACTGATATCCATATCTTTCTATATTCTTAAAAATTTCATCTTTCTTAAGATAACAAGACATTCTGACAATCACAACCTGTTCATCGGATATATTATCTATTTGCATGGCGCGTATAACACGCCATGCCTGATTAAAATTAGTCTCCCTTACCTTAGAATCTATTATCTTTTCCAAAGATGAAAATGCCCCTTATCTTGAACTCTCCAGTTAGAACCTGGAAGTTTCGTACCTCTTAAATGTGTATTAATATTTCTTATAGTTTCATTAAAATGCCACGCGCTGCCGATTTCAACGGTAATTTTCGTACCGCTTTCTTCAAATTCCAGGTATTCCCCCATTAGCTAACGCAAAGAAGCAGACGCCATTTCGGCTTCGTTATGATAAACCCGCCTTCCGTTGATATAGACTTCCGCCCCTGTCCGCTCCAAATTCCAAAAATTCCGTACTGAAATTTCCATATCCCGATATTGTGCAGACCATGTTTTTTCGAAGGTTTTCATAAAACTTCCTATACCTGTCCAATCGGCACATATCAATTGCATTATTATAGTGGATTAACAAAAATCAGGACAAGGCAACGAAGCCGCAGACAGTACAAATAGTACGGAACCGATTCACTTGGTGCTTCAGCACCTTAGAGAATCGTTCTCTTTGAGCTAAGGCGAGGCAACGCCGTACTGGTTTAAATTTAATCCGCTATACATCTCAATACGATAAA
Organism: Neisseria meningitidis; assembly: GCF_022869645.1. Taxonomy (NCBI): domain Bacteria; kingdom Pseudomonadati; phylum Pseudomonadota; class Betaproteobacteria; order Neisseriales; family Neisseriaceae; genus Neisseria; species Neisseria meningitidis. The sequence continues at coordinate 457,286 of NZ_CP064367.1, read as the reverse complement.
TATTTCTTAAGTCAAAATGCAAGCCTGACCGTACCTTAACTGTCAAAATTTTATTATTTTTTATTGATTTTAAAACAATTTCTGCAAAATTCTCTTCGCTTTCTCTCTTTTTTAGAAGCACATAAGAAAAAATAAAACTTCCCCGATTAAATTCATAAATATGTTTCAACCATTTGCCTCCTCTTTCTGTAAGACAAGATTCAGTTTCATTCTTCCTTATTGTATAAATATTTCCTTCACAAAATCTGAAATAAATCCATAAATCCATCTTATCCATAATTAAAGAAAAAGTTTCACCTCGAGATTTTGTCAACAATTCGCAAGGTTGCGATGTTGCAATCAAATAGCCGAAAGACATTTTTTACCTCATACATGGTCGAAATCAGTTTCTGTTAGTTCAGAATCCATTTTTTCGTCAACAACTGAATCCGCATTTTTGAATTAACGTTTTCATCAGCTGCCGTTTATCTAAACCGGCAGGTTCAGTTTCAAAATAAGCCTTATATGAAGACTGTAAGCATTTCAGAAAAAGATCATCAGAAGACATATCTGCCGAATCAAATACAACTGTTTTGATTTTGGTACTTACCCAAAACCCTTTTTGCTCTTTTTCTACTATACGGAAATTCAGAATATTTCCAACCGAATCAAAAGCACGGTAAACATCATCCATCAAATCCTGCGGCTCTATTTTCTTTTCCAATTCCGACAATCCTTGAAATATATCCAAAGACACATCTTCAAATAGAAAAAAAGGAGGAGTTAGAAGCGGTTTTTCCATGATCTGTCCGTAGATTTTGATTCCCAAGGGCGATGACGACCAATTCCCTGTCCAGGCAAAGTCTTGCCCGTATTATCCGTAACTCGACGATGATAATGGGGAAATTTTCCAATAGGATGACCTGTTCTATTACCGAAAGGGGCTATCCGCATATTATTGCCGATTTTAATCTCACGTCCATATTTAGCAAAGGAAACAACCTTTCCTGCGGCGCCTACACCACCAGGAATTGCGCCTAATCCGCCAGCAATAGCAACATCTCTAACAGAAGCTGGTCTGCCTGTCGTTGCATAACTAAAACCATGCTGTGTCCACATACCAATGGCAGCACCACCCAAGATAGCCAATGGAAGAAACGCCCCCTCTGTCTCCTTCATCTCCTTTTGAGAAAGCTCCGCCAACTGCATCGGTGCATCTGCCCGCGTGTGGAACACTTGGTCTTCAAATGCCTGATTGTCCAAGCCGTTTGCCATTGCGGGGGCAATCATAGACAGCATCATTACGGCTGCGGTGATTTGTTTTTTCATAATAACTCCTTTGGATTACAAGGTTGGAAAATCAAAGCCCTGCTTAGAACGTATGTTGCACACCCAATTTCAATAGGTAAATCAGATTGCAAATCCAGCAATTTGAATATTGTCATTGTTCCGTGCAAAAGGGATTTTTATTGATGAGTTGTGTACTGGGTTTCAGCTTGGCTTTTTAGATAATCTTTTCACAAGAACATACATCAATACTGTCCAAAAAAAAAGATTTGATAAATATATTGCAACATATTTTATTCCACCTCCATCCGAAACAGAAACCAATATATTTTTAATTAATACATAGCTGATTATTACATTTATTATTCCTATAATATATAAGGATCTTGCCAAAATTTTTTTTGATTTTATTTTAGGAATATCTCTTATCCATGCTAAAATACAGCCCAATGTCGAAAAGAAAATAACAGCAAACACTACCTTACCTCCTCTCACTTCCAACCAAACCGATAGCAGGTTTGGTTGGAAGTTGGTTTATTTATTATTTAACGGCGAATGTCAGTGTTCTTACCCGTAGAACCTGCATAACCATTTATGCCACCAGCAACAGTCCCCACTGCTACACCTCGCATACCATTAATCAGAATTCTTCCTATTTTTTCGAATCCACTATTTCTTCCAAAGATGCAGCAAACGCAGGTTGAGCCTAGACCCAATCTACGTTTGCTGCCGCATCTGATCCCTATTGTTTCTTATCCTTACATCTTCCTGCCTTGTCAATCAAATAAAGACAGAAGACTATACAAAAACTGACCGACATACTGAAAATACCTATCCCCTTCCATGCAATCTCCGCACCATTGACCCAATAGATCAGACTGAGAAACAACAAAGCCACAGTATAAATCAACGTAAAAAATATTGCGTAAAGCACAATAAAGGGAACTTTTATCTCACGGTTGTTTTTTATAATATATTCAGCAACTTGATTTCCGAATATACCTGATAAAAAATATAGTATTAGATCATCCATTTCGTTTATCTTCTATGTTTTCCCATTGCGGCGCTAGAAGACTGATTTAATGCTGCACCATGCAATATAGTGAATTAACAAAAACCAGTACGGCGTTGCTTCGCCTTAGCTCAAAGAGAACGATTCTCTAAGGTGCTGAAGCACCGAGTGAATCGGTTCCGTACTATCTGTACTGTCTGCGGCTTCGTCGCCTTGTCCTGATTTTTGTTAATCTACTAGAGTTTAAACAACTTTATTTTTGATTTTATCCCAAGTATAAACCTGACAATCGTATTTAAAAGCCGGATATACGCCTAGCTTGTTCACTGGTATGTATGATTTAGACTAAAAAGAAATCAATCATTTGCTCAATTTTAAGCGTCTCCCCGACAGGTTTCCCGGTCTCAGGATCAAACTCAAGAAAACCTGATAAAAAATCATTAATAATCAATAATTTTTCATCACTGGAAACAGTATTTTTTATAATTTTTTCCCTTAGTACGGATAAAGCAAAATTTTCTAAAGAACTATATTGCCCCCCATCAATTTTTTTAGAAATTAAAGCAACTATTTCATTTTTAATATTCATAAATTACCCTTAAGTTATAAAAGGGGCAAAGCCCCCTTTTTTTGATTAACGAGGTTTGCCCCATGTAGTAATTACTTTACCTTGACTATTCAAAACAACACCACCATCAGCTCCTGTAAAACGGGTTCTTCCTCCTGATTGGCTTGTAATTTTTGTAGGGTTACGCATAGTGTTCATAATCGCTTTATTTGAAACTCCCACACCACCACGAGAAATAGCCTGATTTAAACCATGCCGAGTAAATCCTGTCAGTGCAAATCTGCCACCACCTGCCAACACGGGAGCAAACCATAATGCAGCCCCCTCAGTTTCCTTCATCTCCTTTTGAGAAAGCTCCGCCAACTGCATCGGCGCATCTGCCCGCGTGTGGAACACTTGGTCTTCAAATGCCTGATTGTCCAAGCCGTTTGCCATTGCGGGGCGATTATAGACAGCATCATCGTGGCTTCAGTGATTTGTTTTTTCATAACAAATTTTTAGGGAGGAGATAATGTTCCATCAAAATCCTCCTGAAAGGCTGCCTGAAATTTCCAAGCAGCCTTTTTGATTGCTTAATTAATCGGATAGTGCGACAAATATAAAGTGGGCGGCAATTATTGCCGTAACGGCAGCCATAACTGTTTTATTTTCTTCAAACCAAAGCAAGTTGAGAAACATAAACATCAAGAAATATGATGGTTCTTCAGTTTTGCCGCTGCTTTCTTGATTTAGAAGATAAAATATAGATATGGCGGTTATGCCGATTGCTGCTTTTGTTAAAATATATTTGTTTTTCATCATCTTGTATGGTTTTTCATGCAAGTTTCAACAATAAAATTCGGAATAAGATAGAGAGATGTTGATATATCAGATAAATATATAGTGGATTAACAAAAACCAGTACAGCGTTGCCTTGCCTTAGCTCAAAGAGAACGATTCTCTAAGGTGCTGAAGCACCGAGTGAATCGGTTCCGTACTATTTGTACTGTCTGCGGCTTCGTCGCCTTGTCCTGATTTAAATTTACTCCACTATACAAAACAATCAAGAAACTATTGGCAGTATGTATAATCTTGAATTTCTTTTTTTGATGAAATTAAAATAATGAAATATATGGTAAACGTTACAACGGAAGCCTTAGCCTCCCGATTGCAGTATTTCAATTCCAAGATAAATGCCGCATAGAAAAGATAAAATACTTAAATGGTTTTTAGCGGCTTAAATATCTTATTTAATTTTATTGATTGTTTTCCTAATAGTTTCCGCAATAAATAATAAGAAGTAGAATAATAAACAAACAGAACATGAAAATAAAAATAAATCTTTCATTATCCCAGTAATAAAATTCCAAAGATTTTCCTTATTTCCATCAACAATAAAAATTATCAGTTCATGAATAAAGAATACTGCAAAGAAAATGCTTCCTGCCGTTAGAGATATTTCTAATCTGCTTATTTTCCCTTCGCTATATTTACCTGATAAACAGCCTAAAAAAGCTGCAATCAAATCATCCATTTTAAAAATTTCTGTAAAAACAGGTAATGTCTTTAATTCATTACCTGTTTTGCCATTATTTATAGTGGATTAAATTTAAATCAGGACAAGGCGACGAAGCCGCAGACAGTACAAATAGTACGGCAAGGCGAGGCAACGCCGTACTAATCCACTATATATATCCATTCATATAGAGAAAAATTCTTATACCCAATATAAAACAAGGTCTTTCATTATATTTTGAAAAACCTAGAAGCTTTGTATCTATTGGTTTATCAAAATTAATAATTATTGCAGAAGACATGTAGGCTAATAATCTTGATTTATCTATATTTTATTAATTATATATTTAACCCCGAAGTCAATATAGAAATTTAGTGATTTTAAAGTTCTCTTATCAATTTCAATCTCAGGGAGTACATAAAAATCCTCAGAATAGGCAAACTCTATATATGCATCATCATTCGATAATAATTCAATAATATTTTTCATTTCATCCGAAAGAAATGTAACCATCTCATATTGACATTTATTTTTAGATACCATTTTTGAATATTGATTAAATAATTTTGGATTACTATTTTTAGTAATTAATCCTTCCGGAGTAATAAAACCACTTTGTATAAAGTCATCACTTATATTAACAGCCTTCCGAAAAAAAATATAATCACACTCTTTGTTATCAATATAAAATCTCATACTCTTTAATAATGAAATATAAGAATTTCCAGAATTACAAGCAATTTGAAAAAACATCATTACTCCTAAAACTCATAAATAGTAAGGAATATATATATATGCATATTCCTTACTATTTTTTTACAAATTATGCTTATCTATGCTTATTTCCATAAAAAGCATGCCCTCGAATTTTTTGACTTGAGTTCTGAAAATGAGAATAATTTGAATGGATTTCCTTCTGTCCATGTCTAATAACATTTTGTCTTCCCCAAGCTTGGTTTGCTACCGCTCTTGCTTGTTGAGATGTTCGTGCATAGACATTAGCTCCTCTTGATAAAGCTTGTGCTGCAACACGCTGCGTAACCCAACGCTGCGCAAGGAATCTGCCCGCATGCAAAATTCCTATTGCCACCAACGGTGCCGCAGCCCCTTCAGTTTCTTTCATCTCCTTTTGAGAAAGCTCCGCCAACTGCATCGGCGCATCTGCCTGCGTGTGGAACACTTGGTTTTCAAATGTCTGATTGTCCAAGCCGTTTGCCATTGCGGGGGCAATCATAGACAGCATCATTACGGCTGAGGTGATTTGTTTTTTCATAATAACTCCTTTGGATTACAAGGTTGGAAAATCAAAACCTGCTTAAAACGTATGCTGTACGCCAAATTTCAGTTCGGAACTGCTTTGCCCTGAAACGTTGAAACGTGCGGATGCGTTTAAAGCCGTGGTTTTGGTGAAACCGAAACCTGCGCCGAAATGGGCATAGGTGGATGTGTTTCTTGCGGATTCTTTTTTGTCGTCCAGACGGTCGGGCTGCTTGCCCAGCCATTGGATGCCGCCCGTGAGGCTGATTCTGTCGTTGGCGGCGAAGGATATATTGGGATTCAGCATCCAGTAATTGCCTGCTTTGTATTTGGTGTTGCTTGAAAGGGTTTTGCTGCCGTTGATACGGTAGGTAGCGGTCAATGAGAGGACGACGGGGTCGATGGCTTTGTAGGTGGTGGCGCCGATGAGCCAGGATTTTCCCGACGAGGCTTTGTTGCGCGATTTTTCGTAAACCGTGCTTTCAAGAAAGCTGATTAGGGCGGGGTTTTTGTCGTCTTTAAGGAAGGTGTGGCTGATGCCGAGGGATACGTCGGACATCCGTTTGTTTCGGGTTTTGCCGTTGCCGTCGAGTTTGCGTTCTTCGTGCCACAGATAGCTGCCGCTGCCGTAAATGTCGGTATTCCCGGTCAGTCCGTAGCGCAAACCGAGCGTGCCAACGAGCATATCGGTATTGCTGCCGTTTTCTTGGATTTCGGTCGGAATGGGGATAAACGAGGTTGCGCCGGTTTGGATGTAAACCGGTGCGGCAAGTTCGGCGCGGTTGTTTTCGCTGTTCAGGTAGGTAAGGGAAGTTTCCAGTTTCCATTTGCCCTTGTCGGTCATTATGTCTTCAATCGTCAAGGGCAGGTCGGCATAAGCGGATAAAGGCAGGATGGCGGGCAAGGCGGGCAAAAAGATGCGCTTCATATTTCTCCTATTGATATTAATTCTTATTTACTGATAATAATGAATATCCGATAATCTTGTCTAAATAAATTTTTAAATCATAAAAAACAATATGTTTGTTTTTGTCAATTATGTTTCGATATGCCGTCTGAAAAGTTTGTGAAAAACGGTTACAATCCGCCGCATGAAAAAACGCAATAATCCTCTTCCGCTGTTGAACGGTGTCAAACCCAGTTATTTGGTGCTGCCGCATGAAAAGCAGTTTTACGGGCTGCCGCTGCTGCATTTTCTGTGCATCCGCTTTCCTTTTGTGGGCGCGGACGATTGGCGCAGGCGGTTGAACAGCGGTTTTGTGGTCGGTTCGGATGGTGCGGCGTTGGACGAACATTCTTTGTTCGAGCCGGGTAAGGTGATGTTTTATTACCGTGAAACCAGCCGTGAGAGCGAGCCGCGTATTCCGTTTGAAGAAAAGATTTTGCATATTGATGAGCATTTGATTGTGGTGGACAAACCGCATTTTCTGCCCGTCATCCCCAGCGGCAGGTTTTTGCGGGAAACCCTGCTCACGCGCCTGCGTTTGCGGCCTGAATTGCAGCATTTGAATGTTGAGGACATTACGCCGCTGCACCGCTTGGACAAGGATACGGCAGGCGTGATGCTGCTGTCGCATAATCCTGCCACGCGCGGAGCCTATCAGACGATGTTTCAAAACAAAACGGTATGGAAAACGTATGAGGCGCTTGCGCCGACAAGGACGGATTTGCCGTATCCGCTCGATGTGGTTTCGCGTTTGGTGAGGGGTGAGAAATTTTTTACGACGCAAGAGGCGGAAGGCGAACCAAACGCACATACGACGGTCGAACTGATTGAAAACAGGGGGGAATTCAGCCTTTACCGCCTTACGCCGCATACGGGCAAGAAACACCAGTTGCGCGTGCATATGATGGGTTTGGGTATGCCGCTGTTGAATGACGCGCTCTATCCCGTGCCGTCTGAAGCGGGCAGCGAGGATTATCGGAAACCTTTGAAGCTATTGGCAAAAAAGATTGCGTTTGCAGATCCTTTGTCGGGTCGGGAAAGGGTGTTTTGCAGCGGATTTTGCCTATAATGAGAGGGAACGCAAACCCGTATCGGCGGATGCCGCCGATACGGGTTTTACATTATCGATGCCGTCTGAAAGGGGTTTTATCCGTTCAGGCATACGGGCGCGAAGCGGAGGATGGTGTCGCGCAGGACGATGAGTTTGCCGTGAAAGAAATGCGTGGAACCGGCGATGGTAATGACGGGCAAATCTTGCGGTTCCGCCCATTTCAGTGCTTTCCCGATTTCGACGACTTCGTCTTCCGCGCCGTGTATCATCAGCGTTTTGGCAACATTGGGAACGGCGGACGGCTCGGGGCGGCCGGTATAGTGGCAGACTGCCGCGCCGATGAGCAGCAATAAATCGGGTATGCGCGCTTGTGCGGCAAATGTGGCGACATAACCGCCGAAGGAGAAGCCGGATAAGGCAAATTCGGGGGCTTCGGGATGTTGGGCACGGGCATAGTCGATGACGGCGAGGCAGTCTTGCGTTTCGCCGCGTCCGTAATCGTGTGTGCCTTCGCTGCCGCCTACGCCGCGAAGGTTGGGCAGGTAGCAGTGGAAGCCGAGTTTGCTTAAGGCTTTGGCGGCAGTTTGGATAACTTTGTTGGTGTTTGTTCCGCCCTGGAGGGGGTTGGGATGATTGATGACGGCAACACCGCGTGCCGGTACTTGTTCGGACGGGATATGGATGGTTTCTAAAATGCCGGCAGGACCGGATATGTGTATGGTTTCGGGTTTCAGCATAATGATTTCCTCTTGATTTTCCGCATGTTCCAATGCAGCCGTGAAGATAGTTGCTTAAAGGTGGAAATGCTTGCCGTTGTTGGGGTTGGACGCTTTCAGGCCGGCAAGCATACGGTGGAAGTCCAATCCGTATGCGTTGCTCAGTTTGTCGGCACGTTTTTTGAGTTTGTCTATGTTTTGCTCTTTGGGGCTGCTTTGGAAGGCCATTACCGCGACATTGCCGTGGCTTTCGGCAGGAAGTTCCAATACGCGCCCTTCAAAAACGCTCAACAACCGTTCGATGAAGCGTTGATAGCGTTTGTCGCCACTCCACCAGTTGGTAACGAATATGCCGTCTGAAGAGAGTGCGTTTCGGCAGTCTCGGAAGAACGGTTCTTCAACCAGCGTATCGATGATTTGTTCGCCGTCGAACCCGTCCACCAAAATCACATCGGTGTTGTGGCGGAAGACTTTGATATATTCTGCACCGTCTGCTTCGATAATTTCAAATTTCTCGCCCTCGAAAGGCAACTCGAACAGGCTGCGGGCAATGGCGATAACCTGCGGGTTGATATCTACAGCAGTTTGACGTGTATCGGGCAGGTAGGTATCTATCCAGCGTGCAAACGAACCGCCGCCCAAGCCGATTTGGGTGATATGCTGCGGAAGAGCGTCGGTAAACAGCAGCCAGCCCATCATGGCACGGCTGTAAGAGAGTACCAGCTCGGACGGGTGGTCGAGGTTCATTGAGCTTTGGATGGTGTCGCTGCCCAAGTGAAGCGAACGGATATTGCCTTCTTCGGAAATGCCGACTTCGGGAAAGCCGGATTTTGCAGGACGCAGGCGGCGGTAGGGATGTCTTGCCATCGGTGTGAACGGTCGGTTTGAAAGGCAGATATTTTATCAGAATGCCGATGGTTGTCCTGCTTCAAATTAATTTCTTTTCAAATAAATTACTTATTCGGATTTGCCGGGGCTTTCGGATAAATTCCTTGCCAAGGTGCGGCATTGCCTGCATAATTCGCTTTCTTTGCCGGTATAGCTCAGTTGGTAGAGCACCTGACTTGTAATCAGGGGGTCCCGAGTTCGACTCTTGGTGCCGGCACCATTTCTGCTGATGGTGTTGCAAAACATTTCAGTAAGCCGGTATAGCTCAGTTGGTAGAGCACCTGACTTGTAATCAGGGGGTCCCGAGTTCGACTCTTGGTGCCGGCACCAGATTTGACAGTCCGATTGTGTAAAACAGTCGGGCTGTTTTGCATTTGCGGCACGGTCGGTGGCAGGGCTGCGGGCATTTCACTATAATAGCCCGTTTCAAACTGAAAAGGCCGTCTGAAAAGGGCGGGGTAACAATATCTGATGATTACTGTGAACACACTGCAAAAAATGAAGGCGGCGGGCGAAAAAATCGCTATGCTGACCGCTTACGAATCCAGTTTTGCCGCACTGATGGACGATGCCGGCGTGGAAATGCTGCTGGTCGGCGACTCTTTGGGTATGGCGGTTCAAGGGCGGAAATCGACGCTGCCCGTCAGCCTGCGCGATATGTGCTATCACACCGAATGTGTAGCACGCGGTGCAAAAAATGCGATGATTGTCAGCGATTTGCCGTTTGGTGCATATCAGCAGAGTAAGGAGCAGGCGTTTGCCGCCGCCGCCGAACTGATGGCGGCAGGAGCGCATATGGTCAAACTCGAAGGCGGCGTGTGGATGGCGGAAACGACTGAATTTCTGCAAATGCGCGGTATTCCGGTTTGCGCGCACATCGGTCTGACGCCGCAATCCGTGTTTGCCTTTGGCGGATATAAGGTTCAGGGGCGCGGCGGCAAGGCGCAGGCTTTGCTTAACGATGCCAAGGCGCACGATGATGCGGGGGCGGCGGTTGTATTGATGGAGTGTGTTCCTGCGGAACTGGCAAAAAAGGTAACTGAAACTGTTGCCTGTCCGACCATCGGCATCGGCGCGGGGGTCGATTGCGACGGGCAGGTTTTGGTGATGCACGATATGCTCGGTATTTTTCCGGGCAAGACGGCGAAATTCGTCAAAAACTTTATGCACGGGCAAAGCAGCATTCAGGCGGCGGTTCGGGCGTATGTTGCCGAAGTCAAAGCCAAAACCTTCCCTGCTGCGGAACATATTTTTGCAGACTGAACAAGGTTTGCTGCCAATGCCGTCTGAAAGCCGTTTCAGACGGCATTTTGTTTTGCCGTGCGCGGCGCGTATAATCGGCGCGTTTTGTCGGGCAGGAAGCCCGAAGGATAAGGATTACCGTTATGCAAATCATACATACCATTCGAGAACTGCGCGCGTGGCGTAAAAATGCGGGAAAGGTGGCATTTGTGCCGACCATGGGCAATCTGCATGAAGGGCATCTTGCCCTCGTTCGCGAAGCCAAAAAACGCGCCGACAACGTTGTTGTCAGCATATTCGTCAACCGCCTGCAATTCGGTCAGGGCGAGGATTTCGACAAATATCCGCGTACTTTGCAACAGGATGCGGACAAGCTGGAAGCCGAGGGTGTTGCCGTTGTTTTCGCGCCCGATGAGAAAGAACTCTATCCGAACGTGGAACAGCGTTACAACGTCGAACCGCCCAATCTGCAAAATGAGTTGTGCGGCAAGTTTCGTCCGGGACATTTCCTCGGGGTGGCGACGGTGGTGTCCAAGCTGTTCAATATTGTCGCGCCGGATGTTGCCTGTTTCGGCAAAAAAGACTATCAGCAGCTTGCCGTGATTAAAGGTTTGACCGAGGATTTGAATTTTGATGTTGAAATAGTGCCTGTCGATACGGGGCGCGCGGAAGACGGTTTGGCACTCTCCAGCCGCAACCAGTATTTGAGTGCGGCGGAACGCGACGAAGCACCGCGCCTGTACCGCGAATTAAAGGCTGTTGCCGAATCCTTGGCGCAGGGCAGTTTGGATTATGCAGGTTTGGAAAAACGTGCCGTCCAATCCCTGACAGAATACGGCTGGGTGGTCGATTATGTCGAAATCCGCCGCGTCGATACGCTCGAAGTGGCGCGGGCGGGAGATAAGAAACTGGTGGTCTTGGCCGCCGCCCGTCTGGGGACGACGCGCCTGATTGACAATTTGGAAATAAAACTCCCTTAAACCGCAAGCGTCGGGAATGCCGTCTGAAGCGGATTTGCGTTTCAGACGGCATTTATTTTTTTGAACGGGGTTTCGCAAATCTACAAACGATTCTGCTTGTGATAAAGTTACGCCTGATTATATGCCGTCTGAAAGTTCGGACGGCTGTCGGATAAAGGAAGATTATGTTACCCGCCCGTTTCACCATTTTATCTGTGCTCGCGGCAGCCCTGCTTGCCGGGCAGGCGTATGCCGCCGGCGCGGCGGATGCGAAGCCGCCGAAGGAAGTCGGAAAGGTTTTCAGAAAGCAGCAGCGTTACAGCGAGGAAGAAATCAAAAACGAACGCGCACGGCTTGCGGCAGTGGGCGAGCGGGTTAATCAGATATTTACGTTGCTGGGAGGGGAAACCGCCTTGCAAAAGGGGCAGGCGGGAACGGCTCTGGCAACCTATATGCTGATGTTGGAACGCACAAAATCCCCCGAAGTCGCCGAACGCGCCTTGGAAATGGCCGTGTCGCTGAACGCGTTTGAACAGGCGGAAATGATTTATCAGAAATGGCGGCAGATTGAGCCTATACCGGGTGAGGCGCAAAAACGGGCGGGGTGGCTGCGGAACGTGCTGAGGGAAAGAGGAAATCAGCATCTGGACGGACTGGAAGAAGTGCTGGCTCAGGCGGACGAAGGACAGAACCGCAGGGTGTTTTTATTGTTGGCACAAGCCGCCGTGCAACAGGACGGGTTGGCGCAAAAAGCATCGAAAGCGGTTCGCCGCGCGGCGTTGAAATATGAACATCTGCCCGAAGCGGCGGTTGCCGATGTGGTGTTCAGCGTACAGGGACGCGAAAAGGAAAAGGCAATCGGAGCTTTGCAGCGTTTGGCGAAGCTCGATACGGAAATATTGCCCCCCACTTTAATGACGTTGCGTCTGACTGCACGCAAATATCCCGAAATACTCGACGGCTTTTTCGAGCAGACAGACACCCAAAACCTTTCGGCCGTCTGGCAGGAAATGGAAATTATGAATCTGGTTTCCCTGCACAGGTTGGATGATGCCTATGCGCGTTTGAACGTGCTGTTGGAACGCAATCCGAATGCAGACCTGTATATTCAGGCAGCGATATTGGCGGCAAACCGAAAAGAAGGTGCTTCCGTTATCGACGGCTACGCCGAAAAGGCATACGGCAGGGGGACGGGGGAACAGCGGGGCAGGGCGGCAATGACGGCGGCGATGATATATGCCGACAGAAGGGATTACACCAAAGTCAGGCAGTGGCTGAAAAAAGTGTCCGCGCCGGAATACCTGTTCGACAAAGGTGTGCTGGCGGCTGCGGCGGCTGTCGAGTTGGACGGCGGCAGGGCGGCTTTGCGGCAGATCGGCAGGGTGCGGAAACTTCCCGAACAGCAGGGGCGGTATTTTACGGCAGACAATTTGTCCAAAATACAGATGTTCGCCCTGTCGAAGCTGCCCGATAAACGGGAGGCTTTGAGGGGGTTGGACAAGATTATCGAAAAACCGCCTGCCGGCAGTAATACAGAGTTACAGGCAGAGGCATTGGTACAGCGGTCAGTTGTTTACGATCGGCTTGGCAAGCGGAAAAAAATGATTTCAGATCTTGAAAGGGCGTTCAGGCTTGCACCCGATAACGCTCAGATTATGAATAATCTGGGCTACAGCCTGCTTTCCGATTCCAAACGTTTGGACGAAGGCTTCGCCCTGCTTCAGACGGCATACCAAATCAACCCGGACGATACCGCTGTCAACGACAGCATAGGCTGGGCGTATTACCTGAAAGGCGACGCGGAAAGCGCGCTGCCGTATCTGCGGTATTCGTTTGAAAACGACCCCGAGCCCGAAGTTGCCGCCCATTTGGGCGAAGTGTTGTGGGCATTGGGCGAACGCGATCAGGCGGTTGACGTATGGACGCAGGCGGCACACCTTACGGGAGACAAGAAAATATGGCGGGAAACGCTCAAACGTCACGGCATCGCATTGCCCCAACCTTCCCGAAAACCTCGGAAATAATGCAGGTCCATCCTTTCAGACGGCATAAGGTTTGCCGGGAAGCCGGGGCATTCGGGCAAACGGCACGCAGTTCGCACGCGTTTTGCACGGCACACCGAACCCATCGGCCGGCAGGATGGCATCCGTTAAGGAAATTCTGATGAAACACACTGTATCCGCATCGGTCATCCTGCTTTTGACCGCTTGCGCGCAATTACCTCAAAATAACGAAAACCTGTGGCAGCCGTCCGAACACACCCGCAGTTTCACGGCGGAAGGGCGGTTGGCAGTGAAAGCGGAAGGGAAAGGTTCGTATGCAAATTTCGATTGGACATACCAACCGCCCGTGGAAACCATCAATATCAACACCCCTTTGGGCAGTACGCTCGGGCAGTTGTGTCAAGACAGGGACGGCGCATTGGCAGTGGACGGCAAAGGAAATGTCTATCAGGCGGAAAGTGCGGAAGAATTGAGCAGGCAGCTGGTCGGTTTCAAACTGCCAATCCAATATCTGCATATCTGGGCAGATGGCAGGCCTGTGGCGGGCGCGCCTTACCGCATCCTGCCGGACGGCATATTGGAACAATACGGTTGGACTGTCGGCAGAACCGCCGACAGTGGGGGGCAAGTCCGAACGTTGCAACTGAATAACGGAAATTTGAACATCAGGCTGGTTTTCACCGAGATTGGTATGCCGTCTGAAACCGAAACCCAAGAACAATGCGCGGCACGCATACAGTAAGGTAGATATATGAGTGTTACGGACGGACGGCAGGCGTTTCCCGCACCTGCAAAACTGAATCTCGATTTGAGGATTACCGGCAGGCGGGAAGACGGTTATCACAATATCGAAAGCATATTCTGCCTGATAGATTTGCAGGATACCGTATATTTGAAACCAAGGGACGACGGCAAAATCATCCTGCACAATCCGGTTGATGGAATGCCGCAGGAGGCGGATTTAAGCTACCGTGCCGCATCGTTGCTGCAAAAATATGCACGCACCCCTACCGGCGTGGAGATATGGCTGGACAAAAAAATTCCGACCGGGGCCGGTTTGGGCGGAGGAAGCTCGGATGCGGCAACCGTTTTGCTGGTGTTGAACCGTTGGTGGCAGTGCGGTCTGACGCAGCGGCAGCTCATTGATTCGGGCGCGGCTCTGGGGGCGGACGTACCGTTTTTTATTTTCGGCAAAAATGCGTTTGCGCGGGGTATAGGCGACAGGCTGGACGAAATGGATATTCCGAAACAGTGGTATGTCATCGTCAAACCGCCCGTCCACGTTTCCACCGCAAAAATTTTCACACACGAAGGCTTGACACGAAATTCCGCCTCAAGCATAATGCCGACTTTCCAAAACCTGCAACCGTTTAGAAATGATATGCAGGCAGTTGTATTTAAAGAATACCCTGAAGTTTGGAAAGCCTATTCCGAGTTGTCCCGATATGGATTTGCCTTAATGACAGGTTCTGGTGCGTGTGTATTCACGGCGTGTCAAGATAGGAATAGCGCATACAATATATACCGACAAGTTTCAGATTTGTACGAGGCATATTTGGCAGAGGGTCTTTCAAAACATCCTTTGTTGTCCGTATAAACATTGTTGGGGAGTCGTCAAGCGGTTAAGACACTGGATTTTGATTCCAGCATGCGAAGGTTCGAATCCTTCCTCCCCAGCCAAGCCAAACGAGTTGGGGAGTCGTCAAGCGGTTAAGACACTGGATTTTGATTCCAGCATGCGAAGGTTCGAATCCTTCCTCCCCAGCCAGCCCTTTTTGGGGAGTCGTCAAGCGGTTAAGACACTGGATTTTGATTCCAGCATGCGAAGGTTCGAATCCTTCCTCCCCAGCCAAATAAAAGCGTGTAAGCCTGCTTACACGCTTTTATTTCATAGAAATAAAAATATTGAAATGCCTTTGTTTGTGTCGGATGTTGCAGGTATAATGTCGGGCTTGGTACAAGCAGAGGGAAGCATTGTGTTTTCTGAGCGGAAGTTAAACATAAAATCAGGTGAGAATATGGCTGCGTACGACAGTTTGATGGTATTTACAGGCAATGCCAATCCCGAATTGGCACAACGTGTTGTCAGGCATTTGGACATTTCTTTGGGCAATGCTTCCGTATCCAAGTTTTCAGACGGCGAAGTTGCCGTCGAACTGTTGGAAAACGTACGCGGGCGCGATGTTTTCATCCTTCAGCCGACCTGTGCGCCGACCAATGACAACCTGATGGAAATCCTGACGATGGCGGATGCACTGAAGCGTGCTTCGGCAGGTCGTATTACCACAGCCATTCCGTATTTCGGCTATGCGCGCCAAGACCGCCGTCCGCGTTCCGTCCGCGTTCCGATTTCTGCCAAACTGGTGGCAAATATGCTGTATTCGGCAGGGATCGACCGTGTTTTGACTGTCGATTTGCATGCCGACCAGATTCAAGGTTTCTTCGATATTCCGGTGGACAATATTTATGCCACCCCGATTCTGTTGAACGACATCAAACAACAGCGGATTGAAAATCTGACCGTCGTCAGCCCGGACATCGGCGGTGTCGTCCGCGCCCGCGCCGTGGCAAAATCCTTGAATGCCGACTTGGCAATCATCGATAAACGCCGCCCGAAAGCCAATGTGGCAGAAGTCATGAACATCATCGGCGATATTCAAGGCAGAACCTGTCTGATTGTGGACGATATGATTGACACTGCAAATACGCTGTGCAAAGCCGCCGTCGCCCTGAAAGAGCGGGGGGCGGAACGTGTTCTAGCCTATGCCAGCCACGCTGTATTCTCCGGAGAGGCGGTCAGCCGTATCGCCTCATCCGAAATCGACCAGGTGGTCGTAACCGATACCATTCCTTTGTCTGAAGCGGCTAAAAACTGCGACCGTATCCGTCAGGTAACGATTGCCGGTCTGTTGGCCGAAACCGTCCGCCGCATTAGCAATGAAGAATCCGTCTCATATCTTTTCAATGAAGAAGTGATGACAGGCAGCATGTTGCTGCCATAAGCCCGAAGCCGTCTTAAGCTGGTCGCGGCCGATGACGGCGATTTTACCTAACTTGGAGTATTTAACATGACTTATGAAATTCAAGCTTCTGTTCGTGAAGCACAAGGCACTGGTGCGAGCCGCCGCCTGCGTCGCGAAGGCCAAATCCCCGGCATTCTGTACGGTGAAGGTCAAGAGCCTGTTGCAATCGCTGTGGATCACAAAACCGTATTCTACGCATTGGAAAAAGAATCTTTCCATACTGCGTTGATTAAGTTGTCTCTGAACGGTGAAACCAAAGACGTTATCGTCCGCGATTTCCAAATGCACCCGTTCCGCCGCGAAGTTCAACACATCGACTTCCAAGCTGTGAAAGCAGACCAACCCGTACGCATCCGCGTTCCCCTGCACATCGTTAACGCTGAAAATTCCCAAGCGGTCAAACTGCAAGGCGGCCGCGTATCTCTGTTGAACACGACTGTTGAAGTAGTTGCTTTGCCTGCCAACATCCCTGCTTTCTTGGATTTGGATTGTGCCGAAGTGGTTGCCGGCGACATTCTGCACTTGTCAGACATCAAACTGCCTGAAGGTGTAGAAAGCGTTTCCCTGAAACGTAACGAAAATCTGGCTGTTGCTACCGTTACCGGTAAGAAACGCTAATTGATTTCAGCAGCAGGGCGGTGCGTATGCAATACGTACCGCCCTGTTGTTTTATGCCGTCTGAACCGTGTTTCAGACGGCATTTCTTTATTTGTTGGAAAAACGGGATATTTGAAACGGCAGATTACTGCCCTGTCAGACACGCCCAAAGCCTTTGCCACCGGCTTCTTTTTTTACATTTTCCAGTGCGACGATTTCTTTTTCGGCAATGGTGTATCCGTTTTGTCTGATTTTGATTTTTCCTAAAATTTGCCCTTTTTTTACTGGGGCGGGAATCGGCTGTATGGTTTCTAGAATTTGTTCTGCCATTTTCGCTTCCTTATGTGGCAGAGTGATGTAGGCTTCTTTGAGGAAGCCTGCGCGGACGGTTTTTTTGCTGCCTCCGGAAATTTGGATTTGGGCAACGGTTTTGCCTTTCGGATATATTTTGGGCGTATCGAAGGCTTGCAATGCCCAGTTCAGCAGCTTGCTGTTGTCTGATGCGCGTGTTTCCGCCGATTCCGAACCCAATGTGATGACAAGGATGTGCCTGCCGTTGCCGGAGTATGACACGGCAAGGTTGTAGCCGCCGCTTTCTGTGTGTCCGGCTTTCAGACCGTTTACATTGTTGTCCCTATATAAAAGGATATTGCGGTTGTTTTGCTCTATATTTTTGAATTTGAAAGATTTGATGGAAAACAGCGGGTAATATTCCGGAAAGTCGCGCATCAATGCTTCAGACAGCTGGGCGAGGTCTTTGGCGGTGGAAACCTGTCCTTCTCTACTCAAGCCTGTCGGATTTTTGAATACAGTGTTCTTCATGCCCAAGCGTCGGGCTTCTTTGTTCATTTGTTGCACAAAATTTTCAATCGAGCCGTTGCCCAGCCGGCCGGCAAGGGTTAGGGCGGCATCGTTTGCGGATAGTGCAATCATGCCTTTTAAGAGTTTGTCGGTGCTGACCGTATCGCCGGGACGTACAAACATTCTGCTTCCTTCTGAAGCCCATGCGGATTCGGGTATTTTTAAGTTTTCTTCAGATCGGATATTTCCCGATTTCATGTTTTTGAAAACCAGATATGCGGTCATCAGTTGGGTTAGTGCCGCCGGTTCGACAGGGGTATTGATGTTTTTGGCGGATAAAATCTGTTTGCTTTGAAGGTCGATAACGATGTGTGCCGCTGTGAGGGTTTCGGGTGTTTGGAACGTGGGGGCGGCGTGTGCCGTCGGTCTGTTGGGCGCGGGCGATGCAGCCGTTGCGTGAGAAACGCCTAAGATGATGGAAAGCAGGACGGGCAGGATTTTATGTGCTGTCATGAAATATTCTAATTGTGTGCGTGTTTCAGTCTGCCGATTATACGCTTAGGGTGTCTGATCGGGCGGATTTTTCTTGCTTTCGCGCCGTCTTGGGCGTATGGTTTTGGGTTTTGCGATTTTAATAAACCGATTATCCCATATTGAATTATGAACACGCCCCTTCCTTATTCCAATTACCTCATCCGCATCCTGACGGCATCTGTCTATGATGTGGCGGTCGAAACGCCTTTGGAACCGGCACGCAGCCTTTCTGTACGTTTGAAAAACAACATCCTTTTGAAACGCGAAGATTTGCAGCCGGTTTTTTCGTTCAAAATACGCGGCGCGTACAACAAAATGTCCAAGTTGCCGAAAGATGCGCTCGCTTGCGGCGTGATTGCGGCAAGCGCGGGCAATCACGCACAAGGCGTGGCATTGTCCGCACAGCGTTTGGGTTGCCGTGCCGTTATCGTCATGCCGGAGACTACGCCGAAAATCAAAGTGGATGCGGTCAAAAGCCGTGGCGGCGAGGTGGTTTTGCGCGGTGTTTCATACAACGATGCTTACGATTATGCGATGGAGCTGGCGGAACAGGAAGGGCTGACCTATATCGCACCGTTTGACGATCCTGATGTGATTGCAGGACAAGGGACGGTAGGGATGGAAATTGTCAGCCAGCATCCCGATCCAATCCGCGCCGTATTCGTACCGATAGGCGGTGGCGGTTTGGCGGCGGGCGTGGCGGCATTTATCAAGCAGGTCCGTCCCGAAATCAAAGTTATCGGCGTTCAGACCAACGATTCCTGCTGTATGAAGCAGTCGGTCGAAGCGGGTGAAATCGTCCATTTGAAAGATGTCGGGCTGTTTTCAGACGGCACGGCGGTCAAAGTCGTCGGAAACGAAACCTTCCGTCTCTGCAAAGAACTTTTGGATGAAATCATTACAGTCGATACCGATGCGGTTTGCGGCGCGGTCAAGGATATTTTCGATGACACGCGCAGCATTACCGAGCCGGCGGGCGCGTTGGCGTTGGCGGGTCTGAAAGCCTATATCGCCCGAGAAGGCGCGGAAAACCAAACCCTGATTGCCGTTACCAGCGGTGCGAATATGAATTTTCACCGTTTGCGCCACGTTTCGGAACGGAGCGAATTGGGCGAGGGCAACGAAGGTATTTTTGCCGTTACCATCCCTGAAGAACGCGGCAGCTTCCTTAAGTTTGTCAATATATTGGGAAATAGGAATATTACCGAGTTCAACTACCGCTACGGGGACGATGAAAAAGCGCATATCTTTGTCGGACTTCAAGCGGCAGGCCCGCAGGATTTGGCGGTTATCGGCAGCCGGTTGGATGAGGCGGGATTGCCCAATGTCGACCTGACCGATGATGAGATTGCCAAAATCCATATCCGCTATATGGTCGGAGGGCGGACGGACAAAGTAGAAAACGAGCGTCTGGTCAGTTTTGAGTTTCCGGAGCGTCCGGGGGCGTTGGCGCGTTTTTTGAACCATATGCAGGGCGGTTGGAACATTACGCTCTTCCATTACCGCAACCACGGTGCGGATTACGGGCGGATTTTGGTCGGTATCGATGTGCCGCCTCACGATGCCGCCGCATTTGACGGTTTCTTGGAAAGTCTGGGATACAGCTATCACGAGGAAACGCAAAATGCCGCGTACAAGCTGTTTCTTGCCTGACGCTTGAAAGCACAATGCCGTCTGAAAGCCTTTCAGACGGCATTGCGCTTTCATGGTTAAATCGAATATTCAATCAGCTCGTTTTGAGAAAAGACATAAACCTGTTTTGGAATTAAGTTTAATTCTTTGCCTTCGGCGATTGGGTAACGCGCGGCATCGCTGCCAGCCAGCGTGATATGCACGTCTTGTTTGCCGTGTTTCACCAAAATATGCGTCAATGCGCCGACGGCGTGGACTTTTTCGATTTCGGCACAAATCATCGGTGTTTCGTGTTCGGCGGCGATCTGCCATTCGTGCGGGCGGATATAGCCGGTGGCGGTTTGTTCCTGCCATTTGTATTGTGCGTCCAATTTCCACGCGAAGCCGTTATAATGCCAGAAGCCTTTTTCGATGCGTCCTTCAAAAGCGTCGGTTTCGCCGAGGAACTCGGTAACGAAGGCGTTTTCGGGTTTGCGGTAAATGGCTTCGGCACTGCCGGTTTGTTCGATTTTGCCGTGGTTCATCACGACGATTTCGTCGGAAACTTCGAGGGCTTCTTCTTGGTCGTGCGTAACCAGAATGCTGGTTACACCCAGGTTGTGATGGATGTCGCGCAGCCAGGTGCGTAATTCTTTGCGTACTTTGGCATCCAACGCGCCGAAGGGTTCGTCCAAAAGCAGGAGTTTCGGTTCGACCGCAAGCGCACGGGCGAGGGCGATGCGCTGGCGTTGCCCGCCGGAGAGTTGGTGCGGATAGGATTTTGCCAAATGCGAGAGCTGCACGAGCTTGAGCAATTCTTCGACTTTGGCGCGGATTTGTCCTTTGGACGGGCGTTCGGACTTGGGCAATACGGTCAAACCGAAGGCAACGTTGTCAAACACGTTCATATGGCGGAAAAGGGCGTAGTGTTGGAACACGAAGCCGACTTTGCGCTCGCGCACGTGCTTGGCGGTTACGTCTTGCCCATCAAACAGAATCTTGCCGCCGTCGGCGTTTTCCAGTCCGGCGATAATGCGTAAAAGCGTGGTTTTGCCGCAGCCGGACGGGCCGAGCAGGGAAACGAGTTTGCCGGTGGGGACGTTGAGGTTGATGTTTTTCAGCGCGTGAAAATTGCCGAAGTGTTTGTTTAAGTTTTGGATGGTGATACTCATACTGCGTTCCTTTCGGCGGCGGCGAGTTTTTTGTCTTGTAATTTGGTGATGATGTTCTGCACCGCCAGCGTCGCCAGTGCCAAAAGTGCCAATACGCCGGAGAGGGCGAATGCGCCGGTGAAGTTGTATTCGTTGTAGAAGATTTCGACCAAAAGCGGGACGGTGTTGGTTTCGCCGCGTATGTGTCCCGATACCACGCTGACCGCGCCGAACTCGCCCATCGCGCGGGCGTTGGTGAGGATGATGCCGTAGAGTAACGCCCATTTGATGTTGGGCAGGGTAACGCGCCAAAACATCTGCCAGCCGCTTGCGCCGAGTATCAATGCCGCCTGTTCTTCGCTGTCGCCCTGAGCCTGCATCAGCGGGATGATTTCGCGCGCGACAAAGGGGAAGGTAACGAACAGCGTCGCCAGAATAATGCCGGGGATGGCGAAGATAATCTGTATGCCTTGCGCTTCGAGCCAGCCACCCAATGCCGTGTGCGCGCCGAACAATAAGACGAACATTAAACCGGCCACCACGGGCGATACGGAAAACGGCAAATCGAGCAGGGTAGTCAGCAACTGCTTGCCTCGGAAGTCAAAACGGGTCAGCAGCCACGCCATCGCCACACCCAATACAGCATTGACGGGAACGACAATCAGCGCGGTAATCAGCGTCAATTTGATGGCAGACCACGCTTCGGGATCGTTTAAGGATTTTAGGTACAAATCCCAACCGCCTTTTAAGGCTTCGTAAAACACGGCGACGAGCGGCACGACCAGCATCAGCAGCAGAAAGCCCAGCGCGGCGGCAATCAGCAACACGCGCAGCCGGCGCGGTTCGGTCAGGTTGGGATTGGCGGAATAGGGTTTCATGGCGGTGGTGTTCTCTGGTTGGTTTAAAATGTTTGGAGGTCGTCTGAAAAGGGATTGAGGGGTTTCAGACGACCTTTTTGTTCATTAAGTAGTAGGTCGGATACTTGTATCCGACAAGGTTGCTGAATCGCAAATGTTTGTCGGATACAAGTATCCGACCTACGAATTCTGTGTTTTGGGGAGCGGATTCGTTTTCAGACGACCTTTTATCTTTTATGCTAAAAGAGAAATAAAAAAGTCTAGCTGCCGTCATTCCCGCGCAGGCGGGAATCCACCACAGGGCAACAGGAAAACAGAAAATAAATAAGGCAGCTGAAATTCACCAATGGATTCCCGCCTGCGTGGGAATGACGGTAACAGGTATTTCAGACGCCGCCTCAACCCTTCGCGCCCGAACGCCTGCCCAACGCCCACTGCATCACGTTCAGCGCAAACAGAATCACAAACGAAACCAGCAGCATAAACAACGCCACCGCCGACGCGCCCTGTACGTCGAACTGTTCCAGCTTGCCCGTAATAATCAGCGGCAGGATTTCAGAAACCATCGGAATATTGCCCGCGATAAAAATCACCGAGCCGTATTCCCCCGTTGCCCGCGCAAACATCATTCCCGCGCCGGTCAAGAGTGCCGGTGTGATTTCAGGCAAGAGGACACGGCGAAACGTAGTCCAACGGCTTGCGCCCAAAGTTGCCGCCGCTTCCTCATATTCGCCCGACAATTCTTCCAATACCGGCTGCACGGCGCGGACGATAAAGGGCAGGCTGACGACGACCAGCGCAATCCAAATGCCGACGGGTGTAAACGCGATTTTGATGCCCAAAGGCTCGAAAAAACGGCCTATCCAACCGTTGGGCGCATACAGGGTCGCCAACGCGATACCCGTAACCGCCGTCGGCAGCGCAAACGGCAAATCGACCAGCGCGTTCGCCAGACCCTTGCCCGGGAATTCATAACGCACCAATACCCACGCCACCAGCGTGCCGAACACGACATTGGTCAGCATCGCATAAAACGACATCCGCAAACTCAGCCAGACGGCCGCCAAGACATTGGGTTCGGTAATCGTGTTCCAAAATCCGCTCCAGCCGATTTCCGCCGCCTTCGCCGCCATCATCGCAAACGGCAAGACCACAAGCAGCGACAGGCACAATACGGTCAGACCAAGGCTGAGTTTGAAGCCGGGCAGTACGCCGGGCGTTTTGAGCGCTAACATAAAACAATGCTGAAAATAAGGAAAAGGAAGGACTACTTTAACGATGCCGTCCGAAAAACGGAAAGAATGGAAAGTTTGGTGCAAAGACGAATTTGTTATAAAGCGGTTGGCAGTTTCTCAAGCGGGCGCGATGTTTTAAAATATAGTGGATTAAATTTAAATCAGGATAAGGCGACGAAGCCGCAGACAGTACAAATAGTACGGCAAGGCGAGGCAACGCCGTACTGGTTTAAATTTAATCCACTATAACGCCTTGTTTTGACGGAAAACCATCATATAAAGGAACACTTATGCAGATTTTATCTTTTCAGCCGGACATTGCGGAACGTATGCTGGAAGGTACGGAAGGCGAGTCGGTCAACGAAAACGCACAATTCGTCCGTACGGACAACGGCTATTGGATTGCGTGGCATGAAGGCGTAGCGGCACTGCTTGCGCCCGATACGCCGCCGGGCATTCCCTGTTTTTGGGTGGAAGGCGCGGAAAGCCTTGAAGAGTTGTGCGTCATGGTGGAACGCGGCGAGTTTGACGAAGTGGAAGAGTTTGACGGCGATGACGACGAATGGCTCGAAACGGCACAGGGTTGCGGGCACCACGGCGACGCTTGCGCCTGCGGACATTAAAGGCATTGCAGGCTTGCCGCAAGGGGGGGCAAGGCTTTGCCGTTTTTTAAATAATCGGTGGATTGCATCTGTTTGCAATGGGCTGAACGCTTCCCTTTGTATTTTATTGAATAAAAAAACTTATCTTGGTATTATAATTAAGGCAGCATCAATTATTTTGGGATGACAATAAACGCAAAGCATTGATTTGCGCCGATTGCAGACTTATTATAGCAGGTTGCGGCGCGGACTTAATGGGAATTGTTTATAGAGCATGATGGTCTGAAACATCATTAATTAAAAATACCATTAATCCGATTTATATTTATTTCAATTTCAATGGAAAAACATCAATGACAATGATTTTAAGCATTTTAAGCCTGTTTTTTATCATCAGACTGTTATTTTTAGCCGTCTCTATTAAACATGAAAAAGCCTTGATTGCCAAAGGGGCGAAACAATACGGAAAAACCAATTCCACGCTGCTTGCGGCAGTTCATACGCTTTATTATTTGGCGTGTTTTGTTTGGGTATGGCTTTCTGACACTGCTTTTAATGGCATATCCTTGATTGGTACGCTGACGGTGATGGCTTCGTTTGTGATATTGTCATTGATTATTAAGCAGTTGGGGGAGATTTGGACGGTTAAAATCTATATTTTACCAAATCATCAAATTAATCGTTCGTGGTTGTTTAAAACATTCCGCCACCCCAATTATTTTTTAAACATCATACCCGAACTGATTGGCATCGCCTTATTATGTCAAGCGTGGTATGTTTTATTGATTGGTCTGCCGATTTATTTGCTGGTCTTATTTAAGCGTATCCGACAAGAAGAACAGGCGATGGCAACACTTTTTTAACCCGTTTCATCAATTATAGCGGATTAACAAAAACCAGTACGGCGTTGCCTCGCCTTGCCGTACTGGTTTTTGTTAATCCGCTATATTCCGCCATCTCTAAGATTTACAGCGATACACGGGTGATTTAAGGAATGCCCGAACCGTCATTCCCGCCACTTTTCGTCATTCCCGCGAAAGCGGGAATCTAGGACGCAGGGTTAAGAAAACCTACATCCCGTCATTCCCGCCACTTTCCGTCATTCCCGCGAAAGCGGGAATCTAGAATCTCGGACTTTCAGATAATCTTTGAATATTGCTGTTGTTCTAAGGTCTAGATTCCCGCCTGTGCGGGAATGACGAATCATAAGTTTCCCGAAATTCCAACATAACCGAAACCTGACAGTAACCGTAGCAACTGAACCGTCATTCCCACGAAAGTGGGAATCTAGAAATAAAAAGCAACAGGCATTTATCGGAAATAACTGAAATTCAATACCGCAAAAATCTACCCGAAATGATATAGTGGATTAACAAAAATCAGGACAAGGCGACGAAGCCGCAGACAGCACAGATAGTACGAAACCGATTCACTGGTGCTTCAGCACCTTAGAGAATCGTTCTCTTTGAGCTAAGGCGAGACAACGCCGTACTGGTTTTTGTTAATCCGCTATATTCCGCCATCTCTAAGATTTACAGCAATACACGGGTGGAGACCTTTGCAAAAATAGTCTGTTAACGAAATTTGACGCATAAAAATGCGCCAAAAAATTTTCAATTGCCTAAAACCTTCCTAATATTGAGCAAAAAGTAGGAAAAATCAGAAAAGTTTTGCATTTTGAAAATGAGATTGAGCATAAAATTTTAGTAACCTATGTTATTGCAAAGGTCTCGGGTGATTTAAGGAATGCCCGAACCGTCATTCCCGCCACTTTCCGTCATTCCCGCGAAAGCGGGAATCTAGGACGCAGGGTTAAGAAAACCTACATCCCGTCATTCCCGCCACTTTCCGTCATTCCCGCGAAAGCGGGAATCTAGAATCTCGGACTTTCAGATAATCTTTGAATATTGCTGTTGTTCTAAGGTCTAGATTCCCGCCTGCGCGGGAATGACGATTCATAAGTTTCCCGAAATTCCAACATAACCGAAACCTGACAGTAACCGTAGCAACTGAACCGTCATTCCCACGAAAGTGGGAATCTAGAAATGAAAAGCAACAGGCATTTATCGGAAATAACTGAAACCGAACAGACCTAGATTCCCGCCTGCGCGGGAATGACGGCTGCAGATGCCCGACGGTCTTTATAGCGGATTAACAAAAATCAGGACAAGGCGGCGAAGCGTTTGGCGACTTCGTCCCAGTTGACGATTTCCCAAAAACCTTTCAGGTAGTTGGGACGGCTGTTGCGGTAGTCGATGTAATAGGCGTGTTCCCACACGTCGCAGGTCAGCAGCGGCGTGTTTTCAGTGGTCAGCGGCGTAGCGGCGTTGGAAGTAGAAACCAAATCCAATCCGCCGGCAGGGGTTTTTACCAGCCACGCCCAACCGGAGCCGAAAGTACCGGCCGCGCAGGCATTGAACGCTTCTTGGAATTTCTCGAAGCTGCCCCATTTCGCGTCGATGGCGGCGGCCAGTTCGCCGGCAGGTTTGCCTTGACCTTTGGACGTGAAACCCAGCCAGTAGAAGGTGTGGTTCCAAGTTTGCGCCGCGTTGTTGAACACGCCGCCCGAAGATTTTTTCACAATCTCTTCCAAAGGCAGGTTTTCAAATTCGGTGCCTTTGATTTGATTGTTCAGGTTGGTGATGTAGGTTTGATGGTGTTTGCCGTAGTGGAATTCCAAAGTCTCTTTGCTCAGATGCGGGGACAATGCGTCCAGTTCATAAGGCAGTTGCGGCAGCTTATGTTCCATTTTGTGCTCCTAATATTGTTTTAAATGTTGTATTTTGGCAGTGTTGCTGCAAATAGCTCGGCAGCGCACATATTTTACCTGTTTTGAGGGATGGAAACCAATTAAACCTGCTTTACGCTATAATAGAAGATTGCAATTTCGGCACGACAGATAGGATGTACCATGAACGATTACACAGCTATGCCGTCTGAAGACCGTGAGGTCGGCGCATTGTCGCTGCCTCCACATTCGATGGAGGCGGAACAATCCGTTTTGGGCGGTTTGATGCTGGAAAATCCGGCTTGGGACAGGATTGCCGATGTGGTTTCGGGAGAGGATTTCTACCGCCACGAACACCGCCTGATTTTCCGATCCATTGCCAAATTAATCAATGAGAGCCGTCCCGCCGATGTGATTACGGTTCAGGAAGATTTGCAGCGGAACGAAGAATTGGAAGCGGCAGGCGGATTTGAATATCTGATTACGCTGGCGCAAAACACCCCGTCTGCCGCCAACATCCGCCGCTACGCCGAAATCGTGCGCGAGCGTTCCATTATGCGCCAACTCGCCGAAGTGGGGACGGAAATCGCCCGCAGCGCATACAATCCGCAAGGCAGGGACGCGGGTCAGCTTTTGGACGAGGCGGAAAACAAAGTATTCCAAATCGCCGAAAGCACCGCCAAATCCAAGCAGGGCTTTTTGGAGATGCCCGATTTGCTGAAAGAAGTCGTACAGCGCATCGATATGCTCTACTCGCGCGACAATCCCGATGAAGTTACCGGCGTGCCGACAGGGTTCATCGACCTCGACAAAAAAACCTCGGGTCTGCAACCCGGCGACCTGATTATCGTTGCCGGTCGTCCGTCTATGGGTAAGACCGCCTTTTCTATCAATATCGCCGAACACGTTGCCGTAGAAGGCAAGCTGCCGGTTGCCGTCTTCTCAATGGAGATGGGCGGTGCGCAACTGGTCATGCGTATGCTCGGCTCGGTCGGACGCTTGGATCAAAGCGTCCTGAAAACCGGCAGGCTCGAAGACGAACACTGGGGTCGTCTGAACGAAGCAGTCGTCAAACTCTCCGACGCGCCCGTGTACATCGACGAGACCCCGGGTTTGACTGCGCTCGAACTGCGCGCCCGCGCCCGTCGTCTCGCCCGTCAATTTAACAATAAGCTTGGATTAATCGTCATCGACTACCTGCAACTGATGGCGGGATCCGGCCGTTCCGACAACCGAGCTTCAGAGCTGGGCGAAATTTCACGTTCGCTCAAAGCGTTGGCGAAAGAATTGCAAGTCCCCATCATCGCCCTGTCGCAATTGAGCCGTACCGTCGAATCGCGTACCGACAAACGCCCGATGATGTCCGACCTCCGCGAATCCGGTGCTATCGAGCAAGATGCCGACCTGATTATGTTCATGTACCGCGACGAATACTACAACCAGGACTCACCCATGAAAGGCCTTGCCGAATGTATCATCGGCAAACACCGCAACGGTCCCGTCGGTAAAATCTTCCTCACATGGACGGGACAATTCACCAAATTCGACAATGCTGCCTATATTCCCGAGGAGGCAAAGATAGAGGATTAAATGGCTGTATAAAAATTTATTAGGCGAAATCAGGCAAAATCGTTTAAAATCATGCTGAGAGATTGCCCTAAAAAATAAAACGCGGTCTTGAGGCATTTTTGCATTCAGCCCGCATATAATTGAAAATATAGTGGATTAACAAAAATCAGGACAAGGCAACGAAGCCGCAGACAGTACAAATAGTACGGAACCGATTCACTTGGTGCTTGAGCACCTTAGAGAATCGTTCTCTTTGAGCTAAGGCGAGGCAACGCCGTACTGGTTTGAATTTAATCCACGATACATTACCAGTTAACGTCCTATGTGTACACGAAAACAACAAGGTTTCACGCTAACAGAGCTGCTCATCGTGATGGTCATTGCAGCCATTATGGCGATGATAGCCCTCCCCAATATGAGCCAATGGATTGCATCCCGCCGCATTGCCAGTCATGCGGAGCGGATTGCCAACCTT
This sequence comes from Neisseria meningitidis, assembly GCF_022869645.1. Taxonomy (NCBI): domain Bacteria; kingdom Pseudomonadati; phylum Pseudomonadota; class Betaproteobacteria; order Neisseriales; family Neisseriaceae; genus Neisseria; species Neisseria meningitidis. The sequence goes on along the minus strand of NZ_CP064367.1, from coordinate 428,700 downwards.
TTGCGTTTCTCCAGGGGCGAAGCCGTCCGGCTCAATCTTCCTGTCTATATCTGTCCTGTTCAAGTTAAAAAAGGCGGTGCGCCCAACAATAAATGCGACTTCAGTAAGAAGGAACAGGGGATGTTGGCTTTCGGCGACAAAAACGGCAATAAGATATATGACGGCGATGTGACGGATGTTCTTCTCCGCAGTGTGGTATTGAATGATGATATCAATAATAAGCGGATTAATTATGCCTTCAACCATATCGCTTTTGGTCAGACTCAGCCGGCCACCGACCGTGTAGTTTGGACATTCAATCAAAACGGGACATTCGGCTATTCGTCCGATCAGAATCTCAAGAATAATTCCAAATTTGTTTATTCTGACGGTTATATCCAAATCGTGTTGACAGATGCGAAGGCGGTTTCTGCCGATGAAAAGAAATTCCGTTCGGCGGTGGTTTTGATTAACAGCAGCGGCAGGGTTGAAGTTTGTCCTAAAAACGATACGCGCGCCGTATGCCGACATTAATGATTGTTTTAGTCGGTTTGGGAAATAAAAAATGAAGAATAATGATTGCTTGCGCCTGAAAAATCCCCAGTCCGGTATGGCGCTGATAGAAGTCTTGGTTGCTATGCTCGTTCTGACCATCGGTATTTTGGCACTATTGTCCGTACAGTTGCGGACAGTCGCTTCCGTCAGGGAGGCGGAGACGCAAACCATCGTCAGCCAAATCACGCAAAACCTGATGGAAGGAATGTTGATGAATCCGACCATTGATTCGGACAGCAACAAGAAAAACTATAATCTTTACACTGGGTCGTACACCCCCACTTCCTCTGACGGCGATTTCAAGCTTGATAATTTGAAAAGCAAGAAGGATTTGGCAAAGGCCCAGTTGGACAGGTTCGGTTATGAATTGAAAAATGCCTTGCCGGATGCGGTAGCTATTCATTACGCTGTCTGCAAGGATTCGTCGGGTAAAGCGCCGACATTGTCCGGCGGTACTTTTTCTCCAAATTGCGATAATAAGGAAAACGGAGATACTTTAATTAAAGTATTGTGGGTAAATGATTCGGCAGGGGATTCGGATATCACCCGTACGAATCTTGAGACGAACGGCGACAATATCGTATATACCTATCAGGCAAGGGTCGGAGGTCGGGAATGAGACGTAAAATGCTAAACGTACCAAAAGGCAGTTATGATGGTATGAAAGGTTTTACCATTATTGAATTTTTGGTTGCGGGCCTGCTCAGTATGATTGTCCTGATAGCGGTCGGATCGAGTTACTTCACATCCCGGAAATTAAATGATGCGGCAAACGAGCGTCTTGCCGAGCAACAGGATTTGCGGAATGCGGCAACATTGATTGTCCGCGATGCAAGAATGGCGGGGAGCTTCGGTTGTTTCAATATGTCCGAGCATACTAAAGACGATATTGTTGATTCAAGTAATCAAACTCAACCTGCCTCTGCAAAACCCGGTGTCAAACAAGAAAATCCCCTTTTTTCCTTAAAAAGGAGCGACATGGAACAACTGATTCCCGTTACTGAATCCGCAGATATTAAATATTCGGGTTTTACCCAGCGCCTTAACGCATTGGTTTTCCAATACGGTATCGATGATCTTGATGCGAGTGCTGAGACTGTTGTAGTCAGCAGCTGTTCCAAAATAGCAAAACCGGGTAAGAAAATATCTACCTTGCAAGAAGCAAAGAGTGCATTACAGATTACTAATGATGATAAACAAAATGGAAATATCACCCGTCAAAGGCATGTGGTCAATGCCTATGCGGTCGGCAGGATTGCCGATGAGGAAGGTTTGTTCCGCTTCCAATTGGATGATAAGGGCAAGTGGGGTAATCCTCAGTTGCTCGTGAAAAAGGTTAAACGTATGAATGTGCGGTATATTTATGTTTCCGGTTGTCCTGAAGATGAAGATGCCGGCAAAGAGGAGCAATTCAAATATACGAATGAATTCGACAAATCCAAAAATGCTGTTACGCCTGCCGGGGTGGAGGTTTTATTGGATAGCGGCCTTGATGCCAAGATTGCCGCTTCTTCAGACAATAGTATTTATGCTTACCGTATCAATGCGACAATACGGGGGGGAAATGTATGCGCAAACAGAACACTTTGACGGGAATCCCGACTTCTGACGGACAGAGGGGGTTCGCACTGTTTATCGTGCTGATGGTAATGATCGTCGTGGCTTTTTTGGTTGTAACTGCCGCGCAGTCTTACAATACCGAGCAGCGGATCAGTGCCAACGAATCAGACAGGAAATTGGCTTTGTCTTTGGCCGAGGCGGCTTTGCGGGAAGGCGAATTTCAGGTTTTGGATTTGGAATATGATACGGACAGTAAGGTTACATTTAGCGAAAACTGTGAAAAAGGTCTGTGTACCGCAGTGAATGTGCGGACAAATACAAATCATGGTAATGAAGAGGCTTTTGACAATATCGTGGTGCAAGGCAATCCCACCGTTGAGGCGGTGAAGCGTTCTTGCCCTGCAAATTCTACCGACCTGTGCATTGACAATAAAGGGATGGAATATAAGAAAGGCACGCAAAGTGTCAGCAAACCACCGCGCTATATTATCGAATATTTGGGCGTGAAGAACGGAGAAAATGTTTATCGGGTTACTGCCAAGGCTTGGGGTAAGAATGCCAATACCGTGGTCGTCCTTCAATCTTATGTAAGCAATAATGATGAGTAATAAAATGGAACAAAAAGGGTTTACATTGATTGAGATGATGATAGTCGTCGCGATACTCGGCATCATCAGCGTCATTGCCATACCTTCTTATCAGAGTTATATTGAAAGAGGCTATCAGTCCCAGCTTTATACGGAGATGGTCGGTATCAACAATGTTCTCAAACAGATTATTTTGAAAAATCCCCAGGACGATAATGATACCCTCAAGATACGACTGGAAGCGCTTGCCTCAGGCTATAAGATGAATCCGAAAATTGCCAAAAAATATAGTGTTTCGGTGGCATTTGCCAATACGGAAAAACCAAGGGCATACAGCTTGGTCGGTGTTCCAAAGACGGGGACGGGTTATACTTTGTCGGTATGGATGAACAGCGTGGGCGACGGATACAAATGCCGTGATGCCGCTTCTGCCCGAGCCCATTTGGAGACCTTGTCCGCAGATGCCGGCTGTGAAGCCTTCTCTAATCGTAAAAAATAAGGTTGTTTTGCCGATGCCGTCTGAAAATCAATGTTCAGACGGCATTTTTATGGGTATAGTGGATTAACAAAAATCAGGACAAGGCGACGAAGCCGCAGACAGTACAGATAGTACGGAACCGATTCACTTGGTGCTTGAGCACCTTAGAGAATCGTTCTCTTTGAGCTAAGGCGAGGCAACGCCGTACTGGTTTTTGTTAATCCACTATACATCCCGTCATTCCCACGAAAGTGGGAATCTAGAAATTTAATGTTGCGGCACTAGCCAAAAAAACCGAAACCGAACGGACTAGATTCCCGCCTGCGCGGGAATGACGAATCCATCCATACGGAAACCTGCATCCCGTCATTCCCACGAACCTACATTCCGTCATTCCCACGAAAGTGGGAATCCAGTTTTTTGAGTTTCAGTCATTCCCGATAAATTGCCTTAGTATTGAATGTCTAGATTCCCGCCTGCGCGGGAATGACGAATCCATCCGTACGGAAACCTGCACCACGTCATTCCCACGAACCTGCATCCCGTCATTCCCACGAAAGTGGGAATCCAGTTTTTTGAGTTTCAGTCATTTCCGATAAATTGCCTTAGTATTGAATGTCTAGATTCCCGCCTGCGCGGGAATGACGGATTTTAGGTTGGGGTCATTTATTGGAAAAAGCAGAAACCGCTCCGCCGTCATTCCCACGAAAGTGGGAATCCAGGATGCAGGGTTGGGGAAACCGTGTTATCCGATAAGTTTCCGCACCGACAGGTCTAGATTCCCGCCTGCGCGGGAATGACGCATCCATCCGTACGGAAACCTGCACCACGTCATTCCCACGAACCTGCATCCCGTCATTCCCACGAAAGTGGGAATCCAGTTTTTTGAGTTTCAGTCATTCCCGATAAATTGCCTTAGCATTGAATGTCTAGATTCCCGCCTGCGCGGGAATGACGAATCCATCCATACGGAAACCTACATCCCGTCATTCCCACGAAAGTGGGAATCTAGTTTTTTGAGTTTCAGTCATTTTCAATAAATTGCCTTAGCATTGAATGTCTAGATTCCCGCCTGCGCGGGAATGACGATTCATATAGTGGATTAACAAAAATCAGGACAAGGCGGCGAAGCTGCAGACAGTACAGATAGTACGGAACCGATTCACTTGGTGCTTCAGCACCTTAGAGAATCGTTCTCTTTGAGCTAAGGCGAGGCAACGCTGTACTGGTTTTTGTTAATCCACTATAAAAAGGCATATTGAATGCGGGCAAACCGGCTGCTTTCCGTTTTTGGATTTCGGAGAATGCCATCGCCCAGCTTTCATCACACATAAAAAACAGTGCGGGCACGGCTTTTTTCAGCGGTATTTCTTTCAGGTGCGGGGCAAGTGCCGCCCCCATCAGGATATGCCGAGAATTAATCATAAAGGTTACGGTGGCGATAAGCAGTATCGGCAGAGGTTCCGCCCACAGGTTGACCGTGGCAAACTCGGAGCCGCCGGCGAAGTTCATACCGGTCATCAACAACATTTCCAGCCAGCTCATGCCTTTTTGTCCACCCTGCATACCGAGTATTAATGCCCAAGGCAAAAGCCCGATCAGCATGGGCGAACTTTCTTTGATGCCGCGTATAAATTCGTTACGGGGCGAGCTTATGTGTGTCATATTAATATTGATATGTAAGAAGGTCGGGCATTATACACAGACGGAGTATTTCAAAACAAAACCTATTTGCTGTGTTTCAGCGTAAACACGGCTTGTGTATAATCTCCCATCTTTGAAACCGGCCGTATGCAGGAGCAAGACGATGAATATTGAAGTAGAAATGAAAGTATTGGACGAACGGATGGCGGATGTTGTCCCTGTCTATGCAACGAAGGGTTCTGCAGGTTTAGATTTGCGCGCCTGTTTGGATGAGGAAGTCGTTTTGCAGCCGGGTGAAACGTTTCTTGTGCCGACAGGTTTGGCAATTTATTTGGCTGATCCTTCATATGCCGCCGTTTTGCTGCCCCGTTCCGGATTGGGGCATAAACACGGCATTGTTTTGGGCAATTTGGTCGGCTTGATTGACTCCGATTATCAAGGGGAATTGAAGGTTTCGTTATGGAACAGAAGCAGCGAGCCGTTTACTGTCAAACCGTTTGAGCGTATCGCGCAGATGGTTATCGTGCCAATCGTGCAGGCGCGTTTCAAACGTGTCGAGGAATTTGTCGGAAGCAGCCGTGGAGAAGGCGGTTTCGGCAGTACGGGTTTGCATTGAATATAAAATGCCGTCTGAAGGGCACGTCAGGTTCAGACGGCATATCTTCCGATATACCGATAACCGGAGAAAATCATGAATACCTTACTCAAGCAGCTCAAACCCTATCCCTTTGCCCGACTGCACGAGGCGATGCAGGGCATTTCCGCGCCTGAAGGCATGGAAGCCGTCCCCCTGCACATCGGCGAACCGAAACATCCGACACCGAAAGTCATTACGGATGCGCTGACCGCCTCATTGCACGAGTTGGAAAAATATCCGCTGACTGCGGGTCTGCCTGAACTGCGTCAGGCGTGTGCAAACTGGTTAAAACGCCGTTACGATGGCTTGACAGTGGATGCGGATAATGAAATTCTGCCGGTTTTAGGCAGTAGGGAGGCGTTGTTTTCTTTTGTTCAAACCGTGTTGAACCCTGTTTCAGACGGCATCAAACCCGCAATTGTCAGCCCGAATCCCTTTTATCAGATTTACGAAGGTGCGACACTTTTGGGCGGCGGTGAAATCCATTTTGCCAATTGCCCCGCGCCGTCTTTCAACCCCGATTGGCGTAGTATTTCCGAAGAGGTTTGGAAACGCACCAAACTGGTGTTCGTCTGCTCGCCCAACAACCCCAGCGGCAGCGTGCTGGATTTGGACGGATGGAAAGAAGTTTTTGATTTGCAGGACAAATATGGTTTCATTATTGCCTCGGACGAATGCTATTCCGAAATCTATTTCGACGGCAACAAGCCTTTGGGCTGCCTGCAGGCCGCTGCACAGTTGGGGCGAAGCAGGCAAAAACTGCTTATGTTCACCAGTTTGTCCAAGCGGTCCAATGTTCCAGGCCTGCGTTCCGGTTTTGTCGCCGGCGATGCCGAACTGCTTAAAAATTTTCTGCTTTACAGAACCTATCACGGCAGCGCAATGAGCATTCCCGTGCAGCGCGCAAGCATTGCCGCTTGGGATGACGAACAGCACGTTATCGACAACCGCCGCCTGTATCAGGAAAAATTTGAGCGCGTTATTCCCATTTTGCAACAGGTATTTGACGTTAAATTACCGGATGCCTCGTTTTACATCTGGTTGAAAGTCCCCGATGGCGACGATTTGGCATTTGCACGCAATTTATGGCAAAAAGCCGCTATCCAAGTATTGCCCGGACGCTTTTTGGCACGGGATACCGAACAGGGCAATCCCGGGGAAGGTTATGTCCGTATCGCTTTGGTTGCCGATGTCGCAACTTGTGTCAAAGCTGCGGAAGACATAGTTTCACTGTATCGGTAAGGAATCGGAAATGCCGTCTGAACTTTTGTTCAGACGGCATTTTTCAATATTCTACGGTTGAATTTGCTGTAACGGTATTTATAGTGGATTAACAAAAATCAGGACAAGGCGACGAAGCCGAAGACAGTACAGATAGTACGGCAAGGCGAGGCAACGCTGTACTGGTTTAAATTTAATCCACTATACTTCACTTTTAATCGGCTTGCCCGCAAACACGTTTAAACTTAAAATCCCCGTGTTTGACACAATACCGAGCAGATTATGTTTTTTGTCCTTTCCCCTGCGAAGAACCTTAATGAAAAAGACCCTGCCCCTGTCAGCGAGTTTACCCAACCCGACCTGCTGGCAGAGTCCGACATTCTAATGCAGCAGTTGCGCGAGCTTGCGCCGCAACAGATTGCCGAACTGATGCACGTTTCCGACAAAATTGCCCTCTTAAACGCGCAGCGCAATGCAGAATGGAACACGCCGTTTACGCCGGAAAACGCCAAACAGGCGGTCTTTATGTTCAACGGCGATGTTTACGAAGGTATGGATGCAAACACATTGAATACCGATCAAATACAATATCTGCAAGGGCGCGTACGCCTGCTGTCCGGCCTGTACGGCCTTCTGCGTCCACTGGACCTGATACAGCCTTACCGTTTGGAAATGGGGACGGCATTTGCCAATTTGCGCGGGAAGAATTTGTATGAGTTTTGGGGAGACATCATTACCAACCTTTTAAATGACACGCTTGCCCAAGCAGGCAGCAATACGCTTGTCAACCTTGCCTCACAGGAATATTTCAAGTCCGTCAACACGAAAAAACTTCGGGCGCGGCTGATTACCCCGATATTTAAAGACGAAAAAAACGGCAAATATAAAATCATCAGTTTCTATGCCAAGCGCGCGCGAGGATTAATGGTGCGCTATGCGGCAGAACACAATATTACCGATCCTGAAATGCTGAAAAATTTTAATTACGAAGGCTACGCATTTAATGACGCGGCTTCAAATGAAAGCGAATGGGTGTTTATGCGTTCGGAACAAATAAAGTGAAAACAATAAATTAAGTATTTCCCAAAAAAAGTGCTTGGCAAAATGTATAAACTTCATTATTATTCCTACTCTTCAAGAAGACGGAAGCGTGGCAGAGCGGTTTAATGCAACGGTCTTGAAAACCGTCGAGGGTTGATAGCCCTCCGTGAGTTCGAATCTCACCGCTTCCGCCAATCCTTGAGGTCAAAAACCAAATAAAAATGAAGTAGCATAAAGCATCGGCATTTTTATTTGGTTTTACTTCATCGTGTTTCCTTTTCGGTTGAACCCCACCCTTTAGGGCGGTAGAATCAGACTTTATTTGGGAGGGGTGTAACCCTTTCTGAATCAGGGTAACACATAGGGCGGTGCTTTATGTGTCGTCCTGTGTGTTGAAACATCTTTCGGAAACGTGGCAGAGAGGCTGAATGCAGCGGACTCGAAATCCGCTGAGGGTGCAAATCCTCCGTGGGTTCGAATCCCACCGTTTCCGCCACAAAACAAAACCGCCCTGATTCGGGGCGGTTCTTTTTTGTTCAAGTTGAGACCTTTGCAAAATTCCTTTCCCTCCCGACAGCCGAAACCCAAACACAGGTTTTCGGCTGTTTTCGCCCCAAATACCGCCTAATTTTACCCAAACACCCCCTTAATCCTGCCCGGATACCCGATAATCAGGCATCCGGGCTGCTTTTTAGGCGGCAGCGGGCGCACTTAACCTGTTGGCCGCTTTCAACAGGTTCAAACACATCGCTTTCAGGTGGCTTTGCGCACTCACTTTAATCAGTCCGAAATAGGCTGCCCGAGCGTAGCGGAATTTACGGTGCAGCGTACCGAAGCTCTGTTCAACCACATAACGGGTCTTCGACAAATATCGGTTGCGTTTGGTTTGCACTTCCGACAGCGGGCGGTTGCGGCAGGCTTTGCGCATAATGCCGTCCTGCAACTGATGTTCTTCCAGATGTTGCCGGTTTTCCGCACTGTCATAGCCTTTGTCGGCATAGACGGTCGTACCTTTGGGCAGTCCTTCCAACAACGGCGACAGGTGTGTGCACTCATGGGCATTGGTGGGAGTGATGTACAGTTTCTCGATATAGCCTTCCGCATCGGTACGGGTATGTTGTTTGTAACCGAGTTTGTAGAGGCCGTTTTTCTTTATCCAACGGGCATCGCTGTCCTTACTCGGTGTGGTTTGACCGCTGATTTGTCCTTCTTCGTCAACTTCTATGGCCTGACGCTGTTTGCTGCCGGCGGTCTGGATAATGGTGGCATCAACGACGGCGGCGGATGCTTTCTCTATTTTTAGGCCTTTTTCGGTCAGTTGGCAGTTAATCAGTTTGAGTAATTCGGACAGGGTGTCGTCTTGCGCCAGCCAGTTGCGGTAGCGGCATAAGGTGCTGTAATCGGGGATGCTCAGTTCGTCAAAACGGCAAAACAGGTTGAAGTCGATGCGGGTGATGAGGCTGTGTTCGAGTTCGGGATCGGAGAGGCTGTGCCATTGTCCGAGCAGGACGGCTTTGAACATGGACAGCAGCGGGTAGGCGGGACGGCCGCGGTGGTCTCGAAGGTAACGGGTTCTTTGACGGTTCAGGTATTGTTCGATTGGTTGCCAATCAATCACCTGGTCCAACTTCAATAGTGGGAAGCGGTCGATGTGTTTGGCAATCATGGCTTGTGCGGTTTGCCGGAAGAAGGTGCTCATGAGAAATCCCCTAAATGTCTTGGTGGGAATTGGGGGATTTTGGGGAATTTTGCAAAGGTCTCGACCTTGTGTTTTTTAAGGTATTCGATAGTATGGGCGATACCTTTGGGGTTGTTGGTTTCGGTTTTGGTTTTAGACAAAGACGAAACGGCGATGACGAAGTTTCGTTTGGCGATGTCGATATAGTGAATTAACAAAAATCAGGACAAGACGACGAAGCCGCAGACAGTACAGATAGTACGGAACCGATTCACTTGGTGCTTCAGCACCTTAGAGAATCGTTCTCTTTGAGCTAAGGCGAGGCAACGCCGTACTGGTTTTTTATATCCAATGGGTGCGGCGTTTAATCATAATCAGGCAGATAGGGATAACTAATGCCGTCTGAACGACGAATGTTCAGACGGCATTTTTACCTTTGTGCTTATAAGGCGTTTAGTGCCTGATTAAAGGTTACGCTCGGACGCATCACTTGTGCGGCTTTTTCAGGATTGGCGGCGTAGTAGCCGCCGATGTCGGCCGCTTTGCCTTGTACGGCGGAAAGCTCGGCAACGATTTTCGCTTCGTCGGCGGTCAAAGCGGCTGCCAATGGCGTAAATGCGGCTTTCAGTTCGGCATCTTTGTCTTGCGCCGCCAATTCTTGCGCCCAGTAGAGGGTGAGGTAGAAATGGCTGCCGCGGTTGTCGAGTTCGCCGGCTTTACGTTTAGGCGATTTGTCGTTCAACAGCAGTTTTTCGGTGGCTGCATCCAAAGTGTCGGCGAGGACTTGGGCTTTGGCATTGCCGGTTTTTTGCGCCAAATGTTCAAACGATACGGCGAGTGCGAGGAATTCGCCCAGCGAGTCCCAGCGCAAATGGTTTTCTTCGAGGAATTGTTGAACATGTTTCGGTGCAGAACCGCCCGCGCCGGTTTCAAACATACCGCCGCCGTTCATCAATGGAACGATAGACAGCATTTTCGCGCTTGTGCCGAGTTCCAAAATTGGGAACAAGTCGGTCAGGTAGTCGCGCAAGACATTACCGGTTACGGAGATGGTGTCTTCGCCGTTTTTCAGACGACCCAAGCTGAACTTGGCGGCTTCTTCAGGAGCGAGGACGCGGATGTCGAGGCCATTGGTATCCAGTTCGGCAAGGTAGGCTTTAACCTTGGCGAGCAGGCTCTTGTCGTGCGGACGGTTTTCGTCGAGCCAGAACACGGCAGGCGTGTTGCTCAGACGGGCGCGGTTGACGGCAAGTTGTACCCAGTCTTTAACCGGATCGTCTTTGGTTTGGCACATACGCCAGATGTCGCCTGCTTCAACGTCGTGTTGCATCAGGACTTTTCCTGCTGCATCAACCACTTGAACCTGACCGTCGGCTTCGATTTCGAAGGTTTTGTTGTGTGAACCGTATTCTTCCGCCGCTTGCGCCATCAGTCCGACGTTGGGCACAGTACCCATTGTTGTCGGATCGAATGCGCCGTGTTCGCGGCAGAAATCGATGGTTGCTTGGTAAACACCAGCGTAGCTGCTGTCGGGAATCACGGCTTTGGTGTCTTGCGCTTTGCCGTTTTTGTCCCACATACGGCCGGAATTGCGGATCATCGCAGGCATAGAAGCATCGACGATGACATCGCTAGGAACGTGCAGGTTGGTAATGCCTTTATCGGAATCGACCATTGCCAAATCAGGGTTGGCGGCGTAAACGGCAGCGATTTCAGCTTCAACGGCGGCGCGGGTGTCCGCATCCAGCTTGTCCAGATTGGCAAGCAGGTTGCCGAAGCCGTTGTTGACGTTGACGCCTGCGGCAGCCAATTTGTCGCCGAATTTTTCAAAAACAGGCGCGAAGAACACTTTGACGGCGTGTCCGAAGATAATCGGGTCGGACACTTTCATCATCGTGGCTTTCATGTGCAGCGAGAACAATACGCCTTTTGCTTTCGCGTCTTTCACTTGTTCGGCAAGGAAGGCGAGCAGGGCTTTTTTGCTCATTACGGTCGCGTCGATGATTTCGCCGGCTTTCAGGGCAACAGGATCGCGCAGCTCTTTTTTGTTGCCTTGTTTGTCGGTGAACACGATGGACACGGAAGTCGCATCGGGTACGGTAACGGATTGTTCGTTATGGAAAAAGTCGCCGCTTTGCATGGTGGCAACGTGGGTTTTGGAATCTTTCGCCCACGCGCCCATACTGTGCGGATTTTTTTTGGCAAAGTTTTTCACTGCCTTAGGGGCGCGGCGGTCGGAGTTGCCTTCGCGCAAAACGGGATTGACCGCGCTGCCTTTGATGCGGTCGTAGCGTTCGCGTACGGCTTTTTCTTCGTCGGTTTGCGGGTCGGCGGGATAGTCGGGAACGGCAAAGCCTTTAGACTGCAATTCTTTAATCGCAGCAGTCAGTTGCGGTACGGACGCGCTGATGTTCGGCAGTTTGATTACGTTTGCATCGGGTTGTTTCACCAGTTCGCCCAATTCGGCAAGCGCGTCGGGTACGCGCTGCGCCTCGGTCAGATATTCGGGGAATGCCGCCAAAATACGGCCGGACAGGGAAATGTCGGCAGTTTTGACATCAATATCGGCGTGGCGGGCAAACGCCTGCACAATCGGCAGCAGCGATTGGGTCGCCAGCGCGGGGGCTTCGTCGGTATGGGTATAAACAATGGTGGATTTTTGAGTCATAGGATTATTCTCTTGTAGGTTGGTTTTTTCTTTTGGAACACATTGCGCGGGGAATGTGCGCGGCTATTATGGCATATTTTGGCGGCTTTGTTCGCGCTTTGTTCGATCTTGGCGTGTTTGAACGCGGCTGCATGAAAGGAAGGGGGAAATGGTTTTCCCGCGTTTGGCGGCGGTCGGAGGTGCTGTGCCTGATGTGCGGCGGCATATTTTCGGTGAAATTGATTTTATAGTGGTTTAAATTTAAACCAGTACAGCGTTGCCTCGCCTTGTCGTACTGCTTGTACTGTCTGCGGCTTCGTCGCCTTGTCCTGATTTAAATTTAAATCACTATAATATTCGGTAACTGTCGGAATATCTGCTAAAATTCCGCATTTTTCCGTCCCGGGACACTCGGGGCGTATGTTCAATTTGTCGGAATGGAGTTTTAGGGATATGGGCTTGAAAAAGGCTTGTTTGACCGTGTTGTGTTTGATTGTTTTTTGTTTCGGGATATTTTATACATTTGACCGGGTAAATCATGGGGAAAGGAATGCGGTTTCCCTGCTGAAGGACAAACTCTTCAATGAAGAGGGGGAACCGGTCAATCTGATTTTCTGCTATACCATATTGCAGATGAAGGTGGCGGAAAGGATTATGGCGCAGCATCCGGGGGAGCGGTTTTATGTGGTGCTGATGTCTGAAAACAGGAATGAAAAATACGATTATTATTTCAAGCAGATAAAGGATAAAGCGGAGCGGGCGTACTTTTTCCACCTGCCCTACGGTTTGAACAAATCGTTTAATTTCATTCCGACGATGGCGGAGCTGAAGGTAAAGTCGATGCTGCTGCCGAAGGTCAAACGGATTTATTTGGCAAGTTTGGAAAAAGTCAGCATTGCCGCCTTTTTGAGCACTTACCCGGATGCGGAAATCAAAACCTTTGACGACGGGACAGGCAATTTAATTCAAAGCAGCAGCTATTTGGGCGATGAGTTTTCTGTAAACGGGACGATCAAGCGGAATTTTGCCCGGATGATGATCGGAGATTGGAGCATCGCCAAAACCCGTAATGCTTCCGACGAGCATTACACGATATTCAAGGGTTTGAAAAACATTATGGACGACGGCCGCCGCAAGATGACTTACCTGCCGCTGTTCGATGCGTCCGAACTGAAGGCGGGGGACGAAACGGGCGGCACGGTGCGGATACTTTTGGGTTCGCCCGACAAGGAGATGAAGGAAATTTCGGAAAAGGCGGCAAAAAACTTCAACATACAATATGTCGCACCGCACCCCCGCCAAACCTACGGGCTTTCCGGCGTAACCACATTAAATTCGCCCTATGTCATCGAAGACTATATTTTGCGCGAGATTAAGAAAAACCCGCATACGAGGTATGAAATTTATACCTTTTTCAGCGGCGCGGCGTTGACGATGAAGGATTTTCCCAATGTGCACGTTTACGCATTGAAACCGGCTTCCCTTCCGGAAGATTATTGGCTCAAGCCGGTGTATGCCCTGTTTACCCAATCCGGCATCCCGATTTTGACATTTGACGATAAAGATTAATCGCATAGCAAATCAAAATAGAAAATGGCGGAGTAAGTAAGGCAAAAATCAGGATATGGCGTATTTTTTGAATTGAAGATAATTTCTGATTGCTTTGCGTGTGCTGAAATGACAAAGAAAATGCCGTCTGAAGGCTTCAGACGGCATCGTTCTGTTTCGGATGTTATTCCGGCGCGCGGAAACTGTCGTGGCAGGATTTGCAGCTTGCGCCGGTTTCGCCGTAGGCGGCTTTGATTTCATCCAGTTTGCCGGTTTGGGCGGCGGCGTTGAGTTTTTCGACGGCGGCGGCGAATTTTGTTTTTTCGGCTTCAAATTTTGCACCATCCGACCAAACGGCTGGCAGTGCGCGCCCGTTGCCTTGCGGATCGGACTCAAAAAGTGTGAACGGTTTCTTGCTGCTTTCGGCAAACGACGCTGCCGCCTGTTTGAATTTTTCGACATCGTAAGGTTCTTCGCCTTTGACCATTTTGCCCATACGTGTGAATTCGGGCATCATGGATTTGAACGCGGCGGTGCGGTTTTCGGAAATTTCGCCTTTGGGTTGGGAAGGTATTCCGCTGCCTCCGCAGGCGGAAAGGAGCAGTGTGATGGCGGCAGCAGCAAGGCTGATTTGGGTTTTCATATTGAATGTGTCCTGTCGTGGTGGTATGGTTGTTGTCATTTTCAGCCGGCGCGATGCCGTCTGAAGGGTGTTATGATACCTGAAACAGGTTTGGGAAACGAGAAAGAAAGGAAAAACAATGGCTGTTTTAATTACCGGTGCTTCGGCAGGATTCGGCGAAGCGATGTGCCGCGCGTTTGTCGGGGCGGGATACTGCGTTATCGGTGCGGCGCGCCGTGCGGACAGGCTTCAGGCCTTGGCGGATGAATTGGGTGCTTTGTTTTACCCTTTGGAAATGGACGTGTCGCGCCGCGAATCGGTGGAAAATGCCTTAAACGGCATCCCCGATGAATTTTCCGACATCGACTGCCTCATCAACAATGCCGGGCTGGCTTTGGGTTTGGACACGGCGGACAAGGCGGATTTTGGAGATTGGGAAACAATGATTCAAACCAATGTTTTGGGTTTGACGTTTCTGACGCGCAAGATTTTGCCGCAAATGGTGGAACGCGGCGGCGGCTATGTGATGAATTTGGGTTCGATTGCGGGTAATTATGCTTATGCCGGCAGCAACGTTTACGGGGCAACCAAGGCGTTTGTGCGCCAGTTCAGCCTGAATTTGCGCGCGGAGTTGGCGGATAAGAACATCCGCGTTACCAATATCGAGCCGGGTTTGTGCGGCAATACGGAGTTTTCCAACGTGCGCTTCAAAGGCGATGACGAGAAGGCAGCAGGCGTGTATGAGGGTGTGGAATTTATCCGCCCCGAAGATATTGCGGAAACCGCATTGTGGCTGTACCGCCGGCCGGCGCATATGAATGTGAACACGATTGAAATTATGCCCGTGGCGCAGACTTTTGCAGGAATGAAGGTGATAAAAAAAGCCGTGCCGGAAGTGCGGGAAGACTTTGAAAAACAGAGTATGTCGCTGTTTTCCCGCATCAGATCTTGGTTCAAATGATGCGGAATGCCGTCTGAAGACAGTTTCAGACGGCATTTTTACGGGTATTTTTACGGAGTAGGCAATAAGCCCGCCAATATGGGGTTGCCTTCTTTCGGAATCGGGCGCGGATTGCCTTCCGCATCGATGGCGACATAAGTGAACACGGCTTCGGTTACGAGGTGGCGGTCTTCGGTAACGCAATCGTTCATCAAAGTTTTCACCCAGACTTCGACTTTAAGCTGGAGGGAAGTATTGCCCACGCGGACGCAATGCCCGTAGCAGCAGACGACGTTGCCGACCTTGACCGGGCGGATGAAGTTCATTTCCTGAACGGCGACGGTAACGATGCGTCCCCGCGCGATTTCCGCCGCCAATATGCCGCCGCCCAAATCCATCTGCGACATAATCCAGCCGCCGAAAATGTCTTGGTTGGGATTGGTATCGCGCGGCATAGCGACGGTACGCAGGAGCAGTTCGCCTTGAGGGCGTTGGCGGTTGCCTTCTTCGTGCTGCATAATGTTTCCTTGTTTTATTGAAATATATAGTGGATTAAATTTAAACCAGTACGGCGTTACCTCGCCTTAGCTCAAAGAGAACGATTCTCTAAGGTGCTGAAGCACCGAGTGAATCGGTTCCGTACTATCTGTACTGTCTGCGGCTTCGTCGCCTTGTCCTGATTTTTGTTAATCCACTATAAATCGGACCTGTACCCCTGCCCGAAACGGGAAGTCGGGAAGTGCGTAGTTTAACCCATTTGAGGCATACAAGGGCGGGCGTGGGACAGATTCGCAAGGCGTATTGTAGGGCGGGGCCGTAGCAACTGAACCGCCATTCCCACGAAAGTGGGAATCTAGAACGCGGGGTTTGGGCAACTGTTTTTATCCGATAAGTTTCTGTGCGGACAGGTCTAGATTCCCGCCTGCGCGGGAATGACGAATCCATCCATACGGAAACCTGCACCACGTCATTCCCACGGAAGTGGGAATCTAGAATCTCGGGGGGTTCAGTCATTTCCGATAGATTCCCGCCGCGTCGGAGGTCTGGATTCCCGCCTGCGCGGGAATGACGGGTTTTAAGATTACGGTGTTGTCGGACGGATTTCAAGATTACGGTGTTGTCGGAACGCAACTGAACCGTCATTCCCACGAAAGTGGGAATCTAGAATCTCGGGGTTTCAGTCATTTCCGATAGATTCCCGCCGCGTCGGGGGTTTGGATTCCCGCCTGCGCGGGAATGACGAATCCATCCATACGGAACCTGCACCACGTCATTCCCACGAAAGTGGGAATCTAGAACGCGGGGTTTGGGCAACTGTTTTTATCCGATAAGTTTCTGTGCGGACAGGTCTGGCTTCCCGCCTGCGCGGGAATGACGAATTTCGAGATTGCGGTATTGTCGGGAATGACGAATTTCAAGATTGCGGTGTTGTCGGAACGCAACTGAACCGTCATTCCCACGGAAGTGGGAATCTAGAACGCGGGGTTTCAGTCATTTCCGATAGATTCCCGCCGCGTCGGAGGTCTGGATTCCCGCCTGCGCGGGAATGACGAATTTCGAGATTGCGGTGTTGTCGGGAATGACGGATCCATCCATACGGAAACCTGCATCCCGTCATTCCCACGAAAGTGGGAATCTAGAACGCGGGGTTTGGGCAACTGTTTTTATCCGATAAGTTTCTGTGCGGACAGGTCTGGATTCCCGCCTGTGCGGGAATGACGAATTTCAAGATTGCGGCGTTGTCGGAAATGACGGGTTTCAAGATTACGGTGTTGTCGGAACGAAACTGAATCGTCATTCCCACGGAAGTGGGAATCTAGAATCTCGGGGTTTCAGTCATTTCCGATAGATTCCCGCCGCGTCAGGGGTCTGGATTCCCGCCTGTGCGGGAATGACGGGTTTCAAGATTACGGTGTTGTCGGGAATGACGGTTCGGGTATTTCCACGCCCGCCCCGCGTCTGTAAACGGCAGGTGAATCAAAAATGCCGTCTGAAGGTTCAGACGGCATCGGTGTCGGGGAATCAGAAGCGGTAGCGCACGCCCAATGAGACTTCGTGGGTTTTGAAGCGGGTGTTTTCCAAGCGTCCCCAGTTGTGGTAGCGGTATCCGGTGTCTAAAGTCAGCTTGGGCGTGATGTCGAAACCGACACCGGCGACGACACCAAGACCCAAGCGGCGGATGCTGTGGCTTTCGTGATAGGCGTCTTGCGTACTTCCCTGATTATAAATCGTAGGTGTTCCGCCAGGAATATTGGTGGGGACGGTAAGAACATTTGTTGTTTTTTTGGTCGAATCGATGCTGTGTCTAACATGTCCGTAGGCGACGCGCACGCCTGCATAGGGTTTGAAGCGGGAACCGGTATTGAAATCGTAAACGGCGGACAAGCCGAGCGAGGAGACGGCGTGGAATGTACCGTTTTCCTGATTTTCCGTCTTCAGGTCTTGCCTGTTGCCATTGCTTTTATTCACCTGCACATTTTTTGTGTTGACGGAATATTTATTGTCGTTCCATTTTCTGTAACTGGCATAATCTGCCGCTATCCTCCAGTCGCCGAAATCGTAGCCGACCGACACCCGAGGGTGGATGGAATGCGTACGGATGTTTCTGAAATAATCGCTTACTGTGCTTGTGTTGTTTGCACCGGTTGCTTGCGGATAATCGTGGGTAATGCGTTCGGCGGCGTAGGCTAAATCCGCCTGCACATAATACGGGCTGCGGCTGCCGTCTTCACTTGCCGCCTGCGCTGCGGAAGAGAAGAGAAGAGAAGAGAAGAGAAGAGAAGAGAAGGTTTTTTGGGGGCTGGATTCATTTTCGACTCCGTATTCGGTTTAACTGATTAAAAAGAACGATTTTCACTGATGGTTCAAGGGCGGATTATATCGGGTTTGGGGCGATGTTTCAACACAATGTAGCGGATGAACAAAAAAGAGAACGATTCTCTAAGGTGCTGAAGCACCGAGTGAATCGGTTCCGTACTATTTGTACTGTCTGCGGCTTCGTCGCCTTGTCCTGATTTTTGTTAATCCGCTATAAAGACCGTCGGGCATCTGCAGCCGTCATTCCCGCGCAGGCGGGAATCTAGTCTGTTCGGTTTCAGTTATTTCCGATAAATGCCTGTTGCTTTTCATTTCTAGATTCCCACTTTCGTGGGAATGACGGTTCAGTTGCTACGGTTACTGTCAGGTTTCGGTTATGTTGGAATTTCGGGAAACTTATGAATCGTCATTCCCGCGCAGGCGGGAATCCAGACCTTAGAACAACAGCAATATTCAAAGATTATCTGAAAGTCCGAGATTCTAGATTCCCACGAAAGTGGGAATCCAGGATGTAAAATCTCAAGAAACCGTTTTATCCGATAAGTTCCTGCACTGACAGACCTAGATTCCCGCCTGCGCGGGAATGACGGGATTTTAGGTTTCTGATTTTGGTTTTCTGTCCTTGTGGGAATGACGGGATGTAGGTTCGTAGGAATGACGTGGTGCAGGTTTCCGTGCGGATGGATTCGTCATTCCCGCGCAGGCGGGAATCTAGACCTTAGAACAACAGCAATATTCAAAGATTATCTGAAAGTCTGAGATTCTAGATTCCCGCTTTCGCGGGAATGACGAAAAGTGGTGGGAATGACGGTTCAGTTGCTACGGTTATTGTCAGGTTTCGGTTATGTTGGAATTTCGGGAAACTTATGAATCGTCATTCCCGCGCAGGCGGGAATCTAGTCTGTTCGGTTTCAGTTATTTCCGATAAATGCCTGTTGCTTTTCATTTCTAGATTCCCGCTTTTGCGGGAATGACGGCGACAAGGTTGCTGTTATAGTGGATGAACAAAAACCAGTACGGCGTTGCCTCGCTTTAGCTCAAAGAGAACGATTCTCTAAGGTGCTGAAGCACCAAGTGAATCGGTTCCGTACTATCTGTACTGTCTGAGGCTTCGTCGCCTTGTCCTGATTTTTGTTAATTCACTATATCGCGATTTTTCGGCATTTGCCTTTCGGGGCGGCTTGTGTCTCGTGCGTGATGTTGCGTGTGGGAATGTTCGGATTGTCAGAAGCAATATGGGAGAAGATGATGTATGAGATAAAACAGCCTTTTCATAGCGGATACTTGCAGGTGTCTGAAATTCATCAAATTTATTGGGAAGAGTCGGGCAATCCCGACGGTGTGCCGGTCATTTTTTTACATGGCGGGCCGGGCGCGGGGGCTTCGCCTGAATGTCGGGGTTTTTTCAATCCCGATGTGTTCCGCATCGTCATCATCGACCAGCGCGGTTGCGGACGTTCGCGCCCGTATGCTTGTGCGGAAGACAATACGACTTGGGATTTGGTGGCGGATATTGAAAAAGTCCGTGAAATGCTGGGTATCAGGAAATGGCTGGTGTTCGGCTGTTCGTGGGGCAGCACTTTGTCGCTGGCTTATGCCCAAACCCATCCTGAACGGGTAAAGGGATTGGTATTGCGCGGGATATTTTTGTGCAGGCCGTCTGAAACGGCGTGGCTGAACGAGGCGGGCGGTGTGAGCCGGATTTATCCGGAACAATGGCAAAAATTTGTCGCGCCGATTGCTGAAAATCGGCGGAACCGGCTGATTGAGGCGTATCACGGATTGCTGTTTCATCAAGATGAAGAAGTGTGCCTGTCTGCCGCAAAGGCTTGGGCGGATTGGGAAAGCTATCTGATCCGTTTCGAGCCGGAGGAAGTGGATGAAGATGCTTATGCCTCACTGGCAATCGCGCGTTTGGAAAACCATTATTTTGTCAACGGCGGCTGGTTGCAGGGCGATAGGGCGATTTTGAACAATATCGGCAAAATACGGCATATCCCGACCATTATCGTGCAGGGGCGGTATGATTTGTGTACGCCGATGCAGAGTGCGTGGGCGCTGTCGAAAGCCTTTCCCGAAGCGGAATTGAGGGTGGTTCAGGCAGGGCATCGTGCGTTCGATCCGCCTTTGGTGGATGCGTTGGTTCAGGCAGTTGAGGATATTTTGCCCCATTTGTTGTAAAAAGTTCCGCATAAAAAAGCAGCTTCTGTTTGGAAGCTGCTTTTGTTTTGAATGGTTTAACGCAGTTCGGAATGGAGTTTGCCCAATAATGCGGATGCGTCTTTGCCGGCATATGCGCTGCCGTCTTTGTTGAGCAGGACGATGCGCGAGCCGTTGGCGACAGGCTCGGCATAGACAATCAGTTCCGGCTGTTCGGCAGGTTTCTCCGCTTTGCCTTTGCCCAGCAGGCGTTTGAACAGGCCGGGTTTTTGTTCGGTAACTGCATTGCTTTCGTTCGGGGCTTTTTGAACCAGGAAAGCGTGGCGTTCGGTGTTTTGACCGACGACGGTCAGCCCGATGCGGTCGAGGGCGAGCACGGTGCGCCGCCAGTTTCTGCCGTAGTCGCCTAAGACAATCAGGCTTTTGCCTTCGATACGCGCCATTTCGTTGGCGGCGGGAAGGGTAGGTTTTTTTGCCGATGCGTTTTCCGCCTGCTGTCCGTCAACGCCCAAATATTGCATAAAGCGCGTCAGGAAAGCGGCTTCGAGGTTGGGATCGGACGGGGAGGGCTGCCATACGGTCGTGTCTTTGTCTTTGCCGCCGTACACTTCTTTCATGGCTTTGTGGGCGAAGAAGATGTCGGAAACGCCGTTTTTGCCCTGTTCGATACGGACGATGAATTTGTCGCGCTCGCCGGTGGAGTAGATGCCGCCCAAACCGACTGTGTCGAATAGGCGGCGCAAGCTGTCTTGGGGGATTTTGGCACGGTTTTCCGCCCACTCGGTTTCCATTTGTCCGATGGCGGGTTCTTCGGATTTGATGTCGAAGCCGTTTTCCTGCCAAAAGGCTTTCAGGAGCGGCCAGATTTCGGCATGAGACTTGCCGTCGACAACGAGCCAGCGTTGGCTGCCGTCGCGCTCGAGGCGGACACCTTTGACGCTTTTCAATACTTCGGCATCGGCAGGCTGTTGGACGGCGGGTGTGCGGCGTTTTTCCAAATCGCTGGCGCGGACGGCGCCCGAACCGGCAGGCAGGCGGTAGAGGTTGCCTTGGTCGGGGTTGTTCAAATCAGGTGGGACTTCGAGTTTGATCAGGCGGTGCGACCGGCTTTGGTAGTCGAGCTTGGGCTGTTCGGTTTTGCTGCCGGAGCAGGCGGCAAGCCCGATGAGTGCGAGCGCGGCAATGACGGGTTTGATATGGGTCATCGTGTCATCCTGTGTGATGGATATTAAAGTGTTTGTTGCGTTATGCCGTCTGAACGCTTCAGACGGCATGGCTATATTTAAAGTTGTCCTGAGGCTTTCAGGGCGGCGCGGACTTTTGCCTGTCCGCCTTCCGTCAGCGGAACGAGCGGCAGGCGGACGTGCGGTTCGCATCTGCCCAAGGCGGATACCGCCCATTTCGGTGCGGCGGGGCTGGGTTCGCAGAACATGGTGTCGTAAATCGGAATCAGCCGGTTGTTGAGCTCGCGTGCGAGGGCGATATCGCCTTGAAGCGCGGCGCGGCACATATCGGCAAAGAGCTTGGGTGCGGCGTTGGCGGCTACGGTAATCACGCCGTGTCCGCCGCACAGCATGAACGGCAGGGCGGTATGGTCGTCGCCGGAAAGGACGGCGAAGCCTTCGGGCGCGCGGTTGATGAGTTCGATGTTGCTGCCGATGTTGCCGCTGGCTTCTTTCACGCCGACGATGTTGGGGATTTCGGCAAGGCGCAGGATGGTTTCGTTGTTCATGCTGACGACGGTTCTGCCGGGAACGTTGTAGAGTATCATCGGAATCGCGGCGGTTTCGGCAACGGCTTTGAAATGGCGGTACATGCCTTCTTGCGAAGGTTTGTTGTAATAGGGGACGACGGAGAGGGTGTAGTCCGCCCCGGCTTTTTCGGCGGCTTGGGAAAGGGCGATGGCTTCGACGGTGTTGTTTGCCCCTGTGCCGGCGATGACGGGGACGCGTTTGGCAACGTGTTTGACGACGGCTTCGATGACGGCGGTGTGTTCTTCGACGGAGAGGGTGGCGGATTCGCCTGTCGTGCCGACGGCAACGATGCCGTCCGTGCCGTTTTCAATGTGCCAGTCGATCAAATCGCGGAGTTGTTCGTAATGGATGCTGCCGTCTTGATTCATCGGGGTAATCAGGGCAACCAGGCTACCTTGTAACATACAGAACCTTTTATCAGTTGTGGTGTAGGGGGCGGTAATGCTTCTGATTGTAGCCTACTTTACCGCAGGTGTGAAATCCGGCGGGTTGCAGATGTGGGGCGTTTGCGCCGAAAGGTATGGTGGAAATTGATTTTTCCTGTTTGAAATCATTTTATTATATTCGCCGGTTTATGCCGGTGCCGTCGGATTTATAGTGGATTAACAAAAACCAGTACGGTGTTGCCTCGCCTTAGCTCAAAGAGAACGATTCTCTAAGGTGCTGAAGCACCAAGTGAATCGGTTCCGTACTATTTGTACTGTCTGCGGCTTCGTCGCCTTGTCCTGATTTTTGTTAATCCACTATAAAATGTGGTAAACGTGTGGGGCAGACGGATGCCGTCTGAAATGTAAATTGAAGCCGTGCGGCAGATTCGCTACAATCCGCGCTTGGATTTTTCAACCTTTAAAATAAGGAAATACAATGAGCGGTCAGTTGGGCAAAGGGGCGGATTCGCCTGATTTGGTGTACGGTTTGGAAGACAGGCCGCCGTTCGGTAATGCGCTCTTGAGTGCCGTTACCCATCTTTTGGCGATTTTTGTGCCGATGATTACGCCCGCGCTGATTGTGGGCGGCGCGCTGGAACTGCCGGTGGAAATGACGGCGTATCTCGTGTCGATGGCGATGGTTGCGTCGGGTGTCGGCACTTATTTGCAGGTCAACCGCTTCGGGCCGGTCGGTTCGGGGATGCTGTCCATCCAGTCGGTGAATTTCTCGTTCGTTACCGTCATGATTGCGCTCGGCGCGGGGATGAAAGAGGGCGGTTTGACTAAGGATGCGATGATTTCGACGCTCTTGGGTGTATCGTTTGTCGGCGCGTTTTTGGTGTGTTTCTCGGCGTGGCTGCTGCCGTATTTGAAAAAAGTGATTACGCCGACGGTCAGTGGCGTGGTCGTGATGCTGATTGGCTTGAGTTTGGTACACGTCGGTATTACCGATTTCGGCGGCGGCTTCGGCGCGAAGGCGGACGGCACGTTCGGCTCGATGGAAAACCTGGGGCTGGCTTCGCTGGTGTTGCTGATTGTGTTGATATTCAACTGCATGAAAAACCCGCTGTTGCGGATGAGCGGCATCGCGGTCGGTCTGATTGCCGGTTACATTGTCGCGCTGTTTTTGGGCAAGGTGGATTTTTCCGCGCTGCAAAACCTGCCGCTGGTTACGCTGCCCGTACCGTTTAAATATGGTTTTGCTTTTGACTGGCACGCATTTATTGTGGCGGGTGCGATTTTCCTGTTGAGCGTGTTTGAGGCGGTCGGCGATTTGACCGCAACGGCAATGGTGTCCGATCAGCCGATTGAAGGCGAGGAATACACCAAACGCCTGCGCGGCGGCGTGTTGGCAGACGGCTTGGTGTCGGTGATTGCGACGGCTTTGGGTTCGCTGCCGCTGACAACGTTTGCGCAAAACAACGGCGTGATTCAGATGACCGGCGTGGCTTCGCGCCATGTGGGCAAATATATTGCCGTGATTTTGGTGCTGTTGGGTCTGTTCCCCGTTGTCGGACGCGCGTTTACGACGATTCCGAGTCCGGTTTTAGGCGGCGCGATGGTTTTGATGTTCGGCTTGATTGCGATTGCGGGTGTGCGGATTTTGGTCAGCCACGGCATCCGCAGGCGCGAGGCGGTGATTGCGGCGACTTCGGTCGGCTTGGGCTTGGGCGTGGCGTTTGAGCCGGAAGTGTTTAAAAACCTGCCCGTCTTGTTCCAAAACTCTATTTCCGCCGGCGGCATTACGGCAGTCTTGCTGAATTTGGTCTTGCCCGAAGATAAAACCGAGGCGGCGGTCAAGTTTGATACCGACCACTTGGAACACTGATTTTGAAAACGAATGCCGTCTGAAACAGAATCCCTGTTTCAGACGGCATTGTTTTTGAGACTTACGCTTTTTCGTTTTTTAATACGCGCTGCCGGCGGGTTTCACTTAATACCATTCCTGCGGACACGGAGACGTTCATGCTTTCGACCGTGCCGAACATGGGTATGGACACCAGCATGTCGCAATGTTCGCGTGTCAGGCGGCGCATACCGTCGCCTTCGTTGCCCATCACCCATGCCGCGCTGTCGGGCAGATCGCAATGGTAAAGGTCGGCGTTGCCGCCCATATCGGTGCCGATAATCCAAATGCCGTATTCTTTCAGCTCGCGCAGGGTGCGGGCGAGGTTGGTTACGGTGATGTAGGGGACGGTTTCCGCCGCGCCGCTGGCGACTTTGCTGACGGTGGCGTTCAGCCCCGCGCTTTTGTCTTTCGGTGCGATGACGGCGTGTACGCCCATTGCGTCGGCGGTACGCAGGCACGCGCCGAGGTTGTGCGGATCGGTGATGCCGTCGAGTATCAGCAACAGCGGCGGTTCGCTGAGGTTTTCCAATACGTCTTCGAGGTGGACGTGGTTTTTGGAGGCATCGATAAATCCGACCACGCCCTGATGGCGCGCGCCTTTGCTGATGGCGTTGAGGCGGTCGGCATCGGCAAAATATACGCGGATGTTTTCGTTTGCCGCCTTTTCCAACACTTCGCGCGTGCGTGCGTCTGATTTGCCTTCTTGGATGTAGAGTTCGACGATGGATTTAGGGTTTTGCCACAATCGGGCGTTGACGGCGTGAAAGCCGTAGATGGGTCTTTGGTTTGCCATAATGGTGCTTTGTGAAAAGGGTTCAGACGGCATTATAGCAATTTGCCGGTATGCCGTCTGAAGGGGTTAAAACAGGTAGGCGATGTATTTCACCAACAGGATAAACAAGATGGATACGGCGCAGCCGATTTTGAATGCCGTGCCGATGACAAGTCCCAACAGTGTACCCAAGCCCGCTTTCCCTGCCTGAAGCATATTGCGTCTGTCGATGAGTTCGCCTGCCGCCGCGCCGATAAAGGGGCCGAGTATTAGTCCGGGAAGGGAGAAAAATATGCCGATGATGCTGCCGATAAAAGCACCGCGAACGGCGAGCCTGCCCGCTCCGGTATATTTTGTCCCCCATATGCCTGCCACATAGTCCGCCAGTATGCCGGCAAGGCTGATGAGTCCGACCGTCCACAAAACACCTGCGCCGTAGATTTGGTAGCCGCCGGAGTAGGCGAGCAGCCATGTTCCGGCAAACATCAATGCCAATCCGGGCAGGGCGGGGTAAACGATGCCCGCCGTACCGACGGCTATCAGGGCGAGGGCGAGGATGACGGTCAGTACGATCATAGGTTCAACCTTTTCTTTTGTTCTGAAAAAAATGGCTTAATACGGCGCGGCATTCTTCTTGCAGGATTCCGCCCCGTATGGCGGTGTGCGTATTGAGGCGTTTGTCGGCAAACAGGTTGACAATGCTGCCTGCCGCGCCGGTTTTGGGTTCTGCCGCACCGTAGATCACGCGCCTGATTCGTGCCTGTATCAGTGCGGACGCGCACATGGCGCAGGGTTCGAGGGTGATGTAGATGTCGCATCCGTCAAGGCGGTAGTTTTGCATTTCTCTGCCTGCCTGTGCCAAGGCGTTGATTTCGGCGTGTCGGCTGACATTGCAGTCGGCAATGCAGGTGTTGTGTGCCGATGCGATGATTTTGCCGTCTGAAACGATGACTGCCCCGACGGGTATTTCGCCGTCGGCGGAGGATTGTTCTGCTTGGCGCAGTGCTTCGCACATGAAGTGTTCCATTTCTTCCTGCGGCGGAAAGGCGGCGACGGGCGGATGGTTTTTCAATTCGGCAAGCAGGCGGGCTTTATGCGCTTGGGACATTTCTTGCGGCGGCGTGCCGTCCAGCAGCGACTCGAGTTGCCACAGCGTGCTTTTCGTGAGGGTCAAGCCCGATTCTTTGAGCAGCAGAAAGGCTTTGACCGAACCGTTTTGCCGCAGTTCTTCGAGCGTACGGATACCGAGCCTGTGCAGGGCGGCGACGGTTTTGGGGGCGAGCGGCGGCGTGGTCAGCATAGTTTATACACCGAAAAACCGTTTTGCCGCCTCAATCAGGCGTGTGCATGAAGTGCCGTCTGAAAACGGGTCGGCAACGCAGTCTAAAGGTGTTTTGCGCAACCAAGTCAGTTGGCGTTTGGCAAGTTGGCGCGTGGCGGCAATGCCTTTTTCGATGAAGGTTTGTCTGTCGGTTGCGCCGTCGAGGTATTCCCACGCCTGACGGTAGCCGACACAGCGGATGGCGGGGGAGTCGGCGGTCAGGCTGGGATAGCGGCGGCGCAGGTTTTCCACTTCGCCGATAAAGCCCTGTTCAAGCATCAGGTGGAAACGCAGGGCGATGTTTTCATGCAGGCGGGCGCGGTTTTCGGGAATCAGGGCGGCGGTATGCAAATCGAAGGGGAGCGTATGGGGGCTTTGTCTGCCGAGGTGTTCGCTCATCGGTTTGCCGGTCAGATAATAAACTTCCAAAGCGCGTCCGATACGCTGGCTGTCGTTCGGTTTCAGACGGCATGCTGTTTCGGGATCGACCTGTTGCAGGGTGCGGTAGAGGAAATCCAAGCCGTACATTTGTTTTTGTTCGTCCAAGTCGGCACGCAGGCAGGCATCGGCTTCGGGCAAATCGTTCAAACCTTGGGTCAGGGCGCGGAAATACATCATCGTGCCGCCGACAATCAGCGGATATTTCCCACGCGCCGTGATTTCGCCAATCAGACGCGTGCAGTCTTCGACAAAACGGGCGGCACTGTATGTCTGAACAGGCGTAATGATGTCGATAAGGTGGTGCGGGACAAAGGCGCGTTCGGAGGCGGACGGTTTCGCCGTGCCGATGTCCATATCGCGGTAAACCAGCGCGGAATCGAGGCTGATGATTTCGACAGGCAGGGTTTCGGCAATTTTGAGGGCGAGCGCGGTTTTGCCTCCGGCGGTCGGCCCGAGCAGGGCAAAGGCTTTCGGGGTCGGCATAACGTTTCAGGTTTGGAAAAATACGGATTATAGCGGAAAGCGTGCCGACGTTATATTTTGGTTTGCGGAAGCACGCCGACGGCAAGGGGGCGTGTTTACCGTATGCCTTTATATAGTGGATTAACAAAAACCAGTACGGTGTTGCCTCGCCTTAGCTCAAAGAGAATGATTCTCTAAGGTGCTGAAGCACCAAGTGAATCGGTTCCGTACTATCTGTACTGTCTGCGGCTTCGTCGCCTTGTCCTGATTTTTGTTAATCCACTATAAAATTTCAAACCGACGCGCCGGGTTTTCAATATGCCCGTGCCTGCTGCCGCCTTGTCCTCAGGCATCGGCGGCAGCGTCCGATTTTTCGGGGAACGCCCGTCTCGGGCGTATTTAAAGGTTCGGCGGTGCGGTGTTTTCCTGCGGCAAGGCTTCAGACGGCATCTCCGGTGCGTCCGTTAGACAAGGCGTGCGCTTGGGGCGATAATGGCGTTTTGCTTTTTTGAAAGCCTTGCAATGTCCCGAAACCTGCTTGTCCGCTGGCTTGTCGTCTGCCTGATACCCTTGGCGACGCTTGCCGTTTTCGCCGCCAATCCGCCCGAAGACAAACCCCAGCATCTGATTAACGGCATCATCCTTGCCTGCGAAGCGACGTTTTTGTTCAAATTCGTCCTTTTCGACACCATCAAGCATCATTTGAAACAAGAGTTTGATTTGAAACGTCAAACTATGTTGCTGTTTATTCCGATTATTTTGCTGATTGTGTATTTGTTCCACTATTTTGGCGCGTTTTAGCCCGTTTCCGTTATTTCTATGAATACTCCTCCTTTTGTCTGCTGGATTTTTTGCAAGGTCATCGACAATTTCGGCGACATCGGCGTTTCGTGGCGGCTTGCCCGTGTTTTGCACCGCGAACTCGGTTGGCAGGTGCATTTGTGGACGGACGATGTGTCCGCCTTGCGTGCGCTTTGCCCTGATTTGCCCGATGTTCCCTGCGTTCATCAGGATATTCATGTCCGCACTTGGCATTCCGATGCGGCAGATATTGATACCGCGCCTGTTCCCGATGTCGTCATCGAAACTTTTGCCTGCGACCTGCCCGAAAATGTGCTGCACATCATCCGCCGACACAAGCCGCTTTGGCTGAATTGGGAATATTTGAGCGCGGAGGAAAGCAATGAAAGGCTGCACCTGATGCCTTCGCCGCAGGAGAGTGTTCAAAAATATTTTTGGTTTATGGGTTTCAGCGAAAAAAGCGGCGGACTGATACGCGAACGCGATTACTGCGAAGCCGTCCGTTTCGATAGCGGAGCCTTGCGCAAGAGGCTGATGCTTCCCGAAAAAAACGCCCCCGAATGGCTGCTTTTCGGCTATCGGAGCGATGTTTGGGCAAAGTGGCTGGAAATGTGGCGACAGGCAGGCAGTCCGTTGACACTTTTGCTGGCGGGGGCGCAAATTATCGACAGCCTCAAACAAAACGGCGTTATTCCGCAAGATGCCCTGCAAAACGACGGCGATGTTTTTCAGACGGCATCCGTCCGCCTCGTCAAAATCCCTTTCGTGCCGCAACAGGACTTCGACAAACTGCTGCACCTTGCCGACTGCGCCGTCATCCGCGGCGAAGACAGTTTCGTGCGCGCCCAGCTTGCGGGCAAACCCTTCTTTTGGCACATCTACCCGCAAGATGAGAATGTCCATCTCGACAAACTCCACGCCTTTTGGGATAAGGCACACGGTTTCTACACGCCCGAAACCGCATCGGCACACCGCCGCCTTTCAGACGACCTCAACGGCGGAGAGGCTTTATCCGCAACACAACGCCTCGAATGTTGGCAAATCCTGCAACAACATCAAAACGGCTGGCGGCAAGGCGCGGAGGATTGGAGCCGTTATCTTTTTGGGCAGCCTTCCGCATCCGAAAAACTCGCCGCCTTTGTTTCAAAGCATCAAAAAATACGCTAGAATAGTGCGTTTTACGACAACCGATTTGATTGGAAAATCACAATGAAAACAGCACAAGAACTGCGCGCCGGCAATGTATTTATGGTCGGCAACGATCCTATGGTCGTTCAAAAAACCGAATACATCAAAGGCGGCCGCTCTTCCGCCAAAGTCAGCATGAAACTGAAAAACCTGCTGACCGGCGCGGCTTCCGAAACCATTTACAAAGCCGACGACAAATTCGACGTGGTCATCCTGTCCCGCAAAAACTGTACGTACAGCTACTTTGCCGATCCGATGTACGTCTTTATGGACGAAGAATTCAACCAATACGAAATCGAAGCCGACAACATCGGCGACGCGTTGAAATTCATCGTTGACGGTATGGAAGACCAATGCGAAGTTACCTTCTACGAAGGCAACCCCATCTCCGTAGAACTGCCCACCATCATCGTACGCGAAGTCGAGTATACCGAGCCTGCCGTCAAAGGCGATACTTCAGGCAAAGTGATGAAAACCGCGCGCCTGGTCGGGGGCACCGAAATCCAAGTGATGTCTTACATCGAAAACGGCGACAAAATCGAAATCGACACCCGCACTGGCGAATTCCGCAAACGCGCTTGATTTGTTGCATTGAAAAATGCCGTCTGAAAACGTTTCAGACGGCATTTTTTTATCTTCGCCCCAAGTTTGGATTGAAGTAGATGTTTTTTTCGTAAACGACAATACGCGTGATTTTGCCATTTTCGTCAAAATGGATGTCTAAAAACGGTTTGTCGGGATTGCGTTCACGGTTGGACAGCCGGAAGAGTGATTGGTTTTCAAGCATTTCTCCGTGTATTTTCAGATAGCCGGGCAATTGGCCGATGTATTGGAAATTGCCGCCAAGTCCGTTGTTGTGCCGGCTCGAATAGGCAGGGGTTGCCGAAACTTCAAAATAACGCGTGCGTTTCGGCTCCTCGCCTTGTCCGCGGGTTTCTTGACTGCCCTGTATCAGCAACAGCGTCGCTTCTCGGAGGCGGCGTTCCTGTTCCATCAAGGCATCTTGTGCCTGCCGGCTGATCGTGCGCTTTCCGTAACGCAAGTCTTCAATTGCCAGTATGATTTTCTGATGGTAGTCGGGATCTTCAGGGCGGATGTCGGGAAACAGCAGCCGCTGTATGTTGTCATAGCCGCCGCCGGGTAAGCCGAAACGGGTTTCCAGTTCGTGATGGGAAAGGGCAAACAGACAGTCCGAGTCAATGTGTTCGGCGATTTGCTGCATGAGATCGTCAATGCCGGTGGCGGGGTGCAGGTCGGTGCAATTTGACGGCGGCACGCTTTCTGCCTGCTTGACGTTATCAGGGGCGGATGCGGCCGGTTGCAAATCGGTTTGGGGCGCGGAAGACGAAGCGGCGGATGCCGTGGACGAGGCGGCGGATGCGCCGTTTTCTTTCGTTTTATCTTCTTTGCTCGGGGAACACGCGGTCAGCATCATTGCGGCAAGCCATAAGAGAAGTGATGAGGTTTTGTTTTTCATTCTATTGTTTCCAGTATTAAAGAGGCCGTCTGAAAACCTACCGTTTCATTTTTCAGACGGCCTGTTGTTAATAGAACCGAAGAACCTGTTAATGCCGACAAGGTTCTCAATCTGTCTTACCCGACGCGGTAAAATGCAAGGCTGCCCAAAAGGTTGGGGAAATGTTTGACCTGTCTGTTGCCCGTCATCACGGCGCGCTCAAGCACGCGGATGTTGTTTTTGGCGCACAACAAATCAAAGTCTTTGAGCGTGCACCAATGGATATTGGGCGTGTCGTACCAATGGTAGGGCATACGTTCGGAAACCGGCATATGTCCGCCGAGTGCGATTTGGACGCGGTTGCGCCAGTAGCCGAAATTCGGGAAGCTGACGATTGCCTGTTTTGCCACGCGCATCAGGCAGCGCAGGATTTTTTCGGTATTCTGCATCGCTTGGATGGTCTGGCTCAACACAATCACATCAAAACTTTGATCGTTGAATGCGGTTAAACCTTCTTCCAAATCGGCTTGGATAACATTCACGCCGCGCGACATCGCGGCAATCACGCTGTCGGTGTCGATTTCGATGCCGTAGCCGCTGCATTTTTTGTGTTCGACCAAGGCGGCAAGCAGTTCGCCGTCGCCGCAGCCCAAGTCCAAGACGCGGCTGCCTTCGGGTATCCGGTCGTAAATCAGTTGCAAATCATCGCGCAGGTTCATTGCTGACATTCCTTATAAACGTTGTTCATATAGGCGGCGACCGCACGCATATAGGCTTCGTCTTCCATTAAAAAGGCATCGTGCCCGTGTGCGGATTTGACTTCGATATACTGCACGGATTTTTGGGCGGCAATCAGGGCCTTGACCAGTTCGTGCGAACGTTCGGGCGCGAAACGCCAATCGGTGCTGAAGCTGGCGACAAAGAATTTTGCCTGAACATCCTGCACGGCGCGGGTCAGGCTGTTGCCGAAATCCGCCGCCGGATCGAAATAGTCCAAAGCCTTGGTCATCAGCAAATAGGTGTTGGCATCAAACCGCCCGACGAATTTATCGCCTTGATAGCGCAGATAGGATTCTACTTCAAATTCAACGCCATAGCCGTATTGATAGCCGTTGGAACGCAAATCGCGTCCGAATTTTTTGCCCAAACCGTCTTCGGCAAGATAGGTGATGTGCCCCATCATGCGGGCAATCCGCAAGCCCCGAGCGGGAACGGTGTTGCGGCTGCGGTAATGTCCTTCGTTGAAATCGGGATCGGTCAAAATCGCCTGACGTGCTACATCATTAAACGCGATATTTTGCGTGGACAGTTTCGGCGCGGACGCAATCACTAAGGCATGGCGCACGCGCTCGGGATAGGAAATCGTCCACTGCAAAGCCTGCATACCGCCCAAGCTGCCGCCGACAACCGCCGCCCATTGCCCGATGCCGAGATAATCGGTAAGCGCGGCTTGGGATTTTACCCAGTCCTTCACCGTAACCACCGGAAAATCCGCGCCGTATTCCCTGCCCGTTTCAGGATTGATCGACAAAGGTCCGCTGCTGCCGTCGCAGCCGCCCAGATTGTTCAAACCGACCACGAAAAAACGTTCTGTATCAATCGGTTTGCCGGGTCCTACCATATTGTCCCACCAGCCCGTATATTTATCCTCCGCCGAATGCCTGCCCGCAACATGATGGTTGCCTGACAGCGCATGACAGATTAAAACCGCATTATTTTTTTCGGCATTCAGCTCGCCGTAGGTTTCAATCATCAGATCGAAACGCGGCAAAGTTTTACCGTTTTCCAAAACCAGCGGCATTTCAAACGGAATTTTTTGGGGCGTTACAATGCCCACCGAGGCATTTTGACTCATATCCTGTTCCAACAAATGCGGCGAAAAGCGTTATTATATAGCAAACGGCATGACTTTTTGACACGGTCGGACAAGCAGCCCGATGCGATGAAACATCCGTCCCTATGCCGCCGCAACCGATCCATACTTTTTCAGACAGCCCTAACCCCGCTTCCCGATATGATAGGCAGACTTTTCCGTATTTTTTTCTTTTTCGCACTTGCCGCGCTGATTATCAACCGCCTCTTCAGCCGCAGGCAGAAACGCGCCCTGCGCGATGTCGCCAAAATCAGCGCGTGGGTGCTGCTCGGTGCAGCCGCCGCGACGCTGTTTTGGTATTTGGTCATGCTGTATTTCAAACACATTCCAGATTCGTATTGACGGAAAAAATGCCGCCTGAAACGCATTTTTCTGTTTCAGACGGCATATTTGATGAAAAGGGCTTGCGGTAGGAGGTGCTTTATAGTGGATTAAATTTAAACCAGTACGGCGTTGCCTCGCCTTAGCTCAAAGAGAACGATTCTCTAAGGTGCTGAAGCACCAAGTGAATCGGTTCCGTACTATTTGTACTGTCTGCGGCTTCGTCGCCTTGTCCTGATTTTTGTTAATCCACTATACAACCGAAGCAGGAAGGGTAGGGGGTCAGCGTTGGCGCGCTTTAAAACGCGGATTGCTTTTGCAGATGACGTAAACTTTGCCCCTGCGCCTGACGATTTGGCAGTCGCGGTGGCGTTGTTTGGCGGTTTTGAGTGAAGACAGAACCTGCATTATTTGTCCTTTCTAAACGATGACATGACGGATTGGAAACGTTGGTTGAATTTGCTGGCACGGCCTTCGGTGTTGACGTTGCGCTGTTTGCCAGTATAGACGGGATGGGATGCGGAAGAAGTATCCAGCGAAAACAGCGGATATTCTTTGCCGTCTGTCCAAACCATCGTTTTTCCGTGTGTTTCGGCACAGGAGCGGATTAACCAGCCTTCATTGGCGCTGCTGTCGAAAAAAAGGACGGTTCGATAATTGTCAGGATGAATATTCGGTTTCATATATCGCCTTAGTTGAATTGTTATAACATAACAAACTTTATCATAAATTAGAAGGCTTGTACAAGGAAATTTAACTATTTTTGTAATATATTAGAAATTTTCATGATAAATCTGAAAATTTTGAAATTGACTCATGTTTGGCGCAACTTTATTATGTTGCCTGAAACATCATATAAAAGATAATAAAAGGTACGCAGCCATGAATTACGCAAAAGAAATCAATGCGTTAAATAACAGTCTTTCTGATTTGAAAGGCGACATTAACGTTTCGTTTGAATTTTTCCCGCCGAAAAACGAACAAATGGAAACGATGCTGTGGGACTCCATCCACCGTCTGCAAACCCTGCATCCCAAGTTCGTATCCGTAACTTACGGCGCAAATTCCGGCGAACGCGACCGCACGCACGGCATCGTCAAACGCATCAAACAGGAAACCGGCTTGGAAGCCGCGCCTCACCTGACCGGTATCGACGCTTCTCCCGACGAATTGCGCCAAATTGCCAAAGATTATTGGGACAGCGGCATCCGCCGCATTGTCGCCCTGCGCGGCGACGAGCCGCCCGGTTACGAGAAAAAACCGTTTTACGCCGAAGACTTGGTTAAGCTATTACGCTCCGTCGCCGACTTCGACATCTCTGTAGCAGCATATCCCGAAGTGCATCCCGAAGCGAAATCCGCACAAGCCGACCTGATTAATTTGAAACGCAAAATCGATGCGGGCGCGAACCACGTCATCACCCAATTCTTCTTCGATGTGGAACGCTACCTGCGCTTCCGCGACCGCTGCGTGATGTTGGGCATCGATGTGGAAATCGTCCCCGGCATCCTGCCCGTTACCAACTTCAAGCAGCTCGGCAAAATGGCGCAGGTTACCAACGTCAAAATCCCAAGCTGGCTGTCGCAAATGTATGAAGGTTTGGACGACGACCAAGGCACGCGCAACCTCGTCGCCGCCAGTATCGCCATCGATATGGTCAAAGTCCTATCCCGCGAAGGCGTGAAAGATTTCCACTTCTACACGCTCAACCGCAGCGAGCTGACTTACGCCATCTGCCATATTTTAGGCGTGCGCCCTTAAAGCTGAAAACGGCTTCAGACGGCATCCGAGGCCGTCTGAAAAGCAAAACGCCGCCCCATCCGAGCCATTCTGATTTACAATACCGACCGATTCGGATTGAACCGGTTCTTACAAAATCCAACTGGAGAGTTCAACATGACAACATTACATTTCTCAGGCTTCCCGCGTGTCGGCGCCTTCCGTGAATTGAAATTCGCACAAGAAAAATACTGGCGCAAAGAAATCAGCGAGCAAGAATTGCTGGCTGTTGCTAAAGACTTGCGCGAGAAAAACTGGAAACACCAGGTCGCTGCCAACGCCGATTTCGTTGCCGTAGGCGATTTCACTTTCTACGACCACATCCTCGACCTGCAAGTCGCCACCGGCGCGATTCCCGCCCGCTTCGGCTTCGACAGCCAAAACCTGTCTTTGGAACAATTCTTCCAACTGGCGCGCGGTAACAAAGACCAATTCGCTATCGAAATGACCAAATGGTTCGACACCAACTACCACTACTTGGTGCCTGAATTCCACGCCGATACCGAATTCAAAGCCAATGCCAAACACTATGTTCAACAACTGCAAGAAGCCCAAGCTTTGGGCCTGAAAGCCAAACCGACCGTTGTTGGTCCGTTGACCTTCCTGTGGGTTGGTAAAGAAAAAGGCGCCGTCGAATTCGACCGTCTGAGCCTGTTGCCTAAACTGTTGCCTGTTTACGTTGAAATCCTGACTGCTTTGGTTGAAGCCGGTGCCGAGTGGATTCAAATCGACGAGCCTGCTTTGACTGTCGATCTGCCTAAAGAATGGGTAGAAGCCTACAAAGACGTTTACGCTACTTTGAGCAAAGTAAGTGCCAAAATCCTGCTGAGCACTTACTTCGGTTCTGTTGCCGAACACGCCGCATTGTTGAAATCCCTGCCTGTTGACGGCCTGCACATCGACTTGGTACGCGCTCCCGAGCAACTGGACGCATTTGCCGACTACGACAAAGTTCTGTCTGCAGGCATCATCGACGGCCGCAACATCTGGCGCGCCAACCTGAACAAAGTTTTGGAAACTGTTGAGCCTCTGCAAGCCAAACTGGGCGACCGTTTGTGGATTTCCAGCTCTTGCTCTCTGCTGCACACTCCATTTGACTTGTCAGTTGAAGAAAAACTGAAAGCCAACAAACCCGACCTGTACTCTTGGTTGGCATTCACCCTGCAAAAAACCCAAGAATTGCGCGTTCTGAAAGCTGCATTGAACGAAGGCCGTGATTCTGTTGCCGAAGAACTCGCCGCCAGCCAAGCTGCTGCCGACTCCCGTGCCAACAGCAGCGAAATCCATCGTGCAGACGTTGCCAAACGCCTGGCCGATTTGCCTGCCAACGCAGACCAACGCAAATCTCCATTTGCCGACCGTATCAAAGCGCAACAAGCATGGTTGAACCTACCTCTGCTACCGACTACCAACATCGGTTCTTTCCCGCAAACCACCGAAATCCGCCAGGCACGCTCAGCCTTCAAAAAAGGCGAACTGTCTGCCGCCGATTACGAAGCCGCGATGAAAAAAGAAATCGCCTTGGTGGTTGAAGAGCAAGAAAAACTGGACTTGGACGTACTGGTACACGGCGAAGCCGAGCGTAACGACATGGTTGAATACTTCGGCGAATTGTTGAGCGGTTTTGCATTCACTCAATACGGCTGGGTACAAAGCTACGGCTCACGCTGCGTGAAACCACCGATTATCTTTGGCGACGTAAGCCGTCCTGAAGCCATGACCGTGGCTTGGTCTACTTACGCACAAAGCCTGACCAAACGCCCGATGAAAGGTATGTTGACCGGCCCTGTAACCATTCTGCAATGGTCTTTCGTCCGCAACGACATTCCTCGCTCTACCGTGTGCAAACAAATCGCACTGGCTCTGAACGACGAAGTATTGGATCTGGAAAAAGCCGGCATCAAAGTCATCCAAATTGACGAACCTGCCATCCGCGAAGGCTTGCCGCTGAAACGCGCCGATTGGGATGCCTACCTGAACTGGGCGGGCGAATCCTTCCGCCTGTCCTCTGCCGGTTGCGAAGACAGCACACAAATCCACACTCATATGTGCTACTCCGAGTTCAACGATATCCTGCCTGCGATTGCTGCAATGGATGCGGACGTGATCACCATCGAGACTTCACGTTCCGACATGGAACTCTTGACCGCGTTCGGCGAATTCAAATACCCGAACGACATCGGCCCGGGGGTTTACGACATCCACAGCCTGCGCGTACCGACAGAAGCCGAAGTGGAGCACCTGTTGCGCAAAGCCATCGAGGTTGTACCGGTTGAACGTCTGTGGGTTAACCCGGACTGCGGCCTGAAAACACGCGGCTGGAAAGAAACTCTGGAACAACTCCAAGTGATGATGAACGTAACCCACAAATTGCGTGCCGAATTGGCGAAATAAGCCGAGACCGTATGAATAAATACCGTCTGAAAGCCTTTCAGACGGTATTTTGTCCTGATTTGCGGCGCAAGGGCGCAGTTGCCGGAAAATCTTTTCATTGCAGCTTGTTTTTTTCTAATTCGGCTTTATATGTGGGAAACAGGCAAATCGGAGTTGTGTTTGATAGTTTTAAATAATTTATATTATTTGAACTATAAATTATACAAATCATTTTGCATGGGGTAGAATGCCCAGCGATTCACAATTATTTCTCAAACCAATCTATTAAGGAGCTTAAAATGGCTTTGCAAGATCGTACCGGTCAAAAAGTACCTTCCGTAGTATTCCGCACCCGCGTCGGCGACACTTGGAAAGATGTGTCTACCGATGATTTGTTCAAAGGCAAAAAAGTAGTCGTATTCTCCCTGCCCGGTGCATTTACCCCGACTTGTTCTTCTTCACACCTGCCGCGTTACAACGAATTGTTCGGCGCGTTCAAAGAAAACGGCGTTGACGCAATCTGCTGCGTATCTGTAAACGATACGTTCGTAATGAACGCTTGGGCTGCCGAAGAAGAATCCGACAACATCTACATGATTCCTGACGGCAACGGCGAATTTACCGAAGGTATGGGTATGCTGGTCGGTAAAGAAGACTTGGGCTTCGGTAAACGCTCTTGGCGTTACTCCATGCTGGTTAACGACGGCGTGGTTGAAAAAATGTTCATCGAACCTGAAGAACCGGGCGATCCGTTCAAAGTATCCGATGCAGATACTATGCTGCAATTCGTTGCTCCCGATTGGAAGGCTCAAGAGTCTGTGGCAATTTTCACTAAACCAGGTTGCCAATTCTGCGCTAAAGCCAAACAAGCTTTGCAAGACAAAGGTTTGTCTTACGAAGAAATCGTATTGGGCAAAGATGCAACCGTTACTTCCGTTCGCGCCATTACCGGCAAGATGACTGCCCCTCAAGTCTTCATCGGCGGCAAATACATCGGCGGCAGCGAAGATTTGGAAGCTTACTTGGCTAAAAACTGATAGCTGTTTGCTTAAGGCGGTTTGATTAAACTGTCTGATATACCGGATAGAGTTATTCGGGCGGTTCTACACTGCCGCTCCGAATAACTCTATATTTATAAGAGAATTTGGATATTGTTGCACTCAATCGAAATTTTGTTTTTATTTATCTGAATGATGTTTTTGATTGGGAAAATATTTAAATGCCGTCTGAAACCGATATGTTCTGTGTCGGCAATGTTTCAGACGAAAACGGAAGGACAAAGATTATGAAAAAAATTCAAGCGGATGTCGTCGTAATCGGCGGCGGTACTGCCGGTATGGGTGCGTTTCGCAATGCCCGTTTACATTCGGATAATGTTTACCTGATTGAAAACAATGTGTTCGGCACGACCTGCGCGCGCGTGGGCTGTATGCCTTCCAAACTCTTGATTGCCGCCGCAGAGGCGCGTCATCACGCATTGCATACCGACCCGTTCGGCGTGCATTTGGACAAAGACAGCATCGTCGTCAACGGCGAAGAGGTCATGCAGCGCGTCAAATCCGAGCGTGACCGTTTTGTCGGCTTTGTCGTTGCCGATGTGGAAGAGTGGCCTGCCGACAAGCGCATCATGGGTTCGGCTAAATTTATCGACGAGCATACCGTCCAAATCGACGAGCATACTCAAATTACGGCAAAAAGTTTCGTGATTGCTACCGGTTCGCGTCCCGTCATCCTGCCGCAATGGCAGTCTTTGGGCAATCGTTTGATTATCAACGATGACGTTTTCTCATGGGATACGCTGCCTAAGCGCGTTGCCGTGTTCGGGCCGGGTGTTATCGGTTTGGAACTGGGTCAGGCATTGCACCGTTTGGGCGTGAAAGTTGAAATTTTCGGTTTGGGCGGAATCATCGGCGGCATTTCCGACCCCGTCGTTTCAGACGAGGCGAAAGCCGTGTTCGGCGAAGAATTGAAACTGCATTTGGATGCTAAAACCGAGGTCAAGCTCGATGCAGACGGCAATGTAGAAGTCCATTGGGAGCAGGACGGCGAAAAAGGCGTATTTGTTGCCGAATATATGCTGGCAGCCGTGGGCCGCCGTCCGAACGTTGACAATATCGGTTTGGAAAATATCAATATCGAAAAAGATGCGCGCGGCGTACCCGTTGCCGACCCGCTGACCATGCAGACCAGCATTCCGCATATCTTTATTGCGGGCGACGCGTCCAACCAACTGCCCCTGCTGCACGAAGCTGCCGACCAAGGCAAGATTGCCGGCGACAATGCAGGCCGTTACCCGAATATCGGCGGCGGTTTGCGGCGCAGCACCATCGGCGTGGTGTTTACCAGTCCGCAAATCGGCTTTGTCGGTCTGAAATACGCGCAGGTTGCCGCGCAATACCAAGCCGACGAATTTGTCATCGGCGAAGTATCGTTCAAAAACCAAGGCCGCAGCCGCGTGATGCTGGTGAACAAAGGCCATATGCGCCTGTATGCCGAAAAAGCCACCGGCCGCTTTATCGGCGCGGAAATCGTAGGCCCTGCCGCCGAACATTTGGCGCACTTGTTGGCATGGGCGCATCAAATGAAGATGACCGTTCCGCAAATGCTGGATATGCCGTTCTACCATCCCGTTATCGAGGAAGGTCTGCGTACCGCGTTGCGCGATGCCGATGCGAAATTGAAAGCCTGACCGATATGGCAAAACAATGCCGTCTGAAATTTTTTCAGACGGCATTTTGTTTTTGGGGATGGGGTCGGATGCTGATACCGTGTCGGGAAGGGGGGCGGCAAAACTAAAAATCTTTCTTTTAATCTGCTGTTTCCACGCGTGTTTGTCAAAATCTATCAGTTTGTTTTTAAAATACACTGTTCAAAATGGGATAAAACAGGTAAATTAACGTTTATGTAACCCAGTGTAGCAATGGGTTTACGGTTTTTGAGTCGATATATAACTACAGAGGAATTGACTATGTCTGCCAAACCGCGTCCTGTTTATCTGGATTTGCCGAACATCCGTCTGCCGATACCCGGGATAGTTTCCATCCTTCACCGCATCAGCGGGGTCGGGCTGTTTATTATGCTGCCTTTCCTGCTGTATTTCCTGTCCGGTACCCTGAGTCAAGAGTCTGCATTTGAAACTTACCGTGCCATTGTTTCCCATCCTTTGGTCAAGCTGGTTTTAATCGGTGTATTGTGGGCTTATCTGCACCATTCTCTCGCCGGTATCCGCTTTTTATTTTTGGATGCACACAAAGGCCTTGAGCTGAATACTGCGCGCAATACCGCTAAAGCCGTATTTGCTTCTGCATTGGTTTTGACTGTCGTTTTGGGAGCGTTGTTATGGTAGAACGTAAATTGACCGGTGCCCATTACGGTTTGCGCGATTGGGCGATGCAACGTGCGACTGCGGTTATTATGTTGATTTATACCGTTGCACTTTTAGTGGTTCTATTTTCCCTGCCTAAAGAATATTCGGCATGGCAGGCATTTTTTAGTCAAACTTGGGTAAAAGTATTTACCCAAGTGAGCTTCATCGCCGTATTCTTGCACGCTTGGGTGGGTATCCGCGATTTGTGGATGGACTATATCAAACCCTTCGGCGTGCGTTTGTTTTTGCAGGTTGCCACCATCGTCTGGCTGGTCGGCTGCTTGGTGTATTCAATTAAAGTAATTTGGGGGTAAGTATGGGTTTTCCTGTTCGCAAGTTTGATGCCGTGATTGTCGGCGGTGGTGGTGCAGGTTTACGCGCAGCCCTCCAATTATCCAAATC
Source organism: Neisseria meningitidis (assembly GCF_022869645.1). Classification (NCBI taxonomy): domain Bacteria; kingdom Pseudomonadati; phylum Pseudomonadota; class Betaproteobacteria; order Neisseriales; family Neisseriaceae; genus Neisseria; species Neisseria meningitidis. Next base: position 387,999 of record NZ_CP064367.1, on the reverse strand, counting down.
CGGTCTGAATTGTGCCGTTTTGTCTAAAGTGTTCCCGACCCGTTCGCATACCGTAGCGGCGCAGGGCGGTATTTCCGCCTCTCTGGGTAATGTGCAGGAAGACCGTTGGGACTGGCACATGTACGATACCGTGAAAGGTTCCGACTGGTTGGGCGACCAAGATGCGATTGAGTTTATGTGCCGCGCCGCGCCTGAAGCCGTAATTGAGTTGGAACACATGGGTATGCCTTTTGACCGTGTGGAAAGCGGTAAAATTTATCAGCGTCCTTTCGGCGGCCATACTGCCGAACACGGTAAACGCGCGGTAGAACGCGCCTGTGCGGTTGCCGACCGTACAGGTCATGCGATGCTGCATACTTTGTACCAACAAAACGTCCGTGCCAATACGCAATTCTTTGTGGAATGGACGGCACAAGATTTGATTCGTGATGAAAACGGCGATGTCGTCGGCGTAACCGCCATGGAAATGGAAACCGGCGAAGTTTATATTTTCCACGCTAAAGCTGTGATGTTTGCTACCGGCGGCGGCGGCCGTATTTATGCGTCTTCTACCAATGCCTATATGAATACCGGCGATGGTTTGGGTATTTGTGCGCGTGCAGGTATCCCGTTGGAAGACATGGAATTCTGGCAATTCCACCCGACCGGCGTGGCAGGTGCGGGCGTGTTGATTACCGAAGGCGTACGCGGCGAGGGCGGTATTCTGTTGAATGCCGACGGCGAACGCTTTATGGAACGCTATGCGCCGACCGTAAAAGACTTGGCTTCTCGCGACGTTGTTTCCCGCGCGATGGCGATGGAAATCTACGAAGGTCGCGGTTGCGGTAAAAACAAAGACCATGTCTTACTGAAAATCGACCATATCGGCGCAGAAAAAATTATGGAAAAACTGCCGGGCATCCGCGAGATTTCCATTCAGTTCGCTGGTATCGATCCGATTAAAGACCCGATTCCCGTTGTGCCGACTACCCACTATATGATGGGCGGCATTCCGACCAATTACCACGGCGAAGTCGTTGTGCCGCAAGGAGACGAATACGAAGTGCCTGTAAAAGGCCTGTATGCCGCAGGTGAGTGCGCCTGTGCTTCCGTACACGGTGCGAACCGTTTGGGTACGAACTCCCTGCTGGACTTGGTGGTATTCGGTAAAGCTGCCGGCGACAGCATGATTAAATTCATCAAAGAGCAAAGCGACTGGAAACCTTTGCCTACTAATGCTGGTGAGTTGACCCGCCAACGTATCGAGCGTTTGGACAGCCAAACCGATGGTGAAAACGTTGATGCATTGCGCCGCGAACTGCAACGCTCTGTACAACTGCACGCCGGTGTGTTCCGTACCGATGAGATTCTGAGCAAAGGCGTTCGAGAAATTATGGAGATTGCCGAGCGCGTGAAACGTACCGAAATCAAAGACAAGAGCAAAGTGTGGAATACCGCGCGTATCGAGGCTTTGGAATTGGATAACCTGATTGAAGTGGCGAAAGCGACTTTGGTGTCTGCCGAAGCACGTAAAGAATCACGCGGTGCGCACGCTTCAGACGACCATCCTGAGCGCGATGATGAAAACTGGATGAAACATACGCTGTACCATTCAGATACCAATACCTTGTCCTACAAACCGGTGCACACCAAGCCTTTGAGCGTGGAATACATCAAACCGGCCAAGCGCGTTTATTGATGCGTTTTCAGACGGTCTTCGCCTCAAAGGTCGTCTGAAATCTAACCATACCCACATTGAACTGCTTGAATTTATAATACAAAATCATTGGGCAGTTTATGAGAAAAGGAACACTTCTCATGGAAAAAATGAGTTTTGAAATTTACCGTTACAACCCGGACGTTGATGCCAAACCTTATATGCAGCGTTACGAGTTGGAATTGGAACCAACCGACGTTAAACTTTTGGACGCTTTAGTGCGCCTGAAAGCACAAGATGATACATTGTCTTTCCGCCGTTCCTGCCGCGAAGGGATTTGCGGTTCTGACGGTATGAACATCAACGGCAAAAACGGCTTGGCATGTTTGACCGATCTGCGTGGCTTGAAACAGCCGGTTAAAATCCGTCCTCTGCCAGGTCTGCCTGTTATCCGCGACCTGATTGTGGATATGACCCAGTTCTTCAAACAATACCATTCCGTCAAACCTTATGTTGTCAACGATAATCCGATTGATGCGGACAAAGAGCGTCTGCAAACTCAGGAAGAGCGTAAAGAGTTGGACGGTTTGTACGAGTGTATTTTGTGCGCCTGCTGTTCGACTGCCTGCCCGTCATTTTGGTGGAACCCTGATAAATTCGTTGGTCCGTCCGGTTTGCTGAATGCTTACCGTTTCATTGCGGACAGCCGTGATACCATCACTAATGAGCGTTTGGATAATCTGAACGACCCATACCGTTTGTTCCGTTGCCACACCATTATGAACTGCGTAGACGTATGTCCTAAACACTTGAATCCGACCCGAGCCATCGGTAAGATTAAAGAGATTATGTTGAAACGGGCCGTTTAAGAAATGATGGTTTTTGACGATATTGCCAAACGGAAAATCCGTTTTCAAACCCGCCGGGGATTGTTGGAATTAGATTTAATCTTCGGCAGGTTTATGGAAAAAGAATTCGAGCATTTGAGCGATAAAGAGCTGTCCGAGTTTTCCGAAATCCTTGAATTTCAAGATCAAGAATTGCTTGCCTTGATTAACGGGCATTCGGAAACGGACAAAGGGCACCTTATCCCGATGCTTGAAAAAATCAGACGGGCATGAGGCATCTGAAATCTGCCTGCAGGCAGATTTCAAAATGCAAAAGCCGTCTGAAGGCAAAGAACGTGCTGCGGATGCAGTAACGTGGGTTATAACTTGCAAAGGAGCAATAATATGTCCAAATCAATCAAACTCAACGTACCGGGTCAGGCAGGTTTGGAGCTGCCGGTATTGGAAGCCAGCATCGGGCACGATGTGGTTGACATTCGGGGGCTGACAAAAAATACAGGTTTGTTTTCCTTCGACCCCGGATTTGTTTCAACCGCAAGCTGTGAGTCTAAAATTACTTACATCGACGGCGATCAAGGCTTGCTTTATTATCGCGGATACCCCATCGAGCAGCTGGCCGAAAAGTCCGATTATTTGGAAGTCTGCTACCTGTTGATTTACGGCGAACTGCCGACTCCCGAGCAAAAGGCAGAATTTGACAATACCGTCCGCCGCCACACGATGGTGCATGAACAGCTGACTTGGTTCTTCCGGGGGTTCCGCCGCGACGCGCATCCGATGGCGATGATGGTCGGCGTGGTCGGCGCACTGTCTGCGTTCTACCAAGACAGCTTGGACATTAGCAATCCCGAACACCGCAAAATCGCGATTTACCGCCTGATTTCTAAAATCCCGACCATTGCGGCAATGTGCTACCGCTATTCAAACGGTCTGCCGTTCAATTATCCGAAGAATAATCTTTCTTATTCCGAAAACTTCCTTCATATGATGTTCGCCACGCCGTGTGAAGACTACAAACCCAATCCCGTTTTGGCACGCGCGCTCGACCGCATCTTTATTTTGCATGCCGACCACGAGCAAAACGCCTCAACTTCAACCGTCCGTCTGGCAGGGTCTTCGGGTGCGAATCCGTTTGCCTGTATTGCTGCCGGTATCGCCTGCCTGTGGGGTGCTTCGCACGGCGGTGCGAACGAAGCCGTGTTGAAAATGTTGGACGAAATCGGCGATGTGTCTAATGTTGCCGCATACATGGAAGGTGTGAAACAACGCAAATACCGTCTGATGGGCTTCGGTCACCGCGTGTACCGCAATATGGATCCGCGTGCCAGCATTATGCGCGAAACCTGCTATGAAGTTTTGAAGGAATTGGGCTTGGAAGACAGTCCGAAATTCAAACTGGCGATGGAATTGGAACAGATTGCGCTGAAAGACCCGTTCTTTATCGAACGCAAGCTGTATCCAAACGTCGATTTCTATTCCGGCATCGTCCTGTCCGCGCTGGGCATCCCGACCGAAATGTTTACCGTCATCTTCGCCCTGTCGCGCAGCGTAGGTTGGATTTCGCACTGGCACGAGATGATCAGCGATCCTTCGCTGAAAATCGGCCGCCCGCGCCAGCTTTATACCGGTTCGGAACGCCGCGATTATGTGCCGGCAGGAGAGAGGTAACATACATTAATATATTGTCAAACAGGCAATATTAGAGAATCGGATTGCTTTCTGTATACATTTGATTGTAGTCGGATGAAATCAATACAGGCAATCCGGTTTAAAATAGGGTAGAATAAAATGTCTTTTCAGACGGCATCAGTTCAGCCGTCAGGACGCGGACTTCTACCCTTTGTTTATATTTTAAAGAAAAGAGCGCACGCCATGATGGACGAAAAACTCAATTTCTCTTACCTGTTCGGTTCGAACGCACCTTACATTGAGGAATTGTACGAGGCTTTTTTGGAAAACCCCGATGCGGTTGATGAAAAATGGAAGCAGTATTTCACCGATTTGAGCAAACAGCCGGGGACGGTTGCTGTCGATGTCGCACACACACCGATTCGCGAATCATTTGTTACTTTGGCGAAAAAGAAAATTGCATCTGCCGTTGCGGGCGGTGCGGATGAGGCAATGCTGAAAAAGCAAGTCAGCGTTTTACGGCTGATTTCTGCCTATCGTATCCAAGGCGTGGGTGCAGCCCAACTTGATCCGCTCAAACGTATCCCCCCGCGCGATATTGAAGCCCTCGATCCGAAATTCCACGGTCTGTCAGATGCCGATATGACGCTTCAATTCAATATGGGCGAGGGCGATTTTGCCAATCGCGGCAAACTGCCTTTGTCCCAAATCATCAGCAACCTCAAACAAACCTACTGCGGCCACATCGCATTGGAATATATCTATATTCCCAATACCGAAGAGCGCCGCTGGGTACGCAATTATTTTGAAAGCGTATTGTCCACACCGCATTACAATGCCGATCAAAAACGCCGTATCTTGAAAGAGATGACTGCTGCCGAAACTTTGGAACGTTATCTGCATACCAAATATGTCGGTCAGAAACGTTTCGGTGTCGAAGGCGGCGAAAGCGCGATTGCCGGTTTGAACTACCTGATTCAAAACGCCAGTAAAGACGGCGTGGAAGAAGTCATCATCGGTATGGCGCACCGTGGCCGTCTGAATGTTTTGGTGAACATTTTGGGCAAAAAACCCGGCGATTTGTTTGCCGAATTTGAAGGTCGTGCCGAAATCAAACTGCCCAGCGGCGACGTGAAATACCATATGGGCTTCAGCTCCGATATTGCTACCCCGCACGGCCCGATGCATGTTTCTTTGGCGTTCAACCCGTCTCACTTAGAAATCGTCAACCCGGTGGTGGAAGGTTCTGCGCGCGCCAAACAAAAACGTTTGGGCGAAAACGGCCGCGACAAAGTCTTGCCGGTATTGATTCACGGCGACTCCGCATTTATCGGTCTGGGAGTCAACCAAGCGACATTCAACCTGTCTAAAACGCGCGGTTATACCACCGGCGGTACGGTTCATATCGTCATCAACAACCAAATCGGCTTTACCACTTCCGATATCCGCGATACCCGTTCAACCGTACACTGTACCGATATCGCAAAAATGGTTTCCGCCCCGGTTATCCATGTGAACGGCGATGATCCCGAACGCGTTTGCTTTGCTATCCAAGCCGCTTTGGATTACCGCAAAAAATTCCATAAAGACATCGTGATTGACGTTGTCTGCTACCGTAAATGGGGTCACAACGAGGGCGATGATCCGACCTTGACCCAACCGATGATGTACAAAAAAGTATCGCAACACCCGGGTGCGCGTGCTTTGTACACCGAGCAACTGATTGCCGAAGGCGTGCTAACCCAAGCCGAGGCAGACGGTTACATCCAAGCCTACCGTGATGCTTTGGACAAAGGCGAGCACGTCGAGCAAACAACGTTGAGCAACTTCCAACGCACGCAAATCGACTGGAGCAAATACCAAGGCAAAGATTGGCGCGAACACATCGAAACCGGTTTGCCTGCCGCAGATATTGAACGTCTCACTGAGAAGTTTACCGCCGTACCGGAAGGCTTTGCCCTGCATCCGACTGCAAAACGTGTGATTGAAGCGCGTAAAGCCATGGCATCCGGCAAACAGGCCATAGATTGGGGTATGGCCGAAACCTTGGCATACGCCAGCCTCGTAACCAAAGGTCACGGCGTGCGTATTTCCGGTGAGGACTCGGGACGCGGTACGTTCTCGCACCGCCACGCCGTATTGCACGATCAAAAACGCGAAAAATGGGACGACGGTACTTATGTTCCCCTGCGCCATATGGGCGAAGGAATGGGCGAGTTCCTGGTTATCGACTCCATCTTGAACGAAGAGGCCGTGATGGCGTTCGAGTACGGCTTTGCCTGCTCCGCTCCTGACAAGCTCACCATTTGGGAAGCTCAATTCGGCGATTTCGCCAACGGCGCGCAAGTGACGATTGATCAATTCCTGTCTTCAGGCGAAACCAAATGGGGTCGCTTGTGCGGTCTGACCACCATCCTGCCGCACGGTTACGACGGTCAAGGCCCTGAGCACTCTTCTGCACGCGTAGAACGTTGGTTGCAACTGTGTTCTGAGAACAATATGCAAGTCATCATGCCATCTGAAGCGTCGCAAATGTTCCACCTCTTGCAACGTCAAGTCTTAGGTTCATACCGCAAACCGCTGGTGATTTTCATGTCCAAACGCCTGTTGCGCTTCAAAGGTGCAATGAGCCCGCTGGAAAACTTCACCGAAGGTTCGACTTTCCGTCCGGTTATCGGTGATACCGCCGAACGCGCAAGCAACGACAGCGTGAAACGCGTGGTATTGTGTGCCGGTCAGGTTTACTATGACTTGGAAGCCGGTCGAGCCGAACGTAAACTGGAAGATGATGTTGCGATTGTTCGCGTTGAGCAGCTATATCCGTTCCCATACGACGAGGTTAAAGCTGAACTGGCGAAATATCCGAACGCAAAATCTGTGGTTTGGGCACAAGAAGAGCCGAAAAACCAAGGCGCGTTCTACCAAATCCGCCACCGCATCGAAGACGTTATCAGCGAAGAGCAAAAACTGTCTTATGCCGGTCGTCCAAGCAGCGCATCGCCTGCAGTGGGCTACTCAAGCAAACACATTGCTCAATTGAAACAATTGGTTGAAGACGCTTTGGCGTTGTAAGCCTAGTAGCATTCCGTCTGAGTTTGCTCAGGCGGAATGCCCATATGCAGAATTAAAAACACACAACAGGCCGTCTGAAAGGGCCATTGGAGACACAAAATGATTATTGATGTAAAAGTACCTATGCTGTCTGAAAGCGTATCTGAAGGCACGCTCTTGGAATGGAAGAAAAAAGTTGGCGAAGCAGTTGCCCGTGACGAAATCCTGATCGATATCGAAACGGACAAAGTGGTTTTGGAAGTACCTTCTCCACAAGCCGGCGTATTGGTTGAAATCGTAGCGCAAGACGGTGAAACCGTTGTTGCCGACCAAGTTTTGGCACGCATCGATACAGCTGCTACTGCCGCTGCTGAAGCACCTGCAGCCGCTCCTGCCGAAGCAGCCCCGGCCGCCGCTCCTGCCGCCGCGCAAAACAACGCCGCTATGCCTGCCGCCGCCAAACTGGCTGCTGAGACCGGTGTTGACGTGAACGCATTGCAAGGTTCCGGCCGTGACGGTCGCGTATTGAAAGAAGACGTACAAAATGCCGCTGCCAAACCTGCCGCAGCCACTGCTCCTGCTGTTGCACTTCCTGCAGGCGCACGTCCTGAAGAACGCGTACCGATGAGCCGCCTGCGTGCCCGTGTTGCAGAACGTCTCTTGGCTTCTCAACAAGAAAACGCCATTCTGACTACATTCAACGAAGTCAACATGAAACCAATCATGGACTTGCGTGCGAAGTACAAAGAAAAATTCGAGAAAGAACACGGCGTGAAATTGGGCTTTATGTCCTTCTTCGTTAAAGCTGCTGTTGCCGCCCTGAAAAAATACCCGGTTGTGAATGCTTCTGTGGACGGCAAAGACATCGTGTACCACGGCTACTTCGACATCGGTATCGCGATTGGCAGCCCACGCGGTTTGGTTGTACCAATCCTGCGTGATGCCGACCAAATGAGCATTGCCGACATTGAGCAAGCAATTGTTGATTACGCGAAAAAAGCCAAAGACGGCAAAATCGCTATCGAAGATCTGACCGGCGGTACATTCAGTATTACCAACGGCGGTACTTTCGGTTCTATGATGTCCACCCCGATCATCAACCCACCTCAATCTGCGATTTTGGGTATGCACGCCACTAAAGAGCGCGCTGTGGTTGAAAACGGCCAAGTTGTTGTCCGTCCAATGATGTATCTGGCTCTGTCTTACGACCACCGTATCATCGACGGCCGCGAAGCTGTATTGACTTTGGTAGCCATTAAAGACGCGTTGGAAGACCCAGCTCGCCTGTTGTTGGATCTGTAATCGTTTCAGACGGCCTTTTATTTGTTAATGAAAAGGCCGTCTGAATTTTTATTAGGAAATAAAAATGAAATTGGCAGCTTTAATAACCCTATCATTTTTTGTTTTAACTGCGTGCGATAAAGAAGTAATTATTGTGCAAGAAAAATCAAAAGCTGAAAAACAAGCGGATTTTGAAGCCCAACAAAAGGCTAACTGTGCCGCGTTGAGCGACAAAGTACGGGCAAAAAAATCTTATTGCAAAAAATATGAGCAGTAATTAAATAAGGTAATCGGGCGTTTAAACTGCTCGATTACCTGATTCATATTAGTTAGATGTAGCGTAATGTAGTATCGTGCTACAATAGGCTCAACAAACGATTGAGACCGTCTGAAACATTTGATTCGAATGAATCGGCTGGTATGGACTTTCAGACGGCCTTTTCTTAAAACCATCAAAACGCAGTCATTCAAAATAAAAAAGAAACGAAAAGTATCGTTTTTATTTTGAGATACTGCCAAAAGCAAAGGATGACACAATGTCTCAATATGATGTAGTAGTGATTGGTGCAGGCCCGGGCGGATACGTTGCCGCCATCCGTGCCGCGCAACTGGGTTTCAAAACCGCTTGTGTTGACGCAGGCGTTAACAAAGCAGGCAATGCCCCTGCATTGGGCGGTACTTGCTTGAACGTAGGCTGTATCCCTTCTAAAGCCCTGTTGCAATCCAGCGAACATTTCCACGCTGCGCAACACGATTTTGCCGAACACGGTATTACTGTCGGCGACGTAAAATTCGACGCGGCCAAAATGATTGAGCGCAAAGATGCCATCGTGACCAAACTGACCGGCGGAGTGAAATTCCTGTTCCAAAAAAACAAAGTAACCAGCCTGTTCGGTACTGCCTCCTTTGCCGGTAAAAATGGCGATGCTTACCAAATCGAAGTCGATAACAAAGGCGAGAAAACCGTTATCGAAGCCAAACACGTCATCGTAGCCACCGGTTCCGTACCGCGTCCGCTGCCACAAGTCGCTATCGACAACGTGAACGTTTTGGACAACGAAGGCGCATTGAACCTGACTGAAGTACCTACCAAACTCGGCGTGATCGGTTCCGGCGTGATTGGTTTGGAAATGGGTTCCGTATGGAACCGCGTGGGTGCGGAAGTTACCATTCTTGAAGCCGCGCCGACCTTCCTGGCTGCCGCCGACCAACAAATCGCCAAAGAAGCCTTCAAATACTTTACCAAAGAGCAAGGCTTGAGCATTGAATTGGGCGTGAAAATCGGCGACATCAAATCTGAAGGCGAAGGCGTTTCCGTTGCTTACGAAACTGCTGCCGGCGAAGCCAAAACCGAAGTATTCGACAAACTGATCGTTGCTATCGGCCGTATTCCAAACACCAAAGGCCTGAACGCCGAAGCTGTAGGCTTGGAAAAAGACGAGCGCGGCTTTATCAAAGTAGATGGCGAATGCCGTACCAACCTGCCTAACGTATGGGCAATCGGCGACGTGGTTCGCGGCCCGATGTTGGCACACAAAGCCAGCGACGAAGGCGTTGCCGTTGCTGAGCGCATTGCCGGTCAAAAACCGCATATCGACTTCAACAACGTACCATTCGTGATTTACACCGATCCTGAAATCGCTTGGGTGGGTAAAACCGAAGAGCAGCTCAAAGCCGAAGGCGTGGAGTACAAAAAAGGTACTTCAGGTTTCGGTGCAAACGGTCGCGCATTGGCCATGGGCAAAGCCAAAGGTACGGTTAAAGTGTTGGCAGATGCCAAAACTGACCGCATCTTGGGCGTACACATGATTGGCCCGGTTGTCAGCGAATTGGTTACCGAAGGCGTGACTGCGCTCGAATTCTTTGCCAGCAGCGAAGACATCGCCCGCATCATCCATGCCCACCCAACCTTGTCCGAAGTGGTTCACGAAGCTGCATTGGCGGCCGACAAACGCGCTTTGCACGGTTGATAGACATTAAGGCCTCCGACAAATTGAATGTTCCGAGAGCTTCGTTTTCTGATTTATAATTCCGTCAGACAAACAAACAGCATTTACATTCATTATGAACAAAGAAATAGTCGGTATTTTCTTTATACCGGCGGGCATCATCAGCATGTGTATGGCCGCATTGTGGCAGATGTATGTGATGATGACCGAAACTTATACGCTCAACCGTTTCAAAGATAAAGAATTGGTTTGGCGCGTGGCATTGTTGTTTATCAGTTTCAGCCTTGCCGTTTATCTGCTCTGTCCGAATTCGCGTAAAAAAGGCATCGTCTTTTTTATTCTCGGGGGAGGCGGTGCAGCCATGTATCTGCTGGCGCGGATGTGGTTGCCTTTCAGCAAGTGAAACGACGATTTTCCGACCGCCGAAAGGTAGTCTGAAACGCACGGGCTTGCCATTTGGAGGCAAACTCGGGGCATTCCACTAATCTAAAGGAGAAATCCATGAATTTACACGAGTATCAGGCTAAAGAACTGCTGGCTAGCTACGGTTTGCCCGTACAAGGCGGTATTTTGGCACACAACGGCGAAGAAGCCGCTGCAGCTTACGACAAATTGGGCGGCAAATTCGCTGTTGTCAAAGCACAAGTACACGCCGGCGGCCGCGGTAAAGCGGGCGGCGTAAAAGTCGTTAAAAGCCGCGAAGAAGCTAAAGAAGTGGCTGAAAGCCTGATTGGCACCAACTTGGTAACTTACCAAACGGATGCCAACGGCCAACCTGTCAACAGCGTTTTGGTTTGCGAAGACATGTATCCGGTTCAAACCGAGCTGTACTTGGGCGCAGTGGTTGACCGTTCTACCCGCCGCATTACATTCATGGCTTCGACCGAAGGCGGCGTGGAAATCGAAAAAGTTGCTGCCGAAACTCCTGAAAAAATCTTCAAAGTAACCGTTGATCCGCTGGTTGGCCTGCAACCTTGCCAAGCTCGCGAAGTTGCGTTCCAACTGGGCTTGAAAGACAAACAAATCAACGAGTTCGTCAAACTGATGACCGGCGCGTACAAAGCGTTTGTCGACAACGACTTCGCACTGTTTGAAGTAAACCCATTGGCAGTTCGCGAAAACGGCGCACTGGCTTGCGTAGACGGCAAAATCGGTATCGACAGCAACGCGCTCTACCGCCTGCCAAAAATCGCTGAATTGCGCGACAAATCTCAAGAAAACGAACGTGAGCTGAAAGCTTCTGAATTCGACCTGAACTATGTTGCCCTGGAAGGCAACATCGGCTGTATGGTTAACGGTGCCGGTTTGGCGATGGCCACTATGGACATCATCAAACTCAAAGGCGGCCAACCTGCCAACTTCTTGGACGTTGGTGGCGGCGCTACCAAAGACCGCGTGGTTGAAGCGTTCAAACTGATTCTGGAAGACAAATCCGTTAAAGGCGTATTGATCAACATCTTCGGCGGTATCGTACGTTGTGACATGATTGCGGAAGCTATTGTGGCAGCCGTTAAAGAAATCAACGTCGACGTTCCTGTCGTTGTTCGTTTGGAAGGTAACAACGCCGAACTCGGCGCGAAAATCCTGAACGAATCAGGCCTGAAACTGACTTCTGCAGACGGCCTGAATGACGCAGCCGGAAAAATTGTTGCAGCCGTAAACGCCTAAGGAGAAAAGAATGAGCGTATTGATTAATAAAGACACCAAAGTATTGGTTCAAGGTTTCACCGGTAAAAACGGTACTTTCCACTCCGAACAAGCTCTGGCTTACGGCACTAAAGTTGTCGGCGGCGTTACCCCGGGCAAAGGCGGTCAAACCCACCTGAACCTGCCTGTATTCAACACCATGAAAGAAGCTGTTAAAGAAACCGGCGCGGATGCATCCGTAATTTACGTTCCCGCTCCGTTTGTGTTGGATTCTATCGTTGAAGCCGTTGATTCAGGCGTAGGCTTGGTCGTTGTGATTACCGAAGGCGTACCTACTTTGGACATGCTCAAAGCCAAACGTTATTTGGAAACCAACGGCAACGGTACCCGTTTGGTCGGCCCTAACTGCCCGGGCGTGATTACTCCGGGCGAGTGCAAAATCGGTATTATGCCGGGCCACATCCACACTCCGGGCCGCATCGGCATCATTTCCCGTTCTGGTACATTGACTTACGAAGCCGTGGCACAAACCACCAAACTGGGCTTGGGTCAATCAACCTGTATCGGTATCGGCGGCGACCCGATTCCTGGTATGAACCAAATCGATGCACTGAAACTCTTCCAAGAAGACCCAGATACTGACGCCATCATCATGATTGGTGAAATCGGCGGTACTGCGGAAGAAGAAGCAGCCGAATACATCCAATCCAACGTAACCAAACCTGTTGTAGGTTACATTGCTGGTGTTACCGCTCCTAAAGGCAAACGTATGGGCCACGCCGGTGCGATTATCTCTGGTGGTAAAGGTACTGCCGAAGAAAAATTCGCCGCTTTCGAAAAAGCCGGTATCGCTTACACCCGCAGCCCTGCCGAGTTGGGCACGACGATGCTGGAAGTGTTGAAGGCAAAAGGTTTGGCATAATCAGGTTTGACAACTGATTAAACATCAAATGCCGTCTGAAACCGGAAATCGGGTTTCAGACGGCATTTTGTTTGTCATTTCAAAAAGAGGCAGCCTCAACATACCCACATTATTTTTTGCCCTTTGAGGCAGTCAGAATATTTATCGGTCAAACAGGAGCAAACCCGTAAGTCAGGTTGCACACGCCTTGTTTGAAGTCTGGGAATGGATAAGTATCGCATTTGAAAAGACTGATATTATTTTTTGCAGGATTGTTCCGGTTTCTGTTTCGGCTCGCGACATTTTTTGTTTGATAGGATTGGAACGGATATGGTTTGCACAACGCCGCAAATCCGTTTCATCGCGCACGGTGTGTTCGTAAAAACGCCGATGCCAAATACCGCGTTCGTGCCGCCGCTGTTTGCTTGCAGACAGGTTTTGGGCATGAGGGAAATGTGCGGAGAATTTGGTTTTAATCAGCCGCCGGAGTAGGGAATAATCCGCATCATCGGGCGGCAGCGTCCAAATGGCGTGAATGTGGTTCGGCAGCACGGATACGGCGACGGTTTCAAAGGAATATTGTTTTTGCACATCCATATAAGCCGCACGCGAAGCCGATACGTTCGACAAGCAGGTGTGATTTTGGATCGGCGAGTTTGACGGTGAAAAAGAATGTGCCGCCGGCAATGAAGTTTCTGCGATAACGCGCCATAGGATTTTTGTTTGTGGTTTGGATGTTGGAGAAGGAATGATTTGTTGTTTAAGTTTTTAACTTTGTTGAAGTTGAGGTTTTCAGACGATATCAGAGGTCGTCTGAAAGCGCTAGCTTCAACGCAGTTAAAAGTTGAAACGGCAAACCGTCAATCAAGCAGCAACCGCGTGCGTACCGCATATACCCTACACGTTGGTTTTGAAGTTCCGCATAATTCACAGGTAGGGTGTGTGGCGCAGCCACGCACGCGGTCGGTTGGATATGCAGGCTACGGCTTGCTTAATTATTCATCATTAGCTAATAGATTTAACTCAAGCTTATAGTATAAATCGATATCTTTAAGTAATTTATCTATATCGCAATTGCACAATTCATTTAACCAATCATTTAACTCGTTAATAGTTATAATCTCTTCAATCGCATTTTTATATCTATTAATAATTACCTCCATACCATTTGATTTATTATTAATATATTCGATTAATTCCGAATTAACTTGATCCTTTGATGTTTCTGTTTTAACAACAAATGTAATAGGAAAGTGCAATACTTTATCTATATCCAACAAATACTTATCAAAATTATTTACTTCCGTTACCTGGAAGAATCTACCCAATGGCTTCATTACAAAATCAATTCCACCATCGTTAGCATTTGTTCTACCAGTTTTATATAATTTTAAAAACTCTTCTTGTAAACTATCTCTAGAATATTCAAAGAATACAGAGATATTTTTGTAATGATTCTTTAAAATCGCATACGAAATAATTTCAAAAATTCTTGCTTCTGATTTTTCATTTAATAAAATTGAAATTTGTCTTTTCTTTTCACTGACATCATGAGATTCAAATAAATTTTCAATTGTTTCGACTAAAAAACTATCTTTACACTTTAATAGATAAATATATTTTTCTATAATATCAATAGAAACTTGGCACAAGTCAAAATTATCAACATATAAATATTTAATATTAATTAAATATTTTCCATTGTTGATAATTATTAATTCTTCGTTAAACTTATTTTTAAACTCTCCATTTACACGACTATTTAGAGCGTGATTCTGTAATTTATCTCCTCCATATAATGACCGATAGAAATAAAACAATTTGTTATATTCAAAACCGTAGAACTTTTTGTATTCTTCTGGTTTATTGATAAATTTACTTTCAGCATAGAAATGCAGTAAGGAATATATGGCATATATATTAGCCAAACTTCTACGGGTCTTAGAATTCCCATAGATTGCCCCCATTTTTGAATCCAAATACTGTAATAATGGGCTTTTGTTGTAGATATAAGAGTAATTATCAGGGTAATACTGTATTAAAATTTCTTGAACAAATTCTTTCATTTTAAACCTCTATTAAATTTAAGTTTTACTATGATCTTTTTTTGATTTATTGCTAGTTTTTCTCATCTTGTTTTTAGTTAAAAATTCCCCATTATACTCATTAGAAATATGAGTTCTTCTAATACCAATCTTAAAATAATCTGGATTAATTTCTATACCTATTGCCTTCCTTTTTAGTCGTACTGCGACAGAAGAAGTAGTAAATGAGCCGCTAAATGGATCTAATATGGTATCCCCTTTATTGCTTGAAGCTAAAATAATTCTCTCTAATAACTTCTCGGGTTTTTGTGTAGGGTGATTTTCGTATTCATCCATTTTGTAACGAACTCTATTAAATTCCCATACATTACTAGGTATCTTTTTTGCATTATAGGGCTGCGGCGGAGTTTTTCGATAATCTATCAGTTTTCTTTCAGCTCCTGTCTTTGCCTCTATTAAAATATCTTCGGAATTAAATGTATATTTGCTGTTTTTGTGATGTGTAAACATTAGAATTGGCTCGTAGGTAGAGCCAAATTTATTTTTAGCTTGAACACCTGATGAATCGTAAGACCAAACAATTCTATTTATAATGAAATATTTTTCATCTACATACCTATCTAAAATAGGCATATATTGTACAGAACTCATTAAATACATTGTGCCGTTGTCTTTTAAAACTCTCATACATTCATCAATCCACGAGGCACACCAATCTAAATATTGATAAGCATCTGCAAAAAAGTCTTTATTATTCCCAAAATCTTTACCAATTCCGTAAGGAGGATCTGCAAAAATTAAATCTACACTTGAACTTGGTAATGTTTTTAGAACTTCTAAACAATCTCCAAGAATAACAGTAGAGTTTTTATTAAACTGTATTTCAAATTTTTTCATTTTCAGCCTTTCAGAATCATACTTAAATACTTTCCAGTATAACTACTTTTCTCTTCCGCCACTTCTTCAGGCGTCCCCACCGCAATAATCCTCCCTCCGCCGTCGCCGCCTTCTGGCCCTAAGTCCACAATCCAATCGGCGGTTTTAATCACATCCAGATTATGCTCGATAATCACTATCGAGTTGCCTTTGCCTTTCAGACGGTCTATGACTTCCAGCAGCAGGGCGATGTCGGCGAAGTGTAGGCCGGTGGTGGGTTCGTCGAGGATGTAGAGCGTTCTGCCGGTGTCGCGTTTGGAGAGTTCCAAGGCGAGTTTGACGCGCTGGGCTTCGCCGCCGGAGAGGGTGGTGGCGGATTGGCCGAGACGGATGTAGCCTAAGCCTACGTCCATCAAGGTTTGCAGTTTGCGCGATACGGTGGGGACGGCGTCGAAGAATTCGCGGGCTTCTTCGACGGCCATGTCGAGGACTTGACTGATGTTTTTGCCTTTGTATTGGATTTCGAGGGTTTCGCGGTTGTAGCGTTTGCCGTGGCAGACTTCGCAGGGGACGTACACGTCGGGCAGGAAGTGCATTTCGACTTTAATCACGCCGTCGCCTTGGCAGGCTTCGCAGCGGCCGCCT
Organism: Neisseria meningitidis; assembly: GCF_022869645.1. Classification (NCBI taxonomy): domain Bacteria; kingdom Pseudomonadati; phylum Pseudomonadota; class Betaproteobacteria; order Neisseriales; family Neisseriaceae; genus Neisseria; species Neisseria meningitidis. The sequence goes on along the minus strand of NZ_CP064367.1, from coordinate 371,491 downwards.
TTGACGTTGAAGGAGAATCTGCCGACGTTGTAGCCGCGTTCGCGCGAGAGGGGTACGCCGGCGAAGAGTTCGCGGATGGGGGTGAACAGGCCGGTGTAGGTGGCGGGGTTGGAGCGCGGGGTGCGACCGATGGGGGATTGGTCGACGTTGATGACTTTGTCGAGGTGTTCGAGGCCGCGGATGTCGTCGTATGGGGCGGGTTCTTCTTGGGCGCGGTTGAGTTCGCGGGCGGTGATTTTGGCGAGGGTGTCGTTAATCAGGGTGGACTTGCCGCTGCCGGATACGCCGGTGATGCAGGTAATTAAACCGAGCGGCAGTTCGAGGGTAACGTTTTTGAGGTTGTTGCCGCGCGCGCCTTTGAGGACGAGCATTCGGCCGGGATTGACGGGCGTGCGTTCAGACGGCACGGCAATGGATTTTTTGCCGCTGAGGTATTGTCCGGTAACGGAGTTTTCACATTTGGCGACGTTTTCGGGCGTGTCGGCAATCAATACGTTGCCGCCGTGTTCGCCTGCGCCGGGGCCCATATCGACCACGAAATCGGCTTCGCGGATGGCGTCTTCGTCGTGTTCGACCACAATCACGCTGTTGCCCAAATCGCGCAGTCGTTTGAGGGTGGCCAGCAGGCGGTCATTGTCACGCTGGTGCAGGCCGATGGAGGGTTCGTCCAGTACATACATCACGCCGGTCAGGCCGCTGCCGATTTGGCTGGCGAGGCGGATGCGCTGGGCTTCGCCGCCGGAGAGGGTTTCGGCGGAGCGGCTTAAATTCAGGTAATCCAGCCCGACGTTAATCAGGAAGCCGAGGCGTTCGGTGATTTCTTTGAGGATTTTTTCGGCGATTTGTTTTTTGTTGCCGTCTAAATCCAGTGTTTCAAAGAATTGGTGGGTTTTGGTGAGCGGCCAGGCGGAAACTTCGTGCAACGGCTCACCGCTGACGTAAACGTAGCGGGCTTCTTTGCGCAAACGTGCGCCGCCGCAGCTCGGGCAGGCGCGGTGGTTTTGGTATTCGCGCAGTTTTTCGCGCACGGTTTCGCTGTCGGTTTCGCGGTAGCGGCGTTCGAGATTGGGGATGATGCCTTCGAAGGCGTGGCTGCGGTTGAAGGTGGTGCCGCGTTCGGACAGGTAAGTGAAATCAATGACTTCCTTGCCCGAGCCGTGCAACACGACTTTTTTGATTTTTGCAGGTAGGGTTTCCCAAGCAGCCTGCACGTCGAAACCGTAATGCCGCGCCAGCGACTGAATCATTTGGAAATAGAACTGGTTGCGCTTGTCCCAGCCGTCAATCGCGCCCGAAGCCAGCGACAATTCGGGATGCGCGACCACTTTTTCGGAGTCGAAGAAATTGGTGTTGCCCAAGCCGTCGCAAGTCGGGCAGGAGCCCATCGGGTTGTTGAACGAAAAGAGGCGCGGCTCCAATTCGGGCAGGCTGTACGAACATACGGGGCAGGCGAAACGCGCGGAAAACCAATGCTCTTCGCCGCTGTCCATTTCCATCGCCAGCGCGCGCTCGTTGCCGTGGCGCAGCGCGGTTTCAAAACTTTCCGCCAGCCGCTGCTTGATGTTCGCCTTCACTTTCACGCGGTCGATGACCACGTCGATATTGTGTTTGATGTTTTTTTCCAGCTTCGGCACTTCGTCAAGCTGATAGACCTCGCCGTCCACGCGCACACGGGCAAAGCCTTGCGCCTGCAAGTCAGCAAAGAAGTCGACAAACTCGCCCTTACGCTCACGAACTGCCGGCGCAAGAATCATCACGCGCGTGTCTTCCGGCAGTTTTAATACGGCATCGACCATCTGAGATACGGTTTGGCTGGATAGCGGCAGATTGTGTTCGGGGCAATACGGCGTGCCGACGCGTGCGTACAAAAGGCGCAGGTAATCGTGGATTTCCGTAACCGTGCCGACGGTGGAACGCGGATTGTGGCTGGTGGATTTCTGCTCGATGGAAATCGCGGGCGACAGACCCTCGATCAAATCGACATCGGGTTTGTCCATCATCTGCAAAAACTGCCGCGCATAGGCGGACAGGCTCTCGACATAACGCCGCTGTCCTTCGGCATACAGCGTGTCGAACGCCAGCGATGATTTGCCGCTGCCCGATAAGCCTGTTACCACTACGAGCTTGTGGCGCGGAATGTCCAAATCGACGTTTTTCAAATTATGCGTGCGCGCGCCGCGTATGCGGATGGTGTCGTTGTCGTGCGAATGTTGGGGATGATGGTTGCACATAATGGATGCCGCCTGAAAAATAAAGGAAAACTGGTATTGTAGCACTTTCTCGGATGCCGTCTGAAGCCGCGTTCAGACGGCATTTGTCGGCGGAGTACGGCAGATTCCGCTATAATGTCGGCAATTTTAACCCGCTTGAACAAAAGGATGACAAATGAACCGTCTTTACCCCCACCCGATTATCGCCCGTGAGGGCTGGCCGATTATTGGCGGCGGTTTGGCTTTGAGCCTGCTGGTGTCGATGTGTTGCGGCTGGTGGTCTTTGCCGTTTTGGGTGTTTACCGTATTTGCCCTGCAGTTTTTCCGCGACCCTGCGCGTGAGATTCCGCAAAATCCTGAAGCAGTGTTGAGTCCGGTTGACGGCCGTATCGTGGTGGTCGAGCGCGCACGCGATCCGTATCGTGATGTCGATGCTTTGAAAATCAGTATTTTTATGAACGTGTTCAACGTGCATTCGCAAAAATCGCCTGCCGATTGTACGGTAACGAAAGTGGTCTATAACAAAGGCAAATTCGTGAATGCGGATTTGGACAAAGCCAGCACGGAAAACGAACGTAATGCGGTGTTGGCGACTACGGCTTCCGGTCGTGAAATTACTTTTGTTCAAGTGGCCGGTTTGGTGGCGCGCCGTATTTTGTGCTACACCCAAGCAGGTGCGAAACTGTCTCGCGGCGAACGCTATGGCTTTATCCGTTTTGGCTCGCGCGTGGATATGTATCTGCCTGTCGATGCGCAGGCGCAAGTGGCGATTGGCGATAAAGTAAACGGTGTCAGCACTGTATTGGCGCGTTTGCCGCTGACTGCGCCGCAAATCGAATCCGAGCCTGAATCTGAGCCTGCTTTACAAACTGCTCCGGTTGAAACAGCGGCAAACCCATCTGCCGAACAACGGCAAATCGAGGCAGTGGCGGCTAAGATTCAGGCGGCTGTGCAAGATGTGTTGAAAGATTAATTTTGCGAACTGAAATAGAAAATATCAGTATCATCATTCACACGAATGAGGAAGTTTGGTTTTTTGAATTTTTGCTAATGTTCACACCGTTATGTTCACGAAAATGGGAATCCGGGAACTTAACGTTACAGCGATTTATCGGAAACGGCTGAAACCGAACGAATTGGATTCCCGCCTGCGCGGGAATGACAACTCATTAGTTACCTAAAACTTAAAAAACGGAAACCTTTACGCCGTCATTCCCACGAAAGTGGGAATCCGGGAACTTAACGTTACAGTGATTTATCGGAAACGGCTGAAACCGAACGAATTGGATTCCCGCCTGCGCGGGAATGACGGCACATTAGTTACCTAAAACTTAAAAAAAAACAGAAACCTTTCCGCCTCATTCCCACGAAAGTGGGAATCTAGAACCCAAATGCTAAGGCGATTTATCGGAAACGGCTGAAACCGAACGAATTGGATTCCCGCCTGCGCGGGAATGACGGCACATTAGTTACCTAAAACTTAAAAAAAAACAGAAACCTTTCCGCGTCATTCCCATGAAAGTGGGAATCTAGAACCCAAATGCTAAGGCGATTTATCGGAAACGGCTGAAACCGAACGAATTGGATTCCCGCCTGTGCGGGAATGACGACTCATTAGTTACCTAAAACTTAAAAAACAGAAACCTTTACGCCGTCATTCCCACGAAAGTGGGAATCTAGAACCCAAATGCTAAGGCGATTTATCGGAAACGGCTGAAACCGAATGAATTGGATTCTCGCCTGCGCGGGAATGATGGGTTTCTGCCTTTGATTTTTCTGCTTTTGCGAGAATGACGGCGTGAAAGCAAGAATGATGAAACAAAGAAAATGGGAATGATGGCATAGTGGTTTGTTCTTTGTCTTTGCCATATTTCCTAACAAATTGATTAAAAAGAAAAAAGGTTTTCAGAATGCCGTCTGAAAACCTTTTTTGTTTGCCTGTCCGATTTTAAAACTTCACGTTCACGCCGCCGGTAAAGCTGCGGCCCATTTGCGGCGTATCAGAGAGGAAGCTGCTGTGGGCGTAAACGGATTGGTTGAGCAGGTTGTCGGCTTTGACGTACCAATTCCACTCGCCATAGCGCGTATTGCGGCGGTAGTTTGCACCGACGTTGAGCATATGGTGTCCGGGCGTGCGCGTTTCGTAGCGGGCGAGTTTGTTTTGGGCGAACACGCGGTAGTAGTCCAAGTTGGCATCGATACGGTCGGTCAGCGAGGCTTTCAGGTGGACGCCGAGGCGCGCAGCCGGAACGCGAGGGGCGTTTTGGTCGTCCTGTGCGATGAAAGGACGGTTGCCGTAGGCATCTTCCCTACCGGGTAGGGATGGCAGGTTTTTCAGACGGCCTCGTACATAGTCGCCGGAAACGCCGATGCGGTAGCGCAGTGTCGGTTTGAAGTAGATTTCGCCTTCCGCGCCGTAGAAGTCGGCACCGGATTGGTTGTAGCGCACGAGCTTCATTTCGCTGTCGTCTTCGATGGATTTGGGGCCGCGTCCGTCGTTTAAGGTTTGGGCGTAAATGTAGTTGCCGAAGCGGTTGCGGTAGAGTGCCAGATTGTATTGCCAGCGGTCGCCTTCGTAGCCCAGCGCGAGTTCGATGTTGTTGGAACGCTCTTTGTTGAGGTGTTTGTTGCCGACTTCAAAAGTGTTGGTGGCAACGTGTTTGCCGTGTGCGTACAGCTCTTGCGTTGACGGCAGGCGTTCCTGATGGGAGGCGGTCAGGCTGAGTTTGTGTTGTGGCGTGAAATACCAGTTGCCCGAAAGTGCGAACGAGCGGGCGGTTTGGCGGTGTGCGCCGAGGTCGGGCAGGGGCTGGTTGTAGTAGTTTTCCCGATCAATCAATGCTTTGTCGTACTGGATGGAGGCTTTTTGTTTTTCCACGCGTACGCCGCCTTCAAGCGTGAAGTTGTCCCAGTTTGCCTGTTCTACACCAAAAAAGCTGTAATGTTGCACTTTATTGTCAAGCAGCATCGGTTGTTTGACCGCTTCGGATGTGGCAGATAAAGCACTGGATTTTTGTTGTAAATATTGCACGCCCCAACTGCCTTTCAGACGGCCTATAGGTTGGTGGCGCAACTCGATACGGGCGTTTTGCGTTTGGTTGTTAAAAAAGTTTTCTACTGCATCGCCTGCTTTTTCGTCGTGGTGGTAGTCGTTGCGGTTCAGATGTACGCGCAGGGCTTCAAAACCGGGGAGCGGCTGCTTCCATTCGGCGCGGAGTTCGTAGCGTTTGTTGCGCAGGTCTATCCACGGTCTGCCGTTGTGGGTGTGTGCGTGTGCATCATCGTCGTCGTGGAAGCCGCAGCTCAAGCCCGGATTGTCGTAATCAACGTCTTCTTCGGTCAACAAGTGCGGATAAAGCTGTAAATAGCGTTTGTTAATCAAGCTCTTTTGCCAGATGATGTCGGCGTGGCAATCATCGTATTCGTGGCTGTGGGCAGGCAGACCATATTGGTCGCGACGGTCGCTGTACGCTACGCCGATAAAACCTTTTTCGCCAACCCAAGACAGCCCGATGCTGCCCGTTTGCGAATCGGCGTGGCTGTCGGGCAGGCGTTTCAGATTGCGGTAACGCGGTACGGCGTAATCCCCCGATTTGCGGTACAGCCCTTCCGTGTGCAATACAAAGTTTTTGCCCAAACCGATATTGATGCCGCCGGACGTGAGTTTTTCCAGATTGCCGCTGCTCAAACGCAATCCGAGTTCGCCCGATACGCCGTTTTCAGGCATTTTTTCGGGGATTTTGCCATCGGCAACATCGACCAGCCCCGCCACATTGCCCGAGCTGTACAAGAGCGTAACCGGCCCGCGCAGGATTTCGACCTGTTGCGACAAGGCGGTATCTACCATAATGGCGTGATCGGGCGAAAAATCCGCCATATCGCCTGTTTCGCCGTGATGGTTCAACACTTTAATCCGCCTGCCTGTTTGACCGCGAATAACGGGAGCGGACGCGCCGCCGCCGTATTGCGAGGCGTGAATGCCCGGCACGCCGTCCAAAGCATCGCCCAAGTTGACGGCTTTTTGTCGCAAGGTGTCGCCGCTGATGATTTTGTCGGAGGCGGTCGAAGTGTGCAGCAGCCCGGATGTGGCGCGCGGACGGCTTTTGCCGACGACGGTAACCGTTTCCAAGCCCACCGATTGCTCAGTTTCATGCGCTTGGGCGAGGAGGGGTGTGTTGATTAAAAGAATTGATAAAACAATGGGTTTGAGTGTAGTTTGTGCCATTTTGGCTTCTCGTCGCATTTCAAAAGTTTGTTATTATATAACATTACATTTTTTATATCATAAGATTTTGAGAACACTCAGAGGGCATAGGCAAAAGTTTTTCAAATGAAACGGTTGCGGCATCGGGCGGTGTCCATTTGTATCCGCCGTCATTCGGGGGCGCGGTTGATGTTGACGCAGATTCCGCTGTGTTTGCCCACTATGTTCGGCTGCGGGATAACCAAAATTTATGAGTGCATAAAAACGGCACGTTCCCGAACGGTCGAAAAGGTGGCAAAATGGCGTACTTGTCAGAACGCGAGGCTCTGCCCAGGTTCACGAGGGCGCATCGGGCACGCTAAGATATAAGGGGTATGGATGGTGGTATCGGAAATGCAGTTAATAACAAACAAATTATAAATCAATAGGTTAATCACAAAATGCTTTTGTTTATCGACAATTACGACAGTTTTACTTACAACATCGTCCAGTATTTCGCTGAATTGGGGCAGGAAGTCGCCGTGCGCCGCAACGATGATATTACGTTGGAAGAAATCGAGGCATTGAATCCGCAATATCTCGTTATCGGACCCGGCCCGTGTTCGCCCAAAGAAGCGGGGATTTCCGTGGCGGCGATGCGCCATTTTGCCGGCCGGCTGCCGATTATGGGCGTGTGCCTCGGGCATCAGACGATAGGCGAGGCGTTCGGCGGCAGGATAGTCCGCGCCAAAACGCTGATGCACGGTAAGGTGTCGCCCGTGTCCCATTCGGGCAAGGGTATGTTTAAGGGTTTGCCCAATCCGGTTACCTGTACGCGTTATCACAGCCTCGTTATCGATCGGAATACGATGCCCGAATGTTTGGAAGTAACGGCTTGGACTGAGGACGGCGAGATTATGGGTGTGCGCCATAAGGAATATGCCGTCGAGGGGGTACAATTCCACCCTGAAGCTCTGCTGACCGAACACGGACATGATATGTTAAACAATTTTTTAGTTGAATTTCAAAACTTCAAACCGCAAAAAATCTGACGTGATGCCGTCTGAAGCCCTTCAGACGGCATTTTCGTCCGAATATTGAACGGAGGACAAAAAATGATTACACCGCAACAGGCTATCGAACGATTAATCAGCAATAATGAGTTGTTTTACGATGAAATGACCGACTTGATGCGCCAAATGATGAGCGGAAAAGTGCCGCCCGAACAAATTGCGGCGATTTTGACAGGATTGCGTATCAAGGTTGAAACCGTTTCCGAAATTACCGCAGCTGCAGCCGTCATGCGCGAGTTTGCGACAAAAGTGCCGCTGGAGAATGCAGAGGGGCTGGTCGATATCGTCGGTACGGGCGGGGATGGTGCCAAAACCTTCAATATTTCGACGACTTCGATGTTTGTTGCCGCAGCGGCAGGCGCGAAGGTTGCCAAACACGGAGGCCGGTCGGTCTCTTCCTCCAGCGGTGCGGCTGACGTGATGGAGCAAATGGGCGCAAACCTCAACCTGACTCCCGAACAGATTGCCCAAAGTATCAGCCAGACCGGTATAGGGTTTATGTTCGCACCCAATCACCACAGCGCTATGCGCTATGTCGCCCCGGTGCGCCGTTCGCTCGGTTTCCGAAGTATTTTCAACATATTGGGTCCGTTAACGAATCCTGCGGGCGCGCCGAACCAGCTTTTGGGCGTGTTCCACACCGATTTGTGCGGCATCCTTTCCAGAGTATTGCAACAGCTCGGCTCCAAGCATGTTTTGGTTGTTTGCGGGGAGGGCGGTTTGGATGAAATTACACTGACGGGCAAAACACGCGTTGCCGAGCTCAAAGACGGAAAAATCAGCGAATACGACATCCGCCCAGAAGATTTCGGTATCGAAACCCGCCGCAATTTGGATGAAATCAAAGTTGCCAATACTCAGGAATCTTTGTTGAAAATGAATGAGGTGCTGGAAGGAAGAGAAGGGGCTGCGCGCGATATCGTATTGCTCAACACCGCCGCCGCCCTGTATGCCGGAAATGTCGCTGCTTCGCTTTCAGACGGCATATCTGCCGCACGGGAAGCCATCGATTCAGGCAGGGCCAAATCGAAAAAAGAGGAGTTTGTCGGTTTTCAACCACAACAAAGATGCCATTTTCTTGGAAGGATGGAGCTTGGGTGATGCCGCCATGATTATGGAACTTTTGTGGCAAAACATAAGCACTTCACGAAGAGAACTTACCAAACTGTTTTTATATAAAAACTTTTGGGGTTGTACTAGATAACCAGACCAAATTCCCATTAACTAATTGTCTTAAAATCTGAATTTGAGATTCTATTTCAAATGCCATTGGAATTTCTTTAAATGCAGCCCCAAATGCTCTTTGGGAATGCCGTTAAACTTACGTAAATGGCTAAATTCACTAATATCAAGCACATCATAACTACGAAAGGTATCCGTGTATACAATGCCATCAGGCTTAACTTTCTTTCGGATAATTGGCAACAATGTCGCTGATTGCGCATTAGGAACAACGACGGTATAAACCTTATATATTGCGTCCCTAAGAAGGGACGATTAACAAAAATTAACGTCCTTTACTTTCTACAAGTAACAGGACTTTTTTTTTGCCCGTTTTTGAGGATTCGCACCATGGAAGATAAGCAAGGGATGACAAAGGCGGTTGCCGGCGTGATGACGGACGCGCCAGCGGACGGCAGGAAGCCGGCAACCGCTTCAAACCTTCCCCCCTTATCTAACAGGGGGGGGGTACAGAAACCGAAACGGCAGGCAGGGTTCAGGAAGTCTTCGAATGTTACGAAACGTACATAACGGACGGCAAAGGAAACCTGTTAGGCGTTCCTCTTCGGCGCGGTGTATCAGATTCGGCTTTCATTGATCAAATTAGCTTTTCATTTCATGAAAAACCCTTTTTCGATAAATACGGCGTTCGTGTAAGTCTTTTGGAAGACGAAGATTTTATTCGCGCCGCGTCCATGCTCGCCGAAGAAGTTTTCGGTTTCGGTATCTACAAAGAGTCCAAAGGTTCGGGCGGGCGTTTTTATGAGCGCTGTTGGTTGATGGGTTCGGAAGACGTCCTATACGGTCGCGTCCATTTTGGCGGACAAAACAATACCATTCTTTTCGAACTGACCGGCACCGGTTGCGGCGTCGCAAAAGAAGGCTGGGAATCACGACTTTTCGCATTCCTGACTAATGCAATCCGCCCAAAAATAACACGCGTTGATATCGCAAAAGACTTTTTCAACGGCGAATACAGCCCGAACCAAGCCCGTGAAGACCGAAATAAAGGTATGTTTACCTGTCATCACGTCAAACCAAAAGGCGAATGTTTGGGGTCAGATTGGGAAGAAGACGATGAAGCCAAAATGACCAAAGGCAAGACCTATGGTATCGGCTCCCGTGAATCGTCCAAATATGTCCGCGTCTATGAAAAAGGCAAGCAGTTGGGCGATAAAACAAGCACATGGACGCGATTTGAAATTGAATTCAAAGCAAAAGATATCGTTATCCCTTTCGAAGTTTTGCAGAATCCGGGCGAATATTTCGGCGGCGCATATCCGATTTGCGAACGATTCGTCCAAAAGGCAACGCGCATACACGCGGTTAAGGAAGATAAGGTCATTTCAGCCGACCGCTACCTTGAATGGGTAAAAAAACAGTTTGGACGTGCGGCAAACGGTCTGAAATTCATTTTTCCCGAATTGGACAAAGCCAAACTGTTTGAACTGATTGAGCCGAGTCATCACAAGCTGCCCAAGTCTTTGGCTCCCGAAGCCTACGACTGCGCCTTTTTGAAAGCTCAAGCCATTCATGAACAGCCCGCATTCAAACCGTACAAAGACCCTTACTATATGTACGAATATTACGAGAATCTTGAAAAACAGCTTGAACAGCAAAAACACGTCAACAATGAAGAAAGCTATAACAACTTCATTTACGACAAATTCGCAAGACTACCGATTTCATGGGCTTAAAGTGTCTGCCCGAAAGACGTTTAATCACACAAGGAAACCAAAAAATGAACATCCAACTTCAAGGCCACATCGTCGGCGTTAAAAAATTCAACGGACAAATCGAAGGCAGGAGCTTCGACTATTGCCGCCTGATTGTCGCCACACCCTTAGACAGCTCCCAAGGCAACGCATTGGGCAGCTCTACTACTGAATACGATTTCGGCGGCTCTGCCAATTTCGAGCAGTTCCGAAACGCCCAATTTCCCATCGAAGCAAACCTGAACGTAGAAATCGTCACTACGGGCAAAACCCAAAAACTGAAAGTCATCGGTTTTCAACCCGTTAAGAAAGGCTGATTGAATGCAGAAAGTCTATGTTGTCCAGTCCGTATCAACAGGGGACTTTCTGTATCTCTCTCCTGAAACGGGCGACATCGGACATACCAAATTAATCACCAATGCCGATTATTTCTACGACTTCGAAGAAGCGATTAACGCAGGTTTGGAAGAAATCGGCAACCAATACGAATTTGTCGTATTCGGATTTTTGAAAGACTGATTTTCGGATGTTCGGCGGTCGTCTGAAAAACGCTCCATCCATTACCGCCAAACACTTTTTGAAGGAAAATATCATGAAATTTATTAACACCTGCCGTAAATACGGCGCAAAACTGGCTGTTGTAACAGCTGCTCCCCTGGCTTTGGCCGCACATGCAAATGCAACGTTGCCCGATACAGCAAAAAACGCTTTGGAAGCCGCAAAAGCGGACGGTATGGAAGCCGGTTGGATTGTAGTGGGCGTTTTCGCCGCGCTTTTTGTCTTTTCCATCGTTAAGAGAGTGATGAAGTAAGACGGCATGTACTACCAAGTCGGAAATAAATGTCTTGAGAAGCACCAGGCTGAAAACCTTTATTTCAGCTTGGTAGTACCAAGAATCAAAGAAAACGGACAGATTGTCAGGCCGGAATATAACGGCAGCCTGTGGAAGATGTCGGACGGTCAGCCGCTAAGGCTTTTATTGGCGGAATGCAGTCCGAAAGACAACCTGCAAAGCGGTCTTGAAACAGGCTGGATAGTATTCGGCATCCTCGCGTCCGTTTACTTTGTTTCCCTGCTGAAAAAGGTTTTGAAATGATGGATTTTTATTTTTATCTCGGCGTTTCCGTACCCGTATTAATCGGGGCGGTTCTGTTTAAGGATTGAGCGCATGAAGTTATGGTGTCAAAATCAGGCTTTCAAAACAATCATTGAAAGGCAGAACCATGAACAAGCCGTTTATCACTCAGGCGCAGTTGGCACTTTATAAATATCAGCCGTCCAGCAAGTATTTTGGGCAATCGATGGCGGTTATAGCGCAATCTGAATTTGTTGAATTTGCGAAGATTAATAAGTCTGAAAATGTTATTGATTGTTTCTCTTTTTTCTGGAATAGAAGAATTAAACATGATATTTGGCTAATCTCATTTTCTGATAATTCAGAAATGGTAATTAAAGAATCTCTGAAAGATGGTCATAAAATATACAAATTTGAATTTTGCGAAATTGTCGATAATTGCAATTTTGATGATGTATTCGTTTGAAGCGAATGCAAATGCAGTAAAAATATCTGAAACTGTTTCAGTTGATACCGGACAAGGTGCGAAAATTCATAAGTTTGTACCTAAAAATAGTAAAACTTATTCATCTGATTTAATAAAAACGGTAGATTTAACACACATCCCTACGGGCGCAAAAGCCCGAATCAACGCCAAAATAACCGCCAGCGTATCCCGCGCCGGCGTATTGGCGGGGGTCGGCAAACTTGCCCGCTTAGGCGCGAAATTCAGCACAAGGGCGGTTCCCTATGTCGGAACAGCCCTTTTAGCCCACGACGTATACGAAACTTTCAAAGAAGACATACAGGCACGAGGCTACCAATACGACCCCGAAACCGACAAATTTGCAAAGGTCTCAGGCTAAGTGCGCCTGTTGCCGCCTAAAAGGTAACCCGGATGCCTGATTATCGGGTATCCGGGGAGGATTAAGGGGGTATTTGGGTAAAATTAGGAGGTGTTATGGAGCGAAAACAGCCGAAAACCTGTGTTTGGGTTTCGGCTGTCGGGAGGGAAAGGAATTTTGCAAAGGTCTCTTTTCGTCATTCCCGCCACTTTTCGTCATTCCCGCGAAAGCGGGAATCTAGAATCTCGGACTTTCAGATAATCTTTGAATATTGCTGTTGTTCTAAGGTCTAGATTCCCGCCTGCGCGGGAATGACAACTCATTAGTTACCTAAAACTTAAAAAACGGAAACCTTTACGCCGTCATTCCCACGAAAGTGGGAATCCGGGAACTTAACGTTACAGTGATTTATCGGAAACGGCTGAAACCGAATGAATTGGATTCCCGCCTGCGCGGGAATGACGAATCCATCCGTACGGAAACCTGCACCACGTCATTCCCACGAACCTACATTCCGTCATTCCCACGAAAGTGGGAATCCAGGACGAAAAATCTCTAGAAACCGTTTTACCCGATAAGTTTCCGCACCGACAGGTCTGGATTCCCGCATGCGCGGGAATGACGATGCAGGTATTTCTGACGATTCCCGGCTATGATGTTGAGGCAGAAATCGAAAAATTCGTTTGGATGGATGCTGTGATTTGGCAGATGCCGAGCTGGTGGATGCACGAGCCTTGGACAGTGAAAAAATACATAGACGAAGTATTAACCGCTGGACACGGCAAACTCTACCAAAGCGACGGCAGACACAGCGTCAATCCGACTGAGGGCTACGGCACAGGCGGCTTGTTGCAAGGCAAAAAACATATGCTTTCACTGACTTGGAATGCGCCGATTGAGGCGTTTACCCGCGAAGGCGATTTCTTTGAAGGCAAAGGCGTTGATGTTTTGTATATGCACTTCCACAAAGCCAACGAGTTTTTGGGTATGACCCGCCTGCCGACATTCTTATGTAACGATGTGGTTAAAAATCCGCAAGTGGAAAAATACTTGGCAGATTATCAGGCACACTTGGAAAAAGTGTTCGGCTAATTAAAAATCCATCTTCAACACGGAGATGGATTTTGTTTGTTTCGTTGATTTTGTGTCAGTTTCAGATGTAGGTGCTTATTCGGACGGGCCGTCTGAAAATGTTTGCCCCAATGCAAAAAAAATCACTGCAAACCTTCATAAACGGGGTTTGCAGTGATTTTTTCAAATCAAACAGATTGAAAACCTGCGCCGAATTGTTCAGACGGCATTATTTTTTCAGTTCGGACAGAATGTCATCCACGGTTTTCTTCGCATCTCCGAAACACATTACGCTGTTTTCGTTGAAGAACAGCGGGTTTTGTACACCTGCGTAGCCGGTATTCATCGAGCGTTTGAAGACGACGACTTCTTTTGCCTTCCATACTTCCAACACGGGCATACCCGCAATCGGGCTGTTCGGGTCGGTTTGGGCGGCAGGATTGACGGTATCGTTCGCACCAATCACCAAGACCACATCGGTTTCGGGGAAGTCGTCGTTGATTTCGTCCATTTCCAACACGATGTCGTAGGGGACTTTGGCTTCGGCAAGCAGTACGTTCATATGACCGGGCAGGCGGCCGGCGACGGGGTGGATGCCGAAGCGTACTTCTGTGCCGTTTTTACGCAAAAGCTCGGTGATTTCGGCAACGGGGTATTGCGCTTGTGCGACTGCCATACCGTAGCCCGGGGTAATGATGACACTGTTTGCGCCTTTCAGCATTTCGGCAACATCGGCAGCTTTGACTTCTCGGTATTCCCCTATCTCTTGGCTGCCGGAAGATGATGTGCCGCTGTCGCTGCCGAAACCACCGGCAATTACCGAGACAAACGAGCGGTTCATGGCTTTGCACATAATGTAGGACAGAATTGCGCCGCTTGAGCCGACCAGCGCGCCGGTAACGATGAGCAGGTCGTTGGAGAGCATAAAGCCTGCCGCTGCGGCCGCCCAGCCGGAGTAGGAGTTGAGCATAGATACGACCACGGGCATATCTGCGCCGCCGATGGAGGCGACCAAGTGCCAGCCGAATGCGAGGGCGATCAGAGTCATTATCAGCAGGATGAAGCCGCTGCCGTCAATGCCGACAAATACGAGCAGCAACACAAACGATACGCCAAGTGCCAGTGCGTTGAGCTTGTGTTTGGCGGGCAGTTGCAGCGGGCTGCTGCTGATTTTGCCGTTGAGCTTGCCGAATGCGACCAGCGAGCCGGTAAAGGTTACCGCGCCGATGAAAATGCCCAAATAGACTTCGACCAGATGGATGGTGTGCATATCGTGCGAAACGTTGCCCGGCGCGATATAGCTGTTGAAGCCGACCAAAACCGCCGCTAGGCCGACGAAGCTGTGCAGCAGGGCAATCAGTTCGGGCATTTCGGTCATTTCCACCTTTTTGGCTTTGTAGATGCCGATTGCCGCGCCGATGAGCATGGCGATGATGATCCAGCCCAGTCCGTGGGTATTGTCGGAAAAAACAGTTACAAAAAGGGCGACCGCCATACCGGCGATACCGGAATAGCAGCCCTGTTTGGCGGTTTCCTGTTTGGACAGCCCCGCCAGTGAGAAGATGAATAAAATTGCGGCAACGATATACGCCGCTGTTACGAGTCCTGAAGACATGGAAATTCTCCGATTTTCGATGATTTGTTTTCAATGCCGTCCGAACTGTTCAGACGGTATCTGTTTCAAGCAGCCGCGACAAACAGCCCGACGGTGCAGGCAAATCCGCCTGCCCACATCAGTGAGCGCATAGCGGCTTTGTCGGCGATATAGCACCAGATAAAGGCGAGGCGGAACAGGATGAACAGGCCCGCAAGCGTGTTGATGGTCGATTGCGCCGCATTGCCGGTTGCGTGTGCCGTCAAAACGGCGGCGGCAAACGGTGCAAAGGCTTCAAAACCGTTTTGCTGCGCGGCGTGGGCACGGGCGGCTGTGCCTTGCGTGTGCGCCAGAAAATCGCGCGGATTGTGGTTGTCTTTAAACCGGAATCCGCCCGCTTTTTTGGCATACGCCGCACAAAAAAGCGGCAATAGGCAGGCAATCAGAATGCACCAATAGGCGAAAGTCATGGCTTACCCTTTCTTAAACATATTCAGCATCCGGCGTGTTACCGCAAAGCCGCCGAAGATGTTGATGCTGGCAATCAGGATGGCAACAAACGACAGCAGCGAAACAAAGCCGTTGCCCTGACCGATTTGCAGCAGCGCGCCGACGACGATGATGCCGGAAATGGCGTTGGTCACCGACATCAGCGGTGTGTGCAGCGAGTGGCTGACGTTCCAAACGACATAGTAGCCGATGACGCAGGCGAGGACGAACACGATAAAGTGGTTCAGGAATGCTGCGGGTGCGACCGCGCCGACCCACAGTACCAACACGGCGGCGATGACGGCGGGCGCGAGTTTTTTCCACAGGGGAACGGGTTTCGGTTCGGGCTTGGCGGCAGGCGCGGCTTTTTCAGACGGCGTTTGCTGCGGCTGGGCGGAAACTTGAATCGGCGGAGGCGGGAAGGTGATTTCGCCGTCGTGGGTAACGGTCATGTTGCGGATAATCACGTCTTCGAAGTCCAACGTGATTTCGCCGTCTTTGTTCGGGCTTAACAGCTTGGTCAGGTTGACCAAGTTGGTGGCGTAAAGCTGGGAAGACTGTCCGGCAAGGCGGTTTGCCATGTCGGTGTAGCCGATGATTTTCACGCCGTTGCCGGTTACGGACAATTCGCCCGGGCGGGTGAGTTCGCAGTTGCCGCCCGTCGCCGCCGCCAAATCGACGATGACGGAGCCGGATTTCATGCTTTCCACCATTTCTTTGGTAATCAGCTTGGGCGCGGGTTTGCCCGGAATGGCGGCGGTAGTGATGATGATGTCCACTTCTTTCGCCTGCTCGGCAAAGAGTTTCATCTCGGCGGCGATAAATTCGTCGCTCATCACTTTGGCGTAGCCGTCGCCGCTGCCGCCCGATTCTTGCGGGAAGTCGAGTTTCAGGAACTTGCCGCCCATCGATTCGATTTGTTCCGCCACTTCCAAGCGGGTATCGAATGCGCGCACCACTGCGCCGAGCGAGTTTGCCGTACCGATTGCCGCCAGACCCGCCACACCTGCGCCAATCACCAAAACCTGCGCGGGCGGCACTTTGCCGGCGGCGGTGATTTGACCGGTGAAGAAACGGCCGAAGGCGTTGGCGGCTTCAATCACGGCGCGGTAGCCGCTGATGTTTGCCATCGAAGACAAAGCGTCCAAAGCCTGCGCGCGGGAAATACGGGGCACCATGTCCATCGCCAGCGCATTGACTTTCTTGGCGCGCAAGGCTTCGACCAAAGCCTCGTTTTGGCGCGGCCACAGGAAGCTGACGATGGTTTGACCTTCGTTCAAAAGCGGCAGCTCGCCTTCGGACGGCGCGTTAACCTTATAAATCAAAGGGCAGGCCCAAACCGCCGCTTTGTCGGCAACGGTTGCGCCTGCTGTTTGGTAAGCGGCATCGTCCAAACTTGCCGCCAAACCTGCACCGCTTTCGACAACGGTTTCAAAGCCCAGTTTGCCCAGCAGGGCGACGGTGGCGGGCGTACAGGCGACGCGGGTTTCGCCGGATAATGACTCGCGTGGGATGCCGATTTTCATCTCTGAATCCTTTTTCGGGTTGTTTATATGTATCGTGGGTTAAATTTAAATCGGGGCAGGGCGGAGCAACGCCGTACCGGTTTAAAACCGATTCACTTCAAATGTTAATATATTTTAGATAATCCCCTTATAACGAATTTTCATCAGGCTGGCAATAGTTGCGGCATTTTCCCGTGTTGTCCGACACATACTGCCGTTTGTTTTTGAAGCCGTTTTCCGATTGCAGTCCCGCCCGCCGTAACATTCTTTGCCGTTTCACTATATAATCCGCATTTTTTGAGCCACCGCCATGCCGCAAGCCCTCGTCCTCCAATTTCCCTCCGCCGAAGCCCTGCCTTCCGACTTCCCCTCCCGCCTGCCCGAACCTGATTGCGCCGATGAAAAGCGTATGCGTTTTATTGTTGAAGAAGGGTTTTCTTTAAGCGAGGCGGACGCGGCGTTGCTTGGCAGCCGTCAAATCGACCACGCCGTGTTGCCGGATATGGATTTCGGCGAACTCGGTTTAATTGTCAGCGATATGGATTCGACGCTGATTACCATCGAATGCGTCGATGAAATTGCGGCAGGCGTGGGTTTAAAAGACAAAGTAGCGGAAATTACCGAGCGTTCGATGCGCGGCGAACTCGATTTCGAA
Source organism: Neisseria meningitidis (assembly GCF_022869645.1). NCBI lineage: Bacteria > Pseudomonadati > Pseudomonadota > Betaproteobacteria > Neisseriales > Neisseriaceae > Neisseria > Neisseria meningitidis. The sequence continues at coordinate 353,876 of NZ_CP064367.1, read as the reverse complement.
CAGTCTTTACGCAGCCGCGTCGCGCTGTTGGCGGGATTGGACGAACAGATTTTGGCGGACGTTTATGAAAACGTTTTGAAGCTCTCGCCCAGTGCGGAATTTTTGTTGGACGAATGCAAAAGGCACAATGTGAAATTCCTGCTGGTGTCCGGCGGGTTCACGTTTTTTACCGAACGTCTGCAACAACGCCTCGGCTTCGAATACCAACACGCCAATATTTTGGAAATTGAAAACGGCAGGCTGACCGGACGTTTGAAAGGCAGAATTATCGACGCGCAGGCAAAGGCGGATTTATTGCGCGAATACCGCAGCCGCCTCGGATTGCAGCCGCATCAGGTGTTGGCGATGGGCGACGGTGCGAACGATATTCCGATGCTCAAAGAAGCGGGCGTGGGCGTGGCTTACCGTGCCAAACCGAAAGCGCAGGCAGCCGCCGATGCCTGTATCAACTTCGGCGGTTTGGAGCGTGTACGCGGCCTGTTCGGATAGGCGGATAGGAAACGGATGCCGTCTGAAAGGTTTTCAGACGGCATTTGAACGGCAGGAACGACAGTGGGACGCAGAAAACTTTGGTTTGCCCTGGCAGCAGCGGGCGTTATCGGCGGTTTGGTCGGCATTGTGCTGACGGAACTGATGCACTTCATACAGCATACGGCATACGGTTATGGCGCGGACGGCGTGTACACTTCGTTCCGCGAAGGCGTGGCACAGGCTTCCGGTATGCGGCGCGTTGCCGTGCTGACGCTGTGCGGCGCGGTCGCAGGCAGCGGCTGGTGGTTGCTGAAACGTTTCGGCAAGCCGCAAATCGAAATCAAAGCCGCCTTGAAACAGCCGTTGCAGGGGCTGCCGTTTCTGACGACGGTTTTCCATGTTCTGCTGCAAATCATAACGGTCGGACTCGGTTCGCCGCTCGGACGCGAAGTCGCCCCGCGCGAAATGACCGCCGCGTTTGCTTTTGCCGGCGGCAAACGCTTGGGTTTGGATGAAGGCGAAATGCGGCTACTGATTGCTTGCGCTTCGGGTGCGGGTTTGGCGGCCGTGTATAACGTGCCGCTCGCCTCGACGCTGTTTATCCTCGAAGCGATGTTGGGCGTGTGGACGCAGCAGGCCGCCGCTGCCGCGTTGCTGACTTCGGTCATTGCCACCGCCGTCGCGCGCATCGGCTTAGGCGACCTGCAGCAATATCATCCCGCCAACCTTGCCGTAAACACTTCATTACTTTGGTTTTCCGCCGTCATCGGCCCGATACTGGGCGCAACGGCGGTATATTTCCGGCGCAGTGCCGAAAAGTTCCCCTTCCTCAAGCGCGACAATCCGAGAATTATTCCTTTGGCGATTGCTTTGTTTGCACTCATCGGCGCGATTGCCGTTTGGTTTCCCGAAATTTTGGGCAACGGCAAAGCAGGCAACCAACTGACCTTTGGCGGATTGACCGACTGGCAGCACAGCCTTGAGCTGACCGCCGTCAAATGGCTGGTCGTCTTGATGGCGCTGGCGGCAGGCGCATACGGCGGCCTGATTACCCCGTCCATGATGCTCGGCAGCACCATCGCCTTTGCCGCAGCCGCCGCGTGGAACAGCGTTTTCCCCGAAATGTCGTCAGAAAGCGCGGCTGTTGTCGGCGCCGCCGTTTTCCTCGGCGTTTCCCTCAAAATGCCACTGACGGCCATAGCCTTTATTTTGGAGCTTACCTACGCCCCCGTTGCCTTGCTTATGCCCTTATGCGCAGGTATGGCAGGCGCAGTATGTGTGGCAAAGAAAATGGGATTCAAATAGGCAAAATTAAAATGCCGTCTGAAACCGGTTTTCAGACGGCATTTCTTTGTAAATTGTCAACAATATCTGCAAAAACCTACTGCCGGAAAGTGGAAAATAGCGGATAATACCGCCCCGACAACATTACCGTTTCCCATCCCAACGTCAGAAAAAGGAAATCCCTATGCCTTCCATCAAACGCGCCCTGATCAGCCTGTCCGACAAGACAGGCGCGGTCGAATTTGCCCGAACCCTGCACAAGCTCGGTGTCGAAATCCTATCCACCGGCGGCACGGCGAAGCTGCTTGCCGGTGCGGGCGTTCCCGTGATTGAAGTCGCCGACTACACCGGTTTCCCCGAAATGCTCGACGGCCGCGTGAAAACGCTGCATCCGAAAATCCACGGCGGCATCCTCGGTCGTCGCGATTTGGACGAACACGTCGCCAAGATGGAAGAACACGGCATCGGCAACATCGACCTCGTGTGCGTCAATCTTTACCCCTTCGCTGCCACCATCGCCAAGCCCGGTTGCACACTGGAAGACGCGATTGAAAACATCGACATCGGCGGTCCGACTATGGTGCGCTCCGCCGCGAAAAACTGGAAACACGTCGCCATCGTTACCGACACCGCCGACTTCCCCGCCATCGCCGCCGAAATGGAAGCCAACAACGGCGCGTTGAGCGACAAAACCCGCTTCAACCTCTCGCGCAAAGCGTTCAGCCACACCGCCCAATACGACGGCATGATTTCCAACTACTTAACCTCGCTTTCAGACGGCGTTTTGAGCGGCACGCCCGAAATCGGCGAATTTCCGAGCCGGTTCAACCAAAGCTGGATTAAAGTGCAAGATATGCGCTACGGCGAAAACCCGCACCAACGCGCCGCGTTCTACCGCGATATTCATCCTGCGGCAGGCAGCCTTGCCGCTTATAAACAACTGCAAGGCAAAGAATTGTCGTACAACAACATCGCCGATGCCGATGCCGCTTGGGAAGCCGTCAAATCCTTCGACGCGCCCGCCTGCATGATTGTGAAGCACGCCAATCCGTGCGGCGTCGCCGTTGCAGCCGATACATTGACCGCCTACCAACTCGCCTACGCCACCGACACCACCAGCGCGTTCGGCGGCATCATCGCCTTCAACCGCGAAGTGGACGGCGAAACCGTGAAACAGATTACCGACAATCAATTTATGGAAGTCCTGATGGCGCCGAAGTTCACCGCCGAAGCCCTCGAAATCGCCGCCGCCAAGAAAAACGTGCGCGTATTGGAAGTGCCGCTTGAGGCAGGCGCAAACCGCTTTGAACTCAAACGCGTCGGCGGCGGACTGTTGGTGCAAACCCCCGACATCCACCGCATCAACCGCGCCGATTTGAAAGTCGTCTCCAAACGCCAACCGACCGAGCAGGAGTGGAACGATTTGCTGTTTGTCTGGAACGTCGCAAAATACGTCAAATCCAACGCCATCGTCTTCGGCAAAGGCGGTCAAACCTACGGCATCGGCGCAGGACAAATGAGCCGCGTGGACAGCACCCGCATTGCCGCCCGCAAAGCGCAGGATGCCGGTCTCGACCTCAACGGCGCATGTGCCGCTTCCGATGCCTTCTTCCCGTTCCGCGACGGCGTGGACGTGATTGCCGAACAGGGCATTAAAGCCATCATCCATCCGGCAGGCTCGATGCGCGATCAAGAAGTCTTCGACGCGGCAGACGAACACGGCATTGCGATGGTGGTAACCGGCATCCGCCACTTCCGCCATTAAGGCAGATGAACAAGGCAATGCCGTCTGAAGGGCTTTCAGACGGCATTTTGCGCTATTTTGTGAAGGTAGGGATGACGGTTCGGGTATTCCTGACAGGGTGGATTTTCAAGGTGTTGTATAGGGTGTAGGAGGATTCGTAAAAGGTGGGATGCAGGGTGTGCTTCAGCCCGCTGCATCAAAAATTTTTGGAGAACCGGCGGGAGTCGGCGGTTTTGGTTTCGGCGGGGACGGTGGAAATGGGTAACATTGACGGAATCGACGGAAGCGGTGGGCTGAAGCCCACCCTTGTATATTGGAATCACTGTATCATAGCAACAAACCGCCCGGCCGCCACCCGCGCCCACCCAAGGCACACAACCGTTGCGTAGCTCAGGGAGCGGCAGGGCAACCCATCGACACAACCGGACAGTTGCCGGACAACACAACCGAATGCAAGGCAGGTTTATGATGAGTACCCAATACCATTACGCAGGTATAGTGAATTAAATCTAAACCAGTACAGCGTTGGTTCGCCTTAGCTCAAAGAGAACGATTCTCTAAGGTGCTGAAGCACCAAGTGAGTCGGTTCCGTACTATCCGTACTGTCTGCGGCTCGCCGCCTTGTCCTGATTTTTGTTAATTCACTATATCGACATCGCCAAACGAAACTTCGTCATCGCCGTTTCGTCTTTGTCTAAAACCAAAACCGAAACCAACAACCCCAAAGGTATCGCCCATACTATCGAATACCTTAAAAAACACAAGGTCGCCCTCGTCGTGACGGAAAGTACTGGCGGTCTCGAAATCCCCGCCGCCAAAGCCATCCGCCGAGCAGGCATAGCCGTGATTATCGCCAACCCGCGTCAGACGCATCAGTTTGCCCAATCGCAGCCGCTGACCAAAACCGACGCCAAAGATGCCAAAATGCCCGCCTTCTTCGCACAGATGACGGCACAGAAAGAAGATTCGCAAACCATGCCCTACCAACCGCCCACCGAAGCGGAAGAAGTGTTGGAAGCCTTGGTTAACCGCCGCAACCAACCGGCGGATATGCGGACTGCCGAGAAAAACCGTCTGTATCAGGTTCACGAAACGCAAGTCGGAAGCGTCAAACAACTGATTGCCCATTTTGACCGGCTGATTGACGAATTGGACAAACAAATCGACAACCACACCCACACGCATTTTGACGGCAAAGACCAAGTGGCGGAGCAAATCAAAGGCATCGGTTCGATAACGACGGCTACGCTGATGGCGATGTTGCCCGAATTGGGGCGGCTGTCGCACAAACGGATAGCGGGTTTGGCCGGCATTGCCCCGCACCCGAGGGAGGGCGGGGAAACCAAATTCAAAAGCCGCTGCTTTGGCGGAAGGTCTGCGGTGCGTAAAGCACTGTATATGGCTACCGTGGCAGCGACACGTTTTGAACCGCTTATTCGGGATTTCCACCAACGCCCGCTGTCCGAGGGTAAGCCGTATAAGGTTGCCGTTACGGCATGTATGCGCAAACTGCTGACGATATCGAATGCCCGGATGCGTGATTATTTTGCCGAAAACGATACCGCCGAAAACGGTATCCGGACGGCTTGATTTGAGTTTTGGTATTTTTGCCCGACGGGGTGAAAAATACAGTTGCTTTTTCATGTCTGTCCGTTTCGCAAAAAACATCGGCTTAATACTATATATTGTATTTTATTGGTATAATATGCGTTAATTAGTCAATATATTGTGTTTTATGGGTTTGAGATGCGCCGGGCGTTGATTGCGAAAATTAAGATTGCTCAAAAGGAGCTGGGCTTGGATGACGGTACCTATCGCGCGGTGTTGGAGCGTGTGACGGATAAGCGGTCGTGTGCGGATATGGATGTTTCTGAACTTGAGTCTGTTGTCGCTGATATGCGGTCGCACGGATTTAAGCCTAAAGCAAAAGGTAACCCACACGGCAAACCGCATCTGCGTCGGACATCATCAGCGGCAATGCTGGACAAAGTCGAAGCCCTGCTGACCGTCGGCGGCAAACATTGGAACTATGCACACGCAATGGCGCGGCGGATGTTTGGTAAGGATAAGGTCGAATATTTAGACGATACGCAGCTACATAAACTGGTTGCTGCGTTGCAGATTGCGGAAAACAGGAAAACGGAAAAAGCGGGTGGGGATGATGGGGTTCGAAAAAGTTGAACATTTATTGCCGGATACCGTGTTGGACATTGTGGATGTCATCGGACTGGCAGCGACGGAACAGCTGGTCAAGGCGATTGGCGGGGCGCGGTTTAAATTTGGTAAGGGCAAGGTGGACACCGAGCGTTTGGCAATTTTGGTCGAAGCCATCGGCGAAGTGAAAACACATGAGCTGTTGCAGGTATATGGTGGCGAGGAATTGTATGTCCCACGGTGCGGCAAGGCGTTAATACAGTTGAGAAACCATAGGTTTTATCAGGAGTTTGTCAAATTGCGCGATATTGATAAGAAGAGCGGGCTTATGGCGATGACGAAGCTATGCCCTAAATACGGCATCTCTTCACGAACGGGATATACGATTATCAATGAAATGAGCCGACCTGCGGCACAGCAGGCAGCTTTATTTTAGGCAGTGATGTGTGACCAGGCTTTGGCCGTCTGTATTCAGACGGTCTTTTTTTTGGTTTGCAGGGGTGAAACATCTACCGTTCGGGACGATGGGTTAAAGACGGTTTAATGGGGTTTTCAAATGTTATAGTGGATTAACAAAAACCAGTACGGCGTTGCCTCGCCTTAGCTCAAAGAGAACGATTCTCTAAGGTGCTGAAGCACCAAGTGAATCGGTTCCGTACTATCTGTACTGTCTGCGGCTTCGTCGCCTTGTCCTGATTTTTGTTAATCCACTATATGCAATCAATATTTTTTGGAGATGATGAATGGGCAAAACCGTAACCTTAACCGCTGGACACAGCAACACCGACCCGGGTGCGGTCAACGGAAGCGACCGTGAGGCGGACTTGGCGCAGGATATGCGCAATATCGTGGCTGCTATTTTGCGCGATGACTACGGTTTGACTGTTAAAACCGACGGCACGGGCAAAGGCAATATGCCGCTGCGCGAAGCGGTCAAGCTGATTCGCGGCTCGGATGTGGCGATTGAGTTTCACACCAACGCTGCCGTCAGCAAAGCGGCGACAGGCATCGAAGCCTTGAGTACCGTTAAAAACAAACGCTGGTGTCAGGTGTTGAGCAAAGCCGTTGCCAAGAAAACCGGCTGGAAACTGCGCGGCGAAGACGGCTTTAAACCCGACAATGCGGGCCAGCATTCGCGCCTGGCTTATGCACAAGCCGGCGGCATTGTGTTTGAGCCTTTTTTCATCAGCAACGACACTGATTTGGCCTTGTTTAAGACGACTAAATGGGGCATCTGCCGCGCGATTGCGGACGCGATTGCGATGGAATTGGGGGCGGCAAGAGTATGAATATTATTGGTAAATTGAAAGAAGCTGCTTCCTATTTTCTTACAAAATTGATTGGAGAAAATCCTAGTAATGAGCAGGTAAACCGCGCACTTATACAGATGCCAAATGTTCGTCCGATACACACCTATCCACGCCCAAATTTAAGAAACTCAGGCGTGGCAGCCGCGAAACGCGCGGCGCGCAAACGCAAGAATCGTCGTTAATCATGGGACAGGTTGCGTTTTACGAAAAGATGATTGGGCTGTGGTCGGCCAAAAGCCGTGAGGCAAGCGAACAGGCAGACTTGGCGGCGTTTGAATTTGCGGAGGGCGAACTGGCCAATTATCAGGAAATGCTGAAACGGCACCTGCAAACCAAAAGTGTGGAATAGCAATGCGTATTTTGGATATTTTTAAAAACCCAGCGACAGGCAATGTGTCGCACTCGAAACTGTGGGCAAACGTTGCCTGCGCGGCGGGGACGGTTAAGTTTGTGATGCTGCCCGACCCGTCGGCGGAGATTTGGGCGGTGTATTTGGGCATTGTCGGCGGCTATGCGGTGGCGCGTTCGTTGGTCAGCGTCAAACGTCAGGAGGTCGAGAATGAATCTCGTGAAACTGCTGGCGAATAACTGGCAACCGATTGCCATCATCGCGCTTGTCGGCACGGGTTTGGCGGTGTCGCACCATCAAGGCTACAAGTCGGCTTTTGCGAAGCAGCAGGCGGTCATTGAGAAAATGAAGCGCGACAAGGCGCAAGCCCTGCTGTTGTCGGCTCAAAACTACGCCCGCGAACTGGAACAGGCGCGTGCGGAAGCTAAAAAATATGAAGTCAAGGCGCACGCCGTCGGCATGGCTTTGGCGAAAAAACAGGCGGAAGTCAGCCGTCTGAAAACGGAAAATAAAAAGGAAATCGAAAATGTCCTTACTCAAGACCGTAAAAATGCAGGCGGCGGTTGTATTGACGGCTTTGGCCATCACGGCTTGCAGCTCTACAAGCGCGCCCTCGGCTACGGAAATTAAGGTTGTCGAAAAGGCGGTCATGCCGACACCGCCTGCCGCATTGATGGTCGCGCCGGTACGCCCAAATCCGCCGAAAGACGGCAAGACAGTAACGCTGTTGGAACACGCCGCCGAGTTTGGCGGCTATGTTGCCGAACTTGAAAACCAAAATCAGGCTTGGCGCGACTGGGCGGGCAATCACTCCCGCAAAGTCGGAAACTGACAAAAAAGCCCGCGTAGGGCGCGGGCTGAGGGTGAAAGCGGATTTTATACCTCTTTTACAGGGGTAGCGGCGGTAGTGCTTTTCAGCAAATCGACTGCGTGCTGGCAGTTTTGCTTGCTGGTGTAGCCTTCGCCCTGAGCGATGATTTCATGGTTGGCTGCTTTCAAACGCCAACGGTATTCGCCTTTTGCGTCTTTATAGATTTCAAAATACATAAGGTTTCTCCTATGAATGAGTACACGTTTTCTTACCGCTTTAACGGCAAGTCCTGGTCATTGAGCATTTGGGCGGACAACCCTGAAGAAGCCAGGGCGAAATTTCGGGCTGCACGAGAAAATGCGCACTATGACGGCGAAGTTGTAGCAAAGGTTTATACATTTGTAAATATTTCGTGGGTTAAGAAATTGTACAAGCGGACAAAATATTTAATGGGTATCAAAGAATGACCTACCGTGAATTAGTTGAACGTCAGTTGGCTGTGCGCCATGCCGATTTGGAATTGGGCTTAAGCCGCGCACGCGAGCAAGAGCCGTTTGTCATTCATGTTTCCGATTTGTTGGATAAGGCCGGTATCGATTACGCGGTACGCATGGATAAGGATTTTCAGACGACGTTTCACCTTGAATATCCAATTACGAACTATGACACCTTTAAACGTGCGGTTTGGCAAACTTTGGGGGCGTATTACTGTGTTTGTAATGATGGTGATGGACTGGAGATTGCCAGCAATCGCCCTGACGGTTACGCCGTCCGTATCGTATTCGGCGATGTGCCGGTTTAAAGGGGTTTTAAATGGACTTTGAATTTGGTTTCAGAACCCTGTGGCCGATTGCGACGGCGGCATTTTGGTTTTGGGTCAACGGCATTTCAGGCCGTCTGAAAGAGGCGGACAAGCGTATCGACGACCTGAAAGAGGAGCTGCACGCGGTCAAGCTCTCTTATCACACCAAGCAAGATGCCAAGGCAGACCGCGACAATATTGCGGCTTCGTTGGGACGCATCGAAAACAAGTTGGAAAAAGTAAACGAAAAACTGGACAGGAAAGCAGACAAATCATGAGCGACCCGATTTTGGAAGCCTTGGCGCGTATTGAAAACAAGACTGATCAAACGCTGAAAAATCAGAAAGAAATGCAGGCGGAAATTGCGCAAATCCGCCAAGACACGAAACGCACGGCCATTACATTCGGCGCACTGGGCGGCGGCGTGATTACGGTCGGCTGGGAATTGCTTAAAGCGAAAATGGGACTGTAATTATGGCTCACCCGCAAGAAATCCGTGAAAAGTTACGTCGGCTCTATGTGAGCGGCGAGCAAACTTTGGAAACGGCGGCCTTGATGTGCGAAATCCCGCAGACCACTGCGCGTGCGTGGAAACGTGCGGATAAGGAAAAAGGCGACGACTGGGATAAGATGCGCGCCGCCTACACTTTGGCCGGCGGCGGTATTGAGGACTTGAGCCGTGCGATGTTGGCCGGTTTTATGGTGCAGTACAACAGCACGATGACGATGCTGCAGGATTCGAGTACCGAAGATTTGCCCCCGTCCGACCGCGCCAAGCTGTTGGCCAGCCTGGCCGATGCGTTTACGAAAACCGTATCCGCCAATGCGCGTGTGATGCCGGAAACGTCAAAACTGGCGACGGCTTTGGAATTGATTGAGTTCTTGATGGCGTTTGTGCAAGAAAAACACCCCAAACATTTGCCTGCCTTTGTGGAGGTATTGGAGCCGTTTGGGGTGGAAGTGGAGAAGAAGTTTGGTTAGAGGCCGACAAATTTTTTTAAAAGAGTAATGAGGGTGGCGGCAAGGATAGCATTAATTGCATTTTCCGTAAGCGTACTTAATGCAGTGTCCTTGATTTTCCCTAATTCTTTTTTCAGCCAGCTTTTTTCTGAATCAGAAATCTCCGCTTGGTCTATTTTTGCCGCAATTAAAGCCCGAGACCTTTGCAAAATTCCTTTCCCTCCCGACAGCCGAAACCCAAACACAGGTTTTCGGCTGTTTTCGCCCCAAATACCTCCTAATTTTACCCAAATATCCCCTTAATCCTCCCCGGATACCCGATAATCAGGCATCCGGGCTGCCTTTTAGGCGGCAGCGGGCGCACTTAACCTGTTGGCGGCTTTCAACAGGTTCAAACACATCGCCTTCAGGTGGCTTTGCGCACTCACTTTAATCAGCCCGAAATAGGCTGCCCGCGCATAGCGGAATTTACGGTGCAGCGTACCGAAGCTTTGTTCGACCACATAACGGGTCTTCGACAAATATCGGTTGCGTTTGGTTTGCGCTTCCGACAGCGGACGGTTGCGGCAGGCTTTGCGCATAATGCCGTCCTGCAGCCGATGTTCTTTCAGATGTTGCCGGTTTTCCGCACTGTCATAGCCTTTGTCGGCATAGACGGTCGTACCTTTGGGCAGACCTTCCAACAACGGCGACAGGTGTTTGCACTCATGGGCATTGGCGGGGGTGATGTGCAGTTTCTCGATATAGCCTTCTGCATCGGTACGGGTATGTTGTTTGTAACCGAGTTTGTAGAGGCCGTTTTTCTTGATCCAACGGGCATCGCTGTCCTTACTCGGTGTGGTTTGGCCGCTGATTTGTCCTTCTTCGTCAACTTCTATGGCCTGACGCTGTTTGCTGCCGGCGGTCTGAATAATGGTGGCGTCAATGACGGCGGCGGATGCTTTCTCTACTTTTAAGCCTTTTTCGGTCAGTTGGCGGTTAATCAGTTCCAACAGTTCGGACAGGGTGTCGTCTTGCGCCAGCCAGTTGCGGTAACGGCATAAGGTGCTGTAATCGGGGATGCTCAGTTCGTCAAAGCGGCAAAACAGGTTGAAGTCGATGCGGGTGATGAGGCTGTGTTCGAGTTCGGGATCGGAGAGGCTGTGCCATTGTCCGAGCAGGACGGCTTTGAACATGGACAGCAGCGGATAGGCGGGACGGCCGCGGTGGTCTCGAAGGTAACGGGTTTTTTGACGGTTCAGGTATTGTTCGATCGGCTGCCAATCAATCACTTGATCCAACTTCAATAGCGGGAAACGGTCGATGTGTTTGGCAATCATGGCTTGTGCGGTTTGTTGAAAGAAGGTGCTCATGAGAAATCCCCTAAATGTCTTGGTGGGAATTTAGGGGATTTTGGGGGATTTTGCAAAGGTCTCAGGCGGCAAATCGCCACCCTTCCCTTCAAACCTTCCGCCTGTCCCAACAGCAGACAGGCGAAAAAGCCCTTACCACTGATAACCGACAGATGCGGAAGCACCGAAATGGCCGCGCGAATTGCCGGAAGCCGTGCCTTTGATAATCCAATTTCCGCCGTCGGAAATACTGGAGTAGCCGATGGCGTAACCGGCTTCGCCGCGATAAGTGCCGCCGCCGATCGCCATCATACTCTTGCCGGGCAGATACGCCTGAACCAGACCTGCGGTTGCAATCGCTTGGGCGATGCCCGCACGCGCGTTGCCGTCCACATTGTCGATGCGGTTGTTCAAGTTTTGCGCCACGCCTTTAAGTTGTGCGACGTTTGTAACATCCCCCTCTTTAACGCCCGGGGCGACATTGGTAATGCGGACGGGTTTGTTGGCATCCTTGCTGCCGACATTCAACGCGCCCTCGTCATCCACGCTTAAAGTGGGCGCATCTGCCCCCGCGCCGAGCGAAACGCTGGAAAACTGCGGCGCCATCGAAGTGGCGATGTCGATATTTTTACCGTTGCGGCTAATCTCGATGTTGTTGCCGGCATTAATGTTGACGGTTTCATCCATCTTTCCCTTGCTCGGCGAAACATTGCCGCTGATGACTTTGCCCGAAGAACCTGCAACCGCTTTGGAATCCAAATTCCAACCGCTGTTTTGCAGCTGATTGACGTTTAGGGCATCGCCGACATTTACATCATACATAACAGTGATGTTGCCTTGATCATCTTTACTTACAGTCGCAGTTGTACCTTTACCACTAGCAAAGGTTACATTTGTGCCTGATGTAACGGTTTCAAACTTGTCAGCTTGACCTGTTTGACCATTAGCGGTTGTTGTTTTCATTCTCCAACCAGCCTTGTTTACTGCATCAATCACTTCTTTTGCAGTCACTAAGCCTTCGCCTTCGTCTGTAGAAGAACCATTCTCGCCTTTGCCTTTACCAGTAACCAACTTACCGTCTTTTTCTTTAATAACAGAAGTCTTCGCACCGATTTTAACTTCGGTTCTCTTGCCGTTGTCTTTGCTTTCCACATTAACAGTCGTTGTTTTCGTATCTGCGCTCAAGAACTCGACTGTGTCGTAAGTGCGGACGAAATCGACATTTTCTGATTGACCAGTTGTTGAGCCAGTTTTAACACCCTTAATATTCCAACCCGCATTCAACACATCCTTAATACTTGCTGCACGAGTGTAATGTGTACTTTGGTTACCCGCATCAACGTGAGAAGCAGAAGAACCCGCAAGCGTATCGGTCAAAGTCGAACCGATACCGTTCAGATGAACCGTGGTGTCGCCGTTCGTCCCAGCCGTTTCTTTCGCGAAATTCAAGCCTTTGGTGTCGCTTATGATGTTGACTTTCTTGCCGTTTGCGCCAAACGATAATTTTTCAGTTTCAACATTGATCAGGCCTGTGAGGTCTTTTTTCAGCGAGTAGGTGAAGCTACTGGCATTGGTGTTTTCATTGGTGTTTTGTTTGATTTTCAGGTTGTCGCCGGCTTTGAGGGTAACTACTATGTATGGGTCTACAAATTCCTTGCTGTCGTTAGTCATTGATAATGATATCGTTTCCAATTCGCCGCTGCCTTCCATACTGGCTTGAATGCTCCCTACGACAGAGCGTTGTACGGATTCTAACTCTTCTTCTTCATCTTCATCGGTAGCATTCGCCTGAACCGTTGCAAACAACAGTGTCGCCAATACGGCGGTCTTCACGGTTGCGGAGGCGCGTTTGGTGTGGTTGCGTGTGAGCTCGGATACGGCGACCCAGGCATTGAGGGCACTATTCCAAATGATGCGGTATATTTTGTTCATTTTGTTTTTTCTTTTGGTTTGTTTGAATGGTTAAATCGGGGTTTGGGGGCGGATGGTGCGGCATCCGCCCGGTTTTTGGGGGTTGGGGGTTTTCTGATAAATTCCCCCAACTTAAAATCTCGTCATTCCCGCGAAGGCGGGAATCTGGGACGTGGAATCTAAGGAAACTGTTTTATCCGGTAAGTTTCCGTGCCGACGGGTCTGGATTCCCGCTTTTGCGGGAATGACGGTCGGTGGGGTTTCGGTTTTTTCCGATAAAGTCCTGCTGCGTTGTGTTGCTGGATTCCCGCCTGCGCGGGAATGACGGCCGCCGGACGGCAAACGACCATACACAATTATTGACAACCCCATTTATTGCGAAAGTCAGCCTAGGAGAATCGATCTAATTGTCAACATTCCCTTATAATCAAAGGGATTACACTTTATTTTACGCAAATTCGGGGGGGGGTGATTTTTGATGTTTTTTGACGAAAATTTACATTTGGACAACAGAAAGAAAAAAGCCGTGTCGCATCTGTGCAACACGGCTTGGCGGGCGCAAACGGATATAGTGGATTAACAAAAACCAGTACAGCGTTGGCTCGCCTTAGCTCAAAGAGAACGATTCTCTAAGGTGCTCAAGCACCAAGTGAATCGGTTCCGTACTATTTGTACTGTCTGCGGCTTCGTCGCCTTGTCCTGATTTTTGTTAATCCACTATAAAACGGTGTTCCCTGCCGCCGCAGGCGGAACGCCGGATGACGGGGTTTTCCCTAAGGGTGCGGCTGCCGCTATATCACGAAATCCAACAGGTAGAAATCTTCTTTGCCCACGCCGCATTCGGGGCATTTCCAGTCGTCGGGGATGTCTTCAAACTTTGTCCCGGGGGCGATGCCGTGTTCGGGGTCGCCGTGTTCTTCATCGTAAATCCAGCCGCAGGGGCCGCACATATATTGCGCCATTTGTGTTTCCTTGTTTTTTGTATAGTGGGTTAACAAAAACCGGTACGGCGTTGCCTCGCCTTAGCTCGAAGAGAACGATTCTCTAAAGTACTGAAGCACCCGTACTATTTGTACTGTCTGCGGCTTCGCCGCCTTGCCCTGATTTTTGTTCATCCGCTATAAATCAGGGTTTGGGAGAATGGTGCGGTATCCGCCCGGTTTTTTTGGGGTTGGTTTTTTTTCGATAGATTCCTGTGGTTTTTCGATTACTGGATTCCCACTTCCGTGGGAATGACGGTTTGGAGGTTTCGGTTTTTTCGATGAATTCCTGTTGCGTTAGGGGGGGCTGGATTCCCGCTTTTGCGGGAATGACGGTTTGAGGGTTTCTGTTTTTTCCGATGGATTCCTGTTACGTTGGGGGCTGGATTCCCGCTTTCGCGGGAATGACGCGATGGGGGTTTCGGTTTTTTCCGCCTGTTTATTTTGCGGCTTCGATTGCCGCTATTTCTTTGCGGAGGTGTTTGATCGCGGGAGTTACGATGGCGACAAACATTGCTTCGCGGACGCGCCTTTGGGCGGGACTCCGCATCAGGTAGCCTTTTGCGCCGGAATGCAGGGCGGCGGATTGGGCGGCGGCAAGTGTCAGTACGGCGGCGGCTTCGCGCAGCTTGAGGGTGGTAAGGTTGTCGGGCGTGCCGCTCCAAGCCAATCCGGCGAGCCGTTCGGTTTCTGCCCACGCGCCGTCCAGCCTTGTTTTGAGGCTGTCGTAGCCGTCGTCGAGATAGCGGTTGACTTCGGCGTTGACGACGTTGGCGAGGCGGATGATGCCGAGGCTGCCGTCTATCACGCCCGCGCCGATGCCGATTTGCAGGAGGATAAAGCCTGCTTTGATGCTTTGGATGTAGTCGGCAAACTGTTCGGGCGCGGCGATGATGTCTTCGTCGGGGATAAATACGTCTTTGAAGTTCAGGCTGAAGGTGCGCGTGCCTTCGAGGGCGCAAAATTCGGGGCAGTTTTGCAGGCTTACGCCTTCCCATTGTCCGCCTGTGATGAACATGACGTAGCCGCCGCCGATTTGGGCGGTATTCGCCCAAATGTGGTCTTCGCCGATGTTGGACACCCACGGCAGCGCGCCGTTGACTGTGTAGCCGCCCTCCACGCGCTCGGCTTGGAGGTTGTGTTTTTCGATGTCGGCAAGGTGTTTGACGGTATTGGACATGCCCGTACCCGCCAATACTTTGCCTTGCAGGATGTCGGCAAGGTATTTGTCTTTGACGGCCCGGTTGGGCGTTTGGTGCAGATACCACGCGCAAGCCGCCTGACACCACGCACTGAAAGAGGTTGCGCCGCATTCTTTGCCGATTTCGCGCAATACGGCGATTTGCGTTGCCAAACCCAAGCCGTTGCCGCCTTCGGCTTCTGTACCGACTGCGCCGAATCCACCGATTGCGCCGAGTTCGCGCATAAATGCTTCGGGGTAGTATCCTTTGCGGTCGATGTCGTCCACTATGGGTTTGAGCTTGGTTTTGACGAATTCGGCAACGTTGGCAATCAGGGTTTGGGCGTTCATCTTTGTTCCTTAAGGTTTGCGGGGAAATCGGGGGCGCGCCTGATGCGCGGCTGCTTCCCTGCCGCTTAGGCGGCTTGTTTTTGTTTGAGGGGGTGTTTTTGAAAAACCGCCCGATATTCGGGCGGTTTGCCGTATCAGGCGTAAGCCTGCAATTCGGGGTTGATTTCGGTTTGTCCGAGGTTGTTGACGTAGTTGCACAAAGTTGCCAAGGCTACGCCCATCACGACTTCGACTGCCTGCTGCTGGTTGTAGCCCGCATCAAAAAATGCTTTGAGTTCCTCGTCGGATACCGCGCCTTTTTTTGCCATTACGGCTTGGGTAAAGGCGGCGAGCGCGCCGAGTTTAGCATCGTCAAATTCGCCTGCCGCCAAAGCGCGCGCGGCTTTGACGGATTGTTCGGAAAGGAGTTTTTTCAGGGTTGCGAGTTTGGTGTGCCCTGCCACGCAGAAGCCGCATTGGTTGGTGCGGGCGGCAATAATCTGGATTACTTCGACTTCGCCGGCGGTCAGGCTGTTGGCGGCGTTGAGCTTGCCGACTTCTTGGTAAAACGCCAAGGCTTCGGGGGCGTTTGATAATACGCCGATAAGGTTGGGGATAAAGCCGTTGTTTTGAAGTACCGCCTCGACGCGCGCTTTGGCGGCTTCGGGGGCGGTTTCGAGGGTGTGTACGGTTAAACGTGCCATTTTCTTTCCTTGTTCGCAAATATTGGGTACGGGCGCATGGTATGCATTTCGGAACGGAATAGGAAAGACTGATTGGTTATGTGCTGCAAACGAAAGGTTATAAGAAATGCCGTCTGAACATTTTTCAGACGGCACGATGGAAAAGAAAACGCGCTTATCGGCCCCCGCGCCCGAAATATTGCGCCAATGCGGCTTGGGGATTGGCTGCCTCAACCGTTTCGGGCAATTCGGTATAGCCGCGCGATAAAAGGTGGCGTGCATAAAGGCTGTTGCCCTTTGCGCCGAACCAGACGGAAACCGCCAAGCCCAATACGTTAAACGCCGAGTCTGTGGCGGGCGTGTCGCCGTAAACCAGTTGGGCAAACACAGCCAGCACGAATATCGCGCCCGTCAGCCCCAGCCCCAAACCCCACATTCTTTTGAAACACGCCCACAGCGTGCCGAACAAGAGCCCCGGCCATGACCAGCCTTGTTTGACGGCTTGGGGCGGCAGGGCGGGATGGGTGTAGATTTTGTATGGTTTCATCGTGTTTCCTTTTCGGTTGAAACCCTGCCCTTTGGGAAGGTAGGATCAGACTTTATAGTGGATTAAATTTAAACCAGTACGGCGTTACCTCGCCTTGCCGTACTATCTGTACTGTCTGCGGCTTCGTTGCCTTGTCCTGATTTAAATTTAATCCACTATATTTGGGAGGGGCGCGCCCGTGTGTCGGCATACGGTTTGAAAGCGATTACCCGACGGGGAACTTCAAACCCGACAATGCCGTCTGAACGGCGTTTTGCCTTCAGACGGCATTGCCTGCCTTCAAAGCGGACGCGCTTATTCCGCCCAGTTTTTCTTTTTGCTGGTTTTGCCTACGCCCGGGTTGAAGCTGTTGGTCGGGTCAAGTTTGCGGTAAAACTGTTTGAGCGCGGGTTTGGCTTCATACAAATGACCGACGTTGTGTTCGGCGGGATATTGCGCGCCGCGTTGGTCTAAAAGATGCAGCATTTCGTGTTCCAACGCCATGCAGTCGTTGCCTTTTTTGATGATGTAATCCTGATGGAAAACGTGGCACATGAAATGTCCATAGTAGAGTTTATGGATGATTTTATTGTCGATTTCCGACGGCAGTTTTTCAAACCAGTCGCGATCGTCGCGGCGCAGGGCGATGTCGAGCGCGACCAAGTCTTCCACTTCGTCATCATGCACGGCGCGGTAGCGGATGGCGGCGGAGGCGACGGCGAAACGGTGCAGCATCGCGGCTTGGGTTTCTTCGGCGTTGCACTCGAAAAACGCGCCGCTGTGGTGTGCAAAATATTCTTTTAAGAACGCGCGCGCCTCATCCACGCCTTTCCCGCCTATTTTCAGAATCAGGTGGTGTTCGTATTTGTCGCGGTAATCGCGCATGGATTTGGGCAGGTGGTCGGGCAGGTATTTGCTGACGAACTGCATGGCCTTGTCGGAAAAATGTTTGGGCAGGAAGCTGGCTTTTTTGCCGAACCTGTCCACGCGCGCCTTCAAGTCAAATAATTTCGGCAGTTGGTGCGTACCGAATTTTTTGATGACGTAAAACGTGTCTTTGCCGTACACGTCGGCAATGTCGAAAGCGTGGCGGTGGATGTATTCGCCGGAAACAGGCAGGCTTTCAAATTCGCCCAAGGCGGCGCGGCGGATGTCGGTCAGCTCGTTGATGTCGTTCGTGCCGATGTAGAACACGGCGGTTTGTTTTTCTTGCGGGAAGGTGTCCAAACGGACGGCAAAAACCATCAGTTTGCCCGCGCAGCCCGAGGCTTCGTAATGGCGGGCGGGGTCGGCATTGAAACGCGCGGCGGTCGGTTCGTCCACTTGGCGGACGTGTTCGCAATAGGCGTGGTCGTGCCCTTTGCCCGCGTCTTGTTTGATGTCTTTGTTTTGATAATGATGACCTTGCAGGTTGGTCAGGATTTCTTCGGGCGTGTCGCCCAAGTCTATACCCAAGTGGTTGACCAGTTCCAACCTGCCTTCTTCGTTGATTTGGGCGAACAGTGCCATTTCGGTGTAGGCCGGGCCGCGCTGCACCAATGCGCCGCCGGAGTTGTTGCACACGCCGCCCAAGACGGACGCACCGATGCAGGAAGAGCCGATAACCGAATGCGGTTCGCGCCCCAAAGGTTTCAGCAGCAATTCAAGCTGGTTCAGGGTCGAGCCGGGCAGGCAGACGACTTGTTCGTTGTTGTTGATGGTTTGGATGATGTTCATCCGCATGGTGTTCACAATCACGATGTCGCGGTCGTAATCGTTGCCGTCGGGGGTCGAGCCGCCCGTCAAACCGGTATTCGCCGCCTGCGTAATCACAATCACGTCCGCTTCGACGCAGGCCTGCAGAATTTTCCACATTTCCAGAATGGTTCCGGGGCGCACCACCGCCAACGCCCTGCCCTCGCCGAAGCGGTAGCCTTGGCGGTATTGTTCGGTCTTCGCGGGGTCGGTGATGATGTATTTTTCGCCTACGGTTTGGGTCAGTCTTGACAGTAATTGTGATGCGCTCATGGCAGTTTCCTTAAAATTGTCGGCAGGTGCATATGCACATTGAAATTGTTTTCCCATTGTAGTTATACGTTATGGCAAAGTAAAGAAAATGCCGTCTGAACGGCTTTCAGACGGCATCGGCGCGGTACGAGAACGCCGGAACATCGAAGCTCCGGCGTTTCAAATAGGGCGGCGGGCCAAACCCCCGGCACTGGCGCACCGGAGTGGGCTGCTGGCTTCCGCCCCTGACCCGGTGTTCCGATTTGCCATGCGGGGAGACCCGCCTCAGAGAAACGGCATTATAACGGGTTTTCTGAAAAACTCAACCGTTTTGATACGGTCATACGCCGGAAACACCACCTAAAATTTATATTTGATAATATTGTCAACAATTTCTCAAAGCGTTATTTTGTTTCTATAAGGGTATTTCCTGTTTCGGCATTGAAAAATATCAAAAATTGAACTACATTATCGCCTTTTCAAACCCGCCTGAAACCGACTTTTCAGACGGCATTCAAATAAAAATTGCCAAACACGGACACACCATGACCACGACTACCGCCCCGCAGCGTATTCGGGAAATTCCCTATAACTATACTTCCTACACCGACCGCGAAATCGTCATCCGATTATTGGGCGACGAAGCGTGGCAAATCCTGCAAGACCTGCGCGGACAGCGTAAAACCGGGCGTTCAGCACGAATGCTGTTTGAAGTATTGGGCGATATTTGGGTGGTCGTGCGCAATCCGTATCTGGTCGATGACTTGTTGGAACATCCGAAACGCCGCGCCGCGCTGGTACGCGAAATGCGCCACAGGTTGAACGAAATCCGCAAACGCCGCGACGATAATCGGCAAGTGGATGTCTTGGTTGCCGCAGCAGAAAAAGCAGTCGAGCGTTTTGATAGCAGTTTTGATGAAACCAGCCAAAAACGCCATCAGATTTTGGAACGCTTAAGCAAAATTACCAAACCGCACAATATCATGTTTGACGGATTGGCGCGGGTAACGCACGTTACTGATGCGACCGACTGGCGCGTGGAGTATCCGTTTGTCGTCGTCAATCCCGACACTGAGGCGGAAGTCGCGCCTTTGGTGCGCGCCTTAATCGAGCTGGATTTGGTCATTATTCCGCGCGGCGGCGGCACGGGTTATACCGGCGGCGCGATTCCTTTGGACGCAATGAGCGCAGTCATCAATACCGAAAAACTCGACAAGCATCGCGGTGTCGAATTTGTCGAACTGGCAGGATTGGACGGCAAGCATCCGATTATCCGGTGCGGCGCGGGCGTGGTTACGCGGCGGGTGGAAGAAACCGCGCATCAGGCAGGTTTGGTGTTCGCCGTCGATCCGACTTCCGCCGATGCGTCCTGCGTGGGCGGTAATGTGGCGATGAACGCAGGCGGTAAAAAAGCCGTGTTGTGGGGGACGGCGTTGGACAACCTCGCCTACTGGCAGATGGTCAACCCGCAGGGCGAATGGTTGCGTATCGAACGTGTGCGCCACAATTTCGGCAAAATCCACGATGAAGAAACCGCCGTGTTCGACGTTCACACGCTGGATTCAGACGGCATCAACATCGTTAAGACCGAACGCTTGGAAATCCCCGGCCACAAATTCCGCAAAGTCGGTTTGGGCAAAGACGTTACCGACAAATTCTTGAGCGGCCTGCCCGGCGTGCAAAAAGAAGGTACAGACGGCATCATCACCGGCGTCGCCTTCGTGTTGCACAAAATGCCGAAATACACGCGCACCGTGTGTATGGAGTTTTTCGGCACGGTCGCCACCGCCACGCCTTCTATCGTTGAAATCCGCGATTTCCTGCTCGCCCACGACAGCGTTCGGCTGGCAGGTTTGGAACATTTAGACTGGCGTTACGTCCGCGCCGTCGGCTACGCCACCAAAGCGGCGGGCAAGGGACGACCGAAAATGGTCTTGCTGGCAGACGTGGTTTCAGACGACGAAGCCGCCGTAGAGGCAGCCGCCGAGCACATCTGTGAACTTGCCCGCGCCCGCGACGGCGAAGGCTTTATCGCCGTATCGCCCGAAGCGCGCAAAACCTTCTGGCTCGACCGCAGCCGCACCGCCGCCATCGCCAAGCACACCAACGCCTTTAAAATTAACGAAGACGTGGTCATCCCACTCGAAAGGCTCGGCGAGTATTCAGACGGCATCGAACGCATCAACATCGAGCTTTCCATCCAAAACAAACTCAAACTCTGTGCCGCATTGGAGCAATATCTTTCGGGCAAACTCCCCATCGACAAAATGGGAACAGACCTGCCGACCGCCGAACTGTTGGGCGAACGCGGCAAACACGCCCTTGCCCACGTTTCCGCCGTCAAAGCGCGTTGGGAATGGCTGCTTGCCAACTTGGACGCGCCGCTTGCCGACTATAAAGCACGCTATGGCTCAGCCGTCCACGCCGCGCCCGAAGCCAAAGACAATGAAAGCTGCTTTACCGCATTCCGCGATTTCCGCCTGCGCGTGTCTGTCAAAGCGGACGTAATGAAGCCGCTTTCTGAAATCTTCAGCGGCAAAACCGACACCAAAATTATCCAAGGCTTGGGAAAAATCCACGCAAAAACCGTACGCAGCCGCGTCTTTGTCGCCCTGCATATGCACGCCGGCGACGGTAACGTTCACACCAATATTCCGGTTAACTCAGACGATGCCGAAATGCTTCAGACGGCATACCGCTCAGTCGAACGCATTATGAAAATCGCCCGTTCGCTCGGAGGCGTGATTTCGGGCGAACACGGCATCGGCATCACCAAGCTCGAATTTTTAAGCGACGAAGAAATGCAGCCGTTTTGGGACTACAAAAACCAAGTCGATCCCAAACACACCTTCAACCGTCACAAACTGATGAAAGGCTCGGACTTACGCAACGCCTACACGCCGTCTTTCGAGCTTTTGGGCGCGGAATCGCTGATTATGGAAAAATCAGACCTCGGCACGATTGCCGATTCCGTCAAAGACTGCCTGCGCTGCGGCAAATGCAAACCCGTCTGCTCCACCCACGTTCCGCGTGCCAACCTGCTGTACAGCCCCCGCAACAAAATCCTCGGCGTGGGTTTGCTGACCGAGGCCTTCTTATACGAAGAACAAACCCGTCGCGGCGTTTCCATCAAACACTTTGAAGAACTCATGGACATCGGCGACCACTGCACCGTGTGCCACCGCTGCGTCAAACCCTGCCCCGTCAACATCGACTTCGGCGACGTAACCGTAGCCGTCCGCAACTACCTTGCCGATTCCGGCCACAAACGATTTGCGCCTGCCGCAGCTATGGGTATGGCGTTTTTGAACGCCACCGGCCCGAAAACCATCAAAGCCCTTCGCGCCGCCATGATACAAACCGGCTTCCCCGCGCAAAACTTTGCCTACAAAATCGGCAAGCTTCTTCCGATCGGCACGAAAAAGCAAAAAGCCGAACCCAAGGCAACCGTCGGCAAAGCCCCGATTAAAGAACAGGTTATCCATTTCATCAACCGCCCACTGCCCAAAAGCGTACCCGCTAAAACACCGCGCTCCTTATTGGGCATCGAAGACGGCAAAAGCATCCCCATCATCCGCAACCCCGCCGCGCCCGAAGATGCCGAAGCCGTGTTCTACTTCCCGGGTTGCGGTTCGGAACGCCTGTTCAGCCAAATCGGACTTGCCGTTCAAGCCATGCTCTGGCACGTCGGCGTACAAACCGTCCTGCCGCCGGGCTATATGTGTTGCGGCTATCCGCAAGACGCGGGCGGCAACAAGGCAAAAGCCGAAGAAATGAGCACCAACAACCGCGTCGCCTTCCATCGAATGGCGAACACCCTCAACTACCTCGACATCAAAACCGTCGTCGTCAGTTGCGGCACTTGTTACGACCAGCTCGAAAAATACCGCTTTGAAGAAATCTTCCCTGGCTGCCGCATCATCGACATCCACGAATATCTGCTCGAAAAAGGCGTGAAACTAAACGGCGTAAAAGGTCAGCAATACCTCTACCACGATCCTTGCCACACGCCCATCAAAACCATGAACGCCACCCAAATGGCCAGCAGCCTGATGGGGCAGAAAGTCGTCTTAAGCGACCGCTGCTGCGGCGAATCTGGCATGTTCGCCGTCAAACGACCCGATATCGCCACCCAAGTCAAATTCCGCAAACAAGAGGAAATCGAGAAAAACCTCAAAGAGCTGCCGCAGGGTGAACCCGTCAAAATGCTTACTTCCTGCCCAGCCTGCCTGCAAGGCTTGAGCCGCTACACCGACGACAACAATATGCCTGCCGACTACATCGTCATCGAAATGGCGAAACACATCCTCGGCGAAAACTGGCTAGACGAGTTTGTGAAAAAAGCCAACAACGGCGGCGTGGAAAAAGTATTGCTGTAACAACGGACACGGAAATGCCGTCTGAACGCCGAAAGCCTTCAGACGGCATTGTTTGAATCAAATACCTACCCGAATCATGATTGACGGACAAACAACCGAACCCAAACAAAAAACCCGAATCATCCTTGCCCCTATGCAGGGTCTGGTCGATGACGTGATGCGCGACCTGCTGACGCGTATTGGCGGCTACGACGAATGCGTCAGCGAATTTGTACGCATTACCCATACCGTGCATTCCCGCGCCACATGGTTAAAATACGTCCCCGAAATCGCCAACGGAAACAAAACGTTTTCCGGCACGCCCTGCACCGTCCAACTTCTGGGCAGCGATGCGGACAATATGGCGGCGAATGCGCTGGAAGCCGTCCGCTTCGGTGCGGACAAAATCGATTTGAACTTCGGCTGCCCCGCGCCCACCGTCAACAGGCACAAAGGCGGCGCAATTCTTCTGAAAGAACCGGAACTGATATTCCACATCGTCAAAACGCTGCGCGAACGTTTGCCCGCACATATTCCGCTCACCGCAAAAATGCGGCTCGGCTATGAAGACAAAAGCCCTGCTTTGGAATGCGCCTGTGCGATTGCCGAAGGGGGCGCGTGCGGACTGACCGTACACGCGCGTACCAAAGCCGAGGGTTACGAACCGCCGGCGCATTGGGAATGGATAAGGAAAATCCGAGACAGCGTCGATATCCCAGTTACCGCCAACGGCGATGTCTTCAGCCTGCAGGACTATATCGGCATCAAAACAATCAGCGGCTGCAACAGCGTCATGCTGGGGCGCGGCGCGGTCATCCGCCCCGATTTGGCGCGGCAAATCAAGCAATACGAGAACGGCGGGCCGGTCAAAGACACGGATTTTGCCGAAGTTTCTAAATGGATACGGCAGTTTTTCGAGCTGTGCCTGACAAAAGAGGCAAACAATAAATACCCGATCGCCCGTCTTAAGCAATGGTTGGGCATGATGAAAAAAACGTTCGACCCGGCGCAAACGCTGTTTGACCGCGTCCGAACGGTTAAGGATGCGGATGAAGTCCGCCGAATCCTGAACGCATTTGAGCATGAGATAAATGTTTGACTGTCTCCCATGCTTCAAAGCAAATGCCGGCTGAAAGCATTTGCTGTCTTTATTGCCGTTTTTCCCCTGATTTCGGCGTATTTTTGTTTTTCAGTTTCGCCCCCAAACCCAAACGCCTTTCATAATCCGATTGCGGGGTATCGTCTTCCTGCATACCGAACGCGCCGGCATTGACCCACAGCGACAGCAGCGCGACGACAAAGGCGCAAAAGCCGATTACATACCAAAACATTGCCCCTCCCGATTTGTTAAAATCATATCAAATACAGTGCCGAATTTATCACAAACGCACGGGCAAATATAGTGAATTAAATTTAAATAAGGACAAGGCGGCGAGCCGAAGACAGTACAAATAGTACGGAACCGATTCACTTGGTGCTTCAGCACCTTAGAGAATCGTTCTCTTTGAGCTAAGGCGAGCCAACGCTGTATCGGTTTAAATTTAATTCACTATAAATCTTCTGACCGTAGTATTTCATTCATTCACTTTGAAAACAAAAAAGGACACCTGAAAATTTTGCAAAACTTTTCAGATGCCCTTGCTTTGCCGAAAAACGTATTGTAAGCTGCCCTTTTGTTTTACCAATTGCATATAATCAGCTCGCCGCTTGTTTTACCGGTTTTGTCTCTGCCAACCGTATAGGCAAGCTCAGGCTGTGTGATGCGGAAGTCTTTGAAACTCCCTTATATCAGGATGGTCATTGATAGATAGCATGAATTTTCCCTTGCTCTCCGCCATCGCTTTGGTCAGCAGCTCATACTGCAGCCAATCGAATTCGTGGTCGTACCCTGCGGTTTGCCAGTACGGCGGGTCTGCGTAGAAGAAGGTATGCTATTGTTATATCTCTTGAAACAACGCGCCCACGGTTCGTTCTCAATAAATACTCCTCTCAAACGGGCTTGTGTAACCTCGCGCCCGTTTTGTCCCAATTTTGCATTATTTTGTCATGCGGATATTTCACGGCATGACAAAACAGTTGCAAAACAAGCCCGATCGGATTCTTCCAATCGGGCTTGTTTTTTGAGATGTTCCCGCTTAATTTGCGCCGTAACTGTCGGCCGGAGCGTCCCTGCCCGGTATCGGAATCCCTGTATGGCGCGGAGGTGTCCGCCGTATCCTGCGCCTGCTCCTTTGCTCTTGCCGTTTACAGCGGGGTTTTTTTTGAAGCTCCGCGTGACGGCTTCGGCGGATCGGGTCTTGTTTTGTCCGTATAGGGCGGCGGAAATCTGCGTCCATTTGCGGTCTTTCCGCAAGGAACGGACAAGCCCGGGGTGGGGGTGTGGAACAGTGTCCGCATGGGTTTATTATAGCGGTTTCCGCCTCGGTACCGCATTTCGCTGGGGGTGTTTAAAAACCGTGTGCCGATGCCGATACCCTGCCATTCGGGCAATACGACCATCCCGGCGGCACGCGCTTCTTTCATGTCGGGGCGTGTACGGGCGCAGCCGGACGGGGACGCTGCCCAAACCGGCCGCCGACAATGCCGCCGTTACTTCGTGAAATGCCTTATCAGGCGCGATTTCATCGGCTATCGGCTTGCCGCCCGCACAAGTCGGCGCGTAAAGCTCTCGAGCCTTACCGATACCGGTTTTCCCAGAACCGGAGGGTTCGGCAACTACGCCAATTTTCCCATCCCCATCCTCAATCGGCAGTTCGACCGTTT
The DNA here is from genome assembly GCF_022869645.1 of Neisseria meningitidis. NCBI lineage: Bacteria > Pseudomonadati > Pseudomonadota > Betaproteobacteria > Neisseriales > Neisseriaceae > Neisseria > Neisseria meningitidis. Next base: position 327,943 of record NZ_CP064367.1, on the reverse strand, counting down.
TGTCGAAATTTGCGCCGCTTTCCACGTCAAACCGTGATTTTTTGCCTGCTGTTGCGCGGCAGCTGTCGAAACTGGTGCGGCGGTGTACGGTTTTAATTGCTATCCCATTGCTTTCGGTGTATTGTAGATGTTGCGTTTTTGGCGTTACAACGACCACGCCCCACTGTGGTTTGTATATTCAATTAAAATCAAAATAGGACAGTAGTGCATCGTCAAATCGGGCGTAATCAGACAAAACGGTTCGCAGATACCGCTTAATATTCGCCCACACTTTCTCAATCGGGTTGAGCTCAGGTGAATAAGGTGCAAGAGGCAATACCTTATGTCCCAATTTTTCCGCCATTTCCCGTAAGACACCCATACGGTAAAATCGCGCATTATCTAAAATAATCAACGATTTTTGAGTCAATGCGGGCAGTAGGCATTGCTGAAACCACGCTTCAAAAAAGACTCCGGTCATCGTATTTTGATAAACCATTGGAGCAATCAGCCGGTTGCCGACTTGTGCGGACACCAAAGATAAGCGTTGGTATCTTTTTCCACTTATCTGCGCTTTCACTATTTGCCCTTTCAGGCTGCGGGCATAGGGACGGAACAGGTAGCGGTCAAATCCTGTTTCATCCAAATAAACACGTTGGTAGTCGGAAAATTCGGCCGGCTGTGTCAAATAATGCGTTACTTTGGCCGGGTCTTGTTCTTTGTAAGTGGTGGTCTTTTTTTGCGCGTTATCCCCATCTGTTTGAGTGCATAGCAAATGGTGGCTGCCGTACAATCAAAATGTTTGGCGATTTCATGCAGATAGGCATCCTGGTGTTGCCCAATATATTGAGCCGGTTTTTGCCTATCCGATTTGACGGCATTTAGACCGGTAACTTGATGTTTTAGGCTGCCTGTTTGTTTTTTAAGGCGAATCCACAGGTAAAGCGTGTTTCTTGACAAGTTAAACGTTGCTGCGGTTTGGCTGATGTTTTTGCATTGTTCGTAATATAGTGGATTAACAAAAACCAGTACGGTGTTGCCTCGCCTTGCCGTACTATTTGTACTGTCTGCGGCTTCGTCGCCTTGTCCTGATTTAAATTTAATCCACTATAGTTTAAAGCTTTGTTTCTTAAGTCCGCAGAGTATGCCATGGTTAGACCTTCAAAGTTGAGTATTGTACTATTTTGTTTTTAATTGATTATAATTCACTATAAATCCCCTTCGTTGCGTTTGGACTTTGCCGATACCGCATATCCGAGAAAGGAAGCGATGATTTACTATCCCGCTGTGCTGTTCCAAGACCCCGATTAAAGCAACTGAGGCGTGATTATTCCCGATCTGCCGGGCTGCTATCCTGTCGGCGATACGGTTGCCGACGCGCTTGCCGATACCAAAGCCGCCGCAATGTTCCATCTCGAAGGGCTTTTGCAGGAAAACCTGCCGATTCCTGGGGCGCAAAGCATAAAGGTTCATCGGGACAATCCCGATTATGCCTAGCGGTGTTGTGGACGATGGTTGAAGCGGACGATGCCGCATTAACCGGACAGGTACGGTTTAATATCAGTTGGCCGCAACATATCCTCAACCGTGTCGATGCCTGCACTGCCGCCGTCATGAAACCCGAGCGGTTTTTTGGCGAAAGCCGCTTTAAAGGCGATGCAGCCTTAACTTTCAGCCCGATTTTTTCGGGCTTTTTTATTGCCGATGCCGTCTGAATGCGGAGCGGCGGCAATTTTACAGCGTGAGACCTTTGCAAAATTCCCCAAAATCCCCTAAATTCCCACCAAGCCATTTAGGGGATTTTCCATGAGCACCTTCTTCCGGCAAACCGCACAAGCCATGATTGCCAAACACATCGACCGTTTCCCGCTATTGAAGTTGGACCAGGTAATTGATTGGCAGCCGATCGAACAATACCTGAACCGTCAAAGAACCCGTTACCTCCGAGACCACCGCGGCCGTCCCGCCTACCCGCTGTTGTCCATGTTCAAAGCCGTCCTGCTCGGACAATGGCACAGTCTCTCCGATCCCGAACTCGAACACAGCCTCATTACCCGCATCGATTTCAACCTGTTTTGCCGTTTCGACGAACTGAGCATCCCCGATTACAGCACCTTATGCCGCTACCGCAACCGGCTGGCGCAAGACGACACCCTGTCCGAATTGCTGGAACTGATTAACCGCCAACTGACCGAAAAAGGTTTAAAAGTAGAGAAAGCATCCGCCGCCGTCGTTGATGCCACCATTATTCAGACCGCCGGCAGCAAACAGCGTCAGGCCATAGAAGTCGATAACAAAGGACAAGTCAGCGGACAAACTACACCGAGTAAAGACGGCGATGCCCGTTGGACAAAGAAAAACGGCCTCTACAGACTCGGTTACAAACAACATACCCGTACCGATGCGGAAGGCTATATCGAGAAACTGCACATCACCCCAGCCAATACCCATGAGTGCAACCACCTGTTGCCTTTGCTGGAAGGCATTACCGAAGGCACGACCATCTATGCCGACAAAGGCTATGACAGTGCGGAAAACCGAACATCTGGAAGAACATCAGTTGTTAGACGGCATTATGCGCGGGCAGCCTATTTCGGACTGATTAAAGTGAGTGCGCAAAGCCACCTGAAGGCGATGTGTTTGAACCTGTTGAAAGCGGCCAACAGGCTAAGTGCGCCCGCTGCCGCCTAAAAGGCAGCCCGGATGCCTGATTATCGGGTATCCGGGGAGGATTAAGGGGGTATTTGGGTAGAATTAGGAGGTGTTTGGGGCAAAAACAGCCGAAAACCTGTGTTTGGGTTTCGGCTGTCGGGAGGGAAGGGAATTTTGCAAAGGTCTCAGAGTGAGTTTATTTTGGGGCGGCGGCGGGTCGGGGGCAAGCGGCGTGGGGCTTTTAGGTTTGGGGGTGGGTAAAAAATGCCGTACCCGGCGGGCAGGCTTCGCACTCTGAAGGTTTCAGACGGCGTTTGTTTTTTCTGTCCAATCGAGGAACTGCCGCCATTTTTCCAGCGGCATATCGGCCCGCCGCGTTTCGGTATCGGGTTCGGCTTCCCAGCGGCCTACCTGTATGTAGTGCTTCACCCCGACGATTTGCGCCAACTCGGCCTGTATCAGTTTGCAGCGGTTGCGCAGGTTGTAAGGTGTGTAGCCGAGTTCCATGTCGTTGCGGTTTATTTTGTTTCGCATATTTTTTTGACTGCCCGGCGGCAGGTTTCGGTAAGGACGGCGGCAAATCGGGCTTCGTCTGCCGGTTTTCCGTCGAAAAAAATAAAATCGTAAAGGGTGATGCCGTTTTCGGAATGGCGGTAATGCCCGCCCGGGCATTCGCTGTCTGTCTGCCTGTGGATTTTGGCAATCAGGCGGGGATAGCGGCAATGGGTAATGAAACGGCTTGCGCCGTCTTGCCCGATAATCCATTCGGGGTAGCGGTTGAATAGTGCGGCTCTGTTCATTTTGTTCGGGGGATAAAGCCCCTCGCGGGGCTTGTGGTCAGGCAAATTTGAATATCAGTGCCAACACGGCGGCGATGGCGGTAACCAGCCCGGTGGCCGCCATCATGGGATACCATCGGGATTCTTGGGCTATTTTTACGGATTCGGCGTTGATTTTGTGCGCGTCTGCAATGATTTTGGCGATTTCGACATCTACTTTTCTCAGACTGGAGTGTTTCATTTCTTGTTCGATTATGTTCATCGTACTTCCTTTCGTTTTTGGCGGTTGCCGCCGCTTGTCGGATGGCAGGATGTCTGCCATGTGTATATATTGATACCTTTTAGGTTTTATTGCAAGTGTTTTGGGCGGCGGCTTCGTATGCTTGGCGGTGGCGGCGGCTGTACCATTCGGCGAGTTCGCGCCGCTCTTGGAGGCGGTAGCTGTCGGCGGTCAGGTAGTGGTGCAGGCTTGAGAAGCCGGCGCGTTGGAGGGCGGCGCGGCTGATGTGGCCGAGGGCGAGGTCTGTTGTGAGGGTGTCTTTTCCGGCGGTCAGGCTGATGTTGGTGAAGAGGTGGCGGAATCCGTGCATTGTGTGTTTGGATTTGCCGGGGGTGCTGCCGTCATAGCCCAGTCGTCGGATGGCGTTGTGGGCGAATTTGATGCTGATGTGGTCGGGATGGGGGGCGGGTTTGCGCCGTGGGCGGATGCCGGGGAAAAGGTGGATGTTGTCGCCGGTCTGTGTGTGCAGCTCTCGGAGTATTTCTACCGCCCAGTCCGACAGTGGGACGGTAAAGGGGTGTTTGGTCTTCATGTCGGCGGCGGGGATGTGCCATAACCGGGCGGTGAGGTCGATGTCTTGCCAGCGGGCGGAAAGCAGTGCGGACGGACGGGATGACTTCCCCGGTTTCCCCATCAATCCGCGCCGCCTCGATTTTTCCGTTGGCGCGCAGCATTTCCACCGCCTGCCGCACCGACATCAACCGCTTGCCGTTGCGCCTCATCGCCTCCACCAAAACCGCCGAAATCAATTTGGCTTCTTCCGTTTTAAGCTCCGTCTTGCCCGCATCGCTGCGCCGTTTGCGCGTCGGCTTGACGCTGACCGCCTCCAGCTTGCGGTATAGCGTGGCAAGGCTGATGCCCAATTCCTGCGCCTGCTGCTTAAGATATGCAGAGCGTGCGCCGCGTTCCATTGCTTCCGCCTGATTCTCGACTGCCTTAAGACGCTCAATCATTGCCGGATTCATCGCCTTCTCCCGTTTCACCGCCCAACCATTCCGGCACATTGTCTGTCGGTGCTTCAGTCGGCAGGGCATAGCTTTCGCGCAGTTGCTCGCAGTCCAAAATAATTTGATTGAGCGTGCCGACCATCTTTGCCTGATGGCTGATCCCGTGTGCCTCACTGTGCGCATTAAGTTGGTCGAACAAATCTTTCAGACGGCTCACTTGACTGCGGATACCGACCTCAAGGCTTGTTAACTGCATCGCCAACTCGCTGCCTACGTCTTCCGCCTTCGGCTCTCTGACAACGGTTTGCTTCTTAGCCAGCTTCTCGGCCAGCTCATCAATTTTGGCTGTTTGGGTTTTCATCACTTCGTCTTTGGCGGCGAGGTTTTCGCGGCTTTCGCGCAGGGCGACGCGCAGCTCGCGCACCGTCATTCGGTCCACATCGTCAAAGGTCATGCCGTTGACTTCTTCCCCTTCGGCCAAACCCACCAGCGTAACGTCTTCTTCGACCAGCAGCTCAAGCAGCTTCGACTTGCCCAAATCCATCAGCTTCGGCGCGGCTTTCTGCATTTGCGGGGTCGCAAAGCGGCGAGTGGCTGACATCAGACGTGATGTTTCTGCGATACCCAGCCCAAATTGGCTTTTCACAATTTCCATAAACCGTCCGTGTTCCGTATGCTCTTTTAAAATAATCAGCGCACGTCCCAGTTCGAACATGCCTTCCATCGTCTGCCGTACTGCTTGACGACCGCGTTCAACCCAACGCTCTTCGCTATAAGTCTCGCCGTTACCCCACTGCTCCATCACCAGCACACTGCGCATCGCTGCCTGATTGCTTACTTTGTCGGTTGCGATAATTTCAATTTCTGTATTCATTTTTTATCTCCAAAGTTTCCGACGTCGGAAACTTTCAAAATCCGTTAATCCACATCGACCCGCTTGCCGATTTCGGCAATCTTGCTTTGCAGCCGTTCATGCTGCTGCCTGAACCGCTCTGCGATTTGCAGGGTTTTGATGCCGTAGGCGTAGTTGCCGTTTTCAAGTTTGATGACCAATCCCGAGGCAACCAAATCATCAATATCCCTGCTGACTTGCGATGGCGTCAGCCCCAGTCCGACCGATAAATCCTTATTGCTCAGACCGATAATCGGATGCTCGTCAAGCGCGATAAAGACCCTCAATAGCCGTTGTACCCTTTTACTTTCTGCCATCCGCATCCTCCTTATTTCAGTCCCAGCTTCTTGGCAATTTCATGCCCCTTGCCGTAATTGCCTTTGCGCTGTCCGCCGACCACCAGATACACATCGCGCGGCTTAAAGCCGTTCTCTCTTGCCCACTGCGCCAGCGTTTGGCCGTTTTGGGCAAAATTTTCTTTTAGTTTTTCAACAGTATAGCCATAGATAGCCCTTTCCCATTGTGATAAAATAGTGAACTATTTATGCACTAGAAATTAATTAGTGCATTACCAATGCGTGAATTATGAGATTTTAAAATCTCTTTTGCAAGGATTATTTTGTGATTTCTAAATCTCTTTTTGGTAATCGTTTGAAAGAAAAAAGAAAGTTTTTAGGGCTTACCCAAGCACAAGCTGCTGAAAAAGCAGGTATTGAGCGCGAAACATGGGGCAAATACGAACGTGGCGTATTTATGCCTAGTGGAGATGTATTGCTCTCTTTTTTGAATATGGGAATAGATGTGAGCAGCTTATTTGCTGCTGAACAGGGAATTAGGCCGTCTGAAAATTCTGAAATTAGTAAGGAAGAGTCAGAGTTATTAGGGTATTACCGCCAAGCCAGCGATAACGGCAAATTTGTCATTCTCAGTGTGGCAAAAGGCGCAGAGAAAAAAGCAGCCGAAAATACTCAAGTTTCAGCCACGCATAAAACAGCGTGATTTTTAAATCCAAAATGGAGACAGTCTTATGTTTGACTTTGAACAACAAATCAAATGGGGTGAGCGAGCGGAAGAAATCGTTAAAGAGGCAGCCACCCAGAACAATATCGAAATTCCCGAACCTTTGGCTTCGGCATTAGCTAAGGCGGTAAAAGTGCATTATCTAAGCCAAGCTGGTGTGTTTTCTTTGGTAGAAGCCTATGCAGACACGGTAAATCCAACTGAAAAAGAAGTAGATTACCAAGCAATCGGCAAAGAGCTATTTGAAAAATAAAAAATGCCGTCTGAAATTTTCAGACGGCATTTAGGACACTCCGACAGTCGGGCTGCTCCGGTGTTCTGAAACGGATATTAAGCAATTGAAGCGGCCGTGCATTTTAAAACGCATTAAAAACTACCCCGACATACAGGTCATCGGGCAGGTGGTTCAGGTGTTGAAAGATTTGAATTGATGCCGTCTGAATTTATTTTTTCGACACAGATATTAAAAGAGAAAGGACTGTACAAATGGCAAAAAAAACTACTAAAACTATTCATTATTTACGTGCGCAGCAAAACCATAGCTTGTTCGATTTAGAGGTAGCATTAAGAAGGGTTTTGTCAGCTGCTCCTACTGTTCAAGATACACAAATTGAACAATATAATCAGCTTACCCAAATCATGCATAGAACTTTGGATCCTAAAGATGTAAAAGGCAATTCAATTGGTGGATTACTGATACACATTGGCAGCGGTACAAAAGATGAACATATCCGCACTATGAGCAATAGACCTGTACAGCAAGATGATCATGGTGGAACACAAGCTCCTCCAAGTGGATATTCCTTTTTGCGTAAAGAGGCTTTTTTGTATATTGTTGGACACCATGTAATTTTTTGCGGACATGGTTTTTTGTCAGCATCAACGGTTGCTTCTTATTTAAGTTTACTTAGCAATAAATTGAGAGAGAACAATCCGGATATTGTTCAATTTAATATTGAATTCAAAGCAGTAGGCAATTGCGACAAGTTGTCATTGATACAACAACATGGGGTAAAAAGTATTCTTTTAGATGCTTCGGCATATCAATTATCCAGAAACAGACTGTATCAAGATAGCCGTTCAACCATTGCTAAAGCATTAGGGAAAGTTGGTAGTGTATTTACAAGCGAATTGAGTGATGAGGAATTGGAAGCACAATCCGAAATTCATATCAATTTAGAAGTCTTGCTAAACGGTAATTCGAGAGCCAGTATTGAAGCGCAATCGCTGATGCAGGAGCAGGCAGAGGAAATTATTGATGATGAAACGGTTAATCAAGGATTTTCCATTACCACGCAACAAGGTGAAGTGATTCAGCCCTCTGATGTAAAACTGTCTAAATCTGTTAGAATAGGACGATACGATGAAGCCAACTCGTTACTCCCTGACTCGGCATTTACAGCAATCAGTGAATATTTCCTAGAACTCCAAAGCAGAAACTTAACTGAACAATGAAAAAATATCTGCCCTTACTACGTTTTTTGTTGATTGCTTGTATATCAGCATTTTTAGCATGGAAAGGGCAACCTTTTGTTCATGGGAACGAGAAGGCCGTTGATTTAATTATTAACGTATTTGCAATCTTAGCCGGTTTTTTAATTGCCATTATGACATTGTTTAGTGATATGAGGTTTGATGAAGATGCAAATTGGCGACAAATTCAAATTCGTGAAGGCGTACAAGAACAACGGTATATAAAACATTCCTTACTTTTTTACACATATCTTGCCGTATTAGTTTGTGTTTTTATTGTCATCTTGTTGGCTCATAAAGAAGAATACAAAAATGGACCAGCCATTTTTTGGCTTGAACGGAGCTATTTATTTTTAGCCTGTATTTCCATTTTTTATTCTGTATTCTTACCTGGGAATTTAATTAAAAGCCGAAAAGAAGAGTTTAAAAAATTAATGGAAAAGAAGAAACCCAAAATCTAGAACGAGTTTTAACCCCCTTTAAAATCCCATTCAGACGACCTTTTCTAAAATCCCTGTATTGATTTTTAATTCAATACAGGGATTTTTCCATGTCAGACAAGTTCAACCAATTCATCAACCGCGTCCTCTCTCACGAGGGTGGTTACGCCAACCATCCCAAAGACCCCGGCGGCGAAACCAATTGGGGCATCACTAAGCGCACCGCACAGGCAAACGGCTACAACGGCTCCATGCGTGCCATGACGCGTGAACAGGCAATCAGCATTTACCGTAAAGCGTTTTGGGAGCGTTACCGCGCCGACCAAATGCCGGAAGCGGTCGCGTTCCAATTTTTTGATGCCTGCGTCAACCACGGTTACGGCAATGCCGCCCGTATGCTGCAACGCGCCGCAGGCGTACCGGACGACGGCGTTATCGGAGCAGTCAGCCTCAAAGCCATCAATTCCCTTCCCGAAAACGACCTTTTATTGCGGTTCAACGCCGAGCGTCTGGTCTTTTATACCAAGCTCGGTACGTTCACCTCTTTCGGCAAGGGCTGGGTACGCCGTGTGGCGCAAAACCTGATTCACGCGTCTGCAGATAACACTGATTAAAGGGAGATAAACCATGTCAAAAAAGTCACTCATCGCCCTAATGACCGCAGCCATGCAGCCCGATTTCAGCCACAGCGACCTAGGCATTCGCTACGCCATGCCGACTCAGGGATGTTGGACGCAAGCCCACCGCAAGAGCGGGGTAGCCGCCGCGAAACGCGCAGCCAAAAAAAAGCGTCACAAATAACCGCCTTTTTCCGATGGCTGGGCGGCTTGGTCTCTAATCCGGCCACAGGAAAAATCAGCCATACCAAACTATGGGCAAACGTCGCCGCAGCCGCCATGACTTGGAAGTTCGTGCAGGCGGCGGACGCGCCCGAATGGCTCTAGTGGGCTTATGGCGCATTGGTCGGCGGGTATGCATTAATCAAACGCGGCATCGCGGCGATTCCGCAGTTGGCAGAAATCAAAAAATCCGCAAATCAGGAAGGGGGCGGCAATGATTGAATTTGTCCGAGCCAAAAAACGGCTGCTTTGGGCATTTGTGCTTTTGCTTGTGTGGACGTGCGGTTACCGATACGCCGCCGACAAGGCCGAAGCGAAACAAACCGCCCTGATTGCCACCTATCGGCATTCTTCTATGGTTGCGGCGGAACAATACGCCTTGCAGCTTAAAAAAGCGCAGGACGAAAGGCAGCGGTGGTACGACTTTTCCCAAAAACAAGGAAGAAAGCCCGTGAAAAAACAGTATCCGCCGCAAACGAAAAAAGCCGGCTATCTGAAAACCAAGGAAGAACTGCTTGCGGAATTGGCTTGCCTTAAAGCGGAAATGGCTGCCCTAAAAAAGCTCGATGCCTTAATCTATGGGAAAGAAGTGCGGCAGAAAGAACGCAACTCGTCGCAGGGTTAAGGCAATGCCATCCGTTGAACTGCTGTTGGTGATTGTCGGACTGCCACGCGGCACCTTCTATTACCAATTGGCCGTCCAATCGGCAGAAGACAAATATGCCGATTTGAAACGGCATATCCATGATATTTATCGACGACATAAGGGAAGATACGGCTACCGGAGGATTGCGGCAGCCATCCGTCACGCAGGAACACCGGTCAATCACAAGAAAGTCAGCCGTCTGATGGCGAAGACGGGGCTGAAGGCAGTGATATGGCGGCGCAAATACCGCTCGTTCAAAGGAGAAGTCGGCAAAATTGCGCCGAATATCCTGCGACGCTGTTTCCATGCAGAAAAGCCGAATGAGAAATGGGTAACGGACGTTACCGAGTTCAATGTAGGCGGAGAAAAGATATACCTTTCTCCGATTATGGATTTGTTTAACGGGGAAATCGTCAGTTACCGTATTCAAACCCGCCCGACTTTCGATTTGGCCGGCGAGATACTGAAAGGTGCGCCGGAGAAACCGAGATCGTCTGAAAAGCCGATACTGCATTCGGATCAAGGTTGGCAATATCAGATGTTTTTTTATAGTGGATTAAATTTAAATCAGGACAGGGCGATGAAGCCGCAGACAGTACAAATAGTACGGCAAGGCGAGGCAACGCCGTACTGGTTTAAATTTAATCCACTATACAACAACGATAGAATCAAGTTGAAATTAAAAGGGCTGAGCCTTGTTCAGTACAGAATTCAGTCCCTGAAAGCCGCTTGATTAAACTGTCCGACTTTTTGGGGTCAGTTCGGCTTCGGCATTTTTTTATCCGTTTGGGGGTAACTTGTTTGGAAAGCTGCAAGCTTATAAATAAAGGATTACATTTAAGTTTTGGGTAACCTTTTTAAAAAAATGCGTGATGACTTTTGCATTCTTAAGGCGTTTTTTGGGGTAATTCGTGAAAAGAGTTACCCCAAAAGTTACCCCATAAATGGCGAAAACTCAAGCATACGCCAGCATATTCAAGGCAACAAAAAAGCCTTGAAACTGTTGAAGTTCAAGGCTTTTTTGTGTTTCAGGATACTGCTGAAAATAGGGTATGGTGGAGGCGGGGGGAATCGAACCCCCGTCCGAAAGTCCTCTACAAAGCGTTCTACATACTTAGTTGTGTCTATTTGAAAATCTTATTTCCATCATGCCGACCAACAGGCCTTTTGGAAACCAGTTACCTTAAATCTCATTTCCTGCCAAATAACCCGGCAGGAAACCAGTCAATGTAAGATGACGTTGCGGTGGCTTTCGCCACACAGCCCATTGACCGACTGCTGCAACGGCTAGCCTTAAGCGGCTAAAGCGTAAGTTTCGTCGTTTGCGACTATTTGAATTCAGTGTTTTACGGGAATCTGAGACCCCGGTATGCCCGCATCTGCTTCGCAACCCCCGTCGAAACCAAGGTCGCCCCCAGAAATGGTTTGCAAATTATACGGATATTGTGCGGTGCTGCCAAGTCTGTCGGAGAAATTTGTCAGTCTTGCTGCCTTAATTTGCGTTTGAGCAGGATGCGGACGCAGCCGTCGTTGCCTTCCCGGGGTTCGGCGTAGGCGAGTACATCGGGGTGTTGCATCAGCCAGTTTCGGGTCATATTTTTCAGAACGGGTTTGTAGCCTTTGGAACCTAATCCGCTGCCGTGGATGATTTCGCCGCATACGCCGCGTTTTTGGGTGAATGCGATGAATTCGTTGAGGACTTTTTGGGCTTCTTCCTGTGTGTAGCCGTGCAGGTCGACATCGGTAACGACGGGATAGTATCCGTTTTTCAGGCGTTGGATGTCGTTTTTTCCCTGTCCGTTTTTGCTGAAGCTGGCGGGCGGGTCGTTGTATGTGCTGCCGATGTAGAAGTAGTTTTCTTCGTCGGCGCGGTTGTCTTTGGGACGGACTTTGATGGGGGTTTTGTCGGGCGGCGCATAATATTGCTGCCGGTTTTTTAATGGGGAGACTTGTCCGACTGCTTGTGAAAAATCGAAATCCTGTTCTTGTTTTTGCTTGTTTTTTTCGGCTGCCTGTTTTTCTGCCGCTTCTTTTTGGGCTTGTTTGCCCAGTTGTTTGAGGATGTTTTGGAAGTCGGTATTCATATTTTTTCCTGTTATTTGTCCGATGGCTGTTTCGGGCGGGGTTTTAATTTGCCGGAATGTTTGCCAATCGGGGGAGGATGATTTTGTTGCCGTCGTATGTTTTTTGAAAGTGTGATTGTATATCAAAAAGAAATGCGGCAACCGTCGGCAGTGTTGATTGCCGGAAATGCGGGCCGGTCGAACCGATATGCCCGAACGCCTGATAAAGTTTTAAAAACCTGCCTTGCGAAGCAGGTTAATGGTTTTGCCAATTTTGAATTGCCGGAAACGCGAAACACGGAAATCTGATGTTTTATAAATGTTCCGATACGAACTGCAAAATATTGGTTGAGACCTTTGCAAAATTCCTTTCCCTCACGACAACCGAAACCCCAACACAGGTTTTCGGCTGTTTTCGCCCCAAATATCTCCTAATTTTACCCAAATACCCCCTTAATCCTCCCCGGATACCCTATAATCAGGCATCCGGGCTGCCTTTTAGGCGGCAGCGGGCGCACTTAACCTGTTGGCGGCTTTCAACAGGTTCAAACACATCGCCTTCAGATGGCTTTGTGCACTCACTTTAATCAGTCCGAAATAGGCTGCCCGCGCATAGCGGAATTTACGGTGCAGCGTACCGAAGCTCTGTTCGACCACATAACGGGTCTTCGATAAATACCGGTTGAGACCTTTGCAAAATTCCTTTCCCTCCCGACAGCCGAAACCCAAACACAGGTTTTCGGCTGTTTTCGCCTCAAATACCTCCTGATTTTACCCAAATACCCCCTTAATCCTCCCTGGATACCCGATAATCAGGCATCCGGTCGCCTTTTGGGCGGCAGCGGGCGCACTTAGCCTGTTGGCGGCTTTCAACAGGTTCAAACACATCGCCACGGGTCTTCGACAAATACCGGTCGCGTTTGGTTTGCGTTTCCGTCAGCGGACGGTTGCGGCAGGCTTTGCGCATAATGCCGTCCAACAACTGATGTTCTTCCAGATGTTGCCGGTTTTCCGCACTGTCGTAGCCTTTGTCGGCATAGACGGTCGTACCTTCGGGTAACCCTTCCAACAACGGCAACAGGTGGTTGCACTCATGGGTATTGGCTGGGGTGATGTGCAGTTTCTCGATATAGCCTTCCGCATCGGTACGGGTATGTTGTTTGTAACCGAGTCTGTAGAGGCCGTTTTTCTTTGTCCAACGGGCATCGCCGTCTTTACTCGGTGTAGTTTGTCCGCTGACTTGTCCTTTGTTATCGACTTCTATGGCCTGACGCTGTTTGCTGCCGGCGGTCTGAATAATGGTGGCATCAACGACGGCGGCGGATGCTTTCTCTACTTTTAAACCTTTTTCGGTCAGTTGGCGGTTAATCAGTTCCAGCAATTCGGACAGGGTGTCGTCTTGCGCCGCCGGTTGCGGTAGCGGCATAAGGTGCTGTAATCGGGGATGCTCAGTTCGTCAAAACGGCAAAACAGGTTGAAATCGATGCGGGTGATGAGGCTGTGTTCGAGTTCGGGATCGGAGAGGCTGTGCCATTGTCCGAGCAGGACGGCTTTGAACATGGACAACAGCGGGTAGGCGGGACGGCCGCGGTGGTCTCGGAGGTAACGGGTTCTTTGACGGTTCAGGTATTGTTCGATCGGCTGCCAATCAATCACCCGGTCCAACTTCAATAGCGGGAAACGGTCGATGTGTTTGGCAATCATGGCTTGTGCGGTTTGCCGGAAGAAGGTGCTCATGGAAAATCCCCTAAATGGCTTGGTGGGAATTTAGGGGATTTTGGGGAGTTTTGCAAAGGTCTCCGGTTGCGTTTGGTTTGCGCTTCCGTCAGCGGACGGTTGCGGCAGGCTTTGCGCATAATGCCGTCCTGCAACTGATGTTCTTCCAGATGTTGCCGGTTTTCCGCACTGTCGTAGCCTTTGTCGACATAGACGGTCGTACCTTTGGGCAGTCCTTCCAGCAAAGGCGACAGGTGTTTGCACTCATGGGCATTGGCGGGGGTGATGTGCAGTTTCTCGATATAGCCTTCTGCATCGGTACGGGTATGTTGTTTGTAACCGAGTTTGTAGAGGCCGTTTTTCTTTGTCCAACGGGCATCTTTATCCTTACTCGGTGTGGTTTGGCCGTTGATTTGTCCTTCTTCATCGACTTCTATAGCCTGACGCTGTTTGCTGCCGGCGGTCTGAATAATGGTGGCGTCAATGCTTTCTCTATTTTTAAACCTTTTTCGGTCAGTTGGCGGTTAATCAGTTCCAGCAATTCGGACAGGGTGTCGTCTTGCGCCAGCCAGTTGCGGTAGCGGCATAAAGTATAGTGGATTAACAAAAATCAGGACAAGGCGACGAAGCCGCAGACAGTACAAATAGTACGGAACCGATTCACTTGGTGCTTCAGCACCTTAGAGAATCGTTCTCTTTGAGCTAAGGCGAGGCAACGCCGTACTGGTTTTTGTTAATCCACTATACTGCTCAGTTCGTCGAAACGGCAAAACAGGTTGAAATCGATGCGGGTAATGAGGCTGTGTTCGAGTTCGGGATCGGAGAGGCTGTGCCATTGTCCGAGCAGGACGGCTTTGAACATGGACAACAGCGGGTAGGCGGGACGGCCGCGGTGGTCTCTAAGGTAACGGTTTTTTTGACGGTTCAGGTACTGCTCGATCGGCTGCCAATCAATCACCTGGTCCAACTTCAATAGCGGGAAACGGTCGATGTGTTTGGCAATCATGGCTTGGGCGGTTTGTTGAAAGAAGGTGCTCATGAGAAATCCCCTAAATGTCTTGGTGGGAATTTAGGGGATTTTGGGGAATTTTGCAAAGGTCTCTGGTTTTGTTTCTGACAGGCAAAAGCACTGTTTATTTGGCTGTCAAAAGGATGGTTAAGGAAAGTTATGCGCCCCTGAAGCGAGCCCCAGATAAGGATGGTTGCGCCGACGGCTTCAGACGGCATTTTGGCGGCGGTGTTGGGTTTTGTATCCGGTTTGCCGTTGTGTCCTGTGATGATGATTTTGGGCGCGGTTTTTCTGTTTTGATGTGTGAAATGCCGTCTGAAAGGCGGTTCAGACGGCATAGCGGTCATTTTTGTGCGGTCAGGCGGTCGAATATGCCGCCGTCGGCGAAGTAGGTTTTCATGATGTTGTCCCATCCGCCGAATTTTTCTTCGGGAGAGAAGGTGTCTAAGTCTGGGAAGTCGGCTTTGTGTCTTGCCAATACTTCGGGGTTGCGGGGGCGCAGGTAGAGTGAGGCGGCGAGTTCTTGCGCCGGTTCGCTCCAAAGGTATTCGAGATAGGCGCGGGCGGTTTTTTGCGTGCCTTTTTTCGCGACGACGCTGTTGACGACGGCGACGGGGCTTTCGGCGGAAATGGTGTAGCTCGGATAGACGATTTCAAACTGTCCTTGGGTCAGTTTTTTGCTGACGTAGTTGGCTTCGTTTTCAAAAGTGATGAGTACGTCGCCGATGTTGCGTTGTGTGAAGGTGGTGGTGGCGGCGCGTCCGCCGTTTTCAAAAACGGGGGTGTTTTTGAGGATGGATGCGACGAGTTTTTGGGCTTCCTGTTCGTTGCCGTTGGTGGTTTTCAGACCGTAACCGTATGCGCCGAGGAAGGCGTAGCGTCCGTTGCCCGAGGTTTTGGGATTGGCGATGACGATGTTAACGCCGTCTTTGGCAAGGTCGTTCCAATCGCGGATCTGTTTGGGGTTGTTTTTTCGGACAAGGAAAACCATAGTGCTGGTGTAGGGCGCGGCGTGGTCGGGGAGGGCTTGTTGCCAGCCTTTTTCTACCAGTCCTTTTTTTTCGAGCAGGTCGATGTCGGAGGATTGGTTCATGGTTACGACATCGGCTTGAAGGCCGTTGGCTACGGATAATGCCTGTTTGCTGGAGCCGCCGTGGGACTGTTGGATGCTGACGGATGTGCCGGGGTGTTCGGATTGGTATGTTTTGATAAATAAGGGGTTGTATTCTTTGTAAAAATCCCGTGCCACATCGTATGAGGCGTTGAGCAGGGTAATGTTTTTTCCGTCGGATTCGGTATTGGCCGGGGCATTTTGTCCGGACGGATGGTTTGAATCGGCTGCGGGGCTGCAGGCGGTGAGCAGGGCTGCGGTATAGAATGCCGGTGCGTAGGTTTTCATATGCTTGTCCTGTCGGTTGGTAGATGGGGCAACTTTATACGGCTGTCTGCGCTTGTGGAAATAATGTTTGATTTGAAGATTATCAGTTTTGGTTATAAGGACGGATCAGAGGTGTTTCCGCATCAGTTCGCATTTGATTTTGATGCTGGGGTCAAGCTGCAATACTGCCGAACCGAGCGATTCGTAGCGGTTGAGAAGGTAAAACGGGACGGAGTTGAGCGATGCGTAGAGTTTCAGAAAGCTCAAACCGGATTTGTGGGCGATGGTTTCCGCCTGATGAAGCAGGGCAGTGCCCAGTCCGAGGTTGTGGAACAGGGGGTGGACGTAAAGTGCATCGAGTTGTGCTTCTTGGCAGTCGATTTGGAAAAATCCCTGTATGTTGCCTTTGTATTCGGCAACCCAAAGTGCTTTGTCGGGATCGGAAATGGTCGGCAGGTAGCTTTCTGTGTTTAACAAGCCTTCCCATACTTTTAGGGCGTGTTCGTTGTAGCTGAGGATGCAGGTGTATTGGACGGAGTGCAGGTGGACTTTGAAGATGTCTTTGCAGTCTTGCACGGTGGCGGGGCGTAACAGTGTCAGCAGGTTCATGGCAGTATGTCGGCGGCTTCAGACGGCATCTGTGCCGTTGGTCGGATTATAGGGACTGATGCAGTTTTTTTGCTTCTTGAAATGCGGTGTCCGAATCGGTGCTTAAAATGGTAAAGTGTCCCATTTTCCGCCCTTTGTGCGCGGTTTTTTTGCCGTAAAGGTGCAGGTGCGCGTCCGGCCGGCTTTGCAGGGGAAACCAATCCGGTTCGCCGCCGTCTTCCTGCCAAACGTCGCCCAAAATATTCGCCATACAGCAAGAACTCAGCAATTTGGTGTCAGCAGGTGGCAGGTTGCACATCAGGCGGACCTGTTGCTGGAATTGGTCTGCCGCGCAGGCGTCGACGGTATGGTGGCCGGAATTGTGCGGACGCGGCGCGATTTCGTTGACGACCAATTCATGCGTGTCGCCGACAACAAACATTTCTACCGCCAATACGCCGACGTAGTTCAATTCATCGGCCAAACGCTGCGCCATTTGTCGCGCCTGTTGCTGAATGTCGGCACTCAGTCGGGCTGGGACGATGGAGTAGGCGAGGATACCGTTTTCGTGAATGTTTTCGGCAGGATCGAAAGTTTGCACGTTGTCATTGTTCAGACGGCATACGATAACGGAAATTTCGCCGCGCAAGTCCACCATTTTTTCCAAAACGCAATCCACGCCGCGGTGTTCGGCAAACGCGGCTTTGAGTTCATCCACCGTTTTGACGCGGATTTGGCCTTTGCCGTCATAGCCCAATGTAGCGGTTTTCAGGATGCCGGGCAGAAATTGTATGCTTTCTTCAGTGATGTCTTCGGCTTTGCAAATTGCTTGATACGGCGCGGTTTGCAGGCCTGCTTTGCGTATCCATGCCTTTTCCTGAATGCGGTTTTGCGCGATGGCAACGCAGTCGCCGCTGGGGGAAACATTGGTATGTTTGGCGAGAAAACGCATCGCATCGGCATTGACGTTTTCGAACTCGGTCGTAACAGCCGCACATTTTGCCAATTCTTCCAAAGCGGTTTGGTTGTCAAACGGCGCACACAAATGGCGGTCGGCAAATTCCGCTGCCGGCGCATTCGGGTTGGGATCGAGTACGGTTACTTTGTAGCCCATGGTTTTGGCAGCAACAGTAAACATTCTGCCTAATTGTCCGCCGCCAAGAATGCCGAGCATGGCGGGCGGAGAAAGAGATATGTTTTTCATGCTGACTCTTCAAATTGTACAAGTTGATAGCTATAACTAATTCTTGACGGATGTCTTGTATCGCTGGAATTACCAGTTTCAGAAATACAGAATACTTTTTCCATAAATTTTTCTGCTTTTAGAAATTCCAGTATTCTGTTTTTTTCATCCTTATAAGCACTGCGGTCTGTACCCCATGCAAGAATAATCATATCAGCATCTTCCAAACATCCTTTAAATTTGGAAAAATCGGTTTGGGTGTTTGCCCTAATTCCTGTTTGCTGTGTAGAGTAACTGGAAAAAATATTTAACATTTTGAAGTTGGTAAAACCGTACATATCCAAGAAACGTGCAAGTTGGGTAAGGGTTTTGTCGCTTCTTTCATCATTTGCTTTACTTGGATTAATTCCTATAGCAACAGCTGAGAAATTTTTAGGATTTTCTGTGTTGCCGCTCCATCTAACCGTTAGGATTTCTCGACTTTTTTCATTATCTGTATAGAGACCGTCTTTGGTAGTCGGTCTGAGTGTTTGGCGAAGCTCATAAAGTTTTTCATAAGTCATTTATCCAACCCTTCCTGCACCATCTGCGCGGCGCGTATAACGGCTCGGGCTTTGTTTTGTGTTTCCTGCCATTCGGAGGCCGGATCGGAGTCGGCAACCACGCCCGCGCCGCTTTGGACGTATAGCGTGTTGTTTTTTACTACGGCGGTGCGGATGGCGATTGCCAAATCCATGTCGTTGTTGAAACCCCATACGCCGACGGCACCGCCGTAGATGCCGCGTTTGCTCGGTTCGACTTCTTCGATGATTTCCATGGCGCGGACTTTGGGTGCGCCGGAGAGTGTGCCGGCAGGGAAGGTAGCGGCGAGGATGTCCATGTTGGTCATGCCGTCTTTCAGACGGCCTTCGACGTTGGAAACGATGTGCATTACATGGGAGTATTTTTCAATCACCATTTTGTCGGTAACTTTGACTTCGCCGGTTTTACTGATGCGGCCGACGTCGTTGCGTCCTAAGTCAATCAACATGACGTGTTCGGCGATTTCTTTGGCATCGCTTAACAAATCTTGTTCGTTGGCAAGGTCTTCGGCGGGGGTTTTGCCGCGCAGGCGCGTGCCGGCGATGGGGCGGACGATGACATCGTCGCGTTCGCGGCGGACGAGGATTTCGGGCGAGGAGCCGACGATGTGGAAATCGCCGAAATCGTAGTAAAAGAGATAAGGCGAAGGGTTGAGCGTACGCAGGGCGCGGTAGAGGGCGAGCGGGCTGTCGGTGAATTCCATGCTCATGCGCTGGCTGGGGACAACCTGCATGCAGTCGCCTGCGAAGATGTAGTCTTTGATTTTGTTAACGCAGGCTTTGAACGGCTCTTCGCCGAATTCGCTGACGGCTTCGGTGTGTTTGCTGCCGAGCGAGAGCGGGATGGCGCAGCTTTGGCGCAACTGGGTGCGGATGTCTTCGAGGCGTTCGCGGGCGCGTTCGTAGCCGTCGGGCTGCGACGGATCGGCGTAAACGACGAGATGGATTTTGCCGCTCAAATTGTCGATCACCGCCAATTCTTGCGACAGCATCAGCAAGATGTCGGGCGTGCCGAGCGGGTCGGCTTTGGTGGTGTTTTTCAGGCGGTGGGCGAAGTGTTCAAAATTGTAGATGGTTTCGTAACCGAAGTAGCCGACCAGTCCGCCGGTAAAGCGCGGCAGGCTTGGGATTTCGGGTGTTTTGAAGCGGTTGTGGAAGGCTTCGATAAAGGGCAGGGGGTTGCCGTCGTGTTGCTCGACAATTTCGCCGTTTTGATAAACATCGACGTGTTTGCCGCTGGCTTTGAGATAGTGGCTGCAAGGCAGGCCGATAAAAGAATAGCGGCCGAAACGTTCGCCACCGACAACGGATTCGAGCAGGTAGGTATAGGGGCGGTTGGCGAGTTTGAGATAGAGGGAAAGCGGCGTATCCAAATCGGCAAGGAGTTCTTGCACGAGCGGGATGCGGTTGTAGCCTTGGGCGGCTTGGGCTTGGTATTCTTGTTTGCTGATCATTTCTGCTTTCCCAAAGGGCGGTTTCGGACGGCGCGGCAACGGGCGCGAGTATAGCATTTTATCGGAATTGTTGACAGTCTGACCGGAGATGCCGTCTGAAAAGGACGGGCTTACGGCTTTGTTTTGCGCTGCCGGTATTGTTTCCATTTAAACAGATAACCTGCGGTTACGGGAATCAGGGCTAAGATGGTTTTGAACGTCCATGATGCATACCAAGGTAAAGAACCGGGTGCGACCGATTGATTCAGATACGGCCACCAACAGGCAGTCAGGCAGCCGAGCAGCAGCGGCCAGATATGCCGGCTGAGGTTTTTTTGCCAAAGGAGGAATGATGCGGCAGACCAAAGCAGGGTAAGGGCAGTGATTTTTAACACGGTATAAGCATCCGCTCCAAACAGGGCGGCGAGAAAATACGTACCGGCAATCCAGAGGACGGCAAGTATCAGGACAATGATTTCTTCAGGTCGTTTGAACATTTTTTTCTTCCTGTTTGATTTCAGACGGCATTGCCGTTCTGTTTGGTTTCCAGCAGCTCCCAGCGTTCCAGCTTTTCCAAAAGCAGCATTTCGATTTCTTCGGCGCGGCTTTGCAGTGCGCCGGCTTTTTCGTAATCTTTGAAGATTTCGGGATCGGAAAGCTGCGCGTTGATTTCTGCCTGTTCGGCTTCCAAGGCGGCGATTTCGTCGGGCAGGGCGTCGAGTTCGCGCTGTTCTTTGTAGGACAGTTTGACCGTGCGGTTGGCTTTGGGTTTTTCTTTCACCGGTTCGGCATCGGCTGTTTTGGGTGCGGATTCCGTCTGAATCTTCGCTTCGCGTGATTTTGCGTCGATGTAGTCCTGATAGCCGCCGATATATTCTTTTAACCTTCCATTTCCTTCAAAAATAATGCTTTGGGTAATCACGTTATCGAGGAACATACGGTCGTGTGAGACAAGGAATACCGTGCCTTGATAATCGCGCAGCAAATCTTCAAGCAGCTCTTGGGTATCGATATCCAAGTCGTTGGTCGGTTCGTCCAAAATCAAAATATTAGCAGGACGGGTAAAGAGTTTTGCCAGCAAAAGGCGGTTGCGTTCGCCGCCGGAGAGCGATGAAACGGGACTTTGTGCGCGGGCTGGATGGAATAAGAAATCTTCCAGATAGCTCATTACGTGTTTTTTCTTGCCGCCGACTTCGACGTAATCGTTGCCTTGACCGAGCGTGTAAAACACGGTGTCGTTTTCGTTCAACGTGCTGCGGAATTGGTCGAAATAGGCAACTTCCTGCTTACTGCCGATACGGATTCTGCCGTAGGTCGGCTGCAATTCGCCCAAAATCAGCTTGAGGAAGGTGGTTTTGCCGATACCGTTTGGGCCGATTAAGCCGATTTTGTCGCCACGCTGCAAGATGGCGGAGAATTTGTCCATGATGACTTTGTCGCCATAGGTAAACGAGGCATGTTCCAGTTCGGCAATGATTTTGCCGCTTTTCTCGCCGCTGTCGAGCTTGAAATTGACCTGCCCTTGTACGTTGCGGCGTTCGGCACGCTGGCGGCGCAGTTCTTCCAAACGGCGCACGCGGCCTTCGTTGCGGGTACGGCGCGCTTCGATGCCTTTGCGTATCCACGCTTCTTCCTGCGCGTGGAATTTGTCGAAGAGGCGGTTGTGTTCCGCTTCGACTGCCAACTCTTGCGCTTTTTTCTCGCTATATTTGGAGAACGAGCCGGGATAGGAACGCAAAATACCGCGATCGAGTTCGACAATCCGCGTGGCGATATTGTCCAAAAAACGGCGGTCGTGGGTAATCACAACCAGGCTGCCTTCAAACGCTTTGAGCAGGTTTTCCAACCAAATAATCGCGTCGATGTCCAAATGGTTGGTCGGTTCATCGAGCAGCAATACGTCGGGCTTCTGCACCCAAGCCTGCGCCAAGGCGACGCGCTTTTTCTGACCGCCGGAGAGGTTGCCGATTTTTTCGTTTTCCGGCAAACCGAGTTCGCCCAAAGTCTGCTTCACCGCCGCATCCAACTTCCAGCCGTCCTTCGCTTCGATCTCAAGTTGCAATTCGTTGAGCTCTTTCAATAAGGCCTCACTCGAACCATTTTCCAACTCATGGCTGACATGATGATAACGGCGCAATAAATCGCGAATTTCGCCCAAACCTTCGGCAACAGTATCAAATACGGTTGCTTCCTTATCAAAAAAGGATTCCTGCGGTACATAAACGATTTTGAGGTTGTTTTGGACAATAATCTGCCCATCATCAAGCTTTTGCACGCCGGCGAGGATTTTTAAAAACGAAGACTTACCCGCACCATTACGACCGATTAAGCCGATTTTTTCGCCGCTGTCGAGTTGGAAGGAAGTTTTGTCGAGCAGGGCGACGTGGCCGACGGCAAAGGAAGCGTTTTCTACAGATAATATATTCATGATACAAATTCTCAACAGTTACCGTTTGGATTTTACCGCAAGTTTGGCGCGGGCAATTTCAACCGCACCCGGCAGGACGGAAACAATAATGATGCCGCCCATCACCAAGCCCAGATTGTTTTTTACGACGGGGAAGTTGGCAAAGAAATAGCCCGCGTAAGAAAACAGGATAACCCACAACAAGCCACCGATGATGTTGTAGCGGATAAATTTGGCATAGTGCATTTTCCCCATACCGGCGACGAAGGGGGCGAAGGTGCGGACGATGGGCATAAAACGGGCAATGATGATGGTTTTGCCGCCGTGTTTTTCGTAAAAACGGTGGGTTTTATCGAGATATTCACGTCGGAAGATTTTAGAATCGGGATTGGCGAACAGCCTGCCGCCGAAATATTTGCCGACGGTAAAATTGAGCGCGTCGCCGAGTATGGCGGCAAGGCTTAATAATGCAACCATCAAATGAATATCCATACCGCCCAGCGCGGCAATACCGCCGGCGGCAAACAGCAGCGAATCGCCGGGCAGTAAGGGCGTAACAATCAGGCCGGTTTCGCAAAAAACAATCAAAAACAGAATCGCATAAATCCACACACCGTATTGCGCCGACAGCGCGAGCAGGTGTTGGTCGATATGGAGGATGAAGTCGATGGCGGAGGCAAGCACGGCGCGTTCCTAAAAAAAACAAACCGCGTATTTTAACCGATTGGAAAAATGCCGTCTGAAATTTTCAGACGGCATCGGCTATTCAAATTCATTTCACGTAAAAACCGCAAACCAAAATAGTTTGCGGTTTGGCATTTAAAGTGACAATGATGATTTCAAATCATCAGAATTTTATGCCGACGCGCAAGCCGTATTCACGAATACTGGTTTTCGGGATGGTGAGCGATACGTCGCCGCTCTTGGTTGTTACACTAAACTCGCCGGATTCTTTGTAAGTGCGTTGTTTGTAGAACGGCCCCGCCTCGATGCTGGCGGATTCGCCCAGTTTTTTACCAATATTTGCACCCAATCCAAAGCCCCAGCCGTTGGTTTTTTGATTGATGTCTTTTTTGAGATTGGTAACGCCGGTGTTTAATTTATAGCGGGAATTGAGGTCAAATTTCACTTCAGACCAAGGGTTGATATACCAGCCGTTACCCAGTTGGGAAAGCAAATCCGCGTGAACTTTGGCTAACCACGACTGACGGCTGCTGTGAAGCGTATGCTTGGTGGTTTTAATGCTGTCTTTTGAAGATTCAAAACCCAAGCCGGCACCCACACGGAAATTTAAAGAATCACTTAACGTTTGGGTGTAGGTGTAGCCTGTGTAAAGATCGATACGGTTTTCAGGAACGCCGGTGGGCAGTTTTACATTTTTAGTCTTACCCAGCTTGTTCTCATCTGTTTCCAAATTAATAATATTTTTTTTGCTGCGCCCGAAACCGGCTTCCAAGCGGATGCCTTGGTTGGCATCAAAAGGAATATCAGCACGTACGCCGATGTGTTTGGCAGCTTTGTGTTTTTCTTTCAGGAAAGCACGAGTTGAAGAAATGGAAGAGAGGTCGGTGTGGACGGTAAACTCATTAGCGGTTTGAAGCTCTTGTGCAGCGGCGGCAGTACCGGTCAGGGCAATCATGGCACATGTAAAAACTGTTTTTTTCATAGTTAAAATCTCCAAAATTTGGATTGTAGTCGGATATGGTAACATAACGTAAATAATCGTTACGCTTACAATTATATTCTTAAGCTTTCGGTGGGGGGGATTTTACATATATTAATAAAAATTAACAAATAATTATTTGTTTACAACGAATTGTTATTCTCACTTGGTTTTCTGTTTTTTATGGGAATGACGAAATTTTAGGTTTCTGATTTCGGTTTTCTGTTTTAAGGGAATGACGAGACTTGAGATGGCGGCATTTATCGGGAGCAACTGAAACCACTCTGCCGTCATTCCCGCGAAAGCGGGAATCTAGGTTCGTCCGGTTTCGGTTATTTCCGATAGATTCCTGCCGCGTTGGGGGTCTGGATTCCCGCCTGCGCGGGAATGACGAATTTCAGGTTGCTGTTTTTGGTTTTCTGTTTTTGTGAAAATAACAGGATGAGATCTTTGCAAAATTCCTTTCCCTCCCGACAGCCGAAACCCAAACACAGGTTTTCGTCTATTTTCGCCCCAAATACCTCCTAATTTTACCCAAATACCCCCTTAACCCTCCCCGGATACCCGATAATCAGGCATCCGGTCTCCTTTTAGGCGGCAGCGGGCGCACTTAGCTTGTTGGCGGCTTTCAACAGGTTCAAACACATCGCCTTCAGATGGCTTTGCGCACTCACTTTAATCAGTCCGAAATAGGCTGCCCGCGCATAGCGGAATTTACGGTGCAGCGTACCGAAGCTCTGTTCGACCACATATAGTGGATTAAATTTAAACCAGTACGGCGTTGCCTCGCCTTGCCGTACTATTTGTACTGTCTGCGGCTTCGTCGCCTTGTCCTGATTTAAATTTAATCCACTATAACGGGTCTTCGACAAATACCGGTTGCGTTTGGTTTGCGTTTCCGACAGCGGACGGTTGCGGCAGGCTTTGCGCATAATGCCGTCCAACAACTGATGTTCTTCCAGATGTTGCCGGTTTTCCGCACTGTCGTAGCCTTTGTCGGCATAGACGGTCGTACCTTTGGGCAGTCCTTCCAACAACGGCGGCAGGTGTTTGCACTCATGGGCATTGGCGGGGGTAATGTGCAGTTTCTCGATATAGCCTTCCGCATCGGTACGGGTATGTTGTTTGTAACCGAGTTTGTAGAGATCCAACGGGCATCTTTGTCTTTACTCGGTGTGGTTTGGCCGCTGATTTGTCCTTCTTCGTCAACTTCTATGGCCTGGCGCTGTTTGCTGCCGGCGGTCTGAGACCTTTGCAAAATTCCCCAAAATCCCCTAAATTCCCACCAAGCCATTTAGGGGATTTTCCATGAGCACCTTCTTCCGGCAAACCGCACAAGCCATGATTGCCAAACACATCGACCGTTTCCCGCTATTGAAGTTGGACCAGGTGATTGATTGGCAGCCGATCGAACAATACCTGAACCGTCAAAAAAACCGTTACCTTAGAGACCACCGCGGCCGTCCCGCCTACCCTCTGCTGTCCATGTTCAAAGCCGTCCTGCTCGGACAATGGCACAGCCTCTCCGATCCCGAACTCGAACACAGCCTCATCACCCGCATCGATTTCAACCTGTTTTGCCGTTTCGACGAACTGATCATCCCCGATTACAGTACCTTATGCCGCTACCGCAACTGGCTGGCGCAAGACGACACCCTGTCCGAATTACTCAAACTGATTAACTGCCAACTGACCGAAAAAGGCCTAAAAATAGAGAAAGCATCCGCCGCCGTCGTTGATGCCACCATTATCCAGACCGCCGGCAGCAAACAGCGTCAGGCCATAGAAGTTGACGAAGAAGGACAAATCAGCGGTCAAACCACACCGAGTAAGGACAGCGATGCCCGTTGGATAAAGAAAAACGGCCTCTACAAACTCGGTTACAAACAACATACCCGTACCGATGCGGAAGGCTATATCGAGAAACTGCACATTACTCCCGCCAATGCCCATGAGTGCAAACACCTGTCGCCGTTGTTGGAAGGGTTACCCGAAGGTACGACCGTCTATGCCGACAAAGGCTACGACAGTGCGGAAAACCGGCAACATCTGGAAGAACATCAGTTGTTGGACGGCATTATGCGCAAAGCCTGCCGCAACCGCCCGCTGTCGGAAGTGCAAACCAAACGCAACCGATATTTGTCGAAGACCCGTTATGTGGTTGAACAGAGCTTCGGTACGCTGCACCGTAAATTCCGCTACGCTCGGGCAGCCTATTTCGGACTGATTAAAGTGAGTGCGCAAAGCCACCTGAAAGCGATGTGTTTGAACCTGTTGAAAGCGGCCAACAGGCTAAGTGCGCCCGCTGCCGCCTAAAAGGCGGCCCGGATGCCTGATTATCGGGTATCCGGAGAGGATTAAGGGGGGATTTGGGTAGAATTAGGCGGTATTTGGGGCGAAAACAGCCGAAAACAGCTGAAAACAGCTGAAAACCTGTGTTTGGGTTTCGGCTGTCGGGAGGGAAAGGAATTTTGCAAAGGTCTCGGTCTGAATAATGGTGGCGTCAACGACGGCGGCGGATGCTTTCTCTATTTTTAGGTTTTTTTCGGTCAGTTGGCGGTTGATCAGTTCCGGCAATTCGGACAGGGTGTCGTCTTGCGTCGCCGGTTGCGGTAGCGGCATAAGGTGCTGTAATCGGGGATGCTCAGTTCGTCAAAACGTCAAAACAGGTTGAAGTCGATGCGGGTGATGAGGCTGTGTTCGAGTTCGGGATCGGAGAGGCTGTGCCATTGTCCGAGCAGAACGGCTTTGAACATGGACAGCAGGGGATAGGCGGGACGACCGCGGTGGTCTCGGAGGTAACGGGTTCTTTGACGGTTCAGGTATGGTTCGATCGGCTGCCAATCAATCACTTGGTCCAACTTCAATAGCGGGAAACGGTTGATATGTTTGGCAATCATGGCTTGCGCGGTTTGCCGGAAGAAGGTGCTCATGGAAAATCCCCTAAATGTCTTGGTGGGAATTTAGGGGATTTTGGGGAATTTTGCAAAGGTTTCCGCCTGAAACATTATGAGATTTCAGGCGGCATTGGATTGCTTAGCGGAATATTTTTAAAAAGGCTTACGCGCCGTAAACGGGGTATTTATTGCACAAAGCAGTTACTTGTTCGCGGACTTTGGCGAGGTTGGCTTCGTCTTCGGGGTTAGACAATACGTCGGCAACCAAGTTCGCCAATACGCGCGCGTCGGCTTCGTTAAAACCGCGTGTGGTCATGGCGGCGGAACCGATGCGGATGCCGGAGGTAACGAAGGGTTTTTCCGGATCATTCGGGATGGCGTTTTTGTTGACAGTGATGTGCGCTTTGCCCAAAGCAGCTTCGGCGGCTTTGCCGGTAATTTTCATCGGTTGCAGGTCAACGAGGAAAACGTGGCTTTCGGTGCGGCCGGAAACGATGCGCAAACCGCGTTTAACCAACTCTTCCGCCATGGCGGCTGCATTGATTTTCACTTGTTTTGCGTATTGTTTGAACTCGGGTTGCAATGCTTCTTTAAACGCCACGGCTTTGGCGGCGATAACGTGCATCAGCGGGCCACCTTGCAGGCTTGGGAAGATGGAAGAGTTCAACGCTTTTTCGTGGGTATTGTCGCGGCACAAAATTACGCCGCCGCGAGGACCGCGCAGGGTTTTGTGGGTGGTGGTGGTAACGAAGTCGCAGAACGGCACGGGATTGGGATATTCGCCGCCGGCAACCAGACCGGCATAGTGCGCCATATCGACAAAGAGGTATGCGCCGACTTTATCGGCGATTTCGCGGAATTTTGCCCAGTCGATTTGCAACGCGTAGGCAGACGCACCCGCCACAATCATTTTGGGTTTGTGTTCGAGCGCGAGGCGTTCGACTTCGGCATAATCGAGCACTTCGTTTTCATCCAAACCATAAGTAACAGCGTTGTAGAGTTTGCCTGAGATATTAACGCTCGCGCCGTGGGTCAGGTGGCCGCCGTGCGCCAGAGACATACCCAAAATGGTGTCGCCTGGTTTTAAAACGGAAGCGTACACGGCTTGGTTGGCTTGCGAGCCGGAGTGCGGTTGGACGTTGGCGTATTGCGCGCCGAACAGTTTTTTGACGCGGTCAATCGCCAATTGTTCGACAATATCGACGTATTCGCAGCCGCCGTAGTAGCGTTTGCCGGGGTAGCCTTCGGCGTATTTGTTGGTCAGCTGGGAACCTTGCGCTTCCATTACGGCGCAGCTGACGTAGTTTTCAGAGGCAATCAGCTCGACGTGGTCTTGCTGGCGTTGGTCTTCTTGGGCAATGGCTGCTGCCAAATCGGGGTCATATTGTGCGAGGGTAACGCTTTTTGAAAACATGTTCTCGGCTCCTTTGTGTAATCAGGGTATCATGAGTGTTTTTTGTATAAAAAAATACTTCAAAACCTAAGGCAGATAGTCCATAATGCGTAAATTTTCTTTGGCATTATCAGGTAATTTATTTAACATGCTGGTTTTTAGCGTCTCATTACCTTTATGTTAGTACAAGGCTACCCAAAGGCAATGCATCAAATGGTAAATTTTCGGCAGTTTGTGCAAAATCAATCAAATAACCAGCACCAACCACATCTTTATCAGCCATAACCCGCTGATACACCACTTGCCAAGACAACTCTCCTGCCCCACCATGTCTTAAAATCAGATGAATGGCTTGTAATGCTGTGTTTGGCGTCTCACAAATTGCGAAGATCTGCTCAGAAGCTTGCTTGATGGCTTGTATTTTTGTTTGATTACTCACAATTTCCCCCTATTTTAATATTAACTTAATGCGGTCAAATTCACAAAATACAAGCTTCACCTCTAATCACCCATCACTCGACCTTCTCGGCGTGGATCGGCACCACCAACCAGCCTGCTTGGCTCGATAATAATGGCTTGAACACCTGAATTTAGCTCACGCACGTCAGTCTTATAGCCCAAATCATTTAATGCTTGTTGCCACTGGAGGGCGGTTGTACCCGTTTCTAGTTCATAGCTACCAAAGCGATTTAATAAATTGGGTGCACTGATGGCATCTTGGATATCCATATTCCAGTCACTATGTGCCACAATCGTCTTAGCGACATAGCCAATGATACGGCTACCACCTGGGGAGCCGATTGCCATATAAGGCTTGCCTGCTTTAAATACGATGGTTGGTGCCATTGAGGAGCGTGGTCTCTTGCCGGGCTCGACACGATTGGCGACCTGTTTGCCCTGCTTTATTGGCTCAAAACTAAAGTCTGTCAGCTCATTATTCAGCAGGTAGCCATTTGCCATCAAAGTTGAGCCAAACGCATTTTCAATGGAAGTCGTCATTGATAGCACATTGCCCGCCTTATCCACAATTGATATATGACTGGTAGAAGGTAACTCAATCGCTTGTGAGGACACCCACTCATGAATAAAATCGCCTGCAGATACGCTAGACAATGCCTTATCCGACTGCTCAAGCAGCTGGCTGCGATGTTTTAGGTAGTCTTTAGAAATCAACTGGCGAATGGGTACTGGTACAAAATCAGGGTCGCCCAAATATACATCACGATCCGCAAACGCAAGCCTAGAAGCGTCGCCCAAGAGACGTAAACCTTCGGCATCATACCCCACCTGATTGGGTGAAAATTCATTTAAAATCCCCAAAATCTGACCCACAGCAATCCCTCCTGAGCTTGGTGCACCCATACCGCATACTTCATAAATACGATAAGTCACACAAACAGGCGGGCGTTCCACCACTTGATAATCAGATAAATCTTGTAAGGATAATTGACCGGGGTTATCCTTAGCATTTTGGACAACTGAAACGATATTTTGGGCATATTTACCAGTATGCAGAGCTTTTGCACCTTGAGCTGCTAACGCCTGAACACTGTCAGCAAATTCTAAATTTTTCAGCAAGCTGCCTGCTTGTAGCGGCACACCATTCGGCAAAAAATAAGCGGCTGTTTTTGGATAGCGTGCCAAATGCTGCTGATTTTGCTCAACCGAGATGGCAAGCCTTGGCGACACCTCAAAGCCTTGTTTTGCCAAGCGGATCGGTGTATCAAATAATTTTCCCCAAGGCAATACACCGTATCGCTGATGTATTGTCTCCATCAGTTTAGGGATAGCAGGCGTACCCACCGAGCGACCACCGACCACCGCTTCCATAAATTTCAATGGTTGACCATCTTTATCCAAAAATAATTCCGGCGTCGCACGCATCGGTGCCGTCTCACGCCCATCAAATGTGGTCAATGTTTTGGCGGTATTATCCCAATACAACACAAATGCACCACCGCCCAAGCCTGACGACTGTGGCTCTACCAAGCTTAGTGTCGTCTGCACCGCCACCATCGCATCTGCAGCGCTACCGCCTTGCTTTAAGATATCATAGCCAGCTTGTGTTGCTAATGGATTGGCTGACGCTACCATAAAATCACTTGCAATCACCTGCTTTTGTTCGGTCAGTCCCGTTGCATGTTCAGGCGTGTGAGCGTCTGCACCTGTGATGACAGCAGAATGAGTATTAACCTTACCTTGATTGGCATGGATGACTTGACATCCAGAGATTGTCATAGACATTATCAATGCAGTCAATAAATATGTTTTAGCCACAAGCACTCCTTCGCCTGAGTTTGATTGATGATTCATACAAGGCATGCTGATTATTGTATTTAATATGACTAAATAATTCAATCCAAACTATCAATCTTGACCATCAAAAAAAGACCGCTAATGTCATCAGCAGTCTTTTTTGATATTTATTTTAAGATATTAAGTAATCAGACCTTTGGGCTATGCTCTTCAATGAGTGGTTTTAGCTCACCTGATTGGTACATTTGTGATAATATCACTACCACCGATTAACTCACCATTAACCCAAAGCTGTGGAAAGGTTGGCCGATTGGCGATGAGTGGTAGAGTACTGCGAATTTCTGGGTTTTCTAGGATATTAACAAAAGCAAAGGGTCTGCCAATTGGGTCAGCACCTCTACTGCACGCGCTGAAAATCCACATTGGGGAAACTGGGGCGTGCCTTTCATATATAGTGGATTAACAAAAACCAGTACGGCGTTGCCTCGCCTTAGCTCAAAGAGAACGATTCTCTAAGGTGCTGAAGCACCAAGTGAATCGGTTCCGTACTATTTGTACTGTCTGCGGCTTCGTCGCCTTGTCCTGATTTTTGTTAATCCACTATACAGTAGGAAAGGCTGAAAATTTATGCGTAAAGCGTGATATTGTCAACGTTTTTATCAACCGGACGGCGGTGTTAAAAGAAAATTTTGCCGTATCCGATAAAACACTGGATAAAAATATTATCTTTGTTATAATTAATGTAAAGATTCAATTTGACTTTTTAACCGTAAACCAAGAGAGGAAAGCGATATGTTCCCAGAATACCGTGATTTGATTTCCAAATTGAAACAGGAAAATTCTCGCTTCGCCCGTCTGTTCGACGAACACAACGAGCTGGACGATAAAATTACCGGTCTGGTCAACAATCCGGTTACCAGCGGTGCGGAAACCATCGATGAGCTGAAAAAAGCCAAATTGAAACTGAAAGACGAGTTGTACGCCATCCTGCAAAAAGCAGCGGGCAAATAAATTCGGGCTTTAATTTTTAAAATGCCGTCTGAAAACTTTTCAGACGGCATTTTTGCCGTTCGGAAAGGTGGTTTTCTATCTTTTTAAGGCTATAAACGAAATATCGGCGGCAGCGTCGGATGCGCGCTGCCGCCTTTCTTTATCGGTCAGGCTGCCTTTTATTTTGAATGCAGGCGGTTGAGGTAATCCACTTCTTCGCTGCTGCCCATAATGACGGCGACGCGCTGGTGCAGGCTTTCGGGACGGATGCCGAGTATGTCCTGACGGGCGTTGCTTGCCGATGCGCCGGCTTGTTCGAGTATCAGGGCCATAGGATTGGCTTCATACATCAGGCGCAGTTTGCCGGGTTTGGACGGGTCGCGTTTGTCTTGCGGATACATGAACACGCCCCCGCGCATCAGTATGCGGTGGATTTCGGCAACCATGCTGGCTACCCAGCGCATATTGTAGTTTTTGCCGCGCGTGCCGGTTTCGCCCGCCAAGAGCTCGTCGATGTATTGTTGGACGGGGGGCAGCCAGTGGCGGCGGTTGGACATATTGATGGCAAATTCTTTGGTACTTTCGGGTACTTTCGGTTTTTCTTTTGTCAGCACAAATTCGTTTTCGGCATTGAGCGTGAACATATATACGCCGTGTCCGAATGTGAATACGAGCTGGGTTTGAGGCCCGTAAAGAACGTAACCAGCGGCAAGCTGCTGTCTGCCCGTTTGAAGGAATGATTCGGTTGCCAATGCGCCTTCGGGTTTTTCAAGGATGGAGAAAATCGTACCGACGGAAATGTTGACATCAATATTGGACGATCCGTCTAAAGGATCGAATAGGACGAGATAGCGTCCGTTTTCACCGGCACTTACGAAAGAGTCTTCTTCCTCGCTTGCCAAACCGGCAACGGCAGGGTTGGCTTTGAGTGTGTCAATCATGATGTTGTTGGCGATAACATCCAGTTTTTTTTGGTCTTCGCCCTGAATATTGCCCGTGCCCGCCATACCCAATACGCCGGCCAGTGCGCCGAGGCGGACTTTGGCGTTGATTTCGGTGCAGGCGGAAACAACGGACAGTAAAACGCCGCCGAGTGCTTCGGGCAGCTGGTTTTGTTGCAGGTGTTCGGGGAGGAATCGGGTCAGTGTGTCCATAGTTTGCTCGTTTCGGAAAGGTTTGTGCCGTCTGAAAGGCGGCAGGTTATTGTGGCGTATTCCTTTGGTGCGTTTTGCAGGATAGTCTAGGGGATTGTAGTGTAAAAAAACGGCATGGGGCAAGTCGGAACGCGGCAGGCGGATGAGGGGATATTTATTCTTAAAAGTGCCGACTGCCGGTATATCGTCCGGTTTTGTTTATTTGACGGGAGATGTTGTCTGAAGGGTTTCAGACGGCATCGGGGTCAGCGGATTTTGCTGTCCAAAAGGTAGCGCGCGCCTTCGTCTTGCGCCAGCAGCCGCGTCAGGGCGGGGAGGTTTGCCGCCAATTGTTCCGCCAACAGATAGGGCGGATTGATGACGAACATTCCGCTGCCGTGCATACCGAAACCGTCGGCTTTCGGCGCGTGGACGTGCAGTTCGGCGTGAAGGTAGTTGTCGGGAACGAGTTTTTTCAGTTCTTCGGGCAGCTTGCGGCTTTCTTCGCGGCTGAGGCAGGGATACCAGATGAGATAACAGCCGGACTCAAACCGTTTTAAAGCGGATTTCAGCGTTTCCGTTACACGCCAGTAGTCCTGTTTTTCCTCGTAAGGCGGGTCGATGAGGACGGCGGCACGGCGCGGCGGGGGCGGCAGCAGGGAAATCAGCCCTTTGTAACCGTCTTCGCGCAACACTTGTCCGCGTTTGCCCAATCCTGCTTCGCCCATATTGTTTTGCAGATGGACAAAGTCGGTGGGGTGCAGCTCAAACAGGCGTAATTTGTCGCCGACGCGGGTCAGCGATTGTGCCAGCCACGGAGAACCGCAGTAAAGTTCGGGCGAGGGCAGGATTTTTTGTATGTGCGCGGCAAAGTCAGAGAGTTCGGCAGGCAGGTTTTGCGCCTGTCGGAGCAGGGCGATGCCTTGCCGGTATTCGCCGACTTTCTGCGCCTCGCTGCCTTCGAGATTGTACACACCCGCGCCGCCGTGCGTGTCGATGTACCAGTAGGGCTTGTCTTTGCGGTTGAAATATTGCAGCACTAAAAACAAGGTAAAGTGTTTGAGCATATCGGCGTGGTTGCCGGCGTGGAATGCGTGTCTGTAACTGAGCATGGTATGAAAGCCGTTTGTGCGGAAATGCTGTCTGAACGCGGGAACATGGTTTCAGACGGCATGACGTAATGGAAAACAAATGCCGAATCAGCGTTTTTCGCCGATTTTGCTTTCTTTGCCTTTAATCAGGTTGAGGATGTTGCTCTTATGGCGGAGCAACACCAATATGGCGATTGCGAGGGTTGCGAAAATCCAAGAAGTATGCGGCATAAAAAACAGTGCGGCAAGGGGGGCGGCGATTGTGGCGGTTAATGCGGCAAGGGAGGACACCTTGAAGCCGAATGCCATCACAAGCCAAATCAACGCGCAGACCAAGGCAGTTGTGGGAGAGAGTGCCAGAAGCACGCCCAATGCCGTTGCCACGCCTTTGCCGCCTTTAAATCCGAAAAACACCGGCCACATATGCCCGACCAGCGCGGCGAGTGCGACGGCCGCGATTGCGCTGTCGGATAAACCGAGCGGTTCTTGAAGCACGCGTGCAAGCAAAACGGCAACCAAACCTTTGGCGGCATCGCCCAAGAGCGTCAGCGCGGCCGCCTTTTTTTTGCCGCTGCGTAAAACATTGGTTGCCCCCGGATTGCCCGATCCGTAGGTGCGCGGGTCGTCCATGCCGTAATATTTGGACACGATGACGGCGAAAGAAAGTGAGCCGATCAGATAGGAAACGGCAACAGCCGGTATGTTGAACATTTGCGGTACTTTACTTAGAATGGTGCGGTTATTTTAGCAAAAAACGGGGCGGATTATGGATAAAATCTTTTTGCACGGCATCAAGGCGGATACGCTTATCGGCGTGTACGGCTGGGAGCGCGAACGGTTGCAGACCCTGATTGTCGATTTGGACATCGGCGTTCCCGAGAAAGCGGGTTCGGACGACGATATTGCCAATACGGTGCATTATGCCGAGGTATGCGAAACGCTGCGCCGACATCTGAAAGAACAGGATTTCCTGCTTTTGGAAGCGTTGGCGGAATATATTGCCGATTTGGTTTTGGGATATTTCGGCGCGGTGTGGGTGCGCGTGAAAATCGTCAAGCCGGGTATTTTGGAAGGCGTGCGCGAGGTTGGCGTGGAAATCGAGCGCGGCAAGCGTGAAGATTGAACGGCAGAATAGGAAACGGAAAGGAGATATGAAGTGGATTTGAGGGAAGTAAAATTAGGCGGCGAAACCATTTACGAGGGCGGTTTCGTCAGCATCAGCAGGGATAAGGTCAGGTTGCCCAACGGCAATGAAGGGCAGCGTATCGTCATCCGGCATCCGGGCGCGGCGTGCGTGTTGGCGGTAACGGATGAGGAAAAGGTCGTTTTGGTACGGCAGTGGCGGTATGCGGCAAATCAGGCGACATTGGAACTTCCTGCGGGCAAGCTGGATGTGGCGGGCGAGGATATGGCAGCATGCGCTTTACGAGAACTGACTGAAGAAACGCCTTATACCACCGACAGCGTACGCCTGCTTTACAGTTTTTATACGGCGGTCGGTTTTTGCAACGAAAAAATGTATCTGTTCGAGGCGGAAGGCGTGCGTTTGGGCAGTACGCTTGCCAATGACGAAGACGAGATTACGGAAACCGTATTGATGTCGAAAGAAGAAGTCCGTCAGGCATTGGCAAACGATGAAATTAAAGACGGCAAGACATTAATCGGTTTGCAATACTGGCTGATGAAGGATTGACAGGGTGTTGAACTGCCCTCCGGAGTAGATTGGCGGGCATTTTGTTTGGCGGATGAGATATGCCTTTTCGGCTTGTCTCTGGGCGCGTCCTTTAAAGTCATTCGTGCTTTAGTAATAAGAGGGAAAAGGGTATAATAATTACCCAAACGAACGTGATCATTTTTAAGAATGGTTAATAATGAAAATCTTTGTTACTGATTTTTCTTACCGGTTTATGAGCTTATTAATTCTTTCTTATATACCGTCAATTCATTCATCGGAAGATGATATTGATTTTGGCAAAAGGGTTATGATGGTTACTTTTTTTGCATTTTTAGACACAGTAATAGAGCGTTTTTTTTAATAAAAAGCCTTGGTAGGTTTATCCTGCCAAGGCTTTTTCTTTGTTATAGACCTAAAAGCCCAATTTGAATTTGAGAACGGTATAGTGGATTAACAAAAACCAGTATGGCGTTGCCTCGCCTTAGCTCCAAGAGAACGATTCTCTAAGGTGCTGAAGCACCAAGTGAATCGGTTCCGTACTATCTGTACTGTCTGCGGCTTCGTCGCCTTGTCCTGATTTTTGTTAATCCACTATAATTGGCACAGCCAGTATTTAAACAAGCGAAGCTAATTTATAGATTATGTCAAAACAAAGGGAGGCAATTTGTTGCGGTTATTTGACTGCCGTCCCTATCTTCAGCCCGAGCCAAGTCAGCAGCAGCGAACCTGCCGTGTGCAGGAAAATATTGGCAAGTGCTGAAGCAGGACGATTCGATTGGAGCAGGGTTACGGTTTCCAGTGAAAATCCGGAAAGCGTGGTCAGGCTGCCGAGAAAACCGGTAATCAGCAGCAGCTTCCATTGCGGATGGTTGACGGTTTCGGCAAAGATTCCGATAAGAAAAGCGCCCGTCCAGTTGGCAAACAGGTTGCCCGTGGCGGGAGACAACGATGCGGGAACGGCGAGGTTGAGCAGCCAACGCGCCGTTGCACCGAGTGCCGCACCGATGGAAAGGGGGATGATGTTGGAAAGCATGGTTTTGCCTGTCTATGCCGTCTGAAGGCTACCGCCATATGCCGCGGTCGGACTTAAGATAGCGGTTGTCGTCGAAAGTGTTAATCCAATGGGGCTTCAGTGCAACAAATATGGCAGTTGAAATGCCGCTGAGGAAGGCTTCCGCCCACGCCAGCAGAATAAAGACGGGCAGGGCGGTCGTCCACAATATTTCGGACGGAAAAGCGTTTGCAGCATCCAAAATACCGGTCAGCACCAGCCCGGTCAACAGAATGCCGGCGGCGGAAGCGAGAAAGCCGTTGACGAAAATAAAGATGAAAATATTGGGCGGCAGGCGGTTGACCAGCATACGCGACAGGCGGTTGACGACCAGCGCGGGCAGAATCAGCACCAAAGCGTTCGGCGGATATGCGCCGGCAGAATCGGCAAACAGCAGGCAGTAGGGCAGCATCAGCAGCGCGGCAAGCCAAAGGGCGGCGGAAGTGCCCACCATCAGTGCAACCAGATTGACGGCGAGCAGGTGGTAGTTCATCTGTGCAAGCTGTCCGCCGCCGGCAGAGGCGTTCAGACACCATGCTGCGGAAAAAATTACGGTACACAGTGGAAGGGCGGAACGGTAGCGGGCAAGCGAGCGGAATGCGGACGGCGCGGAAGCTGCCAGTATCAGGATAAGGACAATCCACGAAACCGACAGTACCATATCTGAAAACCAGACTGTTTGGAAAATCATGGCAATGCCGCAAAGATTAAGGGAAGGGACGGCTATTATACTGTCGGCGGGGGCAAACCGAAAGCCGAATCGGTTTCGGCAGAATTGCCGACCGGTTGTTTTTTTTGGGATGGAAACACGTTAAAATAAACCCGTTTAATCGTTTGTCTTGCGGGAAACGGCATATGTTTTGGATAGTTTTGATCGTTATTTTGTTGCTTGCGCTTGCCGGCTTGTTTTTTGTCCGCGCACAATCCGAACGCGAGTGGATGCGCGAGGTTTCTGCGTGGCAGGAAAAGAAAGGGGAAAAACAGGCGGAGCTGCCTGAAATCAAAGACGGTATGCCCGATTTTCCCGAACTTGCCCTGATGCTTTTCCATGCCGTCAAAACGGCAGTGTATTGGCTGTTTGTCGGTGTCGTCCGTTTCTGCCGAAACTATCTGGCGCACGAATCCGAACCGGACAGGCCCGTTCCGCCTGCTTCTGCAAATCGTGCGGATGTTCCGACCGCATCCGACGGATATTCAGACAGTGGAAACGGGACGGAAGAAGCGGAAACGGAAGAAGCAGAAGCTGCGGAGGAAGAGGCTGCCGATACGGAAGACATTGCAACTGCCGTAATCGACAACCGCCGCATCCCATTCGACCGGAGTATTGCTGAAGGGTTGATGCCGTCTGAAAGCGAAATTTCGCCCGTCCGTCCGGTTTTTAAGGAAATCACTTTGGAAGAAGCAACGCGTGCTTTAAACAGCGCGGCTTTAAGGGAAACGAAAAAACGCTATATCGATGCATTTGAGAAAAACGAAACAGCGGTCCCCAAAGTCCGCGTGTCCGATACCCCGATGGAAGGGCTGCAGATTATCGGTTTGGACGACCCTGTGCTTCAACGCACGTATTCCCGTATGTTCGATGCGGACAAAGAAGCGTTTTCCGAGTCTGCGGATTACGGATTTGAGCCGTATTTTGAGAAGCAGCATCCGTCTGCCTTTTCTGCAGTCAAAGCCGAAAATGCACGGAATGCGCCGTTCCGCCGTCATGCAGGGCAGGGGAAAGGGCAGGCGGAGGCAAAATCCCCGGATGTTTCCCAAGGGCAGTCCGTTTCAGACGGCACAGCCGTCCGCGATGCCCGCCGCCGCGTTTCCGTCAATTTGAAAGAACCGAACAAGGCAACGGTTTCTGCGGAGGCGCGGATTTCGCGCCTGATTCCGGAAAGTCGGACGGTTGTCGGGAAACGGGATGTCGAAATGCCGTCTGAAACCGAAAATGTTTTCACGGAAACTGTTTCGTCTGTGGGATACGGCGGTCCGGTTTATGATGAAACTGCCGATATCCATATTGAAGAACCTGCCGCGCCCGATGCTTGGGTGGTCGAACCACCCGAAGTGCCGAAAGTTCCCATGCCCGCAATCGATATTCCGCCGCCGCCTCCCGTATCGGAAATCTACAACCGTACCTATGAACCGCCGGCAGGATTCGAGCAGGTGCAACGCAGCCGCATTGCCGAAACCGATCATCTTGCCGATGATGTTTTGAATGGAGGTTGGCAGGAGGAAACCGCCGCTATTGCGAATGACGGCAGTGAGGGTGTGGCAGAGCGGTCAAGCGGGCAATATTTGTCGGAAACCGAAGCGTTCGGGCATGACAGTCAGGCGGTTTGTCCGTTTGAAAATGTGCCGTCTGAACGCCCGTCCCGCCGGGCATCGGATACGGAAGCGGATGAAGGGGCGTTCCAATCTGAAGAAACCGGTGCGGTATCCGAACACCTGCCGACAACCGACCTGCTTCTGCCGCCGCTGTTCAATCCCGGGGCGACGCAAACCGAAGAAGAACTGTTGGAAAACAGCATCACCATCGAAGAAAAATTGGCGGAGTTCAAAGTCAAGGTCAAGGTTGTCGATTCTTATTCCGGCCCCGTGATTACGCGTTATGAAATCGAACCCGATGTCGGCGTGCGCGGCAATTCCGTTCTAAATCTGGAAAAAGACTTGGCGCGTTCGCTCGGCGTGGCTTCCATCCGCGTTGTCGAAACCATCCTCGGCAAAACCTGTATGGGTTTGGAACTTCCGAACCCGAAACGCCAAATGATACGCCTGAGCGAAATCTTCAATTCGCCCGAGTTTGCCGAATCCAAATCCAAGCTGACGCTCGCGCTCGGTCAGGACATCACCGGACAGCCCGTCGTAACCGACTTGGGCAAAGCACCGCATTTGTTGGTTGCCGGCACGACCGGTTCGGGCAAATCGGTGGGTGTCAACGCGATGATTCTGTCTATGCTTTTCAAAGCCGCGCCGGAAGACGTGCGTATGATTATGATCGATCCGAAAATGCTGGAATTGAGCATTTACGAAGGCATCCCGCACCTGCTCGCCCCTGTCGTTACCGATATGAAGCTGGCGGCAAACGCGCTGAACTGGTGTGTTAACGAAATGGAAAAACGCTACCGCCTGATGAGCTTTATGGGCGTGCGCAATCTTGCGGGTTTCAATCAAAAAATCGCCGAAGCCGCAGCAAGGGGGGAGAAAATCGGCAACCCGTTCAGCCTCACGCCCGACAATCCCGAACCTTTGGAAAAATTGCCGTTTATCGTGGTCGTGGTTGATGAGTTTGCCGACCTGATGATGACGGCAGGCAAGAAAATCGAAGAACTGATTGCCCGCCTCGCCCAAAAAGCCCGCGCGGCAGGCATCCATCTTATCCTTGCCACACAACGCCCCAGTGTCGATGTCATCACGGGTCTGATTAAGGCGAACATCCCGACGCGTATCGCGTTCCAAGTGTCCAGCAAAATCGACAGCCGCACGATTCTTGACCAAATGGGTGCGGAAAACCTGCTCGGGCAGGGCGATATGCTGTTCCTGCCGCCGGGTACGGCCTATCCGCAGCGCGTTCACGGCGCGTTTGCCTCGGATGAAGAGGTGCACCGCGTGGTCGAATATCTGAAACAGTTTGGCGAACCGGACTATGTTGACGATATTTTGAGCGGCGGTATGTCCGACGATTTGCTGGGAATCAGCCGGAGCGGCGACGGCGAAACCGATCCGATGTACGACGAGGCCGTGTCCGTTGTTTTGAAAACGCGCAAAGCCAGCATTTCTGGCGTGCAGCGCGCATTGCGTATCGGCTATAATCGCGCCGCGCGTCTGATTGACCAGATGGAGGCGGAAGGCATTGTGTCCGCACCGGAACACAACGGCAACCGTACGATTCTCGTCCCCTTGGACAATGCTTGATTTTTTGCAAATGGAAATGCCGTCTGAAGACTGTTTCAGACGGCATTTTTATAGTGGATTAACAAAAATCAGGACAAGGCGACGAAGCCGCAGACAGTACAAATAGTACGGAACCGATTCACTTGGTGCTTCAGCACCTTAGAGAATCGTTCTCTTTGAGCTAAGGCGAGGCAACGCCGTACTGGTTTAAATTTAATCCACTATATCAGACATTTGAATTCGGATTATTCCCTGACCTGTCCCGTGCCTTGTACGATGTATTTGTAACTCGTCAGTTCTTTCAAACCCATCGGGCCCCGGGCGTGGAGTTTTTGCGTGGAGATGCCCATTTCGCAACCCAAGCCGAATTCGCCGCCGTCGGTAAAGCGCGTGGACGCGTTGACATACACGGCGGCAGAATCGATATGGGTCGTGAAATAGTCCGCAGCGTGGCGGTTTTCGGTAACGATGCCGTCTGAATGGTGCGTGCCGTGGGCTTCGATGTGCCCAACCGCCTCTTCGACCGAAGCGACGGTTTTCACGGCGAGGATGTAGTCTAAAAACTCGGTATCGAAATCGTCTGCACCCGCCGCTTCGCCGCCGATATGCCGCGCCGCCTGCGGATCCAAACGGAAGCGGACGGGCGGCAGTCCGGCTTCTATACGGTTGCGAACCAACAGCCGTTCGAGCTTGGGCAGGAAGTCGGCAGCAATGTCTTCATGCACCAGCAGCACTTCCATCGAGTTGCACACGGACGGGCGGCTGGTTTTGGCGTTGTACACGATACGGAGCGCCTTGTCCCAATCCGCGTCCTTGTCGATATAAATGTGGACAATGCCCGTCCCCGTTTCAATGACCGGCACGACGGCATTCTCAACCACCGCCCGTATCAGCCCCGCCCCGCCGCGCGGAATCAGCAGGTCTAGATAATCTTTCGCCCTCATCATTTCGTAACTGCTTTCGCGCCCGGTGTCTTCAATCAACTGGAGCGCGTCGGGGTCGATGCGGGTTTGTGCCAACCCCGTTTTCAGGGCGGCAACGATGGCGCGTGCGGATTGGAATGCATCTTTGCCGCTGCGGAGTACGACCGCGCTGCCGCTTTTCAGTGCCAAAGCCGCCGCATCGGACGTAACGTTCGGGCGGCTTTCGTAAATAATGCCGATAACGCCCATCGCCACGCGCTTTTTGACGATTTCCAAGCCGTTGGGCAAAGTCGAGGTTTCCAGTATTTCGCCCACGGGGTCGGGCAGCGCGGCAACCGCCCTGATGCCGTCCGCCATCGCGCAAATGCGTTTGCCGTCCAACAAAAGGCGGTCGGTCATGCTTTCGGGAATGTTGCCTGCCGCGGCTTCCAAGTCTTGACGGTTTGCCGCCAAAATATCTGCCGCCGCCGCTTCCAAGCTGTCCGCCATAGCAAACAGCGCGCGGTTTTTTTCTTCCGTATCCGCCGTGTTGACGGATTTTTTTGCCGCTTTGGCAAGGGCAAGCTGTTTTTGTGTGTTTGACATGGGTTTCCTTTTCTAAAATTCGGTCAGAAGCAGGCGTATTTCGGGCGTGATGGAAATCCAGTCGTCCCGATGGATGAACACGCCTTTCGCCTTACGCAATTTGAGCAGGTCTTCGGCGGCGGCAGAGCCGAACAGGACTCGCCCTTTGCCCAAAGGCTGTTTGGTTGCCTTGCTGTACACGGTTACGGTGTCCATACGGGAAAAATGCCCTTCGATTCCGGCAATGCCCGACATCAGCAGGCTTTTTCCCTGTTCGGACAAAGCGTGTTCCGCACCTTCGTCCACATAAACGCCGCCCCTGCTTTCGGAATAGAACGCCAGCCATTGCTTCTGCGTCCGCAAACCTTTGGCACGGGGGACGAAAAACGAGCCGTCCGCCTGATTATCTGCCGCTTCGGCAAGTGCATCGGGTTTGAGCGAGGAACAGATATAGACCGGTACGCCGGACTCGGTCGCAATCGTCGCCGCTTTGATTTTAGTCAGCATACCGCCTGTGCCGTTTGCCGAACCCGAGCCGCCCGCCATTTCGATGATTTCATGGTTGATGTGTTCGATTTTGTCCAGCCGTACGGCATCGGGATTGCTGTTCGGGTTGCCGGTGTAAAGACCGTCTATGTCGGTCAGCAGCACCAAGAGGTCTGCCTGTATCATCGCCGCCACTTGCGCACTCAATGTGTCGTTGTCGCCGATTTTCAATTCCTCAACCGAAACCGTATCGTTTTCATTGATGATGGGGACGGCGCGGCGTTGCAGCAGCACGGAAAGTGCGCCGCCGGCATTTTGGTAGCGGCGTTTGTCGGCAAAGTCGGCGCGACTGAGCAGGATTTGTGCGGACACGATGCCGTCTGAAGACAGGTTTGCCGTATATTCTTCCATCAGCAGCCCCTGCCCGACGGCGGCGGAAGCCTGTTTGTCGGCGATTTTGACCGGACGTTTTTTGAAACCCAGCGCACCGAACCCTGCCGCAACCGCGCCGGAAGACACCAAGACCAGCTCGTGTCCCGCATGATGCAATGCGGCAAGCTGGCGGGTGATGGTTTGGATTTTGCCGCGCGAGAGACTGCCGTCCGAATGGGTAATCGAAGATGTGCCGACTTTAAATACGATTCTTTTGTATTTCATTGTTTCCGTCCTTGTTGGTTTGTCCTGTCTCGTTTGCCGCCTTGTGCCGCCGAATTTGCCCTGTTCTGCCGCAATTGTCAACAATCACGCCGCGTCTGCGATAAAATAGACAAAATGTATAAAATTAATAAAATCTATGGCGGCTTATTGAGATTTTTCAAATTTATATTGCCGTTTTGTCCAAAATGCGTATAATCCTGTCCATATTTCTGCTGTAGGCTGATTTATTTTAGACAAGGACTACCATGCAATTAGATATAGACCGCTTGGTTGCTTATTTCGGCGGCGTGAACGCGCTTGCCGAAGCGTTGAAACAGCACGATCCCGAAAATGCCGCGACGACCGCCGCCATCTATAAATGGCGCACGCGCGGGTCGCTGCCTTTGGCGCAACTGCAAAAGCTGACCGCGCTTGCCGAATCGCAAGGCAGGCCGCTGGATTTGAATGCTTTTTTACAAAAAAACGAATCTCTGGAGAGAACAGAAATGACACAGGCCAACCGCGTTATCATTTTCGACACCACCCTGCGCGACGGCGAACAATCGCCCGGCGCCGCTATGACCAAAGAGGAAAAAATCCGCGTCGCCCGCCAGCTGGAAAAATTGGGTGTGGACATCATCGAAGCGGGTTTTGCCGCTGCCAGCCCGGGCGATTTCGAGGCGGTCAATGCGATTGCGAAAACCATTACCAAATCAACGGTCTGTTCATTGTCCCGTGCCATCGAGCGGGACATCCGTCAGGCGGGTGAGGCCGTTGCGCCCGCGCCGAAAAAACGCATCCACACCTTCATCGCCACCAGCCCCATCCATATGGAGTACAAATTGAAGATGAAGCCGAAGCAGGTGATTGAGGCGGCGGTCAAAGCGGTGAAAATCGCTCGTGAATACACCGACGATGTGGAATTTTCCTGCGAAGACGCGTTGCGTTCGGAAATCGATTTCCTTGCCGAAATCTGCGGCGCGGTAATTGAAGCGGGCGCGACCACCATCAATATTCCCGATACCGTCGGCTATTCAATCCCGTACAAAACCGAAGAATTTTTCCGCGAACTGATTGTCAAAACGCCCAACGGCGGCAAAGTCGTTTGGTCGGCACACTGCCACAACGATTTGGGCTTGGCGGTTGCCAATTCGCTTGCCGCATTAAAAGGCGGTGCGCGTCAGGTGGAATGTACTGTCAACGGCTTGGGCGAACGTGCAGGCAATGCTTCGGTTGAAGAAATCGTGATGGCGTTGAAAGTGCGCCACGACTTGTTCGGCTTGGAAACCGGCATCGATACCACGCAAATCGTGCCTTCGTCCAAACTGGTGTCCACCATTACGGGCTATCCCGTGCAGCCCAACAAAGCCATTGTCGGTGCCAATGCCTTTTCGCATGAATCGGGCATCCATCAGGACGGGGTGCTGAAACACCGCGAAACTTACGAGATTATGTCCGCCGAATCGGTCGGCTGGGCAACAAACCGTTTGAGCTTGGGCAAATTGTCCGGCCGCAACGCCTTCAAAACCAAGCTGGCGGATTTGGGCATCGAGTTGGAAAGCGAAGAGGCACTGAACGCCGCGTTTGCCCGCTTCAAAGAACTCGCCGACAAAAAACGCGAAATCTTCGATGAAGACCTGCACGCACTGGTATCCGACGAAATGGGCAGCATGAATGCCGAG
Source organism: Neisseria meningitidis (assembly GCF_022869645.1). Lineage (NCBI taxonomy): Bacteria > Pseudomonadati > Pseudomonadota > Betaproteobacteria > Neisseriales > Neisseriaceae > Neisseria > Neisseria meningitidis. The sequence goes on along the minus strand of NZ_CP064367.1, from coordinate 283,319 downwards.
AGCTACAAATTCATCTCCCAAAAAATCAGCACCGAAACCGGCGAAGAGCCGCGCGCCGACATCGTGTTCAGCATCAAAGGCGAAGAAAAACGCGCTTCCGCCACAGGCTCCGGCCCCGTGGATGCGATTTTCAAAGCGATTGAAAGCGTGGCGCAAAGCGGCGCGGCTTTGCAGATTTATTCCGTCAACGCCGTCACGCAAGGTACGGAAAGCCAGGGCGAAACCAGCGTCCGTCTGGCGCGTGGCAACCGCGTTGTCAACGGTCAGGGTGCGGATACCGACGTTTTGGTCGCCACTGCCAAAGCCTACCTCTCTGCCTTAAGCAAACTGGAATTTGGTTCTGCCAAACCGAAAGCGCAAGGCAGCGGTACGATTTGAGCGTGAAAACAGACGATGCCGTCTGAAGCATAAAAAGGCTTCAGACGGCATTGCGGCGATATAGTGGATTAAATTTAAACCAGTACGGCGTTGCCTCGCCTTGCCGTACTATTTGTACTGTCTGCGGCTTCGTCGCCTTGTCCTGATTTAAATTTAATCCACTATAATAGGGCGCAAAACCCATTGGAAAAGGAAAATGATGGATTCCCGAAAATTTACCGAAGCATCCAAACGGCGGTTGAGCGAATTGTTGGATGCCAAAAGCGAACAAGGCAACACGATGCGTTGCGACGAGGTTCAAGGTTTTATGACGGCGCTGTTGAGCGGGCCGGACAAATTGACACCGCTCGACTGGCTGCCCGAAGTGTTGGGCGACGAATCGCAATTTACCGCCGCCGAACGTTCCGAAATCGAACGGCTGGTTTTGGCAATGGCGATGGAAACAACCGCCGCGATGTCGGATAAAAAACTGCCCGATTTGTGGCTGTATGAAAACGAAGACGGCGGCAGCGATTTTTACACATGGTGCAATGCTTATCTTTACGGTTTGGATATTGTGCCGACCGATTGGTTTGAAGCCGTCGATGATGAAGCGTTTGAAGAGTTGTTTTATCCCATCATGGCATTGGGCGGTATTTACGACGAAGAGGACAACGGCACTATCCGTCTGCAATTCACAGAAGGCGAGCTGGCGGAACTGGAATCCGAGTTGCCTTATGCATTGGCGGATATCTACCGCTACTGGCAGGCGGTCATCAACAAGCCGCAAACCGTCCGCAGGGAAGGCGAAAAAACAGGCAGGAACGATCCCTGTCCGTGCGGCAGCGGCAGAAAATACAAGGCGTGTTGCGGTAAGAATTGAAGCGTTTGTTTCCATGAACCAAACGTAAAAATGCCGTCTGAAACCGGATTTCCATGTTTCAGACGGTATTTTTCACAGGCGGTCAGTGCTGTTTTTTCATGCCGAACCGGACAAAGCCGACGATACCCAAAACAATCATCGGGACGCTCAACCATTGCCCCATCGACAGCCCCAAGGTCAGCAGCCCGAGATAGTCGTCGGGTTGGCGTGCAAATTCGGCAATGAAGCGGAATATGCCGTAGCCGCCGAGGAAGAGTGAGGCGACTTGTCCGGTCGGCCGCTGTTTTTTAGAGAACAGCCAAACGACGGCGAACAGGCAGATGCCTTCAAGTGCAAACTGATAAAGCTGCGAGGGATGACGCGGCAGCATACCGTATTGTTGCAGCCATTCTGCCCAAAGCGGATTGTGCGCGGCGGCTTCGAGGTCTTCGTAACGCGCCTGCGGGAAGCCCATTGCCCAAAATGCGTTGATGTCGGTAACGCGTCCCCAAAGTTCGCCGTTGATGAAGTTGCCGATACGTCCCGAAGCGAGACCCAGTGGAACGAGCGGTGCGACCGTGTCCATCAGTTTGAGGAAGCCGATGCCGTGTTTGCGACCGAACAACCATATGGCAATAACTACACCCAAAAAGCCGCCGTGGAACGACATTCCGCCTTCCCATACCTTGAAAATATCAAGCGGATGGGCGAGGTAGTCGGAAAACTTGTAAAACAGGACGTAACCCAAACGCCCGCCCAAAATTACGCCCAAAATGCCCCATGTCAGGAAGTCGTCGAGCGATTCTTTGGTAAAAACGGACAAGCCTTGCGCGATGCGCCTTCTGCCGAGAAAGGTAAAAAGAATAAATCCGAGGATGTAGCTTAGGGCATACCAGCGGACGGCAAGCGGGCCGATACTGATAAGGACGGGGTCGAATTGGGGATGGGTAATCATAACGGGCTTTCGTTTTCAAATGCCGTCTGAAAGGCATGATGCTTCAGACGGCATTTCTGCAATAAGGGTTTCAGCGCAAATCGCCGATGATGTTGAGGATGGCGGACAACGCGGCTTCGCCCAAGCGCAACGACCGTTGACCGTTCCATCCGAAATCGTCGTCGGGCAGGTTGGCATTGTCTTTGAACGGCATTTCCAACGTATAGGCAAGGCAGTTGAAACGGTTGCCGACCCAGTTTGTTGCCAAGGTCATGTTTGCCTGACCGGGCGCATCTTTTTCGTAACCGTATTCGTCTTGGAAATCGGGGCTGGCGTTCAAAAGGGCGGTTTTGAACTGTGTTTCCAACGCGGAAATGCGCGGATTGTAGTTTGGCACGCCTTCAGTTCCTGCAACAAAGATAAAGGGCAGCCCTTCGTCGCCGTGGATGTCCAAGAACAAATCCACGCCGGTTTCCAGCATTTTTTCGCGCACGAAGAACACTTCGGGGCTTTTTTCCAAAGTCGGATTTTCCCATTCGCGGTTGAGGTTCGCACCGGCGGCGTTGGTACGAAGGTTGCCCAGTGCCGAACCGTCGGGGTTCATATTGGGGACGATATAGAACGTGGCGCGGTCGAGCAGGGTGCGCGCTGTCGGGTCTTGCGGATCGAGCAGCCTGCCGAGCAGCCCCTCGACAAACCATTCCGCCATGGTTTCGCCCGGATGCTGGCGGGCGGTAATCCAGATTTTCAGATCGCTTTCGACCTGATTGCCGATGGTCAGCAGATTGATGTCGCGCCCTTGCACGGTGCTGCCCAAGTCGTCGATGCGGCACAGGCCGCTGCCTTGCGCGTCGCCGAGGAGGTTTAAATGCTGTTCTTCGGAGTAAGGTTCGAAATAGGCGTAATACACGCTGTTGGACAGCGGCGTATGATTGACGGTCAGTACGCCGTTTTCGTAGGAAGTCGGTACGCGGAACCAGTTGCGGCGGTCGTATGAGGCACACGCCTGATAGCCTTCCCAGCCTTTCGGGTAGGCGGCTTCTGCCGCGTTTTCAAAATGCATGATGCAGTTTTGATATGCCGCGCCTTGCAGCCGGAAGTAGAACCATTGTGCAAAATCGGAGGCGTTGTCGGGACGCAGGGCGAGGCGGATGTTGGAAGGATCGGTCAGGTCTTTGACGACGACCGAGCCGGCATCGAAGCGGGTGCTGATTTTAATCATGGGAAAGTCCTTGCTGTCGCCGGTTTCTCGAACCGGATAAACCGCGATTTTACCGCCCGTATCGCAAGGCTTCAACCTGCTCGAAAGTCTGCCGGATGCCGTCTGAAGATTGTTTCAGACGGCGTTTGGCGTTAACATAAGCCGAAATTGTCAACAATAGGGAGCCGTTATGGAGTCTGAAAACATTATTTCCACCGCCGACAAGGCGCGTATCCTTGCCGAAGCGCTGCCTTACATCCGCCGGTTTTCCGGTTCGGTCGCCGTCATCAAATACGGCGGCAACGCGATGACCGAACCTGCCTTGAAAGAAGGGTTTGCCCGCGATGTCGTGCTGCTGAAGCTGGTCGGCATTCATCCCGTCATCGTTCACGGCGGCGGGCCGCAGATCAATGCGATGCTTGAAAAAGTCGGCAAAAAGGGTGAGTTTGTCCAAGGAATGCGCGTTACCGACAAAGAGGCGATGGATATTGTCGAAATGGTGTTGGGCGGGCATGTCAATAAAGAAATCGTGTCGATGATTAACACATATGGCGGACACGCGGTCGGCGTAAGCGGACGCGACGACCATTTCATTAAGGCGAAGAAACTTTTGATCGATACGCCCGAACAGAATGGCGTGGACATCGGACAGGTCGGTACGGTGGAAAGCATCGATACCGGTTTGGTTAAAGGGCTGATAGAACGTGGCTGCATTCCCGTCGTCGCCCCCGTCGGCGTAGGTGAAAAAGGCGAAGCGTTCAACATCAACGCCGATTTGGTAGCAGGCAAATTGGCGGAAGAATTGAACGCCGAAAAACTCTTGATGATGACGAATATCGCCGGTGTGATGGACAAAACGGGCAATCTGCTGACCAAACTCACGCCGAAACGGATTGATGAACTGATTGCCGACGGCACGCTGTATGGCGGTATGCTGCCGAAAATCGCTTCTGCGGTCGAAGCCGCCGTCAACGGCGTGAAAGCCACGCATATCATCGACGGCAGGGTGCCCAACGCGCTTTTGCTGGAAATCTTTACCGATGCCGGTATCGGTTCGATGATTTTGGGCGGTGGGGAAGATGCCTGAAGCAAAGTCGGAAAATGCCGGCTTTGGCGGAAAACCCGTTTGTCCGGTTTCTGTTTTTGGGGTTTCGGGCAATTTCCAAACCGTCATTCCTGAAAAAATATAGTGGATTAACAAAAACCAGTACGGCGTTGCCTCGCCTTAGCTCAAAGAGAACGATTCTCTAAGGTGCTGAAGCACCAAGTGAATCGGTTCCGTACTATTTGTACTGTCTGCGGCTTGGTCGCCTTGTCTTGATTTTTGTTAATCCACTATAGAAACAAAAACAGAAGCCTAAGATCCGTCATTCCCGCGCAGGCGGGAATCTAGACCTGTCGGCACGGAAACTTATCGGGAAAAAAGGTTTCTTTAGATTTTATAGTGGATTAACAAAAACCAGTACGGCGTTGCCTCGCCTTAGCTCAAAGAGAACGATTCTCTAAGGTGCTGAAGCACCAAGTGAATCGGTTCCGTACTATTTGTACTGTCTGCGGCTTGGTCGCCTTGTCCTGATTTTTGTTAATCCACTATACGTCCCAGATTCCCACTTTCGTGGGAATGACGGGATGTGGGTTTTTGTGCGGATTTGAACCGGTAAGGGTGGTGTGGGATTGGTGGTTTGCTTAGGATCTTTTGGATTGTAGTTTGTATATACATTTACTTGTTGATAAAAGATAAAATAAAATTAGAAACTAAAAGTGAGAAAAAATTAATAATAATAGGGATGTATAAATGTAAAGGCTCCGTTTCATAGCTAAGGTTATCTGAATATATGGAAAAAAAGTAAAAGTCCATAAAACTAAAATATATAGATAATGCTAATGATAATAGAATTATCACTTTCCTAGAGTAAGGATAATATTTTTTTATCGTAAAAAAATATAAAATAGGATAAATAATTGCCATATAGATAGATTTTGTAACAAAATTAAAAATAAATAATAAAAATAATGTAATAAAGTATATTTTTTGGCTATGAAATAAAATTGTACATAATTGAACGAGCAGATCAAAAAATGAACTACATATAACAATAAATAATAACGTATTTACCATACTAAATTTAATAGGTCTCATTATCATATTTAATAACCACTTCATAGTAAATGCAGAGTGGGTGGAAACACTCACTTTATGGTTTGCTACGCTCTGCTCAATTAGCAACCCGATAACCCAATATGGATAATAGGGTAATTAATCCAATCTAATTTGTCAGCATCCGTTAATTTATTGCAAAATAAAGTATTGAATTATGTCGGGTGCAAATGACGAAATATAAGTTTCCGTGCGGACGGATCAAGATTCCCACTTTCGTGGGAATGACGGTGGAAAGATTGTTGTTTTTCCCGATGAATTCCTGTGTTTTTTGTTTTTCCGGATAAATTCCTGTGGCTTTGAGTTTTTTGGATTTCAGCCTCAATGCCGTCTGAACGCCGAATCGGGCTTCAGACGGCATTGCGTCATTTGAAATTCAAAACCGGCCAGCCTTTTTCTTTGGCTTCTTTTTCCAGCTCGGCATCGGGGTTGACGGCGACGGGTTCGTCGACGAGGCGCAGCAGCGGCAGGTCGTTTTTGGAGTCGCTGTAAAAATAGGTTTTGCCGTAGCTTTCGAGCGTTTCGCCGCGTTCGGCGAGCCATTGGTTCAGGCGGGTGATTTTACCTTCTTTGAGGCTGGGCGTGCCGATGTAATTGCCGGTGTAGCGGCCGTCGGAACCGGATTCGAGTTGTGTGCCGATGATGTTGGTAATGCCGAAAAGGCGGCAGACGGGGGTGATGATGAACTCGTTGGTCGATGAGATGACGAGGGTTTCGTCGCCTGCCATTTGGTGGCTCTGCACCAGCATACGCTGCATAGGCGAGATGTGGGGGATGATGTATTCCGCCATAAATTCGCGGTGAAATTCCGCCAGCTCTTCTTTGCTGTAACGGGCGAGCGGGGCGAGGTGGAATTTGAGGAATGCGTCGATGTCGAGGCAGCCGTTTTGGTAGTCGCGGTAGAATTTTTCGTTTTGCGCTTCGGTTTCGGCAGCGTCAACCAAGCCTTTTTTGATGAGGTATTGCGGCCAGGCGTGGTCGGAATCGGTGTTGATGAGGGTGTTGTCGAGGTCGAAGATGGCGAGGTTTTTCATTGGGTTTCCTGTTGTTTCAAAAGCTGGCGCAAAAGCGGCAGGGTGATGCGTTTGCCCATCGTGACGGCGTAGTTGTCCAGCGTGTCGAGCATCATCATCAGGCTGTCCATATCGCGCCGCCAGTGTTTGAGCAGGTATTCGAAAATTTCGGAATCGACGGTTACTTGGCGTGCCGCCGCCATACTGGCGAGCGCGTCGATTTTTTCTTGGTCGGTTAAGGGTTTGACTTCGTAAACGAGGCAGTACGCCATACGCGTCCGCAAATCTTCGCGGATGACAAGCTGCTGGGGCGTGTATTCCGAACCGAGCAGCAAAAAGCCTTTGCCGCTGTTGCGGAAGCGGTTGAAGATGGAAAAAAGCAGGGCTTGTTCTTCGTTGCCCAGTTTTTCGACTTGATCGACGGCGAGGTATTCCGCCTCGAACGCGGCATCGGTCAGCGGCATGGAGGCGGCATCGATATAGGCGGCGTTTTTGCCGGCTTCGAGCGCCTGTGCGACCCACGCCTGCAAAAGATGGCTTTTGCCCGCACCTTCTTCACCCCAGACATAGATAAACTGTCCGTGTTTGTGTCGGAGGACATAGACCAGTTCCGCGTTTTCCGTGCCGAGGAATTTGTCGAAACTCGGATAGTCGTGTGCGGCAAAGTCGAAAATAAGCTGGTTCACGGTTCGGCATTCCGAGGGGTGGTAAACGGGTTTATTGTACGTTGTTTTCGCGTGCTTTATCAATTTGAACGATGCCGTCTGAAAACGGCTTCAGACGGCATCGTTCAACCGCAGGCAACGTTGCCGACATCGAGGCGCATATTGTGGAACGCGTTGAGCGTGCTTCGGTGTCCGATGCTGATGATGATGCTGTCGGGCAGTTTTTGCTTTAAGGCGCGGTAGAGCGCGGCTTCGGCCGGTTCGTCCAAGGCGGCGGTGGCTTCGTCGAGCAGGACGATTTTGGGCTTGGAAAGCAGGGCGCGGACGAAGGCGACGCGTTGCAGTTCGCCCAGGGAGAGTTTGTGCTGCCAGTCGTCTGTTTTGTCCAATTTGTCAATCAGATAACCCAAGCGGCAGGTGTTCATGGCTTCGATTAGCTCCGGATGCTGTTTGTCGATGTCGGGATAACAAACCGCGTCGCGCAGGCTGCCCTGTGCCGTGTACGGGCGTTGCGGCAGGAAGAGGATGTCTTGATGCGGCGGACGGCTGACTTTGCCGCTGCTGCCGAACGGCCAAAGCCCAGCCAGCGCGCGCAGCAACGAAGTTTTGCCGCAACCGCTCGGGCCGCGTATCAGCAGGGAATCGCCGCTTTTGAGTTTGATGTTGATGCCGCTCAACAGGATTTCGCCGTTGTGGCGGAACAGAGCGACGTTTTCCTGTGGGGGACTGTTAGTTTTTGCACAAGGAACAAATAGAGTAAAAAAACGCTGAAATCTTCGGAAGACGTGGATTTCGGCGTTTTTTTGTATCCGGAAAAGTTACGCCAGCTTTTTCACAAAACCGCGCCGGAATGCGCGGTTTTCTGTTTAAAGCTGACGAGATTAGGGAATTTTTAAAACTGTTTTAAGAGGTTTTTAAAATGGATTTAATCAATACTCCGGCCATACCACTCAACACGGCCTATGATGGCGATGTCGTCTTGGGTATTACTCAAATCTATTTCAAACGGTGCGTAACGTGGATTTTCAGACGTTACAAGCAGTTTGCCCGGTATACGTTGCACACGTTTGACAAAGAGGTCATTGCCTATACGCAAGACATATAGGCCGTCGCGCGGCTCGGTTTCGGCGTGGTTGATTAGAATGTTTATAAAAGGCTTTAACTAGAAACTGAACATGGAACTTGTATAATAGTTCCATGTTTGAAAAAATCTTTTAATATCATACATCTAAAAAAAGCATCTGAAGACCATAAGCTAAACATGAAACTTGAATTTAAAGGCGGAGTTTCATGTTTAAGCCTATTTTTTCCGTTTTTTAGTCGATACTGCTGCATATGTTTTTTGCAAATCTTCATCACTTAATTCAGTCAGGCTTTCTACTGAGAAATTTTTTTCGAGGTAACTTTTCAACCAATCTTCAAGCTCAAGCTGTTTTACATTTAATTTGATATAAGCGTATTTCTTTTTTCGCCAGTCGGGATCGTTGTTCTTTGATGTTGCTGTATTGCTCAACCTACCCAGCCATTTTCTGAGATAAGTTTCTGCTTTGTCGTAATCGCTCAATGCGATTAGTTTGTAACTTGGAACTTTACAGTGAGCATTCAGACTAGCCCAAATTGCACGGATTGATTTTGGCGACCGTTTGGCAATCTCTTCTGCTGCGGCAACTTGTTTAACAAGTTGTTGCAGCTTTGAAGCTTGCTCAAGCGTTATATGTTCCTTGCCGGGTTTTGAATCGACACGGGTTCTGATGACGTGATTTTGGGTATTAATTTGATGAACAACCGAACCAGATGAGGCGATAACAGCGTTACTGACGTTGCCGTTAATCTGATTCTCAACGTTTGATTTGCCAATAGCGTCGTCCAATTTTTTATTAAGGTCGTCTGAAACAGCATTTAAATTTGCCGAATGAATGCCTGTAAAGACAAATTGAATATCCACCCCTAATTGGACAGCAGCAAGTAAAAAGTCCGCAGGAATGTTGACCTGCCCGCTTTCATACAGTCTCAAACTTTCTGCACTGCATCCAGTTTGCTCAGCAAAATTCTTTCGAGAGTATCCAAGTCGGCTTCTCTCTTCAACTAAATTCAATGCTAAATCAATGCGTTCCATAAAAACACCGCAAAATATTACCAAATATTTTGTGTATATCATCCAAGTAACAGTTAAGGCAGGCATTAAAGCCTGTAAGGTAAGTAAGTAATGGATTCTATCATGGAGGCATTATGCAAGCGAACGAAATCTATAAATCCTTAGAAGAAAAAAATATATCGGCAAGAATGTTGGCTTCGGCTTTAGGGGTAACTAACCAATCTGTTTCTGAGGTCATAAGAAATGGACGAGGAAGCAAAAGAATTGCGGAAGCAATCGCGAAAGTGATTCAAAAAGATTTAGTTGAAGTTTTTCCGCATTACAAGAAAACAGATTGTCGAGACAAAAAGATAGCTGAATTGAAAGAGATGCTCGGAGTGGGTTGAAATGGAATATATGGATCTCAAAAGCCTGCTTAATTTTGGGTTGCCAAATATGCCAAGAACAGTAATAGGGCTGAGAAAAAAAGCGCAAAGGGATGGTTGGCAAACGAGAAGGCGTCAAGGTAAGGGTGGTGGTGTTGAATATGCCCTACCTATTGAAATCCGAGCAGCCATCATGAAACGGCAGTCGGACGAGCTGGCGGAGAAGATGCCGAAAACCCTGCCCCAAGTCAGACCAGGGACGGCGATGTCGGCTCAGGCACTGGCTGAAGCGGCCAAGCTGTTGAACGAGAAACAACGGTCGGTGGCGGATGCGCGATGTGCGGTGGTGGTGGCGGTGTTGGGGATTAAATACGAATACGATTGCTCTGCCAAGGCTGCGGTGGCTCAGTTTTTGGGCTTGCTGGCAGAAAGTAAATTGGACGCGGTCACGCTTGGGAACTTGGAAAAGGCCAATGACCGCAGCCGGTCGGCAAAGGTTGGCGAACGTACTTTAGACGGCTGGATTTCTGCTTATTTGAAAGCGGAAAACGCGACGGAGCGGCTGGTTGCTTTGGCTCCGAAGACGACGAAGGCGGTTAAGCCGATTGAGAGCTACGGTTGGTTGCCGATGTTTATGCAGTTTCACAACATCCCTTCAGCTCCGAAGCTGGCACACAGCTACCGCCGGTTTGTGCAGTGGGCGGAAGCGGAAAATATGCCGGTCAATGATGTGCCTAATTTGAGTATGGTGCGGCGCGTTTGGGACAAGCTGCCGCTGATTATGCAGGAGCGCGGCAGGAAAACGGGGGCGGCTTATAAATCGCTGCTGCCTTATGTGAAACGTGATTGGGGGGCTTTGAAGCCGAACGATGTTTGGATCGGCGACGGCCACAGCTTTAAGGCGAAGGTGGCGCATCCGGTACACGGCAGGCCGTTTAAGCCGGAAGTGACGGTGATTATTGATGGTTGTACGCGGTTTGTGGTCGGTTTTTCGGTTTCGTTGGCTGAAAGTTGTGTGGCGGTATCGGATGCTCTGCGTATCGGGGTCAAGCATTTTGGTTTGCCGATTATCTATTACTCGGATAACGGCGGCGGCCAAACCGGCAAGACGATTGACCATGAAATCACGGGTATTACGTCCCGACTGGGTATCCGCCATGAAACGGGTATTGCGGGCAACCCGCAAGGTCGAGGCATCATCGAACGATGGTGGAAAGACAATCTGATTGAGATGGCGCGACAGTATGAGACGTTTGCGAGCGCGGGGATGGACAGCAGCACGAAGAACCTGATATACCGCAAGATGGAAAGTGCTTTTAATGCTTTGGAAAAAGGCAAGGATTTGACGGAGGAACAACAGAAATATTTGAAAAAACTGCCGAGCTGGTCGCGCTTTATCGCGGATGTGGTCAAGTGTATCGATGAATACAACAACCGCCCGCACGGCGAGCTGCCCCGACATCCTGACGGCGGGCATTATTCGCCGAAGGCTTATCGGGAAATGAGGCTGGAACAGGACGGTATCGCGCCGGATATGTTGTCGGCAGAAGAGCTGGCGACGATGTTTATGCCGCAAGAGGTGCGAAAGGTACAGCGCGGTTGGCTGGATTTGTTCAACAACTCTTATTTCTCAACTGAGCTGGCGGAGTATCACAAAGACGAGGTACGGGTCAGCTACGATTTGAGCGATGCGTCGGCGGTCAATGTGTTTGATATGGACGGCAAGTTTATCACTAAGGCGCAGGCCGACGGCAATACCCGCGAGGCTTTCCCGACGGCTCGTATCGACCAACTGGCGGAAAAACGCCGAAAAGGCAAAATCAAGCGGGCGGAAAATGCAATCAAGCTCGCAAATGCGGAAGTCAATCCGGCTTTGGAACAGGCGGCAGTTTGGGACGAGCTGGGACATTTGGGCGGAAACGTCATCGAGGCGGAGTATGCGGTATTGCCGAAAACGGGCACGGACGATTTTGTGCTATTTGAGGCGGATAGATAAAGGAAAACATGATGGACAAACAGAAAAATGCGGCGTTTTCGACCGAGCTTGTTGAAAAATTGAAACTCAAGCGAGCCCTTGGGCGGATTCAACGATTTCAAGTAAAGATTCAAGGTGTTCCCGCTGAACGGAATCAGGCTCAAATTTCTAAATCGGGAAACTCTTTCATTTCAGACGGCCTTTAAAGGTTGTTTAAAACTCAAGGATATTAAAAATGAAACAAATCAATCAAGCATTGCAACAAAAACTGGCTGAGTTTAAAGAAAAATCGGGTATGAGCCAAACCCAACTGGCACGCGGTATCGATACTTCGCCGGCATCCGTCAGTATGTATCTGAACGGTACTTATGCGGAAAAAGGCGGTAATTATGAAACCATCGAGCCGAAAATCGAGGCGTTTTTGGAGATGCAGGACAGTAAAGCGAAACGCGAAGAGCTGGTGTTGGGTTTTGTATCGACTAAGACGACCCGCCGAATCGTGGAAGTGATGCGCGCTGCGCACGAAGGCGGCGAAACAGTGGTGATCTACGGTCAGGCGGGATTGGGCAAGACTCAGGCGGTCAAAAACTACTGCGAGAAAAACCCTGCGGCCATCTTGATTGAGGCTAATCCGAGCTTTACGGCACTTGTGCTGATGCGCAAGTTGGCAGTAGCGGCGAAGGTATCGGCGATGGGCAGTTTGAATGATTTGTTTGAATCGGTATCGGACAGATTGCGTGATTCAGGCCGTCTGATTGTGGTCGATGAAGCGGAAAACCTGCCGTTACGCGCCCTTGAGATTATCCGCCGACTGCATGATGAAACGGGCTGCGGTTTGGTGTTGAGCGGTATGCCCCGACTGGTGGCCAACCTGCGCGGTAAGCATGGCGAGCTGGTACAGCTTTACAGCCGCGTGTCTGTTGCGCTGAATTTGGGCGAATCTTTGCCGGATGACGAACTCTTTGAGATTGCGAGAGCAGCTTTGCCTGATGCGGACGAAGAAACGCTCTTGGAACTGGTTAAACATAGCAACGGCAATACGCGCCGGATGAGCAAATTGATGCGCGGCGCGGTACGCACGGCGAACAAGAACGGTATCAAGATGCAGGCCGGTATCGTTAAGAAATACAGCTCCCTGATTATCCGATAGGCCGTCTGAAACGGTAAGTCTCTGACAGGGCTATATATTTTTTACCCTATGATTTTAATAAGTTATTGTTTTCTAAAGGAAAACGCAAAATGCAAGTTTTGAAGAAAGTTGATTGGAAGATGTTTGTGGCACGCTCTTTTTGGCGGTGTGTGCCGGTTGGTTTGACGGTGGGCGTGTGGTGTTTTGTGGCGGGAATGGCGTTGCATTCCTGCGCGAAAGAACCCGAACCGGTTGCGAAAGAGCCGACGAAGGTTGAGAAGATGGAAAGACAGGCGGATTTGGAGGTCAAGGTATGGGAAGCGCAATACGAGTCAATGAGCGTCGAGGAAAAAATGAAAGGGATTGTTTATGAGTGATAAGCCAATTTTATTGAGCCCTGCGGCGAAAAAAGAGGCTTTGGATCGGGCGGTCAAGGAAATCCGTGCGAAATATGGCGATAAGGCGATTGTGAAAGGATGTGTGAAATGAGTTTCGGACGACGTAATACGGATTGGCAGGCTTGGGGACAACACCGCAGGCGTGCGACGGCGCGAATGGCGCAAAAAAGCCGGGAGCGCGAAATCGAAGAATATCAGGCGCGTTTCAGACGGCCTGCCGAGAAGAAGGAGGAGAAAAAATGATTTGGTCTGTTGTCGGATTGGCGGTGTTGGTGCTGCTGGGGATTTGGCTTGAAATGCCGGCCAGAATCGTCGTGTTGCACATGATAGGCGAAGGCCATGACGGGTATGACGACAATTAAAACGGTAAGCCGTTGATGTTGCTCTATATTTTTTTGTCTTATTGAAAATATAAGGTATTGATTTAAAAGGATTTAGGAAATGAATGCAAAAGAAATTGCAGAATGGATCGAAGACCGTGGCGAGCTGATGATTATGAAAAAGGACGGCGAAGGCTTTGTGATTGCAGCGCGTGCGCCGGACGGGATGTGGAAGACTGCCGAGGCGGAAACTTTGGCTCAGGCGATAACTTTATGGGAGGAAGTGTGATGTTTAAGTTTTTGAGAAACCGCGCGAAAGTTGAAGCACTTGCCAAGCACGAACGCGAACAAGGCTTGAGTAAGCCGAAATGTTAAACCCAACCTGAAAGGAAGAGAAAATGGCTAAAACCCGAATCAAACAGCCCGCCATCGAAGCGGCACAAGACAAAACGGAAGTTACTGCATTTATCCGCCAAATCGGCGACTTGCAGCGCGAAGTCAAACGCCTGGAAACCGAAGCCGGAGACAAAAAAGCGGCCATCGAAGAAGAATATGCCGCCCAAGCCGCGCCGATGTGTGCCGAAATCATGAGCCTGACCGAACGTGTGGCCGCATACTGCGAGGCACATAAGGACGAGCTGACGGAAAACGGTAAAACCAAAACCGTGGACTTTACTACCGGCCTGATTAAATGGCGCATCCGTCCGCCATCCGTCAAGGTAACGGGCGTGGCCGCCGTCTTGGCGTGGCTCTCGGAAAAATCCGCCTTTGCCGAGTTTGTCCGCACTAAAAAGGAAATCGACAAAGACGCCATCCTGAATCAAAAAGAGCGTTTTTCAGACGGCCAAGTGCCGGGGATTAAGATTGTGAGCGGCGTGGAGGATTTTGTGATTGAGCCGAGCGAACAAATTCTATAAAATCAACAGCCTGATTTCAATTCAGTGTGTTGAAACGTGATTGAGCCTACGGAGCAGGAGCTTGCCTAGCCGGTTCAAATAGGCTTTAACCCATGATTAAAGGCCGTCTGAAATGGGGTTTAAAACCTGTTTCAGACGGCCTTTTTTCATACCCTAGATTCAGGCTGCTTTCTCTTCCTGCTCGTACACGGCGTTGTAGAAAGCGGCGGACAGCTTGTCGGCTTTCTCGGAGGCGGTTTCAATCACGGCAGACAAACCGTCTTCGATTCCTTCCATGTCCATATCCAAAACTTTCAGATGGTTGAGCGTGAACACCAGCAGATTCAGGGCTTTGAGGCTGTCTTGGTCGAAAGTCAGAGTATAGGTGGTATTCATGGCTTAACCCTCCAATCCCAAAGACTGTTGTTGCACCACCATTTTGGGCTTGGGGACATATTCCAAGAAACCCAAATCGTTGAGTTTTTTGAGACGGTAGGAAACCGCGCCGGGGTTCATGTCCAAGAGTTTGCCTATTTCGGTCAGGTTCAAGCCCATACTGCGGTAGCGCAGCAGCGCGAGCATTTCGGGCGCGGCTTGGAAATAGGCGTCTTCCAATGCATCGATGCGGTATAGCACGGCATCAGGCAGGGCTTTTGCCTGTTTCTCCATTTCGATAAAATATCGGCGGGCTTGGCGTCCTTTGTCGTTGCGCTCCACCATGCACAGCTCTTTTGCCATGTCGAGGGATAAATAATACCCCTGAACAGTTTTATCACGCTGTCCAAAGAAACCTGCTTCGGTGCGGACAATTTTGTCCACGCCGATAAAATCAAGGGCTTGTGTAAATCCGTATTCTTCAATGCGACGCTGAATCCATTTAGAAAATGGTGTTTCCACACCTAAGAACTTATGCAGGTCATGAGCATCAACCAGTGCTTGTGTTTGATTGTCCAATTGACCTGAAACAGTTGGGATGAGTTGGGTATTCATGGTAAAATTATCTTTCATTTCAAGGTTGAGATGACAAGGAAAAGAACGCTCTAACGTTGCTTTTCCACTATCCCCGATAAGCTGTCACTTATCGGGGATTTCCATATCTTGTGTTGCACAAGATATGGAAATTTTAAATTATGGTAATTCTATTTGTCAATATTCTTTTTTGCTTTCTTTTTGAATTTTTCCGATTCCATATCTCCTCTAATTTTCGATTTTACCCAGTTTGAAAAATCTAAATTTTCAGAAAATTTAATTAAATCAAGTTCTTTTTCGGAATTGAACGATACTGTTTTCACTACTCGCTTGAGTGCGTATTTTTCTTGAGCCTTTTTAATCGAGTCCATAATCTTCCTTTAAATAGGTTTTAAAACACGATTATGGTAATACTAAAAACCATTTTAATCAAGATGTATTACAACAAAAAGCCGTCTGAAATGGGGTTTAAAACCTGTTTCAGACGGCCTTTTTTCATGCCCTACATAAAGAGAGTTGCTGCTCTGCTTTCCACCTGTTCCGCCGATGTTTTCCCATCGGCGGAATTTTCTTATTTCATTTTTTCCTTCATGACTGATTTAACCCAGTTTGAAAAGTCGGGAATTTCTTTTTGCATAAAATCCACCAACTCTTTCTCTCTTTCCAAATGGAAAGAAACTGTTTTCATCAGCCGCTTTTGGTCATACTTTCGCTGATATTCAGCTTGTTTTGCTTTTAGCGTTTTTTCATCAGGCATAGGCAATCCTTGATTTTTAAAATCGTTGTAGTAAAATGGCTTGCAGAAAGGTTGGCGAAAGGGGCGCGGTGTTCTGCCACCCCTTGTGTTTAATCAACTTGCTTAGTAAGCCGGACTACAGCTTAAAAGCAGAATGATGAAAAAAACAACTTTCGCCAGTTTTGTCATTTCCACAAGCCTCCTTTCTATCCGATAAGCCCCCGAAGTTGCCGCTTCGGGGCTTTGCTTTATCAGATAGGCGTATTATCTAGTATTTCTAGAATTTAGTCAAGCTATTTTTTGATTTTTTCTTTGATGATTGATTTAACCCATTGGGAAAAATCGATATTTTGGGCATATTCCAAAAGTTCTTTTTCCGTTTCGGCATTGAACGAGACTTTCTTAATCACCCGTTTCTGCTCGTAACGCTTTCGGTTTTCTGCCAGTTTTTCATCAACCATAGGCAAACTCCTTGATTTTTTAAACCGTATTTTGTAAGATTGGGACTGGGGACAGCGGCGACCGCCCCCAGCTGGTCAGTCTTTAGTAGGCATTAGCACTTGCCAACATGAAAACTGCGACCAAGATGAGAATTTGAATAGTGCGTTTATTCATCTTCTTTCTCCCAGTTGAGCCCCGCTTCGGTGGGGCTTTTCCCGTATCGGCCCTCACTACGCCGATGAATTGAATTATAAACGTGGACACGTTAAAAGTCAACCCTTTCCCCAACAAAATCAAAGAAAAATGCCGTCTGAAAACAGCTCGAATGCTGTTTCAGACGGCATTTTTTGTTGTCGGGCATCAATGCCCTGCCATTTGTGCGGCGTTGCGGTTATCAAGATATGGTATTTTAGTGTGTATTTTTAGAAGAAATTTACCATATATAGTATTAAAATATTATACGGTTGTTTTATATGGATTTGATTTTCTTGAAAAATAAATCCCATATGCTAATATTTGCACTATTTGGGCGAGGTTGAAAAATGAATACCGTCAAAGAATATACGGCAGTCCGCGAACGGCTGCTCAATGCTGCCGATTATTTGGAAGAAGTCCGTAAAGACCGTAAGACGGGCAATATTGCGTCCGTGGAATTTGTGCCGCCGAAAATAGGGGCTCGGGGTTACGGCAAATTCAAAGTCCGTTACAAAACCTTAGTGGCGGTTGATTTATGAGCGGGGAAAAATCCGAGAATCTGCCGGCCGATGAGCAGCAGAAAATGCTTCAGGAGTTTTTAGAACTTCAAAAACAGGATATTGCAGTCAAACAGAAGGAGTTGGAAAGCCGTAAGGACGAAATCCAATCTCACGAACGCATTGCACTGGCTACCATCGAAGCGCAAAAACAGGGTGAACAGCAACATGGTGAGATTTTCAAAGAGGTACACAAACGCCGTCTGAATGCCGTGATTGCTATTTCTTTTCTGATTGCCGCCGTGCTGATTACTGCGTTATGGCGCGATAAGGACAGCGTCGCTATTGAAATTGTCAAAATCGGCGGGGCGGTAGCTTTGGGATATTTTGCAGGAATCAACAGAGGTAAAGCGCAAACCTTGGAAAAGCAACGGCGCGAAAAAGACAGTGATTAGATTGTAGTAAAAAAGGTCGTCTGAAACGTTTTGGCGAAACTCGCAAAGCTCGTTTTCAGACGGCATTTTTTATGTCTGTCCGTTTCGCAAAAAAACATCGGCTTAATACTATATATTGTATTTTATTGTATAAAATGCGCTAATTTATACTATATGTTGTATTGGAGAGATAATGCGCCGGGCGTTGATTGCGAAAATTAAAATTGCCCAAAAGGAGCTGGGCTTGGACGACGGTACCTATCGCGCGGTGTTGGAGCGCGTGACGGGCAAGCGGTCGTGTGCGGATATGGATGTTTCTGAACTTGAGTCTGTTGTCGCTGATATGCGGTCGCACGGATTTAAGCCTAAAGCAAAAGGTAACCCACACGGCAAACCGCATCTGCGTCGGACATCATCAGCGGCAATGCTGGACAAAGTCGAAGCCCTGCTGACCGTCGGCGGCAAACATTGGAACTATGCACACGCAATGGCGCGGCGGATGTTTGGTAAGGATAAGGTCGAATATTTAGACGATACGCAGCTACATAAACTGGTTGCTGCGTTGCAGATTGCGGAAAACAGGAAAACGGAAAAAGCGGGTGGGGATGATGGGGTTCGAAAAAGTTGAACATTTATTGCCGGATACCGTGTTGGACATTGTGGATGTCATCGGACTGGCAGCGACGGAACAGCTGGTCAAGGCGATTGGCGGGGCGCGGTTTAAATTTGGTAAGGGCAAGGTGGACACCGAGCGTTTGGCAATTTTGGTCGAAGCCATCGGCGAAGTGAAAACACATGAGCTGTTGCAGGTATATGGTGGCGAGGAATTGTATGTCCCACGGTGCGGCAAGGCGTTAATACAGTTGAGAAACCATAGGTTTTATCAGGAGTTTGTCAAATTGCGCGATATTGATAAGAAGAGCGGGCTTATGGCGATGACGAAGCTATGCCCTAAATACGGCATCTCTTCACGAACGGGATATACGATTATCAATGAAATGAGCCGACCTGCGGCACAGCAGGCAGCTTTATTTTAGGCAGTGATGTGTGACCAGGCTTTGGCCGTCTGTATTCAGACGGTCTTTTTTTTGGTTTGCAGGGGTGAAACATCTACCGTTCGGGACGATGGGTTAAAGACGGTTTAATGGGGTTTTCAAATGTTATAGTGGATTAACAAAAACCAGTACGGCGTTGCCTCGCCTTAGCTCAAAGAGAACGATTCTCTAAGGTGCTGAAGCACCAAGTGAATCGGTTCCGTACTATCTGTACTGTCTGCGGCTTCGTCGCCTTGTCCTGATTTTTGTTAATCCACTATATGCAATCAATATTTTTTGGAGATGATGAATGGGCAAAACCGTAACCTTAACCGCTGGACACAGCAACACCGACCCGGGTGCGGTCAACGGAAGCGACCGTGAGGCGGACTTGGCGCAGGATATGCGCAATATCGTGGCTGCTATTTTGCGCGATGACTACGGTTTGACTGTTAAAACCGACGGCACGGGCAAAGGCAATATGCCGCTGCGCGAAGCGGTCAAGCTGATTCGCGGCTCGGATGTGGCGATTGAGTTTCACACCAACGCTGCCGTCAGCAAAGCGGCGACAGGCATCGAAGCCTTGAGTACCGTTAAAAACAAACGCTGGTGTCAGGTGTTGAGCAAAGCCGTTGCCAAGAAAACCGGCTGGAAACTGCGCGGCGAAGACGGCTTTAAACCCGACAATGCGGGCCAGCATTCGCGCCTGGCTTATGCACAAGCCGGCGGCATTGTGTTTGAGCCTTTTTTCATCAGCAACGACACTGATTTGGCCTTGTTTAAGACGACTAAATGGGGCATCTGCCGCGCGATTGCGGACGCGATTGCGATGGAATTGGGGGCGGCAAGAGTATGAATATTATTGGTAAATTGAAAGAAGCTGCTTCCTATTTTCTTACAAAATTGATTGGAGAAAATCCTAGTAATGAGCAGGTAAACCGCGCACTTATACAGATGCCAAATGTTCGTCCGATACACACCTATCCACGCCCAAATTTAAGAAACTCAGGCGTGGCAGCCGCGAAACGCGCGGCGCGCAAACGCAAGAATCGTCGTTAATCATGGGACAGGTTGCGTTTTACGAAAAGATGATTGGGCTGTGGTCGGCCAAAAGCCGTGAGGCAAGCGAACAGGCAGACTTGGCGGCGTTTGAATTTGCGGAGGGCGAACTGGCCAATTATCAGGAAATGCTGAAACGGCACCTGCAAACCAAAAGTGTGGAATAGCAATGCGTATTTTGGATATTTTTAAAAACCCAGCGACAGGCAATGTGTCGCACTCGAAACTGTGGGCAAACGTTGCCTGCGCGGCGGGGACGGTTAAGTTTGTGATGCTGCCCGACCCGTCGGCGGAGATTTGGGCGGTGTATTTGGGCATTGTCGGCGGCTATGCGGTGGCGCGTTCGTTGGTCAGCGTCAAACGTCAGGAGGTCGAGAATGAATCTCGTGAAACTGCTGGCGAATAACTGGCAACCGATTGCCATCATCGCGCTTGTCGGCACGGGTTTGGCGGTGTCGCACCATCAAGGCTACAAGTCGGCTTTTGCGAAGCAGCAGGCGGTCATTGAGAAAATGAAGCGCGACAAGGCGCAAGCCCTGCTGTTGTCGGCTCAAAACTACGCCCGCGAACTGGAACAGGCGCGTGCGGAAGCTAAAAAATATGAAGTCAAGGCGCACGCCGTCGGCATGGCTTTGGCGAAAAAACAGGCGGAAGTCAGCCGTCTGAAAACGGAAAATAAAAAGGAAATCGAAAATGTCCTTACTCAAGACCGTAAAAATGCAGGCGGCGGTTGTATTGACGGCTTTGGCCATCACGGCTTGCAGCTCTACAAGCGCGCCCTCGGCTACGGAAATTAAGGTTGTCGAAAAGGCGGTCATGCCGACACCGCCTGCCGCATTGATGGTCGCGCCGGTACGCCCAAATCCGCCGAAAGACGGCAAGACAGTAACGCTGTTGGAACACGCCGCCGAGTTTGGCGGCTATGTTGCCGAACTGGAAAATCAAAATCAGGCTTGGCGCGACTGGGTCAACAGTCAAGCGGCAGTTGACGGTTCGGAGGGTGCGCGATGACGACTTATCGTGAGTTGGTGCAACGCACGGTCGCCTGCCGCCATGCGGATTTAGAGCTGGGATTGAGCCGCGCACGCGAGCAAGAGCCGTTTGTCATTCATGTTTCCGATTTGTTGGATAAGGCCGGTATCGATTACGCGGTACGCATGGATAAGGATTTTCAGACGACCTTTTGTGTGGAGTTTTCCGCGACGCCCCTGCTGATGTGATTGGTATTTTGCGGAAATATTACTCAGTCTTTTCAGACGGCCAAAAGGTCGAGGCGGCGAGTCGTCATCCCGAAGGCTACGCGGTCCGTATCGTATTTGGCGATGTGCCGGTTTAAAGGGGTTTTAAATGGATTTTGAATTTGGGTTTAAAACCCTGTGGCCGATTGCAACGGCGGCGTTTTGGTTTTGGGTCAACGGCATTTCAGGCCGTCTGAAAGAGGCGGACAAGCGCATTGACGACCTTAAAGAGGAGCTGCACGCGGTCAAGCTCTCTTATCACACCAAGCAAGATGCCAAGGCAGACAGCACTAATATTGCGGCAGCCTTAGAACGAATTGAAAACAAGTTGGAAAAAGTAAACGAAAAATTGGACAGGAAAGCGGACAAATCATGAGCGACCCGATTTTGGAAGTCTTGGCGCGTATCGAAGCCAAGCAGGATGACATGCTCGCCAATCAGGCTCGAATGGACGAGGAATTGCAGCAAATTAAGAAAGACTGCAAGAAATCTGCGGCGGTTTACGGCGGTCTCGGCGGTGTGATTGTAACGACCGGCTGGGAGCTGCTGAGAGCCAAGTTCGGGGGCTGATATGGCGCATCCGAAGGAAATCCGCGAAAAGCTGCGCCGATTGTACGTCAGCGACGGGCAGACGCTTGAAATCGCGGCGATGATGTGCGAAATCCCGATTGCGACCGCCCGCAGCTGGAAACGCGCCGCCAAGGAAAGCAGCGACGATTGGGACAAAGTGCGCGCCGCCTATACCTTGGCAGGCGGCGGCATCGAAGACTTGAGCCGTTCGCTGCTGGCGGGTTTTTTGGTGCAGTACCAGTCAACGATGACAATGTTGCAAGACACGTCGATTGAAGGGCTGATGCCGTCCGAGCGCGCCAAACTGTTGACAAGCCTGTCCGACGCGTTTACCAAGACCGTGGCGGCAAACGCCAAAGTGATGCCGGAAACGTCAAAACTGGCGACGGCAATCGAGGTGTTGGAATTGTTCGGCGAAGTGGTCAGGGAGCGATACCCGCAACACTTGCAGGCTTATGTCGAGCTGGTCGAGCCGTTGGGTGTGGAAATTGAAAAGAAATACAGGTAGCAACTGCATAAGGTAATTGAATGAAGTCCAAAGAGTTTTTAAAGTCACTTGCCGAATATGCCGCCCAACTCCGCCAAATTATTGAGGCAGAGGTGGACGGCTTCGATGCGTCGCCCAAGGCTATTGCTGCACGCCGTGCCAAGGTGTTTGACCCGGTAGGCGGTTACGAGTATTTCGTCAACACCTACTTTCCGCATTATATCCGCTCCCCTGAAAAATCCGAACTGCATGCGTTTTTATTCAGCCGTCTGCCGGAGATTATCCGCTCCCCCAAAGGGGAAAATGAGGCGGTGGGTGCGCCGCGTGGCGAGGGTAAGTCGACGCAGGTTACTCAGTTGTTTACGCTGTGGTGTATTGTGACAGGCCAAAAACATTATGCCGTTATTGTGATGGACAGCATAGATCAGGCATACCCGATGCTCGAAGCCATCAAGGCGGAATTGGAATTTAATCCGCGCTTGAAAACCGACTTTCCGGAAGTATGCGGGCAGGGCCGCGTATGGCAGGCCGGTACGATTGTGACGGCCAATGACGTTAAAGTCCAAGTGGCCGGTAGCGGTAAAAAGCTGCGCGGTTTGCGTCACGGCCCTTACCGTCCTGACTTAACTGTTTTGGACGATATTGAGAATGACGAGCAAGTCCGCAACCCCGAACAGCGCGACAAGCTCAATGCGTGGCTGACTAAGACTGTATTGCCTTTGGGCGGTGTCGGCCAGAAATACGATGTGATATATATCGGCACGATTTTGCATTACGACAGCGTACTTAACCGCACTTTGAATAACCCGTTTTGGCACGGTATTAAGTTTAAGGCGATGAAACGCTGGCCCGACCGCATGGATTTGTGGGACAGATGGGAGGAACTTTTCCGAAACGACGGCGAGACTGTGGCCGAGGCGTTTTATCTCGCCAATAAAGACGAGATGGAGCGCGGTGCGCAAACAAGCTGGGCGGCTCGCGGCGTACTCGCGCTGATGAAAATCCGTGCGCGTGACGGTCATGCGACATTTGACAGCGAATATCAAAACGACCCGGTCAGCGGCGAAGATGCGCCGTTTGCCAAGTCGATGAAGTTTTGGAACGACCTGCCGTCCGATTTGGTGTATTTCGGTGCGCTCGACCCGTCGCTGGGTAAAGCGGGGGCGAGCCGTGACCCGTCGGCGATTATCATTGGCGGTTATCAACGTGAAACCGGCAAACTGTATGTCGTGGAAGCTCAGATTAAAAAACGTCTCCCTGATTTGATTATTGAGGACGTTATCAGATTGCACCGTCAATATCGTTGCAAACTGTGGTTTGTTGAGACGGTTCAGTTTCAGGAATTTTTGAAAGATGAGCTGGTCAAGCGCAGCGCGGCGCGTGGAATACCTGTCCCGGCGCGGGCGGTCAAGCCGGTATCGGACAAGCTCTTGCGGATTGAGACTTTACAGCCTCACATGGCGAACGGTTTGATTCTGTTGAATGAGAGCCAACAGACGCTGATACAGCAGTTCCGCCATTTTCCAAAGGCTGATCATGATGATGGTCCTGATGCAGTGCATATGCTCTGGTCGGGGGCGGTGGCCAATTGTGTGCCGATAGAATGGCAAAGCCCTACCGATAACGATTTTGATGACGAGATAAAAAGTAAATGGAGCCGATAATGGCAAAAAAGAACAATAAAACTAAAATCCAAAAGCCCGAAGCTGCATTGCAGACGGACGTGGCTCAAATTACGGCGACCGGTCGGGTTATCGCCGAGCATCCGTCCAATTTTATTACACCGCAAAAGATGCGGGCCCTCTTCGAGGATGCGGAAAGCGGCGACATCCGCGCCCAACACGAGCTTTTCGCGGACATTGAGGAGCGCGACAGCGACATCGCGGCAAATATGGGGACGCGCAAACGCGCGCTGCTGACGCTCAACTGGCGCGTCGCCCCGCCGCGAAATGCGACGCCCGAAGAAGAAAAGCTGTCCGACCAAGCCTACGAAATGATGGACAGCCTGCCTACCCTCGAAGACCTGATTATGGATTTGATGGACGCGGTAGGGCACGGATTTTCTGCGTTGGAGGTCGAGTGGGTATTTTCAGACGGCCTTTACCTACCCCGAAACTTTATCCACCGCCCGCAAAGCTGGTTCAAATGGGACAAAGACAACGGGCTGCTGCTGCGTACCCGCGAAAATCCGGAAGGCGAAGCGTTGTGGCCGCTGGGCTGGGTCGTTCATACCCAAAAATCGCGCAGCGTCCAGCAGGCGCGCAACGGGCTTTTCCGCACGCTTTCCTGGCTGTATATGTTCAAACACTACGCCGTCCACGATTTTGCCGAGTTTTTGGAGCTGTACGGCATGCCCATCCGTATCGGCAAATACGGCGCGGGCGCAACCAAAGAGGAAAAAAACACCCTGCTTCGAGCGGTGGCGGAAATCGGTCACAACGCGGCAGGCATCATGCCAGAAGGTATGGAAATCGAGCTGCACAACGCTGCAAGCGGTACGATGGCAACCAGCAATCCGTTTTTGCAGATGGCCGACTGGTGCGAAAAATCGGCGGCGCGGCTGATTTTGGGGCAAACGCTAACCAGCGGTGCGGACGGAAAATCCAGCACCAACGCGCTGGGCAATATCCACAACGAGGTACGCCGCGATTTGCTGGTGTCGGACGCAAAACAGGTGGCGCAAACCATCACAAGCCAAATCATCGGACCGTTCCTGCAAATCAACTATCCCAATGCCGACCCAAACCGCGTGCCGAAATTTGAATTTGACACGCGCGAGCCGAAAGACATCGCGGTCTTTGCCGACGCTATCCCGAAACTGGTGGATGTCGGCGTACAAATCCCCGAAAGCTGGGTGCGCGACAAACTGGTCATTCCAGATGTGCAGGAGGGTGAGGCTGTGTTGGTGCGGCAGGTACCGGACAATCCGATAAACAGAACTGCATTGGCGGCTTTATCCGCCCACACCGTACCATCTAAGGCTACGGGCAGGCATCAGGAAATATTGGACGGCGCGTTGGATGACGCGCTGGTTGAGCCCGATTTCAATTCTCAGCTCAACCCGATGGTGCGTCAGGCGGTTGCCGCACTTAATGCTTGCAACAGCTACGAGGAGGCAGATGCCGCACTGAATGCGCTTTATCCGAATTTGGACAACGCGAAACTGCGTACCTATATGCAGCAGGCCTTGTTTATCAGCGATATTTTGGGACAAGACCATGCCCGCGCCTGATTTGGGATTTGCCTTAAGTCTGCCGCCAAAAAAGGCAATCGAGTGGCTGGAAAGTAAAAAGGTTACGGCGGAGAGCTACCGCAATCTGACAGCCTCCGAAATTGCCAAAGTCTATACGATTGCCCGCATGACCGACTTGGATATGCTCAACGACATCAAAACTTCGATGGTTGAATCGGCAAAAAGTGGACAGTCGTTTGACGATTGGCGAAAAGGTATCTTGAATCTGCTCAGCAACAAGGGCTGGCTGCATCCGAACGGGCATAACGGCAAGGATATCATCGACCCAGCCACCGGCGAGGTATTCGGTTCGCCGCGGAGGTTGGAGACGATTTACCGTACCAACATGCAAACTGCCTACAACGCCGGTCAATATCAAGGATATATGGCAAATATTGATGCACGACCTTATTGGATGTATGACGCGGTAGGCGACAGCCGCACCCGTCCGGCGCATTCGGCAATAGACGGGCTGGTGTACCGCTACGACGACCCGTTTTGGGCAACGTTTTACCCGCCCAACGGCTACAACTGCCGCTGCTCGGTCATCGCTCTGTCGGAGCGGGATGTGGAACGCCAGGGGCGGATTGTCGGGCAAAGCACGGCGGACAATCTGGTCGAGACCCATAAAATCTACAACAAAAAAGGCGATACTTATCTGACCCTTGCCTATAAAGCACCGGATGGCAGTCTGTACACGACCGATCGAGGATTTGATTACAACGCCGGACGAATGAACTACCGCCCCGATTTAGACAAGTACGACCGTGCGTTGGCGCATCAATTTGCCAAAGCGGAAATGGGTGGTGCGGATTTTAAAACCAGCTTTAAACAGCTTGAAAAAGAGTTTTATGAAGTCAAGCAACGTTTGAATATTGATGGCAAGCCCGATAAAGAGCAGAAAATCAAAATCCGAAACGCGCTATCAAGACAGCTTAAATTTGCTGCGGGTGTATTGAGCAAGGAAATGCAAGAACTGGCAGGTATGACTCGAGCGACGGTGTGGCTGTCTGATGATACGTTGGTTAAACAGGTAGACAGCCGTGAGGGGCAGAATTTCGATGACTCCTACTATGCTTTTTTGCCGGATATGCTGCAAAACCCTGAACATGTCATCCGCGACAATCGTGAATTGATTTTCACAGCTCGCTATAAAGGCTCGGCATTGTGGGCAGTTTTAAAATATATTAAGGAGGTGGATGAGATTTATCTACAGTCGTACCGAATCAGCAACGACAAAGAGATTGCCAAATTTATGGCGAAGAAGAAAGTATTGAAATAGACGTTGGGCAAGGCTCGAATTCACTTGCACACGCTCTCGTACACCCTAAAGGGCAGGCTGCGGTATCGAGATTATCACCGCTTTTCCAACGCCTATAAGGAATCATACCATGATTGATGTCAAAATAGACAATATCTTTGTCGTCCTAAACCAAATCGAGCGGCTTGGCAACGGGATCGAAAACCGCTACCTGCTGATGCGCCGACTGTCCGAAACCATGCACACGGCGGTCAAGCTCAATTTCCGCTACGCAGGCCGTCCGAAATGGTTGGGGCTAAAATACCGCGACGGCAAGCCGCTTTCGGATTCGGGTCGTCTGAAAGACAGTTTTTCCACACTGTCAGACAACGATACAGCCCTTGTCGGTACGAATATCGTCTATGCCGCCATCCACAACTTCGGCGGTATGGCGGGGCGCAACCGCAAAGTTCGGATTCCGCAACGGGAATTTTTGACGCTGACGGACGACGACAAACAGGCTTTGATGGACGATGTGCAGGATTATTTTTCGGGTCTGATACCGTGAATTTATAAAACCCTCAAAAACGCGCTTTTTAGCGCGTTTTTTTATGCGGGTAATACAAACCCCTGCCCAAGATATAAAAATCAATCCTAGACGCTTCTAAAAAGCCCCTGAAAACGATTAATTGTGTATCGCGCGGACAGGTTTTAAAAAAATGGCGGGAGGGTTTGAAGCACGCCTACTCTTTGTTGTTTTTTCAAATAGGCAAAATGACCGTATTGAGAGAGGTACACATGTCCAAAAATGCACAAAAAACCCTACTTGCCGTGTGCAGTTTCGAGGTGCAGCCAAAAGACGGGCGAATCCAACTGCTGCCATATGGCGAATTTCGCGCAGTAGACGGTCGTCCGACTGATGTCCCTGCGTGGTATCTGACCGAAGAAAACGGTCATGATGTCGCGTTGTTGGCCAACAGCTCGCGCAATCAGTTGGTTGTCGATTATGAACACCAGACGCTCTACAAAGAGAAAAACGGACAACCTGCACCTGCCGCCGGTTGGATGCGTTGGCTGGAGTTCACGCCTAAAGGCATGTTTGCCGAAGTGGAGTGGACGGACAAGGCGGCTGCGGCAATTGCCGCAAAAGAGTATCGCTACATCTCTGCTGTGTTTTCCTATGACACAAAGGGATATGTAAGCAAAATTTTTCACGCCGCGCTGACAAATTTCCCCGCGTTGGACGGTATGGACGAGGTGCTGGCGGCAGCGTCGGCGCAAATTTTAAAACCGGAAACGGAGCAAAACCCTATGAAAGAGTTGTTACAGCAACTGTTCGACCTGCCTGATGCGGGCGAAGAAGAACTGAAGGCGGCATTGTCCGCGCTCGTGGAAGCCAAGCCGAAAGACGTGGCATTGTCTGCCGACGTGTTCGCGCAGCTGGCGGAAAAAGACAGCCGCATCGCGGCATTGACGGCGCAAACCGCCAAGCCTGATTTGACTAAATACGCGCCTATCTCAGTGGTTCAAGAGCTGCAAAGCAAAGTCGCCGCGCTGACTGCCAAGCAGGAAGCAGACAAAGGCAACGAATTGATTACCGCCGCGCTGACTTCAGGCAAATTGCTGCCTGCTCAGAAGGAGTGGGCAAAAGGCGTATTGAAACAGCCGGGCGGCTTGGCATTTTTGACCGGCTTTATTGAAAACGCCCAGCCGGTCGCTGCACTGGCAGGCTCGCAAACGGGCGGCAAAGCACCCGACGAACGCGTCGCCGCACTGACTGCGGAAGAGGCAGCCGCAGCAAAAATGCTGGGCATGTCCGGCGAAGAATTTGTAAAAATCAAAGAAAGCGAAGGTAAGTAATGGACAAATCAGCGATTTTGACCGCAATCACGGCAGCATTCCGCAAAGAATTTCAAACGGCCTTGGATTCGGATTTCAAGTGCAACACTAGTGTATTAGTGGTTGGAACAGATTCAAGAATAAAACACTTGGCGTTTCGTAGCCAAGTGTTTTTCTTGGTCGGTGGTTCAACTCATCTTGAACCCTGCGTATCTCCCGATCACTGATGTTACGGAAATCGGTTTGTTTGGGGAAGTATTGCCGGATGAGTCCGTTGGTGTTCTCATTCAGCCCTTTCTCCCAAGAATGGTAAGGGCGACAAAAATAAGTCTCCGCTTTCAATGCTTTGGTTATTTTGGTGTGTTGGTAGAACTCTTTGCCGTTATCCATGGTGATGGTGTGCACCCTGTCTTTATGTGCCTTTAATGCCCTAACAGCTGCCCGGGCAGTGTCTTCGGCTTTGAGGCTATCCAATTTGCAGATGATGGTGTAGCGGGTAACGCGTTCGACCAAGGTCAATAATGCGCTTTTCTGTCCTTTGCCGACAATGGTGTCGGCTTCCCAATCGCCGATACGGGATTTTTGGTCGACGATAGCGGGTCGGTTTTCTATGCCGACACGGTTGGGTACTTTGCCTCTGGTCCATGTGCTGCCGTAGCGTTTGCGGTAGGGTTTGCTGCATATTCTGAGATGTTGCCACAACGTGCTGCCGTTGCTTTTGTCTTGGCGAAGGTAGCGGTAAATGGTGCTGTGGTGGAGCGTGATCTGGTGGTGTTTGCACAGGTAGGCGCATACTTGTTCGGGACTGAGTTTGCGGCGGATAAGGGTGTCGATGTGCTGAATCAGCTGCGAATCGAGCTTATAGGGTTGTCGCTTACGCTGTTTGATAGTCTGGCTTTGCCGCTGGGCTTTTTCGGCGCTGTATTGCTGCCCTTGGGTGCGGTGCCGTCTGATTTCGCGGCTGATGGTGCTTTTGTGGCGGTTAAGCTGTTTGGCGATTTCGGTGACGGTGCAGTGGCGGGACAGGTATTGGATGTGGTATCGTTCGCCTTGGGTCAGTTGCGTGTAGCTCATGGCAATCTTTCTTGCAGGAAAGGCCGTATGCTACCGCATACTGGCCTTTTTCTGTTAGGGAAAGTTGCACTTCAAATGCGAATCCGCCGCCGTCTGAAACAAGGAGTCATCATGGCAAAAACCAACAACAAACCAGAAACCGCCGAAACCGCCGCCCCGTCGTTTGAAGACATCAAAGCCGAATTGGACGCCGTGCAGGCAGAGCTTGCCGCCGCCCGAAACGATGTCGAAATGCTGACCACAGCCTTGGAAAAAGCCGAAGACGACAAAAAGGCACTGTCCGCCGAACTTGCCGAACTCAAAGTGCAGCATACGCAACGTGCCGCCGACGCTTTGGCGGACAGCCGCGATGTGATGCTCGTCAGTACCGGCGCAGACGGCAAAGAATTTTGGCGCGGCGGCCTGCTGTTTGACGGCGGCTGGCGCGAAGTGAAGCGCGCCGAAGTCGGCGAAGCGGTGTGGAAGGCAATCTGCGCCGAGCCTATGCTGCGACATTGCCCGCTACCGTCTGACGGCGGCTCAGGGCGTGTTGATTACCGACGAAATCCGCAACCGCTACAAAATCGACGTGCTCGACCTGCTGCGTGCTATGGCCAAAGGCGAAGTGCAGCTGGGCGTGGATGATAGCGGCGAAGAAGTGGCCGCGGGCGAAGACGGTATTGTGTTTCTAAACGGTAAAAATAAGGTGTTCGGGCGTGATCACTGATATTGAGCAAGCGATAACAGACCGTCTGAAACGGGGCTTGGGTCGCATGGTGCGCACGGTTAAAAGCTACAACGGCGAGGCCGACGATTTGGCGGGGCAAATCCATACGCTGCCTGCGGTTTGGGTAACGTATGGCGGCAGCAAAGTTGAGCCTGCCAGCACCGGCGGCGTATGCGGACGTTATCAGGATACCGCCGAATTTGTGGTGATGGTGGCGGCCCGCAATCTGCGCAACGAGCAGGCGCAGCGGCAAGGCGGCATCGACAGCCGCGAAATCGGCAGCAACGATTTAATCCGCGCTGTTCGCCGCCTGCTTGACGGCCAGCGGCTCGGTTTTGCCGATAGCCGCGGCTTGGTGCCCAAAGCGGTGCGCGCGATTGCCAATCATGTGCTGGTGCAAAACGCCGCAGTAAGCATATATGCGGTTGAGTATGCCATCCGCTTTAACACCTGCGGGTTGGAAAATGACCGCTACCCCGAACGCACCGACAATCCCGACGACCCCAACCATATCTTTACCAAGTATCAGGGTACATTGAGCGAGCCGTGGCCTGATTTCGAGGGGTTGGACGGCAAAATTTACGACCCGCAATCCGCCGATGAAATACCTGTAAACCTAACCCTTAAGGATAAGCAATGAGCAAAATCAAAGTAACGGCGGCAGACGGCCTGCGTGTGCCGACCGAACACAACCCGCACGAATATATCGGCCAAGAGCCGGTGGAGGTGGACGGCAACAGCCTGTATTACCGCCGCATGATTGATGACGGCGATTTGGTGGTGGTTGAGGATGCCGCCCCAAATACCAAAACCCGCAATACTAAGGGAGAGTAATGATGCCCCATATTGATTTTGACACGATTCCGGGCAGCATCCGCGTGCCCGGGCAGTATATTGAATTTAACACCCGCAATGCCGTACAAGGTTTGCCGCAAAATCCGCAAAAGGTATTGATGGTTGCACCCATGCTGACCGCGGGCATACAGCCCGCCTTAGAGCCGGTGCAACTATTTAGCGATGCCGAGGCGGCCGATTTGTTCGGACAAGGCTCGCTGGCGCATTTGATGGTGCGCCAAGCATTTGCCAACAACCCTTATTTGGATTTGACCGTTATCGGTATTGCCGACCACAGCGCAGGCGTGCAGGCAACCGCAACCGTTACCCTTTCCGGCACGGCCACCGCGCCGGGCGTGGTGGAAATCACGATTGGCGGCAAGCAGGTAAGCACGGCCGTTAACACCGGCGAGACCGCCGCCACAGTGGCAGACCGTCTGAAAACCGCCATCACTGCCGCCGATGTAACCGTTACCGCATCCGGCAGCGGCGCAGCCGTTACGCTGACGGCCAAACACAAAGGCGAGATCGGCAACGAGAGCGGCTTAACCGTGAGCACCGGCAATACCGGCCTAACTTATCAAGCCAATGCCTTTACCGGCGGTGCCAAAAATGCGGACATTGCCACGGCCTTGTCCAAAGTGGCGGGCAAGCATTATCACATTATTTGCAGCCCGTTTAGCGATGACGCCAACGCCAAAGCCTTGAGCAACCATATTACCAACGTATCCAACGCCATCGAGCAGCGCGGCTGTATCGGCGTATTGGGTATGAGTGCGGCCTTGAGCACGGCCACCACCGCTACCGGCGAAATCAACGACGGCCGCATGACCTGTGCTTGGTACAAAGGTGCGGTAGAGCCAAACGGCATCATCGCCGCAGGTTATGCGGCGGTGTTGGCCTTTGAAGAAGACCCTGCCAAGCCGCTGAACACGCTGGAAATCAAAGGGCTGGCCGTTACACCTGATGCGCAATGGCCGCTGTTTGCAGAATGCAACAATGCGCTGTACAACGGCTTGACCCCGCTCACAGTGGTCAACAACCGCGTGCAGATTATGCGTGCCGTATCC
Organism: Neisseria meningitidis; assembly: GCF_022869645.1. Taxonomy (NCBI): domain Bacteria; kingdom Pseudomonadati; phylum Pseudomonadota; class Betaproteobacteria; order Neisseriales; family Neisseriaceae; genus Neisseria; species Neisseria meningitidis. The sequence continues at coordinate 251,296 of NZ_CP064367.1, read as the reverse complement.
ACCTATACCAAGTCGGCCAACAACACCGACGACCCGGCACTACTCGACATTACCACCATCCGCACGCTGGATTATGTGCGCCGCAGCGTTAAAGAGCGCATTGCCCTGCGTTTTCCGCGCGACAAATTGAGCGACCGCCTGCTGCCCAAGGTTAAGAGCGAGATTTTGGACGTGCTGATTAAGCTCGACCAAGCCGAAATCATCGAAAACGCCGAGGCCAACAAAGGCAAGCTGGTGGTGGCGCGTGCGCAAAACGACCCCAACCGTGTTAATGCCATTATCCCCGCCGATGTGGTCAACGGCCTGCACGTCTTTGCCGGGCGCATTGATTTGATTTTGTAACCCTTTTCAGACGGCGTTTAAAACAGGTTTAAAGGCCGTCTGAAACCTTAAAAAAGGATAAAGCATGAGCGACGCTACCTATGCCGACGCGGTGATTATGGAGATGAACGGCCGCGATATCGAGATTGTGAGCATCAAGCCGCAAACCACTACAGGCCGCAAGCCGGTCAAAACGATGAACCGCAACGGCCGAGTCAACGGTTATTGTGACGGCGTAACCGAACACAAATTAAGCGTTACCGCCGCCATTCCGATCGACGGTACGGAAATCGACTGGGACAACATCACCAAGGCGAAAATCACGATTTACCCCATCAACGACGAAGATCGCCGCACTTCCTACCTCGACTGCTTTACCGTCGATACCGGCGAGCAATATGAAGTCGATAACGAGGCACGCATCGACATTGAGATGATTGCTTTGCACAAAATCAAGGAGTAATGCGTGATTACCGTCAAACTGACCCACGGGCTGACCTACAATGGCAAAGTCGTATCTGAATTACGCCTCAAGCCACTGACCGTCGGCGGCGAACTGGCGGCGTTCGCCCTGATTGATGACTTGCCCGAGCTGCCCGAAAACGCCACAAAAGCCGAACTGCTGCAACGCGACGTCCTAGAGACGCTGACCTACTGGTCGCAGCAGATTGAAGCCCAAGGTATCCCATCCGACATCCTGACGGCGCAGTGGCTGATGGAAAACCTCTCTACCGAAGACTACCATACCGTGATGGCGGCTCAGGAGGATTTGCGCCTAAAACCGTCCGCCGCTACGGCGAGCCCCGATGCGCCGTCGGCGGCGGAGCAGTAAAACGCAGCTACCTGACGGCACACAAAAGCTACCGTCAGGCGATCATCCTGATGGCAAGGCGGGGATAGGGGCGGACGCAGTGCGCGATATGTGCCACGCCGAGCTGTCGGCATGGTTTGAAGACATCCTGTCGAGCCTGGGCATAAAAACGCCGAAGGAAGAGGGAGTGATTGTGTCGAAACGGCTGAGAAAGCCGGAGGAAAAATAAAAAGGTCGTCTGAGTTTCAGACGACCTTTTTTTATTTGACGGTTAGGGTTGTTTTCTGCCGATTATTGCAATGGTGTTTGTTTCTTTTTCAAAAACAACGCTATATAAAATACCATCTGCCGGAACGTCTTTTTGCGCTGTTGCTCCTGTCTGATTGGATTCTTTGACGACTTCGGTTAAAGCTGTAAAAAGTTGTTTTCCTGCTTCCGATTCGCCCAATTTGTCTGTGGTAGTTAAAGACAGAACTGCCTGAATACTGTGTAATCCATTTATGGCATTATTGACTAGATTTTGTCCTTTCTCTCCGTCGGTTTTTAAAATGTAGCCTACTGAGATAGCTCTAATTTTTTGCTGCTCGTCCAGTTTGAGCGCAATCGCCCCAAAATCCATTACCAAAGTAAGGTCATAACCACAATCGGTCTTGACAATATTTTTATTATGGATTTTTGTTGAGACGTTCTGAGTTTTAAATGCTTGCTCCAAATTGATGAGATATTGTTCAACTGTGATGTCCATTGGGGCGGTACAATCAGCAGCCTGGATACTTTGGACAGGTTCTTCGGCTTGTGCCGTTTTTGATTGTTGGTTGCAGGCTGATAAAACAATTGAAACACAAATTGCGGAAATCAATTTTTTCATATTCATAAAATATCCCTTTGAATAAAATGGTTATCATTCTGGTATTATAACGCAACAAACAAATAAAGCACGAAAACGGGGTTGAAGCCCATACCGCCTCCCTTAAACAGCCTTTAAACGATAATTGACCTTGAGTTAATACGTTTAAAGGCTGCTTTTTATGGCAAACGGGAACATGAAACTGTCGTTGGTGTTAACCGCCCGAGATGACGGAGCGAGACGGCTACTGGCTGATACTCAACGACAATTAGATCGTACCGCGAAATCGCGGGCGCAACTTGAACGGCAAAGCCATACTTATGCGTTGACCGGCATCCGCTCAGAAAAACAGATTCAACGCGAAATCATGCTGACACAGGCTGCGTTTAACCGTTTGGCGCGCAGCGGCAAGGCATCACAAAATGATTTGGCACGGGCGGCGGTCGCTACGCGTAACCGAATTCGCGAGCTGAACGCGGAACTGAAACAGGGCACGGGATTTGCGGACAAGATGGGAAAAATCGGAAGATTCGGTGCAGCTGCGGTGGCTGGTGGCGCGGCAGCGTATACGGTGCTTAAGCCTGCTATGGACAACAGAAAGCAGCTTGATGAGAACATCAACCGCGTGTCCAGACAGGCATTTATTGAGGATAACAGTAAATCGGCAGCGTGGATTGCAACTGAAGGTGCGCAACAGATCAAGGATTTGGCACTTGAACTTGTCGAGAAAAATGGCGGGACCCACGATAAGGCTTTGGATTTAATCAGCGGCATGATGACCACCAGTCTGAATTTTGCCCAAACCAAGAATGAAGCGCAGGCGGCATATGCTTTTGCACTTGCCTCAGAAGGCAGTGGCGAGGATACGGCAAAACTGATTAAAACCCTGAAAGATGGCGGCATGAGCGGTAAAGACCTGCAACTCGGGCTTGAGCACGTCTTGCAATCGGGTTTAGACGGCACTTTCGAGGTGCGGGATATGGTTCGGGAGCTGCCGAGCCTGCTCCCTGCCGCGCAACAGGCAGGGATGAATGGTGTCGGCGGTTTGGACTACCTGCTCTCACTCTTACAATCTGCGGCGAATAAATCGGGCAGTCCTGCCGAAGCGGCGACTAATGTGCAAAATCTTTTGAGTAAAACTCTGTCGCCTTACACGATAGGTCGTCTGAAGAAGATGGCAAATCCAAATGACCCGAAGAAAGGTGTCGATTGGATAGGCTCGGTTGTGCAAGGCAAGCAAAACGGCGAAAACGCAGTGCAGGTGTTGTCCCGTCTTGCCGATGCCATGCTAGTAAAGGATAAGCAATACCAAGATTATAAGAAACGCGCGGCTGCAGGCGATAAGACGGCGGCGGAGCAGGCAAATATGCTTAAGGGCGCGCTTTTGGCGCAACTGCTGCCTGATTTGCAGGCAAAACAAGGTTTGCTGGCTGCAACGGATATGACGCAAATCCGTGAATATATGGCTTCGTTGGCTGGCGTAACGTTGGATAACGGAAAAATTGCTAAGAACAACGAGGCGCGAATGTTGTCGGCAGCGGCGCAACAAGAGCAACAGGAATCGCTGGCAATGTTGCGGGAAAGTCTGACGGGAACATTGGTGGATATGGAAACCTCGTTTAAAAAGCTGGCAGCGGAATACCCTAATGCCACTCTAGCCCTGCAAGCATTGACGACGGCGGCAACAGCGGCGTCTGCCGCAATGTTATTAACCGCCGGTGGCGGTAAAGGTGCAGGCTTTCTGAAAGATGTAGGTAGTAAAGCGTTGGTATGGGGTAAGGCTTCCGCAGGCGGCGTGGCAGCAGGTGCCACAGCGGCAGGCGGTAAGTTGCTGTCATGGGGAAAATCTGCCGGTAGCGGGCTCATGAATAATCCAGCGTTAGTTAAACGGGCGGGTTTGTTAGGTATGTTGCTGTATTCCGAGTCTTTGGGTGACGGCACATTGCCAAAGGGTTTGCGTGGTACCAAGACAACTCCTGAAATGATTAATCGTCTGAAAAACAACGGTATCCGATTTGAACCTGCGCCGAAGCGGGAACAGGCGCGGGGTGGTGTCCCTCAGTATTTGGCTGCTCCGTCAGCGCAGCCTACCGATAAGATGTTGTCTCCGTTGTTTTCAACTCAGACGGCGGCGTATCAGGCAGCCATTCAGCAGCAGACGGCGGCGTATCAGGCAGCATTGGCGCAGGATACGGCTGCAGTTACAACAGGTTTGGCACAAGTGCAAAGTGCGATGGCGTCGGCAAGTCAGACCATCAATACCAATGTGAGCCTGAATATCGACGGACGTGTTATCGCGAATGAGGTATCGCGGTATCAAGTGGCCATGTTCGGCCGTGGAGCGGGTCAATAATGAGCGGATGGCATACCTTATTGCAGGACGCATCTTACAAGGGCGTCGGCTTTGATATTGAGGTGGTGGACGAGAGCAACGGCAAGGCATTGGCCGAGCATGCGCGGCCGTTTGTGCAGGGTATCGACCTTGAAGACATGGGCATGACCGGGCGGCAGGTGCAGATTAATGCGGTGTTTTGGGGCAAGGGCTATGCAGGCCGTCTGAAAAAGCTGCTGGATGCGCTGGAGCAGCCGGGCGGCGGCGTGCTGGTGCACCCTGTTTGGGGGCGGATGCACAACATGATTGCGGCATCATGGAGTTACCGACATGAGGCCGATTATGTGGATTATGCGGGCATCGATATTACTTTCCGCGAGGCGGCCGAAGCGCAGGAAATCTTTGTTTTTGAAAACGCCTTTTTGGTCGAGCTTGAGGCGTTGATTGCTGATATCGACACCTACCGCGAGGCGGCTATCGGCTTTGTTGATGCGGTGTTGGCGGTGGATGCGGGCGTATCGGCTTTATGGGGCAGCGCGCTGGGCATTTGGAGTGCGGCATCGGGTACGTTTGGTGCGGTGCGCCGTTTGTTTGATTTGGACAAAATTGCCTTTCCCGATCGGGGCGGATACAGCGCAGCGGCGTTTAAAAACGGCTCGGCCAAGCTGTTTGCGGATATATCGGTCATGGTAGATACTGGCATACGCCGTGAGGCGGGTTTGGCCGATAATGCCATGCACCATGCCGGTTGGTCGCCGCGACAGCGGTTTGACGGGGCTGCGGCTGTTGCCGACCGTGCCGCCGCTATCCCTGATAATTTGCTGACCGGCCGCTTTTCAGACGGCCTGCAAAACCGCCTGAACCGTTTAACCGCCAAACAGGTGCAGCCGGTAGCGCAGGCGGTGCGCCTGTTATCCACGTCATCGCTGTTGTCGGTGGCAACGGCATTAATCGAGGCGCATGGCGAAGAGATGACCGCGCCCGATTTGATTGAGGTTAACCGCGCCATGCGCCGCCGTATGCAGGCCGAGATTGCCGCCTTACGGGCGGTGCAGACGGCTGCTGCCGAGTCTGGTGGGCTGACGGCCAACGCCGTGTATACCGAGGCTTACCAAACGGCAGAATCCCTGCGCGCGGCGGCAGGCCGTCTGAATGCGTTGGTTGCGGCGGTCATCAACCAAAAGCCGCCGCTGATTGTGCGCCAAGCCCCAATCGACGGTACGATACACCAAATCGCCCACGAGTTTTACGGCGATATAGCCCGCGCAGCAGAGCTGGTGCGGCTCAATCCCCATATCCACCACCCCGCGTTTATCAAGCGCGGCACTTTGGTCAACAGCTATGCAAAATAATTCATACGGCTATGCCGTGTCGGTGCGCGTGGGCGGTAAAGAGCACCGCCACTGGGAGCGCTACGACATCGACAGCGACTTTTTAATCCCTGCCGACAGCTTCGATTTTGTCATCGGCAGGTTGGGGCCGGAGGCGGCCATACCCGATTTAAGCGGAGAGAGCTGCGAGGTAGTGATAGACGGGCAAATCGTGATGACGGGCATCATCGGCAGCCAGCGCCACGGCAAAAGCAAGGGCGGCCGCGAGTTGAGCTTGAGCGGGCGTGATTTGGCCGGTTTTTTGGTGGATTGCTCCGCGCCGCAGCTCAATGTAAAGGGCATGACGGTATTGGATGCAGCCAAAAAGCTGGCCGCGCCGTGGCCGCAGATTAAAGCGGTGGTGCTTAAGGCCGAAAACAACCCCGCTTTGGACAAAATCGACATCGAGCCGGGCGAAACCGTATGGCAGGCATTAACCCATATTGCCAACTCGGTCGGGCTGCATCCGTGGCTGGAGCCGGACGGCACGTTGGTGGTGGGCGGTGCGGATTACAGCAGCCCGCCGGTGGCGACATTGTGTTGGAGCCGCACCGACAGCCGCCGCAATATCGAGCGCATGGACATTGAGTGGGATACCGACAACCGCTTTTCCGAGGTTACTTTTTTGGCGCAATCGCACGGCCGCAGCGGCGACAGCGCCAAACACGATTTAAAGTGGGTGTACAAAGACCCGACGATGACGCTGCACCGCCCTAAAACGGTGGTGGTGTCCGATGCCGACAATTTGGCCGCATTGCAAAAGCAGGCTAAAAAGCAGCTGGCCGACTGGCGGCTGGAGGGATTGACACTCACGATAACCGTGGGCGGCCATAAAACCCGCGACGGCGTATTGTGGCAACCTGGCCAGCGTGTGCATGTGATCGACGACGAGCACGGTATCGATGCGGTGTTTTTTCTGATGGGGCGGCGGTTTATGCTATCCCGCATGGATGGCACGCAAACCGAGCTGCGGCTCAAAGAGGACGGTATTTGGACACCCGACGCTTACCCCAAAAAGGCCGAGGCGGCGCGCAAGCGCAAAGGCAAACGCAAAGGCGTGAGCCATAAGGGCAAAAAAGGCGGCAAAAAACAAGCAGAAACGGCGGTGTTTGAATGAGTTTGAGTAAATTGGCGAAAAAAACGGCACAAACTGCTAAAAATATCGGCGAAACCCTGCGCGCGGCCTTTCGGGGAAAAATCACGCTGGTGGTGTCGTCCGAGCCGATACAGCGCGTGCAGTTGAGCGGCTTGGCCGACGAAACCCTGCAAGACCTTGAACATTTGCAGGAATACGGCTTTGCCAGCCATCCGCCGACCGCCCGCAGGCGGCAACCGTTACGACTATAAAAACTGGGCGTTGAGTGTTGACGGCGTAACCAGCGCATATGTTTATCCGCTGCGCCGCGGCTTGGGTACGGTGGATATTGCCATTACCTCCGCCGACGGTGTGCCGTCGGAAGAAACTGTGCGCCGCGTACAGGCTTATATCGACGAGATGCGCCCGGTAACGGCAAAAAATGCGCTGGTACTCAAGCCAACCGTAACGGCGGTGCCTGTTACCGTGCAAGTCAAGCTCGACGGTATCGACTTGGACGAGGCCAAGCGCCGCATACGGACGGCCCTAAAAGAATATTTCGACACCCTGATCCCGGCGACGGCCTGACTGTGTCGCAAATCGAGGCTGCTATCAGCAATGTGGATGGTGTGATCGACCGCCGTCTGACTGCGCCGACGGCCAACCGTGCCGCCGATACGGTTAACCGCATCGAGTGGTTTAAAGCGGGTGCGATTAATGTAACGGAGATGCCGTCATGAGCTATCAAGACATCTTGCGGGGCCTGTTGCCCCCCGTGTCGTATGCCCGCAATGCCCCGCGTGTGCGAGCGCAGGCAGAAATAGACGGCGCAGCGCTGGATGCGGTGGCGGAATCGGCTCAAAGCGTTGCCGATGCCGTCGACCCACGCAGCGCCGGCCAAATGCTGGCCGATTGGGAGCGCGTATTAGGTTTGGACGGTACGGGCAAAAACCGCCAGCGCCGTGTGTTGGCCGTCATGGCCAAGCTAAACGAAACAGGCGGCTTGAGTATTCCTTATTTTGTGCGTTTGGCCGAGGCGGCGGGCTATCAAATCCAAATCGACGAACCGCAGCCGTTCCGCGCCGGTGTAAACCGCGCCGGCGACCGTCTTGCGCCGCAGGAAATCATGTGGGTGTGGCACGTTAACGTGCGCGGCGGCAACAACCGCATTACCCGATTCCGCGCCGGTATCTCGGCGGCGGGCGACAGGCTGACCGATTACAGCGATGCCGTGATCGAGAGCCTGTTCAACCGCCTCAAGCCCGCCCACACCGCTATCCGATTTACCTACCGATAAGGACTAAACCATGCACCCCATCGAAACCCCCGACAAGACCTTCCACGACGGCGACGGCGTGTCCGAATTTGGCACCATCCTGCCCGCGTGGTGGCTCAACCAAGTGCAATCCGAGCTGCTGACCGTGCTGAATGCGGCCGGTATCCGGCCGGATAAGTCGCAGCCTAATCAATTACTGGCAGCACTAAATAGGCTGGCTGTAGTTATCACCGGCGACCAAACCATCACCGGCCAAAAAACCTTTACCGCCGCAACCCAATTCCAAAGCGGCATCCATTTATCCGCCAACCAGACGAACTGGAACGGCGGCCACAAAGCCTACATCGGCGCGGATGCCGACAACGCCCACATCGTCTTCGGCGACGACACCCTGCGCCTGCACGGCGCAAACAACCGCATTTCCTACAACAACCACGACATCTTCCACCAAGCCAACAAACCGCGTTTTAACGAAGACATCGAAGGCAAACCGAACACACTGTCCGGATACGGCATCGGCAACTTCAAAGTAGAAACCTTCCGGGGCGATTTGAACACCCTCAAAACAGACGGCGTCTATTCCCTGCCGACGGCGGTCGGCAGCTCCAACCTGCCCGTTGAAAACACCGCCTGCCATATCCAAGTCATCGCCGGAACGCAACCCGGCTGGTGCAGGCAGTTGGGTTATCCCGCCTACACGTCCGACGTGTACGAACGCCACCAGGTAAGCAGCGCAAACGACAACTGGTCCGCATGGAAAAAACTCAATTCGGACGGCATCCCCGTCGGCGCGATCGTATCCTTTCCCAAAGCCGTACAAAACCCCGCAGGCTATCTCAAAGCCAACGGCACGACCTTTGCACAAAACACCTTCCCCGACCTCTACCGCGCCCTGGGCAACAGCAACCGCCTGCCCGATTTAAGCCGTACCGACATCGGCATCACCGCGTGGTTTCCGTCCGACCAAATCCCGACCGGCTGGCTGGCGTTTGACGACATCCGCACGCGCGTAACCAAAACCGCTTATCCCGAGCTGTACCGCCTGCTGACCGGAAAATACGGCAGCATCCAAAACGTCCCGCAGGCGGAAGACCGCTTTATCCGCAACGCAGGCAACAGCTTGGCAGTCGGAACGAAGCAGGAAGACGAAATCAAACGGCACGTCCACAAAGTATTTTCACACTGGGTAAACCACCCGCACGCGGCAGCCCTCGGTTACGAAGACCACAACGAAAGGCAGAGAAGCTCGCTCGTATCGACTTGGACGGACGAAAATTTAAGCGACAACGGCTTTTTAACCCCGCGCCCGGACAGCAAAATGGCAACGGGCGGCGACGAAAACCGCCCCAAAGCCCTGGTTTTAAAACTGTGCATCAAAGCCGCCGACACCTTGGGCGAAGCCGTGTTCTGGATAAAGTCCCACGGCGAAACCATCAACGCAGGCGCGCTGGACGCGGGCACGCTGGCGCAAAACCTCCAAGACAAAGCCGACCGCGACCACACCCACACCGCCGCCCAAATCCAAGGGCTGGACGAAAAAATCAGCACCGCCGTTGCCGCGCAATTCACACGCCAAACCATCGGCGGCGTGGATATTGTCAGATTCCCCGACGGCACAATGATACAGACCGGCAGTTACAGGTTTACAAGAAGCGGCGGCCCCATCGAAAACGAAGTCGTCTTCCCCGTCGCCTTTGCCGACGGCAACGTCAAATGCTTCGTATCCGAACGCCATTCGGGACGCGTTACCGGCGATCGAAGGCAACACAACTGGCTGTTTATCCGCGCAAAAAACCACGCCGCCGCCATTATTACCAACTGGTACGAAGGTAGTTGCGACTGGATGGCCATCGGCAAAGCCGCCTCGGGAAACGCCGCCAGCTCCCCGATAGGCCCCGAAATACCTGAAACCAACGAAGAACCGCAAAGAGAGAGTGGAAGAACATCAACCGGACCCCGAAACCGCCGCCGCCGAGACGGCTTGCTCGAGGCACTGCAAGACTAGCGGGCTGTAGAGATGGGTTGTAGAGATGGTTGTAGAGATGGCTGTAGAGATGGCTGTAGAGATGGCTGTAGAGATGGCTGTAGAGATGGCTGTAGAGATGGCTGTAGAGATAGCTGTAGAGATAGCTGTAGAGATAGCTGTAGAGATAGCTGTAGAGATAGCTGTAGAGATAGCTGTAGAGATAGCTGTAGAGATAGCTGTAGAGATAGCTGTAGAGATAGCTGTAGAGATAGCTGTAGAGATGGGTTGTAGAGATGGGTTGTAGAGACGAGTTGTAGAGATGGGCTTCAGCCCGCCGATCCAAGCAATCCGACCGAAACCGGCCGCGCCGCCAATCCCCCGAAACCTATGCCCCGCCAATCCTGCCACTCTTCGTCATTCCCGCCGCTTTCGTCATTCCCGCGAAAGCGGGAATCCAGCCCCTAAACGCGGCAGGAATCTATCGGAAAAAACAGAAACCCCCGCCACCGTCATTCCCGCGAAAGCGGGAATCTAGACCCCAAACGCGGCAGGAATCTATCGGAAAAAACAGAAACCCCCGCCGCCGTCATTCCCGCGAAAGCGGGAATCCAGACCCCGACGCAACAGGAATCTATCGGAAAAAACAGAAACCCCCGCCGCCGTCATTCCCGCGCAGGCGGGAATCCAGACCCCAAACGCGGCAGGAATTTATCGGAAAAAACAGAAACCCCCGCCGCCGTCATTCCCGCGCAGGCGGGAATCCAGACCTCAAACGCGGCAGGAATTTATCGGAAAAAACAGAAACCCCCGCCGCCGTCATTCCCGCGAAAGCGGGAATCCAGACCCCAAACGCGGCAGGAATCTATCGGAAACGGCTGAAACCGAACGGACTGGATTCCCGCTTTCGCGGGAATGACGGCGGCAGGGGTTTCGGGATTCCCGCCTTCGCGGGAATGACGGAAAGTGGCGGGAATAACGAAAGGCGGGAATGACCGCGCAAAAAGCCGCTGCCCCCTTCGGACGGCACCGGCAACAAAAAACCGCACGGCCGAAACCGCGCGGGAAAGGATAGTCGGGCGCGCCCGATAAGCAGCGGCCGCCCCCGTTATTTCAATTGGGCGACATATTGGCGCAAAACCTCGTTGATGCGCGTCTGCCAGCCCTTGCCGCCGGCGCGGAATTTTTCGACCACATCGGCGGACAGGCGTATGGTAACGAGTTGTTTCGGGGTTTTGCCTGTGTTTCGTTTTTGCATTACGCCCTTTTCTTCCAATTGTTTTTGATGGGAAAAAAGCACCTGTGCCAAGTCTTCGGGCAGGGCTTCGGCAATGGGGCGGGCAAGCGCAAAATCTTCGGCGGCAAGTTCCCGCACTTCGCCGTCAGCGTTTGTTAAGGATTGACGTTGCATATTTTTTAACCTCTCTTTTATTCGCTTTGCGAAAACTGATGACACGGATGCCGTCTTTTATCGGCGTAAAACAGACAATGTGCAGGCGTTGCGTATCGCCTAGATAAGCAGCGGCAACATAACGCGGTTCGGGGTAATCAAAGCGGACATCGGGCACAATAACGGCCGTTGTCCAGCGTATTTGCCCGACTGATTCAAAGGGCAAATTCCGCTCTTCGATATTGCGTTGATTTTTTTCGGAGTCAAATTCAATCTTCATTGCAGCTTGCAGCGTATTTTGTCGTTACATTATAAGCGGCAAAAAACCAAAATGTAAATACAAAAAAGGAAACCCCGAAATGACCATCTATTTCAAAAACGGCTTTTACGACGACACATTGGGCGGCATCCCCGAAGGCGCGGTTGCCGTCCGCGCCGAAGAATACGCCGCCCTTTTGGCAGGACAGGCGCAGGGAGGGCAGATTGCCGCAGATTCCGACGGTCGCCCCGTTTTAACCCCGCCGCGCCCGTCTGAATACCACGAATGGGACGGCAAGAAATGGGAAATCGGCGAAGCCGCTGCCGCCGCCCGTTTCGCCGAACAAAAAACCGCCACGGCATTCCGCCTCGCGGCAAAGGCGGACGAACTCAAAAACAGCCTCTTGGCGGGCTATCCCCAAGTGGAAATCGACAGCTTTTACAGGCAGGAAAAAGAAGCCCTCGCGCGGCAGGCGGACAACAACGCCCCGACCCCGATGCTGGCGCAAATCGCCGCCACAAGGGGCGTGGAATTGGACGTTTTGATTGAAAAAGTTATCGAAAAATCCGCCCGCCTGGCTGTTGCCGCCGGCGCGATTATCGGAAAGCGTCAGCAGCTCGAAGACAAATTGAACACCATCGAAACCGCGCCCGGATTGGACGCGCTGGAAAAGGAAATCGAAGAATGGACGCTAAACATCGGCTGAAAAAATACGTTTACCACCTGTTGGTAGCCATCGACCAACTGTTCAACGCCCTAACCGGCGGCGCGGCGGACGAAACCCTCTCAAGCCGCACCTATCGCGGCGCGCGGCTCGCCCAAAAGCCCAAAACCCGCTGGAAGATTTTATATACCCTGATTAACGGCGTGTTTTTCGACCGCCAACACTGTCGGCAGGCGTATATCAGCGAACTGAAAGGCAGGCAGCACGACGCGCGGTTCAACCAAAGCCGCGCCGCCGGGGAAAAGGGGACGCGATGAACTACTTCGGCATGGTAGAGTTTCTGCGCCTGATGGCAATGGTGCGGCCGCCATTTGTCTTCTTCTCCGGCACCCGCAGCGAACTGCCTGCTTATCTTGACCTCGTGGCAGAACTGCGCCTGACCGGATGGGAGCGTTTTGCAGGCAGCCAAACCTTGACTGTGAGCAGCACATCAACAGCAATTCAAGCTACGACGACCACCTGATTTATAAGTTCTGACCGCAAGTAGCGTACTACTTTTAAAGGCATAAGATAATCCCCGTTTAACAGACCATTAAACGGGGATAAATTTGTGCAAAAGCTAATACAATTTCCTACGCTTCGGCGGTGCAAAAGCTGCCGCCAATTCGTGCAAAAGCTGCCGCCGCCTTACATTCCAGTGCAATGCCGTCTGAAACTTCGCTAATCTCGGGTTGTCGCGCGCTGTGTTGTTCTTCGGTACTCAGCAAAAAGCCGTACAGACGCTCCAATCGGGCGCGGTAGGCGGTGAATTTGTTGTAGAACATTCGAAAGAAAGAAAGCGCGTTTTGCAGTCGCGCGAAGGCTTGGACGGTTTGCTGGATGTCGCCGATTTTGATTTGTCCGGCAAACAGGCGCGGAGCTTGCAAAATAATCGGGAAGAGTTTGATGCCGTTGGTGAACATACCGTTAAAGCCGCTTAAGCAGACGCTTTGCCGCGCAATGCGCCAACGGTTGCGGATAATGGCTTTAAAGCGGTCGGAAAGCTGGTCGTATTCATGTTTTTCGCCGTTGTAAAACGCCACGCTTTCGGCGTGGTCGCGCACGCGGATGAGGGAATAACGGTAGTCGCCGTTGAGTTTTTCGTTTTCATAATTGTAACGAATCAAAGGGTTGCCTATCCACATGGCGATAAAGGTCGCCAAAATCACAAATATATAGACAAACCAAACGATGCCGTGCGGAATGTCGAAGCCGAACACGGTCAGGATGCCAGCCAAGCCCCGCAAAACAACGGCAAATTCCAGAGAAGTAACGACCGAATTGACCATGCCGCGCACAAATTCGATGGTCGAAGCGATAAATTCCTGCGCGTCCTGTTGGATACGCTGGTCGATGTTGTCTGGCGCGTGGCGGCGCATTTGCAGGCGGTAGTAGTTTTTGTCGGCAAGCCAGCGTGCTGTCAGCACTTCGTTGAGCCGCTCCGACCATTTAATCGCCAAGCCTTGATCGAGGAAGTCGTTGACGACGTTGTTAAACGCCCGTATCAGCACCACGCCCGCGTTCATTGCGGCAAACATCCAAAATGCCGAAGCATTCAAATCCTGCATCGAGTCGTAAAGCCCTTTGGACATAAAGGTACTCAACACATTCAGCCGTACTTCGGTTAACAGCAGCGTAACCATTGCCGTAATCAGCAGCAATACTTTGACCGCGCTTTTCGGTGTCAGACAAAGGCGCAGGATATAGGCAAACTCCCGCCCGAAGCGCGTTTTCCGTGTCAAAAACAGAATCACCGCTGAAGCGGCAGAAACTATCAAGAGAGTCTGTAAAAGCCAAAGCGGTGTGGAATAAAGCTCGGTTTGCCATTTTTGCATGGGAAATCTCTTACGGTATCAATGCCGTCTGAAAAGACGGGTACAGTTGATTTTTTGATGAAGTTTGGGGAAGTTTTGCAGGTCAGGGCATATTGCGTGTTAATTTACCATACAACCACGCCGGAATTAAGTTTAAATTTGAATAAAAGGTTCGGGTTCTGCAAAATACAGAACCCGAACCTTGTTCGGATATTGAAACCGGCCGCCCGATTTTGGGCGGTGCGGCTTGCAAGTATCAAGATTCGCATATGCCGTCTGAAGCTCGGAGAGGTTCAGACGGCATATGCTTATTTGGGCTGCTCTTCGACGAATCTCGGACCTTTCAAGATGCCGTTGTGAGAATAGGGCGACAGCAGGTTGTATGCGGCGGTTTTGGAAACCTGATAACCGCGGTCGGTCAGGCTGTTGGCAATCTGATTGACCACTGCGCTGACCAAAGCCCCCAACAGGCCGCTGTTGCTGTTGTTGCTGCCTTCGCGGATGCTGGCCGAACCCGACCACAACTCTTTTCCGTTGCGGGAATCGACCAGCCGTGCTTTGGCGGATACGGTCGTCACGCTGTCTAAAATTTGATATGAAGTGCCGTATTCGGTAACCGTAATGTACAAAACCGCATCATTGCCGAAAATCTGATGCAGTTTTTCCGGCCGGACGGCGTGAATATCGGCGGCATTGGTCAAGCCGTTTTGTTTGAAGGTTTCCTCCACGACTGCGGCGGGGAAGACGTAATAGCCGGCTTCGGAAAGCGGCGCGGCGGTCGAAGCCAGTACACACCATGTTCCGTTGACATCGGGCGATTCGTTCAGCGGCGGAACCACCAAAATTGAAGCCGGTTTGCTTTCCTTGAATGACGTGTAGTCGAAATCGGGCGCTTTTTGAACTTGGCAGGCAGACAGCGCCAACACGGCGGCAAGCCCTAAAATCAAAGGTTTCATCGCTTGCCTCCTTTACCGGTTTTCATCAGGAAGTCCATAAATACGCCCGATTCGGGAAACAGCCTTTTCTCTTCTTCAAACTGGCGGAACGCGCCCTCTTTGTCTCCCGAACGGGAAAGCAGCAGTCCCAGATGGGCGTGCGCACCCGGGGCGGCATTCATTTTTTTGTTGCCGGCTTCCACAAAGTATTTTTCCATCTTTTCGGTCTGCTTGCCCAACGAAGTGTCGTCGTTTTTCAAACCTTCATAGACGGTATCGGGATAGCCGCCGTAATAATACAGGGATTTTTGCCCGTTGCCGCCGCAGGCGGTCAGAGCCAAGACCGCCGCACACAGCGACAAACGGCTCAAGGTTTTCGGATTCATCATTTCTCCTTAACGGTTGGGTTGCCATGCGCCGTTGTCAACAGCCTGAACCAGGCTGTTGACGGCTTCGCGGATTGCCAAGTCTAAAACTTTGCCGTTCAAAGTCGCATCGTAGCCGGAAGTGCCGCCGAAACCGATGATTTCACGGTTGGAAAGTGCGTATTCGCCCGCGCCCTGTGCGGAATAGACGATTTCGGAAGTATTGACGTTGACGATATTCAGAGCCACTTTTGCATAGGCGATTTGCGATTTGCCGCGACCCAAAATGCCGAAGAGCTGATGATCGCCGACATCTCTGCGTCCGAATTCGGTTACATCGCCGGTAACGACATAATCTGCGCCTTTCAGGTTATGCGCTTTGCCGGAAATGCCGGATTCCTGTTTTAATGCGTTCAAATTGGTGCGGTTCAGTACGTTGAAGCGGTTGGTCTGTTGCAGGTGCGTTACTAGAATGGTTTTTGCCTGGCTGCCCAAACGGTCTTCCCCGTCGGAGAAAATGCCTTTTTGGAAGCTGGAGCGGTTGTCGAATGTTCCGACGGAAATCGGGGTACGAACACCGTGATATTGCGTATTGTAGGAGGCGACTTTTGCTACCTCGAGACTGCGTGAGGATTCGGTCGCACAGCCGGTCAGTGAAACGGCAGCGGCGGCAAGGACAACGGCGGTGGAAACGGTTTTCATAAAATTTACCCTAAGGTCAAGTTAAGGAAATAACGGGTTGTCATTATTGTCCTTATGTAAATTTAAGTCAAGGTGTTTGTCTGTGCGGGACGGATGCGCACGGAAGGTACGGATATTTTTCAAACGGAATCGCGGCGCGGGCGGGATGCCTGCCTTTTCCGGATTTAGAGGTAAACGATTTCGCCGCTCCGCCCTTTGCTTTCGGCACTTGCCCACCAGACAAATGCGGGCAGCACGTCCCCGTAGCTTTTGCGTTCGCTTTTGGCTTCGCCCGGATGGGATTTGATGCGTTGCGGGGAATTGATGGGTCCGGGGACGAGGACGTTGGCGCGCAGGTTGCCGAAGCGTTCCCATTCGTCGGCGGCGACTTTGCACAGGTAGTTCAACGCGGCTTTGGACGCGCCGAAGCCGCCCCAGTAGGCTTTGGGGGTTTCCCCGTGGCTTTCGCCGACGAAGATAACGGATGCGTCCGGCGACTGTTTCAGCAGGGGAAGGAGGGCGCGGGTCAGCCCCATCGGGGCGACGGTGTTGATGCGGTATTGGTTGACCCATTCGGCGACGGTTTGGAAATCCAGCGGCGAGAGCGCGTAAAAATAGCCGGCGCAGTGGACGATGCCGTCCAGTTTGCCTTGCGTGGCTTCGGCAATGGTGGCGGCGAAATGTTCAAATTCTTTTTCTTCCGCGCTAATAAGGTCAAAGCAGATGGCGAATGGTTCGGGGTATCCGGCTTCGACAATCGCGTCATACACTTTTTCCAGTTTTTTCTGATGACGGGCAACCAAAATCACGGTTGCGCCTGCCGCCGCATAGGCTTTGGCGACCTGTTCGCCCAGACCTTGCGATGCGCCGGTTACTAAGATGGTTTTGTCGGACAGTGTCGCCATACTTTTTCCTTTTTGGTGGTCGGTTAAGGTATTTTAGCGTTTTGCCGCACCTTGTAAAGCGTCCCGATACCGGCCGGCGTTTTCAGACGGCATCGCTCAGGCTTTGCAGGCAGGCTTCCGCCGACGCGAAACCTGATTGTACGGCGGCTTCGAGCGTGGCGGGGTAGTCTGGGTGGAGGTAGTCGCCGGCGGGGAAGATGCGGTGCCGGTGCAACCACGACAAATCCGGCGGCGGGGCATCGGCTGCGGTTGTGGCGCGTTTTTCGGTGATGACGCGCACGGCTTCGGGTTCGCCCAAATGCGGAAGGATGCGTTTGAGGTCGGCGTGAACTTTGTCCGCCCACGCCCGGTTTGCAAACGCGCCGACGCGGTCGGAAACGCTGATGACGGCGGACACTTCGTTTTCAGGCAGTCCGAGCCTGCCCCGGCAAAGCAGCCATTGCACCGTGCCGTCGGCAAGGCCGGTCAGCGGGGCGGGCAGGCGGACGGGTTCGGCGTAGCGCAGATAGACGGTGGTGATGGCGTGGTAGCGAAGGTTTTGATATGCCGTCTGAACGTGTTCGGGCGTGCCTTCGGGCAGGAGCGCGGCGGCGTGGTAGGGCGCGGTGGCGGGGACGGCGGCATCGAAAGCTTCGCCGTTGACGAGCACTTTCCCGTCCGGGAGGGTGTTCAGACGGCATACGCGCGTTTCGAGGCGGATGTCCGCGCCGAGCCGTTGAAGCTCCGCCAAGGCGGGTTCGGCGACGATTGCGCCCAAATCCTGCTTGGGTAGGAGATAGTCGCTGCCGGATTTTTTCGTCAGCACGCCGTCGGACAAAACGTTGCACAACACGCGCAGGCTTGCGGTTTCCAAAGGCGTGTTGAGCGCACCCCACACCAGCGGCTGCCAAAACTGCATCACGGCGGCACGCGGCACGTTCCGCTGTTTCAGCCATTGTGCAACTGTCGTGTCGGGCTGTCCGAGGCGTGCGGACTTCTGCAAATCGGACATATCGGCAAGCAGTTTGGCTTTGAATGCGGACGGTACGCGCCGGGCAAGCAGCACGCCGCCCAAAATATGCAGCGGCGCGGGCAGGGGGAGGGTGCGGAACTGCAAACCGCCGTGCATATGCCAGTGCAGCGGTACGCGCAAAAAGGCGGCACGGGGGTCTGAACCGATGGTTTTCATCAGGCGCAACACGCCCCGGTATGCGCCGAGCAAAATGTGCTGCCCGTTGTCCAAAAAACCGAAACCGTCGGTATTTCCGGCCAGTGCGCGCGCCCTGCCGCCCGCCTGCCGGCCGGCTTCAAACAGGGTAACGTCGGCGTGCCGCGCCAAGGTGACGGTGGCGGACAGTCCTGCCCAGCCTGCGCCGATGACGGCGATTTTCGGGCGCGGATGCGGCGTGTTCATCATTTATTCCTCCAATGGTTGAAACCCCGTTTTTCGGGGCGGCGGGGGTTGGGTTTTCCTGAAGGGCGGGCGGTATGCGCCTTATGCCCGTTCCGGCGTGCCGGGGCGCGGTTTGAATCCGAATAACCAGGTTTTCAGGGCAATGCGTTTTTTGCGCGGCGAAGGGAGGGCGATTTTGTATTTGAGGACGTTTTGCGCGCCGTCTCGGTCGATTTCGTTTAAAAGCGCGTAATAAACCGCCGCCATAACCAGTCCGACTTTTTGGGCTTTTTTGTCGGCATCAGGCAGCAGCGATACGGCTTCACGGTAGGTTTCACGCGCACGCTTTATTTGGAATGCCATCAATTCGGTGAAATTTTCTGTCGGCCGGCACTGCAAAATCACACTTGCGGGGACATCAAACCGCCGCATTTCCTCCATCGGCAGGTAAATCCGCCCATTACGGGCGTCTTCGCCGACATCGCGGATGATGTTGGTTAGTTGCAGCGCAAGTCCCATTTTGTCGGCGTATTCCAGTGTTTTGCTGTCTGAAAACCCCAAAATCCGCGCAATCAGGCAGCCGACTACGCCTGCGACGCGGTGGCAATACAGTTTCAATTCTTCAAAACTGCCGTAACGGGCTTGAACCAAATCCATCTGCATCCCGTCGATTAAGGCTTCCAGTTCATATTTCGGCAGCTTGAAGGTTTCCTTAACCTGCTGCAAGGCCTGATTGACGGGGTGTTCCGGCATCTCGCCACCGAACACCTTGTCCAAATCGCCGCGCCACCAGTTCAATGTTGCCTGTGCAACATCGGGGTTGGAACATTCGTCAACCACATCGTCCAATTCGCGGCAAAAAGCATATAAAACCGTTACCGCATCCCGTTTTTTCTGAGTCAGGAAACGGAAGCCCGATAAAAAACTGGAGCGGCTTTCTTCTGCTTTTTGACGGCAATAGTCGAGTCCTTTCACGATTTATATTCCTAATGATGGGCGAGAAAGACGGATTTTATCGGCATTTGGCGGTAGAGGGCAATTTCGGCGGCACGGCCCAATCCTTAGCGGTTTGCTCAACTATCGGCGCAAATTCTGTTAAAATGCCGACTTCCTTCCTTTACACACCGCACCGACAGGCAGAATTTATGGCTCTTTTGCAGATTTCAGAACCGGGTATGTCCGCCGCCCCGCACCGACACCGTTTGGCGGCAGGCATCGATTTGGGTACGACCAACAGCTTGGTTGCCACCGTCCGCAGCGGCAGTGCCGCCTGCCTGCCCGATGCCGAAGGGCGCGTTACCCTGCCTTCCGTCGTCCGCTATCTGGAAAACGGCGGCATTGAAGTCGGCAAAACCGCCCTGTCCGCCCAAAAAACCGACCCGCTGAACACCGTTAGCTCCGCCAAACGCCTTATCGGGCGGACGCTTGCCGATCTGCATCAAAATACGCATTACCTGCCTTACCGTTTCGGCGACAATCAACGCGTTATCGAACTGCATACGCGGCAGGGGGTGAAAACGCCTGTCGAAGTGTCGGCGGAAATCCTCAAAACCCTTAAATCGCGCGCCGAAGAAACCTTGGGCGGCGATTTGGTCGGCGTGGTGATTACCGTCCCTGCCTATTTCGATGATGCCCAACGCCAAGCCACCAAAGATGCCGCGCGTCTGGCGGGTTTGAACGTATTGCGCCTGCTCAACGAACCCACCGCTGCCGCAATCGCCTACGGGCTGGACAACGCCTCGGAAGGCACGTTTGTCGTGTACGACTTAGGGGGCGGCACATTCGACGTATCCGTATTGCAACTGACCAAAGGACTGTTTGAAGTCAAAGCCACCGGCGGCAACAGCGCGTTGGGCGGCGACGATTTCGACCACCGCCTGTTCTGCCGCCTGCTCGAACAAAACGGACTCTCCCAACTCAACGAACAAGACAGCCAACTCCTGCTCTCGCTCGTCCGCGCCGCCAAAGAACAATTAACCACGCAAACCGAAGCGCGCATTCAGGCGACGCTTTCAGACGGCATGGCAATCGACACAAGCATCAGTCGCGCCGAGTTCCACAACCTGACGCAGCATTTGGTGATGAAAACGCTCGAACCGGTCACACAGGCGTTGAAAGATGCCGGTGTCGGTAAAAACGAAGTCAAAGGCGTGATTATGGTCGGCGGTTCGACCCGTATGCTGCACGTCCAACAGGCAGTCGCCACCTTCTTCGGACAAACCCCGCTGAACAACCTCAATCCCGACGAAGTCGTCGCGCTCGGCGCCGCCATACAGGCAAACGTCCTCGCAGGCAACAAAACCGACGGCGAATGGCTGCTGCTGGACGTTACACCTTTGTCGCTCGGTTTGGAAACCTACGGCGGCTTGGCGGAAAAAATCATCCCGCGCAATTCCACCATCCCCACCGCGCGCGCGCAGGACTTTACCACCTTCAAAGACGGTCAAACCGCGATGACGATACACGTCGTGCAAGGCGAGCGCGAGCTCGTTTCTGACTGCCGCAGCCTTGCCAAATTCACCCTGCGCGGCATTCCACCGATGGCGGCGGGTGCGGCGCGTATCCGCGTAACCTTCCAAATCGATGCGGACGGGCTGCTGTCCGTTTCCGCCCAAGAACAAAGCACCGGCGTACAGGCGCAAATCGAAGTCAAACCTTCCTACGGCTTGGACGACGGCGCGATTACCCGAATGCTTAAAGACAGTATGGACAACGCCGCCGAAGATATGGCGGCACGCGCCCGCGCCGAAGCCGTAGTCGAAGCCGAAAGCCTGACCGATGCCGTCAACGCCGCCCTCGAGTTGGACAGCGATTTACTGGATGCCAAAGAATTGCAACAGATCCGGCAAGGCATCGCCGATTTGCAAGGCCGTCTGAAAGACGGAAAAGCCGAAGACATCCGCTCCGCCGTCGCCAAACTCAGCCGCAGCACCGACAACTTCGCCGCCAAACGCATGAACCGCAATATCCAACGCGCGTTGACTGGTCAAAGCGTTGATAATATTTGACGGCAAATGGTTTCAGACGGCATTGGATAAAGAGGTCGTCTGAAAAAATATCATCTCACAGAAATAAAATAAAAAACAACAATGGAAAAGTCAGGCATTGTCTATCTGATGAAAACCGTCATCAAGGGCGTGTATAAAATCGGCATTTCGGATGTAAGCAATTTTGAAGGCAGAATGCGCCATTTGGAAAACAACGGTTATGCGAACGTTGCCGGGTTGGAACGCATCCTCGCCGTCAAAACCGACAATTACAAAGAAAAAGAAAACCTGCTCCATGAAATTTTTAGTAAAAGCAGGATAGGCGATACCGAATTGTTCGCCGTGGACGAGAATCTTGTAAAACGTTTGTTTTTATCGCTTCGCGGCGAAATCGTGTTCCCGAAAAACGAAACGGCGGAATCGGAATTTGAAAAAAGCGTCCACGAACGCAGGCAGGAAGGGAATGCCGGATCCGGTCGCAAACAACTGCTTGATTTGGTACGGCGCGGACACCGGGAATACCCTTACGCGCTGCCCCGGCTTTTGGCGGGCGCGGCATCCTACAAGCCGAAAAAATCGAAAATCCGCCTTTTTAAAGAAGCATATTTACGCAAAAGCGGTACGAGGCTGACCGACGAAATTGCAGACGGCATCCATATTTACACCTGTTTTTCGCGGGCGGATTTGGAAAAAGCCTATTCCGAATATTTGGAACTTTTCAAATCCGAATCGGATGCCGAAGGCAGAAAACCACGGTAAGGTGCAAACAGATACCGTACACGTTGAGGAGCAGTATGATGGGCGATTCCGTCATTTATTATGTAGAACAGGCAGACGAACCGGTAAACCGTGCCGGCGAACGCGCCCGTAAAACATTCAAATACTTTTGGCGCGAGCTTTTTTGGGAACGCCGCCGCATCATTCCCGCCTTAGATTTTGCCATGGTCAAAGCCCCTTTTTTCCAAGACGGCGAAGACGGCGAAATTTGCGAACATATGTGGATCGACGATATTTATTTTGACGGTCTTTACATTTACGGTGTGCTGAACAATAAACCCGGCGAACTGACTAATGTCGAACAAGGCGAAAGCATTTGCGTTCCGGTTGACGACATCAGCGACTGGATGTTCGTGTGCAACGGCATTCCCTACGGCGGCTTTACCGTACAGGCAATGCGCGGGCAGATGACGGAAGAGGAGCGCACCGAACACGATGCCGCATGGGGAATCGATTTCGGCGATCCCGGGCAGATATTGCTGGTGTATGAAGAAAAAAGAACATCCCGAAAATCTGGAAGAGCATCCGATGTGCCGGAACTGTATTGACGATTTTCGGCAACAGTTGTCCCAAAACTCGGATTATCTGCGGGAACAGGACGAAGACGGCTATACGCCGCTTCATCATGAAGCCATCGCAGGAAATGCACTTATGGTTCAAGCCATGCTTGAATACGGCGCAAATCCTGCCTCAACGACATCGGAAGGCTATACCGCCCTCGATTTTGCCTGCCTGACGGGCTGGCAAAATGTTGCCGACCTGCTCGAACCGCGACATTAGGCAGACAGTTTTCCGAAAACGAACACAAACACTTTTTACAGAAAGACAATAAAAATGCCCAAAATCACCGTACTTCCACACACGACATTATGCCCCGAGGGTGCAGTCATCGATAACGCACCCGAAGGTAAAACCGTCCTTGACGTGCTGCTCGACCATGATATCGAAGTCGATCACGCCTGCGAAAAATCCTGCGCCTGCACAACCTGCCACGTGATTATCCGCAAAGGTTTCGACAGCCTGGAAGAGCCGACCGAATTGGAAGAAGACCTGCTCGATCAGGCTTGGGGTTTGGAAGCCGATTCGCGCCTGAGTTGTCAGGCGGTTGTCGCCGGCGAAGATTTGATTGTGGAAATCCCCAAATACACCATCAACCACGCGCGCGAAGAACACTGAAAACAGGCCGTCTGAAGCCGGCACGCTTCAGACGGCATTGTTGCGCGGATAAGGCGCAATCGCCCGAAAACAGGCGTTCGTACAGGCGGAACTTTCGATTCTATAGCGAATTAACAAAAATCAGGACAAGGCGGCGAGCCGCAGACAGTACAAATAGTACGGCAAGGCGAGGCAACGCTGTACCGGTTTAAATTTAATTCACTATATATTGATTTTTATCGGTTTTCTGACGGAACGGATTGGTGCGGCATCCGAGGCGGATTACTCGGGCGCGATGCACGGGTATTTATCGGTTTTGCAGCCGGAAAAACCGCCGGCGGGTTACTTTCAGGGCGGCGGTCGGGCGGTATGCCGGATAGCGTTCCACTTTCGCTTCTATATTGATTTTGATTGGTTTTCTGACGGAATGACCCGATGCGGCATCCGGGACGGCTTGTGTTTTTTCCTGTCCGCCTGCCGGATTTTCCTGTCCTTGCGTGAAACCGAAAGAGACGGCGGCGCGGCGGACAAGCTCGAGATAGCGTCCTTCAAGCTCCGGGCAGGCGGCGGACACGCTTTCTGCCGTAACCGTGAAGCCGCCGCCCGACCCGGAAAGGCGTTCCGCAATCTGCGTGTAGATACGCCAACGTTGGGCGCGCAACATTGCCGCATCGCAACCGGCAGCCGCTTTATCCAAGGCAATCAGGCCGCGCCGGTTTTGGTGGTGAAGGCAAACCGTTACTCTGGAGAGGATATGTTGCCCGTCCAATATTTGATACAGTTTGCGTATCAGCAGAATCAGGCGGTCAAACTCCTCCATCTCCGACAGGGAATCAGGATGGTCGGAAGCGGTATAAACCAGTTTGGACAATTTTGCGGCAAACATATTGTTCATCAATCTTCCTTGTCGGTTGAAACCCCGCTCTTCGGGGCGGTAGAATCAGATTTGTTTGGGAGGGACAACTCCTCCCAGATCAGGACGACACATAGGCTGGTGCTTGATGTGTTGTCCGGCGAGTTGAAACATTCAGCCATCCTCAAGGTGCGGCAGTTTTGCCGAAACATATTCTACACGGCTTCAATGCCGGACGATAAAAGGAAATTCATATGAAATGGACCGACACCCGGCGTATCGCCGAAGAACTCTATGACCTGCACGGCGAAACCATCGATCCCAGAACCGTGCGCTTTACCCAACTGCGCGACCTGATTATGGCATTGCCCGAATTTGACGACGACCCCGCCCGTTGCGGCGAACGCATCCTCGAAGCCGTGCAGCAGGCATGGATAGACGAGGCGGAATAAGTTTCGGGAATGCCGTCTGAAATGCGGCGGTACGCGGTTCGTGCTTCTGTTTGCAGCGGGAATGGTTTTACCAGTCTCCTTTTTTCAGCCTGTCCAGTTGGCGGCGGTCGCGCTTGGTCGGTCTGCCGTCGGGATAGGCGGAAGTGATGCGGCTGAATTGGTCGAGCTGTTTGCGCTCTTCCCTCAATGTTGCCGTTTTCGCGTCCTCTTCATACAGAAGCCGCGCCTCGGATGCCGGGCGGCGTTGGTGGTTCAAACCTTTAACCTTGATTTTATAGGGAAGGGAATTGAGCGTCAGGTCGATAATATCGCCGATGTCTATGGTTTTACTGTTTTTGACCTTCGAGCCGTTTACTTGAACCCTACCCAGTTCGATGTGCTTTTGCGCAAGGGAACGGGTCTTGAAAAAACGTGCCGCCCAAAGCCATTTGTCCAGCCGCATGGCGGAAGAATCGTGCTTGTCTTTCATACGATTTTGTTTGAAATAATTGAATTTGTTTCAAGTTTAGCATAAGATACGCCGCCTATAACTAGTATATATGCACTAATCCACTGTTTTCCATGCTGTCCGAACACAAAAAGAGGGTGTGGAAAAGCCGTTTTGGACAATAAATTAACTGCGGAATATGCACAAATAGCGTATGATAGCGGCAGAATCTGTTGATGAGAGCTTCATTCTATGAAACCTGTTTTTTTGGATTTTGAACAACCCATAGCCGAACTGACCAACAAAATCGATGAGCTGCGTTTCGTCCAAGACGAGTCTGCCGTCGATATTTCGGACGAAATACACCGTTTGCAGAAAAAAAGCAACGACCTGACCAAATCGATTTTCAGCAAACTTACGCCCGCCCAGGTTTCACAGGTTTCCCGGCATCCGCAGCGTCCCTATACTTTGGATTACATTGAGGCACTGTTTACTGATTTTGAAGAGCTGCACGGCGACCGCCACTTTGCCGACGATCATGCGATTGTCGGCGGATTGGCGCGTTTCAACGGACAAAGCGTGATGGTCGTCGGGCATCAGAAAGGGCGCGACACCAAAGAAAAAATCCGCCGCAACTTCGGTATGCCGCGCCCCGAGGGCTACCGCAAAGCCCTGCGCCTGATGAAAACGGCAGAAAAATTCGGCTTGCCCGTCATGACCTTTATCGATACACCGGGCGCGTATCCCGGCATCGGCGCGGAAGAACGCGGGCAGTCGGAAGCCATCGGCAAAAACCTGTACGAACTGACACGCCTGCGCGTTCCTGTTTTGTGTACCGTCATCGGCGAAGGCGGTTCGGGCGGTGCGTTGGCGGTCGCCGTGGGCGATTACGTCAATATGCTGCAATACTCGACCTATTCCGTTATTTCCCCCGAAGGCTGCGCTTCGATTTTGTGGAAAACCGCCGAAAAGGCGGCGGATGCGGCTCAGGCTTTGGGCATTACTGCTGACCGCCTGCAAAAGCTGGACTTGGTCGATACCGTCATCAAAGAACCATTGGGCGGCGCGCATCGGGATTTTGGGCAAACCATGAAAAACGTGAAAGCCGTTTTGGAAAAACAACTGCACGAAGCGCAAAGCATCCCGCTTGCCGATTTGCTTTCGCGCCGTTTCGACCGCATTATGGCTTACGGCAAATTTTCGGAACAATAATTCAGGTAGAACAAGCAGCAAGCAGTTTGTCTGAAACTGCTTGCTTTTTCTTTATCGGGACGGAACCGTGCTGACTTTAGATGCGTTTGAGCAATGCTTGAAGGATTGTTTTCCTCAAGGTCTGAATGGAAAAAAAACAGCGGTGGCATTAAGCGGCGGCTTGGATTCCGTCGTTTTGCTGCATCTGCTTGTCCGCGCCGGAAAAAAGGGCGGTTTTATTCCGGATGCATTGCATATCCATCACGGCTTGAGTCCCCGTGCCGACGATTGGGCAGATTTCTGCCAAAACTATTGCGATATGCTCGGGGTGGGGCTGGAAACGGTTAAGGTCTGCGTGGAAAAAAACGGTTTGGGCATCGAGGCGGCGGCGCGGCAAAAGCGTTATGCCGCGTTTGCCGAAAAAGGCTTTGACGTTTTGGCGTTGGCGCACCACAGGGACGATCAAATCGAAACCTTTATGCTGGCAGTCGCTCGCGGCGGCGGTTTGCGCGCTTTGGCGGCTATGCCCACCGTCCGCCCTTTTGGGGAAAAAGGCATCATCTGGCGGCCTTTGCTGCCTTTTTCGCGCCAAGACATATGGGATTATGCCCAAAAACACGGTTTGCCGAATATCGAGGACGAAAGCAATAGCGATACGGCTTATTTGCGAAACCGCTTCCGGCACCGTATTTTGCCCGAACTTTCGGCGCAGATTCCCCATTTCGGGCGGCATGTACTGAACAATGTCCGCGCTTTGCAGGAAGATTTGGCTTTGTTGGACGAAATCATCGGTCAGGACTGCCGTTGGGTCTGTGAGGAAGGCAGTTTCGATACGGTGCGTTGGCAGGCGTTTTCCCCACGCCGGAAAACCCATATTTTGCGGTATTTTTTGAAGGAAAACGGCATCCCCATGCCGAATCAGAATGCCCTTGCCGACATTGCCCGGGTTTTGACGGAGGCAAAAACCGGACGTTGGAACTTGCAAGGCTTTGAATTGCATCATTATGCAGGCAGGCTGTTTGTGTTCCGACTGGAAAAAACGGATAAACTGCGGTTTTTGAAAGACAGGCAGATAAGCGGAAATTTAAGGGAAATATTGACGGGGCAGGGATTTGTTTTAAAACGTCATCCGTTTGGGCTTCCTGAGCATCTTTTGGAGCAGGACGGAATTTTGAGGACGGTAGCGGTATCGGATACGTTGGCTGTCGGCGGCATCCATAAGGATGTGAAAAAAATCCTTCAGGGGAAACGGGTTTTGCCTGTCCTGCGCCCAATTTGGCCGCTTGTTGCCGACAGCGGAAACCGTCCATTGGCGTTGGCAAACTGTTGTGCGGATTTCCAATACTCGGTTTCAGACGGCATTTTGCCCGTCCATCCTGACTTTCCCATTTTATTTTGATAATATCGCAAACAGATTTCGGCGGCGTTCAGACGGGTATTGTCCGGTTGCATATTTCTAAAAGGCTTGTGAAGTGAAACACATCAGTTCGACCAATAATGAACACATCCGGCACCTGCACCGCCTGTTGTCGCAAGGAAAGTTCAGACGGCAATACGCCCAAACCGTTTTGGAGGGCGTGCACCTGCTTCAGGTTTTCCTGCAATCCGGCAGAAAACCGGTCGGGGTATATATTCCCGAGGGCAAAATGCCGTCTGAAGAAGTCCGCAGGCTGAGGGCGGTTGTGCCGGAAGGCAAGGTTTTTTCCGTTTCAGACGGCATATTGAAAAAAATCAGCAGCTTGACTTGTGCGGATGATGTGCTTGCGCTGATTGATATTCCGGATGCGGGTGCTTTGCCTGCCGGCGGCGACTGCGTGGTTTTGGACGGCGTGCAAGACCCGGGCAATGTCGGCACGGTGTTGCGGAGCGCGGCGGCGGCAGGGGTAGGTACGGTCGTTTTGGGCAGGGGTTCAGCGGATGTTTGGTCGCCCAAGGTATTGCGCGCGGGGATGGGCGCGCATTTCTTGTTGGACATTTATTCGCAGGCGGATTTGGAAATATGGTTGGCGAGCTATAAAGGCCGTGTGTTTGCCACCGCCTTGCGAGAGGAAAAGCAGGCGGTTTTGTACGGCGAAGATTTGTGCGAACCGACAGCCTGGGTGTTTGGCAACGAAGGCGCGGGGGTCGGTAAAGCGGTTTTGGACAGGGCGGACAAGTGTGTCAGGATTCCGATGCACGATGCAACCGAGTCTTTAAATGTCGCGATGGCGGCGACAATCTGCCTGTTTGAACAGATGCGGCAGCGGTCGGCGTATTGAGGAAAAGAAATGCCGTCTGAAAAAATCTATTACGGCGTATTGATTTTCTTATGTATCGCTTCTATGCTGCTGTCGCCGTTTTTTTATGCGGGTGCTTTGAAGCCCAAGAAGGCGGCATTGCGGAAGGACGGGCAGTGGAAACTCATCTTATTGTCCAATACCGTGGCGGCGGCGGTTTTGTTTTGGATGTGGTGGAAATGGTTTTGACAGATATTGCTCAAAATTGGGTTAATGGAATCCGAACAAATAAATAATTTGGTAAAAAATTTGTTAAATCAATGGATTAAAGTTTTTCGGGAAACAAAACAGCTCTAAGCAAATAGGGCGTTTGTCGGTAAATACGGAAGAGTTGCGGCATTATCGGGCATCTTTAACAAGTAGTGCCGGCTTGGCAGGCAATTGGTTTTTATGGGCAGCTTGCAAAATCGCGGATATAAAATTGCGAATCGGTTAAAGTGTGGGGACGCTATGAAAAATTGCGAATTTTTTTATGACCCGACAAGGGCAATCTATGATAGCGGTGCAGATTATTTAACCAGAGAAAAACATAGATTAGTCGTAATTGCAAATAGTGCTTGGGGGCTATTGCTTAATTTATCTTGTTATTATGACGAGGTTTTGGAAAAGCGGAAAATACCGTTCGGCAAACAGGAAATTGATGACGATATGGACAAAGTGTCCGCCCTTAAGCGGAAGTTTAAAGATATTTCTGAAATCAAAGTAGGGGATGGTTGGGAATACCCGTTCAATTATGAGCAGGGAATGAAAGAATTAGATGAAGTGCTATTGAAATACATTCCCTTTTTTGAAGAAGAACGATAAAGGAGGTTGATATGCGCGTATCTAAAATAATTGGAAGTATGTTGCTTGTTACAGCGGTTCAGACCGTATTTTCGGCAAATGTTTACGCGTGCCGCCATAATGGTAAAACCAGTTACAGCCAAACTCCGGGAAAACATTGTACCAACGCGGGTTTGGGGCGGGACCTGGTGTACAGTTCGGTTAGACCGGCAGTAAAAGACAGGGCGGAAGACGCAGGGGTCGGCGATTATTCGGACACGGTGAGGGACGAACACGTCCAAAATCCGAGAGAGAATACGCATAAGGATGCTTCGAATACCGGTGCAAAGACGCATTGATTGAAACCGAATCAGCCATGACGGCGTTGAATAATAGAATTTGAACGATTAGGGAACTCTGATGAAACACATCCACATTATCGGTATCGGCGGCACGTTTATGGGTGGGATTGCCGCCATTGCCAAAGAAGCAGGGTTTGAAGTCAGCGGTTGCGATGCGAAGATGTATCCGCCGATGAGCACCCAGCTCGAAGCCTTGGGCATAGGCGTGTATGAAGGCTTCGACACCGCGCAGTTGGACGAATTTAAAGCCGACGTTTACGTTATCGGCAATGTCGCCAAGCGCGGGATGGATGTGGTTGAAGCGATTTTGAACCGTGGGCTGCCTTATATTTCCGGCCCGCAATGGCTGGCTGAAAACGTGCTGCACCATCATTGGGTACTCGGCGTGGCGGGGACGCACGGCAAAACGACCACCGCGTCTATGCTCGCGTGGGTTTTGGAATATGCCGGACTCGCACCGGGCTTCCTTATCGGCGGCGTACCGGAAAACTTCAGCGTTTCCGCCCGCCTGCCGCAAACGCCGCGCCAAGACCCGAACAGCCAATCGCCGTTTTTCGTCATTGAAGCCGACGAATACGACACCGCGTTTTTCGACAAACGCTCCAAATTCGTGCATTACCGTCCGCGTACCGCCGTGTTGAACAATCTGGAATTCGACCACGCCGACATCTTCGCCGATTTGGGCGCGATACAGACCCAGTTCCACCACCTCGTGCGTACCGTGCCGTCTGAAGGCCTCATCGTCTGCAACGGACGGCAGCAAAGCCTGCAAGACACTTTGGACAAAGGCTGCTGGACGCCGGTGGAAAAATTCGGCACGGAACACGGCTGGCAGGCCGGCGAAGCCAATGCCGATGGCTCGTTCGACGTGTTGCTTGACGGCAAAAAAGCCGGACACGTCGCTTGGAGTTTGATGGGCGGACACAACCGCATGAACGCGCTCGCCGTCATCGCCGCCGCGCGTCATGCCGGAGTCGACATTCAGACGGCCTGCGAAGCCTTGAGCACGTTTAAAAACGTCAAACGCCGCATGGAAATCAAAGGCACGGCAAACGGTATCACCGTTTACGACGACTTCGCCCACCATCCGACCGCTATCGAAACCACGATTCAAGGTTTGCGCCAGCGCGTCGGCGGCGCGCGCATCCTCGCCGTCCTCGAACCGCGTTCCAATACGATGAAGCTGGGTACGATGAAAGCCGCCCTGCCCGCAAGCCTCAAAGAAGCCGACCAAGTGTTCTGCTACGCCGGCGGCGCGGACTGGGACGTTGCCGAAGCCCTCGCGCCTTTGGGCGGCAGGCTGCACGTCGGCAAAGACTTCGATGCCTTCGTTGCCGAAATCGTGAAAAACGCCGAAGCAGGCGACCATATTTTGGTGATGAGCAACGGCGGTTTCGGCGGAATACACACCAAACTGCTGGACGCTTTGAGATAGCCCGGGCGATGCCGTCTGAAAGCCCTTCAGACGGCATCGCCCGGCTGCGCGGCACAAAGGCGGAAAAACCGTTTGCCCCGTATTTTCAAACGCGTTACACTTGCCGCCGCTGTTTTCAGCCATTTGATTACCCGCAACCGCCGTCATTGCGCCGGCGGTCTGCACGTCAGCGTCATTGCGCCGCTGTAAATACGAAAGAACACATTATGACCGTATCCCCCGTAGCCTTGCGCCGCAAGACCGAGTGCAAGCCGCATCCCACCGCGCGCTATTGGAAAAAATGCGATGTCGAAGCCCTGTTCGGACTTCCCTTCCTCGACCTCATTTACCAAGCCGCCGAAATCCACCGCCAAAATTTCAACCCGCGCGAAATCCAGCTTTCCACGCTGTTGTCCATCAAAACCGGCGGTTGTCCCGAAGATTGCGCCTACTGTCCGCAATCGGCGCACCACAACACCAATCTGGGCAAAGAGCAGATGATGGATGTGGATGAAATCGTCGAAAAAGCCAAAATCGCCAAATCGCGCGGCGCAAGCCGGTTTTGTATGGGCGCGGCATGGCGCGGCCCCAAACCCAAAGACGTGGAGACGGTTTCCGCAATCATCAAAGCCGTCAAGGGCTTGGGTATGGAAACCTGCGGCACGTTCGGTATGCTCGAAGAAGGTATGGCGGAAGACTTGAAAGAGGCGGGCTTGGATTATTACAACCACAACCTCGACACCGACCCCGACCGCTACAACGACATCATCCATACACGCCGGCATGAAGACCGTATGGACACCTTGGGCAAAGTCCGCAACGCCGGTTTGAAAGTCTGCTGCGGCGGCATCGTCGGGATGAACGAAACTCGTGCCGAACGCGCCGGGCTGATTGCCAGCCTCGCCAACCTCGACCCGCAGCCCGAAAGCGTGCCGATTAACCGGTTGGTCAAAGTGGAAGGCACGCCGCTTGACGATGCCGAAGATTTGGACTGGACGGAATTTGTTCGCACCATCGCCGTGGCGCGGATTACGATGCCGCAAAGTTATGTCCGGCTGTCGGCAGGGCGCAGCAATATGCCGGAAGCGATGCAGGCGATGTGCTTTATGGCGGGCGCGAATTCGATTTTTTACGGCGACAAGCTGTTGACCACAGGCAATCCGGACGAAGACGGCGACAGAATCCTGATGGAAAAGCTTAACCTGTATCCCTTACAGTTTGAGCTGGAAGGCGAGGTCGCCGAAGTGGAAAAAGCCTCGGGGATTAAAGTGGATTATTGACGATTGCAAAATGCCGTCTGAAACCCGGAAAAAGGCTTTCAGACGGCATTTGTTCGGACGGTATTTCCAATATCTTTTTACCGGCGCGTGATGTTGCCGTCGGGCGAGACATCCAGCCCGTTCCCGTTGGGGAAATCGCTGCGGTTCAGATAAATAATCCGCCCGATAACGGTTTTCTCGGGGTCGATTTTGGGGATTTTATCGTCGGCTTGGGTAATAGGGATGATAGTTCCGGAAATAAATTTACCCTGTTTGTCGGTGATAATTTTGAAAATCGGCGCAATGCCGCTGATGCCGGAGGTGTTGATTGCGCCGTAGGTGGCAAAGTTGCCGCCGCTGTAGGAGATGAAGCGGTCGCGGTAAAGTTCGACGGCGCGTGTAACGTGCGGCCCCTGCCCGAATACGACATCCGCGCCGGAATCGACGGCAAGCCGCGCAAACTCAACGACGTTGCCCCTGTTTTCCCCATAGAAGATTTCGGTATCGAACGGCAGGTGTTCCGCCTGTTTCCCTTCTGCGCCGCCGTGGAACATCACAATAACGATCTCGGCTTTTTGTTTGGTTTTGGCAATCAGTTTTTTGACTTTGGCATAGTCGTTCAGTTTGACGGCGGCAAGGTTGGGGGCGAAGGAGACGAAGCCGGATCTTACGCCGTTTTTCTTCAGGATGGCGGTTTCAAACCTGTTTTCGATGCCCGAATATTTGATGTTCAATTCGTCAAGGTTCGCCCTTTATGCCGTTTCCGCACCGCAAACCGCCGGGGTCAAGCCCTCGGCGCATCCTGCCGGAACGGAATCCCCGTGCTGCCGATTGACGGTTCAAACCCCGCGCCCGTTTCAAATACCGGCGATGTGGACGGACAGGATGCGCCTGACGAAAAGACAGCCGATACCGTTTCCATTATCGGCGTGGGCGACATTATGCTCGGCAGCAATTATCCGGTCGATTACCTGCCCGATACCAATATTCTGAAAAACGTCGAATCTGCCTTGCAAGACGCGGACATTACCGTCGGCAACCTCGAAGGCACGCTGTTTGACGAAGGCGGTACGCCGAAAAAATGTGCAACCCCCCAAAATATGCTATGCATTCCGAACGCCCTCCGCATACGGGCAATACCTTGCCGACGCGGGATTCGACTACCTCAGCTTCACCAACAACCACAGCAACGACTTCGGCGCGCAAGGCATCACGGCAACGGCGGCGAGCGGCAGCTCTTTTACATACTCGATCGCGCTAAAGCCGCTGCCGATAACGAGGCCAAAATTGCGGAAAATACCGCCATCGCCCAGATAAATTTGTCCATCATCAGACCTTTACTGTTCAGACGAGACAGCATTTGCCGCACGTTTTGGGGCTTATCTTTCGATTTGCGCTACGTCGCGCACCGCGCCTTTGTCGGCGGAAGTCGCCATCGCGCCGTAAGCTCTTAATGCGGCGGAGACGTAGCGGTCGCGGTTTTCCGGTTTCCACGCTTTGCTGCCGCGTGCTTCCATTTCGGCACGGCGGGCGGCGAGTTCTTCGTCGGAAATGACAAGGCGGATGCTGCGGTTGGGGATGTCGATTTCGACGGTATCGCCTTCGTGTACCAAACCGATCGCGCCACCTTCCGCCGCTTCGGGCGAGGCGTGTCCGATGGACAAACCTGATGTGCCGCCGGAGAAGCGTCCGTCGGTTAAGAGAGCGCAGGCTTTGCCGAGGCCTTTAGATTTCAGGTAGGAAGTCGGATACAGCATTTCCTGCATGCCCGGGCCGCCTTTCGGGCCTTCGTAGCGGATGATGACGATGTCGCCGGCGACGATTTGGTTGCCCAAAATGCCTTCTACTGCGTCTTCTTGGCTTTCAAACACGCGGGCGCGGCCGGTGAATTTGAGGATGCTCTCGTCCACGCCTGCGGTTTTTACCACGCAGCCGCGCTCGGCGATGTTGCCGAACAAGACCGCCAAACCGCCGTCTTGCGAGTAGGCGTGTGCCACGTCGCGGATACAGCCTTTTTCGCGGTCGAGGTCGAGGGTTTTCCACATACGGTTTTGCGAGAACGCTTGGGTGGTGCGTACGCCGCCGGGCGCGGCTTTGAAGCGTTCGATGGCGTGGGTGTTTTCAGGGTTGGTTACGTCCCATTTTTCAATCGCGTCTTTCAGCGTCGGCGCGTGGATAGTGTGCACGTCGGTGTGCAGCTTGCCCGCTTTGTCCAATTCTTTCAGGATGGCGAAGATGCCGCCGGCTCGGTGCACGTCTTCCATATAGTAGTCGTGGTTGTTGGGTGCGGTTTTGCAGATGCAGGGCACAACGCGGCTTAAGCGGTCGATGTCTGCCATTTTGAAATCCACGCCCGCTTCGTTGGCAACGGCGAGTAAATGCAAAATAGTGTTGGTGCTGCCGCCCATGGCAATGTCCATGGTCATAGCGTTTTCAAACGCTTTTTTGGTGGCAATGCTGCGCGGTAACACGGTTTCATCGTTTTGCTCGTAATAGCGTTTGGTGATTTCGACAATCATACGGCCGGCTTCGAGGAACAGTTCTTTGCGGCCGACGTGGGTGGCGAGGTAAGAACCGTTGCCCGGCAGGGACAGCCCGAGTGCTTCGGTCAGGCAGTTCATCGAGTTTGCCGTAAACATACCCGAACACGAGCCGCAGGTCGGGCAGGCGTTTTGTTCGACTTCTTCAACTTGCCGGTTGCTGATATTGTCGTCCGCCGATTCAATCATCGCGTCAATCAAGTCCAAACGGCGTTCGGGCTGGATGTTTGCCACGCCGATAACTTTACCTGCTTCCATCGGACCGCCGGAAACGAAGATGGTCGGGATGTTCAGGCGCATCGCGGCAATCAGCATGCCCGGGGTGATTTTGTCGCAGTTGGAAATGCACACCAGCGCGTCGGCGCAGTGGGCATTGACCATATATTCGATGGAGTCGGCAATCAAATCGCGGCTGGGCAGGGAATACAGCATACCGCTGTGTCCCATAGCGATGCCGTCGTCGATGGCGATGGTGTTGAATTCTTTGGCGATGGCGCCGGCTTTTTCGATTTCGCGGGCAACCAGCTGGCCCATATTGTGCAGGTGGACATGACCTGGCACGAATTGGGTGAACGAGTTGGCAACGGCGATAATCGGTTTGCCGAAGTCGGTTTCCATCACGCCGGTGGCGCGCCACAACGCGCGCGCGCCCGCCATATTGCGACCGTGGGTGGAGGTTTTGGAGCGGTATTCTGGCATAGTGTGTTTCCTTGTGCCTATACCGTCTGAAAGACAGGGCTGTTTCAGACGGTATCGGGTACGGTTTTTTAGAGTGGGAAAAGAGGGTATTTTATACCAAGTATCGGAATTTTGCGGGATTGAAACGGCGTGCGGCAAAAAAGAAAATCCCCGCAGGAATGCGGGGACGGGTTCAGGCGCGGGCAATCGCGACGGCTTTGGATGCGTCCCAAAAATCAACGGGTGCATTTAATACGGGTTTGACGATGCCCGTCCGTATGGCGAAATCGCCGAAACCTTCGCCGATATTGCGTTCTGCCGCCCATTTGCCGATCAGGTCGTCCAATTCGGCAAGGATTTCGGGCAGGGTGATGTTTTCTTTGTAAAGACGGGGGATGCGTACGCCTTCACGGTCGCCGCCGATATGGAGGTTGTAGCGTCCGACGGCTTTGCCGACCAGTCCGATTTCCGCCAACATCGCCCGTCCGCAGCCGTTCGGGCAGCCGGTAATGCGGGTAACGATGTAGTCGTCCGACGTGCCGTGTTTCGCCATAATCTTATCCAGCTCGCCGATGAAGTCCGGCAGCACGCGTTCGGCTTCCGCCATTGCCAGCGGGCAGGTCGGGAAGGAAACGCACGACATCGCATTTTCGCGCAGTTTGCTGACACCGTCGTGTATCAGCCCGTATGAGCGGGCGAGCTGTTCGATCCGGGCTTTGCCTCCTTCGGGTACATTTGCCACGATGAGGTTTTGGTTGGCGGTGATGCGGAAGTCGCCTTTGTGGATTTTGGCGATTTCCAACACGCCGGTCAGAAGCTGTTTCCCGCCTTCGTCAACCAAACGCCCGCTTTCGATGAAAAGGGTCAAATGCCAGTTGCCGTCTATGCCTTTCACCCAGCCGATGCGGTCGCCGCGCCCGGTAAATTTGAACGGGCGTATGGGTTCGAACGGCATACCCATACGGCGTTCGACTTCCGCGCGGAAGTTGTCCAAGCCCATATTTTGAATGGTGTAGCGGGTGCGGGCGTTTTTGCGGTCGCTGCGGTTGCCGAAGTCGCGCTGTGTGGTTACCACCGCTTCGGCGGCCTTCAGCGCGTGTTCCGGAGGCACGAAACCCAGTTCCAGTGAAATGTTCGGATAGGTTTTGGTGTTGCCGTGTTCCATCGAAAGCCCGCCGCCCGCCAAAACATTGAATCCGGCAAGCTGTCCGTTGCCGTCTGAAATGGCGACAAAATCCAAGTCGTTGCCGTAGCAGTCCACATCATTTAAGGGCGGGATGACGACTGCGGTTTTGAATTTGCGCGGCAGATAGGTTTTGCCCAAAATCGGCTCGTCTTCTTGAAGGAAGTCGTCAGAACTTTGAACTTTTTTGCCGTCCACCCACACATCCAGATAACCGCGCGTGCGCGGCAGCAAGTGTTCGGAAATCTTTTTCGCGTATTCGTAAGCCTGCCGGTGCAGTTCGGACTCGATCGGGTTGGACGTGCAAAGCACGTTGCGGTTCATATCCGCCGCCGTGGCGATGGAATCCAAACCCAGTTTGTGCAAGAGGCGGTGCATCGTCTGCAACTTGGCTTTCGGCACGCCGTGAAATTGGAAGGTTTGCCGGTTGGTCAGCCGGATGGAGCGGTAATGACTGTTTTCCCGGGCAAATTTGTCCAGTTCTATCCATTGGGACGGTTTGATGATCCCGCCCGGCAGCCGGCAGCGCAAAAGCATAAATTTCAAGGGCTCGAGTTTTGCCTCGGCGCGTTCGGCGCGGATGTCGCGGTCGTCCTGCTCATACATACCGTGGAAGCGGATGAGTTGGAAGTTGTCGCCTTTGAAGCCGCCCGTGAGCGGGTCTTTCAAATCGTCCAAAATCGTGCCGCGTAAAAAATTGCTTTCGGTTTTCAGACGTTCGTTGTCGGATAGCGGTTTTTCTTGCCACGCCAAACCTTTTGTCTTGGTCTGTACGGTCATTTTGTGTTCCTCCCGATTATATTTAATCAATAAACATCACGCTGATAGCGTTTTTCTTCGCGCAGCATATCCAAATATTCTTCTGCGCCCTCTTCGTCCAAATGTCCTGCCCCGATAATCACATCCAGCAAGGCGGCTTCCACGTCTTTTGCCATTTTTGCCGCATCGCCGCACACATAGATATGCGCGCCTTCCTGCAGCCATTGCCAAAGTCCTTCCGCCTGTTCGCGGATTTTGTCCTGCACATAGATTTTTTCTTCCTGATCGCGCGACCAGGCGAAATCGTATCTGTGCAGGAAGCCGTCTTTGGCAAACTGCTGCCATTCGGTTTGATAGAGAAAATCACGGGCAAAATGCGGATTGCCGAAAAACAGCCAGTTTTTGCCTTCCGCATTTTCTGCGGCACGTTGTTGGACGAAAGCGCGGAACGGTGCGACGCCGGTGCCCGAGCCGATCATCACAATCGGCTTGCGGCTGTCTTCGGGCAGCCTGAAGCCGTCGTTGCGTTCCACAAACACGCGCACCGTGCCGTCCTCTTCCAGCCGGTCGGCAAGGAAACCCGATGCGCCGCCCGCCCTGGCGCGCCCTTCGTGTTCGAAACGCACCGCGCCGACGGTCAGGTGCACTTCGTCCCCCACTTCCGCCTGCGACGAGGAAATCGAATACAGGCGCGGCGCAAGCGGGCGCAGTAGGCCGGCGAATTGTTCCGCTGTCAGTTTTGCCGGGAAGCGGTGCAGCACATCGGCAATCGGCGTGCTTTGCACAAAGCCTTGCAAAACGGCGTTGTCGGCAGCAATACGGTCGAGTTCGTCATCATCGGCGAACGGGGCATAGCCTTTGACAAAGGCGGGGGTGTTTTGCGTGAGTTCAAAATGGGATAACAGTGCGGAGGCAACCGGCAGGGTTTTTCCGCCCGCCTGTATTTCCGTTGCCTGATCGATGCCGAGCAGGTCTAGGATTTCCCTGACCAGTGCCGGATCGTTGTCAAACCAAACGCCGAGCGCGTCGCCCGGGAGGTAGTGCAAATCCGAACCGCTCAAATCGATTTCGATGTGGCGCACGTCTTTATCGGATTGGCGGGCGGTGATTTTCTGATTGGCCAGCAGGGCGGCGGGAAAGGGGTCTGCCTTGCAGTACCTGCCATCCGGTGCCGTCTGAAGGCCGGCGGGGGGCGTTGTCTGCGGCGCGGGCGTTGCCCGGTTTTTTGCGGCTTCTTCTTTTAAGAGTGCGGCGATATTATCTGTCCATCCGTCTGCGGCGGCGGCAAAGTCCAAATCCGCATCAACGCGTTCGAGCAGGCGTTTTGCGCCCAATTCTTCAAAACGTTTGTCGAAATCTTTGCCCGCCCGGCAGAAATTCGGATAGGAGCTGTCGCCCAAACCCAGTACGGCAAATTGGAGTTTGTCCAATTTCGGGGCTTTTTTGCCGTTCAGCAGTTTGTGCAGCACGACGGCTTCTTCCGGCGGTTCGCCTTCGCCTTGGGTGGAGGTAACCAGCAGCAGGCGGCGTTCGCCGGCGATGTTTTTCGCCTTATAGTCTTTCAGTTCGGCGCGACTGACTTGGATGCCGGCGGCTTCCAGGCTGTCCGCCGCTTTGTCGGCAACGGATTTCGCATTGCCGGTTTGCGAGGCGGAAAGGACGGTTACGGAAAAAGGTTCTGCCGTCGGCAATGCCGTCTGAAGCGCGGGCAGTCCTGCAGATGCCCCGTTTCCTGCTTTTGCCCAAGCGTAGCCGGACAGCCACGCCCATTGTGCCGCGTCCAGCCCCGACAGGAGCTGCGTGATTTCGGGCGGCATAGGCGGTAATGGCGGATTTGTGTTCTGCATATCGTGTTCACTCATAAAATCATACCTGCCGCAACAGTGCCGTATGTCGCTTCGTCTATCAGGATAAACGAACCGGCGGCGGTGTTTTCCGCATAAGGCGTTGCCGTAACGGGTTTTTGAAGGTTGATGCGGACTTTGGCGATGTCGTTCATCTTCAAGGATTCCGCGCCGGCCTCTTGTTCCAGCGTGCGGACATCTAAAACGCTTTCAATTTCCCCGACTTTTGCCGGCACGGTTTGCGTGCCGTGCTTGAGCAGGTATTTGCGCGCGGTGTTGAGCGGACGTTCGTCAAACCAGCAAAGCGTGGCTTCCAGATGTTTTTGCGGGGCGAGCGGGGAATTTTTATCGACAAAAAGGTCGCCGCGCGAAACATCGATGTCGCGATCCAGCCGGAGGGTTGCCGCCTCTCCGGCAAAAGCCTGCGCCACTTCGCCTTTGGGTGTGATGATTTCAGACACTTCGGCGGTCAGCCCATTCGGTTCGATGCGGACGGTTTGTCCGACGGCGACCGAACCGCGTTCGATGCGCCCCTGATAGCCTCGGAAATCATCGGCCTTGTCGGCATCTTGGCGGACGACCAGTTGCACGGGGAAATAAAAATCGTCGGCGGTGCGGCTGACTTCGTCCGCCCCCGGCAGGGTTTCCAAAATGGACAATAAGGGTTCGCCTTTATACCAAGGCATATTGCCGCCGGGGTAAACAATGTTGTCGCCCAAGAGTGCGGACACCGGTACGAAATGCGCGTCTTTCAAACCGAGCTGTTCGGCAAGTCGGCGGTATGCCTCCACAATGGCGTTGAATTTGTCTTCGCTGTAATCCAGCAGGTCCATTTTGTTGACCGCCACCACAATATGCGGGCAGTCGAGTTGGCGGAGGATGGCGGAATGGCGTTTGGTCTGCGGCAGAAGCTGCAAGGGCTGCGCGCCGAAATCCAGTTGGGATGCGTCAACCAGCACGACTGCCGCCGAAGCGGTGCTTGCGCCCGTAACCATATTGCGCGTGTATTGTTCGTGCCCCGGCGTGTCGGCGATGATGAATTTTCGTTTCGCCGTGGAAAAATAGCGGTATGCCACATCGATCGTAATGCCCTGTTCGCGTTCGGCTTCCAGTCCGTCGGTCAGGATGGAGAAGTCTATGGTTTCTTTCAAACCTTTGC
The DNA here is from genome assembly GCF_022869645.1 of Neisseria meningitidis. NCBI lineage: Bacteria > Pseudomonadati > Pseudomonadota > Betaproteobacteria > Neisseriales > Neisseriaceae > Neisseria > Neisseria meningitidis. The sequence goes on along the minus strand of NZ_CP064367.1, from coordinate 210,799 downwards.
TTTTGCCGGATTCCAAGGTTTTGATTTGGTCGGACAGCAGGGCTTTGCTGTCGTAGAGCAGTCGTCCGATTAGGGTGCTTTTGCCGTCATCGACGCTGCCGGCGGTAATGAAGCGGAGCGGGGTTTGGTGTTGTGCCGTCATATTTTCTTCCTCATATCTGCTTAAAGGGTTTTTGAAATTTAGAAATAGCCTTCTTTTTTGCGTTTTTCCATTGCCGCCTCGCTTGCCTGATCGTCCAGCCGGGTCGCGCTGCGTTCGGAAATGTCGGCAACCGCTGTTTCTCTGATAATCTCCGTCGGCGTGGACGCGGTGCTTTCTACCGGGCAGGTGCAGCTGATGTCGCCGACGGTGCGGAAGCGGACATCAAGGATTTCGGAGGTTTCAGACGGCATTTTCGGGGTGAGCGGCGTTACGGGGACCAGCAGCCCCCTGCGTCTGACCACTTCGCGCCTGTGGCTGTAATAAATCGGCGGCAGCTCGAGGTTTTCGCGGGCGATGTATTGCCAGATGTCGAGTTCCGTCCAGTTGGAAATCGGGAAGACGCGCATATTTTCGCCTTTATGCAGCCTGGTGTTGTACAGCGACCACAGCTCGGGGCGTTGCGCCTTCGGATCCCATTGTCCGAACTCGTCGCGGAACGAGAAAATCCGTTCTTTGGCGCGGGCTTTTTCTTCGTCGCGCCGCGCGCCGCCCATAAGCGCGTCGAAGCCGTTTGCCTCGATGGTTTCCAACAAGGTAACCGCCTGTGCCGCATTGCGCGAATCGGTTTCTTTGCGTAAGACCACCGTGCCTTTGGCAATGGAGTCTTCCACGCGCCCCACTATCAGGCGGGCATTGAGTTTTGCCGCCTGCGCGTCGCGGAAAGCAATCACTTCGGGGTAGTTGTGTCCCGTGTCGATATGCACCAGCGGGAAGGGCAGTTTCACCGGCCGGCTGCCCAGCCGGAAGGCTTTGCAGGCGAGGGCGAGCAGGACCACGGAATCTTTGCCGCCGGAAAAGAGCAGGGCGGGGTTTTCGCATTCTGCCGCCACTTCGCGGATAATGTGGATGGATTCGGATTCCAACCAGTCGAGTTGGACGTTGTTCGGTTCGGTTTTCGTCATACCATATTCCTTATTTCTTCTGTTTGATCCTTATGAATTATTTGTGCAGCCCGCATTCTTTGCTGTTTTTATCTTCCCACCACCACCGCCCGGCGCGGATGTCTTCGCCGGCCTTGACGGGGCGGGTGCAGGGGTCGCAGCCTATACTGGGAAAGCCTTGCCGGTACAAATCGTTGTAAGGCACATTGTTGGCAAGGATGTATGCCCACACGTCGTGTTCCGACCAGTCGAAAATCGGGTTGTATTTATCGATGCCGCGCCCGGCATCATATTCGGCAAACGGCAGTTCCGTGCGTGTGGCGGACTGTTCGCGGCGTTGCCCGGTAAGCCAAGCATCCGCCCCGGCAATGGCGCGGTCGAGCGGTTCGGTTTTTCGGATGCGGCAGCATTCGCGGCGCGCTTCAACGCTGTCGTAAAAGGCAAACCTGCCTTTGCTTTCCACATAATGCAGGGCATCTTCCCGTATCGGTTGGAAACGCTTGATTTGCATATGCGGATAAACACGTTCAATCCTATCCAACAGGTTTAAAGTTTCCGCGTGCAGCAGCCCCGTATCCAAAGTAAAAATACCGATATTGAGGTTTTCTCCGGCGATAAGGTCGGTAATTACCATATCTTCCGCAGCAAGGCTGCTGGCAAACCGTGCATCCCGGTGGCTGCCGGCAATCCGGTGCAGGCGTTGTTTGAGGGTTTCCGTTTTTTCCGCCAAAGCCGTTTCACTGCCATTTTCAATCGGCGGAATTTTCCATAAAGCAGGTTTGAAAATTTTCATTTTGTCCGCCTTGCTTTATGCGGCTTGTTGTTCTTGTCCGGTGCCCAGTCCGTCCAATGCAAAATACGCGTGTTCGGCCGGATTGCTTTCTTTTTTGGCGTTTTCGCCGAACCAAGCCAGTTTTTCGTGCAGCCCCACCACTTCGCCTATGACAATCAATGCCGGATTCGGCGCGGTTTCGGCGAGTTCGGCAAGGTTGGCGAGCGTGCCGGTTGCGGTTTTTTGAGCCGGCAGCGTGCCTTGGCTGATGACGGCTGCCGGCGTGTCGGGCGAGCGTCCGTGCTGTTGCAGCCGTTCGGCAATCAGGGCGGCTTTGAGCGCACCCATATAAATCACCAAGGTCTGGCGGCTGCGGGCAAGGGTCTGCCATTCGATGTCGGGCGCATCCGCCTTGCGGTGGCCGGTTACGAAAACCGCACTTTGGGCATAATCGCGGTGCGTGAGCGGGATGCCGGCATAGGCGGTCGCGCCGACGGCGGCGGTAATGCCGGGGACGACCGAAAACGGAATCTGATGGCGTGCCAAGGTTTCCAATTCTTCGCCGCCGCGTCCGAACACGAAAGGGTCTCCGCCTTTCAAACGCACCACGCGCCTGCCTTCGCGGGCCAGCCTGACCATAAGCGCATTGGTGTCCTCTTGCGGGGTGCGGCCGCCCCGGGCGCGCTTGCCGACAAAAATCCGTTCCGCATCGCGGCGGACGAGGGACAGTATGCCGTCTGAAACCAGCGCGTCGTAAAGCACCACGTCTGCCTGCTGGATTTCCTGCAGCCCTTTGAGCGTCAGCAGCCCCGCATCGCCGGGACCCGCGCCGACCAGCGAGACGGAGCCGCCTTGATCATTTTGACGACTTTGTTCCAATTGGCCTGCCAATTCCCGTTCGGCAAGGGTGTTTTGCCGGTTTTTGACGAGGGCGGCGAAACGTCCGTTAAACTGCTTTTCCCAAAAGCGGCGGCGTTCGGTAACGGATTTCAGTTTGCCCTTGACGGCATCGCGCCACCTTCCTGAAATTTCCGCCATATCGCCCAAAGACGGCGGCAGCAGGGCTTCCAGCCTTTCACGCAGCAGTCGGGCGAGGACGGGCGCGCTGCCGGAGCTGGAAACGGCAATCTGAACCGGGTTGCGGTCGATAACCGATGGGAAGATGAAGCTGCAATGGTCGCGGTCATCCACCACGTTGACCGGCTTTTGGCAGCTTTCGGCAAGATGGAAAACGCGCCGGTTGAGGGCTTGGTCGCTGCTTGCCGCAATGATGAGGAAAACCGTGCGGATGTGTTCGGCACGAAATTCTTCGGCAAGCCACAGGATTTTGTTTTCCGCCGCCAACGCGGAGAGTTCGGCATTCAGGTGTTTTGCGGCAACCCTGACCTCTGCGCCCGCCTTCAGCAGCAGGCTGATTTTGCGTGCGGCGACTGCGCCGCCGCCTACGACCAATACGGGGCGGCCGGCGAGGTTGGCGAAAATGGGGAAATAATTCACTGGCTGACTCCTTTGCTGTTTGCCCGCACCTTGTTGCCGATACGGTGCGTCGCGGCATTTTTGTCGGAATGCGGGTCATTTTAGACAAAAGGATTTTCCCGGTTAAATAATAAAAAGGCATTTGTTAGAAGCTGAAAGCTATATGGGGGCGGCTGCGGATGCGGCGGTTTTCCGTTTTATAACGGTTTGGGACGGAAAAACGGCCTGAAGCCGTTTCGGGCATTCAGACCGTTTGCGCGGAGGGGGAATGCCGTCCGAAGGGCGAAAAGGGCTTCAGACGGCATTGATGTCGGGTTTCAGGACAGGAGCAGGATGGCGGCTGCGGCAAGCGCGGCAACCGATAATGCGGCGGCAAGCGCGGCTTTGCCGGCAAAGCGGATTGAGGTTTTGCCTTCGATGTATTTGAAGCCGGTTATCATCGGGAGGACGAGGTTTTTCTTTTTGAACACGCGGTATGCGGCGACGGCGGCGATGTGGACTGCGGAAAAAACGGCGAGCAGTTTGAAAAAGTTGAGATGGATTTTCCGCATAAGGCTGCCCGTATGTTCGGAAACCAAATGGTTGAGGTAGCCGTTGGTGCTGAAGGTGTTTTCATCGGCGGCAAAAAGCCCCGTGCCGACTTGGAACGACACGGCGGCCAAAAGCGCAACGACCATCAGTGCGCCCAAGGGGTTGTGTCCGGGTTGGACGTGTTCGGGAATACCGTTTTTCATATACTCTCTGATACCCGACCATCCGCGGACGAAACGGGAGAAACGGGCGGTATCGCTGCCCCAAATGCCCCAGCAGAGGCGGAATACGAGCAGGAAAAGGATAAACAGCCCGACGCGCGTGTGCCATTGCAGCATATCGCCGCCGGTTTTCGCGCTATACCACATAAAGGGTAGGGATGCGGCAAGCAGCCAGTGGAAAAGGCGGGTGGGGAAGTCCCAGACTTTGGTTTTGTTTTTCATAATCGGTTTCCGGCGGTAGAATCGGTTTGTTTTCGAGCCTTAATTTTAACCGATTGGAGGGGAAATGTTTCCCGTTTTCCATCTTTCAGGCGAAAGCCGCCGCCGGATGCTTCAGGCGGCATTGCGTTTTCCTCATGTTTTCAAAGCCCGTGCGGAAGATTCGCACAAAGGGACTTTCGGCACGCTCGCCGTAGTCGGCGGCGCGGTCGGCATGAGCGGCGCGCCCGTATTGGCGGCATCGGCGGCAATGTATCTCGGCTGCGGCAAAGTGTGGGCGGGCTTCAATCAGGAAACGCTTCCGTTTGCCGTCATTGCCGGTTTTCCCGAAATTATGTTGGACACGGCAGACGGTTTGACCAAGCGTCAAGGCATAAACGCTTGGACGGCGGGTTGCGGCTTGGGTACGGATAAGGCGGCGGTCGGAACGCTTGCCGGAATTTTGACGGAACACACGGACAAGCCCGTCCTTTTGGATGCGGACGCGCTGAACATATTATCAACCGATGCCGAAACCCGAAATCTGGCACGCGGGTGTAAAAACCTGATTTTAACGCCACACCCCGCCGAAGCCGCGCGCCTGCTTGGAACGACGGTTGCACAGGTTCAGGCGGATCGGACGGCGGCAGTGAGGAAGATAGGGGCAATTTTCGGCGCAACCGTGGTTTTAAAGGGGCACAAAACATTGGTTGCCGCGTCCGATACGGAAATCTATGTCAACGAAAGCGGCAACGCGGGATTGGCAACGGCGGGCAGTGGCGACGTATTGGGCGGCATCATCGGCAGTCTGCTCGCACAGGGCGTGCCGGTTTTTGAAGCCGCCTGCGCGGGCGCGTGGCTGCACGGCGCGGCGGCGGATGTCATAAAAGAATCGGCAGGCATTGCGGCAGGGCTGTTGGCAGGGGAAATCGCCCCGGCGGCAAGGTGGCTGCGTAACCGGATAACTGAAAGTATGTAAGAAGATATAGTGGATTAACAAAAACCAGTACGGCGTTGCCTCGCCTTAGCTCAAAGAGAACGATTCTCTAAGGTGCTGAAGCACTAAGTGAATCGGTTCCGTACTATCCGTACTGTCTGCGGCTTCGCCGCCTTGTCCTGATTTTTGTTAATCCACTATACCGTCTGAAAGGCAAGGGCTTCAGACGGCATCTTCATTTCCCAAATACTGTCCGGTAAAGCGTGGTATAATGCGTAGTTATCTCTTACAGTTTTTGAAAAACATTAATTATGAAACAAATCCGCAACATCGCCATCATCGCCCACGTCGACCACGGCAAAACCACATTGGTCGACCAACTGCTGCGCCAATCCGGCACATTCCGCGCCAACCAGCAGGTTGACGAGCGCGTGATGGACAGCAACGACCTTGAAAAAGAACGCGGCATCACCATCCTCGCCAAAAACACCGCCATCGATTACGAAGGCTACCACATCAATATCGTCGACACGCCGGGACACGCCGACTTCGGCGGCGAAGTAGAGCGAGTTTTGGGGATGGTGGACTGCGTCGTCTTGTTGGTGGACGCGCAGGAAGGCCCGATGCCGCAAACCCGTTTCGTGACCAAAAAAGCCTTGGCTTTGGGGCTGAAACCGATTGTCGTCATCAATAAAATCGACAAACCGTCCGCCCGTCCGAGCTGGGTCATCGACCAAACTTTCGAGCTGTTCGACAACTTGGGCGCGACCGACGAGCAGTTGGATTTCCCGATTGTTTATGCTTCCGGTCTGTCCGGTTTCGCCAAATTGGAAGAAACCGACGAGAGCAACGACATGCGTCCGCTGTTCGATACTATCTTAAAATATACGCCTGCACCGAGCGGCAGCGCGGACGAAACGCTGCAACTGCAAATTTCCCAACTCGACTACGACAACTACACCGGCCGCCTCGGTATCGGTCGTATCTTGAACGGACGTATCAAGCCCGGTCAAGTTGTTGCCGTCATGAACCACGATCAACAAATCGCCCAAGGCCGCATCAACCAGCTTTTGGGTTTCAAAGGTTTAGAACGCGTGCCGCTTGAAGAAGCCGAAGCCGGCGACATCGTGATTATTTCCGGTATTGAAGACATCGGCATCGGCGTAACCATCACCGACAAAGACAACCCCAAAGGCCTGCCGATGTTGAGCGTGGACGAACCGACGCTGACGATGGACTTTATGGTCAACACCAGCCCGTTGGCAGGTACGGAAGGCAAATTCGTAACCAGCCGCCAAATCCGCGACCGCCTGCAAAAAGAATTGCTGACCAACGTCGCCCTGCGCGTGGAAGATACCGCCGATGCCGACGTGTTCCGCGTATCCGGGCGCGGCGAGCTGCACCTGACCATTTTGCTGGAAAACATGCGCCGCGAAGGCTACGAACTCGCTGTCGGCAAACCGCGCGTCGTGTACCGCGACATCGACGGTCAAAAATGCGAACCGTATGAAAACCTGACCGTGGACGTACCCGACGACAACCAAGGCGCGGTAATGGAAGAACTCGGCCGCCGCCGTGGCGAACTGACTAATATGGAAAGCGACGGCAACGGACGCACCCGCCTCGAATACCATATTCCAGCGCGCGGCTTGATCGGCTTCCAAGGCGAATTTATGACCCTGACGCGCGGGGTCGGGCTGATGAGCCACGTGTTCGACGATTACGCGCCCGTCAAACCCGATATGCCTGGCCGCCACAACGGCGTGCTGGTGTCCCAAGAGCAGGGCGAGGCAGTCGCTTACGCCTTGTGGAATCTGGAAGACCGCGGCCGTATGTTCGTATCGCCCAACGACAAAATCTACGAAGGTATGATTATCGGCATCCACAGTCGCGACAACGATTTGGTGGTCAACCCGCTCAAAGGCAAAAAACTTACCAACATCCGTGCCAGCGGTACCGACGAAGCCGTTCGCCTGGCCACGCCGATTAAGCTGACGCTGGAAGGTGCGGTCGAGTTTATCGACGATGATGAGCTGGTAGAAATCACGCCGCAATCCATCCGTCTGCGCAAGCGTTACTTGAGCGAATTGGAACGCCGCCGCCATTTCAAAAAGCTAGATTGATGTTTACTGGATTAATGTTTAAATGATACGCGATGCCGTCTGAAAAATTTCAGACGGCATTTTTTATTCGGACGGGCTTTGCGGCTTCTTGAAGCTGTTTCAGACGGCGTTTTTCCTACCCAATCAAGAAACTGCCGCCATTTTTCCAGCGGCATATCGCCCCGTCGCGTTTCGGTATCGGGTTCGGCTTCCCGGCAGCATGTCGAACAATGCCGTTTGAAGGAATACGCCTTTTGAGTCCTTACAAGCTTAGGAAGAGGATATAGTGGATTAACAAAAATCAGGACAAGGCGACGAAGCCGCAGATAGTACAGATAGTACGGAACCGATTCACTTGGTGCTTCAGCACCTTAGAGAATCGTTCTCTTTGAGCTAAGGCGAGGCAACGCCGTACTGGTTTTTGTTAATCCACTATAAAATATACCACAAAACATACCATAAAAAAACGGTAACGGATAGTTGTAAGCGGTTGATGACGATTATAGACAATAACGGGTTTTCCCAATGAAATTATTGTTTGAATAATAAAAAATCCCAAACCGTAAAAGTTTGGGATTTGTATTTGGCAGAGAGGAAGGGATTCGAACCCTCGATACGCTATTCACGTATACACGCTTTCCAGGCGTGCGACTTAAACCACTCATCCACCTCTCTAATGGCGGAAATTATCCCAATCGGGATAATTTATTATTTGGTGCCCGGGAGAAGACTCGAACTTCCACACCCGTGAGGATACCAGCACCTGAAGCTGGCGCGTCTACCAATTCCGCCACCCGGGCAATCTAAATATTGAAATAAAGCAAAGCATTTGATTTGGTGCCCGGGAGAAGACTCGAACTTCCACACCCGTGAGGATACTAGCACCTGAAGCTAGCGCGTCTACCAATTCCGCCACCCGGGCTTTGCTTTATTTGCTGTTTTGCGGTACAGTGTCCTGCTGCAAAGAAGTCGCTATTATATAGTTCATAAAGAGAATGTCAACAGTCCAAATGAATAAAAATATTAAATCTTTAAATTTACGGGAAAAAGACCCGTTTTTAAGTCGTGAAAAACAGCGTTATGAACATCCTTTGCCCAGTCGGGAATGGATAATCGAGCTGCTTGAACGTAAAGGCGTACCATCCAAGATTGAAGCTTTGGTACGCGAATTGTCGATTAAGGAAGAAGAGTACGAATTTTTCGAACGTCGTCTGAAGGCGATGGCGCGGGACGGTCAGGTTTTAATCAACCGTCGGGGCGCGGTTTGCGCGGCGGACAAATTGGATTTGGTCAAATGCCGTGTCGAGGCGCACAAAGACGGCTTCGGTTTCGCCGTGCCGCTCACGCCCGCCAAAGACGGTGATTTTGTTTTGTACGAACGCCAGATGCGCGGCATTATGCACGGCGATATTGTCACTGTTCGTCCTGCCGGCATGGACCGTAGGGGCCGCCGCGAAGGGACGGTTCTGGATATTGTCGAACGCGCGCAAAGCAAAGTGGTCGGCCGTTTCTATATGGATAGGGGCGTGGCGATTTTGGAGCCGGAAGACAAGCGTCTGAACCAAAGCATCGTATTGGAACCGGACGGCGTGGCGCGTTTCAAACCTGAATCCGGTCAGGTCATCGTCGGCGAAATTGAGGTTTATCCTGAGCAAAACCGGCCGGCAGTGGCAAAAATCATCGAAGTTTTGGGCGATTATGCCGACAGCGGCATGGAGATTGAAATTGCCGTGCGCAAGCATCATTTGCCGCACCAATTCAGTGAAGCGTGTGCCAAAGCCGCGAAAAAAATTCCCGACCATGTACGCAAAAGCGATTTGAAAGGCCGCGTCGATTTGCGCGACCTGCCTTTGGTAACGATAGACGGCGAAACGGCTCGAGATTTTGACGATGCGGTGTTTGCCGAGAAAATCGGACGCAATTACCGTCTGGTCGTGGCGATTGCCGATGTCAGCCATTATGTCCGCCCCGATGACGCTATCGACACGGACGCTCAGGAACGCAGCACCAGTGTTTACTTCCCGCGCCGCGTGATTCCCATGTTGCCGGAAAACCTGTCCAACGGCATCTGCTCGCTCAATCCTCATGTCGAGCGTTTGTGTGTGGTGTGCGATATGGTTATCACTTACGCGGGCAATATCAAAGAATACCGCTTCTACCCCGCCGTGATGCGCTCTCATGCCCGCCTGACCTACAACCAAGTTTGGAAATGGCTTTCAGGCGGCATCGAGCATCCGTTCAAAACCCAAATCGACACGCTTTACAAACTCTTCAAAATCCTTCAGAAAAAGCGTTTCGAACGCGGGGCGGTGGAGTTTGACAGCATCGAAACCCAAATGCTTTTCGACGACAACGGTAAAATTGAAAAAATCGTCCCCGTTGTCCGCAACGATGCCCACAAGCTGATTGAAGAATGTATGTTGGCGGCAAACGTTTGCGCAGCGGATTTTCTGTTGAAAAACAAGCATACCGCATTGTTCCGCAACCATTTGGGGCCCACGCCCGAAAAACTCGCCGCCTTGCGCGAGCAGCTCGGTCTGTTGGGGCTTCAACTTGGCGGCGGCGACAACCCGTCGCCGAAAGACTATGCCGCGCTTGCCGGACAGTTCAAAGGCAGGCCGGATGCCGAATTGCTGCAAGTCATGATGTTGCGCTCCATGCAACAGGCGGTTTACGAACCGCATTGCGACGGACACTTTGGTCTTGCCTACGAAGCATACGCCCACTTCACCTCGCCCATCCGCCGCTATCCCGACCTGACCGTACACCGCGCCATCAAAGCCGTGTTGAATCAGCAAACCTACACGCCAAAAAAAAGCTGGCAGGCTTTGGGCGTGCATACCTCGTTCTGTGAGCGCCGTGCCGACGACGCCAGCCGCGACGTGGAAAACTGGCTGAAAACCTATTATATGCGCGATAAGGTCGGCGAAGTATTCGAAGGTAAAATCTCCGGCATGACCAGTTTTGGTATCTTTGTAACACTGGACGGCATCCACATTGACGGCTTGGTGCATATCAGCGATTTGGGCGAAGACTATTTCAACTTCCGCCCCGAAATCATGGCAATCGAAGGCGAACGCAGCGGCATCCGTTTCAACATGGGGGACAGGGTTGCCGTCCGGGTCGCCCGTGCCGATTTGGATGACGGAAAAATCGATTTTGTCCTGATTGCCGGGGGGAGCGGCAGGGGGCGGAAAGTTAAATCATCCGCGTCTGCCAAACCGGCAGGGACGGCGGGGAAAGGGAAGCCGAAAACCGCCGCCGAGAAAAAAACAGCCCGAGGCGGCAAAGTAAGGGGAAGGGGCGCGTCTGCCGCCGCAGAATCGAGGAAAAAAGCAAAGAAACCGGTTCCGATTAAGGTAAAAAAACGGAAAGGCAAATCATAATGCTGACGGGGCGGCTTGGGGAGGGCGGGGCATACTTTCCCGAAGCCGCCGCCCGATTTTTTGATATGGCGGCCGGCGCATCATTTCAGGCCAATCGAAACGCCCGTATTGAAAGATTGCGTTTATTTCCACCGCCGTTTTAAAGGCCGGCGGTATTCGGCAGACGGGGCGCAAACGGCGTTCAGACGGCATTTTCATTCTTTCGGCGTGTCCGTCCGAATTGCTTTGCCCGTCCGCGCAATCAGCCCGTGCGGCTTGCCTTGAACGGACAAAAAATGCCGTCTGAAACCCGAAAATCAGGTTTCAGACGGCATTTTTCCTTGAAAAGGCTGTTCAAATCAGCGGTGGTAGTTCGGTGCTTCTTTAGTGATTTGAACGTCGTGAACGTGCGATTCGCTCATACCTGCGGAAGTGATTTCCACAAATTCGGCTTTTTCGTGCATTTCGGCAATATTGGCGCAACCCAAGTAACCCATACTGGAACGCAGACCGCCGGTCAGCTGGTGGATGATGTTCACAATCGGGCCTTTGTAAGGAACGCGGCCTTCGATGCCTTCGGGGACGTATTTGTCTGCGCTGTCGGTTTTGTCTTGGAAGTAGCGGTCGGCAGAACCTTGGCTCATCGCGCCCAAGGAACCCATACCGCGATAGGATTTGTACGAGCGGCCTTGGTAGAGTTCGATTTCGCCCGGTGCTTCTTCCGTGCCGGCAAACATACCGCCGAGCATGACGCTGTACGCGCCTGCGGCGAGGGCTTTGGCGATGTCGCCGGAGAAGCGGATGCCGCCGTCGGCAATCAGCGGAACGCCCGTGCCTTTGAGGGCTTCGGCAACGTTGTGAATGGCGGTCAGTTGCGGCACGCCGACACCTGCCACGATACGGGTGGTGCAAATCGATCCCGGACCGATACCGACTTTGACGGCATCCGCGCCGGCGGCGACCAAATCCAAAGCGGCTTTGGCAGTGGCGATGTTGCCGCCGATGACTTGGATGTGCGGATAGGTTTCTTTGACCCAACGCACGCGGTCGATCACGCCTTGGCTGTGCCCGTGGGCGGTATCGACGACAATCACGTCCACGCCGGCCTCAACCAAGGCTTTGACGCGCTCTTCGGTGTCGCCGCCGGTGCCGACTGCCGCACCGACGCGCAGACGGCCTTCGGAGTCTTTGTTGGCATTGGGAAACTCGGTGGTTTTTAAAATATCTTTGACGGTAATCAGACCTTTGAGTTCGTCTTTTTCGTTCAGAACCAAAACGCGCTCGACTTTGTGCGTGTGCATCAGTTCGCGCGCTTCGTCTATGCTTGTGCCTTCGGGGACGGTAACCAGACGTTCGCGCGGGGTCATAATGGCGGAAACGGGCAAATCGACGCGGTTTTCAAAACGCAGGTCGCGGTTGGTTACGATGCCGACGACTTTGCCGTTTTCAACGACGGGCAGGCCGGACATTTTGCGTTTGCGCTGCGCACGCATTTCCAAGACTTCGCGGATGAGCGTTGTCGGTGCAACGGTTACGGGGTCTTTGACCACGCCGCTTTCGTGGCGTTTCACTTTGGAAACGGCGCGCGCCTGCATTTCGGGCGGCATGTTTTTATGGATGATGCCGATGCCGCCTTCTTGTGCCATCGAAATGGCGAGGCGCGCCTCGGTAACAGTGTCCATCGCGGCGGAAAGCAGGGGGAGGTTGAGTGTGATTTCGCGGGTGAGCTTGGTTTGAAGTTTAACGTCTCGCGGCAGCACGGTCGAATGTGCGGGAACCAACAAAACATCGTCGAAAGTATAGGCTTTTTCTACGATACGCATAATGCTCGGTCTTTCAGTTTGTGCAAGATGCACGGCATTATAGCACGTTACCGGCGGCTTGACAGTTTATCAGGTTTAATTTTGGTCCCCTTTGAATAGCCCGGTTTTCCTTTGCCGACCACTGTTGCTCCCGTTCTTTCAATTTCAGGAAAAGCTTTTTTCTAATTTTTGGTAAGTGGCTCAGTTATTGAAGCCCTATATCGGGCGGTAACTTCCAGCACAAAAAAACGGAGTAGTTCTTTATTTATTTTTTCCTTTAATTTTCAGTATATTATCTTAATATTTCGAGGGTAACATATCTGCTAATCTAGTTACAGCCCCATATATTATAGATTCAATTGAAAAATAACAGATTCAACTGTACCTTTCTTATACCTGATTTCTTTAAAGTTTTTCCCATTGTCAAAACTATAAAAAAGTCTCTCTTCCTCACCAGAATATCCCATTTCTAATACTAAACAATCTATTTCACAATTACCCCCTCCACTCATATATGTAGTATCAATAGAAAATATATTGCATAATTCCAGAGAATTATATTTATCTATATCAAATAGTTGCTCTCCAAAATCTAAACCATTGTTTCCACCTGCATAATACTTCTCTTCAAAGGATGACTTCAAACTATTAAAAACTGCATTTAGCGTAAAATATCCATATGGGCATATCTTAGGATATATATTCTCTCCTATTATTATCTGAATTTTTCCATAAATAAAACCATTACATTCAGAGTTTTCTTCCCATAAAATCCCAAATTTTCTTGTTGAGTCCATAATAATATTCATATAAATCCTTATATTAATAAATTATTTACAATATCCCCCGCTTTCAGACGGCATACGGCGTGGCGGCGGAATGCCGTCTGAAGGCGGGCGTTATGATAATTGTTCCAGCAGCGTCTGCTTCAATGAGGACTGGATTTTTGGGTTTTTCAGGTCTAGGCTAAAAACGGTAAAACTGTCTTCGGCGCGTTCATCCAGCGTGGAAATTTTGGCGTAGCGCAGGCTGACGTTGTGGGCGAAAAAGACTTCCGCCATATCGGCGAGCAGGAAAGGGCGGTTGACGGCGGTGATTTCGACGGAGTACCAGTCGGGGTAGTCTTCTTCGGGGGTGATGGTGATGCTCGGTGCAATGGGCATATAGCGGCTGCGGCGGCTGATGCGGCGGCTGTGGCTTTGGGTTTCGGCAACGGTGTGTCCGTGGATAAAGCTGTTGAGTTCGGCTTCGAGCGCGCTTTGGATGTCGGGGTAGTCTTCGGGGGCGTGCTGCGAGGGAATTTGCACGATGAAGGTGTCGAGGATGTAGTCGTGTTCGGTGATAAAGGCGCGGGCGGCGAGAATGTCGAAGCCGTGGCGGCTGAAGATACGGCAGAGACGGGCAAACAAGCGCGGCCCGTTGGGCATGAAAACCATAACTTGAAAGCTGTCGCTTTTGAACAGGATGCGGCTGCGGACGATGGGGGTTTCAAAATCGTGGACTAGGTTGGCGGCGTGCCACAGGATTTCGCGGGACTGGTGGCGGGCGAAGTAGGCGGAACCGAGCGCGTTCCATAGTTTTTTCTGCTGTTTTTCGGGGACGGCGGCGCGGGTGAGTAAGTCGGCGGCTTCCTGCTGGCGGCGGCCGAAGAGGGTGTGCGGGTTGCCGCCGTTGCCTGTAAGGTAGCGTCCGGCGGCATGGAAGAGGCTTTCCAGCAGGCTGGCGCGCCATGCGTTCCACAGCTTGGGATTGGTGCCGCGTATGTCGGAAATGGTCAGAAGGTAGAGCGCGCTGAGGCGTTCGTGGGTTTGGACGCGTTTGCAGAAAGCATCGAGTACGTCGGGGTCTTGGATGTCTTCTTTTTGGGCGACGGCAGACATCAGCAGGTGGTTTTCGACCAGCCAGGCGAGCAGGTCGCTTTCTTCTCCGGTCAGGAAGTGGTCAGCGGCAAATTGGCGCGCGTCTGCGATGCCTTGTATGGCATGGTCGCCGCCGCGTCCTTTGGCGATGTCATGGAAAAAGGCGGCAAGGTAGAGGATGTCTTGTTTTTCAAAGGACTGCATCAGTGCAGAGGCGTAGGGCAGCTCGTGGCTGTGCATATTCAAGGCAAGGCGGCGGACGTTGCGGACGACGGTGAGGATGTGGTCGTCCACGGGATAGATGTGGAACAGGTCGTGTTGGAGCAGGCCGACGATTTTTTCCCACGCGGGCAGGTAGCGTCCCAATACGCCATAGAGGTTGAGGAAGCGCAGGGTTTGGGTCAGTCCGTTGCCGTTGCGGAAAAAGCCGGCGAAGCGGTGGCGGTTTTCAGAATTTTGGTAGAAGCTGCGGTTGATTTTGCGCGTCGCGCCCCACCATGCGCGCAGGGTTTGCGGTTCGAGCGCGGTAATATCGTTGCGCTGCTGCATGATTTCGACGATTTTGAAAATGTGTTCGGGCCGTCTGAAAAAAATATCGGTGTGCCGCGCGGCGATTTGGTTGTTGACTTGGATGTAGTCGTCGTCAATCCGCAGGGTAACGCGCATCGGCGCGGAGGAAACGCGGCTTCGCAGCATAGGCGTGAGGATGCCGCTCAGTTGTTTGACGGTTTTAATCGCGCGGTAAAACACGCGCATCAGTTCTTCGCTTTGGCGGCGGAGGTTCAAGCCTTCATAACCCATGCTTTCGGCGACTTGCGGCTGCAAATCGAACAGCAGGCGGTCTTCGGCGCGCTTGGCGTTTAAATGCAGATGGATGCGGATGTGGGCGAGGCGGCGGTAGCCGTGCGAAAGCATACCGGCTTCGGCACGCGTCAAAATCCGCTGTTTGAGCAGGTCGGGCAGGTCGGTCGCCAAGCCTTGCGCCTTCGCTATCCAAAGCAGGGTGTGGATATCGCGCAGACCGCCCGGACAGCTTTTGATATTCGGCTCCAATACTGCCCCCGAACCTTGCGATTTGGCGTGGCGGTGTTCCATCTCCACCAGTTTTGCCTCGACAAACGCCGCCACATTGCGCTGCGCGTTCATTTTTTCCGCTAGTTTATCCGCCGTTTGGCGGTTGCCAAACAAAAACCTAGCCTCTAAAAACGCTGTGTCCCCCGTAATATCATTGCGCACGCTTTCACATAGTTCATCAACGCTGCCGCTTTTTACAGACGGCATCAGTTTGCAGTCCCACAGGGTTTGGACAAACCGGGCAATCTGTTCCTGAATGCCGTCTGAAAGCGGGGCAGGGGAGACAACCGCCAAATCCACATCCGAACAGGGATACAGTTCTCCGCGTCCGAAGCCGCCTACCGCCATCAGGCATAACGCGCTGTTTTGAAAATACTCTGCCCACAATGCCGCCAGTAAGGTTTCGACTGCCGCCGTGTATTCTCTGAAAAATACCGACACGCGGTTGGCTTTCAAATAATGCGCTTCGGCGGCATCGCGCTGCTGTTTGAAGGTTTCCAGTGCTGAAGACAGGTTTGCAGGCATTTTTATTCTTTCGATTGGCGGGAAAAAGGGAGGCGGATGGTTCGGCGGTCAAATACCGCTTTCAGACGGCATTTGTCGGGTATCGGCGGAATTGGTCATCAGCTTCAACCGTTCCTGCGGCGGCAGCAGCAACTGATACGCCGCCACGCCCAAAGCCGCCGCCATTTTTTCGATATTCGACAGGGCGATGTTCCAGCGTTTGCGCTCGACTGCCGACACATAAGTCCTGTCCAAACCGCATTGCCGCGCCAATTCTTCTTGCGACCAACCCTTGTTCACGCGGAAAAGCCGCATATTGTATGCCAATACCGCCCGCAAATCCTGTTCGTCAGGCAGTTCGGCAGGCAGAGTCAATTTGTTGCCCATCATTTGCTTCCAGATAAATGGTTAAAGTTAAGCATTTGCTGTTACGGATTTTACTTCACATAAAAGCCAAAAAAAAGGGGTGGCGGCAGCCACACCCAAACACACACACATCAAGAGGAAAGAGATAAAATCAGACAGATTGGAAAACAGCAAACAAGCACCCTGAATTTCATATCGGTATTATCAAACAAAAACCCTTATCAGGTATTGATTCAAATCAATTTAGATTTTATTCGCAAACCGAAAAAGAAAAACGGCATATCCGTTTATACGGATATGCCGTCTGATGGTGCGGGGGACTGCTGTATTTGGCAGTAGTTTGTGTTTTAGTCCTCTTGCGCCGCTGTTTGCAGGTAGTTGGGCAGACCGATTTTGCCGATAAGCTCTTGCTGGGTCTCCAGCCAGTCTATATGTTCTTCGTTGGTGTCTTTTTGTTTTTCCAACAAATCGCGGCTGACGTAATCCTGTTGCGCTTCTGCTGTGGCGATGGCGGCAAGCAGGGCTTCGTGTTTTTCCTGTTCTTTGGTCAAATCGCAGGCGATGATTTCTTCGGTGGACTCGCCAATCAGAAGCTTGCCCAGTTCTTGCAGGTTCGGCAGACCTTCGAGGAACAGAATGCGCTCGATCAAATCGTCGGCAGCTTTCATTTCAACGATGGACTGTTTGAAGAAATGTTCGCCCAGTTCTTCAAAGCCCCAGTTTTTCAAAATACGGGCGTGAAGGAAATATTGGTTGATGGTTACCAGCAGCAAGCCTAAGTTTTTGTTCAGCTCGCGGATAACCAAACGGTCGCCTTTCATACGGACTCCTTTTATTCCGAATACGGATTACAGTTGGCTTTGGTAGTAGTTGCCTTCGCCAATCAGCTCGATCAGGCGCAGCTGCTGTTCCAGCCAGTGGGCGTGGTCTTCTTCGGTATCTTTCAGTTGGGCGACCATCAAATCGCGGCTGACATAGTCTTGCGCCTCTTCGCACAGTTTGATGCCTTTTTTCAAAGCGTCGCGCACTTCGTATTCGGTTTGCAGGTCGGCTTTGAGGCAGGAAACCACGTCCGTGCCGATATTCAGCTCGGCGCGCGCCATTTTCGGCGTACCGCCCAGCATCAGGATGCGGCGGATGAAGTCTTCGGCGTGTGTGGTTTCTTCTTCCATCTCGTGATTGAGACGTTCAAAAAGTTTGGTGTAGCCCCATTCGGAGTAGAGGCGGGAGTGGATAAAGTATTGGTCGCGTGCCGCCAGCTCGCCAGACAGCAATTCGTTCATATAATCAACAACAGCTTGATTGCCTTGCATAATATCTCTCTTTCCGTAACTTGGTTTTCGGTATGTCTGAACAGCATCTGTGTCGCTATTCGGGATGCGTGCATTGTATGCAAAAGCTGTCGGCATGACAAATTTTCTATTTAAAATACAAACAATTATCAAAAGAAATAGGGCGTATTCCCCGATGCCTTCCAAATCAGTATGCTGTTTCTTATCGGTTTTTTGTGCTGTTAAAACTAAGAATCCATATCATCCATAAAGAACATTTACACTTGTTAACCATAGCGAAAAACAAATAGAGCACGGTTTTTTATCAAAATTTATAATGAATCGTTCTCATTAACCGACAGATTCTTTTGAGATTATCGGATTTTGGGAATAAATTATGCCGTCTGAGGGGCTTTCAGACGGCATAGACAATTAAAGCTGATTAAACAACGCGGCAGACAGCAGCGTAGGAAATTATTTTTTACTTCGGAACGGTATTTTGGGTTTAATGATGCCCGCAACCGCCGTGGCTTTCGCGTAAGGCTTCGGCAGCCTGTTCGTCGGCGTGGTAGCTGGAACGTACCATCGCGCCGATGGCGGCATTGCTGAAGCCCAGTTCGTATGCTTCTTTTTCAAAGATTTTGAACTGCTCGGGCGTAACGTAGCGCAGGACGGGCAGGTGTCCGTCTGAAGGCTGGAGGTACTGTCCGATGGTAATCATTTCGATATTGTGCGCCCGCATATCGCGCATAATTTCACGCACGTCTTCGTCTGTTTCGCCCAAGCCGACCATGATGCCGGATTTGGTCGGGATGTGCGGCATCATTTCTTTATAACGTTTTAATAAGTCTAAAGAATGTTGATAATTGGCACCGGGACGGGCTTTTCTGTACAGGCTCGGATGGGTTTCTAGGTTGTGGTTCATCACGTCGGGCGGGGTTTCGGCAAGGATTTTGAGTGCGATGTCCAAGCGTCCTCGGAAGTCGGGGACGAGGATTTCGATTTTGGTGTTCGGGCTGGTTTCGCGGATGGCTTTGATGCAGTCGGCGAAATGCTGTGCGCCGCCGTCGCGCAGGTCGTCGCGGTCGACGGAGGTGATGACGACGTAACGCAGGTTCATGGCTTTGACGGATTCGGCGAGGTTTTTCGGTTCGTCGGGGTCGAGCATATTCGGGCGGCCGTGTCCCACGTCGCAGAACGGGCAGCGGCGGGTGCAGATGTCGCCCATAATCATGAAGGTCGCCGTGCCTTTGCTGAAGCATTCGCCGATGTTGGGGCAGGAGGCTTCCTCGCAAACGGTGTGCATTTTTTGTTCGCGCAAAATGTCTTTGATTTCAAAGAATTTGCGCGATGGAAGTTTGGCGCGTATCCATTCGGGCTTTTTTAATTTTTCCTGAAGGGGGACGACTTTGATGGGGATGCGGGCGGTTTTGTCCGCGCCTCTGAGTTTGATGCCGCGTTTGGGGTCGTCGGTTTTGATTTCACTCATTGTTGTCTGCTTTCGGTGTGAATTGTGTTTCAAGGTGTGCGGTAAGTTTGGCGGCGACTTCGTCCGGCGTGGGGCAGGGTTGGACAAAATCCGCGATTTGCGTCATTTCCATACCGGCGTAGCCGCAGGGGTTGATGTGGGTAAACGGGCTTAAATCCATATTGACGTTGAGCGCAAGCCCGTGATAGACGGAGCCGTTTTTGATACGCAGCCCCAGTGAGGCGATTTTGCGTTCTCCGACATAAACGCCGGGGCGTTTGGGGTCTGCCGCCGCTTCGATGCCGTATTCTGCCAATGTGGCGATGATGCTGTTTTCAAGCGCGGAAACGATGTTGCGGACGCTGGTTTTGCGCCGTTTGAAATCAATCATCGTATAAACGACCAATTGCCCGGGCCCGTGATAGGTAATCTGCCCGCCCCGGTCGATTTGGACGACGGGAATGTCGTCGCGAATCAGCAGGTGTTCGGGTTTTCCCACCAGTCCTTGTGTGAACACGGGCGGGTGTTCGACGACCCACAGTTCGTCTTCGGTGTCGGCATTCCGTCCGGCATTAAAGGTTTTCATCGCTTCAAAAGTCGGCAGATATTCGACCAAACCTTTGTGTATGATTTTCATCTCAAAGTACCACTTTGACCAGTTCGTGCGAAGTCAGCGCACGGTAGATGTTGTCCAATTGTTCTTGGTTTTCAACCTTTACCTGTACGGTGGCGCCAGTATAGTTGCCTTTGCTGCTCGGACGCGTGGTGATGTGGTGCGCCTGCGTGTCGGGGGCGTGGAGGCGGACGGTGTCCAATACCGCCTGCTCGAACTCGGGATGCACCGCGCCCATTACTTTCAATGGGAAGGTGCAGGGAAATTCGATGAGGGATGTTTTGTTTTTTTGTTCGGTCATGATGTGCTGCCTTGTCGTGTACGGTATGCCGTCTGAAGGCGGGTTTGCCTTTCAGACGGCATCGGATGTGCGTTATTTTAGCCTAAACCGCGATAACAGGCTATCGGGAAGGCGGAGGCTTTTTTGACGGCACGGCGGTTCTGCTATACTGGCGCACAATATTATTTTCGGAAGGGTGGTTTTTATGTATCGGAGGAAAGGGCGGGGCATCAAGCCGTGGATGGATGCCGGTGCGGCGTTTGCCGCCTTGGTCTGGCTGGTTTTCGCGCTCGGCGATACTTTGACTCCGTTTGCGGTTGCGGCGGTGCTGGCGTATGTATTGGACCCTTTGGTCGAATGGTTGCAGAAAAAGGGTTTGAACCGTGCATCCGCTTCGATGTCTGTGATGGTGTTTTCCTTGATTTTGTTGTTGGCATTATTGTTGATTATTGTCCCTATGCTGGTCGGGCAGTTCAACAATTTGGCATCGCGCCTGCCCCAATTAATCGGTTTTATGCAGAACACGCTGCTGCCGTGGTTGAAAAATACAATCGGCGGATATGTGGAAATCGATCAGGCATCTATTATTGCGTGGCTTCAGGCGCATACGGGCGAGTTGAGCAACGCGCTTAAGGCGTGGTTTCCCGTTTTGATGAGGCAGGGCGGCAATATTGTCAGCAGTATCGGCAACCTGCTGCTGCTTCCCTTGCTGCTTTACTATTTCCTGCTGGATTGGCAGCGGTGGTCGTGCGGCATTGCCAAACTGGTTCCGAGGCGTTTTGCCGGTGCTTATACGCGCATTACAGGCAATTTGAACGAGGTATTGGGCGAATTTTTGCGCGGGCAGCTTCTGGTGATGCTGATTATGGGTTTGGTTTACGGCTTGGGGTTGGTGCTGGTCGGGCTGGATTCGGGGTTTGCAATCGGTATGGTTGCCGGTATTTTGGTTTTTGTTCCCTATTTGGGCGCGTTTACAGGACTGCTGCTGGCAACCGTCGCCGCCTTGCTCCAGTTCGGTTCGTGGAACGGCATCTTGGCTGTTTGGGCGGTTTTTGCCGTAGGACAGTTTCTCGAAAGTTTTTTCATTACGCCGAAAATCGTGGGAGACCGTATCGGCCTGTCGCCGTTTTGGGTTATCTTTTCGCTGATGGCGTTCGGGCAGCTGATGGGCTTTGTCGGAATGTTGGCCGGATTGCCTTTGGCCGCCGTAACCTTGGTCTTGCTTCGCGAGGGCGTGCAGAAATATTTTGCCGGCAGTTTTTACCGGGGCAGGTAGGCGGTTCCGAAACATATTTGAAGCGGGATACAACCCTGCCCGGGTTT
Source organism: Neisseria meningitidis (assembly GCF_022869645.1). Taxonomy (NCBI): domain Bacteria; kingdom Pseudomonadati; phylum Pseudomonadota; class Betaproteobacteria; order Neisseriales; family Neisseriaceae; genus Neisseria; species Neisseria meningitidis. The sequence goes on along the minus strand of NZ_CP064367.1, from coordinate 189,554 downwards.
AAATATAGTGGATTAACAAAAATCAGGACAAGGCGACGAAGCCGCAGACAGTACAGATAGTACGGCAAGGCGAGGCAACGCCGTACTGGTTTTTGTTAATCCACTATAATTTGAAGCGGAATACAACCTTGCCCGGGTTTAAATAAAAATGCCGTCTGAACCCCGAAAACAGAGCTTCAGACGGCATTTTCATCACGGCTTATTTGGCGGTTTTGCTGCTGTCGATAATTTTCATACCGGCAGAAATCAGGCTGCCGATGTCGGCAACATTGGCGGGCATAATCAGCGTATTGCTTTCTTTGGCAAGATTGTTGAACGCGGCGACGTATTGTTCCGCAATCTTCAGATTGACCGCATCCGCACCGCCTTGGGTTTGAAGGGCGGCGGCAATTTGACGGATGGCTTCGGCATTGGCTTCGGCAACAAGGCGCAAGGATTCCGCTTCACCTTTGGCGCGGTTGATGCGGGCGATTTTCTCGGCATTTGACGCATTGACCGCAGCCTGAGCCTCGCCTTCGGATTGTTGGATTTCGGCTTCGCGCTGACCACTGGCAAGGTTGATTTGTTCGATTTTACGACCTTCGGATTCGGCGATACGGGCGCGTTTTTCGCGTTCAGCAGTAATTTGCGCCTGCATTGAGCGAAGGATTTCTTGCGGCGGAACCAAGTCTTTAATCTCATAACGCAAAACCTTCACACCCCAAGCTCCGGCGGCTTCATCGAGGGCGGAGACGACGGTGCTGTTGATTTCGTCGCGTTCTTCAAACGTTTTGTCCAATTCCATACGCCCGATAACGGAACGCAGCGTCGTTTGGGCAAGCTGGGTAATCGCCATAATGTAGTTGCTCGAACCGTATGAGGCGAGTTTGGGGTCGGTTACTTGGAAATAGATGATACCGTCAACAGTCAGCTGCGTATTGTCGCGCGTGATGCAGACCTGGCTGGGTACGTCTAAAGGGATTTCTTTCAGCGAATGGCGGTAGGCGACGCGGTCGATAAAGGGAATCAAAATATTCAAACCGGCCGTCAGGGCGCGATGGAAACGCCCGAGCCTTTCGACAACGTGGACTTCCTGCTGTGGGATGACAACAAAGGATTTGAAGCCGAAAACAACGACGGCTGCCAGCAAGATAATGAAAAATTCCATAATTCCTCCGAGTGTTAAGGTTTTGCGATGATAAGAAGGTTGCCTTCCTTGCGGACGATTAGGGCGCGCGTTCCTGGTTCAAGCTCTTCTTGCCCCGTATTTTGAGCCTGCCAGTGCGTACCGCGATAAAAAACTTCGTAACGGTTGCCGCCTGCGTGCCGGAGGATTTCGGCATATTGCCCGGCATCCAAATCCTGATATGAATCCGTTTCAACTTTTCCCACGGCGGTTTTGGCGTGTACGAACCAAATACCCAGCGCGGAAAGCAGAGCGGCGGTCAAGACGGCGGCAGGCGTGCTGCCGGTCAGCCCGTAAGCAATGCCCGAACCCGCCAAAGCCGCGCTGACAACCAAAAGATAAACCGTTCCCGTCAATAATTCGATGATTAAGACGGCAACAGCGGCAACAAACCATACAGTCATACATTTCCCCACAAAGCGCGTCGTTTGACAAAATAACGCAATATCAGCAGTATAGCCGAATTTGAAAGGATAGGGCAGATATGGACACTTGGCACGATGCACTCGGCGGCGAAAAACAGCAGCCGTATTTTCAGGAAATTTTAAATGCAGTCAGGCAGGAACGTTTGTCGGGACAAATCATCTATCCGCCGGCGGCGGATGTGTTCAACGCATTCCGCCTGACAGCGTTCGACCGGGTCAAAGCCGTCATTCTCGGACAAGATCCGTATCACGGGGCAGGGCAGGCGCACGGTTTGGCATTTTCCGTCCGGCAGGGTATCCGCATACCGCCGTCTTTACTCAATATCTACAAGGAGTTGGAAACCGACATCGAAGGCTTTTCCATACCCGCGCACGGCTGTCTGACAGCGTGGGCGGAGCAGGGTGTATTGCTTTTAAACACCGTTTTGACGGTACGCGCGGGACAGGCGCATTCGCACGCCCTTTTAGGCTGGGAACGCTTTACCGATACCGTCATCAGGCAGCTTGCGACACACCGCAAGCACCTTGTCTTCATGTTGTGGGGCGGGTATGCACAACAAAAAAGGAAACTGATAGACAGTCAAAATTATTTGATACTGACCGCACCGCATCCGTCTCCTCTGTCGGCATATCGCGGTTTTTTCGGCTGCCGCCATTTTTCACAGGCAAACAGCTATTTGAGCCGGCACGGTATCGATCCGATAAACTGGAAGCTGTGAATGCCGATATAGCCGTTGCCGCCGGCGTGTTAAAATCGCGTTTGATTTGTAATTTCCATTTATTAGGCAAAACCTTATGGCAATCAAAAAAAAATCAGCTTTATGCATCACTTTGGGCGGGCTGCGACGAGTTGCGCGGCGGTATGGATGCGAGCCTTTATAAAGAACTATGTGCCTACGCTATTGTTTTTAAAATATGTTTCTGATAAGCATAAGTACGGCGGCGGCATGATTGAGCTGCACGCCGGTACGACTTTTGACGACATCGTCAAACTCAAAAACACCGCCGACATCGGCGACCGCCTGAATAAGATTATCGCCCAAATTGCCGAAGCCAACGACTTAAAAGGCGTGATCGACGTTACCGACTTCAACGACGAAGACAAACTGGGTAAAGGTAAGGAGATGATCGACCGTTTGAGCAGGCTTGTCGGCATTTTTAAAAAGCTCAACCTTTCTTCCAACCAAGCCGAAGACGACGATTTGTTAGGTGATGCCTACGAATACCTGATGCGCCATTTTGCGACCGAGTCAGGCAAATCCAAAGGGCAGTTTTACACGCCTGCCGAAGTCTCCCGCATTATGGCGAAGATTATCGGAATCAGCGCAGATTGCCGTCCAGCACCAGCGTTTATGACCCGACCTGCGGCTCGGGTTCGCTGTTGCTCAAAGCCGCCGCCCAAGCCGGCAGCCAAATCAGCCTTTACGGTCAGGAAAAAGATGTGGCAACCGCGTCCCTTGCCCGTATGAATATGATTTTGCACAACAACGAAACCGCCGAAATCAACACCGGGAACACCTTGTCCGATTCGTCTTTCCGTGATGAAAACGACGGGCTTAAGACCTTCGATTTTGCCGTTGCCAATCCGCCTTATCCCGCCCGAAAAAAACGGCGATTACGCCTTTTTGCTGCATCTGCTCAAAAGCCTGAAACCAAGCGGCAAAGGTGCGATTATTCTTCCGCACGGTGTGCTGTTTCGCGGCAATGCCGAAGCGCGTATTCGCACGGAATTGCTTAACCTTGACCTTATTAAAGGCATTATCGGGCTGCCTGCCAACCTGTTTTACGGCACGGGCATTCCTGCCTGCATCATCGTCATCGACAAAGAACACGCCCAAACCGCCCAATTTGCCGAAGAGGGAACAAACCAAGTTATCAGTGGCGGCAGCGTGTTTATGATTGACGCATCGCGCGGCTTCATTAAAGACGGCAACAAAAACCGTCTGCGTGAGCAAGACATTCACAAAATCATCGACACTTCCACAAACCTCGTTACAGCCGTATGGTGCATTTAAGCGAAATCGCAGCACAAGATTACAACCTTAATCTGCCTCGCTATATCGACAGCGGAGAAGTTGAAGACCTGCAAAATCTCGCCGCCTATCTTTATGGCGGCATACCTGCGCACGATATGGACGCATTGGAAGCCTATTGGCAAGTTTTAGGCCGTATGAAAAACGAGTTGTTTGCCGAACACGATGGCCGCTTTACCACTATACAACGGAATCGATTGCAAATCTTTCCCACTCTCAACAGCTTAAAATCCTGCGGGATTGGTGTGGAATTTAGGGCTAATCTAGTACAGCCCCAAATTTAATCCACTATAAAATCGAAAGCAGCCAAATCAAAGCCCATATATTGGCGCACCCCGATTACGCCGCCTTCAAAGCCGGACACCTGGCAAAGTTTGCCGCGTGGCACACTCAAAACGACCTTGCCGCCATCCAACCGGGCAGGCTTATCCGGAAATGGAGCGAAAGCCTGCTGGACGCGTTCAAACCCGGCAGCCTGATTGAAGAATACGATTTCTACCAAATCCTGACGGACTACTGGGCGGAAACCCTGCAAGACGATGTTTATCTCATCGCCCAAGATGGCTGGAAGGCGGTTAAAAACCTGGCCGAAATCACCAAAGAAAGCGATGAAGACGCGAACCTGACCGTCGTCTTTGAGGAAACCGAAACCGGCAAAAAAGGCAAAGCCAAAACCAAGCGCATCAGCAAAAAATACCGCAGCGAAGTCATCGCCCCCGAGCTGGTTGCCCGCCGCTACTTTTCAGACGGCATCGCCAAGCTGGAAGAAAAACAAAGCGAGCTGGAACGCCTAAGCCAAGAATTGGAAAACCACATAGAAGAACACGGCGGCGAAGAGGGTGCGCTGAACGACGTATTGGATGCAAAAGGCAAACTTTCCGCCAAACTTCTGAAAACCGCATTGGAAGAAAGCGGCATAGAAGAAGGCGAACGGGCTGTTTTACAAACCACCCAAACACTGATGACGCAGGAAAAAGCCGCGAAAGACGCAGTCAAAACCCAAATCGAAGCCCTGAACCTTGCCGTATTCAAACAATTCGGCCGACTTTCCGAAGCCGAAATCAAGCAGCTTGCCGTTCAAGACAAATGGCTTGCCGATTTACAAAGCCGAATCGAAAATCGCTTGGAAAACAGTATTCAGCAGCTTATCAGCCGCTTGAACACGCTGGAAGACCGCTACCGCAGCCCGATGGCCGAGCTTGCCCGAGAAGTGGAAAAGTGGCAAAGCAAAGTCAATGCCCACCTTGAAAATATGGGTTTTGGAGGCTGAAATGGCGGCACAGACAGGCTATAAGGCGAGCGGGTTTTGAGACCTTTGCAAAATTCCCCAAAATCCCCTAAATTCCCACCAAGACATTTAGGGGATCGCGGTTCGGGTGTCCGCACCGCTTAATACGTCGTCGTCCACGAACTGACCCATTTGCTCGAACGCCATCGCAACGCCCGTTTTATGGCGCATATGGACAACTTTCTCCCAAACTGGCAAAGCATCAAACAACAGCTTAATGCCTTGGAGTTATTTGCACAAATATATAATTTAACATAATATATATTATGCGAACTATCGGAAACAGTTGTACGTGTCCCTGTGGTCTTTCCAAGTAGGAAAATTAAAGTATGGACAATGCGGCTGAATGTATAGCCCGGAGCATCCGCGTATCCGAAGGTACTGAACGATATGCCCTGCATCCCTTTCGACGCTTCCATCCAGCCGGTATTGGGAAATACGTTGACCTTCAATATAATATACAGGCAGCCGACACACAGGATATGCCGCTGCTTTTTCATCATTTCTTCTGTCAAATCCTTGGAACGGTCGATTTGAAAACACGGCTTTACATACGCCCCAGTTCCCTTTGCAGGGCTTGAATATTTTGCTGCCTGTCCAATACATTGCTTTGTAATGCATTTATTTCTTGATGGTTGATGTTGCCGCCCTTTGCCAGACGTGCTTGTGATAACATTTTTTGGGCTTCAACCAATGCTTTGCGTTCGTTGCTCAATTCTGTTTCGAGAATGGAGCGTCTGCTGTTGTTTGAGGGTGCTTGTTGCGGCGGCGGCGTATTGGATTTTGCCGGCTTGGATACTGTTTTGACCGGGGCTTTATATTTGACAACCTGTCCGCCGTTTGACGGTGATGATACCGGTTCGGGCGTTTGGGGCGGGATATAGCGTTCGCTGCTGTAGTTGCCGATTGGGGGCAAATCGGTTGAGTGGCAGCTTTTGGACGGCTTGGTGGTGTAAACGGTTTCTCCGTTGATTGTGCAGGTGTAGATTTTGGCCGCATTCGCACCCAATGGGCTTGAAATCAGGGAAAAGTTGATTAGGATTAAGGGGAGTTTTGATTTCATAATGTGCTTGATGCTCGGATAATTATTTGATTTTTTGGTATTTTTTATAATGCTTTCTTGGCGTTTTACGGGCTTTTCTTTTCGGTTGTTTGCTTTTGATTTTCTTTCGGGGCTTTGGCAGCCTGCTTGTTCTTTTTCCCGGCAGGTTTTTTGTTTTTCTTTTTACTTTCTATGTGTATTTTGGCTTCTTAACTGAGTTTTTTAATTTTCAGGCGGTATCCGCCTCCCTGATGGCTGCTCATTTTAGGTAAATCCGCATCGGCGCACGATCCTGCTGGGGCTGATGTATATACGCTTTTGCCATTTGAGTTGCAATGGTATACGGAGGCTTGCGCCGCCGCGCCGGAAAGGGACAGGAGACCCAAGGCGGCAAAAAGTCTGATGTTTATACCGGTAAAAGGCGGTGATAACGCCCGAATTATACCGTTATTGGCAGGCAAAGATAAGCACCCTGTCCGCGCTTCTTTATCGCTCGGCAAACTGTTTCTCGATTTCAGTTTCAATCCGTTCCAATTCTTCTTGACAAGCCAGCCAAACCTCTTCGATTTGGGCAAGTTGTGTTTTGACTTTTGTCAGCAGGGATAAGGTATTTTGCAATTTTTCTTTGTTTGCTTCAAGGTAAGCGTCTTCTTGTGCTAAAAATGCTTCACATGCCGTCTGAATTTCGGAAAGCTGCGCCATTTCTTTTTCGGCACGGTCTATTTTCTGCTGTATCGGCTTGCCGCGTCGGGCTTTTTCCTGACGGATTTGCGCTTCGATGCGCTTGGTGTCTTTGCGGCTTTGGCTTTGTGCGGATGCTGCGGGTGCGGCGGCGGCGTTTTCTTGTGCCAAACGCCATTGGCGGTAATCGTTCAAATCGCCGTCGAAGTTCTTCAGACGGCCTTTGTCGATAAGGAGGAAGCTGTCGGTAGTCGCTTCAAGCAGGCTGCGGTCGTGCGAAACGACAATCAATGCGCCTTGGAAACTTTGCAGGGCAAGTGTCAGGGCGTGGCGCATATCCAAGTCTAGGTGGTTGGTTGGTTCGTCAAGCAGCAGCAGATTAGGTTTTTGCCAGATAATCATAGCAAGGGCGAGCCGCGCTTTTTCCCCACCGGAGAACGGCTCGGTCTTTTGAACCGCCATATCGCCGACAAAGTTGAAACCGCCTAAAAAGTTGCGGATTTCCTGTTCGCGGACTTCGGGTGAAAGCTGCTGGATATGCCAAACCGGACTTTGGTCAGCGCGTAAGGTATCCAGTTGGTGCTGGGCAAAATAGCCGATATTGAGCTTCTCGGAGCGGACGATATTGCCGGAAAGTAAATCGATTTTTCCTGCCAATGCTTTGATAAATGTGGATTTACCGCTGCCGTTAACGCCCAACAGGCCGTAACGTGCGCCGCTTTCCAAAGACAGGGTAATGTCATGCAGAACGGTTTTGCCTTCGTAACCCAAATCAGCGTGTTCTAGCTTTAACAAAGGATTGGGCAGATGATCGGGATGGTAAAACTCAAAGGAAAACTCGCTGTCCAGATGCGCGGGCGCAACGCGTTCTAGCTTTGCCAAAGCCTTCATGCGGCTTTGCGCTTGAACGGCTTTGGTGGCTTTGGCTTTGAAGCGGTCGATAAAGGATTGCAAATGTTTGATTTGCGCCTGCTGTTTGACATAGGCAGCTTGTTGTTGCGCGAGACGCTGCGCGCGTTCGTTTTGGTAAAAATCGTAATTGCCGCCGTATTGCGTGAATTTTTGCTGCGATAATTCAATGGTTTGGGTAGTTGCCGCGTTGAGAAAATCGCGGTCGTGGGAAATGATGATTTGCGTGCAGGGTAAAGAAGCAAGATGGTTTTCCAGCCACAAGACGGTTTCCAAATCCAAGTGGTTGGTCGGTTCGTCCAAAAGCAGCAAATCGGCGCGGCAAATCAGGGCTTGGGCGAGATTGAGGCGCATACGCCAGCCGCCGGAAAAGGATTTGACGGGGCGGCTGTGTTCTTCTTGTGAAAAACCCAGCCCGTTCAACAATTTTGCCGCGCGGGCCGGCGCGGTATAAGCGTCGATTTCTTCCAATTTGGCATGATATTCCGCCTGCTTCATGCCGTCATTTTGCGCTTCCGCCTGCCTCAATGCCGTCTGAAAAGCCTGCAACTCGGCATCGCCCTGCAAAACGTAATCCAAAGCGGAAATATCCAAATCGGGCGTTTCTTGGGAAACGGAAGCGAGCCGCCAGTTTTTCGGAATCGAGACATCGCCGCCGTCCTGAGTGATTTTACCCTTGATTAAGGCAAACAGGCTCGATTTGCCCGTTCCGTTTTTGCCGATCAAACCGACGCGCTGACCGGGATTGACGGTAGCGTTGGCTTTGTCGAGCAGGACTTTCAAACCGCGTTGCAGGGTGAGGTTTTTGATTTCAATCATAACGGAAACATCGTCGGGCGGAAAAAGCCCGTATTTTACCTGAAAGTCAGTGCCGATGCCGTCTGAAATGGGAAATTTACGGCTGAAGCCAAGCCCAAGCCCTGCGCCCTTCCGAGTGCAGGAAAACCAATGTCCTGAATGCCGAATCGGTATTCATACATTCCACGCCGATTCCGATTCGAGAAAAATCCGCCATGATTTTGGGATGGATAAACTCCTGAGCCGCGCCCGTCCCGATAATCAATATTTCCGGATAGTCAACAGGTTTGATGTCGGACAACAGGTTTTCCGGAGTCAGATCGGACAAGGTTCGGCATTGCGACAGGCAGACCGAATCCTTATGTACAAGCACGGGTTTATGGAAACTTTGACCCGCCAATCGGATTTCACCCGACCGGTGGCCATACTCTGTAAAATGTCCGTCTATCGGATTTTCTTCAAACAACATTTTTTTACCCCGTCGCCGCATCATCTACACCGAAAGGGGTGCAAAATCAGGCGAATTCATGTAGGATTGGCAGATTTCATCTGACCCGCCTGCCGATTTCAGACTGCATTTGATTCAAAGTGCGGCACAATTATATCGGCAGCGGATATTTTCGTCTTTCAATATTTACATTTCAGTCGGCTTACAAGGAGACACAATGAAGCCAGTAAACATCGGTCTTTTAGGTTTAGGTACGGTCGGCGGCGGTACGGCTGCCGTGTTACGGGACAATGCGGCGGAAATCAGCCGCCGTTTGGGACGCGAAGTGCGCATCAGTGCCGTATGCGACTTGAGCGAAGAAAAAGCCCGCCAAATCTGCCCGTCCGCAGCCTTTGTCAAAGACCCGTTCGAACTGGTCGCGCGTGAAGACGTCGATGTCGTCGTCGAATTGTTCGGCGGTACCGGCATTGCCAAAGATGCGGTGTTGAAAGCCATTGAAAACGGCAAACACATCGTTACCGCCAACAAAAAACTGCTCGCCGAATACGGCAACGAAATCTTCTCGCTGGCGGAAGAAAAAAATGTCATGGTGCAATTTGAAGCCGCAGTAGCGGGCGGTATCCCAATCATCAAAGCCCTGCGCGAAGGTTTGGCAGCAAACAGGATTAAATCCATCGCCGGCATTATTAACGGCACCAGCAACTTCATCCTCTCCGAAATGCGCGAAAAAGGCAGCGCGTTTGCCGATGTACTGAAAGAAGCGCAGGCATTGGGTTATGCCGAAGCCGATCCGACCTTCGACATCGAAGGCAACGATGCGGGCCATAAAATCACCATCATGAGCGCACTGGCATTCGGCACGCCGATGAACTTTTCCGCCTGCTACCTCGAAGGCATCAGCAAACTCGACAGCCGCGACATCAAATACGCCGAAGAACTTGGCTATCGCATCAAACTGTTGGGCATTACCCGCAAAACCGGCAAAGGCATCGAGCTGCGCGTCCACCCTACCCTGATTCCCGAAAGCCGCCTCTTGGCAAACGTCAACGGCGTGATGAACGCCGTGCGCGTCAACGCCGATATGGTTGGCGAAACCTTATATTACGGCGCGGGCGCGGGCGCATTGCCGACCGCTTCCGCCGTGGTTGCCGATATCATCGACATCGCCCGCCTGGTTGAAGCCGATACCGCCCACCGCGTACCGCATCTGGCGTTCCAACCCGCGCAAGTCCAAGCGCAAACCATCCTGCCTATGGACGAAATTACCAGCAGCTACTACCTGCGCGTCCAAGCCAAAGACGAACCGGGCACGCTGGGGCAAATCGCCGCGCTGTTGGCACAAGAAAACGTGTCCATCGAAGCACTGATTCAAAAAGGCGTGATTGATCAGACCACTGCCGAAATCGTGATTCTGACCCACAGCACGGTCGAAAAACACATCAAGTCGGCAATCGCAGCCATCGAAGCACTGGATTGCGTGGAAAAACCGATTACCATGATCCGCATGGAAAGCCTGCATGACTGAGCCGAAACACGAAATGCCGACGGAAGAGCAGGTTGCCGCGCGCAAAAAAGCAAAAGCCAAAATCCGCACCATCCGCATTTGGGCGTGGGTCATTTTGGCGTTGCTCGCTTTAACCGCCCTGCTCTCCCAATGCGCGATGTCCAAACCGCAGGCAAAACAGAAAATTGTCGAGTCTTGCGTGAAGAATATTCCGTTTGCCGAAAAATGGCAAAACGATTTGCGGGCCCGCGGTTTAGATTCAAACAATACCCGCCTCGCCGTCGACTACTGCAAATGTATGTGGGAGCAGCCTTTGGACAGATTGAGCGAGAAACAGATTAGATCCTTCGGCAAACTCGGCGCACAAGAACAGCTTGACCTGCTCGGCGGCGCAAATGCCTTTGAAGCACGTGACAAGCAGTGTGTTGCCGATTTGAAATCAGAATAATGTGGACCGATAAAAAAGCCGATTCTTTAAAGAATCGGCTTTTTTCATAAAAAACGGCTTACAGTGCGTCTTTCAATGCTTTACCTGCACGGAATTTAGGCGTTTTGGCGGCGGCAATGGTCAGAGGCTCGCCGGTTTTGGGGTTGCGGCCTTGGCGTTCCGCACGTTCGCCCACGTAGAAAGTACCGAAACCGACCAAAGTAACGGTGTCGCCTTGTTTCAGGGCGGTGGTTACTGCATTGGTAGTGGCATCCAAAGCTTTTTGTGCGGCGGCTTTGGAAATGTCGGCTTCTTGAGCAATCGCTTCGATCAATTCAGACTTGTTCACAATCAGTCCCTTCCTGTCTTAAAAAATGATGAAATGCCCGAATACTCGGGGTTTGTACTGCTTGAGCAACTTTCGCTTTATAGTAATTCTGAAATTGCCGTGTCAAGCAAAAAATACGGAATCACCCTATTTGACAGGCTTTCAGGACGAAACCGCATTTTTACAACACATTTCCTGCGTTTCAATGTTTGGTTGCCCTGCTGCGGGGTTTTGGTTTTGAAGCGGATTCCGCCGCCGCTTCCGCACCAGAAGGTTCTGCCCAAGGCTCAGGCTGGCTTTCCAAACCCAGAGCCAATACCTCGTCTATCCATTTGACCGGATGGATGGTCAGGCCGGTTTTCACGTTTTCAGGGATTTCTTCCAAGTCTTTGAGGTTGTCTTTTGGAATTAAAACGTGTTTGATGCCGCCGCGAAGCGCAGCCAACAGTTTTTCCTTCAGACCGCCAATCGGCAGGACTTCGCCGCGCAGGGTAATTTCGCCCGTCATGGCAACATCGGCGCGCACCGGGATTTTGGTGAATGCAGACACCATCGCCAAAGTCATGGCAATGCCCGCACTCGGACCGTCTTTCGGCGTCGCACCTTCGGGAACATGGACATGGATGTCTTTTTTCTCGTAAAAATCAGGAGCCAAGCCCACTGATTCCGCGCGGGAGCGGACAACCGACCACGCTGCGGACACGGATTCCTTCATCACATCGCCCAACTGGCCGGTGCACTGAATCACGCCCTTACCCGGCAATGCTGCGGCTTCGACGGTCAGCAATTCGCCGCCGACTTCCGTCCACGCCAAACCGGTTACTTGTCCGATACGGTTTTCGCTTTCGGCAACGCCGTAATCGAAGCGGCGCACACCCAAATAGTCGTGCAGATTTTTCTCATTTACTTTAACCGCCCTGGGCTTGGCTTTTCCGGTTTTTTTGGTTTTTGAGTCTTCGTCCAAGGTAATCTGCATCACCACCTTGCGGCAGATTTTGGCAATCTCGCGGTCGAGCGAACGCACGCCCGCCTCGCGGGTGTAGTAACGGATAATATCGCGCACCGCGCTTTCTTCGATTGCCAATTCCCCTTCTTTTACGCCGTTGCGCTTCATTTGCTTCGGCACGAGGTACTGCATCGCGATATTGATTTTTTCGTCTTCGGTATAGCCGGACAGACGGATGATTTCCATACGGTCGAGCAGCGGTGTCGGGATATTCAGGCTGTTTGAAGTCGCAATAAACATCACATCGCTCAAATCGTAATCCACTTCGGCATAATGATCGGCGAACTTGTTGTTTTGCTCGGGATCAAGCACTTCGAGCAACGCGCTGGCGGGATCGCCCCGGAAGTCGCTACCCAATTTGTCGATTTCGTCGAGCAGGAACAATGGGTTTTTTACGCCGGCTTTTGCCATATTCTGCAAAATCTTACCGGGCATGGAGCCGATATAGGTGCGGCGGTGTCCCCGGATTTCGCTTTCGTCGCGCACGCCGCCCAAAGCCATGCGGACATATTTCCGCCCCGTTGCTTTGGCGATGGATTCGCCCAAAGAGGTTTTGCCCACGCCTGGAGGGCCGACCAGGCACAGAATCGGGCCTTTGAGTTTGTCCATACGTTTTTGGACGGCGAGGTATTCCAAAATCCGTTCTTTGACTTTTTCCAGGCCGTAGTGGTCGGTATCCAGCACCAATCCGGCTTTGGCGATGTCTTTGCTGACGCGGGATTTTTTCTTCCACGGCAGTTCGAGCAGGGTGTTGATGTAGTTGCGTACGACGGTGGATTCGGCAGACATCGGCGGCATCATTTTGAGTTTTTTCAGTTCGGACAGGCATTTTTCTTCCGCTTCTTTGCTCATCCCCGCCTTTTTGATGCCTGCTTCCAAGGCATCCAGTTCGCCGTTTTCGTCTTCTTCGCCCAATTCTTTGTGTATCGCTTTAATCTGTTCGTTCAGATAATATTCGCGCTGGGATTTTTCCATTTGGCGTTTGACGCGTCCGCGTATGCGTTTTTCGGCCTGCATAATGTCGAGTTCGGATTCCAGCTGTGCCAGCAGGAATTCCATCCGTTTGCCGATTTCGGGAATTTCCAAAATCTGTTGGCGTTGCGCCAGTTTCAACTGCAAATGCGCTGCGACCGTATCGGTTAGCCGGCTGTTTTCGGCAATGCCGTTAATGCTGCCGATAATTTCGGCGGGGATTTTTTTATTGAGTTTGGCGTATTGTTCAAACTGCGCCAACAGGGTGCGGCGCACGGCTTCGAGGTCGGTATTGCCGCCCGTGTCTTCTTCCACGACCGTCTCTATATGGGAAACGAACAGACCGCCCGTGTCTTCAATGGTCAGAACACGTCCGCGATACAGCCCTTCGACCAATACTTTTACCGTGCCGTCGGGTAGTTTCAACACTTGCAGGACTTGTGCGACCGTACCGGTCTGATACAGGTCGGCGGCAACCGGTTCTTCTAGCGCCGCATCGGTTTGCGCCAACAGGAAAACCGGCTCCTCGCGGGTAATGGCGTTTTCCAGTGCGGCGATGGATTTCGGCCTGCCGACAAACAGCGGCAGAACCATATGCGGGTAAACGACGACATCCCGCAAAGGAAGGGTTGCCAAGGCGGCATATTCCTCAAAATGCTTTTCTTTTTGTGTCATAGGTACTCTCTTGTGTCTGACAGATTGCCGATTTTCGCGTACATTGGGGTTGAAGGTATTATTTCAAGCATATGTGGTTTATTTATGGAGTTTGATGCGATGCCGTCTGAAACATTCCGGCTTCAGACGGCATGGGCTTGGAAAGACAAGGCGGGAACAAAAAACTGTTCTGTGTTGCCGCTCCTTGCTGTACCATCCGTATGGTTTGCGGTTCTGCCGCCCTATTTTCAAAACATGACGCAGGTATTCCATGTCTTCTTTTATTTTTCCCGATAACGGGTTCGAATGGCGCAACGAAAGTCTGCAAAAGCCGCCCAAAGGTTGGCATTATGTCCGCGAAAGTGGTGCAAACGGCATTTTGAAGGCTGCCTATCAAAATATTGCAACTGTCTGGCAGGGCGATTTCCACAATGCCAAACAGGTGCTTTCCGCAATGAAGAAGAAGGTCCGCAAACCTGCCGCCGTCCGTTCCGATGCGGATATCGCCGCCCTTTTCCACGCCCACCGTATGAAGCAGGCGCAGCAGAGCCGTATTCTGAATATGCTTGCCGTTGAAATCCGCCCCGGTTTTGTGTTGGACAACAAACGCGCGCCCGATATACGCGCCGCCCTGCTCGACGTGTACGGAGAGGCGGACGGCAAACCGTTTTTCCTGCCGCTCAATCTGCTGCTGGGGTTTATGGGTGCGCACGAGTGGCATAAGAAAGGGGTTGCCGTTCCGCAGCTGGGCGGCAGCATACACGTTCCTTTCGGCGTATTCTCGCCGTTGCGCGGCGAATACCTCGACCTGCTCGCCCATGCGCCGTCAACGGGTTTTCAGACGGCATTCGATATCGGGACAGGCTCCGGCGTGCTTGCCGCCATTTTGGCGAAACAGGGCATTCCTTCCGTCATCGGCACGGATACCAATCCGAAAGCCGTCGCCTGCGCCCGTGCCAATATTGCCCGTTTGGGCTTTGAAAAACAGGTTGAGATACGGGAAACCGATCTGTTTCCCGAAGGGTTTGCCGATCTGATTGTCTGCAATCCGCCCTGGCTTCCCGCCAAGCCGACTTCCGCCGTCGAATCCGCGTTATACGACCCCGAATCTGCGATGCTGGCTGCGTTTTTGCGGGATGCGCCGAAACATCTGAATCCCGACGGAGAAATCCGCCTGATTATTTCCGACCTTGCAGAGCATTTGGGGCTGCGCCCTGCCGATTTTTTGGAAAAGGCATTTATCCGGGCGGGTTTGCGTGTTGCCGATATGATGAAAACCAAGCCGAAGCACAAAAAAGCCGCGAATCCGAGCGATCCGCTTGCTTTTGCGCGAACCCGGGAAACCACTTTCCTATACCGTTTGAAAAAGGCATAAGGGGCGGCGGCGCGGCATTCGGGCGGATTATTCTTGTGAAAATACCCGCTCGAGCATACTGCCCAATGCCGTCTGACGCGTTTTGACAGTGGCGGCAGCTTGCCGGAAGGTTTCTTCTCCGCCGAAGAATACGAACTTCTCCCTCGCGCGGGTAATGGCGGTATATAACAGCTCCTTACTCAATCCGGACAATGCATCGTCCCCTTCGTCCGAAGGTGCGGCGGAAGGCGGCAGCAGCCAGACTTCCCGATATTCCGAACCTTGGCTTTTGTGGACGGTCATGGCGAATGCGGGTTCGAAATCGGGCAGGCAGCTTACCGCTACCTTTTTAAATCCGTCCGCATCGGCAAAATAGGCGGCAAGGCTGCCCTGCCGTCCGACATCTTCCATAATCAATCCGATGTCGCCGTTGAACAGTTCAAGCGCGTAGTCGTTCTGTCTGATCATAATCGGTTCTCCGGCGAAATAGGCCTGATGTTCCGGTATGTTCATTTTGCGGCGTACATGGCTGCAATAGGCTTCGTTGAAGTCTTCCGCATCCTGCCGCCAAGCTGCCAGGACCACGATATCCGAGATGCCTGCGTATGCGGCTTCGATATTGCCGTCTTTTACCGCCTGCCAATAGGCTTTGTGCGCCCGGTACAACCTTTCGACTCGAGCGTTCGGACTGCATTCCGAATGTTCCAGTTCGTCCGGAAACCGGTCAAACAATGCCCACGCCCCCTCATCGCCCGATACGGCGGCACGGGCAAGGCAGCCGATGCCGCTGTTGTCGCCGAAGCGGTGGCTGAACGACAGATGGGCGGTGTTTTGCGCCAACAAGGGCGGATTTGCACTGACGCTGAAACCGTGTTCCGGAAGGAAGCCGGCCAGCCTTTGGTGCGTTTCTCCGTCCAAAACGGTTTTTTGCGACAGGACGGACAGCACGTCCCCGATTCCGACGGACGGGAGCTGGTTTTCATCGCCCAGCAGAATCACGCGCGCGCCGGTTTTGACCGCTTTTAAAAGTTGCAACATCAATACCGTATCCAGCATAGAGGCTTCATCGATAACCAATACGTCAAACGGCAGCGGGTAAACAGGGTTGAACGCCGCCTGCATTTTGGGCGGGCGCAGCTTCAGCAGTCGGTGGACGGTTTGCCCTTCCAGTTTGAGCAAATGGCGGCAGACGGCCTCCGGCGCGTCAAAACCGTTGATTGCACGGTGCAGCGCGCGCGCCATATGTGCCGCCGCTTTGCCCGTCGGTGCGGCAAGCGCGATGTTGGGAAGATTTTCGTCTTCACCGCAAATCAGCGCCAGCAGTTTGGCAACCGTTGTCGTTTTGCCCGTTCCCGGCCCGCCGGTAATCACCATAAAAGACTGCAACAGTGCCAAGGCGGCGGCATCGCGCTGCCCTTCGCTGCCCGTGCCTTGAAACCATTTTGCGAGGTTTTGCCTCGCGCCTGCCGCGTCGGGGGCGGACGTGTCGGCTGCCGCCAAGCGTTTTATCTCGGCAGCCAAATCGTATTCCAACTGCCACATCCTGCCCAAAAACAGCCTTCTGCCTTCCAAAATCAAAGGCGCGGCGGATGTTCCGACCACGGGTGCGAGTGCCGACAGCGCGTCAGCCTCGCCACCGCTCAAACGGATAAACGAATGACCGTTTTGCAATGCCTGAAACAGGCGTTCGGTGCAGTTTGCAAGCACTTCGTCGCCGGAACCCGCATAGCGTGCCAAAAACCAGATTGCCGCCCTTGCCGCCGCTTGGGCAAATTCATCTGTCTGCCGTTCCATCGTATTCCTTGTCGAAATGCCGTCTGAAGGCGTGGGGCTTCAGACGGCGCGGTGTTGTTTCGGCTGTTTAGGCGTTTGCGCCCTGTTTGGGGTGCAGGTTGCCGTCTTTCATGACCATCACGCGCCCGAAGCGGCCGGCGAGTTCGTCGTCGTGCGTTACGACCACAAGCCCCGTTCCCAATTCTGTTTTCAGTTCCAGCATCATATCCAAAACATTCCTGGCGTTCGCACGATCGAGATTGCCGGTCGGTTCGTCGGCAAGCAGGCATTTGGGTTGCGTAACCAAGGCGCGTGCAATGGCGGCACGCTGCCGCTCACCGCCTGAAAGTTCGCCCGCGCGGTGCGTCGAACGGTGTTTCAGTCCGACCTTTTCCAGCATCGCCATTGCCGTTTCTGCTGCCTCTTCACGGCTTTTTTTGCCGATCAGAAGCGGCATCATCACGTTTTCCAGTGCCGAAAATTCAGGCAGAAGATGGTGGAACTGGTACACGAAACCGAGATGGCGGTTGCGCAAATCGCCCAAACGCCGCTGGTTTAAGGTACGCAAATCCTCGCCCATCAGCAGCACCCTGCCTTCAGACGGCATATCCAGCCCGCCTAGAATATGCAGCAGCGTCGATTTTCCGCTGCCCGAAGAACCGATGATGCCGGTGCTTTCCCCCGCGCGGATTTCCAAATCCAAGCCGTGCAGCACCCGAACGTCCAAACCGCCGTCCCGATAGCGTTTGCCCACGCCTTCGCATTTCAAAATCAACTCACTCATAACGCAAAGCCTCCGCCGGTTGGGTTTTTGACGCGCGCCGGCTCGGGTAGAGCGTGGCAACGAAAGACAGTCCCAAAGAAATGCAGGCAATCAGGGCAACGTCGCCCATATCGACATCGCTGGGCAGGTAGTCGATAAAATAAACCTGCGAATTGATAAGGTGGACACCGAGCAGGTTTTCAAAAAATGCCACGACCCTGCCGACGTTCCAACCCAAAAGCACGCCGCAGACCACACCCGCCAGCGTGCCGAAAAAGCCTGAAAACGCGCCCTGCACCATAAAAATCTTCATCACGCCGCCAGGGGAAAGACCCAAAGTCCGCAAAATCGCAATGTCCGCCTGCTTTTCCGTAACCGCCATCACCAAGGAAGAGACAAGGTTGAACGCCGCCACGGCGATAATCAGCGTCAGGATGATGAACATCATCCGTTTTTCCAACTCGACCGCCTCAAAATAGCTTCGATTGCTGAACGTCCAATCGCGCACCCAAACCGTATCCCTTTGCGCCTCCGGAATCAGCTTTGCCGTCAAGGCGGGGGCGTTTTGCGGGTCGGCGAGTTTCAGCCGCAGCCCCGCAACTTCCTTATCCAAGCGGTACAGTACGCGCGCGTCTTGGATATGCGTCATCGCCAATGAGTTGTCAACCTCGTAAACACCCGTTTTAACCAGACCGACCACGGTAAACTGTTTCAACCTCGGTACGACTCCGGCGGGCGTAACATTGCCCTCCGGCGTGATGACGGTAACTTTATTGCCGACTTCCGCCCCCAAAGCCTCCGCCAAGCCGACACCGAGGATAATGTCAAACTCGCCCGGAATCAGGTCTTCAAATTTGCCTGCCGGCATTTTGTCGCCGTATTCCACCACTTTGCGCTCTTCAGACGGCAAAATGCCGCGCATCTGCACGCCCCTGATTTCGCCCGCATTGGCCAGCAATGCCTGATTGGAAACATAGGGCGCGGCAGCCAAAATACCTTTGCGGTTTTCGGTAAACCGAAGCAGGTTGCGCCAATCCGTATCCGTATTGTCGATATAGCCGATTTCGGCGTGCGGCGCGACATTCAGGAGCTGCCCGCGTATTTCTTTCTGAAAGCCGTTCATAACCGACAAGACGACAATCAGCGCGGTTACGCCCAAGGCGATTCCGGCAATCGAAACCATCGTGATAAACGACATAAAGCCGTTGCGCTTTTTCGCCCTGAGATACCTCAAGCCTATCCAAGCCTCTAGAGAAAACATAACGCTACCTTAAAAATGTCTGCAAACGTGCCGCCCCGGACGGCGGTTTGGGGCGGCGGCAAAAGTTTATTGTACCGTAAAACCCAGGCAGCGTCCGAACGCCCGAGTGCGGGGGACGGGGCGGCAGAGCGGGCGGAAAACTTGCACAACGCGTCAAACTGCCCTATCCTTTCCTTCAGAAAAACCGTTTCTTGAGGAAAACAATGAATATCCGAACTGCTTTTGCTTTGTGCGCCATCGCCTTATCCGCCGCTGCGGCTGCCTACGCCAAAGAAATCAAAATCGATGCCAACAACACGCCTTATTCCGAAGCCGACGCGCAAAAGCTGGCGGCAACGGCAGTCGGTATGGGTGTTAAGGAACCTATCAGCCTGAACGGCGGCAGCGGCAGCATTACCGTGTCCGGCAGCAGCGCGACGCAGTGCGTGTTCAAAGTCGGCAACGGAGGCGCATTGCAGATTCAAGGGCTAAACTGCAAGTAAACCGCCCGGAAAAATGCCGTCTGAAGGCTTCAGACGGCATTTTGCATTGGCGGCGTTATGCCCCGCCTTCTTTAATCAGGCGGCGTTCGTACACCGCCTGCGCCAGCGTTCCCGCATCGACATATTCCAATTCGCCGCCCAAGGGGATGCCCTGCGACAGCCTGCTGACTTTGTAAGGCAGGTTTTTAAAAAACTCGGACAGGACATACGCCGTCGCATTGCCTTCTGCGGTAAAAGCGGTTGCAATAATGATTTCTTCGACTTCCCCGCCGCCCAGCCGTTGCGCCAGCCTGTCCAATGCGATGGCGGATACGTCCATTCCCAATGCCGTATTGATTTGCCCCATCAGGACGAAATACAGCCCGTCGTGGCAGTTTGCCGCTTCCATATTCGACACGTCGGCAGGCATATGCACCACCATCAGCCGCCGCCCGTCGCGTGTTTCATCGGCACAAATATCGCACAATCCGCCTTCGCAAAACGTGTTGCACATCGCGCAATGGTAAACCTGCTTCAATGCCGTCTGCAAGGCATCCACCAGTTTTTCAGCCTCTTTGCGCTTGTGTTGGAGCAAATGATACGCTATCCGCTGTGCCGATTTCGGCCCAACGTTGGGTAAAACCTTCAGCGCGTCGATCAATCCTTGGAAGGCATCTTGTTTTTTGTGGCTCATCATATTCCGCCGTATGGGAAAACGGCCGGAATATTCCGACCGTTATTTTGTCAACAAAAGTGTCAATTACTGACCGTCGCCGTTGTCGACCGATTGCGCTCCTTTGGTCTGTTTGATTTTGCCGTTGAAATAACGTATCAACAAGTCGAAAGTATTGGCAGACTGCTGTTGCGCCAAAGCCTGTTTTGCAAGCGGAAGCTGTGCGGCGATATCATCCGGCGGGGTTACAGCCTGTACTTCGACAATCACGGGTGCCGGCAGACCGATCAGCCTGACGTAGGCGGGTTTGCCGTTTGCCGGTTTTGCTTTCAGCAGTTCCGCATAAGCCTCGGGCGGCATGGACTGCCTTGCCTGCTGTGCGCCCAAAACGGACACTTCCGACCATTTCACGTCAACAGCCTTGCCGCCGTTCAGTTGGGTAAGCACGTCTTTTGCCTTGTTTTCGGCAAGTTTGGCGGCTTCGGTACGGATATAAGCCTGACGTACCGCGTCTTTGGCTTCGGCAAACGGCAGGGTTTTCTCTTCGCGGACTTCTTTGGCGCGGACGACCCACGCGGTTTCGCTGTTGATGGTCAGCACTTCGGAATTGTGTTTTTTCTTCAATACGTCGTCGCTGAATACGGCATTGATTAGGTTTTCGGGCATGCCGGACATTTGCGCGTCCTGCCTACTCAGCCAAGTTTCTTGGGTTTCGACTTTCAAACCGCTGTTTTTGGCGGCTTCGGCAAGCGAGGAAGGATGGTTGAACGCGTCATCGCCCAGCTTTTCTTTTGCCTTATTGAAGTCGGCAACCGCCTTTTTCATTTTCAATTCGTTTTCGACGGCGGCTTTTTCCTGCTCGAAAGAAGGTTTGGCTTCATTTGTCGGCAAACGCGCCACGCGCTCTTCAAACGCATTTTTCACTTCCGTTTCACTGACGGTCTGTTTGTCTGCAAAATCCTTCAGATTCAAGGCGACATATTCTAATTTGACCGCCTGCGGCAGCAGATAGTCTTTTTTGTTCGCATTATAAAATTTCTGCAAATCGGCTTCAGACACTTTGACTTGGGCGATGAACTCGTCGGGGTTGAAAGTGTGCGAACGGATGGTGCGGTTGACCTGCGTCAGCCTGATCAGCTGTTCCGCCTGCGCGTCGCCGACCAATACGCCGTTTTGGACGAGGTTTACCAAATTCTGCAAGGCAAACTGATCGCGGATTTCTTCGACAAACTGGTCTTCAGACATATGGCGTTGGGAAAGGTAGCGGTTTAAAAGCGCGTGGTCGAATTTGCCGTTTGCGTCGTGGAAATTGGGATCGTCCACGATAATCTGCTTGATTTGTTCGGAAGAAACCGAAATGCCCATCAGCTTCGCGCCCTGTTTCAGGTAGGCGCGTTGTAGCAGGGATTGGAACACCGCGTCGCGCGAAGGGCCGCCGCCGTCCGCCTGTTCGTTCTGTATGGCGTTGTTGATGGAGTGGTCGCTGATTTTTTCGTCGCCCACTTGGACGATGTAGTCGGCACCCGGATGGGATACCGTGCTGACCCCGAAGCCGACGAAGGTTAATGCAATCAGGCCCAAAAGGACTTGGGCGGGCGTTCTGTATTTTTCGATGGAATGGAACATATTTTAAATCGGGATATAGAATGGGAAATTCAAGTCGGGTATTGTAACGGTTTTTATCCCTGTCTGCACGGGGCTTGCCGGTTGAAGATGCCGTCGTAGGTTTCTTCGCTGAAGCTGGCGTAAACCTTGCCGCCGCACTCCAATACGGGACGCTTGATCAGGCTCGGCATTTCGGACATCAGTTTGACGGCCTCCGCCGTCGAGGACAGCACTTTTTGCTGTGTTTCGGCATCGAGTTTGCGCCAGCTTGTCCCGCGTTTGTTGAGCAGGGTTGCCAAAGGCACTTGTTCCAGCCACGAGCAAATTTCCGCTTCAGACGGCCTCTGTTTTTTAAAATCCCGAAATTCAAACTCCAAGCCGTATCCGGCAAGCCGGTTTTTGGCTTTTTTGACCGTATCGCAATTTGGGATGCCGTGAAGGATTATCATTTGGAAACCTTTTGTCTGAAATAATAAAACGGATATTTTACTATAAGTGTCTGAAAATTTGCCCGTCTGTTTCAGACGGCGGGGCGGTTATGTTACAATCCGAAAATTCGAAAAATTTAATCTCTTGTTCAATAAAGGCTTTACCAATCATGATTTCTACCAACGGCATCACCATGCAGTTCGGCGCGAAGCCGCTGTTTGAAAACGTATCCGTTAAATTCGGCGAAGGCAACCGCTACGGTTTGATCGGCGCGAACGGCTCAGGCAAATCCACCTTCATGAAAATCCTCGGCGGCGATTTGGAACAGACAGCCGGCGAAGTGGCGAT
Source organism: Neisseria meningitidis (assembly GCF_022869645.1). Lineage (NCBI taxonomy): Bacteria > Pseudomonadati > Pseudomonadota > Betaproteobacteria > Neisseriales > Neisseriaceae > Neisseria > Neisseria meningitidis. The sequence goes on along the minus strand of NZ_CP064367.1, from coordinate 167,207 downwards.
TGAAAACGGCGTGCGTTTGGGTAAATTGCGCCAAGACCAGTTTGCCTACGAAGATATGCGCGTGCTGGACGTGGTAATGATGGGTCACACCGAAATGTGGGCGGCGATGACCGAACGTGATGCGATTTACGCCAATCCCGAAGCCACCGAAGACGACTACATGAAAGCCGCAGAACTGGAAGCCAAGTTCGCCGAATACGACGGCTACACCGCCGAAGCGCGTGCCGCCGAGTTGTTGAGCGGCGTGGGCATTTCCGAAGATTTGCACAATGCAACCATGGCAGAAGTTGCCCCGGGCTTCAAACTGCGCGTATTGCTGGCGCAAGCCCTGTTCTCCAAGCCGGATGTATTGCTCTTGGACGAACCGACCAATAACTTGGACATTAATACCATCCGTTGGTTGGAAGGCGTGTTGAACCAGTACGACTCCACGATGATTATCATCTCGCACGACCGCCACTTCTTGAACGAAGTCTGCACGCATATGGCAGATTTGGATTACAACACCATCACCATCTATCCGGGCAACTACGACGACTATATGCTCGCCTCCGCCCAATCGCGCGAACGCGCCCTGAAAGACAATGCCAAGGCGAAGGAAAAATTGCAGGAATTGCAAGAATTTGTGGCGCGGTTCAGTGCCAACAAATCCAAAGCCCGTCAGGCAACCAGCCGTCTGAAACAGGCAGACAAAATCAAATCGGAGATGGTCGAGGTCAAACCCTCTACCCGTCAAAACCCGTATATCCGTTTTGAAGCCGATGAAAAAGCCAAGCTGCACCGTCAGGCTGTGGAAGTTGAAAAACTGGCGAAACGCTTTGAAACCCAGTTGTTTAAAAACCTGAACTTTATCCTTGAAGCGGGACAACGCCTCGCCATCATCGGCCCGAACGGCGCGGGCAAATCCACCCTGCTGAAACTCTTGGCCGGCGCGTACAACCCCGAATATTCAGACGGTCTGCTGCCGGACGAAGGCAGCATCAAATGGGCGGAAAAAGCCAGCGTCGGCTACTATCCGCAAGATCACGAAAACGACTTCGATGTCGATATGGATTTGAGCGAATGGATGCGCCAATGGGGGCAGGACGGCGACGACGAACAAGTCATCCGCGGCACTTTGGGGCGTTTGCTCTTCGGCAGTAACGATGTCGTGAAAAAAGTGAAGGTTCTCTCCGGTGGTGAAAAAGGCCGTATGCTTTACGGCAAACTGTTGCTGTTGAAACCCAATGTCTTAGTCATGGATGAACCGACCAACCACATGGACATGGAAAGCATCGAATCCTTGAACATGGCGCTGGAAAAATACAACGGCACGCTGATTTTCGTCTCCCACGACCGTCAGTTCGTTTCTTCCCTGGCTACCCAAATCATTGAATTGGACGGCAAAGGCGGATATGAACACTACTTGGGCGATTACGAAAGCTATCTCGAGAAAAAAGGCGTAGCATAACCGCCGGTTGGAACAATGCCGTCTGAAGCGGCTTCAGACGGCATTGTTGATAACTTTAAAATAGGAAGCATATGCAGACTTATCTCGTCGGCGGTGCCGTCCGCGATTATCTTTTGGGCTTGCCCGTCAAAGACCGCGATTGGGTGGTCGTCGGCGCAGACGCACAAACCATGCTGGCGCAAGGCTTCCAGCCAGTCGGCAAAGACTTTCCCGTGTTTCTCCATCCCGAAACACACGAAGAATACGCCCTCGCCCGCACCGAGCGCAAAACCGCCAAAGGTTACGTCGGTTTCAGTTTCCACGCCGACAAAGACGTTACGCTGGAGCAGGATTTGATGCGCCGCGACCTGACCATCAACGCGATGGCGCAAGATGCGGACGGCAAGATTATCGACCCTTTCGGCGGACAACGGGATTTGGCGGCAGGCATTTTGCGCCACGTTTCCCCAGCCTTTGCCGAAGACCCCGTCCGCATCCTGCGTACTGCCCGCTTTGCCGCGCGTTACAAGTTTGAAATCGCCGAAGAAACCATAAAGCTGATGCGGCAGATGGTGGAAAACGGCGAAGCGGACGCATTGGTTGCCGAACGCGTCTGGCAGGAGTTTGCGAAAGGTTTGATGGAAAAAAATCCGCGCAAAATGATTGAAGTGTTGCGCGAATGCGGCGCGCTCAAAGTCTTGCTGCCCGAAGTCAATGCCCTCTTCGGCGTGCCGCAACGCGCCGACTACCATCCCGAAATCGACAGCGGCATCCATACCCTGATGACGCTGCAACGCGCCGCCGATATGGGTTTGAGCCTGCCCGAACGCTATGCCGCCCTGCTGCACGACTTGGGCAAAGCCAAAACACCGTCCGACATCCTGCCGCGCCACCACGGACACGACCTCGCCGGTGTCGAACCCGTGCGCAAAGTCAATCAAAGGCTGCGTGCGCCGAAACATTGTGCCGAGCTTGCCGAATTGGTTTGCCGTTGGCACATTATTTTCCACCAAGTCGGACAGCTTAAAAGCCAAACCATTCTGAACGTATTGAAAAAAACCGACGCTTTCAGACGACCCGAACGCTTTCAGACGGCATTGAACGTCTGCATTGCCGACACGCAAGGCCGTCTGAACCGCGAACACACGCCCTACCCGCAACGCGCGCACTGGCTCGCCTTACTCGAAGCCGCCAATCAGGCGGATTCGGGCAAAATCGCCGCCGAATGCCGCTCGCAGGGAAAAGCGCACCTTATCGCCGAACAAATCGACCGGGCGCGGCTGGCACAAATCGCCCCATTGCAAAAAGCGTTTCGAGCGGCGCAAGACAAAACAGAAAAACATTAAAACGTCCAATGCAGCCACTTTTATAGTGGATTAACAAAAATCAGGACAAGGCGACGAAGCCGCAGACAGTACAGATAGTACGGCAAGGCGAGGCAACGCTGTACTGGTTTTTGTTAATCCACTATAAAGTTTTGAGGACGATACCCAATCCAAGCTTTGCAACAGCCGCCGCCATATCCGCTATAATTCACGCTTCAGCCATTCCGCCCCCGACATAAAATCATGACCCTGAAAACCGATTTATTGCCTAAAATCAACAACGAAGATTATCAACGCCTCATCCTCAAACACAGTGCGGAATTTAGCGGTGGCGAAATCCGCCTATTGAACGAAATCCTCGAAAAATTCAATTTCGACGTTGTTCAGGCGCAGGCGTTGGCGCAGGCGGTGATGCAGCAAGTCCGCTTCGACCCCAACGCCTATCACATCGACAGCGACGACGAAGACACCACAGGCATCTGCCCACACTGCATCAACCCGCCTATGCCGCCCCTGCGCGACTATCTCGTTTGGCGCGAAACGCGCGGGTAAAACGCTTTTGACCGTTATCTTTTCAATGCCGTCTGAAACGCCGCCGACCGTTCAGACGGCATACCCGACAAAGGGAACACTATGCTGCAAACCGACAACCTGACTGCCGCTCAACCGCAACGCATTGTTGCCGCCCAAACCGCCTCCGCACAGGAAGAACTGCTCGAACGCGCCCTCCGCCCCAAAACGCTGGACGACTATATCGGGCAGCATAAAGCCAAAGAACAGCTCGCCATTTTCATCCAAGCCGCCAAAAAGCGCGGCGAAGCACTCGACCACGTCTTGCTTTTCGGTCCGCCCGGGCTGGGTAAAACCACACTGGCGCACATCATCGCCAAAGAATTGGGCGTAAATTTGCGCCAAACCAGCGGCCCCGTCCTCGAACGCGCCGGCGACCTCGCCGCCCTTTTGACCAACCTTGATCCGCACGACGTATTGTTTATCGACGAAATCCACCGCCTCAGCCCTGTTGTCGAAGAAATCCTCTACCCCGCGCTTGAAGACTACCGGCTCGACATTATGATAGGCGAAGGGCCCGCCGCCCGTTCCGTTAAAATCGACCTGCCGCCCTTCACGCTTGTCGGCGCGACCACCCGCGCCGGTATGCTGACCAATCCGTTGCGCGACCGCTTCGGCATCGTCTCCCGCCTCGAGTTTTACGAAAACCGCGACCTTGCCACCATCGTCAGCCGTTCGGCACAACTCCTGCAACTCGATATGTCCGAAGAAGGCGCGGAAGAAATCGCCAAACGCAGCCGCGGTACGCCGCGCATCGCCAACCGCCTGTTGCGCCGCGTGCGCGATTTCGCCGACGTGAAAAACAACGGCACAATCGACGGCGGCATCGCCGATGCCGCTTTAAGTATGCTGGACGTGGACGTGCAGGGGCTGGACGTGATGGACAGGAAATTCCTCGAAGCCGTTTTGCACAAATTCGGCGGCGGCCCGGTCGGTTTGGACAATGTTGCCGCCGCCATCGGCGAATCAACAGACACCATCGAAGACGTTATCGAACCCTATCTCATCCAACAAGGCTTCCTGCAACGCACCCCGCGCGGCAGGATGGCGACCGAACGCGCCTACCTGCATTTCGGGCTGCCCGTCGAAAAATAACGCAATGCCGTCTGAAACAGAGCTAATTTTCAGACGGCATTTCTATTTCAATCATTGGCGCAAGGTTCAGCCTGCCGCTTTTTTCCAGTTCCGCCCTCATCGCATCAATCACCGCCTTATAGTCTGGTTTGCTGAAAATCGCAGAACCGGCAACAAAGGTATCCGCGCCGGCTTGGGCGGCGGCGGCGATATTGTCGGTTTTGATGCCGCCGTCCACTTCAATGGCAATACGTCTGCCGCTTTTCTCTTCATAGCGGTCAAGCATGGCACGAACCTGTCTGATTTTTTCCAAAGTATACGGAATGAAGCTCTGACCGCCGAACCCGGGGTTTACCGACATCAGCAAAACCATATCCAGCCTGTCCAATACGTTTTCCAACAGATATACGGGCGTTGCCGGATTCAACACCAGCCCCGCCTGACAGCCCATGTCCCGAATCAGGCTCAAGCTGCGGTCAATATGGCGGCTCGCTTCGGGATGGAACGTGATGATTGATGCTCCTGCTTTGGCAAACGACTGAATCAGGTCATCCACGGGTTCGACCATCAGATGCACATCGATCGGCACGCTTGCATAAGGCTTCAACGCCGCGCAAACCATAGGCCCGAAGGTCAGGTTCGGCACATAATGGTTGTCCATCACGTCAAAATGGATCAGATCTGCATCTGCCGCAATGACGCTTTCCACCTCTTCGCCAAGCCGTGCAAAATCTGCCGATAAAATGCTGGGTGCGATACGGTAAGTAGTCATGTTTTTTTCCTTCAATATCCTTTTATAGTGGATTAACAAAAATCAGGACAAGGCGACGAAGCCGCAGACAGTACAGATAGTACGGAACCGATTCACTTGGTGCTTCAGCACCTTAGAGAATCGTTCTCTTTGAGCTAAGGCGAGGCAACGCTGTACTGGTTTTTGTTAATCCACTATACGTTCCGATTCCGCCGTTATGTCTGCCTGCCGGACATACGTACGCATTATTAACAAAAGTTAACCGCGATAATACCATCTTTCACACGTCAATCTAGTATATTTCCTAAAATTTCCAACAAGAGGAAAAGCCGTGCCACTGCCTGCTCCCTGCCGTTTTGCCAAACCTGCCGCCTCTTTTTTAAGTATGGCTTTGCTTTCCTGCCAGCTTTCCCACGCCGCCACGGCTTATATCCCCCTGAACGATTTTCAACCGAACTGCGACATACGCCGGCTCGGACTGACACAGGGTCAGCACAATGAACTGCGTAAAATCCGCGCCGCCTTCAAAATGGCGGGCGACAGGGCGCGTTTGAAGGTTATGCATTCCGAACACAGCCGCCGTCGGTCTGTCGTCGAAATCATTTCCTCGGATGTTTTTAATCGGAACGAGGCGCGCGATTATGTCGAAAGCCGCTATTTGTCCGGTATGGATTTTGCGGTGGACGAATTGGAAATCCAACACCGGTTCTTCCATATCCTCACACCGCAACAGCAGCAAATGTGGCTTTCTTCCTGCCTCAAATAATCCCCGAAACGCTCACAACGCCCGTTGTTTCGGCAGCCTGCCCGCCCAGTCGCAGGCAAACTGCCACGCGGAACGTCCCGAACGGCTGCCCCGCGTCTGCGCCCACTGCAATGCCGCCATCTGTGCGGTTTCATCATACGGCACGCCGAAATCTTCCAGCCAATTTTGCACCGCCGCCAGATAATCGTTTTGATCGAACGGATAAAAACTGAGCCACAATCCGAATCGGTCGGACAGGGATATTTTTTCTTCCACCGCTTCTTTCTGATGGATTTCCCCCCGCATCCCCGTCGTACCGGCATTCTCGTCAAAATATTCGGGCATCAGGTGCCGTCTGTTGGAAGTCGCGTAAACCAAAACGTTGGCGCAACGTTGAGACAGACCGCCGTCTAACGCGGTTTTCAATGCCTTATAGGTTTCATCGCCGCTTTCAAACGACAAATCGTCGCAAAATACGATAAATTTTTCCGGACGTTCTTTCAAAAGCGTCAACAGGTAAGGCAGGCCGATTAAATCGCTTTTATCGACTTCGATCAGGCGCAATCCCTTATCCGCATATTCGTGCAGCAGGGCTTTGACCAGCGAGGATTTGCCTGTTCCGCGCGCGCCGCTCATCAATACGTTATTCGCGGGTCTGCCGGCAATGAATTGTTCGGTATTACGCACCAGCAATTCGGTTTGCCTGCCAACTCCCGCCAGCCTTGCCAAGGGGAAGGTGTGCGGATCGGGCAAGTGTTCCAAAAAACCTTTTTTGCCCGCACTCTGCCAGCGGAAGGCAAGCGCGTTCCAATCCGTATGCCCGGGTTCGGGCGGAAGCACGGCATCCAAACGCCGCAAAACGGCATAGGCTTTATCGAGAAATTCGTTCAATTCCATCTCTACCTCACTTTGCATATCTTTGCGCCATCAGCCGTTCGACGGTATCGACGATTGCCTGCGTATTCGGATCGATTTCGATGTTGATTCTGTCGCCGACCTTTCTGCTGCCGAACAGCGTCCGTTCCAAAGTTTCGGGAATCAAATGGACATTGAAACGGCTGTCTTCGACTTTGCCTATGGTCAGGCTGCAACCGTCCAAGCCGACGAACCCTTTGGTCAGGATATAGGGTTTGAGTTCGTGCGGGAGCGAAAACCAAACCGTGCGGTTGTACCCGTCCCGTTCGATTTCGACAATAGGCACGGTTGCCATAATGTGTCCGCTCATGACGTGTCCGCCGATTTCGTCTCCGAAACGCGCCGCCCGTTCGATGTTGACGCAATCGCCTTCCTTCAGCAGCCCTAAATTGGTTTTTGCCAAAGTTTCCGCCATTAAATCGAAACTGACGCGGTTTCCTTCGATTTCGGTAATCGTCAGGCAGCAGCCGTTGTTGGCGACCGATGCGCCGCGTTGCAGATTGTCCGCCGCCTCTTGCGGAAGCTCGACGACATAAGTCTGAAATGCCTCCGACGGGCGGTGGATTGCCGTCAGTTTTCCCAATCCTTGAACAATGCCTGTAAACATAATCCTGTTTCCCTGTGTCGGTAAAAATGGTGCAAATTGTAGCATCTCCCCGCGAAAAATGCCGTCTGAAATGCCTTCAGACAGCATTATGCCTCCGATTCGGGCAAAAACCGCCCGGTACGGCTTGACCTTTCCTTTCCACGCCGGTCGGCGGTCTTACCCTTATCCCTCCTGCAAATCAGTTTGCGTGTTCAAGTCGGCAAAATGCCCGTCAAACTCGAATCTGACCGGTCGCGCCCTTTGCTGCTGCAACCAGCTTCTTAATGTTTTCATACCCGAAAACAGATAGGGAATCGCGCTTTGCAGAATCTGCGGGCGGATATACATAATGTTGTAGTGCATCGTTATCGGCGTTTCCACATAATACGCATTGCACAACGGTGTGCGTTTCGACACGGTTTCAAACCTCGCCACCAAATCGTCCGGCAGATACGGCATATCGCACGGCACAACCAAAAGCCAGTCGGCAGTCGCCAACTGCAAATCGTTGGCTGCGGTACACAATGCCGAAAGCGGGCCGAAATGCTGCCACTGCCGTGCGTCCGGAAAAATATGCGGACTTCTTCGAGCATATTCTTCCAAATTCCGGTTGGTGCTGATGGCGATATGGCTGACCTGCGGCCTGACCCTGTCGATGACATGATCTATCAGTGCCTTACCCCCCAAAAGAGCAAGCCCCTTGTCCTCGCCTCCCATACGGCTCGCCTGACCGTCGGCCAGTATCAGGGCAAAAGTTTTCATTGCGGATGTTCTCTTGGAAAAGTTCGAGGTTTTCATGATTGCAGTCTGCCGTTCCCAATGACTCAAAATGCCGTCTGAAGCAGACGGCAAATAAATTCATATTATCTGAATTTTATCATAACATGATTTAACACTGAAGCGGTGCGGATTAAGTTTTCCTTAACCAATTCTTTCTGAGCAGTTGTATCTAATTCCAAAGAATGATATTGTTTGCATTATTTGGAACAATTTTTCGCCGAGCATGATACTGCCAGCCCGTTTTTCAGACGGCATCAGCCTTTCCCTGCGCCTGAAACTCCTGACCGGACTGTGGGTCGGGTTGGCGGCATTGTCTGTCGTTTTGACACTGCTGCTCTCTTTGCGTCTGGAAAACGCGGCCTCCGTCATCGAAGAGGCGGGCAACTTGAGAATGCAGGCATACCGTCTGGCATACATGGCGGGTGAAGGCTCGCCCCGTGCGCAAATTGACAATCAGGTTGCCGAATTTGAAAAAAGTTTAAAACGCATTGCCCAAAGCGATGCCATCCATCCGCTGATTCCTTCGGACACCCCTCTTGCTTATGATTTGATACAATCCATGCTGATTATAGATTGGCAGGCACACATCCTCCCCCCGCTCCAGTCCTACCGGCGACCGACTCAGGTCGATCTCTACCGCTTTGCCGGAAACATCGAACTGTTTTTGCAGGCATTGGAAAATGCCAACGAAAAAAACACATGGTGGCTCAGGCGTTTTCAATGGGCAATTATGTTGATGACGCTGGTGTCGTCTGTACTGATGCTGTTTTGGCACCAGATTTGGGTTATCCGGCCGCTGCAGGCGTTAAGGGAAGGTGCGGAACGCATCGGACGGAGGTGTTTCGATATTCCGGTTCCCGAAGGCGGTACGCCGGAATTCAAACAGGTCGGGCGTTGTTTCAATCAAATGGGCGGCAGGTTGAAAATTTTATATGATGATTTGGAAGGACAAGTCGCCGAGCAGACACGCAGTCTCGAAAAACAAAATCAAAACCTGACCCTGCTGTACCAAACTACACGGGATCTGCACCAATCCTACATACCGCAACAGGCTGCAGAACATTTTCTAAACCGTATCCTGCCCGCCGTAGGAGCAGATTCCGGCAGAGTTTGTTTGGACGGCGGATCCGATGTTTATGTTTCCATTCATCATGCGGATTGCGGCACAGCAGCTTCGGATTTGGGGAAGTACCATGAGGAAATCTTCCCCATTGAGTACCAGAACGAAACATTGGGCAGGCTGTTGCTCAGCTTTCCAAACGGCATTTCTCTTGATGAAGACGACCGCATCCTGCTTCAAACACTAGGCAGGCAATTGGGCGTATCGCTTGCCGGCGCAAAACAGGAGGAAGAAAAACGCCTGCTTGCAGTATTGCAGGAACGCAACCTGATTGCGCAAGGATTACATGACAGCATCGCACAAGCATTAACGTTCCTAAACCTACAGGTACAGATGCTGGAAACCGCCTTTGCCGAAAACAAACGGGAGGAAGCCGCAGAAAACATCGGCTTCATCAAAACAGGCGTGCAGGAATGTTATGAAGATGTCCGCGAACTGCTGCTCAACTTCCGTACCAAAATCAGTAATAAAGAATTTCCCGAAGCCGTTGCCGACCTATTCTCGCGCTTTACGCAACAGACCGGCACGACTGTCGAAACCGCTTGGGAAAACGGCACGCACCTGCCTACACAGGACGAGCAGCTCCAAATGATTTTCATCCTGCAAGAAAGCTTGTCCAACATCCGAAAACATGCCCACGCCACCCATATCAAATTCAGACTGCTCAAACAGGATGGAAGTTTTACAATGACCATTCAAGACAACGGACAGGGTTTTGACACGGAAAACATTGGAGAACCATCGGGCAGCCATGTCGGACTGCATATCATGCAGGAGCGGGCCAAACGTATCCGCGCCGTATTGAAAATCTATTCCCAACCCCAACAGGGAACCACCGTCTCATTGACGGGTGCATCTGAAGAAAGCTTGAAATGACTATTAAAATTATCCTGATAGACGACCACACCCTCTTCCGCAGCGGCATTAAAGCCCTTTTGTCGCGCCAACACGGTTTTGAAGTCATCGGCGAAGCCGCAGACGGCCTCTCGGGCATTAAAATGATCAACCGGCTGCAACCCGATGTCGTCCTGCTTGACCTTGATATGCCCGGTATGAACGGACGCGAAGCACTCTCCCAAATCATCAGCATCAATCCGCAGCAGGCAGTGATTATGCTGACCGTTTCCGAAGACAACGACGACTTGACCGAATGTATGCGCATCGGCGCGCGCGGCTACCTGCTGAAAAACATCAACGCCGACTTTCTGCTCGAAAGCATACGCAAGGCCGCCGAAGGCGATAATGTATTCTCGCCCGAGATGACCGCCAAACTCGTTAAAAGCCTGATTTCCCCCCAACCTGCCCAAGGGACACAGGCACTCTCCTCACTTACCCCTCGCGAACTGGAAATCTTGGGCTATCTCGCCGCAGGACACAGCAACAAAATCATCGCCCGCCACCTCGATCTTGCCGAATCCACCGTCAAAGTCCACGTTCAAAACCTGCTCCGCAAACTCAACCTCAGCAGCCGGGTGCAGGCCGCTGTTTACGCCATCCGGCACAACGTCCCCCAACCCGTGCTGGAATAAGGCGGGTTCAGACGGCATATTAGGGGTTTTAATCCCCGTACGGTCATTCGGATAACAGACCAAGCATGTAAGTTTATGCCCCCATAAGTACGCTTGGCATAGCAGTAATATTGTTCGGTTCAGTGTTTTCCGTTTGCCCCTATCTGATACTGCAATATCAGCTATGCCGTCTGAAAACGCATCATCATGATATTTTCAGACGGCATAATAAAAAGCGGAAATACTAATGCAGGGTAAAATGTTCCATTCCGAATCCCATAAATATACAATGGCTTATATCGTTTAAGCATGTGTAACCCACCCTCATATCAATCAATATATAGTGGATTAACAAAAACCAGTACGGCGTTGCCTCGCCTTGCCGTACTATCTGTACTGTCTGCGGCTTCGTCGCCTTGTCCTGATTTTTGTTAATCCACTATAAAAATGCCGTCCAAACCCATGTTTGAGACGGCATTTCGCTATAGAAGCAATCAGGCAACCTGGGTTTGATGCTCGTCTCCCTGACGCTCACGGATGCAACCCAAACGGTAAACTGTTTCACCTTGTTCACCCAAGAGACCCTGAACCGCATCGGCATCTTCGGCAGCAACAATAACGACCATGCCGATGCCGCAGTTAAAGGTTCGGTACATTTCTTGGGTTTCCACATTGCCCGCCTTTTGAAGCCATTGGAAGAGCTTGGGCAATTCCCACGATTTAGCATCGATTTGTGCAACCGTGTTTTCAGGCAACACGCGCGGCACGTTTTCGGTAATGCCGCCGCCGGTAATGTGTGCCATACCTTTAATGGTAAATTTTTCCAAAGCGGCAAGAATCGGTTTCACATACAGACGGGTCGGCGCAATAACAGCCTCACGCAAGGTTTTGCCATTATCAAACTCGGCATCCAAATCGGGATTGTCGCGTTCGATGATTTTACGGATAAGGGAATAGCCGTTTGAATGTGCGCCGTTGGAAGCCAAACCCAATACCACATCGCCCGCGCCGATGCTGCGGCCGGTAATGACATTCTCTTTTTCCACTACGCCGACGGCAAAACCCGCCAAATCGTATTCTCCGACGGGATACATACCCGGCATTTCGGCAGTTTCCCCGCCAATCAGGGCGCAGCCGGATTCTTCGCAACCTTGTGCAATGCCTTTGATGACATCGGTTGCGCGCGGAACATCCAATTCGCCGCAGGCGAAATAATCCAAGAAAAACAGAGGTTCTGCTCCTTGAACCAAAATATCGTTGACACTCATTGCAACAAGGTCGATGCCCACCGTATCGTGTTTATCCCAATCAAAGGCAAGTTTGAGCTTGGTACCCACGCCGTCCGTACCGCTGACCAATACGGGATTTTTATATTTCTTGCCGATTTCGACCAATGCGCCAAAACCGCCCAAATCCCCCAATACTTCCGGACGCATGGTGCGTTTGGCAAACGGTTTGATGTTTTCGACCAGTTGGTCGCCTGCGTCGATATCGACACCTGCATCGCGGTAACTCAATGAAGTACTCATCGTTTTTCCTTGGTAAATGGGGATTGGACGGTAAAATAACGGGGCGTATTCTACCTTATTTCACGTTTGCAGGTTCAGATTTTTAGACAATATTGTAAACAGTCCGCCATATGCCCGCGCGTGTCGGGTTTGGCGGGACCGTCCGCAGGATTAACGGGCAGAAACCCGCCTGCCCTTTCCCTCAATTCCTTATATATTGCGTTCCATCAAAAGACGCATTACTTTTCTTAACCATTTCTTTTGGCGGACGGGCAGAAGAGTTTTTTGATGCCATCATCAAAATCAATATTTTCTTCTTTCCGGTTGAAACCCCGGCATCCGGGCCGGAAAAATCTGATTGCGGGACGGAAGCACCCGCTTCCGATTCGGTGCGGAACAAATGGCGGTGCTTTTATGTGCCGTTTTATGTGTTGAAACACATAGGCAGATAAAAAGCCGCCCGCTGAAAAGCAGACGGCTTATATTTTGTGCCACCGAATTGTCCCAATAAGCATTAACAATATGATTTATATATTTTTATTGGTGCGGACGGAGAGACTCGAACTCTCACACCTCTCGGCGCCAGAACCTAAATCTGGTGCGTCTACCAATTTCGCCACATCCGCATAAGGGTGGAGATTATACAGATTTTGTCCGATTGCGCAAGGCTTTGGGCGTAATAGTTGAGGCTTATGCTTTGCAGCGGTAAAATCCGCTATTCATCCGCTCGGCATCGGAATCCGGCGGTTTTATTTTATTGACGGAATTTGAGTATGCCTGCTGCTTTGATTAAAGATTTTCTGCTGACCCAAGGTTTAAAGTTGCCGCCAGACGAGGTACGGACGGCGTATCTGACCGCAAAGACGGTGATGGATATGGGGATGGCTTCGATTGAGCGTTCGGTTTTGTGGCTTGAGCATGAGGATTGGAGGCTTGCCGATTATTTGGAGCAAAACAGCGGGAATGAGGAAGGTCTGAAACGGCTTTTCATGGCTTTGGATTCGGTGTTTTCACGCTCGACAGACGTGCGGAGTGCGGCGGTTTATGCCTTGATGCCATCTGAAAACCAGGCTTTCCAACTGATATGCCTGTCCCGACAGGGCGAGGTTTTGGAAAACCTGTGGGATTTGGATGAAGCGGCAGGCAAGGTTTCGCTGGCTTGCCGTTCGGCGCAAAGCGGTTGGATGAATGTTGCCTCGGATGTACGCCGTTGGTTGGATTTGGGGGAGCTTTCGGGAGAACGCAATCATGCTTCGGCGGCGCAAATTTCCATTCCGGTCTGCACGGAAAGTGGCGGTGTGTTGGGCGTGGTTCATGTGGAATTTGAATGCGCAGAGTGTGCGGGTACGGCAGCACAGGTGGAATGGGTGGCTCTTGCCTTGGCTTTGTCCGAACCTTTGAAACTGCTGTTGGGTATGTCTGCCGGAAAAGATGGGAGTGAAGATGTCTGAAATGTTGAACCATGTGGCATCCTGCCGCCTGCCGACCGAATGGGGCGTATTTACGATGCACGGCTTTGAAGAGGCAAACGGGCAGGAACACGTCGCGCTGACCGTCGGTAATTTTTCAGACGGCAATCCGGTTCTGACGCGCATCCACTCCGAATGCCTGACGGGCGATGCGCTGTTCTCGAGAAAATGCGACTGCGGACCTCAACTTGAAGCGGCCATGAGGGCGGTACAGACAGAGGGGCGCGGCATCATCGTCTATCTGCGTCAGGAAGGACGCGGCATCGGGCTGATTAACAAAATCCGCGCCTATCATCTGCAAGACCAAGGTATGGATACGGTTGAAGCCAATTTGGCACTCGGGCTGCCCGTCGATGCCCGCGATTTCCGTTTGGCGCAATCTATCTACGAATATCTGGGCATCCGCTCGGTCAAACTGCTGACCAACAACCCCGAAAAAATCCAAACCCTGAAAGATGCCGGGATTAACGTGGTCGAACGCATCCCCCTGCACGTCGGGGAAAACCTTGAAAACAAACGCTACCTCCAAACCAAAGCAGACAAGCTGGGACATCTGATGTCGGAATAAGGCAAAGTTGCAGGGAACGGGCATCCTGCGCCGCCTTTCGGGAAACAGGTTTCCATACCTTGATAAAGCAATAAGTTTTATAGTGGATGCAAACGCATTGCGAGCGCGGGTTTGAGGCATACGCGCAAACATCTTAATATAATGGATTGATATTTATGATTTTCTCCATCATCGTCCCTATTTACAATGTGGAAAAATACCTCCGCTGCTGCGTGGATTCCGTGCTTGCCGAAAATTTTGCCGATTATGAAATGATTTTGGTCGATGACGGTTCGCCGGACGGCTGCGGGAAGATTTGCGACGAATATGCAGGCAAATATCCGCATATAAAAGTGATTCATCAAGAAAACGGCGGGCTGTCGGATGCCCGCAACGCCGGTATCCGGGCGGCAAAAGGCGATTACCTAATCTTTTTGGACAGCGACGACTATTGGGCCGATACCAACCGTTCAAAAAACGCGGGGGGATTCTCTTTGATTTACAACAACTTGCAGACAAAAAGGTTGATTTGATCCTGCATCCCTCGTCCTTCAATTACCGCGACATCCCCAAAAGGGCGGACTTTTCGGATAATGATTTTGTCCGCCATTTTGAAACGTTGGTGGAGGGGCGGTACTATATCGCCAACGCGTGGACAAAAATCGTCAGGCGGGAAATAATCATCAAAAACAATCTGTTTTTCCCAAAAGGATACATTCACGAGGATTTCCCGTACAGTTTGCAATTGGCGCGTTTTATCAAGACTTTTGCCTTTTACGATAACCCTTTTTACCAGTACCGCGTTCTCGGCGGCTCTATCAGCCACAACATCAAATACAAAAATTTCAGCGATGTGCTGACGCATCTCGACCGGGGTGTGGATTTTTTAGTCGAAAACAAAAATTCCCCCATCTACGGCGGTTTGCAAAAATTTGTCTTCGACAATATCGGCTATCTGAGGTCTATATTGGTAAGGCTTTATTTTTCCAAAAACATTATCCTCATCTACCGGAAATATTTTTCATTTAAAGAAAAATGCAGAAAGATATTCGGCGCGAAGGCAATCCGTCCGGTTTTTATCGGGAAGACCGCATTCATCATAGGATTGCCGATATTGCGCCTGCTCGTACCGCCTATGCTGTACCCGGCAATCAAGGCCGTTTATCAGAAATTTTTTTCGGAATAAGCTTCCGGCAAACCCCGAATCGGAAGCGGGCGGGAAGAAACAGCCGCCCCGCCGGCGGGGATTGCGGCAATGCCGTCTGAAGCCACGAATCCGGCTTCAGACGGCATCTGTTTACCAAAAAGCAAATAATTCGGTTTGGCGAAAAAAACAGATTTGCTTTTTGGTAAATACGCGCTTACAATCCGCTACATCCGATTTCTACAAAGGATGAAACGATGACCGACACAGCCGACCTGCGCCGCCGCAACCTGCGGCAGTGGATAGAAAAATACTACGGCGGTTTGCAAACCCGTTTTGCCGAAGCCGTTGCCCTCAACACAGGCGAACTCTCCGCCCTTTTGAAAAACAAATCCTTCGGCGAGAAAAAAGCCCGTAAAATCGAACAGGCTGCAAAAATGCCCGCTATGTGGCTGGATCGGGCAAACCCCGCCGCACAAACCGACCATCAAGAAAGGCGCACTATGTCCCACATCTCCCCCATTCCCGAAATCCTGGCCGACATCAAAGCCGGCAAAATGGTCATCATCACCGATGCCGAAGACCGCGAAAACGAAGGCGACCTGCTGATGGCGGCGCAATTCGTCACGCCCGAAGCCATCAACTTTATGATTAAAAACGCGCGCGGCCTGGTCTGCCTGCCGATGGACGGTGAAATGGTCGAAAAACTCGGGCTGCCGATGATGACCCAAAAAAACGGCGCACAATACGGCACCAACTTTACCGTCTCCATCGAAGCCGCACACGGCATTACCACCGGCATTTCCGCCGCCGACCGCGCCCTGACTATTCAAACCGCCGTTTCCCCGACCGCCAAACCCGCAGACATCGTCCAACCCGGTCATATCTTCCCGCTTCGCGCCCAAAAAGGCGGCGTACTCGTCCGCGCCGGACACACCGAAGCCGGCGTCGACTTGGCGCAAATGAACGGGCTGATTCCTGCCGCCGTCATCTGTGAAATCATCAACGACGACGGCACGATGGCGCGTATGCCCGAACTGATGAAATTCGCCGAAGAACACAAGCTCAAAATCGGCACGATTGCCGACCTCATCGAATACCGCAGCCGTACCGAAAGCCTGCTTGAAGACATGGGCAATGCGCCTGTACAAACCCCGTGGGGCGAGTTCCAACAACACGTTTACGTCGACAAACTCTCCGGCGAAACCCACCTCGCCCTCGTCAAAGGCACGCCCGCCGCCGACACCGAAACCCTCGTCCGCGTCCACGAACCCTTCAGCGTGATGGACTTCATCCAAGCCAATCCGCGCCATTCATGGTCGCTGCCCAAAGCCCTTGAGCGCATCCAACAAGCCGAAAGCGGCGTCGTCATCCTCTTACACCGCGCCGAAGACGGCGCATCCCTGCTCGACCGCACCCTGCCCAAAGGTGCAAACCAAGCCTACAAATGGGACAGCAAAAGCTACGGCATCGGCGCACAAATCCTCGTCGGCCTCAACGTCAAAAAACTGCGCGTCCTCGGGCAGCCCTCATCTTTCACCGGCCTGACCGGCTTCGGTTTGGAAGTCGTCGGCTTTGAAGAAGCGGAAAAATAATATAGTAAATTCAAATACTTTATATTTGCTTTATTTATTGCATTATTTCCGTGCAAACGAAAACCCGGTCTGTTGGGTTGGATTTTGTTTTTGCAAATTTCGGGTAACTTCTAATTCGTCATTCCCGCGCAGGCGGGAATCCGGTTCGTCGGGTTTTTGTCATTTCCGATAAATTCCTGTGGCTTTGGTTTTTTGGATTCTCTCTTTCAGGGAAAGAACGGCATGAGACCTTTGCAAAATTCCTTTCCCTCCCGACAGCCGAAACCCAAACACAGGTTTTCGGCTGTTTTCGCCCCAAATACCTCCTAATTTTACCCAAATACCCCCTTAATCCTCCCCGGATACCCGATAATCAGGCATCCGGGGCACCTTTTAGGCGGCAGCGGGCGCACTTAGCCTGTTGGCGGCTTTCAACAGGTTCAAACACATCGCCTTCAGATGGCTTTGCGCACTCACTTTAATCAGTCCGAAATAGGCTGCCCGCGCATAGCGGAATTTGCGGTGCAGCGTACCGAAGCTTTGTTCGACCACATAACGGGTCTTCGATAAATACCGGTTGCGTTTGGTTTGCGCTTCCGTCAGCGGACGGTTGCGGCAGGCTTTGCGCATAATGCCGTCCTGCAACTGATGTTCTTCCAGATGTTGCCGGTTTTCTGCACTGTCGTAGCCTTTGTCGGCATAGACGGTCGTACCTCTAGGTACCCCTTCCAACAACGGCGGCAGGTGTTTGCACTCATGGGCATTGGCGGGGGTAATGTGCAGTTTCTCGATATAGCCTTCCGCATCGGTACGGGTATGTTGTTTGTAACCGAGTTTGTAGAGGCCGTTTTTCTTTATCCAACGGGCATCTTTGTCCTTACTCGGTGTGGTTTGGCCGCTGACTTGTCCTTCTTCATCGACTTCTATGGCCTGGCGCTGTTTGCTGCCGGCGGTTTGAATAATGGTGGCGTCAACGACGGCGGATGCTTTCTCTATTTTTAGGCCTTTTTCGGTCAGTTGGCGGTTAATCAGTTCCAGCAATTCGGACAGGGTGTCGTCTTGCGCCAGCCAGTTGCGGTAACGGCATAAGGTGCTGTAATCGGGGATGCTTAGTTCGTCAAAACGGCAAAACAGGTTGAAATCGATGCGGGTAATGAGGCTGTGTTCGAGTTCGGGATCGGAGAGGCTGTGCCATTGTCCGGGCAGGATGGCTTTGAACATGGACAGCAGGGGATAGGCAGGACGGCCGCGGTGGTCTCGAAGGTAACGGGTTTTTTGACGATTCAGGTATTGTTCGATCGGCTGCCAATCAATCACTTGATCCAACTTCAATAGAGGGAAACGGTCGATGTGTTTAGCAATCATGGCTTGCGCGGTTTGTTGAAAGAAGGTGCTCATGGAAAATCTCCTAAATGTCTTGGTGGGAATTTAGGGGATTTTGGGGAATTTTGCAAAGGTCTCGGCATAAGTATTTTCCAAACCAAACAAAATGCCGTCTGAAAGGCTTTCAGACGGCATTTTAAGTTTGACCGGTTTCATTCATCGGTATTTATGAATTGAATTTCAACATCGCCAATCTATCCTTAATCTCTTTTTCCAATTCGGCAGATTCGGCGAAAAGTTTATCCAAATCCGCTGAAAATCCCGCCATTTTTTGCGCAAATTCGTCGGCGGAAATATCCACATAATCAATCTTTACCTCGAAATACTGCCCCGCCGACAAGCTGTGATTCTTCGCTTTGATTTCATCGTAGCCGATTACCACACTGAAATCTTCCACTGCCTGTTTGTTCGTGAAAGTATTGCAGATTTTTTGTTCTTCTTCGCAGGAAAGTACGGTTTTTTTGCCGTCTTTAATTTTTTCGCCCAAGCCCGATGCGTCGATTAATATAGTGGATTAACAAAAATCAGGACAAGGCGACGAAGCCGCAGACAGTACAAATAGTACGGAACCGATTCACTTGGTGCTTCAGCACCTTAGAGAATCGTTCTCTTTGAGCTAAGGCGAGGCAACGCCGTACTGGTTTTTGTTAATCCACTATACCACCTTGTCTTTATTGGCTTTATCGATAAACAGGATAAGACCTGAAAAAAGCCGATACGCCTTTTTGGTGTACCGGCTTTGCCATACTGTTCTGCTTCAGACGGCATCGCTTCATTTTGCCTTTAATACTTCTTCGTCCAGCGATTTCAACCACGCCAGCTTTTCGCCGATTTTGATTTCCAGTCCGCGCGGGACGGGTTGGTAGAAATCGGGTTCGTCCAGGCCGTCGGGCATATAGCTTTCGCCGGCGGCGTAGGCGTTCGGTTCGTCGTGGGCGTAGCGGTATTCGCGTCCGTAGCCCAATTCCTTCATCAGCTTGGTCGGGGCGTTGCGCAGGTGGACGGGCACTTCGTCGCTGGCGTTTTCTTTGACGAAGTGGCGCATTTGGTTGTATGCCTTGTAGCCCGCGTTGGATTTCGCGGCGGCGGCAAGATACAATACCGCTTGCGCCAAAGCCAGTTCGCCTTCGGGCGAGCCTAAGCGTTCGAAGGTGGCGGCGGCATCGTTGGCGATTTGCAAGGCGCGCGGGTCGGCAAGCCCGATGTCTTCCCAAGCGATACGCACGATGCGGCGGGCGAGGTAGCGCGGGTCGGTGCCGCCGTCGAGCATACGGCAGAACCAATACAGCGCGGCGTTCGGATGCGAACCGCGCACGGATTTGTGCAGGGCGGAGATTTGGTTGTAGAAACTCTCGCCGCCTTTGTCGAAACGGCGGATTTGCGCCCCGAGACTGTCGGCGAGAAATTCGGCGGTTAAGTTTTTCAGACGACGTGTATCGGCGGCGCGTAAAAGTTGTTCCAACAAATTCAACAATCTGCGCGCATCACCGTCGACGGTATTCACGAGTAATTTTTGCGCATCCGTTTCAATCGTAAACTCTTGGTATTCAGGCAAAGCCAATACCTTGGCAATCAGCTTTTTCAGGTCGTCTGAAGACAAGGGTTGCAAAACATACACCTGAGCGCGGCTCAACAGCGCGGGATTGACTTCAAACGACGGATTTTCCGTCGTCGCACCAATAAAGGTTAGCAAACCGCTTTCGACATGCGGCAAAAACGCGTCCTGCTGCGCCTTGTTGAAGCGGTGGACTTCATCGACAAACAAAATCGTCGCGCGTCCCTGCTGCAAAGCGATTTCGGCTTTATCGATTGCCTCGCGGATGTCCTTCACGCCGGAAAATACGGCGGAAACAGGCAAAAACTGGGCGTTGAAACTCTGCGCCAAAATCCGCGCCAACGTCGTCTTGCCCACGCCCGGCGGCCCCCACAGCAACATAGAATGCGGCTTGCCGCCTTCTACCGCCACGCGCAAAGGTTTACCTTCGCCGATGAGGTGTTCCTGCCCCACCACGTCGTCAAGCGTATGCGGACGCAATCGTTCGGCAAGCGGCGCGTCGGGTTCTCGGGCAAACAAATCGGTCATAACGGCTCCGTCAACAGGTTTTCAAACAATATGATTATACGGCAGGGAACGGCGGCGTGCCGCATACGGATTCCGCCCCTCCGTTTGCCTTAAGCCGATATTAGGCGCATACTGGAAAAGACGAGAGACTTCACACAATATATCCGGCACGGAGACCGATTCCGCACCGGCATGACAATACCCAAATCAGCGTTTCAATTAAACATTAAGGAGACTAAAATAGAAAATTTGCTTTATCTACCATTGCTTTGTTGATTCAATCGGCATTATGTTTTGAGGCGGAAGCCCATGAATATACTAATATTCAAGAGATGGAATGGGTGTCTTTATTTTCTGATCCGCAAAAAGACGATGATAGTCTTATAACCCTTAAAGATGAAAAAATCACTGTAAAAAACTATATTGTGCCTTGGTGGAAAAAAGGTGAAAACTTTAGAAAATTAGAACTTATTACCACTGGTAAAAATGATAATGGAAATTTAACGGTAAATGGAATTTACGGCATCCAATCTTTTGCAGACCCGCAATTAGGATATACGCCTGAATTATCGGTGAAAAGCAATAATGATATTCTATTTAAAAATAATCTCCAATCTGTTGACGTGAAGCCCCATTCCGGAAATATCCATTTGGATGCCAAAGGAAAAATTCAATTTAATTTGAATGTTTCCGATGGTGATGGGGTACAAGATGTAGCCAGTGGAAAAAAATACCGACAAACAATAGTGCCTTAGTGCGGTATGTCAACACTATCAGCCCCCCCGATGAAAATGACAAAGGCAGCATATCCTTTCATTCAAAAACAGGCAATTTGTTCAATATGAACGTTAACGTTCATAAAGACACACACCATTTCGGTATTCACAACCTCAACAATACCGATGTTCATCTGACTGCCGAAGACAGCGATAATGTGGTTGCGATTAAAGGGGAACTCGCCGACCCTATGCCGACAGGAAATGTTGAGAGTACAAGTTTTTTAAGGGGCATTGAAACGGCTTTTAAATCCAATACCGTATTAACGGGGAATAACAATAAAATATCCATCGCCACTGAGGGCAAGGGCTTGGGATTGGGCGTAAATGGTCTCCAGTCCAACTCCCCCTATTCCGGACACACGACGGGCATTTTCATCAATAATCAATCAAGCGACCTTACCCAACCTTCCCTTGATGGCATCAGCACCATCAAACTCAAAGCCGTCAAGGGAAATAATGAAGTTGATTTAAATGTAAAAAACCACGCCTCCGTAAAAGGCATTATCGCGTCGCATTCTGCAAAAGCAACGCTTGAAGCCGAAGGGGACAATATTGTCCAGGTTAAAAATCCGGACACCAATACGGCTTTAATCGATGCTTTGAAAAAACAATACCCCAATGCTTCGAAAGAACTATACAGGGTGGGGGTTCAATCCACGACTGGAACAGTACGCATTTCGCCAAACGGCAAAATCGCATTAACGGAATTGAAAACTTTTGGAATTGTACAAAACGGCATTTGCGTCAGTTTATAGTGGATTAACAAAAACCAGTACGGGGTTGCCTCGCCTTAGCTCAAAGAGAACGATTCTCTAAGGTGCTGAAGCACCAAGTGAATCGGTTCCGTACTATCTGTACTGTCTGCGGCTTCGTCGCCTTGTCCTGATTTTTGTTAATCCACTATAACGGCATTTCCAAAGGGCATTTTAAGCTGTATTTGAAAGAATGCGGATGGCGTTTTCAGTGTTTTCAGCGTGATAAAATTCAAATTTCTATTTTAAAACAATCAGCAAAGCAGGATTTATTTCAGTTGTCCGAGACAACGGGCGGCTGCACCGCCTGCACTCCCCATACTTTTTCAATGCACTCGAGCAGGAGTGAGACGTGGGGATTATCCTCGTATTCTTCCGCATAAATGAAATTGAGCGGCATACTGTGGCGGCACGATTCGATAATAGCCACGCCCGCGCCTTCTTTTGCCGCCGCTTCGGCTTTGTTTCCCGGCACCATTGCCACACCTATACCGCCTGCAACCAAATCGATAATGGTTTGGGGGTAGTCGCACAAGATCTGTTTTTTGGGTGAGAGCCGGTTGCTGCGCCAAAACTGGTGCAGGTGCTTCCTACTTCCGGACACGCCCGACATTTCTATCCATACGCATTCTTGCAGGCTCTGCGGAAGGGAGCGGGTCAGATGGGGATATTGGCTTTGCGGGCAAATCAGCGCGTAGGTCAGGTTTTGCAGGAATACGCTGCGGATGCCGCGTTGGGCGGCGTTGCCGAGTATAAAGCCGCCGTGCAGGGTTTTGTGTTGGATGCGCGAGAGGATTTCTCCGCTCATTCCGTATTGGATGTGCAGGCGCGTTTTGGGGGCTGTTTGACCGATATTGTCCGTCAGCGCGACGAGCTTTGCCGAATCGATGGGGTGGATAATGCCCAAACTGGTCTCTTCCGAATAATCGCCTGCCAGCGTTTTGGCAAAATGCTCCAGCTTGTGTTTGTATTGCAGCAGGGATTCCGCTTCGGGCAACAGTATTTCGCCCGCCCGCGTCAATACCATGCCTTTCCCCGTGCGCCTGAACAGCGGCGTGCCGACATATTCTTCAAGGGCTTTAATTTGGGCAGAAACGGCAGGCTGGGAAAGGAAAAGTCGTTTGGCGGCTTGGGTAAGGTTGCCCTCGTGCGCGACGGCGACAAATGATTTTAATTGTACGGCATCCATATATCCCTCCTTGTGCGGATGTTTTCTATATTTGTGCAATCGAAATCTTTTAGGTGGATTGTTGCTGAAAATTAACTTTTTAATCAAGTGGTTTGTAAATTGTATCAGTTTTCCGGATGATGGTTATCAAAAAAAAAGATTGGTTTTGTTGCCTGTTTGGGCTTTAAATGGGGTTACGGCTTCCGAACGCAGCCCGTATCAAAAAGAAAAGTCATGCGCCCCTTTTACGAGGCGCGATATATAAGGAGGAAGGTTATGGAAAAACATAATGGGACTTATCGGGATTTGCACCGTCCAGCTTCGGAATTTGCGACGCGGGACGAATATTTGGAACATGAATTGCAGATTATGCAACCAAAACGCTGGCGGCCCAACCTGCCCTTTCGCGATTACCGCTTCGAGTGGGAGGATTTGATTCCTGCGATGGCGGGAACGATTGGAAAAGTGGTGATGGTGGGGGCGGTGGCGGCGGCGTTTGCCGCACCTTTGGGGCTGCCTGACAGCTTTGTACTGGAAAATGTGCGCTATGAGCTTTTAATCGCCGCCGCGTTTATCTTATTGGTATCGGGCTTTTTTCTGCCCGGCGCCAACCTGCCCGGTACGCACGGGCCGCTGATTCCGATGATTCCCATCGTTGTGTCGGCAGGCGGGCATCCTTTGGCGTTCGGCATTTCGATTGCGGTTTTAGGTCTGCTGATGGCTTTATTTCGCGGCGGCAGTATTATGGCGAAGCTGACAAGCAACGGCGTATGCGGCGGATTATTACTCTATTTGGGCTTTATCGGCACGACGGGGCAGGTAAAAAAATTGTTTTCGTGGGCAGGCGGTTTTAATATGCCCTACATCGCTTTTACCGTCATTATTGTAACGATTGTGATGTACGCTTTGTTGGAGCATTGGAAAAAACGCTGGTTAGCCGTGCCTTTGGGATGCTTGATTGCCGGTGTGGCGGCATTTGCATTGGGTGCGCCGTTTGAGTTTCACACCGCCCCCGGCCTGCCTCCAATGAGTCCTGCTTATTGGTGGGGTGAAAACAGCGGCTGGCATCTGGGGTTGCCGACGGCAGAAAGTTTTTTGGTTGTCTTTCCATTTGCGGTATTGGCTGTTGCAATGTGGTCGCCCGATTTTTTAGGACATCAAGTGTTCCAAAAAATCAGCTATCCGGAAAAAACCGATAAGGTATTGATGAATATAGACGACACCATGACAAGTTGTTCTGTCCGTCAAGCAGTGGGTTCTATTTTAGGGGGTGCAAATTTTACCTCTTCTTGGGGAACTTATATCGTACCGGCATCGATTGCCAAACGCCCCATTCCGGGCGGTGCGGTTTTAACGGCGGTTTTATGTATTATCGCCGGGTTGTGGGGCTATCCGATGGACTTGGCGATTTGGCAGCCGGTATTGAGCGTAGCCTTGGTCGTAGGCGTATACTTACCGCTTTTGGAAGCGGGCATGGAAATGACGCGCAAAGGCAAAACCACCCAATCCGCCGCCACCGTGGTGTTCTCTTCCGCCTTGGTCAATCCGGTTTTCGGCTGGGCGTTGACGATGCTGTTGGATAATTTGGGCTTAATCGGCTGCAAAGAGCGCAGCGCGCAATTAGGTTTCACCGGACGCGTATTGATACCCGTAGTAGGTTTCTTGATCTTGTGTGTGGCGATGGGTGCGGTCGGGATGCTGCCCGGTATCCCGCCGTTTTTGGAGCACTTCAAATCTTTGGGCTAGGCTGAAATCGGAAATGCCGCCTGAACCGCTTTCAGACGGCATTTTTGCAAACAGGCAAAATGACGGCGGCGGGATTTTTTATTTTCCCGATTGAAGTATAATGTTGCCGGGCTTCAACCGGATATTCAAAACGGTTTGTTCCAACACTCGGAACGGCGCATAAAACGCCGCCCTTCGCGTTATCCCGAACGGGGCGGCTAATCAGATTCTATCGCCATAAAAGGCGGGGTTTCAACCGAAAAGGAATTGAGATGAATAAAACCTTGTCTATTTTGCCGGTGGCAATCTTACTCGGCGGCTGCGCCGCCGGGGGCGGTAACACATTCGGCAGCTTAGACGGCGGCACAGGTATGGGCGGCAGCATCGTCAAAATGGCGGTAGAAAGCCAATGCCGTGCGGAATTGAACAAACGCAGCGAATGGCGTTTGACCGCGCTGGCGATGAGTGCCGAAAAACAGGCGGAATGGGAAAACAAGATTTGCGCTTGCGTCGCCCAAGAAGCACCCAACCAGCTGACCGGCAACGATGTGATGCAGATGCTGGATCCGTCCACGCGCAATCAGGCACTTGCCGCCCTGACCGCCAAAACGGTTTCCGCCTGCTTCAAACACCTGTACCGCTAACCTTCTTCAGACGGCATGAGGCAGATGCCGTCTGAAGCCGTTTTCCTGCAATTTCGACAGACGAGAAAAATCATGAAATACATCAGCACGCGCGGCGAAACCGCACACAAACCGTTCAGCGAAGTTTTATTGATGGGGCTTGCCCCCGACGGCGGCCTGATGCTGCCGGAACATTATCCGCAAATCGGGCGCGAAACCTTGGACAAATGGCGCGGTTTGTCTTATCCCGAATTGGCGTTTGAAATCATGCGCCTGTTTGTTACGGATATTCCGGAAGACGATTTGCGCGACATTCTGAACCGTACTTACACGGAAGCGGCGTTCGGTACTAAGGAAATCACCCCCGTCCGCACGCTTTCAGACGGCATCAAAATCCAAGCCTTATCCAACGGCCCCACTTTGGCATTCAAAGACATGGCGATGCAGTTTTTGGGCAATGCGTTTGAATATGTTTTAAACAAAGAAGGCAAAAAACTCAATATCTTGGGCGCAACCAGCGGCGATACGGGTTCGGCTGCGGAATATGCCTTGCGCGGCAAAAAAGGCGTGAACGTATTTATGTTGTCGCCCGACGGTAAAATGAGCGCGTTCCAACGCGCGCAAATGTACAGCCTGCAAGACGAGAATATCCACAATATCGCCGTGAAGGGAATGTTTGACGACTGTCAGGACATTGTGAAGGCGGTGCAAAACGATGCCGCGTTCAAGGAAAAATACCATATCGGTACGGTCAATTCGATCAACTGGGGACGCATCGTCGCGCAAGTGGTTTATTACTTTGCAGGCTATTTCAAAGCGACGCAAAGCAATGACGAGCAAGTCAGCTTCTGCGTGCCGAGCGGCAACTTCGGCAACGTTTGCGCGGGACACATCGCCAAACAGATGGGTTTGCCTATCCGCCGCCTGATTGTCGCGACCAATGAAAACGATGTGTTGGACGAGTTTTTCAAAACCGGTGCATACCGCCCGCGCAACAGCGCGCATACTTATGTTACCTCCAGCCCGTCGATGGACATTTCCAAAGCGTCCAACTTCGAGCGTTTCGTGTTCGACCTGATGGATCGCGATCCTCAGGAAATCAATACGCTGTGGGCGGAAGTAGCGGCGGGCAAAGGCTTTGACCTGCGGTTTGCTTTAGAAAAAGTCGGTGGCAAATACGGTTTTACCTCCGGCAAATCCACCCACCCCGACCGCCTCGCCACCATCAGACAGGTTTATGAGCAAGACCAAGAACTCATCGACCCGCACACTGCCGACGGCGTAAAAGTCGCCCGCGAAGTGCGCGAAGAAGGTGAAACGGTGGTTTGTTTGGAAACCGCGTTGGCGGCGAAATTCGATGCGACCATACGCGAAGCCGTCGGCGATGTCGCCATTCCGCGCCCTGCCGCGCTGGAAGGTTTGGAAAACCTGCCGCAACGCGTGCAAACCGTGCCGAACAGTGCGGATGCGGTAAAAGGCATCATCGAACAAACCCTTGCCTGATGTTCCGTATGGGCGGCATTCCGTCCGAACTTAAGATTGAAAGAAAATGACCGTACCTATGCAGGAAACCCATTTTTCCATACTGCTGGACGAACTGGCGGCAAAACAGGAGGCAGCCATCGCCCCCCACCTGCTTGCCGACGGAACCAAGGTATGGATACGCAAAGCAGGCAGGCACAATGCGCGATGGCGTTACGCGCTGCTCGGTATGGTTGCCCGATATTTGAAACTGGGGGTGTTGAAGCCGGTTCCCAGCCTCGGCGGCGAGCCTGCCATTGCAACCGAATCAAAACGCCTGTACGAATTGCGCGCGGCGGGGATAGCCGTTCCCGAATTGCTCGCCGTCAGGAAAAATGCCCTTATGTTCGGAAATTTGGAAGGTATCCCGCTCGATACGCAAATCCGCCAAGAAGCCGAAGCCGGAAAGGCGGACGCTTGGCTTGCCGGTTTGGAAGCCATTGCACGCGTGCATAAAAAACAGCAGTTCCTCAGTCAGGCGTTTGCACGAAATATGATGTCGGACGGAAAAAACATCAGCTTTTTGGATTTTGAAGACGACCCTTCCGAGGTCCTGACCATAGCGCAATGCCAAGCCCGCGATTGGCTCTGCTACATTCATTCGACCGCGCTGATATTGAAAAACGGCGGACTGCTGGAAGCGGCTGCGGAAAAATGGGGCGGCGTATTGTCAGATCAGCCTGCCGAAATACAAAAGCTGATTGCCGCCACCGTCAAACCGATCCTCCCGATACGCAGGCTGGAACACCCCCGCTGGGGACGGGACGCGCTCAGGCTGGCAGCCTCGATTTCCCTGATTTCCCTTGCCGATATGCCGCCGTAAGCCGCCGCCCGCCCCACGATGCCGTCTGAAGCCCTTCAGACGGCATATAACCAACGCGCATCAAGCATTGTCGCAACCATCCGTTTCGTTTAGAATTTTAGCTTTACCCCGAATCGGGCAGACATTTTCACTCTGCCGCACATCCCGAACAAGCACTATCCATTTCTTTTACTGACAGGAAACCCAAATGGCAGCATTCAATACCCAAAAAGTATTGTCCGTACACCACTGGACAGACGCATATTTTACCTTTACCTGCACCCGCGACGAATCGTTGCGCTTTGAAAACGGACAGTTCGTTATGGTCGGATTGATGGTGGACGGCAAGCCGCTGATGCGCGCATACAGCGTCGCCTCCGCCAACTGGGAAGAACACCTCGAATTTTTCAGCATTAAAGTCCAAGACGGTCCGCTGACCAGCCGCCTGCAACACCTCAAAGTCGGCGACGACGTGTTAATCAGCAAAAAACCGACCGGAACCCTGGTTGCCGGCGACCTGAATCCGGGCAAACACCTTTACTTGTTGAGCACCGGTACCGGCATCGCTCCTTTCTTGAGCATCACCAAAGACCCCGAAATTTACGAGCAATTTGAAAAAATCATCCTCGTACACGGCGTGCGCTACAAAAAAGATTTGGCGTACTACGACCGCTTTACCAAAGAATTGCCCGAACACGAATACCTCGGTGACTTGGTTAAAGAAAAACTGATTTACTACCCGATTGTTTCCCGAGAAGAATTCGAACACCACGGCCGCCTAACCGACCTGATGGTGAGCGGCAAACTGTTTGAAGACATCGGCCTGCCCAAAATCAACCCGCAAGACGACCGCGCGATGCTGTGCGGCAGCCCCGCGATGCTGAAAGACACCTGCAAAGTTTTGGACGATTTCGGTCTGACCGTCTCCCCGAAAACAGGCGTGCGCGGCGACTACCTGATTGAGCGTGCGTTTGTAGATCAATAAGCTGTTTGAAAATCCCGTCTGAACGGCATCAGCGATAAAAAAACCCGAATCCTGCCAATCAGGATTCGGGTTTTTATAGTGGGTAAAAATTAGAAATGCACATTTCCGTCATTTCCGCGCAGGCTAGGATCCAAACTTATCCGTTTCATTATAGTGGATTAACAAAAACCAGTACAGCGGTGCCTCGCCTTGCCGTACTATTTGTACTGTTTACGGCTTCGTCGCCTTGTCCTGATTTTTGTTAATCCACTATAGTATCTGAAAATAAAAGAGAAACCAAACATATAGATTCCCGCTTGCGCGGGACTGACGACGGTGTTCTGCGTAGCCAAAGCAGAAAAACATCCTTATTGTCATTTCATCATGATATAACAATAAGGATGTTAAAAATTAGTTATCATTATATGCATGATATATAAGAAAAATTGTCCCAATAAGAAATGTTATGCAGAAAATAAAATGAAAAGGATGGTTTTCATTGAAAATGGTTGTTCTGCCACCGTCATACACAGAACCGGTATTTGGAAAAAAAATAATCCATATTGACATCATTATTCCATTTATCGCATAAATCCACTTTTTAATTTTTTTTCCTCATTAATATAATCTCTTATTTAATAAAATCAAATACCTAGCAATTCGATCTCAAATTTTAAACGCCAACGTGTTTGAGCGGTAACAATGCATACTTTAAGTTTGTAATCCTTCATCGTCTCATTTTTGTTTTAATCGACTATACGTCTAAAGCAACGCCGTCCGTCATTGTTCGGACGGCATTTTTTCAGACGGCATTTTCCCCCGTTTGTGAAGGCGCAAGGCATTGCCCAAAACCGCCAGCGAACTGAAACTCATACCCAGTGCGGCTATCCACGGTTGGACATAGCCCAAAACGGCAAGCGGTACGGCAATGATATTGTACGCGCCCGCCCATATCAGGTTTTGCCGGATAATCTGCCGGGTGCGCCGCGCCTGATCGAGCAGGTGGGCGACGGTACGCAAATCTTCGTTCAATAACACAATGTCCGCGCCGTCCCTCGCAATATCCGTCCCGCCCGCTGCGGCGGCGGATACGTCTGCCTGCGCCAAAACGGGCGCGTCGTTGATGCCGTCGCCTATCATCAGTACTTTTTTCCCTTCTTTTTGCAAGGCTTTGACGTATTCCAGTTTGTCCTCGGGCATGGCTTGGGCGCGGTAGTGCGTGATACCCAGGGCGCGGGCGGTTTCGGCAACGGCGGTTTCGCGGTCGCCGCTGAGGATGTGCAGGGTCAGGTTTTTGCCTGCCAACTGCCACACCGCCTCCGCCGCGCTGTCTTTCAAGGGGTCGGTCAGGTAGAACACGGCTTGGAAACCGCTTTGACTGCCGAGGTAAACCGCGCTGCCGCCGCCTTCTGTTTGCGGTTCTTTACCTGAAATTTCGGCGACATAGGATGCCCTGCCCAATGCCCAAACCTGTGTTTCGCCGTTGACGGTCAGTTGCGCGCCCACGCCTTCGCCGATGCGGTTGAGGCGTTGTTTAATAGCAATGTCGGGGACGCTGCCGTCTGAAACACGGTGTTTGAGGATGGCGCGGGCAAGGGGATGTTCGGACTGTTGTTCTAAAGCCTGCGCCACCGCGAGAACAAAGGCTTCGTCTGTGCCTCTCAACAATGAGATACGGCGGACGGCGGGATTGCCTTGGGTCAGCGTGCCGGTTTTGTCGAAAATAATGTCGGTGGTTTGGGCGAGCGTTTCCAGGGTTTGCTTACCGCCGATTAAAATACCTTCACGCGCCAGCGTACCGGTAGAAGCTGCCAGCGCGGTCGGCGTGGCAAGCGATAAGGCGCAGGGGCAGGTAATGACCAGCAGGGCGACGGTAATCCACAATGCGGTGTGCGCGTCGGCGTACAGCGTCCAGCCGATGAAGACGGGGACGGCAAGCAGGAGTTCGCCGAATATGAAAGACGAGGCGTATTGTTCCGCCAACTCGGCAGTGCGCGGTTTTTGCGCTAAGGCGCGGTCGAGCAGGCGGACGATGTGCGACAGTCGCGTGCCACCGCCGGTGCGGTCGGTGCGTATAATCAGGGGGCTTTGCGTGTTGAGTGTGCCGGCGGTTACTTTTTCAGACGGCATTTTGGCGACGGGCAGGCTCTCGCCGGTCAGCATAGATTCGTTGACGGCACTGCTTCCTTCCAGCACCGTGCCGTCAACGGGGATGGTTTCGCCCGGTTTGACCAGCACGATATCGCCCGCCTTCAATTTGACGACAGCTGCCTCGCAGGTTTCCTGCGTATCGGGGTAATCGGGCATATGATGGCAAAACGCAGGAATCAGCTTCACCAGCCTCTCGGCGGCATCGCCTGCCTTACGGCGGGCAATGTGTTCCATAAAGCGTCCGCCCAGCAGGAAAAACAGCAGCATCGCGATGGATTCGAAATACATCCCCTGCCCCGCATTTGTCGCAAGGCTGTAAACGCCGGCGATAAAGGTCATGATGATGGCGACGGTAATCGGCGTATCCATGCCGACGCGGCGGTTTTTCAAGTCGCGCAGCGCGCCTTGATAAAACGGGACGGCGCAATAGAATACGACGGGCAGCACCATTAAAAAGCCGCCCCAATGGAGGATTTGCAGGAAATCGGGTTCGATGTCGCTGCCGTAAAGGTAGGTCGGCAGCGCGAACATCATCGTCTGCATCATCCCCAGCCCGGCAACGGCGAGGCGGACGATGTATTGTTTGCGTTCTTTTTGGTTGGCGGCTTCGATTTTTTGCGCGTCATAGGGTGCGGCGGTGTAGCCTATCTGCCTGATTTTCAACAGAATGTCGGAAAGGCGGATTTTGCCGTCGTCCCAGACGACGCGGCAGCGGTGCGTGCTGTAATTGAGGTCGATGCGGACGATGCCGTCTGTACGCAAAAGCTGCTGTTCGATCAGCCAGACGCAGGCGGCGCAGGTGATGCCGCCGAGCATTAAAACCGCCTCGCGCGTGCCGCCGTGGGTTTCCACAAAGTCGGACTGGACTTCGGGCAGGTCGTACAGGCGGATTTGGTCGAGGATTTCTTGGGGCGGCAGCTCGGTTTTTTGCGCGTCGGCGGTGCGTTGTTTGTAATAACTGCCCAAGCCCGCGTCAATAATGCTTTGTGCGACCGCCTGACAGCCGGCGCAGCAGGTTTCGCGGTCTTCGTTTTCGTAACGGACAGTCAGGTGGAGGTGTTCGGGAACATCCAGACCGCAGTGGAAACAGGTTTTTTTCATGGCATTTCGGTTTCGTCTGTGTTTGGTGCGGCGGCACAAGACTCGGCAATGGCTTCGCGCAGTGCGTCTATACCGGTATTTTCAGCAACGGAAATGCGGACGGCGGCAATTTTTCCCGCAGCGTCGCGCCATATGCCCGTGTTTTGTTCTTCAGACGGCAGCAGGTCGGTTTTGTTGTGCACCTTGATGCACGGAATATCGCCGGCATGGATTTCTTGCAGTACGTTTTCCACGTCTTCAATCTGCTGTCCGCTGTTCGGAGCGGCGGCATCGACGACGTGCAGCAGCACATCGGCTTGCGCGGTTTCTTCCAGCGTGGCGGAAAAGGCGGAAATCAGTTTGTGCGGCAGATCGCTGACGAATCCGACGGTATCGGTCAGGATAATGCTGCATTCGGGACTGATGTACAGCCGCCGCGCCGTCGTGTCGAGTGTGGCGAAAAGCTGGTCTTTCGCATATATGCCCGACTTGGTCAGCCGGTTGAACAGGCTGGATTTGCCGACATTGGTATAGCCGACCAGCGCAAACGTTTTGATTGTGCCCGATTCGCGGGACTTGCGGCGCAGGGCGCGCTGTTTTTTGAGGTTGGCAAGCTGTTTTTTCAAGGCATTGATCCGATGGGCGATCAATCGGCGGTCGGTTTCCAGTTTGGTTTCGCCGGGGCCTTTCATGCCGATACCGCCGCGCTGGCTCTGCAGATGGCCGTAACCGCGTATCAAGCGTCCCGCCAAATGGCTCAATTGTGCCAACTCGACTTGCAGCCTGCCTTCCTGCGTGCGGGCGCGGCGGGCGAAAATCGCCAGAATCAGCCCCACTCTGTCCAATACGCGGCATTGGAGGATTTTTTCCAAATTGCGTTCCTGCGTGGGCGTAAGTTCGTGGTTGAATACGACCAAATCGATGCCGTCTGCGGCAACTGCTTCTGACAGCTCCGCCGCCTTGCCCGTGCCGACAAACAGCGCGGTGTGCGGACGGTCGCGTTTGGCAGTCTCCACGCGCACGGAATCGCCGCCCGCCGCTTTGACCAGCTCGACAGCTTCCGCCAATGCCGTCTGAAAACCGTTCAGACGGGTGGCACTGCTGCCCGTGCCATCTTTGTCCAACATTACGCCCACCAGCATGACGCGTTCGGGTTGCGCTTGGGTACTGCCGTTGCGGCCTGTTCTGCCTGTCATGTATTCAATCCTGTAAATAAAGGGTTACGCCTCGTTCCGTTTCTCCTTCCGGTGCAAGCGTGATGCGGCTGCCCGCCATTCCGTCAACGCTGAAGACGATGCCGCCCGCCTCGTGCCTTCCTATGGACAGGCGGCTGCCGGGTCGCTGCCGGTAGGTATAACGGGTACACGCTTCCAAACACCAGCGTCCGCGCCAGTGGATGAAATATTTTTCGCCTTTTCTAACCGCAAGTGTCTCGCCGCCGTTTACCTCAAAATAAGGGTAATCGGGTTTTCGGGTTCTAAACTGCCATTTCGCCTGCGCGCGCCGTCCGTTGCGGACATAGTCGAATACCGCCGTATAAAGCGTACCGTATTCCAAAGGCTTGAGCGGGAAAAGCGCGAATTGGTACGCGGTCAGCCTGCCGTTGGGGTCGTTGCCGGCGGTTAAAACCCTGACGGGGCGGATTTCGTTTTTACCCTGATACAGCTTGAAACTTTTCATCGTAATTTTGCCTGCCGCCTCGGAAAAATCAATGCTGGCAGGATTGCCCGTGATTTCATATTCCGGCACGGGGTCTGGACGCTCGCCGTGGAAATAAGGCAGTGCGCCGTTGCCGACGGGATAGGCTGTATAGAGCAGCTCCTGTGCGGGCATGGCTTCGTCGGTGTACACGACCGCACCGTTATGGCAGGCGTTGCGGTAATATTTCCGTCCTGCTTCCGGCTGATTTCTGCCTTGGGCGCAATGCCGCTCAAACCTGCCGTTGCCCTGATTGAATACGAGAACGGTTTTACCGTTTTCGCGCACAAATGCCGCTCCTGCCTCATCCGTATGGCGGTCAAGTAGGGAAAGGCGGTGGTAGATTGCGCTCATTAATCCGTCCACTTGGCGTTGCTGCGTGCGGATGTCGCTGTCGGACGATTCGGCGGCTTCCTCTTCCGTGCTGATGTTTTCATGCACGCCGTTGTAGAGATACCCGGCAAGGCGTGTGCGTTCGGTCAGCTTTTGTGCGGTGTAGTGCGGATTGTCGGGATGGTGTTCGCCGTGTCCGTCTTCGGGATTGAGCGTGAGATAGCGTGCGTGCCTGCGGGCGGAATTTTCCAAAACCGGCGCGTGTGCCAGCTTGTGCAAACCGATTTGGGCGCGGATGCGGTTGAGGTAGTGCAGCGCATCGCCGCCGTCCCTGATTTGCGGTGCGGACGGATAGACAAGTTCGCCCGCGGGCAGGGATTGGTTTTGGGTATGATAGAAAACGCCGGCCGCCGAACCCAACAGGAGCAGCCGAATAAAAAGGGATTTCATAATGCCGTCCTCCCGACGCGGCAACGGGGTGTTTTATCAAAACGGCAAACTTGCCAATGCGGTTTCCGATTGCAGATTGCCAAACCGGCAAACCTTTCCCCGTGCCGATGCCGAACCCGATGCCGTCTGAACCTTCAGACGGCATCGGGTGTTTATTTGTCCACCCGGATGGGTGCAGGTTCGTATTGTGTCGATTCGTCGCCGTAATACAGCACGCCGAGTTTGATGGGGATGCGTCCCTGCGATTTGCGGTGGGCGTTGGAATCCCTCAGGGAATAGGCACAACCGCAATATTCCTGCTGGTAGAAGTTTTCACGTTTGCTGATTTCAATCATACGCGCGCTGCCGCCGCCTTTGCGCCAGTTGAAATCCCAATACACCACATCATCGTAAGGCGCGGCGGCGCGGTGTCCGCAGTCGTTGATTTGCGCCATATTTTTCCAGCGTGAAATGCCCAGCGAACTGGTAAAGACGGGGAACCCGTGTTCATGCGCGTATTGCGCCGCCTTTTCAAAACGCATATCGAAACACATGGTGCAGCGGATGCCGCGTTCCGGCTCAAACTCCATGCCTTTGGCTTTGGCAAACCATTCTTTGCGGTCGTTTTCGTAATCGTCGTCTTTGTCGATGAAAGGGATGCCGAACTTTTCCGCAAAGCGTACGTTTTCCTCTTTTCGGAGCATATACTCTTTATGCGGATGGATATTGGGATTGTAAAAATAAATGGTGTAATCAATGCCGCTGGCCAGCATAGCTTCCATCACTTCGCCGCTGCACGGGGCGCAGCAGGAATGCAGCAAGACTTTTTTATGTCCGCCGGGCGGGACGAGTATGGGGCGGTCAATGTCGGTAACGGTAGGTTTGTTTTGTGTTTCCATTAACTTAACAATATCTGTCGAATACGGTTGAAGCGGCTATTTTATCAGAGCCGCCGCATGTAAAACAGGGTGTCAGGGCATCAGCCCGAACTGTCTGAACGAACGGACGGTTTGCGCCGTTACGATAAAATGGTCGAGCAGCGACACATCGACCAGCGACATTGCCTGTGCCAGCCGCCTTGTGAACATGATGTCTTCCTGCGAAGGTTCGGGCGAGCCGCCCGGATGGTTGTGCGCGATAATCAGGCTGTCGGCATATTCGTCCAATGCCAGTTTGACAATTTCACGGATGTAAATCGTGTTTTCCGCAACCGTACCGCGCGACAGCTCTCTGACCGCAATCAGTTGGTTTTGGCGGTTCAACAGCAGCGCGACGCTGACTTCGACTTTTTCCTGCCCCAAATGAAAGCGTAAATAATCGGCAACGGTATCCGGATCGGACAGGACGATGCTCTCCTGCAATTCTTCCGCCAATATCCGCCGCCCGATTTCCCTGACTACGGCAAACTGTGTGAAACTTGCCGTCCCCATCCCTTTGTATGCCGACAGTTTGCCGACCTCCGCGCTCATCAGCCTCCCCAAACTGCCGAACTCCTGCAGCAAATAACGCGCCAAATCGACCGCACTCATTCCGCGCGTGCCGACGCGCAGCAGGATTGCCAAAAGTTCGGCATCACTCAAAGCCGCCGCCCCGCGTTCCAACAGCTTTTCCCTGGGTCTTTCGCCTTCCGGCCATTGCTTGATGCTCATGTTTTCCCTTTTTTAAATAGTCTGAGATGCCGTCTGAAACAAATGTTCCCACACGCCAAATATCCGAAATGCCGTCTGAACCGGATTTCCGCTTCAGACGGCATCTGTATTTCAAAACAGTCTTACGCCGTTTCTTCCAACTCGATTGAAGCCGCCAGAAGCGACAGGCGTGCCATTACGCCGTAAACGTAGAGGCGGTTGTGTTCGTTGTCCACGTCGCAGTCTTTTTCAGAGCGCGGCATACCCAGCGAGTCCCATTGTTCGAATACGCGCTTGCAGGCTTCGGGCGCTTCTTGGGAGTTGTCGCCGTTGCCGGTGGGGATGCTGTTAGACAGCGGAACAAACACCATACCGCCGGCGTTGAGGTTTTCGTCCGCACCGCGCCCTTCGTGTACGCGGAAAAAGCCGCCGATGACGAAGCGGTCCATCATATACACGACGGGTTCGCACACCGCGCCGTTTAAGGTTTCATAAGTATAAATCCCTTCTTGGACAATCACTTCGCTGACTTCCAAGCCTTCTTTGACTTTCGCCATTTTATTGCGGTTTTTACGGTTCAATCCGCGCACTTCGTCGGCGGATTTGACGCTCATCACGCCCATGCCGTAAGTGCCGGCATCGGCTTTGACGATGACGAAAGGTTTGTCGGTAATGCCCGATTCGTCGTATTTGGCTTGAATTTTCGCCAGCACACGTTCTACCGCTTCCGCCAACGCGTCTTCGCCTTCACGCCCTTGGAAGTCCAAACCGCCGATTTTTTCAAAATAAGGGTTAATTTGCCATTCGTCGATGCCGATTAACTTGGCAAATTCGGCGGTAACTTGGTTGTACGCGCCGAAATGATTTGTTTTGCGGCGCGTCGTCCAACCGCCGTGCAACGGCGGCAAAACGGTTTGGCTGATGCCTTTGAGGATGTCGGGAATGCCGGCAGACAAATCGTTGTTCAACAAAACCACGCAAGGCGAAAAGCCGTCTGCAAGATGGACGCGGTCGCGGGTACGCAATAAAGGTTCCAACAGGATTTTGTCGCCCAATGCAGTTTCAAATTCGGTCGGTTCGGTTACTTCCGGATTCAGGCTGCCCAAGCGCACTTCATACCCTGCCGAACGCAAAATCTCGCCGAGGGCGTAAATGTTTTGCAGGTAAAACGTATTGCGCGTGTGGTTTTCGGGAATAATCAATACGGATTTCGCCGTTTCGCAGGCGCGTTGCACCGCATCTTGCGCGGCAACCGCCGCCAGCGGGATAAAGTTGGGATTCAGATTATTGAAGCCGCCGGGGAACAAATTCATATCGATAGACGAAATTTTGTAACCGGCATTGCGTATATCGACCGAACCGTAAAACGGCGGGCGGTGTACGCTCCACTGCGTGCGGAACCACGCCTCGATTTTGGCGTGATTGGACAGGATTTTTGCCTCAAACGCCTGAAGTTGCGCCGAATGTTCGGGCGACATCACCGGTAATTTCATCTTTCGTCTGCCTCTGTGTGTTTTTTGACAAGATGCAGATGATAATGCCTTTAAAAGAATGACGACAAGTATTCTTTCGTATCGAATCATGCTTTAGATATAACTGTTTACTGAAATGGACAATACGTCTAATTTTTTCGTTAAAATTGTTTGCAAAATAACACCGGCTCAAAAATTAGACAAAATTTGTTGCGCGGTATAAAGAATACGTCTAAAATCCGCCCAATCCGCATTACCATTTATCCAAAAGAACAACATCATGACAGCACAAACCCTCTACGACAAACTTTGGAACAGCCACGTCGTCCGCGAAGAAGAAGACGGCACCGTCCTGCTCTACATCGACCGCCATTTGGTGCACGAAGTTACCAGCCCTCAGGCATTTGAAGGCTTGAAAATGGCGGGGCGCAAGCTGTGGCGCATCGACAGCGTCGTCTCCACCGCCGACCACAACACCCCGACCGGCGATTGGGACAAAGGCATCCAAGACCCGATTTCCAAGCTGCAAGTCGATACTTTGGACAAAAACATTAAAGAGTTTGGCGCACTCGCCTATTTTCCGTTTATGGACAAAGGTCAGGGCATCGTACACGTTATGGGCCCCGAACAAGGCGCGACCCTGCCCGGTATGACCGTCGTCTGCGGCGACTCGCACACTTCCACCCACGGCGCATTCGGCGCACTGGCGCACGGCATCGGCACTTCCGAAGTCGAGCACACGATGGCGACCCAGTGCATTACCGCGAAAAAATCCAAATCCATGCTGATTGCCGTTGACGGCAAATTAAAAGCGGGCGTTACCGCCAAAGACGTGGCACTTTACATCATCGGGCAAATCGGCACGGCGGGCGGTACAGGCTACGCCGTCGAGTTTGGCGGCGAAGCCATCCGCAGCCTTTCTATGGAAGGCCGCATGACTTTATGCAATATGGCGATCGAAGCCGGTGCGCGCTCAGGCATGGTTGCCGTCGACCAAACCACCATCGACTATGTAAAAGATAAACCCTTCGCACCCGAAGGCGAAGCGTGGGACAAAGCCGTCGAGTACTGGCGCACGCTGGTGTCTGACGAAGGTGCGGTATTCGACAAAGAATACCGTTTCAACGCCGAAGACATCGAACCGCAAGTCACTTGGGGTACCTCGCCTGAAATGGTTTTAGACATCAGCAGCAAAGTGCCGAATCCTGCCGAAGAAACCGATCCGGTCAAACGCAGCGGTATGGAACGCGCCCTTGAATACATGGGCTTGGAAGCCGGTACGCCATTAAACGAAATCCCCGTCGACATCGTATTCATCGGCTCTTGCACCAACAGCCGCATCGAAGACTTGCGCGAAGCCGCCGCCATCGCCAAAGACCGCAAAAAAGCCGCCAACGTACAGCGCGTGTTAATCGTCCCCGGCTCCGGTTTGGTTAAAGAACAAGCCGAAAAAGAAGGCTTGGACAAAATTTTCATCGAAGCCGGTTTTGAATGGCGCGAACCGGGCTGTTCGATGTGTCTCGCCATGAACGCCGACCGCCTGACCCCGGGGCAACGCTGCGCCTCCACCTCCAACCGCAATTTTGAAGGCCGTCAAGGCAACGGCGGACGTACCCACCTCGTCAGCCCCGCTATGGCAGCCGCCGCCGCCGTTACCGGCCGCTTTACCGACATCCGCATGATGGCGTAAGTATTTTCAGGCGGTCTTTAAGAATTTGACGCGGCCGTCTGAAATATGTCCCGTAAGGCAGAAACACCTTTAATATTCAAACCAAGGAGTTTAACCATGAACAAACTTTTCATTACCGCCCTGTCCGCCCTCGCCTTGTCCGCCTGCGCCGGCACTTGGGAGGGCGCGAAACAAGACACCGCCCGCAACCTTGACAAAACACAGGCCGCCGCCGAACGCGCCGCCGAACAAACAGGCAACGCCGTCGAAAAAGGCTGGGACAAAACCAAAGAAGCCGTCAAAAAAGGCGGCAATGCCGTCGGACGCGGCATTTCCCATCTCGGCGGAAAAATCGAAAACGCCACCGAATAACCGATTCGCGATGCCGTCTGAAACCGCTTCAGACGGCATCGTCAGCACAAGACGCAAACCCATGAAAGCCTTTACCAAAATTACCGCCATCGTCGCCCCGCTCGACCGCAGCAACGTCGATACCGACGCCATCATCCCCAAACAATTTTTAAAATCCATCAAACGCAGCGGCTTCGGCCCCAATGCCTTTGACGAATGGCGTTACCTCGACCACGGCGAACCAGGCATGGACAACAGCAAACGCCCGTTGAACCCTGATTTCTCGCTGAACCAGCCGCGTTACCAAGGCGCGCAAATCCTGTTGACGCGTAAAAACTTCGGTTGCGGCTCTTCACGCGAACACGCCCCTTGGGCATTGGACGACTACGGCTTCCGCGCCGTCATCGCCCCCAGCTTCGCCGACATCTTCTTTAACAACTGCTACAAAAACGGCCTTTTACCTATCGTGTTGACCGAAGAACAAGTCGATCGGCTTTTCAAAGAAGTTGAAGCCAACGAAGGCTATCAGCTCTCCATCGACCTTGCCGAACAAACCCTGACCACCCCTGGCGGCGAAACATTCACATTCGACATTACCGAACACCGCAAACACTGCCTCTTAAACGGCTTGGACGAAATCGGCCTGACCCTGCAACATGCCGATGAAATTCACGCCTTTGAAGAAAAACGCCGCCAAAGTCAGCCTTGGCTGTTTAACGGTTGATATACAAAAGGCTGTCTGAAAAATTTAAGTGTTTCAGACGGCCTTTAATCTACAAAAATATACCATGATTACCGACACCATAAGCAATGCCACCCGCTACGCTGCCTTGCATCCCGACTTTGCCGAGGCCTTCCATCTGTTACAGACCTTGGATTTTGCCAAGCTGCCCGACGGTCAGGTGCCATGCAAGAATCCCAATATCCGTATTTTTATCGGTAGCGAGCCGATGAGGACGAAGGGAGAAGCCAAGCCTGAAGCGCACTTAAAACATATTGATATTCAAACGCCGATTGATGGCAGCGAAACATATGGCTGGATAGACAGAGGCCGTCTGAAAAACGGTTTGGGCTACAACGAAAAGCGCGATATCGAGTTTTTCAACTGCGAGCCAGAAACTTGGCTGACCTTGGAACCAGGCGAATTTGCGCTATTTTTTCCAAATGATGCGCATGCACCATTAGTCGGTGACAAGGCAAACATACGCAAAGCGGTATTTAAAATCCGTATCGAAACAGAGCGTCTATAACGGCATCTTGGCAGCGTATCCGACCTCTAAACCTGCCCGAACTTTTTTCAGACGGCATCCCCACTCTTTATTGACAAAAAAAGGAAAAACAAAATGACCAAACATATCGCTATCTTGCGCGGCGACGGCATCGGCCCAGAAATCGTCGCCGAAACCGTCCGCGTACTCGACAAACTTATCGCCCAAGGCTTGGATGCCGGCTACGAATACGCCCCATTGGGCGGCGAAGCCTACGACGAATACGGCCATCCCTATCCCGAATTCACGCAAAACCTCTGCCGCAAAGCCGATGCCGTCCTGCTTGGTGCAGTCGGTTCTCCTCAATACGACAACCTCGACCGTCCGTTGCGTCCTGAGCGCGGCCTGTTGGCAATCCGTAAGGATTTGAACCTGTTTGCCAATTTGCGTCCTGCCGTTTTATATCCCGAATTAGCCAACGCCTCCACGCTGAAGCCTGAAATCGTTGCCGGTTTGGATATTTTGATTGTGCGCGAACTCACCGGCGACATCTATTTCGGCGAACCGCGCGGCATCCGCGTTCTGGAAAACGGCGAACGCGAAGGCTACAACACCATGAAATACAGCGAAAGCGAAATCCGCCGCATCGCCCACGTCGCTTTCCAATCCGCCCAAAAACGCAGCAAAAAAGTCTGCTCCGTAGGCAAAGCCAACGTTTTGGAAACCACCGAATTGTGGCGCGAAATCTTTGAAGAAATCGGCAAAGAGTACCCTGATGTCGAGCTTTCCCATATGTACGTCGACAACGCCGCCATGCAGCTCGTGCGTGCGCCCAAACAATTCGACGTCATTGCCACCGGCAACATCTTCGGCGACATTCTCTCCGACGAAGCCTCCATGCTGACCGGCTCCATCGGTATGCTGCCTTCCGCCTCGCTGGACGAAAACGGCAAAGGCCTGTACGAACCGTCTCACGGCTCCGCCCCCGACATCGCCGGACAAAACAAAGCCAACCCGCTGGCCACCATCCTCTCGCTCGCAATGTTGCTGCGTTACAGCCTGAACGACGAAGCGCGCGCGCAACAAGTTGAAAACGCCGTCCAAAAAGTGCTGCAACAAGGCTTGCGTACCAGCGACATTTACGAAGAAGGCACAAAACTCGTTTCCTGCTCCGAAATGGGCGATGCGGTACTCGCCGCCTTGTAAAAAAACAAAGCGCGGATCACACCGCGCTTTTTCATCCGCCCTTTTCCGCCCGCCCCGTTCGTCAACCGCCTGCAAACCCACCGTTTACCGGCAGGAAATGCCATAAATCCCTGCCTATGTTAGGATAAACGCCTTTACCGGCCCACACAAAGGATTATCATCATGAAAAAAATCATCTTCGCCGCACTCGCAGCCGCCGCCATCAGTACTGCCTCCGCCGCCACCTACAAAGTGGACGAATATCACGCCAACGCCCGTTTCGCCATCGACCATTTCAACACCAGCACCAACGTCGGCGGTTTTTACGGTCTGACCGGTTCCGTCGAGTTCGACCAAGCAAAACGCGACGGTAAAATCGACATCACCATCCCCATTGCCAACCTGCAAAGCGGTTCGCAACACTTTACCGACCACCTGAAATCAGCCGACATCTTCGATGCCGCCCAATATCCGGACATCCGCTTTGTTTCCACCAAATTCAACTTCAACGGCAAAAAACTGGTTTCCGTTGACGGCAACCTGACCATGCACGGCAAAACCGCCCCCGTCAAACTCAAAGCCGAAAAATTCAACTGCTACCAAAGCCCGATGGAGAAAACCGAAGTTTGCGGCGGCGACTTCAGCACCACCATCGACCGCACCAAATGGGGCGTGGACTACCTCGTTAACGTTGGTATGACCAAAAGCGTCCGCATCGACATCCAAATCGAGGCAGCCAAACAATAAATCTTGATGCGAATCAGCACAAATGCCGTCTGAACGTCCTTCAAACGGCATTTGTGCCGTCTTCATCAAACCGCCCCGCCAACGGTAAGCCGATATGGCGGAGCACAATCCGCCGAAAGATATTTCAGCGGCAGGCAGGGCTTGCCGGAAAGTCCGGAAAGTATAGTGGATTAACAAAAACCAGTACGGCGTTACCTCGCCTTAGCTCAAAGAGAACGATTCTCTAAGGTGCTGAAGCACCAAGTGAATCGGTTCCGTACTATTTGTACTGTCTGCGGCTTCGTTGCCTTGTCCTGATTTTTGTTAATCCACTATAACACCCGAAAACAACGTTTCCCGTTTTCAGACGGCATACGATATGGACAATTTCATCCGGCCGGTATAGTGTTCGTCCTGCGGCGGCATCTTTCCGATGGCGCATTTTTTCAATATTAATTATCCGACTTACAAAGGTAAAAACATGACTGTCCGTATCGAACACGATTTATTGGGCGACCGCGAGATCCCTGCTGAAGTATATTGGGGCATCCATACTTTGCGCGCCATTGAAAACTTTAAAATTTCCACACAAAAAATTTCCGACGTGCCACAATTTGTCCGCAGCATGGTGATGGTGAAAAAAGCAACCGCGCAGGCAAACGGCGAATTGGGTGCAGTAAAACCCGAAATCGCCGCCGCCATTGAAAAGGCCTGCGACGAAGTTTTGTTAAACAACCGCTGCCTCGACCAATTCCCGTCCGACGTGTATCAGGGCGGTGCGGGAACTTCGGTCAATATGAACACCAACGAAGTCATCGCTAACCTCGCATTGGAAGCCTTGGGCTATGAGAAAGGCCGCTACGACATCGTCAATCCGATGGATCACGTCAACGCCAGCCAATCGACCAACGATGCCTATCCCACGGGCTTCCGCCTTGCCGTGTATTACAGCATCGGCGAATTGCTCGACAAACTGACCGTATTGAAAAACGCCTTTGCCGCCAAAGCCGAAGAATTTAAAGACGTTTTGAAAATGGGCCGCACCCAGCTTCAAGATGCCGTACCGATGACGGCAGGCCAGGAATTCCAATCTTTCCAAGTGTTGTTGGAAGAAGAAATCCTCAACCTCGACCGTACTCGCCAACTGCTTTTGGAAGTCAACCTCGGCGCCACCGCCATCGGTACAGGCGTGAACACGCCTAAAGGCTACGCCGAACTGGTGGTCAAAAAACTCTCCGAAGTCAGCGGCTTGCCTTGCAAACTGACTGAAAACCTGATCGAGGCGACCTCCGACTGCGGCGCATATGTGATGGTACACGGCGCATTGAAGCGCACGGCGGTCAAACTCTCCAAAATCTGCAACGACTTGCGCCTGCTCTCTTCCGGCCCGCGTGCCGGCTTGAAAGAAATCAACCTGCCCGAATTACAGGCCGGTTCTTCCATTATGCCTGCCAAAGTCAATCCCGTGATTCCCGAAGTCGTCAACCAAGTCTGCTTCAAAGTCATCGGCAACGACACCACCATCACTTTCGCCGCCGAAGCAGGTCAGTTGCAATTAAACGTAATGGAGCCGGTCATCGCCCAATGTATGTTTGAAACGATTTCCCTCTTGGGTAATGCCGCCGTCAACCTGTCCGACAAATGCGTCAAAGGCATTACGGTCAACCGCGAAATCTGCGAACGTTACGTTTTCAACTCCATCGGTTTGGTCACTTATCTGAATCCGTATATCGGACACCACAACGGCGATTTGGTCGGCAAAATCTGCGCCCAAACCGGCAAAGGCGTGCGCGAGGTTGTTTTGGAACGCGGGTTGTTGAGCGAAGAAGAACTCAACCGCATCCTCTCCCCCGAGAACCTGATGAATCCTCATCTGTAAACATTACGGACAAATGCCGTCTGAAAGGAAGTGCCCTTTCAGAC
The DNA here is from genome assembly GCF_022869645.1 of Neisseria meningitidis. Lineage (NCBI taxonomy): Bacteria > Pseudomonadati > Pseudomonadota > Betaproteobacteria > Neisseriales > Neisseriaceae > Neisseria > Neisseria meningitidis. The sequence goes on along the minus strand of NZ_CP064367.1, from coordinate 122,530 downwards.
GGCATTTAATTATATCAATCAGCCGGATTATATGCCGAACAGTGCCTTGACCTCCGCCCAATAAAACAGGCAGGCGATGGAACACAGTGCCAATACGATTCCCGCCGTATTGATTGTGTTGATTTTTTCCTTAAAAAACAATGCGCCCGAAAGCGTACCCAAAACAATCACGCCGATATTCATACCGGCAAAAACCAAGGTCGGATTATCCTTCATCATTTGGTGCGCGGTGATGTAGGTTACGATATTCATAAAATTCAAACCGCCCAAGAATATGCCGCCAACCACACTCTCAACACGCCATCTGACCGATTTGGCAAACAGGCAGGCAAACATCAGCACACCCGCCAGCACAAATGCAACCAGCAGGTTGCCCGCAAATGCCGTTCCGCTTTTGGCAAGCTGTTTGAACAGGATATCGATAATGCCGTAACCTGCCCACACGCCCAGCAGCAATGCCGCCTGCCGCCACGCGCTTCCTGATTTTTTGCCACCGCTGTGTTTCCAAAGCAGGCAGAACAGTGCGGCAAATGCGAGGCACAGCCCGATTAGTCTGCCTTCGCTGAGTTTTTCGCCAAACAGCGTCAAGGCGGCAACAATCGGCAAAAACAGCGACAAACGCTGCGCCGCGTCGGATTTGACGATACCGGCGGATTCTACGGATTTGCCCATAATGACAAATACGGACGGCAGCAGCACGCCCAATGCGGCAAACAGCCACCATGTCGGCAAAAATGCGCCGATATTGCCGACATCCGGCTTCAATACCAGCAGGGTCAGTATGACCGCGACCACATAATTGACGGCGACCGCCTGCGCGATGTCGATTTTTTTCTTCCTTGCCATTTTCAGCAAAATGGAAACCGATACGCTGAACACGATGCTGATTAACAGGTAAGCCATACTATATCCATTTCTCGGGTGCAACCGCCCTGCCGCCGTTGAAGCGGATAAAGCCGGCGATGATGCGGTAGAAATACCAGACGTTCGTTGCAATAATAATCAGCACGCCGATACCCAAAAGGGCAGTCAGCGCGCCCAAAATATAAAGCCAAAATGTGCGCCAAAAGGTTTTAATCAGGTATTCGGTATGTGCGGCATAGACAATGCTGTCCAAACTGTTCCGTTTCATATAGGCGAGAATCACGCCGACTATGGGCATATAGGCGAAAATCACGCCGACTATGGGCATGAACAGCATGATTGCACCCAAACCGAACAGGATGTAGGCGGCGAGGACATAGTTGCGCCCGCTTCCGCCGCCGGACGGTTCGTAAGTATGGCACGAACGTGATGCCTGCCGTTCAAACGCCTGTCTGAACGCCTGTTCGCGGCGCATCTGTTCGCGGTAAAACTGCTCCCTGCGCGCCTGTTCGCGGCGGAATGCCTCTTCCTGCCGCCCGCGTTCCTCATGCCGTCTGAAGGACGCGTCGTATTGCATCCGTTTCGACAGGTCGGAAAGCGTATCGTAAGCCCGTTGGATTTCTTTGAACTTTTCTTCCGCCTTCGGATTGCCCGGATTGCGGTCGGGATGATATTTCATCGCCAGCTTGCGGTAGGCGCGTTTGATTTCGTCCGCTCCCGCCTGCGGCGACACGCCCAATACGGCATACAAATCTTTGTCCATATTGTTCCTTTATACTTTCCCGTCAAACCGCCGCCTGTATTGTTTTCGGGTTCAAAATATTTAAATCTCTGGGACGGATGCCGATAATGAACCCGCGTTTTCCGCCGTTGATATAGATGGTTTCCAAATCCATCACCGACTGTTCGACGTAAATATCCAATTTTGTCCGGATGCCGAACGGCGTTGTGCCGCCGACCAGATAGCCCGTCCACTTGTTTGCCTGTACGGGCGTGGCGGGTTCGATGTGTTTCGCACCCAAATGCCGCGCCAGATTGCGGGTTGAAATCTGCTTGTCGCCGTGCATCAAGACAATCAGCCCCTTACCGTTTTCATCTTGCAAAACAATGGTTTTAATGACCAAGTGTTCGTCTTTGCCGAATAGTCGGGCAAACTGCGCCGTGCCGCCGTGTTCCTCATAGGCATAGGTAAAAGGTTCAAATTCGATGCCGTTTTCACGCAAAACGCGCACGGCAGGTGTTATCGGATAAGTGTGTTTACTCATTTTTCGTCATGCAAAACATGGAAATCGGTCAAGCGCAATGTTACCATATATCCCCTTTATCGAAGGAAACCGATATGGATATCCGATATTTCGGCACAACGCCCCGCTATTCCGAAGCCGTCGGCGCAAACGGCTTGATTTTCCTCTCCGGCATGGTTCCCGAAAACGGTGAAACGGCTGCCGAACAGACTGCCGACGTGCTTGCCCAAATCGACCGCTGGCTGGCGGAATGCGGCTCGGACAAAGCGCACGTTTTGGATGCGGTCATCTATCTGCGCGATATGGGCGACTATGCGGAAATGAACGGCGTGTGGGACGCTTGGGTTGCCGCCGGCAGAACGCCCGCCCGCGCCTGCGTGGAAGCACGGCTCGCCCGTCCGGAGTGGCGTGTCGAAATCAAAATAACCGCCGTGAAGAAAGATGCGGCAACCGCATAAACAGATTTCCTTTATATTTCAGAGTACGCAAATGATGAAAACCTTACTGCCCTTTTTCGGCGTGGTACGCGTCAGCGGCGAAGACCGCCAAACCTTCCTGCACGGACAGCTTTCCAACGACATCAATAATCTTCAGACCGGGCAGGCGTGTTATGCGACTTACAACACGCCCAAAGGCCGCGTCATCGCCAATATGATTGTCGTCAACCGAGGCGGCGATTTGCTGCTGATTATGGCGCAAGACTTGCTTGAAGCAACGGTCAAACGTTTGCGGATGTTTGTGTTGCGTGCCAAAGCCGTTTTTGAAATCCTTGAAGATTACGCCGTCGGCGCGGAATTGGAAGCATCCGCCGAACCGCTTGCCGCGCAAGAACCCAACCTTGCCTTTGCCGCACAACAAGATTCAGACGGCATCTGCTCTATCGCTCTGCCTCATGGCGGCATCCTTCGCATCGCCCCCAAAAACACCTTGCCGCCTTATGATGCCGCCGCCGAAAACGCGTGGCGGCTGCACGAAATCCGTAGCGGTTATCCGTGGATATGCGCGGCTACCAAAGAAACTGCCGTTGCCCAAATGCTCAACCAGCACATCATCGGCGGCGTACACTTCAAAAAAGGCTGCTATCCGGGACAGGAAATCATCGCGCGTGCCCAGTATCGGGGGCAGGTCAAACGCGGCTTGGCGGTATTGTCTGGAAATTCGGCAGCCGAAGCGGGCAGCGTATTGGCAGCGGACGGCGAAGAGGCCGGCATCGTGCTCGACAGCGTTCAAGATTCGGAAAACTTTACCGCCCTTGCCGTGATTAAATTCTCCGCCGCACAAAAAGAACTGACCGTCCCAAACGGCGGTATCTTCAAAGCGGTTCATCTCTTCTTTAAAACCGAAAATGCAGAATAAGCCGCCGATGCCGTCTGAAGCCCTTCAGACGGCATTGCCGCCCCGTCAATCGGTTACAATGCCGCCTTTCCAATTTTCAAACCCGAACCGTTATGTCCAAAAAAATCAAGCAAGAACTCGAAAACAACAAACTCAGCAAACGCCTGCGCCACGCCGTCGGCGACGCGATTAACGATTTCAACATGATCGAGCCGGGCGACAAAATCATGGTCTGCCTCTCCGGCGGCAAAGACAGCTATGCCCTGTTAGACATCCTGCGCCGGCTCCAAGCCAGCGCGCCGATTGATTTCCAACTGGTCGCCGTCAATCTCGACCAAAAGCAGCCGGGCTTCCCCGAAGAAGTATTGCCGACCTATCTCGAAAGCATCGGCGTGCCGTACAAAATCGTCGAAGAAGACACTTATTCCACCGTCAAACGCGTGTTGGACGAAGGAAAAACGACTTGTTCGCTGTGCAGCCGCCTGCGCCGCGGCATCCTCTACCGCACTGCAAAAGAATTGGGCTGCACCAAAATCGCCTTGGGACACCACCGCGACGACATCCTCGCCACCTTGTTTTTAAATATGTTTTACGGCGGCAAACTCAAAGCCATGCCGCCCAAGCTGGTGAGCGACAACGGCGAACACATCGTCATCCGTCCGCTGGCGTATGTAAAAGAAAAAGACTTAATCAAATACGCCGAATTAAAACAATTCCCCATCATCCCGTGCAACCTCTGCGGCTCGCAACCCAACCTGCAACGCCAAGTCATCGGCGATATGCTGCGCGATTGGGACAAACGCTTCCCCGGCCGTATCGAATCGATGTTCTCTGCCCTGCAAAACGTCGTCCCGTCCCACCTTGCCGATACCGAACTCTTTGATTTTGTCGGATTGGAACGCGGTCAAAGCCTGAAACACGGCGGCGATTTGGCTTTTGACAGCGAAAAAATGCCCGAACGTTTTTCAGACGGCAGCGAAGAAGATGAGAGCGAAATCAAAATCGAGCCGCAAAAAGCCGAACGCAAAGTCATCAACATTCTGGCGAACAAGCCGAAAGCCTGCGGCGCGTAACCCCCGCCGTCAAAAATGCCGTCTGAAGCCCGTTTGGCGTTTCAGACGGCATTTTAAAAGCCCGAAGCAGACGGCTCCCAAACATTTGTTTCTCAGTATCCGTTTTCAGAATGCCCGACTGCGGGCATATTTTGCCCGATCAGTTCGGCTATCCTCTCGCCGTCAAACTGCGTTTTGAACACCACCTTGATTTCTTTGGAAATCTCGGCAAACAGCTTTTCGGCATGTTTGATTTTCCGCTCTTCGCTTTTTCGCAAATCTTCCGCCCCGTCAGTCCCTTTGGCTTCAATCACAAAGTTCAGAATCTCGCCGCTTTTGGTTTTCACGATATAGGCAAAATCGGGCGAATACGTGCCGCCGCCGGCAACAGGGATTTTGATGGAGTTTCTCGGTATTTTAGTGAATACGGTTACGCCTTCAATTTGGTTGTTGGCGACATTTTCATGTTCTATATCCGAATCGTAGAAAATCTCGTCGAAGAGATAGCCGGCGGCAGGCCGGTGCTCCGTATCTTCAAATCTTCCCAAATCTGCTTTTTTCACCGCGCGCGGTTTGCCGTCTTTATCGGTAAATTTGGTCGGATGGATTTTGCTGCCGACAAGCCGGTAATCCAGTTCGAATTTATGGAAGGAATGATGAAGCAAAAACCGGTTGAAGCCGTTTTTGATTTGGGCGATGGTCTGCATATTCAAAAAATCGCCAATGTTCAGTTCGTCGCGGACGCGGTAAAACGCCTGATGCAAAGTCTGCATGCGGATTTTTGCCGTTTGTGCCAGTTTTTCCAGAAACTCTCGGTAATTCATTGTGTTGAAACGGATAAAATCTTCATCTTCAAAACTGTCTATGCGGCGGGAAAGCATAAGCCCGTTGTTGATATAAGCTTCGTTTACCGCCGTGCGTATGCCTGCCTGCGGGAATTTGGCGGCGTTTTCACGCAAATAGGCGGTAAATAAATCGACAAATTCGGCTTCATCCTTGATTTTGTACTGCAAAACGGCTTTATGGTGAATCAGCTCCCACAAGGCCTTGAGTTCTTCATATTTGCCTTCGCGCATGATGATGGTGTCTTTGCCCTCGTCTTTGGCGTTGCTGACTTTGCCTTTGTCCAAACCTTTGGGGAAGGCTTCGGGATAGGCGGCTTTTAATTTGTCATAGCCGTCTTCGGCAAAGTTTTCATTGTCGTCAATGATGCCGTCTGAAAACAGTTGGTTTACCAATACCAGCGGTTTGATATCGGGGTATTTTTGCAATATTTTTTGTTTCAGCTCTTCGGTAAACTTTTTGGAGATTTCTTCCTGAAAAGAATTATCGTTGATTTCGCCGACAAGCTGCTTCACAAAGTCTTTTTCGCTGCTATCGACAAAATAATTCAGTTTGTACGGCACATCGCGCACCCGCGCCATCAGCTCGTTTACCGGCAGGCGCAGGCCGCGTCCGACTTCTTGCAGCTTGGAAGTCGTGCTGCCGCTGGAACGCAGTTTGCAAATCTGGAAAACGTTGGGATTGTCCCAGCCTTCGCGCAGCGTCCATTTGGAAAAAATAAAGCGGCGCGGGTTGTCCAAAGACAACAGTTTTTCCTTATCGTGCAGGATTTCATTGATTTCCTGCTCGATTCTATCGTCGCTGTCTGTATTGTCTTTGGAAAAATAACCGCCGTGGCAGGCGGATACATCGTCCAACGTCTTTTGCAGGTAATCGCGGTAAAACGGGTCGCTTTCCGTTTTCAGGCGGCGTGCCGCTTCCGCGTGAATCCAGCTTTCAAATTTATCTTTCAGGCTGCCTGAAAGCTCGTTGCCGCTGCGGTAGCCCGCAATATCGTCAATAAAAAACAGTGTCAGCGGCTTGATTTTGGGCTGTGGCGCGCGTTCTGCCAAAAGCGCACGTTCCAGCTTGAAATGCTCGGCAACCGCCCGCTGCATCATCGCATCCTGCACCGTTTGCGAATAGGAATAAGGGTTGATGACGGCACCCGTTTTCAACTCCAAGCCGTTACTTAACACCACCACGGTTTTATTCATTTTGTCGATTTTCAAATCCGAAACAGCGGGATGGATTTTCGCCAAATCTTCGCCTTTTGCCAGTTTGAACGTCTGCTTTTTGTCCTTTTCGTTTAATTCAAATTTCGCTTCTTTGCCGTCCGACGACACCAGTTTTACCGCCGCATCCATGCCGCCCTGCATTTCTTCCTGAAACACGCGCACGCCTTTGACCAGCCCGTCGTTAAACGCGTCTACAGCCGTCAGACGGTAAAGCAGGTTGTAATATTCATCGTTAAATGTCGCACCGTAGCGCAAAATATATTGCGGTTTTAAGCGTTTGATATTGCCCCACGTTTTCGCGCTATCTCGGGTCGGGAATTTATGCGGTTCGTCCACAATCACAAACGGGCGCACGGCAGCCAATGCATCAACGGGATTGTCAAACAAATCCTTCAATGCCTTGTCGCCCGTATCGGTCATGGACGGCGAATTAACCATGCCCGCGTTAATCAGCAGCACATGGATTTCCTTTTTGTTTTCCGCTTTGACAAATTGCTCGATTGTTATGGGCGCATTGGACTTTTTGCCCTTATTCTTTTTCGCGCTTTCCACCACATAGGTTTTCAGGCGTACGCCTTCATAATCGCCGCCGAAATCCTGTTTAAAATGCTCTGCCAAAGCCTTGCTTTGCAAAAACTGCCGCGTTCCCGCCTTAATGGACAAAGTCGGCACGACCACGATAAATTTGAACACGCCCAGCCAACGGTGCAGCTCGAACATGGTTTGTGTGTAGGTATAGGTTTTGCCCGTGCCCGTTTCCATGGAAATATCAAGGATATTTTGGTCGTCCGAACGGTCGGGGAATCGGCCGTCTATGCCGTTTTGGCTTTGCACTTTCAGGATATTGTCTGCGTATTGTTTTGCAGCAAACAAAAGTTCGGGATTTTCGTCTGCCGCCCGATATTTGGGCGTTGCCCCGTCAAACACGCCCAAAACCGCCGAAACCGCCCGCATTTGGTGCGGCTGGTTTTTCTCGTAATTAAAACCACTCATAAACTTTCTCCGTCAAACCCTGATAATCACGTTTAACTCAATTTCTTTTTTATTGGCATAACCGCGAACCGCCTGGTCAAGTTCGTGCTGCATGGCGCTTGCCATATTGCTGCCGAATACAATCACGCGGTTGGGATTGAAAGCCGCATCGTCGTCCAGCTTGCGGATAAACGCCAACAAATCGACGGAAGTAAAACCCTTGTTAAGCAGATACAGCCGCTTTTCGCACAAATACGCCATGTAATCCCCTAACCGCACAGGCTCAACCGGCGTGGTCAGTGCCGCCCCGTCATACAGCGTCCAGGTGGTCAGAAGCGTTTGCAGCTGTTCTTCGCTTAATTCATCGTTAAGCGGCAAATCCGGTTGGTCGGGCGAAAAATCCTTGTCCGGATGCTGCCTGAAATTGTCTGCCGTTTGAAAGATTTTGAAGCCCAAATCGCTGGTGTAATCGGGATGTTCGGTGCGGATTTTGGCGGCGGCCTTTTCTATGCGGGCTTTGGTGATGTCGAAGATGGTTGGGTAGCCCGCTTTATGGGCTTCGGATTTTTCAGCGGTTTTTTCGGGAAGCTGCACGCAGATATAGCGTCGGCTGCCGTTTTGTTCTTCGGCGTTAAGCTGCATGACGGCATGGGCGGTTGTACCGCTGCCTGCGAAGAAGTCTAGGATTAGGTCAGTTTGATTTCCCTTGAAAGTTGCGGAAAGAACTAATCTTTTCAATAAATCTAATGGTTTTGGTGTTTCAAAAGGAGAATAACCTTTTCCAGTTTCAAACAACTCTTCTAATTCACGAATACCATCTTTAGTAAGATTTTTACTTATATTTCCAATATTTAAGATGCTATGAAATTTGGAAAAATCATCGGATACTTTTCTAAGTTTTCCAATAATTGTTTTCCCATAAGACTTCGGAATTAAGATATATTCATTATTTTCAATATCTTTATCAATTTTGTTTTTAAACTCAATTCCTTTTATTTCAATAATATCTTCGTAATGTAAGTTCCCATATTTGCCAAACTGTTCGCGAACGGCATCTTCCTGTATCCAATATAATTCATCATTGATTACAATTTTTTTGCCGCGTATATCTTTTGGTCTTTTTAGATTGTCAAAATGAGTAATATCTTTCGCATAAACTAAAACAGTTTCATGCCCATTTACAACATATTTTGCATTACCACCACCTTCTGATGTATTAACAATTAAATCTTTAATAAAATTCCCTTCCCCAAACACTTCATCGCAAAGCAACTTCAACTGCGCTGCTTCGTTATCATCAATCGAGATAAAAATCACGCCATCTTCGCGCAACAGTTCGCGGGCGACATACAGGCGCGGATACATAAAGGTGAGCCATGCGCTGTGCGAGTTTGAGCCTTTGTCGGTGAAATCTAAAATCCGCGCGGCTTCGTCTTCGTCAATATTCGCCAGGCGGGCAAGTTCGGCTGGGGTGAATTTGCGGTCGTCCTGATAGACAAAGCCGTCCGAGCCAGTGTTGTAGGGCGGGTCGATGTAAATCATCTTCACGCTGTTTGTATAGGCGTTTTTTAAGTGTTTCAACACTTCTAGATTGTCGCCACGAATCAGCAGGTTTTGGCTGCCTGCATTTTCGGGCTTGGCGTTGTGCGTCTTATCTTCACTTATCAGGGTTTCGGGCGGCAGGTTGCGAAGCAGGCGGGCATATGATTTGCCCAGCCAGTTCATTTCGTAAAATTCGCGTCCGATGTCGGTCTGTGGCGCAATTTCGGCTTGTAATCTGTCGATAAGGAAATTTCCGTCTGCGTCAAAACAGGCGGGAAACAGTTTTTTGAGCTGTTCGAGTTGGGTAGAGTTGGCGGTAATGCCGTCTGAAGTGTAGATTGCCTCGGTGTTCGCCCCGGCTGTGTCGCTTAGATCAGGGCTTGGCTTGGCTTGGCTTGGCTTGGCTTGGCTTGGCTTGGCTTGGCTTGGCTTGGCAGCATTTTAAAATCCTCGGTTTGAATTTGTCAATATCAACTGTCTGTTTTAAAATATTTTTTTACTTTAAACGGCGTTTTTTGGGAAACGGGCGACGCCGTCTGAACGTCTGTCTGCGTGTTACTGCCCGACAACAACGCGACGGATTTTGACGGGCTGTACGGGTACGTTTTGATAAAAGCCGCGCGTGGCGGTTTTGACGCGGGCGATTTTGGAAACGGTGTTCATGCCGCTTTCGACCCTGCCGAAAACGGTATAGCCGTATTGTCCGTTTTTGTAGTTGAGTGAATCATTGTCCGCCAGATTGATAAAGAATTGGCTGGTGGCGGAATCCGGATCGGCCGTCCGCGCCATGGCGATGGTGCCGACAGTGTTTTTCAAGCCGTTGCCGGATTCGTTGGCAACGGCCTTATCGCTTGCCTTTTGTGCCAAGTCCTCGGTAAATCCGCCGCCTTGGATAACGAAGCCGCCGATGACGCGGTGAAAAATCGTATTGTCGTAAAAGCCTTTTCGGGCATAGCGCACGAAATTAGCAACGGTTTTGGGGGCTTTGGACTCGTCCAAAACCAAACGGATATTGCCCATATCGGTTTCCATCAAAACATGGGTTGCCGCCATAGACGGCAGGGAAACCGCCAAAAGCAGCGCGGTTAAAACGGTTTTGAATTTGGGTTTCATCCCGTCCTCCTAAAGCCTTCAGACGGCATTTTCATTTCATATGCCGTCTGAAAGCGCGTGAACGCTATTCCAATGCGTCTTTGAGCTTTTGTTCGATTAAATCCGCATCAAACGATTTGGCAATCAATTCAAAACGCGAATCGCGCCGCCATGAGACTTGGTTCGCGCCCCACTGTCCGTCTACCCAGTTGAGCCACACCCACGTTCCCAATACTTGAAACACGCCTTTGGCGCGGACGAGTCCTTCGGTCATTTTGGGCAGGTCGTTGAAAAAGTTGGTCAGCTTTTCGCCGTCGAAATCGCGTCCGGCGGGGAATGTGAAACCTTGCGACTGGAAGCCCATGGTGTTGTCCGGCAGGGCTTTGAGGCGGTAGCGTGATTTTTCGATGACGGGAATATCGAGCCACCGGATGTCGAGTTGTGCGTTTTGGACTTCGACCACTTTGGCTTTGGGCGGGAACAGTTTTGCCGCTTTGTCGTGAAATTCGGCAAGCTGTTCGGTGGTGCATAAATCGGTTTTGCTGGCGACCAATACGTCGCAGATGCCGATTTGGTCTTTATACAACGCCTGTTGCGCGTAATCGGGGTTGATGAACTGGCGCGGATTGACGACGGTAAAGACGGCGCCGATTTCCAAAAGGCTGTCCAGCGGTTTGGCTTTGAGTTCGTCGATGACGCTGGCTGCGTGAGCCAGTCCGCTTGCTTCAATCATCAGGCGGTCGGGCTTGGCGTCGCGCAGCATTTTCTGCACGGTTACGCCCATTTGCGGGCCGGCGGTGCAACACAAACAGCCGCCGGCGATTTCTGCCACAGGGATGCCGTTGTCGCTCAATACCGCGCCGTCAATACCGATTTCGCCGAACTCGTTGACGATGATGACCCATTTTTCGTTCGGGTCTTTTTGCGCCATCAGGCTTTTGAGCGCAGTGGTTTTGCCTGTTCCCAGAAAACCTGAAATCAGGTGGACTTTGGTTTTTTTCACTTCTGACATTTTTTACAAATCCCAGTTAAAACAACGTGTTCTTCTTTCAGCGCAAAGCCGCTTTCGGCAACGCCTGCGCGCAGTGCCGCCCACTCGTGGCTGAGGGTTTGCTCGTCCGCCGTGCCGCATTCGGTGCAGACCAAAATAAACGCGCTGTGGTGCGCTTCGGCTTCTTCGTGGTCGTGGCAATGGTCGTCGCACTCGTGCTGCGCGTGGCTGCACAAAATATAGCCGTTGACCGCCGCCACTTTGTGCAAAACGCCCTGCTCCGCCCAAAAATCAAGGGCGCGGTAGGCGGTAGGCGGTGCAAGCACGCCCTCGCTTTGCTGCTGCATCTGCGACAAGACGTTGTAGGCTTTAATCACGCCGCTTTGCTGCAAGACAATATCTAATACCTGCTCGCGCAAAGCGGTTACCTGCAAGCCTTCGCTGCGTGCCTGTTCGATAATTTTCTGTTTGAAATTTGTTTTCATAAATTCCCTGTTTATGCCGTCTGAACAACCGATACGGCAGGAGGCGGTTTTATATTTGTATTCAATTGCTTTATTTGGAAATCTTTTCCAACAATGCCCGACAGCCCGCATCCGCAAGCCTGAAGGTTTCTTCAAAATCGCCCGTGTACCACGGATCGGGGACATGGTCGTAACCGCTTTCGGGTATCAGGTCGGTCAGCTTGAATATTTTTTCCGACCGCCTGCCGAAGGTTCTTTCCAATTCGGACAAATTCTTGCCGTCCATCGCGATGATGCAGTCAAACGCCACCGCATCGCTTTGGCGGATTTTGCGGCTGGTAAAGCCTGAAGCATCGATACCGTGTTTTTTCAATATCTTTGCCGTCTCGCGGTGCATATCTTCGCCGTCGTGCCAGCCCGATGTCCCCGCGCTGTCCGCTTCAAGGGGAATGCCCGCTTCGGCGGCGCGGCGGCGCAAAATGTATTCCGCCATCGGCGAACGGCAGATGTTGCCGAGGCAGACAAAAAGGATTTTCGGTTTTTTCATATCCCCTCCCTGTTCCGGCGCGATGCCGTCTGAAGCGGAAACCCTTTCAGACGGCATCGGTCGGTTAATCGTAACCGCATAAGGCAGAACCAGCCAAAACATCCATCTGGAAGAAATGGTTTGGCTAAATCTTAGGCATATTTAATAAGTGTCCAATATTAGAAGCCGTATGCTCCAAATAGAGACTGGCATTTTTCAAACTATCTTCTAAAGGTTCACTTTTCTCCAAAATAGAAAAGGCAGCTTGGATATTTTCAAATGGCAGGGAAGGCAAATCTTCAACGAGACTGCCACAAATAGCGACAACAGGAACTCCGACAGGGGTTCTTTTTGCTACACCAATAGGCGCTTTCCCTGCTAAACTTTGACGATCTAGTCTTCCTTCACCAATGATAACCAAGTCAACATCTGACACTTTCTTATCAAAGTCAATCAAGTCCAGGCAGGTGTCAATTCCAGATACGATACTTGCCTGAGCAAAGGCGCACAAACCACCAGCGATGCCTCCACCAGCTCCTGCTCCTTTAAGTTTTAATGTTGCAGGGGAGACTTTTTCATAAAAATCTTGTATTGCCTGATCTACGGCCTCAAACATAGTAGAATCCAACCCTTTTTGCTTGCCAAACGTATAGGTCGCACCTTGGTGTCCACATAAGGGACTCACAACATCTGCTAAAATACGAATGTGAACATCTTCAGGAATTTCATAGCGATTTTCTGTTGAAACAGAAGCTAGGTTTAGTAAGGATTGACCGCAAACGGGTAAGGTATTTCCATCCTCATCATAAAATTGATAACCTAAACCAGCAGCAATCCCAATACCTCCATCATTACTGGCCGTACCGCCAACGCCAATATAGATTTCTTTAATTTCTTGACTAATGAGGTGGCGAATCAATTCTCCAATACCACGAGTTTGGATTTGTAATGGATTTCGTTTCTCTAGCGGGATTTTTCCAAGACCAACCAAATCAGCAACTTCGAATAGGGCTAGTTGTTCTTTTTGAAAATAGCGCATGACTTCTTTTTGTCCAAAAGGTCCTGTCACTTGGAGACATTTTTCTTCTAGGTCAAGAGAATGTCGGATAGCATCTACAGTGCCTTCTCCCCCATCACCGACAGGACAGAGGAGACATTCCACATCTGCTATCGATTGTTGGAAGCCTCTTTTTATTGCTTCAGCTACCTGTTGAGCTGTCAAGCTTTCCTTAAACGAATCCGGTGCAATTACAATCTTCATATTTATAATTCATCCTTTCGTTTCACTCAAGGCACAACACAGAATGAAAAAGTGTTGTGCTCTTTATTTTGATTTATTATAGAAATGAGAAAGCCTATCACTACTACAAATCACTATGCGCTGAAAAACGGATTGTGCCCTTCCCGTTTCAATGCTTCCGCATAGCTCGGGATGTTTTCCTGTTCGCCCAAGGCATTATGCAACAGGTAAACGTGTTCCACGCGGCATTCTGCCATTAAATCCAAAAAATTTTGCTGAACAACGCCAATATTGTCGGTAAAGGAAAGCTGCCACGAAAACACCTGCGGCACGACTTCAAACGCGCCGTCGGTCGCATTAAACCCGAATAAAACCTGTCCGCCCGCCTTTGCCGCAGCGACCACGCCGACGCGCGGACTCTGCATACGGACGGCGCGTATCGCGTTTGCCGCAAACACATCCATCGCCATACGCTGGCGCGTGTGGCTGCCGTCTGAAAGCGCGCGTACCGGAGAATCCGGGGAAAGTGGATTGGCAAACAGCGTAACGCCTTCCGATGCAAGATTTTCCTGCCATACCTGCATTAAGGGCAGGCCTGCCTGAAGAAGGTTCTGACCCAATGCCGTCTGAACCTTGCCGCTGCCGAAACCCAGCGCGTAAACGACGTGGACGGACTGCCCTTCGGGCAACAGCAAAGGGCGCGGGGCGAAACGGCGTAAGTGTTGCGCCGCCGCTTCGGTATTTTGTTTGGCACGCCACCACTCATCCGGCGCGACCGCACTCAAATCGGACGAATGCACAAGATAAGGCAGCCATTGCGTCTCTTGCGTCAAAACGCGCAGGTGCGGATAGTTTTGCAGGCAGGCAAACAATGCCTCCGTCGGCAGCTTCATCTCGATTGCCCGTTCTTTCTTGCAGCCGGACACCAGCACGACCGGCAGGGCGAACCACTGCACTTCGCCTTCTTTCTCGCAATCGAGTACCGCGTTCACACTGGAAAGCAGCGCGGCATAAGTTCCGGCATCGGGCGACATCGTCAGCGCGAGGGAAAGGTTGATATAGTGGTTTTGCTCAAGCATTCCCCTGATTTCGGTTTGAAGTTGGCCGGACGAGAGTTTGCGCGAAGCCTGGGAAGAATTATGCGCCAACTGGTAGGCATTGAGCAGCAGGTGGTTCTTAATCGGATTTTGGGGATACGGGCGCGTATCGGGCAAGGTAAATGTCTGGTTCATATATGTCGTGTACCGCTTTTCGCAGTGTGTGTTTTTCCTGTTTGAAAATATATCGGACGGATTGCCGTCGGGACTTGCCCGTCAATCCGCCGAAACGAGAAAATGCCTGTCTGCCAAGTCTGCCAATATTTCTTCCACATACACTTCGGCAGGCGGATGGAATGTCAAACCGTCGGGCGTGGTGCTGACGATGTTCAAGTTTTCGGCAACCGTTTCAATCAATGCCTGTTTGCTCGTCGGCCGCGACAATTGCCGCATAATGTACAAATGCCCGTACCCGAATGAGGGGGTGCTTTCGTTGTAACGGTTGGCAGGCTGGACAAACGCTTCCGCGCCGTGTTCCACAAAGGCGGCGGCATAATCTGTAAAACGCGCCGGCACATAGGTTTTATGGTCTTCAAAAAATGGTTTGCCCGCATTGTCTGATGAAACAGAAAAACGCCCGAGAATGGTTTGCAATAAAAGCTGGGAATTGATTTTCATGCGGTCAAATTCCAGACCGGGAAATCGGCGGGCGAGATTTTCCGCAACATCTTCCGTTTTAAACGCCTCTCCGGTTTTCATCACATCGCGTATGCCCGAAAGCAGGGTATCGTTTTCATCAAAGTCGATTGTTTCTCCTCTTGCCGGGCGGAAATTCAAACTTTCTATCACTTCGACGGCAACCGACTCGTCACGCCTGACAGTATCCCCGACTTCCTCACGGCATAAAAGCGAACGGCGGAATTGGCGGTCGGATAAAATATCGCTGTAAAATTCTTTGGCAATATAATCGCCCCCTGCCAATGCCAGAATCCGCTCCCGCGTATGCTCCGCCATCCAAGAAACAAAAGACGCGTGCAAATCGGTATCCCCGATATATGCGAGCCTGTGGCGATTAGCCCATTCGATGAAGCCGTTGACGTAAATCGGGTCGTTAAACGCCTCCATATATTCGTGTGCGATGTAATAAAAATTATGATTCAATATTTTTTGAATCGCCGGAAGTTTGCCGCCGCCGTCCAAGCCCTTGTCGTTTTCCAAAATTTCCGCCAGCGCCTTGAGCGCGTCCAAGCCTTTCCGCGTCCGCGCTTCCAAGGGTTCTTCAAGCACATCCCTGCCGGCAAAGTACATAATTTCGCGCAACTGCTCCTGCCGTTTCCAGCCCGGGTAAACATTGTATGAAATATAGGCAATGCCGTGTTCGGTCAGGTTGTTCCGGCAAATCGAAAAAATTTTGTCTTTAACTGCGTCAGGCACCCACGACCAAATGCCGTGGACGATGATATAGTCGAACTTCCCGAATGATTCATCGACGGTCAAAATATCTTTTTCTTCCAGACGCACATTTTTCAAGCCCATTTTTTCAATGATGGCGTTGCCCTGTGCAACCTGCCTGCCGGACAGGTCGATACCGGTAAATTCCGCATCCGGGTAATAAAGTGCCTGCGTGATGATGTTTCCGCCCATCGAACAGCCCAGCTCCAAGACCTTGGCATTGGCGGCGGGCGCGGGCTGCAAGCCCATCAGGCGGGCGCGCGCCTCCAAATTATTGATGGCGGTTTGAGAGAATGCGCCGGATTCGTACATCAAATCATCATATGAATTTTTGATGTCGGACACGTCCGGCGCACCGTTTTTCGTTACAGTGCGCGCAAAGGCGGCTTTATTCTTTTTGTTCGGCATATTTTGTTTGTCTGAAGGCACTATTGCCCGCAAGTTTAACCAATTCATCCTACCCGTTCAACTAAATCAAATGCCATCTGAAGGCGCGGAGCGTACTTCAGACGGCATCGGGGAGGCGCGAAGGCTTCAGACGGCATTTTTGCCGCTTTATTTCAACGCGGCATCATAGCCGCCGTCTTCAACGGCTTCAATCAACGCCCCTGCATCGGTTTGCGCGGGATCGTATCCGACGGTCGCACTTTTGTTTTCAAGGCTGACTTCGACGCTTGCCACGCCTTTGACGCTTTCCAATATCCGGGTAACGCTTTTAACGCAGCCGCCGCAGTTCATGCCGCCGATGTCGAGAAGGAGGGTTTCCATGATTTTTCCTTTCGTTGGTACTGCATTCTGACGGGCGTTATTGTAAGTCGGAGCGTGAACCTGGGCAAACACGGAAACGGTGCGGCGGTTTGGAAAAATACTGACGCTTGCGCATAATGGCGGCAATTCCCATCAGGACAACAAAAATGAACGCTTCGCAAAAACCCTGGTTGAGCATCATCGCCTTGGCAATCGGCGCATTTATAGTGGATTAACAAAAACCAGTACGTCGTTGCCTCGCCTTAGCTCAAAGAGAACGATTCTCTAAGGTGCTGAAGCACCAAGTGAATCGGTTCCGTACTATTTGTACTGTCTGCGGCTTCGTTGCCTTGTCCTGATTTTTGTTAATCCACTATACAACGTCGGTATCGGCAGCGGCGCACTGTTGGGACATTGGGTAACGCAATATGTCGGCATTTCCCGTATCGGCATTGCCGGTATGCTGACGGCGGCGGCAGGTTTGTGGGTCTGCCTGAATTTGAACCGCCATATCCGAACCTGACCGCGCGATGCCGTCTGAAGCCCCTCCTGCCCTTCAGACGGCATTTTGATTGAAGAAATATCCGCCCCTGCTTAAAATAACGGGCTTTGCCGTGTTTTAACGCCTATTTTTTTGTTCCAAGGATGGTTTATGCCGCTGCTGTCTGTCGAGTTCGCACTGTTCTTTCTCGCCTTCCTGCCGATTTACTGGGGCTTGGCGAAATACCCGTCCGTCCAAAACCTGCTGCTTTTGGCTGCCGGTATGGGCTGGCTCTACCATATCAGCCCCGTATTTGCGGCAATCGTCGTCCTTTATTCCTCCTGCGTGTACCTTTTGGGCGAACTGCTCCGTTCCGATCGCGAAAATACGCGCCGTTTCTGGCTGGGGTGCGGCATTGCCGCCTCGCTGACCGTCTTGGGCTTTTTCAAATATTTCGACTTTTTCCGCCCGATGATTGCCCAATATGCCGGACAAGGCGGCGCAATCGACATCCTGATGCCGCTGGGGCTTTCCTATTACACCTTCCAGTCGCTCGCCTATTTGGTTTACTGCTTCCGCGCCCCGCACGCCGCGCGTTTCAGCTGGCACGAGCTGCTGCTGCACCTGAGTTTTTTCCCCACCGTTACCTCCGGCCCGATTATCCGCGCCGCCGCATTCAAAAGCGCGGACGGCGAGCAGGCGGGCGCACTGGCGCAAATCCGTACCCGCCAACCGCGTTCGCCCGTCCGCCCCGCACTCGCCGTTTCCCTGATTCTTCTGGGCATTGCCAAAAAATGGTGGCTGGCGGGGATGCTGGCGGAAAACTGGGTGTCGCCCGTATTTGAAAACCCCGCCCAATTCGACGGCTGGAGCGTATTGGCGGGCGTGTACGGCTATACCTTCCAACTCTTTTTAGACTTTTCCGGATATTCCGATTTGGTTATCGGCATGGCAATGCTGCTGGGCTTTAGGCTGCCTAAAAACTTCTCCGCACCGCTTCGTGCTTTAAACATCCGCGCATTTTGGGACAAATGGCACATCAGCCTTTCCACCTGGATACGCGACTACATCTACATCCCCTTGGGCGGCAGCAAAAAAGGCTTTTTGCGGACACAGTTCAACCTGATGGCGGCGATGGTACTCTCAGGCATCTGGCACGGCTACGGCTGGAATTTCCTCATTTGGGGCGCGCTGCACGGCACGGCACTGGTGCTGCTCAACACGGGCGACCGCTATTTCGGACGCAACGCACTATGCCGTCTGAAATACCTCGCACCGCTCTCGTGGCTCATCACCTTCCATTTTGTCTGCCTGACCTTCGTCGTCTTCAATACCGCAAACCCCGACGATGCAGGCGCAGTTTTCAGTGCCCTCTTTGCTAATACCAACGGCTGGAATGCGCCGCAACAGGCAGACATGCTGCTGCTTGCCTCGTTTGCATCCGCCATGCTGCTCTACCCTTACCTGCAACGCGCTTTCGACGGCGCGGTCAAAGGTTTGGAAAAAATCCCGATGTGGCTGTGGTTTATCCCCGTTTCCGCCGTCCTGCTGCTGATTATCGTATTGGCCCCCTCGGGGATACCCGGCTTTATTTATGCCAATTTTTAAGGGTTTGGACATGAAAAACTTTCTTTCCCTTTTCGCCTCCATACTGATGTCTGCCCTGATTGCCGTGTGGTTCAGCCAAAACCCCATCAACGCCTACTGGCAGCAGACCTACCACCGCAACAGCCCGCTCGAACCGCTTGCCGCCTACGGATGGTGGCGGAGCGGTGCGGCATTGCAAGAAAACGCCTACGCCCTTTCAGACGGCATCAAAGCCTTCCTGTCCGGCGAAACGCCGCCGACGGCTCAAGACGGCGGTTCGGCAGATATGCCGTCTGAAGCCGCCGCACCCGAAACCGCCCCTCAAACTGGCGAAACAGAATGGAAACAAAACACCGAAGCCGCCGCCGTCCGAACAGGGGACAAAGTCTTTTTCGCCGGCGACTCGCTGATGCAGGGCGTTGCACCCTTCGTGCAAAAAAGCCTGAAACAGCAATACGGCATCGAATCCGTCAACCTCAGCAAACAAAGCACGGGGCTGTCCTACCCCTCATTCTTCGACTGGCCGAAAACGATTGAAGAAACCCTGAAAAAACATCCCGAAATCAGCGTGCTCGCCGTCTTCCTCGGTCCGAACGACCCGTGGGATTTCCCCGTTGGCAAACGCTACCTCAAATTCGCTTCCGACGAATGGGCGCAAGAATACCTGAAACGCGTCGACCGCATCCTTGAAGCCGCACACACGCACTACGTCCAAGTCGTCTGGCTCGGCATCCCCTACATGAAAAAAGCCAAGCTCGACGGACAGATGCGCTACCTAGACAAACTGCTTTCGGAATATTTGAAAGGCAAAATCATCCTGATTCCCACCGCGCACACCCTGAGCGGCGGGAAAGACCGCTACACCGACTCCGTCAACGTCAACGGCAAACCCGTCCGCTACCGCAGCAAGGACGGCATACACTTTACCGCCGAAGGACAAAAACTGCTGGCGGCAAAAATAATGGAAAAAATCGTTTTTGAACCAAGTACGCAACCATCAAGTACACAGCCATGAACCCCAAACACCTCATCGCATTTTCCGCCCTATTCGCCGCCACGCAGGCAGAAGCCCTACCTGTCGCCTCAGTCAGCCTCGACACCGTTACCGTTTCCCCGTCCGCCCCCTACACCGATACAAACGGGCTGCTGACCGACTACGGCAACGCCTCCGCCTCGCCTTGGATGAAAAAACTCCAATCCGTCGCACAAGGCAGCGGCGAGACCTTCCGTATCCTGCAAATCGGCGACTCGCATACCGCCGGCGACTTCTTTACCGACAGCCTGCGCAAACGCCTACAAAAAACTTGGGGCGACGGCGGCATAGGCTGGGTTTACCCCGCCAACGTCAAAGGGCAGCGCATGGCGGCCGTCCGGCACAACGGTAACTGGCAAAGCCTCACCAGCAGGAACAACACCGGAGACTTCCCGCTCGGCGGCATCCTCGCCCACACCGGCAGCGGCGGCAGCATGACCCTGACCGCATCGGACGGCATAGCAAGCAAGCAGCGCGTTTCCCTGTTTGCCAAACCCCTGCTTGCCGAACAAACCCTGACCGTCAACGGCAACACCGTCTCCGCCAACGGCGGCGGCTGGCAGGTACTGGATACGGGCGCGGCACTGCCCCTGACCATACACACCGAAATGCCGTGGGACATCGGCTTCATCAACATCGAAAATCCCGCCGGCGGCATTACCGTTTCCGCGATGGGCATCAACGGCGCACAATTAACCCAGTGGTCGAAATGGCGTGCCGACCGTATGAACGACCTTGCCCAAACCGGCGCCGATCTAGTCATCCTTGCCTACGGTACCAACGAAGCCTTCGGCGACAACATCGACATTGCCGATACCGAACAGAAATGGCTGGATACCGTCCGCCAAATCCGCGACAGCCTACCTGCCGCCGGCATCCTCATCATCGGCGCGCCCGAATCCCTGAAAAACACGCTCGGCGTATGCGGCACACGCCCCGTCCGCCTGACCGAAGTCCAACAGATGCAGCGGCGCATCGCCCGTCAGGGGCAGACGATGTTCTGGTCTTGGCAAAACGCGATGGGCGGCGTTTGCAGCATGAAAAACTGGCTCAACCACGGATGGGCCGCCAAAGACGGCGTACACTTTTCCGCCAAAGGCTACCAACGGTCGGCGGAAATGCTCGCCGACAGCCTCGAAGAACTCGTCCGCTCCGCTGCAATCAGGCAATAATCGGACAGGAGGCGGACGGTATTTCCGCAACAGGGGGATGCCGTCTGAAACGCATACCTTCATATTGCTTCAGACGGCATAGCCACCCCGCGCACGGTTTGCCGGACGCAACCGGCATTCGCCTCAAGCATCGGAAGGACGGGGGCGAACCTCCGGCATACGGCGCAAAGGCGGCGTTTGATATGCCGTCTGAAGGCAAAGATGATAAACTGCCGCCTTCCGTTTTCAGACGGCCTTGGATTCGGATTTCAAGTGCAACACTAGTGTATTAGTGGTTGGAACAGATTCAAGAATAAAACACTTGGCGTTTCGTAGCCAAGTGTTTTTCTTGGTCGGTGGTTCAACTCATCTTGAACCCTGCGTATCTCCCGATCACTGATGTTACGGAAATCGGTTTGTTTGGGGAAGTATTGCCGGATGAGTCCGTTGGTGTTCTCATTCAGCCCTTTCTCCCAAGAATGGTAAGGGCGACAAAAATAAGTCTCCGCTTTCAATGCTTTGGTTATTTTGGTGTGTTGGTAGAACTCTTTGCCGTTATCCATGGTAATGGTGTGCACCCTGTCTTTATGTGCCTTTAATGCCCTAACAGCTGCCCGGGCAGTGTCTTCGGCCTTGAGGCTATCCAATTTGCAGATGATGGTGTAGCGGGTAACGCGTTCGACCAAGGTCAATAATGCGCTTTTCTGTCCTTTGCCGACAATGGTGTCGGCTTCCCAATCGCCGATACGGGATTTTTGGTCGACGATAGCGGGTCGGTTTTCTATGCCGACACGGTTGGGTACTTTGCCTCTGGTCCATGTGCTGCCGTAGCGTTTGCGGTAGGGTTTGCTGCATATTCTGAGATGTTGCCACAACGTGCTGCCGTTGCTTTTGTCTTGGCGAAGGTAGCGGTAAATGGTGCTGTGGTGGAGCGTGATCTGGTGGTGTTTGCGCAGGTAGGCGCATACTTGTTCGGGACTGAGTTTGCGGCGGATAAGGGTGTCGATGTGCTGAATCAGCTGCGAATCGAGCTTATAGGGTTGTCGCTTACGCTGTTTGATAGTCCGGCTTTGCCGCTGGGCTTTTTCGGCGCTGTATTGCTGCCCTTGGGTGCGGTGCCGTCTGATTTCGCGGCTGATGGTGCTTTTGTGGCGGTTCAGCTGTTTGGCGATTTCGGTGACGGTGCAGTGGCGAAACAGGTATTGGATGTGGTATCGTTCGCCTTGGGTCA
This sequence comes from Neisseria meningitidis, assembly GCF_022869645.1. Taxonomy (NCBI): domain Bacteria; kingdom Pseudomonadati; phylum Pseudomonadota; class Betaproteobacteria; order Neisseriales; family Neisseriaceae; genus Neisseria; species Neisseria meningitidis. The sequence continues at coordinate 100,429 of NZ_CP064367.1, read as the reverse complement.
GTTGCGTGTAGCTCATGGCAATCTTTCTTGCAGGAAAGGCCGTATGCTACCGCATACTGGCCTTTTTCTGTTAGGGAAAGTTGCACTTCAAATGCGAATCCGTCGGCATATTGTTTTCAAATGAGGGCGTTCTCCGTCCGCAACCATAAAGGAAGTTTCATGAACCGGACTTATGCCAATTTCTACGAAATGCTGACCGCCGCCTGCCGCAAAAACGGCAACGGCACGGCAGTGTTCGACGGCAAGGAAAAAACCGCCTACCGCGCGCTCAAGCAGGAAGCCGAAGCCGTTGCGGCGTATCTGCAAAATATCGGCGTGAAGTTCGGCGACACGGTCGCGCTGGCGGTTTCCAATTCCACGGAATTTATTACCGCCTATTTCGCCGTATCCGCCATCGGCGCGGTTGCCGTACCGATGAACACATTTTTGAAAAACAGCGAATACGCGTATATCCTGAACGACTGCAAGGCGCGCTTCCTGTTCGCCTCGGCCGGCCTGTCAAAAGAATTGGCGGGCTTGAAGGCGCAAACGCCCGTCGAAAAAATCATTTGGACGGGCCAAAGCCGTCCGGACGGCGAAATGGCGGAAGGCGATGCCTTTTTTGAAGACGTGCGCCGCTTCCCCGAAAAACCCGACTTGGGCCGCCAACCCCGGATAAATGATTTGGCACACATCATCTACACCTCCGGCACGACGGGGCATCCCAAAGGTGCGCTAATCAGCTACGCCAACCTGTTCGCCAACCTGAACGGCATCGAACGCATCTTTAAAATCTCCAAGCGCGACCGCTTTATCGTTTTCCTGCCGATGTTCCACAGCTTCACGCTGACGGCTATGGTGCTGCTGCCGATTTATATGGCGTGTTCGATTATTTTGGTCAAATCCGTTTTCCCCTTTTCCAACGTTTTGAAACAGGCACTGCTCAAACGCGCGACCGTGTTTTTGGGCGTGCCCGCGATTTACACCGCGATGAGCAAGACGAAAATCCCTTGGTATTTCAGATGGTTCAACCGCATCCGCCTGTTTATCAGCGGCGGAGCACCTTTGGCGGAACAAACCATCCTCGATTTCAAAGCCAAGTTCCCCCGCGCCAAATTGCTGGAAGGCTACGGACTGAGCGAAGCCTCGCCCGTCGTCGCCGTCAATACGCCCGAGAGGCAAAAAGCCCGCAGCGTCGGCATCCCCCTGCCCGGTTTGGAAGTCAAAGCCGTCGATGAAGAATTGGTCGAAGTGCCGCGCGGCGAAGTGGGCGAACTGATCGTCAGGGGCGGTTCGGTGATGCGGGGCTACCTCAATATGCCTGCCGCCACCGATGAAACCATCGTCAACGGCTGGTTGAAAACGGGCGATTTCGTTACCATAGACGAAGACGGCTTTATCTTTATCGTCGACCGCAAAAAAGATTTGATTATTTCCAAAGGTCAAAATGTCTATCCGCGCGAAATCGAAGAAGAAATCTACAAACTCGATGCCGTCGAAGCCGCCGCCGTCATCGGCGTGAAAGACCGTTATGCCGACGAGGAAATCGTCGCCTTCGTCCAATTGAAGGAAGGTATGGATTTGGGCGAGAACGAAATCCGCCGCCACCTGCGTACCGTGCTGGCAAATTTCAAAATCCCCAAACAAATCCACTTTAAAGACGGGCTGCCGCGCAACGCTACGGGCAAGGTATTGAAACGGGTGTTGAAGGAGCAGTTTGACGGAAACAAATGAACGCCGTGCCGTCCGAAGCCCCGTCCGGCAAAAAAAATGCGGTGAATCTGCTTCACCGCATTTTTTTGGCAAACGCCGGAGCGAGGATATTTACTCTGCCAATTCCACCTGCTCGTGCGCCATCAGTTCCTGACCGACATCATCCAACAACATCAAATAACGTTCGTAGTTTTTCAAAATGTCGGCAATCAGCTCGTCCTTGTTCATATACTGCACATCGTACCCGACGCGCCCGTCGAAAAAATAAGCGTAGGGTTTGTAAGTTGTCTGATGCCGGATATGCGGCAGCTTGCCGTCGTTAATCAACTGGTCGGATACATCCTGCCCGACAGACTTAATCCCGTACATAAAATCGCGCATCGTCTCTTTCCGAATGACGAACTCGATTGCGGGCTCGTCCTGATGAAACATCTTATCGACCCGGACGCTCAAGCCGTATTCTTCCGAAAGCTCCCGTTGTAACTCGTGCATAGCGGGCGATGCGGTATGTTTGAGGAATTTTAAAATATCCTGCTCCTGCGTCTGGCTCATTATCTGCACCAGCCGTTCTTTCCACTTGCCGCCCGTCCAAAATACACTGGTAGGGTTAACCCGGGTCTCAAAATATTTCTTATCCGCACTCAATCCTTTCCACAGGCTGAAACACATTATCAGCATCAGCAGGGCAAACAGCAGGGAAACAATCAGGGTCATAGACTGCAGGTTGCCGAGTCCGCCCGAGCGCATCAGCAAAACGGCAACGGCAGACATCAGCACGCCCCACATAACCGCCTGCCACCGTGGCGCGCTCAAGCCTTTGTCCCGAGAGGTAATATTGTTCAGGACATAAATCCCGGAATCGGCAGAAGTTACAAAAAACAGAGAAATGACCAGCAGGCTGACGATGCTCGTCAATTCGGGCAGGGGGAGGTAATTAAAGAATTTAAAAAGCAGCGTTTCCGGAGAGGAGGTCATCTTTTCGAGCACTCCCCCCGCAACCCCGTCATTCAGCCAAATCGCCGTATTGCCGAAGACGGTAAACCACAAAACGCCGAACAGGCCGGGGATGAGCAAAACCCCGAAGACAAACTCGCGGATGGTGCGCCCCTTTGAAATGCGCGCGATAAACAAACCCACAAACGGCGCCCAAGAACACCACCACGCCCAATAAAGCACCGTCCAAGATTCAAACCACGGCTTGTGTTCCCGTTCGTACGCATAAGTTTTAAAACTGAGGCGCACCAGATTTCCGAGGTAGTTCCCTATGTTGTCGCCGAATGCCGACAACAGGTAAACAGTGGGACCCGCCGCCAAAACAAAAAACAGCAGCAAAAACGCAAGACCCAGGTTCAACTCGCTCAACACCTTCACACCCTTCCCCACGCCGGATATTGCCGAAACGACGGCGAGGGACATGACGGCGGCGATAATCAAAACCTGCACGCTGAAGCTGTTTTCGGCAATCCAGCCTATTTCCTGCAATCCGGCGCCCAGTTGCGAAGCCCCGAACCCCAATGTGGTGATGATGCCGAAAAAAGTAGCAAGCAACGCCATAATATCAATGGCATCGCCGAACCTTCCGGAAATTTTTTCTTTCAACAGGGGGTAAAAACAAGAACGCAGGGCAAGCGGCAGCTTGTAGCGGAAACCGAAATAAGCCAAAGCCAATGCAATCGTACCGTACACCGACCAAGCGTGAACGCCCCAATGGAACACCGTGTGCAGCAATGCCTGCTGCTGCCTGTGTTCCGGCGTGCCGGCCGTAATGTCCGAAAAATAATGCATCAACGGCTCTGCCACGCCGAAAAACATCAGACCCACGCCCATCCCGGCCGCAAACAGCATCGCCAGCCACGACAGGAAGCCGAATTCCGGCACATCTTCATCCCGTCCGAGCCTGATGTTTCCCAAACTGCTGACCGAGAGTATCAGCAGGAAACCCAGAAAAATGGAAAACGTTAAAACATAAAACCAGCTGAACTCGGTAAAAATGACTTCTTTTGCCCGATCGAGCCACATCTGCACCTGATCCGGCACGGTTAAAACCAATACCACCAAAACACACACAAAAAACAAAGTCGTCAAAATAACCATCGGATTAAATGACGTTCGGCGTTCTATAAATTCAGACAGGGACAAACCTTCTCACTCCTTTGTTAAAAACAGACAAACCCGGTCATCGGGCAAAGCGGTCAAAACCTGCCGGTAAAATACCGGCTTCCGGATGACGAAATGCACAAACCGGCCGAAATTGTTATAATCGAAAAAATTAAAAATCAATACGGATTATTCTATCAGATTGATTTATCGATATTTATTATATCATTAATATAGTTTGATTTCAAACCGGCGGAAAATGCGCCGCCCACCGCAGGCGCGCCCTCCCCGCTATCGGGGCGTTTAACGCCGGATTGCCGATGCGGTACAATGGCTGATATGAAGAAAATTACCCCTCAAAACCTGCGCCCCCTGCTTTCGGAAAGCTTGGGACATACCGATTTTGTCAACGTCCTCAACGCACTGATTAAATTTTTGCGCCGTGGCGGCAAAAAATGTGCGGGGGAACGTTTCGACCTGATTATCGACACATTCAAACAAGACAGGGAATTACTGTCCCGCTTCAGCCGGTGTTTTTACATCTGGCTCGCGCAAATACACATTTATCCGGCACTCATCAAACTCGGCATCTTCTCGCGCTACAGCTTTGCCCGGGAAATGGGCATACGCATCTACGAACGCTTCAGCCCGTCATATAAAGATTTTGCCAACTTGGGCGAAGTCTTCCTTTATCTTTTCCATTCCGAAAACGACGACAAATGGCTGCAAACGCTCAATATCCGCCAATGGCTGGTTTTATACGAACTCATCCGGAGCCACGCCGAGCCGTCCAAATTGCAGACGGCGGGCATCCGCCTTGCCGATGCGCGTTTGCGCGCCATCGAAATGCTGTCTGTCTGGACGGCATCCGAAGCCATCGAACCCGACCTCATCCGCATCGCCCCGCGCCTGCTGGAAGCCGATTCTTCCTTCGTCGCCCTCCAACGCGAAACCGCCAAACTGGTCGAACACTACCGCAACGGCACCACGCCTTACGACACCGCCCACCTCGAAGTGATGTTCGACCAATGTTTCAGCCAGATTGACTATTTGCGCCGCAAAGGGACGGGCGCCGGCTCCGGTTCGTCGGTCAAAGTCGCCCACCTGCTCGAACGGCTCCGGCAGACCGTAGACCGTCTAAAGCTGCTCACCGACATCCAAACCGGTGCCGGCAACAGCAACCGCCTGACCATCGCGCTGATGAACTCCCTCATCTACGCGGCGGTCGAACAATACAGCACCCGCCACCTGCGCCGCAGCAGCATCCGTATGCTCGCCCGCAGCATTACCGAAAACAAAAGCCACCACGGCGAACACTACATCACCCGCAACCGCAAAGAATATTTCAAAATGTTCTACTCGGCGGCAGGCGGCGGCATCATCATCGCCCTGATGGCGCTGCTCAAAATCCGCATCGGCACACTCGGCCTCAGCCCCTTCCTGACTTCCTTGTCGGCTGGGTTCAACTACGGCATCGGCTTTATGATCATCCATATGCTGCACTGCACCGTCGCCACCAAACAGCCCGCGATGACTGCCGCCAGCTTTGCCGAACAGGTCGACCTCAACGAAGGCGGCAAAGCGGTGGACAACAAACTCGCCAAGCTCCTCATCGACGTATGCCGCTCCCAAAGTGTCGCCGTCTTCGGCAACGTTTCCATCGCCATCCTTTTGGCGTGCGCCATATCGTTCGGCTATGCCCATCTGCACCAACAGCCCATACTCGATGTCCACACCGCCGCCTACCAGTTCAAATCCATAGACATCATCGCTTACCCGACGCTGTGGTATGCCGCCATTGCAGGTCTGTGGCTGTTCTGCTCCGGCATCATCGCAGGCTTCTTCGACAACCGCGCCGACTACCTCAACCTGCGCCAACGCCTGCCCTTCAACCCCTTGCTGCGTAAAATAATGCGCCCCGGACCCCGCCGCGTCCTCGCCGCCTACATCCACAAACACTACGGCTCACTGGCAGGCAACTTCATCTTCGGGATGCTCTTGGGTATGACCGGCTATTTCGGACACCTCCTCGGGCTGCCGCTGGACATCCGCCACGTCGCCTTTTCCTCCGCCAACCTCGGCTATGCCGCCGTCAGCGGCAACGTCGGTTTGGGCACGTTCGTACTCGGCATTTTCAGCGTCCTCGCCATCGGCCTGGTCAACCTCTGCGTCAGCTTCAGCCTCGCCCTCTTCGTCGCCCTGCGCTCGCGCGGCACGAAAATCGGCAGCATCCGCAATCTGATTAAGAGTTTTTGGAATCAGATTAAAAGCAATCCCTGCATACTTTTCCTCCCGCCCGCCAAAGAACAGGGACATCCTCCTTCGGACAAGCCTTGACCGGCAATGCCGTCTGAAGCGGGATTCGCCCCGAATACCGCCCTGATGCGGGAAATCCCCATAAAAGGATGCAAAAATGCCGTCCGAACCGAAACGTGGTTCAGACGGCATTTTAAAAGGGGGGCGGATTCGCATTTGAAGTGCAACTTTCCCTAACAGAAAAAGGCCAGTATGCGGTAGCATACGGCCTTTCCTGCAAGAAAGATTGCCATGAGCTACACGCAACTGACCCAAGGCGAACGATACCACATCCAATACCTGTTTCGCCACTGCACCGTCACCGAAATCGCCAAACAGCTGAACCGCCACAAAAGCACCATCAGCCGCGAAATCAGACGGCACCGCACCCAAGGGCAGCAATACAGCGCCGAAAAAGCCCAGCGGCAAAGCCGGACTATCAAACAGCGTAAGCGACAACCCTATAAGCTCGATTCGCAGCTGATTCAGCACATCGACACCCTTATCCGCCGCAAACTCAGTCCCGAACAAGTATGCGCCTACCTGCGCAAACACCACCAGATCACGCTCCACCACAGCACCATTTACCGCTACCTTCGCCAAGACAAAAGCAACGGCAGCACGTTGTGGCAACATCTCAGAATATGCAGCAAACCCTACCGCAAACGCTACGGCAGCACATGGACCAGAGGCAAAGTACCCAACCGTGTCGGCATAGAAAACCGACCCGCTATCGTCGACCAAAAATCCCGTATCGGCGATTGGGAAGCCGACACCATTGTCGGCAAAGGACAGAAAAGCGCATTATTGACCTTGGTCGAACGCGTTACCCGCTACACCATCATCTGCAAATTGGATAGCCTCAAAGCCGAAGACACTGCCCGGGCAGCTGTTAGGGCATTAAAGGCACATAAAGACAGGGTGCACACCATCACCATGGATAACGGCAAAGAGTTCTACCAACACACCAAAATAACCAAAGCATTGAAAGCGGAGACTTATTTTTGTCGCCCTTACCATTCTTGGGAGAAAGGGCTGAATGAGAACACCAACGGACTCATCCGGCAATACTTCCCCAAACAAACCGATTTCCGTAACATCAGTGATCGGGAGATACGCAGGGTTCAAGATGAGTTGAACCACCGACCAAGAAAAACACTTGGCTACGAAACGCCAAGTGTTTTATTCTTGAATCTGTTCCAACCACTAATACACTAGTGTTGCACTTGAAATCCGAATCCAAGGGGCTGTACTAGATTAGCAGATATGTTACCCTCGAAATATGAAGATAACGCACTGCAAATTAAAGAAAAAAGTACAGAAAGAACTGCTCCATTTTTTTGTACTGGAAGTTACCGCCCGTTCTGCCGCCGATATTTTGGGTATCCATCCCAATTCGGCAGCACTGTTCTACCGTAAAATCCGCACGGTTATCAACCATCATTTGGCCTTGGCTGCCGATGAGGTTTTTGAGGGCTCTGTCGAGCCGGACGAAAGCGATTTCGGCGGACGGCATAAAGGTAGACGTGGTCGCGGTGCAGCAGGAAAAGTGGTTGTTTTCGGCATTCTGAAACGCAACGGACGGGTCTATACCGTTGTGGTGGATAATGCCAAGTCTGAAACGTTACTCCCTGTCATCAAAAAGAAAATCATGCCGGACAGTATTGTTTATACCGATAGTCTGAGCAGCTGCGACAAGTTGGACGTGAGCGGTTTTATCCATTACCGCATCAACCATTCCAAGGAGTTTGCAGACCGTCAGAACCACATTAACGGCATTGAGAACTTTTGGAATCAGGCAAAACGCGTCTTGCGAAAATATAGTGGATTAACAAAAATCAGGACAAGGCGACGAAGCCGCAGACAGTACAGATAGTACGGAACCGATTTACTTGGTGCTTCAGCACCTTAGAGAATCGTTCTCTTTGAGCTAAGGCGAGGCAACGCTGTACTGGTTTAAATTTAATCCACTATACAACGGAATCGATTGCAAATCTTTCCCACTGTTCTTGAAAGAATGCGAATTTCGATTTAACTTCGGCACACCGTCTCAACAGCTTAAAATCCTGCGGGATTGGTGTGGGATTTAGGGCTAATCTAGTACAGCCCCTTTTAAAAAACATTACAATCCCGGGCCGCCAAGCGAATTGGCAATGTCCCTGACCGCCGTTACATACATCCGACTGTGATTGTACTGCCATACCGTATAAAAATTGTTCAAGCCCAAATAATATTCAAACACGCCGGGTGCGGTTTCCAGTTTGAACAAAACCGCCTTTTCATCATCGGCAAGCTCTTCGCCGGGGATGATGCCGTACGCCTTCAAATCCGCCACCGTCCGCGTCAGGGCGGTTTTTTCGCCAATGATTGCCTGAACATCCGCACCCGGCGCCAATGTTGCAGACACCAGTATTTTCCCGCCCGTGCGCCAACCGTGCTGCTTCATATAATTGGCAATCGATGCCGCGACATCGCCAACATTGCCCCATATGTCCCGATGTCCGTCCCCGTCATAATCCACCGCCCATTTCCGGTAGCTCGAAGGCATAAATTGCGGCATCCCCATTGCGCCCGCATAGCTGCCTTTAAAGGCGAAAACATCGCCGCCTTCTTCTTTTGCCAGCTTTAAAAGCTCGACCAATTCTTTTTGGAAAAACCCGGCGCGGCGGGGGTAATCAAAGCCTAAGGTCGCCAATGCGTCCGCCACACGGAAACTGCCCGTATTTTTGCCGTAATTCGTTTCAATCCCGATAACCGCCACGATAAGTTCGGCAGGCACGCCGTATTTTTGCGCCACATCATCGATAAGCGCGCGGTTTTCCGCATAAAACCGGCGCGCGCCGCGAAATTTCGCCTTGCCCGAATTTCCCGTGCGGAACACATACCACGGACGCGATGTGGAGGGGCGGTGCATAATCTTGACGATGTCCGCCTTGTAAGCCGCTTTGTCAAAAAAATCCTGCCATTCCGCCCGGGAAAAATCCCCTTTCCCGACTTCATCGTCCACAAAACGGCGGACATTTGCATTGGCGGCAAACCCGCTGTCGGATACCGGTACGGCTGCCGCGTCAAATACGGCTGCCGCGTCAAACGCGGGGCGGCTTTCTTTTTTCATTTCATCCGCGCGGGGGGCTTGGGCTTCATTTGCCCGGGGCGGGCGTGCCTCCATCGCCGTACAGGCAGACAAAGCCGCCAAACAAATTGCCAGCGGCAGTATTTTTCTGTTTTTCATAAATATGTTCCGAACAAATAGGGTAAGTGGGAAAGCGGCACAAGGGCGCGGCGCGAAATGCGGCATCCGCCGCAATCGGCGGCTTTGCGGAATGCCGCACGTTGCCTCTTGCACCGCCCGAAATCCGTATGCCGCCGCCGAAAATGCCGTCTGAAGGCACTTCCCCCTTCAGACGGCATTGCCTGCCGCCGTATTTGCCCGCTATCCGCAATATCGGCAGTCCAATATGTCTTTGCGGATGTCGTTCAGCAGGAAGGCTGCGGTGTCTTCGTGTTCCGCCTGTACGAAGACAAAGAGTCGGGCGATGATTTTGCCGATAAAGACTTTTTGCAGGGCGCAGGCATCGGTCAGGGTGTGTTCCTGCAGGAAGCTGCGGATGTCTTCGGGCAAAGTGTAGTCGCGGGCGACGGCGGCAAAGCGGGCATCGGTTTGCAGGCGGTCGAGCAGGGTTTGGTTTTTGTCCAACTTCATGCCTGCTTCTTTTTCTTCGGCGGTGGCGCGGACAAACTGGTCGTAAATTTCGGCATAAAGCATATCGTTCGGGCCTTCAAAAATCGTGAAGGGGCGGATGTCGATAGCGATATTGCCGGCGGTGTGTCCGCGTTCAAAACCCTTCGCGCCCAAGAGTTTTTGCAACATTTGCGCGGCGGCGTAAGTGTATTCCGTGGCGAGGGTTTTGACGATGTTCGCCTCCATCAGTTGATGGGCGACGGGTGCAACGGGCGAAACGGAATGGCAGACGTAGCGGTAAAGAATCTCGGAAACCTGATGGCGGCGCCGGATTTCGCGGCGTTCGTAATCGACGAATCTGATGTCGTTGCGGACGTATCGTTCCAGGTTTTCAAGGGTGTATTCCATAATGCCGTGCGTCATGCCGATCAGTTGCAGGCGGCTGCGGATAAAGATGTTTTGGAACGCGCGCAAACCGGCAGCGTCGCTCTGGGAGAGTTTCATCACGGCGGTTGCAGGCATTTCGGCATCGATGCGGTTGACGGCGTAACGGACGGCGCGCAAGCCTTCGGATGCGAGGGTTTCGCAGCGGATGTATGTTTTGGGGACGAGCAGCAGGTCGATGACTTTGGCGAGTTTGCCGTTTTTGCGCTCTTTGGCGGCAACGAGGAGGAAGTCGCTTTGCGAGTTGCCCTGCCAGTATTTCGCGGCGTTGACGTAAATGGTTTGTCCGTCGGTATATTCGTAGTAAGACTGCATTTCTCGGGCAATCGCCGCGCCGGAGGTTTCGGGTTCGGTAACGCCTAAACCGCCGCCCTCGCCTTTGAAAACCATGTCCAAACCCTGTGCGATTTGCGCTTCATCGCCGAACTCTTGCAGTGGCTGCAACACCAGCGCGCCTTCGATGCCGGTACGCAGCGTAACGGGCACGCCGTAATGCCCCGCAATCCGCAAGACTTCCTGAATTTCAAACTGGCTGCCCTTGCGCCCGCCGTATTTTTTGTCGAGGAAGGGCAACAGCAAACCCGCCTGCTTCAAGGCAAGCCATTTGTCTTCGGGCAGGTATCGCATCAGGTCGATACCGTCTGCAAAAATGCGGCGGAATGCGGATTCGATGTGCTTTAAAAAAGCAGCCGTGTCCATAGTTGACGGCTGCGCGCTCGGTTCGGTGTGTATCATCGGCTTCCTCTGTCGGTTCCCATTAATCGGCGGCCGGTCAAACCGCCTGCCACAGTTTAGAGTTGATTTTCTAAACTTTACCACAAAGTGCGCCGGGCAACAATCCGCCGACCTTTCAGACGGCATCGCGCCCCCTCCCGTGCTAAAATGACCGTTTGCATCACTGTCCGCCGATTGCCGCACTATGACCTACCCCATCCCCAAACCCCGTGAAAAATCCCGTTGGCTCAATCTTTCGCAAGGCTCGCTACCCTTAGCTTTGGCGCGTTATCTGCCGCATAAGCAGCTCAAGGTTGTCTTGACTCAAGATGCAGAACAGGCGTTGCGCCTTCAGACGGCATGGCGGTTTTTCCGTCCGCACGATACGGCGGTGTTTCTGCCGGACTGGGAAACGCTGCCTTACGAACGTTTTTCGCCGCATCAGGACTTGGTGTCGGAGTGGCTGTCGGCGTTGTGGCAGATTAAAAGCGGCGCGGCGGATGTGTTGTTCGTGCCGGTTGCCACGGCGATGCAGAAGCTGCCGCCTGTGCCGTTTCTGGCAGGGCGCACGTTTTGGCTGAAAACAGGGCAGACTTTGGATATAGGCCGTCTGAAAAGCGATTTGGTGGATGCAGGTTATAACCATGTTTCCCACGTTGTCGCGGCAGGCGAGTTCGCTGTGCGCGGCGGTATTGTCGATTTGTTCCCGATGGGCAGCGAAATGCCGTACCGCATCGATTTGTTCGACGATGAAATCGACAGCATTAAAACCTTTGACACCGAAACGCAACGCACCATTTCCCCCGTTTCCGAAATCCGCCTGCTGCCGGCACACGAGTTCCCCACCGACAGCGAGGCGCAAAAGATTTTCCGCAGCCGCTTCCGAGAAGAAGTCGACGGTAATCCGAACGATGCGGCTGTATACAAAGCCGTCAGCAACGGCCATTTCGGTGCAGGCGTAGAATATTATCTGCCACTGTTTTTTGAAAACGAGCTGGAAACGCTGTTTGACTATATCGGCGAAGATGCGCTCTTTGTCTCTTTGGGCGATGTTCATGCCGAGGCAAACCGCTTTTGGAGCGACGTCAAATCGCGTTACGCCATGGCGCAGGGCGACGAAACCTATCCGCCTTTGCTTCCACAGCATTTGTATCTCTCTGCCGATGTATTCGCAGGCCGTCTGAAAAACTACGGACAGGTACTGCCCGATGTTTCCGGCAAGGAACACACCCTGCCCGACCTTGCCGTCAACCGACAATCCGACGAGCCTTTGCAGGCATTGAAGGATTTTCAGACGGCCTTTGACGGGCGGATTTTGCTGTGCGCCGAAAGTTTGGGACGGCGCGAAACCATGCTCGGTTTCTTGCAGCAAAACGGTTTGAAAGCCAAACCTGTGTCCGACTGGCAGGGCTTCTTGTCGGCGCATGAGCCGCTGATGATTACAGTTGCGCCGTTGGCATACGGGTTCAAACTGGGCGGACTGCAATCGCCGAACCAACAGCAAACTACTTCCGCCTCCGAAGGAGAAGGCGATGCGGTTACCGACCAAACCGAATTTTCCGCAGCCGCAACAAACCCTCTCCCTAGCCCTCTCCCACAGGAGAGGGAACAAAGTGCAGCCGTCGTTTCAGACAGTCTGAAAGCAGCCGCCGTTTCAACCGAAAGCAGCCTGCCCCTCGGTACAAGTAATCTGCACGGGCAAATCCGACAGCAACCTGCCCCTTCCCCTGAGAGAGAAAGTCGAGGAGAAAGCAAAGCAGTTTCCGCTCAAACTGAATTTTCCGCAGCCGCAATAAGCCCTCTCCCTAGCCCTCTCCCACAGGAGAGGGAACAAAGTGCCGCCGCCGTTTCAGACGGCCTGAAAACCGAAAGCAGCCTGTATTCCATCGCAAATAATCTGCACGGACAAATCCGACAGCAACCTACCCCCTCCCCCGTGGGGGAAGATTGGGGAGAGAGCAAAACAGTTGCCGCTCAAACCGAATTTCCCGCATCCGCAACAAACCCTCTCCCTAGCCCTCTCCCACAGGAGAGGGAACAAAGTGCAGCCGCCGTTTCAGACGACCTGAAAACCAAAAGCAGCCTGTACCCCATCGAAAATAGTCTGCACGGGCAAATCCGACAGCAACCTGCCCCCTCCCCCGTGGGGGAGGGTTGGGGAGAGGGAAAAGCAGTTGCCGACCAAAGTGCCATCGCCGTCATTACCGAATCCGACCTCTACCAATACGTCGCCCGTTCGCGCGTCCACAACCGCCGCAAGAAACACGCCGCCGTTTCAGACGGTCTGTTGCGCGACCTTGCCGAAATCAATATCGGCGATCCCGTCGTGCACGAAGAACACGGCATCGGGCGGTATATGGGCTTGGTAACGATAGATTTGGGCGGCGAAACCAACGAAATGATGTTGCTCGAATACGCAGGAGAAGCGCAGCTTTATGTGCCTGTTTCGCAACTGCATTTAATCAGCCGCTACTCCGGTCAGGCGCATGAAAACATTGCCCTGCACAAGCTCGGCAGTGGCGCGTGGAACAAGGCGAAGCGCAAAGCCGCCGAAAAGGCGCGCGATACCGCCGCCGAGTTGCTTAACCTTTACGCCCGACGTGCCGCCCAATCGGGACACAAGTTTGAAATCAACGAGTTGGATTATCAGGCGTTTGCCGACGGCTTCGGCTACGAAGAAACCGAAGACCAGGCAGCCGCCATCGCCGCCGTGATTAAAGATTTGACGCAGGCGAAGCCGATGGACCGCCTCGTGTGCGGCGATGTCGGTTTCGGCAAAACCGAAGTCGCCCTGCGCGCCGCGTTTGTGGCGGTAATGGGTGGCAAACAAGTTGCCGTACTCGCACCGACCACGCTTCTGGTCGAGCAGCACGCGCAAAATTTTGCCGACCGCTTCGCCGATTTCCCCGTGAAAGTCGCCAGCCTTTCGCGTTTCAACAACAGCAAAGCCACCAAAGCCGCGCTGGAAGGCATGGCGGACGGCACGGTCGATATTGTTATCGGTACGCACAAACTGGTGCAGGACGACATAAAATTCAAAAACGTAGGTTTAGTGATTATCGACGAAGAACACCGCTTCGGCGTGCGTCAGAAAGAGCAGCTCAAACGCCTGCGCGCCAATGTCGACATCCTTACCATGACCGCTACGCCGATTCCGCGTACTTTAAGTATGGCGCTGGAAGGACTGCGCGACTTCTCGCTGATTACCACTGCGCCCAGCCGCCGCCTCGCCGTCAAAACCTTTGTCAAACCGTTCAGCGAAGGCAGCGTGCGCGAAGCCGTATTGCGCGAACTCAAACGCGGCGGGCAAGTATTTTTCCTGCACAATGAAGTGGATACCATCGAAAACATGCGTGAGCGGCTGGAAACCCTGCTGCCCGAAGCCCGCATCGGCGTGGCGCACGGACAACTGCGCGAGCGCGAGCTGGAACAAGTCATGCGCGACTTTTTGCAGCAACGATTTAACGTGTTGCTCTGTTCCACCATCATCGAAACCGGTATCGACATTCCCAACGCCAACACCATCATCATCAACCGTGCCGACAAATTCGGATTGGCGCAGCTGCACCAGCTTCGCGGGCGCGTCGGCCGCAGCCACCACCAAGCCTACGCCTACCTGCTCACGCCCGAATACATCACCAAAGACGCAGAAAAACGTCTCGACGCCATCGCGGCGGCAGACGAACTCGGCGCAGGTTTCACCCTCGCCATGCAGGATTTGGAAATCCGCGGCGCAGGCGAAATCCTCGGCGAAGGACAATCCGGCGAAATGATACAGGTCGGCTTCACGCTCTACACCGAAATGCTCAAACAAGCCGTGCGCGATCTCAAAAAAGGCCACCAGCCCGACCTTGACGCACCGTTGGGCATCACCACCGAAATCAAACTGCACAGCCCCGCCCTACTGCCCGAAAGCTACTGCCCCGACATCCACGAACGGCTCGTCCTCTACAAACGCCTCGCCGTCTGCGAAACCGTGCAACAAATCAACGCCATACACGAAGAACTCGTCGACCGCTTCGGACTGCCCGAACAACCCGTCAAAACCCTCATCGAAAGCCACCACTTACGGCTTATGGCAAAAGAATTGGGTATCAATGCCATTGATGCGGCCGGCGAAGCGGTAACGGTAACCTTTGGCAAAAACAACAATATTGATCCAACCGAAATCATCCTGCTGATTCAGAACGACAAAAAATACCGCCTTGCCGGCGCCGATAAGCTGCGGTTTACCGCAGAGATGGAAAATATCGAGGTCAGAATCAACACCGTAAAAAACGTTTTAAAAACCTTGCAAAACAGATGCCTGCCCAAATAAAGCCGACACCGCAATGCCGTCTGAAACACCGTTTTCCTTGTCCGAAAGCCGCCATTATGAATTTGAAGGAAACTCCACTATAATACGGCATTCAGATTTCCAGACGGCATCGCGCCCGTCAAACCGCACACAAACCAAAAGGAAATACATGTTCCGTACTATGCTTGGCGGAAAAATCCACCGCGCCACCGTAACCGAAGCCGATTTAAACTATGTCGGCAGCATTACCGTCGATCAAGACCTGTTGGACGCGGCAGGCATCTACCCCAACGAAAAAGTCGCCATCGTCAACAACAACAACGGCGAACGTTTTGAAACCTATACCATTGCAGGGAAACGCGGCAGCGGCGTGATTTGTCTGAACGGTGCTGCGGCAAGGCTGGTGCAGAAAGGCGATATCGTCATCATCATGTCTTACGTCCAACTCTCCGAACCCGAAATCGCCGCACACGAACCCAAAGTCGTCTTGGTAGACGGAAACAACAAAATCCGCGACATCATCTCCTATGAGCCGCCGCACACCGTGCTGTAACCCTGAAAACGGACATCGATTATGGATATTAAAATCAACGACATCACCCTCGGCAACAACTTGCCCTTCGTCCTATTCGGCGGCATCAACGTTTTGGAAAGCTTGGATTCCACCCTCCAAACCTGCGCGCATTACGTCGAAGTAACCCGCAAACTCGGTATTCCCTATATCTTTAAAGCCTCTTTCGACAAGGCAAACCGTTCCTCCATCCATTCTTATCGCGGCGTAGGCTTGGAAGAAGGCTTAAAGATTTTTGAAAAAGTCAAAGCAGAGTTCGGCATCCCCGTCATTACCGACGTACACGAACCCCATCAGTGCCAACCCGTCGCCGAAGTGTGCGATGTCATCCAGCTTCCCGCCTTTCTTGCGCGGCAGACCGATTTGGTGGCCGCAATGGCGGAAACGGGCAATGTCATCAACATCAAAAAACCCCAGTTCCTCAGCCCCTCTCAAATGAAAAACATTGTGGAAAAATTCCACGAAGCCGACAACGGGAAACTGATTTTATGCGAACGCGGCAGCAGCTTCGGCTACGACAACCTCGTTGTCGATATACTCGGTTTCGGCGTGATGAAACAAACCTGCGGCAACCTGCCGGTTATTTTCGACGTTACCCATTCCCTGCAAACCCGCGATGCCGGTTCTGCCGCATCCGGCGGTCGTCGCGCACAGGCTTTGGATTTGGCACTTGCAGGCATGGCAACCCGCCTTGCCGGCCTGTTCCTCGAATCGCACCCCGATCCGAAACTGGCAAAATGCGACGGCCCCAGCGCGCTGCCGCTGCACCTTTTAGAAGATTTTTTAATCCGCATCAAAGCATTGGATGATTTAATCAAATCACAACCGATTTTAACAATCGAGTAACACGGTTTCGCCTTATGATGCAGACTTTCCGAAAAATCAGCCTGTATGCCGCAACCTTGTGGCTCGGTATGCAGATTATGGCGGGTTATATCGCCGCGCCGGTGCTGTTCAAAATGCTGCCCAAAATGCAGGCGGGCGAAATTGCCGGCGTATTGTTCGACATCCTCTCTTGGAGCGGGCTTGCCGTTTGGGGCGCGGTACTGGCTGCCGCCTTTGCCGCCCTAACCCGGCGGCAAACCGCCCTGCTGCTTTTTTTATTGTCCGCCCTTGCCGCCAACCAATTTTTGGTTACCCCCGTTATCGAGGCACTGAAATACGGGCATGAAAATTGGCTGTTGTCGTTTGTAGGCGGATCCTTCGGAATGTGGCACGGTATTTCCAGTATTGTTTTTATGGCGGCCGCCCTACTTTCGATTTACTTAAGTTGGCGGCTTTCCGGCAAAGATGCCGTCTGAAGCCCTCCCATTTTTTTACCTCCCTTCACTTCACTTGGAGAACATTCATGAGCGCAATCGTTGATATTTTCGCCCGCGAAATTTTGGACTCACGCGGCAACCCCACAGTCGAGTGTGATGTATTGCTCGAATCCGGCGTAATGGGACGCGCAGCCGTACCGAGCGGCGC
This sequence comes from Neisseria meningitidis, assembly GCF_022869645.1. Classification (NCBI taxonomy): domain Bacteria; kingdom Pseudomonadati; phylum Pseudomonadota; class Betaproteobacteria; order Neisseriales; family Neisseriaceae; genus Neisseria; species Neisseria meningitidis. The sequence continues at coordinate 83,167 of NZ_CP064367.1, read as the reverse complement.
GTCCACCGGTCAAAAAGAGGCTTTGGAACTTCGCGACGGCGACAAATCCCGTTATTCGGGCAAGGGCGTATTGAAGGCGGTCGAACACGTCAACAACCAAATCGCCCAAGCCCTCATTGGTATCGATGCCAACGAGCAATCTTATATCGACCAAATCATGATCGAATTGGACGGTACTGAAAACAAAGGCAATTTGGGTGCGAATGCGACTTTGGCGGTTTCTATGGCGGTTGCACGCGCCGCTGCCGAAGACTCAGGCCTGCCGCTTTACCGCTACTTGGGCGGCGCAGGCCCGATGTCCCTGCCCGTACCGATGATGAACGTCATCAACGGCGGCGAACACGCCAACAACAGCCTGAACATCCAAGAGTTTATGATTATGCCCGTCGGCGCAAAATCTTTCCGCGAAGCGTTGCGCTGCGGTGCGGAAATTTTCCACGCCTTGAAAAAACTGTGCGACAGCAAAGGCTTCCCGACCACAGTCGGCGACGAAGGCGGTTTCGCCCCCAACCTGAACAGCCACAAAGAAGCCCTGCAACTGATGGTCGAGGCGACCGAAGCCGCCGGCTACAAAGCGGGCGAAGACGTATTATTCGCATTGGACTGCGCGTCCAGCGAGTTCTACAAAGACGGCAAATACCACTTGGAAGCCGAAGGCCGCTCCTACACCAACGCGGAATTTGCCGAATATCTGGAAGGCCTGGTCAACGAGTTCCCCATCATCTCCATCGAAGACGGGATGGATGAAAACGACTGGGAAGGCTGGAAACTGCTGACCGAAAAACTGGGCGGCAAAGTCCAACTCGTTGGCGACGACCTCTTCGTTACCAACCCGAAAATCCTTGCCGAAGGCATTGAAAAAGGCGTGGCAAACGCACTATTGGTCAAAGTCAACCAAATCGGTACTTTGAGTGAAACCCTGAAAGCCGTCGACTTAGCCAAACGCAACCGCTACGCCAGCGTAATGAGCCACCGCTCCGGCGAAACCGAAGACAGCACCATTGCCGACTTGGCAGTCGCCACCAACTGTATGCAGATCAAAACCGGTTCTTTGAGCCGTTCCGACCGCATGGCGAAATACAACCAACTGCTGCGTATCGAGGAAGAATTGGCGGAAGCCGCCGACTACCCCAGCAAAGCCGCATTCTACCAACTGGGCAAATAAAAAAGGTTAAGGTATGAAGTGGGTAACTGTCGTTTTATCCTTCGCACTTGTCTGTTGCCAATACAGCCTCTGGTTCGGCAAAGGCAGCATCGGACGCAACAGCAGTCTGAGAGAACAGATTGCCGTTCAAGAAGAAAAAAACCAGACACTCGCCCTACGCAATCATTCCCTTGCCGCCGAAGTCTATGATTTGGAAAACGGTCAAGAAGCCATTTCGGAAATCGCCCGGGTAGAACTGGGTTATATCCAAGACGGTGAAACCTTTTACCGACTCATCAGGCATAACCGGTAATACCGTCAAAAAGCCGTCCGAACCAATGTTCGGACGGCTTTTATTTCAACAAACTGTCAGACAGCCCCTCATCCTCCCCCGACAAACCGCAATCCAGCCTGACATCCCCCTCGACGCAACAGCAGCACGGCAGTATCTCGTCCCGCCCCAAAAAAGCCAAAGGCGGCTCCCGATAAGTAACGCTTCCCTCCAAAATCTTCACTCGGCACGATCCGCAATATCCGCTTCGGCACTGATATTCCACCATATGCCCCGTCCGTTCCAAGCCTTCCAACAGGGTCTCGCCCTCCAAGAGCTCAAAAAAACCCTTATTCGTACCAATGCGCGCCATTTCCGACCAATCAAAAATATAGTGGATTAAATTTAAACCAGTACGGCGTTGCCTCGCCTTGTCCGGATTTTTGTTAATCCACTATAATCCACTATAAAAGGAACAATAACCGATCCTACCCGCTGTTTTTCCCATCATACAACATACAAATGCCGTCTGAAACATCCGGCTTCAGACGGCATTTTTTCAAAAAACGTTTACAACTCAAAATCGCCCAAATCATCCGTATTCACTTCAGAATCGATCTGACCGATCAAATAAGAGGATATTTCCACTTCCTGCGGCGCGACCTGTACGTTATCGGACGACAGCCACGCATTAATCCACGGAATCGGGTTTTGATTTGCGCCTTCAAATCCGGCCGGCAACCCCACCGCCTGCATACGCAGATTGGTAATATATTCGACGTACTGGGATAAGATTTCTTTGTTCAAACCAATCATCGAACCGTCTTTAAACAAATATGCCGCCCATTCTTTTTCCTGTTCCGCCGCTTTTTTGAAGAGTTGGAAACATTCGTCCTGCAACTCAGCGGCAATTTCTGCCATTTCAGAATCATCGACACCCGAACGCATCAGATTAAGCATATGCTGCGTGCCGGTCAGGTGCAGGGCTTCGTCGCGGGCAATCAGTTTGATGATTTTGGCGTTGCCTTCCATCAACTCGCGCTCGGCAAAAGCAAACGAGCAGGCGAATGAAACGTAGAAACGGATGGCTTCCAACACGTTGACGCACATCAGGCAGAGATAGAGTTTTTTCTTCAACCCGCGCAAAGACACAGTAATGGGTTTTCCGCCGACATTGTGCACCCCTTCGCCCAACAGATTGTAATACTGGGTGTATTCGATTAAGTCGTCGTAATAGCAGGCAATGTCTTCGGCGCGGGCGGTAATGTATTCGTTTTCGACAATATCATCAAACACGACCGACGGATCATTCACAATATTGCGGATGATGTGGGTATAGCTGCGCGAGTGTATGGTTTCGCTGAAGCTCCACGTTTCAATCCACGTTTCCAACTCGGGAATCGAAACCAAAGGCAGCAAGGCAACATTCGGACTGCGCCCTTGGATGGAATCGAGCAGTGTTTGGTATTTCAGATTGCTGATGAAAATATGTTTTTCGTGTTCTGGCAGGTTGGCGTAGTCGATACGGTCGCGCGACACGTCGATTTCTTCCGGCCGCCAAAAAAACGACAATTGTTTTTCAATCAGTTTTTCAAATACCTCGTATTTCTGCTGGTCATAACGGGCGACATTAACCGGCTGACCGAAAAACATCGGCTCATTCAGCGCGTCGTTTTTGGTTTTGGGAAAGGTGCTGTATGACATAGTTAAGTGTTCGCAGGACATAATCTATTCTCTATATTAATTAAAAATGATCTGTAAGTTTTAACTAACCTGCTGAGACTTTATATATTTAATAAAATTTTCTAAAGTTAAAACATGGGTTTTCCCAAAAGTTCCAAATGTTTTTACGGATTCTTTAGGGACAACTAAGGTTAAATTCTCATCACTCATTTCCTGAATTTGAGTATCAGATATACCTTCTTGTAGAGTAAATAAATGCTTATGAGGAATTCGATCTGCTTCATTTAAAACTTGGCGCCAGCGATCCTTACAAGTAGTCTTTGAACCTAGCATTGTCAGCTTTTCAGTTTGAAATATGAAATTCCCTGATTCATCCATCGCATGGTACTCTTCACTTCCAGGAAATAAAAAATCTGGTTTCTTTTTCCCTTCTGTCTTCGCTTGCGTCTCAAATTTTAAGGAAAATTCGTCAAATATTCTTGATAAATGTAACTCTAAAGATTTTCCTGCTCTTGCTTTTCTGCGATTTGTAAAAGAATGTGCAAAATTAATGAAGCTATCCAAATCAGTAATTTTTGATTTAATAATTTCAAATTCACGTTTTTCAAAAATGGAAAATAATTCATATTCCTTTGAAACCCATTGTTTTAACACATTACTAACGTTAGTTTTATTTAATGCAATATTTTCCCTTGCCAAAACTGCCATTTCTTCAGTTTTGGGGAAGTTAGGAAATAGTGAAAATAATTTTGTTAGGTTATCCTCTACTTCTTGTTTTTTAGGTAAATATAAACTTCCTGGTAAAATGTTAGTTTCTGCGATAAATATTTCAATATCTTCATCTGAAGATAAAACAAAAGCATGGAATAATAAATCTTTATAACAAGCTCTGCACAATACCAATAAGAAACCACTATATTTATCACTTAAAAATTCAAAATTCTTGCCAAAACCCGTAATTCTCGCCTCATTTCTCGTGCCTTGGCCGTAATATTTAAAATTGCTATTAGTGACGCTTCCATCTTGCCAATTAATTTTGATTGAAATAGTTTTATTTGTTCCCTTTTGGCAAACTACATCAAAGAGGTCGTCTGAAAAATGTTTTTGAATATAAAATCCTGATTGGTGACTACCAGTAGTACCAACATCATTGGGACGAATATAACGACAGTATACTGCAATTGATTTATTTGCTGTCTGTATTGCTGAAGCTACTAAGTCATCGGATTTATTTACTACTTGTATTGTCTGAGCTGCCAAGTCATTCATTTTTTAACTCATTTATAATTTGTTTAGCAATAGCTTGAACCAACGGTACAGCAATTGAATTGCCAAACTGCTTGTATGCAGCTGTCTTGGATACTGCATCAATAACAAAATCTTTAGGAAATCCCATTAAACGCGAGCACTCCCTAGGTGTCAGCTTCCTAGGATTTTTTCCTTTCTGAGGGATGAGTATTTCGGAACCATCTTTGTAATATCGTGCAGATAGAGTTCGTGATATTCCATCTAAATCAACTAATCCAAAACCAAATCCATTACCCTTTGCCTTATGTTTTTTAGCGTAATTTTGAAGGTAAAGCCATAAGTTATCAGAAAGAGTAAAAGAATTATCTACATCATCTTCCAAAATTTGCTTTAATTTTGGTTGTGATTCTGGTGGGGAAGGAAAATTGAAATTTATTTCCTTATTAAAATATTGTCTATCAAAACCTACAATAAAAATACGCTCCCTATTTTGAGGAACATAATATTTTGCATTCATAACTTGATAAAATATCTGATAGTCAAGCTCTTCTAAAGTCCCTTTAATTACTTTAAATGTATTTCCTTTGTCATGCGAAACAAGGTTTTTCACATTCTCTAAAAGAAAAATTTTAGGTCGATGTTTTCCAATAATTTCAGCAACATCAAAAAATAGAGTTCCCTGCGCCTTATCTAAGAAGCCTGTTTCTCGTCCTAGGCTTTTTTTCTTTGAAACACCAGCTATAGAGAATGGCTGACACGGGAATCCTGCTGTTAATACATCAAACTTACTTGGAATAGCTGCTTTGGTTTCCTTTAATGTAATATCTCCATAAGGAATATCATTAAAATTTACTTGGTAGGTTTGACGGGCTTTATCATCCCATTCACTAGAAAATACACATCGCCCACCAACATTCTCCATTGCAATGCGAAAACCACCTATTCCCGCAAATAAATCAATAAAAGTAAATTTCTCATTATTTAAGGTAACTATATTATCTAATTGATTTTGTATTTTATTTTTCATATTTTATATTTCAGATGATTTATTAATCTAAAGGCCATCTGAAAACTCCCCCTTTCATCAAATCTTACAAGCCCCGCCCGCGCAGCCGTCATCCTGAATATCGGTCTGCGTATCGTCCGCGCCGTCGCGGGTGTTATGGTAGTACAGGGTTTTGACGCCGTATTTGTAGGCGGTCAGCAGGTCTTTGAGCATTTGTTTCATAGAAACTTTGCCGCCTTCGAATTTGCCCGGGTCGTAGGCGGTGTTGGCGGAAATCGCCTGATCGACGAATTTTTGCATCACGCCAACAAGTTTCAGATAGCCTTCGTTGCCGGGAAGCTGCCACAGGGTTTCATAGGCATTTTTCAGGGTTTCAAACTCCGGCACGACTTGTTTCAAAATGCCGTCTTTCGATGCTTTGACCGTTACCAATCCGCGCGGCGGCTCGATACCGTTGGTGGCGTTGGCGATTTGCGAACTGGTTTCAGACGGCATGAGTGCGGTTAGAGTAGAGTTACGCAGGCCGTATTTGACGATGTCGGCACGCAGGCTTTCCCAATCGTAGTGCAAAGGCTCGTTACACACAGCGTCCAAGTCTTTTTTGTAGGTGTCGATGGGCAGTTTGCCTTGCGAATAAACGGTTTGGTTAAAGAGCGTGCACGCACCGTATTCTTTGGCAAGGTTTGCCGATGCTTTGAGCAGGTAATACTGTATGGCTTCAAAGGTACGGTGGGTCAGACCGAGCGCGGAGCCGTCGCTGTAGCGGACACCGTTTTTCGCCAAATAATACGCATAGTTGATCACGCCGATACCGAGCGAACGGCGGCCCATAGTGGAGGTACGCGCGGCTTCTACCGGATATCCCTGATAATCTAAAAGTGCATCGAGCGCGCGCACGGTCAAATCGGCAAGCCCTTCCAATTCGTCCAAGCTGTTTAATGCCCCCAAGTTGAAGGCAGACAGGGTACACAGGGCGATTTCGCCGTTCGGGTCGTTGATATTGTCCAAAGGTTTGGTCGGCAGCGCGATTTCCATACACAAGTTGGACTGATGAACAGGCGCAACGCGCGGATCGAACGGGCTGTGCGTATTGCAGTGATCGACGTTTTGAATGTAGATGCGCCCGGTTCCGGCACGCTCCTGCATCAGCGTGGAAAACAGGTCGGCAGCCGGAATGATGCGCTTGCGGATATCAGGGTCTTGCTCGTATTTCGTATAGAGCCGCTCAAATTCGTCTTGGTCGGCAAAAAACGCTTCGTACAATCCCGGAACCTCGTTGGGCGAAAACAGCGTAATGTTGCCGCCCTTAATCAGGCGGGTGTACAGCAGGCGGTTGATTTGCACGCCGTAATCAAGCTGACGGATACGGTTGTCTTCCACGCCCCGGTTGTTTTTCAACACCAGCAGGCTTTCGGCTTCGATATGCCACAAGGGGTAGAACAAGGTTGCCGCGCCGCCTCGCACGCCACCTTGCGAACAGGATTTGACTGCCGCCTGAAACATTTTAAAGAAGGGAATGCAGCCGGTATGCCGTGCTTCGCCGCCCCGGATTTCGCTGTCCAGTCCGCGGATACGTCCGGCATTGATGCCGATGCCCGCACGCTGGGAAACGTATTTCACAATCGCGCTGGTAGTGGCGTTGATGGAATCCAGGCTGTCGTCGCATTCGATCAATACGCAGCTTGAGAACTGGCGCGTAGGCGTACGCACGCCGCTCATAATCGGGGTCGGCAGCGATACTTTAAATGTGGAAACGGCATCGTAAAACCGTTTGACGTAATCGAGGCGTGTTTCTTTGGGATATTTGCTGAAAAGACACATCGCCACCAGAACATATAAGAACTGCGGTGTTTCATAAATCTGGCGGGTAACGCGGTTCTGTACCAGATATTTGCCTTCGAGCTGTTTGACAGCGGCATAGGAAAAGGACATATCGCGTTCGTGGTCGATATAGGCGTTCAGCTCGTCAAATTCTTCGCGGCTGTAATCCTCAAGGATATGCCTGTCGTATTTTGCGGCATCGGTAAGTTTTTTAACGTGGTCGTAAAGGTGCGGCGGCTCGTACTCGCCGTAGGCTATTTTACGCAGATGGAAAATCGCCAAACGCGCGGCAAGGTATTGGTAGTCCGGGGTATCTTCCGAAATTAAATCGGCAGCGGCTTTGATGATGGTTTCGTGGATGTCGTCGGTGCGGATGCCGTTGTAGAACTGGATGTGCGATTTCAACTCGACCTGAGATACGGAAACATTTTCCAATCCGTCCGCCGCCCAAGTGACGACACGGTGAATCTTATCCAAATCAATGGCTTCTAATCTTCCGTCTCGTTTGGTTACTTTCAAATCAGTCGGTGTATTCATCGCTTCCTCTTCCACTCTTGATATTCAAGACACAGTCTTTTCAAATAAATTAAGGCAGACAATATAGTGGATTTTTGGCATTTTCTCCAGTCTTGACAACGGTTGTATTTTTCAGTTTCAGGCAATGCGCGATAAAACCCGCCTGTCGTATTTTTCCTATAATATTTGTTTTATCTGATAATTCTTTACCGATAAAAAACGGGTAAATTTTTTGCCTTTTGACCGGCTCCGGCTACAAGGCGGCGAAATAAGGATTTTCCGACGAAAAAGGAAAGCTTCCTGTTTTCTGCCCCTGCAAATTGTTAAATTTTGCAAAGTATGATTTTGCCGCGCCGCCGCCGACAAATTCCATTTTCTTACCGATTGGAATTTATTATTGAGATTAATGTGTTATTTGAATCCGCATATCAAACGGCAAGTTTTGTCGGCTGAATGAGTCTGAAACTGCCGACAATTTGCCCGTTCCATCCTTCCATCCTATACTGGAAGGAATGACAAACTGAAAGGATCGTCATATCTGTCAAAAAGATGCTTGCCATACTGTTGTCTGCAATATTGGGACTGGTATCGACAACTGCCGCTGCCGGTACGTCAGAACCCGCCCACCGCGATACCAAACATATCCGCAAGGCAAACAAGCAGATGCTGCACCCCGAATGCAGGAAATATTTGGAACGCCGTGCCGCGTGGTACCGATCGCAAGGCAACGTGCAGGAATTGCGCGAAAACAAAAAGGCGCGCAAAGCATTCCGCTCCCTGCCTTATAAGGAACAGAAAACCCAATGCCGGGCGGCTTATGAGGCTTTCGATGATTTCGACGGCAGCAGGTTCCGCCGTTAATCCCATATAAAATATGCCGTCTGAACACAGGTTCAGACGGCATATTTTATGAATACAACAAACTATCCTTACGCCATTTCGTTTGAGGTCCTCCCGTTGCCGCAGCCTTAATATAGTGGATTAACAAAAATCAGGACAAGGCGACGAAGCCGCAGACAGTACAGATAGTACGAAACCGATTCACTTGGTGCTTCAGCACCTTAGAGAATCGTTCTCTTTGAGCTAAGGCGAGGCAACGCTGTACTGGTTTAAATTTAATCCACTATACATCCACAAAAGCGAATCATACTGCCACATTCCGACAACCGGTTTCAGACAGCGATATCCGCATCGTCGGCGACAACGGCACGGATGCTTTCTTCGATTTTATCTTTTAAAGCATAACGGTCTTCGCTTTCCGCCGCATCCGCCACGCAAACGAAATCGACTTTTATCGTCAATTTTTTCATAGACACGATGCGCCACAGGCAGGTCGGCAAACCGACATCGGCATATGAGGGACGAGCCGTCCTTTTTCCCGTTTCGTCATAATAACGCAGCGCGACCGCCAAAACCTTTGCCCCCGCATCGATGGCGGATTGGAACAGCGCGGCTTTGAACGGCAAAAGCCCCAATCCGGAGGAAGTCCGCGCTTCGGGGAAAAAACTGACGTTTTGACCGCGTTGCAAGGTTTCGCAGACGGCGCGGTTAATCGGTTCGATGTCGCGCCGCGAATTGCGGTTGATGAACACCGTTCCCGCGTTCTGCCCCATCTTGCCCAATACCGGCCAGCTTTTGATTTCCTGCTTGGCGATAAAGCTGCTCGGATAAACCGCGCTCATCGCGAAAATATCCAGCCAGGACACGTGGTTGGCGGCAACCAAGACACCGTTCGGATGTTCGGGTGCGGGTCTGCCCACCTCCAATCCGATATCCAAAGCCGCCAAAACCCCCCCTGCCCAACTCGATTACCGCCCGATTGCGCGACTCGGGGCAACCGCCGTCAATACCGCGCAGGTTTTTCCCGGTTTTGAACAGCCAGACCGTCAAGCGGCACAAGCGGCGCAGACGTGTAAAAAATGAAGCTTTATTTGAAGACATGAACAATTCTTTCCCGATAATCGGTGTTTGTTGTTGAAACGTTCGGACGGCATACCGATAAAATGCCGTCTGAAACCGTTTTCCGCCCTATTTCTGACAATTCGGGCAGTAAAACGTGCCGCGCTGCCCCAAAGTTTCTTTCACAACCAAACCGCCGCACTGGGGGCACGGCTGATTGTGCCGCCCGTACACCGTATATTCCTGTTGGAAGTAGCCGCTTTTGCCGTCGCTGTCCACAAAATCCCTCAAGGTACTGCCGCCCGTTTCAATGGCGCGCCGCAACACCGCTTTGACGGTTTCAACCAAAAGCGCACACTCTTTCTTTTTCAGACGGTTGGCAGGACGGTGGGGCGAAATGCCCGCTCTGAACAGGCTCTCATTGGCATAAATATTGCCCACACCGACCACGACCGCATTGTCCATCAGGGCAAGTTTGACCGCGCGCTTCTGCGCCTTCAGCCTCACATACAGATAATCCGTGCAAAATGCCTCCGACAAAGGCTCCGGCCCCAGTTTTTCCAACAGCGGATGATGTTCTTCGATTCCCTCATACCAAAGTATCGCGCCGAACTTTCTCGGATCGCGGTAACGCATGACCGTGCCGTCTGAAAACACAATATCGACGTGATCGTGTCTGTCCGACCTGCCGATACGTCCGTCCGACGGCGTAAAAATCCGCAAACTGCCCGACATCCCCAAGTGAATCAGCAAAATCCCCGTTTGGAAACGGACAATCAGATATTTGGCACGCCTGCCGCAGGACAAAACCTGCCGACCGGACAAAATCTCCCCCAAATCGGGATTGATCTGCCAGCGCAGCTTCAATTGGCGCAATACCACGGCTTCCACCGTTTTCCCTTCAATATGCGGCGCGATGCCGCGCAACGTCGTTTCCACTTCCGGCAATTCCGGCATAACCCCTCCCGACATTTCTTCTGACAGATGCCGTCTGAAAGACGGCTGTCCCTAATCCGCAATCCTTGCCGCACCCGCCGCAAGGGCTTTGCCGCCCAAATACCCGTCCCACGCGGGCAGGGGCGTTACGCCCGCCGCCCTTTTGACCAAAACCAAACCGTACACTGCGGCACACTGCGGCCACCAACGGTCGCCCGCCTTTTCCATAAACCGCCAAAAGCGTATTTGCCCGAGCGACGAAACGGGCGGCAGATACACCATAAATTTCCCAAATTCAATATCGAAACCGACATCCGCAAGCTGCCTTTTCAACTCGGGCAGCGGCAGACAAAACCGTTTTTCCGGCAGGCGTTCGCCGTCAAACCAACGGCTGAATCCCCAGAGCGAATACGGATTGAAACCCGTCAGCATCAAACGTCCGGACGGTTTCAATATCCGGTGCGCTTCCGACAGGATTTGCGAAGGAACACCGCCTTCCAGAGTATGCGGGAAAAGCAGCATATCCGCAGAAACATCCGCCAAAGCCATATTTTCCGCCGACATCGACATATCTCGCGGCACACAGACAACATCTTCAGACAGGCTCAGCCACGGACCGCCCACCTGAACCGCACACATTCCCGAAAAACGGTATGAATCCAGATACCGCCCGAAGAAATCCTGTTCCAATTTTGCAACATACCGCCCCATCGCCGTATCTTCAAACCATGAATCCATATTGCGTCCGTTTCAAACAGATTGCCTGCCGATATTCTATTCCAAACAGGATTTCTGTCAAAAAACACATCGGCCGCCCATTTCCGAATCCGCATAAAGTTCCTGTAAAACTTGACGCTTTTTCAGTCAAACAGTACCATCGGACGATAAAATATGTTTATTCCGCCGATATAAATCATGTCCAAACTCAAAACCATCGCCCTGACCGCGTCAGGTCTGTCCGTTTGTCCGGGTTTCCTATACGCCCAAAACACCTCATCACACCAAATCGGTTTGGCGATTATGCGCTTAAACTCTTCAATACTCGACCTGCCACCGACAAAACAATATTTCCAATCCGGCAGCCTGTGGAGCGAGCTGCGCCAAGGCTTCCGGATGGGCGAAGTCAATCCCGAACTGGTACGCCGCCACGAAAGCAAATTCATCGCAAGCCACAGCTATTTCAACAGGGTCATCAACCGGAGTAGACCCTATATGTACCATATCGCCAACGAAGTCAAAAAACGCAATATGCCCGCCGAAGCCGCCCTGCTTCCCTTCATCGAAAGCGCGTTCGTCACCAAAGCCAAATCACACGTCGGCGCATCGGGCCTGTGGCAGTTCATGCCCGCTACCGGCAGGCATTACGGCCTGGAAAAAACACCGGTTTACGACGGCAGGCACGACATTTACGCCGCCACCGATGCCGCACTCAACTATCTGCAATACCTCTATGGACTGTTCGGCGACTGGCCGCTCGCCTTTGCCGCCTACAACTGGGGTGAAGGCAACGTCGGACGCGCCATCAACCGCGCCCGCGCCCAAGGGCTCGAACCGACCTACGAAAACCTGCGTATGCCCAACGAAACGCGCAACTATGTTCCCAAGCTGCTCGCCGTGCGCAACATCATTGCCGCCCCCCAATCTTTCGGCATGAATATCAGCGACATAGACAACAAACCGTATTTTCAGGCAGTCGAACCGGACCGTCCGCTCGACAACGAAGCCATCGCCCGGCTTGCCGGCATCACGCAAAGCGAGCTGCTCGCCCTAAACCCCGCATTCAACGTCCCCGCGTTCATCCCCAAAAGCAAACGCAAACTGCTGCTTCCTGTCGCGTCCGTACAAACCTTCCAAAGCAACTACCTCAACGCCGCACCCGACAGCCTGTTTTCATGGGAAGTCTATACGCCTGCCGCCAAAACCAGCTTGTCCGACATCTCGACGGCAACCGGCATGAGCATTGCCGACATCAAACGCCTCAACAACCTGAACGGCAACCTTGTCAACGCAGGACGCAGCATCCTTGTCGCCAAGAACGGCAAAACCCTTCAGACGGCATCGGAATCCGTCGTTTCCATCGACATCGACAATACGCCCAACACCTACCGTTCCAATATGCCGGCAGGCACGGTGAACGTCGGCATTGCCCGAATCCGACCCGCCGCCGCACAGACAGCGGACATTACCGTCGCACCTTTGCCGCAGAAAACCGTCCGTACGGAACCCGATCCCCTTGTCCGTATTGCCGAACCTGCCCTTGCGACAGCCGCAGCGCAACCTCAAACCGAAAAACAGACCGCCATGCCGTCTGAAACCCAAACCGCAACACTCGCGCAGATCGTCCCCCAAAACGACATGCAGGCGGCAGACGAACTCATGCAGCTTGTTGCCCGAAACAACCTGCGCCGACAGGCTGAAGAAACCATCTCTGCCGTCATCGGCACGCCTGACACAGTTGCCGAACACAACATTTCCTCATCTCCGCAACATACCGTTGCCGCCGACGGCAAACGCCGGGTACGTTTGGAAACGCGCGTAGCCAAAGCTGCCGACGGCGAAGCCGAAATCTCCCCGCTCCATGCCAGCATCCACCGCGTTGTAGAAGGCGACACCCTGTTCAACATTGCCAAACGCTACAACGTCAGTGTAGCCGACCTGATTGTCGCCAACAACATCAAAGGCAACACCATCCAAAAAGGACAGGTACTCCGCCTGGCGCAGGCAGCCCCTGCCCAAACCCGTATTGAAAAAGTATCCTACACCGCGCGCAAAGGCGACACCTTCAAAAGTATCGCCGCGCGCTTCAATATCCATATCGACGACATCCGCCGGCTCAATCCCAACCTGAACACCATCAATCCGGGACAGAGGGTCAAACTGATTGGAAGCTGATTCGGATACGGCACATGACAGGACTTTCTCAGTCCTGTCTTTTTCATCCCACATTTCCCATACCATCATGAAACTTATCAAATACCTGCAATATCAAGGCATAGGAAGCCGCAAGCAGTGCCAATGGCTGATTGCCGGCGGTTATGTTTTCATCAACGGAACCTGCATGGACGACACCGATGCAGACATCGATTCCTCATCCGTCGAAACGTTGGATATTGACGGGGAAGCAGTAACCGTCGTTCCCGAACCCTATTTCTACATCATGCTCAACAAGCCTGAAGATTACGAAACTTCGCACAAACCCAAGCACTACCGCAGCGTATTCAGCCTGTTCCCCGACAATATGCGGAACATCGATATGCAGGCGGTCGGCAGGCTGGATGCAGATACGACCGGCGTATTGCTGATTACCAACGACGGCAAACTGAACCACAGCCTGACTTCGCCGAGCAGAAAAATTCCCAAGCTGTACGAAGTAACGCTCAAACACCCCACAGGAGAAACGCTCTGCGAAACCTTGAAAAACGGCGTGCTGCTCCACGACGAAAACGAAACCGTTTGTGCCGCCGATGCCGTTTTGAAAAACCCGACCACCCTGCTGCTGACCATTACCGAAGGAAAATACCACCAAGTCAAACGCATGATCGCCGCCGCCGGCAACCGCGTGCAACACCTTCATCGCCGGCGATTCGCACATCTGGAAACAGAAAACCTCAAACCCGGGGAATGGAAATTTATCGAATGTCCAAAATTCTGAAATAACATCCAAGAATTCCATTTATATTCATCCACATACTCATTAAATATATGGTTTAACCCAATTTAACGCAAAAAATCAATTTACGATATAATCCATTTGTCTGAGTAACGCCTGTTCAAGCAGGCTTATGAGTAAGACGTTTTCCCCGTAATGTGTTTTGCCATCTATACTTCTCCCCTTGTATAGATGGTTTTTTTATAGTGGATTAAATTTAAACCAGTACAGCGTTGCCTCGCCTTGCCGTACTATTTGTACTGTCTGCGGCTTCGTCGCCTTGTCCTGATTTTTGTTAATCCACTATATTTCAAATTCCCTCTCTTTCATCATTATTTAAATGCTATCATTAATATAATTAACAAAATTTCATTTCCATACACCGATGTAGAAGAATAACAAATTAATCTATTTATAAACTCCGATTCTTCCTCATCGGGTTATACTCATCAGAAATACTCACTGAAATATATGCCTTTTACATGGAAAATCACTAGACAGTTGAAAAGCAATCAGTCAGTTCCTGTTAAAAAACGCGTGTAGAATTTCCGCTTTATCTCAATCGGACACGGTTTCAATATGTCTTCCCCTTCAAATACCAATCGTCAAACCTGGTCCAGCCGATTAACCTATATCCTGACCGTTGCCGGCGCGACTGTCGGTTTCGGCGCGACGTGGCGTTTCCCGTATTTGGTCGGTGAAAACGGTGGTGCGCGTATGTGTTTTTATTCTGTATCGCGATGCTGGTTATCGGCATCCCGATGATTTTGGTGGAAAATGTCATCGGACGGCGCAAAGGCGTGAACGCGCTGGATGCGTTCGGCGGCCCGATGAACGGCAAACCCATTGCCAAAATTTGGAAACTGGTCGGCTGGATGGGCTGCTCGGCGCGTTCGGCATCATGGCTTATTACATGGTACTCGGCGGCTGGGTAATCAGCTATATCGTTAATATTATTGGAGGAAATTTGAATATTTCCAGCCCCGTCGACGGTGTGGTTACAAAAGGCTTCTTTGCCGAACACATTGAAACAGCCCTTGGGAAATTGCGTTTTATACGCTGCTTTTTGTCGCCGTGAACCAATGGATTTTGGTCAAAGGCGTTATCGGCGGCATTGAAAAAGCGGCAAAATAGCTGATGCCGCTGCTGTTTTTGTTCCTAATCGCGATGGTCGTCCGCAACGTTACCCTTCCGGGCGCAATGGAAGGGGTTGCTTTCTATCTGAAACCTGATTTCAGCAAGATTACCGCCGAACTGTTCGTCTTCGTTTTGGGGCAGGTATTTTTTGCCCTGAGCTTGGGTTTCGGCGTGATGATTACCTTGTCCAGCTATTTGGATAAAAACGAAAATCTGGTTCAGACGGCAGTTATCACGGCAATTACCAATACCATCATCGCCATACTTGCGGGCTTTATGATTTTCCCGTCGCTCTTCAGCTTCGGCGTTGCCCCCGATTCCGGCCCGACTTTGGTGTTCCAAAGCTTGCCGATTGTGTTCTCACATATGTGGGCGGGATCTGTGTTCGCCGTGATTTTCTTCTCGCTGCTCCTGATTGCCGCGTTGACAACTTCGCTGACCATTTATGAAGTGTTGATTACGACCATTCAGGAAAAAACCAAAATCCGCCGTACCGCCGCGATTACGATTGTATTGGCTGCCATCTTCATTTTCGGCAACATCCCGTCCATTCTGAGCTATGGTCCGTGGAAAGACGTTCCGTGTTCGGCAAAAATATTTTCGATGCCTTCGACTACATCAGCGGCAACATCTTGTTTATGCTGACCGCGCTCGGTTCCGCGCTGTTTGCCGGTTTTGTGATGAAGGACGAAGCGAAGGACGAATTGCTTTATAAAGGCAACCATACGACGGTCAATATTTGGTTTGCTTATGTGAAATATCTTGTGCCGCTGGTGATTCTGCTGATTTTCGTCAGCAACCTGTTCTAATCCGCAGCAATCGATGCCGTCTGAAGGTCATACCTCTTTCAGACAGCATTGCCTTGATGCCCGCCACAATACCCGCAACGCCGAAATCCGAACCGGCTTGCCGACTTCTGTCGGATGTTTCCGGGCAGGCGGCGTTCCGTCTGCTTAGACAATCGTCCTTTAAAACAGGTAGAATCCGCCCCAATGGGAAATACATCCTTCAGACGGCAAAACCCATACCCCAAACCATCAGGAATCCCCCTTATGAACAGACAAAAAGTCATCGCCATCGACGGCCCGGGCGCATCGGGCAAAGGCACGGTTGCCGCCCGCGTTGCCGCCGCATTGGGATACGATTATCTCGATACCGGCGCACTCTACCGCCTGACCGCCCTATATGCACAAAAACAAGGCGTGGGATGGCACGATGAAGAAAACGTTTCCGAACTGGCAAAAAAACTGCCCGCCGTATTTTCAGACAGCCGCATCCTGCTCGGCGGCGAAGACGTTTCAGACGGCATCCGGACAGAAGCCATCGGCATGGGCGCATCCGCAGTCGCACAGTTGCCTAAAGTCCGCGCCTCCCTGCTGCAACGCCAACGCGATTTTCTGACCGAAAAAGGACTGGTCGCCGACGGACGGGACACCGGATCGGTCGTCTTCCCCCAAGCCGAACTTAAAATCTTCCTGACGGCAGAATCCAAAATCCGTGCCGAACGCCGCGCCAAACAAATCGGCATCCCCTGCGAAGGTTTGGCATTCGAGCGCATCCTGTCCGACATCGAAGCCAGAGACGAGGCAGACCGAAACCGCAAGGTTGCCCCCCTGAAACAACAACCCGATGCCCTGCTTTTGGATACGAGCCGCCTGACTATAGAAGAAACTGTAAAAAAAGTGCTTGATTGGTATCGTAAAGTTTAAATTTTCAGGTATAATCGCCCGCATTGCGTTTCAGACAGCATGAATTTCCCCATATGCCGTCTGAAACCTTATTTACCCGTCTGCCCTGCCAAGGACGGCAGACATCCACCAACCCACCCCGCACCCCTTGGCGGTGTACCGAAAAGAGTTATATATGTCTATGGAAAATTTTGCTCAGCTGTTGGAAGAAAGCTTTACCCTGCAAGAAATGAACCCGGGTGAGGTGATTACCGCTGAAGTAGTGGCAATCGACCAAAACTTCGTTACCGTAAACGCAGGTCTGAAATCAGAATCCCTGATTGATGTAGCTGAATTCAAAAACGCTCAAGGCGAAATTGAAGTTAAAGTCGGCGACTTCGTTACCGTTACCATCGAATCCGTCGAAAACGGCTTCGGCGAAACCAAACTGTCCCGCGAAAAAGCCAAACGCGCTGCCGATTGGATTGCCCTGGAAGAAGCCATGGAAAACGGCAACATCCTGTCCGGCATCATCAACGGCAAAGTCAAAGGCGGCCTGACCGTTATGATTAGCAGCATCCGCGCATTCCTGCCAGGTTCTTTGGTCGACGTACGTCCTGTAAAAGACACTTCTCACTTCGAAGGCAAAGAGATCGAATTCAAAGTGATTAAACTGGACAAAAAACGCAACAACGTCGTTGTTTCCCGCCGCGCCGTTCTGGAAGCCACTTTGGGTGAAGAACGCAAAGCCCTGCTGGAAAACCTGCAAGAAGGCTCCGTCATCAAAGGCATCGTTAAAAACATTACCGATTACGGTGCATTCGTTGACTTGGGCGGCATCGACGGTCTGTTGCACATCACCGATTTGGCATGGCGGCGCGTGAAACACCCGAGCGAAGTCTTGGAAGTCGGTCAGGAAGTTGAAGCCAAAGTATTGAAATTCGACCAAGAAAAACAACGCGTTTCCTTGGGTATGAAACAACTGGGCGAAGATCCTTGGAGCGGTCTGACCCGCCGTTATCCGCAAGGCACCCGCCTGTTCGGCAAAGTATCCAACCTGACCGACTACGGCGCATTCGTCGAAATCGAACAAGGCATCGAAGGTTTGGTACACGTCTCCGAAATGGACTGGACCAACAAAAACGTACACCCGAGCAAAGTCGTACAACTGGGCGACGAAGTCGAAGTCATGATTTTGGAAATCGACGAAGGCCGCCGCCGTATCTCTTTGGGTATGAAACAATGCCAAGCCAATCCTTGGGAAGAATTTGCCGCCAACCACAACAAAGGCGACAAAATCTCCGGTGCGGTTAAATCCATTACCGATTTCGGCGTATTCGTCGGCCTGCCCGGCGGCATCGACGGTCTGGTTCACCTGTCCGACCTGTCCTGGACCGAATCCGGCGAAGAAGCCGTACGCAAATACAAAAAAGGCGAAGAAGTCGAAGCCGTCGTATTGGCAATCGACGTGGAAAAAGAACGCATCTCCTTGGGTATCAAACAACTGGAAGGCGATCCGTTCGGCAACTTCATCAGCGTGAACGACAAAGGTTCTTTGGTTAAAGGTTCCGTGAAATCTGTTGACGCCAAAGGTGCTGTTATCGCCCTGTCTGACGAAGTAGAAGGCTACCTGCCTGCTTCCGAATTTGCAGCCGACCGCGTTGAAGATTTGACCACCAAACTGAAAGAAGGCGACGAAGTTGAAGCCGTCATCGTTACCGTTGACCGCAAAAACCGCAGCATCAAACTTTCCGTTAAAGCCAAAGATGCCAAAGAAAGCCGCGAAGCACTGAACTCCGTCAATGCCGCCGCCAATGCGAATGCCGGCACCACCAGCTTGGGCGACCTGCTGAAAGCCAAACTCTCCGGCGAACAAGAATAAGGTTGCAGACATGACAAAGTCTGAGTTAATGGTTCGTTTGGCAGAAGTGTTTGCCGCCAAAAACGGCACGCATCTTCTGGCAAAAGACGTAGAGTACAGCGTAAAAGTCTTGGTTGACACCATGACTAGATCGCTTGCCCGAGGTCAACGCATCGAAATCCGCGGTTTCGGCAGCTTCGATTTGAACCATCGTCCTGCCCGCATCGGTCGCAATCCCAAAACCGGCGAGCGTGTGGAAGTACCTGAAAAACATGTACCCCACTTCAAGCCCGGTAAAGAATTGCGCGAGCGGGTCGACTTGGCTTTAAAAGAAAATGCCAATTAAACCTTAGCATCAAAACGCCGCTGTTACGCGGCGTTTTTTCTGTGGTTTAACTTCATCCGTTGCTTCAATACCTTGAGCCAAGCAAGCAACGGATTAGAGCGTGGATTTTTTTATAGTGGATTAACAAAAACCAGTACGGCGTTGCCTCGCCTTAGCTCAAAGAGAACAATTCTCTAAGGTGCTGAAGCACCAAGTGAATCGGTTCCGTACTATTTACACTGTCTGCGGCTTCGTCGCCTTGTCCTGATTTTTGTTAATCCACTATATCATTGCTTACAATCCGCTTTTTAAACAACAAATTTTTGATTTCTATTACGAACAGGACAAAAATCCTGCTTATTGCACTAAAACTAAGCCGTTTCAGGAATTTGCGGCAAATTTACAGCTTTTACCGAGCCTAATGCTTTCGCTTTTTGGTAAAACGCCAATTTGTATTCAAGCAAATCTAAATAGCGTTTTAATTCGGCAATTTGACACTTCACATTTTCTATTTGATTTTCAAACAAGGAAAGGCGTTCTTCAATGGTATCGTCGCCAATGACGGTACATTCCGCAAAGCGTTTGATGTCTTTTAAGCTCATTCCCGTATTTTTCAAGCATTGCAATAAGCCCAACCATTGCAAATCGTTATCGGTAAAACAGCGGTTACCGTATTCATCACGTCCGATATTGGGCAACAAACCTTCTTTGTCGTAAAAACGTAGGGTGTGGGCGGAGATGCCTATTTTTTCGGCGGCTTTGGCAGTAGTATAAGTCATTTTCCCTCCTTCTAAACAAAAACAGTAAAAAACACTTGCTTTAGAGTTAACTCTAAAGTGTAAACTGTTGCTATGTTGCTCAGGCAAGGCAACTTTGTCAATGAATTAAGAGGAAAGACAATGGAAATGAAACAAGCCGATTCAACCATCAAATCTCGTGCGGCGGTGGCATTCGCCCCTAACCAACCCTTACAAATTGTGGAAATCGACGTAGAAATGCCGCGTAAAGGCGAGGTGTTAATCCGCAATACCCACACTGGCGTGTGCCATACTGATGCGTTTACGTTATCAGGAAGCGATCCTGAAGGCGTATTCCCTGTGGTGCTTGGACACGAAGGTGCGGGTGTGGTCGTTACTGTGGGCGAAGGTGTGTCAAGCGTAAAACCGGGTGATCACGTGATTCCGCTTTACACCGCCGAATGTGGCGAATGTGAGTTTTGTTGTTCAGGTAAAACCAACTTGTGCGTCTCAGTGCGTGATACACAAGGTAAAGGCTTAATGCCGGACGGCACGACGCGTTTTTCTTATCAAGGTCAGCCGATTTATCACTATATGGGCTGTTCGACTTTCAGTGAATACTCCGTTGTTGCCGAAGTTTCACTGGCGAAAATCAACCCTGAAGCCAACCATGAACAAGTATGTTTGCTCGGCTGCGGCGTTACCACAGGTATTGGTGCGGTACATAATACGGCAAAAGTGCAAGAAGGCGACTCTGTTGCCGTGTTTGGTTTGGGGGCGATTGGTTTGGCGGTGGTGCAAGGTGCGCGTCAAGCCAAAGCCGGCCGCATTATCGCCATTGATACCAATCCATCAAAATTTGAGTTGGCAAAACAGTTCGGTGCAACGGATTGTTTGAACCCGAACGATTACGATAAACCAATTAAAGATGTGTTGTTAGACATCAACAAATGGGGCATTGACCATACCTTTGAATGTATCGGCAATGTAAACGTAATGCGTCAAGCATTAGAAAGTGCACATCGTGGTTGGGGTCAATCCATTATCATCGGCGTAGCAGGTGCAGGACAAGAAATTTCAACGCGTCCGTTCCAGTTGGTAACAGGTCGTGTTTGGAAAGGTTCAGCATTTGGCGGTGTGAAAGGTCGCTCTGAACTGCCGAAAATGGTGGAAGATTCAATGAAAGGCGACATTGAGTTAGAACCGTTTGTAACCCACACAATGACACTCGATCAAATCAATAAAGCCTTTGACTTAATGCACGAAGGTAAATCGATCCGCGCCGTTATTCACTACTAAGGTATGCGATGAAACTGATTGAACAACATCAAATTTTTGGCGGTTCGCAACAAGTTTGGGCGCATCATGCCCAAACGCTGCAATGCGAAATGAAATTTGCCGTCTATTTGCCAAATAATCCAGAAAATCGACCGCTTGGTGTGATTTATTGGCTTTCCGGCTTGACGTGTACGGAACAAAATTTCATTACCAAATCAGGCTTTCAGCGTTATGCGGCAGAACATCAAGTAATTGTGGTGGCCTCCGATACCAGCCCTCGCGGAGAGCAAGTGCCGAACGATGATGCTTACGATTTAGGACAGGGTGCAGGCTTTTATTTGAATGCGACCGAACAGCCTTGGGCGGCGAATTATCAAATGTATGATTACATTTTGAACGAGCTGCCCCGTCTGATTGAGAAACACTTTCCTACCAACGGCAAACGTTCCATTATGGGGCATTCAATGGGCGGACACGGCGCATTGGTATTGGCGCTGCGGAATCAGGAACGTTATCAAAGTGTTTCTGCCTTTTCGCCTATTTTATCGCCAAGCCTCGTGCCGTGGGGAGAAAAAGCCTTTACTGCTTATTTAGGGAAAGACCGTGAAAAATGGCAGCAATATGATGCGAACTCACTCATTCAACAAGGCTATAAAGTGCAAGGTATGCGCATCGATCAAGGCTTGGAAGATGAGTTTTTGCCGACACAATTGCGTACCGAAGATTTTATCGAAACCTGCCGTGCGGCAAACCAGCCGGTCGATGTGCGTTTCCATAAAGGCTACGATCACAGCTATTACTTCATCGCCAGTTTTATTGGCGAGCATATTGCTTATCACGCCGCGTTTTTGAAGTAAACCAAAGAGCGTTCAGTGTTCAAAGCAGTTTTGGGATAGCCGGCACGAGGGCGGTAAGAAGTGCCGGCATAAACGTATGCCGTCTGAGCCGGAAGAAGCCGACTCTACGGATTATAGTGGATTAACAAAAATCAGGACAAGGCGACGAAGCCGCAGACAGTACAAATAGTACGGCAAGGCGAGGCAACGCCGTACTGGTTTAAATTTAATCTACTATAAAAGGCATTTGAGCTCATATCTGCACCATATTGAAACGCCGCCTTTGCTCATACCCCCCCCTTGTGCGCGTCATTATTCTTTTCCACGGAAAACGCCAAGTTTGAAGGAAATCATTTATAATACCGACGGTAAGCATTTTCTTTCTCCGCCGCAAGAAGTATAACAAGGTTAAATATGAGTAATAGAGACCAACTTTTTAAAGCCCCGCCGTTTGAAAATCACAGCCCGCTGACTTGGTATCAGGCTGCCTCACAACTGCCCAACTTCATCCGCGACGACGCGCAGGCAGCCGCCATCGAACACCTCGATCGGCTTTGGACCGAATTGATGATGTTCAAACGCAAAAGAAACCGTTTTTTAGGCAGGAGTTTGCGTTCCCCGCAAGTCCCCAAAGGGCTTTATTTCTATGGCGGGGTCGGACGCGGCAAAAGCTTTCTGATGGACGCTTTTTTCGGCTGCCTCCCTTACCGCCGCAAACGCCGCGTCCACTTTCATGCCTTTATGGCAGAAATCCACCAGAGGCTGAAAACCCTGAAAAGCGAAAGCAACCCGTTGAAATCCGTTGCCGCCGAGATTGCCAAAGAAACCCGCGTATTGTGTTTTGACGAATTTCATGTCAGCGATATTGCGGATGCAATGATTTTAGGCCGTCTGCTGGAAAACCTGCTTAACGAGGGCGTTGTTTTGGTGGCGACTTCAAACTACGCGCCTTCCGAACTCTACCCGCAAGGTCAAAACCGGAGCAGTTTTCTTCCCACAATCGCGCTCATCGAGTCCAGCCTGACCGTCTTAAACGTTGACGGCGGTGAAGACTACCGACTGCGTACCCTCCGCCCCGCCGAGATTTTCTTTACGCCTGCCAATGAAGAAAATGAGGCAAAACTGGCAAAACTGTTCAAAGAAATGACAGGCATTACCGATTTGAACCCCGGCATCAGCACCATCCATGGTCGGGAGATTCCCCACAAAGCCGAGTCCGGCCGTGCCATATGGTTTGATTTCCGCGCACTGTGCTTCGGCCCCCGCTCACAGTCCGACTATCTGTATTTGGCCGAACATTATGAAATGGTTTTTATTTCAGGTTTGGAACAACTCTCACCGCAAGAAAAGGCGGAGGCGCGGCGGCTGACTTGGCTGATTGACGTACTCTACGATTTCCGGGTCAAACTGTGTGCCACCGGCGCGGTAGATGTCAACCATATCTATACGGAAGGCGATTTTGCCGAAGAATTTACCCGCACCGCCAGCCGGATGGTCGAAATGCAGTCCGAAGTTTATTTGGAACAGCCGCACCTGACCCTATCTCCCAAGGCTTCAGGCGGATAAGTTATTTTTTTGATAGAATACCGATTTGATTCTTCTTAAGTAAAAATAAGGATATAGCATGGCGATTGAACGTACCATCTCCATCATCAAACCCGATGCCGTCGGCAAAAACGTTATCGGCAAAATATACAGCCGCTTTGAGGAGAACGGTCTGAAAATCGTTGCCGCCAAAATGAAGCAGCTTACCCTCAAAGAGGCGCAAGAATTTTATGCGGTTCATAAAGACCGCCCCTTCTACGCCGGATTGGTTGAATTTATGACCGGCGGTCCGGTTATGATTCAGGTATTAGAGGGTGAAAACGCCGTCCTGAAAAACCGCGAACTGATGGGTGCAACTAATCCTTCCGAAGCCGCCGAAGGCACGATACGCGCGGACTTTGCCACTTCGGTCAGCATTAATGCCGTACACGGTTCCGACAGCGTGGAAAATGCCGCTTTGGAAATTGCCTACTTTTTCAGCCAAACCGAAATCTGCCCCCGTTGATACAATACACCGCCCAACTCCTCTTCAGACGGCATAAAATATATCCATGCCGTCTGAAGACTCTGTTGCAAAAGGCTTCAAATCAAACTTGCCTGCCCTGCAATTTTTTATTTGAAGCCTTGATTTAAGAAAAACACAAACACATGAAAACCAATCTGCTCAACTACGACCTTCAAGGGCTGACCCGACATTTTGCCGATATGGGCGAAAAACCCTTCCGTGCCAAACAGGTTATGCGTTGGATGCACCAATCCGGCGCGCAAAATTTTAACGAAATGACCGATTTGGCAAAATCGTTGCGCCATAAACTGAACGAACAGGCAGGCATCGAAATTCCCAAGCTGATGATGTCTCAAAAATCTTCAGACGGCACTCGAAAATGGCTTTTGGATGTCGGTACGGGCAACGGGGTGGAAACCGTCTTCATCCCCGAATCGGATCGCGGCACGCTCTGCATTTCCTCACAAGTCGGCTGCGCTTTGGAATGTACATTTTGTTCGACCGGCCGGCAGGGCTTCAACCGCAATTTGACTGCTGCCGAAATCATCGGGCAATTGTGGTGGGCAAACAAAGCGATGGGTGTTACACCGAAAAACGAACGCGTAATTTCCAATGTAGTGATGATGGGTATGGGCGAGCCGATGGCGAACTTCGACAATGTCGTTACCGCCTTAAGCATCATGCTGGACGACCACGGCTACGGTTTGAGCCGCCGCCGCGTAACCGTTTCCACTTCGGGTATGGTTCCCCAAATGGACAGGTTGCGCGATGTCATGCCGGTGGCTTTGGCGGTTTCCCTCCACGCTTCCAATGACGAAGTCCGCAACCAAATCGTACCGT
Organism: Neisseria meningitidis; assembly: GCF_022869645.1. Taxonomy (NCBI): domain Bacteria; kingdom Pseudomonadati; phylum Pseudomonadota; class Betaproteobacteria; order Neisseriales; family Neisseriaceae; genus Neisseria; species Neisseria meningitidis. Next base: position 58,263 of record NZ_CP064367.1, on the reverse strand, counting down.
TGAACAAAAAATATCCCTTGAAAGAATTGATGGCCGCATGCCAACGCTATCTGGTCAAAGCACCCAGGGATTTCATCACTTTCGAATACGTCATGTTGGACGGAATAAACGATAAGGCGCAACATGCGCGCGAACTGATCGAACTGGTCACAGATGTTCCCTGCAAGTTCAATCTGATTCCGTTCAATCCCTTCCCAAACTCCGGATACGAACGCTCCAGCAATGAGAACATCCGTGTGTTCCGCGATATTTTGCAGCAGGCAGGATTTGTCGTTACCGTACGAAAAACGCGCGGCGACGACATCGATGCCGCCTGCGGACAGTTGGCGGGGCAGGTTCAGGATAAAACGCGCCGCCAACAAAAATGGCAGCAGATTTTAATCGGACAACAGGGGTAATTATGCCTTTTAAGCCATCCAAACGAATCTCTTTATTACTTGTCCTTGCCTTGGGCGCGTGCAGCACTTCCTACCGCCCCTCGCGGGCAGAAAAAGCCAATCAGGTTTCCAATATCAAAACCCAGTTGGCAATGGAATATATGCGCGGTCAGGACTACCGTCAGGCGACGGCAAGTATTGAAGACGCCTTGAAATCAGACCCTAAAAACGAGCTTGCCTGGCTGGTCCGTGCCGAAATCTATCAATACCTGAAAGTTAACGACAAGGCGCAGGAAAGTTTCCGGCAAGCCCTCTCCATCAAACCCGACAGTGCCGAAATCAACAACAACTACGGCTGGTTCCTGTGCGGCAGGCTCAACCGCCCTGCCGAATCTATGGCATATTTCGACAAAGCCCTGGCCGACCCCACCTACCCGACCCCTTATATTGCCAACCTGAATAAAGGCATATGCAGCGCAAAACAGGGGCAATTCGGATTGGCGGAAGCCTATTTGAAACGTTCCCTCGCCGCCCAGCCGCAGTTCCCACCCGCATTTAAAGAACTGGCGCGCACCAAAATGCTGGCCGGGCAGTTGGGCGATGCCGATTACTACTTTAAAAAATACCAAAGCAGGGTAGAAGTCCTTCAGGCCGATGATTTGCTGCTAGGCTGGAAAATTGCCAAAGCCCTCGGCAACGCACAGGCGGCATACGAATATGAAGCACAATTGCAGGCGAATTTCCCCTACTCGGAAGAATTGCAAACCGTCCTCATCGGTCAATAAACAGATTCAAACCATATGAACACACTCCAACGCCGCAAGACGCATCAAGTCCGCATCGATCATATTACCGTCGGTTCAGAAGCACCCGTCGTTATCCAATCTATGACCAACACCGACACTGCCGATGCAAAAGCCACCGCATTGCAGATTAAGGAATTGAGCGACGCCGGATCCGAAATGGTGCGTATTACCGTCAACAGCCCCGAAGCCGCGTCCAAAGTTGCCGAAATCCGCCGCCGCTTGGACGATATGGGCTATGCCACACCGCTTATCGGCGATTTCCACTTCAACGGCGAACGCCTGTTGGCGGAATTTCCAGAATGCGGCAAAGCATTGTCCAAATACCGCATCAATCCCGGCAATGTCGGCAAAGGCGTAAAAGGCGATGAAAAATTTGCCTTTATGATTCGGACTGCTGCTGAAAACGATAAAGCCGTCCGCATCGGCGTAAACTGGGGTTCTTTGGATCAAAGCCTCGCCAAACGTATGATGGATGCCAACCTCGCTTCTTCCGCGCCGAAACCGCCCGAAGAAGTGACGAAGGAAGCACTGATTGTCTCCGCTTTGGAATCTGCCGAAAAAGCCGTTCTATTGGGACTGCCCGAAGACAAAATCATCCTGTCGTGCAAAGTCAGCGCGGTTCAGGATTTGATTCAGGTTTACCGCGAACTGGGCAGCCGTTGCGCCTATCCGCTGCATTTGGGTTTGACCGAAGCCGGTATGGGCAGCAAAGGCATTGTCGCATCAACGGCGGCATTATCCGTCTTGCTTCAAGAAGGAATCGGCGACACCATCCGCATTTCACTGACTCCGGAACCTGGCAGCCCGCGTACTCAGGAGGTCGTCGTCGGGCAAGAGATTTTACAAACTATGGGATTGCGTTCGTTTACGCCGATGGTTACCGCCTGCCCCGGCTGCGGGCGTACCACCAGTACCGTATTTCAAGAGCTGGCACAAGATGTTCAAAATTACCTGCGCCAAAAAATGTCTATATGGCGTACCCTTTATCCTGGGGTTGAATCCCTGAACGTTGCCGTAATGGGCTGCGTTGTCAATGGGCCCGGAGAAAGCAAATTGGCCGACATCGGCATCAGCCTGCCCGGTACGGGGGAAACACCCGTCGCGCCTGTTTATGTAGATGGTGAACGCAAAGTAACGCTGAAAGGCGACAACATTGCAACGGAATTTTTGGCTATTGTTGAAGAGTATGTCAAAACCAACTACGGCGAAAACGGCTCCAAACGCAACCAGAACAAAATCATCCCAATACAGTCCCTATAAGACAAATGCCGTCTGAACTGTTTTCAGACGGCATTTGTCTACTTCACAAGGTTTAAAGCTGCAAAGAAGCGCGGTTTTCCAAAACTTGGTCGATCAAACCATATTCTTTTGCTTCTTCGGCAGACATGAAATTATCACGGTCGGTGTCGCGCTCCAAATCTGCCAAATCGCGGCCGCAATGTTTCGCCATCAGGCGGTTGAGTTTTTCTTTGATTTTCAACAGTTCGCGTGCGTGAATTTCAATATCGGATGCCTGACCGCCCAAGCCGCCGCTGATTAAAGGCTGGTGAATCATAATCCGGCTGTTGGGCAGGGCGAAACGTTTGCCTTTTTCGCCTGCCGACAATAAGAACGCGCCCATACTTGCTGCCTGCCCCAAGCACAAAGTCGATACATCGGGCTTGATAAAATTCATGGTGTCGTAAATCGACATACCGGCCGTTACCGAACCGCCCGGCGAGTTAATATAGAAGAAAATATCCTTATCCGGATTCTCACTTTCCAAAAACAACAGTTGGGCAACCACCAGATTGGCGGACTCGTCGGTTACCGGGCCGACCAAGAATACGATGCGCTCTTTCAAAAGCCGGGAATAGATATCGAATGCACGCTCACCGCGACCGCTCTGCTCGATAACGGTAGGGACAAGATAGTTATCAAAAGACATTTCGTCTCCTTTCATGATGTAAAAGCACCAAAGCGGGCTTTAAAAGCGGCTTCGGTGCTTTCAAAAACTGCCCTAAGACGGCATTTTCAGGATAATCAGGCTTGCGCGCCCATCACTTCGTCAAAAGACAAAGCTTTTTCGTTTACTTTGGCTTTACCCAAAACGAAATCAACGACGTTGCTTTCTATCGCCAAAGAAGTCGGGGCTTGCAGGCGGGAAGGCTCTGCGTAGTACCAGTCGATTACTTCTTGAGGATCTTCGTAGCTTTCTGCGAAGTTGGCGACAACGGCTTTGATTTGCTCCTCAGTCGGTTCCAGTTTGTTTTCATCAACCAGTTTGGCCAAAATCAGACCCAAAGACACGCGGCGTTCGGCTTGTTCTTTGAACATATCCAAAGGCAGATCCAAGTTGGCAGCATCAGCCATACCTTGGTTAACAAAATTTTGTTTCATTTCGTTTGCCAAGCGTGCGGCTTCTTCATTGACCAAAGCAACAGGTGCTTTCAGCTCTACGGCTTTGAGCAGCGCGTTCATTACGGATTCTTTGGTTTGTTCGTTTACGCGGCGTTCCACTTCGCGGCTTACGTTTTTCTTCACTTCTTCGCGCATTTTGGCAACGTCGCCATCCGCAATACCCAAGGCTTTTGCAAAATCTGCATCGACTTCAGGCAGAGTCGCTTCGGAAACGTTGTTCAGCGTAATGGTGAACACGGCAGTTTTACCGGCAACGTCTTTACCGTGGTAGTCTTCAGGGAAATTGACGGTAACGTCTTTACTTTCGCCCGCCTTCATGCCGACTACGCCGGCTTCAAATTCAGGCAGCATTTGACTTGCGCCCAATACGAAGGCGTAGTTTTTGGATGCGCCGCCGGCAAAAGGTTCGCCGTCGATTTTGCCTTCAAAGTCAATGATGACGCGGTCGCCGTTTCGGGCTTCGCGTTCGACATGGTTGAAGCGGGTGCGTTGTTTGCGCAGGATTTCTACGGTTTGGTCCACTTCGGCATCACCGACGGAAGCGGTTACTTTTTCAACTTCTTGTGCAGACAAATCGCCGATAACGACTTCGGGGAACACTTCAAAAATGGCGGCAACTTTGAAAGATTCTTTATCGTCTTGTTCTTCAACGCCTTCAAAACGGGGGAAGCCTGCCACTTTCAACTCTTGGGCAACGGCAACATCGTGGAAGCGGCGTTGCACCAGCTCGTTGATCACGTCGTTTTGTGCGCTCGCACCGTACATTTGGGCAATCATTTTTAAAGGTGCTTTACCCGGACGGAAACCGTCGATTTTTGCACGGCGTTGGGTTTGTTTCAGTTTTTTATCGGTTTCTGCGTTGATTTCGGACCAAGGCAGGGACAACACTACTTTGCGTTCCAGATTTTCTAAAGTTTCAACAGTTACGCTCATCATAAGCCCTTAAATTTGTTGTGTTGATAAAATGATAAACTTTCTTCCCTACATGGGGAAGCAAACAGCGCAACGGTACGATATTTGAACCGCATTGCCGCAAAGGGGAAATTTTAGCTGGCAAGTATATCACAATGTTTCGCCTGAAACATAATATGCCGTCTGAAACGCCAATTCCACCGTTCAGACGGCATTTTGCGATATGGGCTATAAATGGTCCTTGTGCGCCAAAATTTTACGGCTGCCGTTAAGATCGGAGGGAGAAACGACACCTGCATTTTCCAGTGCCTCCATCAGGTTTGCCGCGCGGTTATAGCCGATACGCAACTGCCGCTGCAAAGACGAAATGGAGGTTTTTTTGCTTTCCAAAACATAGGCGACAGCCTGATCGAACAATTCGTCACTGTCTGCATTGGGGCTGACGATATTTGCCGTTTCCTGTGCCGCTTCGCCTGTAAGCAGCCCTTCTACATAATTTGCCGGTGCCTGCTCCTTGACGAAAGCGACGACGTGGTGGACTTCATCATCGGAAACAAACGCGCCTTGCAGGCGGGTCGGTTCGGCACTGCCGGGCTGAAGGAACAGCGAATCGCCATATTTGAGCAGTTCGTCCGCGCCCATTTGGTCGAGGATGGTACGGCTGTCGATTTTGCTTTGCACGGTAAACGCCATACGCGTCGGGATGTTGGCTTTAATCAGGCCGGTAACGACATCGACACTGGGACGTTGGGTGGCGACAATCATATGGATACCGGCGGCGCGCGCTTTTTGGGCGAGACGGGCGATTTGCTGCTCGACGGCTTTGCGTTCGGTCATCATCAGGTCGGCAAGTTCGTCGATAACGACCACAATCATCGGCAGTTTTTCCAAAGGCTCGGGGTTGTCGGGGTTCAGACTGAACGGATTGAGCAGCGGCTTGCCTGCCGCTTTTGCGGCTTCGACTTTTTGGTTGAAGCCTTCCAGATTGCGTACACCGGCGTGGGAAAGCAGGCGGTAGCGTTTTTCCATTTCGGCGACGCACCAGTTCAACGCCTGCCCTGCTTCGCGCATATCGGTCACGACGGGACAGAGCAGGTGCGGAATGCCGTCGTAAATGCTCAACTCGAGCATTTTCGGGTCTATCATAATGAAGCGGACTTCGTCGGGCGTAGCTTTGAAAAGCATAGACATAATCATGCCGTTCACGCCGACGGACTTGCCCGAACCAGTCATACCGGCGACCAAAAGGTGCGGCATTTTCGCCAAGTCGCCGACAACGGGGGTACCGGCAATGTCTTTGCCCAGCGCGACGGTCAGCTTGGATTTGGCTTCGGCAAACACGGGCGAGGACAAGATTTCGCTCAACATCACGTCTTGGCGTTTGTCGTTGGGCAACTCGATGCCCATCGTGTTTTTACCTGCGATGGTTTCGACGATACGCACGGATTGCAGCGACATAGAGCGTGCCAAATCTTTCGACAAGGCAACAATTTGGCTGCCTTTAACACCTTGCGCGGGTTCGATTTCGTAGCGCGTGATGACGGGGCCGGATGTGGCGGATACGACTTGTACGCCGATGCCGAATTCTGCCAGTTTGGATTCGATCAGTTCGGCAGTGCGCTCCAATTCGGCGGGATTGATGCTGACGGGTTCGCTGTCAGGAATCCGCAATAGGTTCAATGTAGGCTTGTGGTATTCGCCCGCCTGCCGAGGTTCGTCATCTTCAAACAGAGAAACCTGAATTTTGGGCGGCGGCGCGACGGAAACCGCGACGGATTTGCGGTTGCTGCTGCTGCCTTCGGGCAAGGCAACGGGTTTGGCCGTAATATTCTTGGCTTCTTTTACCATGCGCCGTGTATTTTGGGTATCGACACCGTCTGTTTTGGTATTCGGCCGGCGTTTTCCTAAAGCCATGACCTTGCCGGATAAGGCACTCAGGCGGTTTTGAACCGCCCTGCCCGCACCGTTCAAAAATTCCAGCCATGAAATCTGCACCAGTAGGGACAACGACAACAGCAGAACAACCAAGATAATCAGCAGGCTGCCCGATTTCCCCAGCAGCCACGCAAACACTGCGCCGACGCGTATGCCGACCATACCGCCTGCTCCGACAGGCAGGGAGTCGGCATATTTTCCGCCCAGCACAAAATACTCCAAGACGGGGCTGAAGACCGTCAGGACAAACAGCGCGGCGGCAGCGATTTTGTGGTTGTATGCCTCGTTTTCCGTCTGTTTTGCGTGCAGGCGGAAATTTTTATACAGCATGACGCAGGCAGCCGCTATCCACCACCAGAACGACCAGCCGAAAAGATAATAGCCGACATCGGCAACATACGCGCCGAACAGTCCGCCCCAATTGGCGACATCTTCCACAACCGGCGAACTGTGCGACCAAGACGGATCGCCCATATCGAAACTGATCAGGGAAATCACCAAATACAGGGTTGCCGCCAAACCCATCAGCCACAGTGCGTCGCCGATAAGGTTGACGACATGTTCGGGACGCGCCTTTTTGGTTTCGGTTTTCTGCAACTCTTTGACCGCCTTGAGCCGCTCGGAAACTTTATTGCCCCGTGCGCCGTTGTCGGCTTTCTTGTTGCGTGCGGACGTTGGGGACGGGCTTCCCGCCCTGCCTTTTGCTGTTTTTTTATGGGATTTTTCTGTCATGCCGTATTACCGGAAAATGCCGTCTGAAATAAGGAAGCCGGACGGCTTGCGGATTGAATATGGAAAGTGTCGGATTATACTCCATTTCTCCTGCTTTCATCCTGCAACAGACAGACATTGCCTTTCAGACGGCATATCTGTTGCCCGCCATATGTATTTTTACGCAGACCCTCGGCAAACCAGTATAATCCGTGCCGTTTGAACCGATTGAAAGAAGATGGTATGAACCAACTGAAACTTGCCGTTTCCGGCGCGCAGATTTTATTTGTGGCATTCGGCGCAATGGTGCTGGTTCCCCTGCTGACCGGTCTGAATCCGGCTCTTGCGCTTTTGGGCGCAGGCTTGGGAACGCTGCTGTTCCAAATCACAACCAAACGCAAAGTGCCGATTTTTCTTGGTTCTTCGTTTGCCTTTATCGCACCGATTATCTACTCCGTCGGCGAATGGGGGCTGCCTTCCACCATGTTCGGACTGTTTGCCGCCGGCTTTATGTATTTTGTGTTTGCCGCGCTGATCCGTTGGCGCGGACTGGCAGCGGTACACAAACTGCTGCCTCCGGTCGTCATCGGCCCCGTCATCATGGTCATCGGTCTGTCTGTTGCCGTGGCGGCAAGCAGCATGGCAATGGGTCAGGCGGACGGCAAACAGGTCATCGACTATACCGATTCGCTGATTCTTTCCGGCTTTACCTTTGCCGTTACCGCCATCGTATCGGTTTTCGGCAGCAGGATGATGAAGCTGATTCCCATCTTGATCGGTGTCGCTTCGGGTTATGTTTTGGCACTGCTGATGGGACTGGTGGACACGGCAAGCATTGCACACGCGCCCTGGTTCGCCGTTCCCCATTTTGAAACGCCTCAGATCAACTGGCAGGCTGCACTGTTTATGCTGCCCGTTGCCGTCGCCCCCGCCATCGAACACATCGGCGGCATCATGGCAATCGGCAATGTGACGGAGAAAGACTATACGAAAGACCCGGGCTTGGACAAAACCCTTGCAGGCGACGGTTTGGGCGTATGCGTTGCGGGTCTGATCGGCGGCCCGCCGGTTACGACCTACGGCGAAGTAACGGGTGCGGTGATGATTACCAAAAACAGCAACCCCGTCATCATGACTTGGGCGGCGGTTTTTGCCGTCTGCATGGCGTTTTTCGGCAAATTCAATGCGTTTTTGGCTTCCATTCCGATGCCAGTAATGGGCGGCATTATGCTGCTGCTGTTCGGCACGATTGCTTCTTTAGGCATCAAAACCCTGATTGATGCCAAAGTCGATTTGATGCTGCCGAAAAACCTGGTCATCGTCAGCTCGGTACTGACCACAGGCATCGGCGGCATGACGCTCAAATTGGGCAGCTTCAGCTTTGCCGGCGTGGGCTTGTGCGCCGTACTTGCCATTATGTTGAACAGCCTGCTGCCCGATCCGAAAGAATCCTGACCGTCGATATAGAAATGCCGTCTGAACATCTTTCAGACGGCATTTCCCGTTTTATTTGAGATTTTGAATCAAAGAGCGCACAGTTCCCCCGTAATAAGAAGAAGACGTGCAATACACTGTTTCCAAGCCGCATTGTCCCTGTGCGCCGTATTTTTTGATGCACTGGTTGAGTGCGACCTGATAAACGCTCGTAAAACGCGGAGAAGTAATCACAACGGCGTTTTCAACGCGCATCGCGCCCAAGGCTTTCGGGTATGCCAGCGCGACACAGGTATTGTTCAGCGACACGACCGACCGGCATCCGGTCGGCTCGTCTTCGGCAATGCCCGCAAGCGTGTCCTGACCTTTGCAGAAAGCTTCCAACTCGGCAAACGCTTCGCTTTTCGTCGAATCTTCTTTTGTGGTTTTAACCTGCAAAACATCGTTTGCATTCTGCGGATTCTGCCAAACGGCGAGATAGCCGTAAGTATCGGCAGCCCGTGCCGCCGCAGTCATCAGGCATAGTGCCGATACGGCCAGTATCTTTTTCATCATGATAAATTCCCGACGGTTCGTCCAAATTCTGTTGCATTATAAACAAAAAACAGGATAAGTCCCGCCTTATCGGCTTATCCCTCCCCGCAGATTGCACCGCCGGGTATGGCAAACCGATTTCGGCAGCGCAAATCCGCATACCGCCGCCTTAGCGGCAAGCCGTTGTTTTCAGACGGCATTGCGGGCAATCCTTGCCGCGGGCGAAAAACCTTGTCCTATAATTTATCCCGCTTCAAAATCAGCATACGGTCGGAAATGCAAAAAATATCTTTCAATTTGTTGAAACCTGCAACCCCCTGAAAATAGGGAAACGCCGCCCCGGTTTGAACGGTGCGCCGCATATTCCGATGCCCTCCCCCCGATACCTTCCGGCAAGCCCAGAAATGCCCGGCAACAATATCCATCCGGCAAAAATCCGAAACAACACACCCGGTGGCAGGCAGAGTCAAACCGCCCCGCAAAGCATCCGCCATCAGAAAAACAAACCGCCTCCGAGGGCTTCATCCTAAAGGGCGTATTGTTCGATAATGGTTTGGGTTATAATCCCCTATCGATTCTCCACGTCCGTGAGACACTTCAGCTATGGAAACCCCGACCAACACCCCGCAACGCTCCCTGCGTCAAAACAGTATCTACCTGCTGCCCAACTCCTTTACCATCGCCGCGCTGTTTTCCGCATTTTACGCAATCACCCAATCCATGCACGGACGTTATGAAACCGCCGCCATCGCGGTATTCATCTCTATGTTGCTGGACGGTATGGACGGGCGCGTGGCGCGGCTGACCAACAGCCAAAGCGCGTTCGGGGAGCAGCTCGACAGCCTTGCCGATATGGTCAGCTTCGGCGTTGCTCCCGCTCTGATTGCCTACAAATGGCAGCTTTGGCAGTTCGGCAAAATCGGTTATTCCGTCGCCTTCATCTACTGCGCCTGCGCCGCCCTGCGCCTTGCGCTGTTCAACACGCTCATCGGCAAGGTGGACAAACGCTGGTTTATCGGCGTGCCCAGTCCGACTGCCGCCGCGCTGATTGTCGGGCTGATTTGGGTCAACCACAGCGTCGAAAAATTCCCCGCCGTCCACTGGTGGGCATTGGGCATCACACTGTTTGCCGGCCTGTCGATGATTGTCCAAATCCCTTTTTGGAGTTTTAAAGAAATCAACATCCGCAGACAAGTCCCCTTTGTCGGAATGCTGCTTGCCGTCTTACTGCTGCTTCTGGTCACTTGGGAACCGTCGCTCGTCCTCTTCCTGTTCTTTCTCGGATACAGCCTGTCCGGCTACATTATGGCGGCACGCCGATTCTGGAAAAAATACAGAAAGGCGGATTAAATGTGGCATTGGGACATTATCTTAATCCTGCTTGCCGTAGGCAGTGCGGCAGGTTTTATTGCCGGCCTGTTCGGCGTAGGCGGCGGCACGCTGATTGTCCCTGTCGTTTTATGGGTGCTTGATTTGCAGGGTTTGGCACAACATCCTTACGCGCAACACCTCGCCGTCGGCACATCCTTCGCCGTCATGGTCTTCACCGCCTTTTCCAGTATGCTGGGGCAGCACAAAAAACAGGCGGTCGACTGGAAAACCGTATTTACGATGATGCCGGGTATGGTATTCGGCGTATTCGCTGGCGCACTCTCCGCAAAATATATCCCAGCGTTCGGGCTTCAAATTTTCTTCATCCTGTTTTTAACCGCCGTCGCATTCAAAACACTGCATACCGACCCTCAGACGGCATCCCGCCCGCTGCCCGGACTGCCCGGACTGACTGCGGTTTCCACACTGTTCGGCACAATGTCGAGCTGGGTCGGCATAGGCGGCGGTTCACTTTCCGTCCCCTTCTTAATCCACTGCGGCTTCCCCGCCCATAAAGCCATCGGCACATCATCCGGCCTTGCCTGGCCGATTGCACTCTCCGGCGCAATATCGTATCTGCTCAACGGCCTGAATATTGCAGGATTGCCCGAAGGGTCACTGGGCTTCCTTTACCTGCCCGCCGTCGCCGTCCTCAGCGCGGCAACCATTGCCTTTGCCCCGCTCGGTGTCAAAACCGCCCACAAACTTTCTTCTGCCAAACTCAAAAAATCCTTCGGCATTATGTTGCTTTTGATTGCCGGAAAAATGCTGTACAACCTGCTTTAAAACACACGAAAAAACCTTTTTACCGTTTGCACAAGCAATTAATCAGGACAAAGCTGCCCAGTCTCCTGTTCCGACAAAAGGACAGACAACCTGACCGTGCGCCCGACTTTTACCCTTAACTTCTTCTGCCCACAGATTCCATTGCCTTTTTCCAAACTGCCGATTGCCCCGCCTTCACGCCCGAAGGCATCGGCGCATCGCCTGCCGTGCCGATTCCACGCGATGCGGCTGCCTCCCAAACGGTATTTCCGCCATAATGACCGGCATACAAGCCGTAACCTTTGCAATCATATATATAAGTTATTAAATTTTTAGGATGTATTTTGACAATCTGTTGATTTCAACTGCTTGCAAGGGAAAAGGCCATTATTTTTCGGTCAATCAGGAAGTTATCCTATTGAACATTTTGAAACAAAGTATGTTATCAGCACCATATTGAAACACAGCCAAATTTTATGCCCGATACCATTTTCAAAATAAATAATCCCCTGATTTTCACAGATTTCTCAAAATCAGAAAAGTTTTTGTCAATTGAATATTTTGGCTGTGTTTTAGTAATCTGTTGATTTCAATTATTTGCAAGGGAAAAGACAATTATTTTTTCGGTTAGGAAGAGACCTATCCTATTGAGTATATTGAAGCCAGGTACGCTGTACTGGTTTAAATTTAATCCACTATAAAAACAACCATCCCGATTTTTGCAGAATATACGAAAAACAAAACAAATACCGTCTGAAACCACATTCCGACAATCGGCAGGGTTTCAGACGGCATCTGATAATTTCAATTACTCGGTTGCGGCAACGACGGCAACGGTAATTTTAGCAACGGCATCAGTGTGCAAAGCCACTTCCACTTCGTACTCGCCAACGGCTTTCAGAGGACCGTTCGGCAGACGTACATTTGCTTTCACGGCTTCGATGCCGGCAGCAACGATTGCAGCCGCAATATCAGCATTGGTGACGGAACCGAACAGGCGACCGTCCACACCGGCTTTTTGTGCAACGGTAATGGTTTGACCGTCCAATTTTTCCTGACGGACTCGGGCATCTGCCAAAATTTCAGCCTGTTTGGCTTCCAATTCGGCACGGCGTGCTTCAAACTCTTTCATATTCGCTTCGGTCGCACGTTTTGCCTTACCTGCGGGAATTAGAAAGTTGCGGGCGTAGCCGTTTTTAACGGTTACGATGTCGCCCAAGTTGCCCAGACCGCCGATTTTTTCTAACAGAATAATTTGCATGATTCAATCTCCAAAATTATTTGTGTTGGTCGGTGTAAGGCAGCAGAGCCAGGAAGCGTGCGCGTTTTACGGCAACAGCCAATTGGCGTTGGTAGAATGCCTTCGTTCCTGTGATGCGTGCAGGAATGATTTTACCGTTTTCAGAGATAAAGTCTTTCAGCAAATCAACTTGTTTGTAATCGACTTCTTGGATTTTTTCAGCCGTGAAACGGCAGAATTTTCTACGTTTGAATGATTGACGAGCCATTGTCGTTTAACCTTTATATTCTTGAATATTTTGTATCCTGAGCATCGGCATAAGGGAACGTCTGCTTTTTTGAGCTAAAAAACCTTCGACGTGAACATATACACCTTGCCGATACTGCCACTCTTCCGCCTGCCTGCCTAAAATCCGTGCCGGAATTTCCAATTGGACAAGGCATTGCTGCCCGTTTTCCTCCTGCCACGATTCGTGCTTTAAAATAATATCTAAAACAGGGATTCCGGCAGGCGTATATCGAATAGGGAAAACCTTTTCAATTAACACGGCAAGCGAAACAAGATTATTGAATCCCAATTATTGGGCGACCGCTTCTTCAGACGCGCCGCTCAACAGGTTCTTAGCCTTTTCACCACCCAACATAGGGGATGCTTCGGTAACGGCGTGTTTGGTTTTGATGGTTAGATGGCGCAATACGGCATCATTGAAGCGGAATGCGGTTTCCAGCTCTTCAACCACTTCGGGAGTGGTTTCGATGTTCATCAAAACGTAATGGGCTTTATGGATTTTGTTAATCGGGTAAGCCAGTTGGCGGCGACCCCAATCTTCCAAACGGTGAATCTTACCGTTTGCTTCAGCAATCATGGTTTTGTAACGTTCAACCATAGCAGGCACTTGCTCGCTTTGATCAGGATGAACGATAAACACGATCTCGTAATGACGCATGTTATCTCCTTATGGATGGTAAAAACAGCCTTCTGCCATGCGAAAGCAGAAGGCAAGGTTCAAAGAGCAGGCATTATATTGGGGTTTGCCGACGGAATCAAGGATTTGGTGCGAAAAATTTGCATTCCGCCGAAAATTTCGGTTTCAGACGGCATTCAAATGTTTTGGCTGCCCAGCCAGCGTTCCGCGTCCAAAGCCGCCTGACAGCCGGAAGCCGCGCTGGTAATCGCCTGACGGTAGGTATGGTCTTTTACGTCGCCCGCCGCCCATACGCCTTCGATATTGGTTGCGCCGACATTGTCCGCCGTGCCGCCTTTGGTTTTCAGGTAACCGGCTTCGTCCATTTCCAACTGACCTTTGAAAATATCGGTATTCGGCTTGTGCCCGATGGCGATAAAAATGCCGCTGACGGCAATTTGTTGCTCAGAACCGTCGTTGTTTTTTAATAATGCGCCGTTTACGCCCCGATCGTCGCCCAGTACTTCTTGCAGGTTGCTTTCCAGCTTGAGGATGATTTTGCCCTCTTCCACGCGTTTCATCAGTTTGTCGATCATGATTTTTTCGGCACGGAACTCGCTGCGGCGGTGGATCAGGGTAACGGTTTTGGCGATATTGGCAAGGTAGAGTGCCTCTTCAACTGCCGTATTGCCGCCGCCAACTACGGCAACATCTTGGTTTTTGTAGAAGAAACCGTCGCAGGTGGCACAAGCGGAAACGCCTTTTCCTGCAAACGCTTCCTCACTCGGCAAACCGAGGTATTTGGCGGACGCGCCTGTTGCGACAATCAGGGCATCGCAAGTGTACTCGCCCATATCGCCTTTGAGTGTAAACGGGCGTTTTTGCAGATCGACGGCGTTGATTTGGTCAAAAATGATTTCCGTTCCGAAACGTTCGGCGTGGGCGAGAAACCGCGCCATCAATTCCGTCCCTTGCACGCCGTCGGCATCGGCAGGCCAGTTGTCCACTTCGGTGGTGGTCATCAGTTGCCCGCCTTGCGCGATACCTGTAATAATGACGGGGTTTAAATTGGCACGCGCGGCATAGACGGCGGCGGTGTATCCGGCGGGGCCGGAACCCAAAATAATCAGTTTGCGGTGTTGGGACATTGTTTTTCCTTTGCTGTGTCAAGTTTTCGGATTCTACTCGAATTATCGGCGCGTTTGAGAAATTTCGACCATACCGGCGTTCAGACGGCATCACGCAGCCTTGACCGCCGTCTGAATATCAAAGCAGGAATCACGCTTATGCAACAAAAAGTCCGTTTCCAAATCGAAGGCATGACCTGCCAGGCATGTGCTTCGCGCATTGAAAAAGTGTTGAACAAAAAAGATTTTGTCGAATCGGCGGGGGTAAACTTCGCCAGCGAAGAGGCGCAGGTAGTGTTTGACGACAGCAAAACCTCAGTAGCCGACATTGCCAAAATCATTGAGAAAACCGGTTACGGCGCGAAGGAAAAAACGGAAGATACATTGCCGCAACCCGAAGCAGAACACCATATCGGCTGGAGGTTGTGGCTTTTGCTGGCCATCAATATCCCGTTCCTTATCGGTATGGTAGGGATGATGCTAAAAGGGCTGAATTGGACACGGCATGATTGGATGTTGTCGCCCTTGTTGCAGTTTGCATTGGCGAGTGTGGTGCAGCTTTGGCTGGCGGTGCCATTTTACAAAAGCGCGTGGGCGAGCATTAAAGGCGGGCTGGCGAATATGGACGTACTCGTTACCATCGGCACGGTCTCGATTTACCTGTATTCCGTCTATATGCTGTTTTTCAGCCCGCACGCGGCGTACGGTATGGCGCATGTGTATTTTGAAGTAGGCATAATGGTGATTGGTTTTGTGTCACTGGGTAAATTTTTGGAACACCGCACCAAAAAATCCAGCCTGAACAGCTTGGGCTTGCTGCTCAAACTCACGCCAACCCAAGTCAACGTGCAACGCGATGGCGAATGGCGGCAGCTACCCATCGACCAAGTGCAAATCGGCGACCTAATCCGCGCCAATCACGGCGAACGCATTGCCGCCGACGGCATCATAGAAAGCGGCAGCGGCTGGGCGGACGAAAGCCATCTTACCGGCGAATCCAATCCCGAAGAGAAAAAGGCAGGCGGCAAAGTATTGGCGGGCGCGCTGATGACTGAAGGCAGCGTGGTGTACCGCGCCGCGCAGCTCGGCAGCCAAACCCTGCTCGGCGACATGATGAACGCACTCTCTGAAGCGCAAGGCAGTAAAGCACCGATTGCGCGCGTGGCGGACAAGGCGGCGGCGGTGTTCGTGCCTGCCGTCGTGGGCATCGCGTTGTTGACTTTTATTGTTACTTGGCTGATTAAGGGCGATTGGACGGTTGCGCTGATGCACGCCGTCGCCGTTTTGGTGATTGCCTGCCCGTGTGCGCTCGGTCTGGCTACACCCGCCGCGATTATGGTCGGCATTGGCAAAGCGGTGAAACACGGTATTTGGTTTAAAGACGCGGCAGCAATGGAGGAAGCCGCCCACGTCGATGCCGTCGTGTTGGACAAAACCGGTACGCTGACCGAAGGCAGCCCGCAGGTTGCCGCCGTTTATTGCGTTCCCGACAGCGGCTTTGACGAAGACGCTTTGTACCGCATCGCCGCCGCCGTCGAACAAAACGCCGCCCATCCGCTCGCCCGTGCCATCGTCTCCGCCGCCCAAGCGCGCGGTTTGGACATTCCCGCCGCACAAAACGCACAAACCGTTGTCGGCGCAGGCATTACCGCCGAAGTGGAAGGCGTGGGTTTGGTGAAAGCAGGCAAAGCCGAATTTGCCGAACTGGCCTTGCCGAAGTTTTTAGACGGCGTTTGGGATATTGCAAGCATTGTTGCGGTCTCAGTCGATAACAAACCCATCGGCGCATTCGCACTTGCCGACGCGTTGAAAGCCGATACCGCCGAAGCCATAGGCCGTCTGAAAAAACACAATATCGATGTCTATATTATGAGCGGCGACAACCAAGGCACGGTCGAATACGTCGCCAAACAACTGGGCATCGCACACGCCTTCGGTAATATGAGTCCGCGCGACAAAGCCGCCGAAGTGCAGAAACTCAAAGCCGCCGGCAAAACCGTGGCGATGGTCGGAGACGGCATCAACGACGCACCTGCGCTCGCCGCCGCCAACGTTAGCTTCGCCATGAAAGGCGGCGCGGACGTTGCCGAACACACCGCATCCGCCACGCTGATGCAACATTCGGTCAACCAACTCGCCGATGCCCTATCGGTATCGCGGGCGACGTTGAGAAACATCAAGCAAAACCTGTTTTTCGCCTTCTTCTACAATATTTTGGGCATTCCGCTTGCCGCGCTCGGTTTTTTAAACCCTGTCATCGCAGGCGCGGCAATGGCGGCAAGCTCGGTTTCCGTGTTGAGCAACGCCTTGCGCCTGAAACGGGTAAAAATCGATTGACCGCATATAACCACCCGACAGCTTTTCCGAACGGATAAGGCTGCCGCTGCCGATATGCCGTCTGAAGCCGTTTTTCAAATAATTGATATGAATACAGAAAACCGTTCTCCGGAACAATTCGATATCCCGCTCTTCCTCAAAAACCTGCCCAAGCTGCCGGGCGTGTACCGTTTTTTTGACGAAGGCGGCAAAGTCTTATACGTCGGCAAAGCGGTCAACCTCAAGCGGCGCGTGTCCGGCTATTTCCAAAAAAACGACCATTCGCCGCGCATCGCATTGATGGTAAAACAGGTTCATCATATCGAAACCACCATCACGCGTTCCGAAGCCGAAGCCCTGATTCTCGAAAACAACCTCATCAAAGCCTTGTCGCCGAAATACAATATCCTTTTCCGCGACGACAAAAGCTATCCTTATTTGATGCTCAGCGGCCATCAATATCCGCAGATGGCGTATTACCGCGGCACGCTGAAAAAGCCAAACCAATACTTCGGCCCGTATCCCAACAGCAACGCCGTGCGCGACAGCATTCAAGTGTTGCAAAAAGTCTTTATGCTGCGTACCTGCGAAGACAGCGTATTCGAGCATCGTGACCGCCCTTGCCTGCTGTATCAAATCAAACGCTGCACCGCGCCCTGCGTCGGACACATCAGCGAAGAAGACTACCGCGACAGCGTGCGTCAAGCCGCCACTTTTCTCAACGGCAAAACCGACGAACTGACCCGCACCCTGCAACACAAAATGCAAACTGCCGCCGCGAATCTGCAATTTGAAGAAGCCGCCCGCTACCGCGACCAAATCCAAGCACTCGGCATTATGCAGAGCAACCAGTTCATCGACAGCAAAAACCCGAACAACCCCAACGATATCGATTTGCTCGCGCTGGCGGTTTCAGACGGCATCGTCTGCGTACACTGGGTCAGCATACGCGGTGGGCGGCACGTCGGAGACAAAAGTTTCTTCCCCGACACCAAAAACGATCCCGAGCCAAACGGGCAAGACTATGCCGAAGCCTTCGTCGCCCAACACTATCTGGGCAAAAGCAAACCCGACATTATCATCAACAACTTCCCCGTCCCCGATGCGCTGAAAGAGGCTTTGGAAGGCGAACACGGCAAACAAATGCAGTTCGTAACCAAAACCATAGGCGAACGCAAAGTTTGGTTGAAAATGGCGGAACAAAACGCACAAATGGCGATTGCACAACGCCGCCTGCAACAAAGCAACCAGCAACACCGCATCGACGAACTCGCCAAAATCCTCGGTATGGATTCAGACGGCCTCAACCGCCTCGAATGCTTCGACATCAGCCACACCCAAGGCGAAGCCACCATCGCCTCCTGCGTCGTGTACGATGAGCAAAACATCCAGCCCTCGCAATACCGCCGCTACAACATCACGACCGCCAAACCCGGCGACGACTACGCCGCCATGCGCGAAGTGTTGACGCGCCGTTACGGCAAAATGCAGGAAGCCGAAGCCAACGGCGAGACCGTCAAATGGCCGGATGCCGTGTTAATTGACGGCGGCAAAGGGCAAATCGGCATCGCCGTATCGGTATGGGAAGAACTCGGGCTGCACATTCCTTTGGTCGGTATCGCCAAAGGCCCCGAACGCAAAGCCGGTATGGAAGAACTCATACTGCCTTTTACCGGCGAAGTCTTCCGCCTGCCGCCCAACAGCCCGGCCTTGCATCTATTGCAAACCGTACGCGATGAATCGCACCGTTTCGCCATTACCGGCCACCGCAAAAAACGCGACAAAGCCCGCGTTACCTCCTCCTTAAGCGACATCCCCGGCGTAGGCAGCAAACGCCGCCAAGCCCTGCTCACCCGCTTCGGCGGTCTGCGCGGCGTGATTGCCGCCAGCCGCGAGGACTTGGAAAAAGTGGAAGGCATCAGCAAGGCATTGGCGGAAACCATTTACGAGCATCTGCATTAGTATGCTGCCCAAGCAAAAACCGTCTGTAAAAAATATGATACAGCAGGTCGGTATACCGATATATAGTGGATTAAATTTAAACCAGTACGGCGTTGCCTCGCCTTAGCTCAAAGAGAACGATTCTCTAAGGTGCTCAAGCACCAAGTGAATCGGTTTCGTACTATTTGTACTGTCTGCGGCTTCGTCGCCTTGTCCTGATTTTTGTTAATCCACTATAAACCTAACTTCATAACACAATAACGATGATTCGACAAAACGGAAAACGATCTGACATGAACAATCCCGACTTACCCTATCGGCAGGCCTTAGAATGCCTGTCTCAAAAACAATATAACTTTACCGAAGTCCGCCGACTGCTGACAGAAGCGTTCTCGGCAGGTCATCCCGCCGCCGCATTCGAGTTGGCAAAACACCTGATGGACGCGGACAGCCCCTACCAAGACCGCGAACAAGGTATGGAAATGCTCCGCATCGCCGCCGAACAGGGGCATCCCTATGCGCGTTACAATCTGGCATATATCCAAGAATTGGAAGGCGCGCCCCCGGAAACCCTGATACCGCTTTACAGACCGTTGGCAGAGGAAGGACTGCCTGAAGCACAAGTCCGCCTGATGTACCTTCTGTATGCGTCCCGACATTTTGAAGAAGCCCTGAAATGGGCAAAAACAAGCGCAAAAAACAACAACCCCCACGGGCAATACCTGCTTGCCCAATACTGCCGGTACGGCACGCCGCCGGATTTTGAAACGGCGCACCTGCTCTACCGCAAAGCGGCGGCACAAGGCTTGGCGGCGGCACACTGGCAGCTCGGGCTGCAATACCGTTTCGGACAAGGGACGAAAGTCGACACGGCACAGGCCGTCAATCATTTGCGCGCCGCCGCACAACAAGGATACATTCCCGCCTACACCCCGCTTGCCGAGCTCATCCTACCTACGGCTCCTGATGAAGCCGTTCACTGGTTTCAACAGGCGGCACAGGAAAATGACCCCGATGCCCATGCCGCACTTGCCGACATCTACCTGCAAGGCAAGCATCCGGAAAGAAACTACAAACTTGCCCTGCATCACGCCGAAGCAGCAGCCGCCGAACGCCATCCCGAAGGTTTGCGGATACTGGGCGACATCTACCGCTACGGACTGGGCATGACTTCCGATAAAGAAAAAGCCCTGCATTATTACCGGCAGGCAGCCGAAGCCGGCAGCCTTGCCGCGTATCAGAAACTCATATCCGACAGCGCGTTAAACCATCCCGACCAATATGGCGGCATTAAAGATTCCGCCATCAGGCGGCAAAGGGCAGAACGGCTTTATCAAAAAGCCCAAGCCCTGCATTACGGATTACAATGCGCGCCCGAATATGCAGCCGCACTCAAACTCTACACAGAAGCCGCAGAACTCGGCCACAGCAAAGCCCAAACCAATCTGGGCAGCATGTATTACTTCGGACAGGGTATGACCGCCGACTACAATGAAGCACGCAAATGGTTTGAAAAAGCCGCCGCGCAAAAAGACAGCATGGCACTTTATAACCTCGCCTGCATCCATTACAACGGACACGGCGTCGAGCCGGACAAAGAAAAAGCCTGCCGCTACCTGCAAGAAGCCATAAACAACGGATACGGGCAAAAAAGCGTCCTGCAAGAACTGCTGCAACAATGGCAAAATGCCGTCTGAACAGCGTTACACCTACCCTGCCGAAACGAAACAGGTATAATCGCCCCTTTCCTTTCCCGCCGTCCGAACAGGCCTTTCACATTCAGACGGCATCCTGATTGCACAAGCGCACGAAAGCATTATGACAGACACCGCCGAAAACCAAACACAAAACAACTGGCAAGCCGAACACCCCCGCAGCATCCGCAGTTTCGTCCTCCGCCAAAGCCACATGACCGCCGCGCAGCAACGCGCCATCGATACCTTATGGGGCAGCTTCGGCATCGACTACCAAGCAACACCGGCCGATCTTGATGCCCGTTTCGGAAGCAGCCGACCCAAAATCCTCGAAATAGGCTTCGGTATGGGGACGGCAACCGCAGAAATCGCCCGCAGGCTGCCCGAAACCGACTTTCTTGCCATCGACGTACACGGTCCCGGCGTAGGCAATCTGCTCAAACTCATAGAAGAAAACCATTTGGAAAACATCCGCGTGATGCGGCACGACGCCGTAGAAGTTGTCGAAAATATGCTGCAAGACGGCTCGCTCGACGGCATCCACATATTCTTCCCCGACCCGTGGCACAAAAAACGCCACCACAAACGCCGTCTGATACAAGCCCCCTTCATCGCCAAACTGCTGCCCAAACTCAAAACCGGCGGCTATATCCACCTGGCGACAGACTGGGAAGAATATGCACAGCAGATGCTTGAAGTCCTCAGCAGCTTCGACAGCCTGCAAAATACGGCGGCAGACTACGCCCCCACCCCGGACTACCGCCCCGAAACCAAATTCGAAGCGCGCGGCAAACGCCTCGGACACGGCGTTTGGGACTTGGTATTCAAACGGATCGGATAACAAACCGCCGGATAAAAAAATGCCGTCTGAAGCATGTTTGCTTACAGACGGCATTTTTTCAAGATAAAGCAGCGAACGATGTTTCGATACAAAGTTCAAAGCAATGGTTTGAACGGCAAAAACGCGTGTATACCGCACGCATCCTTGTAGGTTTTAACCTGCACATCGGTTTTAAAGTTGGGGCTGTACTAGATTAGCAGATATGTTACCCTCGAAATATGAAGATAACGCACTGCAAATTAAAGAAAAAAGTACAGAAAGAACTGCTCCGTTTTTTGTACTGGAAGTTACCGCCCGTTCTGCCGCCGATATTTTGGGTATCCATCCCAATTCGGCAGCACTGTTCTACCGTAAAATCCGCACGGTTATCAACCATCATTTGGCCTTGGCTGCCGATGAGGTTTTTGAGGGCTCTGTCGAGCCGGACGAAAGCGATTTCGGCGGACGGCATAAAGGTAGACGTGGTCGCGGTGCAGCAGGAAAAGTGGTTGTTTTCGGCATTCTGAAACGCAACGGACGGGTCTATACCGTTGTGGTGGATAATGCCAAGTCTGAAACGTTACTCCCTGTCATCAAAAAGAAAATCATGCCGGACAGTATTGTTTATACCGATAGTCTGAGCAGCTACGACAAGTTGGACGTGAGCGGTTTTATCCATTACCGCATCAACCATTCCAAGGAATTTGCAGACCGTCAGAACCACATTAACGGCATTGAGAATTTTTGGAATCAGGCAAAACGCGTCTTGCGAAAATACAACGGAATCGATTGCAAATCTTTTCCACTGTTCTTGAAAGAATGCTAATTTCGATTTAACTTCGGCACACCGTCTCAACAGCTTAAAATCCTGCGGGATTGGTATGGGATTTAGGGCTAATCTAGTACAGCCCCTTAAAGTTTGTCCCGCCCGCAGGTAGGGTGTATGGCGTAGCTACGCACGCGGTGGTTGGTAATGCAGGCTACGGCTTGCTACGACTCGCTTGCTGGTAACATTAACGGGGTTAAATAAGGCAAAATTGCTGCATCACGTTCTGAAAAATATTGTTTAGCTTTTTCTTTTAACCATACTTCATTAAAGTGCCATTTAAAATCTTGATAGTATTCTATTGGATATAATTTGGCCTCCACGGGTCTCCGAGCATCAAGGAATTCATGTTTATATGTTGGGAAGTTATTCGGATCAACGTTTCTATTTTCCCTCAGCCATCTACAAAATAATCTTCCTTCTGAAATATCCGGAACTAACTGACTAGGTAATACATAACCTTGTTCCTCCAAAGGAGCAATTAAATTTAGCGTAATTTCATTAAGCATTGAAAAATGCGTATATGGAATTTTTCCTCTATTTTGCAAGTATCTTTGGATATGCGCGGAATGGGAAGGAGAAGCATTGACTTTACCTGACATCCATTCATGAACCCAAGTAGATACCTTTACAGCAAATGCAGGGGATAACCACTGTGCTAAATTAATTGCTAAATAAGGGTGTACCCAAGAGCCCTGTAAAGAAGGTTCTCCACCAATTCTCTGTTGAATCAATTGTTGTTCGGATAATCCCGTCTGGGCTTTCAATTCATTTAAGAAATGATTTGTAGACTGTAATTGTCTATAATCACTGTAAGATTTACCTACAGATTTACACAATGCTGTCGCATTGATATATCCGTCACTCATTCTCTGTGGGATAATTTCACCGCTTTCAACACGAGGAATCAGCTGTAGTTGCTCTGCCATAGTTACTTTCCTATAAAAATAATAGATGACGTTATTGTATCTTCGCTAATTAAAAAATCAAGCTCCTTTACTCTGCCCCAAACAACAAATTCTCTTTAATATTCCTAATCCTATCCCTCAACACCGCCGCTTCTTCAAACTGCAAATCCCTAGCCGCCTGTTGCATGGCTTTTTCGAGTTTGGCGATTTCTTTAATCGCGTCTTCTTCGTTGTGAATTTCGCCGACTTTAACTTTGTTTTTGCCTTGTCTACGGCCTTTGCCGCTGTCTTCTTCGTGGTACACGCCGTCAATGATGTCTTTGACCTGTTTTTTAATCTGTTGCGGCACGATGCCGTGTTCTTCGTTGAATTTAATTTGTTTTTCACGGCGGCGTTCGGTTTCGTCGATGGCGGCTTTCATAGAGTCGGTGA
The DNA here is from genome assembly GCF_022869645.1 of Neisseria meningitidis. Taxonomy (NCBI): domain Bacteria; kingdom Pseudomonadati; phylum Pseudomonadota; class Betaproteobacteria; order Neisseriales; family Neisseriaceae; genus Neisseria; species Neisseria meningitidis. Next base: position 34,810 of record NZ_CP064367.1, on the reverse strand, counting down.
TTTTGTCGGCGTACAGAATCGCGACGCCGTTCACGTTGCGCGCAGCGCGGCCTATGGTTTGAATCAGGCTGCGGTGGGAGCGCAGGAAGCCTTCTTTGTCTGCGTCGAGGATGGCGACGAGGGAGACTTCTGGGATGTCGAGGCCTTCGCGCAAGAGATTGATGCCGACGAGTACGTCAAACAATCCGAGCCGTAAATCTCTAATAATTTCAACGCGCTCTACGGTGTCGATGTCGCTGTGCAGGTAGCGCACTTTGATGCCGAGTTCGCTGTAATAGTCGGTGAGTTGCTCCGCCATGCGTTTGGTAAGGGTGGTAACGAGTACGCGTTCGCCTTTTTGGATGCGGTCGTTGATTTCGCTCATTAAATCGTCGACTTGGGTGGCGACGGGGCGGATGATGATTTGAGGGTCGACCAGCCCTGTGGGGCGGACGACTTGTTCGACCACTTGTCCGGCGTGTTCTTCTTCGTATTTGGCGGGGGTGGCGGAAACGAAGACGGTTTGCGGCATGACTTTTTCAAATTCGTGGAATTTGAGCGGGCGGTTGTCGCGGGCGGAAGGCAGGCGGAAGCCGTAATCGACGAGGTTTTGCTTGCGCGATGCGTCGCCTTTGTACATACCGCCGATTTGGGTTACGGTAACGTGGCTTTCGTCGATGAACATGATGGCGTTGCTTGGCAGGTAGTCCATCAGCGTGGGCGGCGGTTCGCCTTCTTTTTTGCCGGAGAAGTGGCGGGAGTAGTTTTCGATTCCTTTACAGAAGCCCATTTCGTAGAGCATTTCGAGGTCGAAGCGGGTGCGCTGTTCGATGCGTTGTTGTTCGACGGGACGGTTTTCTTTGGTAAAGAAATCAATGCGTTCGCGCAATTCTTCTTTGATGGAGTCACAGGCGCGCAATACGGTGTCGCGCGGGGTAACGTAGTGGCTGGACGGGAAGACGGTGTAGCGGCCGACGCGTTGGTGCAGGCTGCCTGAAAGCGGGTCGAACATATCGAGGCGGTCGATTTCGTCGTCAAACAGGCTGATGCGCAAGGCGTTTTCGGAGCTTTCGGCGGGGTACACGTCAATCACGTCGCCGCGCACGCGGAAGCTGCCGCGTTTGAAATCCAAATCGCCGCGTTCGTACTGCATGGAAACGAGCGTGGCGATGATGTCGCGCTGCTCGATGGTGTCGCCTTCTTTGACGGACAACACCATTTGTTGATACTCAGTCGGGTCGCCGATACCGTAAATGGCGGACACAGTGGCAACGATAATCACGTCATCGCGCGTCATCAGGTTTTTGGTGGCGGAAAGGCGCATCTGCTCGATATGTTCGTTGATCGCGCTGTCTTTTTCAATGAACAGGTCGCGGCTGGGCACATAGGCTTCGGGTTGGTAATAGTCGTAGTAGGAGACGAAATATTCCACCGCGTTTTCAGGGAAAAACTCGCGCATTTCGGCATAAAGCTGGGCGGCAAGGGTTTTGTTGTGCGCCATGATGATGGCGGGTCGGCCGCTTTGGGCGATGACGTTCGCCATGGTGTAGGTTTTGCCCGAACCGGTTACGCCGAGCAGGGTTTGGTAGGCAAGGCCGTCTGAAAGCCCTTCGAGCAAGCCGGCAATAGCGGTAGGCTGGTCGCCTGCGGGCGGGAAGGGTTGGTGGAGTTTGAAAGGGGAATCGGGGTATCGGATGACTTCCATAATCTTGCCTGTGATGCGTTTGCGGACAAAGCGTGTAGTAGGGATGGGTCGGAAACGTCTTTCAGACGGCATAAGGCGGTGAAATCCTGAATGTATGCCGTCTGAAACCCAATCGCTACCCAAGTATAGTGGATTAACAAAAACCAGTACGGCGTTGCCTCGCCTTGCCGTACTATTTGTACTGTCTGCGGCTTCGTCGCCTTGTCCTGATTTTTGTTAATCCACTATAAATGCCGCACGGTTCAAATTCCGGTAAAAAATCGCTCATAACCTGTCCTTTCAAACATAATATGCCGTCTGAAATCCTTTCAGACGGCATCGTCAAAACCTACTTCTTATCTTTTTTATCTTTCTTATCTTTATTTGAAACCGGCTTTTTCGCCGCCAGCCCCAAAGACTTCTGCCACTGCTCGGGCGACTTGACTAAATCCAAAGCTTTCCGCAACTGGTCGTCTTTGGCAGGGTTGGGAATCCGCCTTGAAGACAAATCCTCGTCCTTTTTCTTTTTACCTTTTTCTTTTACAGCGGGCTTATCCGCATCTTTTTCAAGCGGCACGGCAAGGGTTTCACTGTTCACATCCTCGCCGCCCAAAGGATTGCCGATGTGTCCGACCAAATCCGCCTCGCGGCTTTCAAAAATGCGTTCCTTATCTTTTACTTCGACATCGGGAACAATCCCCTGCGCCTGAATAGAACGGTCGTTCGGCGTATAATACAGTGCCGTTGTCAGCTTGACCGCGCTGCCGTTGGACAAAGGAATCAAAGTCTGAACCGAACCTTTGCCGAAGCTCTGCGTACCGACGATGACCGCGCGTTTATGATCCTGCAATGCACCTGCGACAATCTCCGACGCGGAAGCCGAACCGGAATTGACCAATACCGTCATCGGTATGGTTTTCAACTCGGCAGGAATGCCCGCCAACGAATCGCCGCCCATCCCGTACACATAATCTTCAGGAACGGCTTTCAGTACCATGCGGTCTTTGCCGTCGCGTCCCTTGGTGCTGACGACGACTGCTTCAGACGGCAGAAATGCCGCCGACACGCCGACCGCGCCAGTCAAAAGCCCGCCGGGGTCGTCGCGCAAATCCAACACCAGCCCCTTGAGCGGTTTTCCTTTATTTTCCTTTACCAGCTCTTTTGCGGCGGTATTGACGCTTTCGACCGTCCGCTCTTGGAACTGCGACACGCGGATATAGCCGTAATCGGGTTCGATCAGGTGATGGCGGACGCTTTTCACTTTAATAATGGCACGGGTCAGGTTGACGACTATCGGCTTGTCGGCATTTTTGCGCGACAGCGTCAAAGTAATCTTCGTACCCGGCTTGCCCCGCATTTTCTTCACCGCTTCGCTGACCGTCATGCCGCGTGTCGAAACATTATCGATTTTCACAATGAAATCGCCGCTTTTCACCCCCGCCCGTTCCGCAGGCGTGTCCTCAATCGGCGAAACCACTTTGACAAATCCGTCTTCCTGCCCGATTTCCATCCCCAAGCCGCCAAATTCGCCGCTGGTGGACTCCTTTATCTCGGCATAACCTTTTTTATCCATATATTCGGAATGCGGATCCAAACCGGCCACCATACCCTTCATCGCACCTTCAAACAAATCGGCATCGGGTTTGTCCTGATAGTAGTTTGCCTTGATTTGACCGTAAACCTCCGCCATTGTGCGGATGGATTGCACCGGCAGGACTTCGTTATCCCGCCTGTCCTTCTCGGCGGCAAAACCCTGCACCGCCAGACTGACGGCCACGCCGCTGATTGCACCCAAAGTATAAAGTGCGATTTTCTTAAAAACAGGTTTCGACATTCTTCTTTAACTTTCTCTCTTGATTTCCAAAAACCGGAAAATACAGGTACGGCAAACTTCACGGAACAGCGCACCATATCGGCACGATTTGCATAAAGCCTACCGTTTCGGCAATCCGATCAACGTATCCAGCTCGAAGGGTTCAATACCTGACCTTGATAACGTATTTGCAGGTAAAGCCCCTCTTCCCCGTCCGGCAGCGACCCGCTCGAGCCGATTTTGCTTCCTGCCGCGACCATATAACCCTTGCCGACGGAAATTTCGCTCAAACCGGCATAGATGCTGATGTAGTTCTCGCCGTGATCGACCACGACCACTTTGCCGTAGCCGTCCAACTCGTCCGCATAGCTTACCGTTCCCGGCGCAATGCTTTCAACCGTTGCCGGTGCAGTGGAATAGAACACGCCTTTCCAAACATCGCCGCCGCTCCGGTTCTGCCCGAAAAGTCCGGTCGGCACACCGTCAACCGGTTTTTTCAAACGTCCTTGCATGCGGCTGAAACCGTCGGCACTGCCGATACCCATAACCGAAGGCGCTTGGATGTTCCTGTCTTCGGCGGTCAGGTTGGACATTTCCGCACGTCGTGCTTCAGCCTTCTGCTGCGCCGCTTCTTTTCTGGCTTTTTCGGCTGCCGCCAGTCTGGCTTCAGCCAATTTTCTTTTTGCTTCCGCATCCTGAATGCGGTGTTCGGCCTTTTTCTTCTCCAAATTGCTCAAGAGCTTGTTCAGCTGCTGCTCGTTCCCTTTCTGTTCCAGCAGTTTTCGGGCATCTTTGGCGATTTTGGCATTCTGTCTGCGGCTTTCCGTCTGTTCCGCCGCATCGGTTACACCCTGTTTTTTCAGCAGGGATTGCACGTTTGCCTGAATTTTCTTCAAACGGGCAAGCTCATTGTTGATTTTCTGCTCTTGTACCGCCAAAGCCTTCTGCTGTTTTTCCAAATCCTTGACAACTTCCCGATTGGAGGCGTTTACATAACGCGTATAACGCAAAAAGCGGTTTTTCTGACCCGGTTCGGCGTTTTTCAGGAACAGGGCAACCGCATTCGGCTGGCTGTTTTTATAGTTCCCCGATACGAAACGGGAAATCTGCGCTTTCGTAGCGGCGACTTCCGTTTTCAAACGGTTCAGCTCGGTATTGAGTTTTTGGAACTTGTCCCAAGCCTCGCGCTGTTTGCGGTTGACGGAAGCAAGGTTGCCGCGCGCCTGACGGATACGCTCTTGGCGGATACGTTCTTGGCGGATACGCTCTTCCTGAAGCTGCTTGAGGGAATTGCTGACATGAAGCAGCATTCCTTCGCTTTGTTTGAGCAAGGCTTTTTTGTTTTCGACATCATTGGTGGCAGCGGCAACGGCGGCTTTCAATTCGTCGGAATCGGTTTTGGCATTTTTCTCTTCCCTGTATTTTTTATCCTGTTTCACTGCTTTGCCGTTCTTGTCGGAACGGACTTTTTTATTTGCAGAAACAGTGTCTTTTTCCGCCTTGCCGCCCTTGCGCGGATTGCCCTGTCCTTTTGCCTCTTTTTTGCCTTGCTTGTTTTCAGGCTGTGTTTTTGCGTTTTTTTCTTTGGATCCGGACACGGGCTTGCCATGTGCCTTTTTGTGTTCCGCCTTCGATTTCTTATCCCCTTCGCGTCCTTTGCGCGCAGACTGCCTGGATGTCGCCTCCTTCTCTGCTTCTTTGCGGTTTTTGGCGGTTTTTTTGGACTCTTTGCCCTCTTTTGCCGCCTCTTTGCCGCCTGTTTTTTTATCTTTCACTGCGCCATTTTTGCCTTTTTCTTTTTTGCCTTCCGCCGCTTCGGGCTGTTCTTTTTTGTTCTTCGTCTGTTTTTTCACTTCGGCGGAACGGTTGTGTGCCGCGTCGTGGGCGGCAACGGCGGGCGTGGAAAAAACGAGCATCAGGGCAAGCAGAAGGGGTTTGTAGCGCATGGTTCGACCTTCGGAAAAAGTTGGATAATACTGAAGGCTGCACGAAAGCAGCCGGACGTTTGGATTATACTGTCAGTTATGCCATCTGAAAATGCCGTTTGCCCAATCTTGCGCCTTCTTTGCGCGGATACTTGCAATCGGCTCAAACAGCCTTATATTGTGCGTCATATTTTCAATGCCGCAACGGATATTGTGTTCCGACACACAGGGTAGCACATTAAGCCGCATACCGTATGTTGCCCGATTTTGGGAACGTGCGCCCCTCCAAACAAAGCAAGCCCTGCCGCCTTCACGGAAAACGGGGATTCAACCGATAAGGAAATTTTGATGAACAGACTGCTACTGCTGTCTGCCGCCGTCCTGCTGACTGCCTGCGGCAGCGGCGAAACCGATAAAATCGGACGGGCAAGTACCGTTTTCAACATACTGGGCAAAAACGACCGTATCGAAGTGGAAGGATTCGACGATCCCGACGTTCAAGGGGTTGCCTGTTATATTTCGTATGCAAAAAAAGGCGGCTTGAAGGAAATGGTCAATTTGGAAGAGGACGCGTCCGACGCATCGGTTTCGTGCGTTCAGACGGCATCTTCGATTTCTTTTGACGAAACCGCCGTGCGCAAACCGAAAGAAGTTTTCAAACACGGTGCGAGCTTCGCGTTCAAGAGCCGGCAGATTGTCCGTTATTACGACCCCAAACGCAAAACCTTCGCCTATTTGGTGTACAGCGATAAAATCATCCAAGGCTCGCCGAAAAATTCCTTAAGCGCGGTTTCCTGTTTCGGCGGCGGCATACCGCAAACCGATGGGGTGCAAGCCGATACTTCCGGCAACCTGCTTGCCGGCGCCTGCATGATTTCCAACCCGATAGAAAATCCCGACAAACGCTGATATGAACCTCTCCAACCACTTTCTCGTCGCCATGCCCGATATGGAAGACGCGTTTTTTTCACAATCGGTCGTCTATATCTGCAAACACGATGAAGACGGCGCACTCGGCATCGCCATCAACAAACCCTCTCCGATTACGATGGACATGATTTTTTCCGCCACCGGCAAAAACATCCCTTTCCGAATGCAGCACGACAGCGTGATGATGGGCGGACCGGTGCAAGTCGAGCGAGGTTATGTCGTGCATACCCCGATCGGCAACTGGCAAAGCAGTATCGGCGTTTCGGACAATATCGCGCTGACTTCTTCCCGAGACGTGATTGAAAATATTTCACGCGAAGGCGCGGTTGACAAAATATTAATCAGTATCGGCTATTCAAGCTGGGGAAAAGGCCAGCTCGAACGCGAACTTGCCGACAATGCGTGGCTGACCGTTCCCGCCGACGAACATATCCTGTTCGACATCCCCTACGAACACCGTTACGCCGCCGCATTCGCCAAACTCGGCATCGACCCGCTCGCCCTGTTTTCGGGAGCCGGCCATGCATAAAATTCCAAAAGGAACGGCACTGGCATTCGACTTCGGCGAAGCGCGCATCGGCGTGGCGCAGGGCGATGCGGAATTGGGGCTGTCCCATCCGCTGGCCACCGTTACCGGCGGCAGCAACGATGAAAAGTTCGCGGCAATCGCCAAGCTGGTTCAAGAATGGCAGCCGCGTTATTTTGTCGTCGGACTGCCCGTGCATACCGACGGCACGAAACATGAAATGACGCACCTGTCGCGCAAGTTCGGACGCAGGCTGAACGGCAGGTTCAATCTCCCCGTCTATTGGGTTGACGAACGGCTGTCGTCCGTCTATGCCGAAAGCCTGCTTTCGGAAGCACAGGTCTTCGGCAAAAAACGCAAATCGGTGCTCGACCAAGTGGCGGCGCAAGCCATCTTGCACGGTTTTTTCGAGGGCGGTCCGGCGGAATGTTTCAACGGGCGTGAAGGTTAAGCGGCGCGGTTAACACCCTACCGTGAAAGAGGCGCGCACCAAGCCGTCCAGCTCCAATGCCAAATTGTCCCCCGCACCGATTGCGCCCACGCCGGAGGACGTTCCGGTAAACACCAAATCCCCTTTCCCCAAACCGTAATCTGCCGCCAGTTTGTGTAAAATTTCCCGAATCGGGTAAATCATCAAACCGGTATCCCCGCGCTGTTTCAATACGCCGTTTTGTTTTAATGAAAACAACACATTCTCGGGATTGCCGATTCTGCCTGCCGCCGCAAAATCCGACACGCACGCGGAATGCCTGAACCCTTTTGCCTTCAGCCAGGGCAGCCCTTTTTCCTTCAGACGGCATTGGATATCCCGTGCCGTAAGGTCCAGCCCTACACCATATCCTGCGACACATCCCAAAATATCTTTACCCTCGCCCGTGCCGTCTGAATCCTTACCGACCAGCAGCACGAGTTCGCACTCAAACTGCACATCCCTACTAAACTCGGGCAGCAAGATTGTACCGCCGCTGTTCAAAATGCTGCCTGACGGCTTCATAAACACCACAGGTTCGGAAGGTATTTCGTTTTTTAACTCTTCGATATGTGCGGCATAGTTCCTGCCGATACAGAAAATATTGCCGACCTCGACTGCCTCTCCTTCTAAAAATACTGAAGCCACTTCACTTTCCCCCCTAAGTAAAAATGCCGTCTGAAATTATTTTCAGACAGCATTCGACCAAGCTTACGCATTTAATGAAGCTGTTACACGTGCAACAATTTCTCCGATTGCAATTGCCTGCGCTTCGTTGTCGCGGCGTTCGGCGTATTCGACATTGCCTTCTTTCAAGGCGCGGTCGCCGATGACGATGCGGTGCGGAATACCCAACAGCTCGGAATCGTTCAGCAATACGCCTGCGCGTTCGTCGCGGTCATCCAGCAGCACATCCGCGCCTGCCGCCAGCAATTCGGCATAGATTTTGTCGGCGGCTTCGCGTACGGTGTCTGATTTTTTGTAGTTCATCGGCACGATAACGACTTCAAACGACGCCATCGCCTTCGTCCAGATGATGCCTTTTTCGTCGTTGTTCTGCTCGATGGCGGCGGCAACGACGCGGGTGATGCCGATACCGTAGCAGCCCATTTCCATGATTTGCGATTTGCCGTTGTTGTCGAGGAAGCTCACGTTCATGGCTTGGGTGTATTTGTCGCGCAACTGGAAGACGTGTCCGACTTCGATGCCGCGCGCCAGTTTCAGACGGCCTTGCCCGTCGGGGCTTTCGTCGCCTTCGACCACATTACGCAAATCGACGAATTCAGGCTCGGCGGCATCGCGCCCGAAGTTGAAGCCGGTATAGTGGTAGCCGTCTTCGTTCGCACCGATGACCCAGTCCGCGCCTTTTTCAGTGGCGAAATCGGCATAAACTTTACCTGCAAAGCCGACCGGACCCAGCGAGCCGCCGTTTGCGCCGAACTGTTCGACAATCGCGGCAGGGCTTGCCATCGTCAATGGCGATTTCACACCTGCGAGTTTTTCGGCTTTGATGTCGTTGAACTCATGGTCGCCGCGCAACAGCAATAAAACGATTTCGCCTTCATTTTCGCCTTCAACCACGATGGATTTGAGGGTTTGTTCAACCGGAATATTCAGGAATTCAACCAAAGACTCAATGGTTTTGACGTTTGGCGTGTGTACTTTGACGAGTTCTGCCTGAGCAGCGGTGCGTTCGCCTTTAAGCGGCAAGGTCGGTGCCAGCTCGACATTGGCGGCGTAATCGGAAGTGTCGCTGTATGCAATCACATCTTCGCCGCTTTCCGCCAACACTTGAAACTCGTGAGAGCCGGTACCGCCGATGCTGCCGGTATCTGCGGCAACGGGGCGGAATTCCAAGCCCAGACGGGTGAAGATACGGCAGTAAGCGTCATACATGGCATCATAGGTCGTCTGAAGCGAGGCGTAGTCGGCATGGAAGGAATAAGCATCTTTCATGACAAACTCGCGCGCACGCATCACACCGAAGCGCGGGCGCACTTCGTCACGGAATTTGGTTTGGATGTGGTAAAAGTTTTTCGGCAGTTGTTTGTAGCTGTTGATCTCTTTACGCACGATGTCGGCGATGACTTCCTCGCAGGTCGGTCCCATGCAGAAATCGCGGTCGTGGCGGTCTTTCAGGCGCAGCAGTTCTTTACCGTAAAATTCCCAGCGGCCGGATTCCTGCCACAGCTCGGCAGGCTGCACCACCGGCATCAGCAGCTCCACGCTGCCCGCGCGCGCCATTTCCTCGCGCACGACGTTTTCGACTTTGCGTAACACGCGCAGCCCCATCGGCATCCAAGTATAAAGGCCGGACGCGTTGGCTTTAATCAGGCCGGCGCGAATCATCAGCTTGTGGCTGGCAAGCGCGGCTTCGGCAGGGGCTTCTTTTAAAGTAGAGATAAAGAATTGGCTGGCTTTCATAAAAGTATTTTTCCAAACAGGCAAATTCAAAAGTAAATCGGGTGCAGATTGTAACGCGAAAAAAGCAGGTTTTGCACCAACCTCCAAAATTCACCCCCTGCCCCAAGCGCGGGACAAATCCCATAACAGACGGCAAAAACATGACCAGAAACATCATATTGAACATAAGTACATGATTTTTATAGATTTAAATGTGCCTATTTTTTAATCAAAATAAGCGTACATTTGTTGCGTAAGACTTTTTTAACACAAGCCGTGGCTTATCAACACGGTTATCCACAAAGCTTGTGTATAGATTTTCTACAATAGGAAAATTGCCGACAGAGACATAATGATTCGATATACCACAATTCCGAAAAAATATCGCCAAAATCAAACAGAATATTTCGAAATCAAAAAGACTTGACCTTACCAAACGCCAACTTCAGTATAAAACCTGCTTTTACAGGCATGGTTATTTGCCAGCAGACCCGATTGCTGATAGGATTTCGTGTGGAGCAGATCGAACATTTTTTTCAAGTTTTCCCTTGTTTCCAAAACTTTTATAATTTTTTGAAAACATTAAACTTAAATTATTTTTTTCGGTTTGATTTAGAAATTTTCGTTTTTGCTTATTATTTTTCACAAACGAAAATAAAGGGGTTGGCTACACCCTCCCTGCCGATTAAACACTCAACATAAAGGATAGATACTATGTCCACCCAATTACACGATGTTGACCCTATCGAAACCCAAGAGTGGCTGGACGCGTTAAGCTCCGTCCTCGAATATGAAGGCGGCGAACGCGCGCAATACCTCTTGGAAAACCTGGTCAAATACTGCCGCGACAAGGGCGTACGTATGCCACACGGCACGACCACCCCGTATTTGAATACCGTTTCGGTTGAAAACGAAAAAGGCATTCCGGGCGACCAAAACATCGAACACCGCATCCGCGCATTCGTGCGCTGGAACGCCGCCGCCATCGTATTGCGCGCCGGCAAGAAAGATTTGGAACTGGGTGGGCACATCGCATCTTTCCAATCTGCCGCCACCATGTACGAAGTCGGTTTCAACCACTTTTGGAAAGCCAAAGGCGAAGGCGAAGAAGGCGATTTGGTCTTCTTCCAAGGTCACGTCGCCCCGGGCATCTATGCACGCGCATTCGTCGAGGGCCGTCTGACCGAAGACCAGCTGAACAACTTCCGCCAAGAAGTGGACGGACACGGTCTGCCTTCCTATCCGCACCCCCACCTCTTGCCCGACTTTTGGCAGTTCCCGACCGTATCCATGGGCTTGGGGCCCATCATGGCGATTTATCAGGCGCGTTTCCTGAAATACTTGGAATCGCGTGGTTTGGCAAAAACCAAAGGCCGTAAAGTATGGTGTTTCTGCGGCGACGGCGAAATGGACGAACCCGAATCTCAAGGTGCAATCGCACTGGCTGCACGCGAAGGCTTGGACAACCTGATTTTCGTCATCAACTGCAACCTGCAACGCTTGGACGGTCCGGTACGCGGCAACGGCAAAATCATCCAAGAATTGGAAGGCAACTTTGCCGGCGCCGGCTGGAATGTCGTCAAAGTCATTTGGGGCCGCCGCTGGGACCGCCTCTTGGCGAAAGACAAAGACGGTATCCTGCGCCAACGTATGGAAGAATGTTTGGACGGCGACTACCAAACTTACAAATCCAAAGACGGCGCGTATGTGCGCGAACACTTCTTCAATACGCCCGAACTGAAAACATTGGTTGCCGATATGACCGATGAGCAACTCTGGGCATTGAACCGCGGCGGCCACGACCCGCAAAAAGTGTACAACGCCTACGACCGCGCAGCGAACCATGCCGACGGCAAACCTACCGTCATCTTGGCGAAAACCATTAAAGGTTACGGTATGGGCGCATCCGGCGAAGGTCAGAACGTTGCCCACCAAGCCAAAAAAATGGACAAAGCGTCCCTGAAACAATTCCGCGACCGCTTTGACATTCCGGTTACCGACGAACAAATCGAAAGCGGCGATCTGCCTTACCTGACTTTTGCCCCCGATACGGAAGAATACAAATACCTGCACGCACGCCGCGATGCTTTGGGTGGCTACCTGCCGCAACGCAAACCGACGCAGGAAGTATTGGAAGTGCCCGAGCTGTCAGCATTCGACGCACAACTCAAATCCAGCGGTGAACGCGAGTTCTCGACCACGATGGCATTCGTCCGCATCCTGTCCACTTTGCTGAAAGACAAAAAAATCGGCAAACGCGTCGTACCTATCGTTCCCGACGAAAGCCGTACTTTCGGCATGGAAGGTATGTTCCGCCAATACGGTATTTGGAATCCGAAAGGTCAGCAATATACCCCTCAAGACAAAGACCAACTGATGTTCTATAAAGAATCCGTTGACGGTCAAATCTTGCAAGAAGGTATTAACGAACCGGGCGCGATGGCCGACTGGATTGCGGCTGCAACCAGCTACGCCAACAGCAACTTCGCGATGATTCCGTTCTACATTTACTATTCTATGTTCGGTTTCCAACGTGTCGGCGACTTGGCATGGGCAGCCGGTGATATGCACGCGCGCGGCTTCCTGCTGGGCGGTACTGCCGGCCGTACGACGCTGAACGGCGAAGGCCTGCAACACGAAGACGGCCACAGCCACATCCAGGCCGACCTGATTCCGAACTGCGTATCTTATGACCCGACTTTCCAATACGAAGTCGCCGTCATCGTACAAGACGGTCTGCGCCGTATGTATGCCAATAATGAAGACGTGTTCTACTACATCACCCTGATGAACGAGAACTACACCCATCCGGATATGCCCGAAGGTGCGGAACAAGACATCCTGAAAGGTATGTATCTGCTGAAAGCCGGCGGCAAAGGCGACAAGAAAGTTCAATTGATGGGCTCCGGTACCATCCTGCAAGAAGTCATTGCCGGTGCCGAGCTGCTGAAAGCCGACTTCGGCGTAGAAGCAGACATCTGGTCTTGCCCGTCCTTCAACCTGCTGCACCGCGACGCTGTCGAGGTAGAACGCTTCAACCGCCTGCATCCGCTGGAAGCCGAAAAAGTACCTTTCGTTACTTCCCAACTGCAAGGTCATGACGGTCCGGTGATTGCCGCTACCGACTATATCCGCAGCTATGCTGACCGTATCCGCGCCTACATCCCGAACGACTACCACGTCTTGGGCACTGACGGTTTCGGCCGTTCCGACAGTCGCGCCAACCTGCGCCGCTTCTTTGAAGTGGATCGCTACAACGTTGCCGTGGCCGCATTGGCCGCATTGGCGGAACAAGGCAAAGTCAGCAAAGAAACCGTTCAACAAGCCATTGAGAAATACGGCATCAAAGCCGATTCAGCTCCTAGCTGGAAACGCTGATTGATGTTTCAGACGGCCTGTTTGCCCCATTCCGACATCAGGCCGTCTGAAAACCGAATGCCCGAATGGTTTGAGCAGACAAACCGTACCGATGCCGCCTGAAGCAGCTTTCAGACGGCATCCAATTGAACAAGATTAAAGGAACTCAAATGAGTATCGTAGAAATCAAAGTCCCCGATATCGGCGGTCACGAAAACGTCGACATCATCGCCGTAGAAGTTAAAGCGGGCGACACCATCGCCGTTGACGACACCCTGATTACACTGGAAACCGACAAAGCCACGATGGATGTGCCTGCCGATGCGGCCGGTGTCGTGAAAGAAGTGAAAGTCAAAGTCGGCGACAAAATCTCCGAAGGCGGCGTAATTCTGACCGTTGAAACCGGTGCCGCCGCCGCCGAAGCCGCCCCGGCTGCTGCCGAAGCACAACCTGCACCTGCTGCCGCACCCGCTGCCGCAGGCGGTGCAACCGTTCAAGTAGCCGTTCCCGATATCGGCGGCCATACCGATGTGGATGTAATCGCCGTTGAAATCAAAGTGGGCGACACCGTTGCCGAAGACGACACGCTGATTACTTTGGAAACCGATAAAGCGACAATGGACGTACCTTGTACCGCTGCCGGTGTCGTTAAAGCCGTATTCTTAAAAGTCGGCGACAAAGTATCCGAAGGCTCTGCCATTATCGAAGTAGAAACCGTCGGCTCTGCCGCAGCAGCCCCTGCTCAAGCCGCTCAAGCTGCCGCACCGGCTGCCGCTCCGCCTCCGACTGCTGCCGCCGCACCCGCCGCCGCGCCTGCACCTTCTGCACCTGCCGCTGCCAAAATCGACGAGGCCGCTTTCGCCAAAGCACACGCCGGCCCTTCCGCACGCAAACTGGCGCGCGAATTGGGCGTGGATTTGGGCCAAGTCAAAGGTACCGGCTTGAAAGGCCGCATCGTGGGCGACGACATCAAAGCCTTTGTGAAATCCGTAATGCAGGGCGGCGCGGCAAAACCTGCCGCAGTCGGCGCGTCTTTAGGCGGCGGTCTGGACTTGCTGCCCTGGCCTAAAGTGGACTTCTCCAAATTCGGTAATGTCGAAGTTAAAGAATTGTCCCGCATTAAGAAAATTTCCGGTCAAAACCTGTCTCGCAACTGGGTGGTGATTCCCCACGTTACCGTACACGAAGAAGCAGATATGACCGAGCTGGAAGAATTCCGCAAACAACTGAACAAAGAATGGGAACGCGAAGGCGTGAAACTGTCACCGTTGGCGTTCATCATCAAAGCCTCCGTTTCCGCGCTGAAAGCCTTCCCCGAATTCAACGCTTCTCTGGACGGCGACAACTTGGTGCTGAAAAACTACTTCAACATCGGTTTCGCAGCAGACACGCCGAACGGCTTGGTTGTTCCAGTAATCAAAGACGTGGATCAAAAAGGCTTGAAACAAATCAGCCAAGAGCTGACCGAATTGTCTAAAAAAGCCCGCGAAGGCAAGCTCAAACCACAAGAAATGCAAGGCGCATGCTTTACCATTTCCAGCTTGGGCGGCATCGGCGGCACAGGTTTCACGCCGATTGTGAACGCTCCCGAAGTCGCCATCTTGGGCGTGTGCAAATCCCAAATCAAACCGGTTTGGAACGGCAAAGAATTCGCTCCTCGCCTGATGTGCCCATTGAGCCTGTCCTTTGACCACCGTGTCATCGACGGCGCGGCCGGTATGCGCTTCACCGTATTCCTGGCCAACCTGTTGAAAGACTTCCGCCGCATTACTCTGTAATCCGAGCATTTTCAGACGGCCTGAATAAAAAGGCCGTCTGAAAAAAGAAGTCCGAACATCATTCAGAAAGATTAGACATGAGCTTAGTTGAATTGAAAGTGCCCGACATTGGCGGTCACGAAAATGTAGATATTATTGCGGTTGAAGTAAATGTGGGCGATACCATTGCTGTGGACGATACCCTGATTACTTTGGAAACCGATAAAGCGACTATGGACGTACCTGCCGAAGTTGCAGGCGTGGTCAAAGAAGTCAAAGTTAAAGTAGGCGACAAAATCTCCGAAGGCGGTTTGATTGTCGTCATTGAAGCCGAGGGCGCGGCTGCTGCTCCTAAAGCCGAAGCGCCTGTCGCTCCTGCACAAGAAGCACCTAAAGCAGCCGCTCCTGCTCCGCAAGCTGCGCAATTCGGCGGTTCTGCCGATGTCGAGTACGACGTGGTCGTATTGGGCGGCGGCCCCGGCGGTTATTCTGCTGCATTTGCTGCTGCTGATGAAGGCTTGAAAGTTGCCATCGTTGAACGTTACAAAACTTTGGGCGGCGTTTGCTTGAACGTTGGCTGTATCCCTTCCAAAGCACTGTTGCACAATGCTGCCGTTATCGATGAAGTACGCCACTTGGCTGCCAACGGTATCAAATACCCTGAGCCTGAACTCGACATCGACATGCTGCGCGGCTACAAAGACGGCGTGGTTTCCCGCCTGACTACCGGTTTGGCAGGCATGGCTAAAGGCCGTAAAGTAGACATTATCCAAGGTGACGGCCAATTCTTGGATCCACACCACTTGGAAGTTTCTTTGACGACCAGCGAAGTGTACGAACAAGCGACTCCTACCGGTGAGAAAAAAATCGTTGCCTTTAAAAACTGCATTATTGCAGCAGGCAGCCGCGTAACCAAACTGCCTTTCATCCCTGAAGATCCTCGAATTTTCGACTCCAGCGGCGCATTGGCTCTGAAAGAAGTACCGGGCAAACTGTTGATCATCGGCGGCGGTATTATCGGCCTCGAGATGGGTACGGTTTACAGCACGCTGGGTTCGCGCCTGGATGTAGTTGAAATGATGGACGGTCTGATGCAAGGCGCAGACCGCGACTTGGTGAAAGTATGGCAAAAACAAAACGAATACCGTTTTGACAACATCATGATCAACACCAAAACTGTTGCTGTCGAGCCTAAAGAAGACGGTGTTTACGTTACCTTCGAAGGTGCAAATGCACCTAAAGAACCGCAACGCTACGATGCCGTATTGGTTGCCGCCGGCCGCGCGCCCAACGGCAAACTCATCAGCGCGGAAAAAGCAGGCGTTGCCGTTACCGATCGCGGCTTCATCGAAGTGGACAAACAAATGCGTACCAACGTGCCGCACATCTACGCTATCGGCGATATCGTCGGTCAGCCTATGCTCGCGCACAAAGCCGTTCACGAAGGCCACGTTGCCGCCGAAAACTGCGCCGGCCACAAAGCCTACTTCGACGCGCGCGTCATTCCGGGCGTTGCTTACACTTCTCCTGAAGTGGCATGGGTGGGCGAAACCGAATTGTCTGCCAAAGCCTCCGGCCGCAAAATCACCAAAGCCAACTTCCCATGGGCTGCTTCCGGCCGTGCGATTGCCAACGGTTGCGACAATGGTTTCACCAAGCTGATTTTTGATGCTGAAACCGGCCGCATCATCGGCGGCGGCATTGTCGGTCCGAACGGTGGCGACATGATCGGCGAAGTCTGCCTTGCCATCGAAATGGGCTGCGACGCGGCAGACATCGGCAAAACCATCCACCCGCACCCGACCTTGGGCGAATCCATCGGTATGGCGGCGGAAGTGGCATTGGGTACTTGTACCGACCTGCCTCCGCAAAAGAAAAAATAAATCCGACTGAATAAACAGCCGATAAGGTTTATTTGAGCAAATGCCGTCTGAAATGTTCAGACGGCATTTTCTATTTTACAGCGGATTAAAATATCTTCTCCGACCTATAGTGGATTAACAAAAATCAGGACAAGGCGACGAAGCCGCAGACAGTACAAATAGTACGGAACCGATTCACTTGGTGCTTCAGCACCTTAGAGAATCGTTCTCTTTGAGCTAAGGCGAGGCAACGCCGTACTGGTTTAAATTTAATCCACTATAAAAACGAATCCGACACGGCTTATCTAAAGGAATGGTTGAAAACGGCAGTTTCCAATACAACAAAATGCCGCCTGAACATTTCAGACGGCATTTGACCCATTACTGCTGCGGCTCTGAAACCATACCGCCTTCATCAAAATCCGGCTCCGGTTCGTTTTGCAACGTTTTACCGTTCAATTTCAACTGATTGTTTTTCAGAGAAATGGCAGTATCAATCTGGTCGCCGTTCAAAGTCAGATATTTTTCCCTTGCCATACTCTGAACCGTACTGTCCACCATCAGGCGCAAGGTCTCGTTGATGTCGTCAAGACTTGCCCTGCCTTCCGCCTCATCTTCGGCATTGACGCTGAAAATATTGCCTGCTTGACTGACCGCCAAGTCTTCCAGCATTTTTTGGGGAATACTCATTCTGATGTCGGCTTCGGTTTTCTTCAGCATCAAACCCAATTGGTTCAAATCTTCCTTCTTCATGTCTTTAAACATGATTTTTCCGCCCACATCGATTTTTCCCGATGGCAGCGTGAATCGGAAAGTTTTAATGTCCAATACTGGGTTATGGGTAAATAATCCGGAAGCCTCGCCTTTGACTGCCGCAATCAAATCATTGCGGATTTGTTCTTCAGTCATTTTTTTGGCAGAAATTCGTGCAAACTTGCGTTTCAATACGGTTAAGGCAGAAGCATCGAGGTGTTCGGCAGCGATATGGATGTCCAGAGGGCCGTATTTTTCATCGCCGTAAACCAGCGTGCCAAAACGGAACTGCCCTTCGCTATCGATAAACGCGCCCGATTCCCCGGTCTTGGTTGAAAAAGCCAGCTTGCCGACTTCGATTTTGGAAGGTGCGATGCTGCCGTTGGGATTGATAAACGCGCCAATCTGCAAATCGGTAACAAGATTGACCAGTTCGTTTAACTTGACGTTGTAATCGACACCCTCTTTCCATTCTAAGGAAAATTTTTCCAAGGTCAGATTGCTGCTGCCCAAAGCAAGCGGGTTGATGCCGTCTGAAGTTTCCGAATCGAAATGCACTTTTTCAAACGCGGCATCGCCTTTGTCTGCCAGCTTGATTTTAAACAAGGGGGCATCATAGCCGTTCCGGTAGCTTTTGAAACCTTTTTGATAAACCGTTTCTCCCGTCAGGCCTTCCCAGTGCAGCCTGATGCCCGACAGCTCTTCATAATCGAAGGCGGGAACACTGACTTCCATTTTACCGCTGCCGTTAAAATAAACGGTATTGGCAAGGGAAACCGGGACTTGTTTTCCAAAAAAGCGTTCCAGAACTTTTTCCGTTTCAGGCGCGTATTTGAACTCGGTTTCAATGTACGCCTGCGTGCCGAATCCGCCGGCAAAAGGACCGTGCGTGATATGGTTTACCAGCGTAACCGGCTGTTCCAACACTGTTTTCAGGTTATCCGGCAGGTATTTCTGCGCATTATGCAGCAACTCGGGTTTCAAGCGGATGACCGTCGTTTCCGTAGAGGTAAACCAGCCGCGCTCATATTGGTGCGATTCGACGGTCAAGAAGCCCGCTTCCTGCAATATTTTTTGCTGCTGCGTCAAGCTTTCTTCGGCTTTGACACCCAAATAATAAGGCGTGCCCAAAGCAACGCCGAGCAATGCTGCCGCAACCGAAATCAAAGGTTTTTTCATCACGTCAAACAAGCAGGTTTCAAAGACGCTAGAATAGCATTATTTAAGCGTATCCCGCCATATTTCTTTAAAAGAAATGCCGTCTGAAACCTGTTCGGACGGCATTTTCGGAAACGGAGGCAGCTTAGAAATCCAATTCCGCTTTCAGCCAGTAAGTACGCGGCATACCGACGACGGCGAAGCTACGGTCAAATTGTCCGCGCTGTACCTGCCAGTAGTTTTTGTTAAACAGGTTTTCTACCGAGCTGCTGACGGTCAGAGTGTTTTTGCCAAGCTTGGTTTTGTAGCGCGCGCCTACGTCAACCAAAGTGTAAGACGGGAAGGCGTATTGTTTTTTCGTATCTTGGTAAGACTTGCCGAAATACGAAACGTTGCCGTTTAAAGTCAAGCCTTTGGCAAACGGTGTATCCCATTCCAAACCTGCCTTGGCAATTACGCGTGGATTGGCGACTTGTACGCCGTTAACAAGATTATCGGCTGCGTTCGGGTAATTCTTCACGGTCGATTGCAGATACATCAGACCCAAAGTCGGACGCAAAGTATTGTTGAGCAAATTCGCGTAGGTGTTGAACTCAATACCTCGGCTCCGCTCCATACCTTGCTCGTCGCCGGCTGCGCCTCCTTGGGCTTTATAGCGGGCAAAATCGGAATTATCGCCGTAAGTCAGCGTTTTTTTCTTAGTTTTTGCATTAGTGGTTGTCTGACCTCTCCAGTAGCCCGGGCGTTTGATTTGGAACGCGTTTAACGTGGTTACGAAATTGCCCCAGTTTTTACGCACGCCCACTTCAAACTGACGGCTGACACGCGGTTTCGCCATTGTCGTTTCGCCGGAATCATCGGTTTTGATGTCGGCACGCTCCAAGTCTTCCATATAGTTGCCGTACACAACCAAATCAGGTTGCGACACCCACGCCGCCATCAGCATCGGACTGAAGCGTTTGGCATCGCCGCTCTGTGATTTTTTCTTATCAGTGTATTCAACCGCTTGGAAACGTCCGCCCAAAGTCAGGCGGTATTTGTTATCAACGAAGCCCAAGGTGTCGGACAAAGCCAGGCTGTTAACTTTGATATTGGCATCCAAGTTGGCGGTTTTCGCCCAAGAATTGGGATAGTCGGCTTTGAACGATGCCAATTGATTCGCAATATTTTCGTTTGCCTTCACTTCTATCTTGCTGTTGCCGTTCCCGCTGCCGTTTATGGTTTTCCGCTGGCGGATAACGCGGTCGAAAGCCGTACTCCAGTTATGTGTTACCGGGCCGGTTTCAAATTCGCCTCGCGCAGACAGGTTCATGCTTAAAGTGCGGAAGTATTGGTCGGTCAGGCGCGCAGTACCGGTATTGTAGTCATAGTTGCGTGCCGTTACTTTGCCGCTGGCGTTTGTGTTTTGCATATCGGTACAAGTGCTGGTAGCATTCAAACATACGGTCGGGGAAATCAGCGTGCCGTAATAGCGTGCCTTGTTGTAGCCGATACCGCCTGTAATCTGTGCATTATCAAACGCATCCCATTCAAACGTAAGCATATTGGTTTGGCCGGCGGTATTTTGCCAGTTCCAAGAAGGCAGCAGGTTGGTTTTACCATCGGGCGCGCCAAACAAGCGTCCGCCGGCGTTTTGAATGTCCTGCATACGCGCGCGACCGCCGTTGGTTTTGCGTTTTGCGTAGATGGAATCGAACGCTACGCGCAGTGTTTCGCCGCGATAGTCGGCATTTACCGCAAATTCTTTGTTGTCTTCGCTGTAACCGTGGCGCGGGGTGTCGCCGTGGCGCAGTTTGCCGTTGGCGCGCACGCCGAATGCTTTGTTTTCGCCGAAACGTTGGCCCAAGTCGAACGTACCTTGGGCGCGGTTGTTACTGAACCAGCCCAAACCGATTTTGCGGTTGCCTTCATCGGCGGCTTTTTTGGTTTCGATATTGACGGAACCGGATACCGCACCTTCAGGGTCCATGCCGTTTACGGCAGTGGATGCGCCTTTAATCAGTTGTGCCGATCCAACTTGCACGCTGGCCGTGCCTTGCGTGCCGTACATACCTGCCAAACCGTTGACGCTGAATTGGCGCGAGTCAAGCTGATAACCTCTGAAATACAGTCCGGTCAGCGTGTTGCTTTCGCCGCCGAACTGCCAAACGGAAGCGTCTTTTTTCGCTACGGCATCCACCAAAGTACGCGCTTCGGTGTTGTTTAGGGCTTGTTCGTCGTAATTGACGACGGTAATCGGCGCGGTAAAGGCGTTGGCTTTGCCCATTCACTTGGTGCTTCAGCACCTTAGAGAATCGTTCTCTTTGAGCTAAGGCGAGGCAACACCGTACTGGTTTTTGTTAATCCACTATAAACAAATTGCACAGGGTTCTCCGTTTAGTTTCCATCCTCGGCAGTTTCGGGCATTTAGCCGTTTCCACCTTCCTGCCCCCGCTGCCAGTAAAAATGCCGTCTGAAATATCGGCGCGATACTTCAGACGGCATACCCGCCCGTTTTCCCGCATTCCCAGGAGCGGGCTGAAATTTAAACGTGTGCGGAAATGATTTTCAACATTTGCGCCAGCACTTTGGGATTGGCAGCCACAATATCGCCGCTTTCCAGCCAGCCGTCTTCACCCGACATATCGGTTACGATACCGCCCGCTTCCTGAACAATCAATGCACCTGCGGCAATGTCCCACGGTTTGAGGTTAAACTCGAAAAAGCCGTCAAAACGACCTGTTGCTACAGCACACAAATCCAAAGAAGCCGCGCCTTCACGACGGCCGCCGGCGGTTTTGGCCAAGAAATCTTTCAAAATCACCAGATACTTGTCCATCATGCTTTGATCGACAACAGGGAAGCCGGTACCGATCAGGCAGCGGTTCAATTCGATGCGGTTGGAAACGCGGATGCGGCGGTCGTTGAGCAACGCGCCTTTGCCGCGCGAAGCCATATATACGTCGTTGCGTTCGGGGGCGTAAACCAAAGCTTCTTGCAACACGCCTTTGTGCAGCAGCGCCATAGAGATGGCGTATTGGGGATGACCGTGAAGGAAATTGGTCGTGCCGTCGAGCGGATCGATAATCCATTCGTACTCGGCTGCGGCTTTGCCGTGGGAGCCGCTTTCTTCACAAGTGATTTTGTGGTGCGGATAGGCTTCTTTCAAAGCCTCAACCAGGATGATTTCGGAATTGCGGTCAACATCGGAAACAAAATCGTTGAAGGCTTTGCTGTCGGTTTTGACGGCATCGAGATTGCCCGCGGCGCGTATCATCATCTGACCGGCACGGCGGGCGGCTTTAAAGGCTGTATTCAAAAACGGATTCATCAGATTTCCTTAAGGGTGGCATACCGCCGGTTCGGACGTACAGTCCTTCGGAGCGGCAAAATCGGAGTTTATTTGGTTGGGGTAAATCCTGCCAAATCGGGTAAAATACCGCCTGACGCGTGTCTGCTTCAGGCGCAACGTTAAATTTCCGACGTTGTTAAAGAACATTTCAGACGGCATTTGACCGTCCGAACGAAAAAGACGGCGCATTATACCCTATTCCATTCCGACCGAAAACCGAACATGACTACTCTCAAACCCGCCCTGCCCGCTTATCTGGACAACATCCGCATCATCCTCACGCGCACCAGCCATCCCGCCAACATCGGCTCTGCCGCGCGCGCGATGAAAACAATGGGTCTGCACAAACTGACCATCGTCGCCCCAAATCTGATGGCAACGCCGATGACGGAAAACCCGCCCGTGTTTGACCCGGAGCATCCTCAATCGTTTAAATTACCGGAAGAAAGCTTCATCCTCGCTTCCGGCGCGGCAGACGTTTTGGAAAATGCCACCATTGCCGCTTCTTTGGACGAAGCCCTTGCCGACACCACCATCGCCTGCGCCCTGACCAGCCGCCGCCGCGAAATTACTGCGCCGCTGCAAACCCCGCGCGATTTGGTATCCGAATTACTGCAGACCGCAAACCGAGGCGAGAAAGTGGCACTGGTTTTCGGCAACGAGACTTTCGGCTTGAGCATCGAAGAAGTCCAAGCCTGCAACCGACTGATGACCATCAACGGCAATCCCGACTATTTCTCGCTCAACCTCGCCCAAGCCGTGCAGGTCGTGTGCTACGAAATCTTCAGCCAAACCGGTTCGCCCATGACCCATCTTCAACAAGAAGACCACGCTGCGACCCACGAGCAAATCAAAGGCATGGTCGCCCACATGGAAAGCGTGATGAACGACATCGGCTTTTTCAACCGCCGCAACGGCGAGCGTCTGATGCGCCGTATGCAGAGCCTGTTCGGACGCGCCAACACGCAAACCGAAGACATCGATATCCTGCGCGGTTTTTTCAATACCGTCAGCCATCGTATCCATAAAAAAGACTGATTAAGGCCGTCTGAAAACATTTCCAGCTTTTCAGACGGCATGACTGATATTCGGATAAGCATGAATTACGCCCTAGACGCATTATGGTGGAAGCTCACCAGCCAACCCGTCCGCGACCTCGCCTCGCTGCTGACTGCGCCGCCTTTGTGGCAAAGCGGTTGCGAATTGGGCGTGCGCGAACTATTGGGGGAACGCGGTTTCCGTTACCTTTTGGCATTGGATGCCGATTCCGCGCCGCTGACGGAACACCTCACCCGACGCGCCCCGTTCGGACACCGCTTGGGCATTTACGCTGAAGAACTGCTGGCATTTTGGTTTGCCAACGCGCCGCACGCCGAACTGCTCGCGCACAACCTCACGGTTTCCGGTTCGGACGGCAATACGCAAGGCGCGGCGGATTTTGTGGCAAGGCTTAACGGCAAACCCTACCATATCGAGCTGACCTGCAAATATTACGGCGGCGGCACGGGCAGACCCGAAGACATGCACGGACTCGACCCCACAGACACGCTGTTGGGAAAAGCCGCCAAACTGACCGCCCAACTCGGTCTGCCGCACACTTCAGACGGCATCCGAACCTTGCGGCAACACGGTCTGCCGCTTGACGTAAAACCCGTTTCCATCGTGCGCGGCATCGGATTTTTTCCACAAAGTTTCCATGCTTTTGAGCCGCCGCTTAACCCATACGGCTGGCGCGGCATCTATATTCAAGACTGGGCGGAATACGGGTTTGAACGCCAAGAAGTCCGCTACCATCTGCTCGACCGCATGGCCTACCTCGCACCTGCGCGTGCCGCCGAAACCGAAACATTGAACGAAACCGAAATCCGCCGTATCGACCAAGGCTTGATTGCCGTTTTGGAATGTCGGCCGGACGGCTTTTGGCACGAAATCGAACGCATTATGAAGGCCGTCTGAAACCCTTTCCCAACATTAACGCGTATATCTATTGAGAGGCTTAGTGATGGAAATCTCATTTCCCATACAATTTATGAAAGAGTCATCCGAGTTAATAAGGATATTGGATATGATAAATATAACAACAACATGCCAACTAATATTATGACGATCCAAACAAATAAGTATGGTAATTTAATAACTACGACCCCAGGTAGAATACAATGAAGAATAATGTTAAAAATTGGACAACTAAAGAAGTCAAGCAATCATTAGATAAATTTAATAATATTTTAATTAAAAATACTTTTCTTCTTCAGTATCTGAAAAAAGAGTTTTCAGCTTCAAGTGCTTATTGTTTGTCTATGCTGCCTGAAGAAGTAGATATATATGAAATATTGGTTAATGGGAATATTATTATTGATTTAGAATTTAATAAACATACAAATGAAACAGTTGTTATTAATGTTACTGATGTTGATGAATACTTGAAAACTTTAACCAATGAGAGTGGTAGAGTATTTTTTACATTAGCAAAAGAAATCGGCAAACAGAAAAACATTTAACAAGAGCGAAATACAAATTAAAAACTCAATGGAGTGATGGCATATTTAGGATAGATATGCTGAACGAAGAAAATAAATTTTGTTTTTTTCCTCATGTTTTGGGGAGTGATTACAAAATGAAATCGCTGATGTGATTATATCGGATGCTGTTCAAGCGACCTGAAAATAGAACTTTTTTCAGGCTGCCTTTGTAGTTAACGGAGAAATTTAGACAAATCCCGATTGCGCACTTTTAACACATCTTTCTTATTGCGGATAGAATACTAAGTAATGATAAAGATGCTATTGTTATTTTAAGGACGTTAGATTGATTATGAATAACCCACAGTAAGAGAACCCATTACATTATGAACGCCGCACAACTCGACCATACCGCCAAAGTTTTGGCTGAAATGCTGACTTTCAAACAGCCTTCCGATGCCGTCCTCTCCGCCTACTTCCGCGAACATAAAAAGCTCGGCCGCCAAGACCGCCACGAAATCGCCGAAACCGCCTTTGCCGCGCTGCGCCACTATCAAAAAATCAGCACTGCCCTGCGCCGTCCTCACGCGCAGCCACGCAAAGCCGCACTCGCCGCACTGGTTCTCGGCAGAAGCACCAACATCAGCCAAATCAAAGACCTGCTTGATGAAGAAGAAACAGCGTTCCTCGGCAATTTGAAAGCCCGCAAAACCGAGTTTTCAGACGGCCTGAATACCGCCGCAGAATTGCCGCAATGGCTGGTCGAACAACTGCAACAGCATTGGAACGAAGAAGAAATCCTCGCCTTCGGACGCAGCATCAACCAAGCCGCGCCGCTCGACATCCGCGTCAATACCTTGAAAGGCAAACGCGATAAAGTGCTGCCATTGTTGCAAGCCGAAAGTGCCGATGCGGAGGCAACGCCTTATTCGCCTTGGGGCATCCGCCTGAAAAACAAAATCGCGCTTAACAAACACGAGCTGTTTTTGGACGGCACACTGGAAGTCCAAGACGAAGGCAGCCAGCTGCTTGCTTTATTGGTGGGCGCAAAACGCGGCGAAATCATTGTCGATTTCTGTGCCGGCGCAGGCGGCAAAACCCTCGCCATCGGCGCGCAAATGGCGAACAAAGGCAGAATCTACGCCTTCGACATCGCCGAAAAACGCCTTGCCAACCTCAAACCGCGCATGACCCGCGCCGGACTGACCAACGTCCACCCCGAACGCATCAGCAGCGAACATGATAGCCGTATCGCACGACTGGCAGGCAAAGCCGACCGCGTTTTAGTGGATGCGCCCTGCTCCGGTTTGGGTACTTTACGCCGTAATCCCGATCTCAAATACCGCCAATCCGCCGAAACCGTCGCCAAACTTTTGGAACAGCAACACAGCATCCTCGATGCCGCCTCCAAACTGGTAAAACCGCAAGGCTGCTTGGTGTACGCCACTTGCAGCATCCTGCCCGAAGAAAACGAGCTGCAAGTCGAACGTTTCCTGTCCGAACATCCCGAATTTGAACCCGTCAACTGTGCCGAACTGCTGCAAAGCCTGAAAGTCGATTTGCATACCGGAAAATACCTGCGCCTCAACTCAGGAGAACACCAAACCGACGGCTTCTTCGCCGCCGTATTGCAACGCAAATAAACCGGTTTGAACAAAATGCCGTCTGAACCCTTTTCAAAGCGTTCAGACGGCATTTCATCAATTATAGTGGATTAACAAAAACCAGTACGGCGTTGCCTCGCCTTAGCTCAAAGAGAACGATTCTCTAAGGTGCTGAAGCACCAAGTGAATCGGTTCCGTACTATTTGTACTGTCTGCGGCTTCGTCGCCTTGTCCTGATTTTTGTTAATCCACTATATCGAAACGTATCAATCGTCATTCCCGCGCAGGCGGGAATCCGGTTTTTTGAGTTTCAGTCATTTCTAATACATTCCCACCACTTTTCGCTTCCGGATTCTCGCTTTTGCGGGAATGACGAATTAAAGATTATCTTAAGGTCAAGGGACTGGATTCCCGCTTTCGCGGGAATGACGGCGGCGGGTTGCTGTTTTTTGTTTATAAATTTCTGTAACTTTGAATTTCAGCCATCTTCAATAAATTATAGTGGATTAACAAAAATCAGTACGGCGTTGCCTCGCCTTAGCTCAAAGAGAACGATTCTCTAAGGTGCTGAAGCACCAAGTGAATCGGTTCCGTACTATTTGTACTGTCTACGGCTTCGTCGCCTTGTCCTGATTTTTGTTAATCCACTATATTTTTGGGAATCTGTTTCACCCCAATATATAAAGCACCATATTAAGGCGGAGTGTCTTCCCTGCTTTGCCCCGAACCCGGAAAAGACACCGCCCGAGCCAATCCCGATTCTGCCCTGGCAGTCAGCCATTAAGGAAATCCTAATGAACTTTGCTTTATCCGTCATTATGTTGACCCTCGCCTCTTTCCTGCCCGTCCCGCCTGCCGGAGCCGCCGTCTTTACTTGGAAGGACGGCGGCGGCAACAGCTATTCGGATGTACCGAAACAGCTTCATCCCGACCAAAGCCAAATCTTAAACCTGCGGACGCGCCAAACCAAACCGGCGGTCAAACCCGCCCAAGCCGACGCAGGGAAGCGCACAGACGGCGCGGCACAGGAAAACAATCCCGACACTGCCGAGAAAAACCGGCAGCTTGAGGAAGAAAAGAAAAGAATTGCCGAAACCGAACGGCAGAACAAAGAAGAAAACTGCCGGATTTCAAAAATGAACCTGAAAGCGGTGGGAAATTCAAATGCAAAAAACAAGGATGATTTGATTCGGAAATACAATAACGCCGTAAACAAATACTGCCGTTAATCGGCTCTAGCGCAAACCCGATGCCGTCTGAAGCGGCACGGGGTTTGTCATTTCTGCCAGTAGGTTTTGACGTTGACGAACTCGTACAGCCCGAATTCGGACAATTCGCGCCCGTAACCGGAATCTTTGACTCCGCCGAAAGGCAGGCGCAAATCGCTGCTGGTATGGCGGTTGATAAACACCGATCCCGCCTGTATTTTTTCGGCAAACCGCCAAGCGCGTTCGGTATCGGCGGTATAAATGCAGGCACCTAGCCCGAACGGGGAATCATTGGCAAGGGCGATGGCATGTTCTTCGTTTTCGGCGCGCAAAATCAGGGCGGCCGGCCCGAATACTTCTTCTCTCCAGACGCGGCAGGCAGGATTTACCCTGTCTAAAACCGTCGCGGGATAAAACCAGCCTCGCCCTTGTGGGATTTTTCCGCCGGTCAGGCATACCGCGCCGTTTGAAACGGCATCTTCAACCTGCCCGTGAACCCTGTCCCGCAAATCTTCGCGGTGCAGCGGTGCAAGCGTAGTATCGGGATGTTTGGGGTCGCCCATTTTCAATTTGGCGCATTCGGCAAGAAACAGCGTGATAAAACGATCGGCTGCGGCTTCGGTTACGATGATGCGCTTGGCGGCGTTACACGATTGCCCCGCATCGCGGAAACGGGAATAACAGGCTTCTGCGGCGGCACGCTCCAAATCGGCATCGGGCATCACGATAAAGGCGTTGCTGCCGCCGAGCTCCAAGACGGTTTTCTTGAGGTTTGCGCCCGCGTGTGCCGCAAGGATGCGCCCCGTATGCGTCGAACCGGTAAACGCCATTGCATCGGTGTGTTCGATGGCTTTGAGTGTGTCTTGATTGTCCAGCCACGCGCCTGCCAGAGGAATGCCGTCTGAAGCCAAATCGAACAGTGCCTGACTGACGCGTGCCACGCTGGGCGCGGGTTTGACGGCGCACGCGTTGCCCGCGCACATAGCGGGAACGGCGAAACGCAATACCTGCCAGACGGGATAGTTCCAAGGCATGACGGCAAACACCACACCCAAAGGCTCAAACCTTACCTGACTCAAACTCGCCTGCGTCGCGATGGTTTTGTGGGCAAGCAGTTCGGGGGCAAGGTGGGCGTAATAGCGTATCAGTTCGATAGACTTGCCGATTTCCGCACGGCATTCGTGCAGGCAGCGTCCGACTTCTTCGCACACCATTTCCGCAAAACGCTCTTTCTCCGCCTCCAAACGGTCGGCAAATTTTTGCAGACGCGCGGCACGTTCGGTTACGCCCAGTTGCGCGAACGCCCCGCCGCGCATTTTCAAATCCGCCAGCCGCCGTTCAAACTCCGCATAATCTTGAGCGGGGCGGCGGTAAAGCGTTTCGCCCGTAAATACATTGACACTGTGAAACATCGAATCAACCTGCCAGTTGCGGGAATATCGTTTTCAGTCCCGACACAATAATCTCCACCGATACCGCCGCCAGCATCATACCCATGATACGGTTTAAAATCGTCAGCCCCGTCGCACCCAGCAGGCGGCTGACCTTCCCGGCAACGATTAAAATGGCATAACAAATCGCACTGACCACCAAACCGGCCGCGATAATCAACGCGATGTCGCCGTATGTTTTAGCCGCCGAAGCGTAAATAATCACGGTCGAAATACCGCCCGGGCCGATGGTGATCGGTATGGCGATGGGCACGACGGCAATCGCTCCGGCATTGCGGGCGGGGCGCACCTGCCCCGTTTCCGGCTGCGCGCCGAGATTCTGCTTGGCGGGATTGTCGTTGCCGTTCATCATCGAAATGGCAATCAGCAACACCAAAATTCCGCCGCCGACCTGAAACGAACCGACGCTGATGCCCAAAACCTTCAGCAGCGTACCGCCGATCAGCGCAAATACCGCAATCACGGCAAACACGGCAACGGCGGCCGTCCGCGCGACCTTCCTGCGCTCCTTCGTGCTGTGCCCGTTGGTCAGGTCAAGGTAAAGCGACAACGCGCTAAACGGATTAATCAGCACCAAAAAAGCCACAATCAGCTTGCCGATTTCCATGCCCAATCCCATTATTTCCCCCTCCTTCAAACCCGTGCGGCAGGCATCCGATGCTGCAAATTGCCGCCGCAACGGATTTTTCCGTTATAATTAAAAATTCAAGCAATACGCCCCATCATACCCGAACGACGGTATCTTTACCATCAGACAAGGATGCTTTTCATGGCACTGACACTTGCCGACGTAGACAAAATCGCCCGACTCTCCCGACTGCACCTGACTGCGGCAGAAAAAGAAAAATCGCTTCAAGAATTAAACGACATTTTCGCTATGGTCGAACAGATGCAGAACATCAACACAGACGGCATCGAACCGATGGCGCATCCGCACGAGGCCGCCCTGCGCCTGCGCGAAGACGAAGTAACCGAAACCGACCGCGCCGCCGAATATCAGGCGGTTGCTCCGGAAGTACGCAACCGTCTGTACATCGTACCGCAAGTTATCGAAGAATAATCCGAATACGCTTCAGACGGCATCAGCAATACCGCCCGAAGCCCTTTAAGGATGGAAGATTTATGACCCAATACACATTGAAACAGGCAAGCGTCCTGTTGCAGTCCAAACAGATTTCCGCCGTCGAACTGGCAAGCGCATACCTTGCCGCCATCGCCGAAAAAAATCCCGCCCTCAACGGCTATATCACCATCGACCAAGATAAAACCCTTGCAGAAGCCCGTGCCGCCGACGAACGCATCGCTCAGGGCAACGCTTCGGCACTTACCGGCATACCCGTCGCCTACAAGGATATTTTCTGCCAAACCGGCTGGCGCAGCGCGTGCGCTTCCAAAATGCTCGACAACTTCATCTCCCCCTACACCGCCACCGTCGTCCAAAAACTGCTCGACGAAGGCATGGTAACGCTCGGCCGCACCAATATGGACGAGTTCGCTATGGGTTCGACCAATGAAAACTCATTCTACGGCGCAGCCAAAAACCCGTGGAATCCGGAACACGTCCCCGGCGGTTCATCAGGCGGTTCGGCAGCCGTCGTTGCCGCGCGCCTCGCCCCTGCCGCGCTCGGTTCGGACACCGGCGGCTCTATCCGCCAACCCGCATCGCACTGCGGTATCACCGGTATCAAACCTACCTACGGCACGGTTTCCCGCTTCGGTATGGTCGCCTACGCCTCCAGCTTCGATCAAGCCGGCCCGATGGCGCAAACTGCCGAAGACTGCGCGATTCTGTTAAACGCGATGGCAGGTTTCGACCCGAAAGACTCCACCAGCCTCGAGCGCGAAAAAGAAGACTACACCCGCGATTTGAACCAACCGCTCAAAGGTTTGAAAATCGGCCTGCCCAAAGAATATTTCGGCGAAGGCAACAGCGCCGATGTTCTGACGGCATTGCAAAACACCATTGATTTGCTGAAAGCCCAAGGCGCGGAATTGATTGAAGTTTCCCTGCCGCAAACCAAGCTGTCCATTCCGGCCTACTATGTCCTCGCCTCCGCAGAAGCCAGTACCAACCTTTCACGTTACGACGGCGTACGTTACGGACACCGTGCCGCCCAATTCAGCGATTTGGAAGAAATGTACGGCAAAACCCGCGCCGAAGGTTTTGGCAGCGAAGTCAAACGCCGCATCATGATCGGCACTTATGTACTGTCGCACGGCTACTACGATGCCTACTATCTCAAAGCCCAAAAACTGCGCCGCCTCGTTGCCGATGATTTTCAGACGGCATTTGCACGGTGCGACCTCATCCTCGCGCCGACCGCACCCTCCGCCGCACCCAAAATCGGAGCGGATGCTTCGCCGGTTGAAACCTACTTGAGCGATATCTACACCATCGCCGTCAACCTCGCCGGACTGCCCGCATTGACCCTGCCCGCAGGTTTCAGCAGCGGCGGACTGCCCATCGGTGTACAGCTTATCGGCAACTATTTCTCCGAAGCCAAAATCCTCGGTGCGGCGCATCAAATCCAACTCAACAGCGATTGGCACGGCAAACGACCCGAATGAAGCAGAACCGCACCTTTACCTTCCCCGATTTTCGCACCGTTTACAGCTATGCGCCTTTATATCGGCTGCAACATTTAAAATACACATTGCGAAAATTTTTCGGAAAAAAAGAAATTTACGCCTTCGAGCAGTTTGTCAACGCCTCCCCTATCCGTCAGGGGCTGTTCCTCCACTGCCCGCAAAATGCCTATCCGCTGCTGCGCGAATTTGTTGACAGGCGTTTTAACTGCAAACGCCGTTTAGATGCGATGACGGCAGATTTTCTTATGGCGGAAAAACTGTTCGGCACAGACATTCTGCACCAAATGGAAGACTACCGCTTCCATTTGGTCTTGGCGCACCTTTCAGACGGCATCAGCTTGTGGCTCAACCGCAACGACAACTGCGTCGAAGAAGGCGCGTGGTCTTTATCTTTGCGCGACGAAGCAGGCAACCGGCTGTATATGGCGACCTTCGCCTTTGTCGGCACACACCTGCTGACAGCCTCCGTACAAGGGCCGGCGGGTGAAGAAGCCAAAGACACCGTCCGCCGCATAACCAAACAACTCCACGGCTTGCGTCCCCAACAACTGATGGTAACCGCCCTGCAATATTTCGCCGCCGTACTCGGCTTGGACGGCGCAATGGGCATTGCACAAAAACATCAGGTCAAACTGCGCTGGAAACTTAAAAAGCGTGTCAAAATGAATTACGACGCATTCTGGCAGGAATACGGCGCAAGTTTGGAACGGGACGGCTACTGGCATCTCCCCCAAACCCCCGCCCGCAAAGACCTTACCGACATCGAAAGCAAAAAACGCTCGATGTACCGCAAGCGTTATGAAATGCTGGACAACATGGTTGCAGAGATGAAGGACGGTCTGAAAACAGAAGCACGCGGCATTTCAGACGGCATCCAAACGGAAAAACCGCTCCGCCGGACAGCCTGACGCGAAGACTATCGAATTGATATTTTAGAGAAAGAAGCTCTTATGACCTGGGAAACCGTAATCGGCTTGGAAATCCACGTCCAATTGAACACCAAATCCAAAATCTTCAGCGGCGCATCGACCGCATTCGGCGCAGAACCCAACGCGCACGCCGGCGTGGTGGAATGTGCTTTGCCGGGCGTACTGCCGGTAATGAACCGAGAAGTCGTTGAAAAAGCCATCAAATTGGGTTTGGCTTTGGATGCGAAAATCAACCGGAAAAACGTGTTCGACCGTAAAAACTACTTCTATCCCGACTTACCAAAAGGCTATCAAATCAGCCAGTTGGACTTACCGATTGTCGAACACGGCAAATTGGAAATCGTAGTCGGCGACGATGTGAAAACCATCAACGTAACCCGCGCCCATATGGAAGAAGACGCGGGCAAGTCCGTACATGAAGGCTTGAACGGCGCGACCGGTATCGATTTGAACCGCGCCGGCACGCCTTTATTGGAAGTCGTATCCGAACCCGAAATGCGCTCCGCCGCCGAAGCCGTTGCCTACGCCAAAGCCTTGCACAGCTTGGTAACCTGGCTGAACATTTGCGACGGCAATATGGCGGAAGGTTCGTTCCGCGTCGATGCCAACGTATCCGTTCGCCCGAAAGGTCAAGCGGAATTCGGCACGCGCCGCGAGATTAAAAACCTCAATTCCTTCCGTTTCTTGGAGCAGGCGATTAATTACGAAGCAGAAGCGCAAATCGAGATTTTGGAAGACGGCGGCAAAGTACAGCAGGCAACGATGCTGTTTGATCCCGAAAAAGGCGAAACCCGCGTAATGCGCCTGAAAGAAGACGCGCACGACTACCGCTACTTCCCTGACCCCGATTTGCTGCCCGTCATCATTTCAGACGACCGGTTGCAAAAAGCAAAAGCAGAAATGCCCGAGCTGCCAAAAGAAATGGCGGCGCGTTTCGTGGCGGATTATGGCGTGAGCGACTACGACGCGCGCCTGCTCACTGCCAGCCGCGTGCAGGCTGCCTATTTTGAAGAAGCCGCTAAAGAGAGCGGACAAGGCAAGCTGACTGCCAACTGGATGAACGGCGAACTTGCCGCCACGCTGAACAAAGAAGGCATGGAACTTGCCGACAGCCCGATTACCGCCCCACGCCTCGCCGCTCTGGTAGGCAAAATCGCCGACGGCACATTAAGCAGCAAATTGGCGAAAAAAGCCTTTGAAGCCATGTGGGCTGAACCCGAAGCCTCCATTGCCGAAATCATTGAAAAACACGGTTTGCAACAGATGACCGATACCGGCGCGATTGAAGCGATGGTAGACGAAGTGCTGGCAAACAATGCAAAAGCCGTGGAACAGTTCAAATCCGGCAACGAAAAAGCCCTGAATGCGATTGTGGGGCAAGTGATGAAGGCCAGCAAAGGCAAAGCCAATCCCGCGCAGGTTCAAGAGCTGATTAAAGCCAAACTTGCCTGATAAGCAAGATGCCGTCTGAAACCCAAATCCGACGTTCAGACGGCATTTTCACAGTCTGACCACATTAAAACAGCATAAAAAACAATATTCCATGAACCACACCATTACACTGCCCGACCAAACCACCTTTGCCGCCGGCGACGGTGAAACCGTTTTAGCCGCCGCCGCCCGTCAAAACCTCAATCTGCCCCATTCCTGCAAAAGCGGTGTCTGCGGACAATGCAAAGCCGAACTGGTCAGCGGCGATATTCAAATGGGCGGACACTCGGAACAGGCTTTATCCGAAGCAGAAAAAGCGCAAGGCAAGATTTTGATGTGCTGCACCACTGCGCAAAGCGATATCAGCATCAACATCCCCGGCTACAAAGCCGATGCCCTACCCGTCCGCACTCTGCCCGCACGCATCGAAAATATTATTTTCAAACACGATGTCGCCCTCCTGAAACTTGCCCTGCCCAAAGCCCCGCCGTTTGCCTTCTACGCTGGGCAATACATTGATTTACTGCTGCCAGGCAACGTCAGCCGCAGCTACTCCATCGCCAATCCGCCCGACCAAGAAGGCATTTTGGAACTGCACATCCGCAGGCGTGAAAACGGTGTCTGCTCGGAAATGATTTTCGGCAGCGAACCCAAAGTCAAAGAAAAAGGCATTGTCCGCGTTAAAGGCCCGCTCGGTTCATTTACCCTGCAGGAAGACAGCGGCAAGCCCGTCATCCTGCTGGCAACCGGCACAGGCTACGCCCCCATCCGCAGCATCCTGCTCGACCTTATCCGCCAAGGCAGCAGCCGCGTCGTCCATTTCTACTGGGGCGCGCGTCATCAAGATGATTTGTATGCCCTCGAAGAAGCACAAGGGTTGGCAGACCGTCTGAAAAACGCCTGCTTCACCCCCGTATTGTCCCGCCCCAGAGAGTGCTGGCAAGGAAGAAAAGGCCACGTACAAGACATCGCGGCACAAGACCACCCCGACCTGTCGGAATACGAAGTATTTGCCTGCGGCTCTCCGGCTATGACCGAACAGGCAAAAAATCTGTTTGTGCAACAGCATAAGCTGCCGGAAAACTTGTTTTTCTCCGACGCATTCACGCCGTCCGCATCATAATTCCCCGGTATAAAAAAGATTCAGGCTTTCCGTTCGGAACACAAAAAACTTCCCGTCCGTATTTTC